>CAVUSV010000004.1:0-2257365 GCA_963744225.1 uncultured Acidimicrobiaceae bacterium
GCCACGTATTTGCCGAGTCAGAGGCCATTTATGACCGCGGAAGGCACCTAATCAACTCTGCAGAACGCGCTATTTCAGAAGGAGTTGAGGCCTCGGCTCGGACTCAGCTAAATGTCACATCGCTGAAGTCAATCGCGATTGACGTTGACTCGAGTTGCGGGGATCCGTCGGGGTTGCGCACGTAGACCCGTCTCTTGGTCGGCACCATGATTCCCCCAAACTCGCGGTACTCCGAGGGGTAGTGCACAGCAGGCCCGCCACCCAATATGTCAACTGAGTAATCGAGGCGCCGCAGCAGTCCAGCGTCATCGAAGTAGTAGGTCTGCTGCCGACAGTGCGCCACAATCGCATCGGGATAGGTGACGAGGAGTCTCCGCCATACTTGACCATCCTCATGCCACGGCTCGATCTCCTCAGTGTGGAAGTCGGAGCGCATGAAGATGAATGGCGCAACGAAATAATTCCAGTTCGCCTCACCGGCGAAATATGCCGCATTGAAGTCATCCCACGGGGTCTGTCGTACCTGACCTACAAATGAGGCGGCCGGATCTAAGCGCTCGTCCACGACGATTCCATCCGAAGTCTCGATAGTCTGTCTCGACGGCTCCCAGGTGGTGTATTCGCCCAACTTGGGATACGGCGCGATGGTGAGGCGTTGATCTCTGATCTCGCCTTCCAGCACCACGTTATCGAGCATCCCGGCCTTGCTCTTCATGGTCCAAATGTCACCGGTGATCGAGGCGGTGGCTCTGAAACGTGAATAGCCTGCCCACCGCTGCACTCCGCCATGAGATTTCACCGCCAACTCCAAGAGGTTTTTCGGAGCCGCCTGATCCCCTTTGCGGTTGAACGACGACACGGTCTCCGGCAAGCGTGTGTCAACCTCTGAAACTCCTTGGACTGCACGTTCCACGGTTCTCTCCTCTCTACTTACCACTTGATTTGCTTGGACTTGGCGCGACGTCCGTAACCATGAATGCAGGGTCCGGCGACGGAGCGCAGGCCATTAACGAGCTCCTTCAGAACACTGATGAATAGCTAACAACCGACAATTCCTCCAGTGCGAGTGGTTCCAGCCAACACCCGGATCGCTGCACTCTGCTGAAGACCGCATACAAGTCACACGCGGCCATCGAGCACCTCGTACCGGGCCGTCGAGTTCCTCGAGGAGGGCGTTGAGCTTGTGGTTGAGCTCGATGCCGACCTGCGCGATCCGGGTATTGGCGAGCTGGCGAACACCATGCGAGGCTCATCGATGGCAACTCGGGTCCGGTTCGCGGTGTCTTCGTAGATGGCGGTGCGCAACGGCGCGTTCAGCATCGCCAATGGGTCTTCGCGGTATATCTGCTCCGCGATGGTGTGGTTGCCCATCAGGTAGGCCGTGCACCGCGCGGGATCGCCCGCCAGGCTCATCAGGGGCGTCAGATCGGAACGCCAGTAGATGAAAGCCCAGCGTGGCCGATGCATCGGCGTCCGCCACGATCTCCTGCCAACGGGCGCCGCGGTCGAGGAAGCCGGCGAGGTGCTTCGATCCAGTTCCGGTTCAGCGTCCTCGTAGCGGGCTCGGAACGCCTCGTACCGCTGTCGGGTGTCCAAGGTCAGCCGTATCACCCGGTGCGGAAATGAATCGATGTCCACTGCGTGCTCCACTTCAGTCTGGCGCGCTCAAGAACGTATCGACGTCACTTGCGAACTCGGCGTGGTGCTGAAAGAGGAACCCGTGCGCAGAATCCGGGTAGATCTTCATTCGGGCTTGCGGTATGAGCCCGGCGAGCAGGTGGGAGTAGTGGGGCAGAATCATGGGGTCGCTATCCCCGTTGGCAACGAACACCGGTACACGGACGCTGCTCAGCCGTTGCAGGAGGGCGTGGTTCGGGATTCCCCAGTCACATACTGCGTCGTACTGGGCCAATCGAGTCTCCCAGGTCGTCGGCTGGTCGCGGTCCCCCTTTCTCGCGAGCATCCGCTTCAGTGCCTCCTCGCCCGCTCGTCGGCTCGAGTCAGATCCCGTGTAGAAGACCTTCAGGTACCCATCGGGACTCGTCTCGCGGTTGCCCACCGCCCCGATCACCTCTGGCGCCCATCCGTGCATCCCAGAAGCACCTCGAGGCGCCGAGGAAGCCAACACGAGCCTTCTCACGATGTCAGGCCGTATCAACGCCATCTCTTGGGCGACGAAGCTGCCGATCGAGAATCCGAGAACGTCGACCTGATCGACCTCGAACGCGTCCAGGAACGAGATGGCATCGTGCGCCATCTGCTCCACCGAATTCGGTGTGCTCCCGGTCGTGGCTCCGACCCCGACGTTGTCGAACGTCACGACGCGACGCGATGCAGGCAATTCGTCGATCAACGCAGGGTCCCAATTGTCGAGGTTCCCACGGAAGTGTTGGAGCAGAAGGAGTGGGATCGCACCATCACCCATCTCGCGATAGGCGTAGTCGATGCCGTTCGAGGCCCTGACGAGCTTGTTCGCAACGTCCGTGTATGTCGGTGTCATAGTCCGCTGCTTTCGGGCTCGAGCTCTGACGGCACCGGCCGCCCAGTTCTTTACTAACTCGTCCATAATGTACAGGTTATGGGCTGATTCGTCAATAAGCTGGTCTCAGGAGAGCCGAGGTGTGGTCACCGCCGTGGGCCGGAACCTCGACGGAACTGGCGGTGCCGACGGGCCAAGGGGTTCGACGGAAACGAGCGTTCGGCGTAGCGCGCAGGCGGTCTGGTCGGCGGGGCATGTGGGGGCGACCATGGATGTCATCGGTGAGGTGACGTAGCTCGGCATGGTCAGCCTTGACGGCGCATTCGGCGACAAGCGCCAGCTGTTCCGCGTCTACGACACCCACTGCGCCGTGGCCTCGTCAGCGCCAACGTGCCCCCGCGATGGTCCGGCCGCGGGCACGCTCGGCATCGAGGTCGGACTCAAGTATGAGGCCCTGGGCTCGGGACGTGTCGAGGGCGTCGTTCCACGCCTTGAGGTAGGTGTCGGGATCGGGGTAGAGCGCGCTGATCTGCTCATCTGTGAGCGGGATGCTGTGTCCAGCCAGGGCGGCGGGGAGGCTGCGGCCGTTGGTGCCGGAGTGCACGGCCGTCGGCACGGCGAGATCAGGAAGGCGGAGACCGCCGGAGGCGTTACCGATCTCGTCGGTGACGATGGCGCCGTTCTTGACGTCGATGGGAGGGAATGTGGGTGGGGGCGGACCGCCACCGACCCACGCCACAAGATGCTCGAGAGCGGCATTGCGGACGTAGCCCCAGTCGATGTCGTTGACGGCGCCCTCCTGCAGGGATGTGGTGATGCCGTCACGGGCCATCGTCTCCTGCATCTTCCGTACGATGTCCCCGCCCATGTGCGCGGTCCCTGCCATCTCCCAGAATCGGTACGTAGCGGTGTCGGACTGCCGGACGGGGAAGCACTTCAGCGTCTCGCTCTCGGTGTTGAGCACGAGGATCGGCACACGGCCGCGGTCGTAGATGGCTGCGCTGCCGGCGCTGAGGCCTTTACCGAGCGGGGCGAAGCTCTCGAAGAGGGACTGGTTCGGCGGATGGGGACACACCCCCCAGTGGAGGGTGAGGAAGAACGCGTCGAAGAGGCGCTCGGCGTCATCGACCATGTTGATGTAGGACCCCAAGCGCATGGCGGACTGGGACTCACCGGTCGCCACGAGGAGCAGCGGCCGGAGTCCGCCGAGCGGGTCGACGCCGTAAAGGGGCCGATCAGCGGCCAACGTCCGCGCGGCCTGAGTGAAGATGTCGTAGGAAAATTCGTCACCGGGATGATGCAACCTGCCGTAGCGGTATGGATCCCAGACCGCGAGGCCGGCGGTGGCCGGCACGCCGGCCGTGAGAGACGATTGGCCGTCGACCGCCACCTGTTGGGCGGTGATGCCTACCCACGCGAAGCCGTGGGTCATGTCGTGAATGCCGGGGGCGCCGATGTCGAATCCAGCGGTGACGTTCTGCCAGTTGACGAGGACGACGCCGTTGAACCGCGCCGGATCCTCAGGCCGGACCACATACATCCGGGTTTGGTACGCCGAAGTCGCTGCCGGCTCCACCGTCCATCGTCCATCGAGGCCGACAGACGAGCCGGCCGCGGGTGCGTACGCCTGGGCGGTGCCGTCGAGGAGGAACTCCTCTATGAGGTACCCGTGCTCCGCCACCAGCGATGCTGCGGGCGAGCCGAAGGGCCGCCCCTTGCCACCGTCCAGCGGGCCCGACACGCGAGAGACTGGAGTCTGCGCTGTGTTCATAGGGGCTCCTTGACTCTTTGATCGATGCGCCCCCACACGCGCACCGAGTTCCTTGCTGACCCGTCCCTAACGTAGGAGTTATGGACCGATTCGTCAAGAAGAGGTATCCTGGGCGCAATGGCCAGGCCCAGGGAGTTCGACGAGGATGAGGTGTTGCGCGTGGCTCGCGAGCAGTTCTGGTCGACGGGGTACGCAGGAACGACCATGGATGCCCTTGCCGCGGCGACTGGCCTTGGCAAGGGCAGCCTCTACGGCGCGTTCGGCGGCAAACATGACCTCTTCCTCCGCGTCTTCGACGCCTACTGCGCCGATATCGTCGATGCCGTCGGACGACGCCTCGAAGGACCCGACGGCGAAGCACTGGAGCGACTCTGTGCTCATGTGCGTTCGATTGCCGCCAACACGGCTGCTGACACGGCCCATCGGGGTTGCCTGCTTGCCAAGGGAACGGCCGAGCTTTCCGAACACGACGCGGAAGTCGCCGCTCGCTCATTGCGCACGTTCGAGTTTCTCCACGAGGCACTCGCCGCCGATATCGAGGCCGCGCAGCGTCACGGCGACATCGACCCCGCCGCCGACCCCCTCCAGCTCGCCGACCTCGTCCTCGCCGTAGTTCGGGGGATCGAGGCGCTCGGCAAGGCGGGCAAGGACCCGGCAGCGCTTCGGGCCATCGCGGAGACCGCAATCTCCGTCCTCCCCCGATCAACCAAAGCTACGGTGCCTGCCCGAAAGCGGCCGCGGAGTCGCGCCTGACCAGCCCCATCGTCGCCTGTATCCGGACCGTGTCTTGGGACCAGAGGAGGTGATGTCACTTTATTGACTAACTCGTCCATAACCTCTAGATTGTGGACGATACGGTCAAGAAGGACCGTCCGGGATGATCTGAGGCTCGACATGACCAACGCACTCCAGGGCAAGGTGGCGGTCGTCACCGGTGGAACCAGTGGGATCGGCCTCGCCATCGCCAAGAGGTTCGCATCCGAAGACGCCCGCGTTTACATCACCGGCCGGCGACAGGCTGAGCTCGACGCGGCAGTCACGGCGATCGGCGAGAACGCAACCGGTGTTCGTTCGGATGTGGCGGACCTGGCCGACCTGGACGCGCTCTACGAGATCGTCAAAGAGCGCTCGGGCGGGATCGACGTCGTGGTGGCCAATGCGGGCGGGGGCTCGGGGGCCGCACCCCTCGGTGCCATTACCGAGGAACAGGTCGACCGGACCTTTGCCACCAACGTGAAGGGCGTCCTGTTCACGGTGCAGAAGGCCCTACCGTTGCTCGGCCCGGGAGCGTCCGTCATCCTGACCGGCTCAACCACCTCGATCACGGGCGGTCCCTACATAAGCGTGTACGCCGCAACCAAGGCCGCTGTGCGGAATTTTGCTCGCAGCTGGATCATCGATCTCAAAGGAAGGGACATCCGCATCAACGTCTTGAGCCCGGGGCCTACAGAGACGCCGGGGCTCCTCGGCCTCGCGCCGCTTGAGGGGCACAGGGAGTTCCTCGAGAACTTCGCGTCACAAATCCCGCTGGGACGGGTCGGCGACCCCGACGACATCGCAAAAGCCGCAGTCTTCTTGGCTTCTGAGGCGTCGAGCTTCGTCAACGGAGCGGAACTCTTTGTCGACGGCGGCCTCGCTCAGATCTAAGGATGACCGAGCGTCACAGAGAGAGTTCCCCAGCGGGTCTCAGGGCCAGCATCCTCCGGTCCTCGCGAGGCGCGTTTGCCGCTTCTCTCGGCATCAGCATTCAGGAACTCAGGCCCGGATTGATGGTGGGAGAGATGATCCTCGAAGACCATCACCTCATCCAAGCGGGCGGCCTCGTCCACGCTGGGGCCGTCTTCGGCCTTGCCGACAACTGCGCCGGTTGGGGGTGTATTGCCAGCCTCCCGGAGGGCATGCACGGCTTCGCGACCATTGACGCGAACATCAATCTGATCGCCACGGCCGCTCAGGGTGACACACTCGTGGCGACGGCGGTCATGGAGCACCCCGGCCAGACCACCCAGGTCTGGAACGTGGAAGTCGCGCGTCAGCGAGGTCAGCGCAACGTCGGCCTCTACCGCTGTACTCAGATGCTGTTGGCCTCGACCCGTTCCTGACGCTCACATGACCATCGCACCGCAGCGGAGGGTGGCTTCGTCACCAGTGGGATCGGCCTCTCGATCGCTCAACGGTTCGTTTCGGAGTGCGAATCGGCGTCCTGGGCGCGCCGGACTAGTAGACGAGGAAGGGCACGCCTACGTCGCATCCGACTTTCACCACTCACCCGCCGGGTTCTCTGAGAGGGCGCATGATCCGCATTCCAACAATGGTCCACGTTGACCGGCCCTGCCAAGCTCCTCTGGAAGCAACTCCTTGCGTTGGCGAGGTCAGTTGTCAGTCTTGGCAATCCGAATTGGCAATCAAATAGGTAGCACCGAGGAGACGGTGGCGAACTACCTGGACTGAAGGCCATGCTCAAAGGACGGTCCGGGACGAGCTGGACCGTCTGGACAGCCCGAACGGCCCTCCGGAGCCGGTGGCGCAGGTTCGAGTCCTGCCGGGGGCGCCCTGCCGGGGGCGCCGATGCTGCCGGGGCGCCGTTGTCACTTACTGCCGGGTGCATCGTGGTCACTCACTGCCCGGGTGCGGGAACTAGCTGGACTGGTGTGGATACGTTACGAGTTACTCGATAACAGGATTGATTGTGGACGATGCTCGGGACGAGCCTGACCTGCACGAAATCGAAGGCTTTTCACAGTGCCGCACGGGACTCGACGAATCGACCAAGCCAGGATCAATGGTAAGGGCCTACGAGGCAACACCACCCGGGATCGGACCCAGCGGGTCAGCTGAGAGGCGCTCGTGACCCGATCTGCCTGATGGCGGACTGCTTCGCCGCGTCGTCCGTAACCGGGAACATCACGTCTAGGTAGATGTACAGGAACATAGCGAGCGCCGGAGCGGTGAGCAGTGACGGAGGCACGGGATACGGCGCACCGAAGGCGTAGTTGGCAATGACCATGCCGGAGATGAAACCGCCTTCAACGGAGTCGAACGAGAGGTTGTTTCCGCTGAAGTACAGGTTCGTTCCGGCATTCGAAAGGCCAGAAAGCCAGCCCGACCCTTGAACGTTGTGCATCGCCTTCTTGGAATCGAGCATGTAACTTGGCAGCCACATTCCGTGGGTGAACGACTCCTTGACCAACGGACTCTGCGGCACGACGGTTCCCTCGTCCGGGCCGTACATCGTCACGTACAGTCCCTTCGCGGCAGGGTCGCCTCCGCGCACATTTTCCACGAGGTAGGTCGTGTACGCATAGTCAATGTCGAAGGGTTGGCTTTGGGTCGCGTTCAACGCGTTGAACTGCGCAACTTCCATCGACATGGGAAGCAGGTCGGGGGCCAGAACGTTGTCGTCGGCGTGGATATAACAGGTGCCGGATTGGAGCAGGGACCAGGACTGCCCGCTCAAAGGGCCCGAGTAGAGGTTGTCCCAGTAGGCCTTGTTCTGTGGACACGAAAGAAGCTCGGCACACGTCCACATATCCACGGCGAGCACGACCTTGTCGTACGCAGTTCCGTTCGGATCTTGCGCGGTAGCGACGTAGACCTGACCGGACTGGTCGTCCGGATCGAGCCATACGGCGGTGGCCGGACTCGTCTGCAGGACTATCTGATTGTCGAGCAGTTCGACGGCCGCGTTGTACATCGCCTGCACCCAAGAAGAGGCACCCTTCTCGAACCGCTGCCATCCGACGCCCGGAACCGACCAGCTGCCGAGTGGACCGTCGAAGCCCGGAATGCGACCGAAGATAGGGAGCACGTCCGCAAACGTGATCTGGTCCAGGTTGGGTGCGCCGTACCCATTGATGATGTTCATGATCGGATCGACGAAGTAGGTCACAAAGTCGGTCACGTTCTGATACGGAAACGGACTTGACGAGTGGTTGTCCAGATACCACTGGAGGGTCTGCATGAGGTATCCGACCATCGGCGAAACCGCGATAATCGTCTGAAATTGGGCGCAGTCAGTCGCGATTCCGCTCTCGCTCCACAGCTGGAACAGTGGACCCTGTTGATAAGCCGGGAAGTTGCCCCAGTACATGGGCTGTCCGTTGCGGGCCGGGAACGCACACGACAGTGTCAGGGATGACGCGTCGACGACCGGCGCCGACTCCGGAAAGCTCCCGCTCTGCAACACCGCTGAGACGTTGGGGTTGACGAGTGGCGAGATGCACTGGACACCGATGTCGACGGGCACCTGATCGCCCGTTTTCGGGTTCGTCACCGTGTAGGTGGAGCAGTGGCCACCGAGCTCCGGCTGGTCGTGGACAACGGTGACCGCCACGACATCGCGTAGGTTAACGTCCTGGGCCAGCGCCCAGAGAAGGCCGATCCCAGCGGGGCCACCTCCGACGATGCATACGGTCTGTGTCGCCATGGCCCTCCTTCAAGCTCAACACCCGGCTCGAGAGAGCCTAAAGTGCCGTTGGAGAGGGTGCTCGCTCAACTGGTTCGGGTCGCCTGAGTGTCTCCGAGGTTCTCGATGCAAGCTTCAGCGATGGCGCCGCCAGAACTCCCGACAGGGACCGTCACCTTCCTGCTTACCGACGTCGCCGGCTCGACCCGCCTGTGGGAGACGCAGCCCCGGACGATGCCCGAGGCTCTCAAGATGCACGACGAGATCGTCGGGCAGGCCATCAGAAACGCCGGCGGTGTGGTGCTGAAGGCTCGAGGAGAAGGCGACTCGACGTTCAGCGTCTTCCGCCGCGCCACCGATGCCGCCTCGGCGGCCCTGACTGTGCACGAAGCCCTGGCGACCGCGGAGTGGCCGACGGGCTGTCGGATCAGCATCCGCGTGGCCATGCACTCTGGCGAGTCAATTGAACGCGACGGCGACTACTACGGACGAACGGTGAACCGAGCAGCTCGCCTGCGCGGAGTCGCCGAAGCTGGCCAGATCCTTTTGAGCGAGACGACGGCGAACCTGATCGGTGACGACTTGCCTTCGCGCAGCCGACTCGTGGACCTCGGATTGCGCGAGCTCCGCGATCTGAGTCGCCCAGAGCATGTGCACCTCCTCATGCACGAAGAAGATGCCGCGCCACCTGTGGACGTAGCCCCACGAGCACCGGCTGGACAGGTAGCGATCCCGTTGCCGGCACGGCTCAATTACTCGACGACAAACGGCTTCGTCGGGCGAACGCCGCATCTCGAACAGCTGCAATCGATGCTGAAGGAGGCCGAGCAAGGGCGATTGAGGGTGGCACTACTCTCGGGCGAGGCCGGCATCGGGAAGACGCGGCTCGCAACCGAGCTGTCGCGGGGCTGCCACGACAGTGGCCTGACGGTGCTCTACGGTCGCTGTGACGAGGATCTGGGACTTCCGTACCAACCCTGGATCGAGTTGTTGGGCCATCTCGTCACCCACGCTCGCGGACCCCTCCTTACGGCGCATGCTGGAGTTCACGGCGGAGAACTCTGCCGGCTTACGCCGCAACTCAAGTCGAGAGTTCCGGCTCTGGCCTCGCCAACCCAGACTGATCCCGACACGGAGCGCTACCTCCTTTTCGGCGCGGCGGTCGGCTTACTGGCCGAAGCGGCCGTGAACACTGCCGTCGTCCTAGTGCTCGACGACCTGCACTGGGCCGACAAGTCGACCCTCCTCCTCTTGAAGCACCTCATCAGCGCCGCTCCAACGGCCCGGGTGCTTGTCGTTGGGACCTACCGAGACACTGATCTGTCAAGCTCACACCCCCTCGCGAGCATCCTGGCCGACCTGCGTCGAGAGCAATGCGTCGAGCGCATCGAGCTCGCCGGGCTGGCGGACTATGAGCTCGTCGGCATGCTCGAGGGCCTTACCGGGCATGTGCTCGACGCCGATGGCGTGGGACTCGCGCACGCGATCGGCCGAGAGACCGACGGCAACCCGTTCTTCGCGATGGAGATCCTCCGCCATCTCGCCGAGACCGGCGTCGCCTATCAACGCGACGACGGCCATTGGGCAATTGCCACCGGGCCGGGTGACCTAGGCATCCCACAGAGCATCCGGGAAGTTGTCGGACAGCGCGTCCGACGCCTCGGCGAACGGACCACGAAAGTGCTCGCCCTCGCCGCTGTCATCGGTCGCGACTTCGACCTTGACGTCCTGGTGGAGATCGCCGGAGTCGACACGGAGGACCTCGTCGACCTGCTCGAAGCGGCGACGGAGGCCGGCATTGTGGCCGAGATCCCCGGGTCGCCCGGACGGTACTCGTTTACCCACGCCCTCATTGAGCACGCGTTGTATGAAGACCTCTCCTTGACCCGTCGTCAACGGGCCCATCTCCATGTGGCCGAGGCGCTCGAGGCAGCCGGCGCGAACCGGATGGAAGAGCTGGCGCATCACTGGTCGCAGGCAACGCGGCCCGTCGATACCTCCAAGGCGATCCACTACGCGCAACTTGCGGCCGAAGGAGCCATGGCCCAGTTAGCACCGGACGACGCGGCCCGCTGGTTCCGCCAGGCGCTGGACCTACTGCACCAGCAACCGAATCCCGATACTTCGACCCATATAGAACTCCTCATCGGCCTCGGGATCGCGCAACGGCAAGCAGGGATCTCTAGCTTCCGTGAATCCCTGCTGGACGCTGCACGCCTCGCGCACGAGCGCGAGCACACCGATCAATTGGTGCGTGCTGCACTCGCCAACAGCCGTGGGCAGGTAAGCACGGTGGAAGAACTCGACGGAGAGCGGATCGAGTTGCTCACGGCCGCTCTTGAAGCCCTGCCGGCCCAGGACTCCGCTGAACGCGCAGAGCTGCTCGCGTTGAGCGCCGCAGAGATCAGCCTTTCGGTCGACGACAATGAAATCCGACCCACAGTCGACGAGGCCATTGCTATGGCACGGCGGGTCGGTGATCCCGCGACTGTGGCCAAGGTGCTCCATCTGGGCCACGCGGCCATGCTCGTGCCCGACCGCCTCGCCGAGCGACTGGCAACCACATCCGAGATGATCGCCATCGCCCTCGAGCTCGGTGACCCTTCACTTCGGTGGCAGGCGGCCTTCGACCGGGTGCTCACCGCCACGGAGGCGGGTGACATCGAAGAGGTCACCGCGGAGCTTGCGATCGCAGAAGACCTGGCGATAGAGATCAACGATCCGGCGCTGCTGTACTTCACGGCTACGTTGCGCGGTGGGCGGGCGCTCAGCGCGGGACGGCTCGACGAGGCGGAGGCGATCGCGGAGGAAATCCTCGAGATCGGTACGGCCTCCGGCCAGCCCGACACGATGACCTTGTACGGAAGCGTCCTCCTCAGCGCGCGCCGGGAGCAGGGTCGGATAGACGAGGTCATCGACCTCCTCATCGCCTTACAGGCGGCCAATCCGGAGCTGGCGATCGTCCGCCCGAACCTGGCACTGATGTACGTGGAGCTTGATCGGCGCGAGGAGGCGACTGCACTCTTCGAGGTGGACGCTCGGAACCTCTTCGCTGCGTTCAGGTACAACAGCGGAGGCTGGCTCTTGTCGCTCTGCATGTACGCCGAGGTCTGCGCCTATCTCGCTGACACTGCGGCCGCGGCGGTGCTCTATGAGCGGGTGAGCCCGTACGTCGACCATGTCGTGTGTGGAGGTCAGTTCAGCATCGGGGCGGCGCATCGCTACGTTGGCTTGCTCTCCCAGACCCTGGGCGACACCTCCCAGGCATACCAGCACTTCGCTGAGGGGATGGCGCTGAACGACCAGATCGACGCGCCGATCTGTGCCGCACGGACACGCCTCGACTGGGCGAAGCTGCTGATCGCCAGGCGGCACGGGAGAGATCTGGAGAAGGCACGGCTCCTCGGCCTCGAGGCAGCCGAGACGGCCGGACGCCTCGGCTGCACGCTCATCGAGCGCCGCGCCGAATTGCTCGTCGCCTCCATCTGACGATCCACGTTTTCGCGCCGCGGACGGCCCATGGCTTCGACTCCCTGACCCTCGACCGAATTCGAGGCCGCGTTGCGCGAACCAGGGACCCCCCATGGTCTCGCAACCGCTCGACCTCCGGAGCCGGTGGCGCAGGTTCAAGTCCTGCCGGGGGCGCCAAATTTCATTTCTCCAGAACCGGCTGAAAGTTGTCGCACGAAGTCAGGTCGGCACATCCCCTTTGATCGTGACTCGCTGGATGACCCGATGTTGGTCGCCGAAGTCCCCGACCACCGAATGCTGCGTGGCCCGGTTGTCCCAGAACCCCAGGTCCCCGCTCGTCCAGTGGTAGCGAACGACGAACTCAGGGCGCACCGAATGCGCGTAGAGGTACGAAAGGAGCGCGTCGCTCTCGGAGGGGGTGAGCTCCACGATGTGAGAGGTGAAGCCCGGATTCACGAAGAGCACCTTTGCTCCAGTCTCGGGATGAGTCCGGACCACCGGGTGGACCACCGGCTCGATCTCCGGAATCTCCTCGCCTTCCCACCGTCCGCTGCCCACCTGGTCGAGGGCGGCCTTGAACTGCGCCCTTCCGTCGTGCACGGCGTGCAGTGTCGACAAGAATTCCTGAAGGTCCGGGCTGAGGGCCTCGAAGGCTGCTTGCTGGTTGGAGAATGCAGTGTCTCCCCCCGCGACAGGCACGACGACTGCCCGGAGGATCGAACCGGCGGGAGGCCGCGGCATGAATGTGACGTCAGTGTGCCAATCCAAGCCCTGGGTCCTCGAGGCCACGTCGCCATAATGTGCGTAGACCTCGCGGGCCTTCGAATAGTCGATCTCGAAGATGTTCGGGAACCCTTCGACGCTTGGGATGACGGGGTGGCCCTCGGTCAACTCGCCGAAACGAGCGGCAAACGCCTGGTGGGCCGCCTCATCGAGATGCTGGCCGGGGAAGAAGACGACCTTCCGGTGGAGCCAAATGCGCCGAATCTCGGCGATCGTGTCGTCATCAACATCGCGCAGGTCGACACCGCGGATAGCGGCGCCGATCGAGCTCGAGAGGGGTGTGACTTCGAGGTCGATGCTGGTAAGAGTGTCGGTCATTTCAGTCTCTCTTTCTTTGTTCGAGGTCTGGGAGTTTCAGCTGGCGTGTCGTCACGGCGTTGCGCTCTCGCTGGCCTCGTCGAGGCCGAGCTCGGCAAGGAGGCGGGACCGAAGCTCGAAGAACACCGGGTTGCCCCTCAGGCGGGGACTCTCGACGTTCACGGGCAGGTCGAGCGAGAGCTGTCCGTCGGTCAGGACGAGCACGCGATCTGCCAAGAGAATCGCCTCGTCGACATCGTGCGTCACGAACAGGACGGCGGGGTGGTGCCGCTGACAGAGTTGGACCACGAGGGCGTGCATCCGGATCCGGGTCAAAGCGTCGAGTGCGCCGAACGGCTCATCGAGCAAGAGGAGGTCCGGTTGCCGCACGAGGGCACGGGCCAGCGATACCCGCTGGGCTTCACCACCGGACAGCGTCTTCGGCCAGTCGTTCTCGTGACCGCTCAGGCCAACCTCGGCCAACGCCGTGCGACCTCGAAGCGCCGCGTCGGCCCGTGGGAGTCCGAGTACGACATTGGCGAGCACCTTGGTCCAAGGCAGCAGCCGTGGGTCCTGGTAGACGACCGATCGGCGAGCCGGGACGTAGAGCTCGCCCGAGACCTGTGTATCGAGCCCGGCAAGAGCACGCAGGATCGTGCTCTTGCCGGAGCCGCTCCGCCCGAGCAGGGCCACGAACTCGTTGCGGCCGATGTCGAGATCAATGCCGCGCAGGACCTCTCGGGCCCCGAACGAGCGACGGAGACCCCGGACCATGACGGCCCGGTCGGCGGGGATCGTCGGCAGCTGGCCGGCGCCCGGGGCGGTGACCACCGTCATCGCCCGGGCTCCCAGCTGAGGAGCAGCCGTTCGAGCGTGCGGACGAACAGATCGGTGAGGAGGCCCAAGATCGCGTAGCAGGCGAGACAGGCAACGATCACGTTCGACTGGAAATAGGTCTGCGCTTGGACGATGAGGTAACCGAGTCCACTCGACGCGTTGATTTGCTCGGCGAAGACGAGCAGCAGCCACGCAACGGCCATCGCCATTCGGAGGCCTATGAGAAATCCGGGCAACGCGGCCGGAAGGACGATCTGTCGGATCATCGCCCAGCGGCGGAGCCCGACCACACGGGACAGCTCTCGATACCGGGGATCGATCGAGCGGACCGCCGCATACGTGTTGATGTAGATCGGGAACATGACGCCGAGAGTGATCATGCAGATCTTGGCTGTCTCCCCAACGCCGAGCCAGAGTACGAAGAGGGACTCGAGCCCGATGATCGGGACGAACCGCAGCATCTGAATGTTGCCGTCGATGAGGTTCTCCCCGATGCGGCTGAGGCCGGCGGCCAGCGCCAGGATCGCCCCGAGGGGCACACCGATGGCAAGGCCCCAGAAGACGCGTTGGAGCGAAGCCCATAAGGCGGATTGCAGAGCTCCGTCGGCCACGAGGTGTGCCCCGGTCGAGATCACCGAGCTTGGAGCCGACAGAACCTCCGGTCTGATCCACCCTGCCAGTGCTGCGAGTTCCCAGAGGGCAATCAGAAGCACAACCCCCATGAGGCGTTGCGGCCCTTTGGCGAGCAATCGGATCCGATGCGTCGTCACACGCTCTTCGGTGGGGAGCTTCACCAGAGAGAACGCGTCAGCCAGCCGCGGATCGGCCACGAGCCGATCACTCGTCGCATGGGCGTTGACTCGAACCGTCCCCAGATCGGAGAGGGTCATGAGCCGCCCTGCTCAGAAGAGACGAGCGAGTTGAAGCGCGTGTTGAACTCTTTGCTCACCGCGATCTTGGAGGGGATGGAGCCGGCGGCCAGGTAGAGGTTGGCAAGCTTTTGCTGCGGGGCAAGCACGGCACCCGGCAACTCGAAGAAGGTCGTCGGTCCGACCGCTGCCGAAATCGCGGCGGCCCGCACCGGCGTCACGCCGTACTGGCCCTCGTACACGTTGTGGATCGTCAGCTGCGGGTGGGCCTTGAGATACGAGTAGGCCTTGATCAACCGGGTGATGTAGTCCGCGATGGCGGACGACTTCGACGCGGTCGCAAGTGCCGAGGACGCTGCAATGAGAAAGCCCGCCTTCTCGGTGATGGCTGCCGGGTGCGCGATGACAAGAGCACTCGGGTTCGCCTGCAAGTACGCGCTGAGCAGCGGTTCCACCTCGATGCCGACATCGGCCGACCCGCCCTGTAGAGCTGCCGCGATCTGAGTCGCCGGCACGTTGACGGTGGTGATGTCGGAGAGGTGGAGCCCAGCCGACTTCAGGCCCTCGAGGAGGGCAGACTCGAGCGCCGTCCCTTGCTGATATGCGACACGCTTGCCCTTGAGGTCTGCCCAGGACTTGATTGAGCGGGCGCCCGGAGCCGAGGCGAGGGCGTACGCACTCCCCGTGCTCGCCCAGCCGGCCACGGCCGTGATCTGTTGTCCTGCGGCCTGGGCGAAGATCAGCGGGGTGCTCTGGATGAAACCGACGTCGAGCCCCCCGCCCTCGAAGTCCTGCAGCATCGGCGGACCGCCGACGAATTCCGAGTACTGCACCTGGTACGGAAAGTTCCGATCCTGGCCTGCGAGCGAGAGGACCGTCGAGAAGTTCTTCAGCTGCTCTCCCACTCGCAGGACGGTCCCGGGCGCGATGGCTGCGGCGGCAACGGTCCGCCCTGCCCCTGACGCGATTCCACCGCCCTGCAGCCCTACAACCAGGAGTGAAGCGGACCCGATGACGGCCAGCCTGAGGGACGTGGTGATGCGGGCATGTCTCATTTCCTAGTTTTTTACTAAACTTGATTGGATTAGTCAAGTTTATGGTCCTGCGGTGCAGTTCTCCGGCGGTAGTCGGGCGTGGATTGCTTGGCAGTCCCGATTGCCAATCAAGGCGCAACGGGACGGGCGGAGGTTGACGACCCGGATTCAAGGCCCGGCTCGGGACGACGAGCACGGCGTTGACGCAGTACTTGGCCGGACCACGCGACCGCCTCAGAACGGGTGTCCCAGAATTGCTGACACATCATGTCCCCGGAATTTGCAACCTCAGACTGCCGGGGGTGCACTGCCGGGGGCGCCCAGACTGCCGGGCGCGCCCTGTGTTGGGGACCCGGATCGGAGAAGGGGGGTTCAAAATCGCCCACCCAGGGCCCGGCGTAGAGCGAGCGTGCGACCTGGAAACATTTCTCGGCTAGAGGTGTCGAATGGTGAGCGAGCCGTTCGTCGTCATGCAAAGACGCAATGCTCTAAAGGGCAAACACACATGACTGAATACGGGAGGAACAATGACTGCTGATTCGCGCAAATGGTTCGCTTTGGCGGTCGTCTGTGTTGCTCAGTTCATGGTCATTCTCGATGTCTCCATCGTGAATGTCGCGCTGCCCTCCATTCAGCGTGGCCTGCATTTCTCTGAGCAGAACCTCTTGTGGGTCTTGAATGCCTACGCTCTGTTCTTCGGTGGGTTCCTCATGCTCGGCGGAAGGGTGGCGGACAAACTGGGGCGGCGGCGGGTGTTCGTGACGGGCGTGATCGTTTTCACCGCGGCGTCTCTGTTTTGTGGATTGGCGACATCGAGCGGTTGGCTGGTCGTCGCCAGGGCCGTGCAGGGAATGGGGGCAGCGCTCCTCTCTCCGGCTGCCCTTTCCATCCTGACCGTCACCTTCGAGGAGGGTCGGGAGCGGAACACGGCCCTGAGCATATGGGGGGCGATTGCCGGAGCGGGCGGCGCATTCGGGGTCCTACTCGGCGGCATCCTCACCCAGGAATTCGGCTGGCAATGGATCTTCTACGTGAATGTCCCAATCGGCTGCGTCGTTGTCGTCGCGAGCTTCCTCTTCCTCACGCACTCCCTCGCTGAGGACGAGAACCGGGGGTTCGATATTCCGGGCGCCATCACGCTGACCACCGGCCTGGTGTTGTTGGTACTGGCCTTAGTGAAGAGCACGAGTTGGGGCTGGGCCTCTGCTAACACGCTGGGGACTCTCGCGGCGTCCTTCATCCTCATTGCCCTGTTCGTCGTCATCGAGCGTCGGACAAAATCCGCCCTCGTCCCCCTGTCGATCTTTGGCAATCGGAGCTTAAGCGTGTCCAATCTGGTCTCGTTGACTCTGGGCGCGTCAATCTTTTCAATGTTCTACTTCCTGTCCCTCTACATGCAACAAGTCCTTGGATATTCAGCCCTCAGGACGGGTGTCGGCTATCTGTCGATAGCGGGAGCGATCATCGTCGCGGCTGGAGCCGCTCAATCGCTGGTCGCCAAGATCGGAGTTCGACTCGTGATGACCATGGGCATGGCGCTTGCGGCCGGCGGGCTCATCTACTTCGCCCAGATTTCTCCCCATGGTACGTACCTCGGCACTCTGCTTCCCGGATTCCTCTTGGCCGGAGTCGGCCTCGGCCTCTCGTTCGTACCGGTGACCATCGGTGCAGTCAGCGGCGTTGCCCCGAATGAGGCAGGCGTCGCGTCAGGCTTGATCACCACGACGCAACAGATTGGCGGTGCACTCGGGGTCGCCGTCCTGTCTTCGCTCGCGGTTTCAGCAACGACGAGATTCATCGACTCGCACGAGCATGCGCCTTTAGCCATGACAGCCGCACTCACGCACGGCTTCTCGATCGCCTTTTGGTTTGGCGCGGTCTTTGCTGGGATCGGTTGCCTCGTTGCCTTCTTCGGCATGGACCACACCCGTATGACTGGGGCGCTCGCCTCGGAGCCGGGGGTCGAGGAGCGACCGACCGAGCTGGAGCCACTACCTCCGAGGAAGTGATCGATCACGGCTGCTGGCTCGGTCCAACTCGAAGTGGGCGAATCGAGTTCTATCCAGAGCCGTCCGTAGCCAGGCAACTCGCGAGCCTCGAGATGAGCGTCCGCCGGCGGATTTTGGCAATCCGAATTGGCAATCGATTGGGTGCTGTCCAGAGGACGGAGGTGATCTCTTGGACCGGAGGGCGCTTCAGAAGCATTGTGGCCAAGGGGCAAGACGGTCTGGACAACCCGGACCGGCCTCCGCAGCCGGTGGCGCAGGTTCGAGTCCTTCCCGATGCCGACAAGGGCAGAGCGGGCTGACGTAGCCGGCCAAGGTGGAGTCGCCGTTGCCAACGTCGACCATCATTGGTCGGTCCCGGCCTCGACGACGCAGAACCCTGTTGTCGGTCCGCTCGGGCTTGGCTCATAACGTTCAGACCGTGCGACGCCGGACCAGCCAGACGGTAACGGTGAGGGCAACACCGACAGCACGAGCAAGTAGCGAACCTCCATCCACTCCAGGGCCCGAGAGTGCCGGGATTGTGCGACCCTTGAATTCCGAGCCAGCATGTGTGACCGGAGTTCGCGGCACGGCCCGAAGAGAAACCTCCGATCTACCCGGCGACCTCCGTGGTAACGGCGCACCTTTGCCGTGACCCGAAGTCGTAGAGAACTCGAGGTCCGGGTGGGCGTGACATTCCACTCGTTGCGAATCGGTCGAGGCGCCAAGGGCTCACATGCTCCACAGTGCATGGGTGGGTGACATCCGCGCGGCACGCAGCGCGGGCATGAGTCCGGCGACCGCGCCAATGATCAGCGAAGCGGCGAAGCCGCCGAGCCAAGCTTCTGGTGGCACGACGGTGGCCCAGCCTTTGGTGTGGGCATAGACAGACGTGGACGCGATGCCGAGGGCAACGCCGACAACGCCGCCAATGAGGCAGAGCAGGACGGCTTCGGTGAGAAACTGGGTGCGGATGTGGCCTTTGGTGGCGCCGAGAGCGCGGCGCAAGCCGATCTCGGAACGGCGTTCGAGAACAGAGATGATCATGATGTTGGCGACCCCGACCGCGCCGACGAAGAGGGCGACGGCGCCGAGGCCGAGGAACAGGCTGTTGAGGGCGCTCTTCGCGTCGGCTTGGGCGACCAGAGCGGAGGAGGGTTGGCTGACGGTGACCTGGTTGGGGTTCTCAGGGTTGGCGGTGGCGGCGAGCAGGTCAACCACCGTGTTGACCCGGTCGTTCTGGGCGCGGACGTAGATGGTAGAGGGATGCCCGTCGAAGCCCAGGTACTTCTCTGCCGTGGGGTAGCCGACCAGGACGGAGGAGTCGATGGCAGAGGCGAGCAGGGCCCGTTTGAGGGTGCCGGTCACGTAGAACCAGTGGCGGCCGACCCATATGCGTTGGCCGGAGTAGACGCGGTCGATCCCGAGGCGCTGCGCGGCAGCGGCGCCGAGGACAGCGACGGGTTCTTGGGCCGTTGCTGCGTTGAGGTAGTGGCCCTGGGCGACGCTGGTGGCGACGACCGTAAGGAGGTCGAGGGATGCGGCTTGGACGGTCAAGGCGTTGGTGTCGATTGAGGGGATGTAGGGGTTGCGGTAGGCATTTGCGGCGCTAACCGTCCCGGTGGTCTGCGCCTGCTGCACACCGGGGATCCGGCCGATCATCGCTGGTGCCGCGTTGGGCAACTTGGCTGGGGCGCCGGTGACGCTCTGGCCATTGCCGACGGTGAGCAGGTTGGTGCCGAGTTGGTTGATCTCGTTGAGCAGGCCGGCCTGAGACGAGGACGAGAGGCCAAGGACGGCGACGATGGCGGCCACGCCAATGGCGACACCCAGAGCGGACAGCCCGGCCCGTAGCTTGCGGGTGCGTAGTCCGACGGTGGAGAGTCGGATTAGGTCCGAGAGCTGCAACCGCCTCCGAGCCAGCGTGGCGGTGGCGGTCACAACGGCTCCTCGCCGACGGGTGCGTGGGACGCAGTCTGCGGTAGATGGGTTGCGGGTCTTGGCAGGCGAGCGCGACGGCGGCGGGGGTCGTCACCCGCCGCGAGACCGGTGTCGGCCACGACGTGGCCGTCGAGAATCTCGACTTTGCGGAGCATGCGCTCGGCGATGGTGTGGTCGTGGGTGATGACCACGATGGTCGAACCACCCTGGTGGAGCTGGTCGATCAGGGCCAGGATCGACTGTCCGGTTGCCTGGTCGAGGTTCCCGGTCGGCTCGTCGGCCAGAACGATGGCGGGCTGGCCGATCAGAGCTCGGGCGATGGCGACCCGTTGTCGTTGCCCGCCAGACAGCTGGGTCGGGCGTGAGGTTTGCCGGTTGCCCAGGCCGACCAGATCGAGAGCTTCGAGGGCCCGCTGGCGGCGCTGTTCGAGGGGGATGCCGGCGTAGAGGAGCCCGTCGGCCACGTTGTCCAACACTGTGGCGCGCTCGGCCAGGAAGAACTGTTGGAAAACGAACCCGATCCGAGTGGCCCGCAGGTAGGCGACGTCGTCGTCGGCCATGGTGGCGACGTCAAGCCCCGTGATCCGCACCCGGCCGCTGGTGGGCCGGTCGAGGGTCCCCATCAGTTGGAGCAGAGTGGTCTTCCCTGACCCCGACGGACCGACGATCCCGACCAGCTCCCCCTGGCCGATGGCGAGGTTCACTCCGCGGAGGGCTTGGACGGGTGGCTCGCCGGCATAGGTCTTGGTCACGTTGTCGACTTCGAGCACGAGAACCTGTGCGGCATCAGTAACCGAGCCATTGCTGGTGACGGCCGAGGGGTGGTCGAGCGGGTGCGGCGGGGTGCGGGTCATATGGTCGGGACCACCACTTTTTGGCCGGCGGCGAGCCCCGAGCCCGTGACCTGCACCAGCCCGTCGGCATCGTCGAACAGTCCGAGCGAGACCGACACGAGATAGCGGGTCCCCCTTGGCTCGACGACCTCGACGGCGTAGCCACCGCCGGACCGGGCCAGCAACGCGGTCACCGGCACCACCAGGGCGCTGGGCACGCTGGCGGTGGTGATGGTGACTTGCACCGGGGCCTGGTCCCACGTGCCCGTCGCGGGCGGGTCGGAAGGGGTGATGTCCACGGTCAGGGTCGGGGTGGTGCTGCTGCTCCCCGAGTTGCCCGACGAGCAGGTGTCCGTTCCCAGCGCCGCAGAGCTGGAACTCGACCCGCCGGACGCCGAACTCGAGGGGCAGGTGGCCACCGTTCCCACCAAGGAGACGACACCGGGAGTGGTCTGGTTGTTGGGCAGCGTGATGGTCACCTTGTCCCCCACCGCCAGGTCGGACTGTCGCGAGGCGTCCAACGCAACCTCCACCTGGCGAGTGGTCGAGGTGGCCTGCATAACTGTCTGGCCGCTCTGGGTGCTGCCTCCCAGTGGGGCTAACAGGGTGGTCACCCGCACGGCGGTGGGTTCGAACACCGCCTGGCCAAGGCTGAGGGTGCCGTTCGGGGTCATCCCCAGGGCGGCTTGGAGATTCTCCACGGCCGTGGTGGTTGCCGACCCGAACGAGGCGGAGGTTGGGCTGAGCTGAGCTGAGGTGGCGTAGCCCAGCGCGACCAGATCCGCGTTGAGCTCGGCCACGTCGGCACCGGTCGCCCCGGCCGATAGCTTCCGATAGGCAGGTGTCGAGCCAAACAGGAGCACCACCGGGCTGTCGTTCACCCGGTAGAGCACCTGGCCCTGAGAGATGACCTGGCCGGGCACGGGCAACTCGGTGTATGTCCCGCTGGCCTGGTTGATCACGGAGTACGGCGAACCGTCCAGGGCCGCCCGGTAGGTCAGGGTCCCACTCAGGGAGACCATGGCCGAGAGCTCCCGCTTTTCCACCTTCACTGTGCTCGGCGGCGGCTCCTGCGCGGCTGAGGTTGCTTGCTTCCCACTGGACATGACGACCACGCTGCCGGTGGCGATAGCGACAGCCAGGACGGCCGCTCCGGCCAGCACCCAATTCCTCCGCGTCATTAGATCCGCAACCCCAGCTCGCCCGACTCGATAGCGGTGTACTCATCCGGCACGGTCTGGAACCCTGAAATGATCCAAGCACCCCTTCGTGCCGCGGATGTGATTCGACTCGTGTCGACGAGGGGCCGATTTGAGGTGGGGCCTGGGAAGTCCTTCATGTCGTTGTCGCGCGACACCGGGGCGAACTTCACCGCCTTGTCAAGATCGGTGGCGGTGTTAATGCCCCGGCTCTCTCCGGTGCTAGCGGAGAGCTCGAGCCTGCGAGGTGGGCGGCAGCCCCTTCGCCCCCGCTCTGGGGTGGAGATCGCCTTCTCCGCGCCTTCAGCGGAGGCGACGAGCTGCTCAGACTCTGTCCCGCAGTGGCCGGTCACCCGCCAAGGCCACCGACGGACGGCCTCTGCGACCTGCAGGCGTCCATCGCCGACTGCAGTTGCGGCGAGCTCGATGCGACGCCGGAGTCGTGCACTTCGATGCCCGAAAACGTGGGGTCGGGAAAGTTCGGCTGGCCGTGGGCGCGGATGCACTGGGCCCAGTTCAACCACGCCTGCTGTTGGGCGGGGGAGAGCTCCTGGCCGGTCGAGTTCCACGGTGACGGCAGTGCCTTGCACGCCTGGAGGGCCCCTTGGAACGCAGCCGAGTTCGGGTCAATTCCGACCGTCCTGTACCCGTAGCCTCCGCCGGGGGTCTGCACCGGGTCGGGGAAGTTGGGAACACCGTGGCTGCGCACGCATTGGGAGTAGGCCACAGCTTCAGCGAGCGACGACGCCGACGACGAACCTGACCTTCCCGCCGGGTCGACGGTCGTGGTCGGCTGCGAGCCGGCGGTCGGGACCGTCGATCCGCCCGAGCAGCCGGCGATGGTGACTCCCAGGGCCACAGCCCCGGCCGCCCACAGGCGCGATGGACGCATCATTCCTCTATGCGACACAACTCGGTCCTCGAGTAGCCGTTGCCGACCTGCCACCTGCTACTTGTGCCGGTTCGCTGTAGGTCATGCCCCCAGTCAAGCCAGCGTGATGTTGCCAGCACGTATGGGGTTTTCGATACGTCGACGATATGCCCAAGGCTCGTAGCATCGCGATGCGTATGCGTGTGTTGATCGTCGAGGACGAGCCCTATTTGGCAGAAGCCATCCGTGATGGCCTACGCCTGGAAGCGATCGCGACGGACATCGCGGGTGACGGTGATGCCGCTCTGGAGCTGCTGAGCATCAACTTCTACGACATCGCCGTCCTCGACCGTGACATCCCTGGGCCCTCCGGCGACGAGATCGCCGAAAGCATCGTCGCCTCTAGCAGCGGCATGCCCATCCTCATGCTCACCGCCGCCGACCGGCTCGACGACAAGGCTTCCGGGTTCGGACTCGGAGCCGACGACTACCTCACGAAGCCCTTCGAGCTCCAAGAGCTCGTGCTCCGTCTCAGAGCGCTCGACCGCCGGCGCGCCCACAACAGGCCACCGGTGCGAGAGATCGGAGGCCTGCGTCTGGACCCGTTCCGCCGTGAGGTCTACCGCGACGGCCGCTACATCGCGCTCACCAGGAAGCAGTTCGCCGTGCTCGAAGTCCTCGTCGCGGCCGAAGGCGGTGTCGTCAGCGCCGAAGAGCTATTGGAGCGGGCGTGGGATGAGAACGCAGACCCGTTCACCAACGCCGTGCGCATCACGGTATCGGCACTGCGCAAACGCCTCGGCCAACCCGCGATCATCGCCACCGTGGCCGGCGTCGGGTACCGCATCGAAACTCAACCTGACACCGGGCCTGAGGGAGGAGACAATGGATAGAGCCCCTGGTTTGAGCGTACGCCTCAAACTGACCCTCAGCTACGCCGGCTTCCTCATGCTCGCCGGCGCCTTACTGCTCGCCGCCGTGTGGGTGTTCCTCCTCCGTTACGTACCCGACCGTGCGCTGCTCGTCCCAGGCTCCACCGACACCAACCTTCATGGCGTTTTCCCCGTCCGGTCCAACCTCCTGCATGTTTTCGCTCCGAGGGCAGCCGCTGTGTTGGTGCTCCTGCTGATATTCGGTCTCCTCGGAGGGTGGCTGCTCGCTGGGCGGATGCTCGCCCCCCTTACCCGCATCACAGCCGCCGCGCGCGCGGCCACCACCGGATCACTCTCCCACCGAATCCGGCTACCGGGCCGCAGAGACGAGTTCCGCGAACTCGCCGACAGCTTCGATGCCATGCTCGCGCGGCTCGAAGCCCGCGTCGCCGAACAGCAGAGATTCGCGGCCAACGCTTCCCACGAGTTGCGCACTCCACTGGCGATCACGCAGACCCTTCTCGACGTCGCCCGCAAGGATCCGAACCACGACACCGGCGAACTCGTCGACCGCCTTCACGCCGTCAACACCCGAGCGATCGACCTCACAGAAGCATTGCTCCTCCTCACCCGCGCCGACCAGCAGTCCTTCACCCCAGTACACGTCGACCTGACCCTCATCGTGGAAGAAGCCACTGAAAGACTCCTGCCCTTCGCAGAAAGGCGCGGCGTCACCATCGAAATCTCCGGCGACATGGCCCCCACCACGGGCTCAGAGTTGCTCCTGCTGCAGTTGAGTACGAACCTCGTGCACAACGCCATCGTCCACAACCTGCCTGAACAGGGCTCCGTGTGGGTCACCACCAGTGTCCACCCCGAGAATGTGGTGCTCACCGTCGAGAACACCGGCGAGACGCTCACCCCACAGTTGGTTTCCACGCTTGTCGAGCCGTTTCTTCGCGGTACCGAACGCATACGCACCGACCACGCGGGTGTTGGCCTAGGCCTGGCAATCGTCAAAAGCATCACCCAAGCACACGACGGAATCCTCACCCTCACTCCCCGGGACGCCGGCGGGCTCTGCGTCACGGTGCAACTACCCGCGGCGCCACCCCACCAAAGCGTCCGCTGATCGCCCTGAACGAGCCATCCTCCCGGCGTACCTGGGACACATCCGTCAATTCCCTGAGATTTGCCACCTCGGGTCTCAAGAACTCATCGCAAGGAGAGAACGCCATGACAGCTAACGAACAGACCGAGACTGCGGACGGCTCCGCGGTGCGGGTTGCCCTCTGGCGAGCCATGCACGTCCAGGTCGATCCGCCGCCCCATGTGCTCGACGACGAGATCGGCCTACAGCTGGTTGCCCCTGACGAGGGTTGGCGCAGCCGCCCAGACATGGAGCCAGCCGGCACCAGCTGGTTTAGGGCCGCGATTGTCGGCCGTGCTCGCTTCATCGAGGATCTGGTTGCTGAGCACTCCAACCAAGGCGTCGCCCAGTACGTCATCTTGGGCGCTGGTCTCGATACCTTTGCCCAGCGGCGGCCCGAGATCGCCTCTCGTCTCCGAGTGTTCGAGGTCGACCAGCCCGGCCCCCAGGCGTGGAAGCGCCAGCGTCTGATCGAGTTGGGCTTCGGTGTCCCCGAGTGGCTGAAGCTGGTGCCGGTCGACTTCGAGGCCGGCGGGTCCTGGTGGGAAGGGCTGGCCGCCGCCGGCTTCGATACCGATCAGCCGGCGGTCGTCGTCTCAACCGGCGTGACGATGTACCTCACGAAAGACGCCAACGCGGCCACCCTGCGGCAGATCGCCGATCTCGCCCCTACTTCGACGCTTGCCCTGACGTTCCTCTTGCCGACCGAGCTCCTCGATGACGCCCTTCGACCCGGATTCGAGGCGGCCGAGAGGGGTGCGCGAGCAGCCGGAACGCCGTTCATCAGCTTCTACACCCCAGACGAAATGGTCGAACTGGCGCGCGATGCGGGATTTCGAGACGCCAAGCACGTGTCGGCAACCATGCTCAACGAGCGTTACTTCGCGGCCAGGCCGGATGGTCTTCAGATGTCTAGCGGGGAGGAACTCCTCTTGGCGACCACATAGCGTTCAGCGCGTTCCGGGACACATTCGTCTGGGTCGCTTTGGGGTGTAGACGAGTATCACTACGCCATTGCTGAACCGTGGACGTCGACAAGAACAAGCGATGGGCGGCCTCCGGAATTCCTGAACAGCGGCTCCCCGCAGAGCAAGGCCAGTCCGGCGTCCTGTCGTCGACCGGTGGGTCCAGAAAGACGGAACGGCTGGTGTCAACCACCGCCTGCGGGGCGGCGGAAACCCTTACTATGTCTCGGGGGCCTCCGCGGGTCCGAATGACTCGCCGAGAGTCCGCCGAACTGAAGGAACATGGCACCGACGAGAGGACAGGACTTGGAAACCCAGTCGCTTTCTCTCCAACTTCGGGCGAAGCGCTCGAAAATGATGGCGTCGGAGTTGGAGGCGGTTGCCCTCCGGCTGTTCGACGAGCGTGGATTCGCCAATGTCACGGTCGAAGAGATCACCTCAGAAGCGCACATTTCGGTGCGCACCTTCTACCGTTACTTCGCAGCCAAGGAAGACGTGCTGCAGCTCAGGATCGTCAGGCGAAGCGAGGTCCTCGGAGAGGCGCTGGCGGCCCGCCCCGCAGACGAGCCGCCGCTGCGCTCGCTCCGCGTCGCGATCGAGGAAGAGTTCTCAGCCGTCGACCCGATCGTTCTCAGGCGTTGGATCTCCGTGATCTCAGACAATCCAAATGTGATGAAGGGCGTCGTGGGTGCCATCCAGTTGAAGATTCAGCCGGTGATCGCCGGGTTCTTCGGTTCTCGATTGGGATTGCCCAGCGAAGGCCTGGTACCCACAATGCTGGCGGCGGCGGCAATAGGGCGTCCTGCAGGCGGCTCACACGCAGTGGTTCATCCACGATGGCGACTTGGTGACCACGATGTCCGAAAGCCTCGCCGTTCTCGAGAGGGCGATCAGCACCGACCCCAGAACCTGGGCGGTGGCCGAAGAGCCGTAAACACAAAAAGCCAAGTAGAGACACAAAGGACAGGCAGCCTGAGCTGCCCGAGTCCGAAGCGGTCATGGGATCGAACTTCGACAAATCGACGTTGACAGTTCACGCCATGGTTGACACACTGTGCCACCGAAAGGGACTTAGACCGGGGGTGTTCAGTGCGTCGCTTGGGAGCAATCTTTCCTCGTCTCCACGGTGGGGGTGCCTTGCGCGCAGCATCTCTTTGGGGAGTGACGTTCTGCGTGCTTGTCGCGATGACGACGACCCTGTCGCTCGCGAGCGCCAGTCCGCAAGCCGCGGGCGCGGCCGGAGCTTTGCCCCAAGTGCCCACACCGACGGTCGAAGGTCCGATCCTCCCCAGCAGTGGGATCTCGTACCTGGGCTCCACCACCTTTTCCCCGTCCGTCGTGGGGTACGAGCAGTCCGAGTTCTTCCTCTCGGGTACCGCAACCGCGTACAAGAGCGCCACGCCGCTCAGCAAGGACGGGAAGTGGCACGTGACCCCGCAGACCACCGCGCCCTACACCACTCGCATCGTCGTGTACCGGCCGATCGACCCGACCCGCTTCGACGGGACCGTCGTGGTGGAGTGGCTGAACGTGACCGGGGGCATCGACGCGCCTGCGGCCTGGCTGAACGCTCACATGCAGATGATCCGCCAGGGCATGGCCTTCATCGGGATTGACGCCCAGGCCGGGGGTATCTACGGCCAGGCCGGCTCCATCGCCAGTAAGAACGGCTTCGGGGGACTCAAGTCGCAGGCGCGATACGCGCCGTTGAACCACCCGGGCGACAGCTTCTCGTACAGCATCTACGAGCAGGCCGGCCAGGCGCTGCACGCGGACGGGTCCGAGTTGCTGGGCGGACTGGTGCCCCAGCGCGTGATAGCCCTGGGAGAATCGCAGTCCGCCTTTCGCCTCGTCACGTACCTGAACGCCGTCCAACCGCTCTCACCGGGCCTCTACGACGCCTACTTCGTCTACAGCCGTGGTGGCGACGCCGCAGACCTGTCGCAGTCGCCCCAGTTGACCATCGCCACCCCGACGCCCACGTTCATCCGCAACGACCTCCACGTGCCGATCTTCCTGTTCGAGACCGAGTCGGACCTGCTCGGGCTCGGTTACCTGGCCGCCCGACAGCCGGCCACCCCGTACATCCGAGAGTGGGAGACGGCCGGCACGGCCCACGACGACACCTACGGCCTGCTCTACAGCAGATCCGACACCGGAAACGGGGCAGCCGACACTTCAGCGTTCAGCTCCATCCTCAACCCGCCGAAGGACCCCATCCAAGGCATCGTCGACTGCGCGGCGCCGATCAACGCCGGTTCGCACACGTACGAGCTGCGGGCAGCGGTGCAGGCGGTCAACACGTGGATCATCACCGGGCACGCCCCTCCGCAGTCGCCGCGCCTCGAGGTGAACCCAGCGAATCCGGTCGCTTTCCTCCACGATGCCAACGGCAATGCGCTCGGCGGGATCCGCTCGCCCCAGGTCGGCGCACCCGTCGCCAAGCTTTCGGGCGTCGGCCAACCCGGGGCGAGACCGGTACACACCCGTGCGGGAGCGAACACGAAGCCCGTCTCGGGCCAGGCCCTCTGCGGGATCTTCGGCACCACGGTGCCGTTCAGCGCGGCAAAGCTTGCGGCGCTCTACCCCACGCACGCCGCCTTCGTGAAGAAGTGGGATGCGGCAACGGCAGCCGAGGTCATGCAGGGCTACCTGCTGCCGGCGGACGCCCAGATTCTCGACAGCGTCGCCGCACAGTCCAGCGTGGGCGGCTGAGCCTTCGCACCAACCTCGCTGCGATCACTTTCTTGACTGAAGGAGCTGTGTTCGGGAGCCCGCCGACCGCTTCAGGCAGCCAAGCGGTGGGTGTCGGGATGCTCCCGAGGATCATCGCCAACGCTGTACCCACGAGTGGGGCCTCGGGGGCCTCGTGGCGGGTGGACGAGCAGCACCGGGCAGCTCGCCCGACGCATGACGCTGAGCGAGGTGCTCCCCATGAGCGCTGACCAGAGGAACCGGCGCTGCCGCGCACCGAGGATGATGGTCCCAGCGTTGAATGCCTTGGCCTCGTCCACGATCACACATGGTACCGAGGCACGTCTCGCGATCCCGATGACGCCGCTCGCCCGGACACCGCACCGTCGCAATCGGTCGACCGCTCCTGAGGTAACTTCAAACGACTCCTCCCTGGTTTCAAGAAACAGCCTTCCGCCACGACAGGGAGACCACTCCCTCACGTGAATAATCCGTACCTCCGAGTGGAGGAGAGTGGACAACTGGATTGTCGATTCGAGAGCATGCTTGGCCGGCTCGGAATCGACGTAGGGCAGGAGAATCCTCGCACGCGACCCGCCCCGGCCCCCAGCGCCCTCCCCGGGAAAGCCGGCCTCAGTTCTCAGGAACGCGGACGCTTCGACCGCGAGGTCCGCACCGTCGGCCGAAAGCAGATCGGTGATGCGGGGGTCATGAGGACCGGCCATGGTTGACTCCAATCAACAGAGAAACCCACCAGTGCCGAGCCAGCTTCCGACTCGCCAGCCAAACTCATCAGTGGCGCAGACGGTGGGCACTCGGGATTCCTTTGATCATTGGAACCGCCCGGACATTAATCCGACGTCAAGATTGACACCGACGGTCGTCAATATCGTATTAACGAGACGTCGACCGTCCGTTACAGGCCGGCGTGGGTGTGTTCCTCGATGTCGACGTCAGCCGTCGTCTCGGGGCTCAAGGACGGTCGTGTGTCCTTGACTGCGCTCAGACACTCCGCCGCGGACACGACATCATCCCACCGTGAACGACCGGACCCTGGCGTTTGACCAGCGCGCCGCGGACGTGGAATCTCAGCTAGGTACGCTTCTCAGCGGTCGCCAAGTTCGGTGGTCAGTCGGCGGGGAGCCCTGATTCGGAATGCGTCTTTGACGATTGCGGCGACTTCGTCCCAGTCGACGCCACCACGAGGAGATGGGTCCAGGACCACGCCGACCCAGTCTGAAAAGACTCCGCGGCTGGACGGTTGTGGTTTGAAGAAGCGCTCTGGGTCGACCGCCGCCAACTCATCAGCCGTACCGGGAGAAGCAGGGCACCAGAGTGTGACCCGGTCGTCTCCCCCGTGGTGGTCGTGGAAGTAGCAAATGGGCTGCTTGTCCCGGACGAAAAAGCACGGTGCTCCGTGGCTGACATGTTCGGTGACTCCGGGTAGGCACAGGGCAATTTCCCGGACCCGAGCAAGTGGGGTCATGTTGTCCACCGGAACAGTCTCGCGTCCGGAGGTCCTCGTCGATGCGAATCGATCCAAGGCCGGTGAAACCTCCCGCCCATTACCATCCTGGAGATGGCATTCGATGAAGGACTGGCGGAGCGGGTTCGTGCCCAGGTGACGGGCGATCCCGAGGTGTCGGAGCGCAAAATGTTCGGGGGCCTCTGCTTCATGTCTGGCGGAAACATGTGCTTCGGAATCGTCGGGAGCGAGCTGATGGTCCGTGTGGGTCCGGCCGCCTATGCCGAAGCTTTGGACTTGCCCCATGCCAGAGAGATGGACTTCACCGGACGATCCATGCGTGGCATGGTCTTCGTGGGAGCGGATGGTATCTCGGAGGACGACGATCTTGAGGCGTGGCTGCGACGAGGTCGTGATTACGGTTCGTCTCTCACGTCGAAGTGACGAGGCGTCACCCGTCCTGCTTGGGCCGACATCCATAGGACCTCGCCAAGGGAATGGCGGACGCCATGATCGTGGAATGCGTCTCGGCATCGCCCATGCCGGACCGTCGGAGGACCGAGGTTCGTTGACGGTCGGTTGGTCCTTGCCTGTTATCAGAAATTCCCACTTGGTTTTGTTTTGGCGAACCGACAGTTGAGCCAGATCAGACGTCCGTTTCATCGAGAAGTGAGTCGCCCGCGACTCTCGATCAAACGGGCACGGCCCCCAGCTTGACTCCTCCGATTGCCAAGTCCGACAGTCTTTGATCATCCAGCTCTGGGGGCATGTGGAAGGGAAGATGGATCAACTCGACTTTTGTCACTAAGAGTCCGGCGGCTCTCAGCGTTTCGTGAAGACCGTCGAACGTGATCTTGTTGAGGTAGACATCTTCTCGGTCCGTGCCCGTCAGTAGGTGTTCGAAACTCGAACGTTCCCATCCGTGGTCGCCACGCTCGGACGCGTAGAACGGAAAAAGCTGGATGAAGACGACGCCTCCGGGCGCCAAAATCCGTCGAATCTCTTGAGCCATGGCGAGTGGCTCGCTCACGTGCTCAAACGTCGACCATGACACCACGAAGTCGAAAGCGCCCGTAGGTGCGGGGATCTGGTCTGGCATCGATTTCTCAAATGTCAAACCTTGTGGAAGTTCCCCGATACCGTGCTTGCTGGCGAGCCTCTTGAGCTCATCTATCTTGACCGGGCGGACGTCGTAGCCCACGAGAGAGGCTGCTTCAGCCATCCTGAAGAGGCCGAGGGCGAAGATCCCATCACCGGTCCCGATGTCAGCAATGCGACTCCCGGACATCGAAATGCCGTCACCACCGAGGAAATCGATAACTTGCCTCGGTCCTTCAAGGTAGTGATCCTCGAACCATGACCCGACCTCGGGGGAATCGTTCATTGGCTGGCGAATCTACTTCGTGCCTGTGAGCGACCAGCAAATGTCGAGAGTACAGAAGCCTTGGATGACGCCGCGGTGAAACGGATAGGTCAGTGTCCCTACTCGAGAACAACGCCGACTGAACCGCCCGCGTCGCTCGCGGCCCGAGGCAGTGAGGCATCCCCGTAGAAGTGCCGGTCAGGGGCACACGCGAAACGACCTCGTCCGGCGGTCTACAGGGAGGGCGGAGCGACGACCGTCAACGCCGAACCGGTACTATTCGGGCGTGGAGATAGCCTGCGCTGACTGCGGTTGCATCGTTGATCGAGGAATCGTGGTCGTCCCGTGCGGAACGCCTGACTGTTGCTGTCAACATCTTCCGGTTCGGAAATGACACCGGCGGTCTGTTCATGCTGCGGCGAGGTTCCCGAACTCGGTTCGGTGCAACTTCAATGTCACCGCGAGATCGAGATCTGCTACCGGTGTCTGGACTGGCTGAACGATAAGCGAGACAAACAGATGGCTGCGAGCGATGGCGGCGTGAGGATCGTCGGCGTCGAGCCGATTTTCAGGGCGGCCAACATGGAGCGCTCAGCGGATCACTACCAGCGCCTCGGCTTCTCCATCTCGTACCACGACGGTACCTACGCATTCGCGCACCGCTATGGCCGGACGATCCATCTCGATCAAACCGATGAGCCCCCGGATTCGGGTGCTCTTTACCTTCACGTTGATGATGCCGACCAGCTCGCGGACGACTGGCGCAAGGCAGGTCTGCAGGTTGTCGGACCTGAGGATTTCGACTGGGGCAAGCACGAGGGCTCACACACGGACCCGGACGGAAATCTGATTCGCTTTGGCTCTCCGGTGCGGCGGTCGGGTCCGGAATAATCGGAGGGCATGCCATCGCGAAGCGATACCGCCCAAGCGGGGCCGACGATGTCGACCTACGTGTCAGCGCCACCGCCGGGCGTGGTCGCCCTGGCGACCGCGAGCACGGTCACGTACTGCTTGGTCACCGCGCCGCCAAGGATCTCGTCGATCAAGCGCCCGATCTCGCTGAGAAGCTCACGTCGCTGTGCCGGCTTCATCAGCGCATATGAGGACTGGGTCGCCAGCATCTCCAGATAGGAGTCCTTGTCATAGCGGGCGAGCCAGGGATAAGTCATGACCAGCGGCGACTCGAACAGGCTCGATACATCGGGAGGCTCTGAGAGCTTGCGGTCCACTCTGCCCCACACCGCCGCGATATCGCCTCCAGCCTGGGCGTTGTGCTGGACCTCGTCTGCCGTGGCAAAGGTCCAATCCCCAACCTCTGGAGCAAAGCGACGATGCAGTTCGCGCACCGGCTCAGTGATCCGCTCGTCCGTGTGGCTCCCGCCGTAGGCGTGGACGTTCGTCATCAGCGCGAGGTATCCGCCCGGCTGCAAGAGTGCAGCGACCTTCGCAAAAGAGATGTTGGGGTCGATCCAATGGAACGCCGTTGCGGAAGCGACGACGTGGTAGCTGCTTGGGGGGATCTCGAGTTCTTCGAACGTCGTCGTCGTGATGTCGACATTCGGGGTGCGGACAAGATTGACGCGTGCGATATTCGCCAGAGACGAGCCAGGCTCAAGACAACGGATCACCGCCCCGGTCGGTGCGAGATGCCGTGTGAGCTGTCCGGTGCCGCATCCGATTTCCAAGATTCGGCTGGAACGATCGATACTGCATACGTGCAACAAGTCGCTGACCGCCTTGGCCGGGTAGCTGGGACGCGCCCGGTCGTAGAGCGTGGCGATGGTGTCGAACACCGCTCGTGCCGTTGATCGTGCGTCGGAAAGACCGGCTGGCAATGGGATATGACCGGGTTGGCTTTCCGGGGCGACGTGCTGCTCGGCCACGGAGCCACCGTAGCTCCCACCCGCGGGCGATAGCCCGGCGTGGAGTCGCTGACGATCACACACTGCCGTCGATCATGAGGTGGGCGGCAAGCCGACGAGTCCTGCTCGTCAGCGGCAACTACTGCGGGTCGACGCCCTTTGACGCCGCCGGCTGATCGATCGGGATCCACACCTGAAAACGGGTGTCACCTGGCTTGGACTCAACCCGGATGTCGCCGTGGTGGCGGCGCACGACGATCCTGTAGCTGATATCCAGGCCGAGTCCCGTGCCCTCACCGACATCCTTGGTCGTGAAGAAGGGGTCGAAGATGCGCCGCTGAAGCTCGGCCGGGATTCCGGGTCCCGTGTCGCCGATCTCGACGAGGACACACTCGCGATCGCGGGCGGTGCGAATCGTGAGTGTCCCTTTGCCACCCATCGCGTCGATGGCATTGTCGATGATGTTCGTCCACACCTGGTTGAGTTCGCCACCGCGTGCAAGAACCTTGGGAAGCGCGCGGTCGTAGTCCCGTACGACTTTCACGCCCTGCTTGAGCTTGTGAACGAAGATGATCAGGGTGCTCTCGAGCCCGTCGTGAATGTCGATCTCCTCGAGCGGGGCCTTGTCGAGGTGGCTGTAGTCCTTCATGGCGCCGACGAGTTCGGAGATGCGGCCGGCTGAACTTCGGATCTCACCGACCAGACTCTCCACGTCCAGGACCGTCGCCAGCCAGCGCAGGGCGTAGGGCGCTGCGGGGCCGGTGCACCCCACGACGCGATCCAGCCAAGCTTCATCGAGGCCGGCTGAGGCCAGGGCAGGCGCCAGCTCCCACGGATCCTCCGCACCGGCGTCCTGAAGGCGGGCGCCCAAGGCGTCCTCGAGATCTCCCGCTTCGAGCGTCGAGAGCCTCGGAGCGGTGCCAGCTCGTTCGATTGCCTCGTTCAGCAGGTCGAGCAGACCATGCAGTTCGCCCTGAGCGAGTTGGGGCGCCAGTTTGACCATGGCCTGACGGCCTTCCTTGAGTCGACCGCTGAGCGCTTCGGCCGCTCGCGCCTCGGCGGCCGCCGGGTTGTTGAGCTCATGGGCCAGACCGGCGGACAACGAACCGAGGGCGATCAGCTTTTCCCGTTGCCCAGTAAGGGCTTCGGCGTTGGTCATCCCCAGGAACAACCCGTCCAGCAAGTGTGTTGCCATCGGGAACCATCTGTTGAGCACCTTGGCGAAGTCCTCACCACGCAGCCGGAACAGGCGGCTGCGCGTCACCGCTCGAAGACTGGATACGTAGGACTCATCCGCCGAAGAGGGAATGAACGCACGGGTGGCCCCTGCGTAGGCCCCAGCCTGGTTCGCGGTCGACAGCACCACGTCGGAGCCATCGAGCCGCTTAACCAGTTGGATTTCGCCGTCAAGAAGAACATAAAACGACTCGGCCGGAGCGCCTTCGTCGTAGACATTGACTCCCGGATCGTGCGATTCGACGGTGCCGTGTTGAACCAGCCAATCCAGCTGCTCGGCGGTAAGGCTCTCGAAGAGAAAGGTCCTCCGCAGCTCCTCTTTCAAGTTGACCGGCTCCGCGCTCACAAGAGCTCCAGGTAGCGATGCACGAGCGTCACCGCCATGGCGCCCTCGCCAACGGCCGACGCCACCCGCTTGACCGATTGACCTCGCACGTCGCCCGCCGCGAATACCCCGGGGACGCTTGTCTCCAGGAAGTAAGGATGGCGTTCGAGCGGCCAGTCTGCCGGGAGCTGCCCATCGGTGAGCAGGTCCGGTCCGGTCAGGACGAACCCGTTTTCATCACGGAGCACTTCTTTGCCGAGCCAATCCGTACAGGGCGCGGCGCCAATGAAGACAAACAACCAAGAGGCCTCGATCTCCTCCTCGGTCCCAGCCGTCAGGTCAGCGATCCTCAACCGTTCGAGGTGGTCGCTCCCACTCGCTCCCACCACTTCGGCACAGGTTCGAACATGCACGTTCGGAAGTTCGGCGATCTGCTCGACGAGGTAACGGGACATCGAGCGCTCGAGGCTCTGCCCTCGTACCAAGATCGTGACACTGCGGGCCGTGGTGGCAAAGAACACCGCGGCCTGGCCGGCCGAGTTGGCTCCCCCGACGATGTAGACGTCCTCGTCCCTGGTGGACTGCGCTTCGGTCGTCGCCGCCCCGTAAAAGACGCCGCGTCCGCTAAAGCTGTCGACGCCGGGGGCCTCCAAGCGCCGGTACGCGACTCCCGTGGTGATCAGTACTGAATGAGCCGACAGCTCCCCGCCGTTCGCCAAGCGAACAACGCGGGCCGACCCGCACACCTCCAGCCTGGCCACCTCCGAGGTGAGCAGCATTTCCGCGCCGAACCGGCGAGCCTGGGTGGTCGCCCTCCACGCCAGGTCTCCGCCCCGGATCCCCGACGGGAAGCCGAGGTAGTTCTCGATTCTGGAACTCTGGCCAGCCTGGCCCCCCGTCGCCTCCCGCTCTACCAGCACGGTGCGCAAACCCTCCGAAGCGGCGTAGACGGCAGCACCCAGGCCGGCTGGCCCGCCCCCGATCACGATGATGTCGTAAAAGGGGAGAGAGGGTGTCGACGAGAGCCCGAGGGCGTCGGCAACCTCCGTCGTCGAAGGAGCCTGCAACGTGAGGCCCGAGTCGGTGATGACGAGGGGAAGGTGGTCCTCGTCCGCTCCGTTGGCGGCCAGGAGCCTCGCGGCCTCCGCGTCGCGATCGAGCTCGAACCACCTGAACGGCACCTGATTGCGGGTCAAGAAGTCCTTTACATCATGCGACGGGCCCGACCAGCGATGTCCGACGACCCGTATGCGGTCGTCCGTTTTGATCCGATCCTGCATCTTCCAGTCCTCGAGAAGGTCGTCGAGGACCGGATACAGCTTCTCCTGCGGTGGGTCCCACGGTTTCAGCAGGTAGTACTGCACATCGGCCCGGTTGATGGCCGCGATGGCTGCGTCGGTGTCGGCGTATGCGGTGAGGAGGACTCGGCGGGCTTTGGGGTAGAACTCGCGAGCCTGGGCGAGAAACTCGACGCCGGTCATGTCCGGCATGCGCTGGTCGGCCAGCACTAAGCCGACCCGTTCGTCCCGGAGCTTGAGCTCCTTGAGGGCGTCAAGGGCTGCCGGCCCGGACTCGGCCCGGCGAATGCGGTACTCCTCGCCGTACTGCTGCCGCAGGTCGCGGGCCAAGGCTCGGGAAACTTCGGGGTCGTCATCCACTGTCAGCAGGATCGGGAGCGGCATCGGTACCATTTTCGCGCGGTCTCCCGGTTGTCGAACCCAGACTCAGGGTGGGGTGAGGTTCAGGCCGGCCGAGTCGCTCGAAATTCGGGTTCAGCCAGCCCCGGAGTTCCTTTGGGCAGTCCGGGCTGGCACATCCATTCGGTGCACCGACGAGGACGAGAACGAACCGCCTGGACGAGCGGACCAGGTCAGGAGCACGGGGGCGAACGGGGCCGACAGCCTGGGCACCTCAGATGGCCCTCAGCAGCCGATGGCCAGATCGGCGTCCAGCGGGCGGCGCCATGTGATGTGTCGAGACATCGGAGACACCCCTCCGATGTGTCAGGGACCTTGACGATACGGCAGGTCAGCACGGTCGGGAGTCAGCTTCGATGCTGCGACCCGCACGTTGTGATGACATTTGTCCGGGGACGAGAAAAACTCGGGGAGGTACAAGGTGCTGCGAAGCGGGCTTGTTCGACTGCGCAAGACGACACTGCCGCTCGCCATGGCCACCGTCACGCTCGCGGGGACGTGTGTCGCGCTCTCATCCATCCGCTACAGCGCCGAGGCGGCCGCCAGCCACCCGCTCGCGTCGAGCGTCGCGACCAACGGTCTGTGGCCCGGAGTGGGCAAGGTCTGCGAACCGGGTCCGGGTGGTGCCTCGTCGGTGCGAGGAGTGGGCTCCAAGTCCATTCACATTGCCGTGTTCAACGACGCTGCGAACACCGTTGTGCCCGGACTCGAAAAAGAGCTCGTCCAGCAGGCCGTGGCCTTCGCGGCTTGGTGCAACGCTTCGGGCGGCATCAACGGGCGCGACATAGTGATCGACGACCGCGACGCAGCGCTGTTCAATGCCGCACAGGTGACCGTGCAGGCCTGCCAGAGCGACTTCATGGCGGTCGGCGGCGGCATGGCGCTCGACCAGCCATCCGTCCCGATACGAGAGCAGTGTGGGCTGGGCCAGATCAGCGGCTACCTCGCCTCGGACGCCTCTGATGTTGCGTCCAGCCAGGTCAATCCAGGCGGCGGCAACGCGAACACCTGGCCCTCGGGTTGGTTCGGGGCGTTGGCCAAGGCGTATCCACAAGCGGTCAAGAAAGCCGGCATGGGCGGCACGAACACCCCCTCGGTCCTCGAGCCAGAACGAAAGTACGAATACGGCGCGGAGGCACAGGGTTGGAAAGTCGTTGACTTCCAAGAGCCCCCCATCTCTGTGACCGACTGGGCGCCCTACGTCGAAGAGGCCCAGAGCAAGGGCGTCCAAGCCCTCTGGCCCTCCTTGGACGACAACATCGCCCCGTACTTCCAGGCGATGACCACGGCTGGCTACCATCCCGCATTCGTCTTGCTCGGGGTCCAGTTCTATAACTCTGCGACCGCGAGCGCAGTGGCTGCAAACCCCGGGCTCCCGCCGGTCTACGTCGAGACCTCATGGTGGCCGCTTGAGATGGCCTCGCAGAACCCGTCGACCGAGCAGCTGGTCAATGTGATGCACACCTTCGCCAAGGGCGCCCCCGTCGATTTCGACGACGAGGAGGGGGCGGAGTCCTGGCTCTTGTGGGCGAAGTCCGCCTCGGCATGTGGCGTCAAACTGACCGTCTCATGCGTACTCAGCCAGGCCGCCACGGCGAAGAACTGGAACGCCGGGGGCATTCAGGCGCCGGTCGCACAACTGAGCATGTCCGATCAACACCCGCAACCTTCACCCTGCTTCGCCATTCTCAGAGCAGAGCCCGGCAAGTTCGTTTACGACAAGGCGATCACCAGACCCACTCAGTCAATCTGGAATTGCAACGCCAAGAACGTCGTCCAGCTCAGCCCACAACAAGTGGCATCCCGGTGACACAGCAGAGCTCACCCCGTTCAGAGATAACTGGGCATTCCAACGTTCTGGTCGAACCGCGTTTCATCGCGGTGCTGCGTCGACCATGGCCTCCAAATCCAGAGCGTGACGCCGAGTCCGAGGAGTCCGACTCCCAGTAAGACCCAGCCGAGTGGGTCGAAACCGCTTCCCGGTCCCGCGAAGGGGAACGGGTGCGGGCTCACGAAGATCCCGGGGACGGGCTGATTGATGGGGTGCCGGAAGGGGACGGCGGCGACAGCTGCCGACCCGACGCGCCGGCCGACAAGGATCAGGAATCCGGCGCCTCCGATGGCCAGCCACACCAACGCGATCACGGCCATCGTCAGTGTCCTGGTGCGGAGGTTGATCGTCTCGGGAAATCGGTGGCTCGCATGCACGAAGCCGCGCGCCGCGGCCCACGAAGAAGCAAACGACTTGGCGTCGAAGTAAGCGTTCCCCAGGACCTCTTCTGGCGAAACCCCATCGGCCTTGGCTTCGGACAAGTCAGCCTCCAGGTCTGCCGCCATCTCGTTGGCAGCTACCTCGGGCACCCCGAGCCGGTTCCATTCCTTTCGGCATTCCGCGACGAACTGGCTCATGAACCCACCTCCGCACTTGTGAGCCCGAGAACGGCGTCGACCGCGTCGCGGGTCGCCTGCCATTCTCTGACACCCGAGGTGAGAGACCGCCGGCCCTGGTGGGAGAGCTGGTAGTACTTCCGTGGCGGTCCTCCGTTGCTGGCGGCGCGATGGGTGTCCACCAGCCCGTCGCGCTCGAGCCGGCCAAGCAACGGGTAGATCGACCCCTCGCCGACGATGGAGAGGCCACGCGCTCTGAGTCGCTTGGTCATTTCGTACCCATAGGCCGGACCTTCGCCCATCACCGCGAGAAGACACAGGTCCAACACGCCCCGGAGCAGTTGGGTCCTGCGACCGCCGCTCTCTACCATGCGATACATGATAGTGGTTGCTAACTTGCGGTGCAAGGGTTTTCGCCTGTGAGACCTCAATTGCCAGCAAGCTCTCGGGCCGGAGGCGGAGTCCAAGTCGTCCTCAATGGTGAGTTCGACGTCTGACCAACAAACTCGCATTGATCCCATACGGCAAGGCCGCGCTGGTAGAGAAGCACAAGCTGCCAGCACGGCCTTGTTGCCCGGCAGCGCCATCACTTCCGCAGAGCACGTGTGCGAGCTGATTGCACGGCGCGGGCGAGCGTCTCGAGGTCAAAGGCACCCGTCTGGCGCTGACCGTTGACGAAGAAGCTCGGCGTTCCCGCCACCCCGCTGGCATCTGCACTTTCGATATCGGCAACGACACGCTCTTCCCACCGGTGCCCTTGAAGGTCACTGAGAAAACGGCCCGCGTCCAGTCCGAGCTGCCGCGCGTACTGGACGAGCGCTTCCGGCTCGAGCTCGTCCTGGTGTTCGAACAGGAGGTCGTGCATCGGCCAAAAGATCCCTTGGGCCGCGGCCGCTTCTGATGCCTCCGCCGCCAGTTGCGCCTGGGGGTGAACGTCATTGAGCGGTAAGTGGCGCCAGACATAGCGGAGGTCTCCGAACTCAGCCAAGAGCTCACGGACAGCGGGCTCCGCCCTGCCGCAGTACGGGCACTCAAAGTCGCCGTATTCAAGGAGCGTCACCGGCGCGTCCTCCGGTCCCCGGATATGGTCACGTTCGGGGTCCACGTCGTCGGCAAGATCCACAATGACCTCCGATCCCCCGAGAAGTCCTCGCGCACTCAGGCGAGCTGACCGCGTTGTGACGAGGAAGAGTGACCAGGTGAGCACCGCCGAGACCACGGCCGCAGTCAGAACTCCGAGCTTGGCCTCCTGCAGGTCCACTCCCCTGAAGGCAACGGTGGCGACCAGGAGTGAGACGGTGAAGCCGACACCCGCAATAGTTCCGCCTCCGACAATGGCCGCCCATCCCACCGGAGGACGGAGCCGTCCCTTGGTGACTCTGACGACCGCCGCCGACATGAGAGCGATGCCAACCGGCTTACCCACGACATAGCCGACAACGATGCCCAGCGTGATAGGCGATGTGTAGCCGCGTAAAAGCGTGTGGGGGTCGATTGGGATCCCGGCGTTGGCGAGCCCGAACAGGGGAACGATCAGATAGCTCGCCCATGGGTGGTAGATGCGCTGCAGCCGATCGTTGGGCGACAATGCCGTACGCAGACCCGAGCGCGCCGATTGGGCCAACTCGACGGTCGGCTGCTCGCGGAACTGACGATAGAGATTGCTCACGCGCTCGAGGTCCGACCGGGTGACTGGCGCGGCGTACGCCACCAGGCCCATGGCCAGGCCAACAACGATCGGATCGATCCCGGACTTGAAAACCGCGACCCAGCAGGTCGCTCCCAACGCGAAGTACACCAGGCCGTTGTGAACGTGGAGCCGCACCGCGACGAGCACGCCCGCAAACACGGCCATGGCGACGAACAGCGGGGGCACCGTGACACCGGTTGAGTACACGACGGCGATCACCACCAGCCCGACGATGTCATCGACAACCGTGACGGTGAGAATGAATCCCCGCAATCGATCGGGTACACGATCGCCCATGAGGGCGAGCACGCCGAGAGCGAACGCCGTATCGGTCGACATCGCCACGCCCCAGCCGTGAGCCGAGCTCCGGCCTGCGTTGATCGCCAGGTAGAGCCCGATGGCGCCTGCCATGCCGCCGACACCGGCGATGACCGGCAAGATGAACCGCCGGCGATCACGAAACTCCCCGAGGTCGAATTCGCGGCGGGCCTCGAGTCCGATCACCAGGAAGAAAAAGGTCATCAGGCCGCTGTTGACCCAACCCTGGAGATCCATCGACACGGCAATGTCGCCGAGGCGGAGGGTGAACTGCGTGCCCCACAGACGGGTGTAGCTGGACAAGTCCGCGTTCGCCCACACCAACGCGACGATCGCAGCCGCCAGGAGAATCGCCGCACTCCCCGTCTCGGTCCTGAGAAACAAGCGGAGGGGCGAATCAGCGTTATGCCATGCTGTGCGGTTCGCGCTCTCGCCTGGCTCGCTCGCCGCCATATGTCCGATCTCTCAATCCCGTTGCTGGTGGCCGGCAACAGCCTAGAAGCCCAAACCCGAGCTCACTCTGACGGCTCGGATACTCCTCGGCGTCTATCAATCCCCGGAGCTTCTCGTGGCAACCAATTCGGTGTGCTGACAAAGTCGTTGACGAACTGGCGAGACCGGCGGACCAGATCGGGACCATCCGGACGGCTCGAATGACCCTTTGGAGCCGGTGACTGGGTTCGACGGCTGCTGGGGCGGCCTATCCGGCCATTCAGCCTTTATTGCAGCTGTGGCTGAGAAGTTGCGGTTGCCGGGGTGGGGTAGGTGATCGTCGAGGTGGCGCCGACGAAGGATGTGTAGACGACAACGTTGGACAAATAGTGGCCTGTCTGGCTGTCGAATGACCCACCGCACGTGACCAGCTGGAGAGCACTAGAACCGTGAGAACCGTAGACCTGCTGACCCGGGAACTGGGACTTGGGATACATCACCACCGACGTCACCGTGAAGCGGGCTACGACACCGTCGGCCAAACTCACTTCGACCGGGTTGCCCGGTTGCAACGCCCGCAATTGGCAGAACACTGCTGGGCCCGCGTGTGAATCCACGTGGCCCAAGATGACCGCCGAACCCACCTGCCCCGGAGATGGACCAAGTCGAAACCATCCAGGTACTTGCGCGTCGGTCGGCACTTCGACCGTCCCGTCTGATTTCAGCCCGAGGGTGCTCACCGATACCGAGAGATCGATGGCTGGGATCCGAAGGCTGACTGGCGCCGAACGGGCGACCGCTGCGGTTGGGGGGACGGTGGTCACCGATGGGGCTTGACGGAGGGAAGTGGACGCACGATGCACCGGACCAGCCAGGGGGTGTCTGTGGACGCGGAGACCGGCCACACCGCATCCCGCTCCGATGAGAAGAAGGAGTGCGGACAGCGCCAGGAGGGATCTCGCGGTGAGCCAGTTAGCCCGCCGGTGGGTCGTCACATCGTCCACCCCGGACCTATCTGACGTGATTCTGACGGAACTCCTTCATCGAACCGCGACGGCGACGAATGGCCAGGACCATCGTCAACCCCGCCGCTGCCAGAGCCACGCTACCCACGTACATGAAGTCAGGGCTTGTTGATCGGGAAGCTCCACCCAATCCGGTTTGCGGCGCACCCGTGGGAACGACTCCCGCAACAGTCGCGAGGCCGGAGCCTGTTCCTTTGGCCCCGCCCGATCCGGCGGCCCCTGCTCCACTTCCTCCGGCACCGGCTGCGGCACCGCCTCCGGTCGTACCGCCCACTCCAGGTTTGGAGCCAGCGGCGGGTGCGGCGGTCGAGCCTACCGTCGTCGTAGTGGTGGACGTGGGTGTCACGAAGTTGTTGGTGAACGTGCTCATGCAGGTCACGGCACTGCCGCCGCCGGTAGCAGTGTTATTGCACTGGTTGACGGTCACCGGCAACGCAGACGCGGCACCCGTCACCGTGCAGCCCACGGCCGGCTGTCCGGCATAGGTACCCCCGCCGGTGGCCGAACCGTTGCATTGGGTGACGGTGGCATTGGTCGTGCTACCGCTCGGGACGCACACCTGTGTGCTGCCTCCGCCGGTGGCCGATCCGATGCACTGATCAACGGTGACGCCCGACGTGGACGTTCCGGCAGGGACGTTGTTGAGGATCGTGACATTGCAGATCACGTTGCTCCCGCCAGCCGTCACGATGCCGTTGCACTGGTCGACCGACGTGACGAGCTGCGTTGAAGAGGTCGTGTTGGTGACTGGCCCCAGGTTCAGCGGGCAGGAGGGAAACGGCACGCCCGCGGCTCCCAAGCACGCGCTGGTCGTCACGGTAGAGCTGGTGGCGCCGGTTGAAGTCGTGTTGTTCACGACCGTAACAGTGCACGTCACTTGCTTCCCGGCCGTGATGGGAAAGTCCGGCTGATCACACTGGGTGATTGCAGGCGCGGTGACGGTAGCTGCCGAGGCGGGCGTCGCAGTAAACAGGGCGCCGGCGCCCAGCCACGAAAACGATCCGACGGCTGCGACGACAACGGTCAGGAATGTCTTCGGCCAGCGCGGCGGCAGAAGGCTCCGGTCTGAGCCCAGCGGGCCCCGAGCGATACGTCCACGGTTTCGAATACGACGGTAATCAAACAAGCGCACAGCCCCCTCACAACGGGCCACCAGTGGCAGCCCTCTTGCTATTAATATCGGAAGTCTTATACTTCACATTCATTACATGCAATCGATTTCACTATAAAAAGCGCTGGAATTGTGACTAGTTGGAACTTCCTCACGAACCACGGCCGGGCGTTGCTCTGCATCGCCCACAACCCCGAGGTGCGTCTTCGCGACATTGCGGCAACCCTGGACATCACCGAACGCCGGGCGCAAGGGATCGTGACCGACTTGACCAATGCGGGCTACCTGATCAAGAACAAGGAAGGTCGGCGAAATCGTTACGAGATCCAGTCGCATCTCCCGCTCCCAGAGCCCACAAGCCGCGTACGCGCGATCGGAGAGGTGCTCGAGCTCTTGGGCAGTCATGTCGCACCGGGCGAATGAGATCGTCAGAGTTCGGGCCCCATAGGAATTGTGACGCTGCAGTTCTGGCGAACCGCGGTGGAGTCTCTCGCTGTTCTTGATCCCGCGCCGGCTGCCGGATTAGCACCGATTCAATCAATTCCGGCGTTGGTCAGCCTTCCATGAACCAAATTGCTCAAGCGCCTCCTCGTGAGGTCGATAGATCTTAGGTAACTCCACCAAAACCGTTTTCGTTGCGAGGTTGAGTCCACAGCCGCATTGAGAGCTTCAAAGATGGTCGTTCCGGAGTTGTTGAAGGAGCGACCATGTTCTATGCCTGGTCATTGCCAGCCATGTCATGCTCTCCCTGGTCCAGCCGGACCGCCGCGCACGGTTACCCGGTAGCGAAGAAGTTCCCACCTCATCGTCCGAATGACCTTCCCCGCGGTGAAAGGCGATCCCGCATTCGTGAGGTTTCGTCCCGGTGAACCCCCGCCACCATCTTTGGCTGCTTGCCGCGTTAACGCTCGTCGTTATTGGCACTCTCGGCTCCGTTCTGGGGGCGCAGCCATTGGCTCGAAGCGAGGGGCAACGGTCACGCCAATTGTTCGTCACCTCATCGATGGAGATCGCCTCGACGCTGAAGCTGACCATCCAGCACGAACAGGACCTCGCTATAAGCGCGGGCGCATTCGTCGTCAGCAATCCCAACGCCACGCAGGCGGACTTTCTGCGATGGACAAGCTCGGCTCGGGCGTTTCAGCGGTACCCCGAAGTGGTGGGCATTGCGGAGCTAAAGATTGTCTCTGCATCGCAACTGAATGCATTCGCAACTCAAGCACGGACTGATCCGGCAGGTCCACTCGCAGCCAACGGCGCCTTCCTCGTCACACCGGTCGGAAATCGCCCCTACTACTGTCTGGCGACCGCTTCGGAGGCACGGGGAGGACCCTCGACCACGCCCGCCGCCTTCGATTTTTGCGCCACTGAGCTGGGCGCACCGCTCATCAAGGCCCGTGATACAGGACTTTCGGCGTATCTGCCCTACGGGACCGGAAAGAACACAGAGCTTGTCGTCGGGACACCCGTCTATCGGGGTGGTGTCACGCCAAGCACGGTCCAAGCTCGACGGGAAGAGTTCCTCGGCTGGACAGGCACGTCAATCAAGCCCAGCATGATCTTGGAAGCTGCCCTAATCAATCATCCGTCTACCGGCGTGGCTTTTCACTACGTCAGCAGCTCATCCAGAGTCACCCTCAATGCGGGCAAGGTGCCGGTCGGGGCTCAAGCTGCGACGACCGATCTTCACAATGGATGGCACGTGGTGGTCTTCGGCCAAGTGGCCAGCAGCGCGCTCTTCGCCAATGACAACGCCATTGGTCTCTTGTTCGGCGGATTCGTCCTCTCCTTGTTGTTGGCAACAGTGTTCTTCTTGTTGGGAACGAGCCGTACCCGCGCGCTGCTCTTGGTGCATGAGCGCACTGAGCAGCTGCGCCATCAAGCGTTTCACGACCCCCTCACCGGACTTCCCAATCGGGCCCTGATCCTCGATCGGATCAAGATGATGTTGGCGAGGTCCCATAGAGACCTCATTCCGATGGCGGCACTATTCATCGATCTCGATGATTTCAAAGACATCAACGACACCCTGGGGCACGAGGTCGGCGATCAGTTGCTCGTCGTTGTGGCAGCGAGATTGGCCACTGTGCTTCGCGAGGCGGATACCGTCGGACGACTGGGTGGCGACGAGTTCGTCGTGCTCCTCGGGGGTTCTTCGATGGATGCCGGCGCCGAAGTAGTGGCGAAACGGATCCTCGACGCCTTTGGCACCCCGTTCGAGATTCCGGGCAACGCTCCGCTCTCCATAACAGCCAGCATCGGAATCGCCACCGGTGGACGGCCAACCCCCGATGAACTCCTCCGAGATGCTGACATCGCTCTGTACCAGGCCAAGGGGGCCGGAAAGCACCGAGCGGTGACGTTCACTGCCTCGATGCAGGACGCCGTCGACGATCATCGGTACCTCGATGTTGATCTTCATGCAGCCCTCGAAGCCGGGGAATTCTTTCTCCTCTACCAACCGATCGTTGATCTCTCGACCGGCGCAATCATGGGCGTGGAGGCCCTCGTGCGGTGGCGGCACCCCAGACGGGGCGTCGTAGAGCCCAGCGATTTCATCCCTGCACTCGAATCGAGTGGGCTGATCGTCGCTGTGGGGAATTGGGTGCTGCGTGAGGCCTGCCTGCAAGGCGCTCTGTGGCAGCGCCGGTCTCACCGACTGATCGTCTCGGTCAATGTCGCGGCGGCCCAGCTCGAGCAGCACCGGTTTGTCGATGACGTGAAGGGCGCGCTCTCGGCAAGCGGTCTCGATCCCACCCTGCTCACACTCGAACTGACAGAAACCACTCTGATGCGCGATCCCGGTGCGTCTGCCGCGCGCCTCAAACTTCTGAAAGCGATCGGAGTGCACATCGCGATCGACGATTTCGGCACTGGTTACTCATCAATGACCTACCTTCAACGGTTTCCTATCGACATCCTCAAGATCGACTACTCATTCGTGTCGGATATCACCGACAGGGACGACTCCGCGGCCTTAGTTCACACTCTGGTCCAGCTTGGCAAGGTTCTCGAGCTCACGACCACCGCCGAGGGAGTTGAAACCGAGGAACAACGGATGTGGCTGAGAGCAGAAGGTGTCGACAGGGGACAGGGTTTCCTCTTCGGCAGGCCAATGAAGGCTGGAGCAGTGATTGATCTCTTGGAGGACGAAGTCGACCATTTCGAACTGCCCTTCGCCTTGACATGAGAGACACCTGATTCGCCCGCGGCCGGACCAGGTCAGCCCAGCGGAGCGGCCCAACCCTGCGACTTCTGAGGCGGGGCGGCGAGGATTTGAACCGACCACCCTCGCAGGATGCGACGGTCGACTTCAGTTACGAACAGGTGGAGTGGCCGGCCACGCTTGCGCGTGTCGCAGCCCGCCGTGTCGATGCGTCGTCCCAAACGAAATGTTCTGACGCTGCTCAAATGGCTGCAGGCGTCCTGCGCTCTTTCCCTGCCCAGACGACCTTCGATGCCTTGGACCTTCGCTCCTTGGCGGCCGGGCTGAACCGATGTTCGGCGCCTTGTGGAGTGATGCCACCGACGGTTTCCCCAATCTGCCGCCAGCTGGCTCCGTGTTCCCGAGCCGCCTCGGCAGCCTTGTGGCAGAGGCGATCGGCCGAGATTCGCACGATGTTGGCAAATCGAAGCGTTGTCAGTGACGCAGCGAGCTCGTCAGACACGCCGACGACAGCATCTCGTCGGCCGCTCTCCAGCAGGGTGGCGGCGAGTACCTCTAAATCGGTCGGCATCGAACCAGGGTATCCGCAATGGAGGGTCATTTCAACTATGTGTTGACAACCATGTGTTGATCAGTTAACCTTTCAACACATGGTTGATACCCGGAGCCAGCCCGATCCCTCCGCTCCCAGTGGCATACCGCTCCTCAGCGGATCCGCGAGTCGGGCGACGCCGATGCCGACCCAGCCTGGTCGGAAGGCGATCGTGGCAGTCGTAGCGATGACTCTCGCCGCCGCAGCCGTGACCTTTACCATTGCCGGCGACATTCGGTCCGACCGAGGTTTTGCGCCCCGACTGACGGCTGCCGCAGTGCACGCCGTTGACCACGTGGCCGCAGATCACGACGGCAAGGTGACCACGGCCGTGAGCGCGACTCCCAGCAAGGCGGCGCTTCCCATAACGCAGACCCCTGTGTTGAAACTCGCTGCCCCGCCTGCCCCGCCTCTCACGCCTGCGCCGCAGACGCCCGTGCCGAATCCCACTGCTCCGCCTATCACGTCCGCCGCAGTGACGCCTGTGCTGGTGCCTGCTGCTCCGCCCGTCGCGTCCGCTGCGATACCAGATGTATCGGCGCTCGTGGCACAGGTGGAGGCGGCCGGAATCGCGCCGGGATCGAACTGGAGCTGGAGCATGGGGAACACCGCGTCGCACTGCGCTGTGATGTCCGGCGCGGGCACGGCGTGCACCTATGGGGAGGCAGGGCTCGAGCACACAATATTTGCCGGCTCGCCAAACCTGGCTCTGGTGGCGCATGAGATGGCCAACGCCGAGACCCAGAATGACGCCGCACCAAGCTTGTTGAGCGAGGTGGCGACCGCTGAAGCGGGGTCATCGTGGTCCCCCACTGACGCGGTGGCGTCCTGCCTCGTCGAGCACTTCATGGGCTTCCAGGACGATGCCGCTGGAGCCTGGCAGTGCCCGCCAGCATTGGGCACCATCGTGGCCGAGAACATTCACAACACAGTCTGAACTGAACTGGCGAACCGCCGCCTGGGCCGAGAGTCCCGCCCACTGCGTCCGGCGTCTCGGCAATCCGATCTGGCAATCCAATCGCTTGGCCGACGAGACAAGGACGAACCGGGCCGACTCGGCCCTCCCCTCTACTCCGCGTTGCAGAGCGGGGAGACGGTTTCGGGGTCCTACTGCTCTCCGGTTGATTGGTTATCGGCCGTGCCGGATGCATCTTGGTGCCCCCCCGGACCGTCCGATGGGGAACCCTGCTCGCCGACGACTTCGGTGTCATTGCCGGGGCGTGCTTGGCTATCGGCTGCGTACTGGTCGCCCATCTGAACATTCGGTCCGGTGTCTGCAGCGCCTGCGGGATCAGTCACCTCGGCCGTTGGCGCTGTGGCGGGTGCGGGCGAGGCGGCCGAAGCTCCGGACGCCAGTGCAAGGCCGAGGCCAGAACCTCCCAAGGCGAGGACGCCGATTCCGCCCGCAGCGAGTTTGCTCTTGATGTTCACGCCGAAAACTTCTCCTTTGCTTGATGGTGGGGCCATCTTGCGGGTCTGGTCATATGAAACCGGTGAGAGGCTCCCCTGAGAGCCACACCGACGCCGATCCCGAGGGTGGATCCGCCAGTGGGCTATCTGACGAACACGAGGGCTGGTCCTTACCGTGGCGCTTTGCGCTTAGAGCGACGCCAACGGCCGGGGCGTGGCTTCGGTGGCCCGGTTCGCCAACTCGACGAGCGCAGCGACCATCTCGGTCACCGGCCCGTCCTGCCGGGGCTCGAAGTGCTCGCCAAAGTCCCCGATCCCGCGCAACCCCGGTGGGAGCTCTATCTGGACGCCACCTGCCGCGGGCAGATTGACCGGGTTGTCGGGATGGAAACCGAGCCGCACTCGCTCGTCGGCAACGTGGTAGCCAGCGAAGCGGTCGTGCAGCAGCCGGCGTGCGGCCTCGAGCAACTCCGCGTTCTGCCCTCCCACGATGATCCCGCGGAGGGGACCGGTCTGGCTCCCTCGTCGTGCTGGACCGTACGCATCGATCATCAGTCCGCGACCGGGATCGAGCCAGAGCGCGAAGCCGTCGCGACCGAACCCATGCACCGAGATGGCAACGTCGACATGCTGCACGAACGCTCGCAAACTCGCCGAGTGATCGGGGTTGTGCAACCGCGAGGTGAGATGGACCCGTAGCCCGGATGGCTGGACAATGGCGTAATAGGACGCGCCTGCTTGCGTCGCGGCCCGTCTGGCAATTTGGTCGGTGCCCCGATCCTGCGATCCGCCGTGCAGCGCCATGAACCCAACCGAAGAGCGCAGTACGCACTCCTCCTTGATGCCGGGCAGCGCCAGGAGCTCTGCGAGATCCACCGCCTCAGGTTGGCACACAGTGCGATCGACCGCTGCCAACGACAGCTCAAGACTGGCCGCGAAGAACATGCGTGTCTCGCCGTTGCACTGGGTAAGACCACGTCAGAACGGATACGCGCTTTGGAGTCAACGTGCCCGACGGATCGTCCCCCCAGGACACCGGACCGAGAGGAGCAACTGTGAGCCCGGAATCTCATGCGCCGCTAACACTGCGGAGCGACCAGTTCGAAGACGGCCAACCGATCCCGCAGTCTGCGGCACACCCGAGTGCAGGTGGAAAGAACGAGAGCCCGCAGCTCTCCTGGACTGGAGTTCCGGAGGGTACCAAGAGCCTCGCCCTATCGTGTTGGGATCCTGATGCTCCGACCTCGGTGGGGTTCTGCCACTGGATTCGCTTCGGGATGTCCCCCAGCCTCACGTCGCTGGACGAAGGTGCGGGAAGGTCGGATGGAGACTGGGGTGACGGCTTCTGCGATTGGGGCGAGAGCGCCTACGGGGGGATGGCTCCGCCAGCCGGAGACGAGCCACACCATTACCAATTCACGCTCTACGCCCTCAATCAGGAGGCGGATCTGCTCGGACTCGACGAGAAGGCCACCTATGCCCGCTTCCGCTTCTCAATTCGAAACAACATCATCGCGACGGGCACCCTCACGGGAACCTATGAAGTGCGACAGTAGGAGGGCTGGGAGCCGCAAGCCACCGCCATCCGTTCATCACGAGCGTGGGAGTCTTGGGACGACTCTCGAGCGCGACACACGCTCCCCAGCATTCACGCCCCTTCGCTCCGTCGCCCCGATCTTGATGCCCGCAGAACGATTGGCCGCGTTGGTGGCTGGGTAGAAACCGACCATGACCCGCACACAAACACGGGACATCCCGGACCTCCTGGAAGCTGATCACCAGGTAGAGGAGGTGCTCACCATGATGGCCTCAGAAACGGTCGCGGCGTGCGAGGAGAGCTCGCTACGAAGTTGGTACGCCACTCGGTGGCCGAGAAGATCAAAGAATCTGATGATTCGTTCGGACGTGTCCATGGTCCGTCATCCATCGGCATCGTGAAGAGCTAGCCAAAGGTCGGCAACGACCGGGTCGGAGTGCCGCGGTCGCCGTCCCCCCATCGCCGCCCAAGGATGGGCCGATGTGGTGATTCCGCCACTACGCAGCGAGTCACCCTTAGAGTTCGTACGTCTCCCCGGCCGTCCGATGGATGGTGAGGGCCGACACGACGGCGCCGGCGAGGATGAGGCAGCCTGACACCAACAGCGCTTCGTGCAGGCCCGAACCGAACGCGTTGTAGGCGGCGTTGACCACTTTGGTCGCGATCCGAGCAATGGTGGCATTCTTCGAGTGCTCGGCGCTTCCCGCGGCTCCGCTGCTGGACGCTCCGCCGGTCTGGACCGCGTGCAGGACCAGGCTCTGGAAGTTCGGCGGGATCCCGATGGCCTTGAGCCGTGCAGCTAGGTCACCGGTGAGCTTGGCGTTGACGATGGCACCCAGGATGGCCACCCCGAACACGGCACCCATCTCCCTGCTCGTGTTCGTGGCCGACGCCGCCATGCCGGATCGCTCTGGCGGTACCACCGTGAGGGGCACCGAGGTCACCGGCACCAACAGCATCCCGATGCCGATGCCCGCAATGGGAAGCACCCACCCAAGCGTCGCAAAGTCGACGTGGGGTCCAAGGACAGCGTTCGCCGCAAGGATGCCCCCGCCGGCCAGCAGGCACCCGACCGTCATGGGCCAGCGGGGTCCCACCCGCGCCACCAAGGGGCCCGTGAGGGCGGAGACGATGATCAGGCCGGCGGCCATCGGGAGGAAGTCGACCGCCGCCTGGTAGGCGGATGCACCGACGACCACCTGCAGGTACAGCGCGGTGAAGAAGAAGATGGAGAATGTGCCGAAATAGGCGACGAACGCCACGAAATTGGAGCCGGCGAACGGAGGCTTGCGGAACATGGAGAGGTCGAGCATGGGGCTCTTCACCCTGTGCTCAGTAACGACAAAGGCAACACCGGACAAGGCCGACAAGATGAACAGCGTCACGATCCAGGGCGCGGTGTAGCCCGGAATTCTCTCCCTGGATCACACCGAACGACAGGCAGGCCAGAAACGCGGCACCGAAGATGAACCCGACCACGTCGATGCTGCGCCCCTGACGGTCTGCAGACTCGGGGACGAAGACCGCAGCCAGGACGAACGCCAACACCCCGAACCCGAGGTTGAACCAGAAGATGGCCCGCCAGCTCGAAACCCGACGAGCACGCCTCCGATGACCGGCCCGAGGGCGAGGGCGAGACCCGAGACGGCGGCCCACACGCCGAGCGCATCCGCCCGGGTCTTCCGATCTGGGTAGACGTGGCGGATGATCGACAAGGTGCCCGGCTCGCTGGCCGCGGCGCCGATGCCCATGATGACGCGGCCGGCGATCAGCCAGTCAGCGTTGCTCGCAAGCGCGGCCACCACCGATCCGGCGCAGAAGATCGCTACTCCGGCGAGCATGATGCGCTTGCGCCCGAGGATGTCGCCCAGCATGCCCGCCACGAGCATGAAGCTGGCGAAGGTCAACGCGTAGCCGTTGACCACCCACTGCAACGACGTAACCCCGGCGTGGAGGTCGCTCTGGACGTTGGCCAGCCCGACGCTGACGATCGTGTTGTCGAGGAAGGTGAGGAAGAGGACGGCGCACAGGGTGGCCAGGGCCACGGCTTGGGCCGGCGAGCCGAGACCCCCCTTCTTGATGTCGAAGCCCGGGTGGCGCGCCGTCGACCCCTTCTGACCCCTCGACGCCATGGGTCAGCACGGCGGGCCCGCCCGTTGCCGTCTTGCCCGCGAGTGGGCTCGGAACGCGGTTCATGCATGCGAGTTTTGTCTACCCACGAGCGGGGTAGTGGAATCCTCGACGGGGTGTCGCTCTGCGCCAACCAGCGAAAAACGGTGCATTCGTGTGGCGAGCCCCTCGATGTGTCGTGCGTGCTCGGTCGAGGCCTGGAGGACCGGCGGTGGGTTTCGAGACGGCTGATCGGGCTCAGGGTGTCGCGAACGACGGACCGGATGACCTCAAAGCCTTTTTCGCCCGGGTCGACTACCCCTTTTACATCGTGACGGTCCGAGCGGCCGATGCCGAGATGAGCGGCTGCCTCGCCGGGTTCGTGACCCAGTGCAGCATCGACCCGCCCAACTTCCTCGTCTGCATCTCGAAGCGGAACCACACCCTCGCCGTCGCCGAGCACTCGTCGGGTATGGGACTCCACCTGCTGGGTGACGACCAGGTCGACCTGGCCCGCCTCTTCGGCGAGGAGACCGGAGACGTCGTCGACAAGTTCGCCTCGGTCGACTGGCGGCTCGGCTCCACCGGGGCCCCACTGCTGGTGGATTCCGCTGTGAGCATGGAGGGCCAGATCCTTGGGCACTTCTCTGTCGGCGACCACGAGGCCTTCCTCATGCGGGGTGTGCGTGCCGTCCCCGGCGGGCATGTGGGGCTCCTTACCTACAGAGGCGCCCCGCCGCTCCACCCTGGCCACCCGGCGTAACGCCACGGTCTGTGGCCGGCACCTCCTTCCGGTGCGACAGCGTCAGGTGCTGCGCCTCGTCACCTGGAGCGAGGCCAGCAGTTCGTCGAGGCGCTCGTTGGATTCGATGATGCCGTTCTCCATGCCGTTGGCGACGTGCATGTCACGGGCTTCCACGGAACTGTGCCTGGTTGTCGAAATGAGCATCGTGCCGCCCTCGACTGCCTCAAGAACGAGGGTCTCGACCGCGACGTCGTCGGGGGCACCCTCCCAGACGAAGGTGCCGACCCGCCGGTACGGGGGGTCGAGCTCGAGGAACTCGCCGTAGAAAACGAACTCCATTCCGTCGGGGGCGCGGTGCACGATCCGCCAGGTTCCTCCGACGCGGAGGTCGACTGAGCACTCGGACACCACGAGGCGCCGTGGGCCGATCCAGCGGGGCAAGTACTGCTCCTCGGTGACGGCACGGTACACAAGCTCGGGAGTTGCCTTGAAGAACCGGCGCATGTTGATGACGGGCTCGCCGGCCGGCGTGGTGATCTCGGTCTTGGTGTTGGTCATGGTCACGTTCCTTCTCCTTTTTCCTTCGGTTCTTGTTTTCCTGTCGGTTCCCGCCTCGACGTTGGACGCCGGCCGGCCGTCTGTGCCCGGTCGGAGCCCTGCAGCTCCTCGAGGAGGTTGTCGAGGCGTTCGAAGCTCTCCTCCCAGAATTCCGCGGTACGAACCCACCCAATCCGAGAGTTGCTCGAGGCGGCGGGGTTCGAGGTGGCACATGCGCTGGCGGGCCAGCCGGTGCCGCGAGATCAGGCCCGCCTCCTCCAGCACCCGGAGGTGCTTGGTGATGGCGGGTTGGCTCATGGGGAAGGGAGCGGCCACGTCCAGAACGCCTGCGTCCCCCTCGGCCAGGCGAGCGAGGATGGCCCGCCGGGTCGGATCCGAAAGAGCGCCGAACGCCCGGTCGAGCTCACTGTCGGTCAGCTCTGCTGTGGCCGCTGGCATAACCATATAGTTATATGAAAACGGGCCCGGCGTCAAGGGGGGCACCGTCGATTTGGGTCTCGGCCCGCACACGCTCGTAGTCCATTCGCGAAGGAGTGGGCACGTCGTCGCGGTCGCTCTCGCGGGCCGGACCGCTCGGTCAGTTCACATCGCTCAAAGGGCAGGTACGTCGCTGTCGTCGAACTCGGCGGGCTGCACCAGGCTGATCATGTTGCCCGAGTCGTCACGCATCATCGCTTCTATGCCATAAGGACGCTCGGCGGGCTCCGACAAGAAGGTGACACCCTTGGCCAGCAGATCCTTGTAGGTCTGGTGGCAGTCGTCGGTCGTCATCACGCCGGCGCCCATGGAGCCGCTCGCGACGAGTGCCCGCAACTGTGCTGCGGCCTCGGGCGACCGGCCCATGTCGCACGAGGCGAGGATGATCTGGAGATCGGACTGGTCTCTCGCCCCGACGGTGAGCCAGCGGAAGCCGGCACCGGCGCCCTCGAACTCCTCACCCATGGTGATGTCGAAACGCACCACCAAACCCAACTTCTCGGTGTAGAAGGCCTTGGCAGAATCCTGGTCCAAGACGAAGACGTTCGTGTGCGACATGTGGTTGATCATGGTGGCGTAGTCCCCTGCTCGCTTCGCTCGAATGTTGTTCGATCTGTTGGGTCACTGTCGTCAGGGTACGGCACGCCATCGCCGTCAGGCTTCTCCGATCTTGCGATCTTGCGGTCTTGCGCGGACGCACCTGCCGCGTCGGACATGGACCGGGGACGGCCCCAGTCCATGAGGAAACACCCCGGAATTGGCGGCGGTCCGCCCCGCACCGCCGACGCCCGCTGGAAGGCGCTCGGTGACATGCCGACAAGCTCGGAGAAACGCGAACTGAATGAGCCCAGGCTGGAGAATCCGACGAGCATGCACACCTCGGTCACCGTCAGGTTGGCCGAACGGAGGAAGTCCTTGGCGCGCTCTACCCGGCGGCGGGTGAGGTAGTTCGCCGGAGTCTCGCCGTAGGCGTCCTTGAACGTCCGGGCGAAGTGGAACTTGGAGAAACCGGCCTGCGCCGCCATCTGGTCCAGGTCGAGCGGGTCGGCGAACCGCAGGTCCATGAGGTCTCGTGCGCTCCGCAGATGTGCGATGCGCTCGCTCTGGGTCACCGTCTGCACGGTACAGGGGATGTGCGCAACGAGCTGCCTCCGGAAACCTGCCTCAGACCACACCGAACTCCTCGCCAACCCATGCGGGCAAGCGCGTCGGTCGGCCGCGCCCGTCGAGGCACCCGTGGACGCTCACTGCGGTCGCTCGCGCCTCGCCCCCCACCGTCACCAGGTAGGCGATCTGGAAGGTCGCGGCCGTGAGAGCACCGATTTGCAACCAGACATCGACCTCTTCGTCGAAGAGCAGTGGCTTGCGGTACTGCACAGACACCTCAAGGACTGCGAAGTCCCGCCCGTCCGAATCGCCATCGGCGCCGACCTCGTCCCCGGCCGCGGCCCCAGCGCGTACCGAGTCGTAAGGATGCCCGATGGCCCTGAGATACTCAACCCGGGCTTCCTCCAGGTACGGCAAATAGGCCGCATGGTGGATGACGCCCATAGCGTCGGTCTCTGCGAAGCGGGTACGCAGCCGGTGCGCGAAGTCATAGTCGGCCGGGTCCCGGGAGGGCTGCAGGGACTGACGCTTCACGATCCGACCCGCTACTCCCCCGTCGGGACGACGTCGCCGTCTTCCGCTTCCGCCCTGCCCATTCCTTCCGCCAAGTTTCCGGGCGTCGCCGCCCGACCTCCGGACGCAGAGGCGCTCGCGTTAGGAGAGCGTCTCGAAGCCATCCGGTTGACGAGCTCCCGGTTGTTGAAGATGGCGAATTCGCCGTCGGCCTCGACCGTCACAATCCCGTCCTGCACGATGCGGCCCTTGCTGAAGACCCTACGGTCGGTCACGGCGGTGACCCATCCCTCAAAGACGGCCTCCACGTCCGTGAGAGTCGGCCGCCGATAGCGCAGAGCCAAGCGCACCGTCGGTCCAGTCGCACCCTCGATCGCGTTGGCCGCCGTCAGGACGATGTCGAACGTGGCCGCGAGCACGGCGCCGTGGACGCACCCGGGCGCCCCTTCGTAGGCGACGTCAAAGACGGCCCGTCCCAGCGCCTTCGGCGGTTCGAAGTCCAGCACGACCGGCAGAGCCAACGGGTTGAACGGGCCGACAACCACGTCGTAGGGCATGGCCCCCCCGATCGGCACCTCCTTCGGCGGGCTGTCCTCCTCCGGCGCGATGAAGCGCGGCAGTGGATGCGGGGGCACGTGCGCCTCGAGCTCGTCCGCCACGGCGGCCAGCTGGGCCGTGAGCCGCGCCGTCTCGGAGGCATCCGGCGCCGTGCTCACCGAGAGGCGGATCAATCGGCGCAGGACGTCGGCCAGCGCCTTGGCCTCGGGGAGCCGACCCCGCAGACCCGGATGGAGCTCGAACGACTCCGGGAGCGCGTCGGGGGTCGGCACGGCGGGAACAGTACCGCCGGGCCCACGCGGCACACATTCCGGGTCCACCCCGCCGTTGCCCCGACCGTTCCCGGATATGCGCTCCTAACATGGCTCGGTGACCTCCGAGCACTCAGTCCAGTTCACCTCCGGCAGCCCCGAGATCGTCCTCGACCCGATAACCCCGGGGCTGGCCGCCGCCCTCGACGCGGCCCGGTCCCTCCCTCCGGACCGCCGTCGGGAGGCGGTCGCAGCCGTGGCGGCCCAGGACCCGCGCTGCCTGCAGGCGTGGGCCGACCTGGCCGAGCTGTCCGAGCACCCGATTGACCGCTACGCCTTCGCCCGCGTTGGCTACCACCGCGGGCTCGATGCGCTGCGGGCCGCCGGCTGGCGCGGTTCGGGGTACGTGCGCTGGCGTGATGAGCCCAACCGCGGCTTCCTGCGGTCGCTGGACTCGCTGAGGCTGGCCGCGGGGGCTATCGGCGAGGCCGACGAGGAGCAGCGTTGCGATCTCTTCCTGCGCCAGCTCGACCCAGAGTGGGAGCGCGACCGGACATAGTTAGCCTTTCTAACTGTATGATGGTCGAAGTGTCTGTGACCTCACCACCTTCTTCCGCGCCTTCAGGCTCGAAGGCCGGAGCGAAAACCCAGGCCGGAACCAGCGCGACGGCTGCACCCCCCATCCTGGGGACGTACGGCCGTGTCGCGGCCTGGCTTTCCAAGCGGGTCGAGATGGCGCTGACCACCGTCGACCTCACGCTGCCGCAGTATCGGGTTCTTGGGATCCTCGCCGAAGGATCGGCTGCCGCCTCAGGGCTCGCCGACCGGCTCGCCGTGCGTCGCCCGTCCATCACGGCCCTGATCGACGGCCTGGTCGCCCGCGGGTTCGTGGATCGCCGCCAGGAGGACACCGACCGGCGTCGCGTGGCGTTGCGGCTCACCGACGAGGGTGCCGGCACGCTCGCTGCGGCCGACAGGGCCGTCGACGACTATCTCGTCTCCATCGCCGGCCACCTGCCCGACAAGGAGGAAGCGATGGCCCTGCGCTCGCTCGAGCTGTGGGCGCGGGCGATGACCGAGTCCCGCAAGGCGTCGCGCCCGGCCGCGGACGATCCCCCGGGTACGGCAGCGCCGAGGGGAAAGGCCTCGTGAGCAAGACAGAGGACAGACTCGACGAGGCTGGCCACCAGCGTGGCGCCGGCAACGGCAACATCGCCGCCGGGTCGACCACCTCATCTGAAGCGGCGCCCCGGCTGCCCTTGGCCGCGTATATGCCTATGGGCGTCACGAGTCGCTACGCGGCGCCCAAAGCGACAGTCGACCCCGATCGCTCCAAGTCGTGGATCAAGCGGGCCGCGCCAATCGTCATGGCGCACAAGGTGGAATTCTTCAGTTCGCTCATCTTCTCGTTCCTCGGGCTGATCATCCAGGTCTGGATCCCCAAGATCCTCCAGAACGGCATCACGAACGCGCTCGATTCTGCGGACGCAGCCGCTGCACACCTACGTGATCTGGATCGCGGTGCTGGGGTTGCTGACCGGGGTCTTCGGCTACATCTCGCGGACCAACCTCTTCAAAGTCGCGTATGCCATCGAGTTCGACCTGCGCAACATCCTCTACGAGCACTTCACCCGCATGTCGTTCCCGTTCTACGACCGGGTTCAGTCTGGGCAGTTGATCTCGCGGGCCAACTCGGACATCCGCTCGGTGCAGATGTACCTCACGTTCGCACCGATGATCCTGGTGCAGTGCTCCATTGCGATCGTCGCCTTCTGCTTCATGCTCTCCATCAGCGTGCCGCTCGCCTTCGTGGCCATGGCGTCGATGCCGTTCATCTACCTCGTCGGGGTAAAGATGCGGAAGTCCCTGTTCCCCGTGTCGTGGATCATCCAGTCCCGTCTGGCCGAGGTCGCGACCGTGGTGGACGAGAATGTGAACGGCGTGCGGGTGGTGCGCAGCTTCGCGGCCGAGCAGCAGCAGCTGCGCCAGCTGGCGACGGCGGCCGACCGGGTCCAGTGGGGCTACATCAAGGACGCGGACCTGCGCGCCCGCTTCGCTCCGCTCGTCCAGAACCTCTCTCAGGTCGGGCTCGTGTTCGTCCTTCTCGTGGGCGGCTGGATGGTCATCCACGACCACCTGCCCGTTGCCTCCATCATCTCGTTCAACCTCTACCTGGTGATGATGCAGGCCCCGTTCATGATGCTCGGGATGCTCATCATGATGGGGCAGCGCGCCTCGGCGTCCGCTGGGCGCATTTACGAGATCCTCGACGAGCAAGCGACGATCGTCGACCGGCCGGGCGCGATCGACCTGGTCGACTGCGAGGGCGACGTGGAGTTCGACAACGTCAGCTTCGCCTACGCGGCGGACAGCCTTATGTCGAAGCCGGACGACGAGGACGACGGCCGGCGCGACATCCTCCGCGACCTCAACCTCCACCTGCATCCGGGAGAGACCGTCGCCCTGGTGGGGCGGACGGGAAGCGGCAAGTCCACCGTGGCGCGCGTGCTGGCCCGGTTCTACGACGCCACTGGCGGCACGGTGCGTGTCGACGGCCACGATGTCCGCGACCTCACGCTCACCAGCCTGCGGGCCAACATCGGGGTGGTCCTCGACGAGCCGTTCCTCTTCTCCGTGTCGATCCGAGACAACATCGCCTACGGCCGGCCCGACGCCTCCATGGAGGAGGTGGTGGCCGCGGCCGAGTCGGCCGGCGCCGCTGGCTTCATCAATCGGCTCTCGGACGGCTACAACACGGTGGTCGGCGAGCGCGGCTACACCCTTTCGGGCGGCCAGCGCCAGCGCGTCGCCATCGCCCGCGCTCTGCTGGTCAATCCACCCATCCTGATCCTCGATGACGCGACGAGTGCCATCGACGTCAAGGTGGAGCAGCGCATCCACTCGTCGCTGCGGGTCCTCATGCAGGGGCGGACCACCCTCATCATCGCCCACCGCCTCTCGACCATCAGCCTGGCTGACCGGGTCGTGCTGCTCGACAGCGGCCGTATTGTGGCCGACGGGACCCACGCCGAGCTCCTCGCCAGCACGCCGCTGTACTCCGAGGTGCTGGCGCAGGCGGCCAGCGAGGAGCAAGCGGCGGTCGTGGCGGCCGAGGGCACCGAGGAACTCGGGCTGGAGGACGGCGTCCTCGAGCCCGAGGGGGGTGCGATCTGATGTTCGGTCCCGGAGGCGGGGCGCCCATGGGCGGGGGTGGAGCTCCAGGGGCGGCGCAGGCGGGCCTGCCCTTCGGCGGTATCCCCTACGAGTTGCAAGAAGGCGTCGACCTGCTCCTCGAGGAGGAGCCCGAGCGCGGTGAGTCCGACGCCGTCTTCACCCAGCTGCCGACCGAACACGAGAAGAAGCGGCTGAGCCTGACCAGCCTGCTCATGGAATACCCGAGCATGCTGATCCTGGCCACGCTCCTGGTCGGCCTCATCGCCCTGTTCACCCAGCTCGGGCCGAGCCTGGTGTCGTATGCCATCAACCACGGCATGACGCCGCCCCACTACGACTTCGCCGTCGTCGTCGTCATGGCCGCGCTGTACCTGGTCTCGATCGTCGTCTCGGGTGGCGCCCAGTGGGGGCAGGCGCGCGTGACCGGGCGCCTGGCGTCGTGGGTCATGAACGACCTGCGCATCACCGTGTTCCGTCACTTGCAGCGCCTCTCGCTCGACTTCTTCACCGAGGAGAAGGCCGGTGTGGTCATGAGCCGGATGACCAGTGACATCGAGAACCTCCAGCAGCTGCTGCAGGACGGGCTGGCCCAGTTCGCCATCCAGGGCCTCACGATGATCGTGATCACGGTCTTCCTCTTCGCGACCAACGCCACGCTGGCCGCCATCACGGTCTTCGCCGTGTTGCCGCCGCTGGTCGTCATGTCGATCTGGTTCAAGCGGGCGTCCGAGCGCGGGTACGACAAGGTGCGCGACGGCATCGCCCTGGTTCTGGCGGACCTCTCCGAGAGCCTGCAGGGCGTGCGTATCGTCACCGCCCACAACCGGCAGCGCTACAACGTCGAGACCCACCGCGACATCGTCGGCGAATACCGAGACGCCAACAACTACACCGGCCGGATCAACGGCGTCTACGGACCGGGATCACAGGTCATCAGCGTGTTCGGCCAGGTGCTCATTTTGGCCATCGGTGGCGCCATGTACCTCCACAGACCACAGGAGATCAACCTGGGTCAACTGACGGCGTTCTTCCTCTATGTCAACCGGTTCTTCTCACCGATCCAGCTGTTGGTCCAGCAGTACAACACCTTCCAGCAGGGCCGGGCGTCGGTCTTCAAGCTACGCGACCTGCTCGAGAACGAGCCCACAGTCCTCGAGGCACCCGACGCGGTGGAGCTTCCTCAGATCCGGGGCGAGATCCGCTTCGACCACGTCTCGTTCGGCTACGACCCCGCCGTGCCGGTGCTGCACGACGTCGATCTCACCATTTCGCCCGGGGAGACAGTGGCCTTCGTGGGCGCGACCGGAGCGGGAAAGTCGACCATGGCCAAACTCGTGACCCGGTTCTACGACCCGACGGCAGGCCGGGTGCTCATCGACGGGTACGACCTCAAGGGCGTGACGCTCGCCTCGCTGCGCTCGCAGCTGGGGGTCGTGCCCCAGGAGCCCTTCCTGTTTGCCGGCACCATCCGGGACAACATCTCGTTCGCCCGGCCGGGCGCGCCCGACGACGAAGTGTGGAACGCCATCCACCAGGTCGGGCTGGGCGAGCTCGTCCAGCGTCTCCCCTACGGTCTCGACACGCCGGTCCACGAGCGGGGCCAGTCACTCTCCTCGGGCGAGCGCCAGCTCATCGCGTTGGGGCGCGCCTTCATGGCCGAGCCCCGGGTGCTCGTGCTGGACGAGGCCACCTCGAACCTCGACCTGAAGTCGGAGAAGATGGTCGAAGCGGCCCTCGACGTCTTGCTCGAGGGCCGGACCGCCGTGCTGATCGCGCACCGCCTCTCCACCGCCATGCGGGCCGACCGCATCGTCGTGGTGGGCGACGGCCGCCTGCTCGAGGTGGGCTCGCACGACGAGCTGGTCGCCCTCGGCGGGTACTACGCGGAGATGTACGAGACCTGGATCACCCAGTCGCACGCCGCGTAAGGCCTCCGTGCCGGCGGGAGCGCCGGGAGGGGGAGCCAACGCCGATGTGTTTCTCGGAACTATCAACAGACTCGTTCATAGTTCCGAAAGAGATGCCAGGCCTCTGTGCTGTGCTGCGTAACCGACCCCGTCAGGAGAGCGCCGTGGCGATCGCGCCCAGGGCCATGGGCGGCCCCTCAGGCATCCGCCGACGGATGATGGACGAACACTCCGATGGGGACGCCACCGAGGTGTCAACCTCCACGTCGCAGACGCCAGGAGTATGGGAGGACGGAGCCAACGCCGATGTGTTTCTCGGAACTATCAACAGACTTGTTCATAGTTCCGAAAGAGATGCCGGGCCTCAACGCTCCGCTCCGCTCCGCTTCGCTGCGCAACCGACCTCGTCAGGAGAGCGCCGCGATCGCGCGGAGGGCGATGGGCGGCCCTTCAGACATCCGCCGACGGATGATGGACGAACACTCCGATGGGGACGCCACCGACGTGTCAACCTCCACGTCGTAGATGCCAGGAGTATGGACCGCCTCCTGCCAGCGCACGATGGGCTCGGGTGTCGCGCCCGGCGGAGAGGTGGTGAGGTAGCGCCGACGTTCCTGAGCCGTACCCGCATCGCGTCGGGCCATGATCTCCTCGAGGGGGCACCGCACGCCTACGAGATAGGCGGGCACACCCTCCAACTGCGCTGCCACACGGCCGAGGATGCCGAGGGGCCGCGAGTAGACGTCGTGCAGGCCGACATCGACGACCAGGTTGAGACCAAGACGACTGAGGGCCGCCACCGACACGAACAGGCCCTCGTACAGGAGCACCACGTCATCCTCAAGGTCGGGCCGCTCGCCACCGGGCCGCAGCCCGATACCTGGGCGGCTGCGGGCGGGGATGATGCCCGAGAGGGCGTCGACTCCCACGTTGAGCCACAGCCCGTCGAACGTGTCCTGGATCACCCCCCCAATGCTGGACTTGCCCGAACGCGGCACGCCGTTCAAGACGATCACGGATCCCGCTTGGGTCACCGGATCACCACTCGGGCGCTCACTCTCGAACGGTAACCCGACCGGGCACTGCCCTGACACGATGGGTCCGTGCCACAGAACTACTTCGTAGGGACGATCGCAACGGGCTACGAGACCAAATGGGCCCACCTGTTCGAGCCCTCGGTCGTCGAGCCGGCGGTGCGCTTCCTGGCCGAGCAGGCGGGGGTGGGCGCCGCGCTCGAACTCGGCATCGGAACCGGTCGGCTGGCGCTGCCTCTCAGCCGGCGCGGTGTGGCGGTGCACGGCATCGAACTCTCAGAGGAAATGGTGGCGCAGCTGCGGGCCAAACCAGGCTCGGAGTCGATTGGCGTGACTATCGGCGACTTCGCGACCACTCGGGTCGAGGACGCTCTGGGGACGTTCGCTCTCGCCTACCTCGTGCGCAATACGATCATGAATCTCACCACGCAGGAGGAACAGGTCGCATGCTTCTGCAATGTGGCTGCGCACCTGGCGCCCGGCGGGCGATTCGTCATTGAGGTCCTCGTACCGGAACTCCAACGCCTGCCACCCGGCGTGACCCTGAGGGCGTTCACGCTCGAGCCGGCGCACCTCGGCTTCGACGAGTACGACGTCGCCGCCCAGTCCGTGGTGTCACATCACTACTTCCTCAGCGAGGACGGGGTTGAGACCTTCGCGGCTCCGTTCCGCTACGTCTGGCCCGCCGAACTCGATCTGATGGCGCGCCTGGCCGGGATGGCGCGGCGCGAGCGCTGGAGCGATTGGGATCGGGGTATCTTCACGAGTGAGAGCCCGAGCCACGTGTCGGTGTGGGAGAAGCCGCTGGGCGCGAGCTAGGTACGCACATTCCGCCAACGCCGCGCAGCGAGCGCACTAGTACACCGAAAAGGGCGGGGTCGATGAGCCGGTCCGGACGTACTCGTCGAGCGCGGAGAGGATGCGGCCCCACGTGAACGTGCACGCGGCCAGCTCGCCGTCGGCCGACAGCCACCCGCGGTGCTCGAAGCGGACGTTCGTGCCCTCGCTGACCGGCGTGAGCGTCCAGACGATGGTCGTCGGCTGCCACTCGGGTGGACCTCCGACACATGTCCAGGTCAGAGAGCGGGGCCGATCAATGCTCGTGACCTCGAAGCGGAACTGTGTCTCAGCGTTCGGCCCGAACGAGAAGACAGCGACCGAGCCCACCTCGGGCTGGTACTCAGTCTGGTCGGTCCAGAAGGCCCGGTTTCCCTCCGCGCTGTTGACGGCGTCGAAGACGATCTCGGGCGGCGCCTCGATCACAAGCGCGTGGCAGATGTCGGGCATGGAGTCACCATAGCGACGTCTCAGCTCAGCCGGCCCGGCTCCAGTCCCGCAGCGTGGCGCGGTAGCGCGCGTCCCACTCGTCGTACAGCGCGCGCAGGCTCCCAGCGGGCCAGCCGCCAGGTAGGAGCTCGGTCGGCAGGAGCGGGTCCGCCTGCAGATGACGCAACACGGCAGCGGAGAGCTCGAATCCCGGCGCCAGCGCCTCTGGACCGTCGGGCGAGAGCGCGTCGAGACGAGCCCGGAGCTCGCTCGCCCGGGCGGACCATGTCGGGAGGTCCCACAGCTGGCCGGCCAGCCGCCGCGGATCCGCCGGCCGGGCGGTCATCAGCTCCAGGTCCGCCTCGAGGGAGCCGGGTAGGTCCATGGCGACATTCCCCGGGCGCACCCAGACCCCCTCTCGGAGTTCCCCCAACCGGGAGTAGGCCAGTGCGCGCCGGCGGGCTCCGCGCACCTCGGCCGTGCTGCCAGCCGTCGTCACCACGGCCAACCACCACCAGCCCTCGTACGGCGCGGTGGTGCCCGAACGGCTGACGGACTGCCGCGACTGCCGCGCCGCCAGGTGGCCGGCCAGGCGGTACCGCCCGGAACCATCGGTGGTGGCCTCTCCCGCAGCAACCATTCTGCTCAAAGCCACTCGAGCCCCGTTCTCGCTGATACCGAACAGCCCGGTCAGGCGCACCAATTGCGCGACGGGCAGCTCCGGCGGGTCCATGCCCAACAGCGCGCTGGCCAGCACGGAGCGGGCGGTGAGCGGGGCGCCCTCGTCGGAGAACGCGTGGGTATTACGCAGTTGCGTCACTTGACCTAATATAGTAATATGCTCCCATGACGAGCACCATGGTGCCCGACGCGGCCGATCGGCCCGAGGTCTTGCCCAGCGACCGCCTGCTGGCCAACGGCATGGCCGTCCCCCAGCTGCGCACAGATTTGCGCCGCATCGCCAACGCCCGCAACGCGCTCTCGGTCGCCGCCGTCTGGTTCTGGGTGGCGCTCATCATTGGGGGCGCCGTCTTTATCGGGCGGTGGTGGGGCTACGTGATCGCCTTCGTGCTGATGGGCCCGATGTACGCGCGCTTCGCCATCCTCATGCATGAAGCGGCGCACAAGCTCCTCTTCACGAACAAGCGGTGGAACGACTGGATCGGCAAGTGGGTGGTGGCCTACCCCGTGTTCACGCCGGTGCAGCTCTATCGCCGGGTGCACTTCGCCCATCACAAGGACGAATTCGGTCCGGACGAGCCCGACATCGCCTTCTACGCCCCCTACCCCTGTACGCGCAGGGCCCTCCGCAGGCGACTCTTCCGCGATGCTGTCGGGATCAGCGGGTGGAAGAACTTCGTACCGCTCGTAAAGAACACACGAACGAAGCCATTCCGCCCCATCGGCCTCTCGATCTTTGGGGTCCAGGCCGTGCTGTGGGCGGTCATGTGGGTCGCCACCGGCCGTTGGTGGATCTACCCGCTGCTGTGGTGGCTGCCCTGGATGACGGTGTGGCGGGTCATCAACCGCCTTCGGTCCATCGCCGAGCACGGGGGCATGGAGCGCAGCTCGGACCGCCGGGCCACGACGCACAACGTGCGCCAGTCGCTCCTCGCGCGCTTCTGGATCGTCCCGTACAACACGGGCTGGCATCTGGCTCACCACGTCGATATGGGCGTGCCCTGGCGCAACCTACCCGCCTACCACGCAGAGCTCGTCAGGGCGGGCTATGTCTCCGACGCCATCACGTACAAGAGCTACTGGGCCCTGTGGGGGGCGCTCTCAAGCGCCTCGGGCCCTGAAGAGGCACACGCCACCGTCGAACGGTGAGACCGGACCGACCCACGGCTCGATAGGGTGCGCGAGATGAGCGACGCCCCGCTCCCCGTCGTGTTCTTGGGTCACGGAAGTCCGATGAACGCCATCGAGCGCAACCGGTACACCGAGGCCTGGGCCGGGCTCGGCGCCGCAATCCCCCGGCCGCGCGCCATCCTGTCGATCTCGGCCCACTGGTACACCAACGTCACCGCCGTGACCGCCATGACCACACCGCGCACCATCCACGACTTCTTCGGCTTCCCCGACCGGCTCTTTGCGTTCGAGTACCCGTGCCCGGGCTCACCAGAAGTCGCCGACGAGGTCGTCGACGTCGCCGGATCGCGCTGGGTTGGTCTCGACCACGACGCCTGGGGCATCGATCACGGCACCTGGTCGGTCTTGACCCACGTGTACCCCGACGCGGACGTCCCCGTAGTGCAGCTGGCGATCAACGCGCTCCAACCGCTCCACTATCACCTCGACCTCGGGACCCGGCTCGCGCCGCTCCGCACCCAGGGGGTGTTGATCGTGGCCAGCGGGAACGTCGTCCACAACCTGGGTCGTCTCGACTGGGCCAACGCGGACGCGGGCTTCGACTGGGCGCTGCGCTTCGACGAGGCCGCCCGCGAGCTTGTCCTCCGCTCCCCGGCCAACGTGCCGAAGCTGTCCGAGCATCCGGACTATGCCCTCGCCGTCCCCACGCCCGACCACTTCATTCCGCTCGTCTACTTCGCCGGTCTCGCCGCGGCCGGCGGCGCCCAGCCTCCCGAGGTGCTCGTCGACGGTTACGCCTTCGGGTCCCTGTCGATGATCTGCTTCACGGCCTAGCGGCGGGCTCCGCGCTCGGACCGACGTGCGCGTCGAGCCAGGACAGGAGCGGGGCCGTGGCGTGGAAGAGGTCAACGACACGCTTCTTCGCTGCCGCCGACTGAAGCCACGCCGCCGCCGGCCATGCCTTCATGGCGACCAGTCCCTTCTGACGCAAGAGCTCAATCTGCGGATGATCCTTCGGGTACCCCTTGGGTGCCGTTTTGAGCGTCTCCATGGCAGTGACCTCAATCCGTGCCGCCCGGAGCGCGTCGACAACTGTCCTGAGATTGCGGCCCGTTCGGTCCGACGCCACGGCATCGCGATAACGCTGGAGCTGGTCGGGCGCCATGTGATAGGTGCCCGCACCCGCCATGAGGCCGTTCGCCGAGAGTTGCACGTAGCCGTCACCAATCCTGGCGGCGATGGCCGTCTTGTACGGCGCCTTGTCCCGGCTGAAGCGCGTGTCGCGGTAGGGCCGGAAGAGGCGGGCGTCGCCGAACTCGCCGGCGAGTTCGGCCAGGAGAGCCTCCATCGGCGCTTTCACGTCCCGCTCGTACACATCCCTGTGTTCGAGCCAGTAGGCCTTCGAGTTGTCCGCCTCGAGCCCTTCGTAGAATTGGAGGGCGCTGTCCGTCCAGCCCTTGAACCCCGTCATCACCCCATCATGCCGCCGTTCGCTGGGCCCTGGACCTAGGGCTGTGTAGCGATGTGATCCGGGCGCACGATGACGCGGACACGCACCTCGTCCGGTCTCCGGTTGGGGTACGAGTCCACGCCCACACGATGAGCCCGCTGGCCTCGGAGGACATTACGTCGGCCATGGGCGTTCTCCTTCTTTTGCACCGTGTCGCCATGAGGTCTGGGTGGCGGTTCTCCGCCGGTGCCCCACGATGCCCGGCCCGAGAGACCACACCGGGGTTTTCTTCGTTCGCCGGCGGGGCACAGTCGAACGGTGCCGGGTGTCGACAAGCGGGTCCGTCCGCTGGCCACCCGTTCACTCCCATGGATCTTGGCCCTGGTCGGAGGCACCGCGCTCCTTGCGGCCGCGCTCGCCGCGCCGGCGGATGCCCGGGCGGCGGCAGCCCAGGACTGGCCGGCCTTCGTCCTGGTGGCGGGGCTGCTCCTGACCGGTCTCGTCGCCGATGAGGACGGACTCTTCGCAGCGGGCGGCCAAGCGCTGGCCCGCATCTCTCCCAACGGATTTGTCCTCTACGTAGGCGCCGCCCTCCTGGTCATGGCGGTCACCACGCTGCTGAACCTGGACACGTCAGTCACATTCCTGACCCCGGTTCTCGTCTACGCCGCCCGCGGGCGCGGGGTGGGGGAGGCTGCGCTGCTCTACGTTTGCCTGGTTCTCTCCAACGCAGGCTCGCTGTTGCTTCCGGGTTCGAACCTGACGAACCTCATCGTGCTCGGCCACCTCCATATGTCCGGAAGTGCCTATTTCGCGCAAATCGCGCTGCCCGCCCTGTCGGCCGCCGTGCTCACCGCATTGGTGATCGGCGCCTTCCACTACCGAGAGCTGCGAACCACGATCGCCCCCGCTCCGGACTTCGAACGACCCGTCCTCGGCATCGGCCTCCTCGCCATCGCGGCCGTGACCGTGCTCGTGGTGACGCTGCACTCACCGGCGCTCCCGGTGGCCGTGGTCGGGGTGCTCGCCGTGGTCATCAGGGGAGCGCGGCGTGGTACGGCGCGCGACACACCGAGGGCCGCCCTCCGGGTCCTCGGACTTCCCGTCCTCATCGGGCTGTTCGGGGTGGCGGTGGCGCTCGGGACCCTCGGGCGGTCGTGGTCGGGCCCGGCGACGTTGCTCTCCCACCTCGACGTCTGGGGCACTGCGGCGACAGCCGCTCTCACAAGCGTGCTGGTGAACAATCTCCCTGCGGCGTCTCTCCTCGCGGCACGGCGGCCCTCACACCCCTTCGCCTTGCTGGTCGGGCTCAACGTCGGGCCCAACTTGTTCGTCACGGGCTCGTTGGCCTGGGTCCTGTGGCTACGCGCCGCCAAATCCGCCGGTGCGCGTCCGGACATCCGGCGGGCCAGCCTCCTCGGCTTGGCCAGCGCCCCACTGTCGATTGTCGTCGCGGTCGGCCTGCTCGCTGGCAAGGGGCGCGTTTAAGCCCAGGGGCGCGTTTAAGCCCCGGCCGTGGCGCGTTCGACCCCCAATGCCCGGCGCAGCACCAGTGCCGCCTCGCGTTGGGCGCGCTGGGACACCGCGGCCGTCGTCACCAGCGCCGAACCGTGGAAGGTGCCGGGAAACTGGTGCAGCTCCACGGACACTCCGGCCTGGAGGAGTCGGAGCGCGTAGGTGATCCCCTCGTCGCGTAGCGGGTCGTTCTCGGCCGTCGAGATATAGGCCGGCGGAAGTCCGGACAGGTCGTCCGCCCGGGCTGGTGCGGCATAGGCGGGCACGTCCGGTGCTCCCGACAACTCGCCGAGGTAGGCCTTCCAACTTTGAACAGCCAATGGGCGGTTCCACAGAGGCGAATCGACGAAGGTCTGCATGGACGGCGTCTCGAGCCGGTCGTCGAGCTCGGGGATGTGCAGCATCTGGAAGCAGACCCCTGGCCCGCCGAGGTCCCGCGCCAGGAGCGCGGTCGCCGCGGCGAGGCCACCACCGGCGCTCGCCCCAAGGAGCGCCACACGCGCGGGGTCGACGCCCAGTGCACCGGCCTCTCCGTGCAGGAACGCCAACGCGGCGTAGCAGTCGTGCACGCCAGCCGGATAGGGGTGCTCGGGGGCGAGGCGGTACTCGACCGAGACGACGACCGCTCCGGCATCAATGGCGGTCAAGGCCGCGCCCGCGTGCTCGGCCGCGACGCTCCCGATCACGAAACCGCCGCCATGGATCATGACGATCCCCGGCAGCAAGGCACCGGACGAGGCGCCCCGGGGCCGGTACACCCGCACCGCGACATCGGGGTCGCCGTCCCATCCCGGCACCGTGCGGTCGTCGATCTCCAGGGTCTCGACCCCGGGGATCTCGAAGGTGATCTGCACGAGGATGTCCTCGAAGGCTCGGCGCGCCGCCCCCGGGTCGGAGAGGTCGATCACCGGCAGCGCGTCAACCAGGGCCGCCAGTTCCGGGTCGATCATGTGCGTGCTCCCCCCGATTCCGGGACTTACTTCGGCTGCATGCGGATGCCGGCGTCGATGCGGATCGACTCGGCGTTCATGTAGGCGTTGGAAAGCAGTTCGACCGCCAGCGTCGCAAACTCGGTCGGGCGACCCAGCCGGTGGGGGAACAGCACGTCCTGGGCCAGCTTGCTCTTGAACGTCTCGGAGCCCTCGCCCGCCCCGTAAATCGGCGTGTCGATCAGCCCGGGCAGGATGGTGTTGACCCGGATCCCCACCACGGCCAGATCCCGGGCCACCGGCAACGTCATGCCGACCACGCCGCCCTTGGACGACGAGTAGGCGGCCTGTCCGATCTGGCCGTCCTCCGCCGCCACCGACGCCGTGTTGACGATGGCACCGCGGGCGCCGTCCTCGTCCGGCTCGTTCAGGCTCATCTTGGTGGCGGCCAGGCGGATGCAATTGAAGGTGCCGATCAGGTTGATCTCAATCACCCTGCGGTACTGGTCGAGGTCATGCGCCGAGGCGTAGTCACCGTCCCTGCCGATCGTGCGGGTGGCCCACCCGATGCCGGCGCAGTTGACCAGCGACTTGAGCGGCGCCATCTCCGTGGCGGCCCCGACGGCGGCGATGACCTGCTCGGAGTTGGTGACGTCGGTCTGCACGAAGAGGCCGCCGATCTCCTTGGCCAGCGGCGCGCCCCTGTCTTCCTGCAGGTCGGCCACGACCACGTGGACGCCGCGCTCGGCCAGCAGCCGGGAGGTGGCTTCGCCCAGTCCCGACGCCCCTCCCGTGACGATTGCCGACGTGCCGTTCAGATCCATGTTCTCCGTCACTCCTTGTGGGGTTCCTGCGGTGCCCGGCAGAGAATAGGGGCCGGTGCGGCCGCGGTCACATCTGCTCGGGCGCCTGAATGCCGAGCAGCGAGAGCCCGAGCTCGAGCACTCTGGCCGTGAGGTCGCTCAACGCGAGCCGTGAGGTGCGCACCGCGTCGTCCTCCACCAACACCCGGCAGGCCTCGTAGAACCCGGTGAACGTCGTGGCCAAGTCGAAGAGGTAGCTGCAGAGCTTGGACGGACTGTACGTCTCCGCGGTCGCCTCGACCGCAGCGGCGAAGCCCAGCAGCCGCAGGGCGAGCGCCCGCTCGTGGGGCTCGTCGAGCAACGGCGCCGTCCCGGGAGCCGGCGGCGCGACCTGGGCCCGACGAAAGATGGAACGGATGCGTGCGTGGGCGTATTGCAGGTACGGGCCCGTGTCGCCCTCGAACGCCAGCATCCGGTCCCAGTCGAAGACGTAGTCCCGGGTCCGCTCGGTGGACAGATCCCCGTACTTGACGGCGCCGACGCCCAGCGCACGGGCGAGGGCGGCCTGACGCTCGGGCGAGAGGTCGCTCGAGCGTTCCTTCAGGGCGGTCTCGGCCCGCTCGATCCCCTCGCTCAGGAGGTCGATGAGCCGCTCCGACCCACCCGTCCGGCTGGCCAGCTTCTTGCCGTCGGTCCCGAGCACGAGACCGAACGAGACGTGCACGGCGGCGGCCGGGTCCGGCAGGTAACCGGCAAGCGCCGCCACCGCAAAGACGAGGCGCAAGTGGAGCGACTGTTCGGCCCCTACCACGTAGACGAGCCGAGTGGCATCGAGGCGGCCGGTGCGGTCGCGTACGGTGGCCAGATCGGTGGCCGGGTAGCCGTACCCGCCGTCTGACTTGCGCACGATGAGGGGGAGTGGCTCGCCCTGACGGTTCACGAAGCCTGCGGGGAACACGCACAGCGCCCCGTCGTCCTCGACCAGGAGGCCCTTGGCATCGAGTTCGGAGACCACCACGGGCAACAGCGGGTTGTAGAAGCTCTCCCCGACGATGTCGTCGTCGGTCAGGAGCACGCCGAGCAGGTCGTAGACCTCGCGGGCATGCCGCATCGACTCGGCCACGAAGATCCGCCACAGGCGCAGCGTCTCGGGGTCGCCGCTCTGCAGCAGCACCACGCGGCGGCGGCTCCGATCGGCGAAGGCGGGGTCACTGTCGAACTGTTGTCGCGCCGCCGCGTAGAACTCGTTGAGATCACGCACACTGAAGGACTCGGCATTCTCCGCCCCGTCGACGTCGACCAGGTGCTCGATCAGCATGCCAAACGGTGTGCCCCAGTCGCCGATGTGGTTCTCGCGCCGCACGTCGTGTCCCAAGAACCCGAGCACGCGCGCCAGCGCGTCGCCGATGAGCGTGGTGCGGAGATGTCCGACGTGCATCTCCTTGGCCACGTTGGGGGCGGAGTAGTCGATGACGATCCTCTCGGGTCGTGCCGCCAGCTCGACCCCCAGCCTCGGGTCGGCCGACAGGGCCGCCACCTGCGAGGCCACGAAGCCGTTCGAGAGCGTCAGGTTGATGAAGCCGGGGCCGCTGATCTCGACGTCCGAGCAGATGTCGTCGAGGGAGGCCGCCGCGACGACCTCATCGGCTACCTGGCGGGGTGGACGGCCCACCACTTTCGCCAGCGCCAAGGCCCCGTTCGCCTGGAAGTCGGCGCGGTCGGAGACACGGAGCACAGGGTCGGCCCCGGGCACCACGGTGTCGAACGCGTCCTGGAGGCGATGGAGGAGGACGCTGAAGGCGTCGGGCATCCCTCATTCTCGCACGCCCGGGGGTCAGTTGAACCGGGCGACGGGGGTTAGCGGGCCGGTGCGCCCATGGCGCCGTCCAACAACCCGTAGCGCCGATACGGGCCGAAGAAGCCGTGCTCGAGCAAGCCGTAGCCGACCTGCCCGCCGTAGGAGAACTCGGCCACATGGTCGACGATGCCGTATTGGGCGATGCCCTGCACCTCGTCGACGGGAAGGACGAGGCCCTGGGTCAAGGGCTCGGGCCCGTGGTACATCCCGTGGCGCCAGTCGGCATCGATGCCGTAGCCGGTCCCGATGGAGACGAAGTTGGCCAGCAGCGGTCTGCAGGTGATCTCCAGGCCGGCCTCGGGGAACCGCAGTACGGAGTGGTCGATGACGCGTGTTCCGGGGATGAGATGGTGTTCGTCCTCGGACCGGCCCAGCTCCTCAATGGGGCGCTCGGAATCGACCCACACGCGCTCTCCTTGGACGAGCGGACGTTCCCCGTCGTCGCGCTCGTGGCAGATGTACATGATGGCGTGGTCGTCGAACTGCATCGGAAAGTAGTTCCACATGCCGCCGAGCACGAGCTCACCCTGGCGGATGCCGTCGCTCTCGGGCTCGCCGACCGGGCGCACGCCCCAGGAACGGTCGCGCGTCCCCCAGCAGCGCTCGGGGGTCACTGAGATGTCGGCTCCCCCCACCGAGAGCGTTCCCGACCACCGGCCGGTCTGGGCCAGCCGCTGGGTGTCGAAGACGACCTTGCCCTTGCTGCGCATGTACTGCCGCGGCTCGGCCATGGCGGGGATGTGGCCCTCCCAGGTGACGTCCATGGCCACGCTGTGCTCGGTGGGCTCGACCACCACGCGCAGCCGGCGCAGGGGTTCGAGCACCTCTATCCGGATGGGACCCACGGAGAGGTCACCCCGGTCGATCAGGGGCGCGGAGGCGCGCACGACATGTTGGGAATCGCCGCGGCGTACGTCGATGAAGGCGTCCACCACCCCGAGGTTCGGGTACTGGCCGAAGCCGAAGATGGCGAACCACTCATCCGAGCAGGGGTGCATGTTGAAGTAGTAGCGGTCGTAGAAGTTGCGATCACTTGTGGCGGGGTGTGCGATGAATTCGGCTGCTTGGTGGACGGGGTAGTCGTCCCAGGAAGAAAGCGTCACGTCGCTGTGCTCAGCAACACGCGCAGCCGCTGCCGCATCCGCCTGCCACCGGAGCGCCACAGAAGCCTCCACCAGCCCGCTCTGCCGCGTGGCCCACCGTGGCGAAGACGGGGAGGAGCCGCGTGGCACCGACGTGTCCCTCAGGGCAAGTCGCCGGCGCGTCGGCGTCATCCATCGGCCGGCGTTCGTCGTAGACGGCGTGACAGATCGAGCAACGGAATTCATAGACGGGCACGGTGGTGGACCTCCGGCCCGCAGCCTACGCGCCGCTCATGGCCGGGCGAAGGCGTAGATCGGCACGCCGTTGTACGAGCTGGAGTCGGCCGGCAGGAACGGCCCGTCCAGCGCCACGGACAAGAACCCGTCGCGACCCGGTCCCGCGTCACCCCCCACCGACATGATGGAGCCGTCGGGCCAGACCTGCGTCACGATCCCGACATGCACGGACGTGCTCGTGCTCGATGGTCCGGTCCCGTAGAGGACGGCGTCGCCAACCGCCGGCGTGGCCGTGGGCGGCAGGATGGAGCCGTAGGTCCGGGCCCACCCCCAGATGTCTCCTGTGAAGGCGAACCGCGGAATGGGCACGCCCGCCTGCTCCCAGGCCCAGGTGGCGAACAGGGCGCACCACTGTTCGCAGGGGCCGTACGGGTTGCACCAGGCGCCTTGCGACGAACTGGGGTCGGGCTGAATTTGGGAGGCGACGCCGGCCGCGATGGCGGCCGATTGGGGGAACATCGGTTCGGGCGTGGGCGTCGTGAAGCTGTACTGCCAGGCCTGCGGGTCGAGCAGCCAATACCCCGTTCCAAGGTTGTTGCCGATGATGGCGGAGATCTGCGTCGCCGTGGGAACCAACTGGAGTCCGCCGTAAGCCGAAGCGTCGCCGAAGGGCAGCACGACACCGTTGGCCGTCGCCATGAGGTAACCCCCGCCGTCGGGTGACGCCACCATGCCGACCACCGGGTCGGGCAGGTTCGAGCCGCCCGCCGAGCCGTAGAAGCCAGCGTCGCCGTAGGGGAAGATGCCCCCGTCGGCGGCGACGAGCCAGTACCCCTTGCCGTCGTGTGTTGCCGCCATGCCCACGATCGGAGCGTTGAGCGCAATGCTGCCGGTGCTCCCGTAGAAGCCGGCATCGCCGTAGGAGAAGATGCCGCCGTCGGCGGCCACCATCCAGTAGCCCTTGCCGTCGGGTGTCGCGGCCATGCCGACGATCGGCTGGTTGAGCGGGGTCGAGCCCATGGAGCCGTAGAACGACGCGTCGCCGTAGGAGAAGATGCCCCCGTCGAGTGCGCCCAGCCAATAGCCCTTGGCGTCCGATGTGGTTGCCATGGCGACGATCGGCCCGTTGAGCGGCAGGTTGCCCGCCGAGCCCTCGAAGGTTGCGTCGCCGAACCCGAAGACACCGCCGTCCGCACTGGCCAGCAGGTACCCCCCGCCGTCGGGGGTGGCGACGCCCGAGAAGACCGGTGAGTTGACCGGCTGCGGCATCGGCGGATTGTTCAAGCCGACGCTGCCGAACCCGATCATCCCCCCGTCGTTGTAGATGTGAGGCCGCGATGCAGCGGCCGCGGGAGTTCCGGAGGCCGCCCCCAACGCCGCGGTCAGCACGGCGGGGACGAGCACCGTGCCGAGTGCCATCGTCACCAGGGAAGGAACGAGCGCCGCCAGCGGCCGCCGCCGACGGGCGCGCTCGGTCCCGCTTCTCCCGCCTCTGCCTCCGCGCACCGATCGATTCTGCACACATGTTGCCGCTACGAGCGAGCAAAATGCCGTTACGAAGTCGTTACGACTTGGCGCAAACGCCGGTGTCGTGCCCCTTTCGGCCGCGGTGTCATCGAGTCGGGCTCCGGTACGGCAGAGGTGGCGCGGCTGACCCGTTGGGCATCTCGCCATGGGCCAGGCAGAATGGGCGGATGAGCCCGGACTCCACCACCGCAGCGCACCCCGATACCTTCGGCGCCAAGAGGGATCTCGCCGTCGGCGACCGGAGCTACGAGATCTTCAGCATCAAGGCCCCCGCACTGAGCGACCGTCACGACGTCGATCGCCTGCCCTATTCCATCAAGGTGATCCTCGAGAACCTGCTCCGGCACGAGGACAGCCCCCACGTCTCGGCCGACGACATCGTGGCTGTGGCCGGCTGGGGGAGCAACCCAGAGGGGCATGGGCAGGGTGCCGGAGATGCCGCACACGAAATAGCCCTGACGCCCGAGCGCGTCTTGATGCAGGACTTCACGGGGGTGCCCGGCGTCGTCGATCTCGCTGCCATGCGCGACGCGCTGGCCCGCCTCGGTGGCAACGCGGCGCAGGTCAACCCGCTCGTGCCAGTCGAGCTCGTCATCGATCATTCGGTCATCGCCGAGGTGTCGGGTGACGCGTCGAGCTTCGATCGCAACGTCTCGATCGAATACTCGCGCAACCTGGAGCGCTACCAGCTGCTGCGCTGGGCGCAGGGCGCGTTCCGCGGCTTCCGGCTCGTCCCCCCCGGCACGGGCATCTGCCACCAGGTGAACCTCGAGTACCTGTCGCGCCTCGTCTTCGCCACCGATGACGGTCGTGCCTTCTGCGACACACTCGTCGGCACGGACTCGCACACCACCATGGTCAACGGGCTCGGCGTGCTGGGCTGGGGTGTTGGTGGGATCGAGGCCGAGGCCGCCATGCTCGGCCAGCCGCTCTCCATGTTGCTGCCGCCGGTCGTCGGCCTCCGGATTGCGGGGGAACCCAAACCCGGGATCACCGCGACCGACGTGGTGCTGACGGTGACCCAGCTGCTGCGCGATCACGGCGTCGTCGGTGCCTTCGTCGAGTGTTACGGCCCCGGCGTCGCCGCCCTGCCGCTCGAGACCCGGGCCACCATCGGCAACATGAGCCCTGAGTACGGCGCCACCTGCACCATGTTCCCCATCGACCAGGTGACCCTCGACTACCTGCGCTTCACCGGGCGTGACGAGGAGCACCTCGCCCTGGTGGAGGCCTATGCCAAGGCACAGGGCCTCTGGCACGACCCCGCCGCCCCCGAGCCGGTCTTCTCCGAACAGATCAGCCTCGACCTCGGCGACGTGGAGCCGTCGCTGGCTGGCCCGTCCCGGCCACAGGACCGGGTCGCGCTGAGCGCTGCCGGGGACGCCTTCAGGGTCGCGCTCGACCGCACGCCGCAGACCGCGCCCAGCACGCCCGCCGCGGCACCGCACCACCAAATGACCGACGGCGACGTCGTCATCGCGGCCATCACGAGTTGTACCAACACGTCGAACCCCCAGGTCATGGTCGGCGCCGGGCTACTGGCCAAGAAGGCAGCCGAGCGGGGGCTGCGCTCCAAACCCTGGGTCAAAACCTCGCTCGCACCGGGGTCACGCGTCGTCATGGACTACCTCGAGCGCGCCGGCCTCGTGGAGCCGCTGCAACAACTCGGCTTCTACCTCGTCGGCTTCGGCTGCACCACCTGCATCGGCAACTCCGGTCCGCTGCTCGATGGGGTGACTGACGCCGTCAAGGAGGGCGACCTCGCCGTGGCCGCAGTGCTTTCGGGGAACCGGAACTTCGAGGGGCGCATCCACCCGGACGTGCGGATGAACTACCTGGCGTCGCCGCCGCTCGTCGTGGCCTACGCGCTGGCCGGGACGATCGACACCGACCTGAGCACCGATCCGATCGGCCAGGACGCCGAGGGCAACCCGGTGCTGCTGTCCGAGCTGTGGCCCTCGATGGACGAGGTCAGCGAGACCATCCGGGCGTCACTCACCTCCGACATGTTCCGCACCCGCTACAGCGCCGTCTTCGACGGCGACGAGTACTGGCAACAGGTCCGGACGGAGGCCGGTGAGACCTACGCCTGGCAGGACGACTCGACCTACGTGAAGAACCCACCCTTCTTCGAGACCATGACGAAGACCCCGGCGCCGGTGGCCGACATCGTCGATGCCCGGGTGTTGGTCATGGTGGGCGACAGCGTCACTACGGACCACATCTCCCCGGCTGGGTCCATTGGTCCGGCGACGCCGGCCGGGCGCTACCTCACCGAGCACGGGGTACCCCGCGAGGACTGGAACTCCTACGGCGCCCGCCGGGGGAATCACGAGGTCATGATGCGGGGCACCTTCGCCAACGTGCGCTTACGCAACCGCCTCGCCCCGGGAACCGAAGGCGGAGTGACCCTGCACCTGCCCGAGGGCACGGAGACGTCCATCTACGAGGCGGCCATGCAGTACGCGGACGAAGCCATACCCCTGATTGTGCTCGCCGGTCGTGAGTACGGAACGGGCAGCAGTCGCGACTGGGCCGCGAAGGGGACTGCCCTCTTGGGCGTGCGCGCTGTCATCGCGCAGAGCCTCGAGCGCATCCACCGCTCCAACCTGATCGGCATGGGCGTCATGCCGTTGCAGTTCTACAAGGGTGACTCCGCCGAGAGCCTGGGCCTGACCGGGCACGAGCGCTTCTCCATCGCCGGCCTCGATGTGCTGAACAAAGCCGAGCTACCCAAGGAGCTGTCGGTGACCGCCAAGGCTGACGACGACTCCGTGACAGAATTCAGGGTGATGGTACGCATCGACACACCGATGGAGGCGGAGTACTACCGCCACGGCGGGATCCTCCAGTACGTGCTCCGCCAGATGGCCAGCTAAACCTCAGTCGTCGCAGTCGGCGCCCATCAGCGGTTGCCGGCATGGCCGGCGAGGCCGGCGAGGGCGACGAACCGGCGCACGAGGCCCTCCCCGGCCCGGCTCACGTGCGCCACGTCCGACGCCCGGACGAAGACGCCGGGCGGGAGGTGGGGACCCCAGTGCGCGACGAGGCTGGCGGTCACCTCGACGTGGAACTGCAGGCCGTACGCCCGCTCGCCCACTCGGAACGCCTGGTTCTCGTAGGCACCGCTGCCGCGCCAGCCGCACCGCGCCCTCGGGCAGCGAGAACGCGTCGGCATGCCAGTGCACGCATGGCAGGGGGCTCGGGGCAGAACCGAACACCGGGTCGCCGATCGCCTCCGTCGTCAGGTGGACCTCGCCAACGCCGCACTCCGGCGCGGGTCCGGGCGTGACAGTGGCTCCCAGCGCGGCCGCCAGCTGCTGTGCCCCGAGGCACACGCCGAAGACGGGCAGGCCGGCGTCGACGGCCCGGCGCAGCAGAGCCCGCTCGTCCTCGAGCCAAGCGAGATCGTCGTGCACGCTCATCGGGCCGCCCATCACCACCAGCCCCGCCATGTCTCCTACCGCCGTCGGCGGCGGGATGGCCTCGCCGCGGTCGACGCGCACGACGGTCAGCCCCGCGCCCGAGTCACGAACGGCGAACGCGACCGAGCCGGGCCCTTCGAACGCGACGTGTTGAATCACCACCCAAGCGTCCCCCGCGCCCATTGCGCGTCAGGGGATGAGGGTGGCCCGGAAGAGCTCGGCCGAGGATCCCTCGGGCAGCCCGGCCAGCTGCGCCTGTGCCCTCGCCCATTCGTGAATCCGCTGCGTCAGGCCCTCGGGGTCACCGATCTGACTCTTGTGGCTCAGCAGCGCCGCCACCTTGCGCTCGACGGTGGCGCTCGTATCCACCGCCGTGCCTGCTCTCTGGTCCCCGGGGCTCATGATCCACAGTTCCGCGACGCTCCAGGGTTCGAGCCCCTCCTGGTCGAGTAGCTCCGGATGGGCGAAGGGATTGCGTGCGTCGGGATAGACCGCGCAAACCGCCGCCTCACCGGCGGCCAGATGGTCCGGGTGGCTGGCGTAGATGGCCTCGAGGTTGCGCTCGGGCGACTGGGTGATCACCCGCTCGGGCCTCACCTGACGGATGACCCGACTGATATCGCGGCGCAAGTCCAGAGTGGCCTGCACTCTGCCGTCGGGCTGCCCGAGGAAGCGCACGTCGCTGACGCCGACCACACCGGCAGCTGCGCGTTGCTCGTCCTGGCGGAGCGCCGCCATGTCGGCCCGCGACATCGCCCGATCGGACCCGCCCGCCTCGCCGTTGGTGACGATGCAATAGGTGACCTCGACGCCCGCCGAGGTGAAGGCGGCAACCGTGCCCGCGGCCCCGAAGTCCACGTCGTCGGGATGGGCGGTCACGACCAGGACGCGGCGCACGCTGTCCTCAGGTGACCACACTGAGACGGTGGCGGTCTCGCTCAGAGGACGCTCTCCTCGGCCTTGGGCTCCCACGAAGCCAGGTCGGCCAGCCGCGGATCGTTCGAGAACATCTCCACGATGGGGATCCGCAAACCCAACCGACGCTGGATCACCTCCATCTCCACCAGCTGGTTCCACAACGAGAGGCTGACCACGACGCCCGCCCGGCCGGCGCGAGCGGTGCGGCCCGAGCGGTGGAGGTAGGCCTTGTGGTCCTCCGGAGGGTCGAAGTGGATCACCCCGTCGACCCCCTCGATGTGGAGACCCCGGGCTGCCACGTCGGTCGCCACGAGGACGGCGAGCCTGCCGTTGGAGAAGTCGGCCAGCGCTCGCTCGCGGTTGGCTTGCCGGAGGTCGCCGTGGATGGCTGCGGCCCTGACGCCCTCCTTGCCCAGATTTTCCACCAGCCGGTCGGCGCCGCGCTTGGTGCGCACGAAGAGCAACGACTTTTCCTGGCTCCTGCAGATGGCCGCCGCGACCTTGATCTTGTCCATCTGGTGCACCTGGAGGAAGCGGTGCTCCATGAGCGTCACGGTCTGCGTTGCGGACGCAACCTCGTGGAAGACCGGCTCAGACAGGTAGCGCGTCACGAGACGGTCGACGGCTCCGTCGAGGGTGGCAGAGAACAGCAGCGTCTGGTGCGGCTGGTCCAGGCGGCGCAACACCCACTCGACCTGAGGCATGAACCCCATGTCGGCCATGCGGTCGGCCTCGTCGAGCACCAGCGTCTCGAGCCCATCCACCGCAACCTCGCCCCGGTCGCCGAGGTCGATGAGGCGGCCGGGCGTCGCGATCACCACGTCGACCCCCTTGCGGAGCTTGGCGACCTGGCGGTCGATGTCGGCGCCGCCGTAGACGGCGACGGCACGCAGGCCCAGCTTGTTTGCCAGAGGAGCGAGCACGTCGTACACCTGCACGGCGAGCTCGCGCGTTGGGAGTAGGACCAGGGCCAGCGGCCGTGCGGGGCGGGCGGCGGACACCGGTCCGCGAGACCTGGTCGCCTTGGCCCGCTGCAGGAGTGGCACGCCGAATGCGAGCGTCTTGCCGGAGCCGGTCTTGGCCTTGCCACAGACGTCGCGACCGGCCAGGGCGTCGGCAACAGTCAGGGCCTGAATTGGAAAAGCGCTGACGATGCCTTCATCGGCCAGCGCTTGAGTGAGTTCTGGTGAGACGCCCAAGGACTCGAAGGTCCTCGCTGTCTCATACGTATCGTCGCCGGAGACAGCACTGTCTCCGTTCGTCGAGGAACCGGCATGCGCGCCGGTCAGGGCATCTACGGTCATTGTCCCGCTCTCTCTGTTGTACGGCGGGGTCGTGCGCCAGCCAGAGGAGAGAAAGTCGACCCCGACTCACCAGCCCCTGCCGGTGGTCGCACCCCTATTGTACCAGCCTAGGAACGTTCTAATGCGGAGGCTGTGCCTACAGTGAGCCGTCCCACCACAACCGAAGGAGAGCCCGACGATGGCCAAACTTGAGGCGGGCGCCACGGCGCCTGCGTTCACTCTGCCTGATCAGGACGGGAAGCCGGTCAAGCTTTCGGACTTCAAGGGGCAGCGGGTGATCGTGTACTTCTACCCGGCCGACGACACGCCGGGCTGTACCAAGGAGGCCTGTCAATTCAACGACAACCTCCGGGCGTTCGAGAAGTCAGGCACCGCCGTGCTCGGCATCTCACCCGACAAGTCCGAGAAGCACGTGAAATTCCGCACCAAGTACAAGCTGAAGTTTCCCCTCCTCACCGACGCCGACAAGAAGGTGATGGAGAAGTACGGGGCATGGGGGGAGAAGACGATGTACGGCAAGAAGACGGTCGGAACCATCCGCTCGACCTTTCTCGTGGGGCCGAACGGCAAGGTGGAGCGGGCCTGGTACAACGTCCGGGCCGATGGCCATGCGGCCAAAGTTCTCGAGGAGCTCTCCGAGGGCTGAGGACTCGCAGTGAGGTCCTGGAACGAGTTCGCGGCGCTGCGCCCGGATCTGGCCGAACCGGGTCGCAGCCTGTTCTACCAAGTCGGCGTGGGGCTCGCCTACCTCGCCACGACGCGGCCCGATGGTGGGCCGCGGGTCCACCCCATGTGCCCGGTGATGAACGAGTCCGGGTTGTTCGCCTTCATCATCCCCTCCCCGAAACAACGCGACCTCCGTCGGGACGGTCGCTACGCGCTCCACTCGTTCCCATGCGAAGACAACGAGGACGCGTTCTCCTGTGCCGGCACGGTCCGCTCCGTCGGTGACGCTGACCTTCGGTCCGCGCTGAGCATCCTCTTCGTGAGCGAACGCGCCCGGATCGGCGTTCCACCTCCGTCCGACGACGATGTCCTGTTCGAGTTCTTCGTCGACTCTTGTCTGTTGACCCGGACAACAGGGCACGGTGACCCCGCGCCGTCGCACCAGGTCTGGCGCGACGGGTAAGGACGATCTCTCGTGGGGCAAGGGATCAGCGAAGTACTGACGTTTGCCATCGGGGTGGCCATCAGCCCTGTGCCGATCATTGCGGTGATCTTGATGCTCTTCTCCCGGCGCGCCACGGTGAACGGGCCCGCCTTCCTCGCTGGTTGGGTCGTGGCCCTCGCCGCAGTGAGCACCATCGTCTATGTGGTCTCCCACGACGGCAACGTCGCCACGAGTAGCACGGCGTCCGACTCGGTCTCGTGGGGCAAGATCGTCCTGGGCGTCGCGCTGCTGCTGGCGGCCCGTCGCAGTTGGCACAAGCGCAGTGCGGCCGGCGTGGAACCCGCGATGCCCAGGTGGATGGCAGGAGTGGACGCACTCTCGCCCATCAAGGCGTTCGGGCTCGGGGTGCTCCTAGCCGGGCTCAATCCGAAGAACCTGATTCTCACCGCCGGGGCAGCGGCCGGGTTGGCCCAACTCGGCCTGTCGACGTCGGATGCCGTGGTGGCGACGGCGGTCTTCGTGGTCATCGGAAGCCTCAGCATCGCCGGGCCCGTCGTCTACGCGGCGGTCGGCGGCGAGCGGGCCAGGGCCAGGCTGGACTCGGCCAAGGCGTGGCTGTCGTGGCAGCATGCCGCAGTCATGTCGGTGCTGTTCTTGATCTTCGGTGTCGACCTGATCTCCAAGGGCCTCCCCCCACTGACCGCCTAGGGCTGTCCCTTGCGGGCCGTCCCGGTCAGTGCTGGTGCGTCGGGCACCAGTACGTGCTTCTGCCCCCGACCACCTCTCGGCGTAGCTCCGTGCCGTCCAAGGGACAGCGACCTCCGGGCTGGCGCTCCTCCATCAGGTCCCCGGTGTGCGAGCCACCGCGACGGGCCAACTGGCGCAACGTCGCCCGCAGGGCATGATGCAAACCTCGCATCTCTTCCTCCGCGAGCGGGGTGCGGCGGCCCGGAGCGAGAGCGGCGCGCCAGAGGATCTCGTCCGCCAGCAGGTTGCCCACGCCGGCCAGGCGCTCCTGGTCCATCAGCCGAGCTTTCAGCGGCGCCGCCGTGCCCGCCCGCCCGGGGTCGACGGCGAGCGCCCCGCGCAGCTCAGACAACGACACCGTCAGGGCATCGGGCCCAAGCCGGTCCTCGTCGGGCGCAAGCTCGAGCGACCCGAAGCGCCGGGGATCATGGAGGAGCAGGTGGCCGCCGTCGCGAAAGGTGATGCGGGCACGCACCCATTTCTCATCGAAGACGCCAGGGCCGTAGCGCAGGCGGTCCAGAGCCTGACGTCCGTCGACCACCAGTCCCCCCGTCATGCCGAAACGCACCCCAAGAGTGGGGCCCTCAGAGGTGTCGAGCAACAGGAGCTTCCCGCGCCGGCCCGCCCTGGTGAAGGAGCGGCCGACCAGGGCCGACCGCAGCCGTGGCGCCGTGGTCCCGCCGCGGCCATACCGGGAGTCCACCATCCACACCCGGGTGACCGGCCGGTCGAGCGCTTGATCGGCAAGGGCCCGATAGAGCTCGACTTCGAGGATCTCTGGCACGGGCGCAAGGTATCGGACCCCCGCGGTCAGGCCGAATATGGTGGGTCAATGCCACCCGAGAAGCCGCAATGGGCCGAGCTGTTCACAGAGGTCGTCACCTCCGGACTCTGTACCGGGTGCTCCGCGTGCGTGATCTCGTGCCCGTATGAGGTCCTGGGCTACGACGACACGGAGGGTGTCTACAGGCCCTTTCACGTGGACGCCGACGGTGGCCCCGACAACTGCACGCACGGCCTGAAGGGGTGCACGCTGTGCACGCGGGCCTGCCCGCGCTTTCGGACCTGGGAACCTGAGATAGAGAACCACCTCTTCGGCCGGCCCCGCACCGACGACGAGGTGGCAGGCATCGCCCGCCGGACGGTGCTCGCGCGGGCCGCCGACACCGACATCCAAGGCATCGGGCAGGACGGGGGGCTCGTCTCTGCGCTGCTGATCTGGGCCTTCGAGAATGACGTCATCGACGCCGCACTTGTCTCGGGGCTCGAGGGTGACGGCTCGACGTGGAAAGCGGTACCCCGGGTGGCCCGCAACCGGGAGGATGTTCTTGCCACGGCGGGATCCCGCTACACGTACTCGGCCAACCCGATGGCGTACCCCGAGGCCATCGCCGGCGGGGCCGAGCGCATCGCCCTGGTCGGCATGGGCTGCCAGGCCTCCGCGCCGCCCGTCATGGCGGCACGCAAGGCAGGGAAGATCGCCCGTCGATTCACCCTTTCCATCGGGTTGTTGTGCTCAAAGACGTTCGATGACGCCATCTTTCCCGAGCTCTTCGAGGCAAGGTACGGATTGCACCGGGCCGACATCGCCAAGATGAACATCAAGGGCGTCTTCCAGGTGTGGATGAAGGACGGCACCTATCACGAAGTGCCGCTGAAGGAGGCCCACGCCTGGACCCGAGAGGGCTGCACCACCTGCCCGGACTTCGCGGCCGAACACGCCGACATCTCGACGGGGGGCATCGGTGCCTTCGGCGACTGGACCTTGACCTTGCTGCGCACCGAAAAGGGCGAGTCTCTCTTCAACGACATGGAGACGGCAGGCGTGATCGAGACCCGGCCCATCGAGGACGACCCGGGGGCGGTCACCCTCCTCAACAAGCTCAGCCGGATCAGTCGGAAGCGCTGGCCGGCCACCGCCGTCCCCATGCCCCGGCGCCTGCCTGCATCCGCCCCCGCGACCTGACGTGCGCGGATGAGCGCGCCGCGGACCGACGAGTTCGCCACCCTTCTCGGGATCGAAGTGCGACGCCGGGGTACTGGCCACACCGTGGCCACCCTGACCACCGACGGGCGTCATGCCAACCCGCACGGAACTGTCCACGGGGCCGTCTTCTACGCGGTCGCCGGCGCGGCCGTGGCCGCTGCGGCGAACGACGCGGAAAGCTCCGGCATCATCTCGTCAGTACTCGTCGAGTACCTCCGGCCCGCCGCCATCGGGGACGAGCTCTACGCGGAGGTGACCCGTGAGGTCTCGACCGAACGTGAGGACATCTTCACCGGGTCGGTGCGCCGCGGACAGGTCGGCGACCTTCTCGCCTGGGTGCGCGCCCGGGGGACACGGCGGGCGCGGCCTGAGGGCTGAGCCGGCGTTCCGGAAGTCGATGCGTTGTGGCCAAACCACAAGATGCCGCGATGGCAATGGGGCGTGGAGTATGCCGCGGCGGCGGGACTGAGCCCGGAGGATCAGATGGCCGGTGATGGGTCACGCCCGGTATAGGCAAGGAGCTTGTCCTGGGCGGAAGCGCCCGGCGCGACGGCGATCTCTGGCTTGAACACACCCTTGCGCTGATCCTCGGTGAACCGACCGTGGATGAAGGAGTAGGCCGCGTCAGGTAGGCCCTCGGGCATCGTTGCGTCTTGCGCAGTGGACTTGGCCAGATCCCATCCGTGGAGAAGCTGGTCGCTGAAGGCGATACCGAGTGCTGGGCCCGTCTTCTCGATGACCCCGGGCTCTTCGAAGGTATGCAGTGTCTCCGCACGAGCCCGCTCGAAGTCGATGCTCGGATCGTCGCTGACGAGATCTGGTGGGGTCTGCGAGGGGGGAGACGCATTCTCACCTCGCGCTGCACTTACGAAGTACTGCTGCGTGTCCAGCATGTGGTTCATGAGTGTGCGGACGTTCCACTCGTCGCACAGTGTCGGAGCATCGAGCCTCGACCCAGCTCCAGCCACCTTCGTCGAAGTCCACTCGCTCGCACGCCGATAGAGCTCCAGCAGATCGGGTTCCATCGCACTCCTCCTCTTGGTTCCGATTCAGCGCTACCCGGAGCGCTGCCACCCCTGAACGCCGAGACGGTGACCACTCACATTGAGACGTGGCTGCGGCGGTCGAATTCCGGTCTCTGAGGTCCCCGAAACTACTTGAACCGGCGGTGGACATGGGCGTAACCCTTCCGTTACGGTAACCCATAGGTTACGCACATGGACCATCGACGCGGGGAGGAGCAATGACTGCCGAGCTGGTTTCGGGCGACCCCTTCGAGGCACTCGGAGACGCCACCCGTCGGGAAATCCTGCGACTGCTGAGCACGTCGGAAATGGCGGTCGGTGAAATCGCTGCCGCGTTGCCGATCAGCCGGCCCGCAGTGTCCCGCCATCTGCGACTTCTGAGGAATGCCGGCCTCGTGAGCGAGCGCTCTGAGGGCACGCGTCGGATTTACCATCTCGAGAGCGAGGGCATCGAAGGTGTCGAGGCGTACCTTCTCGGCGTGTGGGGCGACGCGGCTGCTCGCTTCAGGCTGCTTGCAAACAACACTGGCAGGAATGGATCACGGTGACGTCACCGTTGCGGGTCACTTTCGACGTGTCCTGTCGCGCGGACCGGGCATTTGAGCTCTGGACATCCAGAATCGACATGTGGTGGCCGCAAGATCACACGGTGAGCGGCGAGGAGGTCACAGTCATCCTGGAGGCGGGCGTGGGTGGACGGATCTTCGAACGAACGCCCGACGGTCGCGAGCACGAGTGGGGGAAGGTGACGAGATGGGAGCCTCCAAACAAACTCGGCTACACGTGGTACCTCGGCCGCACTCCGGCAGAGGCGACCGAAGTGGAGATCACGTTCATAGAGCTCGACGACGCGACCGTGGTCGACATCGAACATCGCGGCTGGGAACAGTTGGGCGCGGAGGCGCCGCAGTGGCGGGACCGCAACAGGATCGGATGGGAGACGCTGCTTCCGCACTTCGCGGTGGCCGCGAAAGAACAAGATGGAGGATTGTGATGGCCGCTGGCACCAAGGACGATCCATGGGTCTTGAAGACACCCTCAGGCGGTTCTGAGTACACCATGTACCGTGACGACGCGGCGGACCCGCCCGTACTGGTCTGTCAGGTCGGCTCGACCACTTTGAAGTACCAACTGCGGGCCATCGAGGACCTCCACAGCTGGCTGGTCGCGCAAGGCGACTGGGTGCCGCTCGGGGCGGCGGACGAGAAGAAGGAGGCAGCGCCAGGCACCGTCGAGGCGTGGGGTCGCTCGTCGGACAACCCGGTGGGCGGCTGGTACGGGCTTCGGAGCGGCTACCGGGGTCGCTTTGGGATGTACCTGCCTCCATTGCTCGAGGAGCTCGGCCTGGCTGAATTGAGTCACGAAGCTCGGAACAACGCGATGCGTGCGGCGACGTCGTGAGATCGGCCGAGACCTGGACCTACATTCACGCGGAGCGGGCACAGATGGCCGACACGCTGGCGGAACTGACCGAGCACCAGTGGAACGCAGCATCATGGTGCGAGGGCTGGACGGTTCGAGAGACCGCCGGACACATCCTGGCCGCGGCCGAACAGACACCGCTGAACTTCTACAAAGAGATGATGCAAGCCGGGTTCCGGTTCAACGTGTTCGCCGGTCGCGCCGCCCTGCGTCTCGGAGCGCTTCCGCCCGAGGAAATCGTCGCAAGACTGCGCGCCCGCACGACCACCACCAACCACCCTCCCGCTCCGGTGATGGCCATGCTCGGCGAGATCATCGTCCACGGAGCTGACATCCGCCGTCCCCTGAGCCTCGGCCACCAACCGCCCACTGCCGCTCTCGTGGCGGTAGCCGACAATTACCGGCGCACCAACATTTTGATCGGTTCGAAGAGGCGAATCGCCGGATTACGACTCGAGGCCAGCGATTGTGAGTGGTCCACTGGGAGCGGACGCCACGTTGGGGGACCGCTGCTGTCCCTGATCTTGGCGATGAGTGGCCGGCGCGCTGCGTGCAACGATCTCGACGGGGATGGAGTCGACCTGCTTTCGCAAGGCTGACGCACAGCCTCCTGCCTTGGCTCGGGACGGGAAGGATTGGCGATTAGCTGTGATTCCCGTCAGCGTCGGTGTCAATCCCGTCGGCCGGTCCGGCCCATGACCACCGTGGGATCCGCATTCCCGCCGGCACGTCATCCGCAGAGCGGTGGTAGCGGGCCATTGTCGTCGTCGTCGCCCACGCAAAGTAGTCGTGAAGGACTTGCCGGAGGCTGTCATCCTCGGAGAGTCCCGCATCCACAAGCGCCTGATCGAAACAGGCGATCGCGCGACGATCCATCTCCTCGTGGGTACCATTTCCGCTGTGCATCCGCACCACTGACGTCTCGTCCCCGTACTCCGCCGAGTAGGTCGCGGGACCACCGAGCGCTTCGGCCCAGTACGCGGCCAGCCGCTCCGTGTGCGCAGGGTGGTATCCGTGGCTGAAGGCATGGCTCACGACGTCATCCGCCATCACCCTCGCGTGCCATGCACCAGCCAAGCTCAAGAGGCCTTCGTCACCGCCTGCGGCCTCGTACACCGTGCGCACGGTTCCAGGATTGCATACCTCCGTGTTCGGCCAGAGACGAATGGTGTGCCGAGACGCCCCACAGTCCTCAGACCGGTGATGCCGCTGCACTCGCGCCGGCGAAGCGCCCGAACATCGTGCTGTCCCCGATGGAGAGTCCGCTGGCGTAGCCGAACGAACACACCCCCGCGGTGGTGCGCCCAGCCGCGAAGAGCCCCGGAATGGCGCGACCACCGACGTCGACCACCTCGCCCTGCACCGTCGTCTCCAGACCGCCGAGTGTGAACGGCGCATAGGGCGCGGACCCGATGCGGAGGTCGACGGCGCCGATGGGTGGCACCAGGGGGCGGACCCACGCGGAGCCCTTGTGGAAGAGGGGGTCTTCCCCCACCGCCGCATGGCGGTTGTACAGGTCGAGCGTGGTCTGAAGGGAACCCGCGGGCAGGCCGATTTCGACCTCGAGCTGCGCCGGCGTCTCGCAGACCCAGGAGGCGGCGAGACCCATCCAATTCACCTCATAGGTCGCCTCGTCGAGGATCAAGTAGACCTCGCCATCCTGTCCGTAGAGGGCTGACTGGCCGACGCGGCCCATATAGGTGTCCTCGTTGATGAAGCGCTGCCCCTTCCCATTGACGAGGATGCCGTGGATCAACGTCCGAGGTGGAGTGATCGGCAGGGACACTTCGCCCGCGTACATGTTGCGCACTGCGGCGCCGATGACCTGCGCCATGCGGATCCCCCGCCCGTCGTCGCCTTCGGTGCCCACCTTGAACGTGCCCCGCACCAAGGGTGGGGAGTGCTGCCGCAACATCTCGTCGTTGAAGATAAAGCCTCCGGCAGTCAGCACAACGCCGCGGTGCGCCCGGAGTGACACCGTCTCGCCGAAACGCTGCGCCTGCACACCGACCACCCGGCCGCCGTCGAGGACGAGCCGATCCACCCGGGTGTCCGTCGAGACGGCTGCGCCGGCCGCCGTAGCAGCGGCCGCCAGGTGCTGCATGAGCAGCCATCCGGTGCTGCGCTTCGTCTTGGCCAAGTGCCCCCGGGGGGCGGGGCGAGCGATCTCGTTGAATGGGTACGCGTCCTCGCCACCGGAGTACACCAGGCCCTCGGTGCCGGTCGGCGCCATGGAGGTCTCGGCGCAGAAGGTCGGGTCGAACGGGATGCCACGTGCCACCAACCAGTCGAAATGGCCCAGGCTCTCCTCGCAGTAGCGAGCGATCTTGGCCACGTCGGGGTCAGGCCCGCAGGCCGCCAACATGTAGCGGTACATGTCGTCGAGGCTGTCCTCGAAGCCGCAGGCCGTCTGTATCGGCGTGCCGCCGCCGAGGTAGACGATCCCCTCGGCCAGGGCGGCGGCCCCCCCTGGTCCGCCGGTGCGCTCGGTCACGAGGACTTCCGCGCCGGCATGAGCGGCAGTGAAGGCGGCGGTCGAGCCTGCGGCGCCGAACCCGACCACGATCACATCGGCCGTGTGGTCCCAGCTCTTGATTTCCGCGACGTCGCACGGCGTCACGTCGTTGGCCTCGCGCACTCGATCCTCCCCGCTTTGTCGCCGAGACGGTAGCCGTTGGTGCCCGGGCGCCCCCGTCCCCCTACCCTGCAGTTCGTGCCGAATCCGCCTGATGCCCCGGTGCCGCCGCCCGACCTGGAACGGCTTGCCCCGGGCTGGTCGGCCACCCTGGCCTACCGACTCGTGCCCTGTTTGACCACGTGGCGCCTGACCTCCCCGGACGGCTCGGTACGCTTTGCCAAGGTCGACACAGAAGGCCGCTATCCGACGCTGCGCGGCGAGTCTGAGCGCATGATCTGGGCCGCTGCCTATCTTCCCGTCCCGGTCGTGGTCGCGTTGGAACAAGCGGGCAGCACGACCGTCCTACTCACCGAGGCACTCCCCGGGCGCGACGCCGTCGATCCGGGCTGGTGCGACGACCTCCCGGGTCTGGTGTGGGCGCTCGGGCGGGGGTTGCGACGCTTTCACGAGGAGGTCGGCGAAGAGTGGTGTCCCTTTCGCTTCGACCTCGAGCGCGCTCTCGACCACGTCAGGCACCGGGTCGAGACGGAGGACATCGACCCGGCCGGCTTCCACGAAGAGCACGCATCCCTCACCCCGGCCGCGGCGCTCGCCGAGCTCGAGGCGACCGTTCCGGACGGCGAGGACCTCGTCGTGTGCCACGGCGACTACTGCCCGCCCAATGTATTGCTCCAGGCTGGAAGGGTGACCGGCTACGTCGACCTCGGCGAGCTGGGCGTGGCCGACCGTTGGTGGGACATAGCCGTGGGGGCATGGAGCGTGGGCTGGAATTTCGGGGACGATCTCGAACCGCTCTTCTACGAGAGTTACGGCGTGACTCCGGACCCCGCCCGCGTCCACTTCTACCGGCTGTTGTACGACCTCGTTTCCTGAGCGGTCCGTCCCGGGGCATCTGCGATCAGCCGGCTCGCCCGTCTGAACACTGCGTCGAACATGGGCACGGTCAGCTTGCCCGTGAAGGTGTTCTGCTGGCTTGGGTGGTACGAGCCGAGAAGCGTCGCCCCGGACGGGAGCGGGCTCTCGGCCAGGTGCCCGAACGCCGGGCGGGGCCGCAGCCCGTACTGGGCCGCGGCAGCCTGCCAGGCGAACTGCCCGAGTGCCACGACGACGGCGGCGTTGCGCAACAGGGCGAGCTCTCGGGCGAGATACGGCGCACAGGCCGCCCGCTCGGCGGGATCGGGCTTGTTGGCGGGGGCGCGCAGTGGACGGCCGCAGTGATGTACGCGTCGTGAAGGGTGAGGCCGTCCTCGCGCGAGGTGCTGGTGGGCTGTGACGCGAAGCCGGCCCGGTGCAGCGCCGCGAAGAGCCAGTCCCCCGATCGGTCGCCGGTGAACATCCGGCCCGTCCGGTTGGCCCCGTGCGCTGCCGGCGCCAAGCCGACGACGATCAGCGACGCGTGCGGGTCGCCGAAACCCGGAACGGCGCGGCCCCAGTACACCTGACCGGAGTAGGACGCGCGGCCTGTCCGGGCCACTTCCTCGCGCCAACCGACGAGGCGGGGGCACCGCCGGCATGCCGCCACGTCCCGTTGCACCGCCGCCACGGAGTCCCTCTCCACCCGGTTGGACGCCACAGCGCAGAGCCTACGATGGGCTGCCGTGCCCCCATCAGCGAGAACTGCCGCCGCACGCACGCCCTCACGGCGCGGCCGCAAACCTCCTCCGGCAACCGTTTTGCTCCTGGTGCGCCACGGCACGACCCCCACCACCGGCAAGTTGCTCCCCGGGCGGGCGGGCGGGCTCCATCTCTCCGAGAAAGGGCGCGCGCGCAGGCCGTCGCGGCGGCCGAGCGCATTGCGGCGCTGGCCAAGGCGCCCACCTCCGTGTATGCGTCACCGCTGGAGCGCGCACGGGAGACCGCAGCCCCCATCGCCCGCGAACTCGGCCTCCGGGTGCGGACCGCTCCGGGGCTCATCGAGGTCGACGTGGGCGACTGGACCGAGAAGCCCCTGGCGCGTTCTGTACCGGACCCGCGAATGGCCCACCGTCCACCGCTGGCCCAGCGGGTTCCGCTTCCCCGGCGGGGAGTCGTTCGCAGAGATGTCCGTGCGTTCTCTCGATGCCGCGCTCGGCCTGGTCGCCGAGCATCTGGGCGAGACGATCGTGGCCGTCTCGCATGCTGACCCCATCAAGGCGATCGTGGCGGCCGCGGCCGGCGTGCCCATCGACCTGATGCAACGCTTGGTGATCTCGCCCTGCTCCATCTCGGCGATTCTGTTCACCGCGGGTGGCCCGGTCGTGTTGTCGGTGAACTCCACGGGCACCTTGGACGAGTTGGTGCCCTCATGAGGACCGCGCTGCGGTGAGCGACGAGTTCGACTTCGACGCACCCGACCACTGCACGGTTGGAGTCATCGGCGACGTGGGGAACCGGCTTTTCCTCTTCTACTGCCGCCAAGGCCTCACCGAGACGACCGTCAAAGTCGAGAAACAGCAGGTGGCGGTGCTCGCTGGCTACCTGGGACGCATCGTCAAAGAGCTGGGCCGGCCGGGCCATCTGCCCGAGGACCTCGACTTCTACGGCACCGACGAGTTCGAGTGGGCCGTGGGGACGATCGGCGTCTCCTACGACGAGGAGCTCGACAGGATCATCGTCGTGCTCGAGGAGCTGGACGTGGACGCCGAGGAGGATGACGAGGACGACCTCGCCGAGAGCGGCCATGTCCTGCGCATCGCGCTGACGCCGCGAGCAGGCTGCTGCCTTCGCCATCCATGCCACGCGACTGGTCGAGGCGGGGCGGCCGCCCTGTCCGCTGTGCTCGTTGCCGTTGGACCCCGCAGGGCACGACTGCCCCCGCACCAACGGGCACCGTCCGCCGGCTACCTAGCCACGGTGTCCGACGCGGCGGTCGAGCGGGTCCTCATCGAGGGTGACATGGAAGTGCACGGGCGCATCGCGGGGAGCTCCAACGCCACCCTGCTCGTGACCTGCCGGCTCGGCGACCAGGAACTTCTCGCCGTCTACAAGCCCTCCAAGGGGGAACGGCCGCTGTGGGACTTCCCCGGTGGGCTCTTTCGCCGCGAGGTCGCCGCCTACGTGCTCTCCGAATGCCTGGGCTGGGGCCTGGTCCCCGAGACGGTCCAGCGGCCCGAAGGTCCCTTCGGTCCGGGATCCGTGCAGCGTTTCGTGCATGAGGACGGCACCTCGCACTACTTCACCCTGCGCGACGAGCCGAGGTGGCACCCGACGCTCATGCAGCTGTGCGCATTCGACGTCGTGGCGAACAACGCCGACCGCAAGAGCGGCCACGTGCTCCTGGCCGAGGATCGGCTCTGGGCCATCGACAACGGACTCTGCTTCAATCAGCACGACAAGCTGCGCACGGTGATCTGGGATTTCGGCGGATGCCCTCTCGCCGCGGCCGTGCAGGAAGACCTGGCTCGGCTGGCTCACGACGGTCCGTCGCCGGCGCTGTGTGCGCTCCTCTCGCCCGACGAGGTCTCCGCCACGTGGGACCGGGTGGCCTGGCTCCTCAGCCTGCGGGCCCTGCCCGAGCTCGTCGACGACGGCGAGTGGCCCCCGTATCCCTGGCCGCTCGTCTGAGCTGGGCCGATGGGCCGCTGGGCCGCCCGGTTCCGATTCCAGACACGGCGCCCCGGTTTCCTGACTTACTTCATAGGTAATATGAAGTCACTATGCCCGCTCGGCAACGCAGGTCCGCTGTCGGAGACCGGATGAGGTTCTGGAAACTGTCAACGAACTTGTTTATAGTCCACGGAAAGACGCTGCGGTCCCGGGACCCCTCTCGCCCGAGGAGGCCCGATGTCGATTGACCCGCTCATCGTCCTCGGGAGCGCAGTTGTCGGATTCCTCGTGGGCATGACCGGTGCGGGCGGCGGGGCGCTCATGACGCCCATGTTGATCCTCTTCTTCGGAGTGAAGCCCTCCACTGCGATCTCGAGTGATCTGGTGGCGGCTGTGCTCATGCGGCCCGTGGGCGCCGTGGTCCATATGACCAAGAAGACGGTGAATTACTCGCTCGTCGGGTGGATGGTTCTCGGCTCCGTCCCCGCCGCTCTCTTCGGCTCCTACGCCCTCCATCTGTTGGGCAACTCCAAGTCAGCCGAGCACAACGTGCAGCTGATCCTCGGCGCGGCCCTCCTGATCGGGGCGGGAGCCATGGTGCTGCGTTACGGGCTCGACCGCCGTTCTGGACACCGCCGCCAGGGCCTGATCGGCCAGCTCGTGGTGCGCCCGCTGCCCACGGTGGCCATCGGCGCCATTGGTGGCTTCGTCGTCGGCATGACGTCGGTCGGCTCGGGGTCCTTAATGATCGTGCTCCTGCTCTTCCTCTACCCGATGATCGGGGCCAACCAGCTCGTCGGCACGGACCTGACCCAGGCCGTCCCGCTGACGATCGCCGCCGCGCTCGGCGCCCTGGCCTTTGGGCATATCGAGTTCTCTGTCACGGCGTCCATCGTGCTCGGCAGCGTGCCGGCCGTCCTCGTCGGCTCCCTCATCTCCTCCCGGGCTCCCGATCGCTACATCCGTCCGGTCATCACGTTCGTGATCTTCGCCTCGGGCCTCAAGTACGTCGGCCTCGGCACCACCGCGCTGGGCTGGACGCTCGGCGCCGTCCTCGTGGGCGGTGCTGCCGTCTGGCTCGCTTACGTGCGGCCGCGGCGAGCCAGACTGGCTGGTGCAACCGTGCCAGCGGCTGAGCCAGTCGATGGGTCGGGCCCGATGGCGTTGGAAGCACCCTCGCCTACGGGCTAGCCATCACCGGGCCACGCCCCACACGCCACCACGGCTTACGGGATGTGGTAACCCATCGTCTTCAGCTGGTCGATCACTTGCTGGGCCGCGACCTGTCCCCCGCCCGACGTCAGGTGCGTCCCGTCGGGCGCTCTGACGTTGACGATCTGGCCTGCTGCGTTGGTGATGAACGCGGTGTACCCGCCCTGCGCAGTGCCCAACACCTTGTCCATGGACAAGAACGTCACTGGCGGGTGCGCCAACGTCGCTTGACGCTGGACCACGGCGTTGACGTCGGACATCTGGGCGTTCAGGCCCGGGTTCTGCATCGGCGGCATACCGACCCACACGACCGTGGCACCGCCGCTCTGGGCGATCTGCATGAACTGCGCAACCCGCTGGGCGTAGAGCGTGTTCCACTGCGCGGCGGTGTAGGGCACGTCGGGAGGGCCCAAGAAGTCTTGGGCGTCATTGGCCCCGATCATCACCACCACCACGTGCGGCTGCACTGTCTTGAGGTCCGCGCTCAGTTCCGCCGGCCAGTTGAAGTAGTCGGGCCGCGTCAGCCCCGTGCTCTCGCGGGCATCGAGCGCCGCGTTGACCACGCCGGTGCCGGCGAGGTCGGACTGCAGCGGTCCCCCCATGTCGAGACCGATGGAGTCGCCCACGATCAGGACGCGCAGCGGGTTGGCCGCGGTGGGCATCTTGGGATCCGGCGGCGTCGTCGTCGGCGTCGGGGTCGTCGGTGTGCTGCCGCCTTTCCCGGGCACTGACCCCGGCACAGAACCCGGCCCTGACCCCGGCCCTGAACCGGGCCGCGAGCCACCCGCCGCGTCGGAGGGTCGCGGACCGGACGTCGTCAAGCCCACGGTCCCGCCGGGCAGGCGGTTCTCCCGACCGGTGGCCGAGACGAGGTGGGAAAGCTGAAAGGCGCGGCTCAACGCCGCGACCGGGCCGGTGATGTCGAGGCTCACGGTGCGTCGATGGCCGACCGGCGAGACCTGAGCGTTGTGCTGCAGGGTCGGGGCGAACAGCAAGAACCACAGTGCGAAAGCGCCGGCACCGATGGCGAGGACCCGGGTCCACGGGGCCCGCACCCTCCCGTCGTCGGGCGGCTCCAGCTCGGGATGCGGGTGCGCGCGCCACTCCTCTGGAGAGTCCCAGTCCACGAGGTGGGGCGGCGTGCGGGCGTCCGTCATCAGAAGCGGTAGTAGATGAAGGGCGCGACGCCGACCGGACCGAACGTGGTGATGCCGAGCAGAGCGAAGCCGAGCAGGCCGACCTGCACCGCCGTCCTCTGCCGAGAGAACGCCCCCTGAAGCCGGGACACGCTCAACGTGGGCACGTACTGGAGGGCGATGGTGCCGAGGACCGTGACGACGAGCAACGGTGTGACGAGCGGGCTGGGTTCACCCCATCCGCTGAAAAGCCGGCCGAGAAGGGAAAAGGCCTGGGACATGCCGGTCGCGTTGAAGAACACCCACCCCAGACAGACGAACTGGAAGGTGAGGAACCGCTGCACCCAGACCCGGACGGGGCCGTCGGGCACCGCCGGGAGCCCGCGGCGCTCCCGGCTCGTCCGGCGCAGGTGCCCGACGCACTGCCCGAGCCCGTGCAGGGTGCCCCACGCCACGAACGTCCAGGCCGCGCCGTGCCACAGGCCGCCGAGCACCATGGTGATCATGATGTTGCGGACCGTCTGAGCGTGGCTGCCCGCGCTGCCTCCCAACGGGATGTAGAGGTAGTCGCGCAGCCAGCGCGAGAGCGTCATGTGCCAACGACGCCAGAAGTCCTGCAGGTTGCGTGCCGTGTACGGGCCGTCGAAGTTCTGCGGGAAGCGGAAGCCGAGCAGCAGGGCAAGGCCGATGGCGATGTCGGTGTACCCGCTGAAGTCACAGTAGATCTGCACCGCGTAGCCCCATGCGGCGAAGATCGCCTCTGGTGCGGAGTGTTGCAGAGGCGACGTGAAGACCGGCGTCACGATCGCGCTCCCCACGAAGGAGGAGATCACGACCTTCTTGAACAGGCCGGCCAGAATCAGCCAGAAGGCCGCGAGTAGTCGATCGAGTTCGGGTCGCGGCGGCGGCGTATCTGGGGCAACAGCTCGTTCCCGCGCACGATCGGGCCGGCCAGGAGGTGGGGGAAGAACGAGATGTACACCGCGAAGTCGAGCGGTTTGGCCGGTTCGAGCTTTCGGCGGTAGATGTCCACGACGTAGCTGATGGCCATGAAGGTGAAGAACGAGATGGCGATCGGCAGTCCGACTTGCAGGAGAGGGACCGCCTGGCCCAATCCGAGCGCATGGGTGACGTTGTCGAGATTCACCGAGACGAAGCCGTAGTACTTGAACCACCCCAGGATCCCGAGCAGTGCCACCACCGACACCCCCAAGGCGAGACGCCGCCCCTGTTCGGTGCGGGCGGCCCCCACCCAGGCCCCGCCACCGAACGACACCAGCGTCGTCGCGAGCAACAACAGGCAGTAACTCCACCCGACCCAGCCGTAGAACACGTAGCTCAGCCCGACCATCGAGAGCTTCCACCACCGCGCGTAGGGGTTGAGCAGCCAGTTCACCGTGAAGGCGACGGCAAAAAAGACGGCGAAGTCGATAGTGGGAAAGAGCATTCGGAGGCGTCAGCGGATTGCGCCGAATGTACAGCCGGTCGTACGGCCGACCGCGCACGCTCCGGGCGCGAGGGTCCGGCGCGACCCCGGGTCAGCCGGCTCACCGCCGCACCCATGTCCACTCGAGCAGCCCACACCCGGATTCGGGGTGGGACCGGGATCAGCGTCGGGGCGGGGCCCTCAGATCTTCGCCTTGAGCGCCTCGATCAGCGCCGGCAACACCTTGTGCACGTCGCCCACGATCCCGAGGTCCGCGACCGAGAAGATCGGCGCCTCCCGGTCCTTGTTGATGGCGATGATGTTCTTGGAGCCCTTCATGCCGACCAGGTGCTGGGTGGCGCCCGAGATCCCGCACGCGACATAGACGGTCGGCTTCACGGTCTTGCCGGTCTGACCCACCTGGTGCGAGTAGGGAACCCAGCCGGCGTCGACGATGGCGCGGCTGGCGCCCGCCGCACCGTGCAGGAGCTTGGCCAGCTCCTCAATCAGCGCGTAGTTGGCCGCCTCGCCGAGGCCGCGCCCACCCGAGACGACGACCGTCGCTTCGTCGAGTTTCGGCCCGCTGCGCTCCTCGACGTGGCGCTCGACGATCTTGGCCGTGTTGGTGGCCGCGACGTTGTCGGGGACCGGGGCCGCGACGACTGCGGCGGCGCCGCCACCCCCCGGCTCCGCCGCGAACGACTTGGCCCGGATGACGAAGATGCCCGGGCCGTCCGCGGTGAAGCGGGCCGTGACGATCTTGCTGCCGCCGAAGAGAGGGTGCTGGCTCGCGAGTCCGCTGTCGACCTCCACCAGTCCCGTGACGTTCGTCAGCACCGGACGGTCGAGCTTGGCGGAGAGGCGCCCCGCGATGTCGCGGCCTTCGTAGGTGGCGGGCATCAAGATGACGTCGGGCGCGTTGCCGCCCTGAATGAGCGCGGCCAGTGCGGCGGCCACCGGCACGCCGGGCAGCGCGCCGCCCAGGTCGCCGACGTCATAAAGCGTCGTCGCGCCGTACTCGCCCAGCGGCCCGGCCAGCGAGGCCGCCTCCGACCCCCAGGCCACGGCCTCGACGGTGGAGCCGACCGAGCGGGCCTCGGTCAGCAGTTCCAACGTGACGGGCGTCGGGCCGGAATCGCCGGCCTCGGCCAGCACCCACACCTTGTCGATCGCCATCTCAGACCACCTTCAGTTGCTCGAGGAAGGCCACGACGCGCTCCGCACCGTCGCCCTCGTCCACCACGATCTCCCCCGCCCCCCGCTCCTCCGCCTCGGAGATCTCGGTGATCTCCTGGCGGGCGCCCGCCGCACCCACCTGCGAGGCGTCGAGCCCAAGGTCTGCGAGGGTCAGGTTGTCGACCGGCTTGGACTTCGCGGCCATGATCCCTTTGAAGGAGGGGTACCGCGGCTCGACGACGCCGGCGGTGACGGTCACCACGGCCGGAAGGGTGCTCACGACCTCGTCGTACCCCGCCTCGGTCTGGCGCTCCACCTTGACCGAGCCACCGTCGACCGCGATCGCCTTGGCAAAGGTGACCGAGGGCAACCCCATCAGTTCGGCCACTTGCACGGGCAGCGTGCCGGTGTACCCGTCGGTCGACTCGGTGGCCATGACGACGAGGTCAGGGTTGGCGCGGGCAATGGCTGCCGCCAGCACCTTGGCGGTCCCGAGCGCATCGCTGCCGGCCAGCGCATCGTCACTGACCAGAATGGCTTTCGCCGCGCCCATGGCGAGGCCGGTGCGCAGGCCCGAGGTCTCACCACCCGGCGCCATGGAGACGAGGGTGACCTCGTCGCCCTCGCCGGAGGCGAGCTGGAGGGCCATCTCGACCCCGTAGTTGTCCGAGTCGTCCATGATGAGCTTGCCGGACCGGTCGAGGGTCTTGGTGTCCGGGTTGAGCGCCCCGGGGGCGGCCGGATCGGGGATCTGCTTGACGCATACGACGACGTTCATGGCCGACCATCTTTGTGGACCCGGGCCGTGCCACGCCATTCGGCCCGGTCACAAGCCCGTCTTGGCGTCGCTCCCGCCCCCTGTGGAGCCCTCAAGCCATCGCCCCGTCAATCCCCGTCGCCCCGTGCAATGGCGAGTGCGTCGTCGAGGCGATCGGTGATCACAGCGTCTGCCCCCCAGGCGACGACCGCGCGCAGGTCGTCGAGCGCGTTGACCGTCCACACGTTGAGCGCAAGGCCCGCCGCGTGCGCCCGCTCCACAAGATCGCGGTCCACTGAGGTCACGAAGGGATGGACGGAGCCGAACCCGGCCTCGGCCGCCTCGTCCAACGCCGGTCCGGGTTCGGTGGCGTAACCCCAGAGCGCGCCGAGGGCGAGGCGGGCGTCGGCGACCTGCACGGCGCGCAGCGTCGCGACCTGGAACGACGACACGATGACCCGATCCGTCCAGCCCGCCTCCTCAATCGCCGCCGCCGTCAGCAGCGCCACGGCCTCTCCCGGGTCCCACCCAGGATCCTGGGGGGCATTCTTGATCTCGACGTTCACCACCATCCCTTCGCAGACGGCCAGTGCCTCGGCCAGGAGCGGCACGTGGGCCGGGAGCTCCGCCACACCCAAGGTCCCGATGACGCCGGCGCCGGCGATCTCGGCGTCGTGGTGCACGGCCAGGCCACCGTCGGCGGTCAGGCGCACGTCGAGCTCGATGCCGTCGGCCCCGAGGCGCCGCGCCTCGGAGAAGGCATCGAGCGTGTTCTCCACGAATCCCTGTGTGCAACCCCTGTGGGCGAAGACGGCGGTCACCGGGCCCCTGTGACGCCCGTGTCACGCGTCCATCCCACCGCACACGGAAAATTCACGGAAACTCCTTGCCAGCCCTCGGGCGGGCCGTTACCCTCTTCGCCGTAAACCCGCTTTTCACTGAACGGACACACTCTGGTCCGATCATGTGAAAAGGATCACAATGTTGGTGGAGGCATATTCCGATGGCTCTTATGTGGAACCGGACCGTCGATTGGGACGCGGACGACTGGCGGCGTGCGGCTGCCTGCCGCAATACCGAACCGGACCTCTTCTTCCCTGTCGGCACGACCGGCACGGCGCTCGACCAGATCGAGGCCGCCAAGCGGGTCTGCCGTTCGTGCGAAGCGCTCGAGCCTTGCCTCGACTTTGCGCTGGCCACCAACCAGGAATCCGGCGTCTGGGGCGGCACCTCCGAGGAGGAGCGCCGGAAGCTCCGCAAGGCCTGGTTGGCCGCCCGTCGCTCGCAACGCGCTGCGTTCTGAGGACGGCGCGCCCGGGCCGGCGCCCCGCTCACTTGGGTGCGCGCACCGGCACGGAGATCGCCACGCGCGTCCCACCCCCGTCGGCCGCCGGGAGCGCCTCCATTGAGATGGTGCCCTCCAACTGACTGACCACCAGGTCGCGCACGATCGAGAGACCGAGGCTCGTGGTCCGCTCGATGTCGAACCCCTCCGGTAACCCGAGCCCGTCGTCGCGCACCTCGAGGCGCAAGGCCGACTCCTGGTTCGAGAGCGTCAAGTCGACGTGGCCCACCGGCGCGTAGCCGGCCGCCCCACCCGCACCCTCCAGCCCGGCTGCTCCGTCGATCCCGCCGGCGGCCTCCGGATCGAAGGCGTGCTCGACCGCGTTCTGCAACAGCTCGGCCACCGTCACCGCCAGCGGCGTGGCCACGTCGGCCGCCACCTCGCCGAGGTCTCCGTGCACTGCGATCACGACCGGCTGGGACGACACCACCGAGTCCTCGGCCATCTGGACCAGCGACCCGACGATCTCGGCAAAGGGCACCTGGTCGCTCGGGTCGCGCGAGAGGATCTCGTGCACCAGCGCGATGGAGCGCACCCGCCGCTCGGCCTCGTGGAGCGCGACCCGCGCCGCCCGGTCACCCACCCGGCGCGCCTGGAGGCTGAGAAGCGAGGAGATCGTCTGCAGGTTGTTCTTGACGCGGTGGTGCACCTCGCGGATGGCCGCATCCTTGGAGAGGAGCAGCCGGTCCAGCCTCCGCACGTCGGTCACGTCGCGGAGCAGGATCATCGCTCCGGTGACTACCCCGTGGGAGAGGAGCGGGATGCAGTGGACGAGGACGATCACGTCGGGACGCCGCTCGACCTCCTCGACGACCGGTCTGCCCGTGGCGAGCGCCCACTCGACGGCCGACTCCTCAATGTCGAGATCCCCGAAACGTCGACCCTCGGGTTGGGTGTAGATCCCCATGCGGTGGAACGCGTTCATGGCGTTGGGCGACGCGAATTCCACTCTCCCGTCGGCATCGACGACGACGACCCCGTCGCCGACCCGAGGGGCCTCCTCGGTGCCGACGTCCTCGTCGGGATAGGGAAAGGCCGACTGGGCCACCATGTCGGCCAGGCGCTCGAACACGTCGAGGTAGGTGCGCTCGTACATGCTCGTCGGCCCTTTGAGCGGTGCGAGAGAGACTCGCAACAGCGCGGCGATGATCCGGCCTTCGAAGCGGACCGGGATGTTCTCCACGGGGACCTGTTCGCCCAGAATTGGGTGGTGGATGCTGCCGCGCACGATCTCGCCCGAATGCAGGCACTGGGCCACCAGGGTCCACTGGGACTCGTTGACCGTCTGGCCGACCAGGTCCTGGTCCACCAAGGTGGGCCGGTTGTTGGGGCGCATCTGCCCGAGGACGACCAACTCGGGATCCTGCGCCAACGATCCGGGCACGTCCGCCGCGACTGCACTCTGGCCGCGGGCGGTGTGCACCGGCACCAGGAGCAGGAGGTCGGAGAAGGACAGGTCGGCCAGGACGCCCCAGCTCCCGAGCAACCGCTGCAGGTGCTCGAGCTCCTCTGGCTTGAGGTCGGTGTGGCTCTGGGCCAGCTCGGCTGGTGTCGGCATCAGGTCTTCCCCACCCCGCCGCCCGACACCGCGACCGGGTAGGGCTCCCGGTCGCGGTAGCCCTGCAGGACGTCGACGCCGACCGAGTCCAACACGGCGCGCAGGTCGTCGGCCCGGTGGGCCACATGGTCGAGGTGGTGCGCGTCGGAGGCCGTGGTGAGCGGCACCCCGCGTGCCACGAAGCGCTCCAACAGCCCCGCCGCTGGATACTGCTCGCGCACCGGCTTGCGCCATCCCGAGGAGGAGAGCTCGGCCGCCATGCCCGACGAGGCGGCGGCCTCGGCGATGCGGTCCCACCACTCGGCCGGGGCCTCGGGCACGTGGCCGACCACTTTCATGAGATCGGGGTGGGCCAGGACGTCGCAGGTTCCGGTGGCGGCCAGCTCCTCCAGGGCCTGCGTGTAGGCCTCCCAACACGCGTCCACGTCGCGCGCCGCCCACTCGGCCATCGAGATGGGATCGCCGAGGTCGTCGAAGCGCCAGCCCCCGATCCAGTGCACGGAGCCCAGCAGGACGTCGAAGGGGTAGCCGGCCAGGAGACCGGCCACGGTGTCCATGCGGTCCTCGTAGTAGTCGACCTCGAGTCCGATCACGACGGGCAGTCCCGCAGCCTTGGCCTCCTGGGCGCAGGACACGTACGCCTCGAGATCGGCGGTGGCATGGAACTTCCAGTACGCAGCCATGGATTCGGCCAGGGCGGGCGGCACGCGGTCGTCGTCCCAGAACCCGCGCAACAGCGCGTCGGCCTGGCGGAACCGGAACAGGTGCTCGGTGAGCGCCAGTTCGGTGACCCCGGCCGCCTGGGCCTGCTCGCAGTACCGCCGGAGCTGGTCGACGCGCAGCGGCGTGTCGTGCTCGTGGTGCGGCCAGAGGTGGAGGTGGTAGTCGAGCACGCTCAGTCCGCCGTCGTCGGCCTGCTCTTGCGCACTGCCGCCTCAGCCGGGGGCGTGGCGGATCAGCGTCACGCCGTCGCGGATCGTGGTCAGCACGCACACCACGCGGGGGTCATTGACCACCTTGTCGTTGAAGGCGCGCACGGCCCGCGCCGACTCGTGGGGTTCCTCGGCCGAGGCCAGGACGCTGCCGCCCTGGAGCGTGTTGTCGACCGCGATGATGCCGTGGGGCGCCAGCTTGGGCAGCACCGACTCGTAGTACGCGTCGTAGGAGACCTTGTCGGCGTCGATGAAGACGAAGTCGAATGGACCCTGCAGCTGCTCCAGGCTCGTGAGCGCTGGTCCCTCGATCACGCTGATGAATGACTCTAGGCCGGCGGCCGCGATGTTGCCCCGGGCCACGGTGGCGTGGTGGGGGTCCACCTCCAGCGAGATGATCGAGCCCCCCGGTCCCAGCCCCGCTGCCATGGCGATGGAGGAGTACCCCGTGAACGTCCCAATCTCGAGCACCTCAGTGGCTTGGGCGGCGTGCACCAGCAATTCCAGGAAGCGGCCCTCCTCGCGGCCCACCATCATCCTCGAGAGTTGGGCGAAGCCCGCCCGCGTGGACCGCTCGACCTCCTCGAGGTACCCCGGGGGCGCCGTTGTGTGCGCCGCGGCATAGAGCTCGACTTCGGGATCGATCATCGGGGCCATGACAACGATGGTAGGCGCCCCGCTCCGCCCCGGCGCCAGGCCGTCGGGCCCGGGTATCCGCCGGACCGTCAGCCCCAGACCTGCGCTCCCAGCTGGAGCAGCCCGCCCATGTCGTAAATGTCGGCGTCGAAGTAGGGAACGGTGACGAGCACGTCGGGCGCACCCCGCAGCTCCGCCTGCTGCTCGGCCTCGCGCCGGGCCACCACCCCGAAGTTGATGAAGCTCTCTGCCACTTCCCCGATCACGCGGGCGGCGACGACCGGATCGTCGGTCAGGCCCTGCGCCAGCACCTCGGCCCGGGCCTTCATGGACAGGGCCAGCTTGTCCGCCTTGGGTTCGCGTAGATACTCGGGCATCACCTTGTTCAGCACGATGGCACCCAGGTTGAGCTGGCGCTTCATCAGCTCGGCCGAGAAGAACTCTGCCTCGCGGACCGGGGTGGCCTCGAGGGTCGAGACGACCATGAACGTGGTGCGCCGGTCCGAGAGCAGCCGCGTCACCGCCTCGGCCCGCTCGACGAACCCGGCATACATGGACTGAAACAAGATGAAGAACTCCGAGATGTCAGCCAGGAACTGCGTGCCGAGAATGCGGTCGGCCACCTGGTAGAACGGCCGCGACGCCATGTTCACCAGCCGCGACCGGTAGGGCACGATGAGCCAGCGCAACAGGCGCGAGGAGAAGAAGTCCGCCATGCGCTGCGGGGCATCGAGGAAGTCGAGCGCGTTGCGCGTCGGGGGCGTGTCGACGACGATCAGGTCGTAGTTGCCCTCGCAGTGGATCTCGTAGAGCCGCTCCATGGCGATGTAGTCGTGCGACTGCACGAAGCGGCCCGAGATGTTCTGGTACAGCGGGTTGGCCAAAATCTGTTCGCGGGTCGCCGCGTCGGGGGCATGCGTGCGGATGAGGTCGTCCCAGCTCTGTTTCGTGTCGAGCATCGCAGCCCACAGTTCACCCCGGGGGTGGGCCGCCGCCCCGGTGAACACGTCGTCGGGGATGCGGACCTCGTCGTTCCCGATCCCCTTGAGCCCCAACGCGTCGGCCAGGCGCTTGGCCGGGTCGACGGTGAGCACCAGGACGCGGCCGCCCTGTTCGACCACCGCGGTGGCGGCCAACGCCGCCGCCGCCGTCGTCTTGCCCACCCCGCCCGGCCCGCAGGCGATGACGATGTCCTTGGCCGCCAGTAGCTGGCCCACCGTCTTGGGCGTCGACACGCCGGCCGCTGTCACAACCCGAGCTCTTCGCCGAGTGCGTGGGCCACCTGGCGCGTCGTGCGGGCGCCGAAGCTGCGGGCGAACAGGTAGGGAAGGAGCAGGACGGGCAGGGCATCGGGCAACCCGGCCCGGAGGCGCTGCAGGTGGGTCGAGCGGGTGCGCCGCATGGTCACGGCCAGCCGGGCCGCCTCGAGCACGGGGGCCACGTCACCGCCGGCCCGCTCGGACAGCACGCGCTCGGTGGCGGGAGTGCGCAGCTGCTCGAAGATCTCCTCTTCGCGTTGGCCGAAGAGCTCGGGCAGGACGCGGTTCACGACGACCGCCGACATGCGCACCGTTGTCTCCTCTCGCACCCGGGTGGCCAGCTCGAGAGTCTCGCTCACCGGCATCTCCTCGGGCGTGCACACCGCAATCAACCCGGTCTGGTGCGGATCCGACAGGATGTCGAGCATCCAGTCGGTCTGGCTGCGGATCAGCCCGACCTTGACCAGGTCGTTGATGGCCTGGGGCGCCGCCAGCAGACCGATGATGTGGCCGCTGGCCGGGGCGTCGACCACCACCAGGTCGTAGTGCCGCTCCTTCACCTCCCAGCAGGGCTTCCCCACCGTCAGGATCTCGCGGACGCCGGGTGCAGCCGTCGCCACGAAGTCGAACGCCTTGGCGAGAGGCCCGATCCGCCCGACCACTGGGATGCGCAGATGCAGTTTGAGGTATTCGCGCAGCGACGCCTCGGTGTCCATCGACATCGACCACACTCCGGGTGCGATCTCCCGCGGGGTGAAGTCGGTGGGGGGCGCCTCGAAGAGCGAGGTCACGTCGCCCTTCGCGTCGATCTCGCAGACGAGCACCCGCTTGCCGTGCTCAGCGGCGAGCTGGGCCAGTCCCGCGGCGACGGTCGTCTTGCCCACGCCACCCTTGCCGGTGACGAACACCAGCCGCAGATCGAGCAGGTCGGGAGTTGTGCTCACCACTCCGGTATCTGACCCGCCGTCATGAATCTCCCTAGGGCGCGCCGAATCCGACGCGGCGCTCCGAGGAGGGCGCCCCGACCTCGACGTAGGCCACCTTGACGACGGGAACGCCCACCCGGCGGCCCTTCCTGTCGGTCAGCCAGAGAACCCCATCGCCCGTCTTGAGCAGCTTCTCGATGTCGGCGACGACCGTGTCGCGATCGGCATCGTCGGGCATCTCCACCTCGAGCTCCTTGGGGGTGTGGGTGATGCCGATGCGCACGTCCACCTGGTCTCACTCCTCTCGCAGGCCTCGGGACCTTCCGAGGGGCCACCTGGACGTTACAGCGACGGGGCAGACTGCAGAGCATGAGCGGGGTGCCAAACTCCGGTGAAACGGCACGCGGTGCCCGTTGGGCAGCGACGATGTCCGGCTACGCCGGGCCGGTGCGTCTTGCCCACGCCGACTCGCACGCCCGCATCGGCCCAGCCCCCGGGCCGCCGGGGGCTGACGGTGCCCGCCCGGCGCTGCCGAGCGACAGGGTGGAGCGTGAGGAGCTCGAGCAGTCCCTCCTCGCGCCGGGCGCGACGCGGTCCACCGGTGCCGGAACCCGCATCCGGCCGGAGCAGCCCGACACCTGGCGCACCAGCTTCGAACGCGACCGCGACCGCATCCTCCACGCCACCTCCTTCCGCCGGCTGGCCGGCAAGACCCAGGTCTTCGTGTTCCCCCAAGACCACCAGCGCACGCGCCTCACGCACGCCCTTGAGGTGGCCCAGGTCGCCACCGCTATCGCCCGAGCCTGCCGCCTGAACGTGGCCTTGACCGAGGCCATCGCCCTCGGACACGACTGCGGGCACGGCCCCGGCGGCCATGCCAGCGAGGACGCGCTCGACCCTTACGTGCCCGGTGGGTTCGACCACGCTCCGTGGGGCGCGCTCGTGTCCCTCGCCGCCCTGAATCTGTGCGCGGAAACCATCGACGGGATCGCCAACCACAGCTGGTCGCGCCCCGCGCCCTCCACCGCCGAGGGAGAGGTGGTCAGCTGGGCCGATCGCATTGCCTACGTCTGCCACGACTGGGAAGACGCCGTCCTGTCGGGCATCGTGGCCCCGCGCCAGCTCCCGGCGGCCGTCCGCACGGTGTGCGGCGAGCGGCGCAGCGCCCAGTTGGACGCATTCATCACCGGCGTCACCTCCGCCACCATGCGGACGGGCCAGGTCGGCATGGAAGAAGAGGAGGCAGAAGCGCTCGCGGCCTTCCGTTCCTGCAACTACGAGCGCGTCTACCTGCGGGACGCCTCGCTGCGCCAGGGCGAGGCGGTGGTCAGTGTGCTGCGGGCGCTGGTCGAACACTTCTCGGACCGGCCCCACCTGGTCGCCGACCATGCCGCCTCCGCCGTCGAGACCTCCGACGTGGTCGCCGGGAGTCAGCAAGCGGTGCTGGCCGCTGTCACCTACGTCGCCGGCATGACGGACCGCTTCGCCTTCCGACAGGCGGTGGCGATCCTGGGCTGGGACCCGGCCAAGCTCCCGACCGGCGTCGACTGGTGAGCCGCCGGCCCGGTCCGGTTCACGCCACAGGATCGGGAAAGGCGGGTGGCCGTTTCTCGGTCAACGCCGCCACCCCCTCGGCGAAATCCGCACCCCGCATCATCTCTGCCATGCGAGCCCCCGCGTCATCGACCGAGGATGCGACGTCGCCGTGCAGGTCGCGGTAGAGCTGCAGCTTCGTCACGGCTAGCGACGACGGGGCGATCTCCGTGGCCAGCTTCCCGGCATAGGCATAGGTGTGGGGCAGCAGCTCGGCCGGAGGAACGGCCCGATTGACCAGACCGAGCTTTTCCGCCTCGTCGGCCAGGACGACCCGACTGGACAGGAGGAGGTCCGCGGCGCGAGTGATTCCGATGAGGCGGGGCAGCAGCCATGACAGTCCGTACTCGGCCGGCAGGCCGAGCCGTCCGTGCGACGTCGTGAGCTTGGCGCCGTGGGCGGCGAAGCGCAGGTCGCAGTAGCACGCCAGCACCAGCCCGACGCCGGCCGCCGGCCCGTTGATGGCGGCAATGATCGGCTTCGAGATACCGAAGTGATAGGCGAAGTCAGTGTCGAACTCCGGACGGACGCCATAACCCGGCGTGGCGACCTCGTCGCCCAGGCCGGCGTCGTAGGCCCCGCGCTCGACGTGGCCCTCCAGCGCTCGTGCGTCGGCACCGGCGCAAAAGCCGCGGCCCGCCCCGGTGACGACGATGACCCGCACCTCGCGGTCCGTGGCCGCCCGGTCCAACAACGAGCGGTACTCGGCGTGCATGCGCCCCGTCCATGCGTTGAGACGATCGGGCCGGTTCAGCGTGACGGTGGCGACGCGGTCGTGAACCTCATAGCGGGTGACCTTGAGGTCCGCGAGCTCCACGTCAGTCGAGCGTCGCATAGCGGGTGAGATGCAGCGTGCCCGCCTCAACGGTCGCCTCGAACTCGACCTGCAGCGCATTGCCCTCGACGGCCCGCTGGTACGCGGCGGCGTCTGCCTCGGAGGCCCAGAGGGTGACGACCAACCAGTCGTCTCCGTGCCGTGCCGTCGTGCGCCGCAAAAACCCGGGCTGGTTTGGCACCAGCTCCGTCTGCATCTTCCGGTCGAGGGCGAGGAACGAGTGGTCCGTGACTCCTTCTGCCAGCCGGAACGTGGTGATCTCGACGACCGACATCGATCAGGCCTGGACCAGCATCACTGGGTTGCCCTCGGGATCGGTGATGCCCGCCAGGGTTGGGCCGTCGGGGACGTCGAAGGGTTCGGCCACGATGGTGGCGCCGAGCGACTCCGCCTTGGACAGGGAGGCTCCCAGGTTGGCCACCTGCACGTACAAGGTGACACCCGACCTCTGGCTGGAACGGATGTGACCGCCGGGGCCGGGCTCTGGGCCTCCGATTCCGGCCGGGATCTCCATGATGAAGCCCTCGCCGATCTTCCAATTGAACAGGTCCGCGTAGAAGGCCCGCTGGCGCCCGGGATCCTTGGCCTCTATTTCCCAGTGGACCACCGGCCGCGCCCAGTCTTGCGCCATTTCAACCTCCCTCGCGCCCCGCCTCACAGTATCGAGGCGGCGGCATCGGGCCGAAGACCACCCTCCCATGTGAGGGTATTGGAACGGGACGCCGGCGCCTGTAGCGTGCACCCAACAGTTCGGGAGAGGCGCGATGGCGGACGATGAGGGCACCGAGGTGGCAGGTGCGAAAGCCACCGGTCTTGATCCCGCGCAATTTGCGCGCGTTGACGCGGCGCCGACCCCTGACATCGTCGGTCCACCGATGCCAGGATCGTGACGGCAGAACCCGGTCCGACGTCTCGGACCCGACCCGCCCGGGGAGCTCGAACAACATCGGCGCATGGCTCCGGCGGGACGAGCGCGCCGGACGTCGACCCCGTACCACTGCCGGCTCCTCGAGGCATTGCGTCCCTCGCGCGGTCGCCGCGAATTGCGTGCGTCCAATATGAAAAGAGTGTGACGTGCTTCCCTCGATGCGCAGGCACGGAGTAGTGTTTTCGATGGCACTCGGGCTTGGCAAACCTGAAGCGGGAACCGTTGCGGGCCATGGCGACAAGGGCATCGCAACGGCGGAGGGGAGAGGAAGTTGAAACACTGGACACAGGTCCTGTTCGACGTCTCCGTGGTGGAGTTCGTCCTGCTGGCCGCACTCACCGCGCTGCAATGGATGCGCCACCGGATGCGGGGTGCCGGATGGGTCGCGCTGTCCTTCGCCATTCTCGGCGGAGTCTCTCTGGCGGTGAAGCTCCAGCCCAGCCTGCTCACGAATCCGAACGAGGCCAAGGTCCTCGTTGCCCTCTTGCTCGTCATGCCCTACTGCCTCTTCCGCTTCGCGGCCACATTCCGCGCCCCGCGTCCACTGGTGCGTGCGTTCGCGCTCGCAGTCACGGCCGGCATGGTGATCTTCACCTTCTGGCTGCAGTATCTGCCCACACGTGGGTTCACGTCCCCTCCGCAATTCCTCGCGTACCGCGTCTCGCTCGCGGTGGCCTTCGGGTTCTTGTTGAGCTACGTCGTTGGCAGCTTGATCATGGCCGGGCGGGGTGAGCCGCCGATCGCGTCCACACGGATGCACCTGTTGGGGATCGCGGTTGCAGGTCTTGAGGTTTACGTTTTGGTCACGGCGCTTGGTCTGAGCGGCGCGACAGTCGGTCTCGTGACCCAAGTGCTGAGCGTGGCCATGGGGATCTTGTTCCTGATGGCCCTCGTGCTCCCAGCGTCCCTGCGGGTCTTCTTGAGTCGGAAGGAGGATGAGGCCTTCCGCCGTGCCATGGGCCAGCTGATGTCCGCCGGCGACTCAAGGGACGTGGCCAAGCACCTGTTGCCCCACGTGTGCGCGTTGGTGGGTGCGTCCAAGGCCGCACTTCTCGCGAGCGACGGCACCGTCGTGGCCCGCCATCCCGCGTGGCTCGAAGGCGACGGGTCCGACCTGTGGGGCGAGGACGCCGACGCCGCGAAAGGAAAGAACCAACGCATCACCGTGCGGACCCGCAGCGGCACGACGCACGCACTCGCCGTCAGCATCAGTCCGTACATGCCATTCTTCGGCAGCGGCGAACTCCACAAGCTCGACCAGTTGGCCGGCATGGTCGGGCTCGCCATCGAGCGGTGTGAACTGGCCGAGCAAATGGCGTTCCAGGCCTCCCATGATGGCCTCACCGGGTTGGCCAATCGCTCCCTGTTCATGGACCGGCTGCAGGAGGCCTTGCGCCACGTCGGGCGTCGTCGCTCCGCCCTGGCGGTCATCTTCATCGACCTCGACCGCTTCAAGCTCGTCAACGACCGGGCTGACCACACCGCCGGTGACCTTGTCCTCAACGAGATGGCCAACCGCCTGACCGCCATGACGCGCGGGGTCGACGTGGTAGCCCGCTTCGGCGGCGACGAGTTCGTCGCCTTTGCGGAGGTGGATCACGAGGGGGACGCGCTGGACATGGCCGAGCGCATACGCGTCGGGCTGAAAGAACCGGTGGCCGTCGGCGAGGCACACCTGGCGGTGACCGCCAGCATCGGGGTCGTCGTGACCGCCGACACCGCGACCATGCCCGCCTTGTTGCTCCGCGACGCCGACAACGCCATGTACGAGGCCAAGCGATCAGGTCGTGACCAGATCGTCCTCTACCGCAACAATGCCCGCAACGCGGCAAAGCTCAAGTGGGGCCTCAGTCCCACCCGTGCCTCACAACTCAGCGTAGGGTGAGCTCCCGCCGGTAGACGCGGGCGGGTCCGAGGGCGGCCAGCTTCTCGGCGATAGACCGGAAGCACTGCGCTGTCTCGCTCTGCGGATCGACGGCCATGACCGGACGTCCCTCGTCGCCCCCCAGCCGCACCGCACTGACCAGTGGGACATTGCCGAGGAGCGGAACCCCGAGGTCGGCGGCGAGTGTCGCACCCCCGCCCGCGCCGAAGAGCTCGTAGCGCGTGCCGTCATCACCGGTAAACCAGCTCATATTCTCGATCACGCCGCGCACCGAGAGCTTGAGCCGGCGTGCAGCAAAGGCCGAGCGCTGCGCCACGCGTTGGGCCGCGGGCTGTGGAGTTGTCACGACCACGATCTCGGCGCGTGGCATCACCTCGGCCAATGTCAGCGCGACGTCGCCGGTGCCAGGCGGCATATCGACGAGCACGAAGTCGGGCTCGCCCCAGTACGCGTCGGTCAAGAATTGCTGAATGGCCTTGTGCAGCATCGGTCCCCGCCAGATGACCGGCTGGTCGTCCGGAACGAAGTAGCCCATCGACAGGCACTTAACCCCGTGGGCCGAGGTCGGGATCACCATGTCGCCGATGATGATTGGGTCATGGTCGGTCCCGAGCATCTTGGGGACCGAGAAGCCGTAGACATCGGCATCGAGCAGCCCGACGCTGTGGCCGGCCTGGGCCAGGGCGATGGCGAGGTTCACGGTGACCGTCGACTTGCCGACACCACCCTTGCCCGATGACACGCCGATCACACGCGTCGTCGCATCGGGTCCCAGGAAGGATGGCATGGGCGCGGCATGGCCGTGCCCATGCCCGGCGTGACCATGTGCGTCATCGTTGCCCACGCCCAGCTCGTCAGCGTCGCTGAGCATGCCGGCCCGCAGGTGCTGGCGGAGCGCTGCTCTTTCGACGTCGGTCATGACCACGAATTCGAGCTCGACCTCCTCGACGCCGGCCACGGACAGGGCGGCCCGATGGATCCTCTCGGCCAGCTCGTCGGTGCCCGGCCATGCGGCCACCGGGAGGGCCACTTCGACCAGCACGCGGCGCCGGCGCGAGCGCACCGCCCGTAGTAAGCCGAGGTCACCCAGCGTCCTGCCCAGCTCGGGGTCTTCAACCGAGTGCAACGCGGTCTCGAGCTGTGATTGGTCTACTGCCATGCACTCCCTCGTCTCGGGTGGGATCAGAATCGGGCGATCCGCGCCATGGGGCGCGCACCCCGTATCACCCCAGCTGGTAGGGCTGATCCCCCGGTAGACTACCGAGCGTGAGTACTGCTCCGATCACCGCGGAGCCCGAGCGCCCGAACGGCACGGACGATGGCCGGTTCAGCGCTGCCGTCATCGCCGTCTCGGCGGCATTCGGGGACCCGACCCGGCGCGACATCTTCCTGCACGTGCGCGCCGTGCCGGGGGTGACGGCGACGGAGGTCGCGGCGACGTTTTCGCTGCATCCCAACGTGGCGCGGCACCACCTCCAACGCCTGGTCGACGGTGGCTACCTCCGAGTCGAGACCGGACGCAACGCCGCCGGAGCCGGTCGGCCCTCCAAGAGGTTCTTCTGCGTGGAAGAGGAGCTGAAGCTGGGCCTCATGCAGCGCCGGGACGATCTCCTCATGCGACTCCTCGTCGAAGCGATGCAACGGCTCGGTCCGGAAGAGGCAGAGGAGATGGCGGCCCACGTGGGAGAGGAATACGGGCGCTCTCTGGCCGCCCGAATGACCCCGGGCGAGGGGCAGCGAACCGTACGGGCTGCGATGCACGTGGTGGCCGAGACGCTGACGGCCCACGGTTTCGCCGCCCACGCAGAGGACCGGGGCGAGACCACGGCCGTCGTGGCAGAGCAGTGCCCCTTCGGCAATGCCAGCAGCACCAACCCCGTGCTGTGTGCAGTCGATCGGGGCATGATCAAGGGACTTCTGGCCCAGCTGTGCGGTACGGCGTCGCAACAGGCACTCCCCGTGATCCTGTCCTCGCGAGCTCGCGGCGACGACGCCTGCACCGCCTCTGCCTGAGCCCCGCGTGGCTCGCACCTACCTCGACCACGCCAGCACGACGCCGTCACGGCCGGAGGCCCTGGCTGCGCTCGCACAGTGGGCGACGCTTCCGGCCGGCGACCCGGGTCGCCTGCACGAAGAGGGCCGCATCGTCCGAGATGCACTCGAGACGGCCCGTGAGCAAGTGGCGGACCTGTTGGGCGTCGTGGGCCGCCAAGTGGTCTTCACCTCCGGGGCGACGGAGGCGATCAATGCGGCCGTGTGGGGTGCCGTCCGAGCAACGCCGGACGGGCCCGTGCTGTGCACAGCAGTCGAACATTCCGCGGTACGCGACGCCTCCCGGCGCGCGGCACCCGTCGAGGAGGTCGGGGTGGACCCGACGGGGCGCTTCGACCTCGATGCGCTGCGGGAGCGCCTACAGGCGGGCACGTTGCCCCGCCCCGCGCTGGTGCACTGCCAGTGGGCCAACCACGAGGTCGGCACCCTCCAACCGGTCCACGAGGTGGTCGCACTCTGCCGCGACGCAGGCGTCACGGTACATGTGGACGCCGCGGCAGCCTGTGGTCACGTCCCGACCGACCTCGGCACACTCGAAGCGGACCTGGTCAGCGTCAGCGCTCACAAGCTCGGTGGGGTGCCCGGTGCCGGTGCACTCGTCGTCCGCCGGGGAAGCAGGTTTGAGCCGCTGCTCGTCGGAGGCGAGCAGGAACGAGGCCGCCGCGGTGGCCTTGAGCCGATCCCGGCGCTCGTCGCCTTCGGTGCCGCTGCGGCCGCGCTGGCGACCGACGGGAACCATCTGATGGGGACCGAAGCGCGCATCGCACGGCGCCAGATCGCCACGATCGTCGACGCGGCACGGGATATCGATGCCGTCGAGGTCGTCGGCCCCGCTGCGCCAGACGACCGACTCCCCTACCTGGTCTGCCTCGGGGTGGACGGCGTGGAGGCCGAACCCGTGCTCATCGGCCTCGACCGTGCCGGCGTGGCCGTTCACTCCGGCTCGGCATGCTCGTCGGAGAGCATCGAGCCCTCACCGGTGCTCGAGGCCATGGGTGTGGACCCGAGCCATTCGCTGCGGGTGAGCGTTGGGTGGTCGACGACTGACCAGGACTGCGCAGCCTTCGACCGTGCCTTCCGCCGAGTGGTCTCCGACCTCCGGTCGCTACGAAGCTGACGACCCAGTTGATCCGGACGAGAATGCGGCGGGCACCGGGACCCCCGCTGCCCGGTAGGCGCCGACGACGAGCGGTGCGACCTGGGGTAGTTCGGCTGCAGGCGGGCTGTCAGCCAGGAAGTCGTTGAACTGCACGACCGCCGCCTTGTCGTTGTGGTCTTGGTTCTCGAGCACGAGTCCGTAGAAGAGGTGTCCCTGATAGTAGGAGGGTGAGTCCCTGACCGACGTTTGGATCTCGGCGCGCCCGATCCTCACCAACGCGGCCACGTGCGCGGTCGATCCCTCGTTCCACTCGAGATAGCCCGCGTAGGCCAATGCGGCGGGGTTCGACGGGTCCTCGGAGAGCACCTTGTCGTAGAGCACGATGGCCCCCTTGATATCGCCCTTGTTGTTCAGGGCCTGTGCCTGATTCAACTGCTGCACAATCAGTTGGAACTGCGAGGACGACACGCCGCCCGACGATGCCTGGCCCGGCTGGCGGGCCTGGACGAAATGGACCACGAGGATGACGGCACCGGCGGCGATGAGCATGCAGGCGACGAAGATGCCAATGCGGCGCCACAGGGGCAGCGGCGGTCGCTCGGTACCTCCCACCGCCTCCGGTTGCACCGACGTGACTGGGGCGGGGGGCAAGGTCGCGAGTTCGGCCTGAACGTCGGCGAGCCGCGCCGCGTCCCGCGCCATCAGGACGGCATAGTCGTGGTCCGAGAGGTCGCCCGCCGAATGTTCGCGAACGGCGTCGTCGAGGGAGCGCTGCAGGAAGTCGCGTTCGTCGGTCAGATACCAGCGGTCGTCGCGCTGGGAGTGGTCACGCTCCTCGACCGTGGGCGATCCGTGGACGGTCACTCGGCCTCCTCCAGGACCTTCAGCGAGGCGAACGCACGGGTCCTGCGCCAGAAGAGGACGCCAACGACGACCAGCGTGCCCGCTCCCAGCACCAACGGGATGACCCAGATAAGTGGGACTCCGCCGGCGTCGGGCGGCACTAAGAGGATGGACTGGCCGTACTCCGACACGAGGGTCTGATCGATGTCCGCTGAAGACCGACCCTGGGCCACCATGCTCTCGATCTGGTGGCGCACAGCGATCGCGGTGGTTGCATTGGACTGGGCCACCGAGAGGTCGGTACACGAGGGGCAACGCACTCCGGTCTCGATGGCGGCGGCACGCTGCGCCGTTGTTTCAGGTGCGTTGTCGAACAAGCCGCTCCCGATCACCAGCGCGACGACCAGGACGACGAGGGGAAGAGCCACGCGTGCCCACAGGGGGATGCCGGTCCTGTGCTCACCCATTCGACGCCTCGGCCTGCTGCGTTCTGGCTGCCGCCAGGAACGAGTCGAGGTTCTTCTGGGTCGCGGGGCCAAGAAGCACGGCGGTGACCCGGCCAGAGGGAGCCACGACGAAGGTCGTGGGCGGCGCGGTCACGCCGTAACGCTGGGCGACCGTGCCGCCAGGGTCGCTAATAGCCGGCCAGAGGTCGCCATTGGCATGAAGGAACGCACTCGCGGTCCCGGACGTGTCGTGGAAGACCACGCTCACCATGTGGGCTCCATCGCTCGCGTGGGCCTGCTCGTAGGAAAAGCGGGAGAGATCGGACGCCTCCTGCTGGCAAGGAACGCACCAGCTGGCGAAGAAGTTGATGACGACGTAGTGGCCCCGCAGCGAGGCAAGGGAGACGGGCGCCCCAGAGATGAGGTCCGTGCCCCTGAAGTCCGGCGCGGCGTGGCCGAGCAGCGGGCTCTGGACCGCGGTCGCCTCCTGGGGCGTGCGGGTGGCGAGGACGACGCCGACGACGATCAGGACGAGCAGGACGGTGCCCGCGACCCAGCGGATCAGGTGACTCCGGCGGCGACCGCTCATGGCGGTCCGGCGACGGGGGCAGCCAGTGCGCCCACCGGCTCGGGTGCCTCGAGACTCTGCTCACGATGCCCGTCGGGCTCGGGATCTGAACCCGTCACGAGCACCGACGACGCCGAGGCAGGATCGGTGGGCCGCCGGCGCGAGCCGGGGGCGAGGGCCAGTAACCCTCCCAGCCCGATGAGCAGGCCACCGGCCCAGAGCCACGCGACGAGCGGCTCGATGACCACGCCGATGGCCACCGAACCCCGCGGCAAGTTGTTGATCGCCTGGTTGCCCGACGTCGAGCCCAGGCCGCCGACGGCGTCGAACGTCAGGTAGATGTCGGCGAAGAGCCCGGAGTCGATGGCCGGGGTTCCCACGACCGAGAGTGCACTGCCGAAGCTGGTGGTCGCCGGGGTGAACAGCCCGTTGTCGACCTTGACGAGCGCCTCCTGCGCGGTGCGCGACGGTGAAGTCACGGTCCGAAGCCCCTCGAACTCGAAGCGATGGCCGTCATAGGTCACAACGCTGCCCTGGTGCAGGGCCAGCTCGGCCTGATGGCGGTACGACGTGGCGGCGATCACCCCAACGGCCAGCAGGACGACGCCCAGATGCACGATCATGCCGCCGTTGGCACGCCCGACCAGGCCGCGCCACCAGCCGGCGTGGCGAGCGTGAGCGGCCCGCACGGAGAGCACCAGGGCGCGCGCTGCGGTGGCGGCAGCCATGGCGCCCAGGCCGAAGCCGATCAGGGCGGGGCCGCCGCGCAGGCCGAAGACGACGCAGAGCACCACGGCGCCCACGCCGATCCACACCGGGATCGCGAGGCGCTGCCAGAGCACGGCTCCGCTCATCTTGCGCCAGCTCAGCACGGGCGCCACGGCCATCAAGAACAGGAGCGTCAGCCCGGCCGGAATGGCGACCGTGTTGAAGAAGGGGGCACCGACGGTGACCTGTTGCTGGGTGACCGACTCGTAGAGGAGTGGGTAGACGGTGCCAAGGAGAACGACGAACGCAAATCCGACGAACAGCACGTTGTTGAGGAGGAACGCACCTTCGCGGCCCAAGGGGGCGTCGATGCCCCCCGGGGAGCGGAGCCGGTCGCCCCGCCAGGCGATCAGACCGAAGCCCACAATGACGACAGCGAAGAAGAAACCGATGAGCAAGGGTCCGAGGGTCGACTCGGAGAAGGAGTGCACCGACGTGATCACCCCCGATCGGGTGAGGAACGTGCCGAGGATGGTGAGCGCGAAGGTCGCGATGGACAGCGAGAGGTTCCACACCCGCATGAGGCCGCGCCGCTCCTGGACGAGGACCGAGTGCAAGTAGGCCGTCCCGCAGAGCCAAGGCAGGAGCGCCGCGTTCTCAACCGGGTCCCAGCCCCAGAAACCGCCCCACCCGAGCACCTGGTAGGACCACCACGCGCCTAACACGACGCCGACCGAGAGGAAGGTGAAGGCGACCAGCGTCCAGCGTCGGCACTCAATCTGCCAGCGATCCCCCACGCGGCCGGTGGCCAGCATGCCAATGGCGAAGGCGAAGGGGACGGTGAAGAGGACGAAACCGATGTAGAGGAGAGGCGGATGGATCGCCACCAGCGGGTTGTCCTGCAAGAGCGAGTTGGGACCGAGGCCCTGTGTCACGCCGGCGGCGGTGGAGAAGGGATTCGCCGGTCCGGTCATCAGCCCGAAGAAGAAGGCGGAGACGACGTAGAGGACGAGTGTCGCCCATCGAATGACCGGGTCGGCGGTCAGACGCCGATAACGCCAGACGAAGATCGTGGAGACCACCGAAAGGGTGAGGCCCCACAACAAGATCGAGCCGGCTAAAGCTGACCACATTCCGGTGATGGAGTACAGCAACGGCGTCACCGTGCTGTTGTTCTCGGCCACGAACACCAGCGAGAAGTCATGAGTGAGGAGGGCATGCTCCATGGCGCCCGCGGCGAGAAGCGCCCCTACCAACATGACGGGCGCCAGGAACCTGCCATCCCCCGGGAACCTGTTCGCTGGGCCGAGCGCTGACGTGTCGTCGCCGGCATCTCGGCCCTTCACCAACCCGGCGACGATGACAAGAGCACCGACAATGCTGGCGACGAAGGCGAGCCAGATCCCGATCGTCCCGAGATGTGCGTCGACCATCAGGGAACGACTTTCCCGTTCGTCCCCCGGACCCGATTGGGGTACTTGGCGATGTAGGTCGCCGAGTGCTTCACCAGGATGGAGTCAGACACGAAGACGGTCGAAGTGTCCGAGGTGAAGTGGCCGACGACGACGACAGGGATGTTGTCCTGGAAGAGCTGGGGTGGGCTCCCGGTGTTGACGACGTGGACGACGTTGGTTCCCTCCGAGACCTCGAAGTTGGTGCCGGTCGACGTGTTGTGGCGGGACTGCGGCACAACGTTTCCCTCGAGGCGGAATGTCGTCGTCCCGAGGCTCGAGCGATGGGCGAAGGCCTGATCCACCGTGTCGAAATAGTTCAAGGAGCTCCCCAGTCCCTCGACTAGCAGGAACACGAAGGCCACGAGCAGCAGCGCGAAGACGGCGAGGACCCGCCGGCTGGTACGCCGGCGCGGCGGCCCGGGCGTGGCTGGGCCCCGATGGACGTCAGAGGTTGGCGGGCTGGGGGGCGGGCTCGGCTCGGTGGTCGTTCCGCTCACGACCGCTCGCCGTGCGCCAGCGCACCATCGCTCTCGGCAGGCTGGCGTTGCGACACCGACAGCGCCCTCTCCCAACGTCGTCGACGCAGTCCCAGGCTGACGGCGTAGACGAACACAGTGGCCAGTGCGATCGCATAACCGGCGTCGACGTACCTCATGGCGCGCCCCCGCTCCCTTGCACGACCGGGGTGGCGGAGCCGACGAGCTCGCTGTCCTCGCTCCACCGCTCGGCGAGCGAGACCTCGAGCTCCTGGTCTCCGACGGCGTCCTGCAATACCTCTATCTGGTAGCGCACACCGAGGAGCCACACGAAGACGAGCGAGAAGGCGATGAACCCGAGCAGGAAGGTCCAAGACATGGAGGCCGACGCGTGGATCTTGAACCCGGGATCGATGAACGTGCCTCCCTGGTGCAGTGTGTTCCACCAATCCACCGAAAAGTGCACGAGAGGCACGTCGATGGCGACGAGGAGCGCGACCACCGCGCACCGCCGCGCCCGGACCGTGGGATCGGCGGGGACCCGGCGCAGCGCGAGGTAGCCGATCTCAAGGATCAGCAGCAGTGCGGTTGAGGTCAGGCGAGCGTCCCACGTCCACCACGTTCCCCAAGCCGGACGTCCCCACAACGACCCCGTGACTAGGGTGAGCGCCGAGAACACGGCACCGACCTCGACGGCCGAGGCGGCCAGGCGGTCCCAGAAGAACGACCGCGTGCGAGGCCAGAGGTACAAGAGACTGCCTGCGGCGGCCACGCCGCCCGCCCAGTAGAGCGCAACCGTCGCGATCGGCGGATGGATGTAGAGCAAGCGGGCCAGATCACCCTGCGTGCGATCCGGCGGGGTGATCCAAAGGCCGAGCCACACGGTGAAGCCCAACGCGACGACTCCGACGATGCCGACCAGGTCGAGCCAGCGCGGGCGCGAGCGCAGGATCGTGGGCGCGCTCATGCCGCCTCTTGCAAGGGGCCGTAGAGGACGATGCCCACCACGAAGTAAATGACCGCGAAAGGGACGAGGATTTTGAGCCACTGCGTGCCCGACGACGTGGCGCCGTTCAACGCGGCCTCCCACACCTTGGAGCCCGCCAGCAGGACCGGGGCCAGGACAGGCAGGACGAGAAGGGGGAGGAGCGTGTCGCGCACCCGCAGGCCGGCAGACAGCGCGCCGTACAGGACGCCGGCACAGGCCAACCCGACGGTGGCCAGCATGCTCGCGACGACGGCGAGCCAGATCACCTGCACGTGCACGTCGAAGAGGAACGTCACGCCGGCCCACAGCACGAGCTGGAGCACAAGGAGCTGGAGCCCCACCGCGGCGGCCTTGCCCAAGAAGATGCCTGCGGGGTCGATGCCCGAGAGGCGCAGCCCGTCGCGCGTACCTTCGCCCGACTCGACCGCCACGCTGCGCTGGATTGCCAGCACCGTCGAGAACAGGAGGGCAACCCAGAAGATCCCCGGAGCAGCGTGCCGCAGCGCAGCTTGGTCGGGCCCGATGGCGAAGGCCAGGAGTACCAGAACGAGAAAGGCAAAGGGGACGACCTGCCACAGTGCGACGCGCGAGCGCGCGCCTCGATCCGGAGGTCCTTGCCCGCCACCAGCACGGCGTCATGCCACATTGCTGGCCCCCGCAGTGCCAGGGCCTGCGGCCGCACCGCCGGTCGAAACCGCGGTGAGCGTGATGCGGCGGCCGCCCAGCTCCTCACTCGTCACGCGACCGCCGCCCATGGAGACGACGCGGTCCGCCAGTGGAACAGAAAGCTGAGGCTCGTGGGAAGACAGCAGCACCGTTGCCCCATCCGATACCGCATCGCCGATCAGATGGCCGAGGAGTGCACGCGAAGTTGCGTCGAGCCCGGCGTGCGGCTCATCGAGCAGCCACAGCGCGGGCCGGCGTGCCACGAGCGCGGCCAGCGCCACTCGCCGCCGCTGACCGGCCGAGAGGCGTCCGGCCGGTGTCGTGCGCAGGCGCCCCGTCAGGCCGACGCGCTCGAGCGCCTCGTCCGCGTCAGCAAGCGGGAGGCTGAGGGCGCGCACCGCAAAGCGGACGTTTTCCGCCGCACTGAGCTCGTCGTAGAGAGGGGCGGCATGGCCCAAGAGGCCGACGTAACGCCGCACGGACGTGTGGTCGGTGGTGAGGTCGACCCCGAGGACCGTCGCCTCGCCCGAGGTCACAGGCAAAAGCCCTGCACAGGCCCGCAACAAACTGGTCTTGCCGGCGCCGTTGGCACCCACCACGACGACCACCTCGCCCGGGTCGAGAGAGAGGTCGACCCCGGCGAGGGCAGGGAAGCGGCCGGCAAGAGCGACGGCGGCGCGGAAGTGAACGACAGGGGCCATGGCCTTCCCCACCATGGTAGGGGGGGTGGGTCCCAGGGTTCCAAGCGGCCCCCGGTCCCCGGACCCGGGATCCGACGAGACCCGGGAAAGGAGAGGCTCCCGATCAGCGCATATGGTCCAAGGCGTTGATGGGATCGAGTGAACGGGCGGTCTCGCCGGCCAGCTCGGCCCGAGCGAAGGCCCGCAGCGCCTCCTCGTGCGCCTCGAGCAGTTGCGAGGCCGCCCTCTCCGCGGGGTCGAGCTCTCCGATGCGGGCGTAGAGCGCCAGGTACTGCCCGGTGACGCCCTCGAACGAGGCCATTCCCTCGTCCCATGTGCCCTCGCTCAGGGCACCAGCGAGGACGTCGGCGGCGCCCAGCATCTCCGCCTCGGGCTCGATCGAGATGCCGGCCCGCTCGAGTGCTGGAGCGACCGCGTCTTTGGTTCGGCGCTCCAAGGTCGCGAGGACGTGCATCTTTGCGGCGTGCTCGGTCTCACCGCGCTCCTGGAGCCGGTCCGCCAGCTGTTCGAAGAGGCGCTCGCCCAGCACCTCGCCCTGGTAGGCCTGGACCCAGAGCTTCTCGATCCCGTCCTCTGCTGAGAAGATCGGCGCCGGTGTGGTGTCGGTGTCGCGCACGGCGCCGACGATACCGCCGGCCGCTTGCGGCCGCCTGCGCCGGCGCGTCGGTAGTGTGCCTCGCACCGATGGTGACCGTGCTCCTGCCGCTGCCGGCGTGCGATTTCGACCCGACCGAGGTGGCGGTGAGCTGGCAGGTCCTGTCCGCGGCGGGCCACGACGTGCGCTTCGCCACACCGTCGGGGCAGCCAAGCCGGGCCGACGACCTGATGGTGACCGGCCAGGGTCTCGATCCCTGGGGCGCCATCCCCGGCGTCCGCCGCGTCACCGTCGTCGGCCGGGTCCTGCGCGCCAACAAGGCGGCCCGCCAGGCCTATGCGGCGTTGCTCTCCGACGATGCGTTCGGGTCGCCGCTGCACTGGGGGGGCGCCCGGCGGAGCGCGTACGACGCGCTGCTCCTCCCTGGCGGCCATCGGGCGCGCGGCATGCGCGCCTATCTCGAGAGCCCCGAGATCCAGCAGATGGCCGTCGACTCGTTCCGGGCCGGCCGGCCGGTCGGCGCGATCTGCCACGGCGTCCTGGTGGCGGCGCGTGCGCTGAACCCGGCGACGGGGCACTCGGTGCTGCACGGCCGCCGGACGACGGCGCTCACCTGGTCTCTGGAACGCAAGGCGTGGGGGGTCGCCCGGTACACGCGCTTTTGGGACGCCAACTACTACCGGACCTACATGGAGGAGCCCAGGCAGCCCTTCGGGTACATGTCGGTCCAACAGGAGGTCACCCGGGCGCTGGCCGACCCGGTCCACTTCGAGGACGTCGGGAAAGGCACGCCCGATTGGCGGCGCAAGACGAGTGGCCGCGCCCGAGACACGGAGACCGACGCGCGCCCGGCGTGGGTCGTCCGCGACGGTGCCTACGTGTCGGCCCGCTGGCCCGGCGACGCCTACACGTTCGCCCGGACATTCGCCGAGGTGCTGGCCGAGCGCGCTAGCTCTTGCTGAGCCGACCCAGGCCGATGTCGTTGAGGAGGTTGGAGAGCTGCGTCGACAGCCAGCTCACGTTGTCCGTCAACAACAACGCTCCGAAGACCACGAGGGTCAGGCCCGCCACGAGCTCCACGGCCCACAGCCACTGCCGGGTCCGGGCCAGCATCGTGGTGAGCCGGCCGAAGGCGAGCCCGACGAGCACGAACGGCACCGCCAGCCCGAGTGAGTAGGCGAAGAGCAGGAGGACACCTCCGGACAGGGTGCCGTTGCGTGCCGCGAGACTGAGCACGACCCCGAGGACAGGTCCGATGCACGGCGTCCAGGCGAACGCGAACGCCATACCCATCAGTGGCGCGGCCCACAGCCCGAGCTTCGACGGGCGCACATCGAAGCGGTGTTCCCCCGTGACCCGGGACACGATCCCGAGGGTGCCCGAGCTTGCATGGGCCCAGACGCTCGACGGCAGCGCACCGAGCAGCATCACCACGCCGAGGAGGATGATCACGGCGCCGCTCAGATGCGCGAGCGTGATCTGGTGCGCATCGAGCACGCGGCCGATACTCGAGGCCGCCGCTCCAAGCGCGACGAAGACCAGGGTGAAGCCGGCCACGAACAGGCCGATGCCGCGCAGTACCGGCCGCAGCGCCGTCGACGGCGTCGCTCCGTCTCCACTCGCCTCAAGTTCGGCCGCTGAGAGTCCCGACACCATGGAGACGTAACCCGGGACGAGCGGCAGCACGCAGGGGGAGACAAAGGAGAGGATCCCGGCCCCAAAGGCGACGAGGACGCCGGCCGGATCAGCCGAGATCGCGGCGGGTACGACCGGTGGGAGGAGCGCGGCGGCCCCCGATTACCTGAGGCTCTTCCGGACCAAGTCCATGTCCGCCTCAACCATCATCGTGACGAGGCCGGGGAAATCGACTTCGGGCTGCCAGCCCAGGTCCTGGTGGGCCTTGTTGGGGTCTCCGACCAGTAGGTCCACCTCGGCCGGCCGCAGGAAGCGCTCGTCGATCACGACGTGCTGCTCCCAGTCCAGCCCGGCGGCTTCGAACGCAAGGCGGCACCACTCGCGCACCTCGTGGGTCTGCCCCGTCGATACCACGAAGTCACCGGGGCCGTCCTGCTGAAGCATGAGCCACATGGCCCGGACGTAGTCGGCGGCATAGCCCCAGTCCCTGTGGGCGTCGAGGTTGCCGAGGGCCAGCTTGTCGTCGAGTTTATTGGCGATGCGAGCCACGCCGTGGGTCACCTTCCGGGTGAGGAACTCAAGGCCGCGCCGGGGTGATTCATGGTTGAACAAGATGCCCGAGGACGCGTGCAAGCCGTAACTCTCGCGGTAGTTCACGGTGATCCAGTGCCCGTACACCTTGGCCACGCCGTAGGGGCTGCGCGGGTAGAACGGCGTCGTTTCCCGCTGGGGAACCTCCAGTACCTTGCCGAACATCTCCGACGAGCTGGCCTGGTAGAAGCGGATCTCCGGGTCGACGAGGCGGATGGCGTCGAGAATGCGGGTGACGCCCATGGCGGTGGTCTCACCCGTCAGCACGGGCTGGGAAAAGCTCGTCTGGACGAAGGACTGGGCGGCCAGGTTGTAGACCTCTTCGGGCCTGTGGTCGCGCAGGATGTGGATGAGCGAGCTCTCATCGAGCAGATCTCCGGCGACAAGTTCGATCTGGTCCTGAATGTGGGCGATGCGTTCGAAATTCACCGTGCTCGAGCGCCGCACCATTCCGATGACCGTGTAGCCCTGCGAAAGCAGGAATTCCGCCAGGTAGGACCCGTCCTGGCCGGTGACGCCTGTGATCAATGCCCGCTTCGTCATTGGGGCAAAACGCTAGCCGACCGGCGTCGAGCCCCACCCCGCGCGCCTAGGGTGCCGTCGTGCCGAGCGCATCCATGCTCTCCTTTCGCCTCGGCGGAGGCGACGGGGTCGCCGTGGAGGCGGCCAAGTGGGCCGCTGCGATGGGCCAGCTCGGATGGGATGTCCACACCGTGGCCGGTGCAGGCCCGGTCGACACCGTCCTGCCCGGGCTCGCGCTGGACGCGCCCGAGCCGCCGACACGGGACGAGGTGGAGGGTGCGCTGGCAGGCGCCGACCTCGTCATCGTCGAGAACCTGTGCTCGCTCCCCCTCAACCCCGGGGCGGCACGCGTCGTGGCGACTGCGTGCGCGGGGCGACCGACACTCCTGCACCATCACGACCTCCCCTGGCAGCGACCGCACCTCGCCCATCTCCCGCCGCCACCCGACGACGCGGCGTGGGCGCACGTGACGATCAACGAGCTGAGCCGGGCGGAACTGGCGGCGCGGGGAATTGCGGCCACGACGGTCTACAACGCGTTCGATCCCGACCCGCCACCCGGAGACCGTGCTCGCACGCGCACCGCACTCGGCGTGCCCGACGAGGCCATGGTGTTGCTCCAACCCACACGGGCGCTCGCCCGCAAGAACATCGCGGGGGCGATCGCGCTGGCGGAAGCCGTCGGCGGCACGTACTGGCTCCTCGGGCCAGCTGAGGACGGCTTCGGGCCCGAACTCGAGCGCGTCGTCGCGCGGGCGCGCTGCCCGGTTCTCCTCGGTGAACCCGAGGGTGGTTGTGCCGTTGCGGATGCGTACGCGGCCAGCGATGCCGTGCTGCTGCCGTCGTTCTGGGAGGGGTTCGGCAACCCCTCGGTGGAGTCGGCGACGCACCGGCGGCCGCTCGCCGTGGGCTCCTACCCCGTTGCGACCGAGCTGGCGGCGTTCGGGTTCCGCTGGTTCGATGCCTCCATCCCTGCTCCCCTGGCGGCCTGGCTCCGCGAGCCGGACCAGCGGCTGCTGGAGCACAACCACGCGGTGGCAGCGGAGCATTTCAACCTCGCCGACCTCCCGGCCCGGTTGTCCCGCGTCCTGCGGCGAGTCCCGGGACTCCCCGCCTCGGTATGACCGTTCGGTAACGTGAGGACGATGTCAGGTGCGATCCAGACCGCGGCGCGGCGGCTCACGGCCGAGCAACGACGCCAGCAGCTCTTCGCAGTCGCGCTCGAGTTGTTCGCCCAACGAGGGTACCGCCCCACGACGATGGACGACATTGCCGAGGCCGCGGGGGTCACCAAGCCGTTGCTCTACCAGCACTTCTCGTCCAAACGGGCGCTCTACCTCGAACTGGTCGACTCCATCGCCCAGGACCTGCTGACCGCCATCAGACACGGCCTGATGGAGGCCGAGGGACCGCGCCAGCAGGTGCAACTGGGCTTCGCGGCGTACTTCCGTCTCGTGGTCAGCCACGAGGCGGAATTCCGGCTTCTCTATGGCCGCGACCACGCCGACGACCAGGAGCTGGGTCGGGCGTTGCGGGCCGTGGAGGACGCGATCGCGGTCGCGATCGATCCGCTCATTGATGCCGGCCTCGACGACGACCATCGCCGCCTGCTGGCCTACGGGATCGTGGGCATGGCCGAAGGGGCGAGCCGGCGCTTCATGGCGCAGCGCCCCGACTCCGACGCCGAGCTCGAGGAAGAAGCACAAAAGCTGGCCCGGCGGGTGGCCGACCTGGCGTGGGCCGGGCTGCGGTCCGTGCACGCGGACTGAGCGACGTGCGCCGGCCGGAGCGGCTCACAGCAGCGTGACGAGCCTCCGGCACAGACCCCACAACTCGTCGACACACGCCGCGTAGGCGTCCGCCTCCTTCCCGGCGGGGTCGAGAACGTCGTCGCGGTCGCACACCTCCACCTCGCCCAGACGCAGAGCGGCCACCCGCGCGCCGAGGCCGGGCGGCCCCGGCACCAGCACGCGGCACAGATGCCGGATCGTGGCGGTCTTGGCGGCGGCGTCGGGGTATTGGCGCCTCACGAAGCGCACATGGTCGGCCTCCATGACGACCACCAACTCCGCATGGACGAAGTCGACCCCGTGGACCTGGCGGCTCCGGTGGCGGCGGAAGTCCGCGTCCGCCAGCTCGGGCAGACGGGCCAGGGCCGTGCGGGTCCGCATACCCATCGGTTGGCCGTCGATGGTGTGCGTTCCCGCGGTCACGATGTGCAGCGGGTCGCCGGGACGACCGTCGCGCAGGTAGCGGAGCATGAAGCCCGCCATCACCGAACGGGCGGCGTTGCCCGTGCACAGCACCAGCAGGTCGGTCATTCGGTTTCGAGCAACAGGGCCGGCGCGTCGACGTCGAGGGCGTGCTGGGCGTGCCGGGTCGTACTCGTGAGGAACATCAGATCGCCTCGATCGGTCCGCTGGACAACCATGGCCGCGACGATGGCCATCAGCACGCCCCCGAAGCTGTCGCGCCGGGTGTCCGCCCGCAGCTGCTCCATGGAGTACCCGCGGACGCCGCGGCGACACAGGGCGTCGTGGTAGTGGGCCAGCAGGTCGCTCTCGTGCGCCCGACGGTCCTCGATGGAGAGGCAGCCGCCGATGAAGTACGCCACGTCGAGGGATGCCCCGGTCCAGCTGGCAGTCTGCCAGTCGACGACCACCGGCCTCGGGCTGCCGGACTGGAACAAGAGGTTGTCGAGCCGGAAGTCGCCGTGGCTGGTCGTCCGCGGACCGGTCTGCAGCCGCAGGTAGGCCGGGAGGTGCTCGGCAAAGAGCCGGCAGACGTCGCGGTGCTCGGGCGCCAGAGTGTCCTCATAGCGCTCGAGGAACCCCGGCAAGAGCGACCCCACGAGCATGGCGAGGAAGACCTCCGACTCCGGCGTGGCGCGATTGAGCCACTCCTTCCCGGCCAGGTCCGGGTCCTCCCAGCACGGGGCGTGCAGGCCGGCCATCTCCTCGAGGACGGCAGCGGCCACGTCAGGCCCACAGGCGGTGATCTGATCTCCCTGTACTGCGCCGGCAATGTCCTCGAGGAGCAGCGTGAACCATCCCGTTTCCGGTTCGACCTCGGCCAGGTAGGCGCCCGGGACGCGGGTGGCGACCCGGGCTGCGACCTCGCGGTAAAAGCGGACCTCTATTTCGTAGGCCCGCAGGGCAAGACCGGTGCCACGGCTCTGGTCGTCGGCTGATGCGAACTTGCCGACGACGCTGCCAGGTCCGGCCCCAGGCTCGTCGTAGGTGAGCAGGAAGCGCGTCGTGTCTGCCATCTGGCCCGTGCCGATCGGCTTGGATTCGAACGCGACCACGCGGGCCCCGCCCACGAGCGCACCCGCCTCTGCGAGCGCACCGGTGAGCCATTCCGGCGTCACGTCTGCGGCGCGCCGGAGCAGGGTGGTCGGACTCATGGGGGTCCGAGACTATTGGGCCGGACCCGGGCCGGGTGGCGAGGCGGCCGCCGGCGCCCCGGCGCCGGCGGGATCAGTTGATGTGGATGCCGCTGATGGCTCGGCTGATGACCAGGCGCTGGATCTCCGAGGTCCCCTCGAAGATGGTGTAGATCTTCGAGTCCCGGTGCCACTGCTCGACCGGGTAGTCGCGGACGTAGCCGTAGCCACCGAGGATCTGAATGGCCTGCTCGGTGACCCACACGGCGTTCTCGCCGGCGTAGAGCTTGGACATGGAGCCCTCGCCGTTCTCGAACCTCTTGCCCGTGCTGGCCATGTTGGCGGCCCGATGCACCAGGAGCCGGGCGGCGTCGGTGTGCATCTTCATGTCGGCCAACTTGAAGGCGATGGCCTGGTTCTCGATGATGGCCCGCCCGAACTGCTTGCGCTCCTTGGCGTAGTCGAGCGCGTACTCGTAGGCGGCGCGAGCGATGCCGACCGCCTGAGCGCCGACGATGGGGCGGGAGGCCTCGAAGGTGGCCATGGCCGCCTGGGTCGACGTCTTCTTTCCCTCCTTGGCCCGGGCCAGTCGCTGGTCGAGCTTGTCCTTCCCGCCGAGCAGACAGCGCCCCGGCACGCGGCAATCCTCGAGGACGACCTCGGCGGTGTGAGAGGCGCGGATGCCCATCTTCTTGAACTTCTGACCTTGCGAGATCCCGGGCGTCCCCTCCGGCACGACGAAGCTGGCCTGCCCGCGGCTGCCAAGCGAGGGATCTACCGACAGCACGAGCACGTGCGTGTTGGCGATGCCGCCGTTGGTGATCCAGGTCTTGGTGCCGTTGAGCGCCCACTCGTCCTTGGCCTCGTCGTAGACGGCACGTGACTTGAGAGAGGAAACGTCGGAGCCGGCGTCAGGCTCGGACACGCCAAAGGCGGCCAACTTCACGTCGTCGGGTGTGCCGAAGCACTGGGGGATCCACTCGCCGATTTGTTCTGGCGTCCCGTTGGCGAAGATCCCGGCCACGGCGAGGGTGGAGCCGAAGATGGCCAGCGCAATGCCGGCATCGCCCCAGCTCATCTCCTCGTTGACCAGGCACATCAGGAGGCCAGTCGGGTCGGAGAAACACTGGGCGACGAAGTCGAACGAGTACAGCCCGTTCTTGGCCGCCTCCTCGATGATCGGCCACGGCGTCTCCTCCCGCTCGTCCCATTCGGGGCCGGCTGGCCGGACGACGTTCTCCGCGAACTCGTGCACCCACTTGACGATCTGGACCTGGTCCTCGTTCAACTCGAGCGAGAAGTCGGACATGGTGCGCCCTCCTTGGGCGACCCCGGCCACGGCCGGAGCCGGTCTCTGTTCAGGGGACCCGTTCCACGAGTGGAAACCTTCTCGCGGGTGGCCGCCCTCGACGATTCCTTTGTTACTGCAGAGTAACCTGCGGGGACGTCACGAGTCCAGCAGTTGGGCGTTCTCGCTGCTGACGAGGGCTTTCTCAGTGACTCAGCGGCGGATGGCGGTGCCGGACGGGGTGTCCTCGACCGTCCATCCCCGAGCAACCAACTCGTCACGCAGCGCGTCGGCCTGGCCGAAGTCGCGGGCACGACGCGCGTCGTCCCGTCGTGCCACGAGCCGGGCGGCCTCCTCGTCAACCTCGTCGTCGGCGCCCCGCAACGAGAGCCCCAGCGCGGCGGCGAGAACCGCGGCGGTGCGGGCAAGGCGGCCTCCTTCGACCTCGTCGCCCGAATCGGCGGCGGAGTGCGCCGCCGACACCAGCTCGAAGACGCCCGCCAGCGCCCCTGGCGTGTCGAGGTCATTTTCCATGCGCGCCCGGAAGAAGGCCAGGGCCCCGGGGTCGGTCCCACTGGCCGGGTCCGTGCCCTCGACGACGAAGCCGGACGAGGTCTGCTCCAGGATCCCGGCGACGTCGAAGCGTCGGGCGAGGCCATCGAGCCGGTCGAGCGCCTTCTCGGCGTCGGCCAGCGTGTCGGGAGTGACCTCAATGGGCGAGCGGTAGTGCGCCCGCAACACCAGCAGACGGTAGGCCCGGCCGTCGGCGCGCGCAAGCAGGTCGGGCAGCGACGTGAAGTTGCCGAGCGACTTGGACATCTTCTCGTCTCCCACCATGACCCACCCGTTGTGCACCCAGTGGCGGGCGAAGGCGTGGCCGTCGGCTACTGCCTGCGCGCGCTCGTTCTCGTGGTGCGGGAAGGCCAGGTCCTGTCCGCCGCCATGCAGGTCGAACCCGTCGCCCAGCAGGTCGAGCGACATCACGACGCACTCCGTGTGCCAGCCCGGCCGACCGGCACCCCAGGGGGCATTCCAGGCCGGCTCGCCCTCTTTCGCCTTCTTCCAAAGGGCGAAGTCGAGAGGCGAACGCTTCTCTTCGGTGCTCTCCACCCGGGCGCCGGCCCGGAGCGAGTCGAGGCTCTGACGGGCCAACAGTCCATAGCCCTCGACCTTGTCCACCTCGAGATAGACGCCGTCTGCCGTCTCGTAGGCGACGTCGCGGGCGAGGAGATCCGCGACCAGCTCGACCATTTCAGCGATATAGGCGGTGGCATGGGGGGTGTCATCGGGTCGCAGCACAGTGAGCGCGTCCATCGCCTGCCACCAGCGCGCCTCGAACTCGGTGGCCACCTCGGGCTCGGTGCGTCCCTGCGCTGCCGCCCGCTTGATGATGTTGTCGTCCACGTCGGTGATGTTCGAGACGTAGCGCACGGCGAGCCCCGTGAAGAGCAGATACCGACGGAGCACGTCGAAGACGAGGCTGTAGCGCCCGTGCCCGATGTGGGGCAGGTCATAGACCGTCGGGCCGCACACGTACATCGTGACCTCGCCCTCGGTTCGCAGCTCGAGTGGGTGGATCGTGCCCGTGGCGGTGTCGTGAAGGAGCACTACCCAGGTACGGTAACCCGATCATGTCAACCCCCTTGACCGGCGCGCCCCGCGTCCCCGACAAGCCGACCCTCGAGGGTCTCGAGGACCGCTGGGCCGCCAGCTGGGACGAGAACGGCGCCTACCGGTTCGACGAGAGCGCCACTCGAGACCAGGTGTTCTCCATCGACACACCCCCACCGACCGTGTCCGGGTCGCTGCACATGGGGTCGGTGTTCGGCTACGTGCAGACCGACGCACTCGCCCGCTACCGCCGTATGCGGGGCTGGAAGGTCTTCTATCCGATGGGATGGGACGACAACGGCTTGCCAACCGAGCGCCGGGTGCAGACCTACTTCGGCGTGAAATGCGACCCGTCACTGCCCTACGACCCCGACTTCGTGCCGCCCGACGAGCCGGGGCCCGAGGACATTCCGGTCAGCCGGCCCAATTTCATCGCACTGTGCCACCAGCTGACGGCCGAAGACGAGCGGGCTTTCGAGGCACTCTGGCGCCGCATCGGACTTTCCGTCGACTGGCGCCTGGGCTACGCCACCATCGACGACCGGAGCCGGCGGGCGAGCCAGCGCATGTTCCTGCGCAACCTGGCGCGGGGCGAGGCCTACTCCTCCGAAGCGCCGACGCTGTGGGACGTCGACTACCAGACCGCGGTGGCGCAGGCCGAGATGGAAGACCGCGAGCGTCCGGGCGCCTACTACCGACTGCGCTTCGACGACATCGAAATCGAGACGACCCGGCCCGAGCTGATCGCCGCCTGCGTGGCGCTGGTCGCGCATCCCGACGACGAGCGCTACGCGCGCCGTTTTGGAACCAGCGTGCACACGCCGCTCTTCGGGGTCAAGGTGCCCGTGCTCGCCCATCCCCTCGCCGAGCCGGACAAGGGATCGGGTATCGCCATGATCTGCACGTTTGGTGACGTCACCGACGTGGTGTGGTGGCGCGAGCTCGACTTGCCCACCCGAAACATTTTGACGCGCACCGGGCGCATCACCGAATCACCGCCATCGGGCGTGCCCGACGCCGAGGCCTGGCGGGCCATCGCAGGGCGGACGGTGAAGCAGGCCCAGCGCGCCATGGTCGACCTGCTCAAAGCGTCGGGCGACATGGTTGGCGAGCCCCGGGAGATCACGCACCCGGTCAAGTTCTACGAGCGGGGCGAGCGCCCTCTCGAGATCGTGACGAGCCGGCAGTGGTTCATCCGCAACGGTGGTCGCGACGAAGAGCTCCGCCAGGCGCTTCTCCAACGGGGCAAGGAGCTCGACTGGCACCCGCCCTACATGGAGGTCCGCTACGAGGACTGGGTGAACGGGCTGAACAGCGACTGGCTGGCCAGCCGGCAGCGGTTCTTCGGTGTGCCCATCCCGATCTGGTACCCCCTGGGGCCCGACGGCGAGCCGGACCACGAGTCGCCCATCGTGCCCGAAGAGGCCAGCCTGCCCGTCGACCCGACCACCGACACGCCGCCGGGCTACGCGCCCGAACAGCGCAGCGCACCGGACGGCTTCGAAGGCGACCCCGACATCTTGGACACCTGGGCGACCTCGTCCCTCACCCCGCAAATTGCCTGCGGGTGGGAGGACGACCCGAGTCTCTTCGCCGCCACGTTCCCGATGGACCTGCGACCCCAGGGATACGAGATCATCCGCACCTGGCTCTTTTCCACCATCCTGCGCTCCCACCTTGAGCATCACGTCCTGCCATGGCGGCACACGAGTCTCAACGGCTGGGTCCTCGACCCTGATCGTAAGAAGATGTCGAAGTCCAAGGGCAACGTGGTCACCCCCATGCCGCTGGTCGAGGAGTTCGGCTCCGACGCCGTGCGGTATTGGGCGTGCAACGGCCGACCCGGAACCGACACCGCGGTCGACACCGGAGTGATGAAGATCGGTCGCCGCCTCGCCATCAAGATCCTCAACGCCTCGAAGTTCGCGCTGGGCCGCCTCGGCGAAGGCGCGCCACCCGGCGCCGAGGCGGTGGGCGAGCCGCTCGACGTCGCGCTGCTGGCAGAGCTGGCCGACGTGGTGACGACGGCGACCGCATCGTTCGATCAGTTCGACTATGCCCGCGCGCAGGAAGTCACCGAAACTTTCTTCTGGTCCTTCTGCGACGACTATGTCGAACTGGTGAAGACGAGGGCGTACCGGGAAAGCAATGCCCCCGGCGCCGCCTCGGCCCAAGCCACCCTTGCGCTCGCCCTCTCGATCTTGATCAGGCTCTTCGCCCCCTCGCTGCCCTTCGTGACCGAGGAGGTCTGGAGCTGGTGGCAGGAAGGCTCGGTGCACCGGGCGCCGTGGCCCGACGTGGCAGAGATCGGCCAGCTCGCGGAGGCCGACCGGTCCGTCCTGGCGGTTGCGGCCGAGGTGCTCGGTGCCGTGCGCCGCGAGAAGACGGCCAACAAGCGATCCATGCGAGCGCGGGTGGGATGCCTCACCGTGACGGGTCCGCCGGCGGCACTTGCCGCGGTGCAGGCGGCCCGGGGTGACATCACCGACGCTGGCGGGGTGGACGAGTTGAAGCTCGCGGAGGGCAACACCCTCATGGTGGAGGTGCGGCTCGCCGACGAAGCCTGACCCAGGAGGCCGATCAGGATTCGGGAACGACCTCCACGTCATGGAGGACGCGCACGGGTGGGGTCGTCCTCGTGCCCACGGTCCCACGGCTGACGGCGCGGGCGCCCTCGAGGAAGTCGGCGACGGCCGACGTCGTGGCCTGACAGCGGACCGAGGCCAAGACGTCGAAGGCGTGCTGGGCCAGGGGCAACTCGGCATACGCCGCCGGCTGGCGCGAGACGGCGCGCAGACGATCGACGAAGATCCGGGCAGTCTCGACCGGCACGAGCGTGTCGTTGACGCCGTGGAGGACGAAGAACGGGGGGGCGTCGGCATGGACACGGTACGTCGGTGACGCGTCGCGGAAGAGCTCGGGGTGCTCGGACTCCTTGACCTTCATCACCGTCTTCTCGAGCATGTCGAGCGTGCCCGGCCCGAACCGGGCCGACCCCTCGGGCGAGCCGGTCATGTCCATCACCCCGTAGAAGGGGACGCAGGCCTGCACCGACGCGTCGTGCTCCTCGAACCCCGGCTGGAACGCGGGGTCGTCTGCGGTAAGGGCCAGCAAGGCGCAGAGGTGCCCGCCGGCCGATCCCCCGCTGACCGCAACGAACGTGGGGTCACCCCCGTACTCGGCGATGTGCACCTTCACCCAGGCCACGGCGCGCTTGGCGTCGACGATATGGTCGGGCCAGGTTGCCTTAGGGCTCAGCCGGTAGTTGATCGCAACGCAGACCCAGCCCCGCGCCACCAGCTCGTACATCATCGGCTTTCCCTGCTCGCGCTTGTCGCCGATCATCCAGGCCCCACCGTGGATGTACACCATGACCGGCGCCTTGGCGGGTGGGGCCAGACGGGAGCGGTAGACGTCGAGGCGGTGGCGCGCCAGGCCGTCGCCCCAGTAATCGATGTTGCGAGTGGCCTCGACCGCGCGCGACCGGAACGGGATGGCGCGGGTCACCCGCCACCAGCGGCCCCACGTCGGCGTCGTCGGCTCGGTCGGAACCGGGAAGGCGGCCGACCGCACCTCGGCGAGTGCGGCGGCGGTGACGCGCGCCGCCCGGAGCCCGGCGATGCCGAGCCCGGCGAGCCCGACCCACTCGACGACCGCGACGCCCAGCGCGAGCCAACCGACCCAGTTGTCGAGGGCGCCGAGCCAGATGAAAACAGCCGTGGCGATCGCCTGCCAGACGATGTTCTGGAACGCGAGCTCGCCGGCGATCCAGGCCGCGGAGAAGCTCAGCACGGTAAACGGCTCCCGCCGGATCGGGCGATAGGCCAGAAGCACTGCGACCGCCCCGACGAGGACGACGATCAGGTAGGCGTAGGGCACGCCACCATCTTCCCCTGCGCGCCCGAGGTACGCAGGTCGACCCTGGTCGGAGGGGTTCTCCGCTTGCCCCGTCGCGCCGTTGGTGCCAGCTTAGGGACGCATGACGACCACCAAGGAGAGTCGATGACCCCCGAACGGCTGAGCGGGCTCGATGCGAGTTTCCTCTACATGGAGACGCCGACCCTCCACATGCACGTGGCCATCACGGCGGTCTTCGACCCCTCGACGGTGCCGGGCGGGTACTCCTTCCGGCGGGTCCGCCAGCTCATCAACGATCGCATCCCGCTCGCACCGGTCTTCCAACGCCGGCTGGTCGAGGTGCCCATGCGGCTGGGCCACCCGGTCTGGGTCGACGACCCGGAGTTCGACATCGACAACCACGTGCGACGGGCGGCGCTCCCGTCCCCGGGCGGCATGCGCGAGCTGGGTGACTTCGCAGCCGACGTCATCAGCCGCCAGCTCCATCGCGACCGGCCCCTCTGGGAGATGTGGATCGTGGAGGGGGTGGAAGACGGGAAGATCGCCCTGGTGGCCAAGATGCACCACAGCACCGTTGACGGCGTCTCGGGGGCCGAGCTCCTTGGTGTCCTCTTTGACCTCGAGCGCGAGCCGCCGGCGACGGCGACGCTGACGCCCCGGCAGCTCGACTCGCGGATTCCGTCCAGCTTCGAGCTCGTCTCCCAGGCGATGGTGGCCGGCCTGGTGGCGCCGTACGACGTCGGGCGCATGCTGGTGCGCACGACGCGGAGCATCTTCGGCATCCGCCGGATTCGCCAGGGCCTGACGGGCAAGGCGGCGCTGCCCTTGACGGCGCCGCGCACGTCCATCAACGTCGCTGTCCACGCCCGGCGTCGGGTGGCATTCGCCGCCGCCAGCTTGACCGACGTCAAGAAACTGAAGAACGAGATGGGTACGACCGTCAACGACGTGGTCCTGGCCATGTGCGCCGGCGCGCTGCGCACGTACCTCCTGGCCGGGGACGAGCTCCCCGACATCCCGCTCGTGACGGTGGTGCCCGTCTCGGTGACGCCGGACGTGGCAGAGCTCAAGGGTTCCAACAAGGTATCGGCCATGTTCGTGCAGCTGCCGTGCCAGATCGACAATCCGCTGGAGCGGCTCCGCCTCATCCACGAGGGCACCAAGGGGGCCAAGGAGGAGCATCAGGCGCTCGGGGCCACGACACTGCAGAACTGGGCCGAGCACGCGACGCCGAACGTCTTTGCCGCGGCCGCGCGCCTCTACACCGGGATGAAGCTGGCCGACCGCCACCGGCCCGTGGCCAACCTGGTGGTGTCCAACGTCCCCGGCCCGGACTTCCCGCTGTACCTCGCAGGCAGCCAGCTGCTCGGGATGTTCCCGCTCGGCCCCGTCATGGACGGGATGGGTTTGAACATCACCATCATGAGCTACCTGGGTGTCCTCTACTGGGGCCTGGCCTCGGACTCCCGGGCCGTCCCGCGCCTGTGGGACGTGGCCGCCGCCATCCCGCACGCGCTGAGCGAGCTCATGGCCGCGGCCGGGCTCGAGCCCGAGCCTTTCGACGTGCCGATCCACCTCGGGCCCGGCATGCCCCCCAGCGCGCAGTGGATCCGTTCCGCAGCGTCGGGAAAAGCCGAGGCGCCCGGTAGCGTGAGCGCATGACCGTCCAAGAGCTCGGCCACCTGGTGCTGTACGTGCGCGACGTCCGCCGCTCGGCTGCCTTCTACCGCGACGTGCTCGGCTGGCGCCAGGTCCTGCCCGAGCCCGGCCAGGAACCCGTGGGGGCCGCCGCGTTCTCGTCGGGTCGCACCCATCACGAGCTCCTCCTCATTGAGGTCGGCGCGGACGCCACCCCGATACCCGCAGGCCGGCGGGTCGGGCTGTACCACTTCGGCCTCAAGGTCGGCGAGACCGACGATGAATTGCGCGAGGCGCTGGAACAGGTCCACGCGGCCGGCGCCACCGTCGTCGGTACCTCCGACCACACCGTGACGCACAGCCTCTACATCCTCGACCCGGACGGCAACGAGATCGAGCTCTACATCGACGTGCCGGGGGTGGACTGGCGTTCGGAGCCCGCGCTCGTGGCCGCGCCCATCCGTCCGCTCAAGCTCTGAGCGGGTCGGTCAGCGCGGGCCGCGTTGGGCGTTGAGGACACCATGACGATCGTGTGCGCCGACGCCGATGGCGCGCGGGCCGCCGTGCAGGTGCTCGGCGCTGGCGGTGTCATCGTCGTGCCCACCGACACGGTTTACGGTCTGGCGGCGCGGCCGGAAGACGAGCACGCCGTCCGTGCGATCTTCCGGGCCAAAGGTCGACCGGAGGGGATGCACCTCCCGGTCCTGGCCGCCTCCGTGCCACAGGTGCACGCCCTCGGCGTGGCCTTCACCCCGGCGACCCACGCGCTGGCGCGGCAGTGGTGGCCGGGTCCGCTCACCCTTGCCTTTGGCTTCGACCCCGCGCGGGAGCGGCCGGCCTGGCTGGACGGGCGGGACGAGGTGGCCGTGCGCATCCCTGATCACGATTTTCTGCTCGCGCTGCTGGAGCGGACTGGTGTGCTCGTCGTTACCAGCGCCAACCCCCACGGCGCGCCGACACCGCGCACGGCACAGGACGTGGCGGCCAGCCTCGGCCCCACCGTCGGCCTCGTCCTGGACGGCGGGCAGTTGCAGCACGTGCCGTCGACGCTCGTGAACGTCCGGGGATCCGAGCCGGCAGTCGAGCGTGAGGGGGCGATCTCGCGGGCCGCGGTGGCGCGCGCGCTGGCGGAGGCACGATGAGGCGGTCGCTGCTGGCGATCGAGACGTCGTGCGACGAGACGGCGGCGGCCGTGATTGACGACACGTTCGCGGTGCGCTCCTCGGTAGTGGCAAGCCAGATCGACCTGCATGCGGCCTTCGGCGGCGTGGTCCCGGAACTGGCCAGTCGGGCCCACGTCGAGACGATCACTCCCATCGTCGAACGGGCCCTCGACGAGGCCGGCGTGGCGGGGCCGGAGCTGGCCGCCGTGGCAGTGACGTCCGGCCCGGGACTGGTGGGCGCGCTCCTGGTCGGCATCGCCACGGCCAAGGCGCTCGCATTGGGCTGGGGCGTGCCCGTGGTGGGCGTCAATCACCTGGAGGGTCACCTGGCCAGCGTGTACCTGGCCGACCGCGACGTGCCCTTCCCCCAGATCGCGCTCCTCGTGTCGGGTGGGCACTGCATGCTGACCCGCTCGACCGAGGCGGGCCGCTACGAGCTGCTCGGGGAGACCGTCGACGACTCCATCGGTGAGGCGTACGACAAGGTGGCCCGCTTCCTCGGCCTGGGCTATCCGGGCGGTCCGGTCCTCGACCGGCTCGCCGCATCGGGCCAGGACGTGCTCGGCTTTCCTCGCCCCATGCTCACAGAGGGCTACACATTCTCCTTCTCGGGGCTCAAAACGGCCGTCGTCAACCATGTGCGCGCCAACCCGGGCTTCTCCGACACCGAGGTAGCGGCCTCGTTCGTGGGCGCCTGCATGGACGTGGTGTGCGCCAAGCTCCGCCGCGCGCTCGAGGAATTCGGCGACCCCGCCATGGCCATCGTGGGTGGTGTGGCCGCCAGCCCCATTTTGCGGACCCGGGCGGCGGCTCTGGCCGCCGAGTTCGGCACCAAGCTGCTGATCCCGCCGCACGCGATGGCGACCGACAACGCCGCCATGATCGGTGTCGCAGGCTGGCTCTCGCTCGCCGCATCGGGCCCAAGTGCGCCGGCCTTCGGTCCCGAGCCGGACCTGCGCCTGCACTTCGCCTAAGTGGAGGCGTCCCGCCTGTCCCTGCGGCGGCGTGCCCGCGACCCGAAGGCGTGCGAGGAGAAGTCGAGCATCACGCCGAGGGCCACGATGAACCAACCGAACGCGTCGACCCCCCTCCCTGGGGCGTAGACCAGCGCGTAGAACAGCGTGGTGTACGGCAAGAAGATGAATCCGAGGACTCCTTCCCAGCCCGAGCGGAAGGCAATCGTGAGCCGGTCCGTGAAGACCCAGAGCAAGAAGATCACCAGGCGTGGCGAGATGGCGGCGAGCAGCGCGAGGAGGCAACCCATGGATCAGAGGGGCAGTCCGCCCGTGGCGGCGTTGGTCGACCCGGTGTCCTTGTAGGACGCGATGGTGCGCTCAGCGATCCGCATCTGGTGGATCTCGTCGGCGCCGTCGGCGAAGCGGGCCCAGCGGGCGTGCTGGAGCATGTTGGCCAGTGGGGTGTCGGTCGAGTAGCCGAGCGCGCCGTGCACCTGCATGGACCGATCGATGATGCGGTTGAGGCTGTTGGCAACGAAGTGCTTGGCCATCGACACCTCCGTGCGAAAGTCCTCGCCCCGATCGATCTTGTAGGCGGCATGCAGCACCATGAGCTTGCACTGGTACAACTCCATGGCCGAGTCTGCGATGAGCCATTGCACCCCTTGCTTCTCCGCCAGGAGCGAGCCGTGCGAGTACCGGTGCAACGAACGGTCGACCATCATGTCGAGCGCGGTCTCGGCCTGGGCGATCCAGCGCATGCAGTGAGCCAGGCGAGCGGGCCCGAGCCGGTACTGCCCGAGCCGGTGGCCGTTGCCGCGCCCACCGAGAATCTGGGAGTCGTGCACCCGCAGATCCTCGATGACGATCTCGGAGTGGCCGGTGGACCCGTGCATCGTCTCGACCTCGCGCACGTCGTTCCAACCCTCCGCCGGGAGATCGACCAGGAACGCTGTGTTGGCGCCGCGCGAACCCGATGGCACATCGGGCTCGGTCCGGGCCACGAGGATGGCGAACTGGGCGCGGCGAGCGTTCGAGATGAACCACTTGTGCCCGTTAATGATCCACTCGTCCCCGTCCCTCTCGGCTCGGGTCTGGATGAGCGTCGGGTCGGACCCGGCTACCTCGGGCTCGGTCATGGCGAAACACGACATGGCGGTGCCGTCGCAGAGCCGGCGGAGATAGTTGTCCTTCTGCGCCTCGGTGCCCCAGTGCAGGAGCGTGTGCATGTTTCCTTCGTCTGGCGCCATGCAATTGAGGATCCAGGGCCCGAGACGGGTCTTGCCGGCTTCGGCCTGCACCATGGCCAGAGCCACGTGACCCAGACCCATGCCGCCCCACTCTTCGGGCATGTGGGGCAGCCACAGGCCGGCCTGCTTGGCCTCCTCGCGCAGCTCCAAGATGGTGACCAGGTACTCGTGGCGCGTGGCCACCCTTTCCTCGTCGTCGAAGCCCTTGACCCGTGGCTGCACCGTTTCCCGGATGAAGGACCGCACACGAGACCTGATCTCCTCGTGTTCAGGAGCAAGGGTGAAGTCGATCGCCATGGCGTTCCCTCCCGGGTCTCAGTAGAGGCCAACCACGTTGCCGTGCTCGTCGATATCGATCCGCTCGGCCGCCGGGCTGTGCGAGAGCCCGGGCATGGTGCGCATGTCGCCACTGACCAGATAGACGAACTCCGCCCCCACGTTGGCCCGCGCCTCGCGTACGGGCAAGCGCCAGCCCCTGGGGGCACCCAGGAGCTTGGGGTCCGAGGAGAGGGACAGGTGTGTCTTGGCGATGCACACGGGCAGCCTTCCGAAACCGGCCCGCTCGTACCGGTCCAACTGGCTCGCGGCCTGTGGCTGATAGTCGACGCCGTCCGCGCCGTAGATCTCGGTGGCGATGACCTCGACCTTCTCGCGCAGTGTGGCGTCGTCCGGGTACAGCGTGTGAAACCCGCTCGGCTCCTCGGCAGCCTCGACCACGGCCTCGGCGAGCTCCACGGCACCCTTGCCGCCGTTCTCGAAGTGCGTGCAGACCGCGGCGCGCACGCCCACCGATTCGGCGATCTCCCGAATGGCGGCGTGCTCGGACGGGTAGTCGCCCTCGATCGCGTTGATGGCGACGACGGGGGTCACGCCGTGGCGGCGGACGATGGCCAGGTGCGCCAGGAGGTTGGCCGCGCCGAGCTGTACTTCTGCGGGGTTCTCCTCCAGCATCTCGGGAGGAAGGGGGCGCCCGGCGACGACGCGATGCCGGCCGGAGTGCAACTTCATCGCGCGCACGGTCGTGACCACGACGGCGGCGTCGGGGACCAGGCCCGAGGTGCGGCACTTGATGTTGAAGAAGCGCTCGGCCCCCATGTCGGCCCCGAACCCCGCTTCGGTGACCAGGTACTCTCCGGCGTGGATCCCGATGAGGTCGGCCACCACGGACGAGTTGCCGTGGGCGATGTTGCCGAACGGCCCGGCATGGACCAAGACGGGAGTGTGCTCGAGCGTTTGCAGCAGGTTGGGCTTGATGGCGTCGCGCATGATCACCGTCATGGCGCCGGCCGCCCGGAGCTGCTCTGCCGTCACCGGGTCCCCCGTCGCGGTGTAGCCCACCACGATGCGGCCCATGCGCTCGCGCAGGTCGCGCAACGAGCGCGCCAGGGCGAGCACGGCCATGACCTCGGAGGCGGCGGTGATGTCGAAGCCGGTCTGACGGGGAATGCCGTCCTGCTTGGTGCCGAGGCCGCTGACGATGCTGCGTAGCGAGCGGTCGTTGACGTCGAGGACGCGCTTCCAGGTGATGCCGTGGGGGTCGATGCCGAGCGTGTTCTCGTTGTAGAGGTGGTTGTCCAGCATGGCGGCCAGGAGGTTGTTGGCAGCAGTGACAGCGTGCAGATCGCCGGTCAGATGGAGGTTCAGGTTCTCGAATGGGATCACCTGGCTGTAGCCGCCCCCAGCCGCCCCGCCCTTGATCCCGAAGGTCGGCCCCATGGAGGCCTGGCGGATCGCGACGGTTGCCTGACGCCCGATGCAGCCGAGCGCCTGGCCCAGGCCGACCGTGGTGGTCGTCTTGCCCTCGCCGAGCGGTGTAGGGGTGACCGCGGTCACGACCACGTAGCGGGCACGCGGGCGTCCGGCCAGCGCATCGACGGCATTGAGGCTCACCTTGGCAACGTGAGCTCCGTACGGCTCGAGCAGCTCCGGTCCGATGCCCATCTGGGCCGCGATGTCGCCGATCGGGAGCAACGTGGCGTGGCGCGCGATCTCGATGGCGGGTGGGACAGGCACCAGATCGATCATGCCAGACCCCGTCGACCCTGGGCAGGAGCGACGGAAGTTGAGGAGGGGCCGACGCTCGAGCCCGGCCTTTCGAGACCGGGTCCCGTGAGGAAGCGATGCGGTGTGCCCGAGCGGCGGGCAGCGCAGCTCTTTCTCAACTCGGTCCGACCTCGTCCAACGCGGCCCGGTAGCGTGCCTGCGATCAGCCACTTCCTTGCCCCACGCCGAAGCTCATGACCGTCCTTCGCATCTTGTCCCTGCTCTTTGGCGCCACGATCGCGCTGGGGATCCTGGGCTCCGCGCTGAAGACGGTCGTCCTACCCCAAGAGGGCTTTCCCCGGTTGGCTCAGGCCGTGTTCGCACTGGTGTACCGGCTCCTCGTGCACAAGTGGCGGACGCAGGCCCGCGCCTCGGCACTGCGCGGGCTCTACGCACCGGTCGCGCTGGTCAGCCTCCCGCTGGTCTGGATGCTGATGATGGTGGTCGCATTCACGTTCGTGTTCTGGGGCACGGGCAGCCTGAACTGGCAGAAGGCCTTCGAGATCAGTGGCTCTTCCCTCACCACGCTCGGCTTCTCCAAGCCCAACGGGACGGCTCGCATCTGGCTCGCGTTCATTGAGGCGGTGATCGGCTTGGGATTGGTCGCCCTCCTGATCAGCTACCTGCCCACGATCTACTCCGCCTACAACAGCCGCGAGAAGGGCATCAACCGGCTCCGGCCTGTCGCCGGCGCACCGCCCAACGCGACAGAACTGCTGCAGGTCTTGCACCGGATTGGGTCCCTCGACAGCCCCGACTTTTGGAGGACCTCGGCCGACTGGATACTCGACCTGGAACAGACACATACGGCGTTCCCCATCCTGTCCTACTTCCCCGAGACCCACATCGACAATTCCTGGGTCGCGACGGTCGGGTCGCTCCTCGATGGGGCGGCGCTGGTGGTCTCGGCCTCGACGACAGAGACGGACGAGGTCTTTGAGGAAGTCGAGAAGGGTCCTCTGATGGTCCTCGTCTACGGGCTCCCGCTCATCGTGCGTATCGCACGAGCGGCCAATATCCCACTCCCCGCGCCCACGAGGCTCGCCGAGGTCCTGGCCCACCAGGGCGAGCCGGCGCCAGCGATCAGCATCGCCCGCGACGAGTACCTCGCCGCCATGGCGGCCATGGCACCGGTCCTGGTTTTGGAGCCGTTTCGAGCGGAGGAGGGTTGGCGCCGCTTCGCCTGGATCCGCTCCGCCTACGAGCCGGCGTTACGGGCGCTGGCGGGCCTGACCGACGCCTATCCCTCGCCGTGGACGACGGATCGTCCGGCCGAAGTCGGGCGGCCGCGCTTCTTGAGCCGGCGGCCGTTGCGCGTCGACTGGTCACTGGGCCCGTCGGCGGTGGCCGGTGCTGCGGTGGCAGGAGGCGCAGCTACAGGTGGCTGAAGCCGCCTGATTCCTCTCTCGTCATGGGTACCGTGACGGGGTGGCGGTCGAAGTGGGCGACCGCCTGCGTCAAGTCATCGAGCAAGATGCTCGCGAGGTCGCGACTGACGCCCTGGCGCACGAGGATGCGTTGGACCGAGATGTCCGAGACCGAGCCGGTCAGGGGGTAGGCGGGCACCTGCCAGCCCCGGGTTCGCAGGCGGTCGGCGATGTCGTAGAGCGTGTAGCCCGGGTCCTCGCCCTCCCGGATTCGCCAGGCGACCGACGGGATCCCCGTCAGGGGGTTGGAGTCGCACAGCAGGTCGAACGGGCCGAGCTTGACCACCTCCTCCGCCAAGAATTGCCCCGTGTGGTAACAGGCGTCGTGGATAGACCGGTAGCCGTCCCGGCCGAGCCGCACGAAGTTGTAGTACTGCGCCACCACCTGGCCGGCGGGCCGGGAGAAGTTGATTTGGAACACCGGCATGTCCCCGCCGAGATAGGTCACGTGGAAGATCAGGTCGTCCGGCAGATCCGCCGTGTCCCGCCAGAGGACCCAGCCCACGCCGAGCGGCGCAAGACCGAACTTGTGTCCCGAGGTGCTGATGGACTTCACGCGCGGGACGCGAAAGTCCCACACGATGTCTGGTGCGCAAAAGGGCGCCAGGAAGGCCCCGCTGGCGCCGTCCACATGGATGTCGACATCGAGGCCGGTGTCCTCCTGGAGCTTGTCGAGCGCCTCGGAGAGCTCGAGCACGGGCTCGTAGGACCCCGTATAGGTGACACCGAAGGTGGGCACGACCATGATGGTGTTCTCGTCCACCCGCTCGAGCATCTGCTCGACGTCCATTTGATAGCTCCCAGGGGACATGGGGATCTCCCGCATCTCGATGTCCCAGTAGCGGGCGAACTTGTGCCAGACGACCTGCACGGGCCCGCACACCATGTTCGGCGAGTCGGTCGGCTTCCCGGCTGCCCGGCGCTTGGCTCTCCAGCGCCACTTGGCTGCCATCCCGCCCAGCATGCATGCCTCCGAGGACCCGATGGCCGAGCAGCCGACGGGGTCCCCGTCCTCCGGCGCGTTCCAGAGCCCGGCCAGCATGCGGACGCAGCGCCGCTCCAGCTCGGCTGTCTGGGGGTACTCGTCCTTGTCGATGAGGTTCTTGTCGATGCAGAGGTCCATCAACTGATGGACCTCCGGCTCCTCCCAGGTCTGGCAGAACGTGGCGAGGTTCTGGCGCGCGTTGCCATCCAGCATGAGCTCGTCGGAGATCGCCTGCATCACGTCCCTCGGCCGCATCTCCTCGGTAGGACAGTGCGTCGACGGGAGCGGCGCCTTCAGGCCCCTGTCGGCGTAGACCGAGTCAATCAATTGCTCTCGGATGTTCTCCCTCTTGTGCAAAGGCATCCCATGCCCCCTGTCGCTCGCTCTGGGTTCGGTGCGTACCGTATCGGGCTACCCGACCAGGAGCGACTGCAGGCGTCGCCGCGTCACCGGGCGTTCACCCGGGCGACGCGGCGACGCGACAGGAATGGTGGGACCGGCGCCTAGCTGGCGAGGAGCTGCAGGTGTGAGCGGCCAGAGCGCACACGCGTCCCAACCCGACGACCCGGCTGGCCCGTCGGGGCATCGCGACGGGTGACGGTCTCGGAGCGGTCGGCCAGCTTCGATCGCAGCTGGCGAAGCGCCTTGGTGTGAATCTGGCACACCCTGCTCTCGGTGACGCCAAGGACCTCGCCGATCTCTGTCAGCGTGAGGCCGTCGTAGTAGTACATCATCAGAACGGTTCGCTCCCGCTCGGGCATGCCGTCCACGGCCTGGACCAGTGCCTCTTTGGACTCCTTGGCCTCGAACGTGTCGACCGGGCCCCACGACCCGTCCGGCAACGTCTCACCGAGGGTCGAGCGCTCCGAGCGGTCGCCGCCGCGCAACACTTCGTCGAGTGCCATCATGCCGACGGTGGAGATCTTGCGCAGCGCCTTATGGAATTCCCCGACCGTCATTTCGAGCTCCGCTGCGACCTCGGACTCGTTGGGTGTGCGCCGCAATGTCGCCTCGAGATGCGTGAACGCCTGCTCGACCGCACGCGCTTTCGTGCGCACCGATCTCGGGACCCAGTCGATCGAGCGCAACTCGTCGATGATCGCTCCCTTGATGCGCGGAATGGCGTACGTCTCGAACCGCAGCTTGCGCTCGGGCTCGAAACGCTCGATCGCGTCGATCAGTCCGATGATGCCGTAGCTGACGAGATCCTCTTCGTCGAAGTGCCTTGGCAGACCGGCCAGCACACGGCTAGCAACGTACTTAACGAACGGCGAGTAGTAGATGATCAGTTGGTTGCGCAGCGTCTGCGCACCGGTCTCTTTGAACTCCGACCAGAGGGTTTCGATACCCCTCTCGACTGACTCCTGCGCCGTGGAAAGCTGACGAGACGTCGATCCCACGTGTTCCCCCTCCCTCATTGACACCATCCGACTGATGTCATCGCCTCCTGAGGTCATTGGTTTGACCATGCGGATTTCGCGTGTTCAGGAGTACGCACACTCTAATTGATCAAGTGTTTGCAGGTCAGTGGCGTAACCGTTGCCGCTCGGTTGCAGAGCCCACGCAACCAACGAGCAACAAAGGCGTAACCACGACATCGGCAGTGCAATTTGTTTCTCGTGCATGACGCACACCGTTGAGCGGAGCCCGGCAGCCGAGTGATTTCTGCGCACCAATTCGCACCGCGTCAGCGTTGCTCACGTCATCGGATGCGGTGGCGAGCGCCACTTTCATTCCGCTCTTTTCCGAGGATCTTCGGCGTACGCTGCTCGCGCCGCGTGCGTTTCGAGGCGCTGGCATCACGTCGGCGCGACCGCGCTTGCCCGCGCCGACCGCGGGGGTCCGGCAGCACGCACCATGGACCAGGAACGTCCCAGGCGTCCCATTCCCTCAAGGTTGGGTTTGCCCGGACCGACATTGCAACTATGCGTGTTACCGCCGTGACGACACGGTGCTCCGACACTCGGAAGGAATTGTGCGGCGCATGAACCCTGCGGTCGACGTGGCAACCCGAACACCGGAGCACCGGCGCGGACAACGGCCGGGGTCAGCCGACCCCTGGGCCGCCGCCACAGCCGGACCGGAAGGCCGCGATGTGAAGACCATCGTGGTCGCCGAGGATGACCTCAGCTGCCGCAGCGCACTGCACCAGTACTTCGAACGGACCGGCTACCGGGTGACCGAGGCTGCGGACGGGCCGTCGGCGCTGCGGGCCGTCTTCCAACACTCGGCCAGCCTCGTGATTCTCGACCTCGGCCTCCCAGGCTTCGACGGCATGGACGTGCTGGCCAAGATCCGTCGCCACAGTGCCATCCCGGTGATCGTGTGCTCAGGCCGCGACTCCGAGGATGACCGGATCCGCACACTGAATCTGGGAGCCGACGACTTCGTCGTCAAACCGTTCTCCTTTGCCGAGCTCGAGGCACGGGTCCGGGCTGTCTTGCGCCGGGGCAGTAGTGAGCCCGCGGCCACCTCCATCCACCACGGCGATCTCGTCGTCGACCGCGACATGCGCACGGTGACCGTCCGCGACGTGGTTGTCCCGATGACACGGAAGGAGTTCGACCTCCTGGCCTTCTTGGCGGCATCGCCGGGCCAGGTCTTCTCGCGCGAGGACCTCCTCGAGCGGGTCTGGGGTTCCACCGAGGAATGGCAGGGTCGGTCGACCGTCACCGAGCATGTCCGTCGGGTGCGCCTCAAGATTGAGCCCGACCCGGACTCGCCGCGTTGGATCACGACCGTGCGGGGCGTCGGGTACCGATTCAGCCTGCCCGACGCATAGCCATGGCCGCCAGTGCCTGCTTCGATGCTCGAGGCTCGTCTCACACCATGACATCGCAATGTTGGTCCGAAAGTCCTATGGAGCCGGTCGGGCCACGCGCCGACATTGACAGTAGCGACACCACGGGAACTCGAGAATGGCGACCGGGTGCTGCATCGCTCAGGCCTGCAGGAGAACGAGGGGGAGTTTCTATGAGGTTCGGCTCGTTGCCGGTGCTGCGGCGTCGCGGGGCGGTGCAGCGCGACATGGGCCGTCGGGGTGCCATGGCTGGTGGGGTGTGACTGTGCCTTTGGATGTCTCTGCGCCCGAGCGCTATCAGGGCGGCCTGCGGTCCATGAGCGCGAATCCCATGGTGGTGCTCACCCCAGCTGCCAACGATGTTGTCGACCGGACGATCTTGGTGGCCGAGGACGACCAAAACTGCCGCAGGGCGCTCCAGCACTACTTGAAGCGGTTGGGCTACCACGTCGCTGAAGCTGCCAACGCTTCTTCCTCGCTCGAGGTCGTCTTCCGTGCCCCGACCGACCTGGTCGTCCTCGACTTCGACCTGGGTGGAGAGACCTCGGATGTCCTGACCAAGATCCGGCGCCGTAGCACGGTCCCGGTGATCGTCTGCTCGGGTCGCGCCGGGGAACGGGACCGCGTCAGCCTGCTCAACCTCGGTGCCGACGATGTCATCGCCAAGCCCTTCTCGTTCGCGGAGCTCGAAGCCCGGATGCGCGCCGTCCTGCGGCGTGGCAGTGCGGCGCCGACGACCACCCTCGACCACGGCGACCTGGTGATCGACCAGGGGACACGTACCGTCACAGTCTTCGAGTCCGAAGTCACGATGACGCGGGAAAGAGTTCGATCTTCTCGCGTTTCTCGCCGCCTCACCCGGACGGGTGTTCTCGCGCGAAGACCTGCTCGAGCGGGTCTGGGGCTCCAATGGGCGGTGGCAGGGTCGATCGACGGTCACCGAGCACATTCGGCGGGTCCGCCTCAAGATCGAGACCGATCCCGAGAATCCGCGCTGGATCACCACTATCCGGGGTATCGGGTACCGATTTTCCGCCCCCACGACGTAGCCCGGCCCGAAATCTAAGCGCAGACGGTTCTCCGTCGCGCGCGGTGTGGGGCCTTCATTGGGCAGCTGCCCAGGCGGCCCAGACCGCCAGCCCGGCCAAGACCACGGCGGTCACGATACGCACGATGCGGATGTTGACCACGCGGAGAACGCTCTGCCCGCCGACGACGGCGAGCCCCGACACCGCCCAGAGGGCTAAAACCGAGCCGATACCCACCGAAAGTGCACTGTGATAGTGGGCGGCCAAGTTGGCCATCAGGATCTGCGTCAAGTCGCCCCATTCGGCCACGAAGACCACGAGGAACGCGGTGACGGCGATGCGGCGATGGGACGCCGCCTCCCGCTCTACCAGCTCTTCGTCGCGGCGCTCCTTGGTCGCCTCACGCAGGGCCAGCAGGGCACCAACGAAGAACATCGCCGCGACGAGCACCTCGAGGGCGCGGTGGGGCAGGAGACGGAACAGCGCGACCCCGACCGTGGTGGCGATGACGACATGGACGGCGAAGGCAGCGGCCGCGCCGAGCCACACAAAAGCGGGTCGACCACGCGTTGCCATCACGAGCGAGGCGAACATCGTCTTGTCCGGGAGTTCGCCCAGGAAGATGATGGGGAAGACAGCGACGACAACGGCGAGCTGCACGTGGACCTTTCTGTCGGGGCCGAACGTAGCGTGCGGCGCAGAGCAGAACGTGATCGCCTAGCGTGTTCAGAGGCGTCCGTTGGGGCACAGGCCCGAAGGGCGGCCCGTGCGTTTGAGGAGGCGAGACTCCATGCTGGTCGAGTTGACCGAGGCACAATGCGCCGAGTTGCAGCGCCTGCTCGAGGACTCCCTCGGCGACCTCAGCACCGAGATTGCGGACACTGACAACCCCGGATACCGCGAAGGTTTGCGTGAGCGTCGCACCGTTCTCGAATCGGTTCTGTTCCTCCTTGACAACCCGCCGCGGGAGCCCTAGCGCTGGTCCGGATGGTGCGGTCCCGGTCCAGAGTTTGATGGAGTGCGACCCCCGTTACCCGACGATGACGGACGATCGGCGGCACGCCGAGCTCGAGGCGACAGGGTCCGGCGCTCAACCTCCGGCGGCGTCTCCCGGGTCGGCCGCGGGGACCTGGTCCACGTGGTCAAGAAGGGATCGGCCCGTCATGGCGAAGACCGTCTCGTCGTCGCACTGACGCCACAGGTCGAGCAGCTCGAGCGAAATGGGGTCGCACCCGTAACGCATCGGACCCGTGGAATCGAGGATGGCGTCGACGACCGCCTTCGCCGCGTGCGCCGGCTCGACGACCCGGGGGTCTGCGTGCTCCTGCCGCAACGACGCTGCCACGCTGGCCAGCTGGCGATAGTCGGCGAAACGGTCAGCATCGTGCTCGCCGGTGCTGAGACGGAACATGTCCGTGTCTATCGGGCCGGGAAGGATCTCGACGACTCGGATGCCAAAGGGAGCGACCTCCACCCGCAGGCTGTCCCCGAACGCAGAGACGGCAGCCTTCGAGGCGCGATACGCGGAGAAGAATGGTACGGCGGCGATAATCGACGACGAGGTGATGGTGCACACCACCGCAGGCCGGTTGGCCCGCAGGGCCGGGATGGCTGCCGCCGTCAGGGCCACGACGCCGAAGACGTTTGTCTCGAACATCCGGCGCCAGTCGTCGATATTGGCGAACTCCACCGGGAGGTAGTCGGTGTCGATACCCGCGTTGTTGACGAGCACGCGCAGATCCTTGGGCAGGTCGAACGTCGAAGGATCGGTCACGTCAAGTCGGGTGACATGCAACCGCCCCTGGGTCTCCTCGGCCATGGCCTCACCCGCGGCGGGATCCCGCATGGTGGCCAGCGTGTCGAAGCCGCGGTTGGCCAACTCGACGGCGACGGCCCGCCCGATCCCCCTGCTGGCGCCGGTAACGAGCGCGCTCCCCTGAATGTCCATGCGCCGATTCTTGCCCATGACCGGACGGGCAGGGGTAGCGTCCCGACGTGGGTGTCTACCGGGAGCGGGTCGTGCCCCGCTTGGTCGAGTGGACGTGCGGTGTCGCCGAGTTGGACCGCTGGCGGCTCCAGGCGGTCGACGGACTGTCGGGTCGAGTGGTCGAGGTCGGTTTCGGTTCGGGGCTCAATGTCCGGCACTACCCGTCCGACGTCGACGTGGTGCTGGCCGTCGAGCCAGCGGCCGCGGCCCGAAGGTTGGCGGCGCGCCGAATCCGGGAGAGCGCGGTGCCCGTCGAGTATGTCGGCCTGGACGGCCAGAAAATCCCCCTCGACGACGCCTGCTGCGACGCCGCGCTCTTCACCTTCACCCTCTGCACCGTGCCCGACCCGGCGCAGGCACTCGGCGAGGTCCGGCGAGTGCTCCGGCCCGGCGGCCTCGTCCATTTCCTGGAGCACGGGATGTCCCCCGATCCCGGCGTTGCCAAATGGCAATACCGCCTCGACCCCCTGCAGCAACGGCTCGCCGCCGGGTGCCACCTCACGCGGGACCCGTCCGCGCTCGTGGAGCAAGCCGGGTTCGTCATGCAACGCAACGAGCAGTGCTACGCCCGCGGACCCCGACCCTGGTCGTGGTTCACCATCGGCGTTGCCGTGAAGCCCAGTGACCGGACCGATTGACCCTGCGCTCCTGTGCGGTCGCTGGAGTGCTCCTGACTGCTTCCTCACACTTCGACAACATGGGCGCAGCAGACTGTGCCGTATGCGCCGGATCCCACTGCGCTGGCCCCTCGGCGTCTGCACGGCCGCACTGGCCCTCGTCACCGCGTCGTGCAGCACCCCCGCGTCGCCGGCCGCCGTCCAGCGGGTCACCGGCGGCCCTACGGGGCGCTACATCGTCCCGGCCGGGATCCACAAGATCAAACACGTCGTCGTGGTGATGCAGGAGAACCGTTCCTTTGACTCGTACTTTGGCACGTACCCCGGCGCAGACGGCATCCCCATGAAGAACGGCGCGCCCTCCGTGTGCGTCAACAACCCGCAAACGGGCCAGTGCGTGGCGCCCTACGTCGATCACGCGGACGTCAACGGCGGCGGTCCCCACTCGGCACCCAACGCCACCGCCGACATCAACGGCGGCAAGATGGACGGCTTCATTGCGCAGGCCCAGTCCGGTCGCAAGGGGTGCCTGAACCCGACCGACCCCGCCTGCACGAACTCGGCGACGCCCGACGTGATGGGGTACCACACCCAGAGCGACATCCCCAACTACTGGACCTACGCCAGCGACTACGTGCTCCAGGACCACATGTTCGAACCCAACGCCTCGTGGAGCCTGCCGTCCCATCTGTTCCTCGTCTCGGAGTGGTCGGCCTACTGCACACAGGTGGGCAACCCGTCGAGTTGTGTGAACGCGCTGCAGACCAAGCCGATCGAGCGCCCTCAGCAGGCGCCCGCCGTCTACGGCGGCGAGGCGGGGCCCAAGAATGCCGGCGGCGGTCGTCGGCACCCGCTCCCGGGTACGAGCACAAACCAGCCGGCCTATGCGTGGACCGACCTGACCTACCTCCTCCACAAGCACAAGGTGAGCTGGGGCTACTACGTCGTGAGCGGGACCGAGCCCGACTGTCAGAACCCAGCGGCCGAGACCTGCGGTCCCGTCAACCAGACCGCCAACACGCCAGGGATCTGGAACCCGCTCCCCTGGTTCGACACCGTGCAGGCCGACCACCAGCTGGGCAACATTGAGGACGTCACCAACTTCTACCGCGCGGCCAAAAGAGGGACCTTGCCGGCCGTCTCGTGGATCACCCCCTCGGGGGCCGTGAGCGAGCACCCGCCGGCGCCGGTGAGCTTCGGTCAGAGTTACGTGACCAGCGTGATCAACGCAGTGATGCGCAGCCCGGACTGGAACTCGACGGCGATCTTCCTCACCTGGGACGACTGGGGTGGCTTCTACGACCACGTCGTACCGCCGACCGTCGACGTCAACGGCTACGGGCTGCGCGTCCCCGGCGTCGTGATCAGCCCCTACGCCAAGCGGGGCTACATCGACCACCAGACGCTCAGCTTCGACGCCTACGACAAATTCATCGAGGACGACTTTCTGGGGGGACAGCGCTTGAACCCTGCCACCGACGGACGGCCCGACCCCCGACCTACCGTGCGCGAGAACGTGAAGATCCTCGGGAATTTGGCAAACGACTTCAACTTCAACCAGAAACCGCGTCCGCCGCTGATCCTGGCGGTAAACCCGAAGACGACGTTGACGGGGACGCCCAATCCGTCGCAACTGTCCCAAGCCGCCCGAGCTCCCGACGGTGACGGCTAAGACGGAACCTCGTTCGAGATCGAACGCGGTCGGAGGCATTGCGCCCGGGAACCTCGCTCATCGAGGCCTCGCCGGAGGGCCGGCGCCTAACCGTTGGACACCTCCTCGCCGGGCCCGGCGCCAGGTGCGAGGTGGCCCAACTGGTGCTGCAGGCACGCCTCGAGCGTCGGATGGCGGAAGGCGTGCCCGGACGCCGCGAGCCTTTGCGGCAGGACGCGCTGGCTGGCCTGCACCATCTCGCGCGCGCCCTCCGCGCCGAACAGCAAGCGAGGACCCAGCGCGGGCACCGGAAGGAGGGATGGACGCCGCAGGACGCTTCCCAGGGTCGACGCGTACTCACTGTTGCGCACGGGTGTGGGAGCGACCGCGTTGACCGGACCAACGAGGCCGTCGTCGACGAGCGCCCGACCGAAGACGTCCAGCAGGTCATCGAGGCCGATCCACGACACCCATTGCGACCCCGGGGTCAGTGGACCTCCCAGGCCGGCCGCAAAGAGCGGGCGAAGGAGCTTGAGGGTCGCCCCGCGGGAGGACTGGACGATGCCGGTCCGAACGACCACGACGCGCAGCCCGGCTTCTTGGGCCGGCGACGTCGCCAACTCCCAATCCTGCACCAGCTCGGCCAAGAACCCTGTACCCCCGGCGCTCTCCTCCGTGAGGACCTCGTCCCCACGTTCTGCGCCGTAGTAGCCGATCGCAGAAGCGGCGACGAGGACGCGGGGGCCGTCGGCCGCGGCGGCCATGCTCGCGGCCAGCGCGCGCTCGTCGGGCCGACGCGGCTGTCGCGAACCAGCTGCTTATGGTGCGCGGTGAACCGGCCTGCGATCGAGGCACCGGCAAGATGGACGACGGCGTCGACTCCCTCGAGCGCTCGCGGGTCGGGTTGGTCGGGTTGCCAGCGCCGCTCGTCGACCCCCTGCGGTGACCGCCGCACGAGACGGATGACCCTGTGGCCGCCGGTGCTCAAATACGCGGAGAGGGCGGAGCCGATGAGTCCGGACGACCCGGTGACGGCCACGGTCAAGAGTCGGCCGTTCAGGCGTGCCATGGTGCGGTGTGCGGCCAGGTCGCCCGCCAACTGGCGGTGCCGGTAGCGAAACGACTGCGTCAGGAGGAACCCTGGTACCGGTGTCTCAACGACGTCGGTCACCCGAGTGCTGCTGGCGGTGACCGGATCAAAAGTGTGCGTGTGACGCCAGTGAAGCGGTAACGACACGAGCTCGTCCACGAACTGGCGCGTCGGCTCGTATCCACTGTGCCTCGCCACCCAGTGCACGCCGCCAGGCAGGCGCAGCACCGCATTCCCGTCTCGCAGCGACGCCGCCTCCTGGAGAACCCGAATCGGCTGCCACGGTGGCGCGAGGCGGTGCAGTGCACCCGGACGTTCGTGCCACGCGAACACCTCGTCGATGGGCGCATCGATGACGCTCGAATATCGCAAACCCATACCTCACTCCTTATACCCGGCACCCCGCCGATGGGATCGAGAGATTCACGGGCAGGGGCGAACCGGCTGCTGTTTCGTGCTCACTCCGCACCAGCAGCCCCCGAGATGCAGGGTCATCGTCACGAGGGCCCTCGGATCCGACGGACATCGATCGCACCGCCACCTCCCCCCCTCAGGCGTTCGCGGCGCCCGGGTGCTCCTGGGCATGGCTACGTTGGGCCACTTGATGCAGGGCTCCGACGACCTGATGCAGACCGCCGCAGGCCGGCGTTGGTGGTGGTGGTTGTCGTTGACACCGTGTGTCGCGTTCGCCCTTGTCCTGGCGGGATGCTCCGGCGGTGGGCCTCCCGGGAGTGGCCTGGCCAATCCGCCACAGTCGATTGCGGCCGCTCCGGACTATCCCAACATGTGTGCTCCCGTCGGTGCCGACACGTCCGTCACGTGCCTGCGTCTCACGCTGCAGGCAATCGACGCCGCACGAGGGCGCGAGGGTCTTCGGCCCATGGTCCTGCCATCCAACTTCCCCCGATTGAGCATTCCAGAACAGCTCTTCGTCGCCATCAACCGCGAGCGGGCCGATCGCGGCCTGGCTCCCTTCATGGGACTCGTCGCAGCCCTGGACGTGCACGCACAGCAGAGCGCGGAGGCGGCACAGCTGCCGCCGCGACCCGGCCATCCATACGCGACGGCCTCCACGGAGTGGATCGGTGCGGTCGATAACGGGCTCGATGCCGTCTATCAGTGGATGTATCAGGACGGGCCGGACAGCGGCGTGCCGGGATGTTCCGCCAGCCAGCCCTCGGGGTGCTGGGCCGATCGTCAGATCGTCCTCGCCCGCTTCGGGCCACGCCACCTCGTTATGGGAGCCGGCTTCGACGCGACCGGGGACACGTCGCCTGGAGACCGGGGTGGATCATCCCTGGCCGCCGTCGTTGCGGCCGACCCCAGGCCTGCGGCTTCCAGAACCCACATCGCTGCCTACGCCTACACCTGGCAGGAGGCCGTGGCCGCGACGGCGGCGGGGACACTCAAGCCACTCCGCACGATTCCCTCCACCGAGTCCCAGACGGGCATCTCCAATCCGGCCCAGAACGTGACCCCGGCGCCCGACTACACGCGTACGTGCTCCACCAGCGGGCTCGACAACTCCGCCGCCTGCATCAACGCCACCCTGACCGCGATCAACCACGCACGCGAGCTGGAGAGCGTGCGCCCCATGATCCTACCGATGGGCTTCGCGCAGATGAGCGTGCCCGAGCAACTCTTCGTCGCGGTGAACCTCGAGAGGGTGGATCGAGGGCTGGCGCCGTTCGGCGGCCTGACAAGCGAACTCAACACGAACGCACAGCGGGGAGCGAACCGCGCCAACGACCCGCCCGACCCTGGTCAGGCGTATGTGCTGGCTGACGCCGAGTGGGCCGGTGGTTCGTCGAACGGGCTCGACGCGGTGTACGGATGGATGTACAACGACGGGCTCAACAGCGGCAATCTCGATTGCCTGCATCGAGGCGCAGGGGGATGCTGGGGACACCGCAAGGGCATCCTCGACAACTTCGGCTCGAGCGCCAACCTGGCAATGGGCGCCGCCCTCAATGCGACCGGAGACACGCACAAAGGAGATGGAGGTGGTACGTCCATGGCGGTGACCCTCGCCGTCGCGACGGCCCCTCAACCGACGTTCAGCTTCAGCTGGACGCAAGTGCTGGCCGCGCTGCCGCCGGGACCGGGCTGACCCGACCCCGACCCCGACCCCGACCCCGACCGGACGCTCGACGTCGCTGACGGTCCGGGCTCGCAGGGGCGGCGCCACTTAGGGTTGTCGCACCCCGGCGCCGACGAATCGAGGAGGACGATGTACACAACGATGGTGATCTCGGCCATTCTCGGTATCGCGACCACGGCAGCCGCGTTCGCCACCAACCGCCACCTCTTTGTCCGTGGCGGCGAGGCCGGCCGGGTGACGCTGCTCGAGGGGGTCTACTACGTCGTGGGCCTGTGCTCGCTGGGGCTCGGCTGGTACTTCAACGTCCGCTACACCAACCTCTACGGCCACCGGGCCTCATATGTGAACTACACGAAGATGCTCTTCACGAACTGGGCCGCGGACTCCGCTGCTCAGGACTACATCATCGTCAATGTGGTGCTCCTTCCTCTGTGGACCATTGTCGAGGGCGGCCGGCGTGGCCTCAGGTGGGCGTGGATCTTCTTCGTGATGAGCCTCTTCACCAGCCTCGCGTTCTCCGTCGCGATGTTCCTCGCGTTCATGGAGCGGCAGCTGCGCTACAACCGGGCGCTCGTCTCGTCCAACACGGCATAACCGCAGTTGTACCCGGGGATGAACGTGACGCCCGGACCCCCGTGGCACCCCGCGCCGCACAGGTAGAGTCCTTCGACGGGCAGCGGGTTGTCGGGCCACCCCTTCGGTCCGGGACGGAACGGGCCCATGAATTCTGGCTGCAGGAGCCCGTGGCAGAAGTCCCCTCCGGTGCAGCCGAACATCAGCTCGTACGTGTTCGCCGGGTAGTTCAGCTGCCGCTCGATCACGTCGGGGAAGTTCGGTGCCACCGCCGCGATCTTGGCCACGATCCGCTGCGCCATCTCGTCGCGCAGTTTGCCCTGGGACGCACGATCGGCGCCTATGGGTAGGTAGAAGGCGAAACTGCTCGCCGCGTGCATTCCCTCTGGGGCCAGGCTGGGGTCATCGAGCGAGGGGATCTGCAGGTTGAAACTCGGAGACCCGGGTACCTGGCCACGAACGCACCCCTCGAAGTCACGCTGCATCTGCTCGGCGGTGCCGAAGAAGGTGACGTTACGACCAAGCCCACCGCCGTTCAGCGCCTCGTAGGGCTCGCGGTATTCGGGTAACCCCCGCAGGGCGAAATGGGCTTGGAAGTAGGCCGCCCTGTGGTCGATGGCCGTCACCCGGCGGACAAAGGCCTCGGGGAGGGTGTCTGCGTCGATCAGCTGGGTGAACGTCGCCGTCGGATCGAGGTTGGAGACCACGACGGGAGCGGTCGCGACCTGCCCGTCGCCGAGGTCGACGCCTCGTACCGCCCCACCCTCAACGACGATGCCTGCGACCTTGGCATGACGGCGCAGCTCGCCGCCGTGCCGCTCGAACAGGCGGCAGAGGTGGTCTGCGATCGTGCCCAGTCCACCGCGTACCTTCGACATCGTGGCACTTCCGGGCGAGGCGAGTGCAAAGGCAAGGCACAGGGCGCTGCCGGGCGAATAGGGACCCCGAAACGTCGAGTTGACGGAGAGGAAGCTCAGCATGCTGCGCACCGGCGCATGCTTCGCCCTGTCGGGGAGGAAGCGATCGACGACATCCATGACGCTGCCGAACATGGCGGTCCGGATGGCCTCACGCTCCGACTCGTTCGAGGCGCACGCCCACATCTCGTCAAGGGACTTTGGCGGCTTGCGCACGTCGAATCGGCCAATAGCCCGTGCGGGCGCCTCGGCCCATGCCGCCACCTCGGCCATGCCCAGCACCGCCTCAATGCCGAGGACTTCACCGAGGTGCTCGAGCAGGCGTTCGGGATCGGTGTAGAGAAAGATGGGCGGCTCGTCGCCGTCGCTGATGCTGGCCGACTGGACCTCGGGCTCGTAGATGGGGCAGGAGCCGAGCTCGAGATCTTCGTAGATCTCGTTTGGTACGGGGAACTGGATGGAGCCGGCCAGTTCGAAGCGGTAGCCACGGATGAGCTCGGTGGTCGAGGCCATCCCTCCGATGAAGTGGTTCTTCTCCAGGCAGAGGACTCTCATACCGCCGCGCGCCATGACCGCGGCTGCCGTCAGACCGTTGTGACCAGCGCCAATGACGATTGCGTCGTAGTCCGGCATCGGCACGGGACTGTAGCGACCCGCCGGTGGCGCTGCTGAGGCCCGGAAATTAACTACCCCAGACGTAGCAACTGGGATGGACTCCGGGCCCCGGCCCTGGCTTGTGGTCATGTATCCACGGCGGGAGGCGTCAGGCGGTGGCGAAGCTCGTGCCCACAGACGGGTCCGGAACTCACATCCGTGGAGACCACCACCTTCAACAAGGCGGTCGTCCTCGACCCGTCCGACGTGCACCGGGTTGCGGATGGTCACGGCCACAAGGGACGGGAACTCTGTCCACGGCCTTCTTCGCCGAGCTGGAGCACGTTCCTGTCGGAAGCTGGCGGGACAGCGCGGCAACCGCCCATGACGACGCGACCGCCGCATGATTACCGGCACCACCGTTGGGCAATTGCCTCTTCAGAGAAATGGGAGGACGCATGAGCGAAAAGAAGGATGCAGGATCGGGCGCATCGGTGAACGACGCCACCAAGGAGGAGGAGGACCGCGAAGCAACCGCCACCCACACGGCCGACCGCCCGCCAACCTCAGAAGAGGAAGCGGCCGCCGAGCGGAACCGGCTCGACCCCGACGTCGCGGCGCATGAACGCGAAATGGGAAAGATCGGTGCGGAGGTCAAGGGTGAGGGCGAGATCGACTGAGGTCGTTCGAGCCCTGGGCTCGGCGTCGATCTCGACCTGTGGCCCCAGGGGGCGTCCCTGTGACGCTGCGGCCGCAGTTCGCGCGAGTGCTCGCCCTCTCGCACCCGTTCGAGGTAGGCGTCGGCCTCTTCCTGGCTCATCGTGCCGCTCGCCACGGCCGCGTCAGTACGGCCGTGGCGCCCCGGGACCGACCTCAGCCGAAGGTCGCGGCGATGCGACCCATCCCGTCCTGCCAGGGCACCTCCGTCCGGCCGAGGACGGTGTGCATCCGGGTTACATCAGGCCACAGTGGCCACGGGGCCTCGGGGTCATAGCGGATCCGTACCGGCCTTTCGGACAGCTCACCGAGGTAGGCGCAGTAGTCCTCTGCGCTGACCGTCTCGCTCCCTGCGAAGTTGACGACGACAGGGTCCACCGCTGCCACCTCGAGCGCCCGGACCGCCAAACGGGCGTAGTCGTCCTCGAAAATCGGGTTGTAGTTGTTGGGTGCGTCAGGGTGGAGGACGATGTCCTCACCGTTAAGGATCTGGCGCAGGCGGGTGACCGGCGCGCCGCCTTCGGGCCCGTAGGTCGAAAAGATCCTGATGATGGTGAGGGGGTTTCCGCACTGTGCTGCTGCGAAACGCACCACCTCCTCCCCGGCGATCTTCGACAGGCTGTACATCCCGAGGTGCACCCCCGGCGGGTCATCCTCGCTGAGCGGCCGCCGGCCCTGATAGGCGTAGGCCGAACCGCTGGAGCAGTACACGAACGCGGCACCCCTGCAGGCGGCGACGAGGCGGCCTGATGCCTGGGCATTCATCTCGAAGACACACGTCCAATTCGCGTCCGCCTGCCGCCCGAAGCGCGCTGCGGCGTGGAACACATGGGTGATCCCGACGGGCAGGTCCCCAAGGTCCATCGTTGCGAGGTCTCCCACGATTGGCCGCACTCCCGCCTGGAGCAGACGCTGGCGGTCGCCCTCTCCCCGGCAACGGGCCAGTCCGAAGACGTCGTGACGCTCGGCCAGGCGACGGGCGATCGGGAAGCCGACTCGGCCGGTCGCTCCGGTCACGAGCACCCGCCACCCGTCCGGGTGCGGTGCCGTCATCGCTCGTGTTGGGGGTCTCGAATGCGCATCACCCCATGATGGACCGCCGAGAGCACCAGAGACCGAGTACCAGCGCCCATACCGCGATCAGCCCCCCAGGATCCCAAGCCCCTCGTCCCGGATACCTTTGGCACGGGCTTCGGCAAAATTCTCCAGCCAGACCCTCATCTCCTCGCTCCCAGTCTCGTCTGCCCAACGTCGGGGCATCGCCGGGAACGAGTAGTCCAGAGGGAGCGCGGGCGGCGCGGGCTCGTGCGCCCTCCGCTCCAAGGCGGCGTCGAGGGCCGGCGCGAGCCGGGCTGCCTTTGTTCGGACCTGTGCCTCGTCACGCTCCCTGAAGGCCGGCAGCACGTCTCGACCGAAGAGCTCGAGCGATTCGCAGATGTGCTCGTGACGGTTCTTACCTGCCTGCAGGACAAAGATGACCTGGTCGACACCAGCCTGTTCGAAGCGCTCGAGGTACTCGCGCACCTGTGCCGGCGTCCCGGTTGCTCCCCGCAGACCGGTGCGGTCCCCGCCCGCCAGCTTGGCCCCGAGCCGCTCCTGCCGCAGCGCAGTCTCGATCTCGGGCGAGTAGCCCTGGTCGCCCCGGCGTTCGAGATACTCCTTCCACACGTCGGTCGAACCGGGGCGGTGCTCCCCGAAGACGTAGTAGTGCCCAAGCGAGTAGCCGAAGAAGTTGCCGCCTTCCAGTCCGCGGTCGAGCGCCACTTTCTCGTCGGGGTGGCACATCATCTGCGTGACACAGGCGATGTTGGGGTTCACGGCCAGCCCGACCGGCACACAGCGTTCGGTCAGGGTCTGCTCGTAATCCGACACCCACTTAGTCGCCTCCTCCGGGTCGATAAAGGCGAACGTGAGTGCGCCAATGCCCTTCTCGGCCGCTAGCAGGATGGTGTCACGCCGGGAGCACGCAACCCAGAGTGGCGGATGCGGCCGCTGGAACGGCTTGGGGACGACATTGCGCGGCGGCATCTGCACGAAGCGGCCGTCGACGCCGGTGAAGGGGGTCTCCGTCATGCAGCGGAGGGAGACTTGTAGTCCCTCGAGCCAGGCGTCACGCTTGGTCGCCGGATCCACCAGGAAGCCCCCCAGCTCCGCCTCCGAACCGGACTCACCGGAACCGAATTCGACCCGGCCGCCGGAGATGAGATCGAGGGTGGCCACACGCTCGGCAGTGCGGGCGGGATGGTTATAGCCGGGCGCCGTCTGAATGATGCCGTGGCCGAGACGGATGTCCTTCGTCCGCTGGCTGCACGCACCGAGGAACACCTCCGGAGCCGAGGAGTGGCTGTACTCCTCGAGGAAGTGGTGCTCGACCTCCCACACGACGTCGAAGCCGAGCCGGTCGGCCAGCTCGACCTGCTCAAGGGCATCCTGCATGAGTAAGTACTCTGCGTCCTCTTGCCAGGGCCTCGGCAGCTGGTGCTCGTAGAAGATCCCGAACTTCATGCGGCACCGACGGAGTGGAACTCCGCGAGGATGTCGGCCCCGGTCTTGTGGCGAGCGCACCAGAACTCGACCTCTCGCAAGGCGGCCCGCCGACCCTCGTCCCGTCCTGGGCCGAGACTGTGGGCGAGCAGCGGATCCCAGATCCGGCCGACCATGTCGGCGCCGTCATAACGGTGCCCGTTCTCGCCGATCCACGTGCGGTCTCGCATCTCGGAGAGCGCGGCGCGCAGGTAGCCGACATGCGGCGACTCGTCGGCACGGATGTAGGAGACGAGTCTGGCGGCCTCACCGTCGCCGGCTACCAGATCAGTGTCGGACATCCATTCCTCGGCCCAGGCGAAGGTGTGGAAGGCCGAGATCTCAATGAAGAGAACCCGGACCATCAACGACACCATCATCTCGAGCTCGTGGGGGACGTCGCGCGGGAGCATCCGGGCCACCTCGGCCCCTGGGCGAACCGGCGCAAAGCCCATCCGGGCGAGCATGGCCTCGACGTCGAGGTCTTCGCACGATCGATCGAACGCGATGTCACGGGCGGCGAACCACATGTCCTTGTGTCCGGCTTCGTCGGCCGAACCGGCCTCGTCGCGGCCGTGCGCCTCGAACAACCCACCTCCGAGATGGTCGATGGCTGTCCCGCTGACGTCCTCAACGAAGTGCCGTTGGAGGTCCACGGGTTTCAACAGGCGGATATTTGCCCCGTACCCTTCGACGGTGCCGATTCGGGTCAGAGTTGCCATGAGCGGCTCGGGAACACCTGCCCGGATCAGGAAACGCGCTTGTTCGACGTTGGGAAACGATCGCTGCCACCGTTCGAGAGGAACGTCGATCAACTCGCTGGAGAAGCGCACGCAATTCTGCTCGCTCCAGGCCGCGATCGCAGGAACGCGGAACCTCGTCCGCGGTGAGACGTAGCGCTCGTTGCCGTCGAAGCCGCCGTGACAGCGGACACCGCCCGCGACCAGAGGCTCCGCGAGCGGAAGATCAGCGAGGAGCTCCGCTTCGGTGAACTGCACCTGTGCCGTGCTCATGTCCCTCGCCTCCCATCAAACTGTCAACTCCTGGGTATATACTGACGCGTATACAAATCGAGAGCAAGCTGCTACCCCGGGCCGAGCGACGCGCCGCCATCCTCCACGGTGCGGCGCAAGCTTTTGCGTCCACCGGATTCGCCGATACCTCCATGGAGGACGTCGCGGCGGCGTGCGGGGTCACCAAGCTGATTGTGTACCGGCATTTCGGGACAAAAGAGGAGCTTTACCGCGAGATCCTCCAACAGGTCTTCGACGACCTTGGTCACGAGCTCCAGAGCGAGTTGGCGCAGCCGACGCGGAGCGGGCTTGGCCCCCGGACCCTCTTGACGGTGGCGCGGGACGATCCGGCTGCCTTCATGCTGCTGTGGCGCCATGCGGCACGGGAACCCCAGTTCGCGGCCTATGCCGCTGAACTCAGGTCGGTGTCGGCCACGGTGGTGCGCCAGCTGAGCGAGCTCGACACGGGCGACACCCTGCTCGACACCTGGCGCGCCGAAGTTCTCTTCGGCTGGCTCGTCGAAGCGACGCTCACCTGGCTCGAGCGAGGCCAGGCGTCGCGCGACGCGGACTTCGTGCAAGAGACGGCGGCGGGGTTCCGGGCGCTACGGGCCGCATTGACGGACGCCGCGCGCACCACGTAGCGCTCCTGGCCGCGGAACGGATCTCAGCCGATACCGGCGGCGGCCGCGGCTTCGAGTTGTCCCTCGACCGAGGTGGCGGGGTGGATGCGGTTACGTCCGGCGGCTTTGGCCTCGAAGAGCGCTCGATCGGCCTCTTCAATCACCTCGCGCGCTGACGAGGGAGACCCCGGCGTCCAACACGACACCCCACCGCTCAGCGTCACGAAGGGTGGGACCGAAGGCCGAGCACCATGGTGGATCGCCGCGTCGAGCACCGCGTGGCGGATCCGCTCGCCGGCGGCGAAAATGGCATCGGGCGCAATGTCTGGCATGAGGAGCAGGAACTCCTCACCCCCGTAGCGGTAGGCGCATTCACCGGCGCGGACCACGAGGTCGATACACGCGGCGACGTGCCGCAGCGCCTCGTCCCCAGCGACGTGCCCGTAGTGGTCGTTGTAAAGCTTGAAATGATCGATGTCGAACAAGGCCATCCCATAGGTCCGACCGACCCGGAGCGCTCGCGCATGGATTCGGGCGAGGTCCTCCTCCATCCGGCGGCGATTGCCGAGTCCCGTCAGCTCGTCGGTCAGGGAGCGTTCCAGCAGCTCGAGGTTGACTCGTTCGAGCTCTGCCTGGGTGTGCGTCAACTTGGTGTGCAATGCGGTCACGCGTTCCGCCGCGACGAGACGGGTCTGTACGGCAAACGAGTCGACCGGCTTGATCAAGTAGTCGTCGGCTCCCGCGCTCATGCCCTCGAGCACGTGCTCGGGATGGTCGAGGCCCGTCGTCAAGACGATGTAGACGTAACTGTCGCCGGGCTGGTCCCGCACCCGGCGGCAGAGCTCGGGTCCGTCCAGTCCGGGCATCATCCAGTCGGTCAGCAGGACGTCGATCCCCCCTCCCGACGACAGCAGTTGCCACGCCTTCATCCCGTCTTCGGCCACAACGCATTGGTGACCCAACTTCGTGACGATTGCTCGAAGCAGAATGCGGCTGGTGGGATCGTCGTCCGCGAGAAGAATCTGCATCTCAATGCCTCAAGAGGACGACCTCGAGGGCAGTCCGAACACGATTGAACTCGGCGTCGAACTGTTCGACGAGCTCTGCGGCGTCGGTGAGCTGTGCCTGCCGTGCGCGTGTTTCCAAGTCGGCGCAGACGTCGGCCAGACCGATTGCGCCAACGTTCGCGCTGGCACCCTTGAGGGTGTGCGCCATGCGCTCGAGGGCGTCGCTGTCACCCTCGCTCAGCAGACGGAGAAGCTCTGCGTGCCCTTCCCCGTTCAAGATGAAGTACTCCTGGACGATCTGTGCGAGTGCTTCGCCCTCTCCGTCGTCGAGGCTCAAGAGGAACTCGATCTGCGAGCGGTCGAGGGGATCGCAAGTGTCAGCGTGTGAGGACATGCCCGCTCCCTGGCTCAGGCTCCAGCTCGGCCGTTGCGACCCAACGCTCGAGGACGGTGGACACCGCCTCTAATCGCACCGGCTTGGTGATGAAGTCGTCCATGCCTGCCGCCATGCAGCGCTGACGATCACCTTCCATCGCCGCGGCGGTCATGGCGATGATGGGAATGTGGCTCGTGTCACCCTCCAAGCGGCGGATGGCCGCAGTGGCCTCGTAGCCGTCCATCTCGGGCATCTGGCAGTCCATGAGAACGGCGTCAAAAGCACCCGATTGGAACGCGCTCACGGCTTCGAGGCCGTTGTTGGCGATGGCGAATCCGTAGCCCAGGTTCTCGAGCACCTTCGAACCCACCAGCTGGTTTACCTTGTTGTCCTCCACGATCAGGATCATTCCCAGGACTTGGGAGGTCTCCGACCGGCCACTTGTCGGTGTCACCGAGGCCTCGCACGAAGATCCCGCGTTGAGGCTGGTGATGAGGCAGTCGAAGAGCTCGGACGACCGCACCGGTTTGGTCAGGCTGGCCGCGAACCCGGTCAGGTGGGATTCGGCCGACTCGAGGCGGTGCCCGGAGGAGCTCAGGAGGAAGAGCATCGTCTCGGCTGTGGCGGGGTCGGCCTTCAAGGCCCTGGCCAGTTCGATGCCGTCCATGCCGGGCATGTTCAGGTCGACGATGCCCAGATCGAACGACCGACTCTCGTGCGCCGCCGTGAGCGCAAGCTCGAGGGCCTGGAAGGCGTCCGCCGCTTCCACCGCTTCCACGCCCCACGACAGCAACTGCTGCCGAAGGATCCGCCGGTTGGTCGCATTGTCGTCGACGACCAGAGCCCGTTGGCCCGACAGGGTCCGAGGATCCCCGGCCCGCTCGAGCGACGGCGCATCATCGGCTCGCCGGAGCGACATCTCGAACCAGAAGGTCGACCCCTTGCCCGGGACGCTTGACAGCCCGAGCCTCCCGCCCATGAGCTCCACCAGCTGCCGGCTGATGGTCAGGCCGAGCCCGGTGCCCCCGTACCTCCGGGTCGTGGAAGAGTCGGCCTGGGCAAACGCGCTGAACAATCGCTCCTGGTCCTCCGGTGCGATTCCGACTCCCGTGTCGACGACGTCGAAATGAAGGGCCACACGTTCGGAATTCTGGTGGAGAACCTTGACCCGTATGACCACCTCGCCCTCGGAGGTGAACTTCACCGCGTTCGATCCGAAGTTGAGCAGGACCTGCCGGATCCTGGTTCCATCCCCGAGCAACGCCGAGGGCACGTCAGGGTGCACGTCGACCAGGAGCTCGATGCCCTTGCCGTACGCCGCCCCGGCCAGTATGCGGCCCACGTCGTCAACCACACCGGGGAGATCGAGCGCTGACTCCTCGATCTCCATCTTGCCGGCCTCGACCTTTGAGAAGTCCAGGATGTCGTTGATGATCGTCAGCAGACTCTCCGCCGAGACTTTCACACCCGAGGCAAGCTCGGTCTGCTCGGCACTGAGATCTGTCTGGAGCAGGAGCTCGGTGAGCCCGATGACGCCGTTCATCGGCGTACGGATCTCGTGACTCATCGTCGAGACGAACTCCGACTTCGTCCTCGATGCCACCAACGCCGCATCGCGCGCGGCGACCAGGTCCTCCGCGGCCTGACGCGCTTCCGTGACGTCCCCGCCATTGAGCACATACCCGTTCACGTATGGATCATCGAGGAGATCTGCGGCGTTCCAGTCGATCGTCCGATACTCGCCGTTCGCGTGTCGCATGCGGACCTCGAAGACTGTGGACACGGAGTCCGTACTGGTGGGCCCAACGAGATTCGAGACGACCGAATGCGAGTCATCCGGGTGCACGATGTCGATGAACGGCTTCCCCGCGAGCTCACCGGGGGGATATCCGAGTACGCGCTCGGATGACGGCGTGATGTAGGCGATCCGGAGGTCCGGTTCGATCACCGTAATCAGATCCCAGGTCTTGTCGATCAGCGAGTGGAAGCGCGCCGTCTTCAGGGCATGGGCCTCCCGGACAGTGAGGGCCAGCCGCACTGCGGCAACAAGCAGTGTGATCGTTGCCAGCGCGACGGCGGGCCTCCCGATGTGCCCGAAACTGGCAATGAAGAGGATCGTCAAGCTGATCACCGCGCCGAACACCGGCAGTGCGAAGCCGGCGACTCTGTCGGTTCCTGGGTGTTCGACCTTCGGCGGGAGGATCCAGACGGCGATGGCCAACAGCGTCAGGGAAATCGGCCACGCGGCTCCGTTCGCGATGAACCCGATTTTGCTGTCGGGCTGGAGGAGATTGAAACCGTCTCCGATCGCATTCACCGCCAGTGCGATGCCCGCGACCACGAAGAACGGCCGGAAGCCCCGGGGAAGTACCGCCAGTCCGCCGACGCAGAGCATGAGCAGCAGGATGTCGCCGAGCGGATAGGCCAGCTTCGTCGCGGTGGCCAGCGAACCGCCGCCCGTGTCATGGCTGACCGCCGCCACGACGAAGGCCGCCGACAAGGCGGCCACCCCCAGGCCCGCAATCAACCCGTCCAGGGAGGTCGCGACCAACGAGCTCCGGTTGCCCCGTCGGATGAGGACCGCGAAGGCCAAGAAGCACAGAGGGAAGAAGCCGACGTACAACACGTCGGCGAAGGACGGAGCCGAGGGCGTGCGGCCTCCGAGGGTCTCGATGGTCACCACGAAGTCGCCGGCGGCCCACGAGATGCAGGCCACGCCCATGATCAGCGGGAAAAGTCGCGCCACCGGGCTGCTCGTTCTCCAGGTGCCCTCGAAGTAGCGGGCCAGGCACAGATTGCCCACCGTGAACTCGAGAACGACGACCCCCCATCCGTCAACAGGGGTGAAGTATGAGCCCGTGGGCCGAACGATCAACCAGGTGACGAGCCCGACGACCAACGCTGACGCGATGCCAATGGTCCAGCGCACCCGCATGGGGACCCGGTGGGCCTCCTGCTCGTCGGATGCCCTCGACGTTCCGTCGGGGTCCTCCGTCGCCTCAGCCGCGATGTCAGGGCGGCCCTGATCGACAACCGCTACGGCCATTCCTTTAAGACGGCAGAATCGATTCTGATATTGAGCGGTTGCTTGATGAGGCTGGTGGTACGCGGCGGAACCCGCCCATGTGGCCGATCCCGTGATGCGCGAAGGCTCCCTCCACCAGGGTATTTGAGACCTGCAGGCCGAGCCCCTTGGGGAACCCGGCGCGTTCGGCCGAAAAGGAGTTCGAGGTGGCCACGTTCGTCTGTGTCCACGGGGCCATGCACGGCGGCTGGTGCTGGCGTGACGTGCAGCAGAGACTCACGCAACGCGGGACACAACGTCCACCGGCCGACCCTCACCGGTCAGGGTGGCTGGAGGCCCCGGAGGAAACAGCCGATCTGCGTGAGAGGATCGCCGCACGCACCTGAGACCCGGCCCAATGGTTGTCGGCCGTGACCGACTCCCCGGGGTGCGACCGGTCTCAGCCGAATGGGTCGCCTGGGGCTCCGGACCAGTCTGAGTGGGGATCGGAGGCCGGGAACGACTCTTCCTCTTGCTCGTCGACGTGGTCTGGCCGGGAGGGCTCGGCTTCACTCGTATCAGGATCGGGGTCTTCATTGGGCACTGGCACTCCTTGGCACTTCGGATTCTTCGGACGACGCTCCCGCCGCCCACTCTGCCCCACTCACGTGAGGCCAGCCACCCAGGCACTCACGACCTCGGCGACTTCTGCCTCCCGCTTCCGCAATGAGTGGTCGCCGTCGACGAAGAGACGTGTGACCGGTCCGGGGATGACCGCCGTCTCGCGCTCGAGCTCCTCAGGCGTGGCGAACGCGTCCTTCCGGCCAGAAACGAAGAGGCAGGGCAGGTGGAGGTCGGGGAAGTGCGCTGTCCGGAGGCGGTCGGGCCGGCCGGGAGGATGCAACGGGTAGCTCACGAGGACGAGTGCGGCCACATCGAGGCCCTCGGCCACCGCCATTGAACACATCCGTCCACCAAAGGAGCGTCCGCCGACGGCGATAAGGCTCATCGGGACGGACAGTCGCTCGGCGAGTGTCGAGGCGGCCCGGCGCACCGTTGCGATGCAGACCGCAGGAGGGTCGGTCTGGCGCCTCCCTGCGGCCTGGCCGGGAAATTCCACTCGCTCCACTGTGATGCCGAGCTGCGACACGACCTGGTCGACGGCGACCAACCCAGAATGGTCTCTTCCAGCGCTGGCACCCGGCGTGAGGACGAGGCCGGCGACGCGAGATGCGTTCATCGGACCATTCTCGCTCGGCTCGGGACGTCCCCGGGTCACTCCGGTGCCGTCCCGAATGCGAGAGAGTGACGGGATGCGATGGGTCGTCCGGTGGTTTCGTCGACGCCGTGGCTGACACGCCTCGCTGAAGTCTTCGGCCCCACCGGACCGGCGCGACCGCTCGGATCCAACGCCTGGCTGCTGGAGTCGGGGGGACGTCGGGTTGTCGTCAAGCTGGGCCCGGGTGCGTTGGACGAGGCCGATGGGCTTCGGCGCCTGCACGACGCACCCGGGGCCCCGCCCGTACCCGACGTCGTGCTCGTCGAGGACGAGCTTCTTGCGACGTCGGCGATCGAAGTCTCAGCCCGGACCCCGGCACACGAGGAGTCCCTGGGTCGGGGGCTCGGACGGCTGCACAGCGCTCCCTTCCCGCACTGGGGCGGAGGCTCCTCATGGATCGGCGCATGCCGCGTCGATCCCGCACCGTGGCCCGACGGCAGCGGCTTCTACGGTTCCCGGCTCCGTCAGCTGTCAATTCGCTGCGGGCTCGAGGATCTTGTTGCTCCCGTCGTCGCCAGGCTCCCCGAGCTGCTGCCCCCCGGGGATCCGGCGCTGCTGCACGGCGACCTCTGGTGGGGCAACGTGCTGTCCGCGACCGACGGGAGGTCCTGGCTCATCGACCCGTCCGTGCACGGTGGTCACCCCGAGGAGGACCTCGCCATGCTCGCTCTCTTCGGCCCGCTGCCGACGCGCGTGCTCGGCGCCTACCAAGAAGTCCGCCCTTTGAGCTCTGGATGGGAGGAACGGGTCCCGCTCTTTCAGCTCTCTCCGCTCCTCGTCCACACAGTGCTTTTCGGTGGCGGGTACCGTGCCCGAGCAGAGGCGATCGCACGACGCTTCGCGTGAGGGTCAGGTTCGCCTCTCAGGACTCGAGACCTCGCCCCGGCCTGACCCTTCCCCTCGATGCCAGGATCTCTCGGTGATCCGACGCGCCGTGAGGTTTGTACTCACCTCGGCTCTTCTCTTTTTCGTCCTGGCTGCCGGGGCCGGCGCAGGCTCAGTAGGCAGCGCACGGGCCGAGATATCCGCTCGAGTCCCTCCGGGTGCTGATCACGCGTGCGTCGTCCCGGGAGGCACCCGCCCCGCTGTCGCGTGGGCGGGGTTGCACAATCCCGTTCTCAGCTACCCGAAGGCGGCCGTGAAGGACCAGGCTCTCATCTGGGCGCACGGCCGCTGGCACATGGTGTTCAGCTACGTCACCAACGACACCACAATCCCCGGACAAGAGCACTGGGATATCGCCACCGCGCAGAGCACCGACCTGCGCCACTGGACTGCCGCGGCGCGATGGAGCGAGCAGCCGGGGGGGATGGCTTCTCCGGACGTCGTCCGCTCGCCTAATGGCGTGTTCGTCGCGACCTACGATTCTCCACCAAATGAATCGGGTTCCACACAGGCAAAGCTCTACTACCGAACCTCTTCCGACCTCGTCCATTGGTCCGCTCCACATCCGCTGGCCGCGAACCTCTACCCCTCACCTGCCGACCGCCTGATCGACCCCGCTCTGGCCTGGAACGGGAATGGCATAGTTCTTGCCTACAAGGTAGGAACCACCTCGACGCCCCAGTCCTTTGAAATGGCGTGGTCCCAGAGCGGTTCGCTCGATGGACCCTGGGTCGTGCTGGGCAGACCTGACATCCACCAATACGGCGATACGTTCGAGAACTACGAGCTGGTGACCGTCGGTGGCCGCTGGCATCTCGTGGCAACCTCGAACGCTCTCGACCAGCCATGGCTTTACACCCTCTCGGGCGACCCGATGATCCCTTCGAGTTGGTTGCACTGGGTGGACGGACGAGAGATCCAGATCCCCGCCGAGGGTTGGAATACCGGGTCCGGCATCTCGAGCGTGAACTACGAGCACGCCAATTCCGCGTTTCTGTGCGTCGACACCATCGACGGCTACGCGTACCTGACCTACGCCGGAAGCCAGGAACTGAGCCATTTTGGTGGCTGGGGCCACGCAGCAATCGGCGTGGCTCGCAGCCGGGATCTGGTGCACTGGTCGGTACCGCCAGGATGAACGAGGCGGCAGGATGATCCCACGCCTTGTTGACGATGCCGAGGGTGACCGAGATCTTCAGCGTCGGGCCCACATCATCGAGGTACGTGGTCAGCCCATACCTGTCGCCGATCTCAATGACGTGATCAGGTCCAAGGAGGCCACGGGGCGGGCCAAGGACATTGTGCACCTGCCGATCCTGCTGCAGGCGGCGCGGCAGCTCCGAGTCGAAGCAAGAGGGAAGACCTCATCTGGTCAGACGCCGAACCCCAATGCCGACTCTTCGACGCGAACTCGGCACAGAATCAGCGTGCGTTGCGAAGATCACGGACCGTAGGCGCCTCCGAAGCGCGCTCGTAATCGGAATACATTTCACCGTCCTATGAATCCGGAGCGGCGTTCGCATGCACCTCGTCGAGGAACTCATCACGATGGACAGGAGGGCTTGGAGGTGTCTCGGGCGGCTCATGCGGGCAATCGAGGTCCTTGAAGGGCGCTGCCCAGGGATGGTCGCTGTCAGCCGCTACCGCTCGTTCAAAGTCAGTTACAAATTCCTCGATCTCTGTGACGAATGCAATCTGGTTCGGCATCCCAAGTCCAAAGGCTTTTGCCTCCGCGATCGTGTCGGCAGTGCTCCATTTGTTATAAGCGATGCGGTAGCAAGCGATCATCACGCTGGTTCGCCCGATGCCTTGCTCGCAGTGAATGTACGCGGGAACATTGTCCGGGTCGTTGATGAACGCGAAGAGTTGAAGAATCTGACCGTAGGTCGGTCGTTCGTTGTCGGTGACAGGGATGTGTTCGCTCTTAAGCTTGCCGCCGAGGCCAGCTGCATCGACGATCGGATCATCACCGTGGTGCATCTCGCGGCAGAGATTGATGGTCGACCTGACCTTGTTGTGAAGGTACAGATCCGTGAGCTTTTGTGGCGACGGCCGAGCCCCTCGGATGAGTCGATCCGAGACTTGGTAGGTGTAGTTCTTGATTAGTCGTGCGCGCAGCACATCCATCAGGCGCTCTGCTGGTGCAAGATATCCCGCAATGTCCTCCCATGTGCCCCCGGCCACACCTTCGATGTTCCGAAGGATCGCCCAGATCCGTTTCGAACGGTCTTCAGCTGGGATGTCCATAATCAGGTCGAGATCCGTTTTGTCAATTGGGAGCGCCAACAGTTGGCTCGCTTGTTCGTCGTCCATGTCTTCGAGGGCGTGCACGACGTCCGAGTGATCTTTCGTGATGCGATAAGTGAAATTGAACCGGTGCATATTCATCTGGCATACCCCTGCTTGCGCCGACCGCGCCTTCGAAGATTGGACATCACAAATCAAGCCTGGTTCGCAATGTGACCCGCCAGACTTTCTGGCCGCTGAATTGGGTCTGGGTTTGCAACCTCAACGGGATTCGAATCGTGTCGCCACGGTAAACGCTCTAGGTTCGCTCAACGATGTCACCCAGCTGCACGTTGCTCATGGCCGAATGCCGCGGGGGACGATGACCCGGGCGAAGCCCGTCGAGTGCCAGCTCCAAGAACCGCAACGAACTTTCGGGTGCATGACCGTCGCATAGATCGGCGACCGCCCGGACTGCCATAAGCGTCACCACGATATCGGTGACCTCGATGTCGTCGCGAACTGTCCCGGCACCCTGACTCATTGACAGGATCTGCTCCAGCAGCGGTGCCATCTCCGCCCATGCGGTGCGTGCACCTGAGCGGCTCCACGGCGGTCTGGAAATTGTGGCTCGCCAGCCGCTCGGGACGGCTATGCAGCGCCAGAGAAACTCGACGACCGCATCTGCAGGGTCCGCCTCGGTCAGCACGGCTCTTGCAATCTCAATGCTGCGGCGGCTTGCTTCGTCGGCGACCGCATCGAAGAGGTCGGCCTTGTTGGGGAAACGCCGATAGAGCGTGCCAACGCCGACCTCCGCTCGCGCGGCGATCTGCTCCATCGAGGCGTCGTATCCGACCTCGGCGAAGGCATCACGTGCAGCATCGAGAATACGAGCCAAGTTGAATTCGGCATCCCGGCGCAACGGCCTCGTCGGCGTTTCGACATCATCGCCTCGAGCGGCCATGCCGGCAACACGCTGGGTCTTGGAACTCATGCCTGTTCCGGCGTGTATGCCATCGCTCCAACTTCTACCTCTGCTTCGGCGGTGAGCCCAGGGTGCGCCTCAGAGAGTACGACAGAAGGTCCCACCCGGCGGGGAATCTTCATTGCAGCCAGAGCCGCCACAACCAGCGATGACCCGCAGACTGCGAACGCCAGGATGTAACCAAGTTCCTTCGGGTAGCCGCTTGGCAGCAAGTGGCTGATCACCAAACTGGTGGCAACTCCACTCCCCAGAGCAGCGCCGATGTTCCTGATGTTTGTATTCATCCCAGTGGCGACCCCGGTCTGATTGGCCGGTACCGCCTCAATGATGAGGTTGGCCATGGATGCGTAGCCGAGGGCCACGCCGACGCCGAGCAAGCCCGAGGCGACGTAAATGTTCCAAGGCTGATCGTGCGCCACGGCCAGTAGTCCGTAGCTCGCCGCCGAAAAGAGGGCGCCAGCAATGAGGAGCGCCTTCGAACCCACGCGCAGGGCCATGCGCCCAGTCAGTGGAGCAACGAACAGCATCATGGCCGCGAAGGGCAGCAGATAAAGCCCAGATTGGGTGACGGTCGCACCGAAGCCGTATCCAGCTCGGACCGGGGTCTCGGCAAACTGTGGCACCGTCACGAACATCGCAAACATGCCGAAACCGAAGAGCAAAGCGGCCAAGTTCGTGCTCCAGACGGCCGGGATCCGCATCATCTTCATGTCGACCAGCGGAGAGTCTGAGCGTGATTCGGACCACACCCACAAGATCATCAATAGGACAGTTGCCCCAAAGAGGCCCAAGACGCTCGGGCTCATCCACCCCCAGGTGGGCCCGTAGGACACGGCGAGAAGCCCAGTGACGAGCCAGCCCGACATGAGCAGCGCACCGAGCCAGTTGATGCGTCCGGGCGCCCTGACAGGTGATTCGGGCACAAAGATGAACGTGGCCACGGTCGCGGCGAGGGAGAGCACGAGAGGAACCCAGAAGAGCCAGTGATACGAGAGGTGGTCGATGATCGGGCCGGCAAGGACGATCCCCACACCAACGCCCACGCCAAGTATCGCCGACATCACGCCGATTGCTCCTGCGACTTTCTCTCGCGGGAACTCGTCGCGAATGATGCCGAATGCCAAGGGGAACACCGCCCCGCCCACGCCCTGAATCACCCGTCCCATCAGCATTACTGGCAGCGTGACCGCCACTGCGCTGAGCAAGGTGCCAAACGAGAGCGCGATCAGAACAACGACCAGCATCTTCTCCTTGCCAATCATGTCGCCCTTACGACCAAGGATCGGAGTTGCGATCGCTGCGCTGAGCAAATAACCGGTCAGGAGCCACGTGGCACCGCTCGTCGAGGTGTGCAACGTGTGCTCGAGTGCCGGAATCGCTGGAATTATCAACGATTGGAGCAAGCTGAATGCCAACGCAGCTGTTGCCAATACTGCAAAGGTCGCCCCGTAGTGGATGCGCTGATCGGCCACGATGCGGGCTCCTCTTTAACGGAATTAGCGGTTCCGTTTACCTTACCGGATACGGAACCACAGATTCCACTTCCACTTCGACAGCAGAGCGGGCTGCACCCTCGGACAGGCATTGCCTGCAGTTCTTTGGTGACCGGGGACGATTTTGAATCCGCCGACCGCCCGTCTACTGAGATTGCTCCGCCGCCATGCCGCTGAGCAGCACTGACATACGTGCGAACAAAAACCCGAGTCTGTGGGATTTTCGTCGGGTGGCAGATGCCGCCCAGCATCGAAGGGCGACGCGTGACGTGCATCCGGCGCCCGAAATCAAGGGTGCGGGCACCGCTGCCAGCTGCGTGGCGGCCCCGTCGGGAGGGTCTCGGACCCAGGCCTCCCTGTTGATCCGACCCGTGCCGTTGTGGCGCGAACCCGGCTCCCGGACATGCCGACCACCCGATCGCAACCGCTGGCTAACCAGGATGCCACTCCACGAGACGACGATGGAATCGGGGAGGTCCACATGAGTTCGGTCCATGCCAAGAGGACCTCAGCTGACGCCGCACCACGCTGCGAATCGATCGTCCCAAGCGCAAGATGACCGTGGCGCCCGGCGTCGTCGCTGTGCATCGTCGCAGAGGAATAGATCCCTCTCTCCTGGGGTACCTCATGGGCCCATTAGCACTGGCCGTTGTCCTCGCGATGCGGCGTTTTGGCCTCGTGGCTGACGAACCGGTGTGGCTGTGGCTTGCCGTGTTCGTGGCGGTCCCCTCAATCAGCATTGTCATCGACCGGCTGACAGAACACGGCCCGAACGACGGGATCCTGCAGCTGCGCGTGGCTTGGCACGCCACGGCGGTGGCCACCGTCATCTACCTCACTGGCTGGGGTCCTGTCTTGATCGGGGCATTCGCGATAATTGCGCTTGAGAACATCTCACACAACGGCTCGCGTAGCTGGCGTTCGACTGCGGGTTGGAGCTTCGCGGCCATCGCCGTGGGACAAATTGCGATTTGGACTAGCTGGGCTCCTTCATTCCTTTCGAACCGAGAAGCCCAAGCGCTGGCGCTTATGGAGGCGTTCGTTCTTCTGTTTGTTATTCGCATGGCCGGGGCGACGATGGAGCAGAAGGAGCACGCCGAAGATCGATTCCGTTCCCTGGTCCAGAACTCCTCCGACGTCACGCTGGTCGTCGGTGAGGGCCGGTTGGTCACCTACGCAAGCCCTGCCACGGCTGCATTACTCGGAAGAACGCCTGACATGGTTATGAGACGACCAGTCGATGAGTTCGTTCATCCCGAAGACAGAGACAGCGTGAAGTTGCAAATCGCAGATCGCCTTCAAAGGCAGAGTGCCACCGACCCCGTGCAATTTCGCATGCAGCATCCGGACGGGACGTGGCGCTATGTCGAGGCCGTGGTGAGCGACCTGCGCGACCAACCGTCGGTGGCCGGCTATGTGGCAAATGTTCGCGACATTACTGAGCGAAAAGAAGTCGAAGACCTCCTGGCCCATCAGGCGTTGCACGATCCGCTCACGGGGCTGCCGAACCGGACGCTCATTCTCGACCGTACCGATCAGATGTTGGTTCGGGCGCGGCGCGAACTCCGACCGGTAGCAGCGCTGTTCATCGACCTCGACAACTTCAAGGACGTCAACGACACATTTGGTCACGCAACCGGAGACTGGATCCTTCAGGGCGTGGCAAAGCGCTTCGCCTCCATCGTGCGTAAGAGTGACACCGTTGGGCGGTTGGGCGGCGACGAGTTCGTCGTTCTCGCCGACGACGACACATCGGCTACCCGCCCAGAGATGCTGGCCGAACGACTCCAGAAAGTGCTGCGCGAGCCGTTTCGGGTCGAGGGTTTCGAGGGAACACTGACGCTGTCGGCCAGTGTCGGCATCGCGGCCGGTGATCGGCAGTCCGCCCCGGACTTGTTGCGGGATGCCGACATCGCGCTCTATCGGGCCAAGGCACTGGGAAAGGATGGCTCGGTCTCGTTCGAACCGGGCATGCAGTCAGCGTTGCTCGACCGCCTCGAGCTCAGGAGAGATCTGCAATCGGCTCTCGCGAACAACCAGTTCTTCTTGCTCTATCAACCCATTTTGGACTTGGAGAGCATGTCCGTGTGTGCGGTGGAGGCGCTTTTGCGTTGGCGCCATCCAGTCCGAGGGACGGTCCTACCCGACCAGTTCATACCATTGCTCGAAGAGACCGGCCTGATCGCGGATGTCGGAGCTTGGGTCCTCAAACGAGCCTGTAGGCAGGGCGCGGAATGGAACCGCCGAGGGCACAACCTCAGAGTGTTGGTCAACGTCTCTGCACGACAGCTCGAAACAGATGCGCTGGTCGAGCAACTCCGAGAGTCCCTGGCAGAAACGCAGATCGAGCCGAACCTTCTGGCGATGGAGGTCACGGAGACCTCCATCATGCGAGATACCGACGCCACGGTCGATCGCTTTCGTCGCATCAAGGAACTCGGGGTTCAGATCGCCATTGATGATTTCGGTACTGGATATTCGTCTTTGGCCTGCCTGCGGCAATTCCCAGTTGACGCGCTGAAGATCGACGGCTCATTCATCGCCGCGATGGATGACTCGTCAGAATCGAGCGCGCTGATCCATACGCTGGTCGAGCTCGGACGAACGCTTGGGCTTGAGACCATCGCCGAAGGCATCGAAGACCAGTCCCAACTGATCAGGCTCCAAAACGAGGGCTGCGATCGTGGTCAAGGTTTCCTTTTTTCGCCGGCACTCTCACCCGGGGGTATTGAGGAGTTTCTGCTGCAAACGCCCGGCAGATCAACGGAGCAGCGCGGCAGCACGCTCTCCTTGGGCACGGACCATCGATACGCCGCCTCGCCTGTTGGCTCGCAGTGCGATGGCGTGGGACTCAGCTGACACAAGCGGGCGCCATGCCCGAGATCTTGTGGAGCCCCGATACGGTCGGGATGGTGAATGCGGAACGACGGGATCGGGGCCGATCCCGGCCACCCAAATCGGCGATTCGCAGCGACGCGCCGGCCCTTCCTACGCTGAAGCTTCGCTTTGTTGGTCGTCAGGTTCGACGTGCGGATTTGGAGCCCCGACGACTCGCCGCGGCGCCACAACTCCCTGGACTACCTGACACCAACGAAATACGAGGCCGGACAGCTCCCAGACTCGCTGCTGGGCGGAGCCGGACGAGCAAGCCCTCAGAACGCAACGGTGCCGGCGTCGACCCGCGACGGCCAGCCGATCGCCCCCGGCGAGTTAGCCGGCGGTACGGTCATGACCAGCCCCAGGCACATCTCGTCTGACGAGCCGTCTCCCCACGTCACGAAGCGGGCGGGCAGGTTGCGCAGCGACGGAAGCTCTTGGCGCAGCGTGGGGTCGTAGGTGCACGTCACCTGAATCTTGTCACCAGGCACGACGGAGATTGGCGTCTGTAGGTCGTAGGCCTTCTGGTAATGGAAGTTGTAGTTCGGGACGTTCAGGATTGTCCTCTGGGTGGGCGTCCCAGGGTTGAGGGTGATCTGCATACCCTGTCCGAGCAAGTGCATGTGGGCGCCCACCCTCACGATCGTCCCCGCCTGCATGACCGGCCAGTTGCACGACGTCGTGCTGCCCGCTGGGGGGGCGGTCGGGTTGCGACCGCAAACCGTCTCGATGGTGTTCACGAATCCCACGGCGCTCTGGCCAAAGCGCTGCCCGAGGTCGGCCAGCGAGGCGGTGCGGTTGCACAGCGGTCCGGTCACCGCGGACGGGCACGGGATATCCGGCGGGGAGGGCATCAGGGCGAGGCTCAGCGGGCGGAGCGGGGTCGACGATGGGACGGTGTTCAACACGAGCTTGGCGCGCACAGGCCTGTCGCCGAGGAGCAGGTTGTAGTGGATCTGCATGACAACAAGGCTGCCCTTGGGCAGCGGTTGCCCGACGCCAGCGGGCAGCACGTCCTTGCCGTGACCGGGTGCCCAGGCCGAGAGCCACGGCGTCTCGCCGATGTGGGCCAGGTTTGCTCCGGGCAGCGCCGTCTCCCCAAAGCACGTCCAACCCTTCCCCCCGACGTCGTTGGCCTGAGCCTCGGCGGCCAGCGCCGGTGGCACCAAGAACAGGATGGCGTGGTGGACCTCGACGCTGTTCGGGTAGAACTGGCTCGAAGTGATGAAGGAGTTGTCCTTCACGTGCGGGTCGACCAGGGTGCAGTGGTAGTCGTCAGTCCCGCCGTTCGGTGGGTGCGGTGTGTACGCCGTCGGCGACTGCAACGAGATCGTCGTCACCGGCGGGGAGCTCTGGGCCATAGCCGGCGCGCTGCCAACGACCATCGTGCCGGCGACGAGAACCAGCGCGACCAGGCGAATTAAGCTCCCACCCCTCACGCACAGGCACTGTAGCCGGTCGGACCTCGTTTAGCCGTTCGGATTGACCTCTGCCGACCAGTGGCTTCGGGGGAGACTCATGCGGGTCACGCTGAGACGAGATGGGCCGATGATGGAGGCCGATCGAGCGGGTCCTCGGTGTGATGGCTCCTTGGATCGGGCTATGTCACTCTGCAGTCCGGGATTAGCCGGACTTAGGCGGGCCGAACTCGTACGAGGTTCGACCCCCAAGGAACGTCGAATCGGAGGCCCTCCTCCGCCGATGCAACTGGCGGCGCACCGTTGCCCGCGGCAGCCGCCGCCAGCGTGGAGAAGTAGCTGTTTTATGAAGATGGGGAACGAAGAGGTGGAGCAAGGTGGCTCTGTGCGGATCCCCCTCGGTGCGCCCAGTCAGACTCGCCCGAGTGCATCCTTTGCGAATTGGATGAGCTGATCCTTGGTCACAGGTTGGTCATATCCATTTACTTGGATTTCCATGACGCTGCGCCCGAGCTTCACACTGATCGCACCGACCTTCTGAGCCAAGTCAACGCTGATGTATGCCGGATCAGGCAGACCGCTTACGCTCTTGGTCGACGGCGGTGGAAAGATGTAGGACGGATCGTGCGCGTAATCGGTGTGGGTTCTTACGGTGACGTTTTTACCCTGGATCCCGACCGTCAGGCTGAAACTGCACTGGGAAACGCCCGGTTGTCCCGGGGTCGACTGCACCGCGTCGAGCACGGTCGTTCCGAAAATCGGTTGCACCTCATCTTTGGTCAGGAGCGAACAAGGCGGTGGGAGCGTCTTCGTGATACCCGAAGCGCCCTTCGCCGAAGAAGGGGGCGAACCGGAGGTGCTCGACTTCGTCCCGGACTTCTTGGCGAGCGCTGCCTTCGCCAGATCCACGAACCCGCTCTGGGGAACCCTCGCGGTACCGCCGCTCAGGGAGATCTCGATGAACACGCACCCTCCACCTTCGGGGAACGTGACGTCGCGCACGACCTTCGGTTCGCTCGGGTTCGGTTCGATTAGCGCTTTTGTACCGGAGATCCTCACTGTCTTGCCAGATTGGCCTTTGGGGGGACACGGGAACTGGTTGGTGATGGGGTTGGAGTTGACCAACACGGTTCCAGCCACAGAATTCGGAAGGTAGAAAGCCGTGCCGCACAAATTGAGCCCCTGCCCTCCCTGATTTGCAGGCTTCCCACCGACGGGATCGGAGACGCTGGTCGGTTGTAGCGCCGTCTGGAGGGTCGCAAACGCATTCGCAACGTCGGCTTTGGTGATCAACGAACAAGGATCCGGCAACTTCTTCGCAGCGGCGCTCGCCGACCCCCCGGCCGCGACCACGCCGGCGGATGCGACGAGGATGACGATCCCCGCACGAAATGCCCGCGCAAGGCCGTTCTCCCAGTCCTTCCCGCCAATCGCCATGGACGCGCAGCATACTCAGCGACGGCGTCGAAGCCCATTCGGTAAGGGGCCGCTGTCAAGCTCTCTCGATTCACACAGCACAGCCCGCGAGGTGGCATCGGCGTCGAGTTTCTCCTCGCCTATGAGCGCGACACGTCATGCCGCAGGGTTGTGTGAGTGCTGTGCACTTAATGGGTTCCGACGGCCCTCCTCGACCACGGTCCTATCCCACCGGACTCAACCAGGGGGGCGGAAATCGGCGGTAGGTCTTGGCGAACACTGCTCTGCCCCATCACGAACAACCCGCAGTCTGCGAGGGCGAAGCGACTCCGCCCAAGCAGAACCGCAATCCCCCACCACCCCGGCGGCGAGAGGGATGCTCACCGGCCGTCTTCTTGTGATGATCCCCGTCCCCTTGTCCGGTTCGTGTGTTGTGGGGAGGTTGTTCGCTTGAGGGTCCGAACGGCTCTATGGCATTTGGAACGCCTTCGCCAGAATCGTTATAGAGCGGGGCCCGGCATACCCGACATCGGCCTCGCCCGTACTTCGATCATTATGAAAATGGAACCAATCCCATTCCAGCGGCGCACCAGGGCGATGATCGTCTGTTGCGGCCTCGTTCGGCCGAGTTGACCCATGTCCGGTGTCGTCGTCGTCGAGTTTCATCGAAAGAACAACTTTGAAGAAGTGATACAGCTTCACGATGAGGTCGCCAAAGGTAACTGGCAAGAGTGGGTGCGCCAACGCCTAAGCCGCACAGGCGGAGAAGAACTGTGCCCTATCGAATCGGCAATCCCTGGCGTGAGCATCTTGGACAGCGGTGGTTGGTTGATCAATGTCGCTGCTACTCGAATCCACTATGGAGGTTTGCATCGTTCCGACCCTTATGATCCCTCTACTCTTTCGGGACCAGTGGTCGTGTTTGCTCATCGCGATGATTCTGGTGGAAGGTTGATCAACCTGAGCATTGGCCAGCGTGTGGCCATCAGGTTGGCCGCGCACGGTGAATGGGACGCATTCAACCGCGCTCTGTACTCTCTGCGACGGTCAGAGGTCGCCTGATCAGTCTTAAGCGTTAGGACTCGTCGGGAAATTGCGATAACCGAGAGCCCCATCACGTGCGCACGAACGGCGTGGTTGACTGATGGTGTTCGGGGCGTCCGGCGACGGTGCTCGCCGAGGTGGGTCTTCGGAGTGTTGGTTCATTCGACCGGATCATCGACATGAGGCCCGGGACTAGCCGGACTCAGGACGGGCCGAACTCCTAAGCGACTCGACCACCCAGGAAACGTCGAGTCGGATGCCATCTTCTGTGGATGCAACCAGCCTCGGATGTTATTCACCACGGTCACTAAACAACTGCAGCTCAGTCGGCTGAGGGAGTTTTGGCCCAAGTGCGCCTGGAGTGAAATCCGCTGCTGATCGACCTGGACGAGTAGTCCCACGATGGTGGCTTTGCCAAGGTCCGTGAAACGGTCACCCAACGCTGCCTGCGTCGACGGTGCTCCCTCATCAGGTGTAGTCCTAATCTGTCGCTCGATCATCAAATCCGTCTGTCGCTGGATCACCACTTGTGTCAGTCGCTCGATCAGTTCCGTCTGTCGCTCGATCATTTGGATTAGCGGATCGTAAGGATTGTCGCTTGGCCAGGCGTCCACCGCGGAGGCCACGCTCGCTAATGGAACAGCCAAAGAGATTCCAAGAGCTTGGACTGCCACCGACGTACTTGCGGACCTCGCCAACCAGGTAGCCAGCGTCAAAGAGACTCTCTAACTCGGTGCTGACGTCGTCTGCGCCAATACCCGTCCCGGCCGTGATCTGACCGACCGAAAGGGTTTCGTCTGGGTCGCCGTTCCCATGGATGTATTCAAGGATGGGGATTGCAACCCGGTACCACCGGTCCATGAGCATGGCGACTCCCTTGGGACCCAACTTATAACCGCCTGGCCACCAAAATGGGGACTGTCTGGGCGCAGATGTCCATCCACGTTTCTGTACACATTGACGCCGAAGTGTCCGCGAACGAACGTCACCTGATGCCTCCGTGTTGAGAAAGAACCATGCCTGGCGGGGGCGCCATTCAGGTGGCAGTCGTCGTCGGCTCGGGCAGCTCGAGTTGCGCGTTCGGCCGTTCCGATGCGAGCGGTGCAGCCACCGTGGCGACCGCCTGGATGAGTCTGGCCCGGCCCTCGGCAACACTGCGTATGAGGTTCGCCACCTTGACCTCAAAGTCTGGAACGAATACGTGGAGCCCGAGCGGCGGTTGTCCGCCGGCGAAGAACTCCCCCATGACGTTCCCAGCCGCTTCGGTGAGGTCGTTCCAGTGAGCGATGGCGAAGCCGGCCTCTTGGAGCAGCTCGGCGAGCCTTTCGGGGGTAACGAGATGGCTCTGCTCGGGGGAGGTAGCCCACGGGACGGGTAGGTGGACAGATTCACCCGAGCCGGCGGTCACGTCCCAAAGCGCCAGGCGACCGCCTGGGGCGAGGACGCGGTGCGCCTCAGCGTAGAGCCGGTGCTTGTCCGCAATGTTCATCTGGACGTGCTGGCTAATCACAACGTCAAAGGAGGCCGCGTCGAAGGGCAGCTCGGTGACGTCGGCCGTACGGACCTCGATCAAGTCGCCGAGCCCGGTCGCATCATTGAGCCATTTGGCGATCTCGCTGTACTCGGGTGTGAGGTCGACGGCGGTGACCCGGCTGCCGTGCTCGGCGGCGATCATCCGGGCGGTCCCGCCGATTCCGGTGCCGGCGTCGAGGACACGGTCGCTCGCGCTGATTTGCGCCAGGTCAATAAGGGCGACGGTGGCAAGACGGCCCAGGCTATGGAAGTCCTCGAGCATCGCAAGGTCTGCAGCGGTGATGTGCGCGGAGTCCTTACCGGCGGCGCCCAGAGCGGACTCGATCTGCTCGCGCACGGTTCCGGTGGCGTACTGGGCGATCATGAGATCGGCAGTCGGCTGGCTCATTGCATTCCTCCAATCGTGGTCGGGTGGCTGGCTGCCACCTGCCTCAGCAGAGCGACGGCGAACCCGATGAGATCGAAACGGAGGTTTGAGCGCCTGCCTTTTGTCACGCAACTCAGCCTAGGGAGAGGGCTGGCTTTTGTCAAGCAAGTCAGCTACGATTTCTCGGTGCTCCAGCGTGACTATCCCGATCAGGTCTGCTCGATCGCGAGGTCACTCGAGGTCATCGGTGAACGCTGGACGATGCTGATCGTGCGCGACGCCGTGATCGACGGCGTGACCCGCTTCGAGGAATTCCAATGCAGCCTCGGAATCTCGTCCAACGTCCTCGCCAACCGGCTGAAGTTGCTGTGCGATCAAGACGTGCTCGAGCGCGTCCCCGATCCGACACGTCCCGGAAGGCCGAAGTACGTCCCGACGGAGAAGGGACAGGAGCTCGCTCCTGTCCTCTTCTCGCTCATGAAGTGGGGCGACCGCCACTACCCGACGCCAAAGGGTCCACCGCGACTGACCCTCCACGCGGGCTGCGGCGGCAACATCGGTGCAAACTGGCATTGCGACCGCTGTGGCAAGCAGACGGAACCCGGCGAGCTAGAACTTCGACTTGGGCCGGGCGCACCGACTTTCAAGTAGGGACGCTGAGTAGGTGCACCCGGAATTTTGCCCCAACGGGATTCGAACCCGTGTCGCCACCTTGAGAGAGCGCACAAGTCTTTCCGTTGAGTCCTGAGCTTTCTGTTGCGCCAGCTCGGCACGTTGGAGGCGTCCAGCTCGTCTGCCCGGATACACCAGACGTGGCTCAGTAGTTGGGCAATTGAATGCGTGATCGGCACTCCCAGTCCAGAGGCCGTTCGATAGCTGAGACGCTAGGGCAGGGTTTCGTACCAGGGATGGATCGTCGATGACGAGTCAGTCAGATTTTTGCCAACGCCCACCATTCGCAAGGGGAAATGGAGTTGGCGAGCCCAATTCAGAGACGGCCTATCGCTGCCCAGTAGTTGGGCCAACGGCCCAACTACCCGGGAGGTGATACTTCTACACGTTTCATCTCTCATCGTCGCGCCTTGAGGTCGATCCAGATTCGGCGCGGTCCCCGATCCCTCGAAGCATCTTCTGGCTCATAAAGAAGCTGACTACCTCTACGGGTTCGACGAGCAATCGCGCCCAAGGGCTCTTGTAGAAATACCGCTCACGCACGATCAGTCGAGTCGACCTACCGGGCGCATCTCGAAGTACGAAGGACCATGTGAAGTCATACGGGGGGTCGGAGTGGCCGACTGGGACTCCCCCTGAAAGAACGAGCGCCCGACCAATCTCCAGCGCCGCGACCCGGAGTCCCACCTCGGGAGCAAGCCTTACCTCGTGGCCGACCTCTATGTCCTGCAACTCGGGAACAATGCGATCTGCGCTGTGCATATCGCAACCCACCAAGTTCTCAAGACGGTCATAGCTGTAGAACCCGCCTCGTCCTTGGCCAAGTTGAGCAATCCACGGCCACACTTGGTCCGCTGGGCGGCGAATCGTTATGGCGCGAGTTGCGGTCAGGTCGGCGTCTGCGAGAAGGTCGTCACCTGGGAGCTTCTCACGTACCTCAATCACAGTGGCTCCCCAATGAAGCTGCCACTGCCTCCCAAGCAGAACATACCCAGCCGTCGCCGCGGAAATAGTGGCCAATCCTCTGCTGACCCAATGTTTCATGTCGATCGACCTCTCAGTCGAAAGCGATGCTGACAGAATCGCTCACCGAGTGGCGACGGCCTCTGTCAGTTGGTTGGAGAACCTTGATGGACACAAAGCTGTTCGAACGGGATGCTCGTGTTCGATCGCGTTCGGGCCAGTCATGTTTGTGGGCTCCTTGTACCTGGCGGACGTGATCGTGGCACGGAAGAACTCGCCTTTGGCCCATCGATCTGTCCCGAAGAAGTAACCAACCTGCACCCGTGTAGGAATCCGAATGCCATCGAAGTCCATCTCATCTTCGACAAGGCCGCCGAAGGGGTAATCACCCCACTCCTCGCCTTTGGGTCGTGCCCACCTCGGCATCGTCACAGATCGAAGCGATCCGTCAGCAGCGACTGTCAATTCCGGTCGGAGCACGTGCCCGCCGATGCGCCACTCGGCGATCGCACTATTGGAAGTCGAGCCCTCACTCCACTTCACGTCGGGGCGGAGGCAGGCTGTCGGGACGAAAAGGGCATCGATCGCCGCACGGCCGGCAGCGGCTCTGTCGAGATCTGGGCCCGATGCGTTGACGACCGGCAACCGTCCGAAGAGTCGCCAATGCATCTCGGCGTCGCCGTCGGCGTATTGGTCATAGCCGATGATCGGTATCGGTCCAAAGGTTGCTCTCGCCGCCCACACGTAGCCGTTGGGCGGAGAGTGCAGTTGAACAGCTCGAAACGGTAGCCAGCGTCCAACGCGGATGTGCCCGTGCATCTCCAGGACCACCCGTTGCGCCAAAGGAGTGCCCGGAGCTATCGCATGGGTGATCCATCGGCGGGCCGGCTCGGGAAGATCGGCCACCATACTCGGCTCGAACGTGGCCTCGGACACGCTGTCAGCAGCCAGGCGCTCCCACGCTGCTTCAGCTGGTCGGCCGGCCCGTCCGATGAGCTTCAGCAACGGAGACCTTGGGGTTGACTTTGCGGTCAGCATTGTTGCGGCATGCGTCGGCATCTCGTCAACTGGTCTGCGTCGAGAGGTGTCGGACCTTCGGGCGACCAAAGACTGCGCTTCCGACAAGGTCGTGGAAACCCAGGGCGGCGGTTCCGAGCAAGAGGACACCGGCGGTAATGCCGGTGGTTCCGGCAAGCGACGGACCCGACATCGTAAGACCGAGAGCGACCGGTCCCACGATCAGTGTCCAACCGACGGGTCGATACCGCGGGATGTGAACGAGGTGATCAAGCCAGAGTAGGAGAGGACCGATCGTGATGGCAATGGACGGCAAGACCCAGTCCGAATAGCCGGCGGCAATCACTGCGATCGGCACGGCGAAAGATGCGACTAACTGGACGATCGTAGCGACAGTGATAGCTCGCTCGATGTGTTTCCCCTCGGGACTGGTTGGCCGCGGAGCCTTTCCGGCGGTTACACGAATGCCATAGACGGTGACGGCAATCACAACAGCGCTAAAGGCAAGAGCCAGCGAACCGCCGACTCTGCTGTGGACAACGAGGCTTCCTCGGATGAGCCAGAAGGCGGCGAAGGCCACCTGGATGAACCCGCCGATGCGCCGCACGCGCCGGGACCAGGCTGTAGTCGCGTCCATTTCGGCCTGCGTGGTAGTCATGATGAACTCCTTATGGTTTGGTACCAGGCGACTGTGGCGGCGATGGCATCTTTGAGCGGAGTCACGTCGCTGCCAAAGGTGGATTGATACTTGGCGGTGTCGAGAACGAACGGAGCGTCGAATTCGTATGACATTTCTTCGAGGCCCTTCATTAGAGGGTTGACGAGGCCAAGAAACGACAGGACCGCCCTCGGGACATTGCGGATGCCGACGGAATGTCCGACCGCAGTGGCCACCATGTCCATCAGGGCCCGCGTCGTGACCGTATCGGGGCCAGGCAGGTGCCACACCTGACCGATGGCTCGCTGATCAGCACCGAGAGTGGCCAGGCCTTTCGCCACGTCGGGGACGTAGCTGTACGTATGGAGCAGATCGGGATTCCCGATGAAGTCCGCCCTCTTGCCCGCCAAAGCCTTGCCAAAGACACGCGAGCCAAGAGTTGATTCAGTGACGCCTGCACCGAAGAAGTCGGAGGCCCGCGCGATAGCGATGCGTATCTGTCCGGCGTCCGACGCGGCCAGCAGCTCTCGCGTCATCGCCACTCTCGCCCGACCCTTGATGGTTGTCGCTGCTAGAGGCGACTCTTCCTTCATTGGCGTTCCGCCGGTCGGCCCATAGCCGTAGAGGTTTTCCAAAGTGACGAGCAGCGCGTCGGACCGCTCCGCAGCGGCTATGACACCCCGCTGCAAGGGCGGAAACTGGTCGGGCCACTCTGTGTACGGAGCGTTGAGGCATTGGTAGATGACTGATGCGCCCTTGGCGGCATCGGCGGCTGCTTCGTGGTCAGTCACGTCGGCCACCCGTGAGTCGACTCCCTCGGGCAGCGCCGGTGGACGGTGCAGTGACACGACTCGAACGGCCTTGTCCTGTCCTGCCAGAAAGGCCACGAGGGCACGGCCCACCTGGCCGGCTCCAAAAACGACATGCAATTGCGGCTTGGTCATCGGAGCCACGGGCGGGCTTGGATGGTACGGAGCGCTCCCCCATTCGACCCAGTGTTTTGGGTCGCTATGTACTCTTTTGCTTTCTTGGGCGTCTTCGTCATGCAACAAGTCTGAACCCAACGGGCGTGAAACCCTTAGGGAGGAAGGTCCCGACGCCCGTGACGTTGGTCTCTTCCGGGCGATGTCAGCGAGTTCGTCATCGGCTCCCTGGTTAAACCTGTGCCTCGCGCCATGACGCGCCTCCGTCCGACCTACCGATGGCAGGCCGGGCCGAAGGCCTCCTTCTGGGACATCGAGATTGGAGCGGTAACCAGAACCTTTGACCAGGGATTTCGTCCATTTTCCGTCGTCAGCCAACTGTTTCGACATGAAGCCAGATCCGACCGAAGAGCGTGAGGTCACCGGATCGACGCCGCTCCCGACCACAGAGAAGTCCCTGAAAAATGGCGTTTCGACTGGAAGTGGGTTTTGAGGCCGAGATTTTGTGCCGCGTGCCCATAAGGAGCTGGAACGAGTTCCAGATTCGAGCGTCCACCCTCTCTCATTTGACTGTCAGATTGGTCAAGGGGAAACCCGAAGGCTTAGAGAGGACACTCCTCACGGCCGGCGGCGACGGTTCGTAGGTAGTAGTCCTCGGCGCGGGCCACCAGCTTGGCGAGCACCCGGTCTCAGCCAGGGTGTTGTGATGTTTCGTGGTCCCAGGACGACGTCTGGCCGACCAAGGCCAAGAGGGCGACCTTGGGGACGAGACGGCAGCGGGAGAAGGCGAGCCCCGTTGGTCCGCGGATCGAAGCCGCGGGCTATCGGATCCGCCACGACAAAGTCGACACCTCGGGGTCGGTGACGCTGCGCTACAAAGGCAAGCTGCACCACATCTCTGGGCATCGAGACCAGGCACTCGCGGCCCAACCCGCCTCCCCAGACCTGCGGGAAGGTCGAGCGCTTCCACCAGGGCGCGCCAGGCTTCGATCGGCCGGTGACGAGCGATGCCGCGGTGGGGCCGCTTGTTGTTGTTGTTGTAATCGACGAAGCGATTGAGCTGACCTTGGAGCAGCTTCTTGGTCGTGGGCGAATCCTGTTTGGCCAGATACTTCTTGAGCGTCTGGGCTGCCCCTACGCGGGCTGGCAGGTCATCTTGCTCGTCGCAGGCCTCGACGTGCAGATCTTGGGCATCGATGGCTCGCCGCTGCGGCACCTGACCTTGGATCCGAGCGTCGATTACCAGCGGATCCTCTGAGGCCATGGATATGGCCGAGTGCCCGCTCTACGATGTCTTGAGACATCACTCTCCGATGTCTTGACACATCACAATTGCAGCCCCAACGGGATTCGAACCCGTGTCGCCACCTTGAGAGGGTGGTGTCCTAGGCCTCTAGACGATGGGGCCGAGCGGAGGTTTCCATCGCAACGATGGGCGCCGCCGGTGCTCGGGGGGAAGGACTCGAACCCTCAATAACTGGACCAGAACCAGTCGTGTTGCCGATTACACCACCCCCGAATGGGTGGAGGTTCAGATTAGCCGAGCGGCCTTTGGCGACAGTTCGCTGCCATGACCAGGGGGGGCGCGTTGAATCGGGGGTTTCCCGATGGAATGATGCGGCGTCCGGGGTCACCCGGGAGCAGACCTGGTTCGGAGGTTCACTGCATGTACCGGTGGTCGGCGGCCGCAACCATCGTGACCGTTCTCGTTGGCGGGGCCCTCGTGGCCACTCCGGCCCAGGGCGGCGCCCCGGGCATTACGGTGAAGGTCACGCCCAACCGTGGCCTGGTCAACGAGCAGACAGTCACGATTACCGGCCGTGGCCTGGACACTTCTTCCGGCGGGACCTCTCGGACTTGGTTCCTCGCCGAGTGCACTGGCGTCGTCCGGGGCCGCATGAACCCCTCCACCGACACGCCCCACTGCGACCTCACCGACGCCGTGCCGCTGCGGGTCTCCCGGAACGGCACCTTCACGGCCCGCTACCGCGTCACCAGCGGGATCATCGGCGACGGCTACTGCGGGACAGCGGGCCATGCGACCTGTGTCATCAGCGTGGGCACGGCCGAGGGCATGGGCACCGTCGTTCGCATCACCTTCAAGACCCCGGCGCCGGCAGCCCCCGCCTCCAGCAGCTAGCACCAAGGCGGTGCTCAAGCCGCGTGCAGCCACTCCAGGTGGTTGTAGCCGATGATCCGACCGAGCCCCACGCCAACGGTCTCCTTGACGAAATAGGGGACCGTCGACCAGCCCGTGATAGGCGACGACTGAGTGGGCGTCGGTGAGGGCGAGAGGGAAAGGGTCGAGGCGATGGCCATGGAGCGGTCCTCGTGAAAGGGATCGGTCGTGACCAGGATCACCTTCACGTTGCGCGCCGCAAGCGCCGGCTGGGCGTCGGCGATGTTCTGGTACGTGGTGTCCCCGCCCGCCTGAAGGATGTCGGCTTTCGGGACCCCCATCCGCTCGAGGTACATCGCCCCCGACTGCGCCTCGGTGTAGAGGTCCCCGGGCTGTTTGCCGCCCGTCACCACGAGCAGGTGCGCGTAACCCTCTCGATAGAGCATCACCGCCTGGTTGAGGCGTGCCTTGAGGTCAGGCGAGGGCCGCCCGTTGTACTGCGCTGCCCCCATGACCAAGATGGCGCCCGCCGGGTGGGGATCGTACTGGCGCGACGTCAGCCAGACCTGGACGAGGGTCACCCCGAAGTAGAGGACGATCGCAGCCAGGAAGAGGAACCCGATGCGCAGCGCCCAACGGATCGGTGCGAGCAGCATCAGCCGTCGGCCGACAACCGCGCGAGCGCAGCCGCAATCCGCCGGCGCGTCTCCTCACGGCCCAGCACCGCCAGGGAGTCGAACAGCGGGAGGCCCCGGGTACGGCCCATGACCGCGACCCGTATCGGTGCCTGGGCCTTGCCCAGCTTGCGACCCACCGACTCCGCGATGGAGAGCGTGACCGCGTGCAGCGAGTCCTTGTCCCACGGGCAGGTCTCATAGGCCGCCAACGCCGCGGACAAGATCGCCGGCGCGAGTTCGTCGCCCGCGATGGCCTTCTGCCAGCTGTCCGGGTCGTCGGGGGCCTCCTCCAGGAAGAGGAAGTCGACCAGTTCGGGCACCTCGCCGAGCGTCGTGACCCTTTCCTTGATCACGTCAGCCAGCGCAGCGAATACTTCCGCATCGAAGCGTTCCTGCGGCCACGGTGGGGGTTCGGTGGCCAGCGCGCCGGTCTCGGGGTCGCGCCAGGCGCCGGGCACCCACTCCCCCGGTACGGGGTCGACCCACGGGAGCGCCGCGGCCACGAAGTCGTCGACCGAGAGGGCGCGGATGTAGACGCCGTTGATGTGCGAGAGCTTCTTCATGTCGAAGAAGGCTGGTGAGCGCTGGACGTCCTCGAGCCTGAACCGCTGAATGATCTCGTCGATCGGCACGATCTCCTCGTCACCCGGGCTCCAGCCCAGCAGCGCCAGGTAGTTGCGGAAGGCGCTCGGCAGGTAGCCCTGCTCCCGGTACATCTCGACGGCGACCGGGTCTCGCCGCTTGGAGAGCTTCTTGCCCGCCTCGTTGACCAACAGCGGCAGGTGGGCGTAAGCCGGAAGATCGAGATCCCGCCCCTCGGCCGTGTTGAGCGCCTCCCACAACATGATCTGCCTCGGCGTCGTGGGCAGCAGGTCCTCGCCACGGATGATGTGGGTGATGGCCATGGTCCGGTCGTCGACCGCGTTGGCCAGGACGAAGAGAGGCTTGCCGTCCCCCTTGACGCAGATGAAGTCCTCCAGCGCCCGCTGCGGGAACTCCACCTCGCCGCGCACGAGATCCATCACCCGCACCACACCCTCGTCGGGCGTGCGGAAGCGCAGGGCCCTTCCCTCACCCCGGGGCAGCCCGAGGTCGCGGCAGAACCCGTCGTAGCCCGGCGTGGGGTCACCAGCCGCCGCCCGCTGCCTGGTCCGCTCGTCGATCTCCTCTCGCGTGCACGCGCACGCGTAGAGCGCACCGCTGGCCCACAGCATCTCGATGGCCGCATCGTGCGCCTCGTCCTGCTCCGACTGGAAGTAAGGACCCTCGTCGGGTGCCATGCCGAGCCAGTCGAGTGCGGAGATGATCCCGTCAGTCCACTCGGGCCGGTTGCGCACCTCATCGGTGTCCTCGATGCGCAGGACGAACGTCCCGCCGTGCTGGCGCGCGAAGAGCCAGTTGAACAGCGCCGCCCGGGCGCTCCCCACGTGGAAGTACCCGGTCGGCGAAGGGGCGAAGCGGACCCGGGGAGAGGTGGTGTGAGCCGTCATGCGGATCGTTGACGCATCCCCGTCGTGGGCGGGACGCCAGGGAAACGGTGGGGCGTCAGTCTTCCTCTATGGAGATGGCGCCCGTCGGGCAGCCGTTGACCGCCTCGCGCAGGCGCTCGCGGAACTCTTCTGGTGGGTGCTCGTTCAGGACGTAGAGGTACCCGTCGTCACGGACCTCGAAGACCTCGGGCAGGATGCCCATGCACACGGCGTTGCTGGCACACTCGTCGAAGTCAACGACGACCTTCACGGAGACCTCCTGGTCAGGGCTGGATTGGCTCCGCCGAGCATACCGGTCGGGCCTCTCTCCTCACGGTTTGTCGGCAGCGACGACCCACATGGCGAAGAACTGGGAGCCCCCACCGTAGGCCTGCCCGAGGGCCCGGCGGGCATCAGGCACCTGGTGCTCACCCGCCAGGCCGCGTACCTGCAGCGCAGTCTCGAGAAAGCGGAGCATCCCCGAGGCGCCGATCGGATTGGAAGACAGCACGCCGCCCGAGCAGTTCCACGGGATGTCGCCGCCCTCGATCATCGACGTCGCCCCGGCCTGGGTGAGCTTCCAACCGTCCCCCTCGTCGCAGAAGCCGAGGTTCTCGAGCCACATCGGCTCGTACCAACTGAATGGCACGTAGATCTCGGCCATGTCGAAGTCGGCGCGCGGGTTCGTGATGCCAGCTTGGCGGTACAGGTCGGCGGCGCAGTCTCGCCCGGCCTGCGGGTTGACCTGGTCGCGGCCCGCAAACATCGTTGGCTCCGAGCGCATGGCCATGCCGTGGATCCACGCCGGTGGCCGACCCGTCGAAGCCGTGGCCGCACCCGCTGCCTTCTCTGACCCGATGACCATCGCGGCGGCGCCGTCGGAGGACGGGCACGACTCGAGGTAGTGCAGCGGGTCCCACAGCATGATCGACTCCTCCACCATCTTCATGGAGATGTCGGGCAGGTGCAGGTGGGCGTACGGGTTCTTGAGCGCGTGCAGCCGGTCCTTGACCGCCACCATCATGCCGATGTCGCGGGGCGCGCTCGATCGGTACATGTAGGCCCGGATGATCGGCGCGAAATACCCGCCGGCCCCGGCCAGCAGCGGCGCAGAGAAGGGTTGGGGCACCGAGAGCGCCCACATGGCGTCCGAGTCGCTCTGCTTCTCGAAGGCCACGGTCAACACCCGCTCGTGGACCCCCGACGCCACCAGGTGCGACGCCACGATTGCCGTGGACCCGCCCACCGAACCTGCGGTGTGGACCCGGAACATCGGCTTTCCCACGGCGCCCAGCGCAGGGGCGAGATAGAGCTCGGGCATCATGACGCCCTCGAACATGTCGGGTGCCTTGCCGATGACCACGGCGTCGATGTCGGCAAACCCGAGTCCCGCGTCCTCGAGCGCGGCCAGCGCGGCCTCGCGCACCAGGCCCGCGATCGAGACGTCCTCCCGCTTCGACTTGGCCACCGTCTGGCCGATCCCGATGACCGCGCAGCGCTCCGCCATCAGTTCACCCCCTCCAGGACGCACACCAGGTTCTGCTGCAGGCACGGTCCCGACGTGGCGTGGGCCACGGCGCGGTCCGCCTGGCCCGACCAGATGGCCCGCGCCGACTCGCCGATGCGGATGAGGCCGGCCGACATCATCGGGTTGGCCGCCAGGGCGCCCCCCGAGGGGTTGATGGAAACCCCGTCCCCCAGGCCCAGCGCTTCAACAAGGATCATTTCCTGGGAGGCGAACGGGGCGTGCAGCTCGGCCAGGTCGACCGTCTTGGCGCCCACCCCGGCCTTCTCCCCCGCCAACTTCGTCGAGGGAGAGACGGTGAGGTCGCGGGCCCCCAGCGTGTGCGTCTCAATCCGGTGGTCGATGCCGGTGATGAAGGCCGGCCGCTCGCACAGGTCGTAGGCCCGATCGCCCGCGGCCAGCACGACTGCCGCGCAGCCGTCGGTGAGCGGCGGCAGTGCATGCCTGCGCAACGGTGCCACGGCGTAGTCCTCGGCCAGGAGCTCGTCAGGCGAGCGGTCATAGGCGACCTGTGCCTTGGGGTTCGTTAGCGCGGAACGACGGGAACGGCTGGCGATGAAGGCAAAGTCGGCCTCTGTGGCCGCACCCTTGTCGATCATGGCCTGCGCCTGCAGTGCTGCCAACGAGGTGGGATCCGGCCACAGGGGCGCCATGTAGTACGGGTCGAGCTGGACGGCCAGGATCTCGCTCAGGTCGCCGGGCGAGGACCGCCCGAAGCTATAGACCAGGGCGGCGTCGATTTCTCCTTCCTGAAGGAGCACCCAGGCTTCGTAGAGGGCCCAGGCCCCGTCCATTTCCACATGGGACTCGGCTCGAGGCGGCCACACGCCGACGGCGTCGAGGGCGGTCACGAAGGAGAAGGGCCCGCCGATGAGGTAGTCGGTCGACCCCGAACAGATGAAGCCGACGTCGTCCTTGGTGATGCCGACGTTGCCGAACACTTCGGCGACGACCGGCATGAGCATCTCGACCTCGTTGTGCGCACCTTCGCGCCGGACGTTGTCGTACTGGGCGAAGGACACGACCCCCACCGGGCGGCGGCCCGAGATCAGCTCGGGGAAGTCGCTCACAGATACTCCTTGTACGTCTCGTAGTCGGCGTCGGGCTCGCCGTTGGGCCGGAAGTACCTCACCGAAGCCATGGTCGGGCCCAGCTCTTCGGGCTCGACCCAGACGGCCTCGACCCGCATGCCCATGCGGATCTCGTCGGTCGGGATCTCTTGGATGAGCCCCATGAATGAAAGGTTGGCGCCGTCGAGCAGGATCTGCGCGCAGATGTAGGGGATCTCGATCGACTGGCCGGCGAAGGGCACGTTGACCACGCAGTAGGTCGTCACGGTCCCCGTGTTCGCGAGCTCGACCACCTCGTCCGTGGGCACCCCGTCGGTCGGGCACGACCCGCGCGACGGTGTGTAGACCTTCTTGCACTTCGGGCAGCGCTGACCGATGAACTTTCCCTCTTCCAGCCCGTGGAGGAACTTGCTCTGCGCTTCGCCGGCGGTGAAGACGTAATCGAGCTTCGTTGTCGCTGCCATCATCGTCACCGGCTCGAGGTCGCTCACGAGTCACCCCCGACTCGGACGAAGTGGACAATGTCAGAGACGTGACCGACGCGCTCGTCCGCTGGAGCGAACTCGGGACGGACGCGGATGCCGGTTGAGACCTGGTCCGGGCTGGCGGCAGGAAGGACGTGCAAGAAGGCGGTATCGGCGCCGTCGAAGCGCACCAGCACCCAGGCGAACGGTGTCTGCAGCGGGTGCTTGGGTCGCGGTTGGCCCACCCACGACCATGTGGTCACCGTGCCCTCGGGCCCGACCTCGACGATATCGGAGGTCTCTTCCCCGGTCTGGGGGTCGTACTCGGTCGGCGGCACGATGACCCGCCCACCGGCCCCGCGGGTACCGACGACTTTGCCGTCCCGCAGACCCGTCAGAAACGCGCCCACCACTGGGCCGACCGAGCGCACAAAGGGGTACTCGAGGACGTGGTCGGACGTGTAGATCACCGCCTCGTCTGCCATGTCACCTCCCTTACCGGGCACAAACCGGGCCCCGGACGAAACTAGAACAGATTCCAGTTCTGTGCCAGGTGTCCAGGTGTCCAGGTGTCCAGGTGTCCAGGTGTGCGGAGCCTCCTCAGCCCAGATCGGACATATCGACGCCGCCCAGCAGCTGCAGTATGAAGGCGCGGTCGTTCAATATCGGCACCTCGGAGACGAACATCCGGCCATAGCGCTCGAAGTACAGGAGCTGCTTCGCCAGCAGGAACGTGCCGCGGTCGAAATCGGACATCAAACCGCCTGACTCGTCGGCCACGCGTCGCACCCTACGCTGGGTCCGCAGACGGCGCACGATGGCCCGGACGCTGCGCTGGTGGGCTTCGACGCCCTGCGCCTTGGCCATCTGCAGCTGGATCGCCTGCATGATGCCGGCCAGGCTCACCTCTCCGAAGGGTCTGGTCAATGCCGGTTCCGCGATGGAGCGCAAGAACGCCGTCAGCTCGTCCCCGGACAGCCCCACGGCCAGGCCGATGGCCGGGCCGTAGACGTCGGTGATGTGCTTGGTCACCACCGGCCATGCCGCCTCGTTGCCCATCGCCGCCGATAGCAGCGAGATGAAAAATCGGTGCGTCGACGGGTCCAGGCGGCCCACGATGCCCCAGTCGATGACGCCAATGCGGCCGTCGCGCAGCAGCATCATGTTGCCGGCGTGCACGTCGCCGTGGAATGCGCCCCAGCGCACCGTGGTGAGGAAGAAAGCGCGCATCACCTCTTGTATCAGCGGAGTGGGGTCGTAGCCGAGGTCGGCGACGCGTCGCAGGTCGTCGATCGGAACGCCGTCGAAGAACTCCATCGTCAGCACATTCCGACCGGACAGATCGAGGTAGGGCTCGGGCACCGCCATCATCTTCAGGTCGAACTCGTTCTGCAAACGCCGGAAGTGCACGAGCGACCGCGCCTCGTTGCGCAGGTCCATCTCCTCGCCGATCTGCACCCGGAATCCGTCGAGCAACTGCAGAGTGGATCCGGCCATCTGGTCCCCGGTCTGGCGGACGAGGATCTCCAGCAGCGGCTGCATGAGGTCGAGGTCGGTGGCGACGATGTGCTCGATCTCGGGGCGCAGCACTTTGACGGCGACGGTGCGACCGTCATGGAGCCGGGCCCGGTGCACGACAGCGATGGAAGCCGTCCCGATCGGATCGGGTTCGAATTCGGCGAACACGTCGCGCAACGACAGCCCGAGGTCCTCCTCCACCCGCTGGCGCACGTCGGGAAACGGCACTGGCGGTCCCGTATCGAGGCAGGCCCGGAACTCGTCGGCGACCTCGTCGCCGAACATCCCTGGCGAGGAGGCGATGATCTGACCGAATTTCATGAACGTCCCGCCGAGGTCCTGGAAGCTCTTGCGCAGCGGCCGGGCGAGCTGGGCCGCAGGCAGTGCGCCATGACGGATCGTGCGGAGCTGGCGGATCGCAGTGGGTGTGAAATGGATCGAGACGACTTTGGCGATGGTCCGACCCCGACGCACGAGCTCGCGGCGCGTGGGGTCCGGAAGGCGGCGCGGGTAGATGCGCGGCACGTCCTCGGTCAGGGGGCGCGGTGGGGCGGGTTGCTGCACGGGGGGTGTCGCGCCAACCGGTGCGTCCGCCGCGCGTCCGTTCATGTGCTCAGGGTAGGCGAGCGCCCCGCACGCTCCTCCCTACCCAGGCTGGGGGCTATGCGAACGAGCCCTCGAGCGTCGCGAGGGCCGCCTTGTAGGTGTCGCCGAAAATGGGCGCCATCTCGTCGGGGGTCACGTTGTAGGCCCAGATCACCTTGGAGCCGTCACCATCGGGTTCGACGGAGATGGTGGCGGTGTGGCTTTCGATGGGCACCCCGTCGACCACCGAGTAGGTGAGGACGCGGGACTCGTTGTCACACGCCAACAGGCGTTCGCGGATCTCCATGCCAAACATCCCGATGACACGGTCGTCGCCCTCGAGTCGGAACGACTCGATACCAGGGAAGAACTCGCCGATCCCCCCGAAGTCGCCCACCTTCTTCCAAACCTCTTCGGGCGGGGCTGCCACCGTCGCGTCCACTACGCCTGTCGCCATGACTGCCTCCTGACGTCCCACTGTTCCCACTCTGAAGCCGCCGGTACAGTACAGCCGACCCGGCCCGCCCGCATTGGGCGGCTCCACGGGGAAGGAGGCCGCCGATGGAGACGCGCATGATCGGCTCGCTCAAGGTGAGCGTGGTCGGCTTGGGATGCAACAACTTCGGCATGCGGATCGGGCGCAAGGAGACGCAAGCGGTGGTGGACGCCGCCCTCGACGCAGGTATCAACTTCTTCGACACAGCCGATATTTACGGCGGTACTAAGAGCGAGACCTATCTCGGTGCCGCTCTCGGCGAACGCAGGCGCGACATCGTGCTGGCGACCAAGTTCGGCGCCCCGTACGAGGGCCACGAAGGCGGAGCGTCCGCCGCCTACATCCGCCAAGCCGTCGACGACAGCCTCTCCCGGCTCGGAACCGATTACATCGACCTCTACCAGCAACATGTGCCAGACCCCCAGACTCCGATTGCCGAGACGATTGGCGCCCTCGGTGAGTTGGTCGCCGAGGGCAAGATCAAGGAGTTCGGCTGCTCTAATTTCAGCGCAGCCATGCTCGCCGAAGCGGCCGCCGCAACGCCGCGAGGCAACCCCGGATTCGTGAGCGTGCAGAACCAATACAACGTCCTGTACCGCGAGCCCGAGGACGAGGTCCTCGACTACTGCGAACGTAACGAATTGGCGTTCTTGCCCTACTTTCCCCTCGCGAGCGGGGTCCTCAGTGGGAAATATCGGGCCGGCGAGCCGCCGCCCGAAGGCACCCGCCTCGCCGCGATGGGAGCGGGAGCGACCAGCCAGCTCAGCGCCGAGCGGCTCGCCACGGTCGCTGCCCTCGACGAGCTGGCCCGGCGTCACGGCCACAGTGTGCTCGACCTGGCATTCGGCTGGCTGTTGGCACGCCCGGCTGTCGCGTCGGTCATCGCCGGCGCCACCCGGCCCGAGCAGGTTGCAGCCAATGTCGCCGCGGGTCAATGGCGTCCGGGCAAGGACGTGCTGGCCGAGGCCGACGCGTTGGCGCCTCGGTAACCTCTCGCCCGAGCTAGGCGGCCGAATGGCCGGCCCCGGGCCGCGGGCCGCGGTGATTGGCCACACCTCATGTTGAGACAGCCGGCCCGGTGTTTGGCGCCGTCGTCGTCTCTTTCTCGGAACGGTAAACGAGCTAGTTGATAGTTCCAGAAGGTATCGCCGGGTCCTCGCCGCACGTCCTCACCGCACGTCCTCGCCGCACGTCCGCATCGCACGTCCGCACCGAACGCGCTCGCGTGGATCAGGCGTCGGCGACCGCCGCCACCAACTTCTGCAGGGTGTCCTTGGCGTCACCGAAGAGCATGGTGGTCTTTGGGTCATAGAGCAGATCGTTGTCGATGCCCACGAACCCGGGGCGCATGGAGCGCTTGAGGAAGATGATGTTCTCGGCTTCGTCGGCGTGGATGATCGGCATGCCGTAGATCGGGCTGCCCGGCGTCGACTTGGCGGCGGGGTTGACGGTGTCGTTGGCCCCGACGACGAGTGCCACGTCGGCGGTGGCCATCTCAGGATTGGCCTCGTCCATCTCCTTGAGGTCGTCGTACGGCACGTTGGCCTCCGCCAAGAGGACGTTCATGTGCCCCGGCATGCGGCCCGCCACTGGATGGATAGCGAAGAATGTCTCGACCCCGCGCGCCTTGAGCGCATCTTCCAGCTCGCGCGCCGTGTGCTGGGCCTGGGCGACGGCCAGCCCGTAGCCCGGGATTATGACGACCTTGCGCGCGTAGGCCAGGAGCACACCGACGTCCTCGGGAGTCCCGGTCCGCACGGGCCGCGCTGCATCGCCCTCCTCACCCCCCGTCGCCGTGATGACCGAGCCGAAGGCACTAAAGAGGATGTTCGGCAGCGAACGGCCCATGGCCCCGCTCATGAGCCGGGTGAGGATGATGCCCGAGGCACCGACAAGGGTGCCGGCCACGATCAGCAGGGCATTGTCCAGCACGAAACCCGACGCCGCCACGGCCAGGCCCGTGAACGAGTTCAGCAGTGAAATCAGCACCGGGACGTCTGCCCCCCCGATGGGCAGCACGAAGATGACACCTAGTACGAGCGACAGCACCAGGATGATCCAGACGAAGGCAATGTTCCCGGTCACGAGCGCCAGCACGACCATCACCGCGATGGCCACGCCGACCAATGCGTTGATCACCTGTTGGCCGGGGTAGGTGATCGGTCGCCCGGTGATCAGCTCCTGCAGCTTGATAAACGCGATCGCACTCCCCGAGAACGACACCGACCCGATGAGCACGCCGAGGAGCACCTCGGCGGTGACGTAGACCGCCGGTGACAGGCCCAGCGCGTGCAGGTGGAGAAGCTCGACGATGGAGATCAGCGCGGCCGCTCCGCCGCCCACGCCGTTGAAGATGGCCACCAGCTGGGGCATCGCGGTCATCTTCACGAAGCGGGCCACCGGCACCGCGATGGCCGCGCCGAGCACCATGGCGATGATGGCGAGTACGAGGTTCTTCCCCGAGTGCCGGAGTGTCGGCAAGGTGAACGTCATGGCGATGGCGAGGGTGGCCGCCGCCGCTCCGACCAGGTTGCCCCGCCGGGCGTGGCGAGGCGAGCTGAGGCCCTTCAGGGCGAGGATGAAGCCGGCGATGGCGATGAGGTAGGCCAGGTCGCGCGCGGTGGCCAGCGTGAAGGAGACGGCCACCATCAGGCGGCGCCTCCGGAGGGCGCCGAGGGACCGGCGTCCTCGGCCTTCGCCGCCTGCTCCCGGGCCCGGTCTCCGGGCCTGGCCTTGAACATCTCGAGCATGCGGTCGGTGACCACGAAGCCGCCCACCACGTTGAGCGTGGCCAGGAAGACCGCCAGGAAGCCGAGGACGAGCTCCGCGGTGCCGTGCGCCTCGCCCATGACCGTCAGCGCACCGACCAGCACGATGCCGTGGATGGCGTTGGACCCCGACATGAGCGGGGTGTGCAAGATGCTGGGCACCTTGGACACGACCTCGATCCCGACGAACGCGGCCAAGACGAAGATGGTCAGGTAGGCGACGATGCCCGTGGTCGAACTTCCGGTCGCGCCGGAAGACGACTGCAGAATCAAACCGATCACGACTGTGCTCCTCCCGTCCCGCCGAGTAGCTCGACCGCCGCCGGCGCCATGGGTTTGCCTTCGCGCAGCACGCACATGCCGGCCACGATTTCGTCGTCCCAGTCGGGGGTGAGCGTGCCTTCGGGTCCCATGAGCCCGAGCACGTTCGCAACGTTGCGCGAGAAGAGGAAGCTGGCGTGCGTCGGCATCCCCGACGGCGGGTTGGCCATGCCCACGATGTGGACGCCCTGGTGCTCCACCACCTCGCCCGCCTTCGTCAGCTCACAGTTGCCCCCCTGGTCGGCGGCCATGTCCACGACGACGGCTCCCTCCGCCATGCCGTCCACCATCGACGTCGTGAGGAGCACCGGGGCCTTGCGACCCGGCACGGCCGCGGTCGTGATGACGACGTCAGAGCGACCCACTTCCTCGGCCAGCGCGGCGCGCTGACGGTCGAGTTCTTCTGGAGTGAGCTCGCGCGCATACCCACCCGCCCCCTCGGCCGAGACCCCGGTATCGAGGAACGTCGCACCCAGGCTCTCGGCCTCTTCCTTCGCCGCGGCCCGGACGTCGTACGCCTTGACCATGGCGCCCAGTCGCCGCGCCGTGGCGATGGACTGCAGCCCCGCCACGCCGACACCCATCACGAGCACCTTGGCCGGCGGCACCGTCCCGGCCGCCGTCATGAACATGGGGAAGAACTTGGCCAGGTGCTCGGCCGCCAAGAGGCCGGCCCGGTAGCCCGACACGGTGGCCTGCGAGCTGAGCGCATCCATACCCTGGGCCCGGCTGATCCGGGGCAGAAGGTCGAAGCTGAAGACGGTTGCCCGCTTGGCCGCCAGCGCGCGTACGGCGTCCGCGGATTGCGCCACGCCGAAGAAGCTCAGGAGCGCGACACCCTGCGGCAGGCCTGCCACGTCGTCGGCGCCTGGCGCGTTGACCTGCACGACCAGCCCCGCACCCGAAAGCGTGCTCGCGGTGTCGGGTGTCACGGTCGCGCCGGCCTCGGCGTACGCGGCGTCACTAAAGGCGGCCTCCCGGCCCGCCCCGGCCTCGATGCAGACCTCCCAGCCCACGCCGACCAACTTCTTGACCACGTCAGGCACGAGGGCGACTCGACGCTCTCCGGAACGGGTCTCCGTGGGGACCGCCAATTTCACGGTCGCTCTGTCTAGCAGCTGATCCCCTATGTGCCCCTAATCGGCTCGGTCAGCCGGGCCGAACGGGCGCCGCGGCTACGCCTCCGCCTGGGCGGCCAGGTAGGCCGGCAGCTCCCCGCCACCATGGAGCAGGAAGTTGGTGCCCGAGACGTAGGAGGCGGCGGGGCTGGCCAGAAACAGGCAGGCATGGGCCACGTCCTCTGGCGTGCCCATCCGGCCGAGTGGCACCGTGGCGGCCATCTTCTCGAGGCCCCCGGGACCTCCGTAGAACTCGTCACCGGCCCCGGTGTCGAGGAGCCCCGCACTGACGCAGTTGACGCGCACGAGCGGGGCCCACTCCACGGCGAGGGTCGCAGTGAGGTTGATGAGCCCCGCCTTGGCCGCGCCATAGGCCGAGGCGCCGGGCGACGGCCGCAGCCCCGACACGCTGGACACGTTGATGATGGACCCGCCGTCCTCCTGTACCGCCATCACCTTGTGGGCCGACACAGCGCACCACAGGGGGGCCAGCAGGTTCAGGTTCACCACAGCCTCGACGAAGCGGGGCGACGCGTCCGCCGCCATGGCATGGGGCGCGCCGCCGGCGTTGTTCACGAGTACGTCGAGCCGGCCGAATTGCTCGACGGCCTTGGCGACCACCCGCTCGGCATCCGCCGGCTTGCGGACATCGGCCGTCATGAAGGCCGCCCCCTCGACGGTTGCCTCGTGACGCCCGCAGGTGACGACGTGCGCCCCGGCCTCGACGAATGCGGCCACGATGCCGCCCCCGACTCCTCGCGAGCCGCCCGTCACGACGACGACGCGCTCACTGAAGTCGAAGACCGGCTGCATCACTCGGCAACCCTATGGCACGCCCCGGCGCCCCACCCCGGTCGTGTTGGCCCGGCCCAGCGTGCTGGCCTAAGTTCCGTCCGGCTTTCTGACGCGGCGTCAGGGCCGTGACCGAGGAGAATCCGGCGTCCCATGCCCATCGACGTGGTTCAGGAGCACGACGGGATCGCCGAGGTGGTCATCGACCACCCGCCGGTCAACGCGCTCGATGTCGCAGCCTGGTTCGCCCTGGCCGACGCCCTGCTCGCGGCGGGCCGGGTGCCCGAGAACCGGGTTGTCGTCCTGCGGGCGACCGGACGCGGCTTCTGCGCCGGGGTCGACATCAAGGAGATCAACGCCAAGGGTGACGAGGCGCTCGTCGGCGTCAACCGCGGCTGTGCCGCCGCCTTCGCCGCGGTCTACGACTGCGAAGTGCCGGTCATCGCCGCGGTGCAGGGCTTCTGCCTCGGGGGCGGCATCGGCCTGGCCGGCAACGCCGACATGGTGATCGCCGCCGAGGACGCCACCTTCGGGCTGCCCGAGGTCGACCGGGGGGCGCTCGGAGCGGCCACCCACCTGGCCCGTCTGGTTCCCCAGCACGCCATGCGCAAGATGGTCTATACCGCGAAACCCATCACTGCCGCCGAGCTCGCGGCCTACGGCTCGGTCGCTGCGGTGGTGCCGGCGGAGCGCCTCCGGGGGGCCGCACTCGAGCTGGCCGCCGAGATCGCCACCAAGAGCCCGACCATCATCCGCCGGGCCAAGGAGTCGCTCAACGGGATCGACCCCGTCGACGTCAAGCGCAGCTACCGCTTCGAGCAGGGCTTCACCTACGAGCTCCACGTGCGCGGCGTGGCCGACGAGCAGCGGGCCGCCTTCGTCGAGAAGCGCGACGCCGACACGTCGACGTGAGCGCCCGATGAGCGACAAGCGCACGACGGTCGACGATATCGTCGGCGAGCTCCGCTCCGGCATGACGGTCGGCATCGGCGGCTGGGGGTCGCGCCGCAAGCCCATGGCCGTCGTGCGCGCCATCTGCCGCTCCGACCTGACCGATCTGACCATCGTCGCCTACGGCGGCCCCGACGTCGGTCTGCTGTGCGCCACCGGCAAGGTGCGCAAGGTGGTGTGCGGGTTCGTCACGCTCGACTCCATCGCCCTCGATCCCCATTGGCGGGCGGCCCGCCAGCACGGGAGGGTCGAGGTGATGGAGGTGGACGAGGGGATGTTCTTCCTGGGCCTGCAGGCGGCGGCGTGGCGGGTCCCCTTCCTCCCGACCCGCGCCGGCCTGGGTTCCGACGTGTTGACCATCAACCCGGGCCTGCGCCTCGTCCGCTCGCCCTACGGCGCGGGCAGTCCCTACCTGGTGGATCCCGCCGACGCCGACGTCGAGCTGGTGGCCATGCCAGCCCTCCATCTCGATGCAGCCATCATCCACTCCAACCGGGCCGACGCCGCCGGGAACGCGCAAGTGCTCAGCCCTGACCCTTTCTTCGACCCGCTGTTCCTCGGTGCGGCCGATCGCCGCTTCGTGACCACCGAACGCATCGTGGAGAACGGTGCGTTGGCCACGGAGACCCATCCGCTTTCGAGCGTGTCCATCCACCGCATGCTGACCGACGGCGTCGCCGAGGCGCTGGGCGGCGCACACTTCACCGCCAACCCACCCGATTACGGCCGCGACGAGGCCTTTCAGAAAGGGTACGCGGCGGCCGCAGCCGACCCCGCCGAGTGGGAGGCCTTCGCCAACCGCTACGTGCTGGTGGGCGAGGACGAGTACCAGGCCCGGGTCAAGGAGTTCCACGCATGATGAGCGAACACGGCGTGACCCGGGCGGAGTTCTGTGTGGTGGCGTGTGCCGATGCCTGGCGCGGTGCCGGCGAGGTCATGGCCAGCCCGTTCGGGACCATCCCCTCGCTCGGCGCGCGCCTGGCCAAGCTGACGTTCGCACCGGACCTCGTCCTCACCGACGGCGAGGCGGCCCTGATGGTCGGTGCGCCCCCCCTCGCCACGGCGCCCGGGGAGCTCGTGCGCGAGGCGGCGATGACCTACCGCAGCGTCTTCGACGTCGTGTGGTCGGGGCGACGCCACATCATGATGATGGCGAGCCAGATCGACCGCTCGGGCAACCAGAACATCTCCGCCATCGGTCCGCACGAGCGGCCCAAGGTGCAGCTCGTCGGGGTGCGCGGGGCCCCGGGCAACTCGGTCAACCACCCGACGAGTTACTGGGTCCCCGACCACAGCGTGCGCACGTTCGTGGACCAGGTCGACGTCGTGAGCGGAGTCGGGTACGCGCGGGCGGCTTCGGCTGGTGCTGGCGCCCTGCGGTTCCACGACATCCGTCGTGTCGTCTCCAATCTCGGCGTGTTCGACTTCGAGACACCGGATCGCACCATGCGGCTGCGCTCGTATCATCCGGGCGTCACGGTCGACAACATCGTGGCCGCGACCGGCTTCGCGCTCTCCGTCCCCGCCGATGTCGCAGAGACCCGGCTGCCGACCCCCGCGGAGCTCGATACCGTGCGAGTGGTGCTGGACCCCGGCTCGCTGCGCGACCGCGAGGTGCGGAGCTGACCGCGGGCACAGGCTCGCCGCTGCACCCCGCTCTGCACACCGAGTTGTGCGAACGGATCGGCCTCCGCGTCCCGATCGTGCAGACCGGCATGGGCTGGGTGGCCGGCCCCCGCCTCGTGGCCGCCACCTGTGCCGCCGGTGGACTCGGCATCCTCGCCTCGGCCACCATGACCCTCACCGAGCTGGCCGAGGCGATCGCCGACGTGCGCGGGCGCACCGACGCCCCCTTCGGGGTCAACCTGCGCACGGACGCGGCTGACGTGCACGAGCGCATCGAGCTGATGATCGAAACGGGCGCCCGGGTGGCCAGCTTCGCCCAGGCGCCGAACCCCGCGCTCGTCGCCCGCTGCAAGGAGGCGGGCCTCTTCGTGATCCCGACGGTCGGCGCCCGGCGCCACGCCGAGAAGGTGGCCGAATGGGGAGTGGACGCGGTGATCGCGCAAGGCGCCGAGGGGGGTGGCCACACCGGCAGCGTCCCGACCACCCTGTTGCTCCCCGAGGTGGTCGACGCCGTCGGCGATCGGGTGCTGGTCATCGGGGCCGGCGGCTTCTTCAGCGGGAGGGGCCTCGTTGCGGCACTGGCGTACGGGGCGGCCGGGGTCGCGATGGGAACCCGTTTCCTTCTCTCCGCCGAGAGCCGGGTCCCCGGTGCCGTCAAGGATGTCTACCTCGAGACACCCGTGACGGGCACCGTGGTGACGACCAAGGTGGACGGGGCGCCCCAGCGCGTCGTACGCACCGACCTGGTCCGCCGCCTCGATTCGCAGTCATGGCTGCGCGCCCTCCCCGCGCGCTCCACAGCGCCTACCGCTTCCGCAGGGAGACAAGCGCCACCGTTCCCTCTCTGCTGCGCGAGGGACGCGCCATGAAGGAGGGCAACGAACTCACGTGGACCCAAGTTGTCATGGCCGCCAACGCGCCCGTCATGACGAAGGCCGCGCTCGTCGAGGGGCGTACCGACGTGGGCGTGCTGCCGACCGGTCAGGTCGTGGGCGTGATAAACGCTCTCCCGCCGGTGGCCGACATCATTGACGGAATCATCGGGGAGGCGGACGCCCTCCTCCGGGGTTGGTGCGCTTAGACGCCGTTGCCGCTTGCGGCGCTGTTGCCCTGGGCCACCCGTCGCAGGAGGTTCGATACCCGCTGGTGGGTCACGCCGAAGAGGTGGGCGATGCTCGGGATGCTCTGCCCTTCGGCCCGCAGTGCCACGACCAAGGACCGGCGCAGGTAGCCGCTGGCCTCTGACTGCCGACGCAGGATCGTGCTCACCAGCTGCACGGTCCCCGGCTCGTCCTCGTCCCCGAGGATCGCCTTCCACTCCCGCCCGTTCTCCCGGGCCTGGCGGACGTCGGCGATTCGCTTCGAGAGCAACCGTTCACTCTCGGCGTTTTCCCGCAGCACGGATTCCAATTCGTCGAGCGCGTTCAGCACCTCGTCGGACCCGGTCCCGTTCAGGTCGTCAGTCTGGTCCGGCATTGAGATATCTGCTCCTCTGTGCTGCTCCCGATCCCGGCGCAGCTCAATCGCATCAGTAGCCAACATGCAGTGGTTCCTCCAATCACAGCGTCGTTCCGCGCCGACACCCGAACTAGACGACTCACGCGTCCTCCAGCCTAAACACGCTGCGCCCACGATCTGACGTCACCTCGCCAATACCCGAATCAGCTGGGCTCACACACGAAGCGCCCCCCGAGGGCCGAACTCGCCCGCCACCAGGGTGTCAACGACTGAGGAGGACCGAGGAGCCGTGGCCGAACAGACCCTGATTCGCCGTCACCGCCACCGTGGCTCCCTCGACCTGGTGGCCGGTGGCGGTGCCTCGCAGCTGCCAGACGCACTCGCAGACCTGGGCGATCGCCTGGGCCGGGATGGCTTCGCCGAAGCAGGACAGGCCACCCGAGGGATTCACCGGAACCCGGCCGCCCAGCGCCGTGACGCCGTCACGGAGCAGCTTCTCCGCCTCGCCTTCGCCGCAGAGGCCGATGTCCTCGTACCAGTCGAGCTCGAGCGCGGAGGAGAGGTCGTACACCTCGGCCAGGCCCACGTCCTCGGGGCCGATTCCGGCCTCGGCGTAGGCCGCCGTGGCGATGGAGGGCCGGAAGCCCGCGGCGGACGACCCCGTGCCGCCCGCCCCGTCGAGCCCGGCGCCCGAGTCGGTCGAGAAGTTCGGCATCTCAATGACGGTGTTGGGGAACGTCGGGGTCACGGTCGACACGGCGTCGATCGTCACCAGTGGCCCCGTGCCGGCATGGCTCCGGGCGAACTCCATGCTCGAGAGGACGAGGGCCGCCCCGCCGTCGGAGGTGGCACAGATCTCGAGCAGCCGCAAAGGGTCCGCCACCATCGGCGAGGCCAACACCTCGTCGATCGTGACCTCCTTGCGGTAGCGCGCGTAGGGGTTGGCGAGTCCGTGGCGAGCGTTCTTCACCTTGACCTGTGCGAAGTCCTCCTCGGTCGCTCCAAAGCGGTCCATGCGGCGCCGCGCGATACAGCGCGAAGTAGGTCGGGTTGGTCGCGCCCATCAGATGGAAGCGCAGCCAGTCCGGATCGTCCTTGCGTTCGCCGCCCACCGGCGCGAAGAAACCCTTCGGCGTGGTGTCGGCGCCGACCACGAGCGCCACGTCGCACAGCCCGGCCAGGATCTGGGCGCGCGCGTTGGCGATGGCCACCGCGCCGGAGGCACAGGCGGCATAGACGCTGGAGACTCTGGCCCCGGTCCATCCGAGCGCCTGCGCGAACGTCGCGGCGGACACGAAGCCCGGATACCCGTTGCGGATGGTGTCGGCCCCGGAGACGAACTGCATGTCACGCCAGCCGAGCCCGGCGTCGGCCAGCGCGTCGCGTGCCGCGGCCAGGCCGTACTCGACGAAGGGGCGCCCCCACTTGCCCCATTCGTGCATCCCGGCGCCGAGAACGGCGACCTTCTTGTCGTTGGGCATGGTCAGGCCCCCCCGCCGGCCGTCGCGGCACCCAAAGGGCGCCACTTCCACACCAGGTAGTCCTGGCCGTCCTCCGAGTAGAGCGTGTCGATCACCAGCTCGACCTCGTCGCCGACCTTCAGGTCGTCGACGCGCACCCCAGCCACGACCTGGCCCATGACCACGAGCTTCTCGGCGGCCAGCTCCACCGCGGCCAGGCAGAAGGGGACGTAGGGATCGGCTGCCACGTAGGGGGGCGGTGGCTGGTAGCGAGCGTCGGTGTAGGACCAGATCCGGCCCTGCCGCGAGAGCTCCACCGTCTCGAAGGAGGTGGAGTCACAGTCGGGGTTGCGGCAGAAGCTCGCCTCGCCGGGAAAAGCGTAGGTCCCGCACCGCTCGCAGCGCGAGCCGAGCAGAGCGGGCGCCGCACCGTCGTCGCCGGTCGTAAACCAGCCCTCGACCGCGGGCACTCGTGCGGCACCGGGCATCAGCCGAGCCGCTCGATGATCGTCGCGTTGGCCTGTCCGCCGCCCTCGCACATGGTCTGGAGCCCGTAGCGCGCGCCGGTGCGCTCCATCTCGTTCAGCAGCGTGGCCATGAGCCGGGCGCCCGAGCACCCGGTGGGGTGACCCAGGGCGATGGCGCCACCATTCGGGTTCACCCGCGCCATGTCGGGGTGGTACTCACGCTCCCAGGCCAGCACAACGGATGCGAACGCCTCGTTGATCTCAATGATGTCCATGTCGTCGAGCGACAGCTTCGCTTTGGCCAGCACCAGCTCGGTGGCCGGGATGGGCGCCGTCAGCATGATCTGGGGATCATTCGCCGCGACGGCGAAGGTGTGGAAGCGGGCCCTGGGCCGCAGTCCGAGGGAGGACGCTCGCTCCTCGCTCATGATGAGGACGGCGGCCGCACCGTCGGAAATCTGTGACGACGACCCAGCCGTCACCGTCCCCGTCTCGGAAAAGGCCGGCTTCAGCGCCGCCAATTTCTCGAGCGAGGTGTCGTGGCGAATGCCCTCGTCGGTCTCGAGGAATCCGCTCGCGTCGCTCGCTCCCGGCACGTCCGGGTGGACGCGGGCCTCGAGCGGCACGAGCTCATGCGCGAAGCGGCCCTGATCGGATGCCAGTGCCGCTCGGCGATGCGACTGCAGCGCGAACTCGTCCATCTCCTCGCGCGAGACCTTCCAGCGCCGCGCGATCTCCTCGGCGCACTCGCCCTGGTGGATGAGCTCGAAGCGCTCCTTGTACAGCGGACCGTAGGCCTCACCCGGACCGGGCTCGGTCGTCGACCCGATGGGGACGCGGCTCATCGATTCGACCCCGGCCCCGATGACGATGTCCATGGCGCCCGCCATCACCGCTTGGGCCGCGAAATGGATGGCCTGCTGGGCCGAGCCGCACTGACGGTCGACCGTCGTCCCCGGAACCGATTCGGGCAACCCGGCGGCCAGCGCGGCATTGCGGGCGATGTTCATCGCCTGCTCCCCGACGGTCATGGTGCAGCCCATGATCACGTCTTCAATCAAGGTGGGATCGAGGTCGTTGCGGGCCAACAGGGCTGCCAGCGGCTGGGCGGCCAGGTCGGTGGCGTGCCATCCGGACAGGCGCCCCCCGCGGCGACCAACCGGCGTGCGGACAGCGTCGACAATCACGGCGTTCGGCATAGGAACGCAATTCTGACGCCGAATCAGGTCCGGCGCCAGACGTGGGGCGAATCCCCGTCCCCGCACCGATGGGCCAACATGACTCCATGCGCAGGGGATTCGCCGTCGCGACCACCTGCGCCCTGGGCATCATCGTGCTGGCGGCCTGCTCGAGCGCCAGCCCGGCAGCGCCCACCGCGGCCCCGCCGGGCTCCGCGTCTGCGCCCGCCCTGGCGGCGGGCCAGCAGGCCACGGTCACCTACTGCAACCACGCTCAGGCCCGCATCACCGAGCCGGCCACCCTGCACGGTCTGGCCCCCGCCGCGGTCTACGTCCACGGAGGCTCATGGCTTTCGGGGACCTACGACACTGGCGGCTTCATCTCCAACCGCATCGGCCCGGCGTTGGCCGCAAAAGGGTTCGTGGTCGTGGGCATCGACTACCGACTCGGGCGCGGCCGCTGGCCGGACCAGATCGTCGACGTCAAGTGCGCCATCCGCTATCTGCGGGCCCACGCACGGCAATTCAACATCGACGCCCGCGAGATCGGAGCGTGGGGCCAGAGCGCCGGTGGCCACCTGGTCGCGCTCTTGGGCACGGCCGGCCCGACGGCGGGCTGGGACGTCGGTCCCTACGCCGGCGTCTCGAGCAGCGTGCAGGCCGTGGTCGACATGGCCGGACCGAGCGATCTGCTGACAATGGGGAACCAGGGCGCCAGCGTGCTGGTGGCGGAGGACTTCGTCTCCCTGCTCGGCCGTGTACCCCGTCACAGGCTCGGGGCCGACCTCAAGGCAGCCAGCCCCGTGACCTACATCGCGCGCGGCGATCCGCCCTTCTTGATACTCGCCTCGACCGACGACAACATCGTGTACCCGCAGCAGTCGCGCGAGCTGTCCTGGGACCTCGCGGCGAACGGCGTCCCCCAGCAGCTGGTGATGGTGGCCGGGGGCGGCCACGGGTTCAACAAAGCCGGAGAGTCCCCGTCCAAGGCCGCCATCATCCGTCTCATCGTCGACTTCTTCGTCCGGATCCTCGTCGTGCCCCAGCCCGCCACGAGCAGCTGAGCCGTGCCGCGCGGGATGTCGCGGGGAACCGGATACCGGCGCCGCCAAGTCGGTTCGCCCGCCTCTGAACTGCGCATTGCTTGATACGCCCGGCCGCCAAACGGGGCCGGAACGATTGGCACGGCGAAGGTCACTGTGCGAGATTCGCTCCGCCATGGACCTGATCTTCAGCCCTGAGCACCAGGCCTTCCGCGCCGAGGCCCGGGGCTGGCTGGCCGCGCACGTCCCCGTCGAGCCGCTCCCCTCGCTCGATACGGCCGAGGGCTTCGAGGCGCACCGGGCCTGGGAACACACGATGTACGAGGACCGGTGGTCGGTGGTCAGCTGGCCGACCGAGTACGGCGGGCGCGACCTCGGGATCTTCGAGTGGCTCGTCTTCGAGGAGGAGTACTACCGCGCCCGGGCGCCGACCGCGTGAGCCAGAACGGCATCTTCCTCCTCGCGCCGACCATGCTCGAGTACGGGACCGCGGCCCAGAAGGCGCGCTACCTGCCGCCCATGGCGGCGGGCGACGAGATCTGGTGCCAGGGCTGGTCCGAGCCCGACGCCGGGAGCGACCTCGCCGGCATTCGCTCGCGTGCCGCGCGCGACAGCGCCGGCGACGGATGGGTGCTCAACGGCCAGAAGACGTGGGCCAGCCGGGGCGCGTTTGCCGAGTGGTGCTTCGGCATCTTCCGTACCGACCCCGAGGCCGAGCGGCACCGCGGACTCACCTACTTCCTCGTCGCCATGGACGCGCCCGGCGTGAGCGTGCGCCCCATTCCCCAGATCGACGGCGAAACCGGATTCGCCGAGATCTTCTTCGACAACGTCGAGATCCCCGAGGACCAGGTGCTGGGCGAGGTTGGCGCCGGCTGGTCGGTTGCCATGGCCACGGCCGGCTCCGAGCGCGGCCTCTCGCTGCGCAGTCCGGCGCGCTATACCGAGGCAGCCGACCGCCTCATTCAGCTCTTCAACCAGCGCGGCGGCCCGGCCGCTTCCGCCGACGCCGTTGCGCAGGCCCACATGGACGCGGAGGCCTACAAGCTGCACACGTACTGGACCGCGACCAAGGTCGCGCGCGGCCACGCGGTGGGACCCGAAGCCAGCGCCAACAAGATCTTCTGGTCCGAGACCGACGTGGCCATCCACACCGCCGCTCTGGACCTGCTCGGCCCCGACGCGGAGTTGCTCGAGGCGGGCGGGCCGGGGGAATGGCTCGACGGATACCTCTTCTCCCTGGCCGGGCCGATCTACGCCGGAACCAACGAGATCCAGCGCAACGTCGTGGCCGAGCGCCTGCTCGGGCTGCCGCGCCGCTGACGGGGACGGCCGTGGACTTCGCGTTCTCCGAACAGCAGGAGGAGCTGCGCCGGGGCGTGCGCACGGTCCTCGACACCGAATGCACGGTCGACGCGCTGCGCTCGTTCGAGCTGGCCGACGGGGCGGGGCGGAGCGACCTCTCGCTCAACCGCTGGGCCGTGCTGGCCGAGCTCGGTGCGCCGGCGCTCTTGGTCCCCGAGGCGGCCCTTGGTCTCGGCCTGAGCGATGTCGACCTTGTCGGGGTGCTGGAGGAGTCGGGCCGCGCCTGCCTGCCCGAGCCGTTGCTCGAGACGGCAGCGCTCGCGGCACCGACACTGGCCGCGCTGTTGCCCGATGCCGCGGCGGCCGCCGCGCTCGCCGCACTGGTCGAAGACGACGTCAGCTTCGCGGTCGGCGGGATCGATGTGACGACGACCGGAATCCGGTCGCCCACCACAGTGACCGCGGACGGCACCCTGCGGACGCCCCGCGTCGTGGGGGCCCGCGACGCGGGGATCCTGTTGCTGGCGTGCCGCGACACCGAGTCGGGTTGGCAGCTGCACGCGGTGCCGGCGGCATCGTGCACGGCGCAGGCGACGCCGGCGCTCAGCGCATCGCGCGATCTCTCCACCGTGCACTGGCCGCTGGCTTCCGACACGCTGCTGGCCTACGGGGTGGCGGCCGAGGCGGCGGCGGCCCTGCTGGCCGACCGCGCCGCTGCCGGCACTGCTGCGCTCCTCATCGGGCTGGCCGACCGCATGCTCACCATGGCCGCCGCCTACGCCAAGGAGCGCCACCAGTTCGGCAAGCCAATCGGCAGTTTCCAGGCCGTCAAACACCTCCTCGCCGACGCACGAGTGGCACTCGAGTTTGCGCGTCCGGCGACCTACCGCGCCGCCTGGTCGCTGGCGACCGCGCAGCCGTCGCTCTCCCACGACGCGTCCATGGCCAAGGCGATGGCATCCGACGCGGCCGACCTGGCGGCTCGGGTGGCCCTCCAGGTCCACGGTGCGATCGGCTACACGTGGGAGTGCGACCTCCATTTCTTCTTGAAGCAGACGTGGGCGCTGTCGCGCGCCTGGGGCGACGCCGCCACGCACCGCCGCCTCGTCCTGGCCCAGGTCGGGACGACCCCGACGGCCATGTCCGATTCCCGCCAGTAATCGTCGCGACCGCGTGCCACGCTGGCACCTGTGATCGAGGACCCGGACCGCTGCTACCAGGCGGCACAGAGCAAGGACGCCCGCTTTGACGGATGGTTCTTCTGCGCGGTCACCTCGACCGGGATCTACTGCAGGCCGAGCTGCCCCGCCCGCACCCCCCATCGGCAGAACGTGCGGTTCTACCCGACGGCCGCTGCCGCGCAGCAAGCCGGCTTCCGCGCCTGCCTGCGGTGCCGCCCTGACGCCACGCCCGGCTCGCCCGAGTGGAACGTCAGGGCCGACGTGGTGGCCCGGAGCATGCGGCTCATCCGCGATGGTGTCGTCGACCGCGAAGGAGTCGAGGGCCTCGCCCGTCGCCTCGGCTACAGCACCCGTCAGCTGAATCGCCTCATTACGGCCGAAGTCGGGACGGGGCCGCTTGCGCTCGCAAGGGCTCAGCGCAGCCAGACGGCGCGGCTTCTGCTCGAGACGACCGACCTGCCGATCACCCACGTCGCTTTCGCCGCCGGCTTCGCCAGCGTGCGCCAGTGCAACGACACCGTCCGGCAGATTTTCGCCGACACGCCACGCGGCCTGCGGGCGCGGGCCGCCCGGGTCGGTGCCGCCAAACGTGGCGTCGCGACCGCAGGGCGCGGCGCAGGCCATCCGCCTGCGCCTGCCGTGCCGGCGCCCGTTCAGCCCTGCGTCCCTGCTCGAGTTCCTCGGTGTTCGTGCGCTGCCCGGGGTGGAGTCGCTCGACGGCACGTCGTATCGACGGAGCTTGCGCCTCCCGCACGGGCATGCCGTCGTCACGCTGGCCGCGCCCAAGACCGGCCCCGGCGCCGCGGACGCGGGCGGCCCGTCCTTCGTGGAGGGCGAGCTGGTGCTCTCGGACCTGCGGGACCTGACCACTGCCGTGGCGCGCTGCCGCCAGCTGCTCGACCTCGATGCCGACCCGGTCGCCGTCTGGGAGGCACTGCGCGGCGACCCGTACCTCGGGCCAGTCGTCGCGCTCGACCCGGGGCGCCGGGTGCCGGGCGCCGTCGATGGATTCGAGCTTGCGGTGCGCGCCGATCATCGGCCAACAGGTCTCGGTGACCGGAGCCCGCACGGTGGCCGGCAGGCTCGTCCAAGCGGCTGGAGACCTGATCCCCGAACCCGACGGCGCGATCACCCACCTCTTCCCCACGCCCGAGGCACTGGCGGAGCTGGCCCGGGACGACCCGGGCGCCTTCGCCATGCCGACCGGACGCCGGCTGGCGCTCGGTTCGCTGGCCGACGCCGTCCAGCGGGGCGACGTCGTGATCGACCCCGGCGCCGACCCGCTCGAACTGCGCCACTCGCTGATCCGCCTCCCCGGCATTGGCCCGTGGACCGCGGAGTACGTGGCCCTGCGCGCGCTCCGCGACCCGGACGCGTTCATGCCGACCGACCTCGGCATCCGCCGGGCAGCGGTGTCCATCGGCCTGCCCGAAGACCCGGTCGGCCTCGTGCGTGCCGCCGAAGCGCTGGCGGCCATGGCGCAGCTACGCCATGACACACCTGTGGTCGCTCCCCGCACCGGCCACCCAGATCCCCGTCAAACCGATGAAAGGACGTGCAGCATGAAACCCGCACTCACGACCGTACCGACCACCGCACCCACTGCCACCCTTCCCCTCGATACGCCGATCGGCCGACTCGTACTCGAGTGCGACGGCGACGTGCTCGTCGGCGTCTGGCTGCCGGACGAGCAGCGGCACGGACGACGCGACGTCGACGACGTTCCGACCGTCTTGAAGGAGACGGCGGTGCAGCTCGAGGAGTACTTCGCCGGCGAACGCACCGAATTCGACCTCCCGATGGAGCTCGACGGCACCCCGTTCCAGCGCGAAGTGTGGGCCGAACTGGCACGTATCCCCTACGGCGCGACCATCAGCTACGGCGAACTGGCCCGACGAGTGGGGCGACCGAACGGGCCCCGGGCCGTGGGCCAGGCCAACGGCCGCAACCCGATCCCCATCATCATTCCGTGCCACCGCGTGCTGGCGAGCAACGGGATCGGTGGCTACGGCGGCGGGCTGAAGGTCAAGCGCGCCCTGCTCGCGCTGGAGGGCGTGACCGCGTAACCCGCGCGCCACGTATGGTGCGCCGGTGGAAACCACCCAGAGTGTGCTCGACGCGTTCAACCTGACTGGCCGCGTGGCGCTCGTCACCGGGGCCGGCAGTGGCATCGGACGGACGACCGCCGAGGTGCTCGCGGCGGCAGGCGCCACGGTCGTCTGTGCGGACATCAACGCCGCCGCCGCGGCCGAAACGGCGAGCGGCATCGTGGGCCGGGGCGCAAGGGCAGAGAGCGCGCCGCTCGACGTGTCGGTGCGAGGCGCCGCGGAGACGCTCGTCGGGCACATCACGGCTCGCCACGGCGGACTGCACGTCATGTGCAACATCGCCGGGATCATGATCGACAACTCCATCATCGACCTCGACCCCGACGAGTTCGACCGCATCCTGGCGGTCAACCTCAAAGGAGTGCTCTACGGGTGCCAGGCTGCCGGGAAGGCGATGGTGGCGCAGCGCGGCGGCTCCATCATCAACATGTCCTCGGCCGCAGTGCTCACGCCTTCGCCTGGCATCGGGCCGTATGCCATCTGCAAGGCCGGTGTCGCCCAGCTGACGAAGTCGATGGCCGTCGAGGTGGGCGAGCACGGCGTGCGGGTCAACACGGTGGCGCCGGGCTTCATCCCGACCAACATGACGGCGCGCTACTACACCAACCCCGACGGCACCGTGAACGAGGCCGCGAAGGCCGCCACGCTGGCGCCCATGGCGCGCTTCGCCCCGATGCGGCGGGTCGGCGAGACGTCGGACATCGCGTACTGCGTGCTGTATCTCGCCTCCGACGCCAGCACCTTCGTGACCGGACAGTTGCTCAGCCCCAACGGCGGCGTCTCCATGCACTATTGATGCAGGACCAGTCGAGCGAGATCCGTCGAGAGCCCGACCGCGCGCTGGCGCACCTGCGTGCCGCCGACCCGGTGCTGGCCCGCATCATCGACGAGCATCCAGGCTTCGACCCCCGTGCCTGGCTCGCCGAACTGCCAGCCATGGACGCGTTCGGCGCCTTGCTCTTCCAGGTCGTCGGGCAGCAGCTGTCCGTCGCCGCCACCCGGCGAATCCTCGAGCGCATCCGCGCCGGGTTCGACGGCCGACTACCCGGAGCCGACGAGTTGCTGGGCATGGATCCGGCGGCCCTGCGGGAGGCCGGACTGTCCCGTCGCAAGGTCGACACCCTCCGTACGCTCGCGTCGGCGTTCACAGACGGCACCTTGTCCGACGCGGGCCTCCGCGCCCTGTCCGACGAGGAGATCGAGAGCCGGCTGACGACCATCTCGGGCATCGGCCCCTGGACGGTCCACGGCATGCTGATCGTCGCCTTCGACCGCCCGGACGTCGTGCTCCCGGGCGACCTGGCGCTGCGCAAGGCCATTCAGCAGGCCTACGCGTTGGATCACCTGCCGACCCAGCCGGAGGTGCTCGAGATCGCCGAGGCATGGAGGCCGTATCGCAGCCTGGGCACGGCGCTGCTGTTCCAGGGCGAGTTCGACGCCCCGCCGCCCCGGGGCGCTCGGGGGACCTCTTAGGGGGCGGCCGAGGACCGCCGAGGACCGCCGAGGACCGCCGAGGTCTACGACAAGCGGACCAGGTCGAACTGGCCGGTCGTGGAATCGGACACGACGACGGCCGGGCCGGGCCCGAGCAGCACGACGGCCGACCCGACGCCCACCGGAGTCGCTCAGGGTGCCGTGCGGATCGATGCGAGACACGCACGACGTGGGGGATTGTCCAGGCGGGCACGCCGGGTTGGCGCCGGCCTGCTCGAGCACGAGCGACCCGGCGGCGGAATCGACCACCCTGCTCGTCACGGAGCCGCTCGAGGTGCCGAGCAGGCGGAGGGTCGCGGGATCGTAGGTGCTGTACGTCGCATCGAGACCCTGGCCGGCGGGCTCACTGACCCACACGGAGCCGCCGGCGACGACATCGACGTACTGCACGCCGCCACCGAGACCGTTGGGCGTCGCGGCGAGGGCCGGACCGGTCATGGTGGCACCGCTGGGTCGCCGCACGCTCAAGTGGTGATCGCTGCTCTCGTAGTAGATGGAGCCATCGGACCCGATGGCGTCGCCGAGACCACGGACGAGCATGTGCGGTGCCGCCGAGGAGGCCGGGTCGATGCGGTACACGCTGACCACGTTGCCCTGGGTGACCGAGACGAACACGCCACCGCCTGCGGCGACCAGGGCGACCAGATCGCTGTTAGAGCTGTTGGCCGCCTTGACGGTCGGCATCGTCCACTGCCCGTCCTGGTTGCCGCTGGCGCGGCCGTAGGCGAACACGGTCGAGTACGTGGCCACGTAGAAGTTGGTGCCGTCTGCCGCCAGCGCTGCGATGCCAGTCGGCACGTGCTCGGCGATGAGTGCCGGCCCGTTGGCGTCCACGACCCAGGCGATGGCGGGCGAGGGACTGGTCGGATCCTGTGGCGCGACGAACACGGCGCCGTCTGGGCTCTCGGCGCCGGTGACACGGTCAGCTGAGAACGGAAGAGCGATCGGCGACCCGGGCTGCAACGGCCCCGAGGTCGAGACCGGCGGCAGCGTCGAGCCCAGTGTCGCGGTCGTCGTGGGTGTTGTTGTCGACGTTGGCGTCGCGGGCGCGGACACAGGATGATGCGTCGTCGTGGTGGCGGCCTGGGGGGCCGCCGGGCCCGAGCTGCACGACGCGACAACCAGCGCGGCCAGCGCAGCGAGCGCAGCCGGGAATCCCAATTGCAGGCGCCGACCAGGGTTCCCGCGCATCAGCCCAGTATGGCGGCCCACGAGGCCGGGTACCGTGCGGCCCATGGTCACCACCCGCGATATCCCCTATCAAGCCGACGGCCGCGCCATGGTCGGCACCCTTGCCTTGCCCGAAGGCACCGGGCGGCGGCCCGGCGTCCTGGTCTCCCACGAGGGACCCGGGCTCGACGACCACGCCCGCTCCCGGGCGGTCCGGTTGGCTGAAGATCTCGGCTACGTCGCCTTCGCCCTCGACTATCACGGCGAGGGGAAACCGCTGACCGACCGCGAGCAGATGATGGCCCGGATCGGCGAGTTCAGGGCCGACCCGGAGCGGGTCCGCTCCATCGGCACGGCGGGACTCGACGTGCTGCGTGGCGAGCCGCGCACCGATGCCGACCGGCTGGCCGCCATCGGCTACTGCTTCGGCGGCACTTTGTCCCTCGAGCTGGCCCGCGGCGGGGCCGACCTCAAGGCAGTGGTCGGCTTCCACGCTGGGCTCGCTCCCTCCCGGCCCGAGGACGCCCGCAACATTCGGGGCAAGGTGCTGATGTTGATCGGCGCAGACGACCCGATCGTGGACCATGCGCAGCGACTCGCCTTCGAGGAGGAGATGCGCGCCGCGGGAGTGGACTGGCAGCTGTACATCTACGGCGGGGCGGTGCACTCGTTCACGAACCCACGCGCGTCCGGCGCCAACTTGCCTGGGATCGCGTACCACGAGCCGACGGACCGGCGCTCGTGGCAGGCCATGCTCGACCTGTTCCACGAGGTCTTCGGGTGAGGTTCGGGTGTCGGCAGAGGAGCGTCGGCCGAGGGGGGCGTCGGGTCGGCAGAAGAGAGCGTCGGCGGTGTCTCTCAAAACTATCAACATACCCGTTTATAGTCCCAGGAAATCCGAAAATATCGAGAGTCGCCCGACTCACGGTTACACGGTCCGTCTTCTGACGCCCCGTCAGGTGCGGGCTACGCTCGATTCCCATGTCTGAGCCCCTGCCGATGATCATCTCGGTCGATGACCACGTCGTCGAGCCGCCCAACGTCTGGCAGGACCGTCTCCCCGCGAAGTACGCCGAGATCGGGCCGCGCATAGTGCGGGCGCCGATGCCCGAGGTGGAGTTCCGGGGCGGGTCGCTCAAGGTCAAGCCCGGCGCGAAGGGCATCCCGGTCGACTGGTGGTACTACGAGGACCTCAAGCGACCGCTGTTACGCGTGGATTCTGCGGTGGGCGTCCCCGCGAAGAGGTGACCATGAAGGGCGTCACCTACGAGGACATGCGGCCGGGGTCCTATGAGGTGAAGCCCCGGCTCGACGACATGGACGCCAACCACATCGAGGCGGCCTTGTGCTTCCCGACCTTTCCCCGCTTCTGCGGCCAGACCTTCACCGAGGCCAAGGACAAGGAGCTTGGGCTGCTCTGCGTGAAGGCCTACAACGACTGGATGGTCGACGAGTGGTGCGGCGACTCGGGGAGCCGGCTCATCCCGCTCTGCCTCATCCCGCTGTGGGACGTCGAACTGGCCGCGGCCGAGGTACAACGCAACGCGGAGCGCGGCGTCCGCGCCGTGTGCTTCAGCGAGATCCCACCTTTCTTGGGTTTGCCCAGCGTCCATGACCCGGACCACTACTGGGACCCTTTCTTCCAGGCCTGCTCCGAGACGCAGACCATCGTCAACATGCACATCGGCAGCTCCTCCAAGATGCCATCCACCTCGGCCGACGCGCCGCCGGCCGTGGGGTCGACGCTGACACACACCAACGCCACGTTCTCGCTGGTCGACTTCCTCTTCAGCGGGGTCTTTGTCCGCTTCCCCGAGCTCAAGGTCGCCTACTCCGAGGGTCAGATCGGCTGGATCCCCTACATCTTGGAGCGCGCCGACACGGTGTGGTTGGACAATCGCGGCTGGGGCGGCGTGGCGGACATCGTCCCCGAGAAGCCGTCGAGCTACTTCAAGGACCACGTCTGGGGATGCTTCTTCGATGACGCGCACGGGCTGAAGTCGGTCGACGAAATCGGCGAGGACAACATCACCTACGAGTCGGACTACCCGCACTCGGACTCGACCTGGCCGAAGACGCGTGAGATCGCCGAGGAGCAGATGGCCGACCTGACCGACGACCAGCGCCGCAAGATCGTGCGGGGCAACGCGATCAAACTCTTCGGTCTCGACTTCGTCGCCTGACCGCGACTGCCCGCCGTTCTTGACGTATGGATCTCCGATACACCGCGTCAGAGCAAACATTCCGCGACGAGTTGCGCGCCTGGCTGGCCGCCACCCTCCCGAATGTGGGCGCGGCGCCACCGCACGACGACTGGCCGGCCCGCCGCGCCTTCGACCTGCGCTGGCAGCAGCTCCTCTTCGAGGCCGGCTACGCCGGCGTCGACTGGCCGGTCGAGGGGGGCGGGCGCGGCGCGTCCCCGGTGGAACAGCTCATCTTCAAGGAGGAGTGCGAGCGGGCCGGGGCTCCCTACGTCGGGGTGAACTTCGTCGGGCTGCTGCACGCTGGACCGACAGTCATCGCGGAGGGCACGCGCGCCCAGAAGGAGCGCTATCTCCCGGCCATCCTGCGGGGCGAGGAGGTGTGGTGCCAGGGCTTCAGCGAACCCGACGCGGGGAGCGACCTCGCCTCTCTGCGCACCCGGGCCGTGCGCGATGGCGACCACTATGTCGTGACCGGCTCGAAGATCTGGACGTCCTACGCCTTCGTGGCCGACTTCTGCGAGCTGCTCGTGCGGACGGGCGACGAGAGGAACCGCGGCATCACCTGGCTCATCATGCCCATGGACTCCCCCGGGATTGAGATCCGGCCGTTGCGCACGATCGCCGGCACGCTCGAGTTCGCCGAGCTGTTCCTCAACGAGGTGCGCATCCCCGTGTCGAACCGCGTGGGCGAGGAGAACGACGGCTGGCGCGTCACCATGGTCACGCTCTCCTTCGAACGCGGCACCGCCTTCGTCGGCGAGCTCCTCGAGTGCGTCCGGCTGCTGGGCGAGCTGCGCCGGGTGGCCGAGCGCCTCGGACTACGAGAGGACGCCGGACTGGCCCGGCGTCTCGGTCATCTGGTGGCGGCCTTCGACGCACTGTGGGCGCTCACAAAGCGCAACGTCTCGGAGGCGGCACAGACCGGCATCCCCGGCATCGGCGGCTCGGTCTTCAAGCTTTCGTTCTCCGAACAGTCCCAGGCCCTCGGCGACCTGGCCATGGAGGTCCTCGACCGGGCCGCGCTGTGCGGAGACCCTCTGACGGCCAGCGACGGCACCTCACTCGGCAACGAGGAGCAGCTGGCTGCCTGGTTCAAGGCCATCTCCTCGACCATCGCCGCGGGGACCTCACAGGTGCAGCGCAATATCGTGGGCGAACGCATCCTTGGGCTGCCCCGGTCGCGCTGATGGACTTCCGCGTGAGCGAGGACCAGCGCGAGCTGGCCGAGGGCATCCGGGCCATGGTGGCCGGGCGGCTTCCCCTCGAGCACCTCCGCACACGGGAGGGCGAGGCCCGCGCCATCGGCGACGAAGACTGGGCCGCGCTGGGCGAGACCGGCGTGTTCGCGCTGACCCTGCCCGAGCCGCTCGGCACCGGCCTCGGGATGGCGGACGCGGCCGTCGTCTTCGAAGAGCTCGGTCGGGCGCTTGTGCCGGGTCCGCTCGTCGGGACCTTCCTGGCCGCGACTGCCGGGCTGGTGGAGGGTGCTGCCGATGGCAGGGTACGGGTCGGCGTGCACGACGGCGGCCGAGAGCCGATCCTCGTTGAGCACCTGGCGGCGCTCGACGGACTGCTCGTCCTCGGCACGGGCGATGGGAGCGTGACCCGGCTGGTGGTGCCCGCTCCCGACGCGGCAGTGGCATACCGCATCACGGCGCCACTCGACCCGTTGACGCCGCTGTGGCGTCTTGACGCGCTGCCCGAGGGCGAGTCCGTGGCGGATCCCGAAGGGCGCCTGGCGCGCACCGGCGCACTGCTGACAGCGGCACTCCAGGTCGGTCATGCGGCGGAGGCGCTCGATCTCGCCGTGGCCTACGCCAAAGAACGCCACCAGTTCGGCAAGCCCATCGGCAGCTTCCAAGCGGTGAAGCACATGTGCGCTGACATGCTGGTGCGGGCCGAGGTGGCGCGCGCCGGCGTACATGCCGCGGCCTGCCTCGCCGACGAGCCCGACGTCGTCGCCTCCGAGGCCGCTGGGGCCAACTGCTCATCCGCCGCGTACTTGGAGCGCGCGATCGCCGGCGCCAAGCTGTTGGCCGACGAAGCCGCTGTGGGAAACGCCCGGGCTGCTATCCAGGTGCACGGGGGCATGGGCTTCACCTGGGAGGTGCCGCTGCACCTCCACCTGAAGCGGGCGCGCATTCTGGCGACGACCTTCGGCACCCCGGCCGAGCGAGCGGCCGCCCTGGCCGCGTCCAGCTGAGCAAACATGGTCCGCGACCTCGCCCGAACGGAGTGCCACCTATGACCGACCCTTCCCTGATCCCGTCCGACGTCGTGCGCGCCGTCCCGGCCGGAGAGGTGGTCTACGGGATGCAGCTGCCCATCCAATCCCAGTCAACCCTCTACGTGGCCGACTGGGAGAAAGACGCCGGACCGGCGCAGCTGGCCCGGATCGCCCGCGTGGCCGACGAGGCGGGCTTCTTCTACCTCGGCGTGTGCGACCACACGGCCATTCCGCGCCGCCTGGCCGAAGCCATGGGCACCGTCTGGTACGACACGACGGCGACGCTCGGCTGGCTCGCGGCGGTGACGACGCACACGCATCTGCTCTCGCACGTGCTGATCCTGGCTCAGCGGCACCCGCTGCGGGCAGCCAAGGAGCTGTCGACGCTCGACCAGCTCTCGGGTGGGCGCCTCATCGTCGGTGTCGGCGCGGGTCACGTACCCGAGGAGTACGAGCTCCTCACGGGAGCCTTCGACCAGCGCGGCCGCCATACCGACGAGGCCGTCTCCGCACTCGCCCGCTGCTTCACCGACGAGTTCCCGGACCTCCCCGGGCCGCGCTTCCCTGCCCGCGACATGGGACTGGGACCGCGGCCAGTGCGCAAGCCCCGGCCACCCATTTGGATCGGTGGCTCGTCGCCGGCGGCCATCCGGCGCACGGCCGCCTTCGGCGACGGCTGGCTTCCCCAAGGAACGCGGCGGCGCGACCTACCGGGCCAGATCGCCCGGTTGCGCGAGCTGCGGGAGGAACTGCGCGGCGGTGCGCCGCTCGATATCGGCACCATCGTCGAGCCGATCTACCTGACCGGCGGCGGCTCGGGCTGGGACCTGCCCAACTGGGTCCTCACCGGCGGCGGCGACGAGGTGGCCGACTCGCTACGCGAGCTGGTGGGGATGGGCGTCAACCACTTGCAGGTTCGCTTCATGGCCCGCAGCTCTGAGGAGTTCTGCGAGCAGACGGCGCGTTTCGGCACTGAGGTGGGTCCCCTGCTGAATCGCTGAGGACCCTGCGGCCATAGGGTGGATGGCGCATGTTGGCCTTCACTTACACACTGGGTGCCGTCGTCCTCTTCTTCGTCCTGTTACGCCAGGTCCGGGTGGTGCCGGTCCGGCGCGTGTACCACCCACGTCTCCCGGTGGTCCTCGGCACCATCGGGCTCTTGGAGCTCTTCTCCTATGCCGGCGACCATCACGTCTCCTCCAGCGCCTGGGCCTGGGTTCTCGGCACGATGCTGGTCGGCGCGGTCGGGTTGGGCGCGCTGCGTGGCCTCTCCATGCGGGTCTGGGCGAGCAACGGATGGGTGGTCCGACAGGGCAACGCTGTCACCATGGCGTTGTGGCTGCTCTCGTTGCTGGTGCACTTCGCCGCGGACACGGGCACCAATCACTGGGCGCGGCAGCGCTGCAGGGCGCGAGCTTCCTTCTCTACGTGGGCCTGACTCTCGGCGTGCAGTACTACGTCGTGTCCCGCCGGGCCCAGCCTCTCTGGGAGCAGCTCGGACCGGACGCCGGGCGGCCGCTCCAGGTGCATTTCACCCAGGGCCCCGGTGCCTTCTTCGCCACCTTCGGCTCAGGAGGTCCGGGCGCGGCGGGGTGGGGAGGGGGCAACGGCCCCGCGCCGGCGGCCTACGACCCCAACGTGATCGACGTGGAGGTCGTGGAAGACGACGACGATCACGGACCGCCCGAACTGCACGCCCCGCGCTAAACGTTCCTACACTCGGCGTCCGTGACGGCGCCCCGCACCTTCAGCCAACGTCCCTACGCCGGTCCACCGGGCTCTACTGAACTGCTCCTGGTCCGCCACGGCGCCTCGGCCGACTCGGTGGAGGGCGAGTCCTTCGAGCTCGTCGAGGGGCAGGGCGACCCGCCGCTCTCGGAGACGGGGCGTCATCAGGCCGAGCAGGTGGCGCTGCGCCTGGCCCAAGAACCCTTCGATGCGATGTATGTCAGCACCCTGCAGCGCACCGCCCAGACGGCGGCGCCGCTGGTGGCCCGGACCGGCATCACCCCCGTCGTTGACACGGACCTTCGGGAGGTCTATCTCGGCGAATGGGAGGGAGGGCTCCTGCGGCAAAAGGCGGTAGACCGCGACCCGCTCTTCGACGAGGTACTGCGCGAGCAGCGCTGGGACGTCGTCCCGGGGGCCGAGTCACGCAAGGTGTTCGGCGGGCGGCTGCACGCGGCCATGGAGCGCATGGCTACGGCGCACCCCGGTGGGCGCGTCGTGGTGTTCAGCCATGGTGCCGCGATCGGCGAGATTGTCTCCCAAGCCAGCGGCTCGACGCCCTTCGCCTTCCTCAACGCCGACAACGCGTCGATCTCGAGGATCGTCGTGACACCCGAGCGCTGGATCGTGCGGGGCTATAACGACACGGCACACCTGCGGGACTGAGGTCGGGTGTCGGGCGTCGGGCGTCGGGCGTCGGCTGTACAGAGGCTCCGATCGGTCTCCGCCGATATCCCGCACGAGCTTTTCAGAACTATCAACGACTCTGTGCATAGTTTTTGAGAGAGCCCGCCAAGCTTAAGGACGGAGCCCCTAAAGACGGAGCCGCCGAATGGACCTCCCCGTGAGACGCCCCTGAGCGGACAACCTCGCTAGGGGGGGCAACGTCAGGCTGTTTCGACCCTCGGGGGCCGCAGCCCGTCCTGGATCAGGACCAGGAGCCTCTGACTCTGGTCGTGCGTAAGAGTCGCGCTCATACACAGGGACCCGAGGAGCTGCATCACATCGGACCCGTCGAGATCAGTGCGAACCACGCCGGCGGCTTGCGCCCGGATGAGCACCAGGTCGATGGCCGACGTGATGCGCTCCCGCGAGTTCAGCCGTAGCTGCGGGTTCTGCTCGAAGGCCTCGTGGAGCTCGCTGAGGAACGTCCGCTTCGTGCTGGCGTAGCGGACGAATGCCTCGAGCCAGGCAACCAGCGCGGGCCACGGCTCGAGTTCAGCCACGAACTCGTTGGCGGAGGCAAGGAGCCCGTCGACGTCCTCCCGGTAGACCGCCTCGACGATGTCGATCCGCCTCGGGAAGTGCCGGTACAGCGTGCCAACGCCGACACCGGCCTCCTTCGCAATGGCCTCTAGGGACGCACCGCCGCCCTGTTCGAGGAAGACCTTCGCGCGCGGCGAACACCAACTTGTCGTAGTTGCGCTTGGCATCCGCCCGCATGGGGCGGCCCGAGCCCTCCTCGGCGTCAGGCGGCCCGACGTGATCGATCGGTGAGTTGGCGAGTGCCTGATCCGTCATCGTCCTGCCTCCTTCCCGGGTTTCACGGTTGGTTCCTGGTTTTATTCTGCCTCATGTTGCAAAGCGGAGGAACCCTCCGTATACTATCCGGAGGAAGCTTCCGATTAACCACCAAGATACCAGCGGAAGGTCGCCTTACCAATGCCCAACACATCTCAGGTTCTCGAGTCGCGCCCAGACACGGCCGGCGGCGCCCCGCCCGGGCCACCGGGTTCGCTCCGTCGTCGGCTCGCCAGCCCGTCCGTCTTCCTCTTCGTCATCCTGACCGCCCAGCTCATGGTGGTCCTGGACGCAACCATCGTCAATGTCGCCCTGCCCCACATCGAGGCGGGACTCCACTTCTCCGGGAGCGGCCTCTCCTGGGTGCTGAACGCCTACCTCCTGACCTTCGGGGGGTTCTTGCTGCTCGGGGCCCGGGCCGGCGACCTCATCGGGCGCCGACGGACGTTCCTCGCCGGCATCGCCATCTTCTCGGCCAGCTCGCTGCTGGGCGGGTTCGCCGTCACGGGCTCCATGCTCCTGGCGGCCCGTGCGGCCCAGGGCGTCGGCGCCGCCCTGGCCGCCCCGTCCGCTCTGGCCCTGCTGACCACCGTCTTCTCGGAAGGCACCCAACGCGTGCGAGCCATCGGGCTCTTCACGACGGTTTCGGCCGCCGGTGGTGCCATCGGGCTCGTGTCGGGCGGGATCCTGACCCAGCTCGCCTCATGGCGCTGGGTGATGTTCGTCAACGTGCCGATCGGCCTCGCCGTTTGGATCTTGGGGCGAGTGGTGCTGCAAGAGACGGAGAGTCGTCACGGCCACTTCGACCTTGCCGGCGCGTTCACGTCCACCCTCGGCATGGCGAGTGTCGTGCTCGGCCTCGTGGAGGCGGGCGCAAAGGGGTGGACGAGCCCACTCACCCTGGGCGCACTTGGCGCAGGTCTCGCATTGCTCGCGGCGTTCGTGCGCATCGAAACACGCGCTGAAGAGCCGATCCTGCCGCTGCGTCTCTTCGCCAACGCCACACGTACGACCGCCAATGTGTCCCGAGGGCTGATGTACGCCGGCATGTACGGGATGTTCTTCTTTCTCGGGCAGTACCTGCAAGACGTCGAGGGGTACTCACCGCTGCGGGCCGGCATCTGCTTCCTCCCGATCCCGATCTCGGTATTCGTCTCGTCACAGCTCGTGAGCAAGGTGCTGACCAACCGCGTCCACCCGAAGGTGCTGATGCTGTCGGGCCTCGGCCTGGCGGTCGTCGCGCTCACCCTGTCGAGCCAGCTCCACGCCGGCGCGAGCTATGGCCAGATCCTGGTCTGCCTGGTGCTGCTCGGTCTCGGCTCGGGCACCTCACTGGTGTCGTTGACGTCGGCGTCTCTGGCGGGCGTCGACCCCCGTGACGCCGGAGCGGCCTCGGGCCTGGTCAACGTCATGCAGCAGGTCGGAGCAGCGCTCGGGCTGGCCGTCCTGGTCACCGTCTTGGACGCGGCGTCTGGTCGCTCCCAGCTCGGTGCTGGAGTCGGCGCCGGCGCGTCCCTGGTGCACGGACTCGACATCACCTTCGCCGTCGCGGCGCTGTTCGCCCTGGCGGCCCTTGTCATGGTCGCCACCCTGGTGAAGCTTCCTGCGCCGGAAGCTCGGCTGGGCACGGCTCCCCACGGGGCGGAGGCATTGGAGCTCGAACTCGTCGATGGCGAGGGGTTCGAGTGGGTCGACCCGGAGCTGGTGGCCTAAGCACCCTGGCGCCCGGAAGAGGGCTCGCTGTCCTCGGGCACGAGGGTGCCGGGCCCGGCCAGACTCAGACGATGAGCCCGGGCTCGAAGGGCAAGGAGCCGCGCAAGCCGAGGCAGAAGCTGCCGCCGGTGCCAAAGTACGTCCGCTACTCCGGCGGCGGACGGCGCTACTGGCGGTTGGGCGGGCCGCTCACCCGGGACCGCGAGGCCGAGGCGCTCGCCGCGCAGCGCAAGCGACCGCCGGGCCGGCTCGGCCGTCTCGTGCTGCGTGTGCTCGGAGGCGGCCCTCCGCCGCCGCCATGACTCGCTAGCTGCGCAACGGGTGTGCGGCGAAGAAGGCCCACATGATCTGGTCGGCGGAAATCGCCATGGTGGTGAAGCCGACGACGGAGGCAATGGACTGGGACACGGAGCTGCCAGGCCACGCGTGGCCGCCGCCGTTCACACGATAGAGCTCCACCTCGTCGCCCTTCGGGCAGCTGTAGGTGATGAGCGTGACATCGGAAGCGACCGCCTCATCAGAAGACCGTGGGGCGCAGCCGTTGCGCTTGGCCCACGCCGCCGTGTTGGCCGGGATGGTTGGGCCACGGACCTTGGCCGCCTTCTTGCCGAGGTACTGGCCGAGCGTGCGATGCGACCCATCGGGAGCCTGCAACTTGAGCGCGGCCGGTCCGATCGCACCCGTGTAAGACACGAAGGGGTCGGCCGTGCCGTGAAAGGCGACGACAGGCACGGGGCGCGACGGATGGCACCCGGCCGGGTTCTGAATCCCGGCCACCGGGGCGACGGCGGCGATTTGGCCGGCGTACACGCAGGCAAGGGTGGACGTCAGGAACGCCCCGTAGGAGTAGCCGGTCACGTAGACGCGGTTGCGGTCGACGCACAGCGTCGTGTCGATGGTGCGCAGGAGACCCCCGATGAAGGCGACATCCTTGCCCCCGAACCCGAGCCGCCAGACCAAGGTGGGCTCGGCCACCTGGGGGGTGATGGTGATGAAGCCGTGAGTTTCGCCGTACGAGCCGAGCTGGGTCACCTGGGTCTGGAAGGTGGCCGGCTCCGACCACCCGTGGAGGTCGATGACGACGGGCAGGGGCGTCCGGCCGGAATAGGAGGACGGGACCTCGCGGACATAGGTGCCGTCGTCACCTCCGGCGGTGAGCAGCTGGTTCGACATTCCAGGAGGTACCGGCTGGGCCACCGCGCAACCGGCGGAGGGGCGAGCCGGGACGGTCGATGCACCTGCAGCCGTTTTCCCCTCCTCGAGAGGTGTCAGAGGCAGGAGCGCGATCAGGCCAGCGAGCGCCACGATCGTGGCGAACCGGCCGATGTGCGCGCTTCCCTCTCGTACTGCGGTCATTTCGCCCCTCCCCAGTCGGCTCGCCCCGAAAGGTAGCCGAGCCAGGGGATGGATCAGGTGCGGCCTCCCGCGGAGGAGGGTCGAAGTTCGGCGATCACCGCTGGCTTCGGTGCGGCGTGGAGGACGAATTCGATCACGTCGGTGATCTCTGCGCCCACCAGTTCATCGCGCTCGAGGAGCGCGTCGCGCAGCGCCTCCACGACCTCGGGGTGGGCCTCCACAATCGCCTTGGCCGAGTCACAAGAGCCCATCAGCAGCGTGTCGAGCTCGGCGCGGGCCTCCTTGTCACCCAGCACCTTGTCGACCAGGCCGCCCGCGAGGTAGCCGCTGCCCGCGGCCGCGACCGAGATGAGCGAGTTACCCATGCCGCATGCCCCGATCATCTGAGCACCGATGTTGGTGGCGGCCGCCAGGTCCGAGGCCGGTCCGGTCGACACCTCGTCGAACCAGTGCTCTTCGGCCACCATGCCGCCCATGGCGATCTGCAGTAACGCCCGCATCTCCTCACTGCTCTTGGTGAAGCGCTCTTCGGTGTCTGAGTGCTGCAGCAGACCCAGTGAATCACGACGCTTGACGATGGAGAGGACGTCGAGCTGACGGGTCTGGCCCACGAAGTACGCGACGGTCGCGTGGCCGGCCTCGTGAGTGGCCACGCGGTCGCGCTCGTTGGGCGTGTAGATGGTCTCGTCGGTCACACCGAGCTCGACCAGCATCTTGGCCTCGGCCACGTCGGACATGGTCATCGCGGAGCGGCTATGCGTCAACGCGATGACCAACGCCTCGTCCATCAGGCGCTCCAGCGCCGCCGGTGAGTATCCGAACGTCATGCCGGCGACGACGTCGACGGCGCCGTGCTCATCGAGGTCAGCTGCGTGGGCCTTCTTGCCCAGGTAGTAGGCAATGATGTCGCCCCGGGCCCGGCGGCCGGGCAGTCCGAAATAGATGGTGCGGTCGAAGCGGCCGGGCCGGATCAGCGCAGGGTCCAGGTCGTCCTTGCGGTTGGTCGCGCCGACGACCAGCACGTTGGCCGGCACCACCGCTGGCTTGCGCAGCTTGCTGCCGTCGGGAAGGTAGCGGTTGACCAGGTCGATCCACGCCGAGGCGAAGCGCTGGCCCCGTGTCGGGCTGTCGAAGGACTGCAGCTGCACCAACAACTCGTTGACGACACCTGTGACGCCCTCTGTCCCGCCGGACCCTCCGAGGCCGCGCCGCGACGCACCGATGGCGTCGATCTCCTCAATGAAGCCGATCGCGCCGCCCTCCTTGCCGGCGTGCTTGCGCAGCTGCTTGAAGAAGGAGCGGATCTTGCGGTTCGTCTGTCCGTAGTACATGGACTGGAAGGCAGAAGCGGAGACGAACAGGAAGGGAACGTTGGCCTCCTTGGCCATGGCTTTGGCGACGAACGTCTTGCCGGTGCCCGGCGGTCCTTCGAAGAGGACGCCGCGCCGCGCCGAACCGCCCATGGCGTCGCGGAACGTCTGGTGCGCGAGGAAGAGGTTGATAGAACGGACGACCTCTGCCTTTATCGGGTCGATGCCGACGAGGTCCTCCAGTCCGACGGCGGTCTCACCCGGTCGGATGAGCGTGTGGGGCGAGCGACCGGCGCCGAGGAATGGCGCGGCCATGACCGCCCCGAGCATCAGGACGATGAGCATCAGCGGGAGGAAGCTTCCGATCCAATGGGGTAGATGGACCGACGGGAAGATGCCGTGCCCGCTCATCGTCCGGATCACGACCCAGCCGAGGGCGAGGGCGGCGACTGCGACCAGGCGCCGCAGGCGGGTGAGGCGGCGGCGCTCGCGTGTCTTCGCGACGTCCGCACTGCCGAGGATGGTGTCGCCCACAATCCCGGAGACGGCCTCGGTGGTGCCGGTGCTGGGGCGCGTGGGGACGGGGACCGTATCGGCGAACCGATTCATGACCAGACTCCGTTCATCCCCCGTGGATCTTGTCTCCTCTAGAGAATGGCACAGGTCCTAGGGCCTTGCGAAGTGACAAAAGTCATAAAAGGTCGGAATTGACCCCCTCCGGGGCCGGATCCAGCACCCATTGGGGCAGGTAGACGTCGGTGCCGTCGGGCCGTGGCCTGCGGGAGAAGACGACACTGACCGGTTCGCCGATCTCGATATCCGCGGGATCGACGCCGTTGATGTCCCCGCCCGGTCCCGTCACCAGATTGCCGACCATGCGCAGGCTGGGCTTCTCGGCCAGGGTGACGGTGATCACGGGGAAGGGCGCGTAGGGGGCATACGCGGGGAGCACCGGGGGGTGCACGACCACGAAGGACCAGATGGTGCCCCGTCCGGAGAGGGCGACCCACAAGCGCTCGGTCGACTGGCATTCGGGGCACATGACCCGTGGCGGGAACCGCGGGGCACCGCAGGCAGCGCAGGCCTGGACCCGCAGCTCGCCGTCGGCCGTGCCCTCCCAGAACCCGTCGGACTCCTGGTCGCCCAGCGGGAGGAGGAAGCCCTCGGGCCCGGTGGGCGCGGTATCGATGGTCACCGGCTCAGTCTCGCCCGGGCGCGGGGCCCGTGCCAGGTCATCGCACGGGGCCGGGCGCTGGGCCCGGTCGGAAGCTGGGGCCAGGGACCAGAGGAGACCGGAAGTGCGTCGTCGAGGCCCCGCACAACGTTCCCGAGACCATAAACGAGGATACTTATAGTTTCGAAGAAGACCTCCGGCAGAGTCCGCGCACGCCAGAACGGGACGTCGACGATGACTGGGGTACGGGTGCGCAGCGGCTTTGGCGGCGACGGGCACGAAAGGGGTTGAATGTGACGCGCCGTCAGATCCGCCGGCGAAGAAGGCGACCAGGGAGCAGACATGGCCGACACCACCACGCGCGACGAGCATCAGCTCCTCATCGGGGGCAAGTGGGTCGACGCGTCCGACGGGACCTACGAGATCGTGAACCCGGCCACTGAGGCGGCGGTCGGGGTAGCCCCGAACGCCAGCGCGGCCGACGCCATCGCGGCGGCCGCGGCCGCCCAAGAGGCCCAACCGGGTTGGGCGGCCTGGTCCCCAGAAGAACGCGGCGCGCTCATGCGGGAGGCCGCCGCGGCCATCCGGGCCAAATCGTCAGAGCTCCTGCCCCTCGTGATTGCCGAGACGGGGGCGACGGCGACGGTCGGCTCGCGCATGCAGGTCCCGGTGGCCGCAGACCGCTTCGAGCGCTACGCCCGGGATCCGCGTCCGGTGCTCCAGACACCCCTCCTGCCCCAGCCCGCCCAGGCGACGCCGCTGGCTCCCGGCGGGATCATCGGCGGCATGGTCAACCGCCAGCCGCTGGGCGTGGTCGCCTGTATCACCTCGTACAACTTCCCGATGGTGAACATGGCGGGCAAAGTGGCTCCCGCACTGGCGGCCGGGAACACCGTGGTCGTGAAGCCTGCGCCCCAGGACCCGCTCGCCATCGTGGAACTCGTTCGCATCCTCAACGACGTCGGATTCCCACCCGGGGTCGTGAACCTCGTCAACGGTAACGGTCCGGCCTCCTCCGCCGCGCTGGTGGATGCCGACGAGGTGGACTGCGTCAGCTTCACAGGGTCGACCCAGGTGGGCGTCACCATCGCTGAAAAGGCGGCGCGCACCATGAAGCGCACGCTGCTCGAGCTTGGCGGGAAGGGTGCCTGCGTCGTGTTCGACGATGCCGACGTGAAGGGCGCCGTCGGATGCCTCGGTTCGACCTGGTCCTTCCACTCGGGACAGATCTGCACCGCACCGACGCGGGCCGTGGTGCATCGAAGCCTGTTCGACCAGGTGCGCGACGGCCTCGTGCAGATGGCGGGGTTTCTCAAGGTCGGCGACCCGACCGATACGGCGACCATCGTCGGGCCCGTGATCTCGGCGGCCCAGCGAGGGCGGATCGAGGCGCACATCGCGACGGCCAAGGAGGACGGTGCGGAGATCGTGATCGGCGGTGAGCGGCCGGCCGACCTGCCGAGCGGCTACTACGTCGCGCCCACCCTCATCACCGGCGACAATTCCATGCGCGTGGCGCGCGAGGAGATCTTCGGTCCGGTCATCACCATGATCCCCTTCGACGACGAGGAGGAGGGCATCGCCATCGCGAACGACTCGGACTTCGGGCTCTACGACTACGTGTTCTCGAAGGACGGCGCGCGGGCTCTGCGCGTGGCCAAGCGCCTGCAGGCCGGGCATGTCGGCATCAACACGGCCCAGCGCAACCACGATGCGCCCTTCGGCGGCTTCAAGATGTCGGGCGTCGGGCGGGACGGGGGCGACTACGGCTTGTTGGCCTACACCGAGCCCCAGGCCATCATCTGGAGCTCGTAGGGCTGGTTCCCCGAGCCTCGTCCGCGTTCAGGACGCCGTCTCGGTCCGGTGCCAGCCGCCGGCCGCCAGGTTGCCGCCGTCGACGTGCAGCGTCACACCGGTGACGAAGCGGGCCAGGTCGCTGGCCAAGAAGAGGATGGCTCCCGCACCGTCGCGCGCCGTGCCCCAGTGACCGAGCGGCGGCGCCGGCGGGGAGTGGTAGGTGCGGGCGCGGCCTGCCCCGGTGCCCCGGTCGCCGAGTGAGCTCGTGCCTTCCGTTTCGAGCACGTCGGGCGCCATGGCGTTGACCCGGATGCCACGCGGCGCCAACTCGAGCGCCAGCGACTGGGTCAGGTTGGCCTGGGCCGCCTTCATGGCGGCATAGACGGCGAAGCCGGGGCGCGGCGCGGTGTGCCTCGATCGAGGTGACGTTCACGATGGAGCCGCCCTCGGGGATGAGCGGGACGACCTCGCGCACGAGGTGGGTCACCTGCGTGAAATTCTCCGCAATGAGGGCGGCCTCTCCCTTCGCCGAGACATCGACCAGGGGGGCGGCGAAGGTACCGCCGGCGTTGTTGACCACGACATCGATGCGCCCGAACCGCTCCGCCGCTGCGGCAACGAAGGCGCTCACGGCGGACGAGTCGCGGCACGTCGAGCGTGTGGCGGAAGGGACCGTCGCCCTCCCCGAAGCCCGGCGCCCGGTCACACAGCGCCAGGGTCGCGCCCTGCTCCGCAAAGAGCGCTGCGGTGGCGGCGCCGATGCCCGCGGCCGCTCCGGTGATAAGCACCACTTTGCCCTCGAGCCCGAGCACGCTCACGCGGGGGAGCCGATGAACCGCTTTGCGAACACCGTCATCGCGTCGAGCACCTCGGCCGAGCGACGCCACGGAGTCACGATGAGCCGGTCCACGCCGGCGGCAGCCCAGGCCGCCGCGTCGTCCTCGGTGGCGCACTCGCCGCCGACCGTGATCTCGAAGGGCTCGTCCAAGCGGTCGGCCTCGGCGCGGTGGGCCCGGATGGTCGCCACTGCGGCGGGGGCCGACTCGGGGGTGCTGCCCATGCCGATCCAGCCGTCGCCAAGCCGGCCGGCGCGTCGGAGCGCCGCGGGGGACTCGCCGCCGATCAGGATGGGAATGGGACGCTGCACCGGCTTGGGTTCGAAGGCGACCTCGGCAAAGGCAAAGTTCGGTCCGTCGTGCGCGATCGTCTCCTCCGTCCACAGCCGCCGGCACACGACGATGGCCTCATCGAGCCTGGCTCCCCGGGTCGCGGGGTCGATGCCCAGCGCCTCCCACTCGGACCGCAGCCAGCCGGCACCGGCGCCGATGACAGCCCGGCCGCCGGAAACCCAGTCCAGCGTCGCGAACGCCCGGGCCGTGATGAAGGGATGGCGCAGGCCGAGGAGGTAGACGTAGGTGCCGAGACGCAGCGACGTCGTGTGGGCTGCGACGAAGGACAAGAGCGCGGCCGGGTCGAAGAGTTGGGTCGTCGGGGGTATGGGAGGGTGCTCGGCCCCGGCATGAGGTGAGCCGGCCATGGCGAGCGGCAGCACGAGATGCTCGGGCAGCCAGGCCGACTCAAAGCCGAGCTGGTCAGCCGCCTCGGCAGCCTCGACCCAGAGCCGCGGATGCATGCGTCCGAATGTGACGGCGAACTTCACGCAGATCCCCCGGACACGGCGGCCAAGGTATCCCACCGTTGCCACGCCGGCTGAGTTCTGTCAGCCCATGGACTTGGCGCCGTCGATCGACTCCCGGATGATGTCGGCATGGCCGGCATGCTGGGCGGTCTCGGCGATGATGTGCAGCAGCGCGCGCCGCGCCGACCACGACGCCCCCTGCTCGAACCACGGGGCGTCCGGGAGTGGATGGGCCACATCGAGCGACGGCAGCGACATGACCAACTCGTCGGTGGAACGGGTCACGGCGTCATAGCGCTCGATCAATTCGGGCACCGTCTCGTGGTCGGCCATCTCGAAGGTGGCGGCATGGGCGGCGAAGCTCGCCGCATCAGCCCGACCGATCGCCGAGGTGCCCTGCGTGATGAAGTTGGTCCAGTTCTGCTCGACCCTGGTCACGTGTTTGATCAGGCCCCCGAGACACAGCGCACTGACCGTTGGACGCAGGCGGGCCTGCGCCTCGGAGACCCCATCGACCGTCTGTTTCAAGAGCCCACGACGCTCCGCCAGGGCGCTGACGAGGTCCGAGCGCTCGTCGCCGTCGGATGCCTGCGTCTCAGCCATGGTCTTCACCGTAGGCGGCGGGTGCGCGTCGCGGCGAGCCGGGCCTCGGCCCGACGTCGCCCCGTGGAGTAAGAACGTGACGTGGAGGCCTTCCCGCATACGCCGATGCCCGTCGAGGGCCTGCCTCGCGACGAGGTCATGCAGCGGCTGATCGCCATGAAGCAGCACGACCAGGACTGGCGGGGCGGTCGCGTCTTCAGCTTGGTGTACTCGGCCGGCGACGATGTGCATGAGTTGCTCTCGGACGCGCTGGCGCTCTTCAGCGCCGAGAACGGCCTCAACGTCTTGGCCTTCCCGAGCATCGGCACGATGCAGCACGACATCGTGTGCAACACGGCCACGCTGCTCGGTGCGGACGACCCTGGAGCGGGCGGCGCGGTGGAGGGCTACCTCACCTCCGGCGGGACCGAGAGCCTGCTGCAAGCAGTGAAGACCGCCCACGACGTCGGACGCGAGCCGCGGGATTGCCCGACCCGTTGTCGTTGCCGCTGAGAGTGCGCACGCCGCCTTCACGAAGGCGGCGGACTACTTCGACGTCGACCTCGTCCGTGTGCCGGTCGAGTCCGACTTCCGTGTCAGCGCAGACACACTTGCGGAGGCCTGTTCCGACGACACGATCATGGTGGTGGGCTCGGCGCCGACCTATCCGCACGGGGTGATCGACCCCATAGTCGACATCGCATCGCTGGCCCGGGATCGGGGCATTCTGTGCCACGTCGACGCGTGCATGGGAGGGTTCCTCCTCCCCTTCCTGGCGGAACTGGGCCGGCTGGACGAGCCGTTCGACTTCCGTATCCCTGGCGTGACCTCCATGTCCGCCGACGTGCACAAGTACGGCTATGCGTCCAAGGGGGTGTCGGTGATCTTGTACCGGACGCACGAGTTGGCCCGCAAACAACTCTTCGTGACCTCGGACTGGCTTGGCGGCTTCTACGCCTCGACCGCCATGGCGGGGACGCGGCCGGCCGGACCCGTCGCGGCCGCCTGGGCGGCCTTGATGCACATCGGGCGCCGCGGCTACCTCGAGCTGACCAGCACCGCGCACGACGCAGCACGCCAACTGCGCGCCGGCATCGAGTCGATCGACGCCCTCGAGGTGCGCGGCGACCCACCGGCCACGGTGATGGCGTTCGGTGCTCGCGACCCCGACGCCCTCGACATCTTCGCCGTCGGCGAGCGGTTGCACGCCGACGGTTGGTATCTAGACCGGCAGAACCGGCCCGATTCTCTCCACGCCACGGTGCACGCCGGCAGCGCGGCCACGGTGCCCCTGCTCGTGGGTGACCTTCGACGTGCGGTGGCCTCCGTCGGCTCAACCCGCGCCCAAGGGCGCGACACGACCTACGGGCAAACCTGAGGGCGGGCGATCAGCCCGGCTCCATGACGGTCTCATCGACGTAGCACCAGATCCAGTCCTCGCCGGGCTGGAAGGACTGCACGAGCGGATGCCCCGACGCGTGAAAGTGCTTCGTCGCGTGCTTGTTGGGCGACGAGTCGCAGCAGTTGACCTCGCCGCAGGACAGACACAGGCGGAGATGCACCCATGTCGCACCCATGGCCATGCAGGCGCCACAGCCCTGCGGTGTCTGGGGTTCCACGTCGGCGATCATGTCCAGATGGGTGCATTCGGCCATAGCAACCTCTTTCTCTTAGGACGTCATGCCGCCATCGACCGGGAGGGCGGCGCCGGTCACGGCACTCGAGTCCGGACCGCACAACCAGGCGATGAGGGCCGCCGGCTCGTCCGGCTCCAACAGGCGCTCCACCAGTTGCTGACGGGCGAACTCCTCGGCGGAGGACAGCCCGTAGACGGCGGCTGAGGCATCGAGCATGGAGCCCCGGGTGGACCCTGGGCAGACCGCGTTGGCCGTGATGCCGGTGCCGGCCAGGTCCGCGGCCAATGACCGCATGAGCCCGATCACCGCATGCTTCGAGGCGCTGTACGCGCTGAGCCGGCGCAGCCCCAGAAGTCCCGCGGCCGACGCCACTGCCACCACCCGCCCCTGGCGCGGTGCCGGGGCATGGAGCAACGCCGGCACGGCCGCGGCGGCCAGGTGGCGTACGCCGTTGACGTTGACGTCGAAGAGCGCGTCCCATTGGGCATCCGCCGTCTCCCACAGTGGCGGACCGCCGCTGATGACACCGGCCACGGCGACGGCCGCCTGCAGCCCTCCGAAGTGGTGAACGGCCTCCTGGACGGCGCCCCGCATGTCGGAGGCGCTGCGGACGTCACCCACCACCGGGCGAACGGCGGCGCCATGCCTGCGGGCCACCTCCTCGAGATCCGACTTGGCGGCCAGGGGGTAGTCCAACGCCGGATCGTCGGCGCAGCGGTCGACCGCCACCACCCGCCAGCCGGTGGCCACGAGCGCGTCCACCGTCGCCGCGCCAATGCCTCGCGCCGCGCCGGTGACGACGGCGACGGGGCTCACCGGCCGGACCAATGCGAGGCCACGGCCGCAGCCAGGTCCGTCACCAGGGCGTGGAGAAGTTCGTCGCCCTCCTCGGCACTCGCACCCGCGGGATCACCCAGCACGCCGTTGGACGATACCGGCCGTATCCCCTCGGCGCGCAGGCGCGGGAGCAGTGTGCCGAGGGGTGCGGCACACCCGGGCTCGGCCAGTTCGAGGCGCACGGCCGCGGGATCGATGGCGAGCATCAGCGATGTCTCGGTCCGGCCCGCGTGGGCGTCCCCGCCGGCGGTCGTGGCGCGCCAGACCAGCACGTCATCGCCTTCGTCTGTGCAGCGGCAGGCCGCCGATACCAGCGCGTCCTCGTTGCCTCCGTGCGCGCTGACCAGCGCGACGCCGGCGAAGGAACCGCGCGCCGAGCGCACGAGCTCGACGAGGACCTCGGCGAGGACGTCATGGCCGAGCAACAGCGTGCCAGGGAACCCGGCGTGCTCCCCGCTGGCCCCGTACGCGAGTGCCGGCGCCAAGGCGACATCCGCCCGGCGTGCCGTCAGCCCCGCCGCCACAGCGACGGCGATGCGGGTGTCGGTGTCGAGCGGGAGATGGGGGCCGTGCTGCTCGAGCGAGCCCATGGGCACAGCAAGGATGGTGCGCCCCCCGGTTGCCTCCACCTGGGGCCAGGTGGCGCTGCCGAGGTCCACGACCTCAGGTGCGGGCCGGTGAGCGGAAGCGCACGGGCGTGGGCACGGGCACCGGCGTCCCGTCCGGGCGGATCTTCGAGTGGCCCAGGACCGACCGCGGCCGGTCGTCCCGCGCCGCCAGCGCGGCCTCGCCGTGTCCGAGCACACACTCGGGGTCCGGTCCGTCGAGGGGGAGGCCGGTGAAGAACTTGGCCGCCATGCAGCCGCCGCGACACGAGTCGAACGAGCCGCAGGACGCGCACGCCCCGGCGCTCTGGGGCTCGCGCAGCGAGGTGAACAGCGCGGACTCGCGCCAGACGGCCGGGAAGCCGCCGGGACCGCGGACATTGCCGGCGAGGAACTGGCGGTCGATGACGAAGGGACAGGCGTAGACATCACCGACCGGGTCGATGAGGCAGACGACCCGCCCTGCCCCGCAGAGGTTGAGGCCGTCGAGCGGTTCCCCCAAGGCGGAGAGGTGGAAGAAGGAGTCACCGGTCAGCACGCCGGGGCGCTCGAGGAGCCAGTGGTACAGCGTGTGCTGCTGCGCCGCGGTGGGGTGGAGCGCGTCCCAGGTGTCAACGGCGCGACCCGAGGGGCGGAGGCGCGTCAGGCGCAACTGCGCGCCGTAGGCGTCGGCGATGCCGGCCAGCGCGTCGAGCTCCTCCATGTTCTGGCGCGTGACGACGACGCTGACCTTAAAGGGTCCGAAGCCGGCCGCAGCGAGATTGTCCATGGCGCGGCGGGCGGCGCGGAAGGAGCCCTCACCGCGCACGGCGTCGTTGGTGGCGGAGGTCGCGCCATCGATGCTGATCTGCACGTCGAGGTAGTCGAGGGCCGCGAGCTGGCGGGCCCGCTCCGGTGTCAGCCTGGTGCCGTTGGTCGAGAACTTCACCCCGACCCGGCGCTCCACCGCGTACGAGACGAGGTCGAAGAAGTCGGGGCGCAGCATGGGCTCGCCCCCGCCGATGTTGACGTAGAAAACCTTCATGTCCACCAGGTCGTCGACGATGCCGCGGGCCTCTGCGGGCGAGAGCTCGCCGGGGTCGCGGCGGCCCGATGAGCTCAGGCAGTGCACGCACGCCAGGTTGCAGGCATACGTCAACTCCCAGGTGAGGCAGATCGGCGCGTCAAGGCCCAGCGTGAACTGGTCCTTCAGCGGCAGCGGTGCCGTGTCAGCGGGCATCGATCACCTCCGAGGCGGCCAGGCGCGCCAGGGCGCGCCGATACGAGGGACGCTGATCATCGGGGACGAGGGCGGCAATGGCCTGGCCAGCGCTCGGGTACCGCTCCAGCGAGGACACCAGCTCGACCAGCAGGCGCGAATTGAGGAACACGAGTCGCCGGTTGCCGTAGTGGTAGGCGAGCGCGCCGAACGACTCGTCGCGCAGCGCAACTCGAGGATTGAGCCGCCACGGTTTCTCGTCTGCGAATGCCGTCCCCAGGGGGGGCGACTCAGTGACGGTCAATAGACGCCGCACATCCCGTCGATGGAGACCTCTTCCACCAGGAGCTCGTCGAGGTCCTCCTCGGACAGCTCCTCGACCTTTGGGTCGTCTTGGTCCTCAGCCAGCATCCCGACCTCCTCTGGGCAAAGGGCAAGCCTATCGCCGCCCCCCTGACTGCCAAGATTGCGCGGTGCCCCCTGCCAACACCCCTGGGACGCCGTCCCCGCTGCGGCTGGCTCCGCCCCGGGCATCGACGCCGCTGCCCGGATCGTTTGTCGTGGCGGAGGACGGGTCGACGCAGGACTACGACGGCGGGACGGTGCTCCTGGGAGGCAGTCCCCTCCGCCTGTTCCGGATTTCGTCCCGGGCCCGAGCGCTCGTCGCCCGCTGGAACCTGGGCACCCCGGTCGGGCCGAGCAGGGGGGCGCAGATGCTGGCGCGCCGCCTGGTGTCAGCGGGAGCGTTCTTCCCACGCCCGGTCACCTCGACGTGCGGCCCGGAGGACGTGACGGTGGTCGTCCCGGTGCGCGACCGGCCGGCGCAGCTCGACCGGCTGCTCGACGCACTCGACGGCCTGGCGTGCGTCGTGGTCGACGATGCGTCCGCCGATGCCGCTGCGATTGGGGAGATCGCCGAACGCCACGGCGCCCGGTTCGTCCGTCTTGCGTCCAACGCGGGGCCGTCGGGAGCTCGCAACGCCGGGATGGAGCGAGTGGACAGCACCCTCGTCGCGTTCGTGGATTCCGACTGCGTGCCCGCGCCGGGATGGCTCGGCCCTCTCCTTGGTCATTTCGACGATCCCCTGGTCGCCGCCGTGGCACCCCGCATCGTGCCGGGGGAGGGCGGGCGGACGGGTGCGCTGTCGCGTTACGAGGCCATACGGTCGTCACTTGACCGGGGCCCACGGGAAGGGCTGGTCCGGCAGGGCAGCCCGATCCCGTTCGTGCCAAGCGCAGCGCTGCTGGTGCGCGCCGACGTGGCGACGGGCCCGGAGCTCTTCGACGTTGCGCTGCGGGGCGGCGAGGACGTGGACCTGGTGTGGCGGCTCAACAAGGCGGGCTGGGAGGTCCGCTACGTGCCGGCGAGCATCGTCGCGCACGAAGGACCCACGACGCTCGGGTCCTTCTTGGGGCGCCGGGCCTTCTACGGGACGACCGCCGGGCCTCTGGCCCGGCGCCATGGGGATGCGCTGGCCCCTGTCCACGTCTCTGGGTGGTCGCTGGCCGTCTGGACGCTTGCGCTGGATCGCCGCCCGGTGCTTGCGCTCGCAACGCTCGCGCTGTCGATCGCCATCCTGGCCAACCGTCTCACCGGTCTCGTCAGGGACCCGGTCCGGGTGGCCACCCGCATCGCGGGCGCCGGGACGGCGTGCTCCGCCCTGCCGTCGCTTGCCGGCCTGGCGCGGGCGTGGTCCCCGGCGCTCGTGCTGGGGCTCGCCTTCCGCCGCACCCGCAAGGCGTCTGCATTCGCCCTGGCACTCCCTGCCCTCGGTGACTGGGTCTCGAACCGGGAGACGCTCGACCCGGTGCGCTTCTGCGCTCTCCACCTCGCCGGTGATCTCGCGTACGGCACCGGCGTCTGGGTCGGGCTGCGCGTGGGAGCGGACGGTCTCGCCCGTGATGCCCCGAGTCTCATGGCGGGCACGTGTGTGGTCGTCACGCTCGTTGCGCGCCGGGTTGGGGCCGCGGCCACCCGGGGCTCCGTCTGCTCAACCGTTCGTGTAGCGCTGCTGATCGGGCTGATGCTCCCAGACGGTGGCTTGCCAGAAGGCGGTAGCGCGCGGATCCGTCCCCACGACGATCGCATGAATCCGGCGCGCCCCGAGCGAGCGCAGGCGGTTCTCGGCCTCCGCCAGCAGCTGGCGGCCCAGCCCGTGCCGACGGTGGGCGGGCGACACCACCAGCCGGTAGACCGACCCGCGCCAACCGTCCCAGCCCCCGATCACGGAGCCGACGATCTCCCCGGCGGCGACAGCCACGATGAGCGCGCCCTGATCGTGCCGGAGCAGGTGCGCCAGCGCCTCGGGGGTGTCCGTGGAGGTGGGCGACGCGGACGCCCGCCACAGTGCCAGCACCCCGGGGACGTCTTCGGGCACTGCCGTCCGCAGAACCGCGTGCATCGAGTCATGTTACGAACGCCGACGCTCACTCCTCTAGGAACTCACGGACGCAGGCGACGCAATGTGCGTTCCATGCCCGGCGTCTGGGTGATGCAACGAGACGACCCCGACGCCCGCCATCGCGTGGCTCCTACCGCGTGACAACGTGCTTCTCGGCCTGCTCGAAGAGCAGCAGGTTGGCCGCCAGCGCGGTCGGCCGTGTCGTGCCGCACCGCCGCGTGTCTTTCTGTAAACTATAAACGTAGGGACTTATAGTTCTGGAAACCTTTCGGCGGTGCACTGTCTCGCGGGCCGCGGGCCACGCCGAACGCGACGAACACGACGAACGCGACGAAAGCCGAGACCGCTACCCAATCAGGTGAACGGCTGAGGGTCGCCCCAGCAGCTCGCCCATCTGCGCCGCGGGGACTGGGTGGGCGTAGAGGAAGCCCTGGCCGTACTTGCACCCCAGGTGGCGGAGCTCCGCCTCCTGCTCCTCGGAGTGGATGCCCTCTGCGACCACCTGCAAACCGAACTCGGTGGCGATGGCGAGAACAGACCGGACGAGCATCGAGTCCTCGGTGCCACGGCACAAGCCCTCCACGAACGACTTGTCGACCTTGATCACATCGACCGGGAACTGCTGCAAGTGCGATAGCGACGAGTACCCCGTCCCGAAGTCGTCGATGGCGATGGTGACGCCCAGGCCCGAGAGCGCCTCGAGCACGGTCGTCGCACCACGGACGTCGCCGATGAGCGCGCCCTCCGTGACCTCGACGATCAGAGCGCCCGGCTCGATGCCCGCGTCCGCGATGGCCAGGCGGACCGCGTCGACGATCGTCTCGTCGCGCAGTTGCGCGGCCGAGAGGTTGACGCTGACCATGATGCGCTCGTCACAATTGTCACGCCACAGGCGGATCTGCTGGCAGGCCTCCCGGAGCACCAACTTTCCGAGCGGGACGATGAGACCGGTCTCCTCGGCGACGGCGAGGAAGTCGTCCGGTGGGAGCAGCCCCATGGTCGGGTGTTGCCAGCGCACAAGGGCCTCGACCGCCTTTATCTTCCGGTCTTCGAGGGTGACGATGGGCTGATAGTAAACACTGATCTGATCGTCCACCAGCGCCTCCCGCAGCCAGGACTCGATGTCGAGGCGGTGCAGCACGCCTTGCTGCATCTCGTCGGTAAAGAAGATGTACTGGTTCTTCCCGTTCGCCTTGGCGTGGTACATCGCGATATCCGCGTGCATCAACAATGAGTCGGCATCCGCTGACGACGCTCCCTGCCGCGCGATGCCGATGCTCGCGCTGACACGGGTCCGGTGGCCCGCAACGTCGAAGGGCTCTTGCAATGCGTCGATGACGCGTTGGGCCACCGTGCTCGCAGCGGTGCTGTGACCCGGAGCCTCGTCGAGCAGTACCGCGAATTCGTCGCCGCCGAGACGGGCGACCAGGTCCCCCGCCCCGACACAGCGCTTCAGGCGATCGCTGACCTCAATGAGCAACCTGTCGCCGGCGTCATGCCCAAATCCGTCGTTGACCGTCTTGAAGTCGTCCAGGTCGATGAACAAAACGGACTTGACGTTCGCGCCAGGAGTCTCGCCGGCGATGAATCCCCGAATACGTCCGCGCAATTGTCCCCGGTTGGCCAGGCCCGTCAGCGAGTCATGGAACGCGCGGTGGATCAGTTGGTCCTCCAGTGTCTTGCGCTCTTCGACGACGCGGTGGTTGATGACGATGCCCTCCAGTGTTGGTTCGTCGAGCAAATTGGTGAGCGTCGACTCCACCCAGCGCCAGGAGCCGTTGGAATCGAGGAGCCGGAGCTCCAGGGTCTCCGAGCGTGAGGGGTCGTCCAGTACGGCCTGCCCGGCCGAGTCCGCCGCCCGGCGGTGAGAGGGGTGCACGAAGTCCTCCCCTCGCATGCCGATGCGGTAACCGGCGGGCCAGCCCAGGATCCGCTCGACGGCGGGCGATTCGTACTTCAACCGTCCCTCCTTGTCGATCACGGTGATCATGTCGGTCGCCCGTTGCACGAGAGCCCGGAAGCGCTGCTCGCTCTCGCGCTCCCCCAGTGCCTCGGCCTGCTCAACGCGGGCGGTGGTCCGTCGGACTGCAATGAACAATGAGGTCACGAACTCGCCGATGAGGACGAAGAAGATGCCTCGGCTGACCCAGTCGCTCGTCGCCTGGGGAGCGGCGGTCGCCGCGTCGCCCGGCAACAGTGGGCCGGCGATGACGGTTGCCATCAGGCCGGCGACCAAGGCACCGACGGGACCGAAGCGGAGACCGGCAAGGAAGATCGGGATGAACATCCAAAGGGGTGAGACGCTGTCGGCGCCGCCGAGGAGATAGGCGACCGCCCACACGACGGGAAACAGGGTCGCGATGACCACGAGCGCGACTGGAGCAGGGGCGCTCGACAAGGTCAACCAGCCGATCAGTCGCGTACCGGATGGGGGCATCTCGGTTCTGGTCACCGCGTAGTGTCGTCCGGGCTGGGGCGCTTCTAAAACATTTCTTGCAAAATTCGTCGGCGAGACGGGGGCGGGCGCCTGTGGGCCGAACCCGGATTGCGCTCAGGCGTGCCGGCGCGCCTTCCAGACCTCGGCACGGAACCCCACGTCGACGGTCGCGTCGCCCTCTACGCCCAAGGCGTCGCGCAGGAGGCGCCGTGCCGTCTCGAAGAGAGTGGCCCGGGCGTCGTCCTCCATCATGATCACCCAGCTGAAGGTGCCGAGCAGGCCGATCAGCTCCTCGGCGTTGAGGGCCACTTCCCAGCCGATCACCTTCCGCTCCGGTTGGTCGAAAGGGACCCCGGGCGGGATCTCGAGGCCCTGTGTCACCGTGAAGGGGTCGTTGACCGCCTGGGAGAGCGCCGCTGCAGCCTCTTGGTCGATCATCGGGTGGCCCGCGCCGCTCAGCAGGACTTGGGCCTGAACCAAGAAGGGCGAGTCGCGGTCGGGCCCGGACCACAGCGCACCGAGTGTGCCGCCGGGCACGAGGACGCGGCCCACCTCGTTGAGTGTCGGGACCGGGTCCATCCAGTGCCACGACGAGGACGCGATCACCGCGTCGGCGCTGGCGTCGGGCAGGGGCATCGATTCGCCCCGGCCCGCCACGGCCTGCGCCTGCGGGACCGCCTCCGCGAGCACGGCGCGCATGCGCTCGTCCGGCTCGACGGCGACGACCTCGTCCGCCCGGTCGACCAGTAACCGGCTGAGGGCACCGGTCCCGGCGCCCAGGTCGATGACCGTGGGCGCCCGCGCCGGGAGGATCCAGTCCACCGCCGCAGCCGGCGGCCCCGGGCGGTACCGCGCGTAGTGCGAGGCCACGTCGCCGAAGCTGCCGGCGCGCTCGGTCTTCTGTTCCGGCGAAAGTGGGAGGAAGTCGGGATTCGACACAGGTGGTGACCCTAACAACCCGGGTCCACGGCCCCCGTGGTCATGCGAGGTGGGACCACGTGGTCGGGACGCCTAGAGTCTCCCGGTCGTCGACACTCTTGTTCGGAGTGGCGTCCGACATGGCATCACGAGAGGTTCTCCATGGCTAACAAATGGTTCGAGACGGTGGCCGAGGCGCAACGCCGGGCGAAGAAGCGTCTGCCCAAGTCGGTGTACGGCGCGCTGATTGCGGGCTCCGAGCGCGGGATCACCGTCGAGGACAACGTCGCGGCGTTCGCCGAGCTCGGCTTCGCTCCGCATGTGGCCGGTCTGGCCGACAACAGGGACCTGACGACCAAGGTCATGGGCCAGGAGATCTCCTTTCCGGTCCTCCTCTCTCCGACCGGCGTCCAAGCAGTGCACCCCGACGGTGAGGTCGCCGTGGCCCGGGCCGCGGCCGCCCGCGGCACGGCCGTGGGGCTCAGCTCATTTGCCAGTATGCCGATCGAAGAGGTGGTGGCGGCCTGTCCACAGACGTTCTTCCAGATCTACTGGATCGGCACCAGGGACCAGATCATGGCCCGAGTCGAACGGGCCCGCGCCGCCGGGGCGGTCGGCCTGATCGCGACCTTGGACTGGTCGTTCTCGCATGGACGCGATTGGGGCAGCCCGACCATCCCCGAGACCGTGAACCTGCGGGCAATGTTGCGCTTCGCCCCAGAGGCGCTGGCCAACCCGCGTTGGTTCCTCTCCTTCGCCCGCGCCGGGAAGCGGCCGGACCTCACGACACCGAACATGGTGGAGAAGGGGGCGAAGGGGCCGACGTTCTTCGCCGCCTACGGCGACTGGATGAGACGCCACCACCGAGCTGGGAGGACGTTGCCTGGTTGCGCGAGCAGTGGGGCGGTCCGTTCATGCTCAAGGGAGTGACCCGCGTCGACGACGCCCGACGGGCCGTCGATGCGGGGGTGAGCGCCATTTCCGTTTCCAACCACGGCGGCAACAACCTTGACGGGACGCCCGCGACCATCCGGGCCCTGCCGGTCATTGCGGCAGAGGTTGGCGATCAGATTGAGGTCCTTCTCGACGGAGGCATCCGGCGGGGCAGCGACGCCGTCAAGGCCATCGCACTCGGCGCCAAGGCGGTCATGATCGGTCGCGCCTACCTGTGGGGCCTCGCGGCCAACGGGCAAGCCGGGGTGGAGAACGTGCTCGACATCATGCGGGGCGGCATGGAGTCGGCGCTGCTCGGCCTCGGCCACGCCTCGATCCACCAACTGCATCCCGACGACCTGGTTGTCCCCGATGGGTTCACCCGACACCTCGGCGCCTGACCGTTCCGCGACGGGATCGTCATCGGCACGTCGCCTGGCTCAGTCGAACTTGACGACGCCCCGAATGATCGTCCCGGCCGCCTGATCCTCGTAGCCCTGCTGCACCTGGTCGAGCGTGTACTCCTGGGTGATCAGCTCGTCGATCTGGAGCTGGCCTGCTGCGTACAGGTTGAGCATGTTGGGCACCTGGACCCGCGGGCTCTGGGAGCCAAAGAGCGTCCCCAGGACCGACTGGTTGAACATGGCCAGGTTGAACAGGTTGAGCTGGACGTCATTTTGACTGAACGGCGCAATGGCGGTGACCACGATGCGGGCGTCCTTTGACCCACAGGCGCAGGCCTGAGCGATCATCTCTCCCTTGAGGACGCCGGGCGTGAGAATGACCGCGTCGGCGTTGCGGCCCATGGTGAGCTCGGGCAGCATCATCTGCGCATCGAAGAGCGAGGCGGCGGTGTGGGTGGCGCCGATCTCCTTGGCCCGCTCGAGCTTGAAGGGCACCGGATCCACCGCGATGATGTGGCGCGCACCGGCCAGGCGGGCGCCCTGGATGGCCCCCGAGCCAACGCCGCCGCAGCCGACGACCACGACCGTCTCACCCGGCTTCACCTTGGCCCGATCGACCGACGAGCCGAACCCGGTGGCGAGGCCGCAGCTGATGAGGGCGGCCGCCTTCATGTTCTCCCAGGGGTTGATGCGAACTAGCGAGTTCTCGTGGACCACCATCTCCTCAGCGAACGTCCCCAGCTGGGTCATGCGGTTGAGGTTCTCCCCCCCGAGGTGGTAGCGGTACGTCCCGTCGCTGATCATGCCGCCGGCGAGCGTCGTCATGCCGAGGTCGCAGAGGTTCTGGCGGCCCGACGCGCACCAGAAGCAGGTTCCACAAGACGGAATGAAGGCGACGGCGACGTGGTCCCCCTCGGCCACCTGGGTGACGTTGGTGCCAACCTCGGTGACGATGCCTGCGCCCTCGTGGCCACCCACGATCGGGAACATGGACTTGACCCCAATCATCTCGAGGACCTCTTGTGGCGCGTCGATGTCGCCTGTGCGCAGGTGCTCGTCCGAGTGGCACATGCCCGACCACACCATCTTCACCCGCACCTCGCGGTTGCCGGGAGGGTCGATCTCGATCTCTTCGGTCTTCCAGGGCTCGTTGAGCCCCGTGCACACCGCCGCACGTACTGTGGTCATAGCAATCCCTCCCTGGGGCGTACGCGGATCGATCCCGCGCCCTCAGTATCGTCGTCCGGCCCTGCGACCGACAACCGTGGCCGTCCCTGGCCTCTGCCCACGGCATGGGCCCGGGCTAAGTGCGCGCGCCGATGCCACTCCCCACCACGTTCGCCGAGGTGGCCGCCCGGGTGCGCAACTGGGGACGGTGGGGGCCCGACGACGAGATCGGCACCCTCAACCTCATCGACGAGACGGCTCGGCGCCGCGCCGGTGACCTCGGTCGAGTCGGGTCGGGCCTTCGCCCTGGGACTCCCGCTTTCGGAGTCCGAGGGGATCCAGATGGGCTTCGTGGAAGGCCGGGTCAACCCGAGCCGCACCATGGTGCAGGTCAACCACCCGCTCAGCGACGACCCCGAATGGATCTGCTCGAGCGAGGACGTCATCACGATGGCCACCCAGTGCGCGACCCACTGGGACGCCCTGGCGCACTGCAGCTACGGAGGCGTGATCTACAACGGCTACCCGGCGGCGACCGTGACGGCGGACGGCGCCACGCGTGCGGCATCCACGGACTGATCACCGTGGTGAGCCGCGGGATCCTGCTCGACGTCGCCCGGGCCCTCGGGCGCGACGTGCTCGAGCCGGGCTACCCATTGCCCCGGAAGACCTCGACGCGGCATGCGACCTTGCCCGCGTCACCATCGAACCGGGCGACATCCTGTTGGTGCGCACGGGCCAGATGGTGCATCTCGCGCCCGGCTCGTGGGACCTGGTCGCCTATACGTGGCCGTCCCCCGGCTTGACCATCGAGACGGCGGAGTGGTTCCACGGACGCGACGCGGCGGCGGTGGCCACCGACACGCTCGTCTTCGAGGTCTTCCCGAGCCAGCACGAGGATGTGTACCTTCCCGTTCACCTCCTGCACCTGGTGGAAATGGGCATGACCCAGGGACAGAACTGGGTGCTCGATGCATTGGCCGAGGACTGCGCGTCGGACGGTCGTTACACGTTCTTGCTCGACGCCACGCCGCTGCCCCTGACGCAGGGCCTCGGCACACCACTCAATCCGCTCGCGGTCAAGTAGGCCCACGTCGTGGAGCCGTCGCGCCGCCGAGCACGGGCCCCGTGCGTGGCCTCGTCGCCTCGCGCTGGCGGGATCTCGGCGGCCGGCGCCGGGCGGCCCGTCACAGCCCAGTGCAGCATGCGGGCCTGGGAATCGATGAGATTGCGGGTACGGATGCCCCAGAACTCGAATCCGTAGCGGTGGGCCGACACGCTGGCGAACATGGCCACCAACGACCCGGCGACCGCCATCGGGTCAGCGCCGGCCGGCGAGGACGTCGCCGCTCCCGGCCCTGCCTCGGGTGACGGGGAGGCGGCGCTGATCACCTGAGCCAAGGCGACGGTCACGGCGTTGAGGGCCCGCACCCGGATACCGCGCAACGGCGCATCGCCCTCTTCGGTCGCCAAGTCGACGACCCGGAAGACGGCGCTGTTGTCCTCCCAGTAGGCGAGAAAGCCCTCGGTCACTGCCAGCGCGGTGTCCCAGCTCCGGTCCTCGGACCAGTCGCCCGCCACCACCTCGGCCAGCTGCGCGGCCTGGTCGACCATTCCCTCGGCCAACACCCGGATGGCCTGTTCGACGTTGCCGAAGTACTGGTAGAAGGTCGCAGGCGACGTCCGCGCGCTCCGTGCGATGTCGGTGACTTTCACGGACCGCCACGAGGTGGTGGTGAGGAGTTCGACCGTCGCGTCGAGCAGCCGTTGGCGGGTCTGGCGCCCGCGCTCTCCGGGAACCCGGCCGTCGGTGGTGGCCATCGGCTCGACGTACGCCGCGAAGGACACGACCGTGGCCTCGCGCCGGGGGCTGTGTCCTGACATGGCAGGCCAGCGTAGTGGTCCTGCTCCAGAAGCCCCAGGTGACGGTGCGGATACGCTATCGGGATGGAGCAGACGTTGACCCGCCCGCTCACGCGCGCGCAGCAGGCGCGGCGCCAGCGCGTCATCGACGCCGCCATGGCACTGGGACTCGAGGGCGGGTACGAGGCAGTGCAGATGCGGGACGTCGCGGCCCGCGCCGACGTGGCCATGGGGACGGTGTACCGCTACTTCACGAGCAAGGACCACCTCCTCGCCGCCACCCTCGTGCACTGGGTCGAGATGCTCGACACGCGCATGGTCCAACACCCGCCTCGCGAGGAACACCCGGGCGACCGCGTCCTCGACGTCCTCGACCGCGCGCTGCGTGCAATGGGCCGCCAGCCCAAGCTCGTCGCCGCGGTCTTCACGTCGCTGTCGTCGCCCGACCCGGCTGCCGTCGGCTGTCAGCAACAGATCACACTGCTCATGGAGGGGATCATCTCGCGGGCGATGGGCGAGCCGGAGATCCCCGACATGTCCGACCGGGCCCGCATGATCGGCCACGTGTGGTACTCGGCGCTCATCGGGTGGATCAACGGATGGTCCACGATGGCGCGGGTCTACGACGAGCTGGCTGTCTCGGTGCACCTGCTGCTGCCCGACGAGCTCGTCGAACGCTCCAACACAGCCTGACCTGGGGCGGAACACGGCGCACACGGGGGTGCCGCCGGCGCGACGCTCCAGAGAATCGCGGCTTGGGCGGGCGCGCACGCGACCCGGGCCATCAATATGGGCGCGCTGAGGGTCGCCGCGATGACCGTCGGCGAGGCGACCCGCGGCCTCCCTCTCGAGATCAACGGCCTGTCAAAGAACTTTGGTTCCGTGCGCGCCGTCGACAACCTGTCGTTCACGGTGGAGCCCGGCCGCGTCACCGGGTTTCTGGGGCCCAACGGGTCCGGCAAGACGACGACGTTGCGCATGCTGCTGGGCTTGGTCCATCCGTCGGCCGGCACCGCCACCATCGGCGGCCGCGACTACCGCGAGCTCGAGAATCCGTCGAGCACCGTCGGCGCCGTCCTGGAGGCAACGAGCTTCCACCCGGCGCGGCGGGCGCGCACGCATCTGCGCATGGCGGCCCGAGCCGGCGGCCACGACGAGAAGCGGGTTGACGAAGTGCTCGAGCTGGTTGGTCTGTCGGCCGACGCCAGGCGCAAGGTCGGCGGGTTCTCCATGGGAATGCGCCAGCGGCTCGAACTGGCCACCGCGCTCATCGGCGATCCCGAGGTCTTGATACTCGACGAGCCGTCCAACGGCCTCGATCCCCAGGGCATCGCCTGGTTGCGCGACTTCATGCGCTACATGGCGGGCGAGGGACGCACGGTGCTCGTGTCGTCGCACCTCCTGGCCGAGATGGCGCAGACCATCGACGACGCGGTGATCGTCTCGTTCGGCCAGCTGAAGGCGAAGGGCACGTTGGGCGAGATCACCGCCGGCATGACCGGCATGGTGATGCGGGCCCGCACACCGGAGGCGGACCGGCTCTGCGCCGTGCTCAGCGGGGCAGGCATCGCGTTCCGACGGCTAACGGATCAGGAGGTGGCGATGGACGCGGTGACACCCGAACAGGTCGGGCCGCTCTTGGCCTCGAACCAGATCGTCTTGTACGAGCTCCTCCAAGAAGGCGGAGACCTCGAATCGGTCTTCCTGTCGCTCACCGCCGGCCTCGGCTTCGGAGAGGTGGCTGCACCCGCATGATCAACACCTTCCGCGCCGAGCTGATCAAGATGCGCTCCATGCCCGGCGTCTGGGTGACCCTCGGGCTGGCCTTCCCGCTCACCGTCCTGGTGTGCATCGGCGTGTTCGCCGCGGCGGGTGGATTCCCCGGGCACACGTTCTATTACGTGCACAAGCTGCATCAACGGCGTCAATTGCTCGGTGCGGGCTACTTCGGCATTGAGATCCTGGCACCCATCATCGGTGTCCTCTGCGTTACCGGCGAGTACCGGCACCAGACCATCACGACGACACTCGTGCTCACGCCAAACCGCACCCGGGTGCTCGGAGCCAAGGTCCTCGTCACCGCGGCCTGGGCGCTCCTCATCGCGCTGCTGACGCTCGTCGCCGTGGCCGCCGTCGGATTGCCCTGGAACGCTGCGCTCGGCGGGGCCACCTCACAGGTCACCAACCAGATCGGGGCGGTCGTGCCAGGCCTGCTCCTCTCCGCCATACTCCTCGGCCTGTTCGGACTCGGCTTCGGCACCCTCGTGAAGAACCAGGTGGCGGCGATCCTCCTCACCATCGGGGGCACGCTCATCCTCGAGGGTCTGCTCATCGCGCTGGCCCGGGCCATCTTCCACTACGACCTCAACTGGCTCCCCAACGCCGCCGGTGCCGCCTTTGCCGGAGACATCGCCCGCGGCTTCGCCGGGGGAGGACGCGGTGAGGGGTTCCGGCTGCTCACCTGGTGGCAGGGCGGCTTGGTCATGTTGGCCTGGGGCCTCATCCCTCTCACCTTCGGCTACTACACGACGTTCCGCCGCGACGTCACATAGGTGGGTCAAGGGGTGCGATCACCTCTTGAAGTCGCCGGGTGTCTTTCACCCCTTGAGGGCGCCGGGTGTCTCTTCACCCCTTTGAGGCCGCCGGGTGACCTTCTGTAAACTATAAACGTAGGGACTTATAGTTCTGGAAACCTTTCGGCGGACTCCCCTTTCGGCGGACTCCCCTTCCGGCGGACCCACCCTTTCGGCGGACCCACCGTTTCTGCGGGACCCCCCGCGCGGCGGGCTTCCACCGCTGCCCCGCGCGGGCTCGGACCCCTTTAGCCGCGCAGCACGACGCCGGGGCGGGCGGCCAGTCCCTGCGGCGCAGGCGCGCCGTCCACCCGGATGGGCACCCCGTTCACGAGTGTGTGCGTCATCCCCACCGGCGCATCCGCGGTGAGGCGTTCACCGTTGGCGGGAAAGTCCCGAATGCGGCGCAGCGGCCCCGGGGCCACCGTCGCGGGGTCGAAGACGCACAGGTCGGCGGCTTTGCCGACCTCGATCGTCCCCCGGTCGCTCAGGCCGTAGACGGCCGCGGGCTCGCCGGTCAGCTTGTGGACGGCCCGCTCAAGCGGCATCACCTCCCGCTCGCGCACCCAGTTGCCCAGCAGATCAGTGGAGAAGCAGGCGTCACAGAGTTGCGAGACGTGCGCGCCTGAGTCAGCCAGTCCGAGGAGCACGTTGTCACGCGGTAGTAGCCACGCGATGGCGTCAGGGTCGTCGTTGGCCAGGACCGACCAGAAGCGAGACTCGAGGTTGTCGTCGAGGGAGATGTCGAGCATCGCGTCGAGAGGAGTGCAGCCCCGCTCCGCTGCCACGACCGCCACCGGGTGGTCGGCCAACTCAGGGTGGGAGCGAGACTCGGCCACCGATATAGCCGCCCAGTTGAGCGGGAAACCACCGGCCTTCCCGTTGACGTCCTCCCATGCCGACGCGCGCCAGGCCGGGTCCCGGTAGGCCGCCACACGCTCCTCCTTGGACTTGCCCATCAACGCCGCGAACGTCGGTCGCATGTTGAGGGTGAACGGCTCGGACAGGTTCATCTGGAACACCAGCGGGCGGCACGACACCTGCGGCCACACCTCGACCCCGTCGGCCCATGCCGCGTCGTGCTCGGCGATCACCTTCTCGTGGTAGGGGTACCCCTTCACCGTGAGAAGCGCCGTCCAGGTGAACGGCCGCCCCACCTCGCGCTGGAGCCCGAAGACCTCCTGGTTGGTGAAGACGCCGCCGGGGAGCAGCGCCACCACGCCGCGCCCGGACTGCTTGACCGGCTCGAGCAGCGCGCGCAACTCGGCCAGGTCGGCCACGCGGGACGGCACCGGCCGGCCGCTGTCGCCGTTGTGGGTCGGTGAGGCGCTCGAGGCGAATCCCATGGCGCCCCCCGCCATGGCCTCGGCGACCACTGCCTGCATGCGGGCGATCTCGTCCTCGGTGGCGGGGCGCTCGTAGGCGTCGTCGCCCATCGCGTAGAGCCGCACCGCCGTGTGGCCGACGTAGCACCCGTAGTTGAGCGCGGTCCCCCGTGCCTCGACTGCGTTGAGGTACTGGGGAAAGGTCTCGAAGTCGCCCCACGGCACTCCGGCCGCGAGCGTGTCGAAGCTCATGTCCTCGACGTGCTGCAGTGTTCGGGCCAGCAGCGAGACGTCGTCGGAGTGGATGGGAGCGATCGAGAAGCCGCAGTTCCCTGCGATCACCGTCGTCACACCGTGGAACGACGACGGGGTCAGATCCGGATCCCAGAACACCTGCGCGTCGTAGTGCGTGTGGATGTCGACGAAACCGGGGGACACGACCTGTCCGCTTGCGTCGAGCACACGCTCCCCCCGCAAGCCATTTCCGATGTCGCTGATAAAGCCGCCGGTGACGGCGACATCGGCCGACCTGCCAGGTGCCCCCGTCCCGTCCACGACGGTGCCTCCCCGGATGACGATGTCGGCGTTCATCCACCCATCGTCGCAGCCCCGACGGCCCCGTGCACGCTCGAGTGCAGAAATGCGGCCAGAGTCCGATACCGTGGGGTTGCGTCGGCCCCTGCCCGTTCGCAGGCAAGGGGGAACAACGCGCCAGGTGAGCGCTGGACTGGAGTGTCGTATGGCGGTTCCGTTTTCGAGGTCGAAGAGTGCGCCGCCGCCCCAATCCGACGACGCCCTACAGATCTCGGGCGCCATCGTCGCCCCCTCCGACGGTCCCTCTCCCGTCCAACTCGTCGACGCCGGCCATGCCGCCCACGGGCTCGGGGTCGTGCGGGACCAGTACGCCCGGAAGATTCGGAAGTCCCCGACGATCAGGATGGTCCCCAGCTCGGTCATGGTCGAGGGTCGGCGCCTGCGCTTCGCCGTTTCAGACAACGTCGACGCCTACGGACCCGATGGCCCCGGCTCGCCTCCCATCTGGGCGGTAAGCCTCCACGGCTACTTCGCCGGAGGCGGTATGTACTGGCGCGAGAGCGCCCGGTTGGCGGAGCAACTGGGTTGGCGGGTCATCAACCCAAGCCTGCCCGGGTTCGGCGGGAGCGACCCGCTCGAGTGGCAGGACGTCTCCATGGAGAGCTTGGCCAACCAGGTCATGACCATCATGCACAAGGTCGATGCCGGCCCGGCCGTCCTGCTCGGCCACTCCATGGGCAGTGCAGTCGCCATCCAGTTCGCGCACGACCACCCGCGGCGCACCCTCGGAGTGATCTACCGCGACGGTGTGAGCACGCCGGCGTGGAAAGAGCGTCGCGGCATCATCCCGACCCTGCTCTCACCGTTCCTCCCCGACGTCGCACCGATGGTCGACATGCTCGCTGCGGTGGTACTCGACCTGCCCGACCTCTTCCTCGGGCGCATGTATTCGACGGTGCGTGCGGTGCTTCCCGACATGCGCCAGAACATCCGCACCATGTCACAGACGCTGCCCGTCGGCAGCATGCTCATGGGCGTGGACCAACGCAGCGAGGTGCGGCACCTGGTGGCACAGCAGATCCCCATCCTCAACGAATGGGGTTGCTTCGACCGCATTACGCCGGGGCACACGGCGTTGGAGTTCGCCTCCATCGCTCGCTCACCGGTGCTCTGGGTTCCGGGAGGGCACAGCTGGATGCTGGCCCGCCCGCAAGGTCAGGCCGACATCCTGACCCACCTCGCACGGGGCCGAGACTTCACGGTGCAGGTGGAAAACCGCTGGCGCCAGCTCACCCCGCGAGTACGTCTTGCGCGCCGTCAACTGACCATCGCCCTGTGACGGGCCGCTCGCCCCGCCTGTTCCTCCCACTCCTCCCGGTGTCGGCGTCCACGAAGGACGCCCCGTGATCAGCCGGCTGCTCCATCCGCTGCTCTCGCTCCACGGGTGGCAGGCCTACGCACTGATTGGCCTGCTTGTCTTTGCCGAGGATGCCGTGATGCTGGGCTTCGTGTTCCCCGGCGAGACCGCCGCCATCCTGGGCGGCGTGCTGGCCTCCAAGGGTGGCGTCGGTCTTCCCTTCATCGTCATCACCGTCGTGTTGTGCGCCATCGTTGGCGATTCCGTCGGCTACGAGATTGGGGCGCGGTGGGGGCATCAGCTGCTGCAGCTCGGCCCGCTGCGGAAACGGCAGAAGGGCGTCCAGACGGCGCTGGACCAGTTGAAACGTCGTGGCCCGATCGCCGTCTTCGTGGCCCGCTTCAGCGCCTTCCTGCGCGCCGTGGTCCCAGGCCTGGCCGGGATGTCCGAGATGCACTACCCGGTGTTTCTCGCCTCGAACGCCCTCGGTGGCATCATCTGGGGCACCCTCTACGTCCTCCTCGGGTACTTCGTCGGACAGAAGGTGGAGCAGGCGAGCGGCATCGCGTCCTACGTCCTGCTTGGCCTGATCGCCGTCGTCATCGTCGTGCTCTCCGTGCGCCATCGCCGCAAAAGCAAAGAGGAGATCGAAGGGCCAGCCGAGAAGGCCCCTGCGGCGGAGAGCGACGAAAGCGGCTGACCGTCCCGGATCAGGCCGGTGGCTCGAGGACCGAGCGGTCCCCGGCACGCAGCCCGGCGAGCACGCGGGCGAACTCCCCGGCGGCGTCGTTGCCCTGGGTGTCGGTGTCGAGCCAGCGCACAGCCGAAGGACTGCTGCGGTCCATCCCGAAGAGGCCGAACCGCGGCTCGTAGCTCCCCCATTCGTAGTTGTCGACCAGCGACCAGTGCAGGTAGGCGCGCACGGGAACCCCCGCGGCTACCGCGTCGGCCACGGCCCCCAGGTGCTCGCGCACGTAGCGTGGCCGGTCCAGACCGTCCCCCCGCGGCACCGGGCGCCCGTTGTGCGCTCGCGTCGCCATCCCGTTCTCGACGACCCAGAGCGGAAGACCGGGGCGCAAAGCGGCTTCGGTGGCGCACCACGAGCGGAACGCCTCGGGATGCGACTCGACGTCCCACAGAGCCCGCCCGATGGACCAGTCGCGGCCGCCGTCGGGCCTGCGGCGTCCCGGCACCCGGATGGCATGACTCGCCACGGGGTCGTACCAGTCGAAGGCCACCGCGTCGAGGGAGCGGGGACGGCCGGAGGCGTGCACGGCGGAGACCACGCGCCGCGGGACCTGGCGACGGGCCAGGCGCCGCAGGTGGGTCCACCCGGCCCCGCGACCCGGCTCACGCCCCGCGCCGTAAGGCGAGACGGCGGCGAAGAAGCGGCGCAAGGCCGCCTCGCCGGCGTGGCGAGGCGGCACGGTGGCGTCGTGAACGGCGCGGCGCTCGTCTGCGTACAGATCGACGTCGCTCTGGTCCACGCCGGCGTTGCGCAGCTCGAGCAGGTCCAGCAACATCCGGTCGAGCTCGTAGACCGATGACGAGCTCGTGTTGATGGTGACCTCGGCGCCGGGTTGCACTGCGACAACGGCGTCGGCCGCCAGGACGTGCGCGGTCAGGAGATTGTCGAGGACGCAGAACGCGTCGGAGACAGCCATCCGCCGACCGGGCGGATAGGCCCCCTCGATCCATCCCATGAGCATCACGATGTTGGGTTCGTTGATCGTCACCCACCGCCGGCAATGGGGCGCGAGGATCGGCACCACACGGGCCACATGGCGGGCGAACACGTCGGGCGAGCCCGGGCGGAGCCAGAACTCCTCGCCGAGCCACCACGGATGGGTGAAGTGGTGCAGCGTGACAATGGGCTCCATCCCTCTGGCCGTGCAGAGCGCGAGGATCTCGGCGTAGCGCTCGAGTGCTGCGGCATCGAAGGTCCCGGGCGCAGGCTCCAGCCGGGCCCACTCCACCGAGAGGCGGAAGGCGTTGCAGCCGATGGCGGTCGCACGGTCCAAGGCCTCTTCGGGGTGGCGCCAGAAGTCGCAGGCCATTCCCGACCGCGCCACTCGGCCGGTGTCCTCCCACCCGGACCAGTTGTTGTGCGGCTCGCCGTTCCCGTTGAAGCCGCCCTCAACCTGGTAGCCCGACGTCGCCACCCCGGCGGCAAAGCCCTCGCCCAGCAGGCTCGCCGCATCCACCCGCCGGGATCGTGCCCGCGTTCGTGCGGGCGCGCTTTTGCGTGGCGTCGGGTCTGCAGGCATCCGTTCAGCTTGGCAGGCGCAGGGTTCGCTGGCGCACGCCGGCGCGGCCCTCAGTGTGGCTGGGCCACCGAGCGCATACGGGACAGGGCAACCGACACGATGTCGACCTCGTCGCGCGCTTGGCGCATCAGGGCGCGCACCTGCGGCTCGGCGGCGTCGCTCCCAGCTCGCAGCGCGGCTGCCTGGACGTCCCGGGCTGCGCCGATGACCTCGGACACCTGCAGACGCACCGCGTCCGTTCGGCTCGAGCCCGACGGCAGCCGGCGCTCCAAGCGCAGCAGCCCGTCCAGCTCGCCGGCGACCGTCCGCAGCGAGCGGCACACGGCCGGCAACTCGGCCACCGGAGCGTCGTGGGCGTCGGCATGCGCGACGGCGCCCTCGGCATCCTCGATCGCCACCCACATGCGCCGCCGTACTCGCGCCGCGGTACCCCGGCTCAGTTCGGCCGGCGTGAATCGTGCGGTGTAGCGCTGACGGCCGGCGGACAGGAAGGCAAAGGTGGCGAGTACGCCACGAGTGACCACGTGGCCGCGCACATGGCGCCAGCGCCGGCGTAGGTAGGTGCGCGCAATCACGAAGGCGGCAGCCAACCCGAGTGCTGCGAGCACGCCGGCGATGAGGAAGAACTCGAGCACGTGGCCCACGAAAGTCACCATCAAGTGATTCTACGCGGCCGAACGCGCCAAATGCGGCGGTACGCTTCGGTCATGGAACCGGATGCTCCGGTGGGCACGCCCGGGGCGTCGGACCCGGCAGGGGGGCCCGAGAGCCCGTCGATCGTCCCACCCGTCCGCGAGCACCTGCCCAGCGTGGTCTGGGGCGCCGCCCTGCCGATCGCCGTGTATTTCCTGGTGCGCCACCGCGTGCACACGGACGCCCAAGCCCTCTTGATCGCCGGCGGTTTCTCGGGCGCCTGGGTTCTCTCGCAGTTCATGCGGCAGCGCAAGGTTGACCTCGTGGGTATGGCCGTGCTCATCGGCTTCGCCCTGGGCTTCGTCAGCTCCACGCTGCTCGGCGGCAACACGTATGTCCTCAAGATCCGGGACGCCGCCATCACGGCGGTGGTCGGCATCGCCTGCATCGTCACGCTCTTCACGCACGAGCGGCCCGCCTTCTTCTTCATCACCCGCTACCTCTCCGCGGGGTCCGACCCCACCAAGGTGTCAGCCTTCGACCAACTCCACGAGGTGCCCACTGGTCGCCACACCTTCCGGGTCCTCTCGTTGGTCTGGGGCATCGGGCTGCTCGTCGAGGCCGGCGCGCGCATGGCGCTCGCAGGCATCCTCCCCACCGGTCCCTTCCTCGCCGCCTCGCCCTTCATCACGGCCAGCATCCTCGGAAGCCTCTTCGCCTTCACGGTCGTTTACAGCAAGCGGGCGCACTTGGAGGCCGCCGCCTTCATTCCGGGTGTGGTCCCGCGCGGAGCCGAAACCGAGCCCACCCTCGAAAGCCACGGTTCCCACCAGATTCCCTTCTGCTGACCCGCGCCGGTAGCCTCGGCGGCGCACCGGCCCTGGCCCACGGCCGGAACTCCAGGAGGGAGCAACCATGGCAGACGAAGTGCTGCGGGAACGCCGCGGCAACGTGGAGATCCTGACCATCAACCGGCCCGAAGCGCGCAACGCCATCAACGGCGCGGTGACCAAGGCCATGTCCCGCATCATGGACGAGCTGACCGAGGACTCCGGCTGCTGGGTCGTCGTCATCACCGGCAGTGGCGACAAGGCCTTCAGCGCCGGCATGGACCTCAAGGCGTTCAGCAGCGGCGAGGGCGGCGACATCATGGGCGCCAACGGTGGCTTCGGCGGCCTGACCCAGCGCGACTTCCCCAAGCCGATCATCGCGGCCGTCAATGGCTCGGCCCTGGCGGGCGGATTCGAGATCATGCTCTCGTGCGATCTCGTGGTGGCCGCCGAGCACGCCATGTTCGGCATCCCCGAAGCCAAGCGTGGGCTCGTCGCCGGCGCGGGCGGACTGATCCGGATGCCCAAGCGGTTGCCGATGGCGGTTGCGCTCGAGTTGGCGATGACTGGTGACCCCATCGATGCCGATCGGGCCTACGCGCTCGGACTCGTCAACAGGGTCGTGCCAGCCGAGGCGCTGCTGGCCGAGGCCGTCGCGTTGGCGGAGCGCATCGCGGCCAACGCTCCGCTCGCCGTGCGCTACTCGAAGAACGTGATGAAGCGCGCCGCAGAGGTGCCCGAGTCCGAGGGATGGGTGATCAACGCAGAGGCCGTGCGCGTCGTCTTTTCCTCGTCCGACGCCATGGAAGGGCCCATCGCCTTCGCGGAGAAGCGTGCGCCGAACTGGCAAGGTAAGTAGCGCCCTGTGCTCGCACCCGCGCTCGATACCGTCCGCCTTACCCTCCACGTGCTGGCCGCGACCGTGTGGGTGGGTGGCCAGATCGTGATGATGGGCCTCGTCGGCCCGGTCCGGGAAATGGGCGGCGACGCCACCAAAGTGCTGGCGCGGGCCTTCGCCCGGATGGCCTGGCCCGCCTTCCTGCTCCTCCTCCTCACTGGCATCTGGAACGTCACCGTGGTCCATTACTCCTCTCAAGACTCGGCCTGGAAGGCCGTGCTGATGGCCAAGATCGCCGTCGTGATCGTGGCCGGCATCGCCGTGGGCCTGCACCAGCAGGCCACCACGAAAGGCCAGCTCGCGCTGTGGGGCTCCGTCGGGGGTCTGGCCAGCGTGGCAGCGCTGGTCATGGGCATCCTTCTGGCGGGGTGACTCCGAATATCCCGGTACGCCACGGCGTGCGGATATGCGAGACGGGAATGGGTCTAGCCTGGGGTCCCGTTCACCGCCACGTGGACCCGGGTGAAGGAGAACCTCATGCTGGCTGATATTTTCGGTCCCGACCTGCTCATCGTGGCCATCGTTCTCGTCGTGCTCCTGTTCGGCGGGGCGGCCATCCCGAAACTGGCCCGCAACCTCGGTTCGGCCAAGAACCAGTTTGAGAAGGGTCTCGATGAAGGGAAGGCGGACGGCGCCACCAAGAATGGGACTTCGGCAGCGGCCGACGCTCCCGCGCCCCCGGCCGGGGAGAAGACCCAGGGCGCCTGAGCCACCCAGCGGTTCACCGCGGCGACGTCTACGCTGCGGCGATTGGCGACCCCACGGGGTCCGCGTCGCATACGCCTAGGGGGCCCATTGCCATCTGACGTGTTGTCCGTCGCCGAGCGCCTCTGGAACGGCGAGATCTCGACGTCCAAATTCCACCCGGTCGACCACGTGGGGGGATTCGTCGAGATCACCGACGGGGTGGGATTCTGCCCCTCGTTCGCCAATGTGTCGGCTTTCGCCACCGAGGACGGCCTCCTGCTCGTCGACACGGGGAGCGCGCCACTGGCCAAGGTCGTCCACGACGACATCCGCACGTGGAGCCCGGACCGACTCAACACCGCCGTCTACTCCCACGGACACATCGACCATGTCTTCGGCGTGCCGGTCTGGGAGGAAGAGGCGGCGACCCAGGGCTGGTCCGCCCCAGAGGTCATCGCCCACCACGCTCTGCCGGCCCGCTTCGACCGTTACATCTTCACGGCCGGCTACAACACGATCATCAACCGCCGCCAGTTCGGCTTCACCGACCTGACCTGGCCCACCGAGTACCGCTACCCCGATCGGACCTACGACGACACCCTCGACGTCTCGGTCGGCGGCGTCGACTTTTCGCTGCGTCACGAGAAGGGTGAGACCGACGACCACACCGTCACCTGGTTGGCCGACAAAAGGGTGCTCTGCTGCGGCGACCTCTTCATCTGGGCCTCGCCCAACGCCGGCAACCCCCAGAAGGTGCAGCGCTACCCGAGAGAGTGGGCCGCGGCGCTCCGCCGCATGCTCCATCTCGATGCGGAATTCCTCCTACCCGGGCACGGGTTCCCCGTCATGGGAGCCGACCGGGTCCGTCAGGCCCTCACCGACACGGCGGACCTGCTCGACTCCCTGGTCGACCAGACACTGGCCGTCATGAACGCCGGTGGGAGGCTCGATGACGCCATCCACGCGGTCCGCGTCCCCGCCGAGCTCGAAACCCGGCCCTACTTGCAGCCGGTCTACGACGAGCCCGAGTTCATCGTGCACACGGTGTGGCGCCAGTACGGCGGGTGGTGGGATGGCAATCCCGCCACCCTCAAGCCCGCCGGCGAGCGCGCCCTCGCGGCCGAGCTCGCCGCGCTCGCCGGTGGTCCCGGGGTGCTGGCCGACCGCGCGCTCGAGCTGCTGGCACTGGCGACGGACACACCCGGAACCGGGTCCGACGCGGCCGAGCGGGCGTTGCGCATTGCGGGCCATCTGGCCGAGCACGCCTGGCTCGCCGACCCGAACGACGAGGGTGTCCAGCGCGCGCGCCAGCAGGTCTTCGCGGCGCGGGCCGCCCGCGCCACCTCGACCATGGCACGCGGCGTTTTCACCTGGGCCGCGAACGAATCGGCGACGCCTCCTCACTCGCACTGATCCGCCGCCCGCCGCCGTGGTGCCAATTCCAGTTTTTTTGCCGGGTTCGATAGTGTCAGCCCCGTGGACTCGTCGCTGACCAGCCCCCCTGCCAGCACGCCCGAAACCCCAGGTCCCAGGCACAAGCGTCGCCGCCGCCTGGCCGCCACCGCAGTGGCCCTGGGCGCCCTCCTCCTCACCGGTTGCCAGCTGCCGACCTTCGGCGCCTACAAGGGCGCGACCTCGCAGGCCCGCTCCACCTACCACCTGTGGCAGGGCTTCTTCATCACCAGCATCGTCGTCGGCGGGTTCGTGCTGCTCCTCATCCTCTGGGTGATCTTGCGCTACCGGCATCGGTCCGACGAGATGCCGAGGCAGACCCAGTACCACACCCTCACCGAGATCAGCTACACGGTGGTTCCGATCCTGATCGTGATCGGGCTGTTCGTGGCGACGGTGATCGTGGAGAACAAAGTGACTGCCGTGGAGCCGAACCCGCCCGCCAAGGTCGACGTCTACGCCTTCCAATGGGGTTGGGAGTTCGCCTACCCGAACGGGGTCAAGATCATCGGACAGACGACCGACGCCCCGACGATGGTGATCCCGACCGGCCAGACGGTGCGGGTCACGCTGCGCTCCTACGACGTGCTGCACGGCTTCTACGTGCCTGAGTTCAACTTCAGCCGGTATGCCAGCCCGGGCTATTACACCCAGTTCGACTTCAACGTTCTCCACGACGGCGTCTATCGGGGCCAGTGCACCCAGCTCTGTGGCCTCTACCACTCCTTGATGTTCTTCAACGTCCGTTCGGTATCGCCGTCCGCCTACCAGACGTGGCTACGGGTCACGGGCGCCTATCAGCGAGCCCACCCCAACTCCATCGGACAGCTCCCGGCCGACCTGCACGCCAATATCAACGGGACCGTGCCCAGCTACTCTGGGAGTTCGGGCAACTCGGGAAGTTCAGGCAGCGGGAACGCAGGGAATTCAGGAGGTGCGCTCCAAGGTGACTGACGTCATCGCCCCACCCGGCACACACGAGCCGACGGAACTCGAGGTCCCGCCCGTAGTTCCGGGCGACGGGCACGGACCCCACGGCGACGGCCACGAGGACCACGGCCCGACCGGCATCCTCAAATGGCTCACCTCGACCGACCACAAGGTCATCGGCCTCAGCTACACGATCACGGCGATCGCCATCTTCTACATCTCGGGGATCATGGCGTTGATCATGCGGCTGCAGTTGTCCTCGCCGCACTCGTCGCTGCTCAGCTTCTCACAGTACAACGCGCTGTTCACCATGCATGGCACCCTGATGATGTACCTCTTCGCCGGACCAGTCGCCTTCGGTGGCCTGGCCAACTACATCGTGCCGCTGCAGGTCGGTGCACCGGACATGGCGTTCCCGCGCCTGAACGCGCTGAGCTACTGGCTCTTCCTGAGCGGCTCCGTCACCGTCTTGATGAGCTTCTTCGTCGCCGGCGGCGCCGCCCAGTTCGGCTGGGTGGCCTACGCACCCCTCTCCAGCGCGACCAGCTCCCCGGGTGCCGGTCCCGATCTCTTTCTCATGGGGCTCGCGCTCACGGGCTTCTCTGCCATCTTCACCGGCGTCAACCTGTGCGGGACGATCTTCTATCTGCGCGCACCTGGCATGACGATGTTCCGCATGCCGATCTTCACCTGGAACATGCTGGTCACCGGGATCCTGATCCTGATCGCCTTCCCGGTCCTGACGGCGGCGGTGGTGATGCTGTTCTGCGACCGCCACTTCGGCACCCACATCTTCACCGCTACCGGGTGCCATCTGGTCAACGGGCACGCCATGGCGTCGTGCGGCTCGCCGCTGCTGTGGCAGAACCTCTTCTGGTTCTTCGGCCACCCCGAGGTCTACATCCTGGCCCTGCCGTTCTTCGGCATCGTGACGGAGATCCTGCCCGTCTTCTCCCGTCGGCCGGTCTTCGGCTACAAGGGCATGGTCTTCGCCACCATGGCCATCGCGGCACTCTCCACGGGCGTGTGGGCACACCACATGTTCACCACCGGGGCCGTGTTGCTGCCCTTCTTCTCGTTCTTGAGCCTGTTGATCGCGGTGCCCACCGGGATCAAGTTCTTCAACTGGATCGGCACCATGTGGCACGGGCAGCTCAGGTTCACCACGCCGATGCTGTTCTGTCTCGGGTTCCTCTTTGCCTTCCTGATGGGAGGTATCACCGGCATCATGCTGGCGTCTCCACCCCTCGACTTCGCGACGCACGACACCTACTTCGTGGTGGCGCACTTCCACCAGGTGCTCTTCGGGACGGCGGTCTTCGCCGGCTTCGCCGGCGTCTACTACTGGTACCCGAAGATGTTCGGCCGCATGATGCGAGAGAGCCTGGGCAAGTGGCACTTCTGGCTGATGTTCATCGGGTTCTGGATCTGCTACATGCCCCAGTACGTGGTCGGCCTCCTGGGCATGCCGCGGCGGGTTGCCAGCTACCCGTCCAACCTCGGCTGGCAGAGCTACAACGTCGTATCGACGGTGGGCGGGTTCATCATCGGGATCTCGTTCCTCATCCTCCTAATCAACTTCTACGTGTCGTGGCGCGATCCCATCCCCGCCGGGGACAACCCCTGGGATGGTCATACCCTCGAGTGGTTCACCACCTCGCCGCCGCCACACCACAACTACACCCACCTGCCGCCGATCCGCTCGGAGCGCCCGACCTGGGACTACAACCACCCGGATGCGGTGACCGTGCCCCACGGAAAGCAGGCCCAGACCAACGGGCATGGCAACGGGAAGGTCACGACAACGGTATGAAGATCTCGGCGGTCTTCCTGCTCTTCCTTGGCGCCTTCTTCGGCATCGTCGGGCTGGTCTACTGGTTCTGGAGCTACGAGGACGGCGGCGGCGTGATGCTGCTCGGCGTCACGTTGCTGGGCTTCCTGCCCGGCTTGTACTACTTCTTTTGGTACAGGCGCTTCCACGGCCACAAGTACTTCTTCTGGGGCAAGATCCCCGCAGCAGGCGACCGCCCGTCCGACCGCGAGGACGCGGAGATAGCCGACGGCGCAGGGGTCGTCGACGCGTTCCCCGGGTCGTCCATCTGGCCCTTCGTGCTCGGCATGGGCGCTTTCGCCACGGTGCTGGGCCTTGTCTTTGGGATCTGGCTGGCCTTCATCGGCGTGCCGTTGATCCTGACGGCGCTCACCGGCGTCACCGCCGAAAGCCGGCGCGGCGGCAACATCTGATCCATCTGATCCACCTCCGGCCCGCTGCGATTCGGGGCCCAGCGCGATCGCGATTCACCGCGGCGACGCGAGTGCCCGGGGGTCAAATGGCCACGGGCGGCCATCCCAATCTGTGAACTCTAAGCAACCCTGTTTACAGTTTTGAGGACCACCCCTGACCCACCCCAACCACCAACCAGACGCATCCAACCGTCCGCATTCCAGCCTCGGGTAGCTGGCCCAATTCGGCTGCCGGGTGCTCAGAAAGTCCCCGGTAGCCTGACCCAGTGACGACCGGCGGGCCCAAGAACGGCAGCACCACTCCGGACGAACCGCACGGTCTCTCTCGAGCTCTTGTCGCCCTGATCGCGGTCGCCACCGGCGCCGTCGTAGCCAACCTGTACTACGCCCAACCCGTGCTTCACCAGGTCGGGCGTACCTTCCACAGCGGGCCCGGCGCCACGTCATCCATCATCACGGCGACCCAGATCGGCTACGCGGCCGGCCTACTGCTCATCGTGCCCCTGGGAGACCTCCACCCGCGCCGGGCCCTCGTGACCCGCATGTTCTGCGCATCGGCAGTGGCCCTGGTGGCCTGCGCCGTCGCCCCCAATCTTTGGTTCTTCGCCGTCGCATCGGTGGCCGTCGGCGCAGCGTCCGTGGCTGGCCAGATCATGATCCCGTTCGCGGCCGACCTGGCACCCGAAGAGCGTCGGGGGCGGGTCGTTGCCCGCATCATGACGGGACTGCTTCTGGGTATCCTCCTCGCCCGCACGGTGTCGGGATTTGTCGCCCAAGCAGCCGGGTGGCAGGCCATCTATTGGCTCTCGGCCGCCCTCATGGTGGGCTTCGCCGTCATCTTGTGGCGGGCGCTCCCGGCCGAGCGACGACGCCCGCGCCGCCGCTACGTTGAGCTCGTCAGCTCGTCCCTTCGCCTCTTGGTCGAGGAGCCCACGTTGCGGCGGCGGGCCTGGCACGGAGCCTGCGCCTTCGCCGCCTTCAGCGCGCTGTGGACGACCATCGCGTTCCTCTTGTCGGGGAGTCCCTATCGCTACTCGAACGCGGTCATAGGCCTCTTCGGTCTCGTGGGTGCGGCCGGCATCCTGGCCGCGAACCTGGCGGGCAAGCTGGCAGACTCCGCGCGCTCGACCGCAACGACCATAAGCGCTGGGGTGCTCCTGACGGGCTCCTTCGCTCTGCTGTGGGCAGGCCACGCCTCGTTGGCCGCGCTGATCGTCGGCATCGTCGTCCTCGACATCGGAACCCAGGGCATGCAGATCACGAACCAGGCGGTGATCTACGCGCTGCGCCCGGATGCGCGCAGCAGTATCAACAGCGCATACATGGTCTGCTACTTCGTCGGCGGTGCCGTCGGCTCTCTCTCCGCCGGAGCTCTCTACGGGAGTCACGGGTGGGCGGGGGTCTGCGTGCTCGGCGCCGGATTCGGCGTCCTCACCCTTGCGCTCTCGGCCTACGACCGTGTGCGGCCTCCGCTCGCCGCCACCCAGGGGCGGGAGCACTCAGCGAAGGAGCGATTCGAGACGCCGGACACGGTGAGACACACGGCTTGAAGCTGCGCGGCGGCGCCCACTCACCTCGTCGCGATGTCCATGACCTTGAGCTGGTTGGCGTCTTGGTCGCGGAATATGAACATGGTGGGGACGCCGGGCCAGTGCAACAGCTCGTCAGCGTCCACACCGCTGGCGATCAAGGATGCGTGGTCGGCTTCCGCATCCGACGTCGCAAGAGTGATCCCGGTATCCACCCCGACCGACTGTGCAGCCGTGGCGGCTACGAGAGCGATCGGCACCCTGCCATCGGGGGCCGCGACCTGTAACCAGCGGCCACCGTCGCCCATCGGCACGTCGAGCCGCACTTCGAAGCCCAACTTGTCAACGTAGAACCGAACCGCTCGATCCTGGTCGGAGACCGGCACCGAGACTCCTCCGACGTCGATCACATTGGTCGCTCTTGTCATGACGTGGCTCCTTTGCTCCGTGGTCCTTCTGTACTTTTGCGGCACTGGCATGACGCCGTCAGGCGTAGAGCAGTGACCCGGGTGTGGTGAGTGTCTCGCCCGTCTCCAGCCAGGTTTTGAGGCCCGAGAGGATCATCGGCCAGCCGCCGTAGATCTGGTTGCTGGCACCCTCTCGCAGCTGGTCGTGGGTCAGCGTCAGGTGACACGAGTCGCCGACCGTCTCTATCTCCCATGTGACCCGAGAGAATCCTTCGGCTCGCACATCGTCGTCCCACAGCGCAGCCATTGTGTGGACGAGACGGCGCGGGGGGTCCACCTCGAGCACCTCTCCCTCGCCCAGGTGCAGACCATGCTTGGGCACGTCGACGCTGATGGGCGAGCCCACCTTCCACTCCGAGTTCGTCGCTGCCCCGAAGTTGTACTTGGCCCTGATCTCGGGGTCGACGATCGCCTCCCACAAGCGCTCGGGGGTCGTCTTGATGAAAATCTCGTACACCTTTTCCATCTGCTTCTCCAATCTCTCTTTGATCTCGCTCAGCCCTGCCACCCAAGGTTCTGCGTACTTGCTCACCCAGCGGTCGTGGATGAGCCGGATCGGGACTGGGTTGAGGAAGTGGAGCTTCTCGCGGCCCCGCCGCCTCGTCACCACCAACCCAGCGTCTTCCAACTGCTTGAGGTGCTTCATGACGCCAAAGCGCGACATGGAGAAATTTTCCTCCAGCATGCTCAGGGTCTGGCCGTCCTCCCGGAACAACTCGTCGAGCAAGCTGCGCCGGGTGGGGTCGGCCAGGGCCTTGAACACCTCATCCACCCCTCCATTATGTGACTTTTTGGTCACATGTCAACTCCCGGCGGGTATTTACTCCGAGTCGCCCGTCGCTGCCCCAACACCAGGGCGGGCCGACGATCTGTCTGCATCCCTAGGTGCATTTTGCGTGGTCGGGCACTAGATTTCGGACGAGTTCCGGTAGGAGGCCATGACGGGCGACACCGAGCTTTCGAGGAGGATTGACCGGCTCGAAGCCGATCCCAGCATCCCGCTCACTTCGGTCGACCTCACCGTCGTCCACCCCGACCGCCTGCGCAAGGAGTTCGGGGGGGTGCTCTACTACTTCGCGCTGGTCGAAGGCCTGGTGGCCCAGAACGCGCTCGAGGTCGAGACAATGCTCCCCAGACTCGACGAGGACGACCGTCGCTTCCTTTCGGTTTGGTCGCGCCACGAGGTGGCGCACGGCGCCATCTTTGACGCCCTTTGCATCGAGTTGGGCATGCTGCCTGCTGCGCCGCCGCTCCACCCTGCACGCCGCTCGTTCCGGATCATGGGCACCCTCACCCGCCAGCGCTGGTGGCATGACGTCTTCAAACTCGTCTACCTGGTTCGTGGGGCGATGCACGAGCGGCTGACCTTCGACGCCTACTCCAGGGTCGGCGCCAGGCTCGACGATTGGGGCGAACGCGCCCTCGCCGCGACAGTGGCCGACCCCATCCGCCGCCAAGAAGCGGGCCACCTCGGCTACTACCGGGCCGCCGCCGCCGCCCAGCGCGCCCGGCTCAACACGGCGCAATTGAGGTTGGCCAGAGTGATCAGCATTCGCACCTACACCCCGGTGGGCGCAACCAGGGCACGTCGGGCCCAGTGCGGCCGGGCGTTCACCAGCATCGCAGGCGACGACATCGATGGTCTCGATCCGGTACAGGCCATCGCCGACCACGTGCTGGGCGACGGGCGCCGTCCGCTGCCCCCCTTCGTGCAGGCCGCCATGAGGGACTGCCTTGCCGTCCGCTAACCAGTCGGGCGGACTCTGCGGCGTCTGCAACGGGCCCTTGCCGCCCAACGCCCGGTTCTGTCCGTCTTGCGGTGGCGCGGTCGGCTCCCAGCCGGCAGGCGGCAAACCCGACGTATTCGAGGCGTTGGGGATCGGGAGTAAGCCCGAACGCCGCTATCTGACTGCTGTCTTCTGCGACGTCGTTGGGTCGACCGAGATGTCGACGCGCCTGGACGACGAGGAATTCACCGATCTCATGCAGGCGTACCAGGAGCGCGCCGTGGCGGTGGCCCGACGTTACGCCGGCGACGTCGAGAGCTATACCGGGGACGGCATCAGCTTCCGCTTCGGGTGGCCCGAGGCCCATGATGACGACGCCGCGCAGGCGCTGCGGGCGGCGTTGGAGATCGTGTCGACGATAGAGGAGCTCGACCCGGACGGGGGGCTGCAACTGCGTGCCGGCGTTCACAGCGGCTTGGCGGTGGTGGGCGAGATGGGCGGTCTGGGCCGGCGCAGCAGCATGGCGCTCGGGGAGACCCTCAACCTGGCCGCCCGGCTGCAGACGGTGGCGGCGCCGGGGACGGTGGTGGCCAGCTCCGTCACGCTGGCCCTCGTCGAGGGTCTGTTCCTGGTCGAGTCACTTGGGCCGATCACCCTGAAGGGGATCGCCCAGCCGCTCGAGGTCTGCCGGGTGGTGCAGCCCACGGGCGTGCGGAGCCGGCTCGAGGCCGCGGCCGGCCGGTTGACACCCTTGGTCGGGCGTCGGGACGAGCTGGACCTCCTCGCCGATCGGTGGGCCTCGGCGTCGACCGGGCGCGGCGGCGCCGTCCTGCTGCGGGGCGAGCCTGGAGTGGGCAAGTCGCGCGTCGCCCACGAACTACGAGAGGTCGTCTCCGGCAGCCCGCACACCTGGATCGACTGCAGCTGCTCCCCCTACACCCAGATGAGCGCGCTGTGGCCGGTGGCCCGGCTCATCGAGCAGGGACTGGGTCTGCGGCCGGGCGACGACATCGAGACCAGTCTCGACCGCCTGCGCTCTGGCCTCGCTGCCGCAAGCGTCGACCTACCCGACGCCGTGGAACTGGTGGGAGCCCTGTTGGGCCTGGTCCACGTCGACGGCGCCTCCATGGCTCCCGAGCGCCGGATGGAGCGCACGCTCGAGGCGCTCGTTGCGTGGGTCCGAGCTCTGAGCCGGCTGCAGCCTTTGGTGCTCGTGGTCGAGGACTTGCACTGGTGCGACCCCACCTCATTGGACGTGCTCGAAGGGCTGCTGGCCACCATCGAGTCCACCCCGCTGCTCCTCGTCATGACCGCGCGGCCAGAGTTCACCGACACGTGGCAGCACGGCGACGTGGTGGCCCGCCTCGACCTCGAGCCTTTCGATGACGCGTCCATGCGGCAGCTGGTGGGTGGCCTGAGCGGCGACCGTGCCCTGCCCGACGCCGTGGTCGATCGCATCGTTGACTCGGCGGCCGGCATCCCCCTGTTCGCCGAGGAGGTCGGGCGTGCCGTGCTCGAGTCCGGGATGCTGGTGGCCGACGGCGGCCGCTGGAAGCTGGACGCGGCACTCGCCGACCTGGCGGTACCGCACACCCTGCAAGGGGTGCTGTTGGCGCGACTGGACCGGCTCGGTCCGGCCAAGGCCGTGGCCCAGGTGGCGGCAGTCATTGGGCGCGACTTCCGCTTCGACCTCCTGGCCGAGGTGTCGGGCCTGGAGCCCGACACCCTCCGGGCACTGCTGGACCGGCTGTCCGACTGCGACCTCCTGGTAGAAGTGGCGAAGGATCCCGACGAGCGCTACTCGTTCCGGCACATCCTGATCCAGGAGGTGGCCTACGAGTCACTGTTGCGTCGCACGCGCCGAACCGTGCACGAGCGCATCGCCGAGCTGCTCCGGGCCCACCTCGACGCCGGGAGCCCCGTCCTACCCGAGGTGGTCGCTCGCCACTACGAGGCGGCGGGGTCGCTCGGCGAGGCGACGGAGTGCTACCAGCTCGCGGCGGCCCGGGCGACCGAGGGCTCGGGCTATCGGGAGGCCATCGCCTTCCTCCGGCACGGCCTCTCGCTGGTGGAGCACCTGTCCGAGGGCACGCAACACGACGAGGCCGAGGTCGAGATGCTGCTCGCCCTCGGGTCGGCCGTCATGTCCATCAAGAGCTACGCCGATCCCGAAATCGAGGCGACCTACGACCGGGCCCGCGAGCTCTGCGAGCGGCTGGGCAACGACACCAAGGTCGGCCTCGCCCTGGCCGGGCTGTCCATCTACTACATCAACCGGGGCGAGACGGTCCTCGGCGCGACGCTGGCCGAGAGGGTGCTCGCCATCGCTCTCGCGTGCGGTGACGACACGCTCGAACTGCTGGGCCGGATACAGCTGGCGCTGGCCCGCAACTACTTGGGCGAGTCCAAGGAGAGCCTCGACCACTCGCTCCGGGCCATCGAGATCTACGACCCGGCTCGCCATCACACCATCGCCCAGCGCTTCGGGACCGACCATGGCGTGGCGGCCCACGTCTTTGCCGGCTGGGGATGCCTGATCCAGGGCTACCTCGACGAAGGTCTGGCCCACATGAACGACGGGGTGGCGCTCGCCGAGTCCCTTGACCAACCCTTCCAGCTGGTCTATGCCCTCACCTTCCGAGCCACGGCCCACTGGGAGCGGGGGGAGTCGCCCGAGACCTTGGAGGACGCCGGTCGCGCCAGGTCCCTGGCCGAGGAGCAGGGCTTCGAGTGGTGGGGCTCCATCAGTGCCCTCTGGGAGGTGGCCGAACGCATCATGCGCACGGGTGATCCCTCGCTTCTGCCCGAGCTGCTCGATATCGCCGCCCGAGCCGCGGCGTCGGGCAACCGCGGCGGCAGCACCTCTGTGATGGCCCGGGTGGCTGAGGCGGTCCGCGCAGGCGGTGACGACGCCACCGCTGCCGCGCTCGTCGACATGGCCCTTGAGGCATCGGCAGAGACGAGCCAGCCTTGGTGGGATGCCGCCCTTCATCGCATGCGGGCCGAGCTGTTGTTCAGCCGGGCCGAGGTGGACGAAGGTGACAAGCTCGAGGGCACAGAAGCGCTTCGGCGGCAGGCCGAGGACGAGTGGCAGCAGGCCATGGCGTTCGCCGACGAGCACGGCTATCCGGTGCACGGCCTGCCGCCGCGGCCGCCGGCTACGCCCGGTACCTGGAGACACAAGGCCACACCAGTGAGGCGGTCGAGATGGTGGGCGAACGGCTTCGGCGCTGCCCTGAGGGCGCAACCACTCCGGTGCTGGTGGCAGCGGCCGGCGTGCTGTCCGACCTCGAGCGGCTTAGTGCTGACGGCTGACGCCGGCGGGGTCAGGGGAGCGGGAACCCGAGTCCGGGGTAGTCGGCGGTCATGACGGTCTCGGTCGCGGCTATTTGTGCGCCGAGGAACGCTGGGTCTTTGCCCGCCAGGATCGTCCCGCCGAAGATCACGGTGTGGTAATGGCTGTCGTCCTCCCAGTAGGACATGTACACCTTCGCGTCCAGCACGGTGGGGATGAAACTCGTGGGCTGGGCAGGCCGCGGGGAGGGGGCGCCGAAGCTGCGCCGCCATGTGACCTCGAGGACGGTGTTGTGGACGAGCTGTCGTGCACCGGGCCCACCGGCCACGTAGCAGCTGGCCGCCTTGGTGTCGCGCACGTCCACCTGGTGCCACTGGCGGGAGCCCACGGTGACCAGTGGGGTGCTCACGACGCCGGCGGTGGGCGGGACGGCGGAATACAAGAGCAGGATGTCGTCCGGTACGCCGTAGTCCCAGTTCGAGAACCAGTTCCAGTCGGACTTGCCCAGTCGCACCAGCTCCTCGAGTATCGGCACCGAGGCGCTCCCCGCCGCCTGCCGCGTAGCCGAAGGGGCGTGACCAGCAGTCCTTGGCACAGTCGAGCTGGTAGTACCCGAGGAAGGTGTTGAACCAGATGGAGTCGGGGTCGGTGTATTGCCCCGGACCGCCCCTCGGGAACGCGCCCACGCAGGCCACCGTGTTGAACACGAAGGGCGGGTGGTCGGGGAACATCACGCGCTTGACCACGCTGCCGACCCGGCACAGAGCGCGTGGGTCATCGTCCACATGGAAGCGCAGCACGCTGGGCGTGCAGACCTGACTCGTCCAAGCGGGAGGACCGACCACCATGGGTGGGTACACCGCGGCGCTCCCTCCCACCTCACCCAACGACGGGTCGAAACGCACGACGCGGCGCCCGAAGTTTCGCAAAGTCCCCCACGACCCGTCGCGCCCGCGCCGCTGTACCACGAGACTCCAGGCCAGCTCGCCCTCGAACATGTTGGCGTCGAGAGACAGCGTGAGGCGGACCGGCCCGAGGTTGAGGACCTTCGGGACCGTGGGGCTCTGCGCCCGGAAGTTCGTGGTCCGGAGCACGCGGCCCCACAGCGTCAGGGTGGCCACCACCTCGTCCATCGCGTCCTGGGGAAAGGAGAGGTCCAGGGCGAGCCCGGGGGCAAGGGGAATGGTCTCCACCGGCGGGGCGGGCATGGATCCTCCTTCCAACGGGACGGCCGGACCCCCCTCCCGGCGGGCGCCGTGTCCCCGTCGGGCGACCGCGGCGCACGGATGGCATCAGCTGCACGCAGCTTGTACGGGCACCGGCGTTCCGTCAAGGGGCAATGGCGGTTCGACCTGGGCGGAACGGGGTTTTGCATGCCAGGATGGAATGCATGCCGGGGCCTAACCCGAGGATCCTCCGCTACCGGGTAGACGCACCTGCGGCCCTCGTCGTCTGCCTTGCCGCGTCCATCATGGTGGCGGGCGCCGCCGGCGTGGCCCCGTGGTGGTGTTTCCCGCCGCTGTTCCTCGCCCTCCGGTGGGGTGGGATCGTCCAGCACAACCACAGCCACCTGCCGCTCTTCCGCGGTCGGGTGGCCAACGTCGCCTTCGACAGCGTGCTGACGTTCGTCAGCGCAGTCCCTCAGCCCATCTATCGCCACATTCACATCGAAGTACACCACCGGTACCTCAACAGTCCTGCCGACTGGACCGGGCCCTTCTCATCGCCCGGTACCTCCTTCCCTGACCGGCCCATCCCCTTCTGGCATTACTGCCTGAGCGCGACCCCACCGCGGCTGGCGACACGGCGCCCCCGCCATCTGGCGCATCCGGAGCCGCCGGGTAGAGCTCGTGACGTGCTGCCTCCCGGCGGCTGTGGCGGTGGTGGCGCTGGGGGTCCGGTCACCCGTTCACACTGCCGTCTTCATCCTGGTGCCGTGGGTGGCAACGGCCTTTTCCTTGCCCGCCTCCAACTGGCTACAGCACGCGGGCTGCACCTACGAGTCGGCGGCCACGTCAGCCAACATGAATCTCGGGTTCTTCAGCCGCCGGGTGGGATTCAACATCGGCTACCACTCGATCCACCACGCCCGGCCGGCCGCCCACTGGACCAAACTCCCCGAGATTCACTGCAGGGTGTTGGCGGCTTCAGTGCCTCCGGCCCGGATTCGATGGGGGCTGATGGCCCACGCACTGCACGCCGGCAAACTCGCGAACGCCACCGCGAGTCGGGCCGCGGCAAGCCGCGACGACAGCAGGGACACCGGCCTGAAGGGGATCCAAAAGGTCGAAGCTCGAGAGGACTCAAGGACGACCGGCTCCTATGGGGCGGCGGGGACGGCGGCCAAGCATGTGCAGGCCGGCCTGCGACTCGGACGCCGGCGGCTCCCAGAGCACCGCCCGGTTGCGACCCGCTCGCTTGGCGACGTAGAGCGCCTCGTCGAGCGCGACGCAGGAGTGCCTCTGGCCCGTCCTCGGGACCCAGCCACGTGCTCACACCCAGGCTCGCCGACACCTGGTCCGAGCCGGCCACCGACTGCAGCGCTTTGTTCAGCCGGGTGGCCGCGATCAACCCGGCGTCCTCATCGGTGTCGTGCAGCAACATGACGAATTCGTCGCCTCCCAGACGTCCCACTACATCGGTTCCCCGGGCCGCCTGGCCCAAGACGCTGCCGAGCAGCTGGAGTGCCCGGTCGCCTGAGTGGTGCCCACGGGAGTCGTTGAGGATCTTGAGGTTGTCAACATCCGCCACGACGAGGCTGAAGGTCGAATGTTGGCGGCGGGCCCGCTTCGCCTCGTGCTCGAGCCGCTCTTCGAAAGCCCCCCGACTGAGGCACCCGGTCAACGCATCCACGTTGGCCGCCTCCATCAGCTGTCCCATCAGGCGGTCGCGGTTGATCGCCGCCGCCGCAGTGATCACGCCGGCGATGATCATGGCCAGCGCCAAGAACGCGGTGGTCGACCAGCTGCGATGAGGAGTCAAGAGACCAACGATCAACGTCGTCACCACCCCGAATGTCGCCAGCACCGTCACCGTTCCGGCCGAGTACGCCAGACCCGCGAAGAGCAGCGGCAGCACCAAGAAGTAGGAAATGGGGCTGCGGACACCGCCGTCGAGGATGGCACCGACGGCGATGAAGCCGAAGGTGCACACGGACCACGACGTGAAGAACGCCCTCGACCACCGCGTCGAGACGAGTCGCAGCCCGACCCATCGGAATGGACCGATGGACGCGGCGAGGCTGGCACAGCCGAGGATGACCATCGCCCGTCGGTGTACGCCTGGCGTCGCCAGGGAGTACACCACGACGGCACTCGCCCCCATGCTGTAGGTCACCACACCGATATGGACATAACTCCGCCAGAAGGTCGCCAAGTTGGATGACATGTCTTCTAGTGGGGATCGACGCATGCCAGGTTTCCGTAAATTCCCCTTCTGTCGGCGCACCGAGTATCGGCACGTTCGAATCCAGGTTTGAGCGACAATTCGTGGACAGGCGTCGTGCGAGGCAAACGGGAAAACGGAGGAACAACGTTGCCGGAAGAGAGCAGGGCGCAGGCCCGGTACTTCCGGCTGGTCAGCGTGCGGCGGTCCGAGCAGGGCGCCGGCGCCAGGTGTCGACGCACCCTGGGGAGCAGAAGAGCACGACGGAGCCGCGGACGTCGTGGGCGATCTCCTCTGCCGTGTCCTGGGCGAGCGGCAGCCCGCAGATGGGATCGCGGGAGCCATCGGGGCCTCCGGGTGCCATGCAGATGCTCGCCGCGGGCACCGGCTTTTCGACCCCTTTCAACGTGACGTGGGCCTCGGCCACAGCGACGCCCCAGCTGGGAAGATGTGCCATGACCGACGGGGCAGCCAGCGCCTCACCGGCCGCAGCCTGGTCGCACAGTCGAGAGGCCACGTTCACACAATGCCCGACGTAGTCGTCGCCCTCCATCAGGATGACTTCGCCCGAGGTGACTCCCGAACGGATGGACACGGTCTCCACGGGACCGGTGACTTCGCCGACGACATAGTGCAGCTCCAGGACCGTCTCGAGCAGCGGACGGGTTGTGACGCACACCAGCATGACGCCGTCACCGAGCCACTTGGCGATACGTACGCCACGACGTGCACAGATGTCACGCAGCAGGGCCCGAAAGGCCGTCAAGACGTCGACCGCGCGCTCGTCCCCCTCGAGCTCGGTCAGAGCGGTGAACCCGGACACGTCGACGAAGGCGAAACTGCGATGGACTCGCACACGAAGATGCTGCCATGCCCCTGGCTGGCGTCCCAATTGAGCGAGGCCCCGGGCGGGGAAGAATCCCTGGTGGTGGGCTTTGGCCCGCCCTCCTACGATGACCCGATGACATCGAGGGCCCCCGGTGCACCCGTTCCCGGGCGGGGACGCTGAGGTGGGCCAGCTCGATGGCAAGGTCGTGCTCCTGAGCGGGGGGGCCTCTGACATCGGTCGGGCGACGGCGCTCCGGCTGAGCGGGGAGGGCGCCACGGTGGTCGTCGGGGACGTGGCCGCGGACAACGCCGAGTCGGTGGCCCGGGAGGTCGCTGCCGGAGGAGGCGAGGCCATCGGCGTTGCCTGCGATGTGCGCCATGACGAGTCAGTTGCCGCGTTCGTCGAGCGCGCCGTGGCCGAGTTCGGGGGCGTCGACTGCGTGGATCACAACGCGGCCTGGAGTCACCCCCGCCTCGACACCGACGCCGTCGGCGTCGACCTCGGGATCTGGGACCGCGTCATCGAGACGACGACCCGCGGCGCTCTGCTGCTCGCTCGGCACGCCATTCCGGTCATGTCCGCCCGCGGCGGCGGCTCTGTCGTCACGATCTCGTCGGGGACGAGCACCATTGGGGAATCGACCCGCGTGGCGTATGGCGTGTCGAAGGCAGCGTTGAACCAACTGACGCGCCACCTGGCGGCCCGCTACGGGCGGGACGGCATTCGGGCCAACGCCATTGCTCCTGGTTTCATCCTCACAAAGACAGCGCTGGCCAACGTTCCCGCTGAGGTGCAGCGACGCTTGGCCGAGGCCAATCCAACGCGCCGTCTCGGAACTCCCGACGACATCGCCCGGGTGGTCGTCTTCCTCTGCAGCGACGCATCGGCCTACGTCAACGGACAAGTACTCCACGTCGACGGTGGGCACCAGATCGCCGGGATGATGTAGGTGCGCCGTGCCTGAGTCCCGCAGGGTCGCCCTGGTCACCGGCGCCAGCCGCGGCATCGGGCGCTGCGCCGCAGTCGCCCTGGCCCGACGTGGCTTCGACGTGGCCATCACCGCTCGCACCGTGCACGAGGGCGACGGCCGTGCCCATTCTTCGAGCACGCTCGTGCCGGACGAGCCGCGACCCATCGCCGGGAGCCTCGACGTCACCGCGGCGCAGATTCAGGAGCTTGGACGCACCTGCGTGGTCGTGCCGATGGACCTCATGGAACGTGCCTCGGTCGAGCGCGCCGCTGAGGTGACGCTCGCCACCCTGGGCCGGGTCGACGTACTGGTCAACAACGCCATCTACCAGGGGCCGGGAACGATGGACCGGATCCTGGACCTTCCCCTCGAGCTGGCCGAGCGGTGCCTCGTCGGCGACTACCTCCACCCGCTCCTCCTGACCCAGCTTGTGTTGCCCGGCATGATCGAGCGTGGGGAGGGCCGCCTCGTCAACATGCTCTCCGAGGCCGCCTTCACGACGCCGCCAGCGCCAGCGGGAGCCGGCGGATGGGGGGTGGCCTATGCCGCCGCCAAGGCGGCCTTCCACCGGGTCACGGACATGTGCCACGTCGAGTTCTCGGCGCAGGGAATCTGGGCCTTCTCCATCGCTCCGGGACTCACCCTCACCGAGTCGATGCGGGCGTCGGGCATGGACGCAGTGCTGGTGGGCGCTGGGCACGTGCCCGCACCGCCGGACGTCGCGGGCGAGGTCGCGGCCTGGCTGGGGGACGACCCCGACGCCGGTCGCTACGCCGGACAGATGGTGTCATCACGCCGTTTGTGCAAGGAGCTCGAGCTCCATGAGGGCTGGCCGCCGCCGACCGGGCGCCCCGGGTAGAGCCACCGATTCGAGGTCATGGGAGCCCTGGACGTGCGATCTGGTCCAAACAGGACAGCACCTCTTGAAAGGCCGCACCGCCGGGATCGATCATCTCCAGGTGGCCAACCCCGGGAAGAGGGACATAGCGAGCGTCGCCGCCTCTGGCACGGACCAGTTCGACATAGTCGCTGCTGAGCGTGGGCGGCACGGTCGTGTCCTGCAGGCCATGCAGAAGGAGTTGCCGGGTTGCCGACGGCGCGAGCTCGGCCGGAGAACCCAGGGCGTAGCGATCCGGCACCTCCTCTGGGCGCCCCCCCATCAGGTCCGCGACCGCGTCACCACCGACGCGGCGCTGTGCCGCGGCCGCGAGATCAACGACGCCCGCCAGTGAGATCGCCGTGTGGACACGAAGCAGGCCCGCAAGACGGTCTGCCCTCCTCACGGACCAACTTGAGCCGGCCCACAAGGCAAGGTGGCCTCCGGCCGAATGGCCGCAGGCCACGATGCGCTCCAGATCGATTCCCTCGACGGCGGTGAGGGCCCCGAACGCGTCCGAAACGTCTTCGAAAGTCTCGGGCCAACCGCCGCCTCCGAGACGTCCGACACGCCGATACTCAATGTTGTACGCGACCCATCCGTGCGCCGCGATCGCCGCCGCCATGCGATGCATGAGCCGTTTGGTGTAGAGCTGTCGCCAGAATCCCCCATGGATCAGAGCGACCACGGGACGGTTCGCGTGGTTCCCCGCGGGCCGCCACACCTCCGCCGTCTGCGCATGGTGACGCCCGTACGTGACCTGCGTCCATCTCACGGCGTGCGGTCGACGATCCGGGCGGCATCGAGGACTTTCGCACGGTCGGCAAACACGCTGTCGAGAACACGGCCGCGCCGCCTCTTGACCGTCCGGTACCCCTCGAGCAATCCGCCCATCCGCTTGACTCGCTCGGCGAGCCGCACGGCCGTGTAGCCACACAGGGGCGCGATGACGGCAGCGGTCAGCCCGGCCCATGCTCCGTAGAAGTGGCCGACGCCAAACCCCAGGGCGACATAGACCGCGGAGAACAGCACGGCGCAGCCCAAGAGCTTGACGGTCGCTTTGATCCCCTCATTGTTCGGTCGCTTGGAGAGCTGTTTCATGATTTGGAACGGGACGATGTGCACCAGGACTCCGATGGCCGCGACGGGAATCGCGCAGGCAACCTTGCACATTGACCAGGCAACGGACTTCCGGAGCCGTCCCCGGGGGTACTGGGCCACGACCTGGGCGTCGTCGATCCCGAGGAGGTCGAGATCGCGCTCGTAGGTGGTGAAGCCGTCGACGAGCGTCGACAGGGTGGCGGCATCCTCCTGCTCGGCTGACGACAACCGCTCGGCCATCTCAACCTGCTCGGCCAGCGTGACGACCGACGGCAACGTCACCTCCGGGCTGCGCACCACAACCTCTGCGATCCGTCCGAACAGCTGGGCCCTGGACCAAGACGAGAACGACGGGCTCACTCGTCTGAGCTGATCGGCCACATCTCGGGTTAGCCGGCGCACCGCCTCGTGACTGTCAGTGCCATAAGCACCGGACCAGCCCGCAACCGTGACGGGCTGGCCGACGCGGACGAGCGCCCGCGAGCGGAACCGGGCTTTGGCGTCGTAGACGAGTCCCACCGCCACGATCACGACGCCATCGACGCTGCCGTCGAACGCCGCCTCGAGGGCAATGCGGGCTGCTCCGGTCCGGAGCGGCTGCAACGACGCTTCGTCGTGACTGATGCCCTCGGGAAATATCGCAACGACGCCTTCGCGCGACAAGATCTCACGAGAGACGGCGAAGGCGGAGACATTGTGGTCTCCTTGGACTCCGTCACTCGCCCGGTACACCGGAATCACACCGGCCAGCTTCAAGAAGGGCCAGAGCGGCCAGATCCGAAAAAGCGTGGACTTGCCCAAGAATCGTGGATAACGACCGAGCGTCGCCATCAACAGCAATCCGTCGACCAATCCGTTGACATGGTTGGCGACGAGGACCACCGGTCCGCTCGAGGGTAGGTTCCTTCCGTTCTCCACCTCCACACTGCGAAAGAAGACACGAACCAAGAGGCGAGCGAGCAACCCCATGACCCCATCACTGATCCGCCGCACGTACCCGTCCGCAACAATTCGTCAACGCGTCAATCTTCAAGCTCAAAGCGTCCGGCGTGGCCCGTCTCGCTCCCGCCCCGTCGGGCTCGTCACGCCGCGGCCTCGAGCCGGGAGAGCTTGGACACCGCCGTGTCGAGAAGGTGGAGCTCCGCCTGGCCCGGAAGCCGATCCACTCTTCGGTCGATACGGGATGTGAACTGGCGCCCCTCGTCGCCGTCAAAGAGATAGGTCACCAGGAATCCGACTTCCTCCTTCGGCATCACGCCCGAACCGACGGGGCGCCAGAGGTGCTTGAGGGCGAATCTCGTGAGCCGCTGTGCCCGCGGACTCTCGCTCAGCCGTCGGGCCGCCTCCGCGGCGTAGAAGTCGATGTGGCCGCCTTCTTGCTTCATGATCCGCTTCAGCAGTTCGCGCAGGGTCGGGTGGTCCGCCTTGTCCGACAAGCGTGCGTAGCCGGCCTGCGTCGTCCATTCGTTGATGGCGCCCCATGCCATGTGCAGGGCGGTGAAGGCTCTGCCGGCGAAGGCGGCGGAGCCGATTGTGCTGAACGTGGAGAGCGCTTCCTTGTGACGGCGCTTCTGGCGGAGAGTGGCGATGCGGGGAGCGCCCGCTTCTTCGCCGTGCGCCGCGAGCACCTGGCCGATCGCCTCGCCGTGCCACATCTCTTCGAACACCCAGCAGGACAGGAAGGAGGTGATGTCGGGATCCCGGTGTGCCGGGGTCAAGAGGAGGTCGCGCAGGTAGCAGACCGTGTGGTGCTCCACGTCATGCATGTAGCGCAGCGATCGGAGGGCTTCCGGCGCCAGAGGCCGGTCCTTGAAGTCGTCGAAGTCGACACCGTCCAGATTGAGACGGCCCGCACGATATTTGTATGAGTCGATGGTGGTTCTCATGGCGCCGGGTATTCGGAACCACAGGCGTGTCCGGATGGGCGGGCGGCGCACCGCCCCCTTTTGACTCAGGACAGGCGGGGCAGCCCCATCGGATTGGGGAAGGGCAGCAGGCCCGAGTCGCCCACACCTCCGGCACACGCCGACAGGGCGCCGTAAAGATCCTCGAGTGCGCCGTCGCTCAGACCCGCGTAGGCGGGCTCGGCCAGCCGGTCGGTCAGGTCCTCCACCTCCCCGTGCAATGTGCGCCCTGCGTCGGTGGCGCGTCCGTCGGGATGCAGCAGGCCTCGCGCGACGAGTGCCGCAGCGCTGGCGTCCCACTCCTGCTCGCTCCAGCCCCGGTTGTCCCGGAGCACCTCGGCGGGGATCGCCTTGGTGCCTGCCGCCAGCAGATGGGAATCGAGACCGGAGATCTGACGTGCCAAGAGTGCGGCCACGTGCCCATCCCCGCGGTGTTCGCGCAATGTGCTGCAGGCCTGCCAGGCCTCGCCCAGCCCCCCGGTGCCCAGGGCCGGCGCGATGCGCGCCCAGAGCGTCCGGTTGGCTGCCGCCATGACCCGTCCGTCGCCATCGCATCCGTCCACGGCCCGCCGCAGCAGAGGCAGCGCCGATACCAGAGCGGAACGAGCTTCGACGCTGCACACCTCGCCGAGCGCGTCCGCGGCAGCGATGGCGCGCACACGGCACAGTGTCTCTGGCGCCACCACGTCCCAACACCCGGGCACCGCCGCGGCCACCATGCGCGGGTGGAAGTTGTAGAGGGCGGCGGTCACCGGTCCGGCGCTGACGCGGCCGAGAGGGGCAGCGCGTGCCGCGAAATATCCGGACCAGAAGCCGCGCAGGCCAGCTTCACGCAGCGCGGTGCGGCAGCCGGGTGCGAAGTAGGTCAGTGCGTGGACAGATTCGACGACGACCCAGAGGTCGCGGGCGGTGACCCGTCCCGGTCGCTGGCTCAGCGCGTGACCTGACGCACGCCCGTGGGCGACGTCGCGGGCTCTCGGGTGCCCCCGTTGCTCAACGGCTCGATATCGATGCGCACCGGCACAGGTTCGGGCTCCATCTCGACGTGCTCGTCGTCGGGACGGGGCGGTGTCGCGACCGTGCTGTACTCGCCCTCGGCCGATCGCTGCACGATCACGGCGCGCTTGCGCTTCCCGATGTCGTGGACGCCCTGCATCTCCCGACAGAGCTGGTAGGCGGTCAGCCCCGCGATGATCGGGACGACGATGGTCGCGATACGGAAGAACCAGAGCACACCATTGAGGGACACGTGAAAGAAGTTCGCCAGGACGTCGGTCGAGCTCGCCGCGAACAGCGTGAACAGGAGGGAGAACATGGCCACGCCGGCCGCCGTGCGCTTCGGTCTGTCCCGCGGCCGGTCCAGCAAGTTGTGCATCGCCACGTCGCCGGTCACCCGGCGTTCGATCTGTGGCCAGATCATGCAGATGGTGAAGATCAGGCCGGGAAAGACGACGGCCGGCAGGAAGACCTCGAGCGGGATGGTGTGCCCGAAGCCGGTGAGCTCCCACGACGGCATGATGCGCAGCGCGCCGTCGAGCCAGCCCATGTACCAGTCAGGCTGGACGGCATAGGAGATCTTCGAGGCGTCGTAGGAACCGAACTGCCAGATGGGGTTGATCTGGGCGAAGGCCCCCAGCAGCGCCGACACCGCGGTCACCATGAAGAGGAACCCGGTGGTCTTGGCCATGAAGGTGGGGAACATCGGCGATCCCACCACGTTGTCCTCCGTACGGCCCTCACCGGCGAACTGGGTGTGCTTCTGGCGGACCAGCAGACCCAGGTGGACCGAGATCAACCCGAGGAGCACGAGCGGGATGATCAGCACATGGATGATGTAGAAGCGGGGGATGATGATGTTGCCCGGGAACGTCCCACCCCACAGGAACGAGACGAGGTAACTCCCCACGATCGGGATCGACTCGGCGATGGAGTAGCCGATCCGCAGGCCCGTGCCCGAGATCAGGTCGTCGGGCAGCGAGTACCCGATGAAGCCCTCGAAGATGGCCAGGATCAGCATCGTGATGCCGATGAGCCAGTTCAGCTCCCGCGGCTTGCGGAACGCCCCGGTGAGGAAGATGCGGCCCATGTGGACCACGATCGACGCGGTGAAGATGTCGGCCGCCCAGTGGTGCATCTGCCGCACGAGCAAGCCGCCCCGTACGTCGAAGGAGATGCTGACGGTCGACTTGTAGGCGTCAGAGACCCACTGCCCGTTTAGCGGCGTGTAGCTGCCGTGGTAGATGGACTGCGCGGTCGACGGCACGAAGAACAGCGACAGGAACACTCCGGTCGCCAGCAGCACAACGAACGAGTAGAGCGAGATCTCGCCCAGCATGAAGGACCAGTGGTCCGGGAAGATCTTGTCGAGGAAGACGCGCCCGCCCTTGGCCACCCCGAGGCGCTCGTCGAGCTCCTCGACGATCTTGCCGACTTGCCCGTAGGGTCCCCTCGCGGCCTTGGTGCTGCGCTTGGTCTTGGCCGCAGTAGCGCTCATGTGGTCCGCTCCCAAAACCCGGGCCCGACGGCCTGATCATAGGGCGCCCTGGCGATGAGATGGCCCTGGTCGTTGTAGCCGAGCTTCATCTGGGGCAGCGGCCGGGGTGCCGGCCCGAACTGCGGCACCGCACCGTTGCGGACATTGAACATCGACTGGTGGCACGGGCAGACCAGAAGCTCGAGCTCCTGTTCGTACAGGCCGACCGGGCACCCGAGATGTGTGCACAGCTTCGAGTAGGCCACATAGCCATCGGGAGTCCAATCCTCCCGTCCCGGCATGGTCGGAGGAGTCAAGGGCTGGTCGGACACCCTGATGAGGATGGTCTGGTCGATGGCCTGCCCGTTGTCGGATATCTGGCCGTTGATCGGGTTGACGGTCGACCTCGGGTAGACGGTCATGACGCCGCCGACCACCAGCGTGTCCTTGCGGATCGGTCGCCCGTTGGCGTCGACCAGGACCGTCCCGTCCCGCCAGTCGGTCACCTCGAGGGTATCCCCGGGAAGCGGGCCGAGCGAGCGGATGAGCGGGAAGGCGGCGACGATCCCGAAGATACCGGCCCCCAGCGCGAAGAGGCCGCCCAACATCTTGCGCCGCTTGACGACGACGGCCGAGCGCTCGACCAGCGCGGCGGACAGGGCGTCACGCTCCTCCGAGGTCGAGGCCAGGGGGTGGCGGTCCTCGACAAAGGGGCCCTGCGGCATCAGGTACTTGCCCCAGGCGGTGAGCCCGAAGCCGAGCAGGAACAGGCCGGCCCCGATGGCGCCCCCGAGCTCCCACGGACTCCAGTTCTGCCAGTAGGCGGCTCCGAAGAGGGCGAGGAATACGATGGCCAGCAAGAAGATCGCGCCGATGATCATCTCGGCGCGTGCCGGATTCTTCGCGGCGTCACTCATGTGCGGGTCGCTCAGGGCGGCCATCGGCATGGGCACCCGGGTGCGCGAAGGCTGGTGCTCGGGGTCGCTCACGAGCGCTCCCCGATCCAGAAGCAGATGAGGACGAGGGCGCCGACGCCGATCAGCAGGGCAACGAATCCCTCGGCCACCGGCCCGACGCCGCCGAGGCCGAAACCGCCCGGGTTGGTCGGGTGCTGAATCCGGCCGGTGACGTACGACACGAGGTCGGCCACCTGCTGATCCGTCAGGTTGCCCGAGAAGCGGGGCATGTTGGCTGGCCCCGTGCGGATCGCCTCGGCCACCTGCTGCGCAGTGATCGTGCGGTTTATCAGGGTCGGTGCATTGGTGCCGAAGGCCAGGGCGTCACCGGCACCCGTGATGGTATGGCAGGCGGCGCAGTTGAGGGAGAACAGGTCCGCTCCCGCCGACTGGTCGGCGCCGGCCAGGTGGGGGCTGGGCACGGCCGGCACGGCCGGGTCGAGAGAGTTGACCCAGGCGGCGAGCTCGAGCGCCTGGACGGGCGTCAGCCGGGTCGGCCGCCGTTCCGCCTCGACCGCCTTCACGTCGGCCGCCGGCATGCGGCCAGAGGACACCCAGAAGTCGATCGTGGCGGCGCCGACGCCCTGGAGGTTCGGCCCGATGGCGGCCAGGCCGTTCTGGCCGACACCGTTGGCGTCGTTGCCGTGGCAACTCGAGCACGTCTGCGCGAACAGAAGGCGGCCGGCGTCGATGAAGGACTGTGGCGGGTTGGTGTACGTGATGTAGCGGCTGCCGTAGGAGATGAGGTGGCCGTTGAGGCAGAAGCGCGAGCTGCTGTTGAAGGGATTGCCCGCGTTGCGCACCGTTCCGGTGACACCCTTCGTGTTCACGGTGCCGCAAGACCGCGTCGTGACGTGCACGTTGGGGATGGGCGGCACCTGTGCGGTGTCCGAATGTCCGCTCGCGCCGGCGTCGCCGCCGGGGAAGAACATCGCCAACGAGGCCATGGCGGCCACAAAGAGGAGTCCAGCAGGCAACACGTACCGGCTCAAGAACGTTCCCCGCTGTGGTGCGCGCACGCCTCGCATGCCTACTTGAGGAGGAACAGGCAACTGTAGAGCCCGACCCAGACGATATCGACGAAGTGCCAGTAGTAGGAGATGCCCTGCATCGCCGACAGTTCGCCGGGGTCACCGCCGATGTCGCCGCGCATGCGCCCCAGGAAGAACGTCATCGCGAGCAGACCGATGAAGACGTGGAGGCCGTGCAGGCCCGACATGATGTAGAAGAGCGAGCCATACGAGTTGGTGTACCAACGGGTGGTGGTGAAGAGCCACTCGAGGAGCTGGTTCCCGAGGAAGGCCGTCCCGAGGATGATGGTGGCGACGACCCAGAGGCGGGCGGAGCGCCGCCGCCGCCATTCGGCCTGGTAGACGGCGTACTGCATGGTGAAGCTGGACGACACCAGGACGAGGGTGAAGATGCCGGCCCGCACGACGTCGAGCTCGGTGCCGGCGGGCGGCCATGGCCCGACCGTGTTGGCCCGGATGGTGAAGAAGGCCGCGAAGAGCCCGCTGAAGAACATCAGCTCGGAGCCCAGCCAGATCATGACGCCGATCGCCAACATCGGCGGCCGGTCGTGGACGATCTTTCCCTGTGGCGCGGGGACCTCCGCCGAAACAGCCTGGGTCACAGGGCAATTTCTAGTCGACCGGGAGCCGGAAGCGCCAACAAGCAGGTAGCGGGGTCGCGCCCCTGGTGGCGGGGCTGAACGCCCTGCTCAGCGCAGGTCGATGGGAAGCGGCTCAGCGTGCAGGACGGTGAGGCGTCGGGTGGGTCTGGTGAACGCGACGTAGAGGGTTCGCAAGCCCCGTGTCGTCGCCACCGGCGGGCCCTCTCCGCCCGATTCGTCACCGGCCGCCGCGACGAGGGACGGCTCCACGACGATCACCGAATCGAACTCGAGCCCGTTGGTCTCGTCGGCGGGCAACACCACCAATCCCGCGGCGAGGCCGTCGCCCGACGGATCGCGTGGATCGATCGGTTCGAGTCCCGCCTCGTCGAGCGCCCGGGTCAGCTCGGGGAGCATGACCGCGGGCCCGAGAACGGCCACTCGCCCGGGCGCGACGGCGCCCATCTCCTCTCGCGCCAGGTCGGCGAGCGTGCCCGCCAGCTCCGGGCGGCTGACCGAAAGGATGCGCGGTGGGGTGCCCGACTGGCGCACCGGTCGGGGGGGCGAGATTGTGGGTGCCGCCACGGCCAGGATTTGCGCGGCGAGCGCCACGACCTCGGCCGGGGTGCGGTAGCTCACCGTGAGCTCCACCAGCCGCGGCGGGCGCTGCGCGCTCGAGGTGGCGCGTGATGTCGTCCCAATTCGCCGGGGCCCACGGACCGGTGGCTTGGGCGATGTCGCCCACGACGGTCATGGAGCCGGAGAGCGACCGCCGGGCCAGCATCCGCAGCTGCAGAGGGGACAGGTCCTGGACCTCGTCGACCACGATGTGGCCGAAGGAGCGGATCTCCTCGTCCACAGTGCCCCCTGGGCCTGCGACGGGAGCGGGCGAGGCGGCCAATCCCTGGGGCCAGAATCCGAACTCCTGAATCAGCGCGTCGTCATTCCTCTGGGCTCGGACACGAGCGGGTCGTGCCCCGCGACGGGGACCGAGCAGCGTGCGCGCTTCGTCGATCAGCGCGGTGTCGGCGACCGTCCACGGAACTGCGTCAAGCGTGGCGCTGCGGGGGCGGTAGAGGCGCTGCACCTCCGCCGTGCTCAGGATTCCCTTACCCGCGGCGGCCAGCAGCGGGCGGGCGCCGAGGAGGTCGTGCAGGAATTCGTGGGGGAAAGTCGAGGCCACATCCGGTCCAGCGCCTCGGCGACCTCGGGTGTCCGGCGCAGTCGCCGCGCGAGGTCGTTCTGCTCTTCGGGCGTGGGTGCCCCTTCGGAGATTTCATCCTCGGATGAGGCCAGGCCGCTCCGGTTGAGCCTCGCCCGGTAGTCGTCGGACAGGGCGCGCAGCAGTTGCGACTCGACGAGGCGTCGGCGCGCGTTGTGCGTGCCGGGCCTCCGGCGGGCAAGGGCAACGATGTCCTCGGTCGTCTGCGCGCGTAAGCGCAGCACCGCAGCACCAAACGGGATCTCAACGTCGCTGTGGAGCGGGCGCTGGCGGGTGCGAACGGCGCGAGCCAGCACTTTGACCATCCGCTCGTCGCCCTTCAATGTTGCGACGGCGGGGTCGTCGACCCCGCGCACGCGCACCTCGGGCACCAGGCCTGCAACCGTCGACAGGCTCACTCCCGTCTCACCGAGCGACGGGAGCACCTGCTCGATATAGCGCAGGAACAGCGGGTTCGGCCCGACCACCAGCACACCCTGCCGCTCGAGCGGGAAGCGGTGGGTGTAGAGCAGATAGGCGGCACGGTGGAGTGCCACTGCCGTCTTACCGGTGCCGGGGCCGCCCTGGACGACGAGGACACCGGCGAGCGGGGAGCGGATGATCTCGTCCTGCTCCCGCTGGATGGTGCCGATGATGTCGCCCATGTGGCCGGTCCGTGCCTGGCCGAGTGCGGAGAGGAGCGCCCCGGGGCCACCCAGGACCAGCCCCTCGGAGAGGAGCCGCTCGCCGTCCCCGCCTGCGGAGGCCGGCAGCCCTGCATCGGCGCGAACGAGGGTGCCGGTGCGCCCGTCGGGATCGACGAAGTACTCGTCTTCCAAGCCGAGCACGGAGCGCCCCCGCACGGCGAGATGCCGGCGCCGGGCCAGTCCCTGCGGATCGAGACCGGTCGCCCTGTAGAAGGGCTCGGCCACCGGCGCCGCGCCAGTCGACGACGAGTGGCTCGTGGTCCGGCCCCGAGACGGCGAGCCGGCCGATGTGGAACGACTCGCCCAGTGCCGGGCCGTCGGAGCCACCCGTCGGCTCGTCCCCCGGTTCGGGGAGGCGGTCGATGCGCCCGAAGTAGAGGGCCTGGTCGCCGACGTCGAGTTGCTCCAGGCGGGCGAGGCTGGTGCGGACGACGATGTCGCGCTCGGTGCGCGACTGGAACGTGCCGCCCCGGCCCAGATCCAGCACGCCCTGCAGCATCTGGCGCGCCTCACCCCGCATGAACTCGAGCCCGTCGTAGGCACGGTTGAGGAATTCCTGCTCATCCTGTAGATCGGGATGTCCCGGCACCGCTCCCCTTTCTCCCCTTGCCGACGGGGAAACGGTTCAGTTTAGACGCCCGGGCTCGCCGGAGATGCCGGGGTGGCGACGCCTACGATGAGCCCACCGAAAGGATGGCCATGCTGATTTCGACCATGAACGACGTGCCCGGTTGCCAGGTGACCTCGGTGCTCGGGGAAGTCTTCGGGCTCACGGTCCGCTCGCGCAACGTTGGCTCGCAGTTCGGCGCCGCGTTCAAGTCCCTCGCCGGGGGCGAGCTCAAGGGAATGACCAAGAACCTGCAGCTGAGCCGGGAGGACGTCGTGAATCGCATGGTGGCCGAGGCGGAGGCCCGCGGCGGCAACGCCGTGCTGGCCATGCGGTTCGACACGTCGGAAATGGGTGGGAACTGGACGGAGATCTGCGCCTACGGCACGGCTGTCGTCATAGAGCCGATCGAGTGAACCCCGGGGCAGATGCCCGCACGGACCTCGTGCGCGCCTGCTTGCGGCAACCGGTGGCCCGCACGCCCGTCTGGTTCATGCGCCAGGCCGGGAGGTCGCTGCCCGAATACCGTGCGGCCCGCGGGGAGGGCTCCATTCTCTCAGCCATCGGGGACTCCTCCCTGGCTTCTGAGCTGACCCTGCAGCCCGTCCGTCGCTACGGCGTCGACGCCGCGATCCTCTTCTCCGACATCGTCGTACCCGTCCAGGCCATCGGGTTCGGAATCGAGGTCGAACCGGGCCGGGGCCCCGTGGTGGCCGAGCCGTTCCGCAGCAGCGCCGACCTGGCGCGACTCCGTCCGTTCGAGCCGGCAGCCGACGCTCCCTACGTGGCCGAGACGGTGGCCCTGGTGCGCCGCGAGCTCGAGGGCTCTGGCGTGGCCCTCATCGGATTTGCCGGCGCACCTTTCACTGTCGCGAGCTACCTCGTCGAAGGAGGACCCTCTCGAACGTTCGCCAAGGTCAAGGCGTTGATGCACGGGAACCCCGCGTTGTGGGACCAGCTCACGGACCGGCTGGCCTCAATTGCGGTGGCGTCGCTGCGGGCGCAGATCGAGGCGGGGGCCGAGGCGGTGCAGCTCTTCGACAGCTGGGCCGGTTCCCTTGCTCCCGACGAGTACGTGCGCTTCGCCCTTCCGGCCACCCGCGCCGTGTTCGCTGGCATCGCCGACCTCGGCGTGCCGACCATCCTCTTCGGCGTCGGCACCGGTGAGCTCCTGGGGCTCATGGGAACCGCAGGGTCCGAGGTGGTCGGCGTCGATTGGCGGGTCCCGCTCGACGAGGCGCGTCGCCGCGTGGGTGCCGGCCACGCCCTGCAGGGAAATCTCGACCCAGCGCGCTGCCTGGCGCCGTGGCCCGTCGTGGAGGCGGCGACGCGCGCCGTCCTGGCGGCCGCCGGGGACGGCGTCGACTCGGGCCATATCTTCAACCTCGGCCATGGAGTGTTGCCCGAGTCGGATCCGGCCATCCTCGCCGCCGTGGTCGACCTGGTGCATGCGGAGACCGCGCGCGCGTGACATCTGGTGTTCTGCTCATGGCACACGGCACGCCGTCGAGCTCGGCAGAGATCGCGTCGTTCTACACCCGCATCCGGCGCGGCCGTCCGCCGGAGCCGGCGCAGCTCGCCGAGCTTGAAAGCCGGTACGACGCCATCGGCGGCCTGTCACCGCTGACGGTGCGCACTGCCGCGCAGGTCGATGCAGTGCGCAGCGCGCTGGACGCGAGGTCCCCTGGTCACTACGTCGTGGCGTTCGGGGCCAAGCACACGGTTCCGTTCATTGAGGACGCCGCGGCCCAACTGGCCTCGGCGGGACTCGATCGTGTCATCGGCCTCGTCCTCACGCCCCACGGTTCGTCCCTCGGGTCCCAGGAGTATCTCGATCGGGCCGCCGCGGCGCTCGGAGAGACACCATTCGTTGCTGTGCCTCCCTGGTTCGCCGCGCCCGGGCTGGTCGCACTCCTTGCCGGCCGCGTACGGGCCGCACTCCAGACCGTTGCCGGCCGTCCACGGGTCGTCTTCACCGCCCACTCCCTCCCCGTGCGGATCCGTCAGACCGGTGACACCTACCCCGAGCAGCTTGCCGAGTCTGCCCGGCTGGTCGCCCAGGCGGCGGGGCTCACCGAGTGGACCGTCGCGTGGCAGAGCGCGGGGCGGACCCCCGAGCCTTGGCTCGGGCCAGACGTGCGTGACGTGGTGCGCGGCCTGGCCGCGGAGCGCAGTGCCGACGCGGTCGTCGTCTGCCCGATCGGGTTCGTGGCGGACCACCTCGAGGTGCTCTACGACCTCGATGTCGAGCTGGCGGAGGTCGCCGCGGCGTGCGGCGTCACCTACGCCCGCACGGCGTCGCTGAACGACGATCCTGCCTTCATCTCGGTGCTGGCCGATGTGATCGAGGCCGCGGGCGGCACCACCTGACATGGCGCGGCGCCGGGTGGTCGTCGTGGGTGGCGGCATTAGCGGCTTGGCCGCCGCGTGGGAGCTGACGGGTGGGTCGGGGGGCCGAGAGGACACCCCGACGGTGGTCGTGCTCGAGGCGTCGCCGCGTCTTGGCGGCCCATTGCGCAGCGACGAGTTCGGGGGGCTTCCCGTCGACACGGGCCCCGACGGTTTCTTGGGGCGTCGGCCCGAGGCCATTGACCTGTGCCGGGAGGTGGGCCTCGACGACGCGCTCGTACCGATCGCGGCCCGCGGCGCGTCGGTGTGGGCCCGGGGTCGCCTCCGCGCCCTGCCCGACGGGCTCGTGCTGGGGATCCCGACCCGTTTCTGGCCGACGGCCGGAGCGGGCGTCCTCAGCGCCCGCGGCCTCCTCGGAGTGGCCCGGGACACCGTGCTGCCCCGGCCCGACGTTCGCGGACCCATCGGCGACCGTTCGATCGGCCCCCTTGTGGCGCGCAAGCTCGGCCAGCAGGTCGTCGACACCCTGGTCGACCCCCTCCTCGGCGGCATCCATGCCGGGACGGTCGATGACATGTCCGCCGCGGCAACCTTCCCACCGCTGCTGGCGGCCGCTCAGCGCCGCGGCGGGCTCATGCGGGGCCTCCGGGCCGAGGTCCCGGCGCTCGACGCGGACGGGCCACCGTTGTTCTGGTCGCTCGAGGGTGGCATGGCGTCGCTCGTCGGGACACTGGAGGCTCGCCTGCGAGAACGGGGGGTCGACATCCGGCTCTCCGCCCCGGCAGCGCGACTCGAGCGGGCCGGCGCCGGTTGGACCGTGTCGGGCGCCGACCAGGTGGCCGAGGCGGACGCGGTCGTGCTGGCCACACCCGCACCGGCCGCGGCGACCCTTCTTCGTCCCCACGACGACGAGGTTGCCGGCCTCCTGCAGGCGATCGACTATGCCTCAGTCGTGCTGGTGACGTTCCGCGCCAAGACGGGCAGCATCCCGGCGCCGCTCCGCGGGACAGGGTTCTTGGTGCCGCGGCGCAGCCCGCACAAGGGACGCGAAGCGTGGGCGGTGACGGCCTGCACCTTCCTGGACCGCAAGTGGCCACACCTGGCCCGCGACGGGGAGGTGCTGCTCCGTGCGTCACTCGGCCGGATCGACGACACGCGACCGTGCGAGTGGGGCGACGACGAGGTCGCCGCCCGGGCCTGGGAGGAGCTGGGGGTGTTCCTGGGCGTCAGCGGACAGGCGATGGACGTGGCCGTGGTGCGCCACCCGCACTCCCTGCCGCAGTACCGGGTGCACCACCTCCTGAGGACAGCGGGCGTTGAGGCGGCGGCGGCCCGGCTGGGCGGCGTTGCTCTGGCCGGCGCGGCGTACCGCGGCGTCGGCATCCCGGCCTGCATCGCGAGCGGCCGGGCTGCGGCACACGCCGCTCTTGTGAGCCCGCGACCCGGCGGGGGCCGCGTGGCCGCCGCCTCGATCGCGGCCGGTGTCCTGCTCGCCCTCTCTCTCCCACCCTGGGGGTGGTGGCCGCTCGGTCCCCTTGGAGCCGCGCTGCTCTACTGGCGCCTGGGCGGGTTGTCAGCGTGGACGCGCCTGTGGTCGGGGTGGCTGGCCGGCCTGGGCTGCTTTTCCATCGGGCTCGCCTGGGCTCGTTCGTTCAACTGGTACGGCGCGGTCGTGCTCGTCCTCCTCGAGGCGCTCTTCTTCGCGGCGGCGGCGGGCGCGACCCCGTCCCGACGAGGTCGGGCCCCGAGTTTCGTTGGCGCGTACACGCTGGCCGAGGCCGCCCGCATGACCTGGCCCTTTGGCGGCCTCCCTCTCGGCGGTGTGTTCTTGGGCCAGGCGGACGGCCCGCTCGTGGAGGTGGCGCGCCTGGGCGGGCCCCTGCTGATCACCGCGAGCGTCTTTGCCGGCGGCGTCGTCATCGCCACGGCGGTCGCCTGGCTTCGGTCGCGACAGCACGACACCCCTCGACCCTCGCTCGTCGGCGCGGTGGTCGTGGCCGGCGGAATCGCCGCGCTCGTGGTGGGCGGAGCGGTCGCTCCCGATGGTGGCCCCCCCGTCCGGACGCTGCGCGTCGCGCTTGTCCAGGGCGGTGGGCAGCGAGGGCTGAGCAAGGAACAGGTCCCGGCGGCCTCGGTCTACGAGGCGCAGGTCGCCGCAACCTTTCGGGTCATCACCGACCGTCCGTCGCCCGCGCTCGTGCTGTGGCCGGAGGACGTGGTGGCCCTCGACCAGCACCTGGCGGGCTCCCCGCAAGCCTCGCTGATGAGCCGGCTGGCCACCACGCTGCACACGACGCTCCTCGTCGGCGTCACCGAACCGGCGTCGGCGACGGCTTTCCGCAACGAGATCGTGGCCTGGGGTCCACGGGGGCACATCGTGGCCGTTTTCGAGAAGGTGCACCGGGTGCCGTTCGGAGAGTACGTGCCCTACCGCTCCTTGTTCTCGCATCTCGCCAACGTGTCGGGTGTACCGACGGACGCGGTGCCAGGACACGGCAGCGGCCTCATGCGCACCCCGGCGGGACCCCTCGGCCTCCTCGTGTCTTTTGAGGTCTTCTACGCGCAGCGCAGCCACGCGTCGGTACGTGCGGGTGCCGAGCTCCTGGCCGTGCCCACCAACACCTCGTCGTACAGCACCTCGCAGGTGCCGGAGCAGGAGATCGCGGCGGCGATCGTTCAGGCCGTCGAAACGGGTCGCGACCTCGTCCAGGCCGCTCCGACGGGCTACAGCGCGGTGGTCACCCAGCGCGGCGTCGTGATGGAGCGCAGCGTACTTGGCAAACGCCAGGTGCTCGCGGCCTCCGTCGCCCTCCGTCGTGGCATGACGCCCTACGACCATTGGGGCGATCTCCCCGTGCTCATCCTCTCGGCGGTCGCGCTCGTCGCCGGTTGGACCCGCCAGGTGCGCTACTCGTAATAGCCCGAATGGATGTACACGCAGGGGACGCCCGCCGCGACGTACATCGCATGGTTTGACGGGTCGTCCTCGAACGCGAGTCGCAGGTCGAACCCGTGAGAGCGCAGGTCCTCCACCACGGTCTGCTTGAACTCCGTCACCTGCGCATAGTCCCCCCGTGCCCGCATGACGAGGAGATCCCAGCGCAGCCCGTAGCGCTTCAACCAGGCCATCGTCTGCGGTTGGACGCGATGGGGTCTCCCCGTCAGGAGGATCACCGTGAGCGAGGGATCGAGCAGCTCGAGCAGTCGGGCGATCTCCTCAATGACCGGGTCGTCGCCGCAAGCCTCGAAAAACGCGCTCCAGTCCCGGCGACCGCGCTCGATGAAATGCTGGCGCCCGGCGGCGTCGGAGAGCACGCCGTCGATGTCGAAGACAACGGCCTGACCACGGGGAAGCGCCGCTCCCTCGCCGGAGCGCCACGTCCAGTTCGTCCGATCGGTCTCTGGCCTGGTCTCGGACACGAAATGCCACCTTATCGGGGCCTTCTCCTCCTTCCGGATGGGCGATTCCTCCCATCGGAGGAGGGCTGCGCTTGCCGAAGGTGACACGATGGTCGTGCAATGGGTAACGAAGAGGGCGTGGGGGTCGACAGAGCGCGGACCACCGAGCCCTCGACCGAGCGCACCCTCCAGGTGGCTCTTGGTCGCCGGGTCGAGATCATCGGGGACCTCCTGCTCCCGACCGAGCCAACCGACTGCTCGCGCGCCGCCTGCCGCGACATAGGCCGCCGGCTCGAGGAGTGGCAGGGACCGGGGATTGTGGTCCTCTGCGGGCGCCTGGTCGCCCCCAGCTGCCCGGCCGGTGCCGGATCGGCGGGCGCTCTGGGTCGCCACCCCGAGCTCACGGACGCACTCAGTTCGTTCGCGGCCCGCGACGACTCGCAGGTCGTCGTGGTTATGGCGGCGGCCGAGCGGGATGGCGAACTCGTACAGGCGCTCGAGCGCTGCCAGGTGACCGTGCGCGATGCCGTCGATCTCGCCTGCGAGACGGGCGCGGGTGTCCGCACCGTCCTGGTGCGCGCCGGCTCGATGCGACCCGATGCCAACCCGCCCTTCGACCCCGGACCGACGGAGGAGGAGCGACCCTGGCTGGCCGGCATCGAGCGCCTCGACGACCAGCGGCTGGCCCGGCGCTTCGTCACCTCGCGCCTTCTCTACCGCCGGCTCCGCCGCTACCTCTGGGCCCCGCCGCTCCTCCTCGCCGCCATCGCGCTCCTGCTGCGTGTCGACTTCGTGATTGACGGTCTCGGCCGCATCTTCCGTTCGCCGCCCCAGCAGAGCGCGCTACAGCGGGCCTACGCCGCCACGTGGTTCTCCCGTTTCATCGTGACGGTGGTCATCGCCATCGCCCTGCTCGCCGTACTGGCGATGATCGTTGCCGTTACCTCGCGGGGCATCTGGCGGGCGCTCGGCGGCGAGGGGCTCCCGGCTCCGTGGGCCGGCGGTGCGTCGGGGACACGGCCGGTCGCCCACGCGCAGCTCGAGCTCGACGGGGAGGACGCCCTGGACGCCACCGCGCGCGGCCATCGCGGCCGGGGCCTCGGGGGTCGTCGCGGGTGGGGCGATTGTCCCGGAGCTCACGCATCTCGACGCGGGGTTCTTTGCCTGTCCGGGCGCCACCGCCGAGGTCGTCCACGAACACCGAGGTCGACTCGGGCTCCCGCCGACTTTTTTGCACCACCGTCAGGAAGCGACCCTCGAGATTGAGACCGGCGCGGACCTGCACGTCCGACTGCTCCTGGCCGAGGCCGACCTGCCCATGGCGACCCTGGGCGAGCGGCTGGTGACCTCCGACATCGTGATCAAGGGCCGTTCCAAGGCGGCCGATGTGCACGCAGAACTGGCAGCGGGGTGGCCCAGCGGGCCGTCGTGGCCACCCGCGCCCGAAGTGGCGGCGGACCGCATCCGGGTGCGGCGCATCCGGCGGATCGCCGCGGTCTCGCTGTTCGTCGCCGGCGTCATCGACCTGCTCTCGTCGGTGACGACTCCGTTGCGCCAACACCTCCACCTGATCGCGCAGTACCTCCCCATTGCGGTGGTCCAGGCTGCCGGGGCGCTCACCGCGATCGCCGGCATCGCCATGATCATGCTCTCCCGCGGCATCCTCAAGGGTCAGGGGCGCTCGTGGCTGGTCGCCGTGGCGCTGCTTGTCGCGTCGCTCGCGTTACATCTCTTCCACGCCGCCGGCTTCATCACGGTCATCGTCTGTGCCGGCGTCCTCACCTTGCTGATCGTAAAGCGCGAGTATTTCCGGGCCCAGACCGAGTCGGCAACCGCCCTGAACGCCTTCCTGATCCTCGCGGTGGGTGGCCTGATCGCGACCATCGGCGGCTTCATCGCCGTGGAAGTGGCGGGGCGGGTGCGCCACCACCCGCTGCCCCCCTGGCCCAACGTGTTCTTGGGCTCGGCGGAGCGGCTCGTCGGCGTGCAGTGGGTGAAGTTCCCGTCCACGGTGGACGACTACGTCTCCGTCAGCTTGCTCGCCGTGGGACTGAGCCTCATCGTGGTCGCGCTCTACCTCCTCACCCGGCCGGTGGTCGACCGGCGGCTGTCGTCGGGGCGCGCCGCGGTGGGCCGTCGGGCCGCCGAGTTGCGCGCCCGCGACATCGTGCGCCGGCACGGCACGGGGACCCTCGATTACTTCGCACTGCGCGACGACAAACATTGGTTCTTCCATCGCGACTCCCTCGTCGCCTACGCCGTCTTCGGCGGTGTCTGCCTCGTCTCCCCCGACCCCATCGGGCCGTTTTCGGAGCGGGACCACGTTTGGGACTCGTTCCGCCGATTTGTGGACCGCAACGGTTGGGGGCTGGGCGTCATGGCCGCCAGCGAAGAATGGCTGCCGACGTACCAGGCCTCCGGCATGCGGTTCCTCTACATCGGGGATGAGGCCGTCGTCGACCCGCGGGAGTTCTCGCTCGAGGGGGGGAAGATGAAGGGTCTGCGCCAGGCCGTCAACCGTGTGGCCCGCTACGGATACACCGTGCGATTCTTGGACCCTGCCCACCTCAATCCCGGAGACGCCGCCAGCATGGCGGAGCTCATGGCGAAGAGCCGCCGGGGAGAACAAGAGCGAGGCTTCTCCATGATGCTCGGTCGGCTCTTCGATCCGCGAGACACAGGCCTGCTGCTCACACTCGTCGAGGGACCCGATGGGACGCCCGTGGCCATGTGCCAGTTCGTCCCGTCGCCGGCCATCGGCGGGTACTCGCTCGACCTGATGCGGCGCGACCCGGGTGACCACCCCAACGGTCTGTTGGACTTCGCGTTGTGCTCGACGATCACCTATCTCAAGGACATGGGGCTCATGGGGCTCAGCCTCAATTTCGCCGCCATGCGGTCGATCCTCGAGGGCGACTCCGGTGACGGCGTCACCCAGCGGGTGGAGCGCTGGGCCCTCAAGAGGCTTTCCGGCGTGTTGCAGATCGAGACGCTGTGGCGCTTCAATGCCAAGTACGAGCCACGGTGGCTGCCCCGTTACATCGCGTTCGACTCGGCCGAGCAGTTCGTGCCGGTGGCCGTACAGATCATGCGGGCCGAATCGCTGACCGAGGTCCCGGTCATCGGCCGCCTCCTGACAACCGGCGCGGCGAAACGGTCAGGTCCGGCCGTCCCCGAAGAGGTTCTCACCGCCATGGAGCACGAGGGGAACGGCGCCACGGATCGGCGGAAGGCCGAGACGGCCGGACCCCGGACGTGACCCGCGGCTCGTGAGCGATCAACCCTGTCGCGCTGTGGGCATCCAGCAGACCACGGCACAGGCGGCGACGTTGGTCCCTGCGCAGAGTGCGACCGCTGCTGGACGGAGGAACAGCGCCGAGACCGCCCACCGCACCACGCGGCGGCGTCGGCGCGAGCGTGACGGGCCCCGTCCGAATGTAAGGAGTTGTTCCCTGGTGTGGAGGTCGCAGACCCGACGCCGGGCCGGCGCACACTGCCAGCGAGAGAACGGCAACGATAGAGTTCGTCGTCCCGGAGGGAGGGAGGGAGGACGAACGCAGTGAGCCGCCTGGTCTCACCCTCACCCGTCGCCGCTAGGCACGATCTGGCGGCCACCGCCGCCGAGCGCCAAGAGACGGGCCGGCAGGCCAGGGTCCTCGCGCCTCGGGAGTGCATCGGCGACTGGGACGAGCAGGCACGCGGGCACGACGCCCTCGAGACCGTGCTGGCACAGGAGCCCATCCGGCTGGCGGAGCTCCTCCCACTGCGGCATCAACGCATGGCGCTGTCCCCGTGGACGTACTACCGCGGCGCTGCCGCGGTGATGGCGGCCGACCTGGCGTCGCGACCACACAGTCGTCTCGAAGTCCAGCTCTGCGGCGACGCCCATGTGCTGAATTTCGGTTTGTGGGCCACTCCCGAGCGCAACCTCAATTTCGACCTGCGCGACTTCGACGAGACATTGCCCGGGCCCTTCGAGTGGGATGTCGCACGGCTGGCCGCCAGCCTGGTCGTGGCCGCCCGCGAGAACTCGGTCAAGCCGGCACGGGCCGATGCCGCGGTCACCGCGGCGGTCGACGCCTACCGGCGCCGGATGCGGCGCTACGCCACGCTGCCACTGCTCGACATCTGGTACGAGGGCACACGCGTCGATCGCTTCATCGACTACTTCGAACCCGCGGACCACGATCAGGTGAAGGTGCAGATTGAGAAGGACAAACAGAAGCGGACGAGCCGCGGGGCCTTCGCCAGGTTGACCTCGGAGCAGCGCGGACGGCCACGCATCACTCCCCAGCCCCCGCTGCGGGTCACGCTCGACGATGCCGAGCAGGGGAACATCGTCGACAACCTGATCGCCGGCTACCGCCTGACCCTCCAAGAAGACCGTCGGAAACTGTTCGATCGCTTCATCCTCGTCGACGTCGTTCGCCAGGTGGTGGGTGTGGGCAGCGTCGGCATGGTCGTGTATCTCGTGTTGTTCGAGGGCAGCGCCCGTGGCGATCCGCTCTTCTTGCAGTGCAAGCAGGCCGGCCCCTCCGTCTACGAGGCCCATACGTACCCCAGCGGGCACGACAACCACGGCGCCCGTGTGATCGCCGGCAAGCGAATGGTACAGAGCGCCACCGATATCTTCGTCGGCTGGGGCTCGCTGGGCGGACGCGACTTTTACGTGCGCCAGTTCCGCGACATGAAAGTGATCCCGACCACCGACCTGATCGCGCCGGTCCTCGTCCAGTTCGCCACCGCGTGCGGCAACTCGCTGGCTCGCGCCCATGCTCGTTCCGGTGACCCAGCGGCCATCGATGCCTACATGGGCAAGGGCGATGCGTTCACCAAGGCGATGCGCAAGTTCGCCCGCCGCTACGCGACCCAGAACGAGCGGGACCACGCCCAACTGGTCTCCGCCATCCGCCGTGGCATGGTGGAGAGTGAGCCCGACTAAAGCGCCTGGCCCTACTTGGGCAGGAACAGCAACGTGGCGTGGTTGGCGAAGTCGATGAGCGGTTGGGGCCAGACGCCGAAGAGAACGGTCACGCCGACGCAGAGCGCGATCGCGACGCCACTCAAGACGGGAACCGGAACTGATTCGGACGTCGCCGTGGTCTCCTCGTCCGCCTCGGTCGCTTCGGCCGCTTCGCCCGCTTCGTCCGCCAGCAGGATCTGCTGGTTGAGCGTGGTCACGACGCCCGCTGCACCACTCGGCGTCGCCCACGAAAACCCGCTGCCGGTCCCGCCACTGCTCGCCGTCGCCTCGATCGTGCCGCCAGCGACCATGCCGCCTTCCTCGCCCAATGAGGCCGAACCGCCGGTGCCCCCCTCAACCTCTCCGAGGCCGCCGCCGGCGTACATCAACACGGCCACCCGCAGGTAGAAGTAGGCCGCCACGGCCGCGCTGACCATGGCGATCACACCCAGGGGCACGTCGCCGGCCTGAACGGCGGCGAAAACCACCTGGACCTTGGCCCACAGCCCCGTCGTGAAGGGCGCACCTGCCTGGGCGAGCAACAGCACCGCCAGGGCCAGGGCCAGCACGGGCTGGCGGCCGGCCAGCCCGCGGTAGCGAGCGAGGTCGTGGTCGGCGTCGCCGTCCCGGCCGAGCAGGGTGACGATGGCGAAACTGCCGATGGTCATGAACATGTACACGAAGAGGTAGTAGAGCGCTGCGCTGGCGCCCCGGGACGTACCCGCGACGACGCCGAGAAGGATGAACCCGGCGTGGTTGATGGAGGAATACGCCAGCATCCGCTTGACGTCGCGCTGGCGCAGGGCAACGAAGGCACCGAGGACGAGGGACAGCACCGCCAGGCCGTAGACGATCGGACGCCAGTCGGTCGACACCACACCGAAGGACGAGAAGAGCACCCGCAACATGGCCGCGAACGCTCCCGCCTTGGCCACAGCGGACATGAAGCCCGTCACCGGTGACGGAGCTCCCTGGTACACGTCGGGCGTCCACATGTGGAAAGGCACCGCCGCCACCTTGAAGGCGAACCCGACCAGGATGAGCGAGAGCCCGGCCAGCAACAGGCCGTTGGACAACACCACGTTCTTGGACAGGAAGTCGGCGATCTGGGTCAGGTTCGTCGAGCCGGTGGCGCCATAGGTCGAGCGCGATGCCGTAGACGAAGATGGCCGAGGAGAAGCCGCCGAGGATGAAGTACTTGAGCGCCGCCTCACCCGACGCCGACCGCCGGTAGTTGAAGGCGGTTAGCACGTACAGGGCAATGGAGAGGATCTCGAGGCCCAGGAAGACGATGATGAGGTCGTTCGCAATCCCCATCATCATGGCGCCCGAGGCGGACACCATGGCGAGCACATGGAACTCCGCGCCCTGCACATCTTCCCGGCGCAAGAAACCGTCGGCCACCAGCGCGCTGAGCAGCATCGCGATGGAGATCAACATCGTCACGAGGACGCTGAAGCCGTCCATCACCACCGCCTGCTTTATGTAGGTGTGCGCGCCGTGCTCCTGCACGTCGGACCACTGCCAGAGCGCGACACCCAGCGCCCCGCCGGAAATGACCACGGTCGCGATGGTGCTCACCCGCACCCGGAGGGGGCGGCTCACCAGTGAGGCGACCGCGAGGAGCACCACCGCGCCGCCGATCATGATGATGGGCGGCAGGATGGACAGCCAGCGGATCGGCGGGACCGCGATGCCCTGCGAAGCCGCGTGGGTCGCGGCGAGCAACGGCGCGATCACTTCTGCCCCTCCGCGCCCTTGACGGCCACCGAGGGCTGATAGTGCCCCGTCCGCGACTCGACGTCCGCGATCAGCTGGTTGACCGAGGGATTGATGCGGTCGAGCACCGGCTTTGGATACACGCCCAGGAACACGATCAGGACGATGAGGGGCGCCATCACGAGCCGCTCGAGTAGGGCCAGGTCACGCGTCTTCTCGTCGGCCTCGCGCGGTGCGCCGTGGAACACCTGCTGGTAGGCCCAGAGCAGGTAGATGGCCGCGACGATCACTCCCAGCACGGCCACGACGGCCCACCACCGGTGGGTGATGAAGGTGCCCGAGAGCACGAGGAACTCGCTCACGAAGCCGTTGAGTCCCGGCACCCCGATTGACGCCATCATGACGACGGTGAACACGCCCGCCAGCACGGGTGCCGCCTTCTGCAGCCCGCGCATCTCGCCGGCCTGCCAGGTGCCACGCCGCTGGTAGATGAAGCCGATGAGAATGAACAACGCGGCCACGATGAGGCCGTGGTTGAGCATCAGGAGCACCCCGCCGGCCAGTCCCTGCGTGCTGAGCGCGATGGAGCCGAGGGCGATGAAGCCGATCTGGGCCAATGAGGAGTACGTCACGAGCCGCTTCAGGTCGCGCTGCGCACAGGCCACGATCGCGCCGTAGACGATGCCGATGACGGCCAGGGTGAGCAGCAGCGGGGCGAGCGTGCGGGTGGCCTGGGGAAAGAGGTTGAGGTCGAAGCGGATGATCCCGTAGGTACCCAACTTGGCCAGCACCGCTGCGAGGAGCACCGAGCCCTCCTCGGGCGCTTCGGTGTAGGCGTCGGGGGACCAGGTGTGCAGCGGAAAGAGCGGTGCCTTGACCGCGAAGGCCGCCGTGAAGGCCAGAAACAAGAGGATCCCCGTCGACGACGACAAGTGCGTCTGCATGAGCGGGCCGAGCGAGAACGTGAGGTAGTGGTACTGCGACTCGTGGATGAAGGCCAGGGCCAGGATCCCCACGAGCAAGAACGCAGAGCCGAGGAAGGTGTAGAGGAAGAACTTGATTGCTGCATAGGCCCGGCGCTGGTGTCCCCACCCGGCGATGATGAAATACGAGGGCACGAGGGTCAGCTCGAACATGAAGAAGAACACGATGAGGTCCAGCGACAGGAAGCTCCCCATCACGGCGGCCTCCAGCAGGAGGATCCAGGCGAAGTAGACCCGGCCGTTCTCCCGGTTGCGTCCGAGGATGATGGCCAGCGGGAACAGCAGCGCCGTGAGCAGCACCAAGAAGACAGAGATGCCGTCGACGCCCAGGTACCAGTGCACCCCGAGGCTGTTGCCGGTGTACTGGTGGTCCGAGACGAGCTGGAACCCGCCGTCATGCACCTTCATCGCCACCAGTGCCGAGACGGCGATGACGAGAGTCGCGAGCGAGACGATCAGGGCCAGCGCGTAGGTGATCTCGCGGTGCAGGGTGCGGTCGAGGCCGAGCAGCCCGAGCACGCCGGCACCCACCGCCGGCAGCAGGACGAGCAGGGTCAGGAAGGGAACGCTGTGCGTCATCCCCACCACGTCCGGCTGAGCATGAAGGCGACGATGAGGGCCATCCCGAGGGCGATCCCCAGCGCGTAGTTGCGGGCGTAGCCCGTCTGCAGCTTGCGCGCCGCGGTGCCAGTGACCTTGGCCAAGTGAGCGGTGCCGTTGACGGCCCCGTCGATGACGCGGGCGTCGACCACCCAGGCGCAGAACGTGGCGAGGCGCTGGCTGGGCCGGCCGATGACCGCGTCGTAGAAGTCGTCCCAGTACCAGACCCGCTGCAGGAACGCGGGCTCCAAGGCGGGCTTGTACACCTCGTCGCCGCGCCAGAGCCATGCGGCCACAATGACGCCGACGACTGCGGCGGCGATGTCCGTCAGGGCGAGGGCCCACTCGGACGCGCTGCCGAGGTGGTCGTTGTAGAGGGTGCCGCTGAAGACCGGCGCCAGCCAGCTCTCGAGGTTGTGGCTGTGCACCCAAGGCAGGTTGAGCACGCCACCGAAGAACGCGAAGAACGCGAGCACGACGAGCGGCAGGCGCATGACCCAGGGCGACTCGTGCGGCAGGTGGTGGGGGGGCTCGCCGTTGGGGCCGGGCCTGTCGAAGCGGGGCTCACCACCGAAGGCGAGGATCTCGAGTCGGCTCATGTAGTACGCGGTGAGCACGGCGGTGACGAGCCCGATGACCCACAGCACCTTGTAGTGGGCGAAGGCATTGTCCAGCACGTCGCCCTTGGCCCAGAAGCCCGACAGCGGCGGGATGCCGGCGATGGCCAGGAAGCCGATGGTGAAGGTCACCGTTGTCCACTTCATGTAGCGGCGCAGCGCGCCCATGCGCTTGAGGTCCTGCTCGTCCTCGAGGCCGTGGATTACCGAGCCGGCGCCCAGGAAGAGGAGGCCCTTGAAGAAGGCGTGCATGACCATCAGGAAGATGGCCGCGATGTAGGCCCCCGTGCCGACGGCGAGCACCATGTAGCCGATCTGCGAGATGGTCGAGAAGGCAAGCACCTTCTTGATGTCCTGCTGGGCGCAGGCGATCGTCGCCGCCACGAAGGCCGTCACGGCCCCGATGGTCGCGATCACCACCGTGCCCGTCGTGGTCAGGTGCAGCAGCGGGTTCATCCGACACAGCAGGTACACCCCGGCCGTGACCATCGTGGCGGCGTGGATCAGGGCGGAGACCGGCGTGGGGCCCTCCATGGCGTCAGGCAGCCAGTTGAACAGCGGGATCTGGGCCGACTTCCCGGTGGCCGCCAAGAACAGCAGCAACACCGCGGCCGTGGCCGTGCCGCCGCCCAGGTGCGAAAGCTGACCGAAGATGCCGCCGCCCGGCCCGCTCTCGTACTGCACGGTCCCCGTCTTCTCGAAGATCAAGAAGATGGCGAGCAGGAAGCCCGCGTCTCCGATGCGGTTGTAGATGAAGGCCTTCTTGCCCGCCGAGGCGGCCGACTCGCGCTGGAACCAGAAGGCCACGAGAAAGTACGAGCAGACGCCCACGCCCTCCCAGCCCACGAACGTCAGCAACAGGTTGTCCCCCAGCACCAGCAACAGCATGGAGAAGACGAACAGATTGAGGTAGATGAAGAACTTCGAGTAGTCGCGGTCGCTCTTCATGTAGCCGATGGAGTACAAGTGGATGAGGGCGCTGACCCCGGTGACGAACATGCACATGGTCACCGACAGCGGGTCCACCAGTGTCCCGACGGGCACCGAGAGGCCCCCCGAGCTGAACCAGGTGAAGTAGTTGTGCACCACGACGCGGTGGTCGGCGGGCAGGCCGATGAGGCCGGACAGCACGAGGCACGCCACGACGAACGAGGCCGTGACGGCGGCGGTCCCGACCCAGCCCGCCACGGGATCGCCCAGGCGCCGCCCGAAGGCGACCAGGAAGAGGAACCCCGCGAGCGGGAAGAGCAACATGAGGTACGCGACGTGGACCACGCTCAGCCCTTCAGCGAGTCCAGGTCGTCCGCCACCGTGGTGGCGCGGCGGCGGAAGTTGGTCACCACGATGCCGAGGCCGACCACGACTTCGGCTGCCGCGACGACCAAGACGAAGAAGACGAGGGCCTGGCCGCCGATGTCATGGAGCATGCGGGCGAAGGTGACGAAGGTGAGGTTCGCCGCGTTGAGCATCAACTCGATGCACATGAACATGATCAGGACGTTGCGCCGTACGAGGAGCCCGATGGCGCCGATGGTGAAGACGACTGCGGCCAAACCGAGGTACCAGGCTCCAGAGAGGCTCACGCCGAAAGCTCGCTCTCGGTATCGTCCTCATCGGCGTGGACCGTCGGCGGCCGGCGCGCCAGCACGACGGCACCGACGACCGCGATGACGAGGAGGGCGGCCGTGGCCTCGAACGCGAACAGGTAGGTCGTGAAGAGCTGCTTGCCCAACTGCGCCGGCTCCCCCGCCGGCGAGTTCGGGCCGGCGACATGCCCCTGAATCGGCCCCACCACTTGCTGGGCGCCCGTGACCCAGTGCGCCGTCGCCGCCATGGCCAGCACGCCGCCCAAGGTGATGGCGGAGAAGACAAAGGCCAACGGCCGCTGGCCGACCAGCGGCTCGACGGTGATGTCCTCGGCCCGGTCCACGCCGAGGAACATGATCACGAAGAGGAAGAGGACGACGATGGCGCCGGCGTAGACGATGATCTGCACGGCGGCCAGGAAGTCAGCCGACTGCTCAATGAAGAGCACGGCGACACCGAAGAGCGTCATGACGAGGCTGAGGGCTGCATGCACCGGGTTGCGGGACGTCACGACCCCAACCGCGCCGACCAGGATGACCGCCGCCGCGGCGGCGAAGACCAAGATGTCGGGCCACGTTGGGCGCGTGGAAGCCAGGAGTGGAGCCGCCTGGATCATGGGTCAGTCGCTCCCCTCGGTGCCGCCGTCCCTCGGCCCGGCCGTGTCACCGGCACCGGCCCCGGCCTCGGCCCGCTTGGCCTCGGCCTTCGCCGTTTTCCGAGCCGCCCGTAGACCTTTCAGACGGGCCCGCGTCGCCTCCATCTTCTTGCGGTTGCGCGTCGCCCCCTCTTTCGCCCGCCAGATCCGTCCCTGCATACCGCGGTGGGCCAACGGGATGTCCTCATCGAGCAGGTGGCGCTCGAGCACCTCGCGCAGGGGCTTGGTGCCCGTCGCCTCGTCGTCGCGCCGGCCCGACTGGCCTCCCTCGGGCGCGCGCACGCCGTAGCCGAGCTCACCCGACCACTGGACCTCGCCCTCGTAGGCGGCACTGCCCGATGGTGAGGTGGCGCGCATCCAGCCGCTCGTCATGAGATCGTCGCCCTCGCGCCAGTCCTCCCAGGGGAGCTTCTTGGGCCGACCGTCGTCGTCGACCAGCAGTTCGTCCTTGGTGTAGATGGCGTCCGAACGGTTGGTGAAGGAGAACTCGAAAAGCTTCGACTCGGTGATGGCCTCGGTCGGGCAGGCTTCGACGCACATGTCGCAGTGGATGCAGCGCAAGAAGTTGATCTCGTAGACGAAGCCGTAGCGCTCGCCGGGCGACACTGGGTGATCCGGCGGGTTGTCGAGCCCACGCACGTAGATGCAGTCCGCCGGGCACACGCCGGCGCACAGCTCGCAGCCGATGCACTTCTCCATGCCGTCCTCGTAGCGGTTGAGGACGTGGCGGCCGTGCTGGCGCGGCTGCTTGGGCTTCTTCTCGTCCGGGTACGGGGTGGTGACCCGGGGCCGGGTCAGGTGCTGGAACGTCAGTTTGAACCCGCCCAGGAACGAGAGCTGGTCCTTCATCTCGTCGGCTGCGCCCACTACGCATCACCTCCCGTCGTCGGTTCGAGCGGAGTGAGCCGCGGCGCCCGCGTGACTCTGCGGCCGATTACCGGGATGACGACGTCTTCCTCGCTGCGGCCCCGACCGAGCTGGTCGGCCCGCAGGAGCAGCGCCGAAGCCAGCAGCACAACGGGCACCAGGATCAAGCCAGCCCAACCCCAGGCGATGATCGCGGCCACCAAGAGGAGCCAGCCGAGTGTCAGGGGGATGAGGCGCTTCCATCCGAGGTCCATCAGCTGGTCGTAGCGCAGCCGCGGCAGGGCGGCCCGGAACCAGACGTAGATGAAGCAGAACGCCACGGTCTTGAGAAGGAAGTAGATGATCGGCAGGTAGATGGTGGCCCCCGGGATGGGGAAGATGTAGCCGTTGGGGCCGCCAAAGAAAAGGGTCACGACGATGGCCGACATGGTGATGGTGTTCATGAACTCGGCCAGGAAGAACAGGCCGAAGCGGATAGAGGAGTACTCCGTGTGGAACCCGCCGACCAGCTCCTGTTCCGCCTCGGTCAGGTCAAAGGGCGGCCGGGTGAGCTCGGCCGTGATGGCGATCATGAAGAAGATGAAGGGCAGGAATCCGAGTCGGATCAGGTTCCAGTTCCAGAAGCCATTGGACTGCGACGCCACGATCGCCCGGGTGGACAACGAGTGGCTGACCAGCACGACCATCACCGTGGTCATGCCGAGTGCGGCCTCGTAGGAGATCACTTGGGCCGAGGCGCGCACCGATCCCAGCAGGGGGTATTTCGAGCCCGACGACCAGCCGGCCAGCATGACGCCGTAGACGGCGATGCCCGACATGGCGAGCACGAGCAGGATGCCCATGGGCGGGTCGGCCACCTGTAACTCGAAGGTGTGGCTGCCGACGGTGATGATGCCACCGACGGGGACCACGGTGAAGATCAGCACGGCCGGAATCACCGAGAGGTAGGGCGCCAGCTTGAAGACGAAGCTGTCCGCCCGGTTGGGCAGCAGGTCCTCCTTGAAGACGAGCTTCGTGCCGTCAGCCAGTGTTTGCAGCAGGCCCCAGGGGCCGGCTCGGTTCGGCCCCACCCTGCTCTGCATGTCCGAGATCACCTTGCGCTCGAACCAGATCATCAAGGCCGTGGCGACGAGCAACGCGACGAAGGCGACGAGGCACTTGATGATGACGATGAGCCAGACCTGCCAGTTGAGGCCGAAGAAGAAGAGCGGATCGCCGTTCCCGTTGTTGGCGCTGTGCGTCAGCACCGGTGCGCCGGCCAGGGCGAGGAGATGGACGATCACACCGACTCCAGGCGGACGTCGGTGACCAGTTGGCGGCTGTCGATGATCGTGGCCGCCGCGTTGCCGGGAGCACTCTCGCCGCCGGGCACGTTGAAATCGATGGCGACGACGCCGCGGGGCACGCCCTCGTCGGCCTCGGCGGACAGGATCAGCTCGCCCCGGGCCGAGCGGACCTTCACCCGGTCACCCGTCGCCGCACCCAAGCGGTCGAGGTCGTAGGGATTGGCGCGCACCACCAGGGCCGGCACGAGCGGCGTGAGCGAGGGCGAGCCGGTCATGGAGCTGCCGGCGTCGTACAGGCGGCGCCCCGCCACGAGGCGCAAGGTGTAGTTGTCGGCCTTCGGAACCCGGAGCGGCTCGGTGCCGCCGGGACCGGGCACCGAAAGGAGGGGCGGCGGCGGACCCAGCTCGGAGGGACGCGCCAGCGCGGGACTGCGGCGGCCGGTGCCGACGCGGGGCGGCGCCCCCTGGCGCTCCACCGACTCGATGCCGGGCAGGGCCATCGGGTCGATCGGCTCGACCTCGCCGTCGCGGTCCTCGTTGCCGGCGAGCGGGACGACGACCCCGTCGTGCGCCGCGTGGAATTGCAGCATCTCATGCGCGAGACCGGCGTAGGCAGGCGCGGTCAGCGCGAGCTCCTCGGCCAGCTCGGACAGGCGGGACACCCCGAGGTCGGCGCCCAGGGCCGCGGCGAGCTCGGCGGCGATCATCCAGTCCGGCCAGCGCGAACCCAGGCGCCGTGATCTTTGGGCCGAGGCGGCTCACCCGACCCTCGATGTTGGTCGTGGTGCCTGGTCGTTCGTGGGCCACCGCGCAGGGCAGCACGACATCGGCGTAGGCGTCGACCGACTCGGACGGATGGCCCGTGACGGCCACCACGAAGTGCCCGGCCGCGAGGGCCTGCTCGGCCACGGCGCGATCGGGGAAGTCGCTCAAGGGGTCGGCGCCCAACAGCACGAGCGCGCGCACCTGGGGACCGGCGTCCCCTTCGCCCGCCATGGAGGCGAGGATGTCCGCCGTCGACAACCCGGCGCCTGCTGGGACCGAACCCCAGGCCGCGGTGAAGCGGTCCCGGCCCGCATCGAGGCTCACCCGGCCCGGCAGGATGCCGGGCGCCAGTCCCATGTCGAGTGCGCCGAACACATTGCCCCGACGCAAGGCCGGGAGGAAGGTCGCCTTGGGCAGGCCGGCGGCCAGGATGCGCAACGCCTCGGCCGCCACCTCGCCCGACTCGGCGTAGGAGGGCCGGCCAGCCACGATCACCACGCCCTCGCCCCCCGGGTGCTCGCCGAGCAGGCGACGAGCGGTCTCCAGGGCGCCCGGCGCGAGCGCGGCACCCTCGTGGTGGGAGCCCAGCGCCGCCACCGCGGTGTCGTCGCCGGTGAGCGCGCTGGGCCATCAGCGGCGCGTCGCCGGGCCGGACACGCAGCGTCGCGGCCGCCAGGGGGCTGAGCGCAGTCGGAGCGGGGGCGATCTCCACCAGCGCGCTCGTGCCGCCGGTCACGGCTTCGCGCACGCGCAGGAACAGCACGGGCAACTCCTCGCGTAGGTCGCCCGACAGCGTGACGAGGACCGGCGCCGTGCAGGCCTGGTCGATCGTGGCCCGGGGCAGACCCAACACCACCTCGGCGGGGAGGCCGTCACCGAGCTGCGCGTCGACAGAGTCGGTGCCGATGATCCCCTTGGCCAGCTTGGCCCAGGCATACGCCGACTCGTTCGTGAGCCGGGCACCGCCGATCAGTGCCACGGCACCCGCGCCACCGGCGTCCTTGGCCGAGGCGATGCCGGCGGCCGCGGCCGTGATGGCCTCGTTCCAGCCGACCGGGATCAGTTCGCCCTCCTTGCGGAGCCGCGGCTCCACCAGGCGCCCGTGCTCGAAGCGGCCCGTCTCGAGCGCCTCACCCAGAAACTGGCCGCGGCTGACGCCGAGGCTCACGACCTGCGAGGCGGTGGCCGGCGCGACGTCGACGGCCTCGTCGGCCAGCTCCGTGGGCAGCGGACCAGCGGCCACCTCGTCGCCATTGACCGACTCGTAGGTGAAGCGGCCCTTGTCGCACAGCCAGCCGTGGTTGACCGGATCAGAGTCGATGCCGAGTAACCGGGTGAGGCGGTTCTGCGACGACTGCACGGCGACCCGGCACCCGAATGCGCAAGCGGTGCAGGTCGACTCGACCTGATCGAGGTCCCAGGGCCGGGCGGTGAAGCGGTACGGCGTCGCAGTGAGCGCGCCGACCGGGCAGATCTGCACCGTGTTGCCGCTGAAGTAGGACGAGAAGGGCTCGGTGGGGAAGGTCGCAACCTCGACCACCTCGCCCCGGCCTGCAAAATCGATCTGCGCCTCTCCGGCCACCTCGGCCGCGAAGCGGGTGCAGCGGGCGCACTGGATGCAGCGTTCGCGGTCGAGCAGCACGAGGTCGGAGATGGCGATGGGCTTCTCAAAGTGCCGCTTCTCCTCAATGAAACGGCTCTCCCCCGGCCCGTAGGCCAGGGTCTGGTCCTGCAGCGGGCACTCGCCCCCCTTGTCGCAGACGGGACAGTCGAGCGGGTGATTGGCCAGCAGGAACTCGAGCACGCCGTCTTGGGCCTTCTTGACCCGGTCGTTGGTGGTGTCCACCACCATGCCCTCGGTGACCGGCACGAAGCAGGCCGGGGTCAGCGTCGCGCCGCGGGGGCCTTCGACGTCGACGAGGCACATGCGACACATGCCGACCGGGTCCATGCGTGGGTGGTAACAAAACCGCGGGATGTAGGTGCCGGCGCGCTCGGCCGCGGCGATGAGCAGCTCGCCCGGCTTCGCCGAGACAGCGCGGCCGTCGAGAGTGAACGCGAGCTGCGCCGACTCCTGCTCGGTCTTCGCCGTGTCAGTCAAAGGGGCACCCGCCTTCCTTGACGTGCACCAGGAACTCGTCGCGGAACATGCGGATGCCCGACGCGATCGACGACGGGATGGAAGGGCCGAGCACGCAGATGGTGGTCTGTTGAGGAGGCCAGTTCACACCGGGGGAGATGTTGTCGCACAGGTCCATGAGAAGGTCCAGATCTTCCTCGCGCCCCGCCCCGTTCTCAATTCGGTACAAGATGCGCTCGAGCCAGCCCGCGCCCTCCCGGCATGGCGTGCACTGGCCGCACGACTCGCGGAAGAAGAATTTCGTGATGCGCCAGGCGGCCCGCACCACGCAGGTGGTTGAGTCCATCACCACGACAGACCCGGAGCCGAGCATGGAGCCGGCATTGCCCACCTCGTCCTGCCCCAGGGGCAGGTCCACCTGGTCGGGACCGAACCACGGCGCCGAGACGCCTCCGGGGATGAACGCCTTGAGCGTGTGCGAGCCGCGGATACCCCCACCGAGCACCGGTGCATAAATGAGATCTCGGAAAGTGGTCTTGACCATCTCCAGCTCGTAGTTGCCAGGCTTGCGCACGTGGCCGGCCAGTGCGAAGAGGCGCGTTCCGGTCGAGCGGCCGGCTCCCAGCGCGGCGAAGGCAGCGCCGCCGTTCTGCACGATCCAGGGGATGTTGGCCATCGTCTCGACGTTGTTGACCACCGTCGGCTCGCCGTAGAGGCCGATGGCGGCGGGGAAGTAGGGCGGCTTGATACGGGGGAAGCCGCGTTTGCCCTCGAGCGACTCGAGCAGCGCCGTCTCCTCGCCGCAGATGTAGGCGCCGGCGCCGGGGTGGACGACCACATCGAGGGAGAAGCCCGAGCCGAAGATGTCGGACCCGACCGCGCCGTGGGCATAGGCCTCGTTCAGCGCCGCCTGCATGCGCTCCAGCCCGAGCGCGAACTCGCCGCGCACGTAGACGAAGGCCTGGCTCACCTGCAGGGCGTAGGCCGAGATCAGCACGCCCTCGAGGATCTGGTGCGGGTCACGCTCGATGAGCAGGTGGTCCTTGAAGGTCGCCGGCTCGGATTCGTCGCCGTTGATCACGAGGTAGGTGAGCGGGGCCTTGGCGGGCAGCAGCGACCACTTGCGGCCCGCGGGGAAGCCGGCGCCGCCCCGGCCGAGCAGGCTGGCGGTGTCGACCTCGGCCGCCACCGCCTCGGGCGTCATGGTCAGTGCTTTGCGCAGCCCCTCATAGCCGCCCGTGGCCAGGTAGCGCTGCAGCGTGTACGAGTCCTCGAAGCCCAGGCGCGACGTGATGATCCTGGGGGCGTCGGTGATGGCCATCAGGCCCGCTGCTCCCCGTTGGTCCCGCGGTGGCGCGAGCGGCCTTGGCCTGGGCCATCTGCGCCCGCTCGGCGACGATGGCGCCCCGATCCGCTCGGAGGCCGACGCTGCGCCGCACCCGCACCAGGGTGCCGTGCGCCGGCACCGTCTCCGCCAGCACACCGGACCGCAGGTCGCCGAGGAGCGCGTCGAAGCTCTCCGGCGTCTGCGCGCCCACGTAGCGGTGGTTGATCTGCACGCAAGGCGTGCGGTCGCAGTCGGCCAGGCACTCGGCCTCGTGCAGGGTGAAGACGCCGTCGGGCGTCGTCCCGCCGGCGCGCACGCCGAGGACCGACTCCGCGTGTTCGAGCAGCTCGAGCGCACCGTTGAGCAGGCAGGCAATGTTGGTGCAGACCGACACCACGTAGGTGCCGACGGGCTCGGTGTGCAACATGTCGTAGAAGGTGGCAGTGCCCCGCACCTCGGCCGCGGTGACGCCACACAGCTCGGCGATGTCGGCCATGGCTTCCGGGCGCAGCCACCCGTCCTGCTCCTGGGCCAAGTGGCACAACGGGATGAGCGCCGAGCGGCGTTGGGGATAGAGTGCGACGAGCTCCTCGGCGCGTTCGCGGACGTCAGCGTTGAAGTGGTTCACCGGTCCACTTCACCCATGACGGGGTCGACGGAGGAGATCACCGCGACGGCGTCGGCCATGAGGCCGCCCCGCAGCAGCAGCGGGAGGGCCTGGAGGTTGACGAAGCTCGGCCCCCGGATGTGCAGGCGGTAGGGCTTCGACGTCCCGTCCGAGACCAGGTAGCAGCCGAGCTCGCCCCGGGGTGACTCGATCGCGGTGTAGACCTCGCCCTCGGGCACCCGAAAGCCCTCGGTGAAGATCTTGAAGTGGTGGATCAGCGCCTCCATGCTCTCGTCGATGCGAGCCCGCGGCGGCGGCGTGACCTTGCGGTCCTGCACCCGGTAGTCGCCGGGCGGCATCATGTCCGCGATCTGGCGGATCATCTTGATCGACTCGCGGATTTCGTTGAGGCGAACCGAGTAGCGGTCGAAGTTGTCGCCGTAGGTGCCGATGATGACGTCGAAGTCGAGCTTGTCATACGCCAGGTACGGCAGGCCCCGTCGGAGGTCCCAGGGCACGCCCGTCGAACGCAGGATGGGTCCGGTCACCGAGAGGGCGAGGGCCTCCTCGGCCGAGATGTTGCCCACCGCCTCGGTGCGGTCACGGAAGATGGGCTGCCCCGTCAGCAGTTCGTCGTACTCGTAGCTGCGGGCGAGGATCGTGTCGCAGATGATGTCGATGTCGTCCTCCCACCCGTCGGGGAGGTCGGCCGCCACGCCGCCCGGCCGGATGTAGTTGTGGTTCATGCGCAGGCCGGTCGTCTTCTCGAAGAAGGCCAACACCATCTCGCGCTCGCGGAAGCCATAGATCATCATGGACGTGGAGCCGAGATCCATGCCATTGGTGGCCATCCACATCAGGTGCGACGACACCCGGTTGAGCTCGGCCATCAGCATGCGGATCCAGGTGGCGCGCGGCGGCAACTCCACCCCCAGCAGAGCCTCGGTGGCCAGCGAGAAGACGAGTTCGTTGTGCAGCGGAGAGAGGTAGTCCATCCGCGTCACATTGGTGGAGCCCTGGACGTAGGTCAGCTCCTCCCCGGTCTTCTCCATGCCGGTGTGGAGGTAGCCGATGATCGGCTTGGTACGCAGCACCGTCTCCCCATCGAGCTCGAGCATGAGCCGCAGCACGCCGTGCGTGGAGGGGTGCTGGGGGCCCATGTTGATGACCATCGTCTGGTCGTCCCGACGCTCGATGTCGATGTCACCGGGGTCCACGAAGCCACCCTCGGGCAGGCGCAGGACCGCACCAACCTCCTGGCGGAGCTCGCCGGCGGTCGTCGTGCCGCGCGGCGCCAGCTCCTGCGCCCCCTCGGAGGTCTCGGCGACGAAGGCCCGCTGCTCGGCCAGCAGGTGATCGGCCTCGGTGGACTCGAGCCCGACCTCCTCGGGTGGAGCCTCGGAGCCGGCGGCCGGGTCGCTCCCCGGCGCGCGGTCGTTCTCGTGCTCGGTCATCGGGGCCCGGGCGCTTCCTTGAACTGCACCGGCACACGCCCGACGCCGTAGTCCTTCCGCAGCGGGTGGCCCTCCCAGTCCTCGGGCATGAGGATGCGGGTCATGTCGGGGTGACCGTGAAAGAGGATGCCGATCAGGTCGTAGGCCTCGCGCTCCATGGCGTCGGTCCCCGGGTAGACGTCGACGAGGCTGTCCACCGAAGGATCGGACTCGGGCACCTGTACCCGGATGCGCACACGCTGGCGCTTGGAGAGCGACAGCAGGTTCACGACGACCTCGAAGCGCTCGGGTGTGACGCCGTCGGGCAACGAGCGCCCGGGGTGGGTCAGGTAGTCGACGGCACACAGGTCGGCGCAGGTTTCGAACCCCGCATCGCGGAAGGCGGCTGCCATCCGCTTGTAGGTGTCGCGGGAGGGGAAGGCGAGCTGGTCGACCAGGCGGTCGGTCAGGCGCGGCACCTCGGGGAGAACGTCGCTGGTTGTCGCCGGGGCGCTGGTGGTGGTCTCGCTCACCGTGGCGTGGCCACCCGCACGGCGTCGGGCACGTCGGGCACCCAGCCGCCCGTCGCCTGCTCGCCCGCGGGAACGGAGCTCCCGGGACGGCGGGTGATCTCGCCCGTGCGGATCTTCTCGTGCAGCGTGAGGATGGCGTGCAGCAGCGTCTCGGGCGACGGCGGGCAGCCGGGGGCATAGACATCGACCGGCACGATCTGGTCCACCCCCTGCACGATGGCGTAGTTGTTGAACATCCCGCCCGTCGAGGCGCAGACGCCCATGGAGATCACCCACTTGGGCTCCATCATCTGGTCGTAGACCTGGCGCAGCACGGGAGCCATCTTTTGCGAGACCCGACCGGCGACGATCATCAGGTCGGCCTGGCGGGGTGAGGCCCGGAACACCTCCATGCCGAGGCGGCTGATGTCGTAGTCGGCAGCGCCGACCGACATCATCTCAATGGCGCAGCACGCGAGGCCGAACGTGGCCGGCCACACGCTGTTGCGTCGGGCCCACTTGACCAGGTCCTCGATGCGCCCCGTCAAGAAGTTGTGCTGAAGGTCCTCGAACCCCATGCCTCAGGCCGCCTCACCCGGCGCCGGGCGCGCACCACTGATGCGCGTGATGGTCGACTCCGAGGTGCGGCCCGGCATGCCCGACTGCAACGTCTTGGGCGGACCCCAGGTCAGGGCGCCGTTGGAGATGAGATAGACGAACGACACGAAGACCACGGCGGCGAAGACGATGACCTCAATCAGGCCGAAGGTCGCGATCTGATGAAACACCACCGCCCAGGGGTAGAGGAACACGATCTCGATGTCGAAGATGATGAAGATCATGGAGACCAGGTAGAAGCGCACCGGGAACCGCTGGGGCGGCTCGACGCTGGGGACGATGCCGCACTCGTAGGGCGCCAACTTGGCCGCGGTGGGTTTCTTCCTCGGCGCCAGCATCGCTGAGGAGAGCAGCGAGAAGACGGTGAATGCGAGGCCGAGGAGCCCCAGGATGAGGATCGGGAGGTACTGGTCCACGGTGATCCGTTTCTACCATGCGGCCCCTTTGCCAGGCACATCCGCGCCGCTGGTCAGAGGGCCCGGCAGCGGACCTACGATGCCCTCGTGACGCCTCCCGACGCGACCCCCCCGTCCGGCGCACCGAAGAAGGCGGCGAGGACCGCCAAGGCCCCGGCGAAGAAGCAGGCCGCGGGCAAGGCGGCGGCGAAGAAATCGGCGGCCGCAGGTGGTGGGGCCAAGAAGGCAGGAGCCAAGAAGGCAGGGGTCAAGAAGGCAGCAGCCAAAAAGGCGACCGCGGCCCCCGCGGCCACGGGGGCGAGCACGAAGGCCCAGGCGCCTCGGAGCCAGGCGACCTCCGCTGGGACGCCACGGCGGGGGGGCCAAGAGCACGTGCACGACGTCGTGATCGTGGGCGCGGGGCCGGCGGGAGCCTCGTGCGGCTTCTGGCTGGCCGACGCCGGGTGGGACGTGGCGATCGTCGAAAAGAAGGAGTTCCCCCGGGAGAAGACGTGCGGCGACGGACTCACGCCGCGAGCAGTGCGACAGCTCGCCGACATGGGGCTGGAGGACGCCCTGGCGAGCTCGCATCGCTACACGGGCCTACGCGCCTTCGGCTTCGGCCGCTCCGTCGAAATGCAATGGCCCGAGCACCCGAACTTCCCCGGCTACGGCTACACCATCACTCGCCACGATCTCGACGGCCTGGTGGCCGCCCACGCCGCCGCGGCGGGGGCGACGCTGCTGCAGGGCACCGAGGTGATGGCGCCGATCGTCGAGGAGGCGGCCGCCCCCGCCGCGAACCTGCCGATCCTCTCCGGCGTCGACGTCAAGGAGAAGGGTGAGACGCGCACCCGTCCCATCAAGGCCCGCTACGTCGTTGTGGCCGACGGCTCGAACTCCCGGATGGGCCGGATGCTCGGCACCTCGAGGCGGCGCGAGCTGCCGATGGGGATGGCGCTGCGCGGCTACTACCGCTCGGAGCGCCACGACGACCCCTTCATTGAGTCGCACCTCGACATCCGCGATCCGGAGAGCAACGTGGTTCCCGGCTACGGCTGGATCTTTCCGATGGGCGACGGCCGGGTCAACGTGGGCGTCGGTCTGCTGTCGACCGAGCAGCGTTGGAAGGGCCTGAACACCACCCACCTCATGGACACCTTTGTCGGCTACGCGCCAGAGTCGTGGGGTCTGAGCCCCGAGACGTGCCTGGGGCCGCCCACGGGCGGGAAGCTGCCCATGGGGCTCTCCGTCGGCCCGCGGGCGGGTGGCAACGTCCTCATCGCCGGCGATGCCAGCGGGGCGATCAACCCGTTCAATGGCGAGGGGATCGCCTACGGCTACGAGACTGGTCGCCTGGCCGCCGCCACTCTCGGGCACGCGTTGACGGGGGCGGGCCCGTCGGCCCTGGCCGAGTACGACCGAGAGCTGACGGCGGCGTACGGGCCGTACTACAAGGTGGCCCGGGCCTTCGTGCATCTCATTTCGCACCCCGATGCGATGCGCCTGTGCGTGGGACTCGGCATGCGTTCGGAGCTGCTCATGAACCAGCTGCTGCGCATCATGGCCAATCTCATGCGGCCCGACGCCGCGGGCCCGGCCGAGCTGGGCTTCCGGGCGATGGAACTGGTGTCCCGCCTCTTGCCCGACTCCGGCGGTCTGGAGTACCCCGCCGCCTGACTCGGCGGCCCGGCGGCCTGATCAACAGACGCGATCAACAGAAGAGCCGCTCCGACCCCCGGGCGACCGCCAGCAGCCATGCCGCCTGTGCGCCATCGAATCCCTCGCCGAGCCGGGCGGCGGCGACCACGCGGACCCAGGCGTCAAGGGCCTCCTCGCTCAGCCCGCGGGCGCCCCGCCCGACCGAACGGACCGTGCGCATGAAGCTCGCCTCTGGCCCGGTCGAGTGCCGTCCCCAGAGGACGAGCGTGCGCGCCAGGTCGGCCGCTGGTGGCCCCGAGGCCACTGTGAGCCAATCGATCACGACCCAGCCGCTCCGGCCGACCAACACGTTGAGTGGATGGAAGTCGTAGTGGCACACGCCGCGTCCGCCGTCATCGAGCGCGACGAGCAACGCGAGGAGCTCGGAGCGCAGCGCGCCGTCGGCGACGCTCACGTCGATCTCGCCCTGCAGCCGCGGCACGAGGTCGGGCAACCCGCTCAGCGCGGTCCCATTGATCTCCCTCTGCAGCGCGGCGAACTCTTCTGCGAGCTGCTGCACGGCGGCCGGGCCCGACGCGAGCAGGACATCGAGCAGCGCGGGGCCGTCGACCCGATCGAGGATGACGCCGCTGCGCCCCTCGACCGTGACCGTGCCGTGCGGCCGGGCCACCGCCAGACCCGCGTCGGCCAGTCCCTCCAGCACCGTCTCTTCGTAGAGCGAGAGGCCGTTCCAGTCTGGCCGGTCGAGTTTGAGCACCCTGCCCTCGCCGTACGCGAAGACCTCGGCGGTGCGGCCCTCGGCCAACAACTCCACGGAGTTGGGTCAGCTCCCGAGCCGGTCCCACAGCGCGACGGCCTCAGCACGCAAGTCGGCGTCGGGGAGCGGGGGTATGGCTGCGAAGTCGAAGGCCTCCGATTCCACCGGCATCCCGGCCCGGGGGTCGTCAAAGGGGCGCGGGACCAGGTGCACGTGGAGGTGCGGGACGCCATTGCCCAGGTGGAACCAGTTCATCTTGGCCGGCCGGTACCGATCCTCGACCGCCTCCGCGACGCGCGCCACGTCCCCCCAGAAGCCCGCGGCCTCGTCGGCCGACAATTCCGACGGCTCTGCCACGTGCCGGCCATTCCAGATGACAAAGGCATAGCCGGGTCGAACCGGGTGGCGGCCGAGGTACCCATCCCCCCATCGGCCGGCAAACACCCGCGCACCGTGCGGCGTCTCCTCGGCGCCCGCCCCGCACATCGGGCATCCCTCGCCCCGGCGCAGCGCGGCATAGCTCTCCGGCCACTGAAGCTCGGGCGTCACGCGGACAGTCTGTCAACACCGGTCCCGGTTGGCTTGCAACCCCGTTGGCGTTCGGACTCTGACGTCAGCCGATCTCGGCCGCGGCCTCCGCCGCCGCCTCCGCCGCCGCCTCGACCACTTGGGCCAAGACGCGTTCGTCATGGGCCATGCCGGGGAACATCACCTCGTAGGGTCCCGGGGCGAGGGCCACGCCCCGCCGCAGCATGGCGTGGAAGAACCGGCCGTAGGTGCCCGCTCCGACCAGCGCGCGCGCCCCTCGTAGTCGGTCGGCGGCACGATCGGTGCCGCATCCGCGGGGGCCACGAAAAGACCGACCAGCGGCCCGACCGCCGGTGCCGACGCGGCCAGCCCACCCGAAGCCAGGGCCGATTCGAGATCCTTCGCAAACACTCCGGCACGTGCGCTCAGCGCCTCGTAGTCCGCCGGCCCGACCTCGCCCAGCACGGTCAGCCCGGCGGCCGTGGCCAGCGGGTTCCCCGACAGCGTGCCGGCCTGGTACACCGGGCCGGCCGGTGCCAATTCGTCCATCACGTCACGACGCCCGCCGAAGGCGCCGACCGGCAACCCGCCGCCGATGACCTTGCCGAAGCACCACAGGTCGGGGGTGACGCCGGACCACCCGGTGGCCCCGGCCGTGCCGAGCCGGAAGCCGGTGATGACCTCGTCGAACACGAGGAGTGCTCCGGTGGCGCTGCAGGCGGCGCGCAGCCCCTCGAGAAACCCCTGCGCCGGCGCGACGAGGTTCATGTTCGCCGCTACCGGCTCGACGATCACGCAGGCCACGCGCTCGTCGAGCTCAGGCACCACGTTGTAGGGGACGACCTCGGTCTCGGCTACGGCGCCGGCGGGGACGCCTGCTGAACCCGGCAGGCCGAGCATGGCCACACCGCTGCCGCCGCCGGCCAGCAACCCGTCGGAGTGCCCGTGGTAGCAGCCGTCGAACTTGACCACGCGGTCGCGGCCGGTCGCCCCACGGGCCAGCCGGACCGCGCTCATGGCCGCCTCGGTCCCCGATGAGACCAAGCGCACCTGCTCGCACCCGGGCACGCGCGCGCAGATGGCCTCGGCCAGCAGGACCTCACCCGGCGTCGGCGCGCCGAACGTCGTGCCGCGCGCCGCTGCCGCCGCGATCGCGTCGGTCACGGCAGGATGCGCATGACCGAGTAGCACCGCGCCGTACGACTGGACCAGGTCGACGTAGCGCCGCCCCTCGGCGTCGACCACATAGGGGCCGTCCCCCGAGACCACCGTGTAGGGCGTGCCGCCGACCGAGGCAAAAGACCGAACGGGTGAATCCACCCCGCCCGGGATCACGCGTTGGGCACGGGCGAACCACTCAGCGTTCGTCGCCGGAGCCCTGTCAGCCACCGATCGCCTCGGCCACCTCTGCGGCGAAATAGGTGAGGATGAAATCGGCGCCGGCCCGCTTGAGGACGGTCAACTGCTCGAGGGCCACCGCCGGCCCGTCAATCCACCCAGCGGCGTCGGCCGCCTTGACCATCGCGAATTCGCCGCTGACATGGTAGGCGGCCAGCGGGACCGTCACGCGACTGCGGGCCGCGGTCAGGACGTCGAGGGAGGTCATGGCGGGCTTGACCATGATCATGTCGGCCCCTTCGGCGAGGTCCTGCGCAATCTCGGCCAACGCCTCGCGCCCGTTGCGCGGGTCTTGCTGGTACGCCCGGCGGTCGCCGCCCCCGGCAATGTGGACGTCCACGGCGTCGCGGAATGGGCCGTAGAGGGCGGACGCGTACTTCGCCGCGTAGGCCAGGATCGCCACCTGGTCGTGGCCGCTTCCGTCCAGCGCGGCACGGATGGCCGCCACCTGGCCGTCCATCATGCCGCTCGGCGCAACGACGTCCGCCCCCGCCTCGGCCTGCGCCGACGCGATGCGCTGGTAGAGCTCGAGCGTCTCGTCGTTCAGCACCTCGCCCGAGGGTCCGAGCACACCGCAGTGCCCGTGGTCGGTGTACTCATCGAGGCACAGGTCGGCCATGAGGACCAACTCATCGCCGACCGCGTCGCGGACGGCGCGGAAGGCGACCTGCACCACACCCCCGGGATCCCACGCCCCGCTCCCGTGCGCGTCCTTGCTGACCGGCACGCCGAAGAGGATCAGGCCGGGGATGCCCAGCTGGACCAGCCGCTTGGCCTCGACCACGAGCGAATCGACGGTGTGTTGCACCTCGCCCGGCATGGACGCGATGGGAGTCGGCTCCGTGGTTCCCTCCCGCACGAACAGCGGGGCGATCAGATCGTCGACCCCCAGCCGCGTTTCCGGCGACCAGGCGCCGCAGGGCTGGCGTCCGGCGCAACCGACGGAGCCGGCGAGTGGCAAAGTCTCCCGCGTCGGGCGTGAAGGCGGCCTCGGCCATGGGATCCAGCCTACGGTGCGCCGTTCGGGCCGCCGCCAAGGAGATCGACCAGCGCGGCGACAATGCCGTCGGGGGAAGGGTCCCTAGCCTCGGTCACGCCGTCCAGGCCGGCCGCGCTCGCCGCCGCGGCTGTCGTGGGCCCGATGCAGAGCACCAGCGCGGGCGGCGGTACCGGTGTGCCCTCCCGGTCGCGCAGGGCCAAAAAGGCCTGCACCGACGACGGCGCGGTGAACGTCAGAGCGTCGGCCGCAGCAACGCGGGCGAGCAGTCCGGGATCGGAGATCTCAAGGGAAACCGTGCGGTACGTCTCTACCCTTCGGACGTCCCACCCCAGGCGCCCGAGGCCGTCGGTGATCGTGTCAGGTGCCTGGTCGGCGCAGGGGAAGAGGATCTGGCGCGTCCCCGTTCCGCTCGGCCCGGGGAATTCTTCGACGAGCCCCTGGGCACGCTCGTCGAGCGGTACCAGGTCGGGCTCGACGCCCGCCCGGCGCAATGCCGCCGCGGTGGCACGCCCGACCGCGGCCACCTGAACGCCCGCAAGGTCGCGCGCGTCGTGCAGCGCGGTCATGAGGCGCTCGACGGCGTTGACCGATGTCAGCACGACCCAGCGGTAGTCCTGCACGGCCGTCGCCGCGGCGCGCAGCGCGGCCCCACCGTCCGCCGGGTCGACCTGGCGGGTCAGCGGGAGCTCGAGCGCGGCAGCGCCGGCCCCCTCGAGCGCGTTGACCAGGCCCTGGGCGCGCGGGCCCGAGCGCGTCACGACGACGGTGCGACCCGACAACGGGAACGGACCGCCGCCCGCGGGGACAGTGGCGCCGAGCGCCGCCACCGGGCCCACAACGATGACCGCCGGTGGCCCAAGATCGACCCCCGCCAAACCCGCCAGCGAGGTGCGCACCACTCGCTGCGCCGGCGTCGTCCCGCGCGCGATCACCGCAACCGGCGTCTCGGGCGCCCGGCCGCCCCGTACGAGGGCATCGGCGATGGCAGCCCGCGTGGTCATGCCCATGAGGATCACGAGCGTCCCCCCGGCCCGTGCCAGCGCATCCCAGTCGGGAGCGCCGGCGCCACCGGCCTCGCCGACCCGACCGGTCACCACGGTCACCGAGGAGGCCAGGCCGCGCTGCGTCACGGGGATCCCGACCGCGGCGGGAACGCCGAAAGCGGACGTGACGCCCGGGACCACCTCCCAGGGGATGCCCGCCTGCGCCAGCGCCTGAATTTCCTCGCCGCCCCGGCCGAAGAGGAAAGGGTCACCCCCTTTGAGACGGACCACCACCGCGGACGCGAGTCCGTGCTCGACCAGCAGACCAGCGATCTCGTCTTGGCGTCCGCTTCCTCCCGCCGGCGTGTCCGGGTCTTTGCCGACGTCGATCAAGCGGGCCGTCGGGGGTACCAAATCGAGGACCGCGGGGCTCACGAGGCGGTCGTGCAGCACGACGTCGGCGCGGGCCAGGAGCTCGGCGCCCCGGCGTGTGAGCAGTCCCGGGTCGCCAGGCCCAGCCCCCACCAGGTACACGGTCACGGCGCGAGGTCCCGGACTGCGGCGCGGGCGTCGAAGCCATCGAGGGCCGCGCCACCGCCCTCCAGCAGCGCACCTGCCACCGCCGCGCCCAACGCCTCGGGGTCGCGACCGCGCCGGGCCAGGCGGATCACCGTGCGCCCGTCGCCGCTGGCCACCAGTCCCGAGACCCGCAGCGTTGCCGCATCGCCCTCGTCCGCCGCCTCCGCATAGGCCCCGACCGGCACCGTGCAGCTCCCCCCCAGCGCCGCCAGGACGGCCCGCTCGGCCCGCACGGCTCGGTGGCTCGCGTCGTGGTCGATCGCGGCCAAGAGCGCACGCGTGCCGTCATCATCGGTCCGGCATTGCACGGCGATTGCGCCCTGCCCCGCCTGGGGCAGCACGTCCACCGGATCGAGCACGTCGCTCAGCCGGTGCTCCCAGCCGAGGCGCTCCATGGCAGCGACGGCGACGATCACCGCCGAGACGCTCCCGTCCTCGCCGCGGGCGACACGGCGGCCCATGTTGCCCCGGAGATCGGTGAACACGAGGTCCGGCCGGAGGTAGGCCAGCTGAGCCCGGCGCCGCGCCGAGCCAGTGGCGACGAGGCCGCCCGCTGGGAGGTCCGCCAGAGTGCGGCCGACGAGGCCGTCGCGAGCATCGCCTCGCGGCGGTACCGCCGCCAGGACGAGGTGGGTCGGCATGATCGACGGCATGTCCTTGGCGGAATGCACGGCCGCGTCGGCGCGCCCCTCGGCCACCGCCGCTTCGACCTCGGTCACGAAGACCCCTTGGCCGCCGATCTGGTCGAGAGGCGCGGTGGCATCCCGGTCGCCACGCGTGCGGACGACCACCGGCTCCACGTCGAGACCCGGGTTCGCCGCGCGGAAGAGGTCGGAGACCATTTCGGTCTGGCGTAACGCGAGCGGCGAGCCTCGAGTGGCCAGGCGGATGGTTCCCATGGCCCGACTATCCCATGGCCGCCACTAGAGATCGAAGAGGATGCGCAACGCCTCGACGAGCCGCTCTCCCCGAGGCGTCCCGGCGGCCTCCTTGAGGAGCATCGTGGGCTCGTGGAGCATCTTGGACAGTGCGGCCTTCGTCGCCGCGTCCACGTGATCCCACTGCTCTTCGCTCAGGTCGGCCAGCTGGGCCCGGCGCCGCTCGAGCTCGGCCACTCGCAAAGACTCAAGGCGCGCCCGCAGCGACGAGATGATCGGCGCCGCGCCGCGCTGCCGGCTCGCAGTGCGGTACCGCTCCACCTCGGTGGCGATAATGCCGCGGGCGGCGACGGACTCCTTGGCGCGGTCGCCGAGCGCTCGGGAGACCGACGCGCTCAACCGATCCATGTCGAGCAGCGTGATGCCGGTCAGCGATGCCACGGCCGGGTCGACGTTGCGGGGAACCCCGAGGTCGATCACCAGCAGGGGTCTGGTCACCCCCGCGAAATCTGCGGCCTCCAGCACATGGGACTCCGCGGCCACGGCGCTCAGGACGACGTCCGCGTCGGCCAGCTCCTCGGCGATGCGGTCGAGCGACGCCGCCCGCATCTCGAAGGGTCCGCCCGTGGCGTCTCCCACCAAGTCCCTTGCTCGCGCCGCCGAGCGATTCACCAAGACGACACGCTGCGGAGCGTCTGCCGGCGCGATGTCTGACAACGCGCGGCAGACCCCGAGGCCCATCTCCCCGGCACCGACGACGACGACGCGTGCGCCTCGCAGACCGGCGAGGTCCTCCCCGCGGGCAACGGTCACGGCGGCGTACGCGAACGACGTGGTGCCCTTGGAGATGCCGGTCTCGGTCCGGACCCGCTTGCCTGTCTGCAAGGCGTGCCGGAACAGCGCGGAGAGGACGGGGCCACACGCCGCCTCCTCTTGGGCCCGTTCGAAAGCCCGGCGAACTTGCCCGACCACCTCGGTCTCTCCAGTGACCATGGACTCGAGACCGGAAGTCACCGAGAAGAGGTGGGAGGTGACATCGTCGTCGAAGCGGATGGTGGCGTGGGCGGACAGCTCCTCAATGGAGCGGTTCGAAAGCTCGGACAGGACGTCGTAGATCTCCGCCACCGCATCGTGGAAGCGGTCCACCACCGCGTAGACCTCGGTGCGCAAGCAGGTCGAGAGCACCACCGTCTCCTGAAGGTTGCGGCAGTGGCTCAACGCGCTCGAGCGCCTTGTGCAGGTCGACGTCGGCGACTGCGGTCGCCTCGAGCAGGGGCAGGGGGGCCTGCGTGTGCTGGAGCCCTACGACGACGACGGACACTCGGTCTCCTCCTGGGTCGGCTCACAATTGTGCCGATCCCGCCACCCAGCCTGCCAGTCGCGCCGGGGTAACCAATCGCGGTGGATCTTCAGTCCAGCTCCGAACCCCGTGAGAGTCCAACCGAGCGGATGAAGGCACCCTGCTCACTCCCCGCGCCCCCGGTGCGACCGAGTTCATCCTGACGGGCCCGATAGAAGCCGAGGACCTGCAGCTCTATGGAGAGGTCGACGTAGCGCAAGTGGACGGTGGGCGGAACGTCGAGGACTCTCGGTGCAAAGTTGAGGAGCGAGGTCACGCCGGCCCGCACCAGGAGGTCGGCCACTCCCTGGGCGGCCCAGCCCGGGGTTGTGATCACACCGATGTCGGGACATTCCGCCGTGCGCAGCGTGGCGATCTCGTCCATGTGGCGCACTCTCATGCCACGGATCTCCTCGCCCACCACCCCCGGATCGACGTCGAAGAGCCCGGTGACCTGGCAACCACGTGATGCGAACGCGGCAGAATTCGTGAGCGCTCGTCCCAGGTTTCCGATGCCCACGATGGCGACCGACCAATTCTCGTCCACGCCCAGGGCGCGATCGATCTGCGCGATCAGGAAGCCCGCGTCGTAACCCGAGCCGCGGGTGCCGAAGGAGCCGAGCAGCGAGAGGTCCTTGCGGACTTTCGACGCGTTGACGCGGGCCAGATCGGCCAGTTGCTCCGAGGAGACCGTCCGCGTCCCCGAACGCACCAGTTCGGCGAGGATGCGCTGGTACACCGGCAGGCGCACCACGGTGGCCTCGGGGATCCTCTTGGTCGGCGCGGCTGTGGACGATCTCGACAGGTCGGGTTCCTCGTCGCTCACCGGGTCGGATGGTACAGAGGTGGCCCCCGGCGGCACCAAACCGCCGCGTGATCACCAGGCCAGGACCAGCAGCTCTCCCGCGACGACGTTGAGCCAGTGCGCCGCTGATGCCTCGCCGGCCACAACGGCCAGGTACCCATTGGCGTCGACGATGAGTCCGAACTCGCCCTGCCGCAACTGCCCGAAGGCCTCGACGCAGCGCAGCTGCACGCCGTCGGGGACAAGCGAATGCGGCAGGCCGTCGCGGTCCTCGCGACCGGACTCGGTCCGGGCCGCCAACTCGATCGTCCCCTCTGAGGGCATCCCCGCCACCCGCGCGTCGGCCACGGTCGCTGCCAGTTGCAGGTTGCCAAAGTGGTCGACCCAGGTCACCTCGGCTCGCAGGTAGATCCGGCCGTCGTGCATCCGACCCTGCTCGACCACTCCGCCGACGAGGCGGACCAGCGCCGCCGCCTCCGTCGGCTCCCCAAGCTGCTCAAGCGGCGTACCCGTGCAGAGCGCTGCCGCGACCGGAGCAAACAGATCGCGGCCGTCGAAGGTGGGGCCGCGGTCCGGCGGGGTCGGATCGCGGGTGAGTTCGACCACGCGGGTGATGGGCGCTTCTCCTGCGGCCTCGGCGGCCGCCACCAGCAGCCCGTTGTCAGGCCCCACGAAGTACAACGTGCCGCCGGTCGGAACCGCCACTTCCATGCAGATGCCTCGACGCGCCGTACCGACACCGGGATCCACCACGCCGAGGACGACGCCGCTGCCCAGATGCGGCACCGCCCGCACGAGGGTGTGGCTGCCCGCCCGCACGTCGAAGGGCGGGATGTGATGCGTGAGGTCGATGACCGTCGTGCCGGGGGCACGCGCTGCGATCACGGCGTGGACCACACCGACGAACTCGTCATGCGTCCCGAAGTCTGAAACGAAGAAGATGGTGCGCACGGGCTCGTTCGACATCGGTCGCCGCCCCCTAGCGCTGTAGGTTGCGCGACCGCTCCGTCGCGGCCGCCACCGCCTCCATGAACGCGGAGCGCACGGCCCTTGCTTCGAGCGTCCGGATACCCGCAGCAGTGGTGCCGGCCGGTGAGGTCACCATGGCCCGCAGCGTCTCGGGATCGCTGCCGGTCTCCTTCAGCAGCGCCGCCGACCCCAGCATCGTCTCGACGACGAGGGTCCGGCTGACCTCCCGGGTGAGCCCCATCTGGACGCCTGCCTCCATGAGGGCCTCGGCGACCAGGAAGAAGTAGGCAGGACCCGATCCCGAGAGCCCCGTGACGGCGTCGAGCAGCCGTTCGGGTAGGCGGACCACGGTGCCGACGGCCGACAACACGTCTTCGGCCCACGCCAGGTCCTGGGATGCGGCGAACGACCCGCCTGAGATCGCCGTGACCCCGGCTCCGACCAGCGCGGGCGTATTGGGCATCGCCCGCACCACGGCGGGCTCACCACCCAGGGCCGCCTCCAGACGCAGGGATGGCATGCCGGCCACGATGGAGAGCAGCCGGGTCACTCCGGCTCCGGCCAGGCCCAGAGCACGGCAGGCACCCTCCGCCGCGTCGGGCTTCACCGCCAGCACTGCGCCGCCGATCCGCTCGCCGGCGTCGTCGGGCAATCCGGGCTCGGGCGCGGCCAACGTGCGCAGCCCGGGATACTCCGCCACCAGCTGGTCCCGGCGCTCGGCGGCAGGCTCGATCACGGTCACATCGGCAATGCCGGCCCACCCCGATTTGAGGAGACCGCCCAGCAGGGCGCCCCCCATCTTCCCGCCGCCGACGATGAGGAGGGTTGACACCCGCGCGACGTTACCGAGCGCAGCCTGCGGGCGCCGCTTGGCTCCGGCTGGGTCTGCGCCTGCGTCAGCGGCGGTGGCGGTGGCGGTGGCGGTGGCGGTGGCGTTGGCGGCATCTGAGTCGGGCAAGGTTTGCAGAACCGTCAACGCCGATGTTTATGGCTCCGAGAAAGCAACGGGCCGAAGGATGGCGGGGCGCCCGCTGCCAGGCGCCCTAGCGGCGGGGCCGGCGCCGGTAGGTCGACGGGTGGCCCATGGTCATGGCCGTCGGGAAGTGCTCGTCCGTGTAGTGCACCGAGGAGCCGGCGATGCGATCGAGCTCTTCGTCGTCGATCTGGCGTGCCGGCACCCGACCCACCAGGTAGACGGCGTCCTCGGGCCCGAGCGCGAACCACATCCCGAAGAGGTGGGCGTTGCGGCGCAGCAGGTAGGCGTACACGTCAGCATGATTGGTCTCTGGTGCCGGCATGAACTGGGCCTCGAAGTGCAGCGTCCGCTGCTTGAGGGTGAACCAGACGGTGATGAAGTCCTTCTCGTCACCCTTGAAGCGGAGGTACCAGCGATACGACGCCGTGCGGTCGGTGACGTCCTGGCGCTCGGCCGCAACCAGGAAGCCGCCGGCGGCCAGCTCGCGTTCGTTCCAGGCGTCGATGCGGGCCACCGCCGCGGCCATCTCCTCTTCTTCGGGGAGGTCGACGACCGGCACCATCGCTGGAGTTGCTCGGCGCCGGGCTCAGCCACACTCGACGAGGCGGCTGGAAGCCAGCTCGTCGTGCAGCTCGACCAGCGTCCGGGCGGCGGCACGCCAGGTGTAATGGCGAGCCCGCAGCACCGATGCGGTGGAGAGACGCTCGGCCGCCAGCGGCTCGGCGAAAACCTGGCGCACCGCGGCGGCATACCCAGCCGGATCGGGGTCCTCGACCAGGAAGCCAGTGCGGCCGTGGTCCACGAGCGTCGTCAGCCCGCCGACCGCGGAGGCCACGACCGGGGTCCCACAGGCGGCCGCCTCGAGAGCGACAAGCCCGAAGGACTCGGAACGGCTCGGGACGAGGCAGACGTCCGCGGCCCGGTAGTACGACGACAGAAGTTCGTGGGGCTGGGGCTCAATGAAATGGACCTGTTCCCGCACGTCCCGGCCGTCGGCGACGTCGTGCAGGCGCTGGAGCGACTTCTCCCCGTGGGGCCCGCTGGGGCCGCCCACCACGACCAGGCGGTAGGGCATCCGCCCGTCCTCGACCAGCTCGGCCAGGGCCTCGATCGCCACGTCGGCGCATTTCAGCGGCTGGATCCGCCCCACGAAGAGCAAGAGACGCCCGTCGAGGGGCAGGCCGAGGGCGCGTCGGGCCTGCGGCCGATGCCCTGGGCCGAAGAAGGCGTGGTCCACCCCGGGGGGACGATGCGGATGCGAGTCGGCTCGCCGCCGTAGAGCGACGCGATCTGCTCCGCCTCGACCGTGCACGAGGCCAGGACCGCGTCGGAGCAGTCGATGATCGACGCCTCGGCCTCGGCCCGCCGGTGGGGCATGTCGGCCTCGACCTCCTCGGGCATCGACACGGCCTTCACCCGGTCCAGCGTGTGGAAGGTGCACACCAGCGGGAGGTTCAGCTCGTGCTTGATCACGTGGCCCGACAGTCCCGACAGCCAGTAGTTGGCGTGGACAGACGTGTAGGGCACCGCATCCAGCTCGCCCCCGCCAGACAGCGGAGCGGCGGCCATGCGCTCGAGCACCCGCTCGGTGAACTCGTCGACCACCGCAGGCAGGGACTCTTTGGCCAGGACGTCGAAGGGGCCCGCCGGGACGTGGTGGACCCGGAGGCCCGGTTCGACCTCGATGACGGGTGGGAGGTCCGCCGACCAGGCCCTCGTGAACACGTCGCAGGTGACACCGGTGCGGGCCAGGGCGGCGGTCAGCTCCCGTACGTACACGTTCATGCCGCCGCCGTCACCCGTGCCGGGTTGAGCCAATGGCGAGGTGTGGAGGGAAAGGACGGCGAGCCGGCGCATGGCGGTCAGAGCCTACCGGTGGTCGACTGGCGGTCAGAGCCTACCGGTGGTCGACAAAATCCCTCCGACGTCGGGCCTCAGGCGCTCAGGCGGTGGCGAGCCGCCCGGCGGGACCCGGTTGGTCGGCTGCCGGCACCGCGGGGACAACCGGGGCGACGGCGGCGGACTCGGTGGGAGCCGCAGCCCTGTCTTGGTCCGGCGCAGGTGAGGTCGGGCCCTCCCCACTGTGCTCCTCCTCATACTCCCGGCGGAAGGAGAGGTAGATGCGGACGAGGGCCTGCTTCTGTTCCTCGCTGATCGCCTGGTCCGCCAGGATGGCCCGGGTCAGGTCGGGGGAGCCGGTCGGCGGCTCGAGGATCCCGGCCTGCACGTACAGCGTCTCAGCGGAGATCCGCAGCGCCTTGGCGATCTGCTGGAGTATCTCGGCCGATGGCCGGCGCAGGCCGCGCTCGATCTGGCTCAGGTAGGGGTTGGAGATCCCGGCCAGTTCCGACAGGCGCCGGAGCGACAGTCGGGCCGATCCCCGCTGCTCACGAATGAAGGACCCGAGGTCGAGCCAGCGGTCTTTCGGGTCCGTGCTCACTCCTGCAAGCGTATCCCCGGTGGAAGCGGTCCGGTGGGTGCCATGACGGGTCGATCCCCGGTTGGAATCGCGGCCCCTTGGGGTATCGTCCAGCTGGCACCCCCCCGACGACAGAGGAGACAACGATGGCCGAGTACAGCCTCCCCGATCTGCCCTACGACTACGCCGCGCTCGAGCCCTACGTGTCCGGCCAGATCATGGAGCTCCACCACGACAAGCACCACGCCGCGTACGTGGCCGGCGCCAACCAGACGCTCGAGAAGTTGGCCGGCGCCCGGGACAAGGACGACTTCGGTGCCATCGTCGGGCTCGAGAAGACGCTCGCCTTTCACATCTCGGGCCACGTCCTGCACTCGATCTTCTGGAAGAACCTCAGCCCCGACGGTGGCGACAAGCCCGACGGCGCGCTCGCTTCCGCCATCGACGCGAACTTCGGCTCCTTCGACAAGTTCAAGGCGCACCTGACCCAGGCGACCTCGACCATTCAGGGTTCGGGCTGGGGCGCACTGGCCTATGAGCCCCTCGCCGGGCTGCTCATCGTGGAGCAGATCTACGACCACCAGGGCAACATCGGCCAGGGCACCATCCCGCTGCTGGTCTTCGATGCCTGGGAGCACGCCTTCTACCTGCAATACAAGAACGTGAAGGCCGACTTCTTCAGCGCCCTGTGGAACATCATCAACTGGTCCGACGTGGCCGCCCGCCTCGACGCAGCCAAGGGGCTCAAAGTCGTCGGCTGAAGCTCGGGTGGGGCGGAGCGGATCCGGGGACTGACCTAGGCCAGCGGGAGGTGTTGCTCGCAGGCCCGCCGGGTCGGATCCTGCTCAAGGTGGGCGTCGAGGACCGGGGCGCCGCAGGTGTCGCACTGGCCGTAGGTACCCGCGCTCAAACGCTCCAGGGCATGGTCGACGTCATCGAGCACGGCCGCCGACCGGGCCAACTCGGACTCGTAGTGCTCTTCCACCAGAGGGCAGGGTAGCGTCGGGGCCCAGGCTCGGCTGGGCAGGCCGGAGATGACCGCAATCTCCAGGTCGTTTCGGGGTTGCCCGCCGGGGGCAGAAGATCTGCAACCGGCGTGCTGGGTTGGAATCTCCCGCAGCGGAGGCGGCCTCATGCAGCGTGCATTGAAGACGTGGCGACAGTGACGAGCACGTCGGTGACGCGCCGCTTCGCCGCGACCACCTCTTCCGTCGGACGGGCCCGGCGCTTCCTGGTCGAGCAACTGCCCGCCGGCTGCGGCGACGGAGCGGACGCGCTCGTCCTGATGCTCTCAGAACTCGCCACCAACGCGGTTCAACATGCGGCCACCGAATTCGAGGTCACGGTGCTGATGGACCCGGACGCCCGGTGCGTGCGCGTCGAGGTCAGCGACGGCGGCGGGGGCTACCCGGTGCCGCAGGAGCCCGTCTCGGACGCACCGTACGGACGGGGACTTCATATCGTGCAGACGCTCGCGGACGCGTGGGGCGTCGAAATGCGAAGCGACCCCGTGGGCAAGACGGTGTGGTGCTCCATGCTCTCCATGCCGCTGTCCGGTGGCGGGGGCGAGGCGGGCGCGGCGGCGCCCGCCAAGGAAGACCTTGTTGGTGCAGCGGCCGCGTCCGCGGCTTCGAGGTACGGGGGGCAGGCGGCCTCGGTCGGGAGGATGGCGATCGAAGGGCCGTGGCCGGTCCAGGGTGTGCGGAAGGTGCTCGACGGGCTGCAGGACGCCATCGTCGCGGCCGACGAACACGGCGAGATCCGCTACGTCAACGTCGCGGCGGAGGAGCTCCTGGGCTGGCCCCACGGGTCGCTCATCGGCCGGTCCGCCCTCGATCTGGTGCCGGACTTCATGAGCGACACCCTCCGGGAGGGCTTCCGCCCCTTCTTCGACTCACAGGCCGAGAGCCTGCTCGGGCGGCGGCTTCCCGCGGTCATCAACCGCGCCGACGGGTCGGAGGTCCATACCGAACTCGTGCTCAGCATGTTCGACCATCCCCTCGCCGGAAGAGTGGTGGTCGGCATCTTCCGGGCCCGCGATGATCGGAGACTGCAGCGCTGGTCGGAGCTGACGAGCGAGCTTCTCGTGATCCTGGCAGACGCACCCATCGACGATCCTCCGGCCGAGCGGCTCCTCTCGACGCTCGGGCGCCGCCTCGATTGGGACGTCACCACGCTGTGGGCCTTGACCGTCAATCAGCAGCTGGTCTGCCGTCAGGTGTGGACGCGCTCGCCGTCCATTGCGCCAGCCTTCGCGGACGAGAAGGCGGCCGACCCGACCAGCGGAAGCGAAGGCATTCCCCGATGGGTCATTGAGCACGGCGAACCTCTCTGGGTGCCCGAGCTCCTACACGACAGCCGCTTCAAGACCGATGCACTGGTGAAGGACGGGCTGCAGAGCGCGTACGCGTTCCCGATCCGCTACCGCGGCGCGTGCGTCGGGATCGTCAAGATGCTGAGCCGGCGTCAGCGCGAGCGCGACCCCTCAATGGTGGAGCTCATGGAGGCGGTCGGGGGCCACCTGGGCGAGTTGCTCCACGCGTCGGCCCAGGCGGCCGAGCGCGAACAGCTGGTCGACGATCTCCTCGAAGCCCGGCGTCGGAACGAGTTTCTCCTGCTGGCGACACAGGTGCTGTCGGAAGTCTCCGACTACCGGGAGATGGTCGAGCGCCTCGCCCAGGTCTCCGTTCCCGTCGTGGCGGACCTGTGCCTGATCGACATCGAGGACGAAGACGGGCAGATGCGCCGGATGGCCGCCTGGCACGCCGACCCGGCGAAGCGATCGCTCACCGAGGAACTCCGCAGGTCGTATCCACCCGACCCGGCCGGTCCCCATCCGACGATCGAGGTCATGCGGAGTGGACACTCCAAGTGGAGCGATCACATGGACGACGAGTTCCTGCGAGCGACCAGTCGCAGCGAACGGCACTACACCATCTTGAAGACACTGGGCTTCACCTCGTACATGACGGTGCCGCTCCGCCTGCGAGACGAACAGGTCCTCGGCACGGTCACGCTGGTCTCCGCCGGGTCGGGACGCCGGTTCTCCGAGAAGGATCTCGGCTTGGCCGAGCAGCTGGCCCAGCAGGTCAGCTCCGTCGTCATCCGGGCACGGGCGTACGACCGCGAACGCAGGATCTCCCACGAGCTGCAACGACACCTGCTCCCGGACGCCATCCCGTCCATTGCGGGCTGGGACGTCGCCGCCCGGTACCTGCCCGCGGCAGTCGGCGTCGAAGTCGGCGGCGACTGGTACGACGTCGTACCCATTGCGGAGCATCTGGTGGCATTGGTCGTCGGCGACGTGGAGGGTCATGATCTCGGCGCGGCCAGGATCATGAGCCGCCTCCGCCACACGCTCGGTCTGCTCGTCCTGGAGGAGCGCACGCCGGGGAAGGCCCTCGAGCGTCTGAACCGGGCGACCCTGGCGGGGACGGACGCGCGCCTGACAACGGTCTTGCTGGCCGTCCTCGACACGTCCACCGGATTGGCGACCTTCTCGTCGGCGGGGCACCCGCCGCCCGTGCGTATCGAGTCGGGCCAGGCACTCGAGGTACCCGTGCCGCCCGGACCGCCGTTGGGTGTCGGGCACTGCCACTACAAAGAGCACGCCTTCCAGTTGAACGGGGATTGTCTGGTCATGTTCACCGATGGGCTGGTGGAGCGCCGGGGGGCGCACCTCGACGAGCGCCTGGCGCTGCTCGAATCGTCGCTGCGGGCCTCTCCGAGCAGCGAGCCGAACCAGGTGGCGGACTTCGTCATTCGTGCGATGACGGCGGGCCAGCGGAGGACCGACGACATCGTCGTGCTCACGGCGCGACGCCAGGACTAGGCGACGTACCCTTCTGAGGAGCGGACGACGGGGACTGTCGGATGCCGCGGGCGGGCCGCGCTTCGTAGTGTGACGGCGTGACCACAGAGGCCGCCCTCCCGCCGCTCGTCGGCGCCCACGCGCCGGTGCCCTGCCTCGACGGTGTCGACCGGCCCTACCGCGACCTCGACTGCGCCGCCTCGACCCCGGCCCTGCAGTCGGTGGCCGACCGCGTCGTCGAATTCCTGCCGTGGTACTCGAGCGTGCACCGCGGGGCGGGCTACAAGTCGCGCCGCGCCACCGCCGAGTACGAGGCGGCCCGCGACGCGGTGCACCGCTTCGCCGGACGCCCGGTCGGCGGCGACGACGTGGTGGTCCTCGTGCGCAACACCACCGAGGCGATCAACCACCTGGCCTACCGCCTCCGGCTCGGCCCCGACGACGTGGTGGCCACCACCGTCGTCGAGCACCACGCCAACCTGCTCCCCTGGGCCCGGGTGGCGGTGCGGCGATGGGTGGAATGCGGCACGGAGGGCACCTTCGACACCGACGACGTGGTGCGGGTGCTCGACGACGGACGGCCCCCTGCCCTGCTGGCGCTGACGGGAGCGTCCAACGTCACGGGATGGCTGCCTCCCGTCGAGGAGATCTGTGCGGCGGCGCACGAGCGCGGCATCCCGGTCCTCCTCGACGCGGCGCAGCTCGCCCCCCACCGACCGATGCCCGCCGGACCGGACTACGTGGCCTTCAGCGGCCACAAGCTCTACGCACCCTTCGGGGCCGGTGCGTTGATCGCGCCGAGAGGCACCTTCGAGACAGGCGACCCGTTCCTCGCCGGCGGCGGCGCCGTCGACCTGGTCGACCTCGACGAGGTCATCTGGACCGAGCCCCCCGAGCGTGAGGAGGCAGGCTCCCCCAACGTCATCGGCGCGGTGGCCTTCGGCGCCGCGATGGATGAGCTGGGCCGGATCGGCTGGGAGGCGATCGCGTCACACGAGGCCGCGCTGTCGGCCCGGCTCCATGACGGCCTGCGGTCCATGGAGGGCGTCCACGTGCTCGGGCCACGTGGCAGCGCAGACGGACCCGTCCAAGACGGCCTCGCGGTGGCAGCGTTCACGGTGGACGGCATGCACCATGCACTGGTGGCGGCGCGGCTCAGCGCCGAATTCGGGATCGGCGTGCGGCACGGGTGCTTCTGCGCGCACCCCTATCTGATCCGGCTCCTCGGCGTGGGTAGCGAGGGTGTGGCCCGGGCGCGGGACGCCGTGCGCAGAGGCGACCGCAGCGCCATCCCGGGCGCGGTCAGGGCAAGCTGCGGGCTCGGCACCTCCGAGGACGACGTCGACGCGCTGCTCGCCGCCCTGCGGGCGCTCGCCGCCGGTGAGCCTGCGCCGGTGCCCTACCTGCAGGACGGCGTCACCGGCGACTTCTGGCCCGAGGGGGATGCCAGCGGGTGGAGCCCGACGGACCGGCCGGCCGGTGCCGCGTGCGCCGCGGGGCTGAGCGCACCTTGAGGCTCCGGCGTGTGGTGGCGCTCGGGCTCCTGGCGGTACTGGCCACCCTCGCGGCCTCCTCCCAGCCCGTCGGGAGCGCCGCCGTGCGCGACGCGGCCTGGGTCGCGACCGGAGCCTCGGTAACGCTCCCGGGAATGAACGTCACACCCGTCAATCTGGCCCGGCGCCATGTCGGTGCCGCGGTGTCCGTCGGCAGCCTTCCCTCGGCCCTCGCGTACACGACGGGCGGCCGCGGGCTGCTGGTGGTGACCCAGGGGGACGACCACCTCCACCTGGTCGACACGGCGAGCCACCAGGCAGTGCGGGTGGCGGAGGTGGGTGTGGAGCCCGATGCGGTGGCGGTGGCGCCCGGTGGAAGGGGCGGCAAGGGCATCGCCCTGGTGGCCAACCTCGGCTCGAACACCGTCACACCCGTCGACCTGGGCTCGTGGCGAGCGGGCGCGCCGGTGCCCGTTGGCAAACAGCCCGTGGCGATCGCGGTCCTCGTCGGCGCGTCGGGAGCCGCGACCGCGTTCGTGGCCGACTTCGGGAGCAACGAGGTCTCGCCGATCAACGTCACGACCATGCAGGCGGGCCCGCCCATCGCGGTGGGGCCGGGGCCACAGACGATCGCGGCGGCGGCAGGAGAGGTCCTGGTCGGCAACTTCGGCAACCGCACGCTCACGCCCATCAACGCGTCGACGTTGCGGGCCGGGGCTGCGGTCCCGCTCCCACTGAACCCGACGGGCATCGCGGTGACATCGGCCGGTGCCACCGCCTACGTGTGCGGCGGGGCAGCCATCGTGTCGGTCACCACGCCGGGGTTGGCCGTCGGCGCGCCCATTGCCCTGCCCGACGTTGCCCAGGGGATCGCTCTGAGCGCCGACGGTGCGACGGCGTGGGTCACGCAGCAGGCGGGCTCGCTCGTCCCGGTCGCACTGGCCACCGCGAAGGTGGGGGGACCGATCCGCCTGGGCGGGCACCCCTCCGCCATCGTCATCGGCGCCGGCTGAGCCGGCACCACCGCGGCCGCTAGCTGAGCTCCGCCGGGATCACGCCGATGTCGAGCACGGCGCCGCCGCGCAGCACGCGCAAGCGGACGGTGTTCCCGATCATGGCGGAGACCAGGGCACGCTGCAGGTCGCCGGCGTCCTCAGTGGGCACGTCATCAACGGCGAGGATGGTGTCCGTGGGCCGCAGGCCGGCGCGCTCGGCGGGGCTGCCTTGTGCAATCTCCACCACACCCACCCCGCGTCGCTGGCCGAGCTCTTCGGCGCGCTTGGGCGTCAGCGGCCGCCCCCCACCCACAACACCGAGATAGGCACGGCGGACACGCCCGTCGCGGATCAGCGTGGCGACGAGATCGAGCGTGGTGGCGTTGACGGGAACGGCGAGGCCGAGCCCGACTCCCGCCAACGCGGTGTTGACACCCACGAGCCGGGCACGGGAGTCGACCAGCGCGCCGCCGGAGTTTCCCGGGTTCAGCGCGGCATCGGTTTGAATCACGTTCTCGACGAGCCGTCCACCCGACGGCAGCGAGCGACCCAGGGCGCTCACGACGCCCGCGGTGACGGAGCCCGCGAAGCCGTGCGGGTTGCCGACGGCGACCACCAGCTGTCCCACGCGGAGCCGGTCGGCGTCGCCGAGATCAACCGGGACGAGATCTGCGGCTCCGGCCCGGAGCACGGCGAGGTCGGACAGAGGGTCGCGCCCGACCACCTCGAACGCCACTTCCCTGCCGTCGGGAAAGGTCGCCCTGCCGCGCTCCGCTCCGGCCACCACGTGCGCCGACGTCAGCACGTAGCCATCCGCGGTGAGCACGACACCGCTCCCGGCACCCTGACGGCCCCCGGAGGAGACGCCGAGTGCGGCGACGGAGGGAACGACGCGTTCGGCCACCGTGACCACCGCCTTCGAGTAGGCGTCGAGCGCGTCGTCTTCGACGGTCCCGCTGCTGTCAGTGTCCACGAGCAGCCCGGTCATATGAGGGTCGGCCCCCCGCTGCGGATGCTTTCGACGCCGGACAGTGCCTCGCGCAGCTCGTCGAGCCATTCGCTCTCGTGGCGCGCCACCAACTTGACGCACCAGGACAAGGCTTCGCTGCGGCTGCGGGCCACGCCCGCATCGATCAGCGTGTCGAGCACGGCGCGCTCGCGAAAACGCAGGCGCGACATCACCGGCGTGCTCTGGGTCGTGAACAGCGTCGCGACACCGTCACGCACAACACCCCAGGACACCTTGCGACCGAACTGCCCCTCGGCCGCGGACGCGATCGTCATCCGCTCGGCCCGAGTGGACTCCCGGAAGGCAGCCGCGTCGCCACCTGGTGGCAGCACTCCGGTGCAGAGGATCTCCTCGTCGTCCCACTCCACGACGGGGCCACCCTCGAACCAGCCTCCCGGCACCTTCTCGGTGAAGAACTCCATGATCTGGTCGGTCATAGTTACAACATTACAGGATTACAAATTGTCCGGAGCGCTCGGGCCGGAAGGCCCTGCGGGGCGCCCTTACAGGCTGTAGACCGCTCGGGCCCTGAAACGCAGGGGCCTCTCCGTCAGCTCCTCCAGGTAGTGGGCGCACCATCCGGCCACCCGGGCCACCGCGAAGATCGTGCGCCCGGTGTCGGGCGGCATGCCGGTGCCCCAGCTCAGCGTGGCGAGCGCCAGGTCGCAGTTGGCCAGGGGAACATCGTGGGCAGCCGCGAGGCCGATCACGTCTTTCACGATGGCGCGCCGGTCCTCGCTCAACAGGGGTTCGGCGAGGGCCAGGAGTGCGCTGAAGCGGGGGTCACCGCTCTTGTAGACCGAATGGCCGAAACCGGGCAGTCGGCCCTGCTGGCGCAGGGCGTCATTCAGGGCCCGGGCCACCCCGTCGCGCTCGGCCGTCACCAGCAGCTCGTACGCCTGCTGGCTGGCCCCGCCGTGCAACGGCCCCGCCAGCGTTGCCAGCCCGGCCGCCAGGGCGTCGTAGAGGTCGGCGCGCACCGACGCCGCCACCCGTACGGCCATCGTCGAGGTGGCGAGCTCGTGGTCCGCCAGGAGGACGAGGGCGGCGTTGACGGCGGCGGCGGGCACGGCGGCCGCCGAGGCCGTGAGACGGGGGGTGAGCCGCGCCGCGATGGTTGCGCCGCCGTCCTCCCCGCGCGGCGCATCCCCGACGGCGTCGGTGAGTGCAGCGACGCAGCGGCGGGCGGCGCGGGTGACGGCGTCGGGGCGCAGATCCGACCGGAGCGGGTCGGTCGCCCCGCAAAAGACGAGGGCCCAGCGCATCCGGTCGAGGGTGGCGGTCAGGGGGCAGGGCCCGAGGTCGGGGGCGGACCAGTCGCCCTGCTCCGCCTGCCAGAGGAGCTCCGCGACCTCCTCGAAACTCGAGCCGGCGGCCAGCTCGGTGGCCAACCGCCCGCGGTAGATGGGGCCAAGGTGCAGGTCGAGCTGGGTCACACCGGTCGTGATGGTGGCGAGCCGGGTGGCGGTCTGGCGCCCGCCCCTGCTGCGCACGGCTAGCCCTTCGATGTCGGCCAGGTCGAAGAGGCTGCCGCGACGGCTCGGGTCGCGGTAGGACTCGAGAAGGCCGCGACTCACATAGGCATAGAGAGTCGGCACCTTGACGCCCAGGCGCCGGGCCGCCTCCTCCGTGGTGAGCATCCGCTCCACTGTCCCACTTTACATTGACTTGATCAACGTTTACAGAAGCGGGGAACCGGCGTCATAGTGGGACCCATGGAAACTGTCGTGCGTGATCTGATGACCTCCCCCGCTGTGACGTGCACGGCCGACCAGAGCCTGGTGGTCGCGGCCCGGACGATGCAGCGGGCCGAGACCGGTTCCGTCGTCGTGACCGACGACGGAAAGGTTGTGGGCATCCTGACCGAGCGAGACCTCTTGCGAGCGGCCGCCACGGGTGCCGGACCGGATCGGGAGCCGGTGCGCTTGTGGATGACGATGCGACCGGACGTGCTCGGTCCCGACGAGCGGGTCGATGCGGCCTGGGCGAGCCTGACGTCGCATCACTACCGCCATCTGCCAGTGGTCGAAGGGGATGCCTGCGTGGGCGTCGTCTCCCTGCGGGACCTCATGGGCGTGGCCCGCATCCGGCCCGCCGCCGAAACGAGCGGGGACGTGCCGGCCGGGCTCGAGGGAGTCGTGGTCGCCGAGACGACGATCGGCGACGTACGCGGGCAGGAGGGCTTCTTCCACTACCGCCAATACTCGGCCGTCGACCTGGCCGAGTCGCGTTCGCTCGAGGACGCGTGGCAGCTGCTCTTCCGGGGTGAACTCCCCGACGCGGCCGCGTCGGCGGCGTTCGCCGAAGAGGTGCGACGCCGGCGCGTCATGCCGCCGGGACTGCGCGCGCTTCTGCCTGCGTTGGCGCCTCGGGGCGCACCGCTCGACGTGCTGCGGACCGCCGTCTCGGTTCTCGGCGCAGAGCTGGGCTGGCGCCCCACCCATGACATCGGGGCGGATGAACTCTACGACCAGGCCCTCGGGCTATGCGCCGTGGTGCCGACGATTTTGGCGGCCGCGCACCGACTGCGGGAAGGACGCGAGCCGGTCGCGCCGCGCGACGACCTCGGGTTCGCCGCCAACTACCTCTCCATGTTGACGGGTGAGGCGCCAAGCCCAGAACACGCCCGGGCGATCGAGCAGTACATGATCCTGACGATCGATCACGGCTTCAACGCCTCCACCTTCACCGCGCGCGTCGTGACGTCAACCGGCGCCGACCTCGGTGCGGCGATCGTGGCCGCGATCGGCGCACTGTCGGGGCCGCTGCACGGCGGAGCGCCGAGTCGCGCGTTGGACATGCTCGACGCCATCGGCACCCCCGACCGGGCGGACGCCTACGTCCGCCACGCCGTCGAGCATGGCGAGCGCATCATGGGATTCGGCCACCGCGTGTACAAGACCGACGACCCGAGGTCGTTGCTGCTGCGCTCGGTCACCGAGCGCCTGGGTGGGCCGCTCGTGGAGTTCTCCCAGTCCGTCGAGCGCACCACGGTCGACGTGCTGGCCGAGATGAAACCCGGGCGCCAGCTCTATACCAACGTCGAGTTCTACGCCGGGGTCCTCATGCACACCTGTGGCATCCCCCGCGAGATGTTCACCCCGACGTTTGCGGCGGGACGCACCATCGGGTGGTGCACCCACGTGATGGAGCAGGCCTCGCACAATCGCCTTATACGCCCGGCGGCCCGCTACGTCGGTCCACCGCCGCCCCAGCCCGTGCCGCCTGGCGCAGCCTGAACACCGCGTGCCGCCCGGAGGCCGGCACGCCGAGCGTTACCTGGGCACCTCACCGGTCGCAGCCCGGCAAAACCCGACTAATCTGGTCGGAGTTAGCCGATTCGGGACGAGGAGCAGCCCATGGGCACGAACGACACCGCACAGCGGAGCCCAACTCGGGTACAGACGCTGTTTTCGTTCCCCGACCCGGTGAACGAGGTGTCGGCGCGCCTGGTGGCCGGCGGCGTTCTCGTCATGTGCGTCCTGACCATCGCCTTCGGTCTCAAGTGGGCGACCGTCGTGATCGCCTACGGCTTCGTGGCCCGGGTGCTCACGGGTCCGTCGCTCAGCCCACTGGGCCTGCTGGTGACCCGGGTCGTGACGCCGAGGCTCGGGATCCCCGAGCGACCGGTGCCGGGTCCGCCCAAGCGCTTTGCCCAAGCGATGGGGGTCGCGTTCTCGGTGACCGCCCTGGCGCTGACCGGCCTGGGCTTGTGGTCTGCGGCCGAGGTCATGCTGGCGCTGCTGGCGAGCGCTGCTCTCTTGGAGTCGGCCCTCGGGCTGTGCCTGGGCTGCAAGGTGTTCGCAGTGTTGATGCGCATCGGCGTGGTGCCCCAAGAGGTGTGCGAGCGCTGCAGCAACATTTGGGCCGCGCCGCCCCGCGCGACCGCCTGAGCCTTCTCCTCAGCTGTCGTACATCAGGACGCCGCGGATGTTCTTTCCGTCGCGCATGTCCTGGTAACCCTGATTGATGTCGCCCAGCTTGTAGGTGCTGGTGATCATTGAGTCCAGGTCGAGCTGCCCGTCCCGGTAGAGCTTGAGCAATTTGGGGATGTCCGAATGGATGTTGGCCGAGCCGAAGATGCTGCCGACGATCTGCTTCTCGAGGATCGTTACGTACATCAAATTCATGGTCACATCTGTCTCGCCCATCGGATGGATATTCGTGACGACGACCCGTCCACGCTTCGCGGTGAGGCCCAGGATGGACTCCATCATCGCCCCGGAGCCGACGCCCATGGCGCAGATGACCTTGTCACACATCTGGCCCCAGGTCTCTTGCTGAATGAGCGGGAGCGCTTCGTCGATCGAGGCAGCCACGTGCGTGGCCCCGAAGGTCGGGGCCAGCGTGCGCTTGAGCTCCACCGGGTCGATGGCGAAGATCATCTCGGCGCCGGCCAGCCGGGCGCCCTGCAAGGCCGAGGCCCCGATGCCGCCGATGCCGATGACGGCGACATTGTCCCCCGGCCGCACGTCGGCGGCGTAGACGGCGGAACCCCAGCCCGTCGTCACGCCACACCCGACCAGGCAGGCCTTGTCGAGCGGGATGTCCGGCAGAATCTTGACGCACGACGCCTGGTTGACGACGGTGTACGGCGCGAACGTGCCGAGGCAGACCATGGTGGCGACGTCCTGCCCGCGCGCATGATGGCGCAGGGTTCCGTCCATCTGCCGTCCGGCCATGAGCACGGCGCCCACGTCGCACAGGTTGGAGTGCCCGGTGGCGCAGGAGGGGCACTTCCCGCACGCGGGCACGAAACCGAGGACGACATGGTCCCCGGGCGCCAGCCCCGTCACGCCGGGGCCAACCTCCTCCACGACCCCGGCGCCCTCATGACCACCGATGATCGGAAGCGGGACCGGCATGTCGCCCGTCACCAGGTGCTCGTCGGAATGGCACATCCCTGACGCGGCGAGCTTGATGAGGACCTCGCCTTCCTTCGGCGCGTCGAGCTCGATCGGCTCGACACTCCAATCCGCGTGGCGCTCCCACAGGACGGCGGCTTCGGTTTCCATGTTCCCTCCTCGGGGCGACGCGACGACCCTTTCACGCTACCCTCGCCCCCCATCCGGCGCGCCCCAGGGCAACGCGACCTTGCGCCGCTCCGTCGCACGTCGAGGCAAGGCGGGAGCACCGCACGACGTCAGCTACGCCGATACCACGCCTGTCTGAAAGGCGATCACGACGAGCTGCGTGCGATCCCGGGCGTCGAGCTTGGCCAGAATCCGACTGACATGGGTCTTGGCGGTGGCGACGCTCATGTGCAACTCCTCACCGATCTCGGCGTTCGAGCTGCCCTTCCCAATCGCGGCGAGGACCTCCCGTTCTCGTTCGGTCAGTATCTCGAGCCGGTCGCTGGCCGGGGAGGCGTCGGCCGGACGGCTGGCAAACTCGGCGATCAAGCGCCGGGTGACGCTGGGGGCCAGGAGCGCCTCCCCGTGGGCGATCACCCGGATCGCCGCCAGGAGCTCCTCCGGTGGCGTGTCCTTCAAAAGGAATCCACTGGCGCCAAAGCGCAGTGCATCGAAGATGTACTCGTCGAGGTCGAAGGTCGTGAGCATCAGGATCCGGCTCGTGTTGGCGGCACGAGAGCCCACGATCTGACGCGTGGCCTCCAGTCCATCGAGTTTGGGCATGCGGACGTCCATGAGAACGACGTCAGGCTTGGTCGAGGCCACGACCGAGACGGCCTCGAGGCCGTCGGCGGCTTCCCCGACGACCTCGAGGTCGGGTGCGGAATTCACCAGGACGCGAAATCCGGCCCTCACCAGAGTCTGGTCGTCCACGACGACCACCCGGGTCGTCATGACGGCTCCAGCACGGGCAGGAGCACATGGACCTCGAATCCCCCGTCCGGAAGCGGCGACGCCGTGAGGGAGCCGCCGAACGCGGCGGCCCGCTCCTCCATCCCAATGATGCCGTGCCCGTCTCGCCTTTCACGCGCGTGCTCCTCACCGAGGTGCCCGGCCCGAGACGCCCCATTGCTCGGAGCGCGGTTGGTAACGGTCACCTCCAGCGTGTCGTGCTGCCGATCGATGCTGATGCGTGTCGTGGCCGACTGCGCGTGCTTCACGACGTTGGTGAGCGCCTCTTGGACAATGCGATACACCGAGAGCTCCAGGCCCTGGGGAAGCGACGATGCGTTCCCTCTGCACGTGAGCTCGATCGGCACGCCTGCGCCGCGTACCCGGTCGACGAGATCTTGGAGATCGGCGAGCGTCGGAGCTGGTGCGAGCTCGCGGGTGTCTCCATTGCTCCGGCGAAGCACGCCCAGGACACGTCGGAGCTCATGGAGCGCAGAGCGGCTCGTCTCCTCGATAGCCGAGAGGGCCGCCTTGGCCTCCCCGGGCTGGGCCTCAATCACGTGACGGCCCACGCCCGACTGAATGGCGATGACACTCAGACTGTGGGCAATCACATCATGGAGCTCTCGGGCGATCTCAATGCGCTCTTCCGCCACGGCACGCTGTGCCCGGTCCAACTCCTGGCGCTGTCGCTCCTTTTCTTGCTCGACGAGCCCCGCCTGATAAGCACGCCGCGTCCGCACACTGTCGCCGACGAACCAGGTCGCCCCGGCCAAGATGATGTCGAAGGTCACGTCTCCACGGATGGATCGAAAGAGCCAGGCCAGCAACACGGCGCCGACGAGGAACACCTCGACGATCGCGAGGACCAGCAGCGACTGCTGCCGCGAGTACTTGACGGTTACCGAGTACAGGGGAAGAGCCAACACCGGAGCCGGTGCCGACGTGTTGCCCAACAAGGTGGTCGCCGTCAGAGCCACGCACACGCAGATCAGCGCGACCTCGGGCCAACGGCGCCGGAAGGCGACAGACACCGACGCCACCATGTAGATGGGCAAGATCACCCAGTCGGGTGCAGCGCCGGGTACGTGGTGCTCGACCAGGAGTGGGACCGTGCTGCCGACCAGGAACACCGCGGCGATCACCACATCGACCGCCACCCACTGCCGAGCGGTGACCCGTTCCAGGAACGGCGGCCGGGGCACATCGCTCGCCTGCCGGGCTGCACTCATGTCCCACGACGCTACTGACCCCTCCCCTCGGGTGCGTCCTTCCTCGGAGGCTTTCCATCTACATCCTGCGATGTACGCGTCCGCGCTTTCGTGCCTCCGACCTGCATCCCGAGGTGGCCCCAGAAAGGTCCGTCGGACCGATGCGCCGCCCGGGCGCATCCGCCAGGATCGACGCATGAGGATTTCGAGCAGGTATTCGTTGCGACCCGCACACGGCGCAAGACGGGAGACGAGATCGTGATTGTCGTGGAAGGCGTGACGAAGCGCTACAAGGAGACCGTCGCGGTCGACGACCTGTCCTTTGAGGTCCGACCCGGCCAGGTGACGGGGTTCCTCGGTCCGAACGGCTCGGGCAAGTCGACGACCATGCGCATGATCATGGGTCTCGATCTGCCCAACGCGGGAACCACGACGGTGAACGGGCGCCCGTACCGGGATTTGCCTCTGCCGCTCCGCGAGGTCGGAGCTCTCCTGGAGGCCAAGGCGATCCACCCCGGCCGGAGCGCCTACAACCACTTGTTGTACCTGGCGCGGACCAACGACATCTCACCGGGGCGCGTCGATGCCGTTCTAGAGATGGTCGGGCTCAGTGCCGTCGCCAACAAGCGCGTCGGCAAGTTCTCATTGGGCATGGGTCAACGCCTGGGAATCGCCGCCGCTCTGCTGGGCGACCCCGGCGTGCTCCTCTTCGACGAGCCGATCAATGGGCTCGACCCCGAGGGGATCCTCTGGGTGCGCAACCTGCTCAAGAACCTGGCCGCGGAGGGCCGGACGGTCTTCGTGTCGAGCCACCTCATGAGCGAGATGGCCCTCACCGCCGATCGCCTCGTGGTGATTGGTCGGGGTCGTCTGATCTCCATGGGCACCATCTCAGAGTTCATCGCCGAGAGTTCGGGTGTCTTCGTCCGAGTCCAGTCACCCCGCATCGAAGAACTCGAAAGGCTGGTGACGACAGGGGGGGCGCAGGCCGTCAGGGAGGTCGACGGGGCGCTCTCCGTCAGGGGCATGTCAGCCGCTCAGGTGGGAGAACTTGCCGGAACCGCCGGGATCCACCTCCACGAATTGTCCTCGCAGATGGCGTCACTCGAAGAGGCGTTCATGGAAATCACCCGTGACAGCGTCGAGTACCACGGAAGCGGCAGCACAGGATCGAGCATTGCCCACAGCCCGTCCCTCGTCTCAGGAAAGTAGACCTCTCATGTCCCTCACCGTCACCGTTCCGACCAGCGAAAGCCGACACATCCGGGTGCCGGGCGTGCTCCGCTCGGAGTGGATCAAGCTCCGCACCGTCCGTTCGACGATGTGGAGCCTGGCCGCCATGGCCGTCGCCACCATCGGCATTGATGCCATCGCCATCATCGCCCGTTCGAACAGCTGGAATTCTCTGTCGCTGATCGACCGACTCACGTTCGATCCGACCCGGATCAGCCTCACCGGATTGTTCTTCAGTCAGCTCGTCATCGGAGTGCTCGGGGTCCTCGTGATGAGTGCCGAGTACGGCACCGGGACGATTCGATCGACGTTGGCCGCCGTTCCCAACCGTCCCCTCGTCCTCGCCGCCAAGGGCGCCGTGTTCGCCGCAGTCGCCGTGATCGTGGCCGAGGTGCTGTCCTTCAGCGCCTTCTTCCTCGGGCAGGCACTGGTGAAGACCCCGGCTCCCCACGCTGTGCTCTCACAACCGGGTGTCCTGAGGGCCGTCGTGGGCGCTGGTTTGGTGCTGGCGGTACTCGGATTGCTCGCCCTCGGTCTGGCGACCATCATCCGACACACCGCCGGCGCCATCTCGACGTACGTCGGACTGCTGCTCGTCCTGCCCATCCTCGTCCAGGCGCTGCCCTCGTCGATGAACCAGGCGATCGGCAAGTTCCTGCCCTTCAACATCAGTGACGCGATGATCACGGTGCACCATTCGCCCGACCAGGGCTCTGCCTTCAGCCCCTGGGTCGGGTTCGCCATCCTGTGCGGCTACGCACTCGCGGCCTTGGTGATCGGTGGCGTGCTCTTGGTGCGGCGGGACGCCTGAGTCCGCCTGGCCCCGCAACAAAATTGGGAGACGGCCGGCGCACTCATAGGTGACGACGGAGGTCCCGGTCGAGACGGTCGCGGGTCAGCCGGCTGGAGCGCGCGACGAATCCCAGTCCGACTCTCCACAGCACCAGCCCCCGACTCATGGAGGTCCGGGCGTCACTCATCGGGTGATCTGCCCTTCGGCCGAAGGGCCGATGGTGAAGGATGCGATCGGCCGGGCCGCGCCAACGACCAGACGGAGCACCGCAACGTAGAGGCAAGGCCCATCGGGGCGGTCCCCCGAGTGGCCAGGGACACCGTCGAATCGCATGGTGTCGCGCGTCCGTCGAACAGTTTACCGAGTGATAGGCGAGAGTTCATTTTCCGTTCGGCTTCAACAGGTGTAGCGGGTGGAGGCGCCGGTAACAGGAAGCAACGTGCTCACACGTTTTCCTCATTCACGAACGCGCGCGTCCCGACTCTTCAGTCTCGCGGCGTTCAGCAGCGCCGTTCTGTCAACCACGATCTGGTTCGGCGCTCCGCTCGTCGGCTCTGCAACCGGATCGGCCGCCGCGTCGGGTCCTCCCCCCGTCGGTCACGTCTTCGTGATCGTCCTGGAGAACCAGGGCTACAGCGCCACCTTCGGGAATCCGACCGCCGACCCCTACCTGGCCCGTACATTGCCGGCGCAGGGTGCGCTCCTCACCCAGTACTACGGCACGGGTCACGAGAGCAACGACAACTACATCGCCATGGTGAGTGGCCAAGGCCCCAATCCCCAGAACCAGAGCGACTGCCAGATTTATGACGACTTCGTCGGCACCGGCCCCAGGGTCGCAGACGGCCAGGCCGTCGGCACGGGCTGCGTCTATCCGCAGACCGTCCAGACCATCGGCAACCAGTTGAGCGAAAACGGCCTCAACTGGAAGGGCTACATGGGGGACATGGGCAACGTGCCCTCGAGAGAGGCGGCGGTCTGCGGCCACCCGGCGCTCAACAGCCAAGACACGACACAGTCGGCCGTCGCAGGCGATGGGTACGTCGCCAGGCACGACCCCTTCGTGTACTTCCATTCGATCATCGACAACGGCGCCTACTGCGCGGCACACGTCGTGCCCTTGGGGACTCCAAACGGATTGATGCCAACCGGCACGCCAACAGGAACCACCGGCCTGGCCACCGACCTGGCGAAGGTGACAACCACGCCACAGCTGTCCTTTGTCGTCCCCAACGTCTGCGACGACGGCCACGACTCGCCGTGCACCAACCAACCCTCCGGTCCGAGCGCCTCAGCGAACATCGACAGCTTCTTATCCAAATGGGTTCCCCGGATCACGGCCTCCCCCGCCTTCAAGAAGAACGGTCTCCTCATCATCACGTTCGACGAGTCGGGCGGGCCCCAGAGTGACTCTTCCTCATGTTGTAACGAGGGGCCGGGCCCCAACACTGCCCTGCCCGGCATCACTGGCCTCGGTGGCGGTCGGGTCGGGGCGGTCTTGCTGTCTCCCTTTATCCGGCCGGGCACGGTCAGCACGACTCCCTATAACCACTACTCACTGTTGGCATCCCTCGAGGGTTACTTCGGCCTGCCGCGGCTGGGTTACGCAGCGAGCACGAGCGCGGCCTTCGGCGGCGACGTCTTTCACCGATGAGCGAACCGTTCTCTCGTCGCAACCTGCTCAAAGCGGCCACGACAGGGCTCGGCCTGGTCGCAGCAGGTCCACTGGCGGCCACGCTGGATACCTTGGCCGCGCCGACGACGGCGGGCGCCGCAACGACCGCGAGGGCGGGCGACCGCCCGTACCCGAACCTTCCGTCGGGAACCGAGTCCTTTCCTCAGCTGCAGCACATCGTCGTCCTGATGATGGAGAACCACTCGTTCGACAACCACTTCGGTGCCCTTCGCCGCCGTGGCGTCAACGGACTCACCTTCGGCTCGAACGGCCAGGCCACGAACAGCAACCCCGCGCCCGGCGGCGGCCTCGTCATCGCCAGCCCCGCTCCTTCTACCTGCCAAGCGGGCTCCACCATCAGCCAGAGTTGGGACGCCAGCCACCAGTCCTGGGACGGGGGAAGAAACGACGGCTTCGCCAAGACCTGTGGCCCTCAGGCGATGAGCTACTACACACGGGCTCAGCTTCCCTTTTACTTCGGATTGGCGTCGACCTTTCCGGTGTGCGACCGCTACTTCAGCTCGGTCATGGCCCAGACCTATCCCAACCGGCGTTTTCTCCTCGCTGGATCCGCCTTCGGCATGGTCGGCGATCCGCTGCCGTCACCGACCGACGCCAATCCGCGTCCGCAGGGATTCGGGACGGTGTTCGACATGCTCAACGCCTACGGCATCACGTGGAGGGACTACTTCGTCGATCTCCCCACGGCGGGGCTGTTTCCCTATGTGGTCGAGCAAAACCCGGGCAACGTCGTGCCGGTGTCTGAGTTCTTCACTGATTGCGCGGCGGGAACGCTGCCCCAGGTCAGTCTGGTCGATCCTGAATCGTTCGAAGGGTCAGAGGAGAACCCCCAAGACGTCCAGACGGGCGCGTACTACGCCTATCAGGTCATCAACGCCGTCATGAACAGCCCGGCCTGGCCGTCCACCGCTCTGATACTGACGTTCGACGAGCACGGCGGTTACTACGACCATGTTCCCCCGGTACCGGCCGTGCCACCCGACGGCATCCCTCCGTCGGTTCCGGCAGGTGACACCTACGGCGACCTGTACAGCTGGACGGGGTTCCGTGTCCCGACCGTCGTCATCTCACCGTGGGCGAGGCAGAACTTCGTATCCCACGCCGTCTACGACCACACGTCGATATTGCGAACGATCGAGTCCAAATGGAACCTGCCGGCGCTCTCCAACCGAGACGCCAACGCCAATCCGATGCTGCAGTGTTTCGATTTCGGCCTCCCCGCCTTTCTCAAGCCTCCCGCGCTGCCCCCAGCACTCCTGCCGACTGGTGCCGCATCATGCATCGCCTCAGGTTCAACCGGCCTGTAGCCCTGAGGGGACGGTCAGGGCGGGGTCCGGAGGAGATCGGATGACACCACCGTTGCCAACTTGAATCCCAATCTGCTGGGATCGACACCGGGGCGACCCACCAGAAATCCCTCGTCATGGCTCGGCACAGACTGCTTGCGGTGCTTAAGAATTGTTGCGTATCTGCCGATGTCTGGAAGTGGGACGTAGTGCAGTGCAGGAAGACAGCGGTGGTCGTACCCAGAACTGGTATTCGCCGCACCGAGCTGTCATCGCCCTTGGAACCGTACTGATTGTCGTAGCTGTCGCCGGCGGGAGTCTGGCGTTGGCCAACATCGCACGGGCGCAGCAGGCGATGACGACTCTCAGTAGCCGCTACCTCGCCCTCCAGCCCCCGGCGAGGCAGATGCGCTCCACGGTCGCTGACTTTCAGGCATTGGCAGAGCGGATTTTCTCCGGCGCGAACTTGGACAAAACGTTAGTGGTTTCAGGCACAACTGCCTCGGCTGCGATCGACCGGGCATATGCGGACCTCCGGCATCAACTCGTTCTGACTGGCAACGCCGACCTTGCTCCCGGCCTTCCCACCCGAATGGCCGCCTTCGTTGCCTCTCGTAAGGACCTCTCCGCGTTTCTGACCAGCCAGACCCAATCGACGCAAACTGCGGCACTGGCCACGGCTGAGCGGACAGCCGATAGAAGTCTGGATGCTGCCCTGGCGACACTGCAGTCCACAATAAGTAGTCGGCTCGCACAGGCGGCGAGTCAAGCTCAAGCTGCGGCGACAGTCAAGCTCGAGTCGATCTCATTCTCTGTCTGGTCTTTGGTGGTGCGTTCGGGATTGGGATCACCACGTTGTTCGCCTGGAAGGCGTTGCGAGTTGAACGCGAGGAGGCCCGGAACGTTGCCATCCAGCTGCGTCTCACGCAGCGCAACGAGTTCGAGGCCCGCCTCCAGCGGGCGCTGGAAATGTCGAGGGCCGAAACGTCGGTCCTCGAACTGGTCACCGACGCCCTGGCTGAGGCGGCCCCCGACCTGCGAACCGAGTTGCTTCTCGCCGATTCGAGCCGGGCCCATTTCCGGCAGGTTCTGGTCAGTTCAGCCGGCGCCGAGGAGACCGGATGCGGCGTCGTGTCTCCCGACGACTGCCCGGCGGCTGTGCGAGGAAGAACGATGGAGTTCCCGACGAGCACGGCCATCGATGCGTGTCCGCACCTTCGGGGTCGGGATTGCTCTGCGCTATGCGTTCCCGTCAGTATCGGTGGTAGCTCGGTCGGAGTGTTCCATGTGACGGCGCCCAACGACTCGCCACCAACTGAGGAGGTTCGCGGTTACGTGGAGGTGGTGGGCCGAAGGGCATCGGAGCGGCTCTCAATGCTGCGAGCCTTCGACGTCTCGCAGACCGAGGCCCACAATGATTCACTCACCGGACTCCTCACTCGACGAAGTCTCGAGAGCCGCGTTCGCGACCTCCAGGAAACCGGGCTCCTCTATTCAGTCGCGTACGGAGACCTCGATCATTTCAAGCAACTCAATGATGTCTTCGGCCACGATGCCGGTGATCGGGCGCTTCGTGTCTTCTCACAAGTCCTTCGGGACTCCCTCCGGCCGGCCGACATCCCGTGCCGATTCGGCGGAGAGGAATTCGTGATCGTTCTCCCGGAGTGCTCGGTGTCGGAAGCCGTGCAGGTGCTCGATCGCGTCAGACAGCGCATGGTCGATCGACTGGCCGCCGGGACCATCCCCACGTTCACGGTGAGCTTCGGCCTGGCGTCATCGGACCAGGCCGTCGAGTTCAACGAGGTCGTGAACCTCGCCGACCACGCCCTCCTCGAGGCCAAAGCTGGCGGTCGAGACCGTATCGTCGTCGCGGGGGACTCCGAGACCGATGCGACGATCGCCCATGCCAACGGTGAAGCGAACCCGCTCCCGATCGAGTCGCCGACGAACGGAACCCTCGAGGCAGTCGACGTCACGGAGATGGCGCATGGTGGTGTCTACGAGCGCAGCACCTCGATGACGCGATGACCCGGAGGATCTAGTCGGCTCCCTTCGCGAGCCTGGACGGCCACCAGATCGCCTTGCCGATGTCATAGCAAAGTGCCGGCACGAGAATCGTCCTGACGACGATCGTGTCCAGTAGGACACCAAAGGCCACCGCGAAACCAAGCTCGGCGAGGAAGACAAGGGGCAGTACTCCAAGCACTGCGAACGTGGCGGCCAGCACGAGACCCGCCGAAGTGATGACTCCACCGGTCACGGCGAGGCCACGTTTGACTCCTTCGTGAGTGCCATAGGAGAGGGTTTCCTCTCTGACTCGGGTCATGAGGAAGATGTTGTAGTCGATGCCCAAGGCCACTAGAAATATGAACGCGAAGAGGGGAAACCCTGGGTCTGCGTTCTTGAAATGAAACAGGTGGTCAAAGACCAGGGCGGCGACTCCAAGCGTGGCACCAAATGACAGGACCACACTGAGGATCAGCAGTATCGGCGCCAAGATGGCGCGGAGCACGATCGCCAAGATCACCACGATGACCAAGAGCACAATCGGAATGATCAGGTTTCGGTCATGGCGCGAGGCTTGGAGCGTGTCGTAGGTGATGGCCGTCGATCCACCGACAAGAGCGTCTGCGTTGGGAATTGCGTGGACCGTCGACCGGATGGCGTTGACCGTGTCTCTGGCCTGATTGGTGTCGTAGCGATTGACAAGCTGGGCATCTATGGCAATCCGGCCGTGGACGGGGTGTACTTGGAGGGCCACCGGCGGGCAACCACGGGTTTGGTTTCCGAGGCTGCCGGTCTTGGCTGCTGCCGCAACCTTGGCGTAGTCAGCTTCGACGCAGACCGAACTTGATCCCGCTCGCACCCCCGGCACCCTCGACACGGCATGTATCACCGCATTCGTTTCCGAAACGTTGGCAATGATAATGGCGGGAGCGCCGGCTCCCTGATTGAAGCTGGCATCGTAAATCCTCTGTCCGACGATTGCATCGGGAGTGGAGGTGAAGCTATCGAACGTACCAAGACCGCCCGACTTGAGCTGGGTTACCCCGCCGATGAAGATCAACAAGACCAGCGTCGTGATGATCCAGTTTCGCCGTGCATTGCGCCCAATCGACTCAGCAATCCGACCCCATCGCCCGTGTGTGGCGATGTCAACTCGATGGTCGAGACGAGGGATACGAGGCCAGAAGACCCAGCGGCCAACCAACAAGAACAGCGGCAAGAACGTAAGCATCACGCCGACCGTGCAAGCGATGCCGATCGCACACACAGGTCCGAGGCTCCGGTCTGAATTGAGTTCACTGAAGGTCAGACAGAGCAGCGCAAGGATGACAGTCAACGCGGAGGCGGCGATGGCAGGAGCCGCACCACGCCACGCGGCAATCATGGCGTCACTCCGGCGGTCGAAGGAGTGGAGTTCTTCACGGTATCGACTGATCAAAAGAAGGGCGTAGTCAGTGCCGGCGCCGAGAACGAGAACCGACAGGATGCCCTGACTTTGACCGTTCAGGGTGATGACGTTGTGCAGTGCGAGCTGATAGATGATCAGCGCCGCCGAACCGAGCGCAAGAACGGCACAGAACAAGGGAAAGAACCACAACACGGGACTTCGGTAGACGATGAGCAGAATGAGTATGACAACGGCTCCAGCGGCGGCGAGAAGCGACCCGTCGATGCCTTTGAAGGCATCCACGAACGCCACCAGCAGGCCGGCCGGGCCGGCACCGTGGACGACGAGCCCACTCGGCAACCCGGTCTTGGCCACCGCGATGACCTGCTTCTCGACATCGGACAGTCGGTTTCCCTGTATCGCAGTGGACCCAACTTTGGCGATCAACGGGACTCCGACGCTGGCAACACGGCCATCGGGGCTGAACTGAGGATTGCCTACCTTGTCAGCGGCGACACCAGACAGACGACGAAAGGATTTGGCATCGGATGCAATCTTGAACTTGTCGGCGGCGGTAAGGCCTGCCTCACGTTGGTAGACAATGAACCCAGGAATTGTCTGCACATGCTGAAACAGTTGCGAGGCGTGATCAACCTTGGTCGACTCCGCGGAATTCGGTAGATAGGCCGCCTGGTCGTTCTTCTGGACGTTGCTGAGTTTGCCCTGGTAGGAACCGCCGGCTAATCCAAAGAGCAGCCAGAAGATTCCGACGACGGCGACGACGTAGGCGAAGACTGGGCGTCGCCGGCCAACCACCGTTGGCTCCGCCGCTTCTACTGTGTCCGTCTTGCTCACACTGTCTCCTTACTGTGCGGCTGGGCCGAGCAACGTCGAGCCTCGGAGTCTCGATCTCGTGTGATCCCTTGGGCGAGTGTCGAATTCCGGCTTCCGAGAGAGACGGCACCGGCCGGCAGAACTCATCGGGTTGCGTTCATCAGTTTTCCTTGGTGGTCAATGTCCCCGTGCCAATCGACACTCAGCCGGTCGAGTCGTGGTCGGGAGGCATACCAGCGAATGGGGCCATGCCGGCGAGCTTCCCCCCGTCGATCGGGATGACCGCGCCTGTGATGAAGCTGGCATGATCTGAGGCCAGCCACACCACCGCATCTGCGACTTCATCGGGGCGCCCGATCCGCCGCATCGGCATGACCTGGGCAGCACGCTCGTTGCATCTCGAAACCGGCTCGCTTCATCGTCTCGGTGAGAATGGGACCGGGAGCGAGGGCATTGACTCGCATGCCACGGTCGGCATATTCAAGCGCAGCGCACTTGGTCAGTCCGACGACTCCATGCTTCGCCGCTACGTACCCGGCGAGTCCGCCGACGGCTTCGGTTCCGGCCGTGGATGCCATGTTGACAATCGCGCCTCCACCACCAGCGAGCATGGCTGGGATCTCGTACTTCATCGCTAAGAACACGCTGCGCAGCGTGATTGAGATGGCGCTGTCGAATGCATCGACGGGCAAATCGGCGATTCTGGTCGGTGCCTGCCCGCCGCCGGCCGCGTTGTTGCATGCCACGTCGAGCCGACCGAAGCGTTCGACCGTGGCCTCGACCATCCGCTTGACGGCCTCGGCATCGCCCACGTCGGCGGGTACAACCAAGGCGGTTCCGCCGGCGTCACGGATATCGGTGGCGACGACTTGGAGCGCCGCTTCGTTGCGAGCAACCAATGTCACCGACGCACCCGCTCTGCTGAGGGCTCGGGCGGTCGAGGCGCCGATCCCACGACTGGCGCCGGTGACGAGTGCAACGCGACCGTCCAGCCTTGGGCCGGACCCCGTGCTCACGACGCTTTCGCGCCGGCATCGAGCGAGCCGATGTGACAGGACGCGATCTGCCAACAGTCGCCGGCTCGGACCACGACGAAGCTGACCCGATATCGACCGCTCGCATCAATGTCATTGAACGTTGTCTGCTGCTCCAACACGGCCGCAACGATCAATGTGTCGCCGTAAGCGTGGACCCGTAACTCGTCGAACGACATGGCCGCGTTGTGCAGTCCGCCAGCGAACCGCTTCAGCCAGGCTGCCTTGTCGAGCACGAAGCCGAGAGGGCCGATGCCACAGAACTCTTCGGCCAGCAACCGGTCGAGGGCTTCGACGTCGCCGTTGACCTCGGCTGCTGCCCACCTCGTGGCCAGCTCGCGCACCTCGCTCTCGGCTTCGCCTCGGGGCCTCTCGATCAACTCCATCAGGTTCGAGTCCGGATCATCGAAGTAGAAGCCACGTCGCCCGTCACGCTCGTACATTTCGTCCTTGCCGCTGCGATCCGGTTGCGCGTAGATCGTCAGGCCCTTGGTACGCACTCGGCCATGTGCTGCATCGAACAAGGCGGAACTCAGGGTGAACGCGTAGTGGTGCGGGAGGACCTTTCCGACGGTCATGAAGTCAAGAGCGACGTCGTTGTCGGTCACGACCGGAGCGAAATGTCCAGGGCCAACCGGTTGAGGTATTCCCAAGATGTCGGCGAGGAACCGAGCTGAGGCGAGGTTGTTGCTGGCGTGGATGATGGTGTGGTCGAGCATCACGGCCATAGCGGCCTCCTTCTCATACCTGATTGACTCCCCAAAGGATAGAGGACAAACGATTAGATGTCAAACCCTTTGATATCGAGCCTTGTGGTAGCATCGGAGCATGAGGCCACCAGCGCAGGAGCCGATTGGTAGGGACATGGCCAGAACCGCCAAGTTCGTGGGCCAGCAGTTCGACGCGGCGCTCGGCGCCGAAGGCGGTAGTCAAGCGGTTTGGATGGTGCTGATCTCGCTCAAAGCCCATCCGGGAGCCAACCAGCGCGAGGTTGCCAGAGCGGCAGGGATCCAAGGCGCGACCCTGACGCACCACCTCAATGCCATGGAGGAAGAAGGCCTGGTGACGAGGCGGCGCGACCCGGCGAACCGCCGGGTCCACATCTTGGAACTCACAAAAGAAGGCGAGGCGGTCTTCGGGCGGTTGGCGAAGGCAGCAATCGCTTTCGACCGCCAGCTCTGCGCCGGGATCTCCGAGCGTGACTTGACGAACGCTCGTAGCGTCTTCGCCCGGTTCCGAAAGAACGTGGAGCACTAGCAGACTGGGGCAGACATCTCCTTCGAGCGGGACTCGGATTGGGTCTCCAGAACCAACGAATCATGTCGCCGAATGTCTTATCAATGAGTGGAGGCGGAGCCGGACCCTTCAACTGGCCGAGCTGAGCGATCGTCGAAGAGGAGATGGACACTCACCTGATCGCGGCGAGCCAAGCGGTCAACGACGCACTGGAGCGGACGAGATCAATGCTCTCCACCCGCAGTCATTCGTACATCGCGAGGGTCCCGCTCTTCTACGTTGAACGCCAAGGTTTCGGCACTGAACGGTCATCCACAGACCCGCACGCTGGGAGAAGAGCGGCAGGAAGCCACTACTAAACCGGTCAGGGCGCCCTGGTACAAAAGACGGCAACCTACCTCCCCACCCGGGTCGGCTAATCCACGAAACCACCGGCATTGTGAGAATGTTCGGGCGGGGGTAACCTCCCCTCGACAGTGGCCATTCGGGGGCGAATGTGGGCCTCTTCAGCAATAGCGCGAAGCACGAGCTCATGCTCGAACTCGGCAAGCTCCAAGGCATGGAGCAACGCGCCGAGCGGTACCTCGACTCCGTCGACGAATCGCCACAGGCGAAGGCATCGTTCGAACAGATCTCTCACCAGGCGGAGCACTGCCTCAACCTTCTCGATGCGTTAGAAGCAAACTTCCCAGAGCGGCACAGACGACAGCTGGAAGGTCAGTGGGCGCCAATTCGCGACAGTGTCGAAAAGAAGATGCTGCTGTACCACGCCGCCAGCCGGCGCGAAGGGAGTCGCTAGGCCTTCCGAATTGGCCCGTTGCCCTTTCTTTGACAGCCCGGCGCGATTTTCGATGTGACCTCAGAGCGGTCCCTTTCGCCTTTTGTACCGCTCACGGAAGCCTTCGTCCCGCCACCGACGGCCTGTCCGCATTCTGTGGCCTGGGCAAGATGAACAGAGCTTTCTCTGCCACTATCCGGTCAAACTGGACTATGGATTCCCTAGATTCGAGATGTCAGTGAGCCGCGGAATAGTGCAGGATTCAAGGCACGACACTGATCGTGAGGTAACTGCCAGTGGACGTGCACTCCCTGGTAAACGGAGGACCACGCATGGCCACCATTTCTCGGGGCCTCTTCGGGCGGTAGATGTCGCCAGCAGCCGACGGCGGATATCGACACAGAGTGATTGAAAGGTAGGCAGACCTCATGTTCAGGTCATGGCGTTTGTCACGAGTCTCAGCGGCAAAGGACTGGCGGCAGTGGCGGACTGTGGCGGTCCTTGAACGATGCTGGAAGTTAATCGTCGTCGTGAACCGCCGGGGCGGAAAGATGGTCTGGTATGGAGCGTCAAGTGTGTCTGGTCGCCACCGGCCGGCAGGGCGCCAGTTCTATGCTCGCCAAGCGCGGCTCGGTCTCGAGGAGTTGGGCCCCACCTTCGTAAAGTTAGGACAGCTGCTGTCGACTCGGTCGGACGTCATTCCGCCCAATCTGCAGCATGAACTCTCACTTCTGCGAGATCACGCTTCCAGTATCCCCACAGAAGACGTGATAGCCGAGCTAGAGCGGAGCACCGGGTCCTCTATTTCGGAACTGTTTGGAGCGTTCGATGTCGCGCCGGTTGCCTCCGCTTCGATCGGTCAAGTACATCGCGCCACCTTGAAGGACGGTCGTCTGGTCGCGGTAAAGGTTCGGCGACCTGATATCCGGTCAGAGATCGAGGTGGATATCACCATCCTCACAGCCCTGACGCGCGTGGCCCATCTGGCGCGAAGACTTCGCAGATACGACCTCAGGGCGGTCATGGAGGAGTTCTCGGTAATGTTGAGGGCCGAGGCTGACTTCACGACTGAGGCACACAACGTTGATGCCGTCCGACGCACCTTCGCCGACGACGCAGCGATCTCCATTCCGACCGTCGTATGGGATCTCACGAGCGAATCGATTCTGGTGATGGACTGGATCGAGGGCACTTCGCTGACGGATCCTGATGCGCTTTTGGCCGCAGGGGTCGATCGGACCGCTCTGGCACGATCCATTCTTCATGCCTACGCCAAGATGATTGTTCAGTCCGATCGCTTCCACGCCGATCCCCATCCGGGCAACTTCATCGCCATGCCAAACGGTCGTCTTGGCCTGGTGGATTTCGGTGAGGTCGGCAAGGTTTCAGTCGCAACGCGAGACGCGTTGACGCGCCTACTCCTTGCGGTAGTGAGCCGAGACAGCGAAGCGCTCGCTGACGCAGTCCTGTCGATGAGCCGTGTGTGTCGACACGTGGACCGATCGGGATTCAGTCAAGACTTAGCCGCATTGATGTTTCAAATAGTGGACACCCCGCTGCAGGACATCAAACTCGGGCGTGTACTTCGTGATCTACTCCACGTGCTCCGCAACCAAGGTCTTATGCTCCCCCCCGATCTTGCCGTTTTAATCAAAACCCTGATCGAATGCGAAGCCACCGCTGATGAACTTGACCCCACGCTCAGTCTCAGCAGCTTCTTGAGCGAACTCGGAACGGTGGCCTGATCGCCCAACGGCTGTTCATGCACCGGGCCTAACGCTGGGCCTGATTATTGCCTGACGTTTTGGGCCATCGGATGTCCTCTCGGGGACCAGGTTGGTTCCAACTGTTCGGTTGGAGAACCGAGCTAGGAGACCGGACCCGACGGATCCGATGGCTTCGCATTGACCAACACGGCGCTGACGACTGCACCGGCCGCCACGATGATCGCTCCGACGGCCAGGGCCCTCGTGAACCCGTGAACCAGTGCCTGCTGCGCCAGCCGCGGTCCGTGAGATGCGAGGTAGGTAGCCGTAGCGGTGGCGGCGATGGTGTTGAGGAGCGCCGCTCCCAGGGACGCACCGACTTGCTGAGTCGAATTCAGCACCGCGCTCGCGACACCAGAGTCTCGCTCTTTCACATTGGTCAGCGCAGTACTGCTCAGAGCGGTGAAGGCCAGACCCATTCCGAGGCTCATGACGATCAGTTGCGGACAGACGTGCGTCCAATACGACGTATGGACCCCGATCTTGGTCAGCCACAGCAAGCCTAAGGCAGCGAGGAGAAGGCCGGAGGTCATCGTGATGCGAGGTCCGAGCTTTGGCAGCAGGTTCGTTGCAGCCCCAGCGGCCACGATCACGCCGAGTGCGAACGGAAGGAAGGCGACGCCAGCCTTGGCTGCGGAATAGCCAAGAATCGTCTGGAAGTAGTAGCTAATGAAGATGAACATGGCGAAGATCCCCACCACCAATAGCGTTGCCGCCAAGTAGGCGCCGCCCCGGTTTCGTTCCAAGACAATCCGCAGTGGCAGCAACGGATTGGTGGAGCGAGCCTCGACGACGACAAACACAGCGAGGAGGGCGACGCCCACCGCGATCAACGTAAGTGTTGGCGTCGACGACCAGCCGTCAGTCACCGCCTTGGTGAATCCGTACACCAGACTGACCAGTCCAGCCGTTGAAAGCAGTGCGCCCGGGATGTCGTAGTTGGTTGTCCCGCTTGCTCGAGATTCGCCGATGACCCGGGAGGCCGCGACCGCTGCAAACAAGGCGATCGGAACATTGATGTAGAGGCACCACCGCCACGATGCGTACTGGGTGAGGACACCACCGAGCAGCACGCCGATCGCGGCGCCGGCGCCCGAGACCGCCCCGTAGGCGCCGAAGGCCTTGGCTCGTTCCCCGGCGTCGTGGGAAAATGTGATGGTCAAGATCGACAGCGCCGCAGGAGCCATGAGCGCGGCAAAGGCACCCTGCACCGCTCGGGAACCGAAGAGCATCCATTGATTGACAGCCGCGCCGCCAAGCGCCGAAGCGGCTGCGAAGCCGATCAGTCCCACGATGAACACCCGGCGTCGGCCGCCGAAGTCGGCGATACGACCACCAAGCAACAGCAAGCCGCCAAACGCGAGCGTATAGGCCGTGATGACCCACTGTCGGTTGGCAACCGAGATATGTAGTGATCGCTGAGCCGACGGAAGCGCGATGGTCACGATGGAGGCATCGAGCACCACCATGAGAGTGGCGAGGACGACGACGGCAAGGATGAGCCAGCGCTTCGGGTCCGGAACGAACTCAGCCTCAGTGACCGGCATAGTCTGGTTGGTCTCGCCTACATGTCCAGCTTCTGTGTCCATTTCACTGCTCCTCCGCGATCTCCGTGCGATTCGGGTGCGGCCCGAGAGAGTGCCGTCGGCTGTTAGATGCCCCGATAGAGGCGAGACGCCAAAACGAGGTCGATGATCTGTGGCACCGTGTCGACGCGAGCCCAATCCCGTTGCCACTCGGATGCCAGCCCGACCCAGCTGATGGGCTGAGCACCCGCCTGAACAATGCGCTCCAGCCCAGCTCGGTGGGCCTCGACGGACGTGCCACCAACGGCATCGACCACGGGAAAGATCTCATAGCCCTCTCGCATCGCGTCAAGGCTGGGAAACGCCAGGCAGATCTCGGTCCATAACGCTGTCATCACCAGCTTCTTGCGGCCAGTGGCTTCGACTGCCTGACGGAACTCGACGTCCTCCCACGCGTTGGTCTGCGTCCGGTCGATCTCGACGTTGTCGGCAAGGACCTCCCTGAGCTCCGGGGCGGTTGGCGGCTGATTGTTCGCCACGACGTTGACCGTCGAGAGCACAATCGGCACACCGAATAGCTTCGCCAGTTGCGACACGGAGATGATGTTGCGCATGAGTAGGTCGTGATCCATCGACTTCACGAGCTGGAGCTGGCTCGGCTGGTAGTCGATGACGATCAGAGCGCTGTTCTCTGGGGTGAGGAGATGATCGGCTAGAGGGTCGCGGGTCGGTTCGCTGGTCATCAGGCTCCTTACTCGCTGTCGTTCCTGCCATTCCAGATCGAAGGCGCGTGGGGTGGCATCTAGGATTCCCCTAGTTTTCGAAAGGGACACCGGATCAGAGAGTCCGACGGGCCGGGGGCGGGGGCACCAGACTGGCGTGCGAGTCGTTCTGGCAAGCCTCCGGTTCCAACTTCGAGAACGAACAGGCGACAACAGCACCCATCGCGGGGTAAGGCGGCTGGCGCCTCCCTAGAAATACGAGCCGATACTCGAGCCACCAGGTCTCCCAATGACGATCGCTGGCAGCTTCCAGGCCCATTGGAGCCCCCGACTAGGGGATTCCTTGATAGCGACGCAGACTCGATTTCCGTGATCCTGCAGTCACGATGGCATAAGCGGATGTGGGCGGGTGTGGGTGCGTGCGCTGTACGAAAGGAGGAGGCATGCGAGCTGTGACGGTGAGTCAGTTCGGGCAGTTGCCTCGTGTCGTGGAGGTCACGACGCCACTGGCGGGTCCTGGTCAGGTGCTCATCAAGCTTGCGGCAGCCTCGATGAATCCGATGGATGCCAAACTCGCTGTCCGGTGAATGGCGGCCAGCCCCCGTAGTCTTTCCCATGGTGCTGGGGGTGGACTGCGCCGGCATCGTCGAGGCCATCGGCGAAGGCATTACCCGGTTCTCCCCCGGGGACCGGGTTTTCGGCCAGCTCTTCATCCCTCCCATCGGAGCGTCAGGCACCTACGCCGACTACGTAGCAGTCACCGGAGAGGCGCCGTTGACGCGTGTGCCTGACGAGCTGGACCTCGTTTTGGCAGCGGCGGCCCCAACGGCTGGCACGACAGGTTTGAGCCTCGTCGACCTACTGGAGCCCGCGGAGGATCAGATTGTCCTGATCGTGGGGGCGGGTGGAGGCGTGGGTACGTTCGCGACGCAGTTCGCCGTCAACGCTGGCGCGTCAGTCATCGCGAACATCAACGCGGCGGCGGAAGATCGAATGCGTTCCTACGGGGTGCAGGAGGTGATCGTACGGTCCAGCGCGCCGGTCACCGAGGTCGTTCGCCGTTTGCACCCTGAAGGCGTTGACGTCGTGATCGACCTCGTAGGCGACGCGACGTCATTCGCGTCGACGGCGTCGCTCGTCCGTCCCGGTGGCCTCGCGGTGAGCACTCAGTACGTCGCTGATCTCGAGAGACTGCGGGCGCAGGGGGTTCGGGGTCTGAACTTTGCCTTGCGGCAGAGCAGCGAGTTACTGGAGCGGGTGGCACAGGCACTCGTCGACCACACCGTGAAAGAGCCGCCACTCATGCGGATCTCGCTTGACGATGTGCCGGCGATGTTCGGATCCCAAAGACGTCCGACCGGTGACGGAAAACCCGTCATCGTTCTTTGACGGCTACCGCTCTCGTTGCTCTTCGGAGGCTTTGTCCACTGACCGGATTTGCAGAAGCATCGTCGCAAGCTGGGTTCGCGATCGGATCCCAAGCTTCCGATACACCTTGGAGAGGTGATATTCGACGGTCGTGGGGCTAATGAAGAGTTGGCCCGCGATGTCCTGATTTGTCGCTCCAAGAGCAGCCAGCTCTGAAATCCTGCTCTCCTGGGGAGTCAAGTCAAAACGGGTTTCGACCGTACGTTTGCGAGCCTTTTCTCCGGTTGCCAGTAGTTCCGCCTCAGCGCGCTCCGCGAATCCCGACATGCCAAACTCCGTGAACAGCCCATGCGCGAGTCTCAGCTGATCCCGAGCGTCTCGCTGTCGTTGCATCCGGCGGAGCCACTCTCCGTACAGAGGCCGGGTGCGGGCTAAGTCGAGGCGAAGCCGCGGTCGGCAGCAGACGCTCAAGAGCCTCGCAGTAGAGTGCTTCCGCTTCGTCCCCGTCGGCAACAAGGGCAAGGCACCGCGCCTGCACTGCAAGGGCCCATTCCGTTCCGCTCGCGTCAGTGCTCTCCACCAATCGCTCAAGAGCCGGTTCAACCTCTGTCGCTCTGTTCGTGCGACTCGCCGCTTCGATCAACTCGACAGCTCCCCATCCCCAATACCAAAGATCGTTTGTGTCTTTGATTGCCTCCTTGGCGGCGCGGAACGCCTCTTCGTACCGCCCTCTGCCATTGCAGAGAACCGCCGTTGCCCACGACGACACGGTCGTCGCCAAGCCTTCGCCTCGAGGGAGCGACTCTTTGTTCGTTGTCTCAACGAGGTCTCGGGCCCGTTTCTCGTCACCACGGAAGCCCGCGACCGCCAACGCAGCGTAAGGAAACCGTCGTATATCAGATGCATCAGTCACTACCTGTATCTGATCTACAAGCAACGCCGCTCCCGCGAGATCTCCGACGAAGAGTGACACCCCTACTCGGGCGCCGAGCGTGTCCGGCAGGAGGACAAGGCTCCAACATCACGCGCGAGGCGTTCCTGACGAGCGGTCAGGGCGTCCCAGGCTTCATAGTCCCACAGTGCACCTGCGGTTCCGCCCGCCAACCCCGACCACCGCAGGCGCTCTTCGGCATCCCACCTCGTCGCCTTGAAAGCAGATCCACAGCCTCCTTCAGCACCGCCGTACCCGCCTTGTAGCCATCCGTAATAAACAACGTGAGGCCGTCAAGCAAAATGTCGGATGCTCGCGGTGCGCCAGGCCCGGACGTTGAACACTCGCGCCGCCTCCGCTACGACCTGAGCGCTGGCATCCACGGCGAGATGGCTCGGAGAACAAGGCCGCAACTAGTGCATCGAGGTATGCCCCGTGCCAGTCCGGTGTCAACCCGCTCAAGTCGTGAAGCTGCCTTCAGCATCCGAGGCGATACCTCGTTGTCGCGATTACGGGCGAAGGCAATCTGACCCAGCAGTACATCCAGCTCTGCGCGATGCAAGTCATCCAAAGGACCACGTTCAGCTACTGCAGCCAGTCCGGTAGCTGCCTCCAACGCGCCCGAGAGCCGTTTCGCCTGGGCTCCCCGGAGCGCTCGCAAGGCTCGGCTCGAAGGGTCGAGTGTCAATGCCATCGACCGCTCAAGGAACGCGCCAGCTGCAGCAAATCCTCCTCGAGATTGCGCTCTAACCGCCGAGCTCTCGAGTTCGGCCGCCACGGACTCGTTCGGACGAATGGTGGCCTGTGCCCGATGCCAGGCGCATCGGTCCGGATCGGCGTCACTGTCCGTGGCGTCGGCCAGGGCAGCGTGGGCCGCCCTTCTCTCCTTCGGCGTTGCGGTGTTGTAGACAGCCGATCGAACGAGAGGATGGCGAAACACGATGTGATCCTGGAATTCGACGAGGCCGTCGTCTTCTATGGCTTCCGCGGCATCTTCGGGAATATGGAGCGTGTCTGCGGCACGCCACACCAGCTCGGAATCGCCCGTCGGATCGGCAGCGACGACCAGCAGCAGTCGTCTGGACGCGGGTGACAGCTTGGCCAGTCGCCGCCGATAGCTTTCCTCGATCCGGCCCGCCAACGTCACAGATACGGGGAGTCCAAATCCCCCTGCCAGCTGGGACGGCGTCAGCCCTCGCGGCATTTCGAGCAAGGCCAACGGGTTGCCGTGGGTTTCGGCAACGAGGCGATCTACGACCCGATCGTCGAGTCGATCTGGAAGCACCGTCGCAAGGAGCTCGCGGGCATCACGATCGCGGAGGCCGTCGATGGTTAGCGTGGCAAGTCCACGAATTTCGTCGGTCAGTCTGCGCGCTCCGAAAAGGAAAGCGACCGCATCTTTCGAGACGTGGCGCGCCGCGAACGAAATCACCTGGGCGGAGGCGCTATCGAGCCATTGTGTGTCATCGACCACACACAGGACCGGACGCTGTGCGCTCAGCTCGGACAAGAGATTGAGCAGACCCAGTCCGACAAGGAGCGCGTCCGGAGCCTCGCCGTCACGACGGCCGAACACGACTTCCATTGCGCGCCGTTGGGGTTGGGGGAGTTGTTCAACGGCGCCGGCGGTGGGACGGAAGAATTCCTGCAGGCTGGCGTACGGAAGCTCCATCTCCGCTTCGTTTCCGACGGTCCGCAGTACAGCAAACTCGTGCGCTGAGGTAACAGCATGCGCGAGAACCGCAGACTTTCCTATGCCCGGTTCACCATGGACGACTATGGCGCCACCGTCTCCGTTTCGGGCCGCCACAAGCAGGGACTCGACGACTTGGCATTCATTGTCCCGGCCAACGAGTGCTGTCGTCTCCGCCGAGGCCCGATCGTGGATCACGACACCGCTGGTCGCTCGCCGGAGAGGACGCAGCCGGGCCCTGGTTGCACTCCGCCTCCAGGTTGCACTCCGCCTGAGCCGGAACTTCCTGCCTGGTGGGTCACCCTTGTAAGCTTATAGCTTGCTCCCGCAAGCAATCCAGGGATCAGGCGCCAGCGACCCCTGTCGGCTCGGCCCTCGGCACCCAGGTCGGGCCGGCCTCAGCAGGAACTCCGACTAGGGGTTTCCCGGATGCGACATCGCCCTCTGGAGCAGCACCATCGTTCCAGACGGCCTGCGAGAGGCGGACTGTCTTGTGGGCGGTAAGGAACCGTCACTGATTCGTGCCGGTTCGACCGAGACCCAGACTCACAGCGTGTTAAGGCTCCTCCGGGAGCAGGAGGCCAGCCATCATGTCAAAGCTCCACGTCATTATCGGCAGCACCCGGCCCGGTCGAGCCGCGGACCTGGTCGCACCGTGGGTCATTGACCGAGCTCGGAACCACGGGAGCTTCGACGTCGAAGTTCTCGACCTGCGGGACTGGGCGTTGCCCATGTTCGGCGAGACGTTCGAGACCGTGGGCGACTTCAACGACCCGACGTACTCATCCCCCGTCGTGCGCTCCTGGAACCACAAGATCGCCGAGGCCGACGCGTTCCTGGTGATCACGCCTGAGTACAACCACTCAGTGCCTGCGGTGTTGAAGAATGCCATCGACAGCGTCTTCGTCTCGTTTGCCTTCCGGAACAAGCCGGTGGTCGCCGTCGGCTACAGCGGCGGCATCTCGGGCGGTGTCCGCGCCATCGAGCACCTCGCCCAGATCGCCATCGAAGCGGAGATGGTGCCGCTGCGCACCATGACCATTTTGAGTCAGGTCTTTGAGGCATTCAACACCGACGGCCAGCCAGTCAATCCTATCGCCGACATCAGCTTGCGGATCGCCCTCGATGACCTCAAGTGGTGGTCCGACGTCCTGCGGACGGCTCGGGCCAAGGGCCAGCTTCCTCCGGCAGCCTTCCGGATTCAGGCTGCGGCGGCCGCTCTCAACGAAGTCGAAGACGAGGCGATCTGACACAAACTCCCCTTAGACGCTGAGACGTCGAGGAAACCAGAGCCGTCATCCCGGCACTCGGTGCGAGCTGCTCTACGCCCCTCGCCTCCGTCGCCCGGCTGCGGTCCGCGGCACCTGCGCCGGAGATCTCAGCCTCAGCGTCGGGCAGATCAGTTACTCGATGAAACGACTGGTCTGGGTTCCTTGGAATCGCCCGCATGATCCTCGGTTTCGTCCTTCAATCGGTGCGCTGAAAGCGGGACTGCTCCCGGTTCCTCAGCCGGTCATCGCGGGCGAATTGCTGATCGTCTTCGGCCGTATCGCCCTCAAGGACCCCCGTCGCGTCGGACTCCGAGACTGGGTCTCCGCGATCGGCATGGTGCTCGGCCTGGCGAACCACGCACACTGAAGCTCCATCCGCCCTCTCTTTCGAGGACACCCAGGCGAGCGTCCGGTGCACCCTGAATGAAACATAAAGAAGCGTGCTCAACCCTTGGAGGGTGGACCTTCAAGTTGGGTCGCCACGTCGGCAAAGCCCTTTCCGACGCAATCGAGCGATTTGGCTGGGATGTGGTCGAGAAAGCGGGTTCACGCGCTGGCAAGATGTACGGGCCACGCAGCCTTGAGCTTGCTCATGCCTCGAGGGGTTAGCCGCGCCACGTTCGCCCTTGCGTCTGAAGAGCTTGCCGTTTTCGTCACAAGTCCGTGCGTCTGGAGATCGTCAACCAGCCGGGTCGTCCGGCTCGCCGAAAGGCCGGTGGCGCTCGCCAAATCGCTCATTCGGAGCTCTCGATTCGGGGCCTCGGAAAGCATCATGAGGGTGGTGTACTCGCTGGCGGTCACACCAGCACCTCGAATCAGATCGGCGTCGAGAAGCCGAGGCATGACCTTGATGATCCGCATGAGCATCCGCCACAGCTCTTCCTCCGTCGAGGAGAGTGGCTTTGGGGCGGCCATGATCCAAATCCTAACTTGCTTCGGCGAGCATATTTAGTGGTGCCGCCTTCCTGCCGGCTGACGGGGACCCAGGTCGATTGCGTGTTGCGACCCCTGTGGCAGACGCCGGCAGGATCCATCCCTCTGAGCCACCAATATTATGGTGGTTCGCCTGGGTCTCAAGGTCCGACGCGGTATTTCCTGACCCGCACCCTCACGCCTTTGGCCGCCTGCCTCGTGTTCGGTAGAGCGAGCTTCGCCCATTTTACCAACTGACATGGAGCCAGGTCATGAGACGATCACATGATGGCTCCGGCAGCGCGCAACCTCGCCATCGTAGAAACGCCGCCGAGTGGGCTGGATGCCGACGACGTCGCAGAGCGCGTTGCTCTAGGTCAAACGAATATCAGCGGCGAGCGCACAAGCCGAACGGTTGGTGACATCCTCAAGGCGAACATCGTCACACGCTTCAACATCATTCTGGGCACGTTGCTCGCGGCGATCCTCGCATTCGGTCAGTTGCAAGATGCACTGTTCGGCATCGTGCTGGTCGCCAACGCGCTCATCGGTATCGTGCAGGAACTTCGCGCAAAGCGCACTCTCGATCGACTCGCTGTTCTCAATGCTCCACGCGCCCGCGTCGTTCGAAATGGCGCCGAGTATGACGTGCCAATCGAAGAAGTCGTGCTCGACGAACTTGTGAGTCTTCATACCGGCGACCAGATTGTGGCCGACGGCGTTGTGCGCACCACCGCTGGTCTGCAAGTGGACGAATCCCTACTCACTGGAGAGGCAGAGCCAGTTGACAAGAGTACCGGCGAACAGGTCCTCTCCGGAAGCTTCGTGGTGGCCGGAGCGGGCCGCTACCAAGCCACCGCGGTAGGCGCCGACGCCTACGCTCGCAAGCTCGCCGTCGAGGCCCGGCGATTCACCCTGGCACGTTCCGAGCTGATGGATGGGATCAACCGCATTCTGCGCTACGTGACCTGGGCGATCTTTCCGGTTGGGGCGCTGTTGCTGTTCAGCCAACTGCACGCGAAAAGCAGCTTTGGCGACGCCATCAGCGGGGTCGTGGCCGGGCTTGTCGGCATGGTGCCGCAAGGTCTCGTCCTCCTGACGAGCGTTGCCTTCGGGGTTGCCGCAGTGACGCTCGCCCGGCGCAACGTACTGGTGCAGGAGCTCCCAGCAATCGAGGGGCTCGCTCGAGTCGATGTGGTGTGTTTCGACAAGACCGGCACCCTCACGGACGGGTCCATCGCATTCGACCGAATCGAGCGCCTAGATGACTTTGCACCCATCGAGTCGGCTCTCGGAGCACTGGCGGATGATGAGAATCGCAATGCGACGCTTGCCGCCGTTGCTAAGTCCTTTCCGTCGGATGATGGGTGGATCCGCACCGCTTCGGTCCCGTTCTCATCTGCACGCAAGTGGAGTGCAGCAAGCTTCAGTGATCACGGCACCTGGGTGATCGGTGCGCCGGAGATGGTACTGCTCACGGATAGTGACGCACCACTTCAGCGGGCCGGGGAGTTAGCCGCAACTGGTCAGCGAGTGCTGGTACTTGCCCAGAGTGACTCTCGTTTAGATGGTGACGTCCTGCCCGTGCGCATGCGCGCCGTCGCCCTCGTGGTCTTTGCCGAACAGGTGCGAGCAGACGCAGCCGAAGCTCTTACCTACTTCGCAAGGCAAGGTGTTGCGACGAAAGTGATCTCCGGAGACAATCCCCATACCGTCGGTGCAGTCGCGATGCGCGTCGGAATGGCCAATGCGGGGCAGCCTGCTGATGCTCGCGAGCTACCGGAAGATCCCGATGCGCTGGGCAGGATCCTCGAAGAGCACTCGGTATTCGGTCGCGTGACACCTCGTCAGAAACAGGCGATGGTCACAGCTCTACAGGGGCGCGGCCATACAGTGGCCATGACCGGCGATGGTGTCAATGACGCGCTGGCCCTCAAACTCGCTGATATCGGAATCGCCATGGGATCCGGCGCCCCGGCCACGAAGGCAGTGGCCCAGCTCGTTCTCCTTGACGGGCGGTTCGGAACCATGCCAGGCGTCGTCGCCGAAGGCCGTAGGGTTACGGCAAATATCGAACGGGTTGCAAATATCTTCATTACCAAGACGGTCTGGGCCACCCTCCTTGCCGTTGCGGTCAGCGCTTTCCTGTGGCCCTACCCATTCTTGCCGCGGCACTTGACGATCATTGACACCCTGACGATCGGCATCCCGACCTTCTTTTTGGCGCTCGCACCAAATTTGCGCCGGTACGTACCAGGCTTCGTGGACCGCGTTCTTCGTTTTGCAATCCCAGCCGGGTTCATTGTCGCCGTATCCGTGTTCGCCGCGTACTGGCTGGCGCGCTCCAACGGTCTGTCGCTCGTTGAGCAGCGGACCAGCGCCACTCTCGTAGCCCTGATGCTCAGTTTGTCTGTGCTCGTGATTGTCGTGCTCCCGATGACGTGGCGCCGAGGCTTGCTTGTGGGATCGGTGACCGTCGGATTCGTGCTGCTATTCCCACTCGCTACTGTGCGCAAGTTCTACGCTCTTCAGTTACCCACCAAGGTTCTCGAGTTGACTCTTCTCATCGGGTTTGCGGGCATCGCTTTGATGATCATTGCCTGGATAGTTTCGCGACGCCTCGGCTGGGGTCCAAGTGCCGCTGCGCGATCAGGTGAGGATTGAATCGATTCGGAACGGGCGAGCCGGGAGCAGATGAGTCGCTGGTCTTAGCAAACTTCGAGGCACCCAGCCCCTGGAAGGATCCGCTGAACTGGCACCAAAAATATCTGGCTGGGTATCGGTCGAGCTCGGGATCGAGGACCGTGTCACCTAAACGATTTGGCGATTGCCACGCCAACGTGTCAATACGGGTGCGGGGCATCATGACGGTCGTGGATAGTGCTCACGGACCACGAGTTTTCGTACCATCGTGAGTCAGCCAGTCGCACCACTCGGCCACGCCTTCTCCGGTACGAGCACTGGCCATGATGATCTCGACTGAGGGGTTTACCGCGTGCAGATTGGCTAAAAATGCGTCCAGATCGAAGTCGAGGTGTGGGAGCAAGTCAATCTTGTTCACCACGACGACATCCGCGGCGCGGAACATCACCGGGTACTTCAAGGGCTTCTCTTCGCCCTCCGTCACAGCAAACACCATCGCTTTCGACTGTTCGCCAACCCGGAACTCCGCCGGACAAACCAGGTTTCCGACGTTCTCGATGATCAACAGGTCGAGATCTGCCAACGGCAGACGCGCCAGACCGGACTGGACCATCACCGCGTCGAGATGGCACTCCCCTCCAAATCCCGCGCTCGTGTTCACTACTGAGATGGCGGTTGCACCCGCACCCTCAAGCTTGTCCGCGTCGAGGCTGGTGGCAATGTCCCCTTCCAACACACCAATGCGCACTGCGTGACCAAGCGTCTCCAGCGTCTTTCGTAGGAGCGTTGTCTTTCCGGCACCGGGAGACGACATGAGGTTCACCGCGTACACGCCGGACTCCGCGAGGCACCTGCCGTTGTCGTCAGCTATCCGGTCGTTCTCCGAGAGGAGATTCTCCAGGATCGTGACCCTCGTGTGACCGGTTTCTGCGTACCCGGAATGGTCCCCGACATCGAAACCTCCATCTGCGTGGTCGGGGTGGTGATGCTCACGATCGTGCTCGTGCACATGACTCGTCCCGTCAGCGTGGATGTGAAACCTCCCCACGGCTACACGTCCACCAGATCGATCGACACAACCAGGAGCTCTTCGCCGCTGAGTAACTTGACGTCGAATCCTTCGCATTTCCCGCAAGCCAGAATTGGCAGGTCGAGAGTGGTCCTTGCTCCGCAGTTCGTGCACTCGACCACTGCGGGTACCTGTTCGATCACAAGCGCGGCATCCTTCAGGTCGGTGGCACTCGAGACGACCTCCCAACTGAACTGGAGGGCATCGGGTACGACTTGGCGCAGATGGCCGATCTGCACGGTCACCTGGGACACCGATCGCCCATCCGCGTGCTTGGCCGCCGTGCTCGCAATTGCGTTGCAGATGGACAGTTCGTGCATCGGCGGCACCTCGACTGGAGCATAACTGGCGATTTCGACGAGCAGGACCGCGTTGGCGACGGGAGCGGACGGCTCGTTGCGTTTTACTCTCGTTGATCGGCAGTGGGGCAACAGGAGTCGGTTTGACTTCGCTCGCTTTGCGACGTCCGAGCCACGGCACCGATACAGACGGTCTGACGGAGCGGGCCGACGTCGTCGGGTTGGCGAGGCCTAGGATCGTCTCGGTGGCCGGCCCGGCGGGGAGCCAGCCCCGATGGGTGCGTATGGCAGACCGTCTCAAGGGCCCGCCGACCAACGAGACCGAGAGCAGCCGGAGAATCCATGGGCGACACGGATGAAACGGGCGACATTGGACGAGATGCCCTCGATCACGCAGCCCCAACGGGCGCCCTCCTCCGTGCGATCATCGAGTTGACCGATGATGCGGTGATCACCTGCGATCCGCGTGGCCGTGGTCACCTACTTCAGCGAGAACGCCGAGAGGCTGCTCGGCCGCACGCCACGCGACGTCGAGGGTGGTCCCATCGGCACCCTCTTCGCCCCACATCTCCAGGAGGAGGTTGACGAGGTGATCGCAAGGGTGGGAGCCGGTGAACGCATCCGGCATTTCGAGACAGAGATCGTGCGCCCCGATGGGCTCCCCATTCCTGTCTCCCTCTCCCTGGCACCGCTGGTCGACCACGAGGGTCTGATCTTCGGGCGGGTGGTCGTGGCACGCGACGTGACCGAGCAGCATCTCGCTCAGGCAACGCTGGCCGAAATCGACGCCCGGCTGGGAGAAGCGGAGGCGCTCTCTCACGTCGGCAGTTGGCTCTGGGACCTGCGGACGGGTGCTGTGCAATGGAGCACGGAGTTCCACCGCATCCACGGGATCGACCCATTGGACTTCGCCGGCACGTTCGAGTCCTACATGGAGCGGATCAGTGGGACCGACCGCGACCGGGTGCGGGACGCCATGATCGAGTCGGTCGGCTCGTCCCGGCCGCTTGACCTGGAGTATCGGGTCTTCCACCCCGATCAGAAGACGCACGTCGTCTGGGTGCACGCCAACCCGACTCTGGGTTCGGACGGCAAGGCCGTCGGCCTGCGGGGAATCGGCCAGGACGTCACCGACCAGGCGGGACCCCGGGAGGACGTGGCCCCACCGCATTGAGCGTCACTGCCAGGGGGAATGGCCGGAGAGTTCGACCGGATCCGCGTGACCTGGTCCGCCGGCGCCAACGGCCGTTTGGACCCGGCGGGCACGACTGACGGTCGAAGCGGGGATCAGTCGTCGTCGTCGGACCGCTGCGCCTCGGCGTAGAGGCGTACACGGACATCCGGGAAGATGCGCAGCATCAGCATGGTCGGCGAGGGAAGCGCGAAGTCCCGGATGTCGAAGGCCTGCTCGCCGCTGATGACGATGCGATCATCCGATGCGGACTCGATTCGCACGGTCCCCTCCGTCCGGCGCGTGATGCCATGGAACGTCAACTCACCTCGGAGGCGGTACCGCCAGCCGGGCGCACTCGGCGTGCATTCCTTCAGCTCCACCTTGGCGGTCGGGAAGCGACGGGAGTTGATACGGCGGTGGAGTTCGGCGTCATAGAGCTTGTTGCCCGAGCTCAACCGCGTCATGTCGATGGTGAGCCAACCCGTCGGCGGGATCTCCGTACTCACGCCGGCATCCCCCATGGCGGCGTGCAGCGAACCGTGGACCCCGGTGGTGCCGAAGCAGATGGGTCCGACCGTCGAGCGGGCATCGATGAGCACAGCCGATCTCTCGGGATCGAGGACGAACCGGCCCATCGTGGGACTCCTCGAGGAGCCGTCGGGCCGCGCTGGGCCCGCATCTGACGGCGACCCGAACTCCCCCGGCAATCCGTCCGAGGAGTCCGACCGGTCCGAAGTCCAGCGATCCCCCCGCCAGGTCGGCGAAGGGGGAGGAGGCGTCGTCACTGTCATTGTCCGGCGGCATCAGCCGTCGACGCCACATGGACGTCGTCGACACGGGTGACCAGGCCAAGTCCAGTTCGGGCACCCATCCCCCCTCGACCTCGGACAGGACCGAGTCGATCGTGGCGGTCGCCTGGTAACGCCGGATGACCTCGCCCAGGTGGGCGTGCTCCTCCCGGATGACCCCCATCCACACCCGTAGCACTCGCTCCCCCAGCGGCGTCACCGAGTAGACCCGGCGCGCCTGCCCGGGCTGGTGGTCGTTCGCCGAGACCTGCACCAGCCCATCGCGCTCGAGCTGGGCCAGAGCCCGGTAGACGGCCGGACGATCGACGTGGCCGAAGCGGAATTCGACGAGCCGCGGCACCAGGCCGTATCCGTACCCAGGCTGCTCAGACAGCAGGAGAAGGATCGCAGGCAGCATGAACCGGCGCGGTGGCGCCAGCTCGAAGCGCGCCACACCCTCGGTTGCCGACGGCCCCCCGACACGCTGTTCCGTGGCCATGCACCATCGATCCTCGTCCCGCGAGCCCGGAGTGTCAATGGCCGGACCGCGGACTCTCGCTCCAGTGGACGGTGCAAAAGACACTCATTTACAGCGGACGGCACGAGGCTGACACTGCATGCAGCCGCACAACCCCGCGCGGCCACGACCGGGGAGGGCACATTGACGGCGACTGACACTGCGACCGAAGAAGCGGTGGTCCATGTCCTCTGGATCAACGCCGGACTCAGCTGTGACGGCGACTCTGTCGCGCTCACCGCTGCGACCCAGCCCAGCATCGAAGAGATAGCACTGGGCGCCCTCCCTGGGTTGCCCAAGATTGCCGTGCACTGGCCACTGATCGACTTCGAGAACGGTCCGGTGGGCGGCGCCGACGACTTCATCGAGTGGTTCTTCAAGGCCGATCGGGGGGAACTCGATCCCTTCGTCCTCGTCGTCGAGGGGTCCATCCCGAACGAGGCGATCAAGAAGGAGGGCTACTGGTGCGGTTTCGGGAACAACCCCGACACCGACCAGCCCATGACGACCAGTGAATGGCTCGACCGTCTGGCCCCGAAGGCACTCGTCGTGCTCGCGGCCGGGACATGTGCCTGCTACGGGGGTATCCATGCCATGGCCGGGAATCCCACCGGAGCCATGGGGGTCCCCGACTACCTCGGATGGGGTTGGACCTCCAAGGCCGGCATCCCGATCGTGTGCGTGCCTGGTTGCCCGACCCACCCGGACAACCTGTCGGAAACGATCCTCTACCTGCTGTACCAGGCCACCGGCCAGGCGCCGATGATCCCGCTGGATGACTCGCTGCGACCCCAGTGGCTGTTCGGCGCCACCGTCCACGAGGGCTGCGACCGGGCCGGGTACTACGAGCAGGGCGAGTTCGCGACCGAGTACGGCTCGCCCAAGTGCATCGTCAAGCTCGGCTGCTGGGGACCGGTGGTCAAGTGCAACGTCCCCAAACGGGGGTGGATCAACGGAGTGGGGGGGTGCCCGAATGTCGGCGGCATCTGCATCGGCTGCACCATGCCCGGGTTCCCGGACAAGTTCATGCCGTTCATGGACGAACCGCCGGGAGCGACGGTGTCGACGATGGCGTCGGGACTGTACGGGAAGGCCATCCGCGGGCTGCGCAAGATCACGCTCCACACGCTCGACGACGAGCCCAGGTGGCGTACACCGGGGAGCGAATTGTCGACCGGCTACAAGAAGATCTGGAGGTAGGGCGCATGGCCACCAAGAAGTTCACCGAGGACGCCAACGGGTTGGTGGAGATGGCGTGGGATCCCATCACCCGCATCGTGGGGAGCCTGGGCATCTACACCAAGATCGACTTCGGCAAGGGGAAGGTGGCGGAGTGCCACAGCACGTCCTCGATCTTCCGGGGCTACAGCGTCTTCATGAAGGGGAAGGACCCGAGGGACGCGCACTTCATCACGAGCCGGATCTGCGGGATCTGTGGCGACAACCACGCCACCTGCTCCTGCTACACCCAGAACATGGCCTACGGGGTACATCCGCCCGCCCTGGGCGAGCAGATCGTGAACCTCGGCGAGGCCGCCGAGTACATGTTCGACCACAACATCTTCCAGGAGAATCTCGTGGGCGTGGACTTCTGCGAGAAGATGGTGGCCGAAACCAACCCGGGCGTGCTCGAGCAGGCCAACAGGACCGAAGCGCCGCATGCGGGGGCCCACGGCTACAAGACGATCGGCGACATCATGCGGTCGCTCAACCCCTTCTCGGGCGAGTTCTACCGCGAGGCGCTCCAGGTGAGCCGGTACACCCGGGAGATGTTCTGCCTTATGGAGGGGCGCCACGTCCACCCGTCGACGCTCTACCCCGGCGGCGTCGGCACGACGGCGACCATCCAGCTCTTCACCGACTACTACACGCGCCTGCAGCGCTACGTCGAGTTCATGAAGCGGGTCGTGCCGATGCACGACGACCTCTTCGACTTCTTCTACGAGGCCATGCCGGGATACGAAGAGGTCGGCCGGAGGCGGATCCTGCTCAACTGCTGGGGGGCATTCCAGGACCCCGAGGTCTGCAACTTCGACTACAAGGACATGACCAAGTGGGGCCGGGCCATGGGCGTCACCCCCGGCATCGTCGTCGACGGCAAGCTGGTCACGAACGACCTCGTCGAGATCAATCTCGGCATCCGGATCCTGCTCGGCCACTCCTTCTACGACGACTGGGAGGACCAGGAGATGTTCGTCACCCGGGATCCCCTCGGGAACCCGGTGGACCGGCGGCACCCCTGGAACCAGCACACCAACCCCCAGCCGCAGAAGCGCGACTTCGACGGGAACTACAGCTGGGTGATGGCGCCCCGTTGGTTCGACGGCAAGGACCACCTGGCCCTCGACACCGGAGGCGGACCGTTGGCCCGGCTCTGGTCGACCGCCCTCTCGGGCCTGGTGCACACGGACCACCTCGACGCCACCGGCACGAGCGTGAAGATCCACCTGCCCAAGACCGCCCTCGAGGGGCCGGTCGACCTGGAGTGGAAGATCCCCCAGTGGTCCAACACGATCGAGCGCGAACGGGCGCGGACCTACTTCCAGGCCTACGCCGCCGCCGCGGCGCTCGACTTCATCGAGCTGGCGCTCAAGGACGTCCGGGCCGGCAAGACAAAAACCTGGGAGCCCTTCGAGGTGCCTGATGAAGCGATCGGGTGCGGGTTCACGGAGGCGGTCCGCGGCGTCCTGTCCCACCACATGGTGATCAAGGGCGGCAAGATCGCCAACTACCACCCCTACCCGCCGACCCCGTGGAACGCCAACCCACGCGACAGCTATGGCACTCCCGGGCCCTACGAGGACGCGGTGATCGACACGCCGATCTTCGAGGAGAACACGAGGGAGAATTTCAAGGGCATCGACATCATGCGATCCGTACGCAGCTTCGACCCCTGCCTGCCCTGCGGCGTCCACATGTACCTGGGCAAGGGCAAGGTGCTGAAGAAAGTCCACTCCCCCACCCAGATGGCCCACACGGACGAACTGTTCTGATCGCACGGAGCAATGCCTGAACCCCAGAACCTTCGAGCGAGTGGTGAGCGTATCGAGCAGGCACTGAACGAGCTGCAGGCCACGGCGGACCCTCGTTCGCTCAACTTGGCAGAGGAGCTCCTGCGCCTGGTGTCGGACCTCTACGGCGCCGGGTTGGCCCGGATGGCGGAGATCGCCCGTGCTCGGTCGCCCGAGCTGATCGCCGACTTCGCCGCCGACGAGCTGGTCGCCAGCCTCTTGTTGGTGCAGGGCCTGCACCCTGACCCGCTCGACGTCCGGGTGGAGGGCGCGCTGGAGTCCGTCCGGCCCTTCCTCGGACGCCACGGCGGAGACGTGCAGTTGCTTGCGGTCGACGACGACTTGGGGGCCGTCAAGCTGCGGCTTCTGGGCAACTGCGACGGGTGTCCGTCCTCGGCCGCCACCCTGCAGGGCGCAGTCGAGGCCGCCATCTTGGAGGCGGCGCCCGAGGTGACCCGGATCGTCGTCGAGGAGCCCAACGCGGACGCAACGCCGGCCGTGCCGATCGCTCTGGGGGTGAAGCGCGACTCTACGACGCGTGCCCGACCGAGGTGGCGATTCGATGACCGACCCGATCGCGGTATTGCAGCGCATCCGGGCCAGCACGCCTCCTCGAGAGGCTGCTCCGGTCGAGGAGGTGTGCGAGTTGTGCTCGGAGCCCATCGCGAGCGAGCACCGACACCTCGTGGACCTGCGCTCCAGGACATTGCTCTGCGCCTGCCGCGGGTGCTTCCTCCTCTTCGAGTCGGAGGGAGCGGGCGGCGACCACTTCCGCAGCGTGCCCGAGCGTTATGTGGCGTTCAGTGACTTCGAGCTCACACCAGCCCAGTGGGACAGCCTGCAGATCCCGGTCAGCGTCGCCTTCTTCTTCCTCAATTCGGAGCTCCAGCGGATCGCCGCCTTCTACCCCGGCCCGGCGGGCGCAACCGAGTCGGAGCTGCCATTCGACACCTGGGCCGAACTGGCCGCGGCCAACCCGCAGCTGGCCACCATGCAACCGGACGTCGAGGCCTTCCTCGTCCGTGCCGCCAGTGATCGGGGCGACCGTGACGCCGAGTGCTACATCGTGCCGATCGACGCGTGCTACGAGCTCGTCGGCCACCTCCGGATGCTCTGGCGCGGCTTCGACGGCGGCAGCGAGGCCAACCGGAAGCTCGACGACTTCTTCGCCGACATCGGAGCGCGCGCACAATGACCGACCTGCGATTCGAGGTGGTCGACGCCAGGACCGAACCGCATGCCGCCGTGCCGACCATCATGTTCCGGACCCGGGCAGAGGAGGCGGACGGGAAGCGCGTGCACGCAGCGGCCCTGCGGTGCCAGATCCGGATCGAGCCGCAGCGCCGGCGCTACAGCGAGCAGGAGGAGGAGAAGCTCTACGAGCTGTTCGGGGAGACGCCCCAGTGGGGGAACTCGCTCCGGCCGTTCTTGTGGACGCACGTGTCGTCGATGGTGGGCCGGTTCGACGGGACCACGGAGTTCGACCTGCCGGTCGAGTGCACCTATGACTTCGAGGTTGCCGGCGCCAAGTACATGCACGCGTTGGGCGTCGGCGACATACCGCTGATCTTCCTCTTCTCGGGGACCGTGTTCACCCAGGGGACGGCGGGGTTCTCGGCCGAGCCGCTCTCGTGGTCGACCGAGTCCTCGTACCGCCTGCCCGTCGCCGTCTGGCGCAGCACGATGGACGCCTACTTTCCCGGGAGTGGCTTCATCCGGGTCCGGCGCGACACGCTGGACGACCTTCAGCGTTTCCGGGCGACCCGAGGCCTCCCGACCTGGGACCAGGCCTTCGCGCAATTGCTCAAGGAGGCCGAAGAGGGCGGGCCATGAGCGTGACCGGCACGAGATCAGCCCACCTCCTCCCCGAGCACGGGGAGGACCGCTTCGAGACGGCGAGAACGGTGGCCGACGCCGTCCTCTACGAGGGCTACGTCCTGTACCCGTACCGGGCCTCCTCCCGCAAGAACCAGGTGCGTTTCCAATGGGGCGTGCTGACTCCCCGGGCCTACAGCGAGACGGACGGGTCCGAGCGCTGGTCGGCCCGGACCGAGTGCCTCGTCGACCTCGGCGGGCGGCGCGAACCCACGATCCTCCGGGTGCGTGTCCGATGCCTGCAGACCCAGCGTCGCAGCGTCGAAGCCCGCTTGAGCGGGGAGAGGCCCGCCGGTTCCGTGCCTGCGTTCGGGCCCGTCGACGCCCTCGAGGTGGACGGGACGTCCCACGTCGAGTGGGACGAGGCGGTCGACCACGTCGGTTGACCTGCCTCCTCTCGTCATCCCCCGTGGCGGCACTGCCGCCGACGAGCTGCCGTTCCACCTCGAGGGCGGATCCGAGACCGAGCCCGTCCACAAGGCTGACGGCACCCTGGTCGGTCGCTTCGTCCGCGAGCGCATCCCCATCGACGGCGCCGTCCGGGTCGTCACGGCACCCGAAGCGGACGGCTCGCCGTACGTGAAGGTGACGGTGACCGTCGAGAACGCCACCGCATGGAGCGACGACCGATCGACTGAGACGGACGTCGTGGCCCAGAGCCTGGTGGCCGTGCACACCATGTTGGCCGTCGACGGCGCCGACGTTCGTGTCGCTCCTCGATCCTCCCGACGATGCCGCCGAGGCGGCCGGGCCTGCCGGAGCGACGGCACCTATCCGGTCCTCATCGGCCGCGACGACGTGGTGCTCTCCTCGCCGATCATCCTCTACGACCACCCCGAAGTGGCGAACCAGAGTCCGGGCGATCTCTACGACGCACTCGAGATCGACGAGATCCTCGCGCTGCGGGTGATGACGCTCACCGACACGGAGAAGGCCGAGGCCCGCGGGACGGACGCCCGCGCCGCCGCCATCATCGACCGTTGCGACTCGCTGTCACCTGTAGACCATGAGCCGCCTCCACGGGCAGATGCGCCCGGTCGAACCGGAATGGTCCACGTTGACCACTCCCGGGTCGGACGCCCCCCCGTGGTGGGACCCGGCGTCGGACGAGTCGGTCGACCCGTGGACGGACTCGGTCTGCGTGGAGGGCATCGAGCTGGCGCAGGGGTCGGCCGTCCGGCTCCACCCGTCGGGACAGGCGGACGCGCAGGACATGTTCCTCGACGGGCCGGTGCGGGACCGTGGCCGGCGTGTTCGCGGACGTCGACGGCGGAGTCCACCTCGCCGTCACCCTCGACGACGACCCGGCGGCGAGCGAGCTGATGTGGCAGGGCCGCTACCTCTACTTCCGGCCCGACGAGGTTGAGCCGATTCCAGGCGGGCCGCGCGGCGAGGCCCGGCCGTGACCGGTCGCATCCTCGTCGCGGGCATCGGAAACGTCTTCCTCTCCGACGACGCCTTCGGCGTCGAGGTGTCCCACCTGCTCGCCCACCGGGCACTCCCGGACGGGGTCCGGGTCGAGGACTATGGGATCAGGGGTATCCATCTCGCCTACGACCTCCTCGAAGGCTACGACGCGTTGGTCCTGGTCGACGCCGTCCCGATGGGTGAGGTTCCGGGGACCCTCGCGGTGATCGAACCCGAGGCGGCTGCCGGGCGGGCGACGGTGTCATCGTCGAACTCCGACGACGCCGCCGTCGTGGCTGTCGACGCCCACACCATGAGCCCGGACATCGTTCTCGCCACCCTGGCCCGACTCGGCGGTTCGGTCGATCGCATCGTCATCGTCGGATGTCAGCCAGGCGATCTCGACGAAGGCATGGGGCTATCCCCCGCCGTCCAGGCAGCGGTCACCGCCGCGGTTGACCTGTGCCTCGAAGTCGTTGCCGATATTGCCCAACCTGCCGAAAGGGGAAACCACCGATGATCCGTCGATTTTTCGCTTCGTTACTCCTGGCCGCGGTCGCCGGACTGGTGATCAAGTCGCTGCCCGATATTGCCCGCTACCTCAAGATGCGGGAGATGTGAGTTGACGGTCGTCGGGTACGTGTTCGTTGTGCTGCTCGCGCTGGTGCTCCTCGGCGCCCTGGTGGTCGTCGCCCGCTCTTTCCCCGACATCCGCCGCTACCTGAGAATGCGTCGGATGTAGCCGAGGTGACCCGCTACTCCATCGTCCCGGACCGCTCCCAGGTGTGGATCGACGCCCGCTCCAACGTGCACCCGATCCACTCGAGCACCAGCGGCCTCGAGGGCTACGTCGAGCTGGACTGGGAGCCATCGGGGACGGTCGATCCCGCCGGCACGCCCGCGGGACGGCTCTCCCTGCCTGTCGACCGGCTGAAGTCGGGCAACCGCATGGAGGACCGGGAGCTACAGAAGCGGATTGATGCCAGGAAGTTCCCGAGAATCGAGGGGCAGCTCGAACAGATCGCCCCCGATGGCTCCGACGCCAGCTACCGCGTGAGTGGTGAAGTCACGTTTCGCGGTGTGTCACGCCGGCACGAGGACCTGATGGACATCAGCCCGGTGGACGACCGGACCATCCGCCTGACGGGTGCATCGAGCTTCGACATTAGGGATTTCGGGATGCAGCCACCCAAGGTGCTCCTTCTCAAGGTGGAGCCGAAGGTCCAGGTTCGGGTGGAGATCTACGCGGTAAAGGACGAGTAGGAGACGCGACAGCCATGTGTCTGGGAATACCGGGACAGTTGAAGGAGATTTCGGATGTGAACGGGCACCTGGCACGGGTTGACGTCTCGGGCGTGACGAGGGTCGTCAACATCGGTCTGCTCGAGGAGGAGCCCCTGACGCCCGGCGACTGGGTGCTGATCCACGTGGGGTTTGCCATGTCGAAGATCGACGAGGCCGAGGCCGAACTGGCGCTGGCCTCCCTGCAGCTCATGGGCCGGGCCTACGACGACGAACTGGACGCATTCTGGCAATCGAAGATCTCGAGTGAAACGGGAGGTTATTGATGGGAGTGATCATCGGCGTCATGGTCGGCTACGCGCTCGGCTGCAGAGCAGGTCCGGACGCATGGTCGGAGTTCGAGGAGGCCTGGCACACCATCTCCACGTCGAAGGAGGTCAGGGACTTCGCTGACGGGGCGCTGGCCATTGCCCGCGACCTCCTCGAGAAGAGGATCGAGGTGATCACCGGCATCCTCGGTGCTCCGGACGACACCTCACGCTTGCGCCCGGTGGCATAGGGGGGCGACGGCAACGAGCGACAGGAGGGCACGCTGACCCATGAGGTTCGTGGATGAGTACAGGGACCCGACGACGGCCAGTGCACTGGTAGCCCAGATCACCGCGCTGGCCGGTGACGACGCGTTCAAGTTCATGGAGGTGTGCGGCGGCCACACCCACACCATCTACCGGCACGGGATAGAACACGTCCTTCCAGCCAACGTCGAGCTGGTACACGGCCCCGGGTGTCCGGTCTGCGTCATCCCGATGGGACGGGTGGATGACGCGATCGCCGTCGCGAATCAGCCCGGCGTCATCTTCGCTTCCTTCGGCGACATGATGCGCGTACCCGGCAGCAGGGGCAGCCTCCTCGACGCCAAGGCCGGCGGCGCGGACATCCGCTTCGTGTACTCGCCTCTCGATGCGCTCCGGCTCGCGGTGGAGAACCCGGACCGAGACGTGGTCTTCTTCGCGGTCGGCTTCGAGACGACCGCTCCGTCCACCGCACTCACGTTGCTCGAAGCCCGGTCCCAACAGGTCGCGAACTTCTCAGTCTTCTCCAACCACGTGACGATCGTCCCGCCCCTTCGGGCCATCCTCGAGTCCCCGGATCTCCGACTCGACGGCTTCCTCGGTCCGGGGCACGTCTCCACCGTGGTCGGGCAGCGGCCTTACCGGTTCGTGCCAGCGGAGTACGGACTGCCCCTCGTCACAGCCGGTTTCGAGCCACTTGACATCCTGCATGCCATCGCCATGCTCCTCACCCAAATCCGAGAGGGACGCTGTGAGGTCGAGAATCAGTATTCGAGGGTCGTCCGCGATGCGGGCAACCCGCGCGCCCTGGCCGTGCTGGCTGAAGTCTTCGAGCTCCGCCCTCACTTCGAATGGCGGGGGTTGGGATTTATTGCGCAGAGCGGCCTCAAGTTGCGGCCAGAGTTCGCTGCGTTCGACGCCGAACTGCTCTACTCCATTCCGAATGTCCGGGTGGCGGATCCCAAGGCATGCCAGTGCGGCGAGGTGCTTAAGGGCGTGATCAAGCCTTGGGAATGCAAAGTATTCGGCACCGCGTGCACCCCCGAAACCCCCATCGGGACCTGCATGGTCTCCTCGGAGGGTGCGTGCGCGGCGTACTACAACTTTGGGCGGATGCACCGCGAGGCTGCGGTCACGCTGGGGCGGCGCAGCGGATCGCCGACATGAGCGGCGCAGCCACGCCGGGGGTCGCGGTGCGACTCCGTCTCCGCGTGGCCGGCCTGGTCCAAGGTGTCGGGTTCAGGCCCTACGTACACCGGCTGGCGAGCCAGCTTGAGCTCGCCGGCCACGTCGGGAACGACACGCGTGGCGTGTTCATTGAGGTCGAGGGCCCGAAGGAAGCGGCAGACGAGTTCATGAGCCGCCTCGTCACCGATGCGCCCGGCGCCGCCCGTATCAACGACGTGTGCGCCCGGCCCATGCCCCCGAGCGGCGGGACGGGCTTCGCGATCGTCGAGAGCCGGGGCCGGGGCGCGGTCCGGACGTTCGTGTCGCCCGACATCGCGACCTGCGGCGACTGCCTTGCCGAGCTGTTCGACCCCGCGAACCGGCGGGCGCGCTACCCGTTCACCAACTGCACCAACTGCGGGCCACGGTTCACCATCACCCTCAGGCTTCCCTACGACCGGCCCAATACGACCATGCGCGGCTTCGCCCTGTGCCCGGCGTGTGCAGCCGAGTACCACAACCCCGCCGACCGGCGCTTCCACGCGCAGCCGATCGCCTGCGCGGACTGCGGCCCGCGCCTGTGGCTGGAGGACTCGGCCGGGTCAGATCCGGTCGTCGGATCGGATGCGGCCATCGCGGCCGCGCAGGCGGCACTCGCACGGGGGGAGATCGTCGCGATCAAGGGTCTCGGCGGGTACCACCTGGCTTGCGACGCAGGCTCCGATGCCGCCGTGCAGCGGCTACGAACACGGAAGCACCGCCTACAGAAGCCATTCGCCGTGATGGCCCGTGACCTCGACGTGGCCCAGACGCTGGCCCGCATCGACCCGTTGGAGGCGGAACTCCTCACCTCGGCCCAGCGGCCCATCGTCCTCCTGCACCGGCGTACGGGCTCGCCCGAATCGGCCGTCTCTACATTGGTGGCACCGGGCAACCCACGGCTGGGTGTGCTGCTCCCCTACACGCCGCTGCATCATCTGCTCCTCGCTCCGACCCCGGGGTCCGGTGACCGGGCAGCGGTGCCCGACGTGCTGGTCATGACGAGTGGCAACCTCACCGATGAGCCGATTTGCTACGAGGATGACGATGCACGCCGACGATTGGGAGCTATTGCCGACGCGTGGCTGGTGCACGACCGACCCATCCACGTCCCGTGCGACGACTCCGTGCTCGAGATCGACCCGGGCAGCGGGAGCGAGCTGCCGCTGCGACGTTCACGTGGGTACGCCCCCTTGCCCCTCCGGCTCCCGTTCACGGCGGGGCCGACGCTTGCGGTCGGGGGTGAGCTGAAGAACACGTTCTGCCTCGCTGCGGGCAAGGACGCGTTCATGAGCCAGCACATCGGCGACATGGGCAGCGTCGAGACGTGGGCTGCCTTCGAGCGCTCGACCCGTCAGATCGCCGGCCTGTACGGCATCCTGGCGCCGCGGCTGGCAGCCGATGCGCACCCGGGCTACCAGACAAAGCGATGGGCAGAGGGTGCTTCCTCGCACCCGGTGGCCGAAGTGCAGCACCACCATGCCCACATCGCGTCGGTGATGGCCGAGCACGGGGTCCCAGTGGGCCGGCGCGTTATCGGCATCGCGTTCGACGGGACGGGGTTCGGAATGGACGGCACGATCTGGGGCGGGGAGGTCCTCTTGGCCGGATACGGGGAGTTCGAGCGCGTCGGGCACCTCAGGTCGGTGCTGCTACCCGGTGGCGAGGCCGCCATCCGCCGGCCTTGCCGCACGTCGCTGGCGCACCTGTGGGCGGCCGGGATTGAATGGGCGGACGACCTGCCGCCGGCGAGCGCCGTGTCGACCAAGGAGCGGGCGGTGCTGGCGCGCCAGCTCGAACGTGGGACCGGGTGCGTGGCGACATCGAGCATGGGGCGCCTGTTCGACGCGGTGAGCTCGCTGCTCGGCCTGCGGCACCAGGCGACCTACGAGGCGGAGGCGGCCCTGTGCCTGCAATGGGTGGCCGAGAAGGCGTTCGAAGTAGGCGTGCCCCCCCTCCCTTACCGCTTCGACCTGACCGGCACGGAGTTGGATCCATCCTCCGTCCTCCGAGCGCTGGTCGAGGACTTGCGCCGCGGTGCGGACATCGGCGCCATGGCTGCGGGCTTTCACGCCGCCGTCGCCCGCGTGATCGGCGATGCGACGGAACGCCAGCGGGCATGCTCGGGCATCGACGTCGTCGCCCTGAGCGGCGGGGTCTTCCAGAACGCACTACTGCTCGGCCTTGCCCGTCTCGAGCTCGAGACACGGCATTTCCGCGTCCTGACGCACCGGGTCGTGCCACCCAATGACGGCGGCCTCGCACTGGGACAAGCGGCGATCGCGGGCTACCGTGCCGCCGCGACCGGGTCGGGGGAAGCGTGACCGACGTGGGCACCACCGGGGGATCGCCGAACAGAGCCGGACCGGCCGAGGACCTGGCGCCGGCCGCACTTGCCCTGGCCGGCCGGTTCGCCGCTGGCGCCACCCTGTGGTGCGTGGCGCCGCAGTGGCCCGCCCACGCCCGCCACGTCGCCGTCGAGTTCGTGCACCCGGTCATCGTGGGGAAGCGTGCGCTGCCGGCGGTCAGCGTCGACGGGCCCGAGGCAGTCGAGTCCGTGCGCCTGCTCTCCCGGCCGGGGGACCTCCTGCTGTGCGTCAGCATCGCGGATGATCCAGTGGCCCGCGACCTCGTCACCCGGGCCGATGCCTGGGGTCTCACCAGTCTCTGGCTCGGTGCCGGCCCGAGACCCGGCGGGCGGGAGGCGCCCGCGCCGACCATATGGTGTGGCTGGACACTGCGGATCCGGCCTTCGCCGCGCGGTCCGGCGACCTCGTGCTGCTCTACCACCTGCTGTGGGAGCTGACCCATGTCGTCTTCGAACATCCCGGGCTGCTCACCCCGGAGGCCGAGTGCACCGACGACGTCTGCGTGACCTGCTCGGACGAGGGCCGGGTGGCCGAAGTCCGCGCCGTGCTGGCCGAGGGTCGGGTCGAGGTGCTGGCGGGCGGGCAGACCGAACAGGTCGACGGCCGACTGGTGGAGAACCTTCGGCCCGGTGACCTCGTCCTCGTGCACGCCGGCGTCGCCGTGACCAGCCTCACAGCGGGGCGCGGATCATGAGCGCCGCCGAGCCGACGGGGTTCCTCTATCCCTTCATAGGGGCGGAGGAGCGGGACGTCGGCGCCCTCGTGACGGACCTGGTCATGTCCGCCCGGGGAAAGATGGAGGAGTCGGCCGCCCTGCGCGCCGACACGCTCGATCGTTGCGCCGAACAGGTGGAGCGCGCCGGGGCCGCCATGGCAGAGCGCTTCTCCCGGGGAGGAAGGTTGTTCAGCTTCGGCAACGGTGGCAGCGCGACCGATGCCCAGGGGACCGCTGAACTGTTCCGCCACCCACCGCACGGAAGCCCGCTGCCCGCCCTCTCGTTCGTCGACGACCAGGCTGTCCTTACCGCCCTCTCCAACGACGTGGGGTTCGAGCTCGTCTTCTCGCGCCAGATCATCGCCCACGCCGGCGTGCTCGACATGGCCGTCGGCTTCTCCACGAGCGGCGAATCGGCGAACATGCTGCGCGCCTTCGTGGAGGGGGCGCGCCGGGGCCTCCTCACGGTCGGACTCTGCGGCTACGAGGGGTCCGGCATGGCGGTGAGCAATGCGGTCCACCACTGCCTGGTCGTGCGCTCCGAGAGCGTCCACCGGATTCAGGAGGTCCAGGACGCCCTGACGCTCGCCCTGTGGGAAACCGTCCAGCGCCACCTGCCCTTGCACGCCGCTTCCACAACGCACGGAACTCCGCCGTGAACGACGCCGCGCCGGATGCAGTCGCCGGCAACGGCAACGCAGCGGCACGCGAGAGGGAGGCTGTCGTCTTCGGGCGCATCGAGGCGTTCCGGCGCCGACGGCCTCGCCTGCGCGACGAGGTCGTGACCCTGGCCCACGGGGCCGGTGGCAAGGCGTCGGCTGCCCTGCTCGATGCCGTCTTCCTGCCCGCCTTCGCGAACGAGCACGAGGACGGCCGGCAGCACATCCAGACTGACGCAGCCCTGATGGATTTGCCTTCGGGCGAACGATTGGCCTTCAGCACCGACTCCTATGTCGTGAAGCCCTTGCGCTTCCCCGGCGGCTCCGCCGGTCACCTGGCCGTGCACGGGACCATCAACGACCTAGCCATGATGGGTGCGCGCCCGATCGCCCTCTCCGCCGCCTTCGTGCTCGAAGAGGGTATGGCGATCGACGTCTTGCGCGAGATAGTGGCCGACATGGCGACGGCGGCGGCCTGCGCTGGCGTGCCCGTGGTCACCGGGGACACCAAGGTGGTCGACCGGGGCGCGGCGGACGGCATGTACATCACGACCGCCGGCGTGGGAGTGGTCCCTGCCGGCCGGGACCTGGCTGCGGCGAAGGTCGCTGCCGGCGACGTGGTGCTCGTGTCGGGCACCATGGGCGAGCATGGCACTGCGGTCATGCTGGCCCGCGGGGACTTGGCCTTGGAAGCGGACATCGCATCCGACACGGCCCCGCTACACGGACTCGTCGAAGACCTCCTTGCGGCCGCACCCGGCACCCGCTGGTTGCGCGACTCAACCCGCGGGGGCGTGGGCACCGTGTGCAACGAGCTGGCGCGTGACGCCGACGTCGTGGTGCTCCTCGACGAGGGCTCCCTCCCGATCCTGCCCGCCGTCGCCGCTGCATGCGAACTGCTCGGGATCGATCCCCTCTATGTGGCTAACGAGGGGAAGCTTGTCGCTGTGGTGCCGCCGGACCAGGCGGATGCAGCCCTAGGCGCTTTGCGCGCGAACCAATTCGGTTCGGGTGCGGCGCGCGTCGGCGAGATCCACGCCGAGCCGCCGGGGATCGTGGTCCTGCGAACCTCCATGGGCGGGACCCGCATCGTCGACATGCTCGTCGGCGACCCATTGCCACGCATTTGCTGACGGCTCCGTCGTTGTTCTCGGTGGACTCCTCGTGGGCCTGTAGGTCTCCTCGTGGGCCGCCCGGGTCTCGATCCCGGCACCTTGGGATTAAAAGTCGGAGCCCTGTCGTCCATTGAATTCCGTCCCGTCCATCGGCCCTGGTGGAGCGAGTTGGGGATTCCAGTGGTCAACTCCGAATACTGCCTCGTCCGGGTGTTTCAGTAGCAAACCAGTAGCAGGGCGAACGCTCGGCGCTGGAACGTCATTGCGCGATTGGTCTCATGGTTCGTCGGTCTGAGTTCTTGGCCCGGGCCGTCGTATTCGAAAAGGGACGACATTCTCACCTTCGCTACCCTGAGGTGCCACGTCTGCGACGGTCGCGCGCCGGTAGTTCATCAGCATTTGGGCGAGGGCTTCCCCGTCCCGTGGTGCGGAAAAGACGATCGCCGCAGCGAGCTCTTTGCGACTCGTTTTCTGCGCCGCTTCGTCGACAAGGACCAACAGCCTGTCTAGCAAGCCATCGAGGGGAATGGGCCAGGAGATCGACGCGCCCTTTGGCTCGCACCTGAGTCCGAGGCGTCAGAGCCTCTGGTTAACGCGCACTAGTTCGTCGAGCCGCGCCACGAACCGCTCGAGGACCGGCGAGGAGTTCGACTTGCTGTAGCCCACTGCGATGTCGATTGTTGGTGCCTCGTCTTCCAGCGGTCGGCTGACGACCGACGGCGGCAGCAGGTTCTTGGCGTACTCAGGCATGAGCGCCACGCCGCGGGTGGATGCGACGAGGGATATGGCCATTGCCAAGTTGTCGACGCCGTGATCAAATTTGATGTCGAGCCCAGAGCGGTGGAAGTAGTCCTCGGTGACGGCATGAAGCACGCTGGCCTTGTTCGAGCCGCCAATGAAGATCTCGCCGACGAGAGCTTCTGGACCTACACATGATCGTGCGGTGAGACGATGATCGCTGGGCATGAGGACGATGAGCGGCTCGGAATCGACGACGTGGTACTCCAGGTCATAGCCGGACTCGACGCGCAGGAATGCCAGATCGAGCCGGCCGCGGGCGAGTGCTTCGGCGAGATCCGGCGAGTAGTCGCTCGAGACTGTCACCTGGATCTCCTGCAGCTCGTCCTGGAGTATGTGCATCACGGGCGAGAGCCAGTTCATCTCGTGCCCCGTTTGGAAGCCGATGGCGAACGTCTTCCGTTCGGGTTGCCCCGCTCGGCGTGCCGTTTCAACCGCTGCGTCCATGTGCATCAGCACGAGGCGGGCGTGGTCGAGAAAGACCTTGCCCGCTGGTGTCAGCTCGACGCCGCGAACGCTGCGCGACAACAGCTGCGACCCGACGTGAGACTCGAGGTCGCGGATCTGGCGGCTCAGTGACGGCTGTGAGGTGTAGAGGCGCTGCTCAGCCGCCTCCGTGAGGCTTCCCATCTCGGCGACGGCGATGAAGTAGCGAAGATGTCGGAGTTCGATGGCACTGCCATGCTCCTGAGGCATGTCCAGCAGCCTACAAAGTCTTTTTCAAGGCCAAAACAGAGCCATACGGTGTGACTGTTATACCTCGAGCGCCCCCGGCCCCCGCGGGACCACGTTGACATGTACGCGTCTATCTATCTCGGAAGTGACTCAGTTCTCGGACGGGCATTGAACTGCAGTCAGAACAATGGACAGCCAGGAAGTTCCCTTCACCCTGAAATAGAAGACCAGAGGAGACGACTGTGACGACTATCGATTACGACTCGCTTCTGATTGGTGGTGTTTGGATTGCGGCCACAACCGACAACGTCATCGACGTGCTATCGGCCAACACCGGACAGCTAATTGGTCGAGTGCCCGATTCAGTCGAAGCAGACATGGATGCTGCGGTTGCAGCTGCCAGAGCCGCCTTCGACGCACGGGATGGTTGGGCGACCTGGGCACCACGACAAAGGGCCGAGGTTATGGTCAGGCTCGCAGAGGCTCTCGAAACTCGAAGCGAGGAGACATCCGTGCGGGTGAGCTCCCAGAACGGAATGCCCATCACGACCTCACGCCAGGTTGAAGGCGCACAGCCGCCGCAGTACTTGCGCTACTACGCCGACCTCATTGTCCAGTCAGAAGGTGAGGAAGAGCGAGGGACTACTCTCGTGCGACGTGAGCCGATAGGCGTTGCTGCTGCGATCCCTCCCTTCAACGCCCCACAGGTTCTTTCGTTCTTGAAGATCGCGCCAGCACTTGCTGCCGGTTGCACGCTTGTTGTAAAGCCGCCGCCAGAGACGGTGCTTGATTTTTTCTTGCTGGCCGAGGCAGTCATTGAGGCGGGTTTTCCAGAAGGCGTAATCAACATCGTTCCTGGCGGGCGCGAAGCTGGGGCGTATCTCGTCAGCCATCCAGGCGTTGACAAAGTGTCCTTCACCGGTTCAACCGCAGCTGGACGCCAGATCGGCGCAACATGCGCCCAGCTTCTGCGACCAGTGACCCTTGAGCTCGGCGGTAAGTCGGCTGCGATCATTCTTGATGACGCCAAGCTCTCAGAGCGTGCTGAACAGTTGTTCGCGGCCAGCTTCCTCATTAACGGTCAGACTTGCTTTGCTAGCACCCGAATCTTGGCGCCGGCCAACCGTTACGACGAGGTCGTTGACTTCTACACGTCGCTTGCCAGCGGAGCCAGAGTCGGTGACTCCCTCGACCCTGCTACTCAGATTGGGCCAATGGTGAGCGCACGGCAACGCGACAGGGTTGAGTCTTACATCGAAAAAGGGCTGGGTGACGGCGCCCGACTCACCACCGGAGGAGGACGCCCGGACGACCTCGATCAGGGCTGGTTTGTCCAACCGACGATCTTTGCCGACGTGGACAACGGTTCCGTCATCGGTCAGGAAGAGATCTTTGGACCTGTGCTGGTCATCATTCGCTACGACGGAGACGATGACGCCGTGCGTCTGGCCAACGACTCCGCCTACGGGTTAGGGGGCACGGTCTGGACAGAAGACACGGAGCGTGGCATCGCAATCGCCCGACGAATCGCGACGGGGACCATCGGGATCAACGGCTACTTCCCTGCAATCGACGCCCCCTACGGCGGTATGAAGGCCAGTGGCTTGGGGCGAGAAAACGGTCCTGAAGGTATGGCTGCCTATCAGCAGTTCCAGTCGATCTACAGATTGTGACCGCCTGCCCGGCCCGGACGCGTTCTAGACCTTCGACACCAAAACCCAAGAGACGGTGTCCGTCCTTGCCCAAGGGCCTCTGTGATCTTGAGGGACGCCCGAACTTAGTCCCTCAACCGAATCGTTCGATCTCCAAAGGAGCGACGTGATTGAGACAGCACAGCTGGAAGACGTGGGCAGCAGGCCGCTCGCCGGCCGGCGAACGCTGGTGACGGGGGGTTCTCGGGGAATCGGCGCCGGCATTGTTCGGCGGCTCGCGGCTGACGGGGCTCCCGTGGCCTTCACCTACCGGGAGTCCAAGGACGCGGCGAACGACCTTGAGCAAGAGATCGTCGGTGCAGGTGGCCAGGCCTTTGCCATCCAGGCCGACAGTGAGAATGTTGACGCGGTCCGCGGCGCAGTATCGGAGACAGTCGATCGCTTCGACGGCCTCGATGTCCTGGTGAACAACGCCGGCACCTCACACAGGGCACCGATCGAGGACTTCCCGATGGCCGAATTTGAGCGGATAGTGGCCGTCAACGTCCGAGCGATCTTCGTCGCGATCCAGGCCGCCTTGCCGCACCTTGACGAGGGTGGGCGGATCATCAGCATCGGCAGTGTGCTCGCCGACCGAGCTCCCTTCGGCGAAATAAGCGTCTACGCGCTCTCGAAAGCGGCCGTCGCTGGACTGACCCGCAACCTCGCTCGTGAACTCGGGCCTCGCGGCATCACAGTCAACACGGTCCAGCCAGGTCCGGTGGAGACGGACACGAACCCAGCATCGGGGGAATTCGCCGATGCCGTGCGGTCGCTAACCGCGCTCGGCCAATACGCACAACCCAGCGACATAGCGGACGCCGTGGCATTTTTGGCGCGGACCGAGTCCCGGTTCGTCACTGGCTCGAGCTGGAACGTCGATGGCGGCTTCGCTCTTTAACCCGCCGGCATGCATTCATTCCGGGCCGCGCCTTGGCGACTTCCTGGATAGTTATCTCAACCCTCGATACGGAAGACGCCCATGACATCGTCGATCCATCCACACAAGTGGCAAGCCCTCGCCCTCGTGTGTCTTGCCTACTTCATGACCACGCTCGACGTGTCGATCGTGACGGTCGCGCTACCCTCGATCACTCGGTCGCTCCACTTCTCGCAGACGGACCTCCAGTGGGTCCTCACCGCCTATGCCGTTACCTTTGGCGGCCTCCTTCTGCTCGGAGGCCGGGCAGGTGACCTGTTCGGGCGGCGCCTGATGCTCATGTCGGGGTTAGCAATCTTCGTCGCCGCCTCGCTGGCATGTGGTCTCGCCAACGGTTCAGCGATGCTGATCACCGCTCGGGCCGTCCAGGGGGTCGGAGCGGCGCTCATCTCACCTGCCACCTTGGCCATCATCACGACCACCTTTGACGAAGGGGCAGAACGGAACAGAGCGCTCGGGGTCTGGGGCGCGATGGGCGGAGCCGGCGCAGCGGCCGGGGTGCTGTTGGGGGGATTGCTAACGAAGTACGCCGGCTGGGAGTGGATCTTCTTTGTGAACGTGCCCGTCGGCGTGCTGCTGTTCGTGGCCGCTCCATTTCGGGTGGCGGAGAGCCGAGCACCACTCGAGAGCCGTCAGCGTGATCTGCCTGGTGGGGTCATGGTGACTGCAGGGATTGCGTTGCTCGTCTACTCCATCTCTCGCGCACCCTCCGTCGGTTGGGCGAGCGGAGAGACGATCGGCCTTCTTGTTGGTGCCGTCGTGCTACTGCTCGCGTTCCTCCTCTGGGAGACTCGCGTCTCGGCGCCGCTCGTGCCACTGAGCGTCTTCAATATCCGAAGTGTGTCGTCGGCGAACGTGGTGGCGATTCTGCTTGGCGCAAGCGTCTTTGCGAACTTCTTCATCCTCACGCTCTATGCCCAGGACGTTCTCGGGTTTTCCGCCTTACGGACGGGACTCACCTTCTTCGCCACCGCGGGCACTCTGGTCCTTGTTGCAGGACTCGCACAAGCGGCCACCACCCGTTTTGGTGCGCGCCCGGTCTTGACGGCCGGTATGGCATTCCTCACTGGCGGCATGATCTGGTACGCACAGATCCCAGTTCGCGGCCATTTCGTGAACAACTTGTTGGGGGGATACCTGCTGGTCGGGGTTGGCCTCGCACTCTCGTTCGTCTCCGTCTCGATCCTGGCGCTTCAAGGAGTTGGACCAAAGATCGCTGGCTTGGCATCGGGGCTCCTCACTTCCTCCCAACAAGTCGGAGGAGCGATCGGAGTCGCGGTCACGGGCAGCGTCGCCGTGAGCCGGGCGAACGGCTTGTTGGCTGCTGGTCACACCGCCCCTTACGCCCTGACACACGGGTACACGCTGGCCTTTTGGGTACTCGCCGGCATCGCATTCGCCGGGGTCTTGCTTGCGGCAATGACGGCGCCACGGGGCGCTGGCGAGCTTGCATCGAACGGCCCCGTGCCAGAGCCCGACCAGCTGGACAACAGCTTGAGCTTGCAGATTGCGTCGATTGGCGAACATGGCAGCGCCTTTGATCGCAGTACGGGCGGGTCGACGGTTGAAGAGCGCCCATAGAGATTGAAGAAGGAGAACTCGCAGATTGGTACGGAGCCAGTAGGCGAAAGCCCGAGAGATCCCGAGCAGCGCACCGGCCTCGGCGACGGTGTAGACGAGGCGATCGTCGGGTGTCTGTGGCGTCCGTATGGAGGTGGTCATGGACGCCACGTTGGGGTGTGGACGTCCACAAAAACGTCCACAGAAACGTCCACAGCTGGAATTTCTTAGATTCTTTTGTAGCCCGCGCCCCCTGACGGCCAGGGCAGTCCAGGGCGGCGAAGCCGAGGCGCCGACGTGTCGGCGCCGTCCCTTTACAGCCCGGAGAGTCACCCCTGATCACAATGGAGTTGGCTGGCCGGGAACCGGCCGGCCTACATGCCCGATTCTTGCCTGGCAACCCGGTCGTTCTCCCGCCCGTAGGACTCCCGGCGGCGCCAAGGCGGTGGGGCACCGACAGGTGCATGTGTGTGTCTCGAATTGCGGGCGCTGGATCCGTGACGGCTAAAAGCGCATGAGGGCGCTTGGCGGTCAGTGCCGAACAAAAGCGAGCGGAGAGTCGTCTGCGTCCGTACGCCACGAAGCCCTGGTCGGGAACCCTCGGCTCGCCACCACGAGGGCGCCAGCAGCATCTCAGAGTCTCCTTGGCCGGCCTCATCGCGGTAGGCCCAATCCACGTCCCGGCGCCGGATGCGACGGGACCGGCCCCCGACCTTGCGCAATTCCGCAACGCTGAACTTCCCGTCAGGCCGTGTGGCGCAGACCTTCCAGGGCCCGCACGAACGACAGGACCGACGACCGACGTGGCGGCGCTTGAAGTTGGCCATGTGACCTCCAGTTCCCGCCCCACGTCTGTCCCGGCTGGGGTAGGAGGTCTGCGGTCATCGACCCACGATACGGCCGTGCAGAGGGAGCCATTCGTACCGTTCGCCGTCCGCTCCGGACGGATCAGCGCCGAGGGTTATCGACGCCCAAGTCTCGAAGCTCATCAGCTCAATGGTCTTCGGCGTGGACTGTAGAGACGGCTCAGGATGCCGAGGAAAGATGGATTCATGGTCGATCGGCAACTAGGATTGCTGACGTAGATCACGGAGGTGCTCATGGCTGTTGTTCCGCCAAATGCCCCGGGAGGGTCCGGGCTTGAGACCACAACCCGGCTGACCGCGCCGCCGGAGAATGTGGGCGACGCAGACCGGCTCGCGGCCTTACTGACTGCAACGCCCAGCCTTCGAGCCCAGTTCTTCTCAAATCCCATGCACGCAATAGGCGCTTCACTGCCGCCGGCAAAGTACTGGAACTACGGCGAGGCCGGTTGGCAAAAATGGCTGCCTTGGTATTGGTATCGGCCACTCTTATATCGGCGTCAGCGGCGACTCCTCGCAACCGAGATCTTTGAGAAGGTGAGTGGGGAGGTTGTTGACCAGACGCTTGCCTCCTCGATCAATACGGACTCGGTTTTCGAAGAGTTCTTCGCACCAGTGGTCCGAGTTTCTCAGCGGTCTTATTCGTCCGTTTACATCTTGAGTTGGGCCACGTTCATCACCGGACTAGCACTAATTGCTATTGGTACCTACTTCGGGATCAATCCGCCAGCAAACGTCAACGGAACGGTCGTCGCCAGCGTTTTTGGGGGAAGCGGAGCTATCAGTTCTCTTGGTGCGGTTTACGGTATGGCAGTGAGTGGGATTCGCCAAGCGACCTCAGACCTGAGCCGCACAGCGCCTCGTACTGACAGCGTTTGCGACGCAGTTAGGACAGCTTCGTGCTCTGTACGAAAGCAGTTCGACAAGCACCCAGGTACCAACGGTCGGAGCGGTTGAGGATTTGAACACAGCGATCGGCACTGCGTTGAGTGGCGCCCTCGCAGGTATGCCAGTGCCGGCTGCTGCTGCGCCAGCGGGCGGTTGAGTCCCAGGTTTGTGGCGAAACCGGGGCGTTTCTGTTGACGCCACGTTTCGCGCCCGGCCGAAACGAACACAAGTTATTAGAGAAGACTCACGCGTCGACCTCAAGGTGGCAACCCAAGACCGGTGTGGCAAGTCTGCGGGGATACCCCTTCAGCTCTGCGAACTACTCCATTTGACAGCCCCGGTTGACACGGCGCCGCCAATCGCACGCACAGTTCGAGAAATGCGAGTATCTGGATGCGGACGACCGCTGTCCGCCGGAGTTGCACGAAGGGACTCTCGTGACCCTTGAGCGCTGGCCCAACGAGGAGCAGATGATGGCCGAGCTATACGGAGGTGCCTGGGCTGACCTAGAGAGCTGGGCCCGACGTTGCCGCCCAGACGGCTGCGTCATCTGTAGCTCCGGTCGACCCTACGGAATCCTCTGCGAACTCGTTCACACTTGGGTCACCACCGATCCCGAAGTAGCCATTTTCGGCTACGTGTGCGTGATCTCCAAACGCCACGTGGTCGAACCGTTCCATCTTCCCGACGCTGAGCAGATGCAATTCTTCCACGAAGCGATGGCCGTCTCCGAAGCGCTCAGCCACTATCTGCACCCGGTCAAGATGAACTACGAGATCCACGGCAACACATTTCCGCACCTCCACATGCACCTGCTGCCCCGACAACCGGACGACGCCTTTGTAGGACGCCCCATCGACATGAAGGAGTTCCACCACCGATACACCGACGCAGAGGTAGACGCGCTCCGGACAGCGGTGGGATCGGTAAATCGCGCAAGTTCGTAGGCTGCGAAGACCTCGGCGTGGTTGTCGATCCCAGAAGCGTGCGCCCCGGACCGGCGTAAGGGGGCAGGGCTGGAGGTCGCCCAAAATGACCTCAGTTGGCTGCCGTGACCGCGGCAAGAAGCAAGAACAAGAATAGAAGCAAGCCGCCAAGCACTACACCCGCTAGGTTCAGCCAGAGTGACTGAAATGAGCAGATGAGCACTCTCTGAGGGTCACGTAAATCGCGAAAGTGTCTGATTTGCCCTCTACTAACGACCAGTAACGCGAGCAGAAACGTACCTGCGGCGATCGTGACGCATATGGCGAGCCACCACGTGGACAGGTAGGCCCACACCAGCATGGTGCCCAACAGCCAGACGGCTAGAAGGAAAAGGCCGGTGCTCGCCAGGACCAATGGAATCGACAAGAGCCACTTAACGGTCGGTGGCATCCTCATCGAGACCTTGACCGTGTTCGGTTGTGCCGCATGACGATCTGATCAGGGCAGACGGAGGAAAGGAAGCCACCAACGCATAACGCAAGGCGTTCTTCAACGAGGCAATAGAAGACTCGGTTGCCATCCTTGCGTTCCTCGACCAGCCCCGCGTTTCGCAGGATGCTCAGATGTCGTGAGATGGAAGGCGCGCTGAATCCGAAAACGGCTCACAATCTCGCCTGCGGTTAACTCACCGGGCTTTAGATCCTCCAGAATCTGTCTGCGAGTGGGGTCTGCGAGCGCCTTGAAGACCCCTGCCTCAAGTGCCTTGTCAGCCATCTTAGAAAGTTAGCACATTAGCTAACAACAGATCCTCAAATGGCCAGCAGCTGCCTCGGCGACCATGCTCACGGGTATCCCCGTCGTGCCGAAGTGTCCCACCGTTCCGGCGTACGGGGGCACCTGACGCTTAGTTGCCGACTCTGGGGGTGTCGTTGGACATCAAACTCCGAAGCCTCTCGGGGAAGAGGACGCCAGTTCCTGGCATCGCTGTGGTGTCCCGATCGGGAAAGCGCCGACGATACTCAACCATTCCGATAGGTCTCTCTTCACTAATGGTGGCGACCCATTGCTTTTCCGGGTCGTTCGATGCAGGCGTCACCAACCACGCGGGAACCAACTCACTTACGGTCTTCGCCTCGCTATGGCCGCAGACCGTGACGCCCTCGCTCTTCAACAGCTGGCGGAGAAGCGTTTGAGCGATAAGGCGCTCCGGTCCCTCGGAAAGAGCCAGAAGCTCCTCCGGGGGGAGTTCCTCGCTGTATCGCCCCGGCAGCACCCGAACAGCGTCGCCGACGATGCCGTCACCAACGTACTGGATGTACCCGACAGATCCATCTGGGAGGGTCAACCGAACCAGCGAACCAATAGGACATTTCTGGCGCGCCACCACGACCGCGAGTCTATTTCCAAGGGTGCCACCCGTCCCGGCGTACGGGGGCAGGCTGATGGCTAGGGCGCAGCTTCAAGTCGATAGTGGAGCCGGAGGACCGGCACTTGGCTCAGGTTCAGTTCGTGGTCAGTACGCAGAACGCCTTCGTCGTCCACAAAGACGACGAATCGCTCGGTTAGCGGCACACGCAGAGCCCACCCGGATTTTCGATCGGGACGTGCGACCACGAGGTAAGCGCCCTCCGTACCGAACCGTCCCATTGGTGAACTCAAAATCAACGCACCGTCGGAGCGAACCTCAGGTCGCAGGAGGACGGTCACGCTTCCATTGGGTAGTGGAAAGACGACCCGAATGCTCGGCCGAGCCGCCCTTGGAAGAAGTGCGGTGCTGTACCACCCGCTGTAGATCGCCTGCCCGGTGGTGCGAAGAGTCCGCAACCACGCCGCACCGACCTGCGAACCCTTCTGATCTCTGACCGCCATGACGTGACTGTCGATGCCATAGGCCGTGTCCAGGGGTCGGAGAGGCAGGTTGAGCTGTTGGAGACGCTTGGCGAAGATCGAGGAAATGAGCCAACCGAATGGCCATGCAGCCGGACACCACTGGGACCAGACCTCCAAGCGCCACGCCGAAGTTCGCTCATAGAAGTCCACAACGGGACCGGCCAAGTCCGCCGCACTAAAGCCAGGACCATCCAAAGCGCTCATGGCATCGAGCAGCCCACCCTTACCGACCGAGCCGCCCTCGCGTTCCGCTTCACGGGTGAGCCAGTCGTCCCCAATCTCGCGAAATCCCCCCACAGGACCGAGCAGCCATGGGTGCTCGTCGAAGCTGACCTTGCGACCAGTGGCCCGCACGATCTGCTGGGTGAATCTGTCCACCCGGAAACGGGGGTCCTCCATGGTCGGAGGAGTCTACGAAACGCCTCGCCAGATTTCGGGTGTCCACTTCCCGGCGATAGGGGGCAGTCCCCAGAAGTTGCGATTCCGCCCCCTTGGCGCTATCGAGCGCCCATCACCTCTTGCATCTGCGCCGTGTCCACGAACTGCTGGAAACTCGTCAATTTGCCGTCGCGAATCTTGAATACGTGGCACATCTGCGCGTCCAAACTCTTGCCAGTGGCCTTGAAGGTCCCGGTGTAGCGCCCTTCGACGACGACGGTGTCACCCGCGTTGTAGAAGTCCTTCGGATGAACGACGAAGGTGCCATCAAAGTCTGCCCCGATCTTCACGAACAGGTTCTGCAAGACGGCGTCGGGTCCATGCCAAGGCTCGCCGCTCGGCTGGTATGGGTTCCCCTCTGCTTCGCTCCACTGCATATTGGGGTCCATCATGCCGAGAAGAGTGGGAATGTCGCCTCGGCCGAAGCAGTCGTACGCATCTCGAATCAACTGGACGTTATTGCTCATTTGCTCGGCCTCCTCTGGCAGTCGATTCGGAAACCTAGGGCGATTCTTCACTCGTTGCAATCGGGACTGAATTGGGTTCCCGATGTGCCAGTAGGTGCCGGTCGAGAATGACTCAGACCGGCGTATTGGGGCAGGGGGACTCTGTACATCTCCAGCCAGCGCCATTTGCGAGACTGATCGGGTGACGGAAGGGACCTGGCTTGTTGTCGGAGTGCAGGCGTCGGGAAAATCGACCGTCGCAGACCTGCTCGCCCAGCAGTTCGAGCGGGGCGTGCACATACGCGGCGGTCAGTTCTACCGATGGGCCGTCAAGGGCTGGGTGCATCCCTGGAGTGAGGATTCAGACGAGGCACGAAGGCTTCTTGACCTGCGATACCGGCTGTCTGCCCTAGCCGCCAATGAGTATTGCGACGCCGGATTTACGACGGTTGTCCAGGACAATCTCTATGGTGAAGACGTACGAACGTGGCTGCGCCGGGTGACTGTTCGGCCACGGCATCTCGTCGTCCTTCGTCCGACTGTGGCGGTGGTCCAAGAGCGTGACAAGGCTCGACGAGCGACCGTGGGAAAGGTTGCTTACCGACAAGGCGAGGTAGGTATTCAGGAGCTCGATGAGCTGCTTGAGGCAACTCCGAAAGTAGGGCTATGGCTCGACACATCCGCTCAGACTCCGTTCGAAACGATGCAGGAGATTCTTGAACGTCGATTTGAAGCAATCGTGGACGCTGTTATCTAGAGCGTCGGTAGACCTGCCTCTGAAGTGCCGAAGTGTCCCACCCTCCCGTACGGGGGCACCCAAGAGAACCCTCGGTTACTCTCTTTGATAGCCGCAAGTCTGGCTTACTGCACCCATGCCGTACTGCTTGGCGAGCAAAATGGGTCGCGAGTTAAGTCGGTATCCATAGGTGCGATCATTGACGACCACAAAGATCGTACTGAAGCCCTTCGGGCACACGTGGAGTACCTTCACTGAAGAATGTTCGCAAGCTGAAACGGACGCAGCGGTCACATTTTGATGCTTCGTGACCATGCTGACACAGGCACCCGTCTCGGCCGTCCTTGAAGTGCGTGCTTCGGCGGGTACGGCTGAGGTGGCCAACATGAAGACGGAAACGGCTGCTAAAGCGACAAGAGTTAGACGAAGCGTCATTTTCTCACCTTGCGAAGCACGACCCATGACTCTACCGCTGGCTCCAGTCAGGTAAGGGGTGGATTGAGGTCGTGGACACCACCTTCCTGGCCCAAACTGCGCACCGTCCCGGCGATTGGGGATACCCCTCTTACTTCCGACGCCAGCCTTAGTCAGCTCACTCTGCTCAGTTCGCGACTGTTATTGAGACTGGCGCACTTGTTCCACTGACGCCGCCAGGGTAGGAGGCAACGCTTTGGAGAGAGTAAGTGCCGTCTGGTACTGAGGCGGTGTTCCAGAAGGCCAACCACCCGTACAGAGTCGAACTACCGGTACCGATGACGTAGTTGGTGAGCGAACCACCAGATATTTCGAAGACTACCGTCGTAACGCCGCTCGTCGCGCTGGCATCCAGCAAGACGGAGGTAGAGAGGGACGTTCCGGCGGCGGGTATGAGGACCGATGTGGCCGGTGCGGTGTTATTGACCGTGATCCTAATGCCCTGGCTCGTACCGCTCACGCCGCCGAAAGCGTATGAAGCAACGCTTTGCAGCGCGTAGTTGCCATTAGGAACGGTTGTCGTATTCCAACTAGCAACCCATCCGTAGATCGTAAGTGTGGCGGTAGCAACGACGTGACCCGTGAAGGGGCCGCCTGTGATCTCGTATTGAACACTGGCGACTCCAGAAGAAGCAGTTGCGTCGAGTGTCACATTTCCAGAAGTGGTCGTACCGCTGGAAGGACGGACTACCGCCGTAGTAGGTGCGCCGTTACTTATTGTCACTGTCACTCCGGAACTCGTTCCCTGAGGACCGCCGGGGAACGACGCGACGCTCTGAAGCGAGTACGTTCCGTTAGGGACGTTCGTCGTGTTCCAACTAGCAATCCATCCGTAATTTGTGAGTGTGGCAGTTGCAACCACCCGGTCGGTCAAGGTCCCACCGGTTATTTCAAACTGCACTTCGCCGACGCCTGAAGTCGCCGACGCATCAACTGTCTGCGTTCCCGAGAAAGTAGCTGTATTCGATGGAACAAGGATCGCCGTTGCGGGTATGACCCCGAGTGTCGCGGACATGGTTGTCGCTGTTCCATACTGATTGCTAAAGACGGCGCGGAACTGCCATCCGTTCTCGACTGCTGCAACCGACCCAATCGTCAATGAAGTGGAAGTCTGTCCGGATAGCGGGATCCAACTCGATCCTCCGTCCACCGAGGCCTGCCACTGAACGGTCGGAGTGGGAGCACCTGAACCGGCCGCGGTGAACGTGGCGCTGCCACCAATCGGCGCAGTGGCGTTTAGCGGGTTCGTCGTGACGTAGGGTGAGGTGACGGTACTGATAGTCGTAGTTTCGCAGGTACTCGAGACGCTCGAATAATTGATATCTCCGCTGTAGGTCGCGGTCCAACCCAGATTGGTGAATGGAATATTGCCGGAAATTTGTTGGCTTGATGCAGAGCCGCCAGACAGTGTTACCGGGCCCAAATCAGCTGGTTCTACGGCGCACCCATTGAGGTAGACGATGAAATCAACCGTGCCAGTGGGTACAACGCTGTTGATTCCCTGAAGGGTTGCACTTACCCAGAACGTTGCATTGGAAGGTATCGGGCTGTTCCATGGCGTAGCGGTGCCGTTCACATAGAGCGTGAAAGTCATAGTCGGTGTGGATCGCACGATGCCAACACCGAAGAATTCGCACCCGGCGCTCACCGCCGCATAATTCGGGTCGCCGCTGTAGCTTGCCTGGTATGAGTAGTCCCCCGAGCTGAGCGAGCTTGTGGTCGGGCTGTTGGGCACGGAACCGTCAGAATTGACTGTAACGACCGATTGACTGGTTGGCGAACCTCCGCACGTGCCGTTCGAATAAAGCGAGTACGTAACAGACCCACTGGGTACGAAGCCAGACACGAAATTGGTAATAACGGCCTTGTCGTAGGCTGTCGCCCCAGCTTGTTCGTTGTTGGTCCAGGGATTCCCGGTCGAAGCGTCCACGACGGTCGACTGCAAGGTGTCGCCCGCATACTTCACGACGGTGTAGTTGACGCAGGCGCTCGCCGTTATGGAGTAATTGGCATCGCCCCCGTAGGCAACTTGAAGCGAATAGGTGCCCAGGGCAAGTCCGGCGGTCGGCGTAGAGGAAGGAACGGAGCCACCAGGAGCCAACGTCACTTGTTGAGTCGACGCAGGCGGACTAGTGCAGGTGCCGTTGTTGTAGAACGAGTACGTAACACTGCCAGTGGGAGTGAACGCAGGATTATAGCCAGAAAGCGCAGCCGTTCCGGTCGCGCTCGACCCGATTGGTTCGGAGCTCCCCCACGCATTTGTGCCGTCGTCCACAACGGCGTTGAGGGTGGGCCGAAGCAGGGACACAGTAAAGCCTTCGCAAGAGCTCGTTACGGCCGTGTTGTTGGCATCGCCGCCATATGTGGCGCGGTAGGAATAGCTACCAGCGGAAAGCGGTCCTTCATCTATTGAATTTGGGACGGTGCCGTTCGAACTAACAATCACGGGGTCAGTCGCTTCCGGCGAGTTCGTGCAGGTTCCGTTGTTGTAGAACGAGTACGTGACGGTGCCGGTCGGGGTCGCCATCCCGTTGCCAGCGAGGGTCATTGTGTCGAAAGCGCTTGCTCCAGTGGATTCCGTCCCGCTCCATGCCGCGTTCGTGGACGCGTCGAAGACGGTCGTGGATGCAGTTGACGCTCCCGCCTGAGCAGGCGTCACAATGAGAACCGCACCAATCAAGAGTCCAAAAAAGCCGAGCAATGACAGTGTTGGAGAATGCCGTACCCGCTGCGGCTTCATCTCACCCTCCCAGGCCCACTCAACGCGAGTTCTGAGGTTTAGCTGAATTTCCCGCTCGCGTCCACCGGGCTATGTCTTTCTCGACGTTCGACCTCTACACCTTCAAGCGTGGAGACGCCTGTGGTGATTCTTGCCGCCAAGTCAACGATCTCTTGGTGCACGAATGACCGAAGGTAGTCCGGCAACAGAAGCGACGAGGTAACCTTTGACACCTCTGAGGGTGGCACTCCAGCCCGGCGATCTGGGGCAGTTCAACTCGGAGCGATACCGTGCGGTTCTGTAGCCTCAGAACTCCAGTCCCCCTAGCGCGGCCGCCGGACTACGACCAGAGTTCAGCCCGGCGCGACCACCAGGCCTCGGCGGCGGTCATCGCGCCTTCGGCTTCGCGGATGCCGTCGCCCACGAGCCCTGCGGTGGCAGCCCAGTGCAGGGGTACAAGGGCTAGAGCCCCGGGGAGCCATCGGTACTCGTCGCGAGTCAACGGTTCCGGAGCCGTGCTTTCGTAGGCGTCGAGCAGTCGTCGCGGCTCGAGCGATTCGCCACTCGGTGCGACCTGATGCAGGCTGGCCGCGATGTCGTACAGCCGCTCCCTGACCCTCGCGAAATCCAGGTCGAAGGTGGCCCATGAGCCGTCTGACAGTTCTCCCGCGTTGCCCAATTTGTAGTCCCCATGAATCGGAGTGCATGGCAGTTCGACCTCCTTCCGGAGCTTGGAGAGCTCGCCAGTCAGTTGGCGCATCCGATGCACGACCGGCTCGCTGCGAGGTCCGAGCCTGCGGCGTGTGAAGCCGACCGAATAACGCAGTTGGCCGAAGGTTCTGTGGTCGTCGAGGGGTTCGGGCGGACTGGGCTCCCAGACTGCTCTGAGCGCAGTGTGAACGCGTCCGAGCTCCTCGAATACGCGGACGTAGGAGTCCTCGTCCGCCCGTGGCTGCACGTGATCGATGAACTCCTCAAGCTCAGCCCAACGATTAGCGACCCTCAGGAGGTCGCAGCCGGAAATCGGAATCGGCCGAGCGACGCGGACTTGCGTCCGCTGGAGCCGTTCCCGCAAGCGCCGCAGTCCCACTACCCGGCCGCGGCGGACCCAGGGCCTGTGAACCCGGAGGACGACTGGCGGCTCAGCGTCTATCCGCAGGTTGAGGTTGAATCCACCGCCGATGTCTGCCCATCCGGCCCCGCGCGCGACGCGGTCGATCAGGGCCGAGACGGCCGGGTCATCTGGGCTTGCTCTAGGTCCAAACCAGCGCGGCAAGGCAGGGGGCGAGGTCGAAGCTTCGATTCCGGTCATGGCAATGGCCCGCCAGCGCACCCGACGGAGGGTCCGCCGGGTGAACCCATCCTCCTCGACGCGGGTCGATCGTGCCGCGCATGTGCCGGATAGTGGCACCCCTTACCGGCGTACGGGGGCACCCTGGGAAGATCAAGATGGTGTCAAGATAACCTTGACACCATGGGTGGCCGATTCGCTGATTGGGACAAAGAAATCAGTCATGTCATCAGGGCCAACAGCGACGTGAAGGTCGCAGAGTTGATGCTCCGACGAAAGGTAGCGGCGGCCCGCAAAGCTGGTCATTCGTGGGCTGCCATTGGGTTCGCATTAGGTACTACCCGTCAGGCGGCACAGCAAAGGTTCGGAGTAGACGAAACGCCAAGCGGCTGACCCGCTCCCGGCGTAAGGGGGCAGGGCTGGAGGTCGCCCAAAATGACCTCAGTTGGCTGCCGTGACCGCGGCAAGAAGCAAGAACAAGAATAGAAGCAAGCCGCCAAGCACTACACCCGCTAGGTTCAGCCAGAGTGACTGAAATGAGCAGATGAGCACTCTCTGAGGGTCACGTAAATCGCGAAAGTGTCTGATTTGCCCTCTACTAACGACCAGTAACGCGAGCAGAAACGTACCTGCGGCGATCGTGACGCATATGGCGAGCCACCACGTGGACAGGTAGGCCCACACCAGCATGGTGCCCAACAGCCAGACGGCTAGAAGGAAAAGGCCGGTGCTCGCCAGGACCAATGGAATCGACAAGAGCCACTTAACGGTCGGTGGCATCCTCATCGAGACCTTGACCGTGTTCGGTTGTGCCGCATGACGATCTGATCAGGGCAGACGGAGGAAAGGAAGCCACCAACGCATAACGCAAGGCGTTCTTCAACGAGGCAATAGAAGACTCGGTTGCCATCCTTGCGTTCCTCGACCAGCCCCGCGTTTCGCAGGATGCTCAGATGTCGTGAGATGGAAGGCGCGCTAATCCGAAAACGGCTCACAATCTCGCCTGCGGTTAACTCACCGGGCTTTAGATCCTCCAGAATCTGTCTGCGAGTGGGGTCTGCGAGCGCCTTGAAGACCCCTGCCTCAAGTGCCTTGTCAGCCATCTTAGAAAGTTAGCACATTAGCTAACAACAGATCCTCAAATGGCCAGCAGCTGCCTCGGCGACCATGCTCACGGGTATCCCCGTCGTGCCGCAGGGTGGCACCCACTCCCGGCATACTGGGTCACCCCGTCACGAAGGGAAGCGGAACGTCATAGCGTTCACACCACTCCGACGTGGTGAGCGTCGTGAAGTCCCGTTCGATTGTGGCCGCTCGGTCCTGAGCTGCCTTCAGGGTCTTCGCCACTTCGATCACACGCTTGTCTCCTCGCGCGTTTTCAACCATGACTGACGGCCCTCTTCCTGAGTAGCTCTTGAACCCCCCTCCGAATTTCGGTCGCATCAGATCCTGGAAGTACGTGCCCCACGACACCTTCGCCTTCGTGACTTCGAATCGCAGGGCCCCCGCATCCATCTCAAGAGCATGGCTCGTCCATGCCGACCTGGCAATGGAGCGTCATCCTCCAGGCGTCCGGTGGCACCCGCACCAGCTCGCATGACGCATAGCCTGATGGGTGGTGGCGGATTCCGAAATCGTGCGCGTCGTTGAGACCTGTGACGACTGCGGAGTCACGAGGACGCGTGGAAGGCAGAGGGTCGGGTCACCCAGTCCTGATGCTCCACCGGTGGCCCTCCCCGACCCGCCTCCATGTAAACGCTGTGGCGGCACGTCCTGGACGAAGCTCTCAGATTGAAACGTCTGCTCCTCGACGCGCCCATCTCCGGCGAACTGGGACACCCTCGGACGTGCTCGGGATCGGCATGTCTTGATTGGATAGGGCTACTAAAGGTCCTACCAGCGATCGCTAGGGTGCGGAGTGCAGATCCGGAGCGTTGCCGTGGGCACTGGGTCTTACGGTGAGTGCTTCTGGCTCTCGTCGAGCACGACCGCATAGGAGCCGCTGCCCAAGCACGGATCCAGCGTGGACGCGGCGGGCGCCAATGAGCAGATCCTCTAGAACGCCGGTGTCGGCGTCGAAGGTCACGTCGTCGAGTTCGCCGAGTTCGTTGCCCCGCTCGCTCAGGGCTCGCTTGCCGACGAGTTCGAGCTTCCCTGCGGCGGCGGCCCGTTCCCGATCATCCGATGGTGACCGGAGGGCGCCTTCGTCGACGACCATGACCGCATCGGGCCCAAACCCGCTCAATTGCGCCCAATCGACCAGCTGAGCCTTCTTGCCTCGCCCGATGATCACGGCGGCGATGCGCCGTTGCCTGGCATCCACGAGCAGGTGGCTGACAGAACCCAACTCCTTCGCGCTTGATCGGCTCACGACCTTGCGGCCAGCGGAACCCCGGAACGACTCGCTCACGTAAGCCCCAATCGAGTCCGGAACTCGTCGACCGCCGCGCCAAGACCGACGAGGTCGTCTTCGACGAACTCCTCGGTGATGTTCGGGACCACCAGGGCAACTCCTGAGACGGAAAGCTGCGCTGGTAGCGGGATGTAGCCCCGTCCACCTCCGGCCTTGTCGATTTGATAGCCGACTACCTCACCGCTGCTGCCAACCAGCAGAACCAAGTCGGCGACCTTACCCAGGCTCGCTCCCCCCTCGGTCAGGATGTCGTCTTCGAGCACGTTGCGCTCCGTAGCGGGATGGCCGACGTCGTCGGGCGCGTCCTCGGGGGCGACGAGGTTGGACTCGTCGAGCACCATCACCGCGTCCTGGCCGATCGCATGGATCGCCTCGGCCGGAAGGACATCGCGGCTCCGGCCGGCCAGGAAGCCGCGCTTGTTGAGGGTGACACCGACCAGGCGACCCGCTTCGGGGCTGTAGATCACGTCGCGCACCTCGGCCACGTCCTCCCCGCCATGGACCGTGACCACCGGAAGCCCGCGGATCTGGGACGCGGTCATGAGCAGCATTTCATTCTTCTTGCTCCTTGGTTGCGATCACGCCTCCACCGCGCCGCCTTCGCCGAATGACCACAAACGCGACCGCCGCGACCACCAGGACGATGACCACCAGTATCAGCCAGCCGATCGCGTCCATCCCAAAATGCTATCCCCTCGCCTTGCCCGTGGCGTCGGTACTTCGGCATCTCGTCAACAGGTCAGCCGTTCGGCATTGCCCCCGATATCGGTCGGCCTCGAGTTGTCACCCGACCGCGTCACAGCGCCCGAACTGCCCCACCCTCACGGCGAAGTGGGACACGACCTGTTTTGAGTGTCACCAAGGGTCGCCCGCCGATCGAGCAGCGACGTGGCCTCAGTATTATCGTGACGGAGAACTTGAGCCTGAGTAGATTCCGAAAAACGGAGCGTTGGGCTTGCCACCGAGCTTGGCAGCGACGCCGTCGATCACATCTAAGTATTGAGCGGTGACAGCGAGTTCCTCTGGGGATTGCTCCGAGGCGCCTGCGGACAGTTGTCCATGGGCGAGCTTGAAGTTCCACAACGCCTGAATAGCGATGTTGCGCTCTTCATCTGTCAGATCGAAAGTCGCCATGATGCCCCCGTGGATTTTCTTTGCATGCCTATGTCAAAAAGGCATTCTGCGACGCCAGTGGAACGGGCGCCACGAACAAGGGGCCCTAAAGTACCTCTAAGTGCAGTGTCTGCAGGAATGTCACATGGTTGTGGGCTGGGTAGACGCTTTTCCGCCCCGAGTCAGCACCAGCCACAAGGCGAGAGGCAAGGACCAATTCCTCTGGTCGGGCCATTGCGCTTGCGCCTTAGAGTGAAGGTGTGGTTGCCAGCCGAGTTTCGGCGAGGCGATATCTGATGACCAAGAAGGGTGATCCACCATGGCAGGAAAGACCGAACAGGTTAAGGGCCAGGCCAAAGAGGCAGTCGGAAACCTGACAGACAACAAGGACCTTCAAGCCGAAGGTAAGGCCGATCGTCAAGCCGGAGAGGCCAAAGAGAAGGTTGGTCAGGCAAAGGACAAGGTCGAAGATGTAATCGAGAAGGTCGAGCACAAAGCTGGAGAAGTGATCGACAGGACCAAGGACACTGCGCATCGGGACTAACCCCCGTGACTCAAGGGCGCCGAGCGGTAACGCCGCCTGGTGCCACCGACCCGGTGAACTCAGTCCGTTCGTCCCTCACGTTGCTACTCGTCGCCCGTATCTGGCGAGTTCAATCGAACGTCTCTTTGCTCGTCCTAAACGTCCAGCATGAACTCCAGTCTCAGAAACCGGATCCTCATATGTGCGTCGGTCCACCCAGCTTCATAGAGGTCGGCGACTACGTCGTACCGTGCTCCGGTCACGTCACAAGCGGACGACCGAGCCCGTCTACGACATCGAGCACGATCATCAATCCGCGTCGTCCACGGTGCAACGGGTATCCCCATGGTGCCTGCTTGAGACTTGAGCTAGATGCTGCGCTGGATTCGTAGCATCTAGAGGTCCTTGCGGGACTGACTCAAAAGTGCCTGCCGCTGGCACCAGCCAGTTGGCCTATTTACGAGAAGTCTCCCGCTCGGACTTCGCCACGGAGTGGCTCAAAAGAGGATCGAGCACGAACAGTCCACAAGCAGGAGTGCCCCCGTGGTTTCCACCGAGCCAAGGAGGCATGCATGAACGTGATGATCGGGATCGATCCGCACAAGGCGTCGCACACTGCAATCGCCATCGGACGGGACGAGGACGAAGTCGCAAGTGTCAAGGTCCGGGCGACGAGCCACCAGGTCGACGAGCTCTTGTGCTGGGCCGATGTGTTCGAGAAGCGCACCTGGGCCATCGAGTCAGTGGGCGGAATGGGTTACCTGCTGGCGCAGCAGCTGGTGGCCCGAGGCGAAGACGTCCTCGATGTGCCGGCCACCTTGGCCTCGCGCGTGCGGGTGTTGGCCACTGGGCGGTCGAACAAGAACGATCCCAACGACGCCCACTCGATCGCCATCGCGGCGCTTCGGGCACCGATGCTGCGTCAGGTTGAGCCGGCCGATCACGGCGAGGTCCTCCGGCTCCTCTCCAAGCGGAACTGGGATCTCGGACGTCAGCGAGCTCGGGTGGTCTGCCGGCTGCACTCGCTCTTCTCTGAGGTCGCTCCAGGCGGAATTGCCAAGGAAATGTACGTATCTGACGCCGAGACTCTGCTCGCCAGAGTGACCCCAAAGTCGCCGGCCCAACAGATGCGCGTCGACGTGATCCTCGAGCTCCTCGACGACGTGCGTCGCCTCGACGCCCAGACCAAGGAGTCGCATCGGCGGATCCGCCTGGCGGTGAAGGCATCTGGGACGTCGGTGACCGAGGTCTATGGAATCGGGCCCGTCCATGCCGCGTCGCTGATCGGATACTCGGGCGATATCCGTCGCTTCGCCAACCGCGACGCCTACGCGTCATATAACGGCACGGCCCCGATCGAGTTCTCCTCTGGTGGGCGGACCGTGCACCGGCTCTCCATGCGAGGGAGTCGCCGGCTCAACAACACGTTGCACATGGCCGCGGTGACACAGATCCGCAACCCGGCACCGAGGGTCGCATCTACTTCGAGCGCAAGGTGGCCGAGGGCAAGACCAAGAAGGAAGCGCTGCGGTCCCTCAAGCGCCAGGTCTCCAACGCCGTGTATCGCCAGCTCGTCCTCGACGCTCGATAAGGGGCCCGGGAGGACAGAAGGGAACGACTCATAGCCGCGTGGTCGGCTCTACACCCTGACGGCCGGCTCTTAGGCGAAGTCACCCCCGGACCCATTCGAAGCCTACGCACCTGTGCCGTCACGTGACGGGTTGACTCGTCGCGCTCTGACTGGGCCGAAATAGGTGTCTTGACTCAAAGAGGATTCGGTATGGGGCAGGCAACAAACGCGAGCGACGAGGTGAGCGCGCCGTCTCCAGCGGATGTTGGCAATCCAAATTGGCAATCGAATGTGGGCTACCGAAGAGACGGGCACGAACGCCCTGGACTGGATGCCCTGCTCAGGAGCATTACGTACGATCGGTTGGACGCTCTGGACAATCCGAATGGGCCTCCGGAGCCGGTGGCGCAGGTTCGAGTCCTGCCGGAGGCGCCGCTCAGGTCCCGGCGACCGCGAAGAGTTGCCAGCTCCCAGGGACGCCCTTGAGATCGTGCAGCCCACGGTCAGAGAAGGTGATGCCAGAACCGGCCACGAGATCGGTGACCGTCTTTGTGACCAGAACCTCGTCCGGTTCGGCCAGCGCTTCCACGCGGGCGGCGATGTGCACCCCGATGCCACCGATGTCGTCGGCCCGCAACTCGATCTCGCCGGTGTGCAGACCGGCCCTGATGCGGACCTGCTCGCCACGAAGGGCCGACTGCAGTCCGGCCGCACAACGAACGGCCCGGGCCGGACCGTCGAAGGTCGCCAGGGCACCATCGCCCGTGGACTTCACGATGCGACCTCGGAAGCGGTCGACCTCTCGCCGGGTGAGCGTGTCGTGGTGGTCCAGCACCCTCCGCCAGGCGGCATCTCCGAGACGGGTCGCCGCCTCTGTGGAGCCCACGATGTCGGTGAACAGTACGGTGGCTAGGACGCGGTCCAGCTCGTGGACGGAACGGCGGCCGGTGAGGAATTCCTCCACTTCGTCCAGCAGCCCACTCGTGTCCCCGATGAAGAAGAAGTGGTCCCCGCCGGAGAGCTCGACGAAACGGGCACCCTCGATGTGCTCGCTCAGGTAGCGGCCGTTGCCCACTCGGATCGGGATGTCCTCTGAACGGTGCAGCACGAGAGTGGGGACCCGGATGCTGGGCAGGACGTCGCGCACGTCGGTGTCGGCGTTCATGTGCATGAGCGAGCGGTATGCCCCCGGGCTGGTGGCGCGGCGTTCGAACGCAGCCCACCGGCGCCGGAACTCGGCATCTTGCGCACGTGAAGGCGCGAAGAAGTCAACCGTGTCGTCGCCTCCCCAGGCAGTGATCTTGGTATCGACGAATTGCTCGAACACATCGGAGGGATATCCCCAGGGATAGCCCTCCGCCTCGGTCATGCGGGCGAAGGTCCCGTAGAGGACGAGTGCGGAGACGCGTTCCGGATACGTGGCTGCGAAGACCATCGCCATCGGTCCTCCCTCCGAGATCCCGAGCAGCGCCGCACGCTCGGAGCCAGCTGCGTCCATCACCGCCCGGACGTCCTGCATGCGATCCTCGATGGTCGGTGCGCCCTGCACCGGGTCGGAAAGGCCCAGGCCTCGCCGGTCGAAGAGAATCAGCCGGCTGAAGGACGAGAGCGCCCGCAGGAAATCCGCGATCTCCGGGTCGTCCCATGCGAGCTCGACGTGCGAGACGTACCCCGCGCTCAGAACGAGGTCGAACGGGCCGTCGCCGAGCACCTGGTAGGCGATGTGCACGCCGTCAGCGGTCTTTGCGTAACGGGTCTCTGGAATGTCGACCACGCCGCAAGTCTCGCGGGATATGCGCATGCCTGCACGCGCGCGACGGACCCACAAAGCCTGCACGGAAAGGTCGAAGCGGCGGCTGGGCCCAGACACTGCGTTATGGGCAATCCCATCTAACGATCAATGACGGGCACGCGAGCCTCGATCTGGTAATCCGGAATGGCAATCGATTGGGTGAGACGCAGACGACGGAAGTGAATCGCTTGGACCGAAGGTCCGGTTCAGACCCACCGGAGCGAACAGGCAAGACGGTCTGGATAAACCGGACCGGCCTCCGGAGGCCGGTGCTGCGGTACCGAGCTACTTGCGGGAACGCTCTTCAGAACTTCGAGTCAATATCGAGCCGATTTTGTCTGCGGCATCTCGATCCGACTCCTCGACGAAGTGAGCGTAGACACCGAGCGTCGTCGCGGCATTCGCGTGACCCAAACGCCCACTGACGGTACGGACCGGGACGCCTTCCGACAGCAGACGGGTCGCAGTGAAGTGTCGAAGATCGTGGAGACGGACTGAATCGAGCCCGACCGATCGCCGTATCCGTATGAACTGCTTGGTCACTTCGTTGGGCACCCAAGGGCGTGCGCCGTCGGGATCTCCGGAGAAGACGTGAGCCGAGTCTGCAAGCCTTGATCCACAAGATTTGGCTCTGCGCTGACAACGTTCTTTCTGATGTGCGAGGGCTGCGATTGAGCCGGAATCCAAAGCAATCCGACGGGATGAATGCGTCTTCGTATCTTTCTCGATGAGCGTCGCCCCCTGAGTCTCCACAATTGATCGAGAAATCGTGAGGGCTCCGGCCTTCATATCGAGATCCGACCAGCGAACAGCGCAGAGCTCACCCCGACGCGCTCCCGTCGTCGCAGCAAGCAGCAAGAAGCAAGCCAAGTCCGGATCTGCATCCTCCGCCTCTGCAATCAGACGGAGAACGCCATCAGGTTGGGGAGGATTCAAAGCCCGCGTTCGCACGCGAGGGGGTCGTGCCAGTGAGGCCGGATTTGCCGCAATCCAACCCCAGCGCATCGCCTGATTGAGAGCTCTCCGGATGACCGCATGAGTCTGTCGTACCGTTGCCGGCGAGAGTGGCCCACTTTCCTTGCCGCCTTCGTCGCGTAGCTTCGAATAGAAACGGTCAAGCTGATCAGTCCGCAGTTTGGCGAGCGAGACACGTCCGATGTCGGGTTCGATGTAGCAGCGGACGATCCGCTCGTAGCCGCGAACCGTCGATGGTGAGAGATCCTCCCGAACAAGATCGAGCCATCGACGGATCAACTCGCTAAGGGTGGTGTCTTTCGCTGCATGTCCACCGCCTGAGACCTCGGTCACGAACCGAGCCAACGCTTCGTCCGCATCGCGCTTTCCACCTCGAAACGTGCGGGTCAGGTACTTGGCTCGACCCGTCGTCGGATCGACTCCGACGTATGCACGCAACTCCCAAGAGTTGCCTCTTCGGCGAACGTGGCCCTTCATGGCTCTCCTGCTCTTGCGCCCAATGGTGGCGCCAGCAAAAAAACAGTAGCATTCAGTAGCAACCCGAAGGATCCGGATCCACTGGAATCGCCCGAGAAAGGGGTCTGAACTGGCTCTTTTATGGTGGGCCGCCCGGGTCTCGATCCCGGCACCTTGGGATTAAAAGTCCCCTGCTCTTCCGGATGAGCTAGCGGCCCGGAACTGCAAGATAACGGACGAGATGGTCACCCAAGTTAGGCGATAGCCCCCAGCTTCGGCATCAGAGGCGCCCAGGTATCTTCCAGCCAGCGTGACGGCTCGGCGCCGGCGGCGCGAACGACGATTGCCCGCACACCGGCCGCGGCAAGGGCTTCGACCTCACGCATGATGGCGTCGCCGGTCACTGCCTCGTCCGTCATGATCAGCGCCGTCACCTCAATCTCTGCGGGATCGCGGCTGACCTCTTCGCAGTGACGCCTCAGGACCTCCACCTTGTGCGCGACAGTCGCTGAGTCCCCGATGAAATTGCAAGCATCGGCATAGGTCGCAACGATCCGCAGGGTTTTGCGCTCACCTCCACCGCCGATGAGGACCAGCGGCCTGGGCGCGCTGACCGGCCGCGGTGAGCACAGGGTCTCGGCCAGCTGGTAGTGCCGCCCTTCGTAGGGTCCGTTGTTGTCGCTCCACATCTGGAAGCAGATCTGAAGCGTTTCCTCTAGCCGTTCGTATCGCTCCTTCAGGGGCGGAAAGGGGACCCCGAGCCCTCGATGCTCGCGCTCGTACCACGCTGCCCCCAACCCAAGTTCCGCTCGACCGCCCGAGAGCACGTCGAGCGTGGTCACGGTCTTCGCCAGCAATCCTGGGTGGCGGTAGGTGACGCCGCCCACGAGTTGCCGAAAGCGCAGACGCTCCGTCTTCGCGGCCGCAAAGGACAGGGCGGTGTAACCCTCGAGCATGGGCTCCTCGGCGGGCCACATCATCTCCATCTGAAACCAGTGGTCCATGACCGAGAGGGTTCGGACCCCGATTGCCTCGGCGGTCTGGGCCAACGTCCCGAAGGTCGGGCCAATGGCCTCGGGACCACCCGGCCAGGTGAAGCGAGGCACATGGACGTCGAGCTGCATGTTGTCCTCCTATCGTTCGCGTCGAGGGTACCTCTCCTCGTGCTTGTCGGAACCGGCTGGTGCTCGAGCCACCACGAACGCTTCCGCGGGCACGAACGACATCGGGGGCCGATCACGACCCGACTGTTGGCAGTCGATCGCCGTAGGCTGCCGCCATGCACCCGGGGACCCGCTGGCTGGCCAGGACGGCGCTTGTTTCGGGCATCGCCGCGCCACTCATGCTCGGCCTTGTGGGCGACAACGCCTCGGCCCAGGGCGCCACGACGACCACGACCGCACCCGTGACGACGACCACCGCGCCGGTCACGACGACAACGCTTCCCGCTACGACCACCACCACCACGACGGCACCGGTCACCACGACGACACTTCCCGCCACGACCACGACCCGCGCTCGTCCGACGACGACCACGTCGCACCCCACCACGACGACGACCACAAAGGCGGCGGCGGCGTCATCGAGCTCGAAGGCGTGGGGCTGGGTCCTTCTGGCCGTGGCCATCGCCCTGGCGGCTATCCTCGTGGCCTTCCTGATCGCACGCAACAAGCGGCAAGGACGGGTGGCCGAATGGCAGCGGTTGGTCGCGCCCGCGGTGACCGCTGCGGAGCTCGCACGGGAGCTCTTGCTGTCCCTCACCCCCACGGACGACCCTCAGCGCCGGGCCGACGTCGGCGTGCAGGTCCAGGAGGCGGCGGCGGCTCTCGAGCGTGCGGCGACGTCCGCTCCCGACGACACGAGCCGTGCCCTCGGCAATCGCGCCGCGGCGAGCCTGCGCGGCCTCGCGTTCGCCGTGGAGGCGGACTACCTCTTACGTTCGGGTGGTGCGCATCCCACGGCGGAACAACTGGCCGCCGCCGATGCCGCCCGCCGAAACCGGTCCGCGGAACTGGACATTGCGCTGCGGGACCTGAAGGCGGCGATCGCCCCCAAGCCGTAACTCGGGTCTGTCGCCGTGCCTGAACGGAGCCGTCTCACTCCTCCCGCAACATGAATGCCGTTGGCGTCTGCGCCGCGGTGCGGGCAGGTATGGCCGCGACGACATTGGCGAGCACGAGCGTGCTCAAGGCAACGACGAACAGTCGAGGCCACCGGCACCGTGGGGTAGGGCACCGCGTAGATCTGATCGGCGAAGAGATTCCACAGCCAGCGGCCGGCGACGATCCCGAGCGGGATGCCGACGACGATCCCGACGACGGCAGCGACGGTCGCCTGCCATGCCACGACGGCCGCCAGCTGCCGCCGCACGAAGCCGATGGTCTTCAGCAGGGCGAGGTCGCGGCGACGCTGCCGCACCGAGGCGATGAGGGTGAGCGCCAGTGCCACGATGGCGCCCAGCACCAAGCCCGACACCAAGAGCGTGGGGGTGCGGCCGATGGTCTTGTAGTTCACGATCTCGGCTGGGCGCTCGACGCCCTGCACGACAATTGCATTCTCCGCCGTGCCGCCGGGCAACGCAGCGAAGGCTCGGTTCGAGGCCTCGGCGATGCGTTGCAGGCTGGCGAGGGCGGCATCGGCGGGTGCATCCCGTCGGAACCGAACGAGCGCGAGACTCGGTCCGCTGAGCGCGGGTGTGGGACCACTGTTGATCGCCGCCGCGAACTCCTTGGGCAGCATCTGGAACGCCAGCAAGGCGCCAGTCCCCATGGACGTGTGGTCGGAGACAGTGCTGGCGAAGCCAATGGCAGGGAAGGTCGCCGTGCCGACGATCGAGAGCCGGGTGGGCGGCAGGTAGAGCGGGGCGTCCGCCGGCGCTCCGAAGGAGACGGTCACGGAATCACCGAGATGCTTGCGCAGCTGTGCCAGCGTCGCCGCTCCGAGCACGACCTGATGCGCGCCGTTGACCGCATGGCCCGTCAGGATCGGGGGCGTCACGGCGGCAGCCACATTGGTCATAAGAAACGGCACCCCGACGCCGTCAATCTCGATCTCGTCGTACCCGGCACCAGCGTAAGCAGCCACGAACTTGTCGTGTTTCAGCATCGAAAAGGCCACGGGTGGGACAACGGAAGCGCCTGCTCCTACGGGGTTGAGGGCGTAGGTCCAATTCCACCCGTACAAGGGAGGGTTGGAGACCAAAGTGTGCAGGCTGTTGCCGAAGGTCAACGTGGTCACGACGAGCGCCACCGCGAGAGGGACCCCAGCAGCGCCGAGCGAACGGGCACCGCGCTCCGACCCTGTCCCGGCTCCAGGGCCATCCGCACCCCGACGACGCCCGGGGCGGACAGCCCGGCGCGTGCCAGTGCGGTCACGACCCGAGCTCCCGACGTCGACCGGACTCGGTTCCGCAGAGCGACGCGATGCGGTGCCGACAAGTACGAAAGCAGCAGAGCGACCACGGTCAGGAGCACCGCAAGGATCAAGACGCCGACACCCAGAACCGTCCAATCGAAAGACACTCCCTTGGAGGGGACAACCGGACGAACCGGTCCGAGTGGTGCCAGCGGAGACAACGCGACGGCAACAATGGATGCCAGCAGCGACCCCATAAGGATCGCCCCTTCCAGACCGATGAGACCGTCAAGAAGGGTGTCCACCGGGCCCGCGCCCAGAGCCCGGAGAACCCGAAGGTCATCGGAGTCAGCGCGGAGCCGGCGGGCGATCACCTGGGTGGCAATGAGAATCGCCGCCAAGAGGGCGACGCCGCCGAACACGCCGAGTGCGATGGAGATCGGCTTCAGCGAACGATCCGCTTTCGCCGCGACCGGTGCCAATGCATGCTCCGAGAACTGGACGCCGGGCGGGATCAAGCGGGCAACCTCGCGCTGCACCGCTGGTACGGTGCTCGCCCCGCCTGTCGTCTGGATGCCGAAGATGAGCGCGCCCGGGAACTGTTGACCGGTGCGTGCCAATACCTCCCGACCGAACGCGGGCGTCAGGGGGATGAACGTCGGGAAGATATCAACGTCGTCCTGCACGATCTGCGAGTTCAGTGAGGCCAACCCCACCAACGTCATGTTGGCGCGCAGGGCGGGGCGTACGGCGTTTGTCCCGAAGCCAGGCAGTGTCTGTTGGGCCTGCGAGTAGAAGCCGAACGGGATGACTTGGCCCACATGGAACCCCATGAGCTTGGCCACCACCGGGGCCATCATGATCTCGTCGGGACGGTTCGGCGATGCCATGCGGCCTTGGGTCACCGCAACGCGGTCCTGTCTGAATAGGAAACCGTTGATACTGGCAATCGGATACGCGTCGCCCGTGATTCTGAACCGCGGCGTTCCGTTGGCGCTCAGCGGGGCACCATTCAGTTCGATCGCCGGCGAGACGTGACGGACGTAGCGAAGACCGGCGATCGCATTGGTCAGGGACGGGTCGTAGTTGGGGTTCGCCGAGCCGCCGCCTGCCCACCGTAAATCGAAACCACGAGGTCCGATGGATTGGTGCCGGCCAGGAAGGTCGAGAACGACGATTGCGTACGCCGTGCCGCGGCCAGGCTGCCGAGACCGAGGCCGCCAAGGAGCCCCACCAACACGATCAGGGAGAGGTAGCCCGCCCAGCGGCGCGGCAACGTGGCCCGGAAGCGGTACCCGGCGACGCCGATCCCCTGTTCGCTCACGAACCGCCTTCTCTCGCGATGGTCTGTTCCTCCGCTCTGCAGTGTCGCCAACCGCTCCGTGTCCACCAAGGGTGCCAGCCCGTGCCTGCCGGGGGTGCCAGCACCACGTTCTCGACCGTTCCCACCAGGGCACAACAGGTCACCGCGCTACCGTAGGCAACGCATGGCGAGCATCAAGGTGGTATTGGCGGAGGACAATGCCCTCCTCCGGGAGGGCATCTCGCGCATCATCGACGGCGAGCCTGACTTCGAGCTTGTGGGGCGGGCGGCCGACCTGCCGCAGCTCCTGGACTTGATTCAGAAGGAATCGCCCGAAGTGGTGGTGACCGACATCCGGATGCCTCCCACCGGCACCGACGAGGGCATCCAGGCAGCGTCGTGGCTCAGGGAGAACAAGCCAGACGTGGGCGTCGTGGTGCTCAGCCAGTACAAGACGCCGTCCTATGCCCTGGCGCTCCTCGAGACCGGGTCCGCGGGGCGGGCCTACCTGCTGAAGGAGCAGGTCGCGGGTCCCGACGAACTGGCCCAGGCCATCCGCACGGTCGCCCAGGCCGGCTCCATGATCGATCCGCAGATCGTCGACGAACTGATCGAGGCAAAGTCGTCGCGCCGGAAGTCGGATCTGTCCTGGCTCACGCCGCGTGAGTCCGAGATCCTGGGAGAAATGGCGAAGGGCAAGAGCAACGCGGCCATCGCAGCTTGCCTGCAGGTGTCGGAGCGGGCGGTGGAGAAGCACACCAACTCCATCTTCTCCAAGCTGGGCCTGACCGAGGAGCGCGATGTCAACCGGCGGGTCAAGGCCGTGCTCGTCTACCTGAGCGATCCCGGGGGAGGGTGACACCACCACCACTTGTCGTGCGTGGCACCACCCCGGCCACCCCTCAGGCCCCCGTGCGACAATGGCCAGATGAGCGAGCGGCTCCCCGTCCTCATCGTTGATGACCAGGCCCCCTTCCGCGCGGCCATGAAGGCCGTGCTCAAACGGGCCACGGAGTTCGAACTGGTGGGCGAGGCCGCCAACGGGAGCGAGGCGGTGTCCATGGCGGAGGAGCTCAGCCCGGCCCTTGTCCTCATGGACATCAACATGCCCGAGATGAACGGGATCGAGGCGACGCGCACGATGGTGTCCCGACACCCGGAGGTGGTGGTGATCCTGTGCTCCACCTACGACGCCGGGGACCTGCCGCCCGAAGTGGCCACGAGCGGTGCCCGCGCCTACCTCAACAAGGAACACCTCGGGGCCGACACCCTGCGGCGGCTCTGGGAAGAGCGCGACGCCCAGGAGTTCGTCTCGGCCTGATCGAAGCCCCTCAGACGAGAGGGACCGAGCCGTGCACCTGGGATCCCTTCCCGATTTCGGAGTCCCAGCGCACCGTGCCACCGATGGCGCCCAATCGGTCGGTCATGTTGACGTAGCCGTGCCCACGTTGCGCCTTCGCCGGGTCGAACCCGGGCCCGTCGTCCGCCACCGTGAAGAGCAAACCACCGGACTCCTCCCACAGCCGGACCTCAATGCGCGCGTCCGAGGCGTGCTTCGCCGCGTTCTGCAGTGCCTCGAGGCAGCAGAAGTAGATCGCCGCCTCCGTCTCGGAGGGATAGCGTCCGATCCCATCGGCGACGATGGTGACAGGCAGGGGGTTCCGGTTGCCCGCCGCGCGCAACGCCTCGACGAGGCCGCTGTCGACCAGGAGCGGCGGGTAGATCCCGTGCGCGAGCTCCCGAAGCTCTTGGATGGTCTCCTGAACCTCCCCTGCGAGCTCGTCCAGCATGGCGAGCCCGGCCTCCTGGTCGTCGACGATGATGTCCTTGGTCAGGCGCAGGTTCACGGCAAGCGCGACGAGATGCTGCTGCGCGCCGTCGTGAAGGTTGCGCTCGACCCGGCGCCGTTCTGCATCCCCGCTGGCCACGATCCTCGCCCGCGATTGGCGCAGGGCGTCCGCCTGCTTGCGCACCTCGTCCAGCGTGGTCTGCAAGGCAGTGTCGAGCTGGGAGTTGTGGAGGGCGAGGCCCACCTGACGCGCCAGGTCTGCCAGCACCCGGTCATCGTCTTCGGAGAACGTGCTCGCCATTGAGGTCCGCTCGACGACGATCAGACCGAGCAGCTCCCCCGCGTGGCTGACCGGCGCCACCCGGATCTGCTCCTTCTCCCTCTGCTTGAGGAGGGCAGGCAACCAGATGGAGGCCCACGCCGTCCCCGAGACCCCGGCGCGGGTCACGACCGGGCGCTCCCGGGGGGACACGACGATCGACCCGTGTCCCAGATCGGGTACCGACGCCGTGCGCTCGAGGACCTCTCCTGTTCCGGTGAAGACCTCGGCGCTGGTCAAGCTCATGGTCTTGCGCAACGACTCGGCGAGCTGCAGGAGCAGCTCGTCCATCGGGATGGCTCTGGTCAACCTGCTCCCAAAGGTGCGGAGCACTTCGTCCGGTGCCTCCCGGGACCCGTAGACAAACCGAGTCGCAGACCCCAGGAACCGTTCGCGGACAGGCACGAAGATCAGGGCAGCCACCCCCGAGGCGACCATGGAGAGAGCCAAGACCTCCTTGTCACCGGTGGTCTTGGGCGCGTGACCGAGACCCAGCACGACGACCAGGTAAATGGCCGACACCACCACGACGAACCCGAACACCGCCAGGACCTGAACGAGCACCCGGCTGGCGTGTGGACCCAGTTTCTTGCTCTCGCCGGCAAGGAACCCGAGTGGGACGAGCACGGTCGCCCCTGCCGCGACGGCACCCAGCGGCCCGGGCCATCCAACCAGGAGGTGCAGCACGGTCGTCACCAACGCTACCGAGGCCGCCAGGGCGACGCCGATCGCGAACCACTCCATCCTCTCGCGGTGGAATCCGATCGATGTGATGTAGCGCGCTCGCATCGGTGCAATCGCGAGAGCTCCCGCTATCGCCCAACTGATGGCCCCGTCCGCAATGGAGAATGGTTGGTGGTCCACGATGAGCACGATGCCGACGGCAACGGCGGCCACATAGGCGGTCACCGCCGCGCCGCGCCGGAAGGAATCGTGCAGGCGGCCATCGGGCAGTGCCAGGAGGAAATGGAACGAGATCGCCGTCACCACGATGGCGGCCATGGTCGCGATGTCACGTGCACTGGTGGGCGCATGCACGGCGTCCGCCTTGCGGCCCGCCGCGAGTGCCACCGCGGCCACCAACGCGTCCACCCCGGCCAGGAGGTGGAAGGGCGATACTTTCGAGCCGCTTCGGTCCCGTGCCCGGGTGTCTACGAATCCGACCACCGCCCACGCCAAAGTCAGTCCGAACGCCACCCCGGTCACCGGCGCGATCCCTCCCGGGACCGTGATCCGCAGCCCGATGACGACGCTGGCGACCGTGAGCCCCAGGACGACGGCTTGCATCAGTCTGAACGAGCCGAAGATCGTCGACGCCGGTGCCGAGGCCGCCGGGGCAGGCCCGTCAGCCACCTCGAGCTTCACGTCACCGCTGACGGTCACGCCACACGTCCCCGCTAGGACGGAAGGGCGACGGGGAGATCGACATCCTCTTCCACCTCGACCCTGCCGTCTCGCATGCGCACAATCCGGTCGGCCGCCGAGGCGACCCCGGCGTCGTGGGTCACGAGCACGATCGTCTGCCCCCCTGCATGGAGGCGGCTGAGGAGCTCGATGACCTCCTGGCCACCCTCGGAGTCCAGCGCACCCGTCGGCTCGTCAGCCAGCAACAGTGTCGGCTCATTGGCCAATGCGCGCGCAATGGCGAGTCGCTGGCGCTGTCCACCCGAGAGCATGCCGGGCACCGTCCCCGCCTTGTCGCCGATTCCCAACAGGTCGAGGAGATCGCGCGCCCGGCTCTCTGCCATCTTCCGCTTCCGGCCGGCGATGACGGCGGGCAGCGCGACGTTCTCGAGGACCGTCATTCCCTCCAGGAGGTTGAAGAACTGAAACACGATGCCGATGTGGCGCCGGCGCAGCCGAGACAGCTCGTCCTCGGTCCGCCCGGTCACGAGCTCATCCGCCACCTTGATGACGCCCTCATCCGCTACATCGAGACCCGCGATCAGGTTGAGGAGCGTCGACTTGCCACACCCCGAGGGCCCCATCAGTGCCACAAAGTCCCCCGGCGGGACGATCAAGTTCACACCACGCAATGCCCGCACCGGCGCATTCTCCGCCTCGAACGTCTTGCGAACCTTCTCTACGACCAAAGCTTCCATGTCAGCTTCCCTCTTTCGTGGCGTAGTCCCCGGACCGGCATCCCTCGTTCACCAGTCTGTATGCGATCACGGGGGTCTCGCGTCCCTTGACCAATTGCGGGGGGAGAGCGACCGTGGGGCGGGCACACTCCCAGGCATCGACCGTCCCTTGGGAGACCACGGTCTCACCGGCCTCGGCCAGCTGCTGGAGGCGCTGGGACATGTTGACGGTGTCCCCGACCAGCGTGTACTCGAGTCGCTCCTCCGAGCCCAGGAGCGCCGCGGCGGCCTCGCCGGTCGACAAACCGAGGCCCAGCCCAAAGGGTGGCAGGCCCTCTGCCTCCCATCGACGATTGATGTGCGACTGTTTCTCGTGCATGGCGAGTGCGGCCACGACCGCGCGGTCGGCATGGTCGCCCTGCTCGAATGGCGCACCGAACACGGCCATCACGGCATCGCCGACGAACTGCATTACGGTGCCGTTTTCGCCGAGAATGGCATCGTTCATGGCCGCCCGATGCACGTTGAGCTGCCCCGCCAGCTGGCTCGGATCAGCATGCTCGGCGATGGTGGAGTACGAGCGAATGTCGCTCATCAGAACGGTGACGATGACCCGTTCGCTCTCACCGATGTGACGACCGTCACGGCGAAGCTTCTCGGCCAGGCCGCCGGGGAGGAGGCGCGACAGTGTCTCCCCTTGCTCTTCCCGATCCACGATCGCCTTGTGCAGAAGCCGCAACCGCTGCAACGCTCCGTCAGTCCCGGCTGAGACTCCTTCCGCGAGCTTGACGAACACGGCCTCCACCGCGGCGTCGACCGCTTCGGGGGGGAGGCCCTTCGAGGCCGCGATGGCCTTAATGGGCTTGCCCTCGGCAACCATTCCGAGCAGGTCCTCTTCAACAGGCGTGAGACCGCCGTCCGACGTCACTGGACGCACGAGGGCATCCACGATGGCCGGATCGAGCGCATTGCCGCCGCTTGCCACCGCGCGAATCGCGTCGACGAGTTGATCGCCTTGGGCGATATGGTCCTTCAAGAGGTATCCGTAACCCGCGGAACCTTCGGCGAGAAGCGACACGGCGTACTCGGGATCGTCGTACTGGGAAAGAATGACGACTCCGGTGCCCGGATGCCGCTTGCGCACCTCCTTGGCCGCGTCGATGCCCTCCCGGTTGAAGTCTGGAGGCATGCGGATGTCCGTGACCAGGACCTGAGGCTGCGAGGGTGGCGGCTCCCTGCACCACTTCGTCGTAATCGGCTGCGACCCCGACGATCCGCAGGTCCTTGTGCCGCTCGATGAGGGCCCGGACGCCTTCGCGCACGATGAGATTGTCATCGGCCAAGAACACCGAGATCGTGCCCGCACCCTCCGCGACATCCATGGGTTGTAGTTCTCCCATACGCGGTGACCGGGCAACAGGTGGGAACCATCCCGGCAACGGTGGTGCTAGGCACACCTCCAGATACCTGTCACCACACTCGTCAAGCTCGGGGCGGCGGTAGAAGCTGACCTCATGACCGCAGAACCACTGATCCGACACGCTGGGCTCGTCACCTCACTGTCGTGGATCCCCACGGAGGCGATCGAGGGCGCCCAGCGACTGGCCTTCGACTCGGGAATCACGCACTACGACCCCCCGCCTCCGAGCGAGGACATGGACGTCGAGACATTGCGCGACGAGGACCGGTTCCGCTTTGCCAACCGACTGCGGGCCTTCATCACCGTCGACGGCGCCGGGCGCATCGCTGACTGCGGATACGAGGGCGGCGGACTGATGGGCACGACATTGATGCACCTGGGCGCGGTGAAGCACCGCTTCCAGGCGGTACAGTTGCCCGACATCCAACGCGAGCCCGAACGGGGCGACGGTTGGGTTCGGTTCGTCCAGACCTGCGGTGGCCGAACGGGTGTCCCAGCGCCCCGACGGGTCCGCCGCCGGCCCTTCGTCCAATGGCAGGCCCCCCTGGTGTGGACGACGCTGGCGCTGACGTTGTACGCGGACGGGCGGGCCGAGCACGAGCTCATCGGCGCCAGCCGGTTCCCGCGCCACTGGGTCTATGGAGCCGACAACCGGCTCTCGCACAAGTCCGGCTTGACGGATTTCAAGGACTGGTACCGCAAGTCGTTCGGCAAGCACAGCCCATGGGGAGACGAGGACTCCGACGCGTTGGTGTCCGCCGTCGAGTCGGCCCTCGAGACCTCACTCTCGGCGCAGTTGATGCAAGGTGCTGATAAGCGACGCATTGAGCGGTTCCCAGAGGGAACGGTTCTCTTCAAGGAAGGCGAAGCCGGCACCGAGATCCTTCTCATCCTCGACGGGATCGTCCGCGTCGAGCGCGGCGGTGAGCGACTGGCCGAGTACGGGCCGGGCGCGTTCCTCGGGGAACGTGCGCACCTCGAAGACGGCATCCGCACATCGAGCAACATTGCCGTGACGCCGTGCCGGGTCGCCATGTTCGAGGCCGATCTCATCGACCGCTCGCACCTCGAGGAGCTGTCCGTGGGGCATCGCCGCGAGGATCACGCGCGAGACTGAGCGAGTGCGCGTCACGTTCTGCGGGACCCGCGGGTCGACCCCCGCACCAGGTCCCGACTACATCCGCTACGGCGGGCACACCTCCTGCGTCGCGCTGTCCCACGATGGAGACGCTTCCGTTCCCGTGCCGACGCTTCTTCTCGACGCCGGAACGGGAGTGCGACGTCTGCCCGAGCTCCTCGGTGACCAGCCCTTCCGGGGCACCATCCTCCTGACCCATCTGCATTGGGATCACGTCCAGGGCCTTCCCTTCTTCGGGAGCGGTGACCGCGACGACGCCCGGGTGAGGTTGTTCCTGCCGAGCGATGAGGTTCGCACCGACGCGGGAGAGTTGCTGGCGAGAATGATGTCACCGCCGTTCTTCCCCATCGGGCCCACCCAACTTCGTGGCGACTGGGAATTCGGACTGATCCCATGCGCAGCCTTCGAAGTCGAAGGCTTCAGCGTGGTGGCGATCGACGTTCCCCACAAGGGCGGTCACACGGTTGGCTTCCGGGTCAGCGATGGACACTCGTCCGTTGCGTACATCCCGGATCACTGCCCGACGGCACTCGGGGCCGGGCCTGACGGTCTCGGCGAGTATCACGAGGCGGCGCTTGAACTGGCGGGCGGCGTCGATCTCCTCATTCACGACTCCCAGCTCCGGTCCGAAGAGGTGGAACGGGAGGGATCCTTCGGCCACGCGGCGGCCGAATATGCGGTGCGGCTGGGAACCATGGCCGGCGCTGGTCGGGTCGCGCTGTTCCACCATCGACCGGATCGGGACGACGCGGAGGTCGAGCGGACCGTGTGCCGCTTCGCCGAGAGCCCCGTTCCCGTGATCGGCGCCGAGGAAGCGACGACGCTCGCGTTATGACGTCCCGATGAGGCGGGCCGACGCCATCGTCGTCGGCGCCGGGCCCAACGGACTGGTGGCGGCGGTGATCCTGGCTCGTGCTGGCCTGCAGGTCGACGTCTTCGAAGCGCAGAACGAGCCGGGCGGCGGCTGTCGCACCGCGGAACTGACGCTACCCGGGTTCCGGCACGACGTCTGCTCCGCCGTGCACCCGCTCTTGGTGGCGTCCCCCGCCTTCCGCGACATCGATCTCTCCACCCGCGGAGTGCGGCTCGTGTCCCCCGAGATCGCCTTCGCACACCCGCTCGATGGCGGCCGCGCCGTGAGCGTCGGGGACAGCGTCGACGAGGTGGCGGCCTCGCTCGGGGGGGATGGCTCCGTCTACCGTCGTCTCTTCTCTCCGCTCGTCCGAAATGTGGAGAAGATCCTGCCCGCCTTCCTTGGTTCGATGCGCTCGCCCCCGAGGCATCCGCTTGCAGCCGCCGGCTTCGGGCTCCGTGGGCTCCCGTCGGCCCAGCACCTGGCCCGGAGGTTCCACACCGAGGAAGGGCGAGCGCTTGTGGCCGGAACCGCCGCCCACTCCATGCTGCCGCTCACCGCGCCGCTCTCGGGCGTCTTCCCCCAGCTCTTCACCGCGCTCGCCCACCGCTATGGCTGGCCCGTCGTGGCCGGTGGCAGCGCCGCCATCGTGGACGCGCTGGTGGCTGAGCTCGTCGGTCTCGATGGACGGGTCGAGACCGGCCACCTCGTGAAGCGCCTGGACGACCTGCCGCCGGCACGGGTCGTCCTGCTCGATGTCACGCCGCGGCAACTGATCGAGATGGCGGGAGACTCCCTGCCGGGCCGGTACGCCCGCGCCCTCTCCCGCTACCGGTACGGGCCAGGGGTGTGCAAGGTCGACTGGGCGCTGAGCGGTCCGGTCCCGTGGAGCGCGGAGGGCTGCCGGCGCACCGTCACGGTGCATGTCGGGGGCACCTTCGAGGAGATCGCTCGCAGCGAGGCGGACGTGAACGCGGGGCGGCATGCGGAGCACCCGTACTCGCCTGGTGACCCAGCCGTGCGTGGTGGACCGGCACGGGCTCCTGAAGGTCGCCACACGCTGTGGGCCTATTGCCATGTCCCGAACGGGTCGGCCGTGGACATGACCGGGAGGATCGAGGCACAGATCGAGCGGTTCGCTCCCGGTTTCCGAGACTTGATCCTCGGCCGATCGACCTTCACCGCCGTGGACGAGCGAGGAGCACAATCCGAGCTATGTCGGGGGCGACATCAATGCGGGCGCCGCCACGCTGCGTCAGATGGTCTTCCGGCCAACCGTGCGGTGGAACCCGTACCGCACCGCCATGAAGGGCGTCTACCTCTGCTCTGCGGCCACCCCGCCCGGGGGTGGCGTCCACGGCATGTGCGGGCTCGGGGCGGCCCACGCCGCCCTGCAACGACTTCGGTCTGAGACGGAGCCGGATCGCCGGAGCAGCTGATGCTGGCGCACGCCGTGTCCTTCGCCTGGTACCGGTTCCTGAACGACCTTCCGGTCGGAGCTCTACTACTTCATCTCGGTGATCCTGCTGATGGGCGTGCTCGGCGGCCTCTCCATGGGCGCCGTCGCAGCGGCCCGCAGCACCGAGTCTTCGTTCTCCGATTCGTAGCGAGCTCGCACGTCCCCAACCTCTTCGTCCTGGACGGGGTGATCAACCCGGGCATCGGGCTCGACTCGGCCTACAACCCCGTACTGTTGGGGAAGCTGTCCCATCTGCCCCACGTCGAACGAGTCGCGGACACGGTGCAGCTCAACGTGGGCCCACTGACGCCCAAGGGCCGACCACTGCCGGCGAGCACTTCCATTCAGGTTACGCGAGCGTCAACGGGTTGGATTTCACCGAAGATCCTGTCGCCATCACGCAGGGACGGATGGCCGATCCCCACAAGGCCGACGAGTTCGTCCTCGATGCAGCCACCGCGCAAGGCGTTCGGGTACCACCTGGGGGAGGAGATTCCCGTCGGATGGCTGAACAATACGCAGGCGAACTCGGGGAACTTCGCGCCGAACTCCGTCGATCCCCGCCGACCAACGTGCGACGGGTGAAGCTGGTCGGCATTGCCGGGAGCCAGGCGACCAACTTGTTCCAGGACCAGGACGAGGCACAGGGCCAGGCCGATCATGTTGTTCACGCCGGCGCTGACCGACAAGCTGCTCGCTTGCTGCAGTAACACCATGCTCAGCGCGCTGACGTTGCAGGACGGCAACCGGTATCTCTCCGCGGTGGAAACAGAGATCCGGAGCGTGCTGCCCAAGGGTCTCCCCTTCGTCTACGTCCAGGTCAAGGATCGCGTCGCCACCGCCAACGACACCTTGCGGCCCGAGGCCATCGCTCTCGCCGTCTTCGGCGGCATCGCCGGCGTCGCCGCCCTCCTCATTGCGGGACAGGTCGATCAGCCGTCGCATCCGCCTGAGAACGACAGACCTCGACATCATCCGGGCTCTCGGGGCCGAGCCCCCCATGACCTTCTGCGACAACCTGATCGGCACGCTCGGCGCCGTCGGCGGTTGGCTCCGTCCTAGCCGGTCTGGTGGCCCTCGGCCTCTCGCCGCTGGCCCCTCTGGGGCCGGTGCGGCCGTTCCTGCGCGTCGAGCTGCACGCAGACTGGGCGGTAATCGGACTCGGGGTAGCCGGCCTCCTGCTGTCGCTCGCGGCGATCGCGGCCGTGGCCTCGTGGCGAGCACTTCCGGGCAGAGCCCGCGTCCGGGGCCAACGAACCTCCTCGTCACCGGTGACAACTGCGGCCGTGCGCGCCGGACTCCCCCCGTCTGCGATCACGGGCGTGCGATTCGCCCTCGATCCTGGAGTGGGCAGGAGCGCTGTCCCCGTGCGGTCGGCGATCCTGGGCGCCATCCTCGCCGTCACCGTCGTCGTGGCCACGGTCACCTTCGGGTCGAGTCTCAACACCCTGGTGACGCACCCTGCGCTCTACGGCTGGAACTGGACGTACGTGATCGACGGGGGAGGCGGCCTCGGCGACGTCCCGGGTCAGCACGCGGCAACACTGCTGAACGCGGACCCGCTCGTCGAAAGTTGGAGTGGCGTCTACTACTCGACCCTGCAAATCGACGGCATCAACGTGCCGGTGCTCGGCGCCACGCCCCGCGCACCGGTGGCACCTCCACTTCTCAGCGGGCATGGCCTTGACGCCCGCGATCAGGTGGTGTTCGGCGCCGGCACGCTGCACGAGCTGCACAAGAAGGTCGGGGACACCGTGGAGGAGCGAGCGCATAACGGCGCGCCGGTCAAGCTGACGATCGTCGGCACGGCGACGATGCCGCCCATCGGTGTCACGGGGTCGTCACACCTCGAGATGGGAACCGGCGCACTGCTCTCCTACCAGCTCATCCCGCCGGCGGCACGGAACCTCTTCGAGGTCAGGCCGGGTCCCAACGCGATCCTGGTCCGCACGAGAGGGGGAGCGAGCGAGGCGGCACTGCGTTCGCTTCAGGCCATCGGGCGCAAGCTGGGCATCGCAATCAACGGCGGCTCGGTGCTGCCTGTCCAGCGGCCCGCACAGATCCTCAACTACGGATCGCTCGGCACCACGCCGATGCTCCTGGGCGCGGCGCTGGCCGCCGGTGCCGTCAGTGCGCTCGGCATCACGCTGGTTACATCCGTCCGGCGAAGACGGCGCGACCTGGCGATCCTCAAGACGCTCGGCTTCACCGGACGACAGCTGGCGAGCGCCGTCGCCGTGCAGGCGGGAGTCGCCGCCGTCATCGGATGCGCCGTCGGGATCCCGGCTGGGATCGCGCTGGGTCGCGTGCTCTGGGACCTGTTCGCCGGCGAGATCAGTGCCGTCCCCGATCCCACTGTCCCGGTCGGAGCCACCGTCGTCATCGGGTTCGCGGCGATCGCGCTTGCCGTCCTGGTAGCCGCCATACCCGGCCGCATAGCGGCGAGCACGACCACCTCACAGCTCCTGCGCGTCGAATAGGATCTCTTCCACCTTCGCAGTGGCCCACCCGTCGTGTGGTGTTGGCACCCTCAAGCACTGGTGTAGTCGCACCCTGTCGCCGCGCAGCGTCGTTCTGCGTGAATGGCACCATGCAAATTCAGATTTGGAACGTCGCGCGCACGACGAGCGATTCGTGCCTCGCCCGGATCTTGACGCAGCGTGCCGCCTTCATCGCGCTGGTCATCACGTTCGTCGTCGGCGGAGCCGCACTTCCCGCCGCCGCGTCGACGACAACGACAACGACGACCACGGTCCCAACAGGAACGGTCGTCTCGGCCGTGTCGAGCCCCTTCGGCACAGTGTTGATGGTGGGTGCGGGTCAGTTCGCCGGCTACTCCCTCTACGCCTTCAATCGCAACACGCCGAGCGCGTGCACGACCACGGTCGTCATGGTGGGGAAGATGCCCCTCTCGTGTGCCGGGGCCGAAAATGACAAATCAGCCGACTGGCCCGTGCTGACGACGGTCGGGAAGCCCGTCGCCGGACCAGGAGTCAACAAGCACCTCCTCGGGGAGGTCAAGCGCAAGGACGTCCGAGGCGAACAGGTCACCTACGGCGGACAGCTGCTCTACTTGTTCGACATCGCTCCGCACCAGTTCTCCGGGGAGAACTTCGTCGAGACGGTGCTGCCGCTCCCCCGTGGCACGGGTACTGGTACCTCGTTGCGGCCAAGGACGGGAAGCCTGCGACCGGACCCGCCATGGTCACGACGCAGACGATCCCGAACGGTCCCACCGTTCTGGCGGCGAACCTCTTTCAGGGAATGGGCGCCACCCCGATCGTCGTCTACACCTACAGCAAGGACAGCAAGGGCCACAGCGCCTGCACGGGGACCTGTGCGCTGGCGTGGCCCCCCGTTCTGACGACGGCAGCTCCGCAGGCGGCCGGTCTGACGGCTAGCTCGCTCGGCGAACTCAAGAGGGCCGACGGGACGAAGCAGGTCACCTTCGACGGCAAGCCGCTGTACTTCTACTCCGAGGAGGTTCCGCAGCTGAACCCCGCCACAGGGAATCCGCTGAACCCGGCCACCATCGGAACGGGCAACGGTCTCGCCGGGCCCGCCCATTTCGGCGGAAAGTTCTCCCTGGTTCCTTCTCCCGCCGGTTGACCGGCGCTCAGCCCGCGAAGGCGCCGACGACCGCCTCGCCGACGCGGCGCACCGTCTCCGACGTCCCGGTGGGGATGTTGAAGACGAAGTAGTCGACGCCGGCCGCGGCGAGCTCCTCCACCCGCGCGACCAGTTGGTCCGGGGTCCCGACGTCGGCGCCCGTGGGTTCCTCGCCGGTCGCCTGGCGCAAGAAGTCCTTCGTCGCTGCCGTCTCCTCGTCGCTCCCGGTGAGCACGAGCGTGCTGAGCCGGCTGACCGTCACCTCTGAGGGGTCACGGCCGACCGCCTCGCAGTGCCCGCGCAGCACGTCGACCTTGTGGGCGATCGTGGCTGCGTCGCCGAAGAGGTTGCACATGTCGGCGTAGCGCGCCACGAGAGCGAGCGTCCGCTTCTCGCCGCCGCCGCCGACCAGGATGGAGGGACCGTCGGGTTGGACCGGTGACGGCACGTTGCGCGCCTCGTCGATCCGGTAGTACCGGCCGGCAAAGCTGGGTGCCTCCTCGGTGAACATGGCCCGGCAGATCTGGAGCGCCTCTTCCAGCCGGTCCAGCCGCTCGTGCGCCGGCGGGAAGTCGAAGCCGAGCCCCTCGTGCTCGACGTCGTACCAAGCCGCCCCGATGCCGAGGATGGCGCGCCCCGAGCTGATCACGTCCAGCGTCGTCACCGTCTTGGCCAGGTGCGCCGGATTGCGATACGTCACGCCGGTCACCATTGTGCCCAGCCTCACCCTCGAGGTCAGAGCAGCCAGCGCGCCGAGGAGCGTGTAGGCCTCGAGTATCGGCTGGCCTGGGCCGCCCATGGCCGGCAGTTGGTAGAAGTGGTCCATCACCCAGACCGAGTCGAAGCCAGACTCCTCGGCGGCCATCGCCATGTCGACAACGCCGTCGAAGGTGGTCCCCGGTGGTTCGTTCGGGGCGAAGTTCGGGATCTGCAAACCGAAGCGCATGGCCGGGAACCTAGCGGCCCACTCAGGACGACGCGCCCGCCCTCACCACCGGGTGCGGCGCCGGAGCCAAGCCAACGCCTCCCCGCCCTGCGCGGCCTGGAAAGCGCGCACCGTCGGCAGCCCCGGCGGTGATGGGCGCAGCGAATGCTCCACGAAGAACCCGCTCACGGCGGCCAGCAGGGTGGTGATCACGTCAGGATCCGCTCGGCGCGACGGCGCATGGAAGTCCAGGAGGTCCTCGGGCAGCGGGCCGCCCTCCAACACGACCGATGGCGCCCAGGCGACCAGGTCAAAGACGGGCGTGCCGACCGCGGCGTGGGGCCAATCGACGAAGACCACGCCGTCCTCGCTCAACAGAAGGTTGTCGGAGCGGATGTCGCCGTGGATGAGCGTCTGCCCCTCCAAGGCCGCAGGCCAGGCCGACTCCAGCTCGGCCAGCCGGCCCAGGTTGCGTACCGTCCAGGAGTCGAGCCGGGCTGGGGGCGCGTGCAGCGAGGCCAGCTTCTTCCACCCACCGAACTCCGTCTGCAGGTAGTCCGCCGCCGATTCCAGTGCGGAGAGCGGGCACGGCGTGAGCGCAACGTGGAGCGCCTCGAGCGAGCCAGCAACGGCGCGCAGCTCGTCCAGGTCCCACGGGTGACCTGGTGGTCGGCCATCGACGGCGTCGAAAGCCAGTGCGACCCACGCGCCGTCGTCATACGTGTCGAGGAGGCGTGGGAACTGCGGCGCCGCGGGGAGTGACGACGAAATCACCGCCTCGCGCCGGTGCATCCCCGGCGACTCGGGATTCAGCTCGGCGCCGACCGCCTTCATGAACACCGACCGGCCCGGACACTTCAGCACGGCCGTCGCCCCCGGTGAGAAACCGCCGGAGACGTCGCGCACATCCTCTGGGGGGCCACCGCCGACGCCGGCCGCCCACGCCTGCACCGCGGCGGGCACCCGGGCCCAGGGGAGGTGGACGCCGGCCGCCGGAGCGGTGGATGTCGTCACGAGGCGGCGGCCCCAGCAGCAGCGAGTGCCTCCTGGATGCTCTCGACCAGACGGCGCGCCGACGCCGCGCTGAGCTCGACGGCCACCCGGGCCCCGGGCCCGCGCGAAGGGTCGGCGAAGTCGATGTTGAGGGTGTGATCGAACGGGGCGTGAAACGGATGGTCGAAGTAGACACTGGCCGACGTGACGGAGAACCACCCCTGCGGGCCCTTGGCGCTGCCGGCGATGTCGGTGGCGACGGTGAGGTACGAGCACATGATCAGGACCCCGCCAGGAAGCGCCCGAACCAGTCGAAGATGTGCCGCCACCCGTCGACTGCCGCCTCCGGCCGGTAGGCCGGACGGTCGACCGAGAAGAAGGCGTGGCCCGCGCCGTCGTAGCGGTGGAACTCGTAGGTCTTGCCAGCCGCCTTCAACGCGGCTTCGAGCTCGTCCACCTGCTCGGGGCTGGGGAACTGGTCCTCGTTGCCGAACAAGCCAAGCAGCGGGCAGTGCAGCTGCGGCGTGCGGTCGAGGAGCGGCGTCGCTTTGAGTGGGAAGCCCTCGGGCGGCCTCCCGGTCACGAAGGCCCCGTAGCAATCGACCACCGCATCGACGGGCAGGCTCACCGCGGTCAGGAACGCGTGGCGTCCGCCCGAGCAGTAGCCGATGACGCCGACCTTGCCGTTGGAGGTGGGCAGGCCGCGCAACGCCTTGATCGCACCGTCGGCATCGCCCACGAACTGGTCGTCGGGGACGCCCCCGGCCTCCCGTGTTGCGGCCGCAGCGTCGTCGGGATCGACATCGAGCCCCTGCCGGGCGTAGAGGTTGGGGCAGATGGCGTTGTAGCCGAAGGCCGCAAACCGCCGGGTGATCTCCTTGGTCCCCGAGTCCCAGCCCGGTAGGTGATGGATCACGAGGACCCCGCCCTTGGGAGCGTCGCCGGCGGGCAGGGCCTGGTAGGCATTGATCTGCGCCTGCTCGTGACCCGTGATCATCACGTCGTGGGCGCTGAGGGCTTCTTGGGGTGCGGGCACCGCGGCCTCCTTCTTCGTCGTGTGTTGTGCGATCCGTGCGTCGTGGTCGGGTCGGCGACGCCGCCCACTATGGCGCGCCGCCGGGGCTCGCCGCTACGAGGCACACGTCGTGCCCGGGGACGGCGTCACCCCGCCGACGAGATAGGACTGCACGTACCCGCGCACGCAGGCGCTGTAGAAGTACGCCACGTGCTCGGCGCCGTCGCGCGTGAGCAGCACGCCGTGGCTCAGCTCTTTCGACACGTTGACGGCCCAGGCGTACGGAGTCGCCGGGTCGCCCGTCGATCCGACGACGAGGATGGGCGGCGAACCGGGGGCGCCCACCGGGCCCACCGGCCGGGTGGGCGGCACGGGCCAGACCGCACAGGACGCCTCGCCCCAGGCCAGCAACGGTCCGAACACCGGTGCCGTGGCCCTGAGGGCGGCGGCCAGGGAGGCGTAGTTGTCCAAATCGTACGAGACGGGGTGGTCGAGGCAGTCGATGGACACGGCGGCATCGCCGCCATTGGTCGATCCGTTGTGGTTGTAATGATCGGACATGGCCACGACCGGGGCGCCGTCGCCCCCCGCAGCCGCGGCCAGGGCACGCCCCAAGGTGGGCCAGTCCGACCGCGCGTAGAGGCCGCCGAGCAGCGCGTCGTAGAGCTCACCCTCGCCGGCAACCCGGCCTCCTCCCGCTGGCACCGGTGACGACGCCGCCGCGGCGAGCTGCGCCAACACGGCGGACGTGGGGTCACCCGCCGGGCGCCACGGGCAGGCGGAGCTGGTGGCACACCAAGAGAAAAACGACTGGAGGACGGCCTCGAACCCCTGCGCCTGCCCCTCGGTGATCTGGTCGAAGGTGAGCGCCGGGTCGATGACGCTGTCGAGCGCCATGGCCCGGACGTGGGTGGGGAAGAGGGCGGCATAGGTGAGCCCGAGCAGCGTGCCGTAGGACTGCCCCATGTACGTCAGGCCCGGGTCGCCCAGGGCACTCCGGAGCCGATCTAGGTCGCGGGCGGTGTCGACCGAGCCGACATGGGGAAGCACGTTGGCGCTTGCCTTCTCGCAGGAGGCCGCGTACTGCTTCAGCCCCGCGATCGTCGCCGCCTCCTGACTCGGTGTCGTCGGCACGGGGTTCGGAAGGGTGGCGGGCGCGCCACCCGGCGTCTCCCCGCAGGTGACCGGATCACTGCGCTCCACCCCCCGGGGATCGAACAGCACGATGTCGAAGTCAGCGAGCAGCTGTGGCGTGAGCGACGAGATCTCGTTGGACATGTCGTCGATGCCCGACACCCCGGGCCCCCCGGGGTCGATCACGAGCGACCCGATGCGGGCGCTGGGGTTCTCGGCGGGGTGACGCGCCACGGCGATAGGGATGGTGGGCCCCGTCGGGTTGCCATAGTCAAGTGGCACGACGAGCGTGGCGCACTGGAGTCCGCCGTTGCACGGCGACCATGCGATCGGCACGACGGGAGCCTGCGTCGTCGTGGTGGTCGTGCTCGAGGTGGTCGCGTGCCGCGTGGTCGGCGTCTCCGCATGACTTGGTGGCGAGATCCGCCCGCAGCCTGTGACGGCGACGGTTGTGACGAGAATTCCGGCAACCGCAGCCATGGCGGCGCGTCTCGACGTCACCGGCCAAGCGTGGCATGCCGCACGTCGACCGGTTGTTCACCCGGCGGGACGGTCGACGGTCACAGCGTGTCGGTAGGGTCCGTGGGGACGGTCGGTGGCGGTGGCGGTGGCGGTGGCGGAATCGGAGGCGGGCGAGATGCGAGAGTTCGACCGAGGCAACCCAGGGGCGTCAGCCCGAGCAGAAGGCGAACGACGTCGACAGCGAGACGATGCCCGGCGTCGGGCGACCTACGGTCCCTTGGCGCCGATCGCCAAACTCATTGCCGGCTCCAACCCGGCCACTGAGGCTTGGCACCGCGGTGCCTTGGGTGAGGAACAAATGGGACGCTTCCTCGACCGAGCCGTCGCTGACGTCGGCCTGGTCCTGCATGACCGGAGGTTGCCGCGCCGTCGCACCAACATCGACCACCTCGTGGTCGTCCCATCCGGCGTGTGGGTGGTCGACACGAAGTGCTATGCCGGCCGCCTCGAACGACGGGGCCGGCTGACGCGGCATCCCCGCTCTACGTCCGCGGCTACAACCAGAGCACTCTGGTGGCCGGGCTGGAGCGTCAACGCTCAGAGGTCGCGGCAGTGGTCCGTGACGACCTCCCCGTGCGGGCCGCCTTGTGCTTCATCCGCATCGAGCTCGGGTTCTTCGCCCGACCATTCAGCATCGACGGGGTGGTCGTGACCTGGCCGCGGCCACTGGCTCGGGCGCTGGTAGCGGCCGGACCGCTCGGTCGCGACGAGCGCTCCGCCCTGACGGCACGATTGGCCCGGGCCTTCCCGTCCTATGGCGCGCCAGCCGCGTCTTCCGCTCACGCGGAGGTCCCGGAGGCGCGGAAGTAGTCGGCGAGGTTCGCTCGGGGGCGCTCGTTCTCTGTAGGGTCGGTCCGGTGAGTCGGATCGAGAGTGCGGAGGCCGCGCCAGGCGTGCGGGTCATCGCGTTCAACCGGCCCGAGGTGCGCAACGCTTTCGACTCCATGATGTACAACGAGGTGACGGCCGCCTTGCGCGCCGCTGACGCCGACGAGGCGGTGGGAGCAGTCGTGCTCACCGGCCGCGGCTCGGCCTTCACCTCGGGTCAGGACCTGGCGGAGATGGCGGCCATCGCCACCGGCGACGCCGTCGCGGGCGTGGGCGAGGGCTTCATGGGCCTGCTCGAGTGCGTGAGCGAGCTCTCCGTCCCTCTCCTGGCGGCGGTGAACGGTGTCGCCGTAGGCCTCGGCTTCACGCTGCTGGCGCACTGCGACATCGTGCTGGTGGACAATGGCGCCCGTCTGCGCGTGCCCTTCGCCGAGCTCGGCGTGCCCCTCGAGGCGGCAAGCAGCCTCCTGTTCCCCGCTGCCATGGGCTGGCAACAGGCGGCGCGGGTGCTCCTCACTTCTGACTGGGTGACAGCAGACGAGCTCGTCGAGTTGGGGTTGGCCGTGCGGGTCTGCACCCCGGGCACCGTGCTCGACGAGACGGTGGCGCTGGCCGCGCGCATCGCCGCGCATCCACGTGGGGCCACCCGGACCATCACCTCCCTGATGCGCTCGGCCCGCCACGATGCAGTTGTTGAGGCCAACCGGCGCGAGCAGGCCGCGTTCGCGACGTTGCTGGGGACTGCCGTCAGAGGCGGCACCCTCGCCGACTTCGCGGCTCGTTCGTCGTCCGCGTCCTGACCGTGCGCCTGGGGATCACCGCCGCGCTGACCGACCGCGACCTCGCGCCCGCCGCGCTGGCCGCCGCGGCGGAGGAGCTTGGCTTCGACTCGCTGTACTTGCCCGAGCACACCCATCTACCGCTGCGCGAGCAGATGCCGCCGGCGCTTGTCGAGGGCGTGCGGCTCGACGCTTACCAGCGCTGCCTCGACCCGATCGTCGCCCTCTCGACGGCCGCCACCGCCACGGGGCGCCTTCGGCTCGGCACCGGCATCCTGCTCGTGGCCCAGCACGATCCCATCGTGCTGGGCAAGCAGATCGCCACGCTGGACCTCCTCTCGGGCGGCCGCCTCACCCTGGGCGTCGGCTTCGGATGGAACCGAGCCGAAGCCGAGGACCACGGCGTCGACTTCGACCGCCGCCACGCCGTCGTGCGCGAACACCTCGCCGCCATGGAGGCCATCTGGTCCATGGACGAAGCCGAGTACCACGGCGAATTCGTCGACTTCGACCCGACCTGGTCCTGGCCGAAGCCCCATCAGCAGCCGCGGGTACGCACGCTCGTCGGAGGCGGCGCCAACGATGCGGTGTTCTCGGCCGTCGTGGACTGCGCCGACGGCTGGATCCCAATCGGCGGTCGCGGCCTGAGCGAGGCCGTCCCCCGCCTGCGTGCACTCGCCCTGGAGGCGGGCCGCGACCCTGCCTCGCTCACCGTGGTGCCGTTCGGGACAATCGCCGGAGAGGGCAAGCTCGAGCACTTCGCCAGCCTGGGCATCACCGAGGTGGTCCTACGTATCCGGGCCGGTGACCGAGCATCCATGCGGGCCGAGCTCGAGTCCCTGGCACCGCTCGTCCCGTTCGCTGCCACACTGGGACCGCCATGACCGACCTGACCGACGACATCGAGCTCGAGCCCCGTGTCGGGAGCACGACGCCGCTCCCGAAGATCATCAGCGTGGATGACCACCTGGTAGAGCCCGCACATCTGTGGGAGACCTGGCTCCCGGCCCGCTTCAAGGAACACGGCCCCAAGGTCGAACGCCGCGGCATCGGCGAGATGGAGCACATCGGGGGCGGCGCCTACCGCCAGTCGTTCGACCCCGACGGGCCCAAAGCAGACTGCTGGGTCTACGAGGATCTCGTCTACATCAACAAGCGCCACGTTGCCGCCGTCGGGTTCGCTCGCGACGACATGACCATGTCGCCGATCACCTACGACGAGATGCGGCCCGGCTGCTACGAGTCCCGTGCCCGCATCGCGGACAACGAGGCCAACTGGGTGGAGGCCAGCCTGTGCTTCCCGACCTTCCCGCGCTTCTGTGGCCAGACCTTCCTCGAGGCCAAGGACCACGAGCTGGCCGAGGCCTGCCTCGTGGCCTACAACGACTTCATGGTCGAGGAGTGGTGCGGCGACAGCGGTGGCCGGCTGCTCCCGCTGTGCTTAATTCCGCTGTGGGACGCGGACAAGGCGGCGGCCGAGGTACGTCGCAACGCGGCCCGCGGCGTGCGCGCCGTCTGCTTCAGCGAGATCCCGCCACACCTCGGGCTGCCCAGCATCCACGGCGGGTACTGGGACCCGTTCTTCGCCGCCTGTGAGGAGACCGGCACTGTGGTCTGCATGCACATTGGTTCGTCGTCGCGGATGCCGGCCACCTCGGGCGACGCGCCCGTGGCGGTGGCGGCCACCCTCAGCTTCGGTAATGCCATGGCCTCGCTGACCGACTTCCTCTTCTCCGGTGTCCTCGTCCGTTTCCCGCGGCTCGTGCTGGCGTACTCGGAAGGGCAGATCGGCTGGCTGCCCTACATCCTCGAACGGGCCGACGACGTCTGGCGCGAGCACCGGGCCTGGGGAGGCGTCAAGGACATCGTTCCCGAGGCTCCCTCGAACTACTTCCACCGCCAGGTCTACGGCTGCTTCTTCCGCGACCAGCACGGTCTCGATTCGGTCGACGTCATCGGATCCGACCGCATCACCTTCGAGACCGACTACCCCCACACCGACTCGACGTGGCCCGACACCCGCGCCGTGGCCGAGCACATGGTGCGGGACCTCTCCGACGACGTCGTGTACCGGATCATGCGCGGCAATGCCATTCAGATGCTGGGGCTCGAGATCAGCTGACGTAGGCGGCGGGCGGCTCCGGCATTCACCCTTGCATCCGCCCGTGGAGACTTTCTGGAACTATCAACCACAGCATTTATAGTTTGAAAAATGATCCCCGACGCTGCCGTTTCGCACCTCAGAGGTTCGCGAAACCTCCGGCCGCTTAGTACCGCGGCAGTGCGATGAAGGCGACCAGGTAGGCAAACAGAGCGGCGCCCACCAGGGTGCAGAAATGGAACACCTCGTGGAAGCCAAAGACGGTTGGCCAAGGATCGGGCCGCTTGCGGGCGTAGACCAGCGCCCCCGCTGTGTAGGCGATCCCCGCCACGATCATGATCCAGAAGCCCGCCCATCCCAGGCTGCGCACCAGTTGGGGTGCCACGACGAGCGAGCACCAGCCCACCGCCACGTAAGGGATGGCGACCACCCACTGTGGTGCGTCGAGCCACACCTGGCGCAGCGCAATGCCGGCGGCGGCTCCCCCCCACACCATGGCGAGCTCGGCCACTTGGGCCCACCCGTGGAGCGCCAGCACGGCCACAGCGGTGGACGTCCCTGCGATCCCGATAAAGATCGCGCTGTGGTCGGCGCGCCGCATGCGTCGCCAGGCCGGGGCCGACCAGCGCAACCGGTGGAAGGCCGCGCTGGTGCCGAACATGACGAGCATGCCCCCCACGTAGACGGAGAGAGCCGCTTTGGCGTTGGCGTCGGGACCGGCCGCGATGAGAAACGGCCCCCCGACCAACCAGGCGCAGAATGCCGCGACGTGCAGCCAGCCGCGCAGCAGGGGACGCGGGCCGGCTCGGTTGTCGGCCTGCTTGCCCTGTTCGCCCTGGGCCAGAGTGGTCACGGCCCCCCCTGCTGCTCGAGCCGGTCGGCCAGTTCCACCTCGCGGCGCGAGATTCCGAGCAGATAGAGCACGGCATCGAGGTAGGGCACGCTCAGCGCCGTGTCTGCGGCCCGGCGGACGACATCCTTCGCGTTGAACGCGATCCCGAGCCCGGCGGCCGCGAGCATGTCGATGTCGTTCGCCCCGTCGCCGATCGCGATGGTGCGCGCCGGCGGGACACCGGCTGCCGCGGCAAAACGGGTCATGGCGGCGGCCTTGCCTGCCCGGTCCACCATCTCGCCCTCCAGCTCGCCCGTGACGACCCCGTCGTCGAGCACGAGAACATTGGCCGCCAGATGATCGATGCCCAGATCCCGTACGAGCGGCTCCATCACCTGGACGAAGCCCCCGCTCACCACGGCCAGTTCGTAGCCGAGCCGCTTGAGCGTGCGCACCAGGGTGCGGGCGCCTGGGGCGAAGGCAATGTCGCGGCGGACCGCGACCAGGTCCGCCTCGGTCAAGCCGGCTAGGAGCCGGACCCGGCTGCGCAGCGCGTCCTCAAAATCGAGATCGCCGGCCATCGCCGCCGCGGTCACCGCCGCAACCTCGGGGCCGCAGCCGCGGCGTTCGGCCAACAGGTCGATGACCTCTCCTTGCAGAAGGGTGGAGTCCGCATCCATGACGATCAGGTGCTTGGCGCGCCGGTGTAGTCCGGCGGCCTGGACCGCCACATCCACCCTGCGCTGGGCGGCCTCTTGGGCGAGAGCGCGGCGCAGGCGGTCGAGGTCGGCGCCGGCAACGGACAGTTCGTAGGAGTGCACCGGATAGGAGGAGAGGCGAATGATCCGCTCGATGTTGCCGCCGCACCGCGCGATGCATCCGGTCACTCCTTCGAGGGTGGCGGCGTCGATCTCGGGTGCCAGCAGGGTCACCAGGTGGCGGTCACAGGTCCGGTCGACCTCCGCCTCGACGAGCGGCACGACGGTCACCTCGACACCCGCGCCGCCCAAACGGCGGGTCAGCGCGGCCCGAGCGGGCTCCACCGCGGAAGGCAGCATCTCCGCCTCCACACACAGCAACAGTCGGCCATGTACACGGACCTGCTCCACGTCGTTCACCTCGACGCGCTGCTCGGCCAGCGCGGCGAACAGCCGCTCCGCGATGCCGGGGGCATCCTGGCCGCTCGCCGTGACCAGGAACGGCGACGGTGCGTCCACGGACGCCGTCACGACGACGTCACGACAGCGTCACGACAGCGTCACGTCCTTCTCGGTGACCCAGCCGGCCCCTTCGACCCAGCGCTTCACGATGCGGGCGGGGACGCCGGCGACCACGCAGCGATCGGGGACCTCGCCCCGGACCACGGCGCCGGCCGCCACCACGACATGTTCGCCGATCTGCGCGCCCGGGAGGATCACGGCGTTGGCACCGAGCCAGCTGCCCGATCCGATGCGGACGGGTGCTTCCGTGGGCCATTGGCGCCCGATCGGCACCAGCGGGTCCTCGAAGGTGTGGTTCTGGTCGGTGATGTAGACGTAGGGACCGGTCTGGATGTCGTCTCCGATCACGATCTCCCAGTGGCCCACGATGTGGGAACCCCGGCCGATGAGACAGCGGCTGCCGATGGAGACGACCGGGTCGGTCGGCATCTCCTGGCCCGGCGCCATCCCGGCCGAGATGGAAGCTCCTGGTCCGACGATGGTCTCGGCCCCGATGTGGATCAAGTGCTCGTTGTAAAGGGCGCCCTGGGGGAAGAGGAGGCAAGCGCCCGGTCCCATCCGTCCGAAGCGCTGTCCCCGGACGTCGCCCGGCCCGATGGCCCCGAGCTCCATGGCGCCCTCCCTCGTCGCGTGCACGAGCCGGGACAAGGCCCGGCGTAGCGGTGGGGGGAGGGAGCGGACCCAGCTCACGCTGGAATGTTAGGTGGCGGCGCTCTCGACACCGAATCGGCTTGCACCCCGGGCAACAGATGCTGTTGGGTAAACTCGCTCCGTGCAGCCCCTCCCTCCGGACGGCGGCTCCGACCCCGCGCCACCCTCGGGTGACCACGCCATCGACCGCCGCCAGTTCCTGCGGCTCTCCGCGCTCGGGGCCGCCGGGTTCGCGGTGGGACCGCGGCTGAGCTCCCATCAAAAGAACCGCGTGCCGGCGAGGGCCCGCCGCAACACGAGCCAGAAACTCCCCACCGTCGTGGATGCGCGACTGCCGAGCGGGGTCGTCGTGCCCACGGCGCCCTGGCTGATCGCCGAGAATGCCAAGCCGGGCACTTTGAACTGGATCTGCAACCACGTCCAGCCCAACCACGCGCTCGAGGGATTCGCCAGCCAAGTGAGTGCGGTGCCCGGCGACGATGTCGCCGTCTTCGTGAACACCACGGCCCGCGCGGTGCAGGTCCAGGCCTATCGGATGGGTTTCTACCAAGGTCTGGGCGGGCGCCTCGTCGTCCAGACCGACTTCGTGGCCGCCCGACCCCAACCGGCCCCCGTGGTCACATCCGGCGCCGGGACGGTCTCGTGCCCGTGGTCGCCCACCATGACCCTCAACATCACAAAGGACTGGCTGCCGGGGTGCTATTTGCTGAAGCTGGTGGGGAGCGGCGGTGAGGAGCAATTCGTCCCGCTCACCATCCGCGACGACGCCTCCATGGCGTCGTACGTCCTCCAGAACTCCGTGACCACCTGGCAGGCCTACAACCTCTGGGGCAGCTACAGCCTCTACTACGGCCAATCGCCGGGCGGTCGGTCGGACTTCGCCAACCGGGCGCGGGTGGTGTCGTTCGACCGTCCCTACCCCCAGACCTGGGCCTCCGGTGCGGCGGACTTCGTCGGCAACGAGCTGCCACTCTTGTTCCACCTCGAGAGCCTCGGGCTCGACCTGACGTACTGGACCGACGTCGACCTCCACCAACGGCCGCAGCTCCTGGCCAATCACCGCTGCCTCTTCAGCCTGGGCCACGACGAGTACTGGTCCCAGCCCATGCGCCAAGCCGCGGCGCAGGCCACCGCCAACGGTCTCAACATGGCCTTCCTCGGAGCGAACGCCGTCTACCGGCAGATCCGGTTAGAGCCGAGCTCAATCGGGCCCAACCGCCTGGAGGTCTGTTACAAGAGCGCCGCGGAGGACCCCCTGGCCCGGCAACAGCCAGCGTTGACCACGGTCAACTGGGCCCAGGCTCCGGTCAATGACCCCGAGTCGAACCTCATCGGATCCATGTACCAATCGGTGGGAGCGAAGGCGGACATGGTCGTGACGGACGCCTCATCGTGGTTCTACAAGGGCTGCAACCTGGCCGACGGCCACACCTTCCCAACTGCCATCCTCGGGGAGTTCGACCGCTTCGTCCCGTCCCTGCCCGGACCCCGCAACGTCGACGTGCTGGCCCACTCGCCGGTGCCCGGACAGTCGAACTGGTCCGACATCACCTACTACACCGCTCCCGGCAACGGCGGGGGCGTGCTGGCCAGCGGCTCGGCCAGCTTCGTCTCCCTGCTCTCGACCACGGGCGCCATCCCCTCCCTGGTCATCCCCGGGCCTTTCCCGGGCGTCACCGACGTGATCCGCCGGGCTATGGAGAACGTCTACGGCCGGTTCGGGCTGGGACCGGCCTCCTCTTATGGCAGTTCCGGCGGCAATTGGTCCTCGATTTACACCGGGGCTGCCGCCTCCAAGGGCACCGCCGCCGGGACGCCCGCAGCCTGAGTGGCACCCCGCGTCGGCGGATGCCACCACTTGGGGGCGCCGCCCCCCTACGATCGACGCCCAGCGATGGGGAATTCCGACGATGAGCGCACCCGGGCGCGCCTTCCGCTCGCCTGGGGCGTGTTGGCGACCGCGGGACTGGCCGGGCTGGCGTTGAACGCCTGCTCCTCCTCCCCGGTGAATCACGCGGCCGCCGCGATCAAGCCGAAACCGACCACGACGACGTCGACCGTCCCGCCGCCGGCCTGCCCGTTGACCGGCTCGCCGGTCCCCCACGGCAGCGTCCCCCAGCGGCCCGCCATGGCGGTGAAGATCGACAATTACCCCGCCGGCCGTCCGCAATCCGGACTCGACAAGGCCGACATCGTGTTCGAAGAGCCGGTCGAGGGGGGCATCACCCGCTACGCCGCCGTGTTCCAGTGCCAAGACGTCGGCCTGATCGGTCCCGTCCGCTCGGCCCGCAACATCGACATCGGCATCCTGGGGCAACTGGGCAACCCGCTCGAGGCGCATGTGGGCGGCATCAACCCGGTCCTCGCCAACATCAACGCATCGCCCATCATCAACGTCGATCTGGGAGCCAGCGACTCCCTGATGATTCACCCTCCCGGCAAAGTGTCGCCCGACGCGGACTACACCTCGACGGCCATCGTCTACGGCACGCACCCGACCATGACCACACCGCCCCAGCCACTGTTCACCTATTCGACCGCCCCGGTGGCCGGAGGCACACCCGTCTCGACCATCCATATCGACTTCTCCGGGACGTCCAACGTCACCTGGAAGTGGAACCCGGCCACGAACACCTTCCAGCGCTTCTACGGGTTCACGCCCGACATGCTGGCCAACGGCGTCCAGAACGCTGCGACCAACGTGGTGGTGCAATACGTCCAGATCAGTTACGGCCCCTGGGCCGAGAACCAGGGGGGCGGCCTGGAGGTGCAGGCGGACCTGTACCCGAACGCCAGCGGCACGGCCGTCGTCTACCGCAACGGGATGGCCATCAATGCCACCTGGCACCGAGCCACCCTTAGCTCCCCAACGCAGTTCGTAAACGCCTTCGGCGTGGCGATCCCGCTGCAGCCCGGCCAGACCTGGGTCGAGCTGGTGCCCAACTCCATCATCGCGACCACGACCCCGTAGCGGCGGCTACGGCGCCGGCTTCTGCGCCACGATCGCCAGCAGCAGGCAGTCCTCGGCGGCGGCGAACACGCCGGGATGCGCGCTGGCTTCGGCCTCGTCGAACACCCCGGTGGCGGCGCCCTGGCGCATCAAGTTGAGACCCTTGCACTCGGTCACCACGAACCCGGCCCGTTCGAGCTTGGCGACCAGATCACCCGCCTCGTACTCAATCTGGTGGTCATGGTTCATCAATTCCTCGGATCGCAGCCGCCACACCGGCCCGTTGGGCGTGTCGAGGCAGAACCAACCACCGGGGGTGAGCACACGAAAGACCTCCCGCGCCACGGCATCTCCCTCGGATTCGCTGACGTGCTCAATGGACTGGCCGCTGTAGACGAGGTCGAAGGATCCATCGGCGTAGCGGCCCAGATCGACCATGGAGTGAAAGGCGAACTCCACGGGGCCGAGCTCGGAGAGCACCGACTCGCCCGCCGATCCCCCCTGGTAGATGGTGTCGCGTTCGTCGACCGGCAGGTCCACCACGACGAGACGCTCGAAGGGATATGGGTAACCCAGGTGTACTAGTGCGCCATCGGGCAGGCCCTGATGGGTCCCGCCGAGATCGAGGATGCGGGCAGCGGGGGGCAACCCGGCCACGAAGTCGCTCCGGCTGACATGCATGGAGAGGAGTACGTTGCCGATGGGCACCTCGCGGCGGAACTCCTCGGAATGGGCCAACGCCTCGGCCACGGCGCGCCGGGTTAGCTTCCCGTTCGCCAGTTTTTGGGCGTATTCGGCACCGCCCGCCGCGTCGGGCTCACGGTCGAGGATGACGTTGAAGGCCATGCGCACCGACTGCTTCGGCGGCAAGTAGCGAAAGGGCACCGTGGGCACGAATCGGTCGAGGACGCGTATTACCCGTTGCTTCCATTCCCTGGCTGGCACGGCACCATTGTGGTCCGGACGCGACGCACTCCGGGCCGTGCACCCAGCAATGACGGCCCGGAGTGCTCTGGTGCGTGAGAGGCGAGGTGGGTACTAGGAGTCGAGCGTGATGGGGAGGTCGTCGGCGTCGGCGGTGGCTTCGGCGGACTCGGCCTCGGCGTCCTTCGGAGCCAGGTGGTCGCGCAGCCGGTCATCGATTTCGGCCATCAACTGCGGATTCTCCGAGAGGAACGTCTTCACGTTCTCCCGGCCCTGGCCGAGCTGCTCGCCCTCGTAGGTGAACCAGGCGCCCGACTTCTTGATGAACCCGAGGTCGACCGCTACGTCGAGGAGCGACCCCTCGCGGCTGATGCCCCTGCCGTACATGATGTCGAACTCGGCCTGCTTGAAAGGAGACGAGCACTTGTTCTTGACGACCTTGACCCTGGTGCGGTTGCCGACCACGTCGGCCCCGTCCTTGATCGCCTCGATCCGGCGGATGTCGAGCCGGATGGAGGAGTAGAACTTCAGCGCCCGGCCACCGGGGGTGACCTCGGGGGAGTTGTGGACCATGACGCCATCAACGAAGTAGTTGTGGCTGTCCTCGACCTCGATGTCGAACCGGCGCATCGAGCGGGTCGGTGGCTTGACGTGGATGTCCGTCACCGGGAGAGCAACCAACTCGTAGCGCATCGGCGCGAAGACGGGCTCGACCGCGAAGCGGCCCCGGTAGGCCGGCAGCAGTTTGTACTCCATGCTCGGATGCACGAACGGTGCGATAAGGGCGTGGAACTTTGCCGTCTCGGCATTGCTGAAAACCAGGACGGCCTTCTTGAAAGCACCCGAGGCGACTAGCTTCGCCCGGATACCCCAGGTGTCGGCCAGATAGGCCGCCAGGCCTTCCCGGGTCGCCGGCTCCATGGCCTCGACACAGATGGTGGCGCGCCCGGTGCGTCCGCCGTCCGGGCCTGAACCCCCTTGGACCGGATGCTGAGGCTGCCGTCATCCATGTACCAGAGGGCAAGCGACAGCGGAGTGAGACGCTTCAGGTAGTCATCGTCGAAGATCTTCTTCTTGTCGACGTAGACGCCCTGGCGCAGCGACGTGAGCTCGGGAAGCGGCGAGAAGTCGTAGGTCACGACCCCGTCGTCCCTAACATGGCGGCTGGATCCGAGGTTGGAGAACAGGGACGCTTTCCAGTCGGCGTAGGCCACCTGCTTCTCGGAGTGGCTGTAGCGGAAGCGCGCCCCGTGACCGCTGCGCGTCGGCGACAGGGCGCCGTCACCCATCAGGGTCCCCCGCAAGGCCTCCCACTGGAAATCGGACAGATGGTGCGGGAGGGCCTCGAGCACCCGGTCGCCCACCTTCAGTTCGCCCGCCTCGCGCCACCCGCCCGGAGTGCGGATCAGATGGTTCGAGGTACACGCCAACTGGGCCCGCCCGTTCTTCGCCGGCTTGGCCACCGTGATCTGCAGGAACTGATCGGTCTTGCCGTTATCGAACCAGTTCACGACCCGCTTGGGGACGATCGCGCCCGCCTTGGGATCGTAGGAAAGCACCTCGACGGGGAGGCGCTGGTTGACGATCTTCCCGATCAGCTCCGTACTGCCGTCGGCCAGGACAACACGGGAGTTGTAATTGAAGCAACCGTACATTACGCCGATTTTTTCCCGCAGCTGGTTGATGAAGATGGCGATCGTGCTCGACTTCGAGAGTGTCCCGGTCAGCTTGCGCAGGGCCTGGGACATCAGGCGCGCCTGGAGGCCGACATGGGTGTCGCCCATCTCGCCCTCGATCTCGGCCCGTGGGGTGAGCGCCGCCACCGAGTCGATGACGAGGACGTCGAGCGCGCCGGAGCGAATGAGCATGTCGGCGATCTCGAGCGCCTGCTCGCCCGTGTCAGGCTGCGAGATGAGGAGGTCGTCGACGTTGACCCCGATGGCCCGCGCGTAGACCGGGTCCATGGCGTGCTCGGCGTCGACGTAGGCGCAGATGCCGCCGTTGCGCTGCGCCTCGGCCACGACGTGCATGGCCAGCGTCGACTTGCCCGACGACTCCGGGCCGTAGATCTCCACGATGCGGCCCCGCGGCAGGCCGCCGATGCCCAGCGCCAGGTCCAAGGAGAGGGCGCCAGTCGGGATGGACTCGATATTCATCGAAAGGTTGTCGCCCATGCGCATGACCGAGCCCTTGCCGAACTGTTTCTCAATCTGACCCAGCGCGGCGTCCAGCGCCTTGTCCCGTTCTGTTTCGGCCATCTCCCTCTCTCCTCTTCCTTCGCTCTGCGACCTATTGCTCGTGGACCTGTTGCTCGTGCTCTGCGACTTACTCGTGTTGTGCGACTTGTGCCCGGCCTCCGGCCGACTGCCTTGCGATGACCCTACGGCGGGGGTGTGACGGAACCCCCGGCTCTGCATGATGGGAGCATAACGAACGTGTGTTCGTAGGGCGTGGACCCTCCGGCCGGCCGGGAACGACCGCTGGAGAATGGTCTCACCTTCCTTTCCGTGTGACGCAGATGTGCGCGGACCCGTGACCGGGCGGCGCACCGGTCACGCGCGAAGCTGACGGGTCCGCGGCCCGGAGCGGGAAGAAAGAGGAGGGCAGTTCGTGCTCAGAAGAAGGCTGGTGGTCGGCCTCCTGCTGGCGGGCCCCGTGCTCGCCACGGCAACCGCGCCTGCCGTGCCGGCCGGCGCGTCCAGTTCGTCCGCCAGCGCCTCGATGCTCTACCGCGAGGCCCTCGCAACGACACAGTCGTGGTCGGTCCACTACAGCTCGACATCGACGCAGTCGAAGCAGACCCTCGTCGTGTCGGGTGATGCCGGGCCGGCGTCGGGGAGCCAGACGGTGCTCATGGGTACCGGGTCCATCTCGATCCTGGTGATCGGGGGCATCACCTATGTCAAGGGGAACGCCGGCGGACTCCAGACCCTGGCCGGCCTGAGCGCGTCGCAGGCAACGACTGCGGCGGGCCAGTGGATCGAGTTCTCCACGGGCAACGCGGCGTTTGGGCAGGTGGTCGTCGGCGTCCGGTCGCACGACGTCGCCATCCAACTGCTGCTCAAAGGGCCGTTGTCTCTCGGGCACGTCCGCATGCTCGACGGGTATGCCGTACAACCCATCGAGGGGACGCAGACGTTCGCGCGGAAGTCGACGCACATCGTCCTCTACGTACGTGCCCAAGGGGCCCACGTGCCGGTGGAAGAGGACTCGGTGAACGCCAAGGGCCAGCCCACCTCGGCGGTGCACGTGACCTACTCCAACTGGGGCGAGATCGTGCGTCCCCTGGCCCCCCAGGCCACCGTTTCCATCGGACCAATCAGCGCCGTGTGAGAGCGCCAGCGGGCCCTGAACCCGCTGGCCGACGTGGGCGTGCGAGGATGTGCATGTCCGCCACCGGGCCGAGCAGGCGCCATCCGCGCCGCCGAGCCCGAGCCTCCAGGAGAGTGAAGTTCATGCGCCCCCTGCGTCCATCGTCCATCAGCACCGCCGCGGCTGCCGGCACCCTCGCCGCAATGGCGACGCTCGTCGCCGTACTGGCACCGGACGCCGCCGCGGCGGCGGGAGCCAGCGCCCAGTCCGAGTACCAGGCCGCCATCAAGTCCGTCGGCACGCAGGGCGTCCATTTCTCGTCCTCGGCCACGCAGAGTGGCGTGGCGATTTCGGTCCAGGGCGACACCGGCGCCACGTCGGGATCACAGACGCTCGTGGTGCACAACGGGAATCTCACCGAACGCATGAGCGCGCTGCTGGTCGGGTCGACCGGTTACCTGAACGGCAACGCCACCGCCCTCCACCACGTCATCGGCCTCACGAACGCGCAGTCGTCGAAGTACGCGGGCACGTGGCTCTCCTTCCCGACCTCGAACAGCGGCCTGGCCCAGCTCGTCGCCGGGCTTCTCAATGCGCAAGTGCCCAGCGAGCTGCAGATGGGTGGGCCCTACACCTACGGAACCGCGGCGACGGTAAACGGCCGCCACGCGCTGGCGATCCGCGGCTCCCAAAGCACCCAGAGCGGCGGCAAGGTACCGGTCGTCCTCTACGTCTCAGCGAGCGGCGCGCCCTTGCCCATTCAGGAGCTCACCAACCCCGGCGGAGGCGGTTCGTCCGCCATCCGCGGGTCAGTGACCTTCTCCTCTTGGGGTCAGAAGACAAGCGTGAAGGCGCCAAGCCATTCGGTGTCGTTGCTGAAGGTGGCGGGCCAAGGCAGCTCGTCGTCGGCCACATCGACCACGGCGGGCTAGTCGCCGTGGCGCCCCGGCTCGAAGCCGTCCTGGGCGACATCACTGCCGAACAGGTCGACGCCGTCGTGAACGCGGCCAACAGTGGGCTGCGCGGCGGCGGGGGCGTCGACGGCGCTATCCATCGCGCCGCGGGAGCCGATCGGCTGCAGGCGGCCTGCCGAGCCATCGGCGAGTGCCCGCCTGGCGCAGCAGTGGTCACCGACGGCTTCGACCTTCCAGCCCGCTTCATCATCCACACCGTCGGGCCGGTGTGGCACGGTGGGACGTCGAAGGAACCAGAGACGCTCGCCTCGTGCTACCGCAACGCATTGTCCGCCGCCGACGAGGTGGGCGCCCGCACGGTCGCTTTCCCCGCCATCTCGACCGGCGTGTTCGGCTACCCGCCGGGGCAAGCCGCCGAGGTCGCGGTGACAACCGTCCGCGCGGCGGACACCGACGTCACCCTTGTCCGCTTCGTTGCCTTCGACGTCGCAATGCTCGACCGCTACCAGGCGTTGCTCTGAGTGACGCCCGTGTGGCCGCGCATGATCCGATAACGGCGTTCCCCCGCGGCTTAACCTGACGGCGTGGCAGGACGGCGGAGCCCCCCCAATCGATACGAGCTGCTCACGTGTGCCTGGAAAGGTCACCACCTCGCGGGCGTCGGCGCCGCCCAGATCGGCCCCGATGACGAGATGCTGGTCCGCGAATTCGATGGGGTGCGGTGGCACCGGTGCCTGCGGTGTGACGCCTGGGTGATGCATCCGATTCCCCACACTCCGACCCGAGACCGAGTCGAGAGCCGAGATGAGATCGCATTGCCGGCGAGAGGGGGGGTCCTGCGCGACCGGTACGTGCTCCGACTCATCGCGCTCGATCGGGCAATCCATGTCATCGTCTTGTCCCTCCTCGCCGCCGTGCTGATCACATTCGCTCATCACGATCAGTCGTTGCACCGCGACTACACCAACATCATGAACGACCTGGCGGGAGGAGATCCCGGTTCCTCGACAGCACGAGGAGTCCTCGGCTACTTCGGACGGGCCTTCAAATACTCACCGACCCACCTCATCACGTTGGCCCTCGTCCTCCTTGCCTACGCGGCCCTCGAAGCGACCGAGGCGGTCGGACTGTGGTTCAACAAGCGCTGGGCCGAGTACCTCACCTTCGTTGCAACAACGCTCCTCATTCCCTACGAGGTGTACGAGCTGTGGCTCAGGGTCAGCGTCTTCAAGTTGATCGTCTTAGCCATCAACGTGGCGGTTGCCATCTACCTCCTCCTGGCCAAACGCCTCTTCGGCTTGCGCGGCGGGCACCATGCCGAACGAGCCCGCCGTGAGGGCCTCGGTGGGTGGGAGGCCATTGAGAAGACGACGCCGCAGCCGGTGAGCTGAGCGAATGAGCTCTGCGGTCGACCACTACAGCGCCGTGCGGTAGGACTCCAACCTCTCCACCAGCAACTCGGGATGTGCGAGTGCGGGGAGGTGGCCACCCGGCATCTCATCGGGATCGAATCCAAGGCGATCACGGACCACACGCCGTTGAAACGACGCACGAAAGAACCGGTCGTCCTGGCAGAGTAGAAACCGCGTCGGCACGTCGGGCCAGGAATCGCGGGGCCACGGCCGTTCGAACGGCGTCCCCGATTGGGACCGGATATGTGCGGGAAGGGCCGCCGCGAGGTCGGCTCGCACGTCGTGGGCAAAGATCTCCTGCGGATCGAAGGGGTCGGGAAACGCATGACCGGTATTGGCCCACCATTCTCCAGGAGACTCACCGGGTTTTGGCACCATGCCGGCTACCAACACGATGAGGTCGACCGGGAGTCGATCGCAGACCAGTGGAGCGGTGAAACTACCGAGCGACTGTGCGACCACGATGACGTCGTCGCGATCACCGGTCGCCGCGACCACGACGTCCGCGTAGTCGCACAAACCGGCGGAATCATCGTCACACGGCAAGTCGACGGCCACGACATCATGACCGGCTCCCTCGAGTTGTGGCTTCACCAGATGCCAGTACCACGAGTCAGACCCTGCTCCGTGGATGAGAACGTACGTGGACATCGAACCTAAGGGTTCCTACCGCAGTCGTCATCGGGCCACCGTTCGCGGCCGCCGTCGTCGCACATGGGGGTCATCTCGCGTTGTCGGCGGTGACGGGCTGTGGTCACCCACTCATGTTACGTACCCAACCGTGCCGGAGGGAGAGGCCCGGGTGGTGACGTGGGCTCGTGGGGGTGGTCTTCCCCGACTCGGAACGTCGCCATGTGCTGCGTGAGCCGATCGACGACTGTGGCTCGGTGATCCTCCAACATCAACCCGTGGTCGAGGCCTTCGATCAGGTCGATCTGGAGACGCTCCTGGGTCAACCGGTGGTCATCGCGCGGAGGCTCGCTCTCGAAGAAGGCGGCAGCCTCGAGTTCGCCACAGATGCACAGGATGTCGGTTCCGCGGGCCGAGGTTTCGCTTAGCCAGGAGAGGGCGGATCGCTGGCCTGGTCGCAAGCGTGTGGCGGCCACGTAGGCCTTGCGGGCGAGCCGCAAGATCTTCCACGAGGGAAGAGTGCGGTAGGCGGTCCGCAAGGACCCCGCGGGTTTGCAGAGCTTCCGGCGTGGATCCAGCGGCCCGGTCTCCGACGGCTGGAACCGCAGGAGCGGGTTGACGGAGAGGACGGACAGCGGGTGCAGATCGATCGCGCTCTCGAGCGCTTGGTAGGCGCCCGAACACAGCCCGGCGAACACCACCGGCACGACGCCGTCGTCGGGAGGCCGATCGACGACGGTGCCGACAACGTCGACCATGTCATCGAAGGCCTCGGGGGCACGCACGACGTAGGGGATCTGTCCCGGCCGCACCGGGCTGTCGCCCAAGCCACTCAGGTCGAAACGGATGCACGGGAAGCCAAGAGACGCCCAAGACCTCCCGAGTTCGACCCACATGCGGTTGGGCCCCGTGTGGGGGTCGCTCCCGCTGTTGAGGAAGAGGACAGTCGGACCCTTGGGGTCACCCTCCCCGGTGGTCGCAATGCCGAAGAGGCGGTGCGGCCCGAGCGTGACCAGGCGCTCCTTCACGGGAGTCCCGTTGTTGCTGCGCACCGTCATTTCGTTTCTGCCAACTGGGGGGCGTTGAGCGCTCCGGCTCGACGGGAGAACGCTGTCGAGCCAGTCAGGGATCCCCTCGGCCGTCGGAGGCACCTTGCTGAAGAAGGGCTCCACGTCCATCAACTCGGCCTGGCCCTCTGCGACAGCGCGCTCGACGTGCGCGTCGTCGACGCCCAGGGTGCCGCCCGCAGTCCGGTCGACCCGGCTCAGGATCAGTGCACGCTCGACGTGAGGGAGTGAGGCTGGTGCAACAACCGCGGCCATGTCCTCGGCCGTTTGGGGTGTCAGGACGAACCCCGGTACCTCGGTGCCCCCGTTCTCCGGGTGGGTCCGTCCGTAGCGGAGCCGAAAGAGGGCAGATTGCTCGCGGCAGGAAATCGCGACCCGACGCGCACGTGTCCCACAGCACGAGCGCGGACACACGCCCGCAAGTCTCTGCTGCCTGGGCGGCCAGGAGCCCTCCCATCCGCAAGCCTATGAATGCTATCTCGGTGGTGCCCATGCCCCGGGCCAACTCGACGGCGTGCCCGATGGAGGCGAGGCTCGCGTCCATCCTTCCGGGGTCGGAGTCGGAGCCCGCGGAGTCTCCGGTGCCGTCGTAGTCGAAGCGGATTGAGGTGATCCCACGATCCGCAAGGGCCTCGGCCATCACTCGGAACGTGTAGTGCGCGCTTACGTATTCGCGCAAGAGAGGCTGGCACAGGATCGCGGTGCCCCGAGAAAGTCCCCCTTCGGGTTGGTGTACCCACCCGAACAGCGGCCTGTCCTCGGGACCGAAAAGGAGAGGTGTCGCCGTCATTGCTCGACCTTGGCCCGCTGGACCGTGCTGATGCTGTCGTCGGGCCGGACCGTGGATCTCACGGCCAAAGAGTATCTTTTGCCTCCGAAGGCCAACTGTCGAAGTCAAGTCCGTGCTGCCACAGCAGCGCGAGGACGATCCGGTCGATGCCGAAGGCGACACAGGCACTGTGCGCAGTTGCGTGGTCTGACGTCAGGATGGAAAAGGGGCTTCCGAAGTGGTCGCGGTGGCAGTTCCCCGAAATTATGGCGACGGGATGATCAGGGCTGCCGATTGGCGCGGTCCCCTCCAGCTTGAGAACCTCATCCTTCTGGTTCGTCGCCATGACGGTGCCCAGCCGACCGAAGAAGGGATCGTTGGCGGGAATCACGGTTATGTCCAACCCAAGACGCTCGAGCAGCGAGACCCCGGCCTCGAGTCCAGAGTCGCGGTGACGCTGTGCCGCTTCCGGGGTGCCCACGAACACGATCTCGTGCATCTGGAACGACTGCATGCGCGCCGGGTCGGTGCTCGGCTCATGTCGGAAGCAAAAACTCTGGACGTTGAAATAGCGGCCGGAGGCGGGCAGCGTCCCCGTGCACATGGGGTAGATCGGATGGCAAGCCGCCGAGGCGAGGAACACCTCCGCGGGTTCCAATAAGTCGGACCAATCCTTGCCCGCCTCGGAGCGCCGGAGGAGCTCCGCATGGTCGCGGTCGTTACCCGTGAAGACGTGCACCGCACCCACCAGGTCGGGGAAAGACTCGATGAAGTTCGTCTGCTCGAACGTCGTCTTGTTCACGACGGGAGGAAACTGGATCTCTGTCGCATCGAGCTCCGATCCCCAGGCATCCACCAATCTGTTGAGGCCCCCAACCACTGCGCAGTACCGCTGGGAGCGGCCGAACACGCCGAGGATTCCGGTTGGATAGAGCAAGCCTTCCTCTAGAAGAGTCGTGCCGAAGCCACTCGTGCCGTCACCCATCGGACTCCCCGGCGGGCATTGCAGCGAGCGCCTGCTGCAGACCCGACCACGCTGATGTCGCCACGGCTTCGATCCCGTGGATTGCCGGCGCTGTCATTGCCGGTCTCCGATCGTCATCAGGTGGGAGATCGACGTGCAGATCGCCTGTATGGACTCGAAGGTGGACTTCTGGAGCATCTCTTCGGGGAACTCGATGTCGAAATCTTCTTCGAGCGCCAGCATGACGTTGACACTGGCATGCGACGTCATCCCGGCCTGGAACAAGTCGTCGTCGAGTCCGAGCGTCCCGACGTCAACAGGCAGCCGGGCATGACTGGCCAACGTGTTTCGGACACGCGCCTCGAACTGGTGCGCGGGTTCAGGCATCTGAAAGTTTCCCTTCTTTCCATGTTGAGAACTCTGGGACCGTCAGGAGCTCACGGCCCAAAAAGGCTGTACCGACGTCGGCGGGTACGCCGCAGAGTGCGAACACAACAGCAGCTGCGTACTCCCCTTCGTGCGTCAGGCTGAGCGAGAGCGCCGTGATGTGGGCTGCTGCTGCAAGGTCGGCGGCCGACCCGGACAGCTCCAAGGCGCACGAACCGTCGTCTTGGCGGCGCACTTCGATGCAGTCCCATGCCGGGAGGTGGCCCGAGGGTCTGAGCACCTTGATGGTGGCCTCCTTCGCCGCCCAACGGGCAGCCAAGGACGGCATGGACCACCCACGGGGGGTCCTGCAGCACTGCACCTCATGGGGAGTGAAGATCCGGTCGATGTAGCGATCGTGGTGCACGAGAACGGCATCGCGAACGTCGTCCATCGCAACGAGGTCGATGCCGACGCGACAGCCCACCGGCTCATCCGTGCGTGTCATGGAAATCTGCGTCCGACCGAGACATCGGAGTGGACGATACGAACGCTGTGTCTCACCTGAGTGTCCTGCCTGTCCCTCGTCGAAATCACACGTCCACGGCACGTGCGGACGCCAACAGGGTCCGCCAACATGATCGGACCTTTTCGTTGCGACCTTGAATGGACGGCCGCTGGCGAGTGGCACCCGCCATTAACATCAACTGCCGTAAGCCGACAAGAAGCGGTCGGGCGTCACCGGAGGTTTCGGCGCCGCTTTCTGCACCCTCCAGTATGGAGCGGAACCGGCCGAACCGCACGCCGAGGACGATACATTTGTCCGAATCGTCCGGACGTTCATGGAACGTTAACGGGCGTTCACTGAGAATTTCGCGGGCGTTCACTGAGAATTCGCCTTCTGATGGACATCGGGCGAGCATCGGAACCACCATGCCGGGGCCGGGGGGCGATGCCCTGAAGCCCTACGTCTCGTACTCGTAGGTGACGTACGAATCCTCGGTGCACGCGGCGTAGTGCTCGGCCAGTTCGGCGTAGTCGGCCACTGTTCCGGTGACCTGAAAGACCTTGTCGAGGGAGCCGTTTTGCCAGTCGACCGGGTCGCCGACCCTCTTGTGAACGTCGATGTCCCGCACCCCGGGTCGCTCCCCCAGTTGGTTCAACCCGTTGATCCCGAGGACTTTCGTCGCCGACATCGGGGGCTCACGATAGAAGCGATACGCGATGCATTGAACCGGGACCGGACCCTCCACCACGACATGTTCTCCGAGCGCCAGTCTCATACTCAGTTCCAGCAAGGGCACGCCGGAAGCAAGCTTGACGGTAGCGGGGGTAAGACCTGTGGGCCGACCATTGATCTCGATGATCTTGCGCCCCTGTGGTGTGAGTTTGATCTCAGTCCGAAAGCAGCCAAAGTCCGATCCGAGCGACTTGATTGCGGCCGTTGCCAGATCGAACAATTCGGGGATTTCCGAGGGGGGCACGTCTGCTGGGAAGAACCCTCCCGAAGAGCGGAACGGCGGCATCATTGGGAACAACCCGGTAATTCCCAAATGACTGAATACTCCACGGCTTACGATCGTCTCGATGCTGACTCTGTCCGCATACGGTGCCTCGGTGGGAGGGAGGTCTTCCATCCGCTCCTCGAGGATCATCTGCCCGGGATGTTCGACGGATTCGAGCACGCTCACGAGCTCGGCGGCGCTTTGGACTGGCTGGATCCCTCTGCACGCGGTGCCATTCCTTGGCTTTAGGAGTGCGGGAAAGCTCACGGCGCTCTGCAACCGGTCGACCTCATCGCCGTCGACCTGCTCCTTGATTTCGGAGAACCTTGGTACCGGCACGCCGGCTGCATCGAGGGCCTCGCGCTCGAAGAAGTTTGTCGTTGAGCCTTGCCACGGCACGGACCGACGTGCTGGGCAAGCCGAGCGCAGCAGCCAGCCATGCCTGTCGGTGGAGATCGGTATCGAAGTAGCAGGTGATTCCGTCCGGTCGCTCGGCATAGACGAGCTGAATCAACTCCTCGGGCGTGCAGCCTTCTGCGTTAACGACCTTGCCCAGCTTGCGGAGCACCTTCGTTGTCTGGCCGAGTTCCGACTCGTCGACGATCCAGAGGAGCCGACAGACGTCGGCCGCGGCGTCGGCAACTTCCCTCCACGGTCTCGACCTCGGGCTGTAGACAATGGCCAGCAGCGGCTTCTGACCCATGTAACAACGCTAATCCCGGCGAGGACCGTGCTCCAACTCGTCAGCGACGACGAGTCAGATACAGCACTGCGTCCTCGACCCGCGTCACCGCACCACCGAATTCGTTGTCGATGATGTGTTGAAACTGCTCGTCGCGCTTGGCCGTGTGAAATCCCGGGTAGGTGCGGGTCAGAGCAATGAACGATGCTGCGTCGAGTACTCGCTGAAAGCGGTGCTGCCGCCCGGTGAATTCCTCGAAGCGAGGATCGGCACGGATCGGCTCGAGCGACGTACGCATGGCTTCCACCTGCTTAGGCCAAGGAGAGCCCGTGACTTCGGCCAAGCGGTCCTCAAAGTTACCCTCCCCCCAGGACACAACTTCGGTCCACGCGACGGCCAGCGCCCCGCCAGGCGAAAGCAGGTCGGCAGCGAGGTCAATACCCTTGCCAGGCTCGACCCAGTGCCAGGCACTGAAAGCCACGATGAGATCGACGCCCTCCGTGGCTGGCCAGTCTTCGAACCGGCCGGCGACAAATTGCGCCGTGTCACCAACCTTTTCTTGGGCGAGTTCCCGCATCGACGACGAAGGCTCAATGGCGGTGACTCGCAGGCCGTGTGCGACGAGAGCGGCCGTGCCAATGCCGGTTCCAGCTCCGATCTCGATCGCCTCAGCCCCCGGGCTCAGCTCACCAAGCTCCATGATGTCGTCAAAGATCTCTTCCGGGTAGTGAGGACGGTAGCGATCGTACGCAACCGCTTCGGCGTCAAATTCCTTCGACCGCCGGGCGGCCAACCTCCAAAGGTCGGACATATCGCCAGTATCGCAGAGGGCTCGCGCCCGAAAAAACACTGCGGCAGAGGTCAGGGGCCATCATGACGGGCCTGCGGATCCGGCCACGCCCGCTTCACGGTCCACCCACCTCGTCAAAGGGCGCGGGCAGCGACGAACTCTGGAGCGTCAGCACCCAAGTCCGTGGTGAAGGTCCAACGCGGCTGCAGGTCGGCCGTTCGACCAGGAGGACCGATCACCGACACGGGAGCCACCGCTCCTGGCAGCACGATCCGATACGCCTCGACGTCGGCCCGTTGAGGTGCCTCCATCTCGGCGTGACCCGCGCCCAGCAGCCACCGGGCAGTCTGCGCGAGTGACAACTGCACGGACCGGGGTTGCCCACCAAGGTGTACCGAGGCAAGCGCGAGCAGCCCCGCCGCGGCGGCCAGGTAACCGGTTGCATGGTCGAGCACCTGCGCCGGCAGCGTGCCGGGGAGCCCCTCCGCCCCCTCGGCGAGGGCGATCCCCGTTGGGCCCTGGACCACTGAGTCGAAGCCACGCCGAGCGGCCCAGGGTCCACGTGGCCCCCACGCTGACAGGCTGACCACGCTGAGGTGGGGGTGACGCTCGGACAGCTCACGCGGGTCGAGACCGTACCGAGCCAGCGCCCCAGGGCGGTAACCCTGCACAAGCAGGTCCGCCACTGAGAGCAGTTCCTCCAGTCGAGCACGTCCTGCGGGCTCGGCGAGGTCGAGATCAGCGCTGCGCTTGCCAGGCAACGTGTCCAATGCGTGGGCCGGCATCTCCGGCAGTCGAGGACTGTCAACGCGGAGAACTTCGGCGCCCCACGCCGCCAAGGTCCTCGTGGCGATCGGGCCGGCGAGAACCCGGGTCATGTCGAGGACGCGCACGCCGGTGGCACCCCGTCCGGGGAGCAGGGTCCGACCAGTTCCTTTGCCAGCCTCATGTTGCAGCAGCGGGAGTGTCGCCACAGCCCGACCTTGCGGATGCTCGTGCCATTGCTCCTCGGTGCGCACGGCATATCCGAGGCCACCGGCGGCGGACAGGGCATCCTCGAGGTCCTCGCCGCGCCAGCCGGCCACTGCCTCCTTGACGCTCTTGTGGCGGTCTTCGCACCCGAGCACCTGCAATGCCCGCTCTCGGTGCCACGGATACTCCCCGTGCAGGCGAAACCAGCTGCCATCGGAGGTCCGCCAGAAACGAGAGAGGGGGGACATCCGCTCTGACTCTTGATTGACACCGGAGCGCGCATAATGTTCGCTCCGGGCAGCGACGGCCACGTGCTCCCGATTGACCGTGACCGGCCTGGGCTCCTCTGATCGACGGGCCGCATCCAGCACCGACGCAGCAAGCACCGACGTGGTGACGGCGGCGGTCATCGCGGGTAGCGCCGCAAGCGTCGACGGCAACAACCCCGCTCCGTCTCCTGTGTCCTCGACCAGGTCGAGGCAGGCCGGGTCCCCGTCCAGCGCCAACCATGCTTGCGACAACAACAAGGCTCCGCCATTTTCAGCAGCCACCGCAGGAGCCTAGCCTCGCGCCGCCGATTTCCAGGCGTTGAAGCGACGGGGGCCAGGTACTTCAGAGGGAGAATCCGCCTATGTGACCGCCTTGACCCACCGACGCTCGACGAGGCGATTCTTGGCCACGAAAATCTCGTCCGTCCGCCGCCAACCCCGATGTTCGACCAGTCGTGCAGCCGTACTCGTATCGGGAATGTGACACACCAGATCACTCGCTGCCCAATCCCGGGCCCAGCTCTCCTGCGCAGCAAGGAGGGCAGCGCCGATGCCCCGTCCGCGGTTGTCCTCGTCGACGAACAGCATGCTCAGCCGGGCGTGACCGTGGACGAGTTGGACATGACCCATTCCCACACAGCCACGTCCGACCCCGGCAACCAGGAGCACCTGCTCGTCGCTCCGCGCGGACGTGCGGGCGTAGTCCAGCCAGAAGTTGTCGGGAATTGCGAAGACGTCGTTGAGTTCGACATCGACGGCCAGCGGGATCCCGAGGGCCATCCTGACGTGCAGCCGGCGTATGTCTTTCCAATCCTCGTCGAGGCACCGCCGGATCACTGCCGGGGGCACCGCGTTGTCCAAAGGACCCTCCATACTGAGGGCTCCTACTGTAGGAGTCATTGGTCTCCGCTTCTCGGCCCCGCTCCTCGGGGGACCCCGAAGGGACCGAGACGGCCCGGGGCGAACTCAGCCCGAGGCGGTGGAGTTGCCAGTAGCGAGGTCGTAGACGGTCACCCCGCCCACGGTTTTGGCCGTGAAGTGCGACTCCACCCACGCAGTGATCTTCGACGCGTCGTTGCTCGACCCGCCCACGCCGCCGGGGCCTCCGCCGCGCCCCCCAGCGATGAAGTAGTGGACCTTGCCCTCGGCCACGTACTTCTCGAACTGGGCCAGGGTGGGCGCCGGATCCGTCCCGTTGAAGCCGCCGATGGCCATGATCGGCTCTCCGCTAGCCAGCTGGTAGCCGGCGGCCGAGTTCGCGCTCACCGTCGCGGCGGCCCAGGTGTAGTGGCCGGCGCTCGCCTGCAGAAGCGTGTTCAAGGCGGGGTTGGACTGGCTGGCGCCCAAGATCCCGCCCGGACCACCGCCGCCGAAGGCGCCCCGCCCACCGCCCGCGCCGAATGAGGGCACTGCCCCGCCGGGGAAGCCCCCGCGGGGGAAGCCCCCGCCCGGGAAGCCACCCGTGCCGGCGCCGGTAGGCGCACCACCGGGGAAGCCGCCGGGAAGGGCGCCGCCGGGGAATCCGCCGCCAGCAGCCCGTCGAAGGCCCCCACCGCCGGGGAAGCCCCCACCGCCGGGGAAGCCGCCCCCGCCGGTCGCGGTCGGGGTCACCGACGGGATGGCGCCGCCGTGCGGCGTGGTCGCCGTGGCGACCGTCGAGAAGAGCGGTGCGGCCAGCGCGGCACCCAGACCGAGTGCTGCGACCAGGCCGATGGCCAGCTTGGGGACGGCACGGAACAGCGGGAGGGCCAAGATGGCAAGGACCCCGAGCGTTCCCACAACCGCAACGAGGACGCGCAGCGCCGGGAACCAGTCGGAAGTGCGCCCGAGGAGCACGTAGCTCCACACCACCGTGACGGCCAGGCCGGCGGCCAGGCCGAACCTGCCCACCCAGCTCCCGCGGCGCTGCCAGAGCCCCATGGTGGCGATCCCGACCAGGCCGCCGAGCGGCGCCGCCAGGGCGACCAAGTAATAGGCGTGGATAATGCCCTGAGCCAAGCTGATGACCAGGCCGGTGCTAACGAGCGAGCCGCCAAACAACAGCAGCGCGGCGCGCTCGCGGTCGGTGCGGCGGGCGCGAACGGTGACGACCAGAAGGACTGCGCCCATCACCAGCGCTCCGGGCAACAGCCACGACATCATGTTCCCGAACTGGGCGTTGAAGAGCCGGGTCAAACCGGTGGGTCCCCACATGCTGCCTGTGACGCGCCCGCCACCCACGCTGCCAGTCTCGTTGCCGGTGATCCGGCCGAAGCCGTTGTAGCCGAAGATGAGGTTCAAGATGTTGTTGTTCTGCGACCCACCGACATAGGGGCGATCGGCGGCCGGGGTGAGCACGACGGCGGCCACCCACCACCCTGCCGCAACCAAGGTCGAGATCCCCATCAGCGCGACCTGCCACACCCGCCGCCACCATCCTGTCGGTGCGGCGAGCAGGTAGACGACAGCCATCACCGGGAGGATCAAGAACGCCTGCATCATCTTGGTGATGAAGCCGAAGCCCACAAGTGCCCCAGCCAGCACGAGCCACCTGGTCTGCGCCCGCTCCAGGCCACGGATGGTGGCGTACACGGCACCGGCAAGCAGCATGGCCAGCATGGCGTCGGGGTTGTTGTAGCGGAACATCAGGGCCGCCACCGGCGTCAGCGCGACGACGGAGGCACCCAGAAGCGCGGCCTGGGCACTGAACCAGCGTCGAACCGAAAGGTAGACCAGCCCGACCGTGGCCACGCCCTCGAGGGCCTGGGGGGCCAGCACGCTCCAAGAGTTCAGCCCAAAGATCCTGGCCGAGATCTCCATGGGCCACAGAAAGGCGGGCGGCTTGTCCACGGTGATGAAGTTGGACGAGTCGGAGGAACCGAAGAAGAAGGCCTTCCAGCTCTTGGTCCCCGCCTGGACGGCCGCCGAGTAGAAGGAGTTGCCCCATCCGCTTGCCCCGAGGTCCCACAAGTAGAGGAGCGCGGTCGCCGCGAGCAGTGTGATGAGAGCGGGGCGCACCCAGGGCGCGTCGCTCTCCTTGCCCCGCAGGAAACGGGCCGCGGGGCCGCGCCGGGGCCCCGGTGTCCAAGTCCGTGCCGCGTTGGTTCCGGTGTCCCTGGCGTCCGTCGGGCTGACTGCGACTTGGGCCGGGGGGTCAAGGACCCCGACGGGGGCATCCGGGGCGGGCGTGTCCGTCATCGTGATACCTCCATCAGGTCGCTACCCGCGCGGGCGCGTGGGCGGAAGATCCAGGCCCGCAATACGGCGAACCGGAATACAGCGGCGATCATCGTGGCGAGGGTGATCGCAACGAGCTCGGGCAATAGGGCACCAGGAGCCGTCCATTGGGCGACGAGCAGCCCGAGGGTCGTGAAGGCCAGGCTCACCGCGCACAGGCCGGCCGCCACGGCAAAGAGCCGACCACGGCGGGCTTGGCCGTCGGTGGTCCGCGAGAGCTCGCGGTGGACCGCGGTGTTGAAGAGTGTGGCAATCGCCATGGCCACTGCGTTGGCAGCGAAGGCGCCCAAAAGTGGGCGCCAGGCCACAAAGAGGAACAAGTACCCAACTGTGGAGAGCACCCCGACCCCGGCGAAACGCAGCAACTGGTCGGCTGGCACCTCGTTGGAACGAGCCCGGGAGAGCCCCGTGGGACGGTGGACCAGCATCCGCCACACCCCTCGCAGGTCGTCCGCCGCCGTCGACACGACGTTCACGCTCGAGTCCGGGTCGTCGACCCAGTCGACGGGGACCTCACCGATGCGCAACCCGAGCCGTTGCGCGGTGACGAGCAGCTCGGTGTCGAAGAACCATTCGTTGTCTTCGACGAGGGGCAGTATCTTCTCCGCGGCATCCCGCCGTAGTGCCTTGAACCCGCACTGGGCGTCACTGAAGCTTCCGCGCAGCGTGAGCTGAAGCAAGCGGTTGTAGGTCCGGGAGATCAGCTCGCGCTTGGGGCCGCGCACCACGTTCGCGCCGCGGGCGAGTCGCGACCCGATCGCGACATCCCTATGGCCCGACAGGAGCGGAGCCACAAGCGGGAGGAGCGCCGGTAAGGAGGTGGACAAGTCGACGTCCATGTAGGCAACGACGGGGGCGTTACTGGTCGACCATGCAGCGCGAAGGGCGTAGCCTCGCCCCTTGCGCGGTAGGTGCATCGCCGCGACGCCGTGCAGCGTCGATGCGAGCCGGCTTGCCACGCGATAGGTGTCGTCGGTGCTGGCGTTGTCGACCACGGTGACAAGGGTCCGGAAGGGGAAGGAGTCATCGAGGAATCTCCGGAGCGCGGTGATCCGCTCCTCCAACTGGGGCGCCTCGTTGTAGACGGGTACGACGATCTCCACCTCGACCGGGATCCGGCGGAGCTCGACGGCAGCTTCGAGTGGAGCCAGGGTTGCCATGGCAGGCATGGTGCCGGGCCGGGCTCGCGGTGCGGTGAAGGTCGGCTGTGGGCCCGGTGTGAATCGCTGGCGCGCTGCCTGGACCGCCCTCAGGCAGCGGATTCGGGAGTCTCGCCGCTGGCCCGGTCCCCATCGAGTTCGGGCGTGCTGAGCGGGATTCGCACGGTTACCGCCATGCCGTGTCCCGGTGAGGACACAGCGACGACGCTGCCGCCGTGCGCGGCCACGATGGCCGACACGATGGAGAGACCCAATCCGCTCCCCCCGCTCGTGCGGGACCGCGCGGGGTCGGACCGATAGAAGCGCTCGAAGACGTGGCGCGCGTCCTCGGTGGGCATGCCGGGTCCGCTGTCACGCACCTCGAGCTCGGCCTCCTCGTCGCCGACCTGGTTCAACCGCACCGTCGTGGCGGTCCCCGGGGGCGTGTGCGCTCGGACGTTGGCCAGCAAGTTGTCAATCACCTGGCGCAGACGGTCCTTGTCGCCGATCACTTCGACCGGGTGCGCTGCCCAGAACCGGACCGGCCATTCGGGCCCGACGGCCGTCGCGGTACGGACAGCCTCCGACGCCACGGACACCAGCTCGACCGGTGCCGTCTCCATCGGCACGCCCTCGTCCAGGCGGGCCAACGTAAGGAGATCATTAACCAACCGGTCCATGCGGGCCGTCTCCGTTCGGATGCCCGCGACGATGCGCGGCAGATCGTCGGGTTGATCGGCTCCGCCTCGCTCGAACAGCTCGGCGTAGGCAGACACGGCGGCAATGGGCGTCCGCAGCTCGTGGGAGGCGTCGGAGACGAACTGGCGCAGGTGGTGTTCGTTCTCCTTCAAGCGCGCCTCAGAGGCGAGTCGCGCGGCGAAGGCCGCCTGGATTCGCTCGAGCATGACGTTGAGGGCTCGGGCCAGCCGACCCACCTCGGTCGACTGCTCCGCGCCGGGGACTCGCTGCTCCAGATTGCCGGCGGCAATGGAATCGGCTGTGCGCTCGACGTCCTCTAGGGGGCGCAGTCCAAGCCGGACCAGCCACCATCCGCCCGCCAACGCGAGTACGAGGGCGCCCGCGGTGACAGCAAGCTCGGTGAGGAACAGCGTGTGCAAGGTGCTCGTCTGATTAACCAGTGCCTGCGCCTGAACCAGCACGTCGCCGTTGAAGTTGGGCCCGGCGATCTTGGTCGCGCGCACCCGGAACGCCGGGCCACCTGAGGCGATGGCGCCCGTGGTGAACGAGGCCACCTGGGTGCCGTCCGGCTGGGTGCTGAAGCCCGCGATGACCGACGGGAGCTGAGGGCGGTAAGGGTGGCTCTCGACGTAGGCCGGACATTCGAGTCCGTCCACGACGGCGCCCTTCTGGCTCACCACCCCGACGTAGCTGAAGCCGAAGACATTCTGAAAGCGTTGGCCGCTGGCCGAACTAGGTCCTCCGCCGGAATTCCCGACCGGACCTGAGCCGTTGTCAGTACGCGGCGAGAGGCACGCCAGGGCCACGGTTCCGGTGACGGCATCGGCGGTAAGAGTGGGAACTGGCTGGTGCGCGAGCTGCTGGTCGACCTGGTTGTACAGGGACGACCGCAGTGCCGAATAGGTGGCGAAGTCGGCCACGACCAACGCAATGATCGAAATGAGCCCGACGGCGAGCAGGAGCCGGAGCCGAAGTGACACTCAGGCCGCTCCGTTGGCGGACTCGGGCTCCCGCAACGTGTAGCCCACGAGGCGGATGGTCTGGATGAGCGGGGGGCCGAACTTCTCGAGCTTCTTGCGCAAGTAACTGACGTAGGTCTCAACGACGTTGCCGTCGCCCCCGAAGTCGTAGTGCCAGACGTGGTCGAGAATCTGGGCCTTCGAGAGCACGTGACGCGGGTTGAGCATGAAGTAGCGCAGGAGGTTGAACTCGGTCGCGGTGAGGTTGATGGGGTGCCCGTCGCGGCGCACCTCGTGGGCGCTCTCGTCGAGTTCCACGTCGGAAAAACGAAGGATGCCGTCGTCCTCGGGCTCGTAGCCGGTCCGGCGCAGGATGGCGTGCACCCGGGCGATGACCTCGGCGAGCGCGAACGGTTTGGTGACATAGTCGTCGCCCCCGACGGTGAGCCCCGCCAGCTTGTCCTGCAGCGTGTCGCGGGCAGTCAGGAAGAGAACGGGGATGCGCAGCCCGTCGGCACGCAGGCGCCGGGTCACCTCGAGACCATCGAGGTCGGGCAGCATGACGTCGAGGATCATGAGGTCGGGCGGGTCGTCTTGGGCCTGGGCGAGCGCGTGACGCCCCGTTATCGCTTCGTTGACGGTGAATCCTTCGTAGCGCAACGAGGTGGCCACCGCATCGACGATCGAGGGCTCGTCGTCGACCACCAAGACCCGCGGTCCGTTTTCGATCTTCACTGGTGAAACCTCCCTGGCGCACAGGTTCGCGCCCCCGGCTCCCCATCCAGTGTGCCCCCGCTGTGGGCCTGCTGTGAACGGGGGAAATTCAGGCGGATTGCGCGTCGAGGGCGCGCCGCAGCAGGTCAAGGGCCGAAATAGCCCCGTACTGGCGGACGCGCTCCCGATCGCCGGGCACCCGGAGCTCGCGGGTCTGAGCCGGCTCGCCGGGGAGGGAGAGGCCGACGAACACGGTGCCCGGTGCAACGCCCTCCTGATCCTCTGGACCGGCCACGCCGGTGATGCCGAGGCCGACATCGGACCCCGTCACCCGAGCGGCACCCTCGGCCATCGCCGCCGCCGCGGCCTCGGTGACCACAGGCCCGGGGGGCACACCGAGAACATCGAACTTGACCTGCGAGTCATAGGCCACCACGCCGCCGCGGAACCAGGCAGAGGCGCCGGGCACATTGACGAGGCGGGAGGCGATGAGGCCTCCGGTCAGCGACTCGGCCACGCCGAAGGTGAGGCCACGCGCAATGAGGCGGTTGGCGACGGCCACCTCCATGGACTCTTCATCGACGCCGAAGATGATGTCGCCCAGCCGCTCGTCGATGGCGCGGCGTACTTCGGCCTCCTCCTTGTCGAGCAAGGCGGTGACATCGTCGTGTGTGCGTGCTCGTGCCGTGATGCGGACCTTGATCCCCTCGATCCCAGAGGCGAGGAAGGCGAGGGTGACGTCGCCGTTTGCATCGAGCGCGTCGATGCGATCCTGCAGAGCTTCGGCCAGCCCGGACTCGCTGGCCCCCCACGTGCGCAGCACGCGGCTGGCGATAATCCCTTCGTCGCCGGCCTCGGTCATGCGGGCACGCAGGTCCGGCAAGATGGCGCGCTCGAACATCTCGGCCATCTCGTAGGGAACGCCGGGGACCGCGTAGATCACTTTGTTGCCGAGCGGGCAGATAAGGCCGGGTGCCGTTCCGGCCACCTGGGGAATGATGGTGGCACCCTGCGGAACGTCGGCCTGGCGAGCGTTGTTGGCCGTCATGGTGCGGCCCCGGGCCTCGAAGAAGCCGGCGATGAGGTCGACGATCGCCTCGTTGCGCACGAGCTCGACGCCCATCACCTCGGCGATCGCTTCGCGACTGATGTCATCCTGGGTCGGGCCGAGCCCGCCGCACATGATGACGCCATCGCTGCGGGCCAGCGTGGTACGTAGGGCGAGCACGATGCGGTCGTGGTTGTCGCCAACGGCCTGGTGGAAGTGGGATGCCACGCCGTTGGCTGCCAGGTGCTCGCCAAGCCAAGCCGAGTTGGTGTCAGCGATCTGGCCGAGCAACAACTCGGTGCCGACCGCCACGATCTCGATCCTCACGGGAGCGACCTTACGAGGCTGCCGGTCGGTGCAGGGCTCGACGGCCGTCGATCAGGTACTCAGCCCCGGTGTAGAGGGTGAGCGCAGCGGCGAACCAGATCGTGGCGACTTGGAGGCCGTGCTGATGGGCCAGCGGGGGGATGATGACGGTACCGATGGCCAAGTCCTGGACGAGCGTTTTGAGCTTGGCCGACTTGCGAGCCGGAATGGACACGCCGCGGCGACCCACCCAGGACCGGTAGAGCTGCATGCCCACCTCGCGGATCGTGATGAGGATCACCGGCAGCCAGGGCAGGTGGCCTTGCACGGCCAGGGTGAACATGGCCCCGAGGACACAGGCCTTGTCCGCGAGCGGGTCGAGGAAGGCACCGGAACGGGTGGTGCCCTGGCGGCGGGCCATATAGCCATCGAGCCCGTCGCTGCCGGCGAGGATGATGCCCACCGCGACGTTGATCCACGATGCTCCCCAGACGACGAGCATCACGACGTAGACGGGCGCGGCCAGGAGCCGGGCCACCGTCACCGCGTTGGCCGGAGTGACCAGCGCGCTGGGCCCGAAGGCGAACCCCGAATGCGAGGGTGGCTCGTGGGTGGCGTCGCTCATACGGGCGGCGCTGCAGCGGCGGCGAGCACCGCGTCACGGTGGGGTGCCGGGTGGCCGTGCAGGTCGGGCCCCTCCGCGCCGGTGATGAGCAGATCGACGAGGCTGCCCACCCGGATCTCGGCGGGAAGATGCACGATGCCGTCGATCTCGGGCGCCTCGTGAGGAGTACGGCCACGCCCGGGCGCATCGACGAGCACCCGTTGCACCGTGCCGATGAGCCGGTCGCGCTTGGCCGCAGTGATGGCGTCCTGGAGCTCTGAGCACTCGCGCAGGCGCTCGAGCGCCAGCTGGGGCGGAACCTGATCGACGAGCCCGGCGGCGTGCGTCCCCTCCTCGTTGGAGAACGGGAAGAAGCCGGCCCAATCGAGCTGCGCGGCCTCGAGGAACTGGAGCAGCAGATCGTGGTCCTGCTCGGTCTCGCCCGGGTAACCCAGGATGAAGGAGGAACGGAAGGTGGCATCGGGGTCGGCGTCCCTGATGTCAGCGATGCGGCGCAGGAAGCGCTCGCCGTCGCCCCAGCGGCGCATGCGAGCGAGCAGCGGGCGGGACACGTGCTGAAGCGAGAGGTCGAAGTAGGGCACGCCCGTATCGAGGATCGTCTCGATCAGTTCGTCAGTCAGCCCCGAGGGATAGAGGTAAAGCAGCCTGGTTCGCTCGACCCGGGCAGAGACGGCGCGGGTGAGGGCGGCGATCGGCGAGGGGCCGTGCGGCGGTGCGGGTGCCTCGGCCGGGACCGGTGCGATCACGGTTGTAGGAGGCGAGGTCCTGCGCCACGAGGACGATCTCGCGGAGGGGCGGGGCGCCCTCCACCGTGGCCCGCAAGGCCTCGACCTCGGCCAACACGTCCTGGGGGGAGCGCGACCGCTGTTTGCCCCGGAACGACGGAATGGCACAGAACCCGCAGATGCGGTCGCACCCCTCGGCGACCTTCACGTAGGCCCACGGAGCGCGGGCCGCCGGGCGGGGCAACTGCAGGAGGTCGAAATCGTGGGCGCCGGATCCCGGTCCGGGGCCCGCATCGGACCGGGTCGGGCCGATGGTGACTGCGACCGCCGCGGCCGTTGTTTCCGGTGCGGACCACGCGGCCAGCTCACGACCGAAACCGGCGACGAGGTCCACCTCCGGCATTGCCTCACGCAACTCGTCGCCGTAGCGCTCGGCCATGCAGCCGGTCACGACCAGGCGCGCCCCGGCGGCCCGGCGATCAGCGAGAGAAAGGATCGCCTCGATCGACTCCTGGCGGGCCGCCTCTATGAAGGCACACGTATTCACGACAACGAGCTCGGCATCGCCGGGGTCCGACGCGCGGCCGTAGCCCTGCGCCTCGAGGTGTCCCTCGAGCTTGTCGGAGTCCACACGGTTCTTGGGGCACCCAAGGGTCTGCAGCCAGTAGAGACCCACGACGTCGCACCTTCTCCTCGCATCAAGCCGATTCCCGCCGGAGTGACGGTCACGGCAAGCCCGCCGCGGCGGGCCGACTTTCAGGTCGTCAAACACGCGGGCCGACTTCCCAAGCGGAGAGGGAGGGATTTGAACCCTCGGACCCGGTTACCCAGGTCAACTCATTAGCAGTGAGTCCGATTCGGCCGCTCTCGCACCTCTCCAGCAGGGCTTTTGCATTTCGACGGGACCGGCTGTCCGCAACCTGTCCAGAATCTCTGCGCCGAAGCCCGTGCAGGAAGCCTACGTGAACGCTCGCCGGGCGTTTGGCAGGTGCGGGTGTCCGTCGGGCGCGACCCCGGCACCAAGCGCGACGTCGACGCCAGTTCGACTGTCCACGCGGGACGGCGGGCGGCCCAGCGGGAGGCCGCCCGGTTGGTGCAGCAGGCGGCCTCGGAGGGCCCGATCCCCACCGAAGACTCTGCTCGAGAACCGGCGGATGGCCCTTGTCGTCTCAGAGGAGCTCGGGACAAGGGGTCTCTGGAAACTCACCGGCCGCCGTCCGAGGGCCCCGTGACCGCGGATCGACGATCGTGCTACCACGAGGTCGATGCACCTACTGACCACATTGGCGGCCGAGCGGGAGTCGGACATGCTGAGGCAATGAACGACGCAGCGGCCCCCGCGGCCGGGGGGTGACGGGGTCACGCGCCCGCGCAGAGGGTGCACCGACTGTGCCGGCGTTCCACACCGCCTGGTACAGGACCCTCACCGGCTGGAGACGGCAACGAGAGGGCTACCTCACGCTCGTCGTCCTGATCGGCCTCGTCGGCGGTATCGCTCTGGGATCGCTGGCGGCGGCTCGCCGGACGGATTCGTCGTTCGCCACCTTCCTAGCCAACTCGAATCCCTCGGACCTCATGATCGAACCGGCCGGCGGCGGGCCCGGCGTTGGCCAGCCCAACGACGCGGCACGACTGGTCGAGGCCGTACGCAAATACCCACAGGTCAAGCATGTCGAGGCCTACGAGGCGTTGAATGCGTCACTCATCGTGGGGGGAAAGGCCGATGAGCGCAGCCTCAATGGCAACGTCGTCGTCGTCGGCAGCGTTGACGGCCTTCTCTTCAACCAGGATCGCTTCGCCGTCACGAGCGGCCAGATGGCAGATCCTGCCCGCGCCGACGAAGTCATGCTCACGCAGAACGCCGCGACGGCTCTCGGGTTGCATCTCGGTGAGGTGGTCAACGTTGCGATCTCGTCGAATTCGGGATCCGGACCCGCCCGACGCTTCGGGCTCAAGGTAGTCGGCATCGGCCTACTGAACCGCGAAGTCGTCCAGGACCAGATCGCCAAGTACCCGACGTACATCGTCGCGACACCGGCCCTCACCCGGTTGGTCGCCGGCGACGGCACCATCGTGTACTTGGGGGTACAGCTGCGCCGGGGTGCGGCCGACGTTCCAGCGGTAGAGCGGCGGTGGAACTCGACCGAGCGTTACTTCACCGACTTCCAAGTGGCCTCGGTGCTGGAGGCGGAGGCCGATCAGGCAATACGGCCTGAGGCACTCGCGCTCGGGGTGTTCGGGGGCATCGCCGTGCTGACCGCACTGCTCCTCGGCATCCAACTCATCGCGCGCCATCTGAGAGCCCGCGAGCATGACCTGAACGTCATGCAGGCCATGGGGGCGGATCCGGCGACGACTGTTCTCGACGGCCTGATCGGAATCCTCGGATCCGTTCTGGCGGGCTCCTTCCTCGCCGTCGGAGTGGCTGTCGCTCTGTCAAGTCTGTTCCCAATCGGCCCCGTCCGTCCCGTCTACCCGGATTCCGGCGTGAACGCGGACTGGACGGTGCTCGGTGTCGGGTTCGCAGTGATGGTCGGCGTGCTCGGGGCAGGCGCAGTGCTCTTCGCCATCCTGGATGCACCGCACCGAGCGCAGCGACGCTCTCGGTCCTTCGCACACCGTTCGTCCACCCTGGGCCTTCTGGCACGCAGCGGGTTGCCCCCATCAGCTATCGCGGGTGCATCCTTCGCCGTCGAGCTCGCGACGCTCGGTACGGCCGGACGGCCGGTGCCTACCGTTGGGCGCTCCTCGCCGCGGTGATCGCAATGGTCGTCGTCACTGCGACGTTGACCTTCGGTGCCAGCCTGAGCGCGCTGGTGTCCCATCCGGCGCTCTACGGGTGGAACTGGGACTACGCCGTGCAGAGCTCCGACGGCTACGGGCCCGTCCCGAACCAGGCGGTGGCGCCGTTCCGGCATGACCCCGCGGTCACGTTATCGGGCGTCTGGTTCGCGACCATGCAGCTGGACGGGGTCGAGGTACCGACCTTGCTGTCCGACCCAGGGTCCTCTGTCACGCCACCTGTCATCTCGGGTCACGGGCTGGACACGTCGCGCCAGGTCGTCCTCGGCGCGGCAACCCTCGCGCAGTTGCACAAGCGGATCGGCGACACCGTGGATCTCCAATACGTGCCCGGCTATCCGCGCCGCCCCATCCCGCTGACCATCGTCGGCGTGGCGACGATGCCCGCGATCGGGATCGCCGAGGGGCTCCACACCTCCATGGGCGTCGGCGCGGCCGTGCCCGCCGATGCGGGGCCCGTGACGGTAAGTCTGGGCCCGCAGGGCTACGGCGGGTCCTGCAATGGACCGAACATGGTCTTCGTGCGGGCTCGGGGCGGTTTGGGCTCGCCACAGGGTCGAGTTGCCGCGCAGCGGATTTCCGACGCGGCCAACCGGATCCTGGCCGCGCAACCACGGAACTCGAACTGCGGAGGCAACCTCGCTTCCGTCCTCGGCGTCCAGCGTCCCGCTCAGATCGTCAATTACCGCTCCATGGGCACGACCCCCGTACTGCTCGCCGGCGGTCTTGCTCTCGCCGCAGTCGTCGCGCTCGGGTTGGCGCTCGCCGCATCCGTGCGGCGGTGCCGCCGAGACCTGGCGCAGCTCAAGGTATTGGGTTTCGTCCAGCGGCAGCTATCCGCGGCGGTCGCCTGGCACTCGTCCATTGCCGTCGCGATCGGGATCGTCCTCGGCATCCCACTCGGAATTGTGACCGGCCGATGGTTGTGGATCCTGTTCGCCGAGCAGATCGGAGCCGTACCGGCACCGACGGTGCCGGTACTCTCGGTGGTCCTCGCCGCCGCCGTCGCACTGGTGCTCGCGAATGCAGCCGCCGTGCTCCCGGGTCGACGAGCCGCTCGCACCGCGGCGGCGCTCGCCCTCCATGAAGAGTAGGCATCGCAAAGGCTTCATCGTCTTGGCCGGTGTGCCCGAAACGTGCGGAGGACTCGCCAGTCCGGGCGAGAGCCGCTCGTCCGCCGCGGTCCGCGTCCTCGCCGCAGGATTTCTTGTCCGCTCTCGCACCTCTCCAGCAGGGCTTTTTGCATTTCACGGAACCGGCTGTCCGCAACCTGTCCAGAATCTCTGCGCCGAAGCCCGTGCAGGAAGCCGACGAACGCTCGCCGGGCAATTGGCAGGCAGGGTGGGGCCCGCTTCTTCCACTCGTCAGGTGACAGAGACTCAGCGTACGATCGGCGGCAGTGGCGACGACCCCTACGCCTCTCCCGTTGGATGACGATGTCGCCCTCGCCCTCAGGGGTCTGGCGGACGCCGACGTGCATGGCCTGAACGCGGTGCTGCGCGACGCTCTCAAGCATGAGCTACGCGGTTCCGCCCTGGCGAAGGACGGACCGCTGCCGGTGCCCAACTCCTTCGCCGCCGGATTGGTGGCCGATCTGTTGCACCCCGGCTCCAGCCCGCCCGGCTCGAACGACTGGTTGACGAAGCCGTCGGCCGCACACCCACGTCCAGTCGTGCTGGTCCACGGGCTGACAGCGAACATGACCAACTCGTGGCAAGCACTCTCTCCCCTGCTGGCCAACCACGGCTACACCGTGTTCGCTCTGACGTATGGCCTCACCAACGGCACCAAGTTCGGCGGACGCAAATCGGTGGCGCTCTGCGCCAGCGAACTGTCAGCGTTCATTGACCGCGTCCTCGACGAGACCGGTGCCGCCCAGGTCGACATCGTGGGCCATTCACTCGGCGGGCTGATGCCCCGTTACTACATGAAGGACCTCACTGGCGCCGCCAAAGTGCACCAGCTGGTGGGCCTGGCGCCGGTGAACCACGGCACCGAGCTCGACGGGATGGTGACGGTGGCCAAAATGCTGGGCTTGAATCCCGGAGCAGTCCCAATCCCAGACTGCCAGAGTTGCACTGAGTTGGTGAAGGACTCGGCCTTCCTGACGGCACTGAACGCCGGAGGTGACACGCTGACCGGCGTCGACTACACCGTCATCGTCACCCGCTACGACGAGCTGGTGACCCCGTACGATTCGGCGTTCCTCATCGGTCCCAACGTCACCAACATCACACTGCAGGATCACTGCGCCGAAGACTTCAGTGAGCACTTAGCGATCATCTACGACCCGATCGCCCTTCACTACGTGCTGAACGCGCTCGACCCTACACAAGCGTCGCCAGCACCGTGCGTCTTCGTACCCCCGTTCCTCGGCTGACCGGCTCGCTAAGCCGGACCAGGTCGACAAGATCGCCCTCTTGCTAGCGAGGAACGAGATGTACGTGCAGATGAAGCCCGCCTGGCCCAACTCTCGGGCGTGAGGGCAGCGGACGGTTGATCCCGCACGCCCGACGTCGGGCCGTCTGGTACGCCTCCTACGGGTCGAATCTCTTCGCCGACCGCTTCGCCTGCTATATCGAAGGTGGACGTCCACCGGGAAGCGCACGGATGTATGCGGGCGCCCGCGACAAGCGCACACCCCTCGCCACGGTCGCGCTCGAGGTCCCCTACCGCCTCTATTTCACCGGGACTTCCACCGTGTGGGGAGGATCGCCGGCCTTCATCGACACGCAGCGCAGCGAGGCTCATCGCTCGCTGGTCCGGGCCTACCTGATCAGCTGGGAACAGTTCGAGGACGTGGTGGCGCAGGAGAATGCGCGAGAGACATCCCCGATCAATGTCGGCGAACTGATCGACGGCGTGTTCGCGCAGATCGGCCCGGGCCGGTACGAGAACCTTCTCTGCGTTGGCAAGCGGGGCGGGGTCCCTATCGTCACAATCACCGCGCCTTGGACCCTCTCGGCAGTCACCCCGGGGGAGCCCTCCTTGGCCTACCTGGCCACGTTGATCGCCGGGTTGCAAGAAGCCCATGCGCTCGACGACGACGCCATCGTCGACTACCTGGGGGCGGCCCCGGGCTGCACGCCTGAGCTCGTGCAGCGAGCCTTGGCCACACCCGGGTGAGCGGAAGTCGTCTCCTGGTGAGAGCTGGAGAGTGGCTTGTGGGCGACCTATTGACAGCGGGGCAGCTCTTTGGTTTAATACAAGTCATTACTTGTACAAGTATCTGCTTGTGCAAGTAATCCACTCACGGCACGCGATCGGGAAAGAGGTGCAGCACATGGGAGACACCCGCAGTCAGACATTGGCCGACGACACGCAACTCGAGGCCGACTTTGAGACGACGATGACGTTCCTGTCACCGGCCGAAGCGGTGTTCGAGGCAATCACGACGCCCGAGCGCTTCAACAGTTGGTGGGTCCCAGCCAGTGGCTCGGGCCTGGCCGGTGGCGAGCTGACCCTCGACATGGGTACACGAGTAGTTATGCGGGTCGACGAGGCGGAGCAGCCGTCGGCCGTCACGTGGACCACCCTCGTCTGCGAGCCGGAGCCGAACTGGGTCGGCACCACCATTCGTTTCGCCCTGACCACTGGCGAGCGGGGCGGGTCTCGCCTGCATTTCCGGCACGCGGGCTTGACGCCACAACTCGAATGCTTCGACATGTGCCAAGCCGGCTGGAACCGCCACCTTTCAAGACTGGTGGCCTACGTCGACGATGGTCACGGTTCTCCCCGCGTGCCCTCCGACGCATAATCTCTCAGGACCGACCAGCGCCGCCATGCTGGTGGGTGACGAAAAGACCAGAACGAAGAGTGATGGGAACACATGAGCAGCAGCCCCGCCATCCGGGCCGACGAAACCGATGCTGGTGCTGGTCCCGATGCCGTCCTGCGCGCGCCTGGCCGATCCCCATCGGCGTCACATGTTGAAACTGGTGCGGGGGAATGAGCTCGCGGCAGGCCAGATCGCAACCCACTTCGACATCACCCAGCAGGCGGTGAGCCAGCACTTACGGGTGCTGAAGTCCGCCGGTCTTCTCAGCGAACGCCGCCAGGGAACGAGGCGACTGTATGTGCTGCGTCCCGAGGCTCTCGATCCGGTTCGCGGCGTGCTCGACGACCTCTGGCCCGACGCACTCATTCGCCTCAAGCAGGTCGTGGAGCAAAGCAAGAGGCAAAGAGGGAAAGATGCCTGACCCAATGGCTCGGTCCGACGTCGTCACGACGACCATTCGAATCGAGGCCACGCCAGAAGAGGTGTTCCCTTACTTCGTGGAGCCCGAGCTCTTGGTGCAATGGATCGGGACGTGGGCGGATCTCGAGCCAGAACCGGGCGGGGTCTTTGCCCTGAACCTCGGCGATGTCGCCGTACGGGGAGCGTTCGTCTCGGTGGAGCCCCCAGAACGCGTGATCTTCACCTGGGGGGTGCCCGGTCGGGAGTCACTCCCACCCGGCTCCTCAACCGTCGAGATCCGCCTCCACCCTGAAGGTGACGAAACGATCGTCGAGCTCCTGCACTACGACCTCCCAGTGGAGGAGCGGCAAATCCACCAGGCTGGTTGGGATACGCGCCTCCCCGTGCTGGTTGGCGTCGCTCACGCCTAGAGGACGCCGTGTCCCTGTGGGCATCGCCGATACTGCGGCGCAACCTCGCCGACGTCTCGGTCACCTCTCAAGCCGAGGGCGTGTCGGCCGCATCGCCGGACGGCTCCGTTGGCGCGTCACGGCGTCGACTGCCACGAACGAAGAGGATGACGACGCCGATCACTGCGATGCCTGCCAAGACGAGGGCGGCGACAGCGATGCCCTCGGAGGCCGACGAGTTCGAGCTTGTGGTCGCAGCGGCCGAGGCGATCGGCGTCGGGCTCGTGAGCGTCAGCACCGGGGCAGGCGTGTCCGGATTGGGGTTCTGGGAATTGGCCACCTGGATCCAACGAACCACTTCTCCCGACGAGTACGTCTGCAGAGACTTGAAGATCATGGTCCCCGTTTGGCGCGGCGCTTGGCCCGCCGAGATGTCGAAGTCCTGATACTGGCCAGGTGCGATCCCGCCGCCTGTCGCTGTCCAAATGATGTCGGTCACCACCTGGTTGACGGGACCGTCCGCGCTTTGGATCGGCCTGCTCAGCGTCTGCGTGTCGACCTTTGCCCTCCAGCCCGGAATCGGAAGCACGTCGACCGTGAGCAACGGGAGGCTCGATGGAAAGAACACCTGGAGGCCGACCGTATTGGCATTGTCCCGCTCGTTCGGCACCCGGAAGGTGAGCTCGATGTCCCCTGTTCCGGCGGGCATGGTGTCTGGATGCACCGTCACGTGAGCCCATGCCGGGGTCGCGAGCAACACCGTCGCGAGCGGTGGCAGCTAGACGCGACTGCAACGACTCGGGTAAATCCTAAGGAAACGTTTCTCATGAGTGCGGCGCACTCCTTCGGTTCGGCATCGGTGGATTACTGCGGTATTGCGACCGTCCGCTGTCAATGCACGGGGAGATCGGTCATGACCACCTGCTCGTCAATGGCATCAATGCGGACCGTGTACTTGATCACCCAGGTGCCGGCGGCAGGAATGTCGAAGTTGCTCGCGGAGTAGTGCCCTGGTCCAGCAACTGCAAGAGGTACGGAGAGTGGCCCGATCGACTGCGAGGGAAGGCTGATGCTGAGATCCAGCTCCGGGATTGCCTTCGGCGTGCCCACCGAGCTGAGGACGTAGACGTGCACCTGGTTGGTCGGGCCGACCCGCGCCGGGTCAACGATCGTGTTGACTTGGATCCCAAGCGTCGAGAACGAGTAGGAAAACGGAAGTCCAGCGGCCTGCTTTGCCGGCACCGCATTGACGAGCAGGGCAGTGACGGCCAGTACGGCAACGGCGATTACCAGCTCGGCTGCCACGGATCGCCGGAGGCGGCGCCGCGGAAAGTCCGTTTCGCCCGGTGTCGGCACCATTCGTTCTTTGACCGCGACGCCCGAACCGCCGGCCGCTACCGGACTCGACAACGAAGGTGCGGCGTTGACCCCCTCCTCAGAGGCCGCGGGTCCTCGAGCAGTCCGGATCCTGCTGCGCCAGCGTCCATGGATGGCGCGTCGGCTCATGGCGCCGAGGCCGATCATGACCACGACCAGGGCTATCTTCACGAGGAGCGTCCGGCCGTAGACGGTGTGAAGGAGGGCATAGACGCTGCCTACTTGGCGGATCGACTGGAACACCCCGGTGGTCACGACCAGGACCACTGCGGAGAATGCCACAGACGACATCTGAAACGTCAGCAGCATGGGATCACTGGGCGCGGCGTCGCCCTCAGTCCGGGGCAAGAGGAACGTGGCGAGGAGGGCCAAGCCTCCAAGCCAGGCGGCGGCGGCTCCCAAGTGGACGATGTCGAGCCCGAGCCCCACGGTGGGGCTGCTCCCAGTCCCGGCGTGCCCCGCCAGACCCGGTGTGGCAAGCAGCGCGAGCCCGAGTATGCACACGGCGGGCGTCACCCAGGTCCATCGCTGGGAGCCGCCGCCCAGCCGATCCTGGAGCCCGAAGAGCACGGGGACCACGGCCGCCAGCAACGCCAGGCGTAAGAGCTCGACCTCACCGAATCGGGTGTGGAGGACATCTCCGATCAGCGACGGTTGATAGATGTCACTCAGCGGCAGGGCCGACGCGTAGACGCCTTGGATGGCAATGCCCAGCAGCGTGGCGCCGACGAGGAGCCACCAGGAGTACCAGAGCACCTTCCCCACGCGGCGGGAGCGTCCCCCCTCCCGCCACGCCAGCGCCACGAGAACAGCCGGCCCGACCAGGAACAGCAGGCCCACGAACGCCGCAGAGCGGATCAGCCAATAGAGAACGCCGACCGCCGCGCTCCCGGACTGATTGGCGATGCTGGTAGCCAACACATTGGCTCTTGCCGCGCCACGAGCAGTGCCCACCGAGAACACGAACGCCCCGTGCACGGGATGGGAGTCAGCCGAGATCACTCGCCATGCCACCACGTACGTCCCATCGGACAGCGAAGGGAGCGAGATTGCCACGGCGTGGCTGTCGTTGTTTGGATGGTGCGTGCCCCCGCTGTCGACACGCGCGCCGCCGGGTCCGATGACCCGGAGCGACCCGAAGTCGATCTCCACGGGTTCGCCGAAGTGGAGGACCACCTGCTTCGGCGGCACGAGCAACACGGCTCCCTCGCTGGGGGTGGTCGACTCCAATTCCGCGTGGGCGCTGGCGACGCCGGGGGTTCCCACGAGGAGGAGGACGAGCAGCCCCAAGCCGGAAAGGAGACGCCGGAGGATCCTCATGTTGCGGAACCTGGCGAGCGCTGTCACATGGCCAATCCGCTTGGGTCAGCTTGCCAGCGCCATGACGGTCACCGGAAGTGCCATCACGGCCCCGGCCAACAGTGCAGATGCGACCGCCGCCCGCTTGGAGTTGCGAGAGCCCGAGAGAAGACGGCCCACCCGATCGGTGACGTCGGCTCCAGCAGCCGACAGTGCGCAACTCGGGGCACCGCCCGAGGTCGCCATGTCAACGAGCGCTGTCGCCAGAGTGAGCGGGTCACCACGTCGGGCCGAGAAGTCGTCGGCCGACATCTCGAGAAGCGAGGCGATCTCCCTTGGAGCGAGCCTTGCGTAAGGGATCCATCCGAACAGGTTTCTCACACCAACCATAGGCAGCATCACGAGGCCATGATGCTCTTGCGCGTGGCCTCGTTCGTGCTCGATGACGGCGACGATCTGCTCGGCGCCGAGCAGGCGAACGGTACCCTCGCTCAAAACGATCCTCGGGTGAAGGCCGGGGAGGCAGTATGCGACGGTGCGGCTGTCTGAAAGGAGTTTTGTCCCCGGATAGGCGGCTGACTCACGGGCGACGAGATCCAACAGGCGCCGGTGCCGGGCCCTCGATCGGATCGTCCGCACCGTGAGGAATCCGAAGACGACGACGAACACGATCGCCAGGTCGGCGGCCAGCGTAAGGCCAAGAGCGTCGTAGAGGCCAAGGCCCTGCAAGGGATGACCGCTCGACAGGCCCTTGACGAGTTCACCCACACCGCCCACGAATCCGACCCGGTAGCGGTAGGCGGCGATCGACAGCCCGGCGCCGATCCCCGCCGCTGTCGCGCTCAAGCCAATGCATTGCCAGAGCAGAACGCCACAACGCGGCGCACGAGTGGCCCAATCGGACTCTGAAAGCCGGGTGCTCGCCGGTCCGACTAACGCAACGGAGACCGCTGCGAGGACGGCGGCAACCACGACGAGATTCACAACTTTCCCTCTGGTGCGGGGGAGGAAGCGAGGCCCAGAGCTTGGCGAAGCACGCGTGCTTCTTCGGGCGACACCGATTCGGCGAAGCGAACCAACACCGCGCCCCGGTCGCGCTCCTCCCCGAGGGCGTCGATCATCAACTCAGCACGGTACGACTCTCGGGTGTCGGCCGGCGCGAACCGGTGGATCCGACCTTGCGTGCTCCGCACGACCAGGTTTTTGCGGCGGAGGCGTTCGAGGATCGTGAGGACCGTCGTGTACGCCCGATCGGGAAGTTGGTCCGCCAGTTCCCGCCCGGACAGCGGGCTTGCGCTGGAGTCCCACAGGACGTCCATGACCCTGCGCTCAAGATCGCCCAAACGCCTCACGGCCGCGCCTCGGGCGACGGGGACCTTGCACCGCCCAACGTCATGGTCCCGTTCTACTACTACAGGCCGTAGTTGTGCTACTACAGGGCGTAGTAGTACCTTCGGGGTCGTGATCGCCGCGCTCTCCGACGCGGGGCTTCCGCCACTGCGAGGTGCGCAGCTGCTCTCCACGCAGTTCAACTTCGTGCCGGTGGCGCTGATCCTCGTCGCCCTCGCCCTCTACCTGTGGGCCGTGCACCGCACCAACGTGGTGCACCCGCGCCACCCCTGGCCGCTCGCCAAGACGCTGGCCTTCGTCGGCGCCCTCGTGGCCACCGCGGTGGCCATCTGCAGCTCGGTCGGCGTCTATGACTCCGAGCTGTTCTGGGACCACATGGTCCAGCACCTCTTGCTCATCATGGTGGCGGCACCGCTCTTCGCCATCGCCTCCCCCCTCGACCTGGCCTGGCGCTCGACGACGGGCACCGCCCACCTGGTCGTCACCGAGGTGTTGCGCTCGCCCGTGGCCAAGTTCTTCGGGCACCCCGCCGTCGCCTTCGTGCTCTACGCCGTCTTCATCCCGGTGTCGCACCTGACCAGCTGGTACAACCTGACCCTCGAGCACGAGAGCATCCACAACGCCGAGCACCTGGCCTTCTTGGTCGTCGGCTACCTGTTCTGGCGCCAGATCTTCGGCAGCGACCCGAACAAGTACCGCCTCCACCCCGCCCTGCAGTTCTTCTACCTCTTCCTCGCCATCCCGATCGACACCTTCACCGGCCTCTCCCTGACCGGGGCCACCAGGGAGCTCTTCCCGGCCTATCTCGCCACCCATCGCACCTGGGGCCCGTCCTACGTGGTCGACCTGCACGCCGGGGGCTCCATCATGTGGGTGGTCGGCGACACGCTCATGCTCTGGCCCATGATCCCGGTGGCCCTGCGCTGGATGCACATGGAGGAGCGCAAGGCGGTACGCATCGACCGCGAGCTCGACGCCGCTCGGGATGCGGAGACCACGAGCAGCCCCGTGATCCTGGAGTCGTGACGCGTTGGACGGGGCTGCCCGGCGGCAGGCCGGTGCGACCATACGCGCTGATCGTCGTTGCCCTCCTCGGAACACTGCTGGCAGCGTGCGGACGTTCGGGCGACCCGCCGCCGGCGCCCCCGGCGTCACAGGGCGTCGTCGTGGACCGGCCCATACCCGATATCCCACTGATCTCATCCTCCGGAGCGCCCCTGTCACTCGGCGACTTCCGGGGGAAGTACATCGTGATGGCCAACTTTCTGTCGCTCTGCCAGGACGAGTGCCCGCTGATCACGGGTGCGTTCATCGCGATGCAGCGCGACGTACGCGCTGCCGGGCTAGGTAGCAAAGTGGTGTTCATGGAAATCACGGTCGATCCCGGGCGGGACACCCCAGCCCGGCTCGCGGCGTATTCCAAGGAGTTCGGCGCAAACTGGACGATGGCGACGGGGACTCAAGCCAATCTCGACGCGCTCTGGAGGTTCTTGGGCGTCACGGCACAGATCGTTCCCGAAGAACAACCCGCAAAGATCGACTGGTACACAGGAACGCCGCTCACCTACGACGTCAACCACACCGACGGCTACTTCTTAATCAGTCCCTCCGGTCACGAGCGCTTCAGCAACTCGAACCCGCCCAACCTGCACGGCCGGCTGAACAAGAAGCTGAGCGGCTTGTTGAATGCCGGTGGCCTGAAGAACCTCCACAGCCAGAGCTCACCCAACTGGACGCTCAATCAGGCCCTCGCCTCCCTCAGCTGGCTCGTTGGCCGCACCATCCCGTCGGCCGCTTCCACGTAGACCAGGAGTGCCAGGAGCCGGTGACGGTAATCCGTAATCACAGAGGGGACCACCGCCATGGTCATTGATGACATCGACGAGACCAATACCACCGCTGTCGCAGACGACGACAGCCTCGAGCCGCGCCCGCAGCGGTTCTGGCGCCCGATCAAGACTCAGCGAGCCCTCCAGATCGTGCTCGGCTTCTTCTGGATCCTCGACGCCGGCCTGCAGTTCCAGTCGTTCATGTTCCACCGCAGTTTCGTGGAGACATTCATCCTGCCAAACGCCAACGGCCAACCGGCGGTCGTGTCATGGGTCATCACGAACATCGGCCACTTCATTGAGCCCCACATCGCGCTGTGGAACACGCTCTTCGCCCTGATCCAAGTGGCGATCGGCGTCGGTCTCCTCTTCCGACCGACGGTGCGGTTCGCGCTCGGACTTTCCTTCGGTTGGGCGTTGGGGGTCTGGGTCCTGGGCGAGGGCCTGGGAATGGTTCTCACCGGCAATGCCAGTGCACTCACAGGTGCGCCAGGGTCGGTCTTCATGTACGGGCTCATCGGTCTCATGGCCTGGCCTACCGGACGTGACGTCGATGAGTCGGCAGTCGGCGTCGAATCCTCGGTTGCCGCCCGCGGTATCGGCGGCATGGCAACACCGCTGATCGTCTGGGCCGGCTACTGGTCGCTCGCCGCGGTCTTGTTCCTCATGCCCCACAACCGGACCCGGACCTCGATCTCGAGCGCGATCACGGGTATGTCGCCAGGCCAACCAGGCTGGTTCGCCCATTTCCTGAACAGCCTTGGTAACTCGCTGTCCTCGTCGGGTACCCAGGGAGCCTGGATATTGGCCGCCCTCGCGTTGATCATCGGTTTCGGCCCACTCCTGTCGCGTCGGCCCGGTTTCTTCCTTGCCGCCGGCGCAGTTCTGTCCTTCGCGCTGTGGGTCGCGGGTCAGGGGCTGCTCGGCAATATCTTCACCGGATCGGGCACCGACCCCAACACGGGCCCACTCATCGTCGTGTTGGCGCTCGCCATGATGCCTGCCCGGGTGGCCGCCCCCTACGTGGGGCGTACCCCGCTCGGGGAGGCGATGCGGCGGCACGGGGCCCTGGTCGGGGTCGGCATCGGGGCGATCGCCCTGGCCGTTTTCCTGAGCGCCGACTACCCCGCGCCCGCCCAGGAGACGACGGGCATGGCCATGAGCGGGATGACGGGCATGGCGGCGTCGTCGGGCGCGACGGCCACCGGAGCGGGCACCGCGAGCTGCACGGGAACAAATCACTCCGGTCTGGTGGTGACGAACAGCCCCCTGATGGCCATGGGGGGCCCGAACACAGTCATGAACATGAACGGCACTGACGCCAGCGCTGCGGCCGGCCTCAATTCGGTCAAGAACAACTGGCACTACACCGGGCCCGCACTTCCGACGGCGCTCGCGCAGCTCCTCCTGGCCGAGGGCGGAAACAACGCGAACCAAATCCACATGGCTCGCTCGGGCTGCACGTCTGAGCCGACCTTCTCGGACCAGATCAACGCCTCCCAGTACATCCAGGCGACGAGCCGGGCCGTCGCGCCCCTCAGCACTCCCTCGGCTGCGCTGGCGGCCGGCTACCAGGCCGCCTCACCGACGGACTATCCGATCGTCTATTACGTGAACCCGACCATCGCTGCCGAAAACGCCGCTGCGCACCGCACCCTCGATCCCGCCCACGTCGATGGCCTCGTGTACGCCAAGACACCGGCGGGAAACGACGTCCTGGTTGCGGCCATGTACACGCTCCCGACGACCGTTGCGACCCCGCCAATGCCCTATGGCTCGCTCGTTCAGTGGCACCAGCGCACGGACGTCTGCGGTCGTCCGGCGACCGCGACGAGTACCGGGACCTCGGGCTCGCTTGCCATCACAGGAACGCCTCCGTGCGCTCCGGGGTCAGGGGTCACACCAACTCCCTACATGACCATGGTGTGGCAGGTGCCGGTCGCCGGCGGTCCATTGGCGATCCAGCCTCCCGACATCCAGATCGTTGAGGCGGCGACGATGCAGACCAGCTCCTGACGCTCGGAATGCGCCTCCAGGATCCCTCGCTTCGAGCCCGCAGGCCGATGGAGCCACAGACCGACCTGCCTGGATCGATCTCTCGGTCCCCCCCGAGCACAATGTGGTTGATTTCCTATCGTCGATAGGATAATCTCCTATCAGTGATAGGAGATTATCTACATGAGGACGGCGGCGGCTCGTGACAAGCACGGTCGCCGAGCGACGAGAAGCCAGGGTCGCGGAGATCGTGGCGTCCGCGTGGAAACTGGCCCGAGAGCACGGAATCGCCGGGGTGTCATTGCATGCCCTCGCTCGTGAGGTGGGAATGCGGCAGCCGTCCCTCTATGGGTACTTCGATTCAAAGCACGCCCTGTACGACGCCATGTTCGCCGACGGCAACCGGCAACTCATCGAGCATGTCGACGACCTCAAGTTGTCTCGGGAGCCCCGTACCGCCCTCAAGCAATTCCTCGCTGCCTTTACGGCGTTCGCGCTCGAGGACCCAGCCCGCTATGAGCTGCTGTTCCAGCGGCACTTACCCGGCTTCACGCCATCGGCAGAGGCGTACACGCTGGCCGAGGAGGTGCTGGGCCGCGCGATCGCGCTCATGCGAACCGCAGGTGTCACCCGGCAGGGAGACATCGACTGCCTCGTTGCCGTCACGGGTGGTCTCACCGACGCCCAGCTCAGTAACGAACCCGGCGGCACCCGTTGGGTGCGCCACCTCAACCGCCTCGTCGACTTACTCGTCGACGACGCCATCGAAAGGAGTCCGCGTTGAAGTCAACAACGAACACTGAAAGGATCGACCGCCCCGAAGCTCGCCGTCTCGCCGAAGATGAGTTCGAAAGCTTCGCCGAGTTGGCCGCATCCCTCACGGACGACGAGTGGAAGATACAAACCGACTGCAGCGCCTGGGATGTGCGCAGGATGGCGCTCCATGTGCTCGGGTCTGGCGACGCCCAGGCGTCGGTGCGCGAATTCGTGCACCAGATGCGGGGTGGATTGCCGCTGAACAAACAGATCGACGCGCATCACTGGGTCGACGGCCTGAACGAACTACAGATCCGCGAACACGACAATCTCTCCAATGCGGAGTTGGTGGACGAGCTCAGGGCGGTTGGCCCGAAAGCGGTGGAGGGTCGGTGGGGTACCCCGCCGCCGCTGCGCTACCTGCCGATCCCCTTCGGACCGCCGATCGGCTGGGCGCCTCTGAAGTACCTGCTCGACGTCGGCTTCACCCGCGACGTGTGGTGCCACCGCATCGACATCTGTCGCGCCACAGGCCGGGCAATGCACCTGACACCGGAGCACGACGGGCGGCTGGTGGCCGACATCGTCGCCGAATGGGGGTCGATCCACGGTCAACCGTTCGAAATTGATCCTGGATGGTCCCGCAGGGGGCAAGTTCGCCCAAGGAATCGACGGGGAACTTGTCGAGATTGATGCGATCGAGTTCATCCGTATCCTTTCCGGCCGCTCTCCCGGCACCGGCGTCCTCGCGAACCCACTTCCCCTCTAAGGAAAGGACCACCCATGGAAACGCAGCTCGACGAGATCGCCAGCGGTATCTTTCGATTGTCGACCCTCGTCCCCGATATCGGCCCCACAGGGTTCACGTTCAACCAGTTCCTCGTCCAAGCCGATGAGCCACTGCTCTTTCACACGGGACCCCGAAGGATGTACCCCAGCGTCAGCGAAGCGATCTCCAGGGTTCTGCCGGTCGAATCACTCCGGTGGATCACCTTCGGCCACGTTGAGTCGGACGAATGCGGAGCGATGAACCTGTTGCTCGCCGCGGCACCAGCTGCACAAGTTGCGCACGGGGCGATCGGCTGCATGGTCTCCCTCGACGATCTGGCCGACCGAGCGCCGCGGCCTCTCGCAGACGGTGAAACTCTCGACCTGGGTGGCAAACGAGTCCGCCATATCGACACCCCGCATGTTCCTCATGGATGGGAAGCCCGGGTCCTCTACGAGGAGACCACCGGAACATTGCTCTGCGGAGACCTTTTCACCCACCTCGGAAGCGGGCCGGCCCTGACCGAAGATGACATCGTCGAGCCCGCCGCCGCCGCCGAGGACCTCTTTCGGGCCAGCTCCCTGGCTCCCTCCACGGTGCCAGCTCTGCGCAATTGGCCGAGCTGAACCCGAACACTCTGGCCCTCATGCACGGGTCATCGTTCACCGGGGATTGCGCTGGGGCGCTCCACCGCCTCGCCGACGATTATGAGACCCGGATCACCGCGGCATTGGGCACCTGACATCCCGGGCGCGCCGAACTCACCGAAGCTCCCGAGCTGCCCGATATCGAGAGCGGCATCGTGCACCCGCAGCACCGCGCACCGGACGCCTGTTCGTGCAGGAGACGTCGATGGACACCGGCTCGATGACGTGACCGGCGGCCGGCCGGCAGCTCGTCACGGTCGCGCACGAAACGGAGGCGATCGATCCAATCGCCCGGACGTGGTTCGAGTCGATCGGTGGACGGATGAACTGGCCTCTCCGGCGGCCGGACTTCCATCTCTACGGCACCGCTGCCACCGCCGCCGGCGCGTCGACGTTGCGACACGATCTCCGGCGACACCTCGTTCACGCCCCCAACCTGCAAGGAGTTGCCAGATGAAACTGGCCAGCAGCCGCGGCCGTGCCGTGCTTGTCCTCGGCGACGAGATCGCCGACATCGCCGAGCTCTCAGGGAGCCGCTTCGGCCCGGACCCCATGCGCCTCTATGACGACTGGAGCGCGTTCGTCGACTTCGCTGGCAGTGTCAGCGTCGGCACCGGACCCCTCGTCGAGGCCGAACTGCAGTGCCCGGTCCCTGCGCCCCGACAGGTGTTCGCCATCGGCTTGAACTACCGCAGCCACGCTGAGGAATCCGGTATGGCCCTGCCCGAGGTGCCCGCTACCTTCACCAAATTCCCCGCTTCGCTCGCCGGACCGTTCGACGATGTCGAGATCATGGGCGACAGCATCGACTGGGAGGTCGAACTGGTCGCCATCGTGGGCCGTCGCGCCGACCGTGTCATCGAAGCCGAGGCATGGGACCACGTCGCCGGGCTCACTGTCGGCCAAGACATCAGCGACCGACACCTCCAGTTCGCTGCCGGCGCACAGTATTCCCTCGGGAAGTCCCGACGGGGCTATGGGCCGATGGGACCGTGGGTCGTGACACCCGACGAGGTACCGAGTCGTAACGACCTCGCCCTTGGCTGCTCGGTCGACGGCCAGACGGTCCAAGATGCGCGTACCAGCGACCTGATCTTCAACGTGCCTCAACTCATCACGCAGTTGTCGGCCGTGTTGCCCCTGCTGCCGGGCGACGTGATCTTCACCGGCACACCCGCCGGCGTGGGCGTCGCGCGGCAGCCACCGGTGTTCCTCGCCCCCGGTCAGATCCTGGAGTCCTGGATTGAGGGCATCGGCACCATCCGGAATCGCTGCATTTGAAGCGGGGTGGGCGATAACGGGTTCGCGAGGGTGCGGGCGACCGACCGCCCATTCCGGGCGAAACCCTGATTGAATGGGCTGATCGCAAGGACCTCGGGGGAGGACATGAACATGTTGGGGAAAAGACTTGTTGATCTGCGCCGAGCGTTAATGCCGCCAGCGATAGCAGCTGTGATGCTCGCGGGAACGGTCGTGGCACTCTCATCGACCAATGCTGCGGCGGGAACGTCGGCCAGCAGCACGCTGGCCGTGTCGGCGAACGGCACGTGGCCCGGGGTCGGCAAGATCTGCGAGGCGGGCCCCGGTGGTTCCTCGTCGGTGCGCGGGGTCGGGTCTAAAACGATCAACATCGCCGTGTTCAACGACGCCTCGAACACGATCATGCCCGGACTCGAGATCGAATTGCTCCAACAGGCCAAGGCCTTCGCTGGGTGGTGCAATGCATCGGGTGGCATCAACGGGCGTCACGTCGTGATCGACGACCGCGATGCGGCGCTGTTCAACGCGGCACAGCAGACTACGCAGGCCTGCCAGAGCGACTTCATGGCGGTCGGTGGCGGCATGGCGCTCGACCAGCCCGCGGTCTCGATCCGCGAACAGTGCGGGCTGGGCCAGATCAGCGGCTACCTCGTGTCCGGCGCCTCTATCAATGCCTCCCTCCAGGTGGATCCCAGCGGCACCAGCACCAAACTCCAGAGCGCCGGATGGTTCGGGACACTGGCCAAGAAGTACCCGCAGGCCGTCAAAAAGGCTGGCATGGGCGGGGCAAATATAGCCTCGGTCCTCCAGGCCGAGCGCAAGTTCCAATACGGCGCCGAGGGCCAGGGTTGGCAGGTCGTCGACTTCCAGCTGCCCCCGGTCACCGTGGCCGACTGGGCGCCCTACGTCTCGGAGGCCCAGACCAAGGGGGTCGAGGCCTTGTGGCCGTCCGCGACGGCCAACATGGTGCCGTACTTCCAGGCGATGACAACCGCTGCCTACCACCCGGCCTTCATTGCGCTCGGAACGCAGTTCTACAACGCCACGACCACCAAAGGCGTCGCGGCCAACCCGGGCCTCCCCCCGGTCTACGTCCAGACCGGATGGTGGCCGCTCGAGATGGCGTCGCAGAACCCGTCGGCGCAGCAGCTCATCAACGTCATGCACACCTACGGGAAGGGTTCCCCTGTCAACTTCTTCGACGAGGAGGGGGCAGAGTCGTGGCTCTTGTGGGCCAAGTCCGCCTCTGCCTGTGGTGCCAACCTCACGGTGTCGTGCGTCCTCAATCACGCCGCAGCCGAGAAGAACTGGAGCGCCGGCGGCATCCAGGCGCCGGTGGCGCAGTTGACGCTGTCCAACCAGAATCCCCAACCGTCGCCCTGCTTCGTCCTCCTCAGGGCCGAACCGAACAAGTTCGTCTACGACAAGGCGATCACCCAGCCCACGCAGTCGATCTGGAACTGCAACCCGAAGAACGTCGTTCACCTAACCCCGCAACAGCAAACAGCGGTCGGGGGGTAGCCGCTCAGACGACGGCGCCGGAGATCTTGGCGTCGAGGATCTGGTCCCCGTCCATCCCGAGCTCGGCGAGGACTTCGTCGGTGTGCGCCCCAAATTCGGGAGCCCGACCCAAGGGTGGCGGGATCCGGTCGAACTGTGCCGGTGAGGCGACCAGGGGCAGCACGAGATCATTGTCGTAGCTGACGGGTTGGGCGTACCCGTTGGCAATTGCTTGGGGATCGCCAGGTAGCTCCAGCACGTTCTTCAAGACGTCCCACTGGCCCGGCTGCGAGTCCAGTGCAGCCCGAACCTCTTCGAGCGACAACGAAGCGAAGACACGCTCGAGCTCGGCAATCGCCTCGTCGATGTGCGAGCCCAACGCCTCCGGCGTACTGAACCGTTCGTCCGCTCGGAGGTCCTCGCGGCCCAGAGCCACCAGGACACCGTCCCAGTAGAGGTCGCGCTGCAGCATGCAGAGGGCCACCCACCTGCTATCCGACGTCTTGTAGTTGTTGACCAGCGGATTGAAGAGCTGGATCCCGGCCGGAGCGCTCGGTGCCCCACCGTCCCCCGCGGCGGCCGCCGCCATCATCGCCGCGGCGCCGACGATCGACATCTGGAGCGACCACATCGCGGTTCCGAGCAGGGCGACATCGACGATCGCACCCTCTCCGGTGCGTTCGCGCTTCAGGAGAGCCGCGGCAACTCCACCGGCCAGAGCCATGCCGCTCAACGAATCACCGAACGCGCCTCCCGGTTGTCCGATTGGTCGTTTGGCACTCGGCGGGGTGATGGTCGACGCGACACCGCCACGAGCCCAGAAGCTGATGGAGTCGTACCCGCCCTTGTCCGCCTCGGCACCGAGCGGGCCCTGCCCGCTCCCACACGCATACACGATGGACGAGTTGACCGCTCGGATGTCGTCGATGTCGAGGCCCAGCTTGCGCCTGGTCGGTGGCAGGTAGCTGGTGAGGAAAACGTCCGCACCTGCGGCCGCTTTCAGCAGGATGCGTCGTGCGTCCGGATGTGTCAGGTCCAAGGCGACACTTCGTTTGCCGCGGTTCCAGATCTCCCACGGGAACGACGGTCCGCCGTCACCACCCAGGCCACCGCTGACAAGGCCCCGCATCGGGTCCCCTGTCGGCGGCTCCACCTTGACGACGTCGGCGCCCCAGTCGGCCAGGACCGCGCCCGCCGACGGGACGAACGCCCACGCCGACACCTCGATGACCCTTACTCCTTCGAGCATGCGCTCCATCAACCCGATCCTCTCGTTCCGTCGGCTCGGTTGGCCTCACCGCGTCAGCAGCATGCCACCGGCGAACGGGCCCGATTTCGTCGACGGCGCGGCCACGCCGCCCGTGGGCATTTCGAGGCCCTCGTCGATGCGCCCCCTACCGCCCTCGCCACATTGCACTGGGCCCGCCCGATATGCCATGCGTTCCCGTTGTCACCAGCTGACGCCCATCTCGGCCAAAACCCTGCTTGAATGTCCCGATCGCAGGGCTCGGGGAGCATTTGGGGAGGTCATGAAGGTGCTGCACAGCGGACTGTTTGGCATGCGACGGACGATGTTGCCGATGGCAATGGCAACCGTCATCTTTGGGGGGACGTTTCTCGCCGTGGCATCGACCACTGCCGGGGCGGCGACATCGACCAGCCAGGCGCTGACCTCGACGGCTGCAACCAACGGCACGTGGCCGGGAATGGGCAAGATCTGCGAACCGGGCCCGGGCGGTGCCTCGTCCGTACGAGGTGTCGGTTCGAAAACCATCAACATCGCAGTGTTCAACGACGCGGGCAACACGATCCTCCCGGGGCTCGAATCCGAATTCCCCCAACAAGCCAGGGCCTTTGCCGCGTGGTGTAACGCATCGGGTGGCATCAACGGACGCCACATCGTCATCGACAACCGCGACGCCGCGCTGTTCAACGCGGCGCAACAGACCGAGGCCTCCTGCCAGAGCGACTTCATGGCGGTGGGCGGTGGCATGGCGCTCGATCAGCCGGCGGTTCCCATTCGTGAGCAGTGCGGCCTGGGCCAGATCAGCGGCTACCTCGTCTCGAACGCCTCGTATGGTGCGTCCCTGCAGGTGGACCCGACCGGACTCAGCGTCTCCACCGTGAGTTCGGGATGGTTCGCGGCGCTGGCCAAGAAGTACCCGCAGGCCGTCAAGAAGGCCGGCATGGGGGGTACCAACACGCCCTCGACCCTCCAGCCCGAGCTCAAGTACGAGTTCGGCGCCCAGGCAGCAGGCTGGAACGTTCTCGACTTCCAAGAGCCGCCGCAATCGGTGGTGAACTGGGCGCCCTATATCGAGGAAGCCCAGTCGAAGGGGGTCCAGGCCTTGTGGCCCGCTTCCGACGCCGACATGACCCCATACTTCCAGGCGATGAACACCGCCGGTTTTAAGCCCGCCTTCGTCGCACTCGGGGTTCAGTTCTACAACTCGACGACCACCAAAGCCGTCGCCGCGAACCCCAGCCTCCCGCCCGTCTACGTCGAGACACAGTGGTGGCCGCTGGAGATGGCTTCGCAGAACCCCTCAACGCAGCAGCTCGTCAACGTGATGCACACCTACGCCAAGGGCAGCCCTGTCGACTTCTTCGACGAAGAGGGGGCCGAGTCGTGGCTCTTGTGGGCCAAGTCCGCCTCGGCCTGCGGTGCCAACCTGACGGTGTCGTGTGTCCTGAACCACGCGGCGACCGAGAAGAACTACAGCGCCGGGGGCATCCAGGCGCCCGTGGCGCAGTTGTCCCTTTCCAACCAGAACCCCCAGCCCTCGCCGTGCTTCGCCATGCTGCAGGCCGAGCCCAACAAGTTCGTCTACTCCAAGTCGGCGACCCAGCCGACCCAATCCATTTGGAACTGCAACCCGAAGAACGTCGTCCACCTGACGACGCAGCAGCAGGCGAAGGTGGCCGGGGTTTAGGAGTTCGTGACGGGCGAGTCGAGGTCGGAATCGTCGTGATCAACTCAGATTGATAGCTGGCTCCCGCTCACGCGTCGGTAACTCGATAAGGCTCGTCGGGCAACCCCGGCATCGGGTTCGTCCACCACAGTGTCTCCTCCAACCTCGACGAGATTCGCCACCCGTCGGCGGTGCGGACCAGGTGATCGTGGTACTTGCCGCCCACGGTGAACAGCCACGGCTTGTCGCGGATCACGAGCCGATTGGGGTTGAGAAAGCTTGAGCGAGATCGCCCCGATTCGCCGGTTGGTTCGAGTTCGACGGCTCGATTGAGGACCAGGTGCTGGGTCCAGGTGAACATCGGCAGCACTTCCGAGAGCCACGCCTTGATCTCGGGATAGGTACCGCAGAGGCCGCCCGCGGACCGATAGTCCAGCTCGGCATCGGCCGTAAAGACAGTGTCCAGTGTGTCCCATTCCCGCATGTCGAGGGCCGACGCATACCGGGTCAGAAGGTCGTCGATCTCGATGCGATCGCTTACGTAGCTCTCCGATTGGTTCATCGCCCGCCTTCGTGGATCTCATCGTTCCCGCTTCGATTGGACCACGCAGCAATGAGCTGGTCGGCCGTCACGATCGTCGACACGAGGGACAGACTGTTCGCAATGACCTGGCGACCGTAATCAACGGGAACTCCCACGACGGCATCTTCCACCAACACGACCACATAAGAGCGGTTCACCGCGTCGAACACGAGATTGGGTATCGCGAGATTGAGGGAGACACCCATGACGACCAGGCTCTCGACACCTTGATTTCTCAGAAGCGCGTCGAGCGGAGAGCCGGTCAGGGGACTCAGTCCGTGGAGCCTGGGAAGGACGAGGTCAGAGTCGGCCGGACCGAGAGGAGGAACCGGGGAAACCGACGACGTCCCCGGGCGGTTCTCAAGCCCGAGTCGGCGTGCGCTCTCGAACAGGCGCGCGTTGCGGTTCATACCGAAGCCATGGAGCGGATTCTCGGCCGTGCAATGGATCACTGGTACGCCCCGTTCACGGGCCGCTTCGAGCACGGAAGCCGCTCGCTCGACCACGCCGGTTGTCCGGACGGCCTCGGCCAGGGCCGGCAACCCTGCCTCCGTACCCACGACACCGTTCTGAAGCTCCTGAACCAGCACCGCGCAACTCCCTGGGGTCACAACACGAGAGAGTGGGACACGATCGCTCATACGAAGCGATCGATGATCGACGCCAGTTCTTCAGGATGCGAGTCGAAGGCACGATGACCCGCCTGGAGATCCACCACGGTGGCTCCCCCCATGTTGGCGATCATCGTGTTGGCGAGCTCGGGAGGGATCACCTTGTCACTCAGACAACGAACGAAATAGCGGGGCACGTCAAACGGAACCCCGGCCCAGCTGAACTCGGCCAACAAGGGACCCGGTGCCTCCAAGCCCATGCGAGGTCCGTTCTCAACGATCTCCAGAGCCGTCTCGATGGGTGCCTCACCGTCTCGCAGCCCCCCGAGCGTGTGCCCGCGTGCGCCATCGAGCACCGCCTCATGGTGGTCGATAGCAAGATGGCGTAAATCGTCCCGGAGGTAGTCGACCGGACGCATGCCCTGCGCCGGCACCGTCGCGGCGACGAAGATCAGGGAGTGCAGCGTGACGCTCTGAATCTCGTCAAGGCTCGCCGCCACCCCTGGAATGACATAACCGCCCGAAGAATGGCCGACCAACGCGACATCGGTCAGGTTCGCCTCGACGATGTCGTCGCAAACAGAACGGACCCACTGCCCGAGGGTGACCTCTGCCAGGTCTGCCGGCTTGTAGCGCCGACCCGGAAGGTCCACAGCAAGTGAGGGCACCGTCAGGTGGCAGCGAACGGCATCCCACATGGTGGACGTGAACGTGCCACCGTGCACCAGCACCGCCACCGACGGGTTGTGGGTCATCGCCCGCTCGGGATGCTGTCCAGACTGACGTAGAGAAGAGGATCCGGAGTTGAAGACACCCACATCGGATCTGCACAGTCGAGGCCCTCGGCCCGAAGTTGGCGAACCAGGATCTTCGCGGTCGCCGTCGTCGGGAGAGACTCGCTGACGCGTATGTAGCGGGGTACCGACTTCGGCCCAAGGTCCGGTTGGTCGCCAAGGAACCTCCCGAAGCCCTCTCCATCGAAAGCGACACCAGGCGAGAGCTGGAGCGCCGCCATCACTTGGTCGCCGATGACCGGATCGGGGATCGCGTAGACGGCAGCCATGACGACGTCGACATGGCGTTCCAGAATCCTGGCCACGGGAGCAGCCGCGAAGTTCTCACCGTCGACCCGCAACCAGTCGTCGGCTCGGCCGGCGAACCAGAGATAGCCGTCGACATCCTTGTACGCGAGGTCACCCGTCCAATACCAACCATTGCGCACCTTGGCGTGATTCGCGTCATCATTGTCCCAATACCCTTCGAAGGAGGGTGAACCAGTCGTTGACACCAGTTCGCCGATGGCTGCATCGGCATTGCTCAGCCGACCCGTCTCGTCGAATTCAGCGACGTCGCACTCCAGGCCCTCGTCGCTGACCACGCTGATTCCCGCGGGAGCGGGACCCAGCGCCCCCTCCGGAGTGTCGAGGCGTCCTCGTGATCGCCACACCTCCTTCAGTCGATCCATAATTCTCGGAGACGTCGCATCCGAATCGCCGGGCGAACCGCTCGACATCACCTGGTGCCGCCTCGTTGCCGAAGACAAAGGCCAGCGGATTTTCCGCGTCGTTAGGTTGCTCGGGCGTCGCGAGCACGTACGACAATGGACGGCCGACATAGTTGAAATAGGTCACGCCGTGCCGACGCACATCAGGGAGGAACCCAGAGGCCGAGAAGCGTCCGCCGGTCGGCAACGCCATCGTCGAGCCTCCGACGAGGGCGGGTGCCCAGCCTGCCATCAGGGCGTTCGAGTGGAACAGCGGCATGGACAGGTAACAGCAGCTGTCCGGGCCCAGCGCGTAGCGCTCCGCAAGCACCGCGCCGACGAAGACCATCCGACCCTGGGTGCACCGACACGCTTTCGGCTTCCCCGTCGTCCCGGACGTGAAGATGAGGTACCCGAGCGTGTCTGCGCCGATGTCCGTCAAGTCCGGAATGACCGGTGCGGGCAATGCACGGAGCGGCTCCGCGTCCACGACCACAACACGCGGATTTTTCACTGCGGCGATCCCGATGCCCGGGCCGAGGTCCAACCCCTCCACCAGGCCCAGGTGGCGCTGGTCTGTGACCAGGAGTTGGCACTGGGTGTGGGCCAGCTCCGCGGCCAACGCTGGACCACGATGCGTCGTGTTCCCGCCGACGACGACCGAGCCGGAGAGCGCGCACGCGCCCAACCACCAGACGTGCTCGGGCACGTTGTCGAGGAGCACGGCAACATGCGGAGGGCCGGCCTGGCGCAACTGGGTCCAGAGCTCAGCGCGGCGCAGCGACTCGTCAACGACCTCGCTCCAGGACCACTCGAGGTCTTCGAACCGAAGACCCGGATTCGTATCTTTCGCGCGTGCCAACCAAGCCTCCGCAATCGATCTCATCTCACCTCCAATCTCCCTGCTCCCAGGGATCCAGGTCCGTGCCCTCCAGAGCCCGGCGACGGCCACCGTCACGTACACCCTTGCGAGGGGCATGTTACGACGACGGTCTCCCCAGGCGTTCTCGCAGTTTGGCCAGGGACTGTTGAAACGCGGGGCGATCCATGGACCAGCGTTGTGGCTCCGTCTCCTCGGCGACAGCGATGTCAAAGTCGTGGATGGCAGCGGCGGCGTCAAGCGTGCGCTTGACCTTCGCCGTGAGCTGGGTGTCGTGCTGACCGGCGCGCCGGGCGAGGCGTTCGGCCTCCGCACGAAGCTCGCCACTCTCGAGACAGCGCCAGACCAAGCCGCGTCGAGCGGCGTCTTCGCCATTGAGCACCTCGCCAAAGAGGGTGAGGGCAGCAGCGCCCTGGCGCCCCAGCACCTGGCGCAGGCGCCAGAGTTGTCCTCCACCCGGGTGGATCCCCACATCGAGGAAGCGCACGTCGAACTTCGAACCAGGCGTGCAGATGGCGACGTCGCAAGCGAGCACCAGGTTGATCCCGGCACCGATTGCCGCGCCGTCGACCGCTGCCACCGTCGGTATCGGGAGCGCTGCCAGTGCAGTAAACGCTTCGTACATGTCCTCCAGCGGTACCTTCGGAGTCAGCAAATCATCAACGGACCCGCCCGCGCAGAAGACCGGAGGCGCGTTGGTCAGGACAAGAGCGCGGCATCCCGTTTGGATGACACCTTCGATCGCCTGAGTGAGGGCGCACACCATTTCCCACGACAACGCGTTCCGGTGGTCGGGATCGTTCAACAGGATCGTGGCAACGCCATCCATCGCCTCTACCTGCACCAGAGACTCCCGACCGCCCATGGTCTGCGGGAAGGCTCGCTCAGCGGGAGCCGAGGTCAAACGGTGCGCGCCCCATTTGCTCACGCACCGTGACCACCGGTGGGTTGGTCAGGGTCCGGCGTTGCCAGTTCGCGCCATCGACGACCAGCACATGGCCCGAGATGAAGCGTGCGTAAGGTGAAGCGAGGAAGGTCGCGGCCCATCCCAACTCGCGCAGGCGACCGACCCGCAGTGCGGGCTGGCAGAGGTCTTTGTCCGATGTCCGGTCCAAGTTTCCCTTGATGTCCGCCGTCATGTCCTCATGAGGGAAGAGCCCGGGCACGAGCCCATTGACCGCGATGCCATAGGGACCCCACTCCACGGCCAACGTCTCCACCATGGACTTGACTCCAGCCTTGGCGGCCGCAGAATGGGCGAACCCCGGGCCTCCGGTCCAGGCATAAGACGCCCCGATGTCGACGATCGATCCCGGGGTGCCGGCGGCGATGTGACGCCGGGCGAACTCCCGGGAGCAGAAGAAGGTCCCGTTGAGCGTGATGTCGACCACGGTGCGCCACGCGTTGGGGGACATGTCCTCTGCGGGAACGGGAAAGTTGGCGGCCGCATTGTTCACCAGCACGGCCGGCAAACCGAAAGTCTCTTCGGCCACGTCGAAGGCTGAGGCGACCTGATCAGGGTCGCGAATGTCGCAGACCACCGCTGCGACCCGTCCGCCAACCTCACCCACCGCCTGTATGCCTGCGTCGAGGTGTTCCTGCTTGCGGCTCGCAATGACGACGTAGGCGCCCAGTCGGGCGAATTCGAGGGCGATGGCTTTCCCGAGCCCCGTTCCTGCGCCGGTGATGAGCACCGGCACCGCATCGAAGGTCCCGGGTGGCAGAGCGCTCGCTCCCGCCGGTGGAGGTTCAGGAAGTCCAGGCATATCAGCTCCCTCGGTAAACCGGGGTTCGACCCTCGGCGCGGGCGGTTCGCATCTCGGCCATGTCTGCGGAACCAGCGATAAAGGTCTGGGCGATCATCTCCTCGTCCATCGACTGAACAACCTCGGGAACGGCGAGATGTCCCAGGATGCGCCGCGCCGCGCGAACCGTCACTGCCGGGGCCTCGGCGATCTTGTCGGCAATGGCGCGCACCTCCTGATCGAGCTTTTCGAGAGGCACCACCCTGGAGACGATGCCATGGGTGAGCGCCTCGTCGACAGCCATCACCCTGCCCGTCAATACCAGATCCGCAGCGACTCCATGGCCGCACATCTGGAAGATGCGCCCGACACCTCCCGTGTCGGGAATGACGCCGTGCCCGACTTCCGGCAGCATGAATCGTGCTCCTTCGGCGGCCACTCGGATATCGCACAAGAGGGCCCGCTGGAAGGACGCGCCGATTGCCCAGCCTTGGAGGGCGACGATGATCGGGGCATCGAGCTCGAAGATGGTACGGATGCCGCGGTGACCCCGACGCATGAGATCGTGGTGCGTGAGGCCACTGTCGGCGCCGCCCAGCGCACCGACGTCCCGCCCGGACGAGAACGACTTCCCCTCGCCCCGCCAAATGATCGCGCGAACATCTGGTCGTCCACGGAGCGAGGCGAGCACATCAAACAACTGCGCGTCCATGGCGTCGTCGAAAGCATTGTGCTTCTCCGCGTTGTCATTGGTGATGGTTGCCACGGCTCCATCGACTTCGAGTTGCACCGAACCTGCCACTCTGGCCTGCCTCGCTTCCTGTTGACCCCCGCAGCCTGCACGCCGGGTGATCCAGAAATTCCCCCGACGAGCGGCGAAGCGAGCCTCGCAGAGGCTGCGTCGCCAGAAGAACCCTGCCCCAGAACAGATATGATATCCAATCGTGATCCAGCTGGCCGCTGAGCCCTCGGACCGGCGTCTGGCCGGGCCCCTTCTTGGCATCCGTGTGTTGGCGCTCGAGCAGATGCAGGCGCTCCCCTTCGCGACGCAGCTCCTGGGCCGCCTCGGTGCCGATATCGTCAAGGTCGAGTCGCCGGGCGGAGAACTCGGCCGTGCTTCGCAGCCGTCGATCCCTGACCCGGAGGGTCGCGGCCTCGGCGCCACCTTTCTCCGCAACAACCTCGGAAAACGGAGCATTTGCATCGACCTCAAGACTGATCGAGGGCGGCAGCTCGTTCTCGACCTGGCACCGCGTTTTGATGTGGTGGCCGAGAATTTCCGCGCTGGCACGATGGCCCGGCTCGGGCTCTCCTTCGATGATGTCGTGGCCGTGCATCCCACCTGTGTGTACGCGTCCGTCTCCGGGTTCGGCAGTGTCACTCCGTCCCCCTACCGGGACCGTCCGGCGTTCGCCGCCATCGTCGAGGCGATGTCGGGTATCTACGAGATGAAACGGATAGGTGACGAGCCGCCCCTCGCCTCGCCGGTCGGCGCGCTTGGTGACATCAGTGCTTCCCTCTTCGCGGTCGTGGGCATCCTTGCCGCGCTGCGGGAGCGCGACCGAACGGACCATGCGCAGCACGTCGACGTCGCCATGTTCGATTCCGTGATCGCAATGACTGACATCGTCGCCAACTTTTGGTCGATGGGTCTCAAGAACGGTGACACTGGCCCCGTCATCAATCACGGGTTCCGCGCCGGCGATGGCTGGTTCGTCATCCAGGTGGGTCGCGAGCACCACTTCGAACGCCTGGCCGAGCTCGTCGGGCGGACCGAGTGGGCATCCGACCCACGCCTAGCCGACCGACAAGGCTGGATGGACCATCTCGACACGGTGTTGCGACCGGCGATCGAGCAATGGGCGACCGACAAGACCCACGACGAGGCCTGCCGGGCCCTGGGGGCGGCTGGCATCGCTGCAGGTCCGTGCCTTCTCGATGAAGAGCTGGTGACGGACCCCCATGTCGTCGCACACCACATGCTGGTGGGCATCAGACGGCCGGATGGCTCGGAGCCACCGGTGCTGCTCCCGGGCAACCCGATCCGTATCCACACTGCTCCCGGGACGGAGGACACCCGCGTGCCCTGGGTCGGCGAGCAGACGGACGAGATCCTCCATGACGAGCTGGGTTTGCCCCCCGACGAGGTCGCCGCTTTGCGAGAGGCCGGCGTCGTGTCATGAGCCTTCCGGCCACCGAGTCAGCCGCTCCGTCGACCATCACCGAGGCCCTCGATCAGGCAGCGGAAGCCTTCGGTGAGGTCCTCGCAGTCGTGGAGGAAGGAACGCGGTGGAACTTTGCCCAGCTCCGAGACGAGGCGCGCACCGTGGGGCGGGCGCTCATGGCAACGGGCGTGGAGCCCGGTGACCGGGTGGCACTTTGGGCTCCGAACAGCGCGCGATGGATTGCGACGAGCTTCGGCGTGTATCTGGCCGGCGCCGTCCTCGTACCAATAAACACCCGGTTCAAGGGGACCGAAGCAGCCCACGTCCTGCGCCGCTCGGCCGCGCGCATCCTCCTTGGCAGCACCGACATGCTCGGGACCGATCTCCTCGACCTTGTCGACGACGTTGAGGACCTCCCCGCACTGAAGGAGAGGGTCGTCACCGACGGTCCGAACCGACCCGGTGCCATGTCGTGGGCTGAATTCGTCGGCCGCGGCGACGCACCGGGGGAGAGTCCTGGGCCCTGGCCGACTGTGCGCCCCGAGGATCTCGCCGACATCATCTTCACGTCGGGGACGACAGGGGCTCCGAAGGGCGCCATGCTGGCCCACGGCCCGAGCGTGCGCACCTACATGTCGTGGTCCGACGCTGTCGGGCTCCGCCGCGGCGACCGCTACCTGTGCGTCTACCCGTTCTCCCACACCGCTGGTTTGAAGTCCGCGGTGCTGGCCTGCGTCCTGCGCGGAGCGACCATGCTCCCAGAGGCCGTCTTCGAGGCCGGAGCCGTGATGCGGCGGGTCGCCGAGGAGGAGGTGACTGTGCTCCCTGGCCCACCCACGGTGTTCCAGTCCATCCTCGAGCATCCCGACCGCGACGCGTTCGACCTCTCGACATTGCGGCTGTCCGTGACGGGCGCCGCGAACGTGCCGGTGGAGGTGGTCCGGCGCATGCGAGACGACCTGCGCATCGCCACGGTCGTCACGGGTTATGGGCTCACGGAGACCACCGGCACGGTGAGTATGTGCCGCCACGACGATCCGCCCGAGGTCATCGCCACCACCGTGGGCAAGCCGCTCGAGGGCATCTCGGTCAAGGTCGTGGACGATGCCGGCCAGGTCGTCGGCAGCGGTGAGGCGGGGGAGATCCTCGTGCGCGGATTCAACGTGATGCTCGGTTACTTCGACGACGACGAAGCGACGGCCGCCGCGATCGACCAAGAGGGCTGGCTGCGCACGGGTGACATCGGCGTCGTTGGAATCGACGGGAATCTCCGCATTACAGATCGCAAGAAGGACATGTTCATCGTCGGCGGCTTCAATGCCTTCCCCGCCGAGATCGAGGGCATCCTCCTCACCCATCCGGGTGTCAGCCAGGTGGCCGTCGTCGGAGTCCCCGACGAGCGCTTGGGGGAGGTCGGAAGGGCGTATGTCATCCCCCGTGCCGGTGGAGAGGTGGACGAGGCGTCCCTCATCGCGTGGTGCCGGGACCACATGGCCAACTACAAGGTGCCGCGCGCGGTCGTCCTGGTCGACCAGCTCCCGCTGACGGCCAGCGGGAAGGTACAGCGCTTTGCGCTGCGGTCTGACGCCTCGCCGTGACATCCTGGCTGCGGTGAGCCATCCGTTCCGTGACGTCGCCATCGTCGGCGTCCACAACACCCCTCAAGCGCGCCGGTTGCCCGGCCACGACTCTTCGTCGATCGCACTGCAGGCGGCGCTGGGCGCCCTCGACGATGCCGGCATCTCCGTGGACGACGTGGACGGAGTCGTCGGAGGTCCTGCCGCCGACGCCGTCCTCGAGCTGGGCCTTGGGCCCTGCACGCGCCGTCCCAGCGGCCTCGGGATACCAACGATTGCCGATGCCGCCACGCTGATTACCACAGGGCAGTGCCGGGTTGTCGTTGTTCTGGCCGGCGGCGCCGGGCTTCTGACCGACGCGGTAGCGGCACCCTGGACGACCCCACCCAACGAACTGGTGGCGGGGTTCGGCCTCTTCACCGCGGCGGAGTTCGCCCTCATGGCTCGGCGGCACATGCTGACGTACGGCACGACGGAACATCAGCTCGCCACGGCTGCTGCGGTGATCCGGACGAACGGCCATCACAATCCCGAGGCCGTGTACTACGGACGGGGACCGTTCATCGCCGAGGATGTGTTGGCGTCGCCCCTGATCGCCGAGCCCTTTCACCTCCTCGATTGCGCCACCACCTCTGAGGGCGGCTGCGCCCTGGTCCTCGTGGGCGCGGATCGGGCGGTGGACCACGACGAAGCGGTCTGGATCCTCGGCTGTGGCAGCGACAGTTACGGACCTGCGTACACGGTCGCGCCGGTGTGGGACTACAGGCCGCGTCCGGGGGGCGAGCCGGCCGGAATGGTGGGAGCCCATGCCGCCGCCGCCTCCTTTGCCATGGCTGGGCTCGGACCTGCGGACGTAGACGTCGCCGAACTCTACGACCCCTTCTCCTTCGAGATCATCAGGCAACTCGAGGCCTATGGGTTCTGTGGCCCCGGCGAAGGAGGACCGATGGTGGAGTCGGGCGCAATCGCCCCGACGGGGAGCATTCCCGTCACCACCGACGGTGGCACCATGTCCTTCAGCCACCCCGGGGTCGCCGCCCAGCAGCTCCAGCGGGTGGTCCGGGGCGTTCGCCAGCTCCGTGGTGACTGCGCGACAGCGCAGGTGCCGGGTGCGGAAGTGGTGCTGTGCTCCAATGGTGGCTCCGGCGCGCTGTTCACCGATGTCATGCTCCTGGGTGGCACCCGCCCGTGACCGCGACAGCGACGCCGATGCTGGCCCCCCAACCAATCGGCATCCCGCTTCCCCGACCGTCCGCCCGCTCACAACCCTTCTGGGATGGGTGCCGAGAAGGCCACCTGGTGCTGCCGAGATGCACCAGCTGCGGAGCGCGCGCCTTGAGGGCGTTCGCCGTTTGCGCGAGCTGCCACAAAGCCGCGCTCGGGTGGGAGTCGAGCGGCGGACGCGGGTCGCTGTACAGCTGGACCGTTGTGTGGCGGCCGCCGCACCCGTCCCTGGTCGTGCCCTACGCGCCGGCCGTGATCGCGCTCGACGAAGGCTGGTGGTTCCTCAGCGCCGTCGTCGGTTGCGCCCCGACGGATCTCCGCGAAGGAATGGCTCTCGAGGTCGGGCTTCACCCCGCATCGGAGTCGGGCCTGGTCCTCCCCTACTTCCACCCGCTCGCCGGCTGAGAGCGTCAGAGCGTGGCATTCGACGGCCACTCCGGCCGGAAGTAGCCGCCGAAGCGCAGATCTCCGCCGCGCAGCTCCCGGATCGTGAGAAAGTCGCCCTTGTAGCCCTTGTGATCGCCGGGCCCGAACTGAATGTAGGTCGACGGGCCGCCGTTGGTGGCCGGCATCCAGCGAATCCGCTCGATGCCGTCCCGGACCCAGCGCGGTTCGGGAATGTCGGCGTTGGCGATGCCGTGAATGGCCACCCGGGCCGTGTCGTACGCCAGGGCGACGACGACGTTGCGCGCCTCACGCCCGAACCGCTTGGTGAAGCGTTCCACCATCGCGTTGTAATTGGGATTGGCCCCGTCTTCCCCGAGCTGATCGATGCCGTGCCAGCCCTCGATCCCCGACGCCCACTCGTTCTTGTTCGAGTAGAACATGAAGGCCGTTCCCATGATGCGGGGCGGGTCCCATGCGAGTGCCTCGAGCGCCGCACCGAAGTGGAAGCAGGCATAGCCGTAGCCGCCGTAGTAGAGGCCCTCTGTTCCTGCCTCGCGCATGGCTGCCAAGTGGCTCTGGAGATCACGCGGGTTTGGCTCGAGCTTCACCTCGCGGGTCACCGTCATGCCCAACCTGATCGCTTCGTCACGAAAGAAGTCGGCGTAGTCGCGCCCCGAGGAACCAGCCTCCCAGAAGAGACCGACCTTTTTGATTCCTTGCTGGTAGAGCCAATTGGCGCAAATCACCCCTTCGGTCGGAATGTCGCCGTTGGCGACGGTGAAGCAATAGTCGGAGGCAAATCGCCGGGCCCCGGTCCAGCCCAGGCAGGAGACGCCGAGTTCGTTCGCCGTGTCCTGCAGGACGAGCGAATTGTCCGAGATCATGGGTCCGAGCACGACGACACAGCCCTGGTCCACGAGCCACCGGTAGCCGTCAATGACCTTCTTGTAATTTCGCGGGGTAGCCCACGGGCGTCGGCGATCACCAACTGGACCGGGGATCGACCCCAGACGCCCTCGTTGAGCGCATCCTCGAGAGCAAGGATGGTCGGATCAATCCAGTCCGCCAAGAGCTGATTGATATCCATGTCAATCAGGACGCCGATCTTCACCGGTTCGAAGGCGTCACCCTGAGTGTTCACGCCACGAGTGGGCGGATAGATAGTGATGTTCTGGACAGCCTGGTCGCTGGCCGCGCCGGTCCCTTCGTACCAGATGGTGCCCTCACCACCTTCACCTTCGAGGTGGGAGCGGGTGCCGTGAGCCACCGAAGACACCGCCCGATCCGGTTGAGCGATGCCGAGATCGACCGGCTCGGGGAAGAGTCGCTCGGCGTATTCGTGCTTGTCCGACATACTCGGTCCTTTCAGGTTTAGGTGGGTGAAGCCACGGCGTTAGGACGAACGGTCAAGAACACGTTTGGACCATAGATCCGATCGATCGGCATCTCATCTGGCCGCTCTGCCGTCACCCCAGGTGGGCCATCGGCGTCGGTAGCTGACATGCGGCAAAGGCTTCGGACCGAGCTCGCAGGGTGTCCGCCGCGTTGGTGGCGTCCTTCATCATCACGAACCGCCTCTCCTTGATCCCGTCGACTACCAGGGCGGCCAACTCGTCGAGGGGCTGCCAGTGCAGCTCGCGGCCCGCCTTCTGCGCCATTTCCTCCAGTCGCTCCGGAGTCATGGCCGCGGTCTCACGGGGGCGCTCGCGGGCGAGCTCAGCGGGCCGCGTCCTCTCGGATGTCCACAGCCCAGTGCGCAACAGGCCGCCAGAAGGGTAGAAGACCGACGCGCGCACGGAGGCCCCCTCTTCGACGAGCTGGGCGGCGAGGCACTCTGTGAGCACAGAGACCGCGGCCTTGCTGGCCGCATACACCGACGCCGCGGGGAGCGGTGAGATAGGACCGTCGGAAGAGGAGGTGTTGATCACGTGGCCGTCTTCACCCGAAGCAAGCATGCGAGGGACGAAGGCATGGATGCCGTTCACGACGCCGGTGACATTCACGCTGAACACCCAGGTCCAGTCATTCGGTGTCGTCTGCCAAATCTTCGCGCTCGGCGCACCAACTCCGGCGTTGTTGCACAGGACGTGGCAAGCACCGAAGCGCTCGTAGACCATGTCCGCCAGCGCCGCGACCGACGTGGCGTCGGTGACGTCGGTGGGGTGAACCACGATCCTGTCGGAGCCCGCGAACTGCGCCTCGGCGGCCGCGAGGGCCGCCGGGTCGACGTCGGCGATGACCACTCGCATCGCTTCGTCATGGAAGGCCTGCACCAATGCGAGACCGATCCCGCTGGCTCCGCCGGTCACCACCGCCACCTTGTCACGAAGGTCATTCATGGATCGGTCCTCCCCTTCCTGGACGAGCATCGCTGCGCTTGACATCCGCTCCCGTAGTAGTTTTGATAATAGATACGGAAATCCGGTAGGGCAACGCCGGGGCCACGATCCAAGGGGGTCCGCGATGACCGATGTGCGCACCAGTGATCCGGCTGCCCGCGGGCCCGTCGGTGGAGATCCTGCCGCGGGGATGCCCCGCAGCGTGGAGCTGGTCTTGCATCCCGACGCGCGACCTGACGTGCGGCGTGAGCGCGGACCACGCTTCCCGTTCCCGATCCCCAATGGTTGGTTCATTGTCGCGTCCTCGGAGGCCGTTGCCGTCGGAGACGTCCTTCCGGTGTACTACTTCGGACGGGATCTCATCGTCTTCCGAACAGCCACAGGAGCCCCGCGGGTGACAGGTGCGTACTGCGGGCACCTCGGCGCGCACCTCGGTGTGGGCGGCAAGGTGAGGGGCGAGACGATCGAATGCCCCTTTCACGGGTGGTGCTACGACGGGGAGAGCGGTCGCTGTACTGACATTCCCTATGGCTCGGGCGCTGGCCGCATCCCGAGCAAGGCCGCGGTGCGCGCCTACCCCACCATCGAGCGCAACGGCATGGTGTGGGCGTGGCACCACCTCGAAGGGGCCGCACCGTTCTACGACGTCCCCGAGGTACCCGAGCTCTCCGATCCCGACTGGAGCCAGCCGTACACGGTGGACTATGTGATTCGCACGGTGTGCCAAGAGATGGCTGAGAACAACCACGATCCGACACACTTCCGCTTCGTCCACGGGACGGACGACATCCCCCAACAAGATGTTTTCATTGACGGAGGGTACAAGCGGGTCGTGGGCATGGACGGCCAATTCATCCGTGAGACATTCGGCCTGGGCCTGGGCGTCCTTCGCATGACCGATGTGATGATCTTCTTCACCTCGACGACTCCCATCGACGAGGAGAGCGTCCACGTCCGCTGGACGTTCATCGCCCCGATGAAGAACGGGCCGGAAGCGGCCCAGCAGATCGCCGAGTCGTTCCTCGGCGGTGTGAGCCAGGACATCCCGATCTGGGAGAACAAGCGGTACGTCGAGCGGCCCGTGATCATCAAGGACGACCGGAGCATCCTGGACCATCGCGAGTGGTGCCAGCAGTTCTACTCGGACCCCGCAAAGGCCATCGATTAGGTCACGACGAGGGTCTGGCGCCAGTCGTTCGGGCCCTCGGTTCACCAAGGAGATCAGCATTGAGCGACCAGACAACCACCAAGCGCTACCTCGTCATCTCGTCGGACACCCACGCCGGGCCGCCGGCGGAACGGTACCGCGACTACCTCGACCCGAAGTACCGAGAGGCGTTCGACAAGGACTTGAAGATGGTGAAGGAGATGAATCGCGCCCGGTCGGCGTTCACCGAAGCAGGCGTTTTCGAGGCCAAATGGGAGGCCGAGACGGGTGACGGCGGACGCCGAGCCTCCTGGGACCCGGTGGCGAGAGACGCCGAACTCGACAAGGAGGGCGTGTCCGCAGAAGTCATCTTCCCCGACGCCGACGTTCTCGCCGGTGCGGCCTCTGCCCCTTTTCAGGCCGGCCTCGGCTCGGCGGGTGACCTCGACGGCGAGCTCGTGATGGCCGGAGCCGTGGCGCACAACCGCTGGCTCGAAGAGCTCTGCTCGTCCAGCCCCGAACGTCGTTGCGGCGTTGCGACGGTACCGATCCTGCACGACATCGATGCGGCGGTGGCCGAGATCGAGCGGCTTGCAGCAGCGGGGTTCCGCGCCATCATGATCCCGACCGTGTGGGTCGACAAGCCTTCGTACAATCACCTGTGTTACGAGGCGGTGTGGTCTGCCTGCGAGAGCCACGGAATTGTGGTGCATGTTCACTCCGGGGGTGCGTCACGCGACATCGCGGTGGAGGCCCCGGGCCTTATCGCCATCTATGCGACCGAGGCCTGGTGGTGGGCGGCTCGACCTTTGTGGGTGATGCTGTGGGGTGGCGTCTTCGAGCGACATCCCGAGCTGCGCTTCGCCATCACTGAAGACGGCGCCTGGTGGATTCCAGGCATCGTCAAGCGCATGGACGAGAAGTTCGTCGGGGCTCACAACACGGAGAAGCTGGGCAATGCCTTCCGGCAGACCATCTCGCGGAAGCCCAGCGAATTTTTCGGCACGAACATCTTTGTCGGCGCCTCGACTCCGAGCCGCGAGGAGGTCGATCAGCGGCACCAGATCGGGGTCGACGCATTCATGTGGGGCAATGACTTCCCGCACCCAGAGGGGACCTGGCCCCACACTCGCAGGTCGATCACAGAGTCGTTCCGCAACGTTCCGGCCGATGAGACGGAGCGCATGCTCGGCCTCACTGCTGCCGCGGTGTACAACTTCGATGTGAACCGGCTCAACGAACTCGCGGCGAGGATCGGCCCGTCCGCCGACGAGGTGCACGGCTCGGCCCTCGTCACGACCTCCTGATGCCGTCCGGTCGCGCGGCGAGACGGGTCGGACGCCCACCCCGCATCGACCGTGCCGACATTGCTGATGCCGTCCTCGAGCTCGGGCTCGACGGCATCAACATGAAGTCCGTGGCCGACCACCTCGGCGTCAGCGTGGCCGGCCTGTACCACCACGTCCGAAATCGTCGCGAGCTGCTCGTGCTGGCGGCCGAGCGTTCGATTTCACGGATGCCGGCACCCCAGGACCGCGGCCAGCACTGGGATGAGTGGCTGCGGGAGTGGGCGCGGCATGTGTACTCGTCATTCGTCGAGGAGCCCGAGGTCCTCGCCCAGTACCTCAGCGGGGCACTCCGGTGGGAGTCCATGGTGAGCGTGATCGACTCGGTGATCCAGATACTCGGGAGGGCAGGGTTCGACCCGATTGCGGCGATGGCAGCCTTTGACACGGTGGCGCGGTACGCGACCGGAGCGGCAGCCCATCAGCTGCGAGACCGCGGCGCGGCAGCCGAAGGACGCTCGACGACCGTGGAATTGCACCGGGTGGTCGCCACCCGATCAGCAGACGAACTGGCCGGCGTCCGTGCGCTCCTGGCGGTCCCCCCGATCCGTGGGGGGACGAACTTCGAAGACGAGCTCACCACCGTCCTCGTCGGGATCGCAGCACGGCGGGACGAGGATTGGAGGGCGATCGAAGAGCGGGCCGCCTCCGGAACACAGCCGCAGGAGCCGGGGACATCCACCACACGCCAGGCGGGCACGCTGACGGCGTGAGCGAGACCACAGGTCCCCAGAGCAGCGCGGGATGGGTCTCAGGCGCCGGAATCGACAGAGATCGGCAACTGGCTGTAGCCACGGACCGTGCTCGTGAAGAGAAAGGCGCTCTTGTCGCGCTCGACCTCCCATTCTGGGAACCGGGCCAGCGTCTCCTCGAGGGCGATCCTGCCTTCGAGACGGGCCAATGCGGCCCCGATGCAGAAGTGGATGCCGTAACCGAAGGAAAGGTGCTGATCGAAGTGCCGGTGAACGTCGAAACGGTCCGCCCCGGCGAACGCCCGCTCGTCCCGGCCGGCTGACCCGGTCAGCAACAGGACCTTCGAGTCGGCCGGTATCACGGTCCCATGGAATTCGGTCGGCGCCGTGGTCCATCTCCCCTGGACGGGCGACGGTGCCTCGTAGCGGAGCAACTCCTCGACCGCGTTTGGGATCAGTGATCGGTCGGCGGCCAGTTCAGCCCGTTGATCGGGATTGTCGGCCAGGACCGAACCCGCCCATCCCAGCAGACGTGCGACGGTCTCGGTGCCCGCGGCGACGAGGAGCACGCCGAAGGTCGCGCTCTCCTCGAGTGTCAGCCTCCGCTGCGTTCCATCGGGTTCCGCCACCTCCGCCGTCACCAGGTCGGTGAACATGTCGTCCCGGGGATGGCGCTGGCGCTCGGCGACCTGTTCGGTGATGTAGGAGTGCAGTGAGATCATGGCGCCGACCGAGATGTCGTTGACCATGCCAACGCCCGGCTCCAGATGGAAGACCGTATCGATCAGCTCCCGCACCCGCGGGCGGTCGGCTTCTGGCACGCCGAGCAGCATGGCGATGACGTTGGCGGGCACGATCGCCCCGAAGTCCGCCACATAGTCGAAGCCCTCTCGACCGCGCTGCGCGTCGAGCAGGTCGCCACACAGTCGCCGGACGGAGTCCTCGAGTGCGGCCACCCGGCGGGGGGTGAAGGCCCGGGAGACCAGCCGACGGAGTGCGGTGTGCTCTGGCTGGTCCAAAAAGATCATCATGCCGCCGCCCGTGGGTTGCTCGCTCATCTGCTCGAGCACGGTCCCGTGCGCGGAACTGAACGTGCGCGGGTCCATGTGCGCGGTCATGACGTCCTGGAAGCGGCTGAGCGCCCAGAAGTCGTACCGATCGTTCCGGTAGAGGGGAGCCTCGTCGCGCAGCCGCCGCCAGATGTGGTGAGGATCGGTCTTGAAGGACGGGTCCAGGGGATCCCAGGTCAGTTCTGCCCCAGGAGCTGCTGTCGAGGTCATGATGGATATTATATTTGAACTGCAGGCTCGCGGGACAGGCCGAGGACGCGCTCACCGATCTGGTTGCGCTGGATCTCGTCGGTACCGCCTCCGATGCGCATCGCCCACTGGCCCAAGAACCTGTCGCGCCAAAAGTCGGCCACCGAGGTCTTTCCGTCGGACGCGATGCCCGATGGGCCGAGTATGGCAATCCCGAGATCGCCCAAGCGGGCACTGTGGCGCGAGAAGGCCAGTTTGAGCAGCGAGGCCTCGGCGCCAGGGGCGCGCCCCTGGGAGAGCGCCGTCTGAACACGAAGCCCTAGGAAACGCATCAGCTCGAAACCGATGTACGCCTCTGCCACTGCTTGCCGCAGAACCGGGTCCTCGACACCCCCGACCTCGCGGCAGAGGGCAGCAACGTCGGCGAACGACGTGCCCCCTCCGGCCCCGATCGCCATTCGTTCGGAAGCGAGCGTGGTCCGCGCCACGTTCCATCCTTCGCCCTCCGCTCCGACCAGATTCGCCACGGGCACCCGGACGTCCGTCAAGAAGACTTCATTGAAGTGGGCGACGCCGGTGATCTGACGCAGAGGTCGAACTTCGATGCCGGGTGTCGTCATGTCGACGAGGAGATAGGACAACCCTGCTCGTCCGGGCACCGTGCGATCGGTGCGAGCCAGCAATATCGCCCAGTCGCTGAACTGCGCGAGCGTTGTCCAGACCTTCTGACCGTTCACCACGAAGTGATCGCCATCCCGCTCGGCCCGCGTGATGAGCGAGGGCAGGTCCGACCCGGCGGCCGGCTCGCTGAAGAGCTGGCACCACAGCTCCTCGCCGCGCAGCATGGGCTCCAGGTGGCGGTCTTGCTGATCTGGCCGGCCCCAGCTCATCAGGGTGGGACCCACCATTGCGAGGCCGACGGTCAGTGCACCGGTCGTGACGTCGAATTGAGCCTGCTCCTGCGAAAAGATCACCTGCTGTATGGCGGTGCCCCCCCTCCCACCGAATTGCTCCGGCCACGTGATCCCGGCCCAACGGGCGTCATAGAGGAGGCGCTGCCAGCGCCGACAGGTCTGCACATGGACCGCCTGCGCGTCGTCGTCTGCGACAGGGACTCGGGGTTCCCCGGAAAACGCCCGACGCGGTGCATGTCGCTCGAGCCACGACCTCACCTCGGCACGGAAAGCGGCCTCCTCCGGAGAGTCGTCAAAGTCCACGATCGCGTCAGAGCCGGCGGGTGAGGATCCACCCGTTCTTGGCCATCACCGTATGGATCTCCGAATCGGTGAAGCCGTGGCGGCGGAGGTCCTCGGCGAACAACGTCGGCTCGGCCAGCCCTTCCGCGTGCGGCCAGTCCGACCCGAATAGGAGGTGGTCGAGTCCGAGCTGACCCTTCAGGGCGCCCAGATCGTCCTCGTAGAACGGAGCGACCCACACGTGCTCCCGAAAGGTCTCCACCGGGTCGGCGGCGAAGGCGCCCGGCATCTGTCCATAGGCCTTCGCCAGTTTCTTGAGCAGGATGGGAACCCATGAAGCACCCGCCTCGATGCTGGCCACCCTGATGCGGGGGAACCGGTCGAACAGGCCCTGGCACACCAGCGCGGCCATGGTCTCGTAGGGCGGCCGGTCGGCGCTCAGCACCATGCGCAACGGCGAATGCCGGAAGGCCTCAAACTCTCCCTGGGGTTCCCAGTCCGCCAGATAGCGCCCGTAGCCGGCGTCGCCGGAGTGGATGCCAACAGTGACCCCCGACTCGTTCACGAGCCCCCAGAACGGGTCGAAACGCGGGTCGGCGGGCGAAGTGAGTCCGGTGGGCGTGTGGGCCGGACCACCTTTCACGCAGACGATGCGTGCGTCAGCGTCCAGTACTCGCTCGAGCTCGGCCACTGCGGCTTCGACGTCAACGAGGCTCAGCATGGGAGCGGCGAAAATGCGCTCCTCATAGGCATAGCCCCAGTCATCTTCGAGCCAGCGATTGAACGCCCCGAAGGCCGCAACAAGAGCGGGAGGGTCACTAGCGAGAGACTCCTCCATGCCGACGCCAAGGGTCGGGAACAAGAGGCAGCCATCGAGGCCTTGGGCGTCCATGACCCGCAAACGGGCGTCGCGGTCGCGGTACGCGGGGTGGATGGGCTCGAGGTCCCCGAAAAGGGCCCGCATGTCCTTCGCGCTCGGGTTACGGCCCCGGAAGTACTCGTCGAGGCTGCCGGGCTTGGCGACCGGGTCGAAGAGCGGGTTGGGGATGAAGCGGTTCACCTTTCCGCCCACCAGAAGGCGCGTCCGACCGTTGATCTCTGCCCACTGCATGGCCCGCTTTGCCATCTTGGGGTCGATATGGCGGGTGTAGGCGTCGGTCGCTTCGTAATAGTGGTTGTCGGCGTCGAACACACCGAAGTCGAGGGTCGAGGTCATGACAACCCCAGAACACGCAACACGTTGGTGCGCAGGAACTTCGGCCAGACCTCATCCTTGAAGCCCACGCTCGGCATCTCGGTCATGATGCGCTCCAGGGACAGCCCCATCGGGAAGTACCCCGCATACATGATCTTGTCGGCACCGCGTGAGTTGGCGAAGTTGATGATGTTCTGTGGGTAGTACTTCGGTGCGAACGCGCTGGTCGAGTAGTGCAGTCCCGGCCATTTCAACATCAGCTTGACCGCCAGCTCGGTCCAGGGCTCGCAGCCGTGGCGGGTCACGAACACGAGATCAGGAAAGTCGAACATCACCTCATCGATGAGTTCGACGTGCTGGCAGGCGGCCTTCAGCCGTGGTCCGGGGACACCGGCGCAACAGAAGAGCGGCATACCCAACTCCACACACTTGGCATACACCGGGTACATCTTCTTGTCGTTGATCGGCACCTGGGGAAAGGTTCCGGCAGGGAAGACGCCGACTGCCTTGACCCCGAACGTCTCGTACTGGGCCACGAGGCGGTTGATGCCCTTCATGCCGTCGTTGGGATCGATCGACGCCGACGGAATGAAGCGGTCCGGGTACCTCTTGAGCGCATCCGCGCCGATGCCCTCCGGGTCACCCACGCCGATCATGCCCCGCTCGATCCCCCACAGATCCATCTCTCGCAGCGTGACACCGATCGGGTCTTCGGCACCTTCCAGCTGTCGCTCGGGAACGTCCTTGAACATGTACTCGGCCGGAAAGGCGAATTCCTCCTTGGACTGCACGTCCTTGGTCTGCTGGGTGATGAACCGGTAGACCTCCTTCATGTCACGGCTGGGAAAGCCGATCATGGTGTCCACGATCCCCACATTCCCTGGCATTCCCAATTTCGTCTCCTCCCTCGCAGGGGTGCTCCGCAGCTCGAACAGCGACTTAGGCTCTCGGCGCGGCTGGCACCCGCGTCGTGCATACTAGAACTAGATTCTGGTTCTAGCAACAGCGGTCGAGGCTGCCGGCGGAGGACTCCGGCGCAGGAAGGTGGACACGGAGTTTGGAAGACGGCACGGCCACCGGCGCCGCACTGCCGGATGGATTGAGCACGCGGCAGGCTGCTCGCCGGCAACGCGTCCTGGACGCAGCGCTCAGCCTGCTCGAGACACGCGACTACGAGCGGATCTCCGTCCGGGAGGTGGCCGAGCACGCCGAGGTGGCACTGGCAACCCTCTACCACTATTTCCCCTCCAAAGAGCACCTGTTCGCCGAGGCGCTGGTCCAGTGGGCCTCGTCACTCAAGGCCAGCGTCACCACCCGTCCCCTCTCGGGCAGCACCTCCGCCAGGCGGGTCGAGGAGGCCCTCCTCCGCTCGGTCCGCGCGTTCGAACGTCGGCCACAATTGGCGCGCCTGATCGGGCGGCTGGAGATGTCGGAGGAACCGTTCGCGCGCGACGTCTTGGCAAGACTTGATGTGGTGACGACGGACGTGTACCTCGACCTGCTCGCAGATCTCCCGACGAACGACGCCGTGCGCATCGTCCGCGTCCTCGATTCGGTACTCGACAGCTCGCTGCGCGCGTGGTCGTCTGGGCGCTCCACCATCCGCGACGTCCGAAGAGCGTTAAGCGATGCCGTCACGCTCCTGTTGCCGGACACGGATATCGAGGACCTTCGCGAACAGAACCGGATACAGGCGCTCCCGCGATGAGCGCCAACACAGGGGGCAGCGATACCGCGAGCAGCGACACGGGAAGCGCCGCACCACACATCCTCAGTGGAGTGCGCGTCCTCGACTTCACCTCTGGAATAGCGGGGCCGTACTGCTCCAAGCTCATGGCCGACGCCGGTGCCGATGTCGTGAAGGTCGAAACGGGAGACGGTGATCCGCTCCGAGCCTGGGGGTCCGGAGCGCTCTTTGAGTTCCTCAACGCATCCAAGAGGTCGGTCAGAGCTCATGACGGACTCGTCGAGGGAGCGCACATTATCTTGAGCAATTCGCCTCGTGATGCGGATCGACTGCGTCAGGAGAACGACACCGGCGTCGTCGTGACTATCACGCCGTTTGGTCGCGAGGGCCCCTGGGTGGAACGGCCGTGGACCGAGTTCACACTCCAGGCGGCGTGCGGTTCGATCGGTCAGCGCGGGGTGCCCGAGGGTCCGCCCCTTGCGGCAGGAGGCCGCATCGGGGAATGGGTGGCGGGAACTTATGCCGGCCTGGCCTCCTTGGCCGCGCTCTGGGAAGCACGCCGGTGCGGACTGGGCGAAGACGTTGATGTCGCGATACTCGACTGCATGGCGGTCTCCATGGTCACGTACCCGTCCGTCTTCGCCTCGTTCTTGGCGTGGCCGCCGTTGACGGGGACCGGACGCACCGTGGAGGTGCCGTCGATTGAGCCGACGAGTGACGGGTACGTCGTTGTGACGACCAACAGCGCCCAGCAGTTCCAGGATTTCCTCGTGATGATCGAGCGCCCGGACCTCCTGGAGGACACGCAGTTGTCACAGGTGGCCAAGCGGTTCACACGCCGTCGCGACTTCCTCGCGGCCGTTCACGACCACACAGAGAGACGCTCGACCGCAGAGATCCTCGAAGAGGCGGCCTTGCTCCGCATTCCTGCAGCTCCCGTACTCGACGCCGCGGGCGTGCTCGACTTCGAGCATTTCCGAGATCGCCGGGTCTTCGCCCCCTCACCTTCGGGGCGGTTCGTCCAGCCGCGCGTCCCGTACCGCGTCGCCGGCTGCTCTGCTCGGCCCTTCTCGTCGGCCCCGGAGCTCGGCGAACACGACGGTGCCGTCACCTGGCCCGCACATCCGGATTCGACTCCGCCATCGGCTGGAGACCGGCAGCTCCCGCTCACGGGGACTCGAATCGTCGACTGCACCGCGTGGTGGGCCGGCCCGTCAGCAACGAGTGCCCTCGCGGCCCTCGGGGCGGACGTCATCAAGGTCGAGTCGGTCGGACGGCCAGACCAGATGCGCCTCACCAGCGTCCGTCGACCGCCCCACGACCGCTGGTGGGAATGGGGCCCGATCTTCCACGCCGCGAACACCGGGAAGCGCGGTGTCACCATCGACCTGGGCTGCGCGGATGGCATCGAACTGTTCCGCCTCCTGCTCGAGACCGCTGATGTATTGGTGGAGAACTACACCCCGCGGGTGATGGAGCAGTTCGGGCTCACGTGGGACTCCCTCCACGATCTCAATCCTCGGTTGGTCATGGTCCGCATGCCGGCTTTCGGGCTCGACGGCCCGTGGCGGGATCGCACGGGATTTGCCCAGACCATGGAAGCAGTGAGCGGCATGGCCTGGCGGACCGGGACCGCCGATGGACCGCCGACGCTGGTTCGGGGCGCATGCGACCCCATCGCGGGAATGCACACCGTGGTGGCGACGCTCTTGGCCCTGATGGAGCGCGATCGCTCAGGCCAAGGAACCCTCGTGGAGTCAGTCATGGTCGAAGCCGCACTTAATGTGGCCGCGGAACAGGTCATTGAGTATTCCGCCGCCGGCACGGTGATGGGTCGCGAAGAGAACCGTGGGCCCGTTGCCGCGCCTCAAGGTGTCTTTCCGTGCGATGGAGACGACAGTTGGGTGGCCATCGCCGTCGAGAGCGACGGCCAATGGGCTGCTCTCGTGCGTGCCATCGGCGAGCCCCACTGGGCGACCGCCGACGATCTGGCGTCGGACTCAGGACGCCGGATCCACCACGATCTGATCGACGAACGATTGGCGGCCTGGACTGCGGCAAGGACCGCCGAAGACGTCGCCGATCTTCTCTCAACTTCGGGGGTGCCTGCCGAGGTTGTCATTGCCGCGCGCGACGTCGTCTGCAACCCCCAACTTCGCTTTCGCGCGCTCTTCGAATCGGAAGTCCATGCGGTGACGGGAGCACATCCGATTCCGATGCTTCCGTTCCGGCTCCGGCACGTCGAACAATGGCTCCGGCGCCCGTCGCCAACCCTGGGGCAGCACAACAACGAGATACTCGAAGAACTGGGTGTTCGCGCAGACCTGAGGAAGCTCCTTTGGGAGAATCAGGTGATCGGCGACCGAATAGCGGGCGCATGATCGGGACTCGACGACACACGTAATGGCGCTGTAGCGGTGAAGGGAGCGGGCAATGCGACAGGCTGACGACATGATCCTGATCAGCGTGGACGACCACATCGCCGAACCTGCGGACATGTTCGAGAACCACGTCCCGGACCGGTTCAAGGACAGGACTCCGCACGTCGTCACCGACGAACACGGCTTCCAGCAGTGGTGGTACGGGGAGAAGAAAGGCAGGAACCTTGGCCTGAATGCGGTGGCGGGTAAGCCCCGTGAGATGTACAACGTCAACCCAGCGAACTATCGGGACATGCGCCCCGGCTGCTACGAGGTCAACGAGCGCGTCCGCGACATGTCCGCAGGAGGCCAGCTGGCCGGGTTGAACTTTCCGAATTGGACAGGGTTCTCCGGGCAGGTCCTGAACGAGGGCCCGGATCTGGCGCTCAACGAGGTCATGATCAAGGCCTACAACGACTGGCACATCGACGAATGGAGTGCCGCGTACCCCGAGCGGTTCATCCCGTGCGGGATCCTGCCGCTGTTCGACGTCGAAAAAGCAGCGCAGGAGGTCCGGCGCCTGTCCGACAAGGGCTGTCACGCTGTCACCTTTTCCGAAAACCCGGCCGCTCTGCGTATGCCGTCGATCCACTCGGGGCACTGGGATCCGCTCTTCGCAGCATGCTCGGACGTGGGGACAGTGCTGTGCTTGCACGTCGGATCGTCGTCCAAGGCTGCCTCGACGACTCCTGATGCCCCGCCGTCGGTCCCCATGAGTCTGTCTTCGACGGCCTCGGTTTACTCCCTCGGCGACCTCATGTGGGCCGACTTCTGGTGGCGCTTCCCAGAGCTCCGCTTCTCGCTCACCGAGGGGGACATCGGTTGGATCCCCTATTTCCTCCAGCGCGCCGAGCACATCCAGGCGCGTCACTCAGGCTGGACCGCGCATACGTTTCCCGATGGCTACGGACCGTCCGACGTCTTTCGTGAGCGCGTGCTCTGCTGCTTCATCAACGATCCCGTCGGGATCAGCCTGATCGACCATTTCAACATCGACAATGTCTGTTGGGAATCGGACTATCCCCATTCCGACAGCTCGTGGCCCAATGCGCCGGAGGTGAACGAGGCGCAATTCGCTTCGCTCACGAACGAGCAGATCGACAAGATCACGCACCTCAACGCCATGCGGCACTTCTCATTCGACCCCTTCAGCATCCGACCCCGGGAACGCTGCACGGTCAAAGCGCTCCGCAGCGAGGCGGAGGACGTCGACACGGTCACCCACGTCGGTCGAGCCCCCGACGAGAGCGATCGTGACTACTTCAAGAGCCTGAGCGGAGCGCCCAAACCGCCTTCTACCCGCTGAGATCATTCGAGGCAGCGCTCTGCGCGCCAGGCCCACCGTCCGGTACGGCGTTGTGGTCCGGGCGATCACGAGGCGACCCCACACCGGTCGGCAACGCGATCACCGGTCAGACGTCCATGCCCGGACGGGCCCGGCCACCGCGATCATGTCCTCGAGCTGGCGTTGGTCGGTCGCCACATGTGGAGACGGCGCCCTCGCCTCCCCCCGGCGCCGATAGTCGCGCGCGGTGTGCGTCCGGGTCGAGCGCTTCACCGTCCTCCTGCCATGCTTCAACGGCAATCGTGACCCCCATGCGCGCCGCTTGCTCGACGACAGCGAGGGTAGGGGCGTCAACGGGGCCATCCACGACGGCGAGGCCGGGGCGCCAAGGTGCCGCCAGGCGGGCGACGAGCAGGCATGCGGCGGCCCAGCCGTACACCCGCGCACCCGGCACCAGAGCGGTGCCGAGCCGCGTTGTCGCGAACGTACGGGCCACCCAGAAACCCGCCGTTCCGGGGTCCGCTGCGACCAGCCCGCCGTTCCCGAAGACGTCGGCGTAGTTGCGGGTGACGAGCGACGGCATGAGGGGCGACCCGGTGCTGGTCCAGCCGGCCTGGGTGACAGCGGCTAATCGGTCGCGCAACGGAGGCATCTCCGGAAAGGGCCGCGGCTCTCCCCACCGCTCCGCCAACGGCCCGAGGAGCTCCGGGGCGACGGTGCGATGCGGGGACAGCGCCCACAAGCGCCGTGGGGACTCTGACTCGTCCAGCCCCACGGCCAAGACGAGGTCGGCGCCCTGAAGGCCGGCCAGGTCGAAGTCCAGCTCTTGAAGGCCCACGGTCGCCCAGTGGTGACGGCTCCGCCACGGGAAGACTCCCTTGGCGCCCCACGTGTTGAGCACCCCGAGTCTTCCCGCCGCCGCGAGCGCGCGCAGACCTCCGACCGTCCGACGCCGGACGACGTCGGGTCCGGCCAGCACGACGACATGCCTCGCCGAGGAGAGCGCCGACAGCAGGGACGGTTCGGGCTCCGGCCACCCGTCGGACGCGGGCGGGAAGGCGATGGCGCCCTCCGCGAGCAGCATGCCGGGGTCGAAGTCGAGGTCGACGCACATTCCGTCGCCCTCCAGTGCCTCGGCGACAAACGGAGCGAGGGCGCGCAGCTCGTCGGCTTCGCGAATCACCCGTCGCCGTCGGGGAAGCGACAGCTGCGGGGTTCGGTCACCCTCCCCGTTGTCGGCCGCCAACACCGGCCGCGGCCCCACGAGCACGATCCTCCCGTCGCCCATGTGTGCGATCGCCGGAGCGCCGTGCACGGCGCGATGGGCGAAGCAAAGCAAGAGGGCGACCTGTGGGTCGGTCACCTCCGCGACGGGAAATCCCGGGAACGGCAGACCGTAGGCTGCCGACACTCCCCCTGCCGAAAGGGCCCGCTGCAGAATCTCGGAGGCCGGGCGGCCGGTCATGGCAGCCAACGCCTCCAGCCCGTCACGCCGGGTGCGAGGGCGGTGCCCACTGCGGCTCGCGCTTCTCGGCGAAGGCCCGCGGGCCCTCCTCCTGGTCGGGATGGCCCCACATGGAGACCAGCTCCTGTGCACCGGCCTTGCACGCATCGGTCAGCCCCGCCTCGAGCGCGCCCCAGAGGGCACGCTTGGTCGCCGCCATGGCGGCCGGCGAGTTGCGAGCGATCTTCTCGGCGAGGACCTGAGCCTCCTCGCGGAGACGCTCGGGCGGGTCGACCACTTGGCTCACCATGCCGAGGGCGAGAGCCCGCTCGGCGGAGAGCCGTTCGTGGCGGCCGACCAGCGCCATGCGCATGACCGCCTCAAAGGGGATCTTGCGGGCGATGCCGATCGCCTCCATCGCCACGACCTGGCCGACCGAGACGTGGGGGTCGAAGAACTGCGCGTCGGAGGCAGCGATGACGATATCGGCATCGGCCACCCAGTGGAAGCCGCCGCCGGCGCAGATGCCGTTCACCGCGGTGATGACCGGCTTCCACACGTGGTTGTGCCAGGCGGTGAAGCGGAGGTCGAACTCCTCGGTCGACTTGCGATAGCGCTCGAACCCGATACCGTCCTCCGCGATCTCCATGACATCGACGCCGGTCTGGAAGGCCCGCCCTTCGCCCGTGTGGACGATGACACGCACTTCGGGGTCCGCATCGAGCGCTTTCCACGCCGTTTCGAACTCGTCACGCATATGGGAATTCATGGCGTTGAGGCGCTCCGGCCGGTTGTTGATCAGCCATCCGACGGGCCCGCGCCGCTCGAGGATCAGCGTGTCAAGTGTCGGGTAGCTCACTCCACCTCCGTGGGTCGTGCCGTCTCCGCAGCCACGCCGGCCGCAGCGATCGATCTCATCGCTTGCCACTGCGGCTCACGCTTTTCGGCGAAGGCCCGCGGGCCCTCCTCCTGGTCGGGATGGCCCCACATGGAGACCAGCTCCTGTGCACCGGCCTTGCACGCATCGGTCAGCCCCGCCTCGAGCGCGCCCCAGAGGGCACGCTTGGTCGCCGCCATGGCGGCCGGCGAGTTCTGCGAGCGATCTTCTCGGCGAGGACCTGGGCCTCCTCGCGGAGACGCTCGGGCGGGTCGACCACTTGGCTCACCATGCCGAGGGCGAGAGCCCGCTCGGCGGAGAGCCGTTCGTGGCGGCCGACCAGCGCCATGCGCATGACCGCCTCAAAGGGGATCTTGCGCGCCAATGCGATCGCCTCGAACGCGGTGACCTGGCCCACCGACACATGGGGATCGAGGAACTGGGCCTCCGTCGATGCGATCACGATGTCGGCGTCAGCCACAAAATGGAGGCCACCCCCCGCGCACACCCCGTTCACCGCGGCGATGACGGGCTTCCAGACTCTGTTGTGCCAAGCGGTCATACGCAGCTCGGCGCGCCGCGTGCGTCCAGACTGCTTGCGCAGCGCCTCCGGCTCGCGGGCCAACTGGACGACGTCGAGACCGGTCTGGAAGGCGCGCCCAGCGCCGGTGTTCACAATGACGCGCACGCCAGGGTCACGGTCGAGCTCGCTCCAGGCTGCCTCGAGCTCGTCGAGCATCTGGGCGTCCATGGAGTTACCCGCATCAGGCCGGTTGAACACCAGCCAACCCACGGGACCGTCCCGCTCGACCAACAATGTGGTGTAGGACATCAGCTGCGTGGCACGTCGCGCCAGGGCCGGCCCTGCCAGGGATCCGGGTCCCGGGGGAGACCGAGCACCCGCTCGCCCAGGATGTTCTTGTTGACCTCCGTAGTGCCGCCCTCAATGGTGTTGGCGCGGCTCCGCAACATGCCCCGCACCTCGTAGGGCAGCGATTCGGCCCACGAACCGCCAGCGCCCGCCCAAGCGGTGGCACCAGCACCCAGCATGTTGACCGCCATGGCCTGAATGCGCTGGTTCAACCCGCCCTGGTGCACCTTGCCGATCGAGCTCTCGGGCCCGGGCGGGCGGCCCGCACGCGGCCTGCGCCCGGACGCGCAGGTTCGTCCACTCGCGTACCCGCTCCTCGCACCAGAGACGGACGACCTCGTCGCGGTGCACGGGATTGTCCCACCCACCCGGCTTGCCCTCTTCGCTCAACCGCTTGGCGAGCCGGAGGAGCGTGTCCGCCCCCGATCCCCCGATACGGTCCACCCCCCCAGAGCCGGACCCCGACACCATCTGTCGCTCACCGGACAATGTGGCATTGGCGACCTTCCAACCGGCTCCGACTGCGCCGACGCGCTGGGAATCCGTCACCCGCGCACCGTCGAGGAAGACCTCGTTGAAGTCCACCTCTCCGCCCATGTGGCGCAGCGGCCTGATGTCGACACCAGGTTGCCGGAGGTCGATGAGAAAGTAGGTGATACCGTCGCGCTTCGGCACGGCGGGATCCGTGCGGGCCAGCAGGACGGCGAAACTGGACCGATGGGCCCAGGTCGTCCACACCTTCTGTCCGGTGATCACCCACTCTTCGCCGTCGCGCTCGGCGCCGCGTGGCGAGCGACGCCAAGTCGGATCCCGAGCCCGGCTCGCTGAAGAGCTGACACCACGTCTCCTCGTTGCGCACGATGGGAGGCAGATAGCGCAGCCGCTGCTCCTCGTTGCCGTGGGCGAAAAGCGCCGGAGCAGCCAGGTTCAATCCCAGGGGGTTCAGGCGGCCCAGGTTGTAGGGACGCAACTCCTCGTCCACCCGACGGGCCACGTCTCCGGGGAGGTCGAGCCCACCGTAGGCAACGGGCCACGTGGGCACCACCAGGCCCGACGCACCGAAGGCGGGGTACCACGTCTCGTACTCCTCGCGGGTGCGCACTTTGCGGACCTCGGCAGCGCCGCCACGTCGCCCCGCCTCGACCCAGTCGGGCGGGACGATGTCCCTGACCCAGTTGCGCACGGCGTCGAGGACGTCGTCCGCCGCCGAATTCGGGCCCGACACGCAGACGCCCTGCGGTCGGAGCGGCCCCCGTCCCGGCGCTCATCGCCCCAGAATCCGGCGGTCGCTTCTCCATGAAGGCAGTCAGGCCTTCCCGGAAGTCCTCGCTACGCGACGAGAGCTCCATGGCCAGTGCCTCGTTTTGCAGCTGCTCGGGCAACGGTGTCGTTGAACCCGCATGCAACAGCCACTTCGTCAGCCCGATGGTGACAGTCGGCGCGACGGCCAGGCGGTCGACCACTGATCGCACCTCTTCTTCGAGCGCCTCAGCGGGTACCGCTCGATGCACCATTCCCCACGCTGCAGCGTCTGAGCCCGACACGGCCTGGCCAAGCATCAACATCTCCCTGGCCCGGACCTCCCCGACCGCGCCGCGACAGCAGCCACGTGCCTCCAGTGTCGGGCGTGAAGCCCCGCGCCGAATAGGGCTCCCAAAGGCGGGCTGACTCGTCGACGACGGCGAAGTCTGAAGCCAGCGCCAGATGCAGACCGATCCCGGCCGCCCAGCCACGCACCTGGCAGACGACCGGCGTCTGGGTCGTCACCAACAATTCGATCAGCCGGTGTGCTTCGGTGGGCAGCCGCCGCTGGATGCTCCCGACCCGGGGCGCGCGTCCCCTGCATTGCGGCCAACAATGTCGAAGCCGGCACAGAAGTGGTCACCAGCTGCTCGCAGGAGCACGACCCGGATCGATTCGTCGGGACCCGCCGCGGACAACGCGGAGAGCATCGCCTGGACGATCGGGTCGGTAAGCGCGTTGCGCTTGGATGGTCGATCGATCTCGAGCTCGAGAACCGGCCCGACCTGTTGGACTCGCAGCCCCTCGATCGACCGGTAGGGACTCGTGATCTCGCTGTCGCTCATCCGCCGAGGTATCTGTCGCTGATCGCCTGCAGTGCCTCCTGCAGATTCTGGGCGCCACCGGGAGGGTCGGGCAATCGCACCGGCCCGTGCTCGCGACTCGGCAGCAGAATGGTGGCGTGGCCCGGTGTCGTCAACTCGCCCCGCTGGTTTGTCGTCGTCAGTTCGACGTCGATGGCCGGACGCCCACCGGCGGCCAGGTACCGGTCCGTCACCGACCCTGAGAGCCACTGGGTGTCACCGACGTAATTGAAGCGGCGAAACTCGCAGTCGAGCTTCCACAGCCAGGCCTCGTCACCCATCCAGTCCGTGCACAGGTGGATCAACCACGTCTCGCGCATGCGACCGTAGTCGAAGGTGGTCGGATTGCCGCTCCGCCGCGCAAACTCCGGGTCCCAGTGCACCCGCTGCATCACGTCGGGCACGTTGAGGTCGTCACGATGGAAGAACCGGGGGATCCTGGTTCGATTCTGGTAGCCCAGTCGCAGCGGCTTCACGCCGTAGAGACCCATTCCCATGCCGACGTGCCAGCACACCATGTCCGTGACGGTCAGTGGCCCCTTCACCATGGGACCCACCGGATCGCCGACCTTCACGTCCTCCCAAAAGCGCGTCTCGTCGCCGCGGCGTCTCTCGGAGGCGTATTGGTTCTCGATGGCGAGGACCTCTTCGTCCTCGTACGGTCGCAACTCAGTTGCGTCGTACTTCTTGCGCTCGCGTGCCTTGGTCCGTTCGGTGCGGATCATCAAGCGGTACTGGGCCGACAGGATCGGGCCGTCCGCCTGACGGAACACTTGCGCCGTCCACTCGTGCACCGCCCGCTCGGCGAACTCGCTCGGCTTGTCGAGCACCCCGACGAGAGCGTTGCGGCGGGTGACCGACTGATTGGGCCGTAGCGGAGCCCACCACTCGCGTGCGCTGGCCGAGTAGAAGGCATGGACGCCACGCAGGGGGTCACCCCGCATGAGGTCACGGTGCTCCGCCGCCACCTCGGTGACCTCATCGAAGCCAATCAGGGAGTCCCCACCGACCAAGGGGGGTGGGGCCACGACTCCGCCCCACGTCGTGCCCGCTGCATACTTCTCGTCCGACCAGAGCGGGTTGTCGTCACCGTAGGCCTCGGCGACGTGGCGGAAGGCATCGACCCCGGGCGCTGCGTAGTGCGGCGGCACCGGATGCGGCTCGGGGATCCCAATGCGGGTCCGGAGCCGGGCGATCCCCTCGTCCGTGATGGAGCCGTCGGTGGCCACGAGTCGCATATTATATGAAGTCTGCTGGCACTCACTTGAGCTGCACTCTCCCGAAATGGCGACCCAGATGAACCAGACGGCATCCAACGAGAAGGTCTACATCCACGAGTTCATCGACATCATCGGCCACGGCCGGTCGCGCTACATGCACCACATGACGGCGAACTGGAGCCCCATCGCCCAAGAGGAGCGCAACCAGCTCTGCTTCGGCGTCTGGGGCGTGGTCGGCTCCACTGGACCGTGGCCCACGGTTGTCAACATGTGGGAAGAGGACGGATGGGACGGGCTGGCCGCGTCGTTCGGTCACGAGCTGAGCCACGCCGAGTTGCAGGACCCAAAATTGGCGCGCTGGTGGGCGACGGCCGCAGAGATGCGGTCGGGCGGATTCGATCGCATTCTGGTCCCTGCTCCATGGTCACCGACGATCGCCGACCTGTGCGCCCAGGGCTCCGGTGGCGTGGCCTACGCGCACGACCAGGTGACCGTGCTGCCCGGCCGAGCGCGGGACTACTTGGAGCTGACCAGGGAAGCGGGTGGGACCTTCTACGAGAAGTTCGGTTGGACCCTCATCGGCGCCTTCGAAACGGCCCTGCGCCACGACGACGAAGCCTTCTTGCTCTGGTCGATCCCCAGCTGGGAGCAGTGGGGGGAGGCGGAAGCGCACCTGCGTCGTGATGACTCCTGGCGGCAGCGCCAACACGACGCCGTCACCGACTTCAAAAGGATCCTCCTGGTTGATTCGCCGCTCAGCCCGCTTCGGATGGGACGACAGCCGAATCGGGGCGATCGTGACGACAGCTGGTCGGAATAGCGGGATTCTCCGGCCTTCGCCGACTCAGGGTCGGCATAATCGGCGTTCGACGACGGCCGGGGGCAGATCCTCGATCACCTGGCGCCGCAGGAGCTTTCCCACCTCGTTGCGGGGCAGCGACTGAGCACGGTGGAACGCAACGGGAACCTTGTACGGCGCGAGGTGCTGGCGACACAGGGCAACGAGAGCCTCCTCGCTGGCGTCCCCGACGAAGACCGCAACAGGTACCTCCCCCAAACGATCGTCCGGCCACGCCACGACCGCAGCCTCTGTGACGTCCGGATCGAGGCGCAGCACCTCCTCCACTTGCTCCGGAAAAACCTTGTTCCCGCCGCGGTTGATCAGGTCCGACGTCCGTCCTTCGATCCAGACAAATCCCTCTGGATCAACGCGGGCGTGATCGCCGGTGCGGACGAAGCCCTCGGTCGTAACCCGATCGCTCAGCGAAGCTCCGCCGGCATACCCGGTCGCCATCCGGGGCGGGCGCACCAGGAGCTCGCCGACGGTGCCGTCGGGGACGGTTCGTCCGTCCTCGTCCACGACCTGCATGTCCACTCCGGGATGCGGCCGCCCGGCCGCGCCCAGCTTCTCCGGGTGCTCCCGCGCGTCCGCCGCCGTCCATCCGATCACCTCGCCCACCTCGGCTTGGCCGTAGCTGTTGAGCACCGTGACGCCGAACCGGTCCATGAAGCGGCGGGCCGAGAGGGGCGACAGGGGTGCTGTGATGCTCCGGACGAACCGGAGCGGGGTGAGGTCGGTCACCGCCGGGTCGTCGGTCAGCATGACCATGGCGGCCGGCGGCAAGACAGTCGACCGAATTTGGTAGCGGTGGACGAGCTCAGAGAAGTCCCCCGTGGAGAACCTCGGCATCAACACCACCGCAGCGCCCGCCCGAAGCCCGAAGCACACGTTGTAGATCCCGGCGTTCAGCGCCACGGACACGGGGACGAGGTTCGGCGTTGGCTCCCGGTCCCCCGTCTCCTTGGTGCCCCTCCCCCGGAGCGGACCCAGAACGCGGTCGAGGAGCTCGAGGTACCCGCTGTGCGACTGAAGGATGGCCTTGGGAGGGCCCGTCGTCCCTGACGTCCACGTCACGAACGCAACGCCCTCGTCGTTGCGCGCCGGATCACTCAAGGTGTGCAGGCCGTCGCTGTCCGGACCATGAGCGGTCGGACGGTCGCGAGTACGTGCTGGACCTCGGCGTCTGGGGAGCGGTCGTTGATCGGGACGAACACGCCTCCGGCGAGCCAGATGCCCACCATGGTGGTGACGAGATCGGGGCCGGTCGACAAGCGGATCGCCACACCGTGGCCGGGTTCGAGTCCGGCGGCCAGCAGTCGGAGGCCGTCCCGCGGGCCATGTCCCGGGCCTTCCCCGCCGTCACCGTTGCGTCGATCGTGCACGAGGAGATCCCGGTCGTCACCGAAGGGATGGTCCAGCAACAGGTTGGCCAGGTTGTCCGTCATGGGCTGCTGCTCGTCCCTCTGATTGAGTTACATATAATATCCGGCCGCTATCATCCGGCTCCGAACCACGGAGAGACCGAGGAGTGGCCGATCACATCTGGACGAGCGAGGACCAGTCGACCATTCTCGAGCTGTTCGAACGGCGCTTGGCGGGTGACCCGGACGGGGAATACCTCGACATCGGCGGCGTGAAACTGACAGCCGCCCGCGTGATGGAGTCGGCCCAACGCTTCGGGGGAGCTCTGCAGGAGCTGGGTACCTCGCAGCACGACCGGGTGGCCACGCTCATCGAGAACTCACCCACCGCGCTCCTCTCGTGGGCGGGCACCGTCTGCAGCGGTCGGGTCTCCGTACCGATCAACACCGCCTACAAGGGCGACTACCTGTCCCACCAGCTGACGGACTCCGGCTCCCGCGTGCTCGTCGTCGCGGCCAGCCTGCTCGCCCGAGTAGCGGCGATCATGGACCAGGTCGCCGCACTCGAGCACATCGTGGTAGTCGACGATGCTGACGATGAGGAGGGTGCGCGCGCCGACGCCCGACGCCGAGGCACCGTCGGGGCTCGGCGGGACCACCGTCCATCGTTGGGACGACCTGATGACCGGGTCCGGTGACCTGCCGGGCGTCCACATCCGCCCGGCCGACCTGGCCACGTTCATCTACACCGGCGGCACCACCGGCCTCTCCAAGGGCTGCATGCTCAGCCACAACTACCACGAGGCGTTGGCCCGCCAGATCGGGATCTGTTGGCGCCGCACCGCGGACGACGTGGTCTGGACGCCGCTTGCCCCTGTTCCACTTCAACGCCCTGGCCACGGCCGTGGTCGGTGCGTTGGTCTACGGGGGACGCGCGTGCGATCTACCGGCGGTTCTCTGTCTCGCAGTTCTGGCCCGAGATGAACCGCGTCGGCGCCACCATCACCTCGACGCTGGGCACCATGGCCTACCTCCTCGCCCACGACGTCGACCGGCCCGAAATGCCGAAGTCGGGCCGGCCCGAGGCCAACCAGCACGCTGCGACTTCTCGGGGCGGCGCCGCTGCCCGTCGAGGTCGACCGGGTGATCCGCGACCGGTTCGGCCTCGAGACCTTCAGCGGGGCGTACGGCGTCACCGAGGCCAGCCTGATCTCCTGGCAGCCGCCCGGCGTCGAGAACCGGCCGAACGCGGCCGGCGTGATCAACGACCAGTACTTCGACGTCCGCATCTTCGACGACGACGACCACGAGATCCCCGCCGGCATCGACGGTGAGATCGTGATCCGGCCCAAGCGACCCCACGTCATGTTCGAGGGCTACTGGGGCCGGCCGGACGGACGGTCGCGACGAGCCGCAACTTCTGGTACCACACCGGCGACATCGGGCGGGTCGACGAGGACTCGCTTCCTCTACTTCGTCGACCGCAAGGCGGACTACCTGCGCCGGCGCGGCGAGAACATCGCCAGCTTCGAGGTGGAGCGGATCCTCATGGGCCACGGCGCGCTGGCGGACGTGGCCGTCCACGCCGTCCCGAGCCCGATGACCGAGGACGACTTGAAGATCACCGCCACGCGTGGAGGAGGGGGCGACCCTCACCGAGGAGGAGCTCTTCCGCTGGTGCATCGACCAGCCTGCCCTACTTCGCACTGCCCCGCTTCATCGAGTTCCGCGCCGTGCTGCCCGCGCAGCCCCGTCGGCCGTGTGCTCAAGCGCGAGCTGCGGACGGAGGGAGTCACCGCGTCAACCTGGGACGCCGAGGCTGCGGGAATCACCTACGAGCGCCGCTGACCGGCGCGTCGAGCCGCCGCTCACGCTGGTCTGACGCTCACTGTATTCTTTATGCAATAAGTGGGAGCCCGCCGCTCCGCACCAGGAGGGATGCCGGATGGACGCTCGAGACCTCATCCTCGTCAGTGTCGATGACCACCTCGTCGAGCCGCCGACCATGTTCGACGGTCGGCTGCCGGCCCGCTACGCCGAAGCGCGCCCCGAAGGTCGAGCGCAGGGCCGACGGATCGGACGTGTGGGTGTTCAACGGCTCAGTGATTCCCAATATCGGACTGAACGCTGTGGCGGGACGGCCCAAGGAGGAGTACGGCATCGAACCGACCGCGTTCGACGAGATGCGGCCGGGCTGCTACGACGTCCACGAGCGGATCAAGGACATGAACGCCGGAGGGGTCCTCGGCTCGATGTGCTTCCCCTCGTTCCCCGGTTTCAGCGGCCGACTGTTCGCCGCCTGCGAGGACAAGGCGCTGGCCCTGGCCGTCCTTCGGGCCTACAACGATTGGCACATCGACGAATGGTGCGGCGTCCTATCCCGGACGGTTCATCCCGATGGCGCTTCCGATGCTGTGGGATCGCCGAGCTGGCGGCGGCCGAGGTCCGGCGACTGGCCGCCAAGGGCGTGCCACTCCATCACCTTCACGGAGAATCCGGCCACCCTCGGGTACCCGAGCTTCCACGACGCCTCTGGGATCCGCTGTGGAGGGCCGTCTGCGACGAGGGCGTCGTCCTCTCCATCCACCTGGGCTCGTCGGGCAAGCTGGCGGTCACGGCGCCCGGATGCCCCGGTTGACGTGATGATCACGCTTCAGCCGATGAACATCTGCCAGGCGGCGGCCGACCTGTTGTGGTCTCGGGTGCTCAAGGAGTTCCCGGCCATCAAGATCGCCCTCTCCGAGGGCGGAACCGGATGGATCCCCTATTTCCTCGACCGGCTCGACCGCACCTATGAAATGCATCACCTGTGGACCGGTCAGGACTTCGGCGGACCGGCTGCCGAGCGACGTCTTCCGGGAGCACTTCCTGACGTGCTTCATCGCCGACCCGGTCGGGCATCGAGCTGCGCCACCTGCATCGGCATGGACAACATCGCCTGGGAATGCGACTACCCGCACTCGGACTCCTCGTGGCCGCGGGCCCCCGAGGAGCTGGTCAGTGGCGCGGCCGGCGTGCCCGACGACGAGCTGAACAAGATCACCTACGAGAACGCCTGCCGGTGGTACTCGTTCGATCCGTTCGCCCACCGCGCCCGGGAACGGTGCACGGTGGCGGCGCTCCGGGCTGAGGCCAGGGGCCATGACGTCGCCGTCCACTCGTTCGACACACGGTCGGTTCGAGCGGACGCGGAAGGGCGTTGAGATGGGAGTCTTGGAGAAGCGCGCGACGGCCTGAGCGGCCAGCGTCTCTATGGCGCGAATGTGATCGGGAGCACGCGCGAGTTCGAGGGATCGGTGGAACTGGCGTTGTTCACGACGATGGAGCAGCTGTGCGCCGCGTCGCAGCGTCCGTTTCCGACGGCCCCGACGACGATGCGCATGTCGACCGAACCGTGACCCGTCGGATCGGGATGGAGGATGGCGGCGTTGCTGAAGTCACAGCCATTCGAGTCGGTCGAGGCGAGATTCACATGGGAACATTCGAGGATATTCACGACCTTTCCTGCGGTGTAGCCGCTCCATCTGACCGTCACCGTCTCCGCGTTCATGAGCCCTCGGTTCGGCGCGACGGCAGCGTGCAGATGGACCACGGGTACCGCCGGGAGCGGCAGCATCGCGGGTGAGCCCGTCGTCCAGTCCACATGGATCGTCGTGTGGGAGGTCCGCCCGTCGATGGCGACTCGCGACAGCGCACCCCGATCACCCCGAAGGTACGCGTCGAAGAAGTCGGTCGTCGCCCTGATGACAGACGACGACGCTGGTCCAGCCACCCCGCTCGAGGCCATGTGGGCGGCCCCCAGTCCAGCTGACGCCCCACCCGGGAAGCCCTCAACGGTCAAGAGACCCTTGGGCCCGACAGCCTGGTTGAACACGGTGATCGCGCTCCGGTACGGAATGAGCTCATCCTGTGTGTCGTGCACGAGGAGAAGCGGTGGCGCCTTTGTAAAGTCGTAGTGACCCGTGGGATAGCCCTCCGTGGTCCCCGCCATGACGACGGCGGCCCTCACTCTGGGATCGAAGCAACAGGTGTTGGCCACGAGTCCGAGCGTGGTGATGGCACCGTTTGAATGGCCCGCGGATCCGACTTCGTGGCCATCGACAAGTCCAGCGAGCACTCCCGTCCGATCTTCCGATGCCTGGAGAACTGAGCTGATGACAAAGCTGACGTCTGCCGGCTGGTTGATGACATCGCCGCCGTCGGGGCCACCAGGAGTCTGGCTGCTCGAGAGTGGGAAGAGCGGCGCTGCCACAACGAATCCGGCCGCGGCCCACGACTCCAGCAGCTTCATGTAGTCAGCCGGAGCACCCCCCAACCCATGCGAGAAGGCAATCAATGGATACGGTCCGCCCGACGTGTCGGGTGTGGCTCCGGGCACGGGGGTGGCCCCGGAGGAGCCCGTGGCCGGGTACAAGATGGTCGTCACCAGCGTTCGGGACGGCCGCGCCGGACTCGAGCCGTTGGCCGCCGTGGGACGGCCGGTATCGACAAAGGTTTCGGCGACGGCACCAACCGCGTGCGCGTGTGTCGTCTGCGTGCTTACGGACGAAGCGGCGGCACTGGCACTCACGACCGGCACGGCCAAGAGCACACATCCCCCATACAGCAAAGCAATCAATCCCCCGACCCTCATGTGGGGAGCATATTGAATCTCGGCGAGCAGCCGATTCCGCAGAGACCCTCCTCCTCAGATTTGAGGGTCTGCGCTGTCAGGTACGAGACTCCAAGGGAGGCAAGGACGCCGCTCTGTGCGTCGCTGCGGCTATGCCGCTACACCCTCATAGAACTGCTTCGCCCATTTGCGGAACTCCGTGATGGGCTTCTCGCTCGGCGCGAGCGCCGGCGCCGGCTGATAGCGCTTGTGCTCCCAAATCGGTATGTCCTGGTCGAACTGGCGCTCGACTTCCGCCCCGAACGCGATCCCTATTTTGGCGGCCATCTCGTCTCCAGCCTTGTGGTACATCGTGAAGCGCACCTCAACGAGGTCCCGCTCGATCGGTGTGGTCGCCGATATCAAGGTCACCGTTCCCATCAGGGTGAAGTGGACTACGCCCATCCCCGGCCCGTAGCTGTTCGACTCGATCTGGCCCTCGAACTCACCTCGAGGTGTCTGAAAGGACTGGCTGCTTCGCACTCGGCGGTAGGGACCGTCGATGTGTAACTCACCGACCTCACCCACTTGGCTCAGGCCATGCACCGACCGGAAGTGCGACATATCGACGGAATTCTCCGCCAACTCCTGCCAGCCGGTGTGCACTTGGCGATTGAAGCGTTGGCATTCGACGGCTTCCACCGGCAACGAGTCCGGAACCTCCCACAACGGAGCGACGTCGGGATCGGGGTGGTACCAGGCGAGGAGATGCCCGTTCCGCTTTGACGTCCGGTAGGTGCGCAACCTGGCTTTGCGGTTGGGGCGGTTGGCATATGGGATGGCAACGTTGTGCCCGGCGGCGTCGTACGACCATTCGTGGAACGGGCAGACCAGGCAATCCTTCTCGACCCGACCGCCATGCCCGAGATGTGCGCCGAGGTGCGGGCACCAGGCATCGGCCAGGTGATGTTGCCCGTCGCCGTCACGCCACAGCACGAGCTCCTCTCCGAACGCGTGCAGGGGGCCGACCTCCGCGGCGGAAAGCTCGTCCAGCCGCCCCAGAGAGAACCACCCGTAGGGCACGGGGAAGGGGAATAGGGGTCGTCCGGTCATGGGCCTCCTTCGGCAGCGCTTGAGCATGTTATCCGCCGCCCTTGCACCCAAGAGAATCTTGTATATAACATATTTGATCGCAAGTTCCGGGGGGCTTCGTTCCGGGGGTTCCGCGGCCGAGGGTCGGGCTTTGGCCAGCTCTCTGCAGTGCGGACTCTCCGGCCGATCCCCACTTCAGTGGGGGTGTTGATTCAATGTCCCGATCGCAAGCCGTCTGGGGGAGGACATGAGGATGTTCCGAAAAGGACAAACCCGGCGACGCGGGACGATGCTGCCGCTGGCCATGGCGACGGTCATACTGGCCGGGACTTCCGTTGCTCTCTCGTCGACGGCGGCGACCGCGGCGACGTCGGCCAGTCGGCCATTGTCGTCGAGCGTCCCTACCAACGGCACCTGGCCGGGGGTTGGCAAGATCTGCGAACCGGGTCCGGGAGGTGCCTCCTCCGTGCGCGGGGTGGGGCCCCAGACCATCCACATCGCCGTGTTCAATGACGCTGGCAGCACGATCCAGCCGGGACTCGAAGTCGAGTTCGTCCAGTTCGCCAAGGCCTTCGCAGCATGGTGCAACGCCTCGGGGGGCATCAACGGGCGTCACATCGTGATCGACGACCGCGACGCGGCACTCTTCAACGCCGCGCAACAGACCGAGCTCGCCTGCCAGAGCGACTTCATGTCGGTCGGCGGCGGCATGGCGCTCGACAAGCCCGCCGTCCCCATTCGCGAGCAGTGCGGCCTCGGTCAGATCACCGGGTACGTCGTGTCCGACGCCTCCGATCTGGCCTCCCTGCAAGTGGACCCCAGCGGGATCAACACCAACACCGTGACCTCGGGATGGTTCGGGGCGCTGGCCAAGGCATACCCCCAAGCGATCAAGAAGAGCGGTTTTGGTGGTGGAAACAATCCCTCCATCCTCGAACCCGAGATGAAGTTCGAGTTCGGTGCCGAAGGTCAGGGCTGGCACGTCGTCGACTTCCAAGAACCGCCGATTATCGTGACCGACTGGGCGCCCTACGTCTCGGAGGCCCAGACCAAGGGGGTCCAGGCGCTGTGGCCCGCCGACACCGCCAACATGACCCCCTATTTCCAGGCAATGAGCACCGCAGGCTACAAGCCAGCCTTCGTTGCTCTCGGGGTCCAGTTCTACAACGCCACGACCGCCAAAGGCTTCGCCGCCAACCCCGGGCTGCCGCCCGTCTACGTCGAGACGTCCTGGTGGCCCCTCGAGCTGGCGGCGCAGAACCCCTCCACCCAGCAGCTGGTCAACGTCATGCACACCTACGCCAAGGGCGACGCCATCAACTTCGACCACGAGGAAGGGGCCGAATCCTGGCTCCTGTGGGCCAAGTCGGCGTCGGCCTGCGGCGCCAACTTGACGGTGTCGTGCGTGCTGAGCCATGCCGCAGCCGAGAAGAACTGGAGCGCAGGAGGAATCGAGGCACCCGTGGCACGGCTGACCATGTCCAACCAGAATCCCCAGCCTTCCCCGTGCTTCGCCCTGCTCAGGGTCCAGCCCAACAAGTTCGTCTACGACAAGGCGCTCACCCGGCCCACCCAGTCCATCTGGAACTGCAACCCGAAGAACATCGTCCAGCTGACCCCGCAAGAGCGGCAACAGCTGGCGTCCCTGTGATCGGGGGTTCGGCGGCCCGCGGGGACATGCGGACGCTGGGTAGTCTTACCCCGCTAAGCGACTGAACACCTGGGTGGGGGTCCGCCGTGCATAACTTCATCATCTTCACGATCGGCGGCCTGGCGGCAGCGGGCATCTACGCGATAACGGCGAGCGGCCTCACCCTCACCTACACGACGACCGGGATCTTCAACTGGGCGCATGGCGCCATCGGGATGGTCTGCGCGTTCGCCTACTGGCAGATGAGCATCGGCTGGGGCTGGCCGACGCTCCTTTCCATACTCCTCTGCCTCTTCGTCGTGGCTCCCGCCATCGGTATCGCAATTGAGGCTGCTGTGATGCGCCGGCTCGAGGGTGTCTCGGAGGCATCCAAATTGGTCGTCACACTCGCCATCGCGCTCATGCTCTTGGGCCTTGCCCAATGGATCTGGGATCCCACGACCTATCGAGCACTTCCGCCCCTCTTCAACAACAGCACCCTGGTGTTGGGCTCGATCCGGATCTCCTACAACGACGTGACCGTCTTGATCCTGGCGTTGGTCGTGGCCGTCGGACTGCGGCTTTTTCTCTACCGCACCCGGATGGGAGTCACGATGCGGGCCAGCGTCGATGATCGGAACCTCACCTCGCTCAACGGATCGAGTGCTGTCGCCAATGCCAGGAACGCCTGGATCATCGGATCGATGCTGGCGGCGCTGGCCGGAATCCTCATTGCTCCGACGCTGACGCTCTCGGCGTCGGCACTCACGCTGCTCATCGTGAATGCGTACGCTGCGTCGGTCATCGGGCGACTGCGCTCCATCCCGATGACATTCGTCGGGGCGATCGTCCTCGGCCTCTCCATCGCCTACTCGGTGGCGTATTTGCCACAGAATCCCTACGTCCAAGGTTTCGAAAACGCCGTTCCGGCAATCATCCTCTTTGTCGCCCTTTTGGTGCTGCCGCAGTCCCGCCTACGCGGACACCGACAGCTACGCAGCAGGGAGCTGGCGTTCCGCCCAACGTGGAACGGCACCGCACTCTTCTGTGTTGGCGCCGTCGTCACGGCGATCTTCCTCGCCACCACGGTCTCGACGGCCGACCTCTTCAGCCTCAATCGCATGTGGGGGCTCGCCATTGTTGGGCTCTCGGTCATCCCGATCGTCGGCTACGCCGGGCGTCTGTCGTTGTGCCAGATGACCTTCGCCGGTATCGGCGCGTCGGTGGTCGCCCACGTCGGTGCTCAAGGCAACCCCCTCTCGCTGTTCGCCGCCGCAGGGGTGTGCGCAGTGATCGGCGTGATCGTGGCTATTCCCGCCTTGCGGCTGTCGGGCATCTATTTCGCCTTGGCCACCGCCGCCTTCGCGATCACCATGGACAACTGGATCTTCCCGCTCCCCGCCTTCAATCTGTTCGGGCACCCCTACGCACCGTTCGGCTCGGGATCGCTCGTCTTCGCCCCGTTTCACATCGGTTCGCTCGCGCTCACATCGAAGACCTCGCAGTTCATTGCGGGGTCCGTTGCTTTTGCTCTTCTGACGATCATCGTCGTGGCGCTGCGGCGATCGGAATTCGGGCAGCGGTTACTGGCCATGAAGGACAGCCCGGCTGCGTGTGCCACCCTCGGCATGAACGGTCGAGCCTCCATGGTCGGGGTCTTCGCTTTCTCGGCCGCGCTCGCCGGGGTCGGGGGTGGCGTCTACGGCATGGCCCTGGGCAGTGCCGCACCCGACGTCTTCCAGTTCTTTGGCGGCCTTTCCGTTCTTCTGGTCATGGTCATCATGGGAATCACGTCATTCGGCGCCGCCGGAGTCGGGGGCCTGTACCAGGGGTCTCCGCTCTTCACCAATCTGTTGCCCTCGCTCACACAGTTGCCTCTCGTCCTCGTCGGTCTGGGCGGCGTCGGAGTGGGTACGACCCCCAACGGGACGATTCCCGGCAGCATCCGGCCGGTGTGGCTATCGGTAGCGAGCCGCCGGTGGCTGCTCGGCCTCATCCTGGCCGTGGTCGCAGCGGCCTGGGCGCTCCGGCTGACTGGGGCAATCGGCAATTGGCCCATGACGTTCATCTTGTTGGTTGCTCTCGCCCTGCTTCCGGTCCCGGCGTACGTCGTCGATTACCGGGCCAGGATTGCGCCTCCCGCATTCGGGCTTCCCGAGCGGAGATCGAAGGAGAAGCGGGACGCCTGGTTTTCGGAGGAAGCGGCCGACGAGGCCTCCGCCAGCCCGGGCGACCAGCTTGCAGCTCTCTCCGGTGCGGGAGGTACCAGTGGGGCTTGAGGTTGACGACGTCTCCGTGCGTTTCGGTGGCTTGGCTGCTCTTTCCGAGGTGTCCCTGCGCGCTGAAGAGGGCCGTGTCACCGGCCTGATCGGGCCGAATGGAGCCGGGAAGACGACCCTCTTCAACGTGGTCACGGGCATGCAGCGCCCCAATGCCGGCACCGTTCGCCTCGACAGCCGGGATCTGCGCGGGCTGTCGGCGTATCGCCGGGCACGACGCGGGCTCGGACGCACGTTCCAACGCCTCGAACTGTTTGGGACGCTGACGGTCGCCGAGAACATCGGGGTTGCCGCCTCCATCGCCCATGGTGGGTTCATGAAAGCCAGGTCGAGAACGATCCATGAGATCCGTGAGGAGTTGCTCGAACGGCTGGGCCTGACCCCCGTCGCCAACGATCGCGCCGACACCCTGCCGACAGGGACAGGTCGCCTGGTGGAGTTGGCGCGTGCCCTGGCGGCCAAGCCCAAGGTGCTCCTGCTCGACGAGCCGGCAGCGGGCCAGAACATGGAAGAGACCGAGCGCTTCTCGGTGGTCCTGCGGCACCTTGCCAACGACGGGCTCGCGATCCTGTTGGTTGAGCACGATATGGAACTGGTCATGAACGTCTGCGACACGGTGGTCGTCCTCGACTACGGCCGGGTCATCTGCACCGGTACGCCCGCGGCCGTCCGATCCGACGCCGGCGTGCAGACCGCCTACCTGGGTACGGCATCAGGGGCGACCGCCGATGCCTGAACCGCTGCTGGAATTCCGAGGGGTGCGGGCTGCCTACGAGGAGGTCGAGGTGATCCACGGGATCGACGCGATCTTCCACGAGGGCGTCGTCACCGCGGTCCTGGGCGCAAATGGCGCCGGGAAGTCGACCCTTCTGGCCCTCGCGGCCGGCATCATGGCGCCGACCGAAGGGGAGGTTCACTTCGCCGGCGAGAAGGTTCGAGCGGGATCGACGTCAACGCTGGCACGCCGAGGACTCTGCCTCATTCCCGAAGGGCGCGGTGTCTTTCCGAATTTGACCGTTCGAGAGAACCTCTGGGTCATGACTCACAGCGGCTCGGCCCGACGACACGTCGAACGTTGCGCGTTCGAGCGCTTCCCGCGCCTGGCCGACCGTCGCGACCAGCCGGCCGGCACGCTGTCGGGCGGCGAACAACAGATGCTGGCTCTGGCCCGCGCTGTGGCGACGAGTCCGCGGCTGCTCATGCTCGACGAGCTCTCCATGGGCCTCGCGCCAATCATTGTCGAGGAGCTCTACAACCATGTCGTCCAGCTCGCTGCGGAAGGCATCACTGTCGTGGTGGTGGAGCAATTCGCACGCACCGCGCTCTCGGTTGCCACTTCGGCCATCGTGATGGCTAACGGACGAGTCATGCAGACCGGGGCGGCGAGCGAGGTCGAGTCAGTGCTCCAGTCCGCGTACCTTGGATCCACTCAGGTCGTGGACAGCGGGGTCACCAAACCTCAATGGGACCTCGGATCACGCCGGGAGCGGCTCGGGGGTTGCGTAGGAGAATCCGGCCCACCGTCCGGTCCTCGCTGTGGGTCGCCCGGCGGCCGGTTCGATTCCGGGTCCCGGGGCGCGGTGTGATCCGTGCTCCTGGATTCAGGAGCCTGGGCCCTCGGTACCGAGGATGGAGACGAAGGACACCATCTCTCCGGGATAGCCACCGAGGTTGTGGGTGAGCGCCAGGTTCCTCGTTCCGAAGGTCGAGATGCGTCGCTCCTCCGGGGCCTCGCCCCGCAACTGGAGCCACACTTCGAACATCATGCGAAGACCGGATGCTCCGACCGGATGCCCGAAGCTCTTCAGGCCGCCGTCTGGGTTCACCGGGAGGTCACCGGTGAGGTCGAACGCGCCAGAAAGCTCTTCCTTCCACGCGCTACCCCGCTCGCAGAAGCCGAGGTCTTCCATCAGGACGAGCTCCGTCGGCGTGAAGCAATCGTGCACCTCTGCCATGGCGAACTGAGAGCGGGGATCGGTGATGCCCGCTTGACGGTACGCCTCCGTTGCCGAGGCGACGACCTCCGGAAAAGTCGTGTAGTCGTAGTCGGGATCGCTCACGCCACTGCCATCGCCCACGACAAATGAGAGTCCTTTGACGAAGAGCGGGGAAGACGAGTACCTGTGCGCATCCTCGGCCCGTACGACCACCGCGGCGGCGGCGCCATCGGCCACGCCGGCGCAGTCGAAGACAGATAGCTCGCCGGCAATGCGCGGCATGGCGAGGAGTTGCTCGACGGTCATCTCCTTCCGGAACTGTGCTCGTGGATTCCGGGCACCGTTCGCGTGGTTCTTCGAGGCGATGCGGGCGAGCGCCTGCTTGACCTCGTCGATGCCGACGCCGTAGCGCTTCGCGTAGGCGGGGACGATCATGGAGTACATAGCGGCGGCCGTGACAGTGCGGTTGGTTCCGTCACTCGGCACCGGGAAGGCGTTGGCCCCCTGGTAGCCCGAGTCCTTGAGCTTTTCCACCCCGATCGCCATCGCGACGTCATAGGCACCGCTCGAGACCGCGTAGGCGGCCTGGCGCAGAGCTTCAGAGCCTGATGCGCAGAAATTCTCCACTCGGGTGACCGGCTTGTCATTCACGCGTAATGGACGCGACACCAAAAGTCCGCTCATGCCAGATTGGGCGGTGCCCAGCCAGTACGCGTCGACGTCGTTCCGGGTCACCCTGGCGGACTCGAATGCGCCTTCCGCTGCCTGCAACACGAGATCGTCGACCCCGAGATCCCAGTGCTCTCCGAACTTTGTACAGGCCATGCCGACGATGGCCACCTTGTCCTTAATTCCGTGCGATCCCATCAGTCATCGCCTTTCCGGTACGGTCGTGCCTTCCAGAAGTAATTGTGGATCCCATCGGCGCTGGACAGTCGGCGGAAGGTCATCTCGACAACATCACCCACCTGAACCTCTGTCGCGTCGACGTCGGTCGAATTCGACCGGGAGCCGACCGCCACCGTCAAAATCCACGACCGCAAACACCATGGGCGGGCTTGGAGTGTAGGACAGCCGGTCGATCGTGAACGTCGTCACGGTGCCACGGGCATCCGCCATCGGCTGGAGCACCACGTCATCGGGCAGTGGAGGGAGGTGCACTGTCCCGTCGGGCGACCGGGACCCCTCGAAACCGAACTTCCACGGGACCGAGCGCGCGGCCGCCGACGAGGAGGTCCGTGCCGGCTCCGGCCGGCGTGGCGGCTCGATCGGCAAGATCCCTCGCCAGGCCAGGTATCGACCGTAAGAGATCGGCGCCCCACCCCGCACCTGCCGTGCCAGCGAGCTGTCCGCCACATGCTTCGCGATCGCCGGCGTCGTCCGCACCATGAGCGCCTCCGCGCCATCGGCCAAGACGAGGAGGACGATCGTCTGGTCCGGCTCGGCGCGTTCCAAAGCAGCCGAAAGGAGGAGGAAAGGATGGGCCGCACCCGTGTTCCCCACGACCGAGCCGAGATCGTCGACCAGCCGATCGGCGGAGACGCCCGACCGTTGGGCCACGGCGCGGCAGGCGCGACTGTGGGTCCCGGTGACGATGAGATGGTCCACGTCGTCTGGCCCGGTCCCAGTCGCCTTGAACAGGCGGTCGAGTGCGTCCTTGCCGATGGCGGCGTACCGCACCTCCCCGAAGCGTTCCTCCCATACCCGCGACCGGTCTTCGTCGGGGCGACGCCAACGATCGACGAACTCGTCGGATAATGAGACCCACGCGCCCAGCTCTGCGACGACGGCGCCGTCCGTCTCAGTACCGATCACCAGCGCGGCGGCCCCATCGCCGAAGTAGGCCTCGTCGGGGCCGCCGGCCAGGCCCATCCGGACGTCTGATGCGACCACGAGCGCCGGTCCCTGCTGGGCAACCGCCGCCCGGAGCGCCCCCATGGCACCCCGCACAGAACCAATGAGGTCGTAGGAGCCGCACTCCTCGGGAAGGCGCAGGGCGGCGTGAACCGCGGTCGCGTTGGTTTTGTCGAGATACGGCGGCGACACCGTGGCGAACCACACCGACTCGATAGCCGCGTCCGGCGCCAGGCGGCGTGCGACCCTCGACGCCTCGACCGCCATCGTCGTGGCGTCCTCGTCGTACGAGGCCACCGCTCGCGTGCCCTTGCGGCCGCCGCCGCCGGCCACGTCGGCCACCGTCGTCATGTCCAGACGGCGGTGGGGGATGTACGTGCCGTGTCCGAGAATGCCGCGCATGCTTGCAGTTTACCTCCCGAAGGGCATGTATCTTTTATCCACTCAAGGAGGTTGTTGTGGGATTACTGGACGGGAAGGTTGCGATCGTCACCGGGGCCGGCCACGGCATCGGGCGGGGCCACGCGCTCGAACTGGCACGGCAAGGGGCCCGCGTGGTGGTCAACGACCTCGGGTCATCGGTGCACGGCGAGGGCGCCGGTCGTGACGCGGACATCACCGTCGGGTTGATCACCGAGCGCGGTGGTGTGGCGGTCGCCGACTACGGCGACGTCGGCGACCACGCACAGGCGGGGAAGCTGATCGACAGGGCCGTCTCGGAATGGGGCCAACTCGACACCTTGGTTAACAACGCCGGGATCGTCCGGGACGCTGCAATCTGGAACATGGACCCCGACGATTTCGATGCCGTGATCCGGGTGCATTTCCGCGGGACATGGTCATGCTCGCAGCACGCCGCCATCCACTGGCGCAACCGGGCGAAGTCGGGAGAGCGCGTGGTCGGCCGGATCATCAATACGACCTCTGGGGCCGGGCTCACCGGAAACTTCGGTCAAACTGCGTATGCCTCGGCCAAGGCCGCCATCGTCGGGTTGACGCTGACGCTGGCGCAAGAGCTGGGCGCCTACGGCGTCACCGCCAATGCGGTCGGCCCCTCCGGAGCGACCCGACTGACGGGCACGATGCCCCAAGCCCCCACCGTCGTCGAGCCCGACGAAATCCCCGAGGGCGAATGGCAACCAATGGACCCGTCCAACAGCTCGCCTCTCGTGGCGTGGCTGGCCAGCGACGAGTCTCAGATGATCAACGGCCAGGTGCTCCGATCGATCCAGGATCGCGTCATCTGGATGCGCGGCTGGCGCGAGGCCGCTGAGGTGGCAGCGGGCGAACGGCGCTGGGATGCGGCAAAACTCGGCAAGGCATTGGCTACCGATGTCTTCCGGGTGGCGACTCCGGGCTTGCGGTTCTTGTAGCGACGCGCCGCGGCGCGCCCGCCCCGGGTGCTACGCCCCCGACAGCGTGAGGCCCAACAAGTCGATCGCGTTCTGCCGCGCGATCTTCTCGATTGCCACCGGATTGAGATGGCCGAACTGCTCGGCCGCCGCCCGCCGCGACTCGGGCCACGTGCTGTCCGAATGTGGATAGTCGGTCTCGAAGACCACGTTGTCGACCCCGATCTGGTCGAGCAATGCCACCCCCACGGGATCCTTGAAGAAGCAGCTCACAACGTTCCCCCGGGCGTAATAGCTGGACGGGGGCTCCGGGCAGTCCCGCTGCGAGTTGCTCCAACCTCGGTGCGTCGACCAGACGTCATCCGCCCGCTCCAGGAGGTAGGGGATCCAACCGATCTGGGCCTCGGCGTACATGAGGCGTAGATCGGGGAACCGGTGCAGCGTCCCCGAGAAGAGCACGTCGGCGAGGCTGGCCACGCTGTTACCGAAGAGGATGGTCGCGGCAACCGCGTCGGGGCCGTCAGGTGAAGCCTGTGGCGTCTTCGTACCCGAGCCGATGTGCATGCACACAACCGTGCCGGTCTCCTGGCACGCCGTGAAGAAGGGATCCCAATACCCGGTGTAGAGGCTCGGCAGATCGAGGTAGGTCGGCAATTCGGTGAACGCCACCGCCCGCACCCCCCGCGCGGCGTTGCGCACCACTTCGGCTGCCGCGAGGCCGGAGTCCCACAAGGGGACGAGGCACAACGGAATCAGCCGACGGCCGCTGTCCCCGCACCACTCCTCCACCATCCAATCGTTGTAGGCCTCGACGCACAGACGGGCCAGCTCACGGTCCTTGCCCCAGAGGAACTGCTGCCCGCAGAACCTGGGGTAGTTCGGGAAGCACAGCTGAGCCTCCACGCCGTTGACGTCCATGTCCTCGAGCCGCTCGCGCACGCGCCAGCACCCGGGTCGCATCTCGTCGTAGCGGACGCCCCGGAGCTGAACCTCGTCCCGTGGAAAGCCGGCCGCGGCGATCGTGCGCTTGAGCGAGGCCTGGTGGTCCTCGTAGCACCACCAGGCGACATCGGGACCCTCGTTCCCGGGCTGCTCCACATAACCAGACCCAACGAGCATCGGGCTACCGGCCGGCAAGAGCTCAATGTGCGGTCCGACCCCCTTGTACCGGGTGGGCAACCGACTTGACCAGACGTCGGGCGGTTCAACGACGTGCGCGTCGAGGTCGACGATGGGCGGTATCAGAGCGACGACCTCGTCGCTCACGCTGCCCTCTTCCACCGCGACTGCATTGACCATCGGCCCCTCCTCCCAAAGCAGGAACAAAGGATATCGGATATCATATGCGATTCATCGTGCCCGCCTACCCACCGTGGAGGGGAGCCAGCGTGAGGAAGACAACACGTGACCCGGGCCACCGCCCACCCACAGAGTCCCTGTACCGGATTCTGTAGAGAATATGATGTATCAATGTCACGCTCGGCCGATGACGTGAGCAGCGCCGACTCCGACGCAACGTCGATACCAGCCTCTCCCGGCGCGGTGGTCAGGACGGGAAGCGGTGAACAGGCGGCTGCCTACATCCGGCGCTTGATTTTCGACGGGCAACTCCAGGAGGGCATGCGGTTACCTCAGGACGCGGTGGCGAAAGCCGTGGGAGTCAGCCGGATCCCGATTCGAGAGGCGATCATCGCCCTTGAGCGCGAGGGCTGGGTGACCACCAAGTTGCACAGGGGCACCTTCGTCAACGCCTTTGACGAGCAGATCATCCGCGACCACTACGAGCTGTTCGGTCTGATCTACGGTCTCGCGGCACGGCGCGCCGCCCAGCGCCAAGACCCCGAATCAGCGGCCAAGTTGGCCGATCTCGTCAAGCAGATGCGTGCCACCGATGATCTGGTGAGGATCGAGGAACTCGCGTTCGCCTTTCACAGCACCGTCGTCGAGGCAGCACGCTCTCCTCGCATCACCGTCGTGCTCCGCGCCATGTCACGTCTCGTTCCCGGGCCTTTCTTCGTGCTGGTCCCCAAGGCGGTCGAGCCCGAGCGAAAGGGCCTCTCCGCCATCGTCAAGGCCATCCGGGACGGTGACGGTGACCGGGCCGCCCGGGACTACACGAAAATGCTGAGCCAGCAGGCCGAGATGGTCGTTGACCTGTTCCACGACCGGAGCGCGGTCCGCCAGGCCGTCTGACGGACATCCGGCTGTGGCGGCGGACGAAGCGGGGCGAGCGCCTCAAGGAGACCGGCTCGGCCCCTCCAGGGTCGATCGCCGGCTGCGGATCGAAGGCCGGATCTGAGCACCCTTCACTGTCGAGGTTTCTGGGTGATTCTCAGGAGGTCTCGCTGAGCTGGGTTATCGACTGAATTGACGTGTAGTTGGCGACGTCAGCCACGATGGCTGCCGTCCCGGCGCCCCCCAGTGCTGCCTGGAATGCTTCGGTCGATTCGAAGTAGAAGTGCACGGCGGCGACGTACGGTCCGTCGACGCCACGATCCACTTCGACCCGTGCCGGCTTCCACGTCTCCACACACAGGGGCACATGCTGAGTGCGGTAATAGTCATGGTCGAACGAAGCACCCTCTTCCGCGGGGTAGAGGACTAAAAATCGCACCATTGGCCGGCTCCTTTTGACGTTTGCGTCCGCGAACTAGGAATGATGTTGCACCAGTTCGACCTGATAACCGTCCGGAGCGGCCACGAACGCCATGGTGACCGGCCATCGCTCCAGGCGCAGCGGCTCCACGACCGAGGGATACCCGGCACGGACGGCAGCGTCGTGGAGGCCCTTGCAGTCCTCTGTATTGACGTACAGCTTCCACATCGAACCCATCCGGATCTGGCCATCCTGGTCGAGTTGTTGCGCCAATTGGAGTTTCGATCCTTTCTTGGGATTTTCCAAGATCGCTTCGTCCGCGTGCTCGATCTCGGTTCTGCTGGTGCACTCAAGTTCCATCAGCTCAAAGAACTTGATCGAGGCTTCGATGTCGGTCACGTTGATGCAGTACTGCCCGAGCCAGGGACCGTCAGACGGCACACCGTCGGGCCAGGGATGCCGCGTCACGAGTTCGACGAGGTACCCGTCGGGATCGCGGACGAACGCGACACTGACCGGCCACCTCTCCATCCGCTGCGGTGCAGACTCCGCCGTCGCCCCCTGCGTGAGGGCCGTCCGAAACGTCGCATCGACATCGTGGGTGTTGACGTAGAGCTTCCAGAAGCCCGTGCCGAGGTCCAGTCGGCCCGATTGGTTCTTCTGCTGGGCCATTTGGAACTTCGAGCCACCCGAAGGGTTCTCCACGATCGCTTCCCAGGCGTCGGGGATCTCGGTTCGACTGGTGCATGTCAGGCCGAGCGATGTGTAAAAGGCAACGGAGCGCTCAAGGTCCGTGACGTTGAGACAGTACTGACCCAGCCAGCTCGTCATCAGGTCTCCTTACACGTCGTCTGCACCCACGTGAATCCGGACACCGTCCCGGAGAGGCTTCGCGTCCGCCGGTAAGTATATTGTATGCGCAGCCCGGCTCCTCAAGGACGAGGCGGGGAACGACACAGTGCCGGTGTGTGCTGGCACCCGCGTCGTGCTCCCAGGGACCGCGCGACTCTAAGTTGGGTCCCAGGAAGAACAGCGCAACAAGTCGCGAGAGCGTGGAACACCCATGGCAATGGGCAATCGCCCGGAGGTCCAGACCGCAGCGGCACCGATCGTGGCACTCGACGTGTCGCTCTTGGCTCAGCAGCTCGCGACAGCTCTGGCCCGGGTGCCGTTCCGCCATCCTTTCCACGGAAAGTCCTCACTTCTCTCCAACATGGGGATATCGGTCACCCGCGAGGTGATCCGCTCCTTCATGGGCTACGCCTCGTCGCTGCGCATCCCGGAGTTCCGGTCCCTCGAGTTGGTGTTGGACGAGATCTGCAAGTGGATCATGCCGCCGTTCGTCCGTGCGCTCGACGTCGACAGCCACCCGACCGAGTTCGGCGGCGTCCCCGGGATCCTCTACCTGCCCCGCCACCGCCAACCGGCTGGTGTGATTCTCTATCTCCACGGGGGTGGGTATATCGGCACGTCGCCGACGATGTATGCCTTCTTCACGGCGAGAGTGTGCAAGGAGACGGACTGCGCCACTTTCGTCGCTGATTACCGGCTGGCCCCGGAGTTCCCCTACCCGGCCGGAGCCGAAGATGCCTCCGCGGTCTATACAGAGCTCGTCGCCCTTGGTATCCCGCCCGAGCGCATCTTCCTGGCGGGTGACTCCGGGGGCGGCGGCCTGGCCAACACCCTCTTGCTCGAGCGCCATGAATACATCGAGCCGGTCCAGGTCGCCGGGTTGCTGCTTTTTTCGCCCGAGGTCGACCTACGGCTGGACGAGCCGTCGATTACCGAGAATGCAGACCGCGACATCTTGCCGTGGAACATTCCGACGACCGCGTATCTCCATGGGACCGATGCCTCCAGCCAACCTGTTGCCCCGTTGCGCGCCAACCTCGCCGAGTTTCCTCCCACCTGCGTGACCTGGGGAGGCGACGAGATGTTCCGCGACCCGATACGGCGCTACGTCCAGCGGCTACGAGAAGACGGTGTCCCGACCGAGGCTCACGAGTTCGACGGAATGTTCCACGTCTTCCCGATCCTGATGCCCTGGGCCGAGGACAGCCGGGACGTCTTCCGTCTTGTGCGCAGCTTCATCCACAAAGTCGTGGCTGACGCTCCGCCACTCGCACGCGCCGACCTCACCCGCAAGCTGAATCCGCGCTCCTGAAAAAGATCTGGCCGGGCGCGCTCTTCAGCGCTGGGCAAGCTCATCGGCCGCCTTGCGTAGGTCCGCCCGGAAGTCGGGGTGGGCGATCTCGACCAACAGATGGGCCCGCTCGCTCACGGTCAGACCGGTCAGTTCGGCGGAGCCGTATTCGGTGATGACGACGCCGGTGTGGTGGCGCGGCGTCGAGACGACCGATCCTTCGGGAAGGAGCCCGGCGATGCGGGACACGACTTCGCCCCCGACCACCGCTGTCGAACGAAGGCAGATGAGCGAGTGGGCATCGAGATGGAACTCCGCTCCGGCCACGAAGTCCTCATGACCACCTACACCGGAGATCTGCTGGCCACCAATGTTGTCGGCCACCACTTGGCCGTAGAGATCGACCGACAATGCCCCGTTGATGGAGACGAGTCTCGCATTCCGAGCGATGACAGTGGGATCGTTGACCGTCTCGACGGGGAGGAAGGCGACATCCGCGTTGCCGTCGAGCCACTCGTAGAGCTCCGAGGTCCCGAGCGCGAATGTCGTCACAGAGACACCGTCGAAAACTCCCTTGGCATCATTGGTGACTTTTCCCGCCCGGTGTAACCGCATGAGGCCGTTGGTGAACATTTCGGAGTGGATGCCGAAACCGCCCAAGGGGCCCTTGGCCAGCTCGCTCGCCACGATGTTGGGGATCGCTCCGATGCCGGTTTGCAGGGTGGACCCGTTCTTCACAAAAGCCAAAGCGTGGCGCGCAATCGCCGCGTCCACTTCTTCGGTCGGGGGCTCTGGAAGGGCGAATGGGACCGAGTTCGCTTCTACCATCACGTCGACCACGTCGAGCGAAATTGTGTTGTCGAAATCGGGCGGCAGGCTTTTGGTGCGAGGCAGGTTGGGGTTGACCTCGACGATGAGCAGGCGGTCAGGATCCTCACCCGCGCGGATCAGCTCGGGCCTGGTGGCACCCATATGAAGCGAGAGGTTCACTCTGCCGTCGTCGGGCAAGGCCGCCTGCACCACCATGATCCGCGGTGAGAACCTGGCCAGAATCGGCGCAAACTGGCGGAAGCCTCCCGGCACCAGTTCGACCCGGTGGCCCATGGAGTGCAGCACACGTTCCGCTGGACCGAAGAAGCCACAGCGGTATGAGACGCCGGACTTGGTGAAGACTTCGTAGACGTTGAGGCAGAGCGCTCCCCCCATCTGCAGGTCCTTCCAGTCGTCGCGAGCGCCGAGAGCAGTCAGGAAGGTGTCGGGGTTGGCTGGACCCAAGCCGAACCCGATGGTGTCGACCGAGCGGACCATTGCCACGGCCTCCTCGGCGGAGCAGACAATGGTCACGGCCGCCACTCTCGCATCACGTGGCAACCCTGACTACGACCCGCGGCCTCGACCCCCGGGGGGCCGATCGGCCGGAATCCGTTACTTTCGGCTCTAGCCCAGTCAAGGGTCGGGTCGCACAATGACCAGGACACCCTCCTCTTCCCAGACAACGGTGCTTGGAGAATGGCGGCCACCCCCCTCGGTCGCCATTTTCCAATTCCGGGGTGTGCCGGCCGGATACGCCAGCACCACCTCTGCGGCGCCGGTCATGATCCGATCTCCATGTGGACCCGGTCGATAGCGCGCAGCCGTTCGGTGCGGTTGGTGCGGAGCTGCGACAGTCCGGGGCCGCCGTAGGTCGGCGCGTGGGCGTGGCTCGGCGCGCCCAGGAGAGCGCCGAGCGTTGCTTCCACCGAAGATTCCAGTGACACTGGGTCGTAGCCGCCCTCGAGAAAGAGGGCCAGGCGCCCGGGGCGCGGTGCGAACTCCTGCACCACACGGCTGAGTTCCGCGAAGTCCCCGCTCGAGAGCTCCAACTCCCCGAGCGGATCGGCCCGATGCGCGTCGAACCCACACGAGACGAGCACCCAGTCAGGACGGAACGCTTCGATGGTGTCCCGCGCCACTTCGTCGATCGCGGCGCGCACGACGTCGCCCGTCGCCCCGGGCGGCAGCGGCACGTTCAGGGTGAGGCCAGGCGCGCCGGGACCGCCGACCTCGTCGGGTCGCCCCGTACCGGGGAACAGCGGGTGCTGGTGGGTCGAGACGTAGAGGACGTGGGGGTCGTTCCAGAAGATGTCCTGGGTCCCGTTCCCGTGGTGCACGTCCCAGTCGACGATCAGTACCCGTTCACCGAGTGCGGTACGCGCCGCCGCCGCGACCGCCACGTTGTTCACGAGGCAGAATCCCATGGCTCGGTCGAGGGTCGCATGGTGACCCGGCGGCCTGACGGGGACGAAGCCGATGCCCTCGCCCCGTTGCTCAAGCTCGGCAAGTGCAACCAGCCCGGCTCCTGCGGCGCGACGGGCCGCCGTCCACGAGTCCGGTCGCGCGTACGTGTCGGGATCGATGTTCCCGCCGCCCTGGGCGCAGAAGGCCTCGAGCTCCGCCAGGTAGGCCCTGCTGTGTACCCGGGACAGCTCCTCCAGGGTCGCTTCCCGAACGGCGGGGTAGACGACCTCGTCGCCGAGCCCCAGGGCGCGGACACCGTCCATAACTGCGATCAGTCGCGACGGTTGCTCGGGATGGTGGGGCGGCGCGTCGTGGTCCAAGATGCCGACCGGTCCGGCCACAACGAGTGGCGTCATCAACTCACCGTTGGTCGTCGCGCAGGCCGCCGTCGTCGGCGAGGTCGCGCTCAAGCTCGTGGGGGTAGCCGACCGGGTCGTTGTGCACTTGGGTCGCAGCCTGTGACAGGGCGGACATCGTCCTCTTCTCGCTCGCGCCCATCCTATTCGTCGAGCCTCGGTCGCTCCGCGGTGTCCACCGGGGTCCAAGGTCCACTGGGCCCGAGGTCGAGAGCGTCCTACGCTGACGTTGATGCCGGCCCTCATGAAGGCGTGGGCGGTCGACCAGCCGGGACCCGTCGACGGTGGCCCGCTGGTGCGGATCGACAAGGCCATCCCGCAACCTGGACCGCGACAGGTGCTGCTGCGCGTCCGCGTCTGTGGCGTGTGCCGGACCGACCTTCATCTCGCTGAGGGCGACCTTGCGCCACGCCGTCCACGGGTGACTCCGGGGCACGAGGCTGTCGGAATCGTCGAGCAACTCGGGACCGGTTGCACGCGCTGGCAGGAGGGTGACCGCATCGGCGTGCCCTGGCTTGCCCATACGTGCGGTGCCTGTCGCTTCTGTGTCTCGGGACGAGAGAACCTTTGCGTCGAACCGCTCTTCACGGGATGGGATGTCGACGGCGGCTACGCGCCGTATGCCGTGGTGAACGAGGACTATGCCTACGCCTTACCCGAGCGATTCGGCGACGAAGAAGCCGCTCCCTTGCTCTGCGCCGGGATAATCGGCTACCGCGCCCTGCGCCGGGCCAATCTCCCCGTGGGTGGGCGACTCGGGATCTACGGGTTTGGAGGTTCCGCGCACCTCACCGCGCAAGTCGCACTCGCGCGCGGCGCGCGAGTGCACGTGATGACCCGGTCGCCCGAGGCGCAGCAGCTGGCGCTTGCGCTCGGGGCCGCCAGCGCTGGTCCCGACGACACCCTTCCGCCCGAGCCACTCGATTCGGCGATCCTGTTCGCACCAGTCGGCACGTTGGTGCCGCCTGCCCTCGCCGCGCTCGACCGGGGTGGGACACTCGCCATTGCCGGCATTTACGTCACCGACATCCCCTCCCTGAACTACGAGGCGCACCTCTTCCAAGAGAGAACCCTGCAAAGCGTCACGGCCAATACGAGGGCCGACGGCGAGGAATTCCTTGCCGAGGCCGCCCGAATCGGGCTGCGTGTATCGATCACCCGGTATCCCATGGACCGAGCCGACGCCGCATTAAGAGACCTTCGCCACGGCCGCGTCAACGGCGCCGCAGTCCTCGTGGAGTGAGTCACGCTGACTCGGGGGGTTCCGCTTCCGGGCGCGGTAAAAGGCCGACGCCGTGGGGTGAGTACGGGTTAGGTTCTGCGAAAGTACCCGCTGCCAGGACAAATGCTTCTCACGGCGAGGAAACGCCGACGGTGCCCCAGTCGATTGACGTCAAAGCGCTGTCACAGGGCCCTTGGCGATAGGTCCTGGAGCTCTCGACTGGGGCACACTCGCCGGCAGTGCGATCAGGCGGTAGATCGCTAGGGCCCATTATTCCCGATCCGCGACCACATAAACACAGAAATTCAGGAAATTTTGGAAGGGTTTAGATCAGGGGTTCTACCTGGTCAGCAGCCATCAGCACTGCCACCAGCTCTCGATCCCGGGGATACGAGAGGATTCGGGCGGCCCCCGCGAGGGGCAACCATCGCAATTCGTCGACTTCGTCGTTGGGGACGAAAGAGCCTCCTTCAGCCGCCATTACCCAGTAGGCCACCGCCTTCGGCCGTCCCTTGCGGTCCATGTACTCGGTGTGGCCCACGAAGCGCAACAGGCGGCATGACATGCCCGTTTCCTCATGCACCTCTCGCAGCGCGGCCAACTCCAAAGTCTCGCCCTCCTCGAGCTTGCCCTTGGGAAAGGACCAATCATGGTGCACCGGCCGGTGGACGACCACGATCTCGAGTGCATCGTCGCGGCGGCGGACCACCAGCCCGCCGGCAGCCTGTACGACCTCTGTTGGTGAAGGGAGCTCCGCGGTCATCGATCGTCGCGCCACTGCTTGGCACACTATCGCCGGGCTCTCACAATTCCGCGGCAATCATGACCCCCTGACCCGTTTGGGAAGGACCGCTGTAGCCTGAGCCAGGTGTCCGATTCCAGGCAAGAAAGGCCGGGCGAAATGCAAGACCCCGTCGAGATCGAATGGCAGTTCGATGCCCTCGACCTGCGGCCCGTCGAGCGCTGGCTCGCCACTTTGCCCACTCTCGCCGTCGAGACTGGTGACGGCGGAACGGTCACCGCATTGGCCCGTACCCCACGCCGGTTGGTCGACTCGTATCTCGACACCGACGACTGGCGCATTGCTCGCGCCGGATTCGTTCTCCGTACCCGTCGTCGCGGTCGCCAGGACGAAGTCACTTTGAAGGACACCCGCCCTGCGGAGAGGAGCGGCTTGCGTCAGCGTCTGGAGGTGACCGAGATCCTTCCTGGTCCCGGCGTGAGCGCGCTGGGTGACGGCCCGGTGGGGCGGCGCCTCCGCGCCATTGTCGGATCGCGGCGGTTGCGCGAGGTGCTCCAGGTCCGTACGCGCCGGCGACCCTTCGCGTTGCGGGTCGGTGGCGTCGATGCGGCGGAGGTCGCACTTGACGACACCCTGATCGTCGTGGGCGACGGGCAGCGGCCGATGCAGCTGCGGCGCGTCGAGGTCGAAGTGCGCCCCGAGTGGCTGGACGCGCTGGACCCGATCGTGGAGCAGCTGCGTGTGTCCTGCGGGCTCCAACCAGCCCGGCTCTCCAAGTTCGAGGCCGGGTTGCTCGGTGTCGGCCAGGAGGTCCCGGGATCGCCCGATCTGGGGTCCACTGCGATCTCCGAATCGTCGACGATGGGTGAGCTGGCCTTCGCTGTGCTGCGTCGTCAGGTGGCCGTGCTGAGCGAGAAGGAACCCGGAACCAGGCTTGGAGAAGATCCAGAGGAGTTACACGACATGCGGGTGGCGACCCGACGCCTGCGCGCCGCGCTCACGCTCTTCTCTGAGGTCCTGCCCGTGCGGGCCCAGGTGTTCCGGGAAGAGTTGGGTTGGCTGGGCCGCCTCCTCGGCGCGGTGCGCGACCTCGACGTGCAGCAGGAGGGATTGGAAGAGCTGGCGACGGCCACAGCGGGCTGGAGCGCGGGCTCGCGCCCTGACAACCACAATCCGCTGGTCGATCTTTCTGCGCTCCTCGAGCGCGAACGGGACGCCGCCCGGGCGACCATGCTCGACGGGCTCGACTCGGCGCGCTGGGACCGCCTCGCCAAGGGTTTGGCCTCCCTGGTGCAAGTGGGTCCGGCTCGCCGTTCGGTGGCCACGCGGGTCCCAGCGGTTATCGGCATGCCCGACCTTGTCGTCGCGCGTCACCGGGCGGTCGCCAAGGCGGCCAAGCGAGCCAAGAAGTCCGGCGTCGTGTCCGACTTCCATCGGCTGCGCATCCACTGCAAGCGGCTCCGTTACGCGCTCGAGTTCAGCTCCGACGTGTACGGCGGTCGCACGGCCCGGTTCGTCCGCCAGCTCACGGCGCTCCAAGACGAGCTCGGGCTCATGCAGGACGCTGAAGTTGCCTCGGTCCGACTCACCGATCTCGCCACCGGCGAGACCCACCTGCCGCCGGCGACGGTGTTCGTGATGGGCGGTGTCGCAGAACGGCACCGGCGTGAGGTGAATCGGCTCCTTCGGCGTCTGCCCAGGGCGCTCCCCCGCGTCAGTGGCCGCGAGTGGAGTGACCTCCTCGACCTCATGGAGCGTCGCCGTGTCGAGGCGGAGGCCTCCCTCCCGCCGGTGCGCAGCACGTTGCGGGCCGTGCCCCAACCGGGCCCCGAGGCCCCGAGCGCACCGCAATCATTGACGTCGCCCACGCCCGCGTCGGTGGTGCCGAGTCACCCCGCCGCGCCTCCAGGACTCACGGCTCTGGCACCCCCGCCCCAGTCAGGCCAGAGGGAATGAGTTCGCGTCGTCACCCATGACGACGCGAGGATGCTCCGTGAGGATGAAGTAGAGCCGGTCTGTATCGAGGAAGCGCTCGATATCGGCCCAGATGTCGGGAAAATCCGGCTCAGCCATGTGCGCCCGGTAGGCGTCCATGCTCTCGAACCACTGCACGGTCACGCCGTCGAAGCCGGGATCCCCGTCGCCGTGATAGTCATCGAGCGGACGCGGATGCTGCTCGTACCGGACCACGTGACTTCCGCTTCGGCTGGCGGCAATCAGGGGGCCGTGCGCGTCCCGCCAATGTGCGTGGAACTCAGCCGGCGTGAGACCATCCTTGCGGCGCAACAGGCACGTGAGCCTGACCATGGGTTCTCCTCTGGGTGCGGCGGGTAGCCGGCCGACCGCATCGCGGCCGACCCACGAACGCTAGGCGGTTCCGCTGCCTACAGGAGGGTGACTCCAAGGGTTGCCGTCGAGCTGTTGCTGTTGACGGCAACCGAGTTGACGCCGGCCGAGATGCTGGCTGTGTTCAGCGGCACGGGCACGGGGATCACAGCGGGCGCGGCCAGCGAAGCGGGCGCAGGGAGCGACACGTTGACGGGCGCGGTTCCCGTGCCAACCGACGCGCTTGAGGCGGTCCCGCTCGGGCTTGTGGGAAGCGAACCCGCCGGGGCCGTCACGGGAAGGCTGGGCGCGGTCGGCACCGGTGCGATAGTCGCCGGCAGGGGCAACGAGGGGATGGCGCGCGCAGTCGAGCCCGCCGCAATACTCGCTACGGCCGGCAAGGGCAGCGAGGGGATCGCGGGGCGCGGTCGGCACCGGTGCGCTAGTCGCCGGCAGGGGCAACGAGGGGATGGCGCGCGCAGTCGAGCCCGCCGCAATACTCGCTACGGCCGGCAAGGGCAGCGAGGGGATCGCGGGCGGGGGCGAACCCGTTGCACCACTGCCGGGCACGGGCGGCGGCACGGGCAGCGGCAGCGGCAGGGGCAGCGAGGGGATCGCTGGCGGGGTCGAAACCGTTGCAGCACTGCCGACTACGGGCAGCGGCACGGGCAGCGTCGGCGGCCGGGGCAGGGGCAGCGAGGGGATCGCTGGCGGGGTCGAAACCGTTGCAGCACTGCCGACTACGGGCAGCGGCAGCGGCAACGGCAGGGGCAGCGAGGGGATCGCGGGCGGGGGCGAACCCGTTGCAGCACTGCCGACCACGGGCAGCTTCACGGGCAGCGGCAACGGCAGCGGCAACGGAAGCGGCAAAGGCAGCGAGGGGAGTGCCGGCGCAAGTAAGCCCGTCGCACCAGGAGCGGTCGCCGCCACTGAGTTGACCACCGGTCCCAGCGCGCCGACGGTCGGGATTGGCGACGGGAGCACGCTGCTGATCGCCGGCAGAGACGAGATACCGGTCACGCCGCCGCCGGGCACGTTGCGCGGGGGGCCCGCCAGGAGGGAGGGGTCAGCGGGTTGCCCGGGTCGGACGAGGTGGCGCGCTCGGATGGTGCGGCGCCGCTTTGCACCAAGGATCCCGAGAGCAAGGAGAACAGGGCGCCTGTCACTGCCGCCGACCCCGACACGGCCGAGGAGAGGCGGGACGCCTGGCTGACCGCCCCGTCCAGTGACGGGTCTTGCTTGGTCGATGACGCGACGGGGTGGGCCGCGGCCGGCTTGACCGTGAGGTAGCCACCGAGTCCGCCCATCAAGGCGCCGACCGCGGCGCACGCCAGCCCACCGGCCCCGACCAGGGTGGCGTTGCGATAGCGCGTGAACCCCCTCGGACCTTGGGCCGCCGCGACGACCGCCTCGGCGGCCCCCGGCGTTCCCAGGGCGTCGGACTCGTCGGGAACTACCTGCAGGAAGGGCTCCCGCACGGCCGCCTCCCGCGCGGCGGTCGCGCGGAGCTCCGCCTCGAGCACCTCGTCGTACAACTCGTCGAAGCTCATGTGCTGCCCTCCTCGTGTCCTGCCCCCTCGGATAAACCCCTCACCGGGGTACGTGGGCGGCGCGCCGCCCTGTGGTCGTTTGCTCAGCTCCATCACGATCGGCGCTCATGAAAGACTCCAGCTCCCGATGTGCACCAGTGCGCCTTGAACGGGGAGAACGACCGTCATGGTGTGCTCGCCGGGCGCGCCGCCTCCCTGGAGGGTCACGGTGGTGCGCAGCACAACCTGGGTGGGCACTCCGTTCGCCGAATCGATCTCCACGTCGAGCGGCGCGTCGTGCCCCGTCACGATCGCCCCGTTCAGCTCGGGCGGCATCGGCACAGCGGGCGCCAGGGTGGACCACCAGGCCGCCTGTTGTTGGGCCCCCGCATGCAGCCCGCCGAAGTAGGTCTCGAGTGCCGCGGCCTCGAGTGAGAGCGGCGCCGGGCTCTGCGCGAACGCAACCGAGGCGTTCACGAGGTTCATCGTGCCCATCGGCGCCTCGTTCTGCTGGAGCGTCAGCCCCTGCTCCTGCAGAGCGGGCGGTGCGGAGGTGGTGTAGTCGGTGGACGCGACGGTCTCGATGAACTGGGCCCCCGGGTTCAGGTTGCCGCCCTTTGTGGCCGCTCCGATCTCGGTCGCCTGAACGAGCAGGCGTTGTGGCGTGAAGAACAACGCGTTGGGCGGCCAGCAGGTGTCGAGCACGAGGCTGGGGCCGGTGGTGTTGGAGACGGCCGAGCCGGCCTGGACGATCTGCTGGGTGGTCACTTGGAACTGCACCGTGTTGCATGCCGTCTGGTAGGTGATCACGTCGCCCGGCTTGAGCAGGTTGAGGTGCACGAAGTAACTCACGTCGTGGGCGAGGAAGACCGCGGCTCCATTGATTCCCGGCCACACCGATTGCGGGTCGTGCCCGACGGCCACGTTGAGCTGCGCGTCGTCGGTGCCCTCCTCCACCGGGGCGTTGAGGTTCAAGGCGGGGATGGTCAAGATGCCGGAGAGCTGTCCCGGCTGGACCCCGGCCACCTGGCAGGACGCCCCGTGACTCTCCTTGGCGATCTTCGCCATGGCGGAATGCTCGCTGGCGACTAACACCGTTTGGGCGTAGTGCTGGTGCTCCTGGTAGGCCATCGCGTAGCTCCCCGCGAAGATGGCGCTGAAGAGGAAAAGGACGCCCAGGAACGTGACGCTGATGCGCCGCACGTGGCGGAAGGACGTCATCGGTGCGTCCTTCCCGTTGGCCGCTGCTCCTGCCCGGAACGGGGCTCCGCCGTCCCGTTCCGGGCAGTTCGCAGCGTCGGTTCCCGCGACATCGACTTGGTGCTCGAGATACTCCGAAGCAGCTCTTGGGTGGCCTCGCCGTGGGGCCGCCGCCGGGCCGGCCCCCGCAACCGGAGGGGCAACAGAGGTGGTCCCGAGGGTCGGGCCCGGTGGCGGTCCGCCGTCCGGCCCCAGAGAGGACGGCGGCGGGGGCGGCTCAAGGAACACCCCGTCGGCGGATGGTTGCCTGCAGCGTGCCACCCACCGCGACGATCCGACGGCGACCGATCAGCACGAGGCCGACCAGGCCCATTCCCGTCATCAGAACGATGGGAAGGGGGCCCGCCCAGTATTCGCCCGTGTGCACGCTGGTCACGTTCGGCACGGCGCCGGCAGGCGGTGCGGCGGTGGCGGGCGAGGTCGCGACAGGGGGCGTCGCTGAAAGCTGCGCACTGCCCGTCACGCTCACCGCGCCGACGTTCAAGGCGACCCCGCCTCTCAGCGCCGGCAGCAGGCCGAGGTGGAGCACATCCACCTTGGCACTCGCCGTCGTGCCGGGGACCGAGGTGGCGCAGGTGAGCAGATTCCCGGTGGGGTTGTAGCTGAGGATCCCTGTCAACAAGCTCCCGAGGGCGGTCGCCAGCGCACTGTCGCTGCTGCCGAGTGGCGACAGGACCTGTCTGAGGAGGCCGTTGAGTTGGGCGATGCTCACGAAGCTTGGCAGTGACCCGTTGGTCGAGTACGACACGCCGCCGGCGTTGCAGCTGGGCGTCACGGTCCCGGTGATGCGGTCGAGCGTGACGGAGGCGGTCGTCGGCGCCACCATGAGGCCGGCGAGGCCGAAGAGGTTGACGTTGACCGCGTGCTGGGTCACCGAGTCGGTCACCACGTCGCCGTTCGTGCTCACTGCCGAAGTCGACCCGCCGAGGTGGATCGATAGCGGCTGGACGCTGACGGCGTTGCCTCCCGTCAGCCCGAGGATTTGGTCGAGGAGGCCGGTCACGATCCCGGCCACCGGTGAGGTCCCGCCGGCGGCGCCGATCTGGGTGAGCAGCCCGCTGAGCACCGAGCACTGGCCGGTGAGCACGCTGCCGCTGGCCACACTGGTCCGCTTGAGCCTCAAGTTGCTCGGCAGGATGCCGTTGACCTTGGCGAGCAGGGTCGACACCTGCGCCGGGAGTGGCCCGGCGTTGGTGCCGGGTGTACTGCGGGCGGCCGGGGCGTTGTTGCAGACCGAGGACGCCGAGGGCGGCGGACCACCGAGCAGGCCCTGCAGGACCGTGCTCGGGCTCAGGCTGATGGGGACGTTGGCGAGGCTCCCATCGCCGGATGCCGCGGGATTCCCATTGGCATCCTCGGAGGCCGAGGCGCTGCCGCAGGAGACGTTGACGGTGATGAGGGGTGTCGCCCTAGCCACCGGGCAGTTGCTGGCTCCGGTCGGGGTCGCAGTGACACCGTTGCCCCGGGCGACCGCTTGCTGCGTGCTGTGGAGGGCGTCGCCGGCCAAGGACGACGTCGCGCTGGTCGGACAGGGGCTTGATGCAACGAAGGTGTCACTACACACCCCGGACCCCGAGGCCTCGGCGAGGGGACCGTTCCCTGCGTCCGCCTCCGATCCCCCCCGGCGAGCTGCAACGTGTTGAGCAGGCCGAGCGAGACGAACCCCCCGTTTCCTTGCACGCCCCACTGGGTGACCGACTGCGCCGTCGAGGTCGCCGCCGACGTCGAGGTCATTGCGCCCAGGAACCGCGACAACCACCAGCCCAGCCACAAGAATCCTGGTCCGACTCCTCATCGCGAATCCCTCATCGGCGGTACCCTGACCGTCCCCACGGCTGCGTGGCGACTCCTTCGTCTGCATTCGAAAACGACAAGGGGAGGGTGACCTTGCGCCCTTTCGTCAAAAAGTCGTCAACTTCTCTTCTGCCTCGACGCCTCCCTCGAACGCGCTAGCCGGGCGCCGCAATCGGCCCGGCAGGGGGGAAAGCGCCACCCGTCCCGTACTCTTTCGCTGCATGCCCGCCTCCCACGTCGTGGTGATCGTCCTGGGTGGAGTGGGTGCCGGCATCTTCAACGGCGTGGCGGGCGGCGGCAGCTTGATCTCGTTCCCGATCCTTTTGGCGCTCGGCTACCCGGCGCTCACCGCCAACATCACCAACACGGTCGGCATTTGGCCGGGCTACCTCGCATCCGCCGCGGGGTACCGCAACGAGATCGGCGACCAGGCCCGGCGCTTGGTCCGCCTCGCCCCCTTCGCCCTCGCCGGCGGTGTGGCCGGCGCGCTGCTCCTGTTGACGACGTCGCCGACGACCTTCAATGACGTCGTCCCCTGGCTCGTCCTGGGGGCCGCCGCCCTGTTCGCTGCCCAGCCGGCGCTGCGGCGTGCCCTCGACCGGGGCTCAGCCCATCCCCGCACGCGGCCGGTGCTGCTGGTCGCCGGGGTGCTCGCCGCCTCCGTCTACGGGGGTTACTTCGGTGCCGCCATGGGCGTGATGTTCCTCGCCGTGCTGGGCCTCGCCCTTCCGGTCTCCATCGCTCACACCAGCGGCTTGCGTGCGGTGCTGTCCATGATCGTCAACGGCATCGCCGCCGTCGTGTTCCTCGTCCACGGCGGACTCGCCTGGGAGGCGGTCGGACTGCTGGCCATCGGTAGTTTGGTCGGTGGCTATGTCGGCGCCCGCCTTGCTCTTGCGCTCCCGGCACCCGCGCTCCGGGCAGTGGTCGTCGTCATCGGCGTCGGCACCGCGGTGAAGCTGCTCCTCTGAGGCCGCTTCCTACACGGCTGTCAGTCGACCGCCAGTGGATAGTGCCCGACGACTGCTCCCTCAAGGACACGACGGCCCCTCCGGGCCGCCGCCTGTGCCGCCTCGAGGTCGACGGGGAGCAAGCGAACCCGGATGCCCGGGGCACATTGTCCGAGCTTGCCGTAGTCGGCCGACGCCACCACGGCTAGCACCGGGTAGCCGCCGAGGGTGGCGTGATCAGGCATGAGGATGATCGGGGCGCCGTCGGGTGGCACCTGCACGGCACCGGTCACGACACCCTGTGAGTCGAGCTCGTTGGTTCTGTGGCCGCGCAGGTCAACCGCGCCGCCGTCCGCCCGAAGCCGGATCCCGACTCGGTTGCTGTCCCGCTCGACGCTGAACACGAGTCCGGCCAGGCGCGCCAATGCGTCGGGTTCGAATTGCTCGGGGTGGGGGCCCGGGAGCACGCGGAGCTCCACGGGTGCGCCGCCGACATCGAGCTCCGTGGCGGCGCCGTCCACCAGATGGTCCCCGAGCGGAGGCGTCCAGGGACCGGCGTAGAGGCATGCTCCCGAGGTCAGGGGACCGGCGCCGAGCCCGGTGAGCTCGTCGCTCGCGCTGCTCCCGAACAACTCGGGCCCGAGCAACCCGCCGGCGACAGAGACGTAGGCGCGGCATCCACCCTGCAGCCGTCCGACCGCAAGCTCCTGGCCGTCCGTCAAAGGCAGGACCTGGCCGGGCGGCTCGGGCGTGCCGTCCACGCGGACCGCAGGGGCACCACCCACGACGGCGACGTGGCACGCTCCGAGGCAGCGGAGCCGGCTGCCGCCGCCGGTGAGCTCGAGGGCGCCGGAGCCTGTGGGGTTGCCTACTAACCGATTGGCCAGGGCGAAGGACAAGGGATCGGACGGAGCAGCGCCCGGGACACCGGCCGCGGCAACAGCCCCGGCGCCCCCGGTCCTGCACGACGGCGCGCAACCCCGGGCCCACCACCTCGAGCACGCGGCGGGCGAGCGGAGGCGGCACCCAGGCTGGCACCCGCAGCGGCGCGGGGTCGAGGGGGTCACCCGCGTTGGCCACGGTGAAGATGACCTGGTGCCCCGGTGCCAGGGCGGCATAGGGAGGGTGATCGGGAGAGAAGAGGGGAAAGCCGGTACGGCCAACGAGCTGCCACCCTCCGGGCGACGCGGTCGGGTAGACCGCGGCATGGCCATTGGCGAGTGCCACCGAACCCGCCGGCACCACGGGACGCGGCCGGTCACGCCGCGGCACCGCTCTGAGGGGGTCAGGAAGTCCGTCGAGGTACGCGAAGCCGGGGGAGAACCCGAGGACGGCGACGATCAAGGGCCGCTCCGTCAAGAGTGCGACGACCTGATCGGAGGAGCAGCCGGCATGGGCTGCTACCGCGGCGAGGTCCGGACCGTCGAAGGCGCATGGAATGGTCACGGTGCGGCCCAGCTCCTCGGGACGGTCGACTGCGCCGTGACGAGCAGTATCGGCGAGCACCTTTTCGGCGGCGGCGCGCACCGCCTCGAGATCCTTGTCAGCATCAGTCAGCGACACCATGACCGTGGCGAAGCCGCACACCGTGTCGACGGTGCCACCATCAACCACGGTCGATTCCAGCGCCCGGGCCAGCTCCCGGCCGGCCGCCGGATCGGCCACGCCGATCAGGAACGCGCGGTCACCAAGGGACCGCACCTCCCCATCGGGAATGGAGCGTGTCATGCACCCGTCGGAGCGACCACGTCGATTCCCGCCCCCTCGATGGCCCGACGGACCGCCGCCGCGATCGCCACGGCCCCGGGGGAATCGCTGTGGATGCACAGCGTGTCCACCCACAGCGTGAGCACGCTTCCGTCGACGGCCGCCACGGCGCCGCGGGCGAGGCTGAGAGCCTGAGCGGCGGCTTCGCCGGGATCGCCCAGCACCGCGCCGGGCTCGCCGCGGTCGACCAGACCCCCGTCGGGACGGTAGGCCCGGTCACAGAAGCCCTCCTCGCTCGTCTCCACCCCGTCGCGCAGCGCCATCGCCATGGCGCGACAATCCGACGGCAACACCAGCGGGATTTCCGCGCTGCACGTGCTGCGCACGGCGTCTCGGAAGGTCTCGTAGACGGCACCGCCTTTGGCGACCTCCTCGTAGAGCGCACCGTGCGCCTTGACAGACTCGACAGCCGTGTTGGCCGCCCGGCAAACCCGGCCAAGCGCCCGCAGCTGCTCTGTCAGGGAGGCGCCAAGCTCGTCCCGGCCGATCTCTATTCGTCGGCGGCCGAAACCGGCGCTGTCTGGATAGGACGGATGGGCCCCGATCCGAACCGATTGTTCCAAGGCGGCTGCAACCGTCGCGGTCATCGTTTCTTCGTCGCCGGCGTGACCGCCGCAGGCGATGTGCGCGGTCGTGACCAACGCGAGAAGTGCTCGTTCCACCTCCATCCCGTCTGCATCGGTCGCCTCGCCCACGTCGGCGTTGAGATCGATGGACCGATTGGGGGACACGGGCTCACCCCGCCTCGAGGTGATCCACCACGATGCCGTCGCGGTACATCACACGCTGGTTGCGACGCGTCGGAACCCGGGCCCCACCGATGATGGAACCCGTCATGTTGAGCGGATCGGCTCCGGCCACAACCACCTGCTCGCCTTCGGCGCCGCGGCGGCGCACCGCCCGCAACTCTTCGACGGCCTCCGGGAGTGCGTACTGCTCGCCCGAGAGCCCGGCGACGAAGCGGCCCCCGAGAGCCAGCCCGCGCGCCTCCATGCGGCGCAGGGCCCAGACGACCTCGCGCCAAGGCACCTTGAATGACTCCCGGCCCCACAGCTCCCAGGCCACCACGCCCCAGCGCGCCAGGAGCTGGTAAGCCACCGCCTCGGCCAACGCCTCGTTACCGGGCGAGAGGACTCCGTCGTCGACAACCGGTACGCCGAGCACTTCGGGCCCGGGCAGAAGCGACCAACGCCCCTCCCCTATGCCGGTGCCGACTGGAGCACGACGGCGCGCCAAGCGCCCCGACGGGCGTCGTACCGTCCGGGTCCGCCAGCGATCGCGCGCGGAGAGCAGCGCGCGGACGGCAGAGAAGGCATCGGCGGTCACCAGGCCCCGGGCCACCAAGTCCCACAAACCCTCGTCGACTTCGGCCGGAAGCCGGCCCGTGAGTGGCGCCAGCTCCGGGCGGAAGCACGCGCCGCGGACCCGCAGGGCGGCGAGCACGTCGGCCGCGGCGCCAACCTCGGGCTCGGGCGCGACAGACCCGGACCGCACCGCGCGCAACATCGTCTCGAGGTCATCGCGCACGACGAAGGCGAGCGGCGTTGCCGGCGAGGGGGTGCCGCTCCGCCCGGTCCGCTCGGCCCGCGGCGTCAGACGTGCCCATGTCATTTCGCCTGAAAGGCACAACTCGTCGAGCCACCGCGGGTCGTAGCCGCTGATGCGCGCCGGGAGGATCTGGGCCTCCCACTCCGCCGCGGGCGCCTCGATCCCCTGGAGCTGCTCGAGGACCTCCAACAGACCCGCCCGGCCCTCCAACTGGCAGTCGAGAGTCGCGTGCTGCCAGTGCGTCAAGAAACGGACAAAGTCGGCAATCGGTACGGCCTCGACCATGCCGCGGCGCCGGCTCCGGCTGGCGCCGTGCAGGCGCACCAGGAGGTGGCGGGCACACCAGCGCCCGTCGGGCAACTCGATTGCCGAGCCACGGGCTTCGAGGCGAGCCAGGGCGGTGCGTGCCCGGCCCACCGAGAGCGGTGCACCCAGAGGAGCGCCTGCCGGCAATGCGACATCGGCGACCAACTGTTCAACGGTGACCGGGCCGGCGAACTGCAGATGTCCGGCGACACAGGCGGCAGCCACGTCGTCGTCGGTTCCCAGCGCGGCCGCGGCCTCTCGACGCTCGGTCGCCACCCAGCAGCCGTCGACCGAGCTTGCCCTGCCGTCGGCGACGAGCCTGTCGTACCAACCGGACCAGTCCGGGAACGGCCGGGCCATTACCAGCGACAGCAGGAGGTCGTGCAATTCGTCGGGATCGCGTGGGCATGGTCGGACCTGGTCGAGCACGATGGCCACGGCCTTCGGATCGAGCGCCGCGAGCTCGGAAGCGGGCACCGGCAGCCCGTCGGGACCCAGCTGGCCGAGGCCACGGCGCAGCGCCAGGGCCCGTGTGCGCCGCTCCTCGAGGGGCGCGTCGTCAAGATAGGTGTACGGGCGGCCGCTGAGGATCGCATGGGAAAAGGGCGACGGTTCCGACGACTCGACCGCGTGCACCGCGATGGCGCCGGACTCGATCTTGCCCCACACCTCCACCAGACCCTCGACGGAGAGGCCCTCGTGCAGGCAGTCGTGGACCGTCTGGCGGGCCAGCACGTGGTCGGGTACCCCCACCGGCCCGGCCGGAGCGTTCTCCTGGCAGGCCGCCAGGCCCGGCCACACGGCGGCCAGCAGGTCGTCCGCCTCCATGCGCTGAAGGTGGATGGGCCGGCGCTTGCCACCGTTCATACGCGGGAGCACGAGCGCGCGGTTGAGGTTCCAACGCCAGCGTGCCCCGAGCATCGGGTGGGGCAAGACGGCCTGGGTGAGCACCTCGGCCGCATTGGTGCTCGTCAGCATGGACTGGACGCGGGTAAGCGGAAAACTGTGCTGGGGACCGAGCGAGAGGACGACGGTGTCGTCGTCGGCGGCGGCCTGCAGCTCGAAGTCGAAGGACACGCAGAACCGCTTGCGCAGTGCCAGTCCCAGCGCCCGATTGATGCGGCCACCGAAGGGGCCGTGGATGATCAGCTGCGTTCCTTCGCTCTCGTCGAAGCACCGTTCGACCACGATGCGCTCGCGGGTGGGCAGGTGGCCGAGTGCGGCCAGGCCCGCGGCGCAGTACGCGACGACCTGCTGCGCCACCTCGGCGGACACGCCGGCACGCTCGCGGACCAGCCGGCGGGCGCCGTCGCCGTCACCTGCATGGAGCACCGGTTCGAGCGCCGACCGCAGGCCGCTGACGGCCTCGGAGAGCTCGACCGTACGTGCGGGAGCCTCACCCAACCAGAAGGGAATGGTCGGGGGCAGGTCCCCGGCGTCGTGGACGCGGACCGTGCCCACCTCGACCTTGGCCACCCGCCACGAGTGCGTTCCGAGTAAGAAGATGTCACCCGCGGTCGCCTCGACCGCGAAGTCCTCGTGCACCGACCCGACCGTCACCCCGTCTGGGTCGAGCACCACCCGGTAGTCACCGGTCTCGGGGATGGCGCCACCCCCGGTCAGCGCGGCGAGCCGAGCGCCCCGCCGTGCCCGCAATCGACCGTTGACGGCGTCGTGGTGCAGGTGCGCACCCCGGCGCCCGCGACCGGTCTCGATTCCCCAACTTGCCAGTGCCACCACGTCGTCGAAGTCCTTCCGGGACAGCTCCGCATACGGAGCGGCCCGCCGGGTCATGGCCCACAGCGCGTCGACTTCGCACTCCTCCGTCGAGGCCACCTCTGCGACCAGTTGCTGGGTCAGCACATCGAGCGGGGCGACAGGTGGTTCGAGCAGGTCAAGGCGCCCCTCCCTGACGGCGGCGAGCAAGGCGGTGCACTCGACGAGCTCATCTCGCGTCGTTGGGTAGAGGCGTCCGGCCGGTGTGCCATCGCGATGGTGGTTGGCCCGGCCGACGCGTTGGAGGAAGGTGCCGATGGCCCGGGGCGACCCGATCTGGCAGACCAGCTCCACCGGGCCGACGTCGATCCCGAGCTCGAGCGACGCCGTGGCCACGAGCGCGCGGAGGTCGCCAGCACGCAGACGGGTTTCGACGATGCGCCGGCGCGCCGCCGACAGGCTGCCGTGGTGCGCGGCCACGAGGAGCGAGGCGTCGACGTCGCCGCCGCGCCCCGGCTCGTCATCCGCGAGCCGCTCGGCCAACTGGTGGGCCACCCGCTCGGCCATCTTGCGCGTGTTGACGAACACGAGGGTGGTGCGGTGATGCCGGGTGTGCTCCGCGATGCGGTCGAGGATGTCGGACATCTGGCCGCCGCTCATCACGGCTTCGAGCTCGGTTGAGGGCAGCTCGATGGCCACCTCGAGGTCGCGCGGCGTGGCCGCAATCCACGATGACCGTGGGCGGGCGGCCGTCGTGGACCCCGGAAAGCAGTCGCGCAACCATGTCCAGCGGACGCTGGGTGGCGGAGAGACCGATGCGCTGGAGGCGGCCGCCACTCTCGGTCACGAGCGCATCGAGCCGCTCGAGACTCAACGACAAGTGACTCCCCCGCTTGTCGCGGGCCAGCGTGTGCACCTCGTCGACGATGACCGTGCGCACGTTGCGCAACATTGCCCGCGACGACGGCGCGGTCAGGAGCAGGTAGAGGGACTCGGGCGTGGTGACAAGCAGGTCTGGTGACTGCTTCTTCATCGCGGCCCGCTCGGCCGGCGGCGTGTCCCCCGTGCGCACCGCGATCCGCAAACCCGGATCGGGACATCCGAGTCGGGCCGCCTCTTCGCGGATCTCCGACAGCGGGACGTGGAGGTTCTCGTGGACGTCGACTGCCAGCGCGCGCAGCGGCGAGATATACAGGACCTCTGGTGCGCCAGCGACGCGGGCACCGGCCGCGGCCGCTCGGTAGGCCGCGTCGATGGCGACGAGGAAACCGGTCAGGGTCTTGCCGGTGCCGGTGGGCGAGGCCACCAGCACGTCCTGGCCCGTTGCGATGTGAGGCCAGGCCGCAGCCTGAGGGGGCGTGGGGCCGGCCGGGAAGCGACGGGCGAACCAGCTGGCCACGGCGGGATGGAACAGCGACTCAGGCGAGGCGTCGGGCATGGTCCCATTTCACCAGGAAGTAGTGACCGCGACGACCGGGGCGCCGCCGGGACCGTTCAGGCAGGAAGCGGGCGGCGGCCCCAACAGGAGATCATCGGTGGCTGGGCCAGGTCGAGCTCCCCGGCGGCCACCGTGGCCAGGTGCCGGGCAATCTCGTCCTCGGTGGCGATGCCGTTGTCGAGGAGCTGGTCGCGGATGAGGTTCACGGTGGCAATCTCGAGGTGGTTGCACGCGGGGTCGCTGACCGGAAAATAGGCCTCGGCCGCCACACCCACCAGCCCCGCCGCCCGGAGCCGACGGGGCAGCGTGCGGCCGTAGGCGAGGTCGACCCCACGGTCCACCAACAGTGACCGGAAGCCGCGGCGCATGCGGTTGGCCAGCACCTCCGCGGGACCGTTCTCTTCCAGGCAGCTGAGCGGCTGGAGCGCCGGGTCGGCGTCCTCTACCAAGAGCACGCCCCCCGGACGGAGGGCCGCAACCATGTTGGCCATGGCCGCGTCGCGTGCGGGCACGTGCACGAGGACAAGTCGTGCGTGCACAAGGTCAAAGGACCCCCTGGGCGGCGGGTCGGCGCCGACGTCGTGCTCCAGGATCTCGACGTTGGGCCCGGCCGCACCGGTGGCCCAGGACAGATTGATGTCGGTCGCGAGCACGTGCCCGTCCGGGCCGACCCGCCCCCCGAGATGGTCCACCACGGTGGTCCCGCCGGCGCCCACCTCCCAGCAGCGCCAGCCGGGAGCCAGCCCGAGCCCATCGAGGTGCCGGAACGTCGAGGGGTCGAACAGGGTGGCGAAGGCAGTGAAGCGGTCCATCGCCTCGGGGGCCTCGTTCGAGAGGAGATAGCGGTCTCCGGTCACGGGGTGTTGAGGGAGGCGGGCGCCAGTTCCGGCGCGGTCTCGAGGTGGCGATCGAGCACGTCGGCCACCTCGCGACGCCCCTCGTCGATCAGCGCCGCCGTCGCCGAGAAGTCACGGTACTGGCCCGAGGGGTCGCCGCCGCCGCTGAACACGACCACCTCCACGCCGGGCGGCAGCGAGGCCAGCTCGCGGACGAAGCGCGCGTGAACGGCGACGAAGAAGGCCGTCAGCGCCGCCTCGGCCGGGCGCCGCGGCGGAGGCGGGTGGTAGTGCAGCGGTCCGCAGAGCAGCACGTAGATGCGGTCGCAGTGAGCAGCGAGGGCGCGGCTGATCGGTACGTTGTTGACGACGCCGCCATCAACGAGCACATCCCCGTCGATGGCCACCGGAGGGAAGATGGACGGGATGGCCGAAGAGGCCAGGATGGCCTCGACGGCGGGCCCGTGTGTGATCCAGCGCTCCCTCCCATCGGTCAGCGACGTGGTCACCACCTCAATGGGAATAGTGGTGTCCTCCAGATTCTCGAAGTCGATCCCCGACTCGATGATGGCGCGCAGCCCGGTGCTGGCATGGACGGCGGCGCGCTTTTGGAAGTAGGCCCAGGGGCCGTCGAACGTGCCGCGGGGGAAGATGTCGGTCCCCTTGATACCGAGCCAGACCCTCACCATGTTCTCAATTCCTTCGAGCGTCGGGTTCCCGGCGTACGACGCGCCGTTGATGGCACCGACCGACGCGCCGAAAACACAATCGGCCCGGATGCCGCGCCGGACCAGCTCCTCGAGCATGCCCACCTGGACCGCCCCCCGACTGCCCCCGCCGGCCAGCACGAAGGCGGTGCGCCGAGAGGCCCCATTTGCTCCAGCGGGCGGACGGCGGCGGCGGGGCCATCTGGCGCGGAGGCGTTCGGACCAGGTGGGCGAGAGAGCGCCGTCCCTGGCAGCCGTCTCGCTCACGGTGCGGCCCGTGGTGGCTGGCGCTGCTCCTGCGCCTCTTGCCGTTGCTGCCACGCCTTCCGCCCGGCGATGTCGTGACGCACCGCCCAGAGGACAACGATCACCGCGAGCACGACCATCCCGACGACGAACAGCCCAAAGATTGCGAAGAAGGCAGGGTCCGTGGCCGCTGCCGACGAGACCAGTGCGAGTGCCATTGCGCCTCTCAGGGTAGAGGCGGGGTCGGAGGAATGTCACACCCCGTCGGCACACTGCTCCGATGGTCCTCGTCGCTCCCCCTCCAGTGCGCACACCTTCCGCGCCGGATGCGACCGAGGGTGGCGCCGGGGCGGACGTCCTCGTGTTGTTGCGTGGAGACACGGCGGCGAGGCCGCGCTTCGATCCCGGCCTGGCCGGCGGTCTGCGGGCGTGGCTCGAGGACGCCGCCTACGAGGCGGTCGTCGCCCGGGGAGAACATGCCCCTCCTCTCTTCCTGGGCCCACGTCAGCTGTTCGGCTCCCCGGCAGGACGCGGCGGCGACGCTCTCTCGGACGATGTCGCGCTCTCCCGACTTGTCCACGCACTGTTCCGCCAGCTCGTGCACACGGGGCAGATCGACGACCCCTTGTGCGACGCCCTCGAGGCATTGCGAGCCGGGGAAGGCGACGCGATGGTCCGCCACATCGAGTCGCTGCCGACACCCGTGCGGTCGGTCCTGTCGGAGACGTTGGCGTCGCACGCGGCGAACCTGCTGGGACAGGTACCCCGATTCGCCCCGGGCTGGATGCCACGCACCGATGACCGCATCGCCACCCCGCTCGCGGGCGGTCGTGTGGTACTGCACGGAGTGTTCGATCTGATCGTCGGTCTGCCTCAACGGGGTACGGCCTCGCTGTGCGCGCTCGGCCTGTCCACCGGGGGGTCGTGGTCCTGGCAGCGACGGTCCCTGCACTATCTCGCCCTGCTGGAGACCCTGCGCAATGGCACTCCCCCGTTCCGCCTGGCTCTGCTCGATTCGTCCACGGGCCGCTACGGCGTCGAGGACATGCGCGAGGAGCACCTCCGCGCCATGGCCTCCCACATCGCCGCGTGGCTCACCCGCAACGCCGCTCTCGATGCGTGACCGGCTCACCGGTGAATTGACGGCGCCGTTGCCGGCGGTCGACCCCGCGGCGTGGCAACCCGCCCTCAAAGACGCCAAGTCGATGCTGGCCGACCTGGCCGTCCGGCGAGCCGGGACTGGTCCATTCCGCGTGACCGACCATGACGTCCCGCGGCACTCGGCGGTGAGTCGGGCGGTCCGGGTGACGGCGAGCCCTTCGCGTGGTCGGCCCGAACGGCGCGGCGGCCCCTCGGACTGGCGGCGGTGCGCCTGCTCGTCGCCGGCCGCGCTCGATCCCCCGTGGAAGCCGTGCAGGCTCGGCTGGCCGAATCGTCGCGCTGGGTGCGCGATGGCAGCTCGTGTGCTTCGCAGCTCGATCGCTGGCTGGCCGGCCTCTCGCCGGCAGCCCGGGCGGCCGTGGGAGCTGAGGCCGTGACCTGGGCAACCCGACTGTGGGGCGCTCTCGACTGGCCCGCGTTCTCCTCGCCACCACTCATCGGCCGCGACCGGTGGTGGGACAGCCCCCACTCGGCGCTGCTGGCCCTACGCGGGCGGGCCGACGTGCGCACCGAGCACTCCCACCTGGTCGTCCTGTCCGGGCCCCGGCGAGACTCCGTCCGGGCCGAGCTGGCTCTGGTGACCCTCGTCGAATCCCTCCGAGCCCGAGGTGGCGCCGTACCGGGGCGCGTCGTGGGGTGGTGGCCCGAGTCCGGTCACCTCGTACGGGTCGAACCGGAGCCGACCGTGCTCACGCTGGGTACCCAAGCCGTGGCGCTGGTGCTGGGCGGCGCGGGGATGCAAGCGCGATCTGCTGCCTGAGCCGTACGGCCGGGGCCCAGCCGGCGTCCTCTATCGTTGGCCCCCCCATGGGAACACGCGAGGACATCAGGAACGTGGCCATCGTGGCCCACGTCGATCACGGGAAGACCACACTGGTCGACGCCCTGTTGCGCCAGACCGGCGCGTTCGGGGCGCACCAAGAGTTGACCGACCGGGTCATGGACTCGGGTGACCTCGAACGGGAAAAGGGCATCACCATCCTGGCCAAGAACACCGCCGTGCGCTGGGGCGGCGTGAAGATCAACATCGTCGACACCCCGGGGCACGCCGACTTCGGCGGTGAAGTCGAGCGCGGGCTCACGATGGTTGACGGCGTGCTGTTGCTAGTGGATGCCTCCGAAGGCCCGTTGCCCCAGACCCGCTTCGTGCTGCGCAAGACGCTCGAGGCCCGGCTTCCGGTGGTGCTCGTGGTGAACAAGGTGGACCGGGCCGACGCTCGCATCGCCGAAGTCGTGCACCAAGTCGAGGAACTGTTCTTGGATCTCGACGCTGACGAGGACCAGATCGACTTCCCGATCCTCTATGCCAACGCGAGGGCGGGCTGGGTCAGCACCGAGCCCGGCGTCGAGGGCGTGAACGTCGAGCCACTGTTCCGGTCCATCATTGAGCACGTCCCCGCCCCGACCTTCGACGAGGCGGCGCCCACCCAGGCTCTGGTCTGCAACCTGTCGGCCTCGCCCTACCTGGGCCGGCTCGCTATCTGCCGGGTGCACAACGGCACCCTGACCAAGGGCGCGATGGTGGGCTGGTGCCGCCTCGACGGGACGGTCGAGAAGACCAAGATCACCGAGCTCTACGTCACCGAGGCGCTCGAGCAGGTTCCCGCCGAATCCGCGGGGCCCGGAGAGATCGTCTCGGTGGCGGGCCTCGCCGAGGTCACCATCGGTGAGACCCTGGCCGATCCCGATGAGCCCGTCCCCCTCCCGGCCATCACCGTTGACGAGCCCAGCCTGGCCATGACCATCGGCATCAATACGTCACCGCTGTCCGGCACGGACGGGACGAAGCTAACGGCCCGCCTGCTCAAGTCCCGCTTGGACGCGGAGCTCGTCGGCAACGTGGCCATCCGAGTGGCTCCGACGGATCGCCCGGACATGTGGGAGGTACTCGGGCGCGGCGAACTCCAATTGGCCGTCCTGGTCGAGACCATGCGGCGCGAGGGCTTCGAGCTCACGGTGGGCAAGCCTCAGGTCGTCACCCGGGAGATCGACGGAAAGGTGCACGAACCGGTGGAGCGGGTGTCGGTGGACGTGCCCGACGAGTATCTCGGTGTCGTGACACAGCTGCTCGCCCTGCGCAAGGGGAACATGCTCGAGATGGTCAACCACGGGACGGGCTGGGTACGGCTCGACTACCGGGTCCCGGCCCGGGGCCTGATCGGCTTCCGCACCGAGTTCCTGACCGAGACCCGGGGCACCGGCATCCTCCACCACGTGTTCGACGGGTGGGAGCCCTGGCATGGCGAGCTGCGGACCAGGCGCAACGGGTCCATGGTGGCGGACCGCCGCGGTGTGACGACGACGTTCGCGCTGATGAACCTCCAAGAGCGCGGCACGCTCATCGTCGGACCGGCCGAGGAGGTCTACGAGGGCATGATCGTCGGGGAGAACGCCCGGGCGGACGAGATGGACGTGAACCCCACCAAGGAGAAGAAGCTCAACAACATCCGGTCGTCGACGGCCGAGGAGTTCGCCCGGCTGACGCCGGCGATGTTCTTCTCGCTGGAGCACGCTCTGGAGTTCATCGCCGAGGACGAGTGCGTCGAGGTGACGCCCAAGGTCGTGCGGCTGCGCAAGGTGATCCTGGACCAGGCGACACGGGGACGGCTGCACAGCCGGGCCCGCGACGCCCGGGAGCACGCGGGGAAGGGATAATCAGGAGGGCACTGCAGGGCGGCGGGGGAGTGAGGCCGCCATGGGTCTCTGGAAACCATAAACGAGTTCGTTGACGGTTTCGAGAAACGTATGCCGGGACGGCGGAGGTCACCGTGGGCGCACCGAGGAACGAGGGTTTCGACCACATGACCGTGGTTGTCACGGACCTCGACGAAGCGCGGCGCTTCTTCGGGCTGCTCGGCTTCGCCGAGCGCATCGCTGTCGTGGCGTCGGGCGAGGTGATCGCGCGCTACATGGGGATCCCGGGGTGGGAGGCCGACCACGTGACCCTGATACTGGAGGGCGCGCCGGTGCACCAGGAGATCCAACTGCTCCGCTTCCACGAGCCGGCGGCGGTCGTCGACGCCGGCGCCGGGTCGCTGGGGCGGACCGGCTTCAACCACGTGTGCTTCCGGGTCAGCGACCTCGACGCCATGTTGGCGCACCTCTCCGAGCACGGGATCACGCCGCGCAACGAGATCTTCGACTTTCACGGACGGCGCCTCGTGTTCCTCGACGGGCCGGGGGTGGTAGTGGAACTGGCGGAGTGGGTGGGCGGCTGAGCCGGGGGCGACGCCGTCACTCCGTGCGCAACGCGGCCGCCTGGACACTGACGCCCTCAATGGAGATCGGAGCACCGGTGGCCAGGGTGATGCGGTCGATCGATGCCCTTGTGCCGTTCGAGTTCCCGGACCAACTCGTGCTGAATTGAGTTGGCCCGGTGCGCTCAGACCGTTGCCCGACGCCCTTCAGCCCGGTGGTATTCGCCCTACCATGGTCAGGAAGCTGGAGGGATGGCAGAGCGGACGAATGCACAGCTCTTGAAAAGCTGCGAGGTGCGAGCCTCCGTGGGTTCGAATCCCACTCCCTCCGCTCAGGAGCGACCGAGTGGTTCTCTTTCGAACCCCGCCACCATGACTCGGGAGCCGCCGCTGGCGCGCGATCCGGGCCTTACTGTTCGAGATCCACCACGGGCATGATCGTTGGCGGCGCAGCCAACTTGATGCCCAACTCCTCCAGTACCGGCACCAGAAATCCTAGAAACGCGTCAAACGCCTCTTGGCTCTCCCAGATATCGAATACCTGAAGTTTCCCTTCCTCGCCGAACACCGAGTGCAGCTTCATGGCATCTTCCGGGGCACCGGCCTCCTTGAGGCGTTTGCGTCCTTCGGAGTGGAGCGCCGTCGTCATGTTCTCGGTGGTGATGTAGATCGCGATCATGGGTCACTCCTTCAGCGCCGGCTCAGGGCGAATATACAACTCGGGTTTAAGGCGATCAATGAGCCAACGTCATGGTCTGAGGCTGCCCCAAGGAACCGCTGCCGGAACCCCGACCTGGTCCAAGATACGGATCAGTCCAGCCGGAGGGTTTGAAAGAAGTTTCATGCTCTTCGTCCTGGTCCCACCGGAAGAACGGATCGATTCAGCTACGTCGTCCATTGGGATGGCACCGGCGGAGACCAGATTTGCGATCGAGCGGCCATCTTGGGGCCCTGGGAGAACACCGAGAAGAGCGCCATCCTCTGCTACACCGTCATGGGGGTCCAGACGCCGAGGTTCCCACCGCCCTCATTCTTCCTATTGCCGCCATGCTGGTGTTTGGGAGCGGAATGTGGATCACCCGCCGCCGGCGACGTCGCGTCTGAGGACCGGCGAAATTTGAGCAAGCTTCGGTCAATTGCACCTCCGCGGCCAGAAGAAGTGACGAGAATCTTGATGACATGACGCAGAGGAGAGGGATATATCAATGGCGGTGACGAACCCGACGGGCAAGGCGATTCTCCGCGCTTCGCTCAAGCTCTTCCAACAGGATCGTCAGATGATTTGGCTCCCGGTCATGGCAACCGTTGCCAGCTTGATCGCTTTTGCCGTCATCTCGTTGCCACTCGTGCTGGTCATCGGCCACACGGGGATCGCCCTTCTCCTCGCCCTCGCCTGCGGCTCAATGGCGGCGACCGCGGCGACCGTGATCTTCAATGTGGCGCTCGTCTTTGCCGCAACCGACCGTATCGAAGGGCGGACTCCCACCATTGCGGGATCTCTTGCTCAGGCATGGGCAAGGAAAGATGTGATCTTCCGCTGGGCCGTGCTTTCAGCAGTCGTCGGCACAGCGATCAGGGCGCTCGAGAACAGACTCGGGATCTTTGGACGACTCCTCGGCTTTGCTGGGGGCCTGGCGTGGATCGTCGCCACCTACCTTGTGATACCTGTTCTCGCATTCGAGAACGTGGGACCGTTTGAAGCAGTGAAGAGGTCGTCGTCAATCCTGAAGTCTCGCTTCGGCACGGTTGCTCGGGGCGGCTTACGTTTCGGAGTGCTCTTCCTCGGCCTGTCGCTCGGTGCCGTGATGGTCATGGTCGTAGGAGTCGTCTTCATTGCGCAACACACCTACGTCGTCGGGATCCCCATTGCCGTCATCGGATTCGCCGCGCTGATCGCCGTCGCCATGTATGCGTCGGCCGCCGGGATGTACATGCGGACAATCCTCTACCGGTTCGCGACGGACCAACCGATTCCGGACCTCGGTGTCAACGTCGCCGGGGCGTTTCACACTCCGTAGGGGCGCCCCCGCGGTGACTCACGCGGTGGATCGGCTGCAGCCGAAGAACCCCCGCTTCTTGATGAGCTCGGCGACCCCGGGCGGCACCATGTCTTCCCACGCCCCGTCGCCCTCCGCGATCCGCTTGAGGACATCACGGCTGAAGATCGAGAGGAAGTCTTCGCGATAATTGTCGAGGGGGACAAAGCTTCCCCGTTTGGCTAGGTAGTCATACAGCGGGCTCACGGCCGGCTCCACGTTCAAGTTGTCAACGGTCTCGAGATCGTCGCCGGCCGACTTCTGCAAGGGGTAGATGTACAGCTTCAGGTCATTCTTGAACAGGCGGCCGAAGCTCTCAAGGATTCCGCCCTGTAGCTGGGCATGGTTTCGCTCGTCGAACAGGTCGATCAGGCTCGGGACGCCCATGACGATCCCGATCCGCTCGCTTGTCCGCTCGGACAAAAATGCGGCGAGCCGGTAATAGTCGAAGTAGTCAGAGATCATTGTGGTGAGACCGCACACGGCCAGGAGTTCGGCGCGGGCCAAGAAGTCCCGCCTGTCGACCTCGTCCCCCCCGGCGAGGAGGTTTCGCATCGTCAGCTCAGCAAGCGCCAGAACCGGTTTACCCACGACCGCGGGGTCAGCTTGAAACTTGGCCAATGCGCACTCCAGCATGTCAAGGTTCACGACCGTGGTGGGTCGGAAGCTGCCCCGCTCAACGAGTACCGCCCTCTTGCGGAGGACCTCGCTCGGTTGGAGCACTTCCTTGTCGGGGCCGAACATGGCGACTCCGCTCAGCCCGAGTTGAACGAGCTGCAGCGCCACAAGCCGGTTGTCGACGCTACGGAACTCAATCCCACGGAAACGAATGAGATCGATCTCAATCCGGTCCGTGCTCAACCGATCGAGAAGGTTCTCCACAAGAGTCTCGGGCTCATGATGCTCGAAGAATGCGCCGTGCAGCAGGTTGACACCGACAATCCCCAGCGCCTCTTGTTGTAGCGCTGCTTCGACGTCCAGCATTCGTAGATGGAGGACGATCTGGCTCGGTTCGTCGTGCGGATGGGCCTGGAACTTGACGCCCATCCATCCGTGGCACTCGTTACCCCCCCGGAAGGTCCGGGCCACCACCGTGTCGGCGAAGGCGAAGAACGAGGTGTTGTCGCCGCGCCGGTCACCCAGCCGGTCGATGTTGAGCGTGTACTCGTGGTCCAGCATCGCCTGCAGCCGCGCCTCGGACACGTACCGATCCACCTCGCCGTATACGGCGTCGCTGACTGCCATGTCGTAAGCGGAGATCGTCTTGGCGATGGTCCCTGCGTCGCCACCCACCCGGAAGAACCATCGGGCTACTTCCTGGCCGGCGCCGATCTCGGCCACCGTTCCGTACCAACGGGGATCCAGGTTGATGCGCAGAGCCTTTTGGTGCGTATCAACCGACTGCCGAACGGCAAGGGTGTCGATCACCGACCGCCCCCGCCATGGCACTGGTGCGATCCAAGGGCCTGACGTCGGGTCCGGAGGCTCGCCACATCGACAGTAGTAACAGACGCAATCCCCCTCAAGGCTACGGCTGTATGAACTCTCGGCCCCCGTCTGCCGGGTCCATCGGCTCCGTGCGCACGGTATGGGTACCCTCTCCGCACCCTGGGCTGTGGAGGGCGGAACCGGAGGAGGTGAGCGTCGGCGGCCACCGAGACATCACCTTCTCTCCACCGGTCGGTTCTAACGAGATCAGCAGTGCGATCGACCCGGGACTACCGGGAGATGTCCCGCCGACTCGTCACTCCCAGTCGAGGATCCGGCCTCGTTTCAGCTTGTCGCCGAAGCCGTCTTTGGGATCCCTGAACGCTTCGGGCTTGTACGCCTTCAGCCACGCCGCCAAGTCGTTCGTACTCTCCACCGTGACGTCAATGTCCTTTTCAACCACATAGATACTGATCGAACCCCCATCTGTCGCGACGCTGACCTCGGCCTGGCCACCCGATCCGTAACACCACGCGGGCGGGAGGCCAGGCGTGGCCATCGCCTGCAACTTCCATCCGGGACGACGTCGAAGCAATTCATCAACTTGTGCCCGGAGTCCGTCTTTGTCAGCTCGCACACCGCACCTCGACTGTCGCTGCCGTGGGAATTCCTCGGATTACAGAAAGAGGATCGTCCAAAGTCGCCCTTGCAGTCCACTTGATCCCGTCCGGGACGATGGGACCGGGATGACGGATCAGCTCTGGACCCCGACCTGGTTCACAGCCGAAGGAAGCTGGGCGTGCTGCCCGCGTTGGGGAGGCCGCAAGTGGCAGGCTTTCAAAAGACGAACCGCCCACACTGGCTCGACCTTGGAGCGATTGGCGGGCAGGGTCACCCTTGGAGGCGAGCCGGGCGAGGATGAGCAACCTTCTGGAGACCGACCGACGTCGCTTCATGGTCGAGCCGCAGCCCGGGCACCGACGATGGCTCTCGCGCCGGGGACGCTGGATCGCGGGCGTCACGGCCGGCTTGCTCTTCGCCTCCGCGCTGGGTTACGTGATCGCCGATGAGGTACAAGCCCACGAGCAATTCGATCACGCCCAGACTTCGCTCGGTGTGACGCGCCAGCAGACTAGAACGGTCTCGACCGAACTCGCTGGACTCGGCCGCGAACTCAACGTCCTCACGGCGCAGGCTGGCAACGCTTCCACCGCGCTCAACCAGTATGGATCGCAGCTCACCGGCGCGCGAGCTGCTCTGGCCGCCGCCCAGGCACACGTGACACAACAGGCGACGCACATCACTTCACTGCAGACATGTCTCGGCGGGATCGAACGAGCGCTGAACGCTCTCTCGGTGGGCGACAGGTCCAGCGCCATTGCCGACTTGCAAACAGTGTCGACGAGCTGCTCGGCCGCGGCGGGCTCCAGTGGCTGATCGGGCCCGGCGCGGCCGGTGGCTCGTCGCCCTCACCCTGGTCCTCTGCGCCACCCTGCTCGCGGCGGCCCTATGGACCGACGTGCAGGCCCGGACGCGCAGTCGCAACGAGGCGGCCTCCCTGTCCGCGGCCGACGCGCACCTCGCCTCGCTGCGCCATGGCGTGTCTGTGATCCGTTACGCCAGCGCAGTGACAGGCGCCAAACGCGACGCACTCCGAGCGTCGATCCTTTCGACGCTCAACCAGCTGGCGACGACCAACTCGTCGCTGGACAGCGCCAACGTAAACGCTTACTTGCAGGGGACCAACATCGGTACGCTCCAGACCTGTCTTGGAGGCGTCCAGAACGCCCTGAACCAGATCGCGGTCAACAACAACGACCAGGCCGCCAAGGACATTTCGGCCGTGTCGGCACCATGCACGCAGCTGGCCGGCGGGACCAAGACGGGCCTCGTCTACCCCTTCGACTTCCCCGACCCGAACGTCATCCTGGTGGGGCAGACCTACTTCGCCTACGCGACCAACTCGGTGGCGGGGGACATCCAGATCATCCAGTCCAGTGACCTGACCCATTGGACCGCGGTCGGCAACGCTCTCCCGAGCCTGCCGACATGGGCCGCGCCGAACGACACCTGGGCGCCGTCGGTGGCCGCGAGTGGCGGGGGATACCTCATGTACTACGCGGTTGACGTCGCCGGCACTGGGCAGGAGTGCATTTCGGTGGCGACAGCCAGCCAACCCCAAGGGCCGTTCGTGGACAGCTCAACGGTCCCACTGGAATGTCAGAAGTCGCTCGGGGGCTCAATCGACCCGATCTCCTTCACCGACGTCGGCGGAACGTCGTACCTCGTGTGGAAATCCGGCGGCCCGGGCACGTCGACGATCTGGTCCGAGCAGCTCGATCCGACTGGCACCGTCATGGCGGCGGGATCCACTCCCGCGAAACTTTTGGTGCCAGACCAGCCATGGGAGAGCGGGACCGTCGAGGCTCCCGACATGGTCTATTCCGGCGGGCACTACCTGCTCTTCTTCTCCGGCAACGATTGGAACAGCGCGAACTATGCGGTTGGGATCGCCACCTGCGCCAGCCCACTCGGGCCCTGCCGCGATGCCTCGCCGAGGCCGATTCTCGCGAGTGGCCCGGGCGTGGCCGGTCCCGGTGGAGAGTCGGTCTTCACCGATGCGGCGGGCACCGACTGGATCGCGTTCCATGCCTGGGTCCCTGGGGCGGTGAAATTTCCGAACAGCCGCGATCTGTACCTGCGCCGGCTCACCCTCACCGGGCCCGTGCCGGTGGTCGCCGCCCCTGGATAGACCGGACGATCCCCGCCGGCCTCCGGCCGAGGTCAGCGCGCCGCGGCCAGCGCCTCGGCGCGCCGGAGGAGCCCTGGGCCGTCGATATCGGCGCACACCTGTTCGAATTCGCTCGTTGGCCCCCGCCATCGCAGGTCCTCGACCCGTCCCAGCAAGGCACGGTCCACGCGCAAAGTGGCCAGATCCTTGAAGAGAACCGCATCGTCACGCTGCTCTGCCAACACGGCGGCGAGTTTGACTGCGCCACGCACGCTGACCTCCCAATCGGCGGAATCAGGAGGTATGTCCTCGAGGTGGCGCCACCGGGCCAGAACGGCGGCGGCCGACTTGGCTCCCCATCCCGCCAAGCCGGGAAACCCGTCCGCGCTGTCACCGACGAGTGCGAGGTAGTCGGGGATTGAGGCCGGCCCGACCCCGAACTTGGCGACGACACCGGCCTCGTCGATGAGCACGTCCTTGCGCCGGTCCAGCTGCACGACCTGGGTACCGCGGACGCACTGCCCCAGATCCTTGTCCGGCGTGCAGATCACGACCTGGTCGACACCCGAGTCGTCATCGGCGACCGCCGCCCCACTGGCGAGGGCGTCATCGGCCTCGAGGTCGACCATCGGCCAGACGAGCACACCGAGAGCGGCAAGGGCATCCTCCAGAGGCCAGGCCTGCGACCACAGGTCCGGGTCGACACCGGCACCGGTCTTGTAACCGGGCCACAGGTCATTGCGGAACGACTCGATGACATGGTCGGTGGCCACGCCGACGTGCGTGGCTCCCTCGCTCAAGAGCTGGAGCACGGAGCCAACGACCCCTCTGACCGCGGCCACCTCGCGTCCGGCCGCGTTCCGGTGGGGCGGCGCGCCGAAGAAGTGGCGGAACAGCTCGTAGGTCCCGTCGACGAGGTGCACCTTCATGACGAGCGCGAGTCTGTCACTCGCCCGGTGAGTCAGTCAGGGCCGCACGGGCTCGGTCGAGGAAGGCGCGTTCGGCCTCGTTCTCGGTCAGTTCTCGAGCCGCGCTCGTACGCCGATTCGGCTTCCGGGGCACGGCCCAATCGTCGCAGCAGGTCACCCCGGACCGCGTGGAAGAGGTAGTACCCCCCCAGCGGAAGGCCCTCCACGGCGTCCAGACCCGGCCCGGGACCCTCGACCTCGGCCAGCGCAACGGCTCGGTTCAGCGCCACCACCGGGGAGGGGTCGAAACGGAGCAACTGGTTGTAGAGGATCACGATCTGGCGCCAGTCCGTCTCGGCAGCGCTCGCGGCGTCGCTGTGGACTGCGTTGATGGCGGCCTGGAGCTGATATGGGCCCGGGAGATTTCGCTTGAGGCAGGATCGCACGAGGTCTTGGCCCTCGGCGATCAGTTGCCGGTCCCACAAACTGCGGTCCTGTCGCGGGAGGGGGACGAGGGAGCCGTCGGGGCCCGTACGTGCGGGCTGACGTCCCGCGCTCAACAGCATCAATGCGAGGAGTCCCATGACCTCGGGCTCGTCGGGCATCAACGCAGCCAGTACCCGCCCGAGGCGGATCGCCTCGCCACACAGGTCCTCGCGTACGAGCACCCCGCCGGCGGTGGCCGCATAACCCTCGTTGAAAACGAGGTAGATCACCGCGAGGACCGGTCGCAGCCGGTCCGGCAGCTCTGCGCTGCTCGGAACGCGGTAGGGGATCCCCGCATCCCGGATCTTGGCTTTGGCACGGACGATGCGCTGGGCCATGGTCGGTTCGGGCACCACGAAGGCCCGGGCGATCTCGGGCGTCGTGAGCCCCCCGAGGAGACGCAGGGTGAGGGCAACCTGGGCCGCCGGCGCCAGCGCAGGGTGACAACAGGTGAAGATCAGACGGACGCGGTCGTCTTGCACTGCGAGTTCCGGGTCGGGTGCTCGGCTCTGGTGGAGGAGCGCCGACTGGGCCTGGCGATCTTCGCGGGAAGACTCGCGTCGGAGTCGGTCGATGATCTTGCGACGCGCGGTGGTGATGATCCACCCAGCGGGACTGGGAGGTAGACCCTCTTCACGCCACAGTTGCGCGGCGATGGTAAAGGCTTCCTGCACGCCATCCTCGGCCAGGTCGATGTCACCACACACTCGTACGAGGACGGATACCGCGCGCCCGTATTCGTCGCGGAAGACCCTCTCGACATCGAGGTCGCGCTCCTCAATCGGGCGGCCGGACATCAACCTCCCGGATTCTCCTGGAACGGCCTGACCTCGACCGGCTCGCCACAGGCCCGAGTTGCCTTGGTGGCCCAGGCCGAGCGCGGCATCGAGGTCTGCGGCCTCGATGACCCAGAAGCCCCCAATGTGCTCCTTGGACTCCGTGAACGGCCCGTCCGTCACCATGACGTCACTCCCCTCGGTCCGGACGACCGTGGCCGACGACGCCGGCAAGAGCCCGCCGCCAAAGACCCACGCACCGGCTGACTGCAGTTCCTCGTTGAACCCGCGGTTTGCTCGTAGGCCTGCTGCGCGTCTTCATGGGACCGGGCCGGCGCGCCGTCGACCATGGCCACACTGAGTAGGTACTGCCTCATCGCGAATCCCTCCTTCGTCTTTGTCTGCAAACTGGTCCGGACCCTCGGCGCGTCGGAGAGGCGCGCCGAGGGAACGACTGCGTCAGGCTGCGTTCCGTCCCTTGGTGTCGGCGTCAGGCGCGGGCTGGTAGGTGAGCACAACAATGCCCGCACCGACGGTGGTGACGCCCTGCAGGGTCAGCACGGGTTCCTCGGCCACCTCGCCGAACAGCCGCTTGCCACTGCCGAGGATGATCGGAAAGACCATCAACCGGTATTCGTCGACGAGGCGATGTGCCACCAAGGACTGCACCAGGGTGGCGCTGCCTGCGACGAGGAGGTCCCCCTCCGTGCGGGCCTTGAGCTTTGCCACTTCATCCATGACGTCACCACGGATCACGGTGCTGTTGTGCCAGGTGGCCTCGTCGTCGCTCAGGGTGGTCGATACCACGTACTTGGGCATGGCGTTCATCTTGTCGGCAAAACCCACGGGGTCCTCTATCGTCGGCCACGCCTGCGCAAAGCCCTGGTAGGTCACCCGGCCGAGCAGCTGGGCCTCCGCCTGCTGCAACTCGTCGAGCTTGAACTGGTCCCCTTCGCTCCCGCGCTCGAAGCGGAACGTCCATCCGGCGTGGGGTGTCCCCTCGGAGCCACCTGGGTCTTCCATCACTCCGTCCAACGAGACGAATTCGGTTACTACGATCCTGCCCATTTCTCTCTCCTGTCATCGCAGCCCCCGGTCCAGCGCCGGCGGTCACCGTCTACACGAACGGCTCCAGCCGGAATCGACATCCGGGGCAGAATTCGTTTCACTCGGTGCTCCGCCGGGCCCGCAGTGGCGGCCGACAGGTCGAGGGGGGCGCCTGCCGAGGACTCCGAGCGAGTGCCCGCTGGTCGTGACTGCAGACACCGAGGGCGCGCCGGCGCCAAGGCCCGCGGGCTTGCGCAACTCGACGGGAGGCGGCTCCGTCATCGAGCGAGAGCCTGTCACACCGCCCGTCTAGACAGGTCGGGACACACCTGACGAGGCCCACGGCCCGCACTCCCGGCTTGCACACGTATCCCTGGGTGGAATAGGGAGCGGTGGGTTGATGTTGCTGAAACCGGGGGGAGCCGCGGGACTCAGCGCGCACCGCAAAGGGAGACCGATGTCCAGCAACCCCAGGGGCAGCACCGCCGTCGAACTCGAGCCGGGTCGCTACGTGCCGTCGTGGCTCGTGCTCGGCATCGTCTGCATCGGACAGTTCATGGTCGTGCTCGACGCCTCCATCGTCAACGTTGCTCTGCCGTCCATCCAGCGCGACCTGCACTTCAGTACGTCGAACCTCCAATGGATCATCAACGCGTACACACTGACCTTCGCCGGGTTCCTCCTTCTCGGCGGGCGCGCAGCCGACCTGTTCGGTCGGCGCAGGATTTTCATGGTCGGGCTTGCGGTCTTCACGGTCTCCAGCCTCATCGGCGGCTTGGCCCAAAACGAGGCGTGGTTGATCAGTGCCCGGGCCCTGCAGGGACTGGGGGCCGCCATCCTTGCCCCCGCCACTTTGACCATCCTGACGTCGACATTCGCCGAGGGCCCGGCTCGCGCCAAGGCGCTCGGCGTCTGGAGCGCCGTATCGGCCGCCGGCGCGTCGGCTGGGGCACTCTTCGGGGGCATCTTGACCGACTTCTTGAGCTGGCGCTGGATCTTGTTCGTCAACGTGCCGGTCGGGGTTGTGGCGCTCGTCGCCGCCCGTCGCGACCTTCCCGAGTCGAGAGCTGACATGGCGCATCGCCACCTCGACCTGGCCGGCGCCGTCACGGTCACGGCGGGCCTGGTTGCGCTGGTGTTTGCCCTCGTCCGAACCGAGACGTACTCGTGGGGTTCGGCTCAAGTCCTGGTCCCGCTGCGCTCGCGCTCGTTCTCATCGCGGTCTTCATCTTCCTCCAGGCCAGGGTCTCGAAGGCACCGCTGGTCCCGCTGCACATTTTCCGGTCCCGCTCGGTCTCGGGGGGCAATGTCGTGATGCTGATGATGTTCGGCGCCCTATTCGGGTCGTGGTACTTCGAGACTCTCTACATGCAGCACGTGCTGGGCTACAGCCCGCTCCAAGCGGGGCTCGCCTTCTTGCCCCAGACCCTGTTGATTGCCGCCGGCGCGCAGATCACGGCGCGTCTCGTGCCCAAGTTTGGCCCGCGCGCGCTGATCCTCGTCGGCACGCTGGTGGCCGGCGGTGGCCTGGCCTGGCTGTCCCAGATATCGACCGGCAGCACGTTCGTGGCGGACCTCCTCGGGCCGTACGTCCTCATCGGGCTCGGCATGGGACTCGCAGTGACGCCGATTGCCGTCGCGGGAACCGCAGGGGTGCCGAGGGAAGAGGCGGGTCTCGCCTCCGGACTTCTCAACACCTCGCGTACTGTCGGTGCGTCGATTGGCCTGGCCGCCCTGGCGACCGTGGCCGCCAATCGCACCACCGGTGCGCTATCCGGATTGGGCGCGACCCGGGCCCATACCGCTGCGGCGTTGACCGACGGTTATGCGCTCGCCTTCTCGGTGGCGGCCGTCGTGCTGGCAGCCACTGCGGTTGTCGCCATGGCCACCCTCCCGACGCTCCGCCAGCTCAGCGCGCCGGTCAAGGCGAGCGAAAAGGCACCCGTCCCGTCTCTTGAGCTCGAAACTGCCTACGAAGCACCCTGAAGCCCGGGTCAGTCCGGTTCTGTCCGGGCGTCAGCCTGCAGGCTCCTCGAGCTGCTCCATGAACTCGAGGCGAATCCCGCCGGGCGCCTCCACGAAGGCGATGCGACGGGTGCCGAACGTTCCACTGACCGTTCGGGGCCCCCACAGGACCCTGTGGCGGGCCAACTCGACGTCGAGGTCATCGACGAAGAGTGCCGGGTGCAGGAATCCCTCGTGGGGCAGCACGCAAGCGTCCTCGTAGATCGCCTGGGTGAAGAGGGTCAGGGCCAGTGCGCCCAGCTGCACGTCGGCCCGGCGGCCGTTCTCCCAATCGATGGGCTCGGTCACCGTGGCCCCGGCCGCTTCGTACCAGACACAGGCCGCCTCGAGATCGGACACTTTGACGGCCAAATTGGCCAGGCCGGTGACGGCCATCAGTGCAGCGGCATGCCGTAGAGCGATCCCAGGTCCTCCGCGATGAGCTCCAGCCGCACGCCGTCGGGATCCGAGAAGTACAGCGAGACCTCGCTGTCAATATGGATCGGGATGCCGGCCTCCTCCAGGCGCGCCCGCGCCGCGTCCCACTGCGCCCTCTCGACGGAGATGGCCAGATGGTGGAAGCCGCCCAGAACTTCGGCGTAGGGACCGAGGTCAAGGCCGGGAAAGTCGAAGAACGCTAGCGAGTTGTCATGCCCCAGGTCGAAGAAGAGATGGGTGGACCCCTTGTAGTCCCTGTTTTCGAAGAGCTCGACCAGCGGGAACCCCAAGAGCTCTTGATAGAAGCGAATCGTCTGCTCCACGTTCGAGCACAACAGGGCCAGATGGTGCACGCCCTGAGCGGTCGACTTCGGCCGGCGTGCCGCCACTTGCAGGTAGTTCGTTCGCAGCCGTTCCCGCTCGGCGGCGGCGGCTTTCAGATCGACGGTCACAGGCTGAGGAGCCACGCGGCGTTACCTCCCAATATGTTCGTCCGAGCCTCGTTGGTCAGCCCGGCGACGGCCCGCTCCGCCGCGGCCGTGGGATCGGCAACACCTTCGGCGTGCGGCCAGTCGCTGCCGATCATGAAGGTCTCGTCGCCTACCTTGGGGACGAGACGGTTCGGCATCTCGTAGGGCAACGCGGCGACACGCACCTGGCGCAAGAAGTAGTCCGACGGACGGTCCGTCAGCTGGTGGAAGGGTTCACCGTGCCGCTGGGTGTAGAAGTCCGAGGCGCCGTCGATGTGCAGGAGGAAACTGGGTACCCAGCTCGCGGTCAGTTCGACGACGCCGATCCGCAGGCGCGGGAACCGTTCGAGCACGCCGTGCAGAATCAGGTTGGCGAGTGCGACCGCCGGAGCGAGGTACAAGAAGATGGAGTCGAAGAGCTGCTCGCCGTCGTCTTGTTCGCCGTCACGCCAGGCGGGGTGGAGCGGGCTTTCGAATTCCGAGACGTGGAACACGGGCGCGACACCCTGGTCGCTGAACGCCGCCCAGACCTGGTCGAAGTCGCCGTGCGACAGCGGCTTCCCGTTCACGGGCGCCGGGGCAACCATCGCCAGCCGCACACCCTGTGCTCGCACCCGTTCGATCTCTTCCACGGCCCAGGCCGGGTCGTGCAGCAGGACGTGGGCCACCCCGAAGAGACGGCCGTCGCCTTCGTTGCACACATCGGCCATGAAGCGGTTGTAAGCCCGGGCGTTTGCCCGCTGGGCCGAACGGTCGGAGGCCAGTCTCTGCTCCCACAGGAGTCCGTAGTTCGGGAACAAGACCGCCGCGTCCAGCCCGAACTCGTCGAGTGACGCGAGGCGCGGCCCGGCCAGACGATAGGAATCGGGCACCGACTCTTCGAAGGTTGCCGGCGCCCGTTCGCCCCGCAAGCGGCGGAGCCGGTCCTGCCCGATGAGCGACGAGCGTTCCGGGATCGGCACCTCAAGCGGGGTGAGCCGCGTGCCGCGCCAGCTCAGCCACGGCCATCCGGCCTCGTCGTCGGAGATGGACAGTGCGTCGGCCCGGTGTGCCGGCTCGATGTGCTCGGACCAGGTTGTCCTCGACTCGAAGAGATGCTGGTCGACGTCGATGGTCTGCAGCGTCATGGGCCCTCCCGCCGCAGAGTACCAGCGGCTCTTGCTCGTAGTCTCGCCGGATGGACGCAATGGCTGGAGCGAGCGACGGGTTGTGGGCTCCACCCCGGCGCGCTCTGACGCTCGGCCTCGCTCTCCCGTACCCCGTCGTCTGCTACTCGATAGATCCCCGCAGCCGGCGCAGCCAGTCGTCGGCGGCCTGCCACGCGGCGTCGGCCTGCCGCCTTTGTTCGGGTCCGTGCTCCCCCGCGGCAGGGTAGGAGCCGAGGAACTTCACTCCGGCCAGGCCGGCATGGAGATCACGCAGGCAGTCGGCCACCACCTCGTCGCCGACATGACCCGAGAGGTCGATCACGAAGCAGTAGTCACCGAGCCCCTGCTTGGTCGGTCGCGATTCGAGCTTCGTCAGGTTGATGTTGCGTGCAGCGAACTGGCCCAGGATGCCGTGCAAACTGCCCGGATGGTCGGCGCGCTGGAAGCACACGATGCTCGTCTTGTCGTGTCCGGTCGCCTTGGGGATCCGCGTCTTGGCGACGAGGACGAAACGGGTCTGGTTGTCCGGGTGATCCTCCACGTCCTCGGCCACGATCTCCAGGCCGTACCGCTCCGCCGCCAGTCGGGGCGAAATGGCGGCTTCGTCGGCGGCGCCGGACTCCCCGATCAGCCGGGCGGCATCGGCGGTCGAGTTGGCCGCTTTCTGCTCGGCCTTGGGCAGCTCCCGGGCCAGGTACTTCTGGCACTGGGCCAGGGCGTGCGGGTAGGACGAAACCGTGCGAATGTCGGCGAGCACAGTGCCCGGACGGGCCATCAGGTGCAGGTGGATGTCCATGACGACCTCCCGCTGGATGTGGAGATCGACGTCATGGATCAGCCCGTCGATGGTGGCGCTGACGGTCCCCTCAATCCCGTTCTCAATGGGTACGAAGCCGAGGTCGACCAAGCCCTGCGCGACGGCATCGAGCACCCCCGTGATGGAGCCCAGCGAGGTCAGATCGGCCTGCGCCAGGTCGGGCTGGGTCAGGAGCGCCTCCTGGGTGAAGGTGGCCGCCGGTCCGAAGTAGGCGACGGTGGTCGCAGGGGGGTTCACAGTTGGGCAGGATAGAGCAGGTCATGGACGCCTCTTCGCTGCGCGCACTCATTGAGCAGGTCGCCGAGGGCCGGTGCACGCCCGATGACGCCGTGCGCCAATTGCGCCGGCTGCCCTTCGCCGACCTGGGCTTTGCCCGGGTGGACCTCCAGCGCGACCTGCGGGTCGGAATGCCCGAAGCCGTCTACGGACCCGGCAAAACTCCGGAACACTGTGCGGCCGTCGTCGAAGAGCTCCTCATGGGGACCCAAGGACCCGTCCTCTTGACCCGGGCCGACGAGGCCCAGGTGAAGGCAGCGTCGGCCGCTGCCGCGTCCCTCACCATGGGGCCCGGCGCCATCTCGGAGAGCGGGCCGTTCTCTACCGTCGTGTTCCGCCCGGCGCCCCAGCGGGGGGGCGCCGTCGTGGTCGTCACTGCCGGAACGGCCGATCTCCCCGTGGCCACCGAGTGCACAGCGGTCCTCACTGCTCTCGGTTTTGCTCCGAGATTGCTGACAGATTGCGGCGTCGCCGGATTACACCGGCTTTTGGCCGAGCTCGACACCATCGCGATGGCCGATGCCGTGGTCGTCATCGCGGGCATGGAGGGTGCCCTCGCCAGCGTCGTCGGTGGCCTCACGCCGGCACCGGTCGTCGCTGTGCCGACCAGCACCGGCTACGGCGCTGCGTTCGAGGGCGTGACCGCATTGCTGACCATGCTCTCTGCCTGCTCGTCGGGCATCACCGTTGTCGGCATCGACAACGGCTACGGGGCGGCGTGCGCGATCGCCCGGCTCCTACCGTGATGGAACCGGTCACCCGAACAGTGGCCTGGTTCCACTGCTTCGCCGGCATCGCGGGCGACATGGCACTCGGCTCGCTCGTCGACGCCGGAGCGGACGTCGAAGAGATCCGCCGCTTGCTCGACCGGCTTACCCTGCCAGGCTGGGACCTGCGAATCGAAGAGGGCATGCGCGGTGGCATCGCCTGCACGCGTGCCGTGGTCAGCGGGGACGACGTCGTGGTCCGGACGCATGGGGCGATCGCGGCGATGATCAACGATGCCGCGCTGCCGTCGCGCGTGGCCGAACGCGCGCTGGCCGTGTTCCGCGCGCTGGCCGCCGTGGAGTCCGCATTGCACCGGCGCCCCGTCGACCAGGTGCACTTCCACGAGGTTGGCGGCCACGACGCCATCATCGACATCGTCGGGACCGCCGCCGCGCTCGAAGTGCTCGGAGTCGACGAGGTGCGCGCCTCGGCGGTGGCAACGGGCACCGGCACCGTGCGCAGTGCCCATGGGTGGCTGCCCAACCCGGCGCCGGCCACGGTGCGCCTGCTCGAGGGTGTGCCGACCTACGGTCGTGACACCAGGCTGGAACTCACCACACCGACCGGGGCCGCCATCCTTGGAACGCTGTGCTCGTCGTTCGGAGCGCTCCCGGACATGACCATCACTGCGTCGGGATTTGGCGGCGGGGCTGGGGAGATGGACGATCTACCCAACTGCACCCAGGTCGTGATCGGGCGCGCCGAGCAGGCCTCAGTCGGCCCTGGCCAACCGGCCTACGTGCTCGAGACGAACCTCGATGACGTCACCGGCGAACAGCTGGGACATGCGGTGGCGGCAGCCCTCGATGCCGGCGCGCTCGACGCCTGGGTGAGCTCGGTCACGATGAAGAAGGGGCGCCCCGGTCATGTCCTGCACGTGTTGACCGGCGTGGCGTCGGTCGCGGCCCTTCGCACCGAAATAGAGCGGGTCACTGGCACGATGGGAATCCGGGCGACCGTGGTCGAGCGCTGGCCGGTGGCCCGAGAGATGGACCAGGTCATGGTCGACGGCGTCGCCGTCCGGATGAAGGTCAGCCCTGGACGGGCCAAGCCGGAGTTCGACGACGTCGTTGCGGCCGCCGCCAAGACGGGCCGTTCGCTGCACGACGTCTCCAGTCGGGCCGAGGAGGCCTGGCGAGCCTCCCCGGCGCGACGCGAAGGGCTGACTGGGCTGATGGCGAGCTCGATGTTCCGCTACGACCAGGCGATGACCGACCTCATCTTCGCGGCGTGCCGGGAGCGCCTGTCCATGGACCCGGTCTCGCTGGACTTCGGCGGCCTCGTCGAGTCGCTCGACGCCGAGTTGGACGGCCTGATGCGGCCAGAGGGAAACGATGCCGCACACGTCCTGAAGCTGTTCGTCGACAAGCTGGCCACGGCGGTCGTCTCGTGCGACAGCCCTCGCTTCTTGTCGTTCATCCCGGCCGCACCCACCAAGGCCTCGCTCCTCTTCGACATGTTCGTTTCGTGCTCCTCGCTGCACGGCACGTCCTGGCTGGAGGCGGCCGGGGTCGTGGTGGCCGAGAACCAGGCGCTCGCCGTGCTGGCCGCCCAGGCCGGGTTCCCCCAGGGCGCCGGCGGCTGTTTCGTGGCCGGCGGGACCGCTGGAAACCTGTCGGCGCTGATGGTGGCCCGGGACACCGCGGGGCATCGACGCCAAGCTGACCCACCGCTGCACCCGCTCGTCGCCATCTCAGAGGCCGCCCACTCGTCCGTGGGCAAGGCGCTTCAGGTTCTCGGGGTCGGCGCTCTGACCGTGCCGACGCGCGACCACCGGCTGACCGGTGCGGCGTTGCGAAGCGCCCTCGTCGCCGACCCCCGTCGCGACGACGTCATCGGGGTGGTTGGCACGGCGGGGACGACGAACGCCGGCATCGTGGACGATCTGGACGGGGTCGCCGACGTGGCCGCCGAACACTCTTTGTGGTTCCACATCGACGGCGCCTACGGGGGCGCGGCGGCATTGTTTGCGCCCTCGATGCGGGCCCGTTTCGCCGGCTTCGAGCGGGCCGACTCGTTTATCGTCGACCCGCACAAGTGGCTCTTCGCCCCGTTTGACTCCGCGGCCCTCGTGTACCGCCAGCCCAACCTGGCCAAGGCGGTGCACACCCAGGACGCGCAGTACCTCGAAGTTCTGCACAGTGACAACCCAGAGGAATGGAACCCGAGCGACTACGCCATCCACCTGACGCGGCGGGCACGCGGGCTGCCACTGTGGTTCTCCCTCGCCGTCAACGGCCTCGACGCCTACCGCGACGCAGTGGAAGCGGGCCTCGCCATCGCCCTGCGGGCGGCGGAGCGCATCACCGCCGCGCCCCACGTCGAGCTGGTCCGCGAACCGGGCCTCTCGATCGTGCTCTTCCGGCGGCCCGGGTGGGGCAAGATCGACTACGACGCCTGGTCTGCCCGCCTGCTCCACGACCAGATCGGATTCGTCACGCCGACCAGTTGGGAAGGTGAGACGGTGGCCCGCTTCGCCTTCCTCCACCCCAACGCCACGGTAGAGATCGTCGACGAGATCCTCGCCTCATTGGCCCAGTCGTGACCAGGCGCGGCGGAGCAGGGTGAGCATCGTGGCGACGTCCTGGGCGCCGGGGATCGCCCAGACGCCGTTCATCAAGAAGTACGGCACACCGGTCACGCCGAGTTGCACCGCGGCGGCCTCGTCCGCCCGCACCTCGCGCGTATAGGCGTCACCCGTGAGGACCTTCTCGATGATGGGCTCGGCGAGACCGGCACTTCGCGCCACATCGAGCAGCACCGCGTGGTCCGAGAGCATGCGCCCCTCGGTGAAGTGCGCCACGAAGAGGCTCTTCACCAAGGACTCTTCGCAATCTTCACCGCGTGCGGCCTCCGCGAGTCGGTGAGCATCAAGAGTGCTTCCGAGCAGCACGCGTTCGAAGTCGAAGACCACGCCGACCTCGAGCCCGAGCGCCGTCAGCCGCGCGTGGCCGGCCCGGACTTGCTCGCGGCTCAGATGGTACTTGCGGGCGACCGCCTCTTCCATCGTACGCTCACGGCGCGCCGGGGATCGAGGGTCGAGCTCGAAGGAGCGGTGGACGACCTCGATCTCGCGGCCGTGCTCAAAGGCTCGTCGCGCCTCGCCGAGCCGGTACAGACCCAGCGCGCACCATGGGCAAGCGAAATCCGACCAGATCTCGATTTGCATTCGTCGGCACCTTATTGCGGGCGGCCCCCTACGAGGCCCAGTCCATCTCGGGCCACCCCTCGGCTGCGGCCATCAGCGTCCAACAGGTGGCGCCGTCGATGGACTCCCGGATGAGGTCGGCGTGCACGCGTGGCGTGCCGTTGCGAGGAGGGCACCGCGAGGCTCATCCTGCCGCCACCGCAGCTTCGAGCAGGGCTCCAGCCGCCAGGAGACGCTCTTCGCTCCGTGCCGGCCCGATGAGCTGGATGCTGGCCGGTAATGGCCCGGACGCGGCACCGGCAGGGAGAGGGCCGGAACCCCGGCGAGGTTCACCGGAAGGGTGCACCGTGAGACCAGGAGGTCGTCCCCGGTGTCGAGCGGTGGCGGGAAGATCGTCAGGGTCGGAGTGACGAGGATGTCGACCTCATTGAAGATCTGCTCGATCATGGCCTTCCAGTCCCGCTGGACCAGCCAGGAGGCTCGCACCACTTGCTCGTCGAAGGCCGCACCGAGCTCCAGACGACCCCGCACGTCGGTCCCGATCCCCTCGGGATCCTCCGCCATCAAGGTGGCGTCGGACTGCCAAGCCTCGACCACGAGAAGGAGGCCCGCCTGTATCGTGGCCTCGTCCCACCCTGGCACGGGCAGCTCCCGGCAGTTCCACCCGACCAGCCGCAGGGCCCGGTCGATCGCCGCGGTGATCGCCGGGTCGGCGTCGATGGGCAAACGGGCGACCGCGAAGTCCCCGAGCGCTTCGGGGGCGAACCCGGGCTCGAGCAGCTGCATCCCGGCCACGAGGCCTGCGACGTCGCGCGCCATCGGCCCGATGGTGTCGAAGCTGGGCGACAGGGGCCACACGCCGTCGAGAGGGATCCGACCCCACGTCGTCTTCAGGCCAGCAGTTCCGCAACAGGCGGACGGGATTCGCACGGAACCTCCGGTGTCGCTGCCGTAGGCCACGTCGGCCTCGCCGGTGGCGACCGCAACGGCCGAGCCGCTCGACGACCCACCGGGGACCAGCGTGGGGTCGAGCGGGTTCTCGGGTGTCCCGAACCACGGGTTGACGCCCGTCACGCCGAGGGCCAGCTCGTGCAGGTTCGTACGCCCCACGATGCGCGCGCCCGCCGCCCGCGCTCCGGCCAAGCACGTGGCGTCCTTCGCCGCCGGCACGGCTCGCTTGGCCACGGCACGGCAGCCGGCAGTGGTCGGCTCGCCCTCCATGTCGATGAGGTCCTTGACAGCCAGGCGGACGCCCGGGCCCGCGGTGTCGTAGCGCGAGATGAACGTGGCCATCAGGTTCTCGACCGCGGTGCTCGCCAAGCGCGCCGAAGCTCACGCGGTCGGTGTGGTGACCGTTGCCCCTTGTGGCAGCTGGAACACGGATGCGGACGGCGACGACGAGTAATTCGTGATTTGGAAGCTGGTGGAGTCCGAGGCGACTTTCACGTAGCCCAGTATGCCCTGCGTGGTACTGCAGATGGTGCTCGTCCCCGGCACGCCGTGGGCGACCAAATCGACACAGTTCATGTCAAAGCCGTTGAGGGACATCCTCGATGCTGTCACCTTGTCGCCGGCCAGGCCCGCGACGAGCGAGACCCCCTTGAGGAAGTCGACCCAGTGCGCCGGCGTGTAGAAGTCGAAGATCTTGTTCTGAGAGGCGGCATCGGACTTTCCAAGCTTCTGGCAGTTCCAGGCGCCGCCCGACCCGGTCAGGTTGCAGACGTACTCACCGGACGCGTTCACGATCACCTGCAGATTCGACGTGCCGGCACCGCTCTGCGTCTCGTGGAAGGCCAGGCCACCGCTGGACGGATCGACGGCGTACACGACGGTGGCCGGTGCGATGCCAGTGGTCGTGTACGTCGCCTCGAAGGCCGTACTCTGCCCCGACTGCAGGTTCTGCGTGAACGAGTCCACAGTCGCCCTGTTGCCCTCGACGTTGTGCACCGCCTGGCGGACCTTGCTGACGACGCTGCAGCCGGCGCCGAGCACCCCGACCATTCCGCATGCCCCAATCAGCATCCCGATGCGCCTGCCGTACTGCGACATGCTGTGCCTCCTCGTCGAGCCGGGTGCGGGAACAGCAATCTGGGCGCCACGGAGCCGAGCCGGCCGGGGGTCCAGGTATCCCCTGTAGCCCTCGGCAGATGGCGCCGTCGCCATAAGGATCGGGGGCGGCCCGCAGCCTGAGACGGCCGTGTCTGCGCAGCGACGAGACCGGGGGGCGCCGAAACGCCAGTCAGCCGGTTTCGAGCGTCCTGCGATACACGTTCGTCGTTCTGACCTCGAACCCCATCCGGAGGTACAGCCGGTTGGCTGCCTCCCTGTCCGGTCGCGAGGTGAGATCCACGGTGCCGCGTCGAGGGCCCGAGCTCCGTCGAGAGCGGCCTGCACGAGGGCCGCCGCCACGCCCGCTTCCCGGGCGCCCTCGTCGACCACGACATCCTCGATCCAGGCTCGGACTGCGGTCGGGATCCGGAACACGACCAAGGTCAGCATGCCGACGATGCGCTCCCCGTCGCGGGCCAAGAACAGCGTGGTCCCTGGAGCTTCGATGATGCGGGCGAGCTGGTCCCGTGTGGGCGCGGGCGAGGACCGGGAGAGCTGGGGCACCAACACCGCCACCGCCGCACAGAGATCGTCGTCGACCGACGCCGCGGTCTTGACCGTGATCACGACGTCTCGGAGTCGCCCCGCCACATCGGTTGGCGCACCCGGTCGTAGAGGACATCGCGCTGCTCACCTTTGATGGCCGCGAAGACGTGGTCGCCCCAGCGATCCGACCCGACCAGCGGGTGGGGCAAGGTCTCGCGGGTGAACCAGCCGACGTCGCGGGTCTCGAGCGGATGCGGGGCCAGCTCCCCGCCCACGGCGCGGCAATAGAACAGAAGGGAGTACAGCGGCACCCGGGTGAAGCCAAGGCGCAATCCGTCGAGGACCGCGATGAGGCGGATCGGCTCGACAATGATTCCGGTCTCCTCCTCGACTTCTTTGACCACGATCTCGGCGGCCGAGTAGCCCACATCGCACCAGCCGGTCGGGTAGAGCCAGATGCCCGAGTCGGCCCGCTGAATCAGCAGGAGCTCGCCCCGGTCGTTGCCGACGGCGGCGCCGACGGCGACCTTGGGCGTCACATAGCCCGGGACACCCTTTCCCACCGTGTCCATCCACTCCTGCACGAGGCCGCCAGCGTCCGGGGCGTCGTCCTGCCCGTCCGCCTCGGCCCTGATGTCGGCCGCCACCTTGAGGATCTCTTCGAAGCGCTCCTGCTCGTAAAGGCTCTCGGTGAACCCCAACCCGGTGCGGGCGATGCCTGCGAGGGTCTCGCTCCAGCGCAACAGCGTCTTGAGGGGGACGTCGTGGTCGTCGTTGGGCTCCACGGGTCGTGACGCTACCGCGGCCTGCCGTCTGGGCCAGAATAGGGAATGGCCGTCAACGAGGATTGCCGTCACTACGTGATGCGAACGACTCCCCGAGGCGAACGTCTCGAGCGCTGCAAGGTCGATGCGAACGAGCCGCTCCCGTTCGCCTGCCCCGCCGGTTGCGTGTTCTACGAGCCGCGCCGAGTCTCCTCAGCTGGGTGGACCGTGGCCCAAGTCCCGACGAGCCCTGAACAGCGGGCAGAGTTCAGCCCTCGAGGACGTCCCCCAGCAGGTCGACGGCGATCCCCTCTCCGCGCAACCAGTCGAGTGCGGCCTCGACCTGGGTGGCCTGACCGTCGACCTCGCAGACGATCCAGCCGCGGTGCTCCTCGACGTCGGCACGCCGAATGTTCGGCTCCACATCGAACTGCCGCACCATGGTGGCGAGCACGGCTCGCCTGACCTCGGACTCGGGGAACGTGAGCTTCACCTTGACCCGTACCTGGCTCACGGTTCCTCCTCAGTCTCGCCCACCTCAGCGATGGCGCGGTTCAGGTTGCCCGAGCGGAAGCCTTCCAGGTCCAGCGAGACGAAAATGAAGCCCGCGGCGCGCACAGCATCCACGACTTCGGCCCGGCGTGCCATCACCTGACCGAACACGGCGGACTCGACTTCCAGCCGGGCGGCATCCCCATGGTGGCGCACACGCAACTGCCCGAAGCCGAGGGCGCGCAGTGCGGTCTCGGCGCGCTCGACCGCAGCCAATCGCCCCAGGGTCACCGGCGTGCCGTAGGGCAGCCGGGACGCGAGGCAGGCGGCCGCCGGCTTGTCCCAGGTACGCAGGCCGAGCCGGCGCGACCAGTCTCGAATGTCTTCCTTGGTGAAGCCGGCTCCGACGAGCGGGAAGGCGGCCCCGGCTGCTGCCGCCGCGGCCTGGCCTGGTCGGTGGTCGCCCAAGTCGCTGACGTTGACCCCGAGGATCACGATCGCGTCCTCGGTCGCAGCAAGCGGCCCGAGCGCCGCCATGAGCGCTGTCTTGCAACGGGCGCACCGGTCGGGGCCGTTGGCGACGTAGACGGCGTCCTCCATCTCGGTCGTTGGCACGCCCACCCAGCGCAGATCCCACTCGTCCGCCAGGGCCCGGCAGTCCGCCTCCTCGGCGCCGGCCAGCGACGGGGACAGCGCAGTGGCACACAGGACCGCCGAGCGACCCAGGGTGTCGTGGGCCACCTTGGCCAGCAACGACGAGTCGGCGCCGCCACTGAATGCGACGACGACCGCGCCCGAGCCGGCGCAGCTCAGCCTCGAGGTCGTCGAGGGACGCGGTCACGCCGTCACGGTGTCCGGGTCACGCGCCCAGGGCCGAAAGCACCTCGTCGAGCGTGCCCACCATGCCCGTGTAGAACGGGCCGAACTCGGCATACAGGGCTGAGGCCTCGTCGAAGCGCATCTCGTAGACGCACTCCTTGAGGTCGTCGGGGTGCGTACCGAACAACGTCACGCCCCACTCGTAGTCGTCCAGCCCGGTCGAGCCCGTGATGACCTGGAGCACCCGCCCGTGGAAGGTGCGCCCCAGCTTGCCGTGGCTGAGCATCAGCTCCTTGCGGGCCGCGAACTCGAGCGCGTACCAGTTGTGCACATCGCCGCGGCGTTTCGTCATGGGATAGAAGCAGAAGGCTGCCTTGTCCTCGGGCGGAAGCTGGGGGAAGAGGCGCGCTTGGCGCATCTGATCGGGGATCCCGGCGGCGTACTCGGAGATCTCCGTCAGTGAGACGTAGGACTGCGCAGGCACGAGGCCCGACGCGCAGGCCTCGGTCTGGAAGCGCCGCAGTCGCCAGACGTCGGGGCCGAGCGCCATGAGCCCCAAGTCCGCCTTGTGCCCGAGCAGGGCCACCGGGATCACCTGGTACCCGTCTGCCTCGGCGGCGATCGCCGCCTTGCGCAGGGCATCCGCGTCGAAGGCGGGAGCCAGGCGGCAGAAAAGGTGGAGGACTCCCCAGCCGGTGTTCGGGGTCAGGGCCACGACGTCAGTGTAGAGAAGACAGTGCGCCCGGCCTTTCGGCCGGGGCGCACTGTCATTGCAGCCTCGGTTGGGGGTGAGGCACCTCCAGTGTCACCCTGCGCTGTTGCAGCGCGGTGGCATCTCGGTGACAACTCGCCCTTTGGGGCCCTCTGAAGCCCTCTTTAGTAGTCGTCCATGCCGCCGCCGGGCATGGCAGGTGCATCTTCCTCGGGCTTGTCCACGATGACGGCCTCGGTGGTCAGGAACAGCGCCGCGATGGACGCCGCGTTCTGCAGGGCCGAGCGAGTCACCTTGGCGGCGTCGATGACCCCGGACTTGAAGAGGTCCTCGTACTCGCCGGTGGCCGCGTTGAGGCCGTGGGCCCCCTTGAGGTTGCGCACCTTCTCTACGACGACTCCACCCTCGAGGCCGGCGTTGACCGCGATCTGCTTCAAGGGCTCCTCGACGGCTCGCGCCACGATGCGCGCACCGGTGGCCTCATCACTGTCGAGCTTCTCCGACGCTTCGAGGATGGCGGACTGGGCCCGCAGCAGGGCGACTCCGCCGCCGGGAACGACCCCCTCTTCAATGGCGGCCTTGGTCGTCGAGACGGCGTCCTCGATACGGTGCTTCTTCTCCTTCAGCTCCACCTCGGTGGCGGCCCCGACCTTGATCACGGCCACGCCGCCTGAGAGCTTGGCCAGGCGTTCCTGGAGCTTCTCCCGGTCGTAGTCCGAGTCGGTGTTCTCAATCTCGGTCTTGATCTGGCTGATCCGGCCCTTGATGTCCTCTTCCTTGCCGCCGCCCTCAATGATCGTGGTCTCATCCTTGGTGACCACGACTTTGCGGGCCGTGCCCAACAGGTCGAGGGTCACGTTCTCCAGCTTGAGCCCGACCTCTTCGGTGATCACCTGGCCACCGGTGAGGATGGCGATGTCCTGAAGCATGGCCTTGCGGCGCTCGCCGAAGCCGGGGGCCTTGACGGCCACGGAGCGGAAGGTGCCGCGGATCTTGTTCACCACTAGGGTGGCCAGGGCCTCGCCCTCAACGTCCTCGGCGATGATCAGCAGCGGCTTGCCGCTTTGCATGACCTTCTCGAGAACCGGGAGCAGGTCGCGCACGGCAGAGATCTTCGAGGCAACCAGCAGTATGGAGGCGTCCTCAAGGACGGTCTCCATGCGCTCGGGGTCAGTCACGAAGTAGGGGGCGATGTAGCCCTTGTCGAAGCGCATGCCTTCGACTAGGTCCATGTCCATGCCGAAGGTCTGCGACTCCTCGACGGTGATGACGCCGTCCCGGCCGACCTTGTCGATGGCCTCGGCGATGAGCTCGCCGATCTCGGTGTCGGCCGCCGAGATGGAAGCCACCTGGGCGATCTGCGCCTTGGACTCGGTCTCCTTGGCGATACCTCGAATGGAGCCGACCGCGGTCTCCACCGCGGCCTCGATCCCGCGCTTGAGCGACATCGGGTTGGCCCCGGCGGCGACGTTGCGCAGGCCCTCGCGCACCATGGCCCAGGCCAGGACGGTGGCCGTGGTGGTGCCGTCACCGGCCACGTCGTCGGTCTTCTTGGCCACTTCCTTGACCAGCTCGGCGCCGATCTTCTCGAAGGGGTCCTCGAGGTCGATCTCCTTGGCGATCGACACGCCGTCGTTGGTGATCGTCGGGGCGCCCCACTTCTTGTCGAGCACCACGTTGCGGCCCTTCGGGCCGAGGGTGACGCGGACTGCGTCCGCCAGCTTGTTCATGCCGGTCTCCAGGCCGCGGCGGGCGTCCTCCTGGAAGGCGATGATCTTGGCCATCTGGTCTATTCCTCCATTAGCACTCTCGTCATGTGAGTGCTAACAGCAAACCATCTTTGGGCGCCTGGCGCAAGGGCGGACGGATCTGCCCTGGAGGGGCTGGCGGCCTCAGCCGCCGGCGACGGCAGGGACGATGGAGAGGGTCTGGCCCGGCGAGACCGGCGTGGCCAGGCCGTCGAGGAAGCGGACGTCCTCATCGGCCAAGAACACGTTGACGAAGCGACGCAGGTTGCCCGAGTCGTCGAAGAGCCGGTCGGCCAGCCCGGGGTGGGCGGCGTCGAGGGCCTTGAGGGCCTCGCCGACCGAGGCCCCCTCCACGTCGACCTCGCCCGCACCGCCGGTCAGGGTGCGCAGCTGGGTGGGGATGCGGACGGTCAGGCTCATCGGGTCTGCTCCCTGGTCTCGGGGTCGCCGGCGGCGTCGAGGGCGGCGTCGAAAGCGGCCAGCGTGGGGGTGATCGTCGCCGTGGGGCTGCTGCCGGCGCACCCCGCCAATGCCTCAACCGTCTTGAGGCCGTGGCCGGTGACCAGGGCCACCACCCGTTCGTCGGGACGCACGGCACCCGAGGCGGCCAGTTTGGCCAGCGTGGCGATCGTGACCCCACCTGCGGTCTCGGCGAAGATGCCCTCGGTGCGGGCCAGCAATCCGATGGCCGCAACCACCTCGTCGTCGGTCACTGCGGCGCACGAGCCACCCGACCGGCGCATGACCTCGAGGGCGTACCAGCCGTCGGCCGGGTTGCCGATGGCCAACGACTTGGCGATCGTCTTGGGCTTGACCGGCCGGATGGCGTCGGAGCCCTCGAGGAAGGCTGTGGCGACCGGCGAGCACCCTTCGGTCTGGGCCCCCGAGACGCGGACTTCGGGCACCTCGGGCAGGAGACCCACCTGGCCCAGCTCGGCGAAGCCCTTGGCCACCTTGGTCAGCTGGCTGCCCGACCCGATAGGCACCACGACGTGGTCCGGCGCCTGCCATCCAAGTTGCTCGGCGATCTCGAACGCCAACGTCTTGGAACCCTCGGCGTAGTACGTGCGCACGTTGACGTTGACGAAGGCCCAGCTCGGGCGCTCGCTGGTCAGCTCGGCGCACAGCCGGTTCACGTCGTCGTACGTCCCCTCGACGGCGATGACCGTCCCGCCGTAGACGGTCGTCATGGTGACCTTGGCCGCCTCGAGGTCATGCGGGATCAGGACCACCGAGTCCATCCCCGCCCTCGCCGCGTGGGCGGCCACGGAGTTGGCCAGGTTGCCGGTGGAGGCGCAGGCGGCCACCTTGAAGCCGAGCTGGCGCGCCTTGGTCAGGGCCACCGAGACCACCCGGTCCTTGAATGAGCCGGTGGGGTTGGCCGTGTCGTCCTTGATCCACAGCTCACCCAGTCCCAGTTCGGCGGCCAGGCGGTCGGCCGCGCACGAGCGGGGTGAACCCAGCGCCGAGGTCCACCGGCGTCTCGTCGTCGACCGGGAGGAGGTCGCGGTAGCGCCAGATGGACCGGGGTCCGGCCTCGATGCGTTCCCGGCTCACCGCCGCGGCGATCCGCTCGTAGTCGTAGGCGACTTCAAGCGGCCCAAAGCAGTAGTCGCAGACGTGCAGCGCCTCGGCGGGAAATGCGCGCTGGCATTCTCGACAGCGCAGCCCTGTAACGAAATCGACCATCGGTCCTCCTCATCGGTCGGGCATTGGCACCAGGTGCTCCCGCACTGGTTGCCGCGACGTCGACGGGCCCGTCCCTCAGTCGCTCTGGATGATGACCACCATGGTAGCGCCTCGGGCCCGCCCCGCTCAACGCGGCCGGGCTGCTTGAATCGGGGGCGTGGCGCACACCTATCACCACGGGGACTTCCCGCAGGAGCGGGTCCTCGAGGCCAAGCTGGCCGTGGGGCGGACGGTGTCAGTGTGCATCCCGGCCCGCGACGAAGCCTCGACGGTGGGCTCGGTCGTCCGGGCGGTCGTCCAACCCTTCCTGGTCGAGCACGGGGGGAACGGCCTGGTCGACGAGGTGATCGTCATCGACGACGGGTCGTGCGACGATACAGCCGACCACGCCCGCGATGCGGGGGCGCAGGTGGTGGCCGGCCCGGGCGGGGCCGGCGGCAAGGGGCAGGCCATGGCCGCCGCTCTCGTAGCCTCGGCCGGCGACATCGTGGCCTTTCTCGACGCCGATGTCGCGAACACGACCCCGGCCTTCGTCACCGGTCTCCTCGGGCCGTTGCTCACCACCGACGTGGCGCTGGTCAAGGGCTTCTACACCCGGCCGCTGCACGGCGACCCGACCGGCGGGGGCGCGTCACCGAATTAGTGGCCCGCCCCCTGCTCGAATTGCTCTTCCCCGAGCTCTCCTGGGTGCGCCAGCCGCTGGCCGGCGAGACGGCCGCCCACCGCTGGGTCTTCGAGAAGCTCGGCTTCGCCGGGGGGTACGGGGTCGAGCTGGGACTCCTGATCGACGTGGCACAGAGCCTGGGGCCGCACCGCTTGGCCCAGGTCGACCTCGGCGAGCGCATCCACCGCAACCGGCCCCTGCACGAGCTGCGCCCCCAGGCCGTCGACGTACTCCGGGCTGCGCTCGAGCGGATCGCCCCGACCTCGCTGCCGCGCCGGGCGTGAGAGCGCCATGAGCGGCACCATCGTCGTCTCGAACCGGGGCCCTCTGACCTTCCGGGAGGGGCCCGACGGGTCCCTGGTGCCGGTGCCGGCAGGCGGCGGGCTGGCCTCGTCGCTGCACGGGCTCCTCGCGGGCAGCGGGACGACGTGGGTCTCCGTCACCATGGGGGCAGCGGACCGCGAGGCGGTCGACCGGGGACTCATGCACGAGGATGGCCTCGAGCTCGTCCCCGTGGTGGTGGACGACGAAACCTACCGGCAGGCCTACGACGTCGTGGCCAACACCACACTCTGGTACTGCCACCACCACCTCTTCGACCTCCCGCACCGACCTCGCTTCGACCGGCACTGGTGGGCGGCCTGGGAGGGCTACCGGGCCTACAACCGCGCCGTCGCCGACGCGGTGACCGAGCGCGCCGGCGAGGGCGACGTCGTGCTGGTGCAGGACTACCACTTCTCGCTCCTTGGGCGCATGCTGGCCGAGCGGCGGCCCGACCTGCGCTCGGTGCACTTCTTGCACACGCCGTTCGCCGAGCCCGCCATGCTCGGCGTGCTGCCCGACGCCGTCGCGACGGAGCTGCTCGACGGCATGGCCGGCTACGGGGCCTGCGGGTTCCATTGCCACAAGTGGGAGGCCGGCTTCAAGGCCTGTTACGGGGCAGCCGGCCGCACGGCGCCCCCGACGTTCGTCGCGCCCTTGGGTCCCGACGCGGGGGTGCTCGAGGAGGAGGCCGCGTCGCCCGCGTGTGCGGCGGCGGCTGACGCGTTGCGAGCCGAGGTAGGCCGCCGCCGGATCATCGCCCGCACCGACCGCATGGAGCCCTCGAAGAACATCGTGCGGGGGATGCTCGCCTTCGAAGAGCTCCTCTGGGCCCATCCCGAGTGGCGGGGCGAGGTGGTGCACGTGGCCTTCGCGTATCCCAGCCGGCAGGGGCTGGCCGAGTATCTCGCCTACGGGGCCGACGTCGCGCACACGGCGGAGCGGATCAACCACGCGCTCAGCTCCGTGTCAGAGGAGTGGACGCCCATCCTGCTCTCGGTCGAGGACGATCGCGCCCGCTCCTTGGCCGCGTTGACCCTGTCGGACGTCTTGCTCGTCAACCCGGTGCGCGACGGGCTCAACCTCGTGGCCAAGGAGGGCCCGCTGCTCAATCGGGCCGACGGCGTGCTGGTGCTCTCTCATGAGGCGGGGGCCTGGGAGGAACTGGCGCTGGCCGGCGGTGGGGCGCTCGGGGTCAACCCCTTCGACGTGTCGGGGACGGCCGAGGCGCTCCACGCCGCCCTGTCGATGGGGGCAAAAGAGCGCGCCGAGCGTGGCGCGGCCCTGCGGGCAGCCGTCCAGGGCCGGACGTCGGCCGACTGGTGGGCCGATCAGCTGGCGGCCGCGGCCGCTGGCACCACCGCTCGCTAGCTGGCCCGGAGTTCCGCCGCGTCGGCCAGGCTCTGGAGCAACTCGACCGCGCCAACGGCGCCACGCACGGTCAGGTCGGCGCGCGCGGCCACCTCGGGCGGGCTTCCGGAGTCGACGGCCGCGACGCGGACGGCAACGAGCGGCCGGCCGTCGTGGGCGCGCAGCTCTCCGACTGCGGCGAAGGCGGGGAGGTCGCCGATGTCGTCACCGAAGACCGCCACCGCATCGATCTGCCCTGCGTGCTCAGCCACCAGTGCGCGGACCACCGTCCCCTTGTCGACCGGAAGCGGCGGTCGGAGCTCGCGCTCGTTGCGGCCCACGTGGATCGCGAGCCCGCGTTGTGCGTGCTGGCGCTCGGCGAAGCCAACGACCCAGTCGGCGTGCTCGGGGGCACGGCGCCAGTGCAGCGTGACGGTCAGGCCCTTCGGCTCGACGTAGATACCAGGCGGTGCCTCGGCCCTGGCCTCGGCCACGACCTCGTCGATGACCGCGGCCCAGACGTCATGTTCGGGCCCACGCAGCGCGCGTTCGAGACCGTAGAGGCCGGTCAGCGTGACACCGGCGGGTTCGCCCAATACCTCGGCGAGGAAAGCCGTCGGGCGCCCGGAAACGACCGCGACGAGGGCGAACATCCCAGCCAGGTGGGCCAGCAAGGCCGGGACGCCGGGCAGCGGCCGCGCCCCGGTCGGATCCTCGACGATGGCCGCGAGTGTCCCGTCGAAATCAAGAAACAGTGCGCTTCGCGCCGGTTCGGTGGCCAGGGCCCGCAGCGGCGCGGGAAGGTTGGCCGCGGCGGCGGCCGCGCCGGGCAACGTCAGGAGGCGCCGGTCGTGGCCAGGTCCTGGCCGATGACCGCGACGACGTCGGTGCCGGTGACGCCGGAGACCGGGGCGGCGGCGTTGAGGGGCAGGACTTGCGACGGCTTGACGCCGATGGCGGTTGCGATGGCGGCCGCCTCGGATTGGAACCCCGGTGCGTAGTAGACGGACGACGTGGTCGCGGTCGTCGCGGCGTCGACAGGTGTCTTCATCATCCAGCCGCCGCTGCCGATGACGGTCGTGTAATGGGCCGCCAGCCCGTTGGTGTGCGTGGCGTTGGCCACCACGACGCTGACCGAACTCGGGGCGACCGTCGTCGTGGTGGTGTGCGACGAGCCGCCGTGGTGCCTGGACGTCGTGGTCGTCGTGGCCGCGACCGTGGTCGGGGTGGTGGTCGCGGCGCCCGCCGCGGTGGTGGTCGTGACACCCGGCACGGTGGTGGGCGTCGTCGTGGGCGCGCTCACCGGCTCACCGCTCACGCTGGGTCGCGTCCCAATAGCCACGAGGACCGACACGGCGACGACGAAGAGGATCAGGACGGCGGCTGCCCGTACGACGGAGAGCGAGCCCGACGACCCCGATTGCGGCGGCTCGGTATCCATTGTTGTCCCAGCCTGCCGTGCGGCCTCGTCCGGTGCAAGCCTTTGGACTGGTGGGCCCGTCGAGGCGAACCATGGCCTGTAGCCTGGGCACAGTGCCCGAGTAGCTCAGTTGGTAGAGCACTTCACTTGTAATGAAGATGTCGCGGGTTCGATTCCTGCCTCGGGCTCCCTTCTGGAACTGCTCATGATGTTGCTGCGGGCGTCAATTGGGAATGGATGAGCAGGGAGGTGCCGATGCTTTCGGATTTTAAGAAGTTCGTGCTGCGGGGCAACGTGATCGATCTGGCCGTGGCAGTGGTCGTCGGCGTTGCCTTCACCGCGCTGATCACCGCACTGGTGTCCGACCTGATCACGCCGCTGATCGCTGCCATATTCGGCAAGCCCAACTTTGCGAACTTGAGCTTCACGTTGAACCATTCGACATTCAAGTACGGCGCGTTTCTCAACGCGCTGCTCTCGTTCCTCATCGTGGCGACCGTCGTCTTCTTCGCGGTCGTGGTGCCGCTGACCGCGCTGCTGAAACGGCTCAACCTGGTGCCGACGGAGGAGCCCAAGCCAACGACCTTCGCCTGTCCCGAGTGCCTGAGCGACATTCCGGTCGAGGCGCGGCGGTGTGCGTTCTGCACTTCTGAAGTCGGCGCCGCTCTCTAAGCGCGGGGCGGCGAGGTGGCGCGTTGGCGCGCGACCTCGAAGCACGCCACGGCACCCGCCACCCCGACGTTCAGTGACGGCAGCGCACCGTGCTGGGGGATGGACGCCAGCGCATCACAACGCCGGCGCACCAACGGGGCCAACCCCTTCTCCTCACTGCCGACCACGAGCGCGACGGCGCCATCGCCCAGCGGGAGGTCGTAGAGCGACTGCGGCGCCTCGCCGGCGAGACCGATCGACCACACATCGAGGTCGCGCAGCTCGCTGAGCGCGGCCGGCACGCCTCCCACCACAGCGAAAGGCAGGTGCTCGATCGCCCCGGCGGCCGTCTTGGTCACCGTCGGCGAGAGCCGGGCTGAGCGGTGCCGTGGCACGACGACCCCGGTTACCCCGGCGCACTCGGCGCTGCGGAGGAGGGCACCCAGATTCCGCGGGTCAGTGATACCGGCCGCCACCAGGAGGAACGGTGCGACGCCCCCGCGGCCCGGCCGGCAGAGATCCTCGAGTGGGACCGGATCGAGCGGCCGGGCCAGCGCCACCACACCTTGCGGCGCCTCGGTACGCGCCTGGGCGTCGAGCCGGGCGCGGGGCACGGTCTCGACAGGGACCCGGAGCCGCGCGGCCAGCTCCTCAATCCGGTCCAAAAGCGGAGAGGGATCCTGGTCCTCGGCCAACAGGATGCGGCGCACGGTGCGGCGCCCGACCGAGAGCAGCTCGAGTACGGCGCGACGGCCCTCGACCTGGTCGCCGCCGAGCTCGCTGACGGCCGCCGCACGCGGGCGGCCGCGCGCGCCCTCAGGCTGTGTCTGGCGGGGCCCCTGGCGCCGGTCGGGACGGCCCTGAGGCGGTCGGGCGGGGCGGCGGCTCACGCCGGCTCCATCAGCACGACGGCAAGACACGCAATTCCCTCAGCCCGGCCGAGCGCGCCAATCCCTTCCGCCCGCGTCGCCTTGACCGACACCGAGGCGCCGAGCACCACACTCAATCGCTCCGCCATCGCCGCGGTATAGGGGGCCAGGCGGGGTGTGTCGGCGACGATTGTGCAGTCGGCGTTGGCGCACACGAAACCTTCTTGAGCGGCCATCTGTACGACGGCGGTCAACAGGGCCACGCTGTCGGCACCCTCCCACACCGGGTCCGTATCAGGAAAGTGCCGACCGAGGTCACCCAGCCCGACGGCGCCCAACACGGCATCGGCCAGCGCGTGGCAGAGCGCGTCGGCATCACTGTGCCCGCTCAGGCCCCGTGCACCATCGATCACCACGCCACCGAGCACCAGCGGGCGGTGCGGGTCCTCGGAGAAGCGATGGATGTCGATCCCCTGGCCGATGCGCACGGTCAGTCCTCCACGGGGCTGAGGAGCCGCTCGGCGGTCCTCAGGTCCTCCGGTGCCGTGATCTTGAGGTTGCCTACGTCGCCGGGAACCACCCGCACGGTGCCACCGAGCGCCTCAACGAGCACCGCGTCGTCGGTGGCGCCCGATCCGCCGTGTTCATGGGCGCGCCGCAGCACGCCGGCTCGGAACGCCTGGGGTGTCTGGACGGCCACCAGGGCGCTGCGATCGAGTGTGCTGGTGACGCGACCGGTCTCGTCGACCGCCTTGATGGTGTCACTGAGTGGAACGCCCGGAACGGCTCCGTCGGCTCCGTCGTTTGTCACGGCACCGATCACGGCGTCGAAGAGGGCCGCCGAGGCCAACGGGCGCGCCGCGTCGTGCACCACGATCACGTCAGCATCGACCGGGACGGCAGCCATCCCGCAGCGCACCGAATCGGCGCGTGTCGCGCCCCCCGCCACGACCGCATCCGCACCGTAAGAGTCCACGTCGTCGAGGTCGGAGGGGATAACGAGCACGACGCCAGAAGAGCTGGGCCGACACGCGGCGACGGCCCATTCGAGCACCGGGCGCCCACCGAGGGTGGAGAACTGTTTCAAACGTCCGAAGCGACGGCCGGAGCCCCCGGCGACGACGATCGACCACACCTTCGCCACGGTGCGACCGGGCCCAGCGATCAGGTCAGCGCGTCGTTCAGACGCTCTTCGGCCGTCTCCTCGTCCACGTTCAGGGCAAAGGTCAACTCGGATACGAGGATCTGGCGGGCCCGCTGCAGCATGCGCTTCTCGCCAGCGGACAGCCCCTTGTCCTTGTCGCGAATGGAGAGGTTCCGCACCACCTCGGCCACCTGATAGATGTCACCCGAGCGCAGCTTCTCCGAGTGGTTCTTGTAACGACGAGACCAGTTCGTCGGCATGCGCGCCTCCTTCTTGCGCAGCACAGCGAAAACTTCTTCGACTTCCTCGTCGTTGATGACTTCGCGCAGACCGACACCCTCGGTGTTGTCGGCCGGGACGTTCAGGATCAGGTCGCCGTAGGCCAGTCGCAGGACCAGGTACTCCCGCTTCTCGCCGAACGCGACCTTGGTCTCGCGCTTCTCGATGACGGCCGCCCCGTGGTGGGGGTAGACGACTTTGTCTCCGACCTTGAAGGACACAGGGCTCAAAACTCCTTGGATGGATCGGCCCGCACGGGCACGGCAGGCGGGAAGATGCTGTTCAGAGGTGGTCGAAGCGGGCCCGGGCCGTTCGACGGTGACTGACCATTTTACCAGACTGCCTGGTCATTCATATCGCTCAAAAATGCTGGCCTCGACGAGGCGCGCCAGGCCGTCGCGGATGTGGCGTGCCGTCGTGGCGCCGATGCCCTCGACGGACTCGAGCTCGGCGGCTGAGGCGGAGAGGATCTCGGGCAGCGAGCCAAACCGCAGGACCAAGCGCTCCAACAGCGTCTCGGACAGCTGCTGGGGCAGGCGGTGCAGGACCCGGTACCCGTGGGGCGCCAGCGCCGCGTACAGCTGGTCGTCGGAAGCAGGGAGGTTGAGGGCGGCCACGACCTTGGGCAGGTCCATGAGGGCGTCGGGTGCGAGCGAGCGCAGACGCGCGATGCCAGCGTGGTCGGTGTAGTCACGCAGCACCAGCGTGAGGCTCTCCTCGACACCGGCCCTCAACTCCTCGGTCTGCAGGTAGATCAGCCGTCCGTCGGAACCGAGCTCGACGAGGTGGCTCTCGATCTCCTCGGCGATACGGCGGACCATCTCGCCTGGTTGCAGCACGGCGACAACGTCACGGACCGAGACAGAGTCCTCCATCTCGAGGCGGGTCAGCGTCGACAAGGCGTCGTCGTAGCGGACGCGGAAACGTTGCAGGGTAGAGAGCGCCTGGCTCGAACGATCGATGAGCCAGCCGGCCGACTGCGTCGTGTGCTTGCGGTCGTTGCGATACACCGCGATGGTTGCCATTGCTTCGGACACGGCGATCACGGGCACGTCGATGGAGCGCGCGACGCGCTCGGCCGTTCGGTGGCGCGTGCCGGTCTCCGAGGTCGTGATGGTCGCCTTCGGCACGAGGTGGACGTTGGCACGAGCGATGCGAGAGGCGTCGGCGGCCAGGATGATGGCGCCGTCCATCTTGGCCAGTTCGGAAAGACGCTGAGGGGTGTACTCGGCATCGAGGAGGAACCCACCGGTACACACCGAAAGGACCGCCGCGTCGTCGCCCACGATGATCAGGGCCCCGTGTTTCGCCTGGAGGATCCGGTCGAGGCCCTCCCGCAGCGCCGTACCCGGCGCGATCATCGCCAGCGCGTCGTTCAGAGACTGGCTGCCGCCGGGACCGTCGGCCACCCGGGCATCGTACCCGGCGGGGTCTCCGCGCCGGCCTCCGAACCGACCTGAGCCAGGGCCTCCGCCAGCGTGCGCACCCCGTGGACCACCATGCCATCGGGTACGGCGGCGGGCGAGCCGTCGCGCCCCGTCAGCGTCGACGCGGGGACCAGCGCTCGGGTGAAGCCGGCGCGGGAGGCCTCGGCCAGGCGCCGATCGGCGCCGGGAACCATGCGCACCTCGCCCGCCAACCCGAGTTCCCCGAACGCCACGACGTCGGAAGGCAGGGGACGATCGGTCACGACCGAGGCCAGAGCCAGCGCCACGGCCAGGTCGGCGGCGGGCTCAGTGACGCTGATGCCGCCCACGGCCGCAACGAAGACCTCGGCTCCCGCCGGCACGTCGACCGCGGTGCGGCAGGCCAGGACGGCCAGCAGGAGATTGGCCCGAGCGGCGTCGATGCCCAGCGTGTGAGGCCGCGATGCACCGCCGGCGTTTCCCGGCCCGACCAGGGCCTGGACCTCGACGAGAAGCGGGCGTCGTCCCTGCAGGACGGGGACGACCGCGCTGCCCGGGACGCCGGCCATGCGGTCCCCGAGCATGAGCGGGCCCGGATCGGGCACGGCGCACAGGCCGTCGTCGCGCATTTCGAAGATGCCGACCTCACCCGTGGGACCGAAGCGGTGCTTGACCGAGGTCAGAACGCGCAGGGTGTGGTGGCGGTCGCCATCGAAGGAGAGCACGGTGTCGACGAGGTGCTCGACCGCACGGGGCCCGGCCAGATCTCCGTCCTTCGTCACATGCCCCACCAAGAGCAACGGGACCCCGCTGGACTTGGCCAGACGGGTCAGACGCTCCACACAGGCACGTACCTGGGCCAGGCTGCCTGCCGGCTGGGCCAGGTCCGGATCGGACACGGACTGCAGTGAGTCGACGACCAGGAGCGCCGGGTCGTGACGCTCGACGGCCGCCTCGATTTCGTCGACGTCAGGGCCTTCCGAGCGCGAGGAGGTGGCGGGGTACCACTCCGATACGCGACGCCCGCCCACGCACTTGGATGAGGGATTCCTCGGCCGAGGCGAGCATGACGTCGACCCCCGCGGCCGCCACCGACGAGAGCACCTGGAAGAGCAGCGTCGACTTGCCGATGCCCGGAGGTCCGAACAGCAGTGTGACGGAGCCCGCCACCACGCCGCCGCCCATGACACGGTCGAGCTCGCTGACACCGGTCGGCAGCGGTCGCGCGCGTCCGTCGAGACGTCAGCCAGGGTCACCGCCGGGACCCCGAGCGCTCCGTTGCCCGGATGCGGCGGTCGGGCGTGCATCACCGACGACCCGAACGTATTCCACACGCCGCAATTCGGGCACCGGCCTACCCAGCGCGGCGAGGTGGCCTCGCAGGCCGTACAGAGATAGAGCGCGTCGGACCGGAGGCGGGGGCGGTGAGCCGTGACCATGGCGGCACGCTACGGAGGGGTTGTCACACACCGGCGGCAAGCCAGCCGTCTGACGGGCCTCCCGAACTGGTGAGAGTCTGAACGGATGGACGCGCCGACCTCCTCGGAATGGTCTGGCCGCCTGGGGCAGCTCGATGGTGGGCACGTGCGGCTGCCATGACGAGGATCCGTCCCTCGCTCCCCGGCGACGCGGCAGCGATCCTGGCCGTCGTCACCGACGCGTTCTCCGACGACTCGCGACGCGGCAGAAGAAATTGCCATCGTTCGGGGCACCTGGGCGGCGCGCCGGACAGCGCCGCTCATCGAGTTGGTCGCAGAAGACGCTGGCGCAGTCGTCGGCCATCTGCAGGCCGCACCAGGCCGTCTCGACGGGCGGGAGACTCCCGTCGCCGGGGTCGCTCCCGTCTGCGTGGCGTCGTCACACCAGGGACGGGGCACAGGCTCGGCGCTGGTGCGTGTCCTTTTGGCGGCCGCGACGGAGGCGGGCTGGCCCCTCTTGGTGATCCTGGGCGAGCCCGCCTTCTACCGCGCTTCGGGTTCGAACCCGCTGAACCACTCGGCCTCAGCTATGCGCCCGTCGGAGCAGGAGACCCGCGCTTCCAGGCTTGCCGGCTTCCCGGCTACAGCGCGGCGCAGCGCGGCGTGTTCTCCTACTGCTGGGAGTTCTGAGTCAGTCTGTCCCGGCGATGTCTTCCGGCACTATCAACGATCTCGTTGATAGTTTTGAAAACCTATCCCGGGGTTCGCCGCGCTCTCCGCGCTCGCCGGGGCTCCGCTGCGCTATTCGGCGTCGGCGCCGGCGCCGGCCAGCTCCAAAGGCGGAGGTTGGATGCCCTCGATCGCCGTGAAACTGAGCTGGGGACCTTCGCCGTCGATCGGCGACTCCTCGACGTCGACGACGATGGTCTCGCCGACGCGGAACTCCTTCCAGAGGATGCGCTCGGACAGGGGGTCCTCGACCATCTGCTGGATCGCCCGGCGGAGTGGCCGCGCTCCCAGTTGGGGGTCATAGCCCCTCTCGGCCAGGAGCGAGCGTGCCGCCGGCGTCAGCTCGAGGCCGATGCCCTGATCGGACAGTTGCTTGACCGTGCGCGACATCAACAGGTCGACGATCTCGGTCACCTCGGCCCGCGAGAGCTCGTGGAACACGATGACCTCGTCGATCCGGTTAAGGAACTCGGGCCGGAAGTGGGCCTTGAGCGCCTCGTCGACCTTGGCCTTCATGCGCTCGTACGTCACGGCCTCCGACGTCTTGGCGAAACCCATGTTCGACTTGCGCAGGTCGGCGGTGCCGAGGTTCGAGGTCATGATCAACACGGTGTTCTTGAAGTCCACCGTCCGGCCCTGGGCGTCGGTGAGGCGACCGTCCTCGAGGATCTGCAGCAGCGTGTTGAACACGTCGGGGTGTGCCTTCTCCACCTCGTCGAACAGCACAACCGAGAACGGCTTGCGACGCACGGCCTCAGTGAGCTGTCCACCTTCCTCGTACCCGACGTAGCCGGGGGGCGATCCGACCAGCCGGCTCACCGTGTGCTTCTCCATGTACTCGGACATGTCGAGCTGAATCAGCGCGTCTTCGTCGTCGAAGAGGAACTCGGCCAGCGTCTTGGCCAGCTCCGTCTTGCCGACACCGGTCGGCCCGAGGAAGATGAACGAACCGCTCGGGCGCTTGGGGTCCTTCAAACCGGCGCGGGTGCGCCGGATGGCACGGGAGAGCGCCTTCAGCGCCTCTTCCTGGCCGATGACCCGCTTGTGCAGCTCTTCTTCCATGCGCAGGAGCTTGGCGGTCTCCTCCTCGGTGAGGCGGTAGACGGGAATCCCCGTCCAGGCGGCCAGCACCTCGGCGATGACTTCCTCGTCCACGACGTCGAAGAGGTCGACGCCCTCGGCCCGCAGCTCGGCTTCCTGGCTCTCCTTGCGGTCGAGGCGCTCCTTTTCCTGCTCGGCCAGCTTCTTGGCCTGCTCGAAGGCGCCCTTCTCTATGGCGGCCTCCTTGTCGGCGCGCAGGCGCGCGATCTCTTCGTCGAGCTTCTTCGCGTTCGGTGGCGTGCTCATGCGACGGATGCGCAGGCGGCTGCCCGCTTCGTCGATGAGGTCGATCGCCTTGTCGGGCAAGTAGCGGTCGGCCAGGTAGCGGTCGGCCAGATTGGCGGCGGCCACGAGCGCCTGATCGGTGATGCTGACCGCGTGGTGCGATTCGTAACGGTCGCGCAGGCCCTTGAGAATGTCGATGGTCAGCGCAACGGTCGGCTGGTCCACCTTGACCGGCTGGAAGCGCCGCTCGAGCGCAGCGTCCTTCTCGAGATGCTTGCGGTACTCGTCGATCGTCGTCGCGCCCACGGTCTGCAGCTCGCCACGAGCCAGCATCGGCTTGAGGATGGACGCAGCGTCGATGGCGCCCTCGGCGGCGCCTGCGCCGACCAGGGTGTGGATCTCGTCGATGAACAGCACGATGTCGCCCCGGGTGCGGATCTCCTTGAGGACCTTCTTCAATCGCTCCTCGAAATCACCGCGGTAGCGGCTCCCTGCCACGAGAGCACCCAGGTCGAGCGTGTAGAGCTGCTTGCCGGTGAGCGTCTCGGGCACCTCGTTGGAGACGATCCGCTGCGCGAGACCCTCGACGATGGCGGTCTTGCCGACGCCGGGCTCGCCGATGAGCACGGGGTTGTTCTTGGTGCGGCGCGACAGAACCTGCATCACCCGCTCGATCTCTTTCGCGCGTCCGATGACCGGGTCGAGCTTGCCGTCCCGGGCGAGTTGGGTGAGGTTGCGGCCGAACTGGTCGAGCACCGGCGAGCCCGAGGGGCTGTCGCCCGAGCTGGCGCCCTGGCTGGCGCCGACGGATTCCTTGCCCTGGTTACCCGACATGAGCTGGATGACCTGCTGGCGAACCCGGCCGAGGTCGGCTCCGAGGCTCACCAGAACGGTCGCCGCCACGCCCTCGCCCTCGCGCACGAGACCGAGGAGCATGTGCTCGGTGCCGATGTAGCTGTGGCCCAATTGCAATGCCTCACGTAGTGAGAGCTCGAGGACCTTCTTGGCGCGCGGCGTGAAGGGCGGTGAGCCGCTTGGCGCGGTCCCGGCCATCCCGATTGTCTCTTCGACCTTCTCGCGCACGGCCTCCAGGGAGATCCCCAGAGACTCGAGGGCCTTTGCCGCAACGCCCTCGCCTTCGTGGATCAATCCCAACAGGATGTGCTCAGTCCCGATAAAGCTGTGGTTCAACAGGCGCGCTTCTTCTTGCGCCAGTACCAAAACCCTCCGGGCCCGGTCGGTGAAACGTTCGAACACCCTGACCGCCTCTCCTTGCTTCTCTTGCTTCTCGGTCCAGTGTACCTGTGGCCTTAGTTGAACACGTCGCAGCCTGGACAGCCCGGTTGTAGGGAGGATAACCCCAGTGCTGGGGTTTCCTTTATCCCTGCTCCCGGGCAGTTGTGGTCTTTGTGGGGCTGTGCCCTAACGTTTGAAGGAGTGAACCCCACCGAGGCCATCGGCCTCCCCCGCCTGCAAGAGGGACTGCGGCGTCTGGAGCCCCTGCTCAGCGCCTCGGTCGTCACGGGCGATGGCTTCCTGGACGAGGTCACCACCCACCTGATCGCGGCAGGGGGAAAGCGCTTGCGGCCCCTGCTCGCCCTGGCCACGGCAACGTCGGGGAGCAAGGCCGCGACCGACGATGACCTCATGGGCGCCGTGGCGGTGGAACTCGTCCACCTCGCCTCCCTCTACCACGACGACGTCATCGACGAGGCGACCATCCGGCGCAACGTCGAGAGCGTCAACAGCCGGTTCGGGAACCTCGTCGCCATCGTGGCCGGCGACTATCTGCTGGCCCGCAGCGCTGCCATCGCCGCCAGCCTTGGGACCGAAATCGCTGCGCTTCTCGCCGACACGCTGGGCCGCCTCTGCCAGGGCCAGGTGACCGAGGTCCACTCAGCCTTCCAGATCAACCGCACGCACGACGACTATTTCGCGTCCATCAGCGGCAAGACCGCAGCATTGACCGCGACATCGTGCCGTATCGGCGCCCTCACCGGGGGCCTGCCGACGGACGAAGTCGACGCGTGCACGGCGTTCGGGCACTGCTTCGGCATGGTGTTCCAGATCCGCGACGACATCCTCGACATCACCGCCACCGAGGGTCAACTGCAAAAGCCAGCCGGCCAGGACCTGGCCGAGGGCATCTACACGCTGCCGGCGTTGGTCGCACTCGCCGATCCCGACGCCGGACCTGACTTGCGCGCGCTGCTCGGGCAGCCCTTGGCCCAGCCCGAGCGCGACAAGGCCCGGGGCATCGTGATGGCGTCGCAGGGAATCGTCGCCGCCGTGGACCGTGCCAAGGCCTATGTCGACGACGCGCAAGCGGCCACCGGCGGGATCGCCCAACCCGATCTGCGAGCAGGACTCTCCCGCCTGGTGGCCGAACTCCTGAGCGACCTTCCAGGCTGACCGGCGGCCGGTCGCCCGGCGAGGACGGTCACCGCCGACCCGGGATGGGCCGACGGGTCCACGCCTCAGCTGGCGTTGGTCCCGCAGGCCGCCACGGCCTTGGCCAGCCGCGCGTTCACCTTGGTCTCGCGGTTCTGGACCCGTGTGATGCGCTTGGCGATGGCGTCGGCCAACTTGGAGTGACCCGCTGCCTGCGCCTTGGCCTCACGCGCTTGTGCCTTGGGAACCCACGCGTTGACCTTGGCCTCGCGCGCCTGCACCTTGGCCTGGATGCTGGGCAGCTTGGCGCACAGGGCGGCGCGGGAACTGGTCGAGGCGCTTGGCGTGGTCGCGGCACCGGCGATGCCGGTGGCGCCGAAGGTCAGGGCACCCGCGACTGCGGTTCCTGCGATGATCTTGCGAAGCATGTGTCCTCCTTACTCTGTGCACTCTGCACACGCACCGCCACTCGAGCGGCAACGACCAGGCTGAGCGCCAGATGTGAGGAAAAGGTCATGGGATTCTCAGGAAAGCGCCCGCAGCGTAAGGAAACCCGAAGAAAGCGTAAGGAAACCCGAAGAACGGCCGTCGGCCGGGTCGGCGCGCCGTGCCGACCGGCGCTCAGCCCCGGTCGGGCCGCAGCGTGGGGAACGCGATGACCTCGCGGATGTTGGGCACGTCGCCCAGGAGCATGACCAGACGGTCGACCCCGAGCCCGAACCCTGACGTCGGGGGCAACCCGTACTCGAGTGCGCGGAGATAGTCCTCGTCGATCTCGGCCGACTCCTCGTCGTCTCCCGCCCTCGCCTTCGCTGCCTGTTCCTCGAAGCGGGCGCGTTGGTCGTCGGGGTCGATGAGCTCGCTGAACCCGTTGCCCAGCTCGCGTCCCGCCACGACAGGCTCGTAGCGCTCGACGAGTCCGGGCCCGTCGCGGTGGCGGCGGGCCAGCGGTGACACCTCCGCGGGGTAGTCCATGACGAACACGGGGCCCCACAGCTGGGGTTCGGTCGTCTTCTCGTAGATCTCGAGCAGGATCTTGCCGGGCCCCCAGCCCGCCTCGACCTCGATGCCGACCTCCTCGGCCGCCTTGACCAGATCGTCCCGGGGCGAGCGCACGTCCAGCGTCAACCCGGTCGCCTCCGCGACGAGCTCGGTCATGGTCGCTCGGCGCCACGGCGTGGCGAGATCGAGCTCGCGTCCCCCGTAACTGAGCGTCGTGGTGCCGAGCACGTCGAGGGCCAGCCCGGCGACCAATTCCTCGAAGACGACCATCGTGTCCGTGTAGTCGGCGTAGGCCTGGTACAGCTCGAGCATCGTGAACTCGGGGTTGTGGCGCGGCGAGATGCCTTCGTTGCGGAACATGCGCCCGATCTCGAACACCTTGTCGAAACCGCCGACGACGAGACGCTTGAGGTAGAGCTCGGGTGCCACGCGCAGGAAGAAGTCGACGTCGAACGCGTTGTGGTGCGTGACGAAGGGGCGCGCCGTGGCCCCGCCCGCGATGGGATGCAGCAACGGTGTCTCGACCTCGACGAAGCCTTGCTCCCACAGGCGCTGGCGCATGCGCTGAATGACCTCGCTGCGGATCTGCAGCAGCTGCCGACTGCGCTCGTTTGCCCACAGGTCGACCTCGCGCTGGCGGTACCGCGTCTCAACGTCGCTCACGCCGCGCCATTTGTCGCCGAAGTTGCGGCGCGCTTCGGCCAGAAGCTCCCAGTGCCTCAACTTCACGGACAACTCGCCCCGCCTGGTCCGCACGACCTCACCCCGCGCGCCAATCCAGTCACCCAGATTGAGCTTGACGAACTCGTCGAAGCGCTCCGTCCATTCCACACTCGCGAAGAGTTGGATGGAGCCCGACGCGTCGCGCAGCTCCCCGAAGGCGTACCTGCCCTGCGCCCGCAAGAGCATGAGGCGGCCGGCCACCCCGACGGTGACGCCGGACTCCTCCTCGGGAGCAAGCGACGACCAACCCTCGACGACCGCTGCCGCGTCGTGGGTGCGCTCGAAGCGGTAGGGGAGATCCGGCCGGTCCTCGGTCACGCGGGAGGGCTCGCTCATGAATTCGCTGAATTGACGTTGCGCTCGTAGACGATGCGCAGGCCGTGCAGGGTCAGCCAGGGCTCCACGTGCTCAATCGTGTCCGAATACGGGGCGATGAGCGAACTGAACCCGCCGGTGGCCACCACCGTGGAGGGCCCGAGTTCCTCCATGAAGCGCCGTGCGAGCGCGTCGACCAGCCCGGCGAAGCCGTAGAGGGTGCCGGACTCGATCGACTCCACGGTCGAACGGCCGATGACGCTGCGCGGCTCGACCAGCTCCACGCGCCGGAGCGCGGCCGCCGACTGGTAGAGGGCGTCGAGGCTGATCGCCACACCCGGCGTGATCGCCCCACCCAGGTATTCGCCCTTGGCACTGATCGCCTCGACCGTCGTGGCGGTGCCCATGTCGACAACGACGCACGGCCCGCCATAGAGGTCGTAGGCCCCGACCGCGTCAGCGATGCGGTCCGCGCCGACCTCCTTGGGGTTGTCGTAGAGGATGGGCATGCCGCTCTTGGTGCCGGGGCCGAGCACGACGCAGGGGACCTCGGCGAACCAGCGCGTCGCCATTTGGCGCAACTCGGTCGTCACGTGCGGCACCGAGGAGCTCACAGCGATGCCCGAAACCGAATTCGCGATATCGAGCCCCTCCAGGTCGAGCAGCTGGGTGAGGAGCACCGCGTGCTCGTCGGGAGTACGGGAGGGAACCGTCGAGAGACGCCAATGGTGCGTGAGGCCGCGCGGTGCGGTGGGGTCGAGCTCGGTCCCGATGCCGACGCCGACCGTATCCTCGACAACGGGCACGGTGTCCGTGTCGTCGCGCGTGTAGAGGCCGATCACCGTCTCGGTGTTGCCCACGTCAATGACCAGGAGCACCCCTCACTCCCCTCGCGCCGCGGCGGCGTCGTCTTCGGCGGATTCGTTCGCTGCGCCGGCGTTGGTCCAGATGAGGTCCAGCCCCAGGTCGAGCACGGGGGCCGAGTGGGTCAGCGCTCCCACCGAGATCCGGTCGGGCCCAGCCGCGGCGTAGGCGCCGATGGAGGCGAGGGTGACGCCGCCGGACACCTCACTCAGGATGGGCCCGATCGCATCGAGGTGCGCGACCGCGATGGCCTCGACCACGGTCCCGGGATCCATGTTGTCCAGCAGCACGGCATCGGCACCGGCACGTGCAGCCTCGGCCACCTGGTCCAAGCGGTCGCACTCGATCTCGACCATTCGCCCGGGCCACAGCGCGCGGGCCCGGCCGACGGCCTCCGTGATGCGTCGTGCCGGCCAGGTGGTTGTCCTTGAGCAGGATGGCGTCGGAGAGCCCGGCCCGGTGGCTTGTCCCTCCCCCGGCGCGCACGGCGGCCTTCTCCAGGACGCGGAGGCCGGGGGTGGTCTTGCGGGTGTCGAGGACCTCGACCGATGGGTTGCTCTCGTGGGCGGCGGCGACGAACTGTGCGGTCAGGCTCGCCACGCCCGACAGACGGCCCAGGAAGTTCAGCGCCGTCCGCTCGGCCGTGAGGATCGGTCGCAGGTGTCCGGTCACCTCCAAGACGGTGTCACCCGCCGACATCTCGCTGCCGTCGACGGCGTGCCAGACGAGCTTGATCTCGGGGTCGACACGCTGGAACGCCTCGGTGGCGCAGGCCCGGCCCGCCAGCACGCCGCCGTGCCGAACGCGGAGCGCGAAATGCGCGGTGACGTCCGGCGGTACCAGTGCCGCCGTCACGTCACCGTCGGGACCGAGATCCTCTGCCAGGGCGCGACCGACGGCCTCGCTGACCGCGCGGGCGTACGCCTCCTCCGCGTCGCTCTCGCTATCACTCTTGTTCACGGACGACGTGCACCTCCGGCGGCGACCTGGCCGTGCAGGAGGCGGCGGCGCCATGACTTCTCCGCGTCGGGGAACTCGCGTCGTAGGTGGGAGCCCCGGCTCTCGGTGCGAACGCGCGCCGACACCAGCAGGGCGTCCGCCAGCTGCAACAGATTCGCCAGCTCTCCCGCGGCGACCGTCGCCCCGCTCGTTCCCAACTGCGCCTGAATGTCGTCGACCACGGCACCGGCACCGTCAAGGGATTCGGCGGTGCGGACGACGCCAGCCCCGCGGGTCATTGCCCGCTGCAGTGTGTCGCGCAGCTTCGTGACGTCGACACCCGACAACCCGTCGGCGGTCGGCGGCACCGCCGCGGCACGGCGCTCGACCGGGGTGCACCCGATGCCGTCGATGGGCTCCTCACCGAGCACGGCACGCAGTGCGCCGCTGGGCTCGGGACCCTGAGCCCCCCACGGGATGCGCTCCGCGAGGCGCGCGCCGAAGACCATGCCCTCGAGCAGCGAGTTGGAGGCGAGGCGGTTGGCTCCGTGCACGCCGGTGCACGCCACCTCGCCGACCGCCCACAACCCGGGCAACGCGGTCGCGCCCCACAAATCGGTGACCACGCCCCCCGACAAGTGATGCGCCGCCGGTGCGATGGGAAGCCAGTCGCGCTCGGGGTCGAGGCCGATCGACGACAGGGAGGCCGCGATGGTGGGGAACCGCGCTGAAAAGCGCTCCAGGCCGGTCGCGTCGAGCCAGAGGTGGTCGACGCCCTGCTCGGCCATGCGGGCCGCCATGGCCCGGCTCACCACGTCGCGCGCGGCCAGCTCGTCGACGAAGCGCTCGCCCTCCCGGTCGCGGAAAAGGGCGCCGTGGCCGCGCAGCGCTTCGGAGAGCAAGGGCCGCGGCATCGCGGGATGGTGCAGCGCGGTCGGGTGAAACTGCACGAACTCGACATCTGCCGTGGGCACGCCGGCGCGCAACGCCATGGCCACACCGTCGCCGGTCGACTCGGGAGGGTTGGTCGTGACGGAGAAGAGCTGGCCGGCGCCTCCGGTGGCCAGCACGACGTGGTCGGCCCGCACTTCGACCGGGCCGTCGGCGCCACCCGGTGGCAGCGCCCGGACCCCGACGCAACGCCCGCCCTCCACGAGGAGATCGAGGGCGAACCAGCCCTCGAGCACAGCACTGGCCGAACGGTAGGTTGCATCGACGAGCGCCCGCTCGACCTCCGCGCCGGTCGCCGCGCCACCCGCGTGCACGACCCGCGGCCGGGAGTGGCCGCCTTCGCGGGCCAGAGCCAGGGTGCCCGTGGCCTCCCGGTCGAACTCGACCCCGAGCGCGATCAACTCGTGCACCCGCCCGGGACCCTCGTCGACCAGGATGCGCACGGCCTCTTCGTCACAGAGGCCGGCACCGGCGGCCAGCGTGTCCGCCAGATGCAGGTCGGTCGAGTCCTCGTCGCCCCCGAGCACGGCTGCCACGCCACCCTGAGCCCAGCGCGTCGCAGCCTGCGACAGGGCACCCTTGGTCAGCACGCCGAGCGAGAGCGGGGAGGACGCGGCGCCCGGACCGGCCAAGCGCACCGCGGCCGACAGTCCGGCTACCCCGCTGCCCAGAACCAGGACGTCGAAGTGTCCGGGCCGGGCGCCGGTGGTCACGAAGGTTCGGTCAGCGTCAGCTCGGCGTCCAGGCGGGCCGACACCTCGTCGATCACGCGGTTGCGCCCGTCGACGTGCACGACGCGCGGAACGTACGCGTCGAGCTCGGCGCGCTCGTAGTCGGCGTAGGTGATGATGATCACCCTGTCGCCGGGCGCCACCAGCCGGGCCGCGGCACCGTTGAGGCAGATCTGTCCCCGCTCGCCCTCAATGGCATAGGTCTCGAAGCGGGCGCCGTTGTCGATGTCGAGCACCGCGACCTGCTCGTAGGGGAGGATGTCGGCCAGCGCCATGAGCTCGGTGTCGATGGACACGGAGCCTACGTAGTGCAAGTTGGCGCCCGTGACCGTGGCCCGGTGGATCTTCGACTTCATCATGCGGCGGCGCATCGGCTCAACCGGTCCTTTCGAGTAGGCCGACCTGATCGGTCACGTCGGGTACAGCGGGGAGCTCCTCGAGACCCTCGAGGGCAGAACTGTTATCGATGAGCCTGACTGATCCCACCGTGGCCGCGATCAACAGGCGCAGCGCCTGTGGCTCGTCGATGGTGCCGACCTCTTCCAAGGTGTCGGCATCGACCACGACGGCGTAGTCGATTCGGACCAGCGGCTCCCCGGCGACAACGTCGTGCATTGCCTGGCCGACCGCTGCGCCCGAGTGCGCGCCGCCGGCAACGGCGGCGCGTCCGGCGGCCAGGGCACGAGAAAGCACCGTCGCCGCCTGCCGCTCTGCCCTCGACAGCCGGACGTTGCGGCTGGACAGCGCCAGCCCGTCGGACTCCCGCACGATTGGGCACCCCACGACCTCGACCGGCAGCGAGAGCTCGAGCGCCAGCCGCCGCACGACGGCCACCTGCTGGAAGTCCTTCAACCCGAAGTAGGCCCGACAGGGGCCGGCGATGGAGAAGAGCTTGGCCACCACCGTTGCGACGCCGTCGAAATGGCCCGGACGAGATGCACCCTCCCACGAGTTGCTCACGTCGCGCACGGACACCGTGGTGGAGGGAGCGGCGGGCCAGGAGGGGTACATCGCCGACACCGTCGGGACGAAGACGACGTCGGCGCCTGCCTCCGCACACACGAGCAGATCCCGCTCGAGCGTCCGCGGGTAACACTCGATGTCCTCGGGGTCACCGAACTGCAGAGGGTTCACGAAGATGCTGACTGCCACGACGTCGCATTCGGCGCGGGCGCGCGCGAGCAGCGACGTGTGCCCGTCGTGGAGCGCGCCCATGGTGGGCACCAGACCGACCACCCGGCCCGCGGCGCGTGCCCGTTCGAGCAGGGCACGGCAATCGTCGGCAGTCTCAACGACCTCCATCTCCGTACCCCTACACCGGCGCCGGCACGGCGGGCACCGCAGGCATGTCGGGCACGGCCGACCCGGATGTGTCGGTGTGGGCCAACCGCATGGCGAGCGCCGCTCCTGCTTGGTAGCCGGCCCGCTCATCCTCGGGCAAGGCATCGAGATGGCGGCTGAGGGTGGCCCAGTCGCCCCGTCGGGCCGGGCCGGTCAGCGCGGCACCGGCACCGAGCGTGGCAACGTCGTCGACGGCCGCCCGCGTCAGGGCCAAGAACGAATCCAGGTCCAGCCCCACTGTGGCCGCCACGCGCTCGACCTGGCCGAGCAGGGCCACGACGTGGTTCGCCGCGATACAAGCGGCAGCGTGGTACGCCGCTCGGTCGTTGTCGGCCACCTCGACCACACGGCCTCCGAGGCACCGCACGATCTCGCGGGCAGCCGGCGCCCCCGCCACGGCGAACGTCACGCCCGAGGACAGACGGGCTGCACCGACCTCCCCGTTGGGCAGCGGCACGAGTGGGTGGAGTGCCGCGCGGAGGGGGTGAGGTGCCAGAGCTTCGAGCCCGAGCGAGCCAGAGAGGTGGACCACCGTGGTCTCCGCCGTGGGCCTGACGTCCGCTGCGACGTGTGCGATGGCGTCGTCGGGGGTGGCGATGACGAGCACGTCGACGCCCCGGGCGGCACCTGAGACGTCGTCCTGGCGCCCGCAGAACCCGGCGAACTCCCACCCGCGCGCCGACAACGCGGCGGCAAGGGACGTGCCGGCCCTACCGGGGCCGATAATACGGATGGAGTGCATGTGACCTCCTTCGGCGTTCCAGCCCCTCGCGGGTGCCGTTCGCCTACAGACGATCTGACAATGTCAGCTATAGATTACCCACAAGGGAGACCCTCCCACCAGAGGCTCTGAGCTGCTCCGATGTGACGAGCTCGGGCGCCAGGTCCGCCAGGGGCTGCACGACGAACCGCCGTTCCCACAATCGCGGGTGGGGGACGGTGAGGTCTTCCTCGTCAACCGTGCATCCTTCGACCCACAGCACGTCGGCGTCGAGGGTGCGGGGGCCCCAGTGCGCCGTGCGCACCCGCCCCGCCGCCTCCTCGAGGGCGCGGCAACGCCCGAGCAGCTGGCGGGGGGTGTCGCCGGTGGCCAGCTCGGCGACCACGTTGAGGTAGGGCCCCTGGCCTGCCGGGCCACCGATCGGCTCGGTCTCATAGACCGGTGAGACCCCCACGAGGTCGCCCGGCGCCCCCAGGCGCTCGACCGCGTCGCGGAGAAGGGCCCAACGGTCACCCAGGTTCGACCCCAGGCCGATGAAGGCACGCCGGCGCGCCGGCGTGGGCCCACCCGTCATCAACGGGCGCGCCGCACCCTGACCCCGGTCGAGCCGACATCGAGGGCCAGCGGCGGGCGCAGCTTGCGCACCGTGACCTCGACGGCTTCGAGGCGCGGGTCCACGATCAACAATGCGCTGGCCAGTCGGCCGGCGAGCGCCTCGAGCAGCCGGTAGGACCGTCCGTCGACCACGTCGGCCGCTGTCTGGGCCAGCGCGCCGTAGTCCACGGTGTCGGCCAGGTCGTCGCTCTGCTGGGCCGTCTCCATGTCGACCCAGGCCACGATGTCGACCGAGAAGGGCTGCGCCCGCTCCCGCTCTTCGGGCAGCACGCCGTGCACCCCCATGACCCGGAGGTCCCGGATCTCGATGCGGTCGTTCACGCGGGCTGGTCGCGCCCCGGCATGCCCTCCAGCTCGGAAAGCAACTCGCGGCCCGGCTCGCCCATGGCATGCCCGACGACGTGCTCGACCAGCGCCACCGCCTGGGGTTGGTTGGCGATGCGGTTCGACCAGACCAGGTAGCCGGCGAGGACCCCCATGACCCGGTCGCCCAGCTCGTCCTGGTGCACCAGGATGCGCAGGCCGGACGCCAGCGAGTCGTCGATGTCCCGGTAGCAGGCGGCGAGCACCGGCCGGGGGTCACCAGAGCGTTCCAAGGGGTAGTGGGCCCAGGCCAGTCCCTCCTCGTCGTACGCGGCCAGGTTGTGCGGCGAGGGCAACAGCGAGATGACGCGGCCGAAACCCTGCACCCGGAGCCAGATGATCTCCTCCTGGCGCCGGACCCGGCGGTGGTTGACCGAGAAGCCGCCCGGCCGCTCGCTGACGGCCAGGTGGTCTTTGATCACCCAGGTGAAGTTGCGCGGCGCGATGCCGGCCGCCCATTTGCCCTTCATGCGGCAGGACCATACAGCCGGCTCACCTGCACCGTCTCCGCTACGTCATGGACACGGATCATGCCCGCCCCTGCCACCATGGCCGCCGCCGCAGTGGCCAGGGACCCCTCGGCCCGCTCCGCCAGGGGCGCGGGCTCCCTGGTGGGGGCGCCAGCCACCAGTGAACCGAGGAAACGCTTGCGGCTCGTGCCCACGAGGACCCCGGCGCAGCCGGCGTCGGCCGCGCCCTGGACGAGCTCAGGCAGGTGGCGCAACAGGGAGAGGTTGTGGGCCGCGGTCTTCCCGAAGCCGATGCCGGGGTCGACCCAGACCTCGGCCACCCCGGTCTCGAGGGCGCGCCGGGCCCGCTCGAGCACCATGTCGTGCACCTGGTGCACCACGTCGGTGTAGCGGGGTCCGTCCTGCATCGTGCGCGGGAGGCCCTGCATGTGCATGGCGACCCAGCCCGCACCCGTCGCCGCCGCCACCTCAAAGAGCGACGCTGAGATGTCGTTGACCAGCGCTGCGCCGGCCGCCACGGCGGCCTCGGCCACCTCGGGTTTGACCGTGTCCACCGAAATCCGCACGCCGCGGGCCTGGGCGACGCCCGAGGTCGCCAGGGCCTCGACGACCGGCACCACGCGGGCGAGCTCGACCGCCACGGGAACCGGCTCGGCACCGGGCCGGGACGACTCCCCGCCCACGTCGATCACGTCGGCCCCCTCGGCCATCATCTCGAGCCCGCGTGCCACCGCCGCCTCGAAGCTGTCGTACAGGCCGCCGTCGGAGAAGGAGTCCGGCGTGACGTTGAGGACACCCATCACCAACGGCCTCCCGGATCGGCGGGGCGGCCCCACCGGATCAGCGGCCCCGGATGAACTGCATGGCCTCGGCCCGTGTCGCCACGTCGGAGCGGAAGAGCCCACGGACCGAGGAGGTCACGGTGACCGTGCCCGGCTTCTTCACCCCCCGCATCGACATGCACAGGTGCTCAGCCTCAATGACGACGAGCACGCCCCGCGGCGAGAGGACGCCGGCGATGGCATCGGCGATCTGCGTGGTCATGCGCTCCTGGACCTGCAGGCGGCGGCGCGTAGCCGTCGACGAGACGGGCCAGCTTGGAGAGCCCGGTGATGCGGCCGTCCTCGGCCGGGATATAGGCGACGTGCGCCTTGCCCAGGAAGGGCACCAGGTGGTGCTCACACAGCGAGGCGAAGGGGATGTCGCGCACCATCACCATCTCGTCGTGCTCGGCCGCGAAGGTGACCTCGAGGTGGCGGGCGGGGTCGTCGTGCAGGCCCGAGAACAGCTCCTCGTACATGGCGGCCACGCGGGCGGGCGTCGCCACCAGCCCGTCGCGCCGAGGGTCCTCGCCGATGGCGTTGAGGAGCTCGGCCACCGCAGCCTGCACCCGTTCGACGTCGACGCTCACTGCTCCGTCCCCTGGTAGATGTGCACCCCGCGGAAGTTGCGGTAGCGCTCGTTGATATCGAGGCCGTAGCCGACCACGAACTCGGGCGGGATGGTGAACCCGATGTAGCGCAGGTCGAGATCGACCCGCTGCTCGCCCTCCTTGACCAAGAGCGCGCACACCTCGACGCTCTTGGGCTGCCGTGCGTTGAGGTAGCGCCGCAGGTAGTTGAGGGTGAGGCCGCTGTCGATGATGTCCTCCACCACGAGCACATGGCGCCCCTCGAGCTCGGAATCGAGGTCCTTCACGATGCGCACGACGCCCGACGTCTTCGTGGCACTGCCGTAGGAGGAGACCGCCATGAAGTCGACCTCGACCGGCAACTCGATAGCCCGGCAGATGTCGCTCATGAAGAGCATGGCGCCCTTGAGCACGGCCACCAGGAGGGGAGGCTGGTCCGCGTAGTCGGCCGTGATCTGGGAGCCGAGCTCGGCGACGCGGATGGCCAGGCGCCCGGCGTCGACCAGCAGGGGACCCACGTCGGGCTCGGCCCAGGTCGGGACGCCCGCTCCGGCCTCGTCGAGGGTCACCGGCGTGACATTACCGGAGGGCTCCTGCTCGACCCGGAGCCGGCCGCCCGTTCGCCGCACCCGCCGGCGGCCCGAGACCTCGGTCCCGACCGTTGCGCCGCGCGCCACGGCCAGGGTGCGCTCGACTTCCGCCAGTGAGGGTGGATGGTCACCGCCGGACGCTTCGCGCAACCAGCGCCGGAGGGCGCGGCGGGCCATGGGCGGAGGCGCTGCCGCGACGGCGCGGGCGTCGGCGGGGTCGGGGAGCGTGTCGGTTGCCAGCGTCTCGAGGAGCGCCACCTCGTCGCGCAGCACGCCCGCCTGTCGGGCCAGCACGGGGACGGGGTCGCGACCGGCCACCGCCGCGCACAGCGGCAGGAGCTCGTGACGGACGCGGTTGCGCACGAAGGCGGGATCGGCGTTGCTGGGATCGCACAGCGGAACAAGGCCTGCCGCGGCGCACAGCGCGTGCGTCTCGCGCCGGCGCAGGGCGAGGAGGGGGTGCCGACGGCCGGGCTTCATCCCGGCCAGGCCGTCTGCGCCGGCGCCACGCAGGAGGTTGACCAGGATCGTCTCCGCCTGGTCGTCCATGGTGTGCCCCGTTGCCACCTCAGGCGGCAGCACGGCAAAACGCTCCTCCCGGGCCCTCGCCTCGAGATTGGGCCCCGGCGCAACCGACGCCCGGCGACTCTCGAAGTGCGCACCGAACCGGCCCGCGGCGTCAGCCACCAGGTCGGCCTCGCCTTCCGAGCCGGGGCGCAAGCCGTGGTCGACGTGGACCGCCGTCACCTCGCACCCCGCCGCCGTGGCCAGGACCAACAGGGCCAGCGAGTCGGCGCCACCCGACACTGCGCAGGGCAGTGCCGTGCCCGCTGCTGGGAAGGTGCACCTGCTCAAGAGGTCAGAGATGAGGGCGGAGTGAGCGGTGCGGTCGTCCTCACCCACCGGCTCGGGCCACCCAGGCCGCGGGCTCGCGTATCTCCTCCAGCGTCGGCAGCCATTCGGGCCCATCCCACACTCGGGCCAGCAACGCCGGCCCACCCGCGGCCTCCACCGACTCCACGAAGCGCTCCCCCTCGGCGTACTGACGCATCTTGGCATCGAGCCCCAGCAGCTTCGACATCAGCTTGGTCAGTCCGCGCGCCTGGGTGCGGCGCTCGTGGAGGACGTGGGAGAAGTGGGCCGCCCCGGGCACCTCGGCGGCGCCGGCGCGGTCCATGGTCACGTCGCCGTGGCCCTCGAGCAGGCTCATCATCCCCGAGATCTTCGACAACGCCTCGCGCTGTTCGGGGGTGGCGAGCATCCCGACCACCCCGCCCTCTCGAGCCGGATTTCGCCCGGCACGGACCTCGGTCGCGGCGCGCTTGATCATTTCGGCGAAGCCGGCCGGGTCACCCGAGAGCGGGCCGAGCAACTCGGAGACCAGTCCGACGAAGTGGTCACGCAACCAGGGAACTGCAGTGAACTGCAGCCGGTGGGTCACCTCGTGCAACGCGAGCCACAGCCGGAACTGGCTCGGCGCGAAGCCGTATTGTTCCTCGACCGCCACGATGTTGGGGCCGACGTAGGAGACGAGGTCCTGGTCCTCGGGCGCCTCGTCGTTGATGAGCAGGTCGTACTGGCCGAGGACCCTCGTCGACATGTAGGCCAGCATCAAGCCGAGCTGGGTCCCGGCGACGGCACGGCCCACCACCAGGGACGGTCCTCCGAGCTTGGCTCCCCGCTTGCGCTGGAGCTCCATCAGCGCCGGACCAACCAGGCGCTCGATGGAGCGCACGTTGGCGGCGGCCCAGCCCGGGCGATCGGTCACCTTGGCCCGGGCCGTCCCGTGGGCCGAGTGCAAGCCGGTGGCCTCGCTCACCAGCGACTCCGCCCGCGCCGTCAGCTCGGAGAATTGGGCCTGGAGGTCCCGGGACCGGTACGAGGCGGGTGCCGGCTTCAAGATGAGGGCGCCCGACGCCACGCGCGTGGCGAGGGCCCAGTCCACCATCGCCGCGCCATCGATCGCTGCGTCCGGAACGACCGGAGACACGTCAGTGCTTGCCGTGGTGCTGCCGGCTTTCTTCGTCGATGGCCGTTGCCACCCGGTCGATCAGACTCTGGGGCACCCGGTCCTGACAGCGGCTCGCGATGACCCTGCGCAACTCGGCTTCGAACTCGGCCGCGCCCCCGCAGGGACCACAGAAGTCGAGGTGGACCCGGATGACCTCCCGGCGCTCCTCCGTGAGCTCGCCGTCGAGATAGTGGTACAGCTCGTGCACCGCCTCGGTGCAGTCGACCGACAGGCCAAACAGGCCACCCGCATCCACCGCGGTACCCCTGTCGGTGTCGTTGTCCGCGCTCACGTCCTCGCTCATTCTCTCGACCCCCCAGGCAGGCTCCCGACAAGGCCCCGCGTCTCCGCCACATCGTGTAACGCCTTTTGCAGCGCCCTTCTTCCCCGGTGAATCCGGCTCATGACCGTCCCGATGGGAACATCGGTGATCTCGGCGATCTCCTTGTAGCTAAAGCCGTCGACGTCGGCCAGCATCACCGCCATGCGGAACGCATCGGGCAGCGCCTCGAGTGCCGACTTCACGTCCTCGTCGGTGAAGCGCTCGAGGGCCTCGTCCTCGGCCGACCGCCCCGGATCGCTGCCGCCCGAGCCGGCCAGGCGCTTGTACAGGTAGAGGTCCTCGACGTCCTCCACGTCGGCCACCTCCGGCCGCCGTTGCGCGGCCCGGTAGGAGTTGATGTACGTGTTGGTCAGGATCCGGTACAGCCAGGCCCGCAGGTTCGTCCCCTCGGTGAAGGAGCCGAAGGACCGGTACGCCTTGAGGTACGTCTCCTGCACGAGGTCCTCGGCGTCCGCCCGGTTGCGCGTCATGCGCAGCGCGGCCGAGTACAGCCCGGGCATGAATTCCATGGCGACGTCGGTGAAGGTCGCCTGATCTGCCATGCGCCAACCCTATCCACCGGGGGTGGATATCGTCTCCGCGGTGACCAACGCCCCGGCAACCCTCGCGATCGACCTGATGAGCGGCGCGTTCTACGGGCGGGAGCCCCACGACGCCTACGCCTGGATGCGGGCCAATGCGCCCGTCTACTACGACGAGGCCAACGACCTCTGGGCGGCGGCGAGCTATGCCGCTGTGAAGCAGGCATCCGTCGACACGGAGTCGTTCTCGAGCGCCCAGGGCATCCGGCCCAAGTTCGGGCCGCTGCCGATGATGATCGACTTCGACGCCCCCGAGCACGTCCGCCGGCGCCGTCTCGTCTCGGAGGGGTTCACCCCACGGCGGGTCCGTGCGATGGAGGACAAGCTTCGCCTCGTCTGCGACGCCCTCATCGACCGGGTCTGCGCGACGGGGGGCTGCGACTTCGTGCGGGACATCGCAGCGCCGCTCCCGATCATCATGATCGGCGACATGCTCGGCGTCGCGCCCGCAGACCGTGACGACCTGCTCCGGTGGTCCGACGACATGCTCAAGGCCCTGGGCGCGCCGGATCCCGAGCTCATGGTCGCGTCGGCGAACGCCTTCACGGAGTACACCGAGTACATCCATCCGGTCTTGGACGACCGCCGCGCCACCAACAACACGGACGACCTCGTCGGGGTGCTGTGCCACGCCGAGATCGACGGCGACGCACTCGATGACGACTCGCTCGTCCACGAGACGCTGCTGATCCTGATCGGCGGCGATGAGACGACCCGGCACGTCATCAGCGGCGGCATGGAAGAGCTCCTCGCCCACCCAGATCAGATGACCAAGCTCTCGGCCGACCCGGCCGGGCTCATGGCGGGCGCGGTGGAAGAGATGCTGCGGTGGGTGTCGCCCATCAAGAACATGGCCCGGACGGCGACGCGCGACGTCGAGTTGGACGGGAAGCGGATCCGCTCCGGCCAGGAGATCATCCTTCTCTACCCGTCGGCCAACCGGGACGACGCCGTCTTCGACAACGCCGACTCCTTCGACATCTCGCGCAGCCCCAACCCGCACATGGCGTTCGGCTTCGGCGCGCACTTCTGCCTCGGCAACCAGCTGGCGCGCCTGGAACTGCGGGTCATGGTCGAGCGCGTGCTGGACCGCATGCCCGACCTCCGCCTGGCCACCGGGCGGGAGACCTTGCCGCGACGGAAGGCCAACTTCATTTCGGGCATTGAGGAGATGCCGGTCGTGTTCACGCCCAGCTCCCCCGTGGGAGCGGGTCCCGTCTGAATGGCGGACGACCGCAGACCGTCCCCGGGCATTGCGGGCTGGTCCATCCTCGTCACCGGAGGCGGGAGCGGCATCGGCCTGGCCACGGCGGAGCGCCTGGCGGCCGACGGTGCGCACGTGACCATCTGCGGCCGCACGGAGCAGAAGCTCGTCGACGCCACGGCCCGCATCGGTGCCGCCGCCGCTGGCGGCGCCACGGCGCGCTACGTGGTGGCGGACGTCACCGTCGAGGAACAGGTCGCCGCCGCCGTGGCGGCGACGGCCCAGACCACCGGGCGACTCGACGGGCTGTTCGCCTGCGCGGGTGGATCACTGCACCTGGGCTCGGTCCTCACCGCCGACGTGGCCGCCGTGCGAGCCACCGTCGACCTCAACCTGATGGGCTCGGTCATCTGCGTCAAGCAGGGGGGCGCCGCCATGGAGTCCCAGGGCGGCGGAGGCTCCATCGTCCTCATGTCCTCGGGAGCCGGCCGCTTCCCGCACCCGCACCTGTGGGCCTACGGCGTGGCGAAGGCCGGCATCTGCTTCTTGACGGAGACCGCCGCAGAGGAGTTGGGGGCGCTGGGCATCCGCGTCAACGCGGTGGCGCCCGGGATCATCGACGACGAGCTGATGTCCTTCATCACCGCCGGCGGCCCGCTGCTCGACGACTACCTGGTCCAAATGCCCCTCGGGCGCGTCGGGAGCGTCAGCGACGTCGCCGACGCCGTGCGCTACCTCATGGGGCCCGAGTCCTCCTTCGTGACGGGAGAGACCCTCGGCGTCGACGGGGGCCACCACCTGCGCCGGGGCGCCGACTACTCGCTTCTCTTCGGGGGCTGAGGTTCGTCAGCCGCTCGGGCCTGGGCGACCTCGGACGTTCAGCCGGCGACGGTCGCTCCCACCCAGCGGGGCCGACGGTGCACTCGCGGTGCGACCGCCGTCCAGAGCCGTCCCCCGGCGAAGCACACGGCGGCGTAGATGCCGACGAAGAAGCCCACGGGCCAGTTCGTCTGGTACGAGCTGGCGATGGCCGCCCACGCGGTCAGGACGGCCAGTCCAACCGCCAAGACGATGGCCAGGGCCGGCCGCTGCGTCAGCGACCTGGCCGCGGCGGGGGGACCGATCATGAGGCTGAAGATGAGGAGCGCGCCCACCACCGGCAGCGTCACGGTCGTGGCGGCCGCCACAACGAGAAGAAAGGCCATCTCGGTCGGTCGCGCCCGCACACCCTTCGCCTCGGCGATGTCGGGCACCACGGTCGACAGCATCAGGGGGCGATAGGCGACGACCACGGCGGCGATGCAGACGAGACCGACCGCGCCCACGGGCAGCAGCTCGGTCGTGCTCACGCCGAGGATCTCGCCGAACAGAAGCGCGTAGACCTCGGGTTCGTAGCCCCCGCTCAGACTCAGGAACAACGAGCCGAAGGCGAGCATCATGACGAGGGCCAATGCCGTCGCAACGTCGCGCCGGTTCCGCTCGCCGAGCGAGCCGATCCCGATCGCAGCCAGTCCGGCGCAGATCCCCAAACCGACGAGCTCGTTGGCGCCGAGCCAGAACGCGGCCGCGGCGCCCGCGAAGGCGCCGTTGGGGATGGCATGGGCGGCGAAGGCCGATCCGCGCAGGACGACGAAGAACCCGACCGCGCCCGCAACGACGGCCACGATCGTCCCGGCCACCCAGGCGTTGATCATGAACCCCGAGAACATGCGACCTCCTCTCCGGTCTCTCGGGTCATCACCGCGACAGCGGGACGAACCGGCTGGCGAGGTACACGACCAGGTTGAGGGCGACGATGCAGAAGCTGACGGGAAGGGCGGTGTGCGAGCTCGACCAGTAATAGCTGTCGTACGCGACGGCGATGCCAAGCCACGTCGTGCCCACTCCGAGCACCATTGCCGCCGCCATGGCCGAGCCAACCCGACGGGTCAGCCGAAGTGCGCTGGCAGCGGGCCCGATCAGCAGCGCAGTGGAGAGGATGGCCCCGATGGCGAGCGCGGAGAGCCCCACGGCGACGGCCACACTGGCGATGAAGAGCGATCCGACCAAGCGCACGGGGACGCCCCGCGCCGAGGCAACCTCGGTGCTCACGGAGCTCAACAGGAGCGGACGGTAGATGAAGGCCACCACGGCCAGCGTGACCGCGGCGCACACCGCCACGACGGGAATGGTGGACGTGTCGATGGTGAAGATCGACCCGAAGAGGATCTGCTGGGTCGACCCGCTGATGTTGCGCGTCGTCGTGTCCAGGTAGAGGAAGAGCGCGGAGAGCCCGGTGGCGGCGCCGAGCACGATGCCCGTGGCCAGGTCCCTGCCGCGGACCCGCTGCACGCCGATCAGGTCCATGGCCAGAGCGCCGAGCACGCCGCCACCCAGGAACCCCGTCAGTGGGCTTACTCCAACGAGCAGTGCACCCGAGCCGCCGGCCGTCGAGACATCCGCTAGCGAGTGCCCGGCGAAGGACTGCCCACGCAGCACGGTGAAGATGCCGACGGCTGCCGAGGTGACCGCGACGATGCCCCCGATGACGGCGGCCGTGTGCACGGGACCACTGGTGAAGAGGCCGGGCTCGAAGAGCCATCCCATGGGTTCAGCCCGCCTCGAGCGCCGGGTCTATCGGGATGGAGGCGCTCAACTCGTGCTCGTGTCCCGGTCCGGCGACCACGATCAAGCGCCCATGGATGTTGAGGACGTCGACGGGATGCCCGTACAGCGCGCTGAGGACCTCGGGGCGCACCACATCCTCGGTGGGGCCGCTGGCCGCCTGGCCGCCCGCGAGGTACACGATGCGATCCATGACCGGCAGGAGGACGTTCATCTCATGGGCCGACAACAGGATGGCGACGTCGTGCTCCTTGGCGAGGGTGTGGAGCAACACGACGACATCGTGCGCGCTGGCCGGATCGAGATTGGCCAGCGGCTCGTCCAGCAGCAGGAGCCGGGGGCGGCTGATCAAGGCGTGCGCGATGAGGACCCGCTGCTGCTCGCCCCCCGAGAGGGTACCGACACGGGCGTTGGCGAAATGCTCCGCGCCAACCGCGGCCAGCATCTCGTCGACGGTGGCCCGGCGCTGGCGGGAGGGAAGAGGAAACCCGAAGCGGTTGCCGTCAATCCCGAGGGCCACGAGATCACGCGCCCGCATCGGCACGTCGGGATCGAGCAGCGTCTTCTGAGGGACATAGCCGACCGCCCGGCGCATCTTGCCGCCGAGCGCGCCGGGCAATTCGACCCGGCCGGCGGTCGTTCGCTGCAGGCCCAGGATGACCCGGAGCAGCGTGGTCTTCCCGGCTCCGTTCGAGCCGATGAGGCCGGTGAACTCACCCGAGCCGACGTCGAAGGACACGCCATTCAGGACCTTACGTCCTCCGAGCACGACCTCGATGTCGCGCACCCGGAGCGTGGGGTCGCCGCTTACCGGCACCTCGATGGAGGGCGGTCCAGAAGACGTCACAGATGCTCGGTGGAGACCTTGGAGCTAATGGCTTTCTGGATGGCCTTCACCTCAGCGAGCATCCAGGTCTGGTAGTCGTATCCCGGCGTGGGCATGGTCTCGTAGACACCGACCACCGGGATGCCGGCGCGCACTGCGGTCTGGCGTATGGACGACGTGAGCGGGCTCACCACTTGTTGGTTGTAGCAGAACACCTTGACCTGGTGTTTGGTGAAGAACCCGTCTTCGAGCGTGACGTTCTCCGGCGCGGGGTCAACGCCGTTCATGATGTTGGCTTGAAAGGTGAACGGCGTGAGGTTGCGCAAGCCCATGGCCTGGAGGAGGTCGTCGGCCACCGGCTCGGTGGTGGCCACGGGGATCCCGGCGTCTTTCGCCTTGAACGCCGCGATGGCGGAGAGCCAGGGGGCGAGCGAGGCGTCGAACCGCTTGAGGTTGGCCTTGAAATACGCGGCGTGGGCGGGCTCGATCGTGCTGAGCTGCGCTGCCATGGCCTTGGCCACGATCGGCATCGTCTTTGGCGAATACCAAAGGTGTGGATTGGGCGTGCTGTCGGGCAGTCCCAGCAACTTCTGCACGACGATCACGTGTCGATCGGCGCTCGGTGCTGACGCCTCGATCTTGGTCAACCACGTGTCGTAACCGACCCCGTTCTGCACGATCAGCCGGGCCGCGCCGACCTGCTGGGCGATGATCGGGCTGGCCTCGAACGTGTGCGGGTCCGTGTTCGGATTGTTGAGAATGGAGGACGCGTGCACGTACACGCCGCCGATCTGCGACAGCACGTCGGCGTACTCGTTCTCGGCGCCGATGGCGTTGACGACTCCCGTGGCGGCACCGGCGGGGGCGGCGGCGCCAGGGGCGACCACGACAACGCCCCCCACGCTTGCCGACGCCACCAGGAGGATGGCGCGCAGGGCTCTCGAGATGGCTGGGCGTGGTCGTCGGTGCATGCCTAACCCTATATTGAGACTGAGTCTCAGTTCAAGTCCTATAGTCTGACTGCCGGAAGGAGGCCGGCAGACACCGGCGATGTGGTTCTATGGCTCGGTGCCCGAGATGCAGCTGAATTTGCCGGTGCGGGCGCCATGAACGCGGGCTACGAGCCCGAGGGGCTCCACGGTCTCGTCGAAGGCCGCCTGCGCCGCATCGACCTCCGCTACACGGCCGGCCGGAGGGCGCTGGTGGACTTGCTCGCCCACGCCGGCCACCCCGTGAGCATCGGCGACATCGCGGAACAGCTGCCGGCGCTCCCGCGCAGCTCCGCCTACCGCCACCTCGTCGACCTGCAGGTTGCCGGCGTGGTCCGGCGGGTCACCGCCAACGACGAGTTCGCGCGTTTCGAGCTGGCCGAGGATCTGACGGAGCACCACCATCACCTCTTGTGTGTGAGCTGCGGCAAGGTCACCGACGTGACCCCGAGCACGAGTTTCGAGCGGCAGGTCAGCCGCACGGTCGACGAGCTTGCGGTCGATCAGGGCTTCGAGCCCCACAGCCACCGGCTCGACGTGATCGGCCTGTGCGCGGCCTGCCAGGTCTGATCAGGGGGCCAGGGTGAACAACCCGGCGTCGATCACTGTCTCGCCCCGCTGGGTCTCGGTGCGGAACCGGTAGGCGCCCGGCGCACGCTCGGCGATGTCCCACAGCGAGACCGTGAGCGAGTCGCCGGGCATCGTCGGCTTGGAGAAGCGGGCCCGCATGGCTCCGAAGCGCGCCGGATCCGAGCCGCACACGGTGTGGAGCAGGGCGCGCCCCGTGAAGCCGTAGGTGCAGAGCCCGTGGAGGATGGGGCGGTCAAAGCCGGCCCGCTTGGCGAACGTCGGGTCCGAGTGCAGCGGGTTGCGATCCCCGGACAGCCGGTAGAGCAGCGCCTGGTCGGCCCGCGTCGAGTACGTCACGACCTCGTCGGGTTCGCGGGAGGGCAGCGGCTCGGCCACCAGCGCGCTCTCGTCGTCGCCCTCGGGGTTACGCGGTCCGCCGAAGCCGCCGGCACCGCGGATGAAGAGGGCGGTGCGATTGGTGAAGGCCAGCTCCCCGCTGCCCGCGTGGCGCGATTCGCTCTCGAGGACGACCAGGCCGGCCGATCCCTTGTCGTACATACCGGCCACCTTCGTCGTGATCGACACGGTTCCCTTCGTCGGGATCTCGCCGTGCAGCCGGATGGCCTGTTCCCCGTGGACGAGCATCGCCGGGTCGAAGTCGCCGATGGAGGCCATGGCGCCCCCGCCCTGCCCCACGATGGTGGTGAAGGTCGGCAGGACCCGCTGGGTGATCCCGTCCGAGTTCTCGGTCGTCAGATCGAGCTCGAAGCCAATCGGGTCCAGCGCGCCCGCGCCGACGCCGAGCGCGTACAAGAGGGCGTCCTTGTGGTCCCATGACCGCTCGGCCGGCTCCGAGGCGTGACCCACCGCATCGAGATTCAGTCCCATCGCTCGCTCCTCTTCGTTGGCGCCGACAATTACAGGTTTTGATGTTACATGATTATCTGTCATACTTGTCAAGTGCAGCCGACCCGAGGCCCGTTCCTGACCATCGACGAGCTGGCGGCGGCGTCCGGGACCACCACCCGGCGCATCCGGTCCTTCCAGACCTTGGGCCTGCTCCCCCACCCCGATCTGCACGGGCGCACCGGGCTCTACGGCGACCAGCACCAGGAGCGTCTGTCGGCCATTCTGCGGCTCCAGGACAAGGGCTTCTCGCTCGTCTCACAGGGCGTGCTCTTCAGGGCCCTCGATGCGGGACAGTCGCTCGCCTCGGTCATCGGGGTCCCCGAGGCCCCAACGGCCGCCGCCGTCCCGCCCGATCCGGGAACCGACACCGACGAGCTCTACGGTTTCGCCGAACTCGAGCCCTCCGTCGCGGCGCGCCAGCCGGCCCGGCCGCTGCTGTCGCTCGTCCCCACCACGGTGTGGGACGAGAGCCAGGCCTCCTAGCCCCTCAAGGCGGGACGGGTCGGGTCGGCTCGGCGCCGCGGTGCACTCGGTAGGGTCACGGGCCGTGCCTGATCTCCCGGCCCGGTCCCTCGTCCATTGGGAGCAGGCCGCCGCGCTCGGGACGGCGGTCGCCGTGACCACCAGGCACGGCGGTGTGTCGCAGCCGCCCTATGGAACGCTCAACCTCGGGCTCCACGTGGGAGACCGACCCGGCGACGTGGCGGCAAATCGTGCCCGGGCCGCGGCGGCGTTCGGTGTCGGTCTCGACACGATGGTCTTCGCCCGGCAGGTGCACGGCGCGACGGCGGCGCTGGTCGGGCCGGAGGATCGCGGCCGCGGCACCGTCTCGGAGGACGATGCCGTGCCCGACGCCGACATCCTCGTGACGGTGTCCCCCGGCGTCACTCTGGTCATCATGGTGGCCGACTGCCTCCCGCTGGCGCTCGTCGATCCGGAGGCCCGGGTGCTCGCCGCCGTTCATGCGGGCTGGCGCGGCACCGCCGCGGGCGCGGTTGCGGTGGCGCTGGACGCGATGCTGGGCCGGGGCGCCCGCACCGAGCGCGTGATCGCATTTCTCGGGCCGGCGGTCGACGCGGCGCGTTACCAGGTCTCCGACGAGGTGCACCACGCCTTGTCCCACGCCGCGCATCCGGCGCCACTCGACCCCGCCGTGGCCAGGCCCGACGGCCCCGGGCACTGGCTGGTCGACCTGCCCGCCGCCAACCGCCGCCAGCTCCTCGACCGCGGCATCCGCGCCGAGCACATCGTCGAGTGCGGTGCCTCCACCGGTGACGACGCCTTCTTCTCCGACCGGGCCGAGCGCCCCTGCGGGCGGTTCGCTCTGCTGGCCCGGCTTCTCGACTGAGGCGGGTGTCACGGGACCGCCACGGGACCGCCACGGGCCGCCACGGGCCGCCACGGGCCCCCACTGCCCTACGCGAACTATTCACGATCCTGTTTACAGTTTCTGAAAGGCATCACCGGATCAGCCCTCCGGCGAATCAGCCGCCCCGCGGATGACGCATTTCATTTACAGCCGGGCGGACGCAAGCCTCGTCGGCCGTAGGACTTTTGGTCGCTGCAGTCAGTGCCCATCCGATGCGCCGTAGCATGGGCAGGCCCGGACGGACGGGTCAACCCACCTGCGATGCCTGCCCACGACCAGTTCCGCTACGACGGACTCGCCATCGACCCGGCGAACTCGGTCGTGACCTGTAGCTACGCGACGGGATCCCACGCCTTCACGGAGCGCTTCACCTTCGAGTCGGGGGGCGACTGGGACGACCCGGCCGTCAGGGCCGCCGTCCGCATCCTCTACCTGCTGGCGGGGGTCTCGTACTACAAGACCACGGCCGCCCCGCAGATCCACCTGGACCTGCCGACGACACCGGACGAACGTGCGTTCCTGGCGGACTTCTACGTCAACGGCCTCGCCGAGTTCGCCTACCGCAACGGCCTCGACCTGCGCCGCCTCCGTCTGGCGGGACCCGACGCCAAGCCCGCCCCGCCGGCGCCCTACCAACCAGACCCGGGGCGCCCCCTGATCCCGTTCGGCGGGGGCATCGACTCAATCGTCACGGTGGCGTCGCTGTCGGCCGAGCAACCGGGCGCCGCTCTCTGCGTGGTCGAGCCGCCCGGCGAGCGCTTCGCTGCCATTGAGGACGCGGCGGCGGTCACCGGCCTCCCGGTCAGGCGCGTCACCCGCCAGATCGATCCGATGGTGCGCCGCTCCGACGAGTTGGGTTTCCTCAATGGGCACGTGCCCGTCACGGCCGTCATCACCGCGGCCGCCGTGGTCGCCGCGGTCCTCGATCGCCGCGACGCGGTGGTGCTGTCCAACGAATGGTCGGCGTCGGTCCCCACGCTCGTGAGCGCCGACGGCCACGCCGTCAACCACCAATGGTCTAAGGGCGACGTGTTCGAGCAGCGCTTCGGCGACCTCGTCCTGGCCACGCTCGGAACCGGGCTCTCCGTGTTTTCCTACCTCCGCCCCCGCAGCGAGCTGTGGGTGGCCCAGCAGTTCGCGCGCCTCACCGGCTACCACCGGGACTTCCGCAGCTGCAACCGCGCCTTCCACCAGGACCCGGCCGGACGACTCGACCAGTGGTGCGGCCGGTGCGACAAGTGCTGCTTTGTCGACCTCGTCCTCGCCCCGTTCATGGACCGCGCCGACCTGGTCGCCGTGTTCGCCGGTGCGGAGCCACTGGAGAACCCCGCCAACGAGGAGCGGTTCCGCACCCTCCTCGGGCTCGGGCCCGAGGCCAAGCCGTTCGAGTGCGTGGGAGACACCGAGGAGTGCCGGGCCGCCGCGGCCTGGGCGGCGCAGCGCGCCGACAGGGCAGGCACCGCGCTTCTCCAACGGCTCCGCGCCGAGGTGGCCGGCACCACGCCCGGCACCACGCCCGCGCGAGAGCTCCGACGTCGGCGCGCTCTTGGCGCCGCGGGGCACCCATCGCATCCCAGACCGCTATGCGCCCGCCGATCTCCTGGTCCGCGCTCGCTGACGCGTCCGTCGGCGTCTGGGGGTTGGGCGTCGAGGGAAGAGCAAGTATCCGGCGCTTGGGGTCCATGGGCCGGACCCCTGTCCTCGTCGACGACGCCCCGTCCGGCCCCGTCCTCGACGGGCTCGAGGTACTCGCGACGGGGGACGGCGGCCTCGCCGCGCTCCTGCGGTGCGACGTGGTGGTCAAGAGCCCTGGTATCAGCCGCTACCGGCCCGAGGTGGCCCGGCTCGAGGCGGCGGGCGTGCCCGTCTGCGGTGGATTGGGTCTCTTCATGGAGGAAGCCGATCCGACCCGGGTGGCCTGCATCACGGGTACGAAGGGGAAGAGCACCACGACGGCGCTGGCCGTCCATCTCTTGACCCAGCTCGGCTACCACGCCCGCGCCGGGGGCAACATCGGGCAGCCGCCGTGGGACCCCGCAGTGCCCGAACCCGACTACTGGATCGTGGAGACATCGAGCTTCCAGGTCCCCGACCTGAAGAGTGCGCCCCGGGTGGTCGCCGTCACCTCGCTGTCCCCGGACCATCTGGACTGGCACGGCACGGTCGAGCGCTACTACGGCGACAAGCTCGCGCTGTGCACCACACCCGGGGTGACCCTGGCCCTGGCCGACGGTTCGGACGATCTCCTCCGGGCCCAGGCCGCGCTGCTTGGTCCCCACCTGCACTGGGTCACGGCATCCGAGGTCGAACGGGATGCGGCGTGGTCCGGGTCCCTGGGTCTGCCCGGACCGCACAACGAGCGCAACGCGTCCATCGCCCGGGCCGTGCTCGCCGGGCTGGGCATCCCGGGCGCTTCCGACCAAGACCGTCTCGCCGAGGCGGCCCGGGGTTTCGGGGGGCTGCCAAGCCGCTGCCATTCCCTCGGATCCATAGGTGCGGTGGAGTTCGTCGACGACAGCCTCTCGACCAACGTGCTCCCGGCCCAGGCGGCGTTGCGAGCGTTCGAAGACCGGGCCGTCGCGCTGCTGGTCGGAGGTCACGACCGCGGGCTCGACTACGCCCCGCTCGGCCGGTCCGTCGCGGCACGCACGGCCCCGACGCTGGTCGTCACCATGCCGGACAACGGCCCGCGCATCGGATCGGCGGTGCGCGAGGCCGCAGATGGACGAGTGGAGGTCATGGACGCGGCGGACCTCGATGCGGCAGTCGAGACCGCGTTCGCGTGGGCCCGCTCGGGGGGTGTCGTGCTGCTCTCGCCGGCCGCCCCCAGCTTCGGTCGGTTCGGCGACTACAAGGAACGTGCGAGCGCGTTTGCCGCGGCCGCCGGCCGGTACGGCACCCTCAGCTGAACACGCTCAGCAGGGTGCGCCCGCCGGCGCCAGCTCCTCACGCTCGCTGAGGAACAACCACCACGAATCGGCCGAGACGATGGCGGCGGCCAGCACGACATCGGGGTCGGTGCCCAGTTCGGCCAGGGCCTCGATCGACCAGCCGGCGTGCGCCACCTCTTGGGTGCGGTGCACGTCCCAAAAGCGGCTCCCCTCCTCGTCGAGACCGTAGTGGCGGCGCAACCCGTCGGACTTGGAACCGGCGATGTCGGCCGCTTGCACCTCGTACGCGGCCACCATGGCCAACGCGGCCGCGGGGTCGTTGGCCGCGGTGGTGCGCACGAGCGCGAGCAGCGTTGCCGTCGACGGCGTCGCCGGAGCATCGGGGGCTGCGCCCGCCGCACGCGCGAATGATTCGAACAGCTCCGCGTGGGGTTCAGGTGAACCGAGCTCGTCGGCGAGGTTCGCCTCGACAAGTTCGCGGGCGCGTCCCTCCGGCAACGCGGCAACGATGGTCGACAGCGTCACAGGGAGCTCCCGCTCAATATGGCGGTACTGCTCCGCATAGGTCGCAAGCTCACCCTCCGACAGGGTGCCTGCTTCCCAGCGACGATAAAAGGGGTGCGTGAGCAGATGACGCCCGACAATCGCCTCAGCCAGCACCTCACGTATCCGTTGAGTGTGCATCGGCGCACCTTATCTTCTCCGTGTCAGGCGTCAATTGGGCCGCCTCGCCCCAGCCAGCGGCCACAATCTGGGTGTGCTCAGCCTGGTCTGCTTCATCGCGGGTGGGCTGTTGGGCTGGGGAGCAGCGCAGGGTGGCACACGGACGCAGCGGGTGTGGCCGGTGGTCCTGCGGGCCCAGATCCTGCTCACATCGGCCACGCTCTCGCTGGTCGCCGCCTGGCGTCTGACGTCGGCGGCCCAGCTGGTGGGCCCCCTTGCGCTCGCCGCCGGCCTGTGGCTCATGCTCGGCGCCACCCTGGGTACCCGCGGAGGACGCAGTCGGGGGCAAGGCGCGCTCGAGGCGTGGGCCGTCAGCCCCAACAGCGGCTTCTGGGTGGTGCCGGCCGCCGCGGCATTCGCCGGCTCGACGGGGGCGATGATCGCCGTCTTGGCCAACGTGCTCACGACGGCCTGGGGGGCCGTGGCCGTCCACCTGATGCGCCGCGACGCTCCGTTCCGGCAGCGCCGCGCCACGTCGTGGGTCGACCAGTCACCCGTCATGGCGTCAGTGGTGGGACTCGCGCTCCACGCCGCGGGCCCGGCACCGGCCTGGACGGCCGACGTGCTGGTCCTCGCTGGGCCCCTCCTGGCCTTCTCGGGAGCCGCCCTGTTCACGGGCTCGGTCGTCCATCCGCACAACGTGGGGGTGCCCCGCCCGCAGCACGCCATCCGGCGCTGGGCCTGGCTGACCGCGGTGCGGGTCGCCTACTACCTCCTCGTGGCGCTGGCCGCCGCGCTCGCCTCGTCGACGCCGCTGGTGGTGGTGGCAGTCCTGAGCGGACTCAGTGCGCCCTCCTTCCAGCCGATCCAGCTCGCCGTGCTCTACGGCTACCGCTCCGAGATCGTCGTGGCCGCTGTGCGCTGGGGATGGCTCCTGGCGCCACTCGGCCTCGGGCTGGCTGCGCTGTTGCGGTAGTGCTGTTGCGGTAGTTCGGTTGCGGTAGTTCGGCCCGGTGCCTGGATGCCTGTGCAAGTCTTGTTTCAATGGGGAACGGACCAAACGAACTCGGGTTGTCTCCCTATGTCCCGCGAATGGCGGCGGAGTGGGACCTGGACGCACCCGGCGCCATGTGGCGCGAGCTCGAGGCGACCTGCTGCTTCGTCGACATCTCGGGGTTCACGGCGCTCTCGGAACGGCTGACCCGGCGCGGGCGCATCGGAGCCGAGGAGCTCACGGAGGTCCTTAACCACGTGTTCTCCCGCATGCTCGAGGTCGCGTACGCCAAAGGTGGTGCACTCTTGAAGTTCGGTGGGGACGCCCTCCTGCTGGCGTTCACCGGTGACGACCACGCCACCCTGGCGGCGCAGGGAGCGGTCGCCATCCGCGCCGCCCTCCGCGAGGCCAGGACCGTGCCCACTTCGGTCGGACGGGTCAACCTCAGGATGTCGGTCGGGATCCACAGCGGGATGTTCCACTTCTTCCGCGTGGGTGAGGCGCACCACGAGCTGCTCGTCACCGGGCCGGGCGCGACCGCCACCACCCGGATGGAGCAGACGGCCGACGCCGGCGAAATCGTGGTCAGCCCGGACACCGCGGGCCGCCTGCCGGCCGGAGCGATCGGTGCCGCCAAGGGCGGCGGCCACCTCCTGCGGTGGCGCCACGTCGTGACGGGCGGTCCGGGGCCCATACCGGCTCGGCCCGTCCCCCCGCCGCCGTCGAGGCCTGCGTGCCCCTGACCCTACGAACCCGGCTCGGACGACGCGGCGGCGAGTCGGAGCACCGGTCGGCCAGCGTCGCCTTCATTCAGTTCCAGGGTGTCGACGACCTGCTGGCCTCGGAGGGGCCGGACCGCACCGCCGAGGCACTCGACGACGTGGTGCGATCGATTCAGGAGGCGGCGGACCACGAGAACGTCACCTTCCTGGCGTCGGACATCGACGCCAACGGTGGGAAAGTCATCCTGACCACGGGCGTACCCGTGACGCTGGAGGACGATGAGGCCCGCCTCCTCCGTGCGACCCGCCGCATCGCCGAGGTGTCCCATCGGCTGCCGATCCGGGCCGGCGTCAACCGCGGCCACGTCTTCGCGGGCGACATCGGGACCGGCTTCCGGCGGACCTTCACCGTCATGGGGGACACGGTCAATCTGGCCGCACGGCTCATGGCGGCGGCGCAGCCGGGTGAGGTCCTCGCCACCGGGACCGTCCTGGCCCAGGCGCGGACGCACTTCGTCACGGAGGCGCTCGAACCTTTCTCGGTGAAAGGGAAGTCCGAGCGGGTGCAGGCCTACCGCGTCGGCGCGGCGATGGCGGCGAAGAGCAACGGAGACGGAGCGCTGCCGTTCCGTGGCCGCGACAAGGAGGTCACCGCCCTCCTGCACGCCCTCGATGCCGCCGGGGCGGGGAGCGGGGGGACCGTCCTGATCGACGCCGAACGCGGCATGGGCAAGACACGCCTGGTCACGGAGTTCCTTCGGGCGGGGGTTCCGGCGGAAGTGATGGTTCTGCAAGGCGAGCCGCACAGCCGCGGCGTGCCCTACCTGCCGCTCCGACCCGCGCTGCGCGCCGTCCTCGGCGTCGATGCGCCCGACCGCCGTGAGGCCGGCTGCCAGCTGCTGGCGGCGGTCGCCGCCGTCGACGCCGACCTGCTCCCCCTCACACCGCTCCTCGCTCCCGTGGTCGATGCGGTCGTCGCTCCCACATCCGAGAGTGCAGCCATCGCCGAGGAATTCGTCCGGTCTCGGATCGCCGATCTCGTCGTGCGCGCGATCGACGCCACGAGTGCATCCCCGCTCGTGATCGTCGCCGAGGACGCCCACTGGTTCGACGACACGACAGCGGAGATCTGTGGCCGCCTTTGCGCGGCGGCCGGGACGCGTCGCTGGCTCGTTTGCGTGACCCGCCGCCCCGACGGCACCGGTGGCTTCGAGCTGGCGGACCCGGATGCCCGACTGACGCTGGCGCTCCTGACCGACGACGTGGCGCAGGAGTTGGTCGAGACCGCAACGGACACGGCGCCCCTCCGGCCCCACGAGCGCGACGGTGTCGTGGCCCGCGCCAGTGGCAACCCACTGTTCCTCGAGGAGCTGCTCCGCATCGTCAGGGCAACGAACGTCGAGTCCTTACCCGACACGCTCGACGCCGTTGCCATGCGCGAGATCGACTCGTTGCCGGCGACGCCGCGGCACATCCTGCGCCTCGCCTCCGTGCTCGGCCGGTCCTTCGATCGGCGCCTGCTCGAAGAGCTTCTGGCGAGCGAGGGGGTGGAGTTCGGTACCGAAACCTTGGAACAGCTGGATTCCCTTCTCTTGGCAGACGACGACGCCGGCCAACGGATCCGGTTCCGCCACGCCCTGCTGCAGGAGGCGGCCTATCACAGCCTCCCCTTCCGGCTGCGCCTCGGCCTGCACCGCGCCGTTGGCGCGGCGCTCGAGCGGGGCGCAGTTGACGACGCCGCCGTCGTACCCCTGCTGTCACTGCACTTCCTGGCGGCCCAGGACTGGGGGCGGACGTGGCGGTACGCGCGCAGGGCGGCGGAGGTCGCCCGGGCGGCCCACGCACCGAGCGAGGTGGCGGTCCACCTCGAGCGCGCCGTCACCGCCGCCCGTCGGCTCGGTCACGCGCAGGGCCGCGACCTGGCCGCCGTGTTCAGCGACCTGGGCCGAACCCTCGAGCTTCTCGGCGAATACGAGCGAGCCGACGACGCGTACCGCCACGCGGTTCTGACGGCGCCAGGTGACGACACGCTGCGGGCACAGACGGCCTACCGGCGCGCCCACCTGCGGAGCGAGTACCTCGGCCGGCCCTCCGCGGCCATCCGCCAGCTGCGGAGCGGTCGCGCGGAGCTCGCGGAGACGGGGATCCGTGGCGCAGGCCAGCGGGCGCTCCTGCTGGCCGAGGAGGCCAACGTCCGCGAACGGCAGGGACGCCTGGCGGAAGGACTCGCCTGCGCCCGAGTGGCGGTCGCCGAGGCCGAGAGGGCGGGCGACCCGCGTGCCCTCGCCTTGTCGCTCGAGGTGCTCAACTCGTGTCTCCTGCGGACCGGCCACCCCGGCGAGGCCACCCACATGGACCGGGTGTTGGAGCTGTACGAGGAGCTGGGCGACGAAATTCAAGTCGCCATCGCGTTGAGCAACATCGCGGCCGTCGCGTTCTTCGCGTCGCAATGGGAGCGTGCCGCGGAGTATGTGGCGCGGTCAGCCGAGGCGTCCATGACGGCGGGCGACCTCGCCGGCGCCTCCATGGCACGGGTCAATCTGGGAGAGCTCCGCGTGAACCAGGGACGCCTGGACGAAGCGGTGGCGGTGCTTGCTCCGGCCCGACGAGAACTCGAGTCCTACGGCTACCGGATGATGACGGCCGCTGCCACCATGCAGCTCGGGCGGGCCAACGTCTTTCGGGGCGACCTCGATACCGGGCTGGCCATGATCCGTGCCGCTGGGGAGACCTTCGACGAGATCGGATCGCACATCGAGTCGCTCGAGGCGCGGGCGCGCGCCTGGTCGAGGTCCTGGCCTTTGGGGGCCGCCTCGCCGAGGCACAGACTGCATTGGCACAGGCGCGAGCGCTCGAGCACCGTGTGGGCGAGACGCCGCTCAGCGCCCTCGTCGAACGCGTGGAGCTCGTGCTTGCCGCCACCGTGGGCGACCACTCGACGGTCAGCGCCCGGCTCAGCGATTTTCTCAGTCGCGCCGAGAGTCTGGGCGCGACCTACGAGGTGCTCGTCGTGCTCTCCCTCGTGGACCGCCTCGGCATCGGCATCGACCGCGCCGAGGTGGCCCGGCTGTCCAGAGACCTCGGGGTGGTCAGGCTCCCCATGCTCTCTGCGTTCCGCGACCTCCTCGAGGTCAGTGCCTCACGACACTGATTGCCATGGAGGTCAGTGCCGCACGACCCAATCGACGAGGCCGCTCCAGGTCTCGGTGATCTGGGTGTAGGTGGTCACCCCGTCGGAGCCCAGGACGTAGTTGTACGCCTTGGTCACCGTACAGAGCGGATCCGCGGAGGTGGCGACAGCGCAGTACTTCTGATCCGAGTACGTCACGCCGTCGAGGGATATCTGGGTCGGCGCGCACGGTGGGAGGGGGCTGGACGGGTTGTTCGCACTCGGGTCGTTGCCCGGCTGGCACTCCGGCTGGTTCGACCACGGGATCACGAAGCTGTAGGGCACCGACGTCCCCGGGGAATACTCGTCGTACGTCAGGAGGGTGCCGCTTGAGCTCGTACTCGAGCTGAAGTTGGTGTACGACTGACAGCCACCCGCGTTGGCGATGTGGAGCGTGGCGTTGACCGGCCCGGAGGAAGTGATGGACTGGCCGCCGCAGACCTGGGGGGCCAGAGTGAAGGTCGAGGTCCCGACGACGGAGACGCCGGTGTGGTCCTGGGGCAGCTCGATCTTGACCGTGTCGAATCCCCTGAGGGCCGTGGTCCCGGTGCACACTGCGTTCGTGTTCGTGTCCACGACGGTGGTCGTCTCGTCGTCGCCCGAGATCGCGCATGTCTGCGTGGCCACCTGAGTGCCGGCAAGGTTCTCTACGAGCGTCACGGGGATGGTGCTCGGGCTCCCGTCCTCCGAAAAGCCTTCCTCGCCGCCTTCCTCGCCCGCCGTCAACGGGATCTTGGCGTCCGAGAAGATCCGGTTGGTCCCGATGACAGAGTTGGCCCCGACGACTGAGAAGGTCAGAGCCTCTGCTCCGCGGTCGGGTGCGTTGTCGATCTGGTTGGCCGGACCGACCGCGCACACACCCGTGCGCTGATGGGAAGAGCCCACCGGAGCGGCATTCGGGGTACCGGTGTAGTCGTTGGGGTCAGCGGATCCCAGAGTGTCCGACTCGGAAGACGGATACAGCAGGCCGGCCATACCCAGGATCGGTGGGCCCGAGACCGTCGGCGTGCCGCACCGGCCGCTCGGCGTCACTGGCTGCGTCGTGGCGCCCGTGCCGCTGCCTGGGGTGTAAACAACCGAGGTGCCAGCGCTGGTCTGGTTATAGGTAATGACGTCCGGATTCGTCAGCGTCGACGCAGGAGCGGCGACCCCTCCCCCGAACACGGACGCGGCAAAGGGCACCGAGACTGGGAGCGCGACCGCGGCGACTCCGATCGCTCCGGCGAGCAGCAAGCGGTTCCGTGTGAGCCTCATGACGTGAACCTCCTCATGGTGGTCCTGTCGCCCGCCCGGCAGACATCCGCCAATAATCAATTGGAGCGCTCAAGAGGCGCTCGTCCTACGCCTATTTCGCCGCCGGCAGCATAACTGCGGCCCATCCCGGCAGCAACTGGCGTACGAACACGTACCAGGACTCTTCAGATCGCCGACGTCGCGCTCACGCGACCTTCTGCATCGAGCTCCTCGACTTTGACGATCTTGGACGCCCGGACCGGGTACGGGTCCGGGTACTCGACCACGCGAATCCTCCCGGTGGGGCGGTAGCGCCCGTTCACGATGATCTCGCGGGGGACGTAGGGGTCGCGGCCCATGCTCCGAAACAACCGCGTAGTGGGCTCCCAGATGGCGACCCGCTCGTGCCAACGGAGGCGGTCGAGCTTGCGCAGCAAAATCATGAACGTCACGAGCGTTCCGGCCAAGACGCCGGCGACCAATGCACCCAAGATGGTGCCCCCCGGCAGCACAGCGAACATGCCCAGGAGCAGCAGAAGGAGGAGGAGGAGCCCACTCCACTCGATCTGCGAGAGCGCTTGCCCCGTGGCGGCCTCGATCAGCGCCCGGTCGGCGGTCATGTCGATGCAGCGAGCAACCAATTCGCGATAGACGCTCTCCTCCTGGCGCGTCTCGGGGTTCAAGCCGTAGACGGCATCGGTGAGACGTAGGTGCGACGGAGTCGCAACGTGATAATCGATGAGCCGGTAGTCGATCTGATCGGTGAGATGGCTGTCCACCAATTCACGGACGTGCCGGCAATCCTCGTCGCCGAAGACGACCATCATCTGGTGGATGGAAAGGAGCGAAGCGTTCCCCTTCGCAACGAAGTCCTGAATGAGGACGAGGCGCTCTCGGGTGCGCACGATGGTGAAGGCAAGCAGCACGCCGAACAGGAACGACGCCATGCTGGCGATGGCAATGTCCACGGTGATGTCGCCTCGGTTGTGCCCGACCAGCAACGAAATGACACCGATCGTCACGCCGGCCACCACGGAGGGCCACACAACGACCTCGCCCCCGACCACCGCACTCATTCCGGTTCGGACCCATTGCATCAGCGGCACGGCCGGGCGACGACCTCGCGCAGAAGCTCTTGGACCGCTCCGATTCCAAGTGCGTTCCGCTTGGCGACGTTGTCGAGGGCGAGCGTCCCGATCTTGTCGTCGACGATCAACCGGACGCTCGAGGCCATCAGGAACGCGGCATCCGGCGCGGCCCGGCCAGCCGCTCTGCTCCTGACCGGCGCGACCGCAGGTTGCGGTTCTTCATCCTGTTGCCGCAGACAGCCATGTCACACCAGGCTCCGCGACCCGCATGGGAGCGGTCGTAGTAGGCCCAGCGGCAGTCCGGATTCCGACACGCCTTCAGTCGCTCCCAGGTGCCTCCACACTGCGCGTCCCGGATGATGAGGAGGAGCCGAGCCAGCGCCGGCGGCCCCAGGGCATCGGGCTGCAGCTCGATGCGTCCCGAAGGGAGGACGATCGGCTGGAGCCGGCAGCGCTCCGCGAGCTCTTGCAGGACGATCAGATCCGACGGCTCCGGGGCCGCGCCCCCGCCGTTGTGGACCAGCAGGGCGCGGATGCTCTCCCTCACCTGCCGCGCCATCGACACGTCGGCGTCCTCGGCACTCTCATCGTCGAGCAGGCCCGCCTCCCGGAGCCACCGGCACGCGGAGTCCGGATCCCCCAGCAGGTCCGTGCCCGAGTCCCCTTCCCAGGTGTTCACGAAGGACTGCACGAGAAGGAGGGGCATCGGCGCAGGCTTGGTCTCTGCCTCCGGGGCCCAGGCGGGGAGTGCCATGCACGTATCGTAGCTGGAGTGACCGCTAAACCTACTTGACTAGTCTTGCCGTGACGTTCATAATGGCTTTAATGGTCACGAGAGCAGGCGCCAGGCGCCTACAAGGGATCGTCCTCGTGGAACAGGCCGCTGGTCTCGGCCTCCGGCGGGTTCGGGTGCGGGACCGCCTGCTGGCCCGGATGCGGACGTCGGCGCTCGATCATCAGCTCGCGGCCGGCGCATCCCCCGAATCGAGCGTCCCCCTGGCCCTCCACGCCGCCTACCTCTGTAGGGAGGACCAACGTCTGCTTCTGGCCCGGAGTCTCAGCGAGATCGCCGAAGCCTGCGAGGTCCCAGAGGGACGGCGTGTGAAGGCGCCGATCTCCCGCCAGGCCGTCAGGAGAGCGCGCGCCGAACTCGCGGCGCTGGTGGATCGTCTCAGCGCGGCGGCTCCAGTCGACGTGTGCGGTGTCGCCCGGATCAGGAACCTCCTGACGGACGGGACCGGTCCGCTTTACCGAGAGGTTGCGCCCGGCGGTCTCAATCGCGAGCTCCTGGCGACGCTGCGCGCCATGGACTCCCTCATCTGAGTGTGGGTGGGCGTCAGCGGGCCGTCATGCCGACGACCGGCTCGTTTAAACCGAGCGATCCGGTCGAGCCGTAGAAGCCCGCGTTGCCGTAGTCGAAGACGCCGCCGTCGGTCGCCACCAGCCTGTAGCCCGCGCCGTCGGATGTCGGCGCCATCCCCACCACGGGCTTGTTGAGCCGGAGAGAACCGGCCGAGCCGTGGAACGACGCATCGCCGTAATTGAAGATCCCGCCGTCGCTGGCCACGAGCCAGTAGCCCCGTCCGTGCGGCGTCGGGGCCATCCCCACCACGCGGCCTGTTGAGCGAGAGGGAGCCGGCGGAGCCGTAGAAGCCGGCGTCGCCGAAGTTGAACACGCCGCCGTCGCTGGCCACCAGCCAGTAGCCACCGCCGTCCGCGGTCGGGGCGATGCCCACGACCGCACTGTTGAGCGAGAGGGAGCCGGCGGAGCCGTAGAAGCCGGCGTCGCCGAAGTTGAACACGCCGCCGTCGCTGGCCACGAGCCAGTAGCCCTTGTCGTCCGGGGTGGCCGCCATGGCCACAACCGGTTTGTTGAGGCTGATGGCCCCGGTTGAGCCGTAGAAGGCCGCGTCGCCGTAACTAAAGATGCCGCCGTCACTCGCCACGAGCCAGTAGCCCCCGCCGTCGCGGGTGGCCGCCATCCCTACCACCGGCTTGTTCAACGGGCGGCCACCCTGCGATCCGCAGAACGGCAAGTTCCCGTAGTTGAAGATGCCCCCGTCTGAGGCCACCATGTAGTAGCCGTACGGACCGGTCGGAGCGTGACAGGGAACCTGCCCGTTGATATTGGGCAGGGAAACCGGAGTGGCGAAGAGTTGGCGTGCGGCACCACAGGCGTACGAGGTGCAGCCCGGTGAGCCACCCTGCCACGCCGCATAGTCGAGCCACCAGCCTCCATTCGGGTCCGAGAAGAGCGCTCCGCCACCGGGCCCGAGCACCGAGGCGTACGAGGTGAGGATCTGGCTTTGAGCCCCGCAGGGACCGAGCGGGCTGCTGCATGTGGCAATCGCTTCGGAATACCCGATGCCCGTGTAAATGCCGAGCTGAGAACGCGAGGTAGAAGCCACCACCAGCCGCAACCATCGACGGGTTCTCCACCGTCGCCTCCCAGGGGTAGGTGACGGTGTTGTTGGCGAACAACAGGCTGGCCGAAGACCCGGGGGCAAAGCCCGTTCCGGTCGCGTTGAGTTGTTGGGCCCAGAGGTAGGCGGGGGCCGACGACCCGCCGTCGTTCTGTTTCCACACGAGGTACGCGATGCCCGTCGTGGGGTCGACGAAAGGCTGGGGGTCGATGGACCCCGTGGCCTGACACTGCAGGGGGCCGTTGGAGACGTCACTGAACTGGGCAGCGGACGGGGAGATCGACTGAGCCGTTGCGACCGTGACGCAGTCGAATCCACTGTCGGAGGCATGCCCCGCCTGGGCTGCGTCATAGAACATCACCCAATGTCCGCCGTACTGGAACACGCCCGGAGAAGTCTGGGTATTGGGCTGCTCCCAGGGGGAAGGATTCGGCAGTGCGGTCGAGCCCGAGCACGTGTGTGTGGAAGGCCCGTAGCCGGAGTTGGGGGAGCTCGAGACCAACACTGCGATGTGGTTGCCAAGGGCGTTCCCGGTCGTGAAGGCGTAGTACGTGCCCGCCGAGTAGACGACTTGGGGATCCGCTGCGTCGCCACTTCCCGCGTGGTTGTAGGCAGGGATGCCGGTCCCACATGCCGGAGCAACGAACGCCGGGCTGGTGCCGGGTGCCACCGTCACGGCACGGGGCGCTCCGGCCGGCAGTGTCGCCGCCGCAGCATCGAGGCCCAGGGGAACCACGAGTGACGCACCGAGCGCGACGAGCGCGACGCCGCCCGCCGCCGCACCGAAGTTCCCCCTCATCTGCTACCCCTTCGTCAAGGACGACCGGCCCCGGGACCAGAGGCGTCCGGACCCGCCGCCTCGTCCTTGTCAGAGGCATCGGACGAAAGGGAGAATTTTGCAACCTCAAAGTGCGCAATTTCAGCGCAAGCGTCAGCGCATGCGGTGGAACGTCAAGGGCGGAGGGGCGACCGAGGTTGCCGTCCTTGGCCGGGAACTACGCGAAATGAAGGGCCAGAATGGCGACGCAGGGCGCCGCGACCACGAGCCCCGCGAGAGCGTCACGGACACCAGGACCAGCGCGGGTCCCGACACCCGCCGCGACGCCTCCACGGGCGGTGATGGCTTCGCCCAGCTCGCCGGCACGCCGCATGGAAACGGCCAGGGCGGCCCCGAGGAGATCGGCCGGTTCGGACAGGACGCGATGCATCGTGGTCCGGGCCCTCGCGGAGCGACGAACTCGGCCGTCCAGGCCGCCAGTGTCCTCCGTGATCGACCGTCCGTACCGAAAGGGTCGGAGCCGCCGCGCCGCGAGCAGGGTGCGCATCTCGTCGGCCAGCAACGGGAGACAGCGAACACAGAGGGCGACGGTCAAGGCCAACTCGTCGACCGGTACCCGCAGCTTGCGCAACGGGGCTCCCATTCGGCTCACCGCGGGAGCGAGATCAGCAAGGGGAGTCGTCCACGTGACGAGGGCAGAAGTGGCAAGAAGGACGACCCCCAGAGCGACCGCCCGCAAGAACGTCAGGAATGATCCCAGGCCAACGTGGAAGGACCCCAGGTCGAGTGTCGGCGGTCTCCCGGCCGCCAACGCGAGCAACGCGCCGATAAGCAGGGATCCCCAGAACCATGCCGGAAGCCGCGGCACGACCGTACGAGGCACCTTGGCCACCCAGGCCGCCACAACGTCAAGGGAGGCGAACAGGAGGATGCAAGGCCAGCTGGGAATGAAGGTCAGTGTGATGACGATCGCGACCACAGCGGTGAGCTTGGTGCCGGCCCAGAGCCGGTGCACCGGGCTGGTGCCGGGGACAAGCCGAAAGACGTACATGCTCGGCGGCTGACGAGACCGGTGACGTCTGGTCGGTACGTGGAGGCCCATCAGGTGGCTCCCACGTCGTCGAGCTCCAGAGGAGATCGGTTCTGGGTCGCTGCAATGACGCGTCCATCGACCAGCTGAATGGTGGTCGGGCAGACCTGCTCGAGCCCATGGAGGTCGTGTGAGATCACGACGAGGGTGCGCCCGTCGCGGCGGAGTCCAACCAAGAGCTCGAACATGCCGGAGCGGCCTTCCTCGTCGAGCCCAGCGAACGGCTCGTCAAGAATCAGCACCCGGGGCCGACGGGCCAGCAGCCCGGCCAGAGCAGCGCGACGGACTTGTCCTCCACTCAGTTGCTCCACCGGCCGAGGCCCGAACTTCTCGGGATCGAGGCCGACCAGCGCCAGAGCCTTCTCCGCCTCCGCCCGATCGACTCCGCCGGCACCTCGGACGTCGGCCAAGAGCGTCGGCCGCTGGAGCTGCAGCCGGGCATGTTGGAAGGACAGCGCCACTCTCCCCACCTGGCCCAGAACCGGTTGGTCGTCCAACTCGCACTGACCGGAGGTTGGCTTCAACAATCCGGCGAGCGCCCAAGCCAAGGTGGTCTTGCCCGAACCGTTTTCTCCGACAACGAGGACGCCATCTGCCTCGCGGACAGCGATGTCGATGTCGTGGAGCGCCGGCTGAGCCCAAGGCGTGCGCGGCGCATACGTGTGGCTGACTCCCCGCGCCCGCAAAACGACCCGGCGGGTGAGCCCTTGGGAGGTCACCGGAGACCTGCGGGCGCTCGCGTGTTCGGACGACAGCGGCTCTTGTGGCAGGCGCGGCGACCTGTGATCCGTCGTGGAGGTGGATCACACGATCGGCCATCGCTGCCTCACCCTCCCGGTGCGTGACGTGGACCACCGTCACAGAGAACTGCGACGGCAGCTGCGTGAGCACCTCCATGAGGGCGTCGCTGCCGGCGGGATCGATCATGGCGGTGGACTCATCGGAGATGAGCAGCGCCGGCCGGTGGGCCAACGCGCCCGCGACGGCAAGTCGCTGGAGCTCACCGCCCGAGAGCGTCGACGTCTCACGCTCCTTCCATGCCGCCCAGCCCGACCGAAGTGAGGAGGGCTGCCACGTCGGGACGCTCTGACGGCGGCAGTCCCCACATGACGTCGTCGGCGACCAGCACGCCAAGGATCTGCGTCTCGGGTCGTTGGGCCACGAGCGCGACACCGCCTGGCAGTCCGAGGCCATTCGACCCAGGCCGGCCGACCTGGCCTGCCGTGGGAGGGACTCCCGCCAGCAGCCGGGCCAACGTCGACTTCCCCGATCCATTCGGGCCCACCACGGCGACAAATTCACCGCTGCCTATGGTCAGGTCGATATCCCGCAAAACGTCGTGGGTCGCACCGGGGTAGCGATAGGACACGCCGCGGAGGCGCAGTGGGAGCGGGGCGGTGGCCTCGGTGTCCCGGTCGTCCAACAAGGCAGCCGGGGCCAACCGGTTGACGGTCGATACCCACGCGAGACGCGTCAACACACCTCCCAGACAGATCCATGCGGTCGCCATCGCAGCTGCGACGGCGAGCGCCACACAGAGCCCGATGGTGAGCCACCAGTAGTCGAGCATCACGGTCACGGCGTGGTTCCACCAGGTGGCGAGCGAGCCAAGGGAGATGTGGTGAAGAAAATTGGAGAGTCCCTTCGTCGCGATCCGGATCTGGTCGAACAGAAGTCGCCGTGTGGACGCAAAGAGTGCCAACAACCCGACCGCAAGGAGCCCGAAGGCGGGAGCAATGACGAAGGTGGCGGCAACGACCCACGGTGTGCCGCGCTGGCGCCGCTTGAGGCCGCCGACCACGGCACCGATGGTGGCGCACACGCAAACCATCGCCACGGGTCCGAATCCCGCCACAATGAACCCGACGGTTGCCGCCGCGAAGGCGCTCGCCGCCAGGGCTCGAAGACGGTAGCGCTGCGCGACGATCGCCAGCGGAACCGCTCCGAGGACCGCGATGGGGCCGGCGTGTGGAATGAGTGACCCGATGAGTGCAATGACCACCGTGAGGCTCGCCATGACCGCGGCAAGCGCCAATTCGGCTGCATCCAGCGGGCCGCGACCGACGATCGGAGTTGAGCTGTCAGCCACCACCAAATCCTGTCAGGTGCCTCGTCCCGTGGTTCCTCGGGTTGGACCGACGCCAGGAGATCGTCCAACCTGCGACATCACGTTTGAAGCCTGAGAGGAGATTCGAACTCCTGACCTGCGCACTCCGTGTGCACGTCGCGCGTTCTTGGTTCGTTCTCCTTGGTGCCGGCCTGTACCGCTCTGTCCTGGTGACTGTGCGATCGAGCCTGCCAAGTAAGACTTGGTGGGACCCAGCGAGACGGTGAGGGACCAAATTGTTTGGACAGAGTTGGGACAGAGGACGGCAAGTTGTACTGGCCAGGCCGGTCCAGGGAAGGCCGAAGGCCCAGAGAGGGTGCGCAGCGAAGCGGAGTCCGAAGCATGTCTTGACCAGCGTCGTCAGTAGCGGTCGCCGTGATGGATGAGGGTGAGATGGAGGAGCGGATCCGAATGATCTGCATGGCACTGCCTGGAGTCACGGAGCGAATGAGTCACGGTGCACCTGCGTTCTTCGCAGGCAAGCAGTTCGTCGTGCTCTGGTCTCGCGGTCATCACGATCATGAGTTCCCGCACCTCTGGTGCGCCGCTCCACCCGGCGCCCAAGATGAACTCGTATCGACCGAGCCGGACCGATTCTTTCGCCCGCCCTACGTTGGAGGACGCGGCTGGCTAGGCGTCCGTCTGGACCGCAAGGTCGACTGGCACGAGCTCGCCGCGATCTGCGAAGAAGCCTTCCGCACGATCGCGCCCGAGAAGCTCATTGCGCGACTCGACGCAAAGCCGTGACGTGCGCTGTCCGACACAGCGTCAGGCGTCCAGTGAACCTCGATTGTCCGCCTAGAGATGGTCCTCGGCACTGAGTGACTCGTCCATTGCTCTGCCCCGGTTTGCCATTGAGGAGGGTCGCTCGGTCTCGCACTCCGACGCTTCGAGGGCGCCACCCGTCCAGTCCCCTGCAGCAAAGGCGCGGTGCTCCGCTCTCCAGATCCACTCAACACACCTGGAGTTCAGGTGACGAAGAGGTGGATAGCGACCACCTCTTGGGGTTGTCCTCGGCCGAGCCTTCGCTTGACGCTGTCGACGACCTTCGTGGCGGTGAACTGCCAGCCGTACTTGGCGGAGAGCGCCCGTTCTGCCGCTGCGACGTCAGCGGTCGATGAAGAAACCTGTCCTGTGCCCGTGTGGATGGTTGCCTGGGGTTTCACCCGTCCCCGAATATCACAGACCCGTACCTCTATCGACGGATTCCGAAGTAAGCGTTTTGTCTTCCACGCCTTGTCTCCGGTCGTGAAGACATAGCGGCCCTCGGTGCCGGTGATCCACACCGGGGTGGACACTGCGGCTCCATCCCGCTTGAACGTTGTGAGGGAGATGTATTTCGCCCTGTCAAGTTCACTGGGGCGGGAGGCGTCGGACGCCATTTACGAACCCTAGTGTCGCGATGCGAATGCGAACCACAGCGAGAGTGCGCCAAACCACCGCCGGTGGATCGGTGCAGTTCCTCGTTCGTGGCTGCGATGACTTGCTCGTGACTGAGGAGCAAACCTTGGTACCGGAGGGCACGGCCTTCGGGTCGGCCCTGTAGCGGGCCATGCACGTCCAGGTCGACCCTCGGCCGGTCGAAACTATCTCTCTCTATGTCGCTCGGTCTCGCTCAGTCTCTCCGTCCTGGTCGCAGAGACTCGGTGCGGTCGGGCAGGACAGGGCGCGACTGATCGGGACGAGCTGGCACCCAATTGTTGGGACTGAGTTGGGACGAAGGGACGTCAGAACTGACACGGGACGGCGCCCTCAGAATGGACAGGGCTCGCACCCCAGCGAGCACCGATGAGTTCGAGGTCCTCTCAACAGGACGGCGAGTCTGCCGGGTGATCATGAGAAACGAGCGTGGCCGAGTCGACTACTACTTCGGATCGTCCATATATGGAAAGGACGCTCCACCCCGCATCGATTCAGCCGTCGGAGAATCCGTAGGCTCGCAGAAAGGTCGCAACGCCTCCGTCCGCATATCTGTCAAGGGCAGCTTCGGTGAAGCAGATTTGGTCTCCGAGGAGCATTGCTTGGTTCAGCGGGATCGAAAGAATCAGCCACAGCAGGTGCTCGGCGGCAAGGTTGGGATCCTCGATAGCCAGGCCTTGCCGGGCAGCCGATTTACGGAGAGCGAGTGCCAACTGCTCGGCTGCTCTCTTCGGACCGAGGTCATAGAACGCTTGCCCGAGCTCTGGGAATCGCCCCACCTCGCCAATCACCAACCTCCGCAGCTTGAGGACATCGGGCTGCATGACTCCCTTCAAGAAGTTTCGGGCAAAGGACCGAAGCCGCTCTTCGATTGATCCCTCGCCTGTCGAGAGAAAGTCCGCGGTTATCCCACCGTCTCGGGCTCGCACGACGTTCGTGACGACCTCTCTGAACAACGCCTCCTTATCGCTGAAGTGCTTGTACACGGTCTGCTTTGAGACCGCTGCTGTGGCTGCCACCTGATCCATGCTGGTCCCGACGAAGCCATTCGCGAAGAACACTTGTTGGGCTGCCTCGAGGATCGCCGCTCTCTTGCGAGCTCTGCGGGAGGGACCTTCCGCACTGTCGGCCGCGACCCGAGGGGGCATGACCCAATGGTACTAGACAGTTCCGTACTGACTTGGGTATAGTACGGAACCGTGTAGTTCTGAATGGAGTTGATGTGAAGATCGTCGTTATGAACAACGTGACCCTCGACGGTGTGATGCAGGCGCCTGGGAGGGCGGATGAGGACACTCGAGGAGGCTTTGCCCATGGCGGGTGGGCGTCGCAGAACATCGATGAACCGGACCCCGAGATCGGAGCGGCAATGGGCGTACGGATGTCTCAGAGCGATGGGCTGCTGTTCGGAAGGCGCACCTACGAGGACTTGTTGGCCACCTGGAACAGCCGTGGTGGGGTGTTCAAGGACGCGCTCAACACGGCGCAGAAGTACGTCGTGTCGCAGACGCTGACCGATCCGTTGCCTTGGCCAAACTCCACGCTTCTGGCCGGGAATGTGGTCGACGCGGTGGCTGAGCTCAGGTCACGCCCGGGACGGGAGCTCCACATCATGGGAAGCGGGCAGCTCATCGAGACGCTAATGGCTCATCAACTCGTAGACGAGTTCCTGTTGATGATCTTTCCTGTGGTTCTCGGATGTGGTCGGCATCTCTTCTCAGGTGACGCCTACACCGAGCTCGACTTGGTCGATGCGAAGCCGACCACTTCAGGAGTGGTCATCGCCACGTACCGAAGGAAAAGTCCGAGCTTGAAGTCAGCTTGACGGTCGGAATGCATGATGCCTCACGTCGCGCTGACGGTCGGCGATCTCGGAGTAGGCGTGCCGTGGTCCCGCAGCGTCCCTTGACCAACCAGGACCGGAGTCGTGTTTCCAAGAGCGATCAACTCCCGACCCTCCGAAATTGTCGGGACAGCTGTTGGGACATTGCGCTGCTCGTGTCGGGCACATGTCTCTGACCAGGAACTTTGGAGCCTGAGAGGAGATTCGAACTCCTGACCTGCGCATTACGAGTGCGCTGCTCTACCGACTGAGCTACCCAGGCAGCCGCGGCCGACCGGCCTGGGTGCGCACGTGCACGTGCGCCGGGCCCGACGACAGAGCGTCAGTGTAGGCGAGCGCCCTGACCCGAAGACTCCCAAGCTCGCGACCGTCCTCCCGGTGCGTGGCGCCGCGGGAGGAAGGACCAACCCTCCCCCAGGCCACACCTGCAGCCGGGGTGCGTTCGCCCAGGCATACGCTAGGGCAGAGCGGACGAACAGCCATGGGAGGCATTTGCGATGGGGGTTGATACAAATGGTGCAGCGCCGGTTGGGGCTGCCCGTCTCAGGGCCGTCTCCTGGTTCGCTGACTGTTCCGACGAGCAACTGACCGAGTTGGCGCACCAGGCGGAACGACTCCGGATTGAAGCCGGTGAAGTGATCCTCCGCGAGGGGCGGCTCGGACGCGAACTCTTCGTAATCCTGGAAGGTACGGCAACCGTGACCCGCAACGGGCGGGTCGTAAACGTGATCGAAAATGGAGGCTACTTCGGCGAGTTGGCGGCGATCGAGGCGGTACCGCGCACCGCGACGGTGACCGCAACGACAGACCTGGATGTGCTGGTAATCGGGCCACGTCAATTCGAGGCGATGACCGACCTCCCCGGTTTCCGCAGTGCACTGCTCGCCAGCATGAGCCGACGCATCCGCGAAGCGGATGACACATTGGCCGACTACGGGCACCACATCAATGACGGCGAAGTCGAAGTCGACAGCTCCAGCCACCCGGGCGGCCACAACGGCGACTCCTCTCGCCAGCCGTAGGACAGTCGGTCGCTGGAGTCCGTCACGGGACCGCCCATGGGGCCGCCACTGCCCTACGCCAACTATTCACGATCCTGTTTATAGTTTCTCAAACCATCACCGGATGAGCCCTCCGGCGAATCAGGCCGCCACTGCCCTACGCGAACTATTCACGATCCTGTTTACGGTTTCTCAAACCATCACCGGATCAGCCCTCCGGCGAATCAGCCGACCCATTGACAGCCGAGGGAGGAAGTAAACCTCGCCGGCCAAAAGCCCGGGAGTCAGTCGGGCTCGGCCGCGAGCCGTGCCAAGCGGTGCAACCCCATGCCGAGCGCCGCTTCCTCCGCGGAGCGCAGGAGCAGTGCCACCCGTTCCGACTCATCGTGGGGCCGGCGCCGGCGCAGGGTCCGGCCCAGCTCGACCTCTGCCGCGGCGATGAAGGGAGGGGACTCCATGCGGCGAGCCATAAGGAGGGCTGCCTCGAAGTGCACCTCCGCCAGCGCCAGGTCACCCATGGTCGCGGCCAGCAGCCCCAGGTATTGGTCCGCCGGCCCCACGCAGGCCACCGCCGGCGCGCGGACCACGATTGCGGTGCCCGCAAAGCCCCGCATCGCGGCGTAAATGGGAGCGGCCAGGTGCGCTGCCGGGTCGCCGACTGCGCTACAAGCGGCGGCCGCCATCGAGAGCGACACGCCTTCAGTCAGATCGCCTCCTGTTCTGTGCCAGCCGATGTCTTGGAGCGCCGCCAGCTCCTCCAGGGCACGCTCCGTCTCACCTGCCTCGCCGTGGACGAGGGCGCGGCGCGGCCCGGACGCCCGGGTACTCGACGGGAGCCTCGTCGATGTCCTGGCGCATCTCGTTCCGGGACAGGGACGATCCGAAGTCGCCGCGCTGCCACCAGGTCCACCACATCAGGACCCCGAAATAGACACGAAATAACTCGTTGTAACCCTCCGCCACCTGCATGGCCTGCCGGCCCGCCTGCTCCGCTGCGACGAAGTCACCCCGTATCAGCGCCATGACGGCCTGGACGTTGCAGGTAAAGGAGGCCTCGAGGGGGTGGATCGGTCCAACGAGGCGGCGCTCAAAGCGCGCGATCTCCACCCGTACCGCCGTCACGTCTCCACGCACGAGCAGCTCACGGAGGCGCCACATGTGACCGTGCAGCGCGAGCAGCGCGTCGCCGACCTCCTCGGCGACCTCCCCGAGCTCCGTCGCCGTTGCCAGTCGCTCTGCCCCGGGCTTCACGCCCCACAGGGCGAACATCCGCGCGTTGAGTGCGTAGCCGAGCGCCGGGCGGTCACCGAGACGCCGGGCCATGGCTGTCGCCTCGTCGTTCAAGGACAGGCCCTGGGCGATCTCGCCGGCTAAAGGAGTGCCCGGCGCACGGAGCAGCATCGCGAACCCGAGCCGCGCCGTCACCATGGCCCGCAGATGGGAGTCGCCCTCCGGCAGCAGGTCCCGAGCTTCGTTGAGGAGTTCCACCTCCGCTGGGCTCGGGTCCAGTGAACCGAGCAGGTAGCTCAGCGGCCCGCGGCGAACCGCCGACGCGGCGAGGCGCTCGCTGTCGCCCATGGCGCGAGCCAGAGACGCCGCGCAGGTCGAAATTCGCCGCCGCATGCACAGCGTCGCCAGCCCGGCTCTGCGCTTCGGCGAGTGCCAACAGGAGGTCGCAGCAAGTGGGTTGGTCGTGCGCGCAATGGCGCTCCGCCACCTCCAGACCAAGGGCCAGGTGTGTCATGGCCTCCTCGAAGGCCAGCAAGCGGAGCGCGCGCTCCCCTGCGGCCAGGCAGTAGCGCACTGCCTTGTCGTCATCAGCGAGCGCGGCGCCCATGGCGAAGTGATGCGCCAGCTCGCTCAGATACGTGTCGAGCTCGTCTGCGTGCGCACGTTCGAGCGCGTCGGCGATCCGGTGGTGATAGCGCGCCCGACGACCTCGTAACAGCTCGCTATAAATGGCGTCACGCACGAGCGCGTGGGTGAAGGCGTAGCGATCAGGGTCTTTCCCCACCCGCCGGAGGATCCGGGATTCCTCCGCATGGTCGAACGCGTCGAGTTGCCGGTCGGCGGGAAGCTCGGCCGCCTCGGCCACGATGTCCGCCTCGCACTCCGCCCCCGCCACGGCCGCGGCCTGCAGAAGGTAGATCGTGTCCTCGGGCAGCCTTGAAACCCGGCGCGCGACAAGCTCACGTACACCCTCGGTTGGGCTGAGATCCGGCGGAACGCTTGTGCCGTCGTCGTCGGACCGCTGGTCCCGGTGTTCGCCGAGCTGCCGGAGCAGTTCTTCGAGGAAGAGGGGGTTTCCATCCGTCAGCTGGCAGAGCCGCGGGACCAGGCCAGACGGGGGGTGCTCAAGATTTGTCCAGTCGTGGGTCAGCTGCTCAACCGCCGTCGCGCTCAGGCCGCGCAGGTGCATGGTCGAGACGGTGTGAATGGCTCGAAGATCGGCCAAGAACGGGCGCAGTGGGTGCTCGGGGCTCACCGCCGTATCGGGATACATCGCGATAACCCCGACTCCGGTCTCGTCGGTGTTCCGGAGGACATGGCGCAAGAGCAGGAGTGTCGGTTGGTCGGCCCAGTGCAGATCGTCGAGTACCAGGAGCACCGTGCGGATGGCCGAGATCTCGTTGAGGGTCGCGGCAACCGCCTCGAAGAAACGGAACCGGTCGGAGGTCCCAATTTCGTCCTCGGGCACCGGCACGTACTCACGCAAGCGCCAGACGAGGCGGGCCAGCTCCGTGAGCTGCCAGTCCGGGATGCGGTTGATCTGATCGGCCGAGACCGACTGGTAGTACTGCCCGAGCGCCTCGGCGAAGGGTTGGAAGGGAACGACCGGGTCCTCGTCGCACCGGCCCCACAGGACCAGCGTTCCGTCCTCCTCAATGGCTTGGGCCAGTTCTGCCACCAGACGGGTCTTCCCGATGCCCTCGTCACCGTCGACGAGGAGCACACGTCCCGTGCCGCCATGTACCGATGTCCACCAGTCGCGCAACAACGCCGACTCACCCTCGCGCCCGACGAAGGGGGTATCGCGAGGCAACGCAGGGACATGCACGCGGTAGCCCGGCTGGTCGGTGGGGAGCAGAACGTCCGGCTCGTCGTCCGGTCGCTCTTGTGGCACAGGGAAGTCGAGCGCAGGCTCCTTGTCCAAGATGGCGTGCTCCATCCAGGTCACGTCGCGGCCCGGCTCAATTCCGAGATCCGCCACGAGAATCGAGCGCAGGTCCTGAAACACCCGCAACGCCTCGGCCTGTCGGCCGGAGCGGTAGAGGGCCAGCATGCGCTGCGACCACAGCCGCTCGCGCAGTGGGTGCGTGCTCGTCAGCACCTCGAGCTCACCCGCCAGCGCCCCGTGGTGCCCCAGGGTCAGCCCCGCGTCCATCCTGGTCTCGGTGGCGCTCAGTCGCAGTTCCTCAAGTCGGCGCGCCTCAGCCCAGCGCGAAGGGTTCGTCACGAACCTCCGAGTAGGCCGCCCCGCGCCACAGCCGCTCGGCCTCCGTCAAGAGGGAGATCGCTGCCGAAGGACGGCGGCGCGCCAGTTCACGCCGGCCCTCGGTCACCAGCCGCTCGAACCGGGCCGCGTCGGTGACCTCGGCGGGCACCTCAAGGAGATAGCCGGGCGCTCGGGTGACGATGAGGTCATCCGTGGCGCCGGCCGACTGCAGGCGTTTGCGCACCCGCGAAATGGTCGAGCGCAGGGCGATCCGGGAGCTGTGCGCGCTCTGTTCGCCCCAGAGCGAGTCAGCGAGCTGGTCGACGGAGACGACGAGGCCGCGGTCGATGAGGACGCGGGCGATGAGCGCCCTGGCCTTCACTCCGCCGACGTCGACCACCCGCCCACCCACCTCGACCTCGAGCGGGCCGAGAACGCGGATGTGGACCGCCGGCGCCTCGGGCGCCCCATGACTCATCTGATCCGCGGATTCCCTGGCCGACATGTCGGCCCTCCTCGTCGCTCCCGTGGCGCTTGATGCTAGGCAAGGGAGGCGACCGCCGTTGCCGGGGCGCCCCACCAGGCACGCGGCGGGTCGGGTCTCATCGGAAAATTCCCGCCGGGGCCCTAGGCCGCAAGCGCCGCCAGCCGCACGAAGAGGGACTGCAGCAAGAGTGCCTCGTTCGGGTTGCGCGGCAGGGCTTCCGCCGCCTCGGTGATCAGTCCGACCGCCGCCACCGCGCTGCGCACGTCCTGGTCACCCACCATGACGTCCCCCGATGCCACTCTGCCGGTGACGCGCCCGCCGTAGGCCCGGGCCAAGACGCCAAGGCCGGCACGCAAGGCGTCCGTCCGGAAGCGGCGTTCCTCGCGCTGATGTTGGTCCACGATCTCCTTGCGACCCGGCAGGCCCCGCTCGCCCATCTCCGTCGCAGCGGCCGTCAGGGACTCGAATTTCGCGTGCATGTGCCGCGCGCAACGGTTCCACGGCACGGTCGGCCGACTCGAGGACGCGCCGCGTCATTCCGGCAGCCGTCAGGCCCGAGGGCGTCAGCTCGTCCGGCACCGACGTCCAGAGCGCGACGCGGGCAGCGACGTCGGGGTCCTCGACCATGACGCGGGCCCGTTCCGGATTGCCACCGCTGCTGTCCGCCACGACGGCCGCCATGTCCGGCCGGACGTCGGCGGCGGTCAGCCAACGAATCAGGTCCTCCCGGGGCACCGGGGGAAACGGGATCTCGACACATCGGCTGGCGATGGTCACCAGATCGGGCGTGACGTCGTCGGCCAACAAGACGAAGACGGTCTCCCCGGGGGGCTCCTCGAGCGTCTTGAGCAGGACCGGGGCTCGATCCAACACAAGGTGGACGTCGAGGACGACGATCACCTGACGCGCCGCGTGTAACGGTCGTCGCTGGGCCATCGTGACGATCTGTCGGAGCGTCTCCTTCGAGATGGAGGCGCCACTCCTGCGCACCATGTGCAGATCCGGGTCCGTCCCGGCCAGCGCGGCCATACAGGTCGCGCACTCACCACACCCGCCGTCGGGACACAACAGCGCAGCTGCGAACCCGAGTGCTGCGGCTAGGCCGCCGTTACCGGCCGGACCCCGGAAGAGGTAGGCGTGAACCGGGTTGGCCGCCGCCGCTCGTAAGGCCGCCACCGCCTCCTCCTGTGCCACCACGCCGGAGAAAAGCCGTCGCGCCGGGTGGTCCCCTGTCACCGTCCTGAGGCCGGTCCGTCGCCGAGCCGCTCGCGCACACAGGCCACGATATGCGCCGTCAACGGCGCGATCTCCGTTTCGCCGTCGACGACGATCCAGTGCTCGGGCGCGGCGGCCGCCTGAGCCAGGAAGCCGGCGCGGACCCTCGCCGCGAACGCGGGGCCGAGCCGCTCCATCTTGTCGGCGCGTACTCCGCCTGCCGCGGCGGCCAGCCGGGCCGCGGCCACCTCGACACTGACGTCGACCAGGACGGAGACGTCGGCCGCCACTCCGCCGGTGGCCCACGTCACGAGGTCGGCGAGCTCCGCCGGGTCGAGTCCACGGCCATAGCCCTGGTAGGCGATCGTCGACGCCGAGAAGCGGTCGCTGACTACCCACTCGCCGGCCTCGAGCGCCGGCTCGATCACGAGCGCCACGTGCTCGGCGCGGTCAGTCGCCAGCAACAGAGCCTCTGCCCGCGGCGACGGCGAGGGCGCGTTGGGTGCCAGGAGGATCTCGCGCAACTCGGCTCCGACCGGCGTCGCCCCGGGCTCGTGGGTCAGGCGCGCCCCGAGGGCGTCTGCCACCGCCCGGGCCTGGGTCGACTTGCCACTCCCGTCGATCCCCTCGAGCGCGACCAGGCGACCGCGGGCCGCCATGTCAGAAGGGTTCGGTCGGCGCAGCCTTCATCGCCGCGGGATCGGCCGGCTCGGCCGTGGCCGCCGCCTTCTTCGTCCCCGCGGCCTTCTTCGTCCCACCAGCTTTCTTGGCCGTTCCGGTCTTCTTCGCCGCCTTCTTCTTGGCCGGCCCGGCCTTCTTGGTGGCCTTCTTTTTCTTGGACGGGCCAGCGGCGCGGCGCTCGGCCAGCAGCTCCGACGCCCGGTCCATGTCGATCGACTCCACCGCGTCACCCTTGCGCAGGCTGGCGTTGGTGGTGCCGTCGGTCACGTAGGGGCCGAAGCGGCCTTCCTTCACCACCACCGGCAGGTTCGTCGTGGGGTCCGTCCCGAGCTCGCGCAGCGGCGCGGCGGCCGCCCGGCCCCGGCGCTGCTTGGGCTGCGCGAACAGGGCCCGCCCCTCGTCCAACGACACGGTCAGCAACTGCTCCTCGCTCGAGAGGCTGCGCGTGTCGGATCCGCGCTTGAGATACGGGCCGAACCGCCCGTTGTGCGCCACGATGTCGTCGCCTGTGTCAGGGTCGGTCCCCACCGTGCGCGGGATGCGCAGGAGCTCGAGCGCCTGCTCGAGGGTCAGCGTCGCCTGATCCATCGTCGAGAACAGCGAGGCGGTGCGTGGCTTCTCTCCGCCCTCCGTCAACTCGCCCACTTGGACGTACGGCCCGAACCGGCCCGCCTTCACCGCGATCTCGAGCCCGCTCTCGGGATCGGTGCCGAGGACGCGGTCGTTCGACGGCGCCGCCAGGATCTCCTCGGCTCGCTCGATGGTCAGCTCGTCGGGGGCCGTGTTGTCGGGGATGGAGGCCCGGTCCTCCCCCCGCTGCAGGTAGGGCCCGTAGCGGCCGACCCGGGCCACGATGGGCTCCCCGTCGGATCCCTCGCCGAGTGGGATGGAATTGATCTCGCGGGCGTCGATCTCGCTCAGGTGCGCGGCGACGGAGGCCTTGAGCCCGAGCCCGTCGTCCCCGACACCGTGCCCGTTGCTGGTGCCGGGCACCCCGTTGCCGAAGTAGAAGCGGGTCAGCCACGGCAGCGCCTCCTCACGCCCGGCGGCGATCTCGTCGAGATCGTCCTCCATCGCGGCGGTGAAGCCGTAGTCGACCAGGTCCCCGAAGTAGCGCTCGAGCAGTCCCACCACCGCGAAGGCGGTGAAACTCGGGACGAGGGCCGTTCCCTTCTTCCAAACGTAGCCACGGTCGAGAATCGTCGCGATGACACTGGCGTAGGTGGAGGGTCGGCCGACGCCGAGCTCTTCCATCGCCTTGACGAGCGACGCCTCGGTGTAGCGGGCCGGCGGCTGGGTGGCGTGGGAGTCCGCCTCGAACACGCTGCCTTCGACGACGTCCCCCACGGCGAGTTGGGGCAGCACGACTTCGCGATCGGCCAGCTCGGCCTCGGGATCGTCCTGGCCCTCGACGTAGGCACGCAGGAATCCCGGGAACGCGATGACGCGGCCGCTGGCGGAGAATTCCGCCTCTTGTCCCTGGGCGACGCCCTCGGGAACCTCGGCGGTGAGGCGCACCTGGGCACTCGTCCCGGTGGCGTCGTTCATCTGGGAGGCCACCGTGCGCTTCCAGATCAACTCGTACAGGCGGAGCTCGTCCCCCGACAGCTCGCGCCCCGCTTGATCGGGCGTCCGGAAGGTCTCGCCCGACGGACGGATGGCTTCGTGGGCCTCCTGGGCGTTCTTGACTTTGCGCTCGTAGCGCCGCGGCACGTCGGGCACGTACGCATCGCCGTACATCTCGCGTGCCTGGCTCCGGGCGGCCGTGAGCGCCTGGTCCGAGAGCGTCGTTGAGTCGGTGCGCATGTAGGTGATGAAGCCCTGCTCGTAGAGACGCTGGGCCACCTGCATGGCGCGCTGGGCACTGAAGCGCAGCTTGCGTCCCGCCTCTTGCTGCAGGGTCGAGGTCATGAAAGGAGCGGCGGGCGAGCGGCGGAAGGGCCTTTCGGTCACCGCGCTCACGGTGAAGGACCGTCCCGTTAGTGCGGCCGAGACGGAGGTGGCCTCCTCCTCGCCCAAGACCCGGGCGCCTCCCTTGCCGGTCTGTGCCCCGTGCTCGTCGAAGTCCTTGCCCGTGGCGACGGTTGCGCCGCCCAGCGCCACGAGTGCGGCCCCGAAGCCCGACGGAGCAGCGGCGTGGGTGAAGGTGCCGTCCACCCCCCACCACGTGGCCGAGCGGAACCGCATCCGGGCCCGCTCCCGCTCGACCACCATCCTGGTGGCCACGCTCTGGACCCGGCCGGCCGAGAGCCTCGGCATGACCTTGCGCCAGAGCACCGGTGACACCTCGTAGCCGTAGAGACGGTCGAGGATCCGGCGCGCCTCTTGGGCATCGACGAGGCGCCGATCGAGATCCCGCCACTCTTCGACAGCGCGGGCGATGGCTGCGGGTGTGATCTCGTGGAACACCATGCGCTTGACCGGAACGGTCGGAGAGAGCACCTCTGAGAGGTGCCACGCGATCGACTCGCCCTCGCGGTCTTCGTCGGTGGCGAGGTACAGCTCGTCCGCGCCCTTCAAGAGTTTCTTGAGGTTCGCCACCACCGACTTCTTCGGAGCCGAGATGACATAGAGCGGCTTGAAGCCGTTGTCGACGTCGACGCCGAGGCGCGCCCACGACTCGCCTTTGAAGGCGGCCGGGACCTCGTCGGCCCCCCGCGGCAGGTCGCGGATGTGGCCAACGGATGACTCGACGATGAAGTCGGGGCCGAGCATGCCGCTGATGGTGCGCGCCTTGGCCGGCGACTCGACGATGACGAGCGCCTTACCCATGGCACACCCCGCGGGGCATGGGTCGGAGTCCGAAAAGGGAGGGCATGGTCACGTCAGAGTGAGGGCCCGCCACCCCGCCTGTCAAGACCGGGGTGATCGAGCGGATCCACCGGGGAACGGTCCCCTAGGCGGCTGAGCAGGTCAATCGACCGACGCGACTGCCGCCGGAGCGGGCGTCGAATCCGCCGATTCGGCGTCCATCGCCTCGGCCCCCCGCTTGGAGAAGGCGAGGGCACCCAGCAGGATCACGAGCGACACGCCGGCAATGGCCAGGCGCGCCCCGGTGTCGTTCCGCAGCGAGATCACCGCGGGCAGGATGAGCAACGAGACCAGGTTCATCACCTTGATCATGGGGTTGAGCGCGGGGCCGGCCGTGTCCTTGAACGGGTCACCCACCGTGTCGCCGATGACAGCGGCCTTGTGCGCCTCCGATCCCTTGCCGCCCTCGTTGCCGTCCTCGATGTACTTCTTGGCGTTGTCCCACGCCCCGCCGGAGTTGGACAAGGTGTTGGCCAGCAGCTGGCCGGTGAGGATGGTGCCGGCCAGGAAGGCGCCTAGGGCGAAGTAGTTGATGCCGAAGCCGATGATGACCGGCGACAGGATCGCCAGGAGCGCCGGGGTGGCCAGCTCGCGCTGTGCCGCGGCGGTGCAGATACTGATGACCCGCCCGTACTCGGGCTTCTCGGTGTAGTCCATGATGCCCGGGTGCTCGCGAAACTGGCGGCGCACCTCGAGCACGACGGTCCCGGCCGAGCGGCCCACGGCCCGGATGGCGAGCGACGAGAACAAGAAGCCGATCGACCCACCGATGAGCAGCCCGATGAAGGTCTTCGGGTTCGAGACGTTGATCTGGGTGAAGGGCGAAACCAGGAGCTGATTGGCCCGCAGGTGCAGGTTCAGCTGTGAGTTGATCGTCTCGATGAAGGCCGCGAACAGGGCCACGGCGGCGATCACGGCCGAGCCGATGGCCACACCCTTGGTGATGGCCTTGGTCGTGTTGCCGACCGCGTCGAGGCTCACCATGACCCGCTCGGCCTCGCCGGTGAATTCCCCGACATCTCGGCGATTCCCGCCGCGTTGTCCGACACCGGGCCGAAGCTGTCCTCCGACACGACCATCCCGGCCGTGGCCAGCAGGCCGATGCCGATCAGCGCGATCAAGTAGAAGGTGAGCTCGATGTTGCTGTTCCCCAACCCGATGGCCACCCCGAGGGCGATCGCGATGGCCACGATGGCCCAGACCGACGACTCCAGGCCGATCGAGAAGCCCGACAGCACGGTTGTCGCCGGCCCGGTGCGGGCCGACGCCGCGATCTCCTTGACCGGCCCGCGTTCGGTCGAGGTGAACTGCTCGGTGATCTGGCTGAGCACGAGTGAGAGGACGACGCCCGTCGAGCACGGCCCAGAACACCTTGAGGTCGTGCACGTAGTACTGGGCTACGAGGAACGCACCGACCACCGTGAGCAGCGCCGCCAGCCAGAAGCCCCGGTTGATGGGGGCGAGTGCGTTGCGGTCGCCCTGGCGGGCGCGCACCACGAGGACGCCGATCAGCGAGGCGAAGATGCCGATCGCCGGGACGATGAGCGGGTACAGCACGGCCGGGGTGGGATTGAGGTGAATGGAGCCGAACGCCGAATAGCCGAGAATGAGTGACGAAATGATGGTGATTTCGTAGGACTCGAAGAGGTCGGCCGCCATGCCGGCACAGTCGCCGACGTTGTCGCCCACGTTGTCGGCGATCGTGGCCGCGTTGCGAGGGTCGTCCTCGGGGATGCCCGCCTCCACCTTGCCGACCAGGTCGGCGCCGACGTCGGCCGCCTTGGTGAAGATGCCGCCACCGACACGCATGAAGAGGGCGAGCAGCGAGGCGCCAAAGGCGAACCCGATCAGGACGGCCGTGGCCGAGTTCTGGAAGATGAGCACGATGGCGGTGGCGCCGGCGAGCCCGAGCCCGACGCACAGCATCCCGGTCACCGCGCCAGTGCGGAAGGCCACCCGCAGGGCGGCGGCCATGCCGCCACCATGGGAAGCGGCGGCGGCCGTGCGGACGTTGCCCCGCACGGCAATGCTCATGCCGATGAAGCCGGTAAGGCCGGAAAAGGCGGCACCGAAGAGGAAGCAGATGACCCGGTAGATGCCATCCTGCTGGAAGGTCAGGGCAATCCCCCCGTCCGGCTTCACCACCTTGGTGGCGGTGAAGAAGATCAGGATGGCCAGCGGGACGATGATCATCACGATGGCCCGGAACTGCCGCGCGAGGAAGGCCTGGGCCCCCTCCTGGACCGCCAGGGCGATCTCCTTCATCTTCGGCGTGCCCTGGTCGGCGGCCAGGACGTTGCGAGCGAGCAAGAGCCCGGCGCCGATGCCGACGACGCCGGCGACCAGGCAGATGTACAGCCAGGTCTTGTCCACCCCGCCGAGGTGGAAGGCCTGGTAGCCACCCTCGGCTGCGAGGAGTTTGATCATTCCCGGTGTGCCCTTTCTATTCCTGTCGGTCCTTCGAGGAAGGGACGCACGTGCCCTCCTCTTTGCGGTGCGGCAGCGCTCAGCACCGCGACGTTCGATGTGATGACCCCCGGCCGAGCCCGCGCCTGCGACGTCGCACCCGACGCCGGGCCGTCGGGCACGTTAGCGACTGGGGCGGGGACGGGCAATTTGGCCCTCAGGGCGCCTCCGATCATCACAGAAGTCGGTTCAGACCCCGGTCGGATCGCTCGGCGCGCCCTGTACCAGCTCGAACGAGGGATTGAGCATGGCGGGCCGGCGGCCCCATGCGCCGACCATCCCTTCGGCCACCAGGCGGGCGCCGGGCTCTATCCCGGCGATCTTCGGTCGGCCCTGGAAGACGAGGAGCAGACCGCCGGTTCCGTCGCTGAGCACGCACTCGAGGTTGTGCGTGCCGGCCCGGGGCTGCACCCGCACCGATTTCACCCGTCCGGCGACCCGAGTGCGCTGACGCGGCACGACCGAGGCAATTGGCGTCGTCGCTCCAGCGCGCTCGGCCAGCGTCTGGTCAGCGGCCAGCACCACGCCCGGGCGCCGTGGCCCCTCTCTCCTGCCGATGCGGTCGACCCCCGTGCGCCCTTCGGCGTCGACCGCCCCTGCGCCGTCGCCCGTACTGCCGAGGCGGGCCCGCTGCACTGAGCGACCGTAGGAACGCACCCGCTCCCCAAAGCGGCCGCCGACGGCGAAGGGGACGATCGTCGCGGCGACGTGCGGAACCTGGCCCAACACCGCGGCGATCTTGTCGGCGGTGCGGTCGTGCAGGAAGCGCTGCCAGATCCTGGCGTAGCTGCGGCGGGGCAGCAGCACAGTGCACTCGGTGTCGCCGTCGAGTGTCGCGTCGGCGACCAGCTCGATCGCCGCTCGCCCGAGGCGCCGGTCCGGGCATTCGATGATGTCGAGCGGCAGGCGGGCCAGCCCCAACCGGCCCCAGTCGGCCTCCAGCTCGCGGGCCGCCTTATTGTCGATATCGAAGTGCACGGCTCGAAGATCGTCCGGTGCCAGTGTGCGCGCGTACTGCAGCGCGCGCGCCGTCGCCATGTCGAGGCGGTCGACGAGGACGACGACGACGTGGCGTCGAAGGACCGGCTCCTCGATCGCCTCCACCACCCCCGTCTCGAGCATCTCGGCCTCGCGCACGTACTGCCGGTGCAGGCGAATCAGCCCGATATACAGGAGCGGGCCGACGACGAAGATGAGCCACGCACCCTCGGTGAACTTGGCGATCGCAAAGATCAGCACGACCGTGAAGGAAAGGAAGGCGGAGAACCCGTTCACCACCACGCCACGCCGCCAGTGGCCCTGGCGCGCCGTCAGGTGGTGCTTCACCATGCCAGCACCGGCCATGGTGAAGCCGGTAAAGACGCCGATGGCGTAGAGGGCAACCAGCCCGTTGAGCTGTGCCTTGTACACGAGGACGAGGGCGAGAGCGACCCCGGCCAGGACCAGGATCCCGTTGGAGAAGGCCAGACGATGGCCGCGGCGAGTCAGCTGGCGGGGCAGGAACCGGTCGCCGGCCACGAAGCTGGCGAGATACGGGAAACCGTTGAAGCTGGTGTTGCCGCCCGTGTAGAGGATCAACATCGTGGCCAGCTGCACGATGTAGAAGGCGAGGTGCCCGACCGGGCTGGTTCCGAATACCGCCTTGACTTCTTGGGACACCACCGTCGGTGAGCCGATGGCGTAGGGGACGGCGTGGGTCCAACGCGCCAACAAGGTTGTCCCAAGGACGAGGAAGCCCAGCGTGGCGCTCATGGCGACCAGGGTCTGCCGTGCGTTCTGCGCCTCGGGGCGCCGGAAGCTGCTGACCCCGTTGGAGATGGCTTCGAGACCGGTCAGCGAGGACCCGCCGTTGGCGAACGAGCGCAACAACGTGATGAAGGCCAGGCCCATGAGCCAGCCGGACCCGGGTGTTCCGATCCTGCCGCCGAAGAGCTCGCTCTGCGGCGGCAGCGGGACGTGATGCAAGGTGCCGAGCGCCTCCTTGATGAAACCGAAGACGATCACTGACGTGAGGGACAGGACGTAGAAGTAGGTGGGGATCGCGAAGTAGCTCCCCGCTTCCCGGATGCCGCGCAGATTCCCATAGAGGAGAAGGAGGACCACCCCGACGGTGATGACGATGGTGTCCGTGGTGTTGGCCAGGCTTGGCACTGCGCTGGTCAGGGCAGCGGTCCCCGCCGACGTCTGGACCGCGACGGTGACGGTGTAGTCGATCAGGAGGGCCACGGCGGCGATTTGCGCGATCTTCGGCCCAAAGTTGTCTCGGGCGACCACGTAGGAGCCGCCTGCCTTCGTGTACAGCCGGATGACGTCGAGGTAGGAGAGGGTGACAAAGAAGAGGACGCCCAGGATGGCCAGGGTGATCGGGACGACCAAGGTGAAGGCGGCCAGGCCGATGTAAGGAACCAGCTGGGTGAGCATCTGCTCGGTGCCGTAGGCCGAGGACGAGATGCAGTCGGGTGCCAGCACACCGAGTGCAATGGGATTGCTCAAGCGCTCGGTAGCTAGCTGCTCGGTGACGAGCGGCGGACCGAGCATCTTGTTCTTCAACCGGTAGCGGCGGGTCTCAGGGATCTCCGCTGCGGCCACGCCTGGCAAGGGGACGGTCGGCCGAGCCGTTGTCGAGGTCGCCACGGCCACACAGTAGAAGGGATCGGCTCCGTTTTTGCACGACCCGACCCGGCGTGTTGCACTGTGGCGTGCACGTGATCGTCGTCGGGTGTGGCCGCGTGGGTTCTGGACTCGCCCTCTCGCTGAGCGCCGAGGGACATTCGGTTTCCGTCTTGGACAAGTCGTCCAGGGCCTTCCGGCGCCTCAAGGGCTGGGACGGACCGTGCATCGTCGGGTCAGGGTTCGACCGTGACGACCTGGAGAAAGCGGGCGCTTTCGACGCCGGCGCACTCGCCGCCGTGACCAGCGGCGACAACACCAACATCTTGACGGTGCGCATCGCCCGGGAGACCTACAAGATCCCCCACGTGGTGGCCCGCATCTATGACCCCCGTCGGGCCGAGATCTACCAGCGCCTCGGGATTCCCACCGTCGCGACCGTCACCTGGACCATCGACCAAGTGCGCCGGCGACTGTTGACCGCCGAGGACGCGGCCGATTGGTCCGACCCACCGGGTCGCCTCGCGCTCATTGACCGATCCCTCCCCGAGGCCTGGGCCGGGCGGCCGCTGTGCGACCTCGAACAGCCCGGTCGCCTCAGCATCGTGGCAGTGACCCGCGCCGGTGACCCCCGGCTCGATGCCCGCGAGCTGGTCGGCCAGGAGGGTGACGTCCTGCACCTGGCAGTGATCGACGACGCGCTGCGCGAGCTCGACGAGAGACTGGCCCGCAGCGAGGGCAAGGCCCAGCGGGACGAGTCGTGAAGGTCGCCATCGCAGGGGCAGGGAGCGTCGGCACTGCCATCGCATCCGACTTGCATGCCAGCGGGCATGATGTGCTCGTCTTCGAGCAGGATCCCGATTTGGTCGAGCGCTTGCGACCCACCCTCGACGTCACCTGGGTGGCGGCTGACGCCTGCGAGGTCTCGTCCCTCGACGCCGCCGGTCTGGCCACGGTCGATGTGGTCGTGGCGGCCACCGGGGATGACGAGGACAACTTGGTGATCTCCTTGCTGGCCAAGCAGGAGTTCGCCGTGCCGCGCGTCGTGGCCCGGGTCAATCACCCAAAGAACCAGTGGCTTTTCAACGAAAGCTGGGGGGTGGACGTCTCGGTGTCGACCCCCCAGTTGCTGACCGCCCTGGTCGAGGAGGCCGTCTCGGTGGGCTCACTGGTGCGGTTGCTGCAGTTCCAGGGTGGCTCGGCTCACCTCGTTGAGATCACTCTGGCCGAGAACTCGCCCGCCAACGATACGGCCATCGCCGACCTCGCCTTCCCCCGCGACGCCGTCGTCGTGGCGGTGGTCAGGGCCGACCGGCTCATCGTCCCCCGTGGTGACACGCAAGTGCAGTCCGGCGACGAGGTCCTCGTCCTCGTCACGGCGGACGCCGAGGACGCCGTGCATTCGGTGTTCATCGCGGAGCTGGAGGCCTGACCGCAACCGCACCGCAACCCCCGCGACAGCCCAGTTCACGGGCACCGAACGTTCGCGGCCCCGACCTCCTATTGTCACGCGCGCTCAAGCAAGGGCGCAGGTCGGTCGTACCATTAGAGATATGGAGGCGGCCTTCTTCGACCTCGACAAGACCGTCATCGACCGCGCCTCCATCGCTGCGTTCGGGCGGCCGTTCTTGAAGGGCGGCCTCATCAACCGGCGACTGGTGGCCCGTGCCGCCATCTCCCAGCTGATCTACCTCTATTTCGGGGCGGACGAGGAGCGCCTGGTGCGCGTGCGCGAGTCGATGCTGGCGGTGACCAAGGGATGGGACCGGGCCCAAGTGCGCCAGATCGTGCGCGAGACGATGCTCCAGACGATGGAGCCGATCATGTACGCCGAGGCGCTCGAGCTCATGGAACTCCATCGGGCGGCCGGCCATCGCGTGTACCTGGTATCCGCATCACCCGAGGAGATCGTCCTCCCCCTCGCCGACCTCCTGGGTGTCGATGGGGCCATCTGCTCGCGGGGCGAGGTCGACGAACAGGGGTGCTACACGGGCCGCATGGCCTTCTACGCTTACGGCGAGTCGAAGGCGACCGCCATGCGCGAGCTTGCGGTGCGCACGGGCATCGACCTGGCGGCGAGCAGCGCCTACTCGGACTCCGCCACCGATCTTCCGATGCTCGAGGCAGTCGGGCGGCCGGTGGCCGTCAACCCCGACCGTGCGCTGGCCAAGGTGGCGCGCGAACGCGGCTGGGAGATGCGCAATTTCACGAAGCCCATCCGTCTTCGCGATCGGGTTGGCCGCACAACGCCGGTGGTGACGACAAGCCTCGCCGTGGCGGGCGCAGCACTGATCTTGTGGCGGCGCGGCCTACGGGGCCGTCACACCGCTGGACCAGGCGGGCGGCGCGCCGCCTAGAGCGAGCCGCTTAGAGCGAGTTGCCCTACGCGTCGCGCAAGCGGCGGGCGGCGATGACGCCAAGGGCGACCAGGAGGGCGAGGATCAAAAGCTTCTTCATGGCGATGCAGCCTAGGCGCCGCTAGACCGTCAGCAAATCCCGCGCCCCGGTGTCCGAGGAGGGGTGACGCAGCTTGGACATGGCCCGGGCCTCGATCTGGCGGATCCGCTCCCGAGTCAAGTTGAAGTGCTCGCCCACCTCCTCGAGGGTGCGGGGCTCGCCCCGGTCGAGTCCGAAGCGCAGGCGCAGAATCTCCCGCTCGCGCTCGTCGAGCGGAGAGAGGAGCCGACCGATTTCGTCGGGCAGCAGGGACACGGCGGCCACCTCGAAGGGCGACTCAGCCGAGCGATCTTCCACCACGTCGCCCAACTCGGCGTCGCCGTCCTCGCGCAACGGCTCGGACAGCGACAGCGGCTCGGCTCGGAAGCGCAGGGCCTCGACCAGTTTGTCCTCGGGCATCTCGACCTCGATACCGAGCTCAGCCAGCGTGGCCGGGCGGCCGAGCTTGAGCTCCAGTCTCGCTTGGGCCTTTTGCACCCGGGCCAGCGTGTCACCAGCGTGCACAGGCAGGCGAATGGTTCGCCCGGTGTTGGCGATGCCGCGGGTGATGGCCTGGCGGATCCACCAGGTGGCGTACGTCGAGAACTTGAAGCCCTTGCGCCAGTCGAATTTTTCGACGGCGTGCATGAGGCCGAGGTTCCCCTCCTGAATCAGGTCCAGCAGGGGCAGACCCGAGGCCTGATACTTCTTGGCGATCGAGACCACCAGCCGCAGGTTCGACTGAACGAACGTCTGCTGGGCCTGCTCGCCCTCCATGACGGCACGCCGCAGCTCACGCTTCTTGGCGGTGGTCAGACCTTTGGGAGCCTTGGCCACATCCCCCTCAGCGGCCCGACCGGCCTCGATCGCCTGGGCCAACCGGACCTCGTCGTCCTTGGTGAGCAAGGGGTACTGACCGATATCTGTCAGGTACAGCCGTACGAGATCCTCGTCGTCACGCTCAATTCGTTCCTTCGCCAAAATCGTCGCCGAACCTTCCGTCCCATGCCTCGGCAAGGGGAACCCAGCCGGGTGTCGCGCTCGTTTGTACAGTCCGGCACCCGTTCCTGGCGCACGTGGGCTGCGGAGACAGTGTAATGGCACTGTCAAGATGGGTGTACAGCAGGGAAAAGAGTCATTCCCTCAAACACCCGTTCGAGAATCTCGCCGACTTGGCCCACCCCCGCTGGGGCCTGTGGATAGCCCTCGACGAGGGCGCGGCCGTCCCGAATCTCGGCATGCAACACCCGGTGCGCATGCGCCAGGACCTCCATGATGGGCGCCTCGCTGACGGGAGTAGCCGTCCGCAGATGGTCCCCATAGATCGCACCCAGCCCGGGCAGGAGGGACATGGCTAAGGCGCCGACTCGCTCCCCCAGATCGGGCTTGCCAGCCAGGGCATCGAGCGCATCGGAAAGCAGCCCGCCGGGGGCAACGACGAGGGCGGCTCGGTCGACGCCCGCCCGGAGGGGCAACCGCTCAGCCCAGCAGCCCGCCAGGGCCCCGTGATGCCCGGAGACCGCGGCACACCAGACCCGCAACGCGGGCTCCGAGACGGTTTCTGCACCCTCGCTCGGCGCGGAGGCCCACGCCCCAGTCAGCGTGAAGATCCTTTGCTCAACCCAGCAGTAGGCACCGACCAGCCGAGCCAGCTCGTCGATGCCACGCCATGAAACGGCGGTGACTCCGGACGCCAGGTCAGGCACCTCCCGACTCCTCGAGGGCCGAGGATCGGTAGCGGTTGGTGATGGGCATGCGCCGGTCTTTGCCGAACGCCTTCGTGGTGATGCGCACACCGGGCGGCATCTGGCGGCGCTTGTACTCGGCGCCGTCGACGAGTCGCACGACCCGGTCGACGACAGCAGGGTCGAACCCCTCCGCGACGAGTTCGGCCGCCGTGCGATCCCGTTCCACGTAGCCCTGGAGCACCGGATCGAGCTCCTCATAGGGCGGAAGCGACTGATCGTCGCGCTGGTCGGGACGCAGCTCGGCCGAGGGTGGCTTGTCGAGCACGCTGTCGGGGATCGGACCAGGCAGGCCTTCCAGAACCGCCTGCGTGTTGCGGTAACGGCAGAGCTCGTACACCAGCGTTTTGGGTACATCCTTGATCACCGCGAAGCCGCCTGCCGAATCTCCGTACAGGGTGGAGTAGCCGGTCGCCATCTCGCTCTTGTTGCCGGTGGTGAGCACGATCCAGCCCTTGGCGTTCGAGGCGGCCATCAGCAGGACGCCGCGCAGGCGTGATTGCAGGTTCTCGTCGGTGAGTCCGAACGGTTCACGTCCGAGCACGGGAGCCAACATAGAGGCGAAGGCGACATGGGCCTCCTCGATCGGCACCACCTTGAGGTCGATGCCCAGCCGTTCGGCCAACACGCCGGCATCGTGGCGAGACCCCTCGCTCAAATAGCGCGAGGGCATGGACAACCCGTGCACCCGCTGGGCGCCGAGCGCGTCCACCGCAACGGTCGCCACCAGCGACGAGTCGATCCCACCCGACAGGCCAATCACCGCCTCGGAGAAGCCGTTCTTGCGCAGGTAGTCGCGGGTGCCGAGGACGAGGGCCGAGTAGACCTCGGCCTGGTCGCCCAACGGCGGACGAGGCGTTGCCGGCACCAGGACGGACCGCTCGACCCGAGGAGGTTCTGTCACGACGATGTGCGGCAGCAACTCGGTGACGGCGTGTGGCGCGTGAGAGCCGATCGGCAGATCGACGACGACGAGATCCTCGGCGAACTGCGTACCCGACGCCACCAGCGTGCCGTCGGCCGCCACAATCAGCGAATCTCCGTCGAAGACGAGCTCGTCCTGCCCCCCCACCTGGTTCACATAGGCGATGGCGCACCCGGACTCGGCCACCCGGCGGGAGAGCACGGCGATGCGCTCGGACCTCCGGCCACGGTTGTAGGGCGACACGTTGAGGTTGACGACGACGTCCGCACCGGCCCGGCCCGCGTGTGCGACGGGCCCGTCGTCGAACCAGACGTCCTCGCAGATGGAGACCCCGACCCAGGCGCCGGCCACCCCGAAGAGCGCAGGCGGCTCGTCACTCGGCAGGAACCAGCGCTGCTCGTCAAAGACGCCGTAGTTGGGGAGGAAGTGCTTCCGGTACACCCCGACGACCGCGCCCGCCGGCGCAGACGGCCGCGGCGTTGGCCAGCCCCTCGCCGCCCGGCGCGGCTCCGACGAAGCCGACCACGACTGCGCACTGCCTTGTGGCGGCCGCAACCTTCTCCAGCGCAGCCACGTTGTCAGCCACGAACCCCGGCTTGAGGAGCAGGTCCTCGGGCGGGTACCCCGGGATGGCGAGTTCCGGTACGACGCAGATGTCCGCCTCCGCCGCCTCGGCGGCCGAAAGCGCCGACAGGATCCGCTCAACGTTGCCCGAGAGATCGCCAACAACGGTGTTGAGCTGTGCGGCGGCCAGGCGCAGGTGCGGCATCAGTCCACAATACCGGCGGTCTCAGCGATCCCGAAGGGGTGGGCGAGGCCGGGACCCCGAATGAGTGGGGTGTCCCGACATGCGAAGCTTGTGTGGTGCAAAGCCAACGGGACTATGTACTCAGGACCGTGGAGGAGCGGGGCATCCGCTTCGTCCAGCTGTGGTTCACAGATGTGCTGGGGACCCCAAAGGGGTTCAATATCACGTCGGCGGAGCTGGAGAATGCTCTCGACGAGGGCATGACCTTCGACGGCTCGGCCATTGACGGGTTCAGCCGAGTCCAGGAGGCCGACGTCCTGGCCCGACCCGACCCGACGACCTTCCAGCTCCTGCCCTGGCATCACGACGACGCGCAGGTGGCCCGCGTATTCTGCGACATCGCCAACCTGAACGGCACCCCCTTCGAGGGCGACCCCCGGCACGGCCTGCGGCGCATGCTCGAACGAGCCCGCGCGGCCGGCTACACCTTCTTCGCATCGCCCGAGGTCGAGTTCTTCTACTTCGCCGACGGCGACCCCACGCGCGGACCGGTGACGCTGGATTCCGGCTCGTACTTCGATCTCACCGTGGCCGACCTCACGAGCGATCTCCGGCGGCGCTCGGTGCTGATGCTCGAGGAGATGGGGATCCCGGTCGAACACACCCAGCACGAGGACGCGCACAGCCAGCACGAGATCGACCTGCGCTATACCGACGCCCTCACCATGGCGGACACCGTGATGACAACCCGCATGGTGATCAAGGAGATGGCGCGCCAGGAGGGCGTCTTCGCCTCCTTCATGCCCAAGCCGCTCGGGGGGGTGCAGGGCTCGGGCATGCACACCCACATCTCCCTGTGGGAGGGCGAACGCAACGCGTTCGTCGACGAGGGCGACCGCTATGGGCTCTCCGAGGTGGCCCGTCGGTTCATCGCCGGCCTCCTGCACCACGCGCGCGAGATCACCGCGGTGACCAATCAGTGGGTCAATTCCTACAAGCGCCTCATCGGCGGATACGAAGCACCCGTTCACGTCAGCTGGGCGCGCAACAACCGCTCAGCGCTGGTACGGGTTCCGGTCGTCAAGCTGGGAAAGAACGAGTCCACTCGCTTGGAATATCGAGCGCCCGACAGTGCGTGCAATCCCTACCTCACCTTCTCGGTGATCCTCGCTGCCGGGCTGCGCGGGATCGCGGAGGACTACCCGTTGCCTCCCGAGGCCGACGACAACCTCTTCACGCTCTCGCCTAAGGAGTTGGCCAAGAAGGGCATCGAGCCACTGCCCTCAAGCCTGCACGACGCCGTCAACGAGATGGAGGGCTCCGAGTTGCTGGCCGAGACCCTCGGCGATCACGTCTTCGAGTGGTTCATCCGCAACAAACGCGAGGAGTGGGGCGCCTACCAGGCCGAGGTGACGCAGTTCGAGCTGGACCGCTACCTCCCATTGCTCTGACGCCAACGGACCCGATGGACCCCCTCCTCTGCTTCCCCGCCGATCTGCCCGCCGAGGTGACCCTCGCGCTCCAGAGCGCCGGGCTCGGCCATCACGGGGTCAACGGGCCCGAGGACCTTGCCCCTCCCGGACCCGATGGCCGCACGACCGGCTACTCGGGCGCGCTGGTGGTCGCGGGTGCGGGTGAAGACATGACGGCCGCTGTCGCGTTCTGCCGCCACCTCCGCCTGCGAGAGGTGCCGATGACGCCGCTGCTGCTGGCCATCGGACCGGAGCAGGTGGGCGAGCTCTTGCTGCGCGACGACCTCTACGACGACTTCTGCGTTCTGCCCGCCCGACCCGAGGAGCTCGTCGCGCGCCTACAGCACCTGTTCTGGCGCACCGGGCAGAGCATGCGGCCCGACATCATCGAGTACGGCCCGTTGATGCTGAACCTCGAGACGTACCAGGCGGCCGTGTCGGGCCGGGTTCTCGACCTGACCTACATGGAGTACGAGCTCCTCCGGTTCTTGGCCGGCCACCCGGCCAAGGTCTTCACCCGCGAAACCCTGCTCAGCCGGGTTTGGGGCTACGAGTACTACGGAGGGGCGCGCACGGTCGATGTCCACATTCGCCGCCTGCGAGCCAAACTCGGCGAGGAGCACGCCCACCTGATCCAGACGGTCCGCTCGGTTGGATACCGCTTCGGACAGGTGGCCTGGCACCCCGGCGTGGCGCAGCGCAACGGGACCGCCGGAGGGGCGGCGGCACCGTCTCCTGCGGCACCGTCTCGCTGCGGCACCCTCCCCTGGTACGCCGGCCTCTCAGCGCGCCGGCGCGTAGGCCCAGGCCTCGACCTCGACTCGGGCGCCGATCGGGAGGGCCGCGACGGCAACGGCGGAGCGGGTCGGGCGATTATCCGTGAAGAACTCGACCCACACTTCGTTCACCGCGGCGTAGTCATCCATGTCGACGAGGAAGACCGTCGTCTTGACGACGTCGAGCGGCGTGGCCCCCTCGACGGCGAGCACCTCGGCCATGTTCTGGAGCGCTTGACGGAGCTCTGCAACGGTGCCACCGGGGACCAATGCGGACACGCCGGCGCCATCGGTGGCCAGCCCGACCTGCCCCGAGGTGACGACCCACTCGCCCACTCGGCGCACGGGGGAGTAGGGACCGACAGCTGGGCTCATGCGCGCTCCTCTCGACCGTTGGATGGTGCCACGTCGCGCCGCGGCGCTCGGACGGCGGCGCGACGGGTGGGCCAGCGGTCGGGCAGGCCCTCGGCGCTCCAGGCCGCCGCCAGCGTGGCGACGAAGACGGCGTCGGAGCCGTTCACCGGCCAGCCGTCCTCCTCGTGGAGGCGAACGGTGACCTCGGGCATGTCGCGCGCGGCGAGGATGCCAAAGGAGCGGATGGTCAGGTCGACCGGCTCGCCGTCTTCGTCCACGGCGATGCCTTCGCTCCAGACCAGCCCGAGCGCCTGGTGGACCGCCCCCAACGCGTAGGAGCGCAGTGTGACCGGACAGAGCACCTCGCCGGCCCAGACATCGACGTCGACACGGCCGCGTTCGCCGTCCCCGAGGCGGAGGTTGACCGTCGCACTCCCGGCACCAGGCACCGCGACGTCGGCCTGACCCGTGCCCACCGGTCCCGGTGGTGCGCTCACCGCGTGCAGCGCGGCGAGCACCTCGGCCCAACCGGCGCCACGCAGGCCCGATGACACGGGCGGGCCGATCACCTCGACCTGTTCGACCTGCACACTCGGGCACAGCTCGCGCAGACGATCCACCACGGGTGAGAGGTCGGGAGATCCCTCGGTACGGGCGATGCGCACGATGCCGGTGCCATCGGAACGCAACCCGATCCCGAGCGGCGGTCGCTTCGGCGCGCGACGCACCACGTCCTCGCGGCGCCACAGGACCCGAACCGCCGCGCCGGTCTCATTGGCGAGCTCGCGGGCTCGGGCTGGTACCGGGCTGTGGCGCTTGCCACCGAAGGCGCCTCCGTTCGCGAGCGACGACGCGGGCACTGCCCCGGGCCGGCACCAGCTGGCGTCCGGCTCGACGTAGGCAGGCTCAACCCAGGTGGTCTGCAGCGTGGCGGCCCAGTCGCCCGTCGGCACCTCGACCGGGTGCGAAAGCGGCACAGTGCTGTTGCGGCCCTGGACGCGACCGAAGCCGGCGCGAGCGGCGCGGAGCCCCGCGGCGAGCGGCGCGTCAGCTCCAAGCTGGACGAGGGTGACGGCTGGTGCTGTGTCGTCGGCGAACCCGCCACCGCCCAGGATCACGTCGGGCCCCGAGCTCTGCAGGGAACGCCCCTCGACCTCCGACCGCCAGGCCGCGAGCAGGGAGTCGCGGGGCGCTCCGGCTGCAACCGTGGGATCGTCGATGCCAAGTGCGTCAGATGCAGCCTCCACGATCGACTGCCAGCCCGTGCAGCGGCACAGATGGGCACGAAGCGCCGCCTCGACATCACGTCGCTCCGGCGAGCGCCCCATGGCCTCGGGCGTGAGCGCGGCAAGCCGCATCACGATGCCCGGCGTGCAGAAGCCGCACTGGCTCGCCCCGGACGCCACGAACGCGGAGGCCCAGCGATCGCGCAGATGGGCCGGCGCCCCTTCGAGCGTGGTGACTCGGCGCCCTGCCACCCGGCGGACGGGCGTCACGCAGGCCACCCGGGGCACGTCGTCGACCCAGACCGTGCAGCATCCGCATTGTCCCTGCGGGCTGCACCCGTCCTTGACGGATCGGCACCCAAGTTCCTCCCGTAAGACGTCGAGGAGTGAGATCCCGTCGGCGACAGACACCTCTTCCCCGTTGAGGATGAAGGAGACGTGCGCCTTTCCAGGCGAAGCGACAGGCCAGCTTTCGCCCGGAGTTTGTTCGGGGGTGGTGCCGGAGCCGCTCAGGAGGCCGGGTGCCCGGTGGGGCCGGGGCTCAGCTGAACGAGGAACCGCACCCGCAGGTCCGGGTGGCGTTGGGGTTGGTGATGTGGAAACCGGCGCCCTGCAGCCCGCCCGTGTAGTCGAGGGTCGATCCGGTCAGCAGCTCGGCGCTGGCAGAGTCCACGACGACCCTGACCGCGCCGAACTCACGCACGACGTCGTCAGGCATGACCTCTGTGTCAAAGAACATCTCGTAGCTGTAGCCAGAGCATCCACCGGGCTTGACGGCCACCCGCAGCGCGAGGTTCTCGTCCCCCTCCTCGGCCAGCAGCTGGGCCACCTGGCTCATCGCCTCGTCACTCAGCGTCACTGGAGCCGGCTTCTTCCCGATACTGACGGAAGTTGAGAGTGTGGTCACTGGTTCCTCCTCGTAGGCGCCGACACCGTGGCAACCGATCGACCTCGCCATGTTACCGGCGCCTGGCCACCCCGGGCACACCGGGGCAGCCAGGCCGGAATTCCTGGTCATGCAGGTAGAATCCCCACATGACCTCGGGGTCTTCCCCAGTTTCGCCGGCAGCGACTGCAGCGTCGGCGGATGAGCGCGAAAACGAGGTGCTCCAAAGCCTGCGCGCCGTCATCGATCCCGAGCTCGGCGACACCATCGTGGACCTCGGGATGGTGCGTGCCGTCCGGGTGCGGGGTGACCACGTGACCGTCGACGTCGCCCTCACTATCGCCGCCTGCCCGCTGCGCACGCAGATCGAACGCGACGTCCGCGGCCATGTTGGCGCCCTGGCCTGGGTGCGCGAGGTCGATGTCCAGGTGGCCAGCATGGATGCCGAAGAGCGGGCCGCCGTCATGGCCCGGGCGCGCTGGAAGGCCCGCGAGGACGCCCCTGCTACCGCGGTGCCGGCTACGGCCCGGGTTCTGGCCATCGCTTCGGGCAAGGGCGGTGTGGGCAAGTCATCCGTGACCGTCAACCTTGCCGTGGCCTTGGCCCAGCGCGGCTTCACGGTCGGGGTCCTCGATGCCGACATCTGGGGTTTCTCCGTCCCACGCCTCTTGGGCATGGAGGGCGACGTGGAGGCCCGGCAGGGGAAGATGGTGCCGCTCGAGCAGGCAGTAGGCCCCGGGCTAGTGCGCGTCCTCTCCATGGGGTTCCTCGCTGACGAGGAACAGGCGATCATGTGGCGGGGTCTCGTGCTCAACCGGGCCGTGCAGCAATTTCTTCAGGACGCCCACTGGGGCGACCTCGACTACCTGCTGATCGATCTGCCCCCGGGCACGGGCGACATCCAGATGGGCCTTGCCCGCCTGCTGCCCCGCACCGAGCTCCTGGTGGTGACGACCCCACCGGTGGCGGCCCAAAAGGTGGCGGCGCGGGCGGCCGACATGGCGCGGCGGGGCTACCTCCGCGTGGCCGGTGTGATCGAGAACATGAGCGACTTCACCTGCGAGCACGGCACCACCTACGCGCTCTTTGGCTCGGGTGGCGGCGAGCAATTGGCGCGGAGCCTGGGAGTCCCCCTGGTCGGCTCCATTCCGCTGCATCCCGACCTGGCTGCGGCGGGGGACGCCGGGAAGCCGGTGGCGGGGTCCGGAGGCGAGCTGGCTGCGGTGTTCGCGGAGATGGCTCGTGCGATCGCGGAGGACGTGGCGCCGCTCGTGGAGGCCGAGGGCTGCACGGCCCGGCTCATCCAGCGGGTCGAGGCTGCGGTCGCCGAAGGAGAGGCGGAGGCGGGCTGACGGCGGATGCGGCCGCCACGACACTCAGGCGGCGGCCCAGCGACTCTCGATCGTGTCCCCGTCCGCCGGCACGTCGAGGACCGTGGCCGTACCTTCCTGGCCGAGCGCGCGCAGATGGGCCCACAACGAGAAGCGGGCGACCGGCAACTGGCGCTCGGTGACGTCGCCATAGACCTCGGGGAGCAGGTCGTCGACCGTCCCGTCACCTCGTTCGGCCAGCGCAGCCGCGATACGGCGGTGACGGCCGAGCCGGTGGGCAACCAGCGCATCAACCACCTCGGAGACATGATCCATCAGCCGTCCATGGCCGGGTGCCAGCGCGGCGACGGGCACCTCCGCATCGCGTAGGCGAAGGAGACTGGCGAGGTAGTGATGGAGATCCCCGTCGGGAGGCCGGATCACGACGGTCGAGCCGTGCATGACGTGGTCGCCGGTCAGCAGCAGCGCGTGCTCCTGCACCAGCCAGCAGAGGTGGTCAGAGGCGTGACCTGGGGTGTGCAGAGCCCGCAGCGTGAGCTGGTCGCCGACGCCGGGACCGGGGCAGGAAAGGGCCCACCCTTCGCCCACACTGTCGTCGGGGCGGAACCCCTCCGCGGGGCCGAAGCCCACGACCCGCGCCCCGGTGGCGTCGGCCAGGGCCGCGGCGCCGGGTGCGTGGTCGACGTGGGTATGTGTGACGAGGATGGTGCGGATCGACCCGAGTGGTTCTGCCGCCGCCACGATGGCCTCTGTGTGGGACTCGTCGGCCGGCCCCGGGTCGACCACGGCCATATCCCCGCGCCCGACCAGGTAGGTGTTCGTGCCCGGCCCGGTCATGAGCCCGGGATTGGGAGCTGTGAGTCGTCGAACACCCGGTGCGACCTCGTCGACGCGCCCCGGGGCAGGGGCGGGGCCGATCCCGAAGTCCGGCACCGCAGGGATCACGGCGCTGAGGGCCGGGGACCGGGTGCGCCGTCGGGACCCTCCTCGTTGGCCTTGAGCGAGACGGCACGCACGGCCTCGTTGAAGTCGCCCCTGGCGCCGCCGTCCCCGGGGTCGGGTACGGGAGCCCGTTCGTACCCCGGGTCGCCTGGGAGCACGATGCGCATCCCGTTCCCGTCGGGGACCACCCTCGGTTCGATCGTCGGGACCGCGCTCGACGCTCGCTCGGCTGCCGCGAGGAGCTCCGTGCTGGTCGCGAAGCGCCCGATCGCCTGCAAGCAGCGGATGGTCGGGAAGATGATCTCAATCTCGCCCGCTCGGTGGCGCGCCAGCGCATCCTGCGGCGTGATCCATACCTCGGCGATGGTCTCCCCGGCACTGTGCGCGGCGATCTGCCCCGGCGGGGCCGCGGCCACGAAGAAGCGGGTGTCGTAGCGGCGGGGAGCGCCCCTGGGCGTGATCCAGTGGGCAAAGTAATGGATGTCGCCGACGGTAAGGCGGAGGCGCTCTTGGCGGCACAGGTCGAGGAATCGAAGCGTGCCGGCGTTGACGGCGGCTCTGGCCTCGACGAAGCGTGCTTCCTCCTCGGGATGACCCGCCAGTAGATCGGGGCCGTCGTCACGCCGAGCCAGCAGCAGCCCAGCCTCCTCGAAGGTCTCGCGCACGACGGCCACCCAGTAGGCCAAGCCGCCAGACCCGACGCCCAAAAGTGCACTGGCCTCGCCATCGCTGCGCCCGGCACAGAGTGCCTCGGCCCCCGCACCACCGTCGTGGGGATCGACCGCTCCGCCGGGGAACACGTAGGCACCGCCAACGAAGTCGGAGCGCAGGTTGCGCCGCACCATGAGCACCTCGAGCGCAGTCCCGCCCGACGGCGCCGGCACGTCGCGGACGAGCATCACGGTGGCGGCCGGCCGGATCTCCACGGCGGCCGGGTCGAAGGCGGGTCGTGGTGGCGGGGAGGCCGATGGAGGCACGCCGGAGAGGGTACCGGCAGCACGAGGCGGCGCCCCCTAAACGCGGGCACCCCTTGGCTAACCTGACCCGGTCCATGAGCCAGCCCGCCTACGAGTCCACGTCGGCGCCAATCCTGCGCCAAATCCCGCGTCGCTACCTTGCTCTCGGGCTGATCATCGTGGCCATCTTGCTCCTGGGTGCACTCGTGCTCGTGCGGGACAACGCAGGACCGAGCACGACGTCGACAGTCGAGACGTTCAACCCGGCGCCGTCGTCGCTCATCGCCAGCGTGGGCTCGGTGCCCGCGTCGGTCTACGACACCGTCGGGGTCAGCTCGCCGGCCAACGCTGTGACCCCGTTGCAGCCGACCGGGACGACCAGCGCCCCGTGGATGACGACGGTCAACGGCGGGCCGCCCCTGCCGGTGGTGTTCTTCTACGGTGCCGAGTTCGCGCCCTACCCCGCGGCCGAGCGCTGGCCCCTCGTCCTCGCCCTCTCGCGCTTCGGCACGTTCAACCAGCTCGGGGTCATGCAGTCGAGTTCGACCACCGCCTTCGCCAATTTGTCGACGTTCACCTTTTGGAACGTCTCGTACACGAGTCACTGGGTGGCGCTCCAGTCGGTGGAGCGTTACAGCTCGTTGAACCCGACCGGGGCCCGGTATCTCGGCCTCCAGACCCCCAATGCCCGGCAATCAGCCGTGATCGCCAGCTACGGGACGAGCCCCACCACCTTCTCCTTGCTCGATGTGGCCAACCGCTACGTGCTCGACGGCGCCGCCTTCACCCCCGGCGTGGTGTCCGGGCTCTCACAGGACCAGATCGCCGGGAACCTGACCACGCCGACCAGCCCCCTGACCCAGGCGGTGGTCACGGCGGCGAACGAGATCACCGCCGCCATCTGCTCGGTGGACGGATCCAAGCCCGATGCCGTCTGCGAGTACGCGGTGTACTCGCGGCGGACCAGGTGCTCAAGATCACGCGCCAGCACTAAGGCGGGGCGTTGGGACGGGCCGGCGGGCGGCGGGCCCTACGTGGTCAGCTGGCCCGGCGGTCGAGCATGAGCTTGCGCTCGACCTCGTTCATCCCGCCCCAGATCCCGTGGGGCTCGCGGATCCTGACGGCGTAATCGAGGCACTCGCCGCGCACCCGGCACTGGTCGCAGATGGCCTTGGCGCGGATCTCGCGCGAGGCCTTCTCCTCCTTGCGCTCGGCGTGCGATGGGGGGAAGAACACCGCTGCCTGCGGTCCCCGACACGCTGCCTTCAACTGCCACGACTCTGTTCCCTGGCGCATGAAACCCCCCGATAGGGCCAACCTAATCCCCCGTGCGAGGTCAAACTACCGCCGAGGGTCGCCGCGTTCAAGGCCCTTGACCTGGATTTTTAGCGGGCGATCGATCTTCGGCGGGGAGACGGCAACTACGCTCGGCCCAGCATGGACGTGGGTACCTTCTGCGCACAGAGCCACGTCCTCGTCGTCGCCGGCAAGGGTGGCGTCGGCAAGACGACCATGAGCGCGGCCCTGGCCAAGATGGCCGCTGGGGTCGGAAAATCGGTCCTCATCGTGGAGCTCGAGGGCAAGTCCGGCATCACCGGCGCATTCGGACGCCAAGAGGACCTCGACTACGAGGAGGTGGTCCTGGTGCCGGCGGCGCCGGCGGCGCCGGCGGCGGCGGGGGTCGGCGGGGGTCCAACCGGCAGCGGCTCGGTGCGCGCCCGTCGGCTGACGCCCGACGATGCACTGATCGAGTATCTCGAAGACCACGGCCTGCGGCGTGTCTCGAGGCGCCTGGCACGCTCGGGCGTCCTCGACGTGGTCTCGACCGCCATCCCGGGCATCCGCGACGTGCTGGTCCTGGGCAAAGTGAAGCAGCTGGAACGGGAGGGCGCGGCGGACCTGATCGTGGTCGACGCGCCGGCAACCGGCCATGCCATCACCTTCTTGACCTCGGCGAGCGGACTGGTCAACGCCGCCCGGGGTGGACCGCTGCGTACCCAGGCACAGGACGTCGTCGACCTCCTGAGCGACCCGGCTCGCTGCCGGGTGATCCTGGTCACGCTGCCCGAGGAGCTCCCGGTCTCGGAGACCATCGAGTCGGCTTTCACCCTGGAGGACAAGGCGGGCGTGCAGCTGGGGCCGGTCATCATCAACGCCTGCGACCCCGAGCCCGTCGGGCTGGAGCGGGCCGCGGCCGAGGTCGCAGCGGGGGCGGGGGCGCGGGCAGGGGCAGAGGCGGGGGCGCCCTTGGACCCTCGTCACCTGTCGGCGCTCGAGGAGGCCCGCCAGTTCCGCCTGGCCCGCCACGCCGTCTCCACCGAGCAGGTCGAGCGGCTGCGCCGCGACCTCCCACTGCCTCAACTGCTCGTCCCGGCGCTGGACGCCGAATCCATCGGGGCCGCGGAGACCGAGGTCCTGGCCGACGCGCTGGCGGCCTCGGTGACGACGCTGGTGGCCGAGGGGGCGGGGTGAGCTCGACGGCCGGGACCGGTGCCTCCGGAGATGGAGGGCCGGGTGGCGTGACGGGTGGCGCACGGTGGCGCCACGGGTGGCGTGACGGGTGGGGAACCAGAGGCAGATTGTCAGACGCCTGCGACGCTGAAGGACATCGTCACCGAGCGTTCCGTCATCGTGTGCTGCGGGTCGGGCGGCGTGGGTAAAACCACCGTCTCGGCCACGTTCGCCCTCGCGGCCGCTCGGGCGGGGCGACGATCGTGCGTGGTCACCGTCGACCCGGCGCGGCGCCTGGCAGATGCGCTGGGGGTGGAGTCGTTGCCGAACACGCCGTCTGAAGTGGCGGGCGACTGGCCCGGTCACCTGCACCGCTGATGCTCGACTCCAAAGGGACGTTCGACGACCTCGTGCGCGCTACGCGCGCACACCGGAGCAGGCGGAATCGATCCTGAGCAACCGGCTCTACCAGAATCTCGCCGGCACGCTGTCGGGCACCCAGGAGTACATGGCCATGGAGAAGCTCTATGAGCTCGTGCAATCCAGGGAGTTCGATGTGGTTGTCGTGGATACGCCCCCGACACGCAATGCCCTTGACTTGCTCGACGCGCCCCGCCGCCTCACGCGCTTCTTGGAGAACCGCCTCTTCCGGGCCCTCCTTGTGCCGACGCGAATGTCCTTGCGGGCGGTCGGCATGGCCACCCAGGCTCTGCTCAAGACAATCGCCAAGGTGGCCGGTGCCGAAATCGTCCAGGACGCGGTGGGCTTCTTCCAGGCTTTCGAGGGTATGGAGGACGGGTTCCGCAGCCGTGCCAGCGCCGTCCACGAGTTGCTGGCCGACCCGTCCACGGCCTATGTGCTCGTTACCTCAGCCCGACCCGACTCGCTCATCGAAGCGGGCTTCTTCGCTGAAAAATTGGGCGAACGTGACACGGCTGTGGCCGCACTGGTCGTCAACCGGATCGCGCCGTCATTCGGGAATGGAAGCGACGGTCCCGGTGGTCCAGTTGGTCCTGTCGTTCCCGGGATGGAGGCCCTCGAGGCGAACCTGGCCGAGTTGAACGCCGTCGCGGCGCGGGAGAAAGCGGCGTACTCCGGCCTGGCTGCACAGGTATCGCCGGCACCGGTCGGACGAATCCCCCTGTTCGGGCAGGACGTGCACGAGCTGGGTGGATTGCAGCGGGCGGCCGATCATCTCTTCGGATGAATCCGCGTGGGTCCGGTGACCGGCGGCTCGGGACGGCTCGGCGGGGCTCGGTGGTGGTGGGCCGGCGGGCCTTTTTAGAACTGTAAGCAATATCGTTTAGAGATCGACAATGTCGACCCCGGTTCGCGGCTGCCATGGGGTTACCGTCCCCACGCACGGGTCAGATAGTGTCCGGTCGGTGCAGACCATCCTGGTCGCCAGCGATGCGCCCACGCTCCGCCGGGAGATCGAGGCCGTCATCAGCAGACCCGACGTGGAGGTCCGCTTCGTGACGTCGGGGCCAGAGGTGGTCGCGTTCGTGAGCGATGAAGCGCCCGATCTGGTCATCGTCGATATGCAGATGGGCAACATGGGCGGCATGGCGGTGTGCCTCGAGTTACGCCTCCAGGAGTCCTACGACGCGCTTGACCACATCTCGGTGCTCATGCTGCTCGACCGCCGGCCCGACGTTTTCTTCGCGCGTCGATCGGGCGCCGAGGGTTGGCTGGTTAAGCCCTTGGACCCGCTGCGCCTCAGGCGCGCCGTCGCCGCGCTCCTCGACGACGGCACATTTGCAGACGACTCATTCACGCCCGTGCCCGTGCTGGTGGGCGCCGGACCCCAGCTTCAGGCAGGCTCCGAGACCAGACTCTGACCCGGGTTGGCCGTGTCGCAACGACAGAAACCACCGGACGCACAGAAGACGCGCCCACGCAGACTTTGGCGTCGCTCAACTCGCGCTGACAGGCGTGCCGGTTCGGGTCGTCAGGGCCAGTCCTTCGAGACGGAGGCGTCGGAACAGGAGCGCATCATCACGGAGGCCCTCGCTGACTTGCGGGACATGGATGTCCGTGAGGTGATGACGCCCCGGGTTGACGTGACGTACCTGACCATCCCGGTTCATGCGGACGACATTGCGCGGGCCGTGCGGAGCTCGGGACACAGTTGCTTTCCTGTGGTTCACGATGACCTTGACGACCTCATCGGCATCCTCTTCGTCAACGACATCTTCCGGACCGGTAGCGGAGGTGCACGTCGAGTGGTCGACGGTGAGGAGCCGAGGGATCGGGACGCGACCGACCCCAGCCCCTTAGAGATCTCCCGGAAGGTCCGCCAGCCCTACCTGCTTCCTGAGTCGCTTGGCATCCTGGAGGCATTGGCCGACATGCGCAAGCACAGACGGGCCGTGGCCGTCGTGGTCGACGAGTACGGGGGCGTCGCGGGACTGCTCACAGTGAAGGACCTGTTGGAACCACTTGTAGGGGATCTGCACGACGAGTTCGATGAGGAAGAAGAGGCGCACATTGTTCGCGTTGACAACACGCGCTGGCTGATCGACGGGCAGACCAACGTTGACGACGTGCGCGAGCGGCTCGGCATTGAGATCTCCGATGGCGAATACGTCACCCTGGGCGGCCTCTTGTTCGAGCGCTTCGGCCACATACCTCGTGAGGGCGAGGAGGTCCGGGTCGGCGACTGGAATCTGCGGGTGGTGGAAATGGACAAGCGCCGGGTCGCACAGGTCGTGGCCACGTATGCCGGCAAGCCGAACGGCACCGACAGTGACCCTTCGGGCCCAGAGGGAGTCTCCCGGGGCGACCCCGGAGCGAACGGGAGCGGGGAAGCGACCGGCTGACGCCGCGGTAGTGTGGCGCGCTGCTCCCCTCGGGAGAGCGGACGGGCTGTGGCGCAGCTTGGTTAACGCGCTGCGTTCGGGACGCAGAGGTCCCCGGTTCAAATCCGGGCAGCCCGACTCTGGAGGACCCCCGTTGGCGAGCGGGGGGCGGGCGCGCCGCCCGCTTTGGCCCGTCAGGTCAGATGTCGGCGTCAACCATGACGTCGAGGTCGTGGAACGACATGTTCGTGAGCAAGGCTCCCTGCTTCTGTGCGGAATTTGTTCGGTTTCAGGGAGCTTTGAGTTCTCCATCGCCGAATCGTACGAGTCAAAGAATACGATGACCTTGTAACGGTCAGCGTTGTTGCGATCCCGAGTGACGATGTGGTGGCGCGCCGTGCGCCGTCCCTCGGTCGCCTTGAGCCACTCGTCAGTGATCTTAAGGACCGCATCGATATCGGACGTGGTGAACTCCATGATCTGGATGAATCCCGGAGTACTCATGGCACCTCCTGATGATGGTCGTCAGCGCGTCGCGATGCTTAGCACCGTATTCCAGATGGCTCAACCGTCTCACCTCAGATCCACGTCATCGTCTCGCGGGTGCCGCCATCAGCCAGCTGATTAGACAGGCGGGCCCTCGCAGACGGAGTCACCGCGGAGGCTCACCGCCTCCATCAACATGTCCAAAAACGGAACCTGGCCCTTCAATAGCCTTGTCCGGGCGACGCTGACTCGAACCCACTCGATGCGGTCCATCTCGGGGTACTGGTTCATTTTCCCGGAGCCTCTCGGCCACTCGATCTCGAACGTGTTGCTCGAGGCGTGTGTGGCGTCTAGATCGGCCTCAAGCGCCCAGACGATGACGCGCTTGCCACTGGGTTGCCGCAGGTCCCCGAGGCAGACGGCACCGGTGTGTGGCACTTCCAGGCCCGTCTCCTCTTCCAAATTCTCGGAACGCGGCCGTAAGGGCGTTCTCGGTCTCGTCGTACTCGCCCTTTGGGATCGACCACGAGCCGTCACCCTTTCTCGCCCAGAAGGGGCCGCCGGGGTGTGCGATGAGGACTTCGACGACACCGCCCTCCGCGATGCGATACACCAGCAGGCCAGCACTTTTTGCGCTCATGTGTCGGGAACATCATTCCACTCCACAGCATTTGGTCGGTCCGGGCAGGCGCCCGGACCGAGATCAGCCCTTGCCGTTGACGCCGAGCTGGATCGCCTTCACCAAGAGGAGGATGACGGCGAGAACCAAATAGCCACGCAGCGCGTACATCCCCAGTAGACGGCCGCGTGACCATTTCGGCCGGTTGAGCAGGTTCAGGGGTGGCATGCGCCAATTGCCCCGGGCTTCCTTCGAGACGGGGGGCTCGACCGTACGCCGCGAGCGCCCGCGCAACAGGACAACGCCCACCACTGCATAACTGACGATGAGCACTCCGCCCAGGATCAGGGCCAGTTGGTTCACGTTTATCGTACTGAACAGCGTCGTGGCCATTAGCACCAGAGACATCATCAGCAGGATGGAGATGATCACGCCGGCGAGGACGTTCAGCCAGGGGCGGTTGACCCAAGGGCCCAGCACCTCCTTGTCGTTGCACAACAAGAGCAGGAAGACGGTCGCGCTGGGCAGGAGGACGCCGGCGAGCGCCTGCACGCTCGTGGTGATGAGACCGAGCGGCGCTCCGGGGATGAGGACAATGCCCGCGGCACCGACCACCATCGCGGCGAACGCGCCGTAGAAGAACTTGGCCTCGCGCCATGAGCGGTGGAGTGAGTGGCGGGCGCCGAAGATGTCGCCGAACGCGTACGACGTGGACAGGGTCACCGAAGCCGCCCCGATGATCGAGGCGTTGAGCAAGATGATGGCGAACATGGTTCCGGCCGCGTTTCCGACGTAGTGCTGGAGTCCCTGGGCGACGCCCCCGGCGTCCGAGAAGTGGCCGGCCGCCACTGTGCCCGAGAAGGCCGATGCCACGACCGCCATCAGAAGCGACGCGGCAAAGACGGTGACCAAAGAGCCGAGGATGGTATCGACTCGCTCGTAGTTGATCCAGCGCGGTGTAATGCGCTTGTCGACGATGTTCGACTGCTGGAAGAACAGCTGCCATGGGGCGACGGTGGTGCCGACGATGGCGATGATGAGAAGAACCGACGTTGAGTTGAAACCGCCCTGCACACCAGGGACGGTCAAACCGTGCACGAAGGCGGCCGGCGACGGATGGCTCTGGATGGCCAGCGGGATCACCAGGAAATTCGCGAAGATGAAGACGAACATGAACCGTTCCCAGCGACGAAAGCTGCCGGTCGCCGTCATCACGATCAGAGCCACCCCGGCGATGGGTACAGCGACGTACTTGCTCACTCCGAAATAGCCGAGGGCCAGGCTTACCCCGATGAATTCCGTGGCAATGGTGAGAAAGTTGAGGATGAAAAGGTCTCCTACCGAGAAGGCGCCCCAGAACCTTCCGAAGCGCTCGTTAATGAGTCGGGCGTGGCCGACGCCGGTGACGGCGCCGAGGCGGACCACCATCTCTTGGTTCACGATAAGGACCGGGACGAGGAGGGGGAGGGTCCACAAGAGGGTGAGCCCATAGTTCTGACCCGCTTGGGAGTAGGTGGAGACCCCGCCGGCGTCGTTATCCCCGACCATGACGATCAGCCCCGGGCCCATGATTGCGAACAGCGTCAGGATCCTGGCCCGCCACGACCGGCGCGGCGCAGGTGTCGTGCTGGCGGATTGTGCCAAACGCTCCTTGGATGTCGCCGACATGCGCCTCGTCGAGGACGGCGGTGGCTCCCTCGGTCTCCTCCGGGTCGGGCATGCCTCACCTCCCTCGTGCCCTGTGGCTCTTGTGAATCTCTGTGCTGCGCCCGGGTTCCTCGCCGCGGCGACCGGGTCCTCGGCCGCACGCGCCCTCGCGAGGCGGGTCATGGCGTGATCACGAAGGCCCGCTCTAGGACCCACTTGTGCTGGACGCTACGCGAAGCTTCGCCGGTGGACGGAACTCCTACCGGCGCTGCCCTGCCGAGCGGGTCTTCGTCGCCCGAACACCGTTACTCTTCCGCTGCCGTCATGCCAAAGTCGCGTCGCCATCCCAACGGCAGGAGTAGCTCGAGCACGTCGTCGACGGTGATAACGCCGAGAATGTGCCGGTGCTCAGGATCGAGCACGGGAGCCACCGTCAGATTGAAGTCGGACATCTTGCGGACCGTGGCGCCGAGGTCCCAATCGGGGTGGACGTGCCCCACTTCGGTCGTGGCGACCTCGGAGAGGGGCTTGTCGCGGGGGCTCTGAATCAGCTGAACGGCCGACACAGAGCCGATGACGTGGCCGTCGTCGGGGTCGGTGACGAACACGACAGCCAGCGCCTCGCGCGGCACCGTGCTCACCCGGATCGCCTCGAGCGCCTCCTCGACGGTCGTTGTGGCGGGCAATTGCAAGAAGTCGGGGCTCATGAGCCCGCCCGCTGTCTCGGGATGGTAGTGAAGGAGCGACCGCACCTTGCGTCGCTGGGGCTCGGGGAGCAGCTCGAGGATCGGGGCCCGCCGTTCCTGATCGATCTCGGAGATCATGTCGGCAGCGTCGTCCGGAGCCATGGACCCGAGGAGCTGGGCGGCCTCTTCATTCGAACGGTCCTGCACGAATTCGACCCGGTGCTCTGGGTCGAGCTCCTCGAAGACGTCGGCCTCGAGGGCTGGGTCCTGACCCACCGCCTCGATGATCTCCTCGCCCTCCTCGTGCGAGGCCGCCTCCACCAGATCCGCGATGCGGGCTGGGTGGAGTCGGGCCAGTTTGCGATACGGAATGCGCAGGCGCGCGGTCGGCACGTGGGACACGAATGGTTCGATGCTGCCCCAGTCGACGATTGCCCGCGGTTCGGACCGCTGGCCTAGGCGGCCGGGAAGGAGGCGGCGTACCAACCCACGTGCGGTCGGGTCCACGCCGACGACTTCCCATCCGTTCTCGGTCCGGGCCAACTCGATCTCATTGGCCCGGATGAGTCGGCCCCCGACCAGGTTGATCAGGTGCCGCGCCATCAGGTCCTTGGCCAGCAGCAACTCGCCGGGCCGCCGCTCGAAGCGACGTAGGTCGACCTTGGCGCCGTCGAAGACCGCCCGCCCTGGTTCGATGGCGGAGATCTTGCGAGCGGGAACGAAGAGCTCACGGCCGCCGATCTTCACGACGAGACCGACGATTGGTGGGTGAGGACTGTCGCCGATCCGGACGATGAGGTCCTGGACGCGCCCGAGCTTGTCCCCCGTCTTGGCGTCGACGAGCGGGCTCTTAAGGACTCCCGAGAGGTGGATCAGTTCAGTGGCCATGGCGAATGGTCACGCGCGAGGACTCTGGCCACAACGAACGACATGGGCACCGAGGGGAACGTGGGCTGCTGAGCCGTAGGCGAACGAACCCTCACGCCACACGCTCCTCAGCTTACGCGCGACATGCTGCGCCACCTGATGGGGATCCAAGGTGGCAGGCGTGGCGATATGCGCCACAGCCCTGTCTCTGTCAGCCGACCTGGCAAAATCGGATGGGCCCATCCCGGCCGGGGGCGCTACGGCCTCAGGATGACAACGACGCCTGGCTCTGAATGCCATTTCCCGGGCCTGCTGGCTAGGCTTTCCCGGCGTTCCGGGCCGCCCAATCGGAGCGACATCGGGGGCATGGCCGTCGACTTCGGACCAGCGGTCGCACGTCCACCAGAACACCGCGCCACCATGAGCCCACCCAACCCCGAGAACGACCCCGTCCACAAAGGTCTGCACCAGCTCGGGCAGCATATTGAGGAATTCGACCCTGTCCCCGTGCCGGAATCGAGCGTTTCCGCCGACCCGGCCGAGAGTCCAGCCGAGAACCCCGTTGAGAAGGGACTCCACGAGCTCGGCCGGCAGATCGAGGAGGCCGAGCGTACCGGCCGCGGCAAGAAGAGCGGGACGAAAGACAAGGGAAACGACGCGGAACGCCGGGGGCCGGCGCACGCCGCACCGAAGAAGCAGAAGAAGCGGTCGAGGAAGCGCACTGTCGCTTGGGTGACCGGGACCTTCCTGCTGGTGCTCGTGCTGATCGCCGGCGCAGCCGCCGGGTACGGGTGGTATCTCAACCGCCAGATCCACCACATCGACCTGAAGAACCTGACCTCGGCCCCTGTGAAAGGCGCCGCCGCCGGTACCGAGAACATTCTCATGATCGGCTCGACCGATCGCTGCGCCCTCAAGGTCCAGAACCCGGCATACGGACTGTGTTCGCAGGGCGTCAACGGCGTGAACAGCGACGTCGTGATGATTCTGCATCTCAACCCGGCCACCAGCACCCTCTCGATCCTGTCCATCCCACGTGACCTCTTCGTGCCTAACGCCCGCTCTGAGGGGGCCAACAAGATCGACGCAGCGCTGTATCAGGGGCCCGATCAGCTCATTAAGGCCATCGAGCAGGATTTCGGCATCCCCATTCAGCACTTCGTTGAGCTCAATTTCGACAGCTTCATCAACGTGGTGAACGCCCTGGGCGGGATCAGAATGTATTTCCCCGAGCCGGTGTTCGATGCCTACTCGGGGCTCAACATCCAGACGAGGGGTTGCGTCGCGCTCACCGGCACCCAGGCCCTGCAGGTGGTGCGGGCACGCCACCTTCAGTACAAGGGGCCAGGCGTCACGACGACCAACCCCAACTATTGGCCCTTCGAGGCGCAGAGCGACCTGGCGCGCATCCGCCGGGACCATGAGTTCCTGCGCGTCCTGGCCGCCGCGGTCAAGGCCAAGGGACTGAGCAACCCGATCACCGACCAACAGCTGGTCTCGGGCGTCGTCGGACAGCTCACCGTGGACTCAGGCTTCTCCGCTACCGACATGATCAGCCTGGTGCTGGGGTACCACAACGTCAACGTGAACTCCTCGCCGCAGCTAACAGTGCCGGTCGCGGTGGACCAATTCGGCAGTTACACCTACAAGGGTGGCGACTACGGGAACATTGAGTTCCCGGTCCAGCCGCTGGACCACAACACCATCGACCAGTTCCTCGGACTGAAGTCGAGCAATGAGGACACGTACTCCGGCGGCGCGCTTCCGGCGCCCTCGACCGTCACGGTCTCCGTCATGAATGGATCGGGCACGTTCAACCAGGCGACCGATACCGCACAGAGTCTGCAGGCGCTCGGATTCCACGTCGGGACAATCGGCGACACCGCTCCGGTCGGCCAGGAGGCCGAGACCGTCGTCTACTACTCGTCGAAGACTCCGGCTGACTTGGCCGCCGCCCAGGCCGTGGCCAACTCCTTGTCGGGAGCGGTGATCATGGCCAGGGACCCGACCCAGGTGAAGCCTGGCTCACAAGTCACTGTCGTGACCGGCACCAATTTCAGTGTGAATGCGCCCTCTGCCCCCACGACGCCGACCTCGACAGGCGGAACGACCGCCAGCACCGTCGCACCGAGCACGACGACAACGGCAGCGCCAGCATCTTCCTCGTCGAACGGCGCCTTCGCACCCCCGACGGCGACGGTGGAGCCGCTCCAGCCGTGGGATCCCCGCTCTTGCACGGCCAACGGCGGCGAGGGCACCTGAGCGAGCGCGTCAGGCGAAAATCTCCCCGCCGTTGGTGTCGAGCGCCTGGCCCGTCATGGCGGTAGAGAGGTCCGAAGCCAGGTACACGATGGACCCTGCCACATCCTCGTCGCTGGGGATCTGGCCCAAGGGGACGCGGGCGTTGAGCTCGTCGACAACGACCTGGGTAGGCACTCCCCGCCCGGTCGATGTCATCTCAATGTAGATGTCAACGGAGGGTCCGGCCATCCAACCCGGGACGACGGCGTTCACGCGCACCTTCGATGGTCCCAGCTCGTAGGCGAGGACCCGTGTGGCGGTAAGGAGCGCTCCCTTCGAGATGGCATAGCCCCCCTGCACCGGCTGGGGTTGGCGCGCCACCATGGAGGCCACCATGACGACCGATCCGCCGCCCCGCTCACGCATGGAGGGAAGGGCGGCCCGCGTCATCTGGAGCGAGCCGAAGAGGTTGGTGTCCATGATCTTGCGCCAGATCGCCAGGTCGACCTCTTCGAAACTCTGGAAGGCGTCGAAGCGAAACGCGTTGTTCACCAGCACGTCGATCCCGCCAAATGCCTCCGTTCCGGCGTCCATCAGGCGGGAACACGCCTCGGGATCTGTGATGTCAGTGGGCACTGCGATGGCGTGGGCACCCATGTCACCCACCTCGCCGAGAACGTCGTCGAGCGTCGACTGGCGGCGGGCGGCCAGGACGAGGTCCGCGCCGTGCGCAGCCAGAGCCCGGGCCGCCTGCCGTCCCAGGCCCGGGCCGACCCCAGACACAACGCACACCTTGCCCACCAGGAGCCCGGACACGGCCACCTGGCGCTCGATTTCACTCTCCGCAGTCGTCATAGGCGCAGCGTAGGGCAGCGGGGCGCTTGGGGCCCTCGGCCATCCGCGCCAGTGTCGCGTCCGCCTGAGATGATCGGACAGCGGTTCACCAAAGGAGGGTCATGGCCATCTGTTCACACTGTGGCGGTGAGAAAACCGAGGGGATCAGCTGTCTGACCGACGCCGTCATGATCGGCGGGAAGGCCTACGCCCCGGTCCGGTGGGGTCAGGAGCCCCGGCCCAGGCACCGATACGAACCCGACGAGTGTCGTGACTGCGGCACGCCAATCGGGGGGGTGCACCATCCCGGTTGTTCCGTCGAGCGGTGTCCGGCGTGCCACGGGCTGGCAATCGGATGCGGCTGCGCTTACGAACAGTGCACCTTCGAGAGTCTGCGCGCCGGTCGCTGCCGCTCTCACGTCCTGCGGCGCGTCGGCTGGCGCTGAGGGCGTCGGCGGCGCCGGTCAATCGTCCGGTCCGGGGGCACGCCCTGAGCGCCTGAGGAGTGCCTCCCACGGGCGAAGCCGGGTTCCCAGCGGGACCAACCAGCCAGCCAGCTTCCCCTTCATGCCGCCCTGCGCCGCAGAGGTGCACGCTCCGGCTGCCGCGTACAGTGCGGACGGGTCAGAGGGTCGATAAGGCCAGCCACCAGCGCTCGCGAGGTCCCACGTGTGCAGGTGCCACTCGCAGGCCGCCACCCCAGCGTGGAGGCCGGCGGTAACCGTGCCCCGCGGGTACCCGTAGGCAAGGTCCCATCGAAGAGACACGCGGGCCCTGTAGGTGCCGGCGCGGCTGGACGAACTGCTCCACTGCGGCGGGGCCTTCGAGGCCGGACATGGCCCTGAGGGCCTGGTCGTTCTGGGCCGCCAGGTCGGTCGCGGAAAAAGGGGGATCGGCATCGCCGTGCTCGGCCCGGTCCAGCCAGGCGTGGTACCACCCGGCCACGGCGAGAACATGTCGGGCGAGGTCCGCCGCCGTCCACGTACCGCAGGCGCGTCGAGCCCAGGCGTCGGGGGCCAACTCCTCCGACAAGGCGGCGAAGGCGTCGACACCCTCGTCGTAGAGGCGCAGGACGTTGTCTCGGGGGATGCCCCGCATCAGCGGACTCTTACACGGGAGACAACGGCGGCGGAGACACCGGCCGTCGGCACTTTCTGAAAACTATAAGCGGGTCTGTTGATAGTTTTCGAAAGTCCCCGTCGAACCGAGAGGTACTGGACTCAGGTCGAGCCGGAGGATACAGGTCCAGGCGGGCCGATAGCGTGCTCCGTTCTCGCTCACAACAGTCCACTCGCTATCGCGACACCTACCAAAATCAGAATCAGCGCTCCGGCACGGTCTCCCCAGGGCCCCAGAATGGGTCCGAGCCGCGTCCCGAGCTCTAAGCCGGCAAGCGTCAGACCTACGCTGACGACGCCAATGACAAGGGCGGCCACCACTGCGTTGACGTGGGAGGCACCGAGGGCGAACCCCACCGCCAGGTTATCGATGCTCAGCGCTGCGGCGAGGACGAGCAGACGTTTGGAACCGGGTTCGGTGCTGACCTCAGCGTCCGCATTCGCGTCGCTGGCATCGTGGTTTTGCAGGAGGGCGAACAGCCCTGCCGCGCACAGGATGAGGCCAGCCACCAGACCGGCGTGGCCACCCAGTCCCCGGGCGACCGAGTTCCCGAGAAGGATACCCAGGAGCGGCATGGCCGCCTCGAAGGCGCCGAAGATGACCGCGACTTTGAACCGGGCCTGGGAACCCGCACCGGAGACGCCCAGTGCCGCCGCCGCACCGAAGTTGTCGAGTCCCACGGACAGCGCGACCAGCAACAGCGCGAGCACGCGCGGATGCTAGGTCCGAGCGGTCCACATCGGGACGGTGCCCGGCGTTGGTCCGGAGACGCGCCGTGGGTGCTCCGGTGAGACTGGTCAGGCGTTGATGCGCTCGACGCCCTTCAGGATCGCCGGCATCGCCGTATCGAGGTCGAGCACGATATTCGACTGGAGCTCGAGGAACTCACTAAGCGCCAGAGCAACTTCGAGCTCGAACGCCGTAGCAGCCTCCACGTCCGTCGCCTTGTTCACGGTGAAGCCTCCCGAGCCGTCACTGAAGAGATACCAGCACAACCTTTCGACGCTGGAATTCTCGGCTTGGGCGGCCTCGATCTTCCCCCAGGTTTGCATCATCCGATTCATCTGATCGGGTGCGAGGGAACGGGCCTTCCAGGATGTGCAGATGAGCATCGCACACCTCCATTCATTGTCGCCACGTCGAGGTTACGCCTGATCAGGCCAGGAATCTAGGGCGACGGCCCATGTTTGTCGCCGAACCTTTAGCTTGACCGCCACCGCGCAAGTCACAAAGGTGGGGTCCTTGAATCCTTCCATCGTCACCTCGAGATTCTGATCTGCCTATGGGACTCCTTGACGGCATTCGTGTTCTAGAGGCAGGGCTCCTCGTCCAAGGGCCGCAGGCGTCCCTGACGATGCTCGAGTGGGGTGCCGAGGTGATCAAGATCGAACTGCCCGGTTTCGGCGATCAAAGCAGGTGGCTCCCGATCAGCCGGGAAGACAGACGATCGGCGTTCTTCGCCGCCTACAACCGCGGCAAACGCAGTGTCACTGTCGACCTTCGGGTACCGCGGGGGAGGGAGGTGTTCCTGCGTATGGTCGAACACGCCGATGTCGTCATCACCAATTTCAAGCCAGGCACGATGGACGGGTGGGGCGTCGGATATGCCGATGCGGCCGAGCGCAATTCGCGAATCGTCTATGCCATGGGATCCTGCTTCGGACCTGAAGGTCCGGACGCGGCGCGCGAGGGCGCCGACCTCAGCGCCCAGGCTGCCGGCGGACTGATCAGCACGACGGGTGGGAACGGCAACGACCCGAGCCCTATCGGCGCAACCGTTGCGGACCACATCGCTGGTCAAAACCTCCTCGCCGGCGTTCTCGCCGCGCTCTTCGCACGGGAGCGCACGGGACGCGGGCAGTTGGTTGAGACGTCGCTTCTCGGGGGTCAGGTCTGGGCCCAGGCCGGTGAATACACCCGGTACCTGATGTCGGGTCAGGTCTCAGGACCGAGCAGTCGCAGCCACCCGATGATCCCGGGCATCTACGGCATTTTCCCCACCGCGGACGGATGGATCGCCATCGTCGGCGCGGCGGGTGCCGCGCGCGACCTCTTCTATCGAACCATCGGAAGGCCCGACTTGATCGACCGTTTCAAACACCTGATGTACTTCGAGGATGACAAGGCGGAACTATGGCCGATCCTCGACGCGGTGTTCGAGACAAAGTCCACCGCACAGTGGTGTGAATCGCTGGGAGCTGCCGGGCTGCGGTTCGCACCGGTACGGACCCACGACGAGGTCGCCAATGATCCGGGCACCCGGGTCAACGGCTATATCGAATCCGTCACCGACCCCGATGCTTCGGGCTCAGAAGTCTCCATTGTCAGATCGCCCGTACGCTTTTCGGATCCGGCGCCAACCGTTGGATCCCACATCCCCGAGTTGGGTCAGCACACCGAGGAAGTGCTCGTCGAGGTCGGCTATTCATGGGAAGAGATCGCGACTCTCAGTACGGAAGGTGCCATTTAGCGCGAAACGGCCTCGCTCCGCCACAGGGCCCTGAGCAATACTGCGTGGAGCCTTCCTTCGCCCGAAACCGCAAACTGGAACGTCCGGGGGTCATCCGTTCCGGTCAGCGTCGATATTCGCTCAGGCTCAGCTGGACACCCGTACCGGAGCCGCCGTGACCTCGGGGGCGGAGTCGGGGCCCAGAGGTGCCGGAGCCAGAGTGAGATAGACCTCCCGAACTCTCACAAATGGGGTCAAGGCCTCATTGTGGAGGTGAAGGGACTCGAACCCTCGACCTACGGCTTGCAAAGCCGCCGCTCTTCCAGCTGAGCTACACCCCCTGATAGCGGTGAGCCTCCTCTTGGGCTCGGGCCGCCGGGACCGGCAATTGTAGACAGACGAACCTGGACCTCAAGTGACACATCGGTTCAGTGGGGGTGGGCGACCCCAGTAGGGTGCGCCTCCGTGGACGCGCAGACCTTCCTGGGAATGCGGTCCGCCGGCGACGACCTTCATTGGCATATGCAGGTCACGCGGCAACTGACGACACCGGGCAATTTCCTGTTTGGTGGATGCGGACTCGGGGCCGCCCTGGTCGCCCTCGAGGCGGCGGCCGGGCGTCCGACGGTGTGGGCCACTGGCCAGTACCTGTCATATGCACTCGTCGACGAAGAGTTGCGGTGGGAGGTCACGCTCGCAGCTGTGGGCGGGCATGTGACTCAGGGCCGCGCGGTCGGGCGAGTCGGCGGCCGTGAGATCCTCACCGTCAACGCAGCCCTCGGCCAGGGCGATCTCGAGTTGAACGGGGTTTGGGTCGCGGCCCCGGACGTTCCTCCGCCCGATCAGTGTCGTCCGCGCTTTCTCCCCGAGTTTTTCCGTAACACCATCATGGACAGCATCGAGGTCCGTACCGCCCGCGGGCTGACCTTCGAAGAAATGGACGGGACGACGAGCGGTAGCCCCGACTCAGCCCTTTGGGCGCGGGTTCCGGGCCATCTCACTCCCTCCGCTGCCACTCTTGCGATCGTCGGCGATTACGTCTCGGGAGCGGTTTCACAACCTCTGGGGCGCCGCGCCATGGGACGCAGCCTCGACAACACGCTGCGCATGGTCCAAGTCAAGCCAACGGAATGGGTGCTCTGCGATATCAGGATGCACGCGGTCGTCGGGGGTTACGCCCAGGGGATCGCGTTCTTGTGGTCAGAGGACGGGGAACTTCTCGCCACGGCGAGCCAGTCAATTTCGGTGCGCCTATGGCCAGATGACGCGGTAATGCCGGATTAAGCAGGCGCGATGACCGTCACCCCTCAACACAGGCGAAACTGGTCTCCGTGGCCACGCATGCGACGACAGAGGGTCGGAGGGGACCGTCACGCACTCTGCTCGTGCTCGGCGCTGTGCTCGTGGCGGCCCTAGCTGGAGGTACTGCCTACGTCACCTTGAAAGTCTCAGCGACGTCATCTTCGGCACACAGAATCACTGGGGTCGCGCGAGCGACCACACTCTCACCCTCGGCCTCCAATACAAAGGCCGCCTCGTCAGCCGCTGCAGCGTCAAATCCCCGCTCAACGACCACCACTCCTCCGGTACCAGGCCCCGCGGGGCCTGGGTTCGTGGCTGGCCACGTCTCCGCAGTCGGCGACTCGGTGATGATCGATTATCAGGACCCACTCAAGGCTTCCATCCCGGGCGTCAGCGTCGATGCCTCGGTGAGCCGGCAGTGGTCCGATGGTGAGGCGATCCTCCAGAACATGAAGGCGAGTGGCCTGCTGGGCGGGGATGTCATCGTTGGCCTTGGCACCAACGGGCCCATCACAAACGCGGACTTCGACAACATAATGGCCATCCTGGAGGAGCTTCCCGGGTGGTCTTCGTGAATGTGCACGTCGACCGTCCCTGGCAGAATCTCAACAATGCGGTGATCGCGTTTGGCGCGGCCCGATACCCCAACGTCGTGGTCGCGGACTGGGCGACGCTGTCGACCCAAAACCCGCAGTGGTTCGGGGGCGACGGCACGCACCTCGCTATCGACGGGCCCGGTGCGAACACGCTGGCCGCCTTAGTGACAAAGACGCTCGCCAACGGGTGATCGGGGGCTGCCCTAGGGATATGAATCCCCTGGGGCCCTTCGTGTAATCTCGACCTTCCTCCAAACATGGTTTGGATACCGGGGCTATAGCTCAGTCGGTTAGAGCGCAGCACTGATAATCCGCCCCGAAGGGTTTTTCTGGACGGCGCCGGACGGCGTAGCAAGGTCTGAGCAGGGATGCTGTAGACGAGCAACGACACCCGACGACGGCAGTTGGCGCGATTTGTAGGGCAAGTTGTAGGGCAAGAGGGACTCAGCGTAGAACTCAGCATTACCAGGGAGATCCGGAGAATCTCTGTCGATCCCGATGTGTCCCGTGTAGTCCCGTTTTCGCTGCTCATCGGCTCAAGGAATTTCCGCGGGTAAGACGTGCCGGGATATGGCGGGACACGCTGGGACCCATTTGTTGGGACAAAGTTGGGACAGATCCGCCGCTGTCGAAATGAGCATCGATGGTCGTCGCGAGGCCGATGTGAGTCGCTGGCGACGCGGCACCGCGGCCTTAGCGATGGAAATGCTACTGCTGTCCCAACAACTCCCGACTGTCCCAACACTGATGCTGAAGTCAGCGCGATCACGAGGCGCGACCCAGCCCGGGCAGGCTAGTCAAGGGCAAGCCGAAGGCTTAGGGAGGACACGGAGCGAAGCGGCGGCCCGGACCGGCCCTTGACCAGCCGGGCAGAATGCGTGATCACAATGGGATAGGCCGGCCATCACGGCCGGCCTGGTTGCCTCTGTGATCCGTTCGATGGTCGGATTGCCTCGGCAAGAGAGTCCGGCGGAGGCGCGAGGCGTAGTTGAGTCCGTCTTGAAGCCGTCCCAGTAGGCCCCTGAGTGGGTCGCCCCGAACGGCATCGGGGGCATGGCCTGGTTGGTTATGACGGCGTCAAACTGGGGCACCTTCAAGGCCCGAAGCCCCTTGGTATGAGGATCCCTACCCCACGAGCCACGCAGGCGAGCTCTTGGCGCGCCGCGGGTTGGACGCTTCGGTTGGGTGGTCGGGGTAGGGATCCAGACCTTCAGCTGGCGTCAACAGTGCTGAAGAAATCGAGAAGGGTGTCTGCCAGCTTGTCGGGTGCCTCTAGGGCTGCGTAATGGCCGACGCCTTCGAGAGTCACTGACCGGACTGGATCGGAGCTGACCTGGCTCATCGTTGCGAAGGTCAACTCGCCGCCTCCAGCTCCGATCGCCAGCACCGGGATGCTCAGCTTGTGGCCGGCGACAAGGGTTGCGATCTCGTCGCCTTCTTGGAGCATGGACTGGTAGAGGCCGATCGCTCCGCGCCAGCCGTTGGGACGCGAGTAGGTGCGGACGAACTCGTCGATGTCAGTGTCGGTGATCGCTCCGGGGATGGCGCTCATGGCCGGAAAGGCGAACTGTCCGAGGAACTCGCGCTCGCGACCGGCGAGGAGCATCTCGGGGATTCCGGGGGCGGCAAGAACGCCGATGTGCCACATACCCCCGTGGGTAACATCGGCCAGTCTCTCGAGGGCGAACCCTGGTAGGCCCATCTCGATGGCGGTGAAGCTCAGCACTTCTTCGGGGTGCGTGGTGGCGAGACGGAACACCGTCGCACCGCTGATGTCCTGTCCGGTGAGGTGCACTGGGCCCACGTTGAGCTCTTCGATCAAAAGGTGCAGGTCCTCGGCCGAGCTCTTGCTGTCGTAGGCGCCTGGTCCGTTGTCAGAGTCACCGAACCCGCGCAGATCCACCGCATAGACACGGTGGCTGGCGGCGAGCAGCGGGATGAGCTTGCGGAAGGTCCACCACGTCTCGGGGAACCCATGGACCAACAGAACCGGGGTTCCTTCCGTGCCCGCCGCCACGTAGTGCAGCTCAGTCCCGTTGACCTTGGCGGCATGGTGCGTGACCCCGGCCAGTGAGGTTTGCTCCGCAGTTGCGTTCATGTCAATCTCCTTCAAATCGTCAACCTGGTTGTCCAGAGTAGACAACCAGGTTGACCTTGTCAAGACGTTTGCCTTACGATTAGTTCCAATGTCACGCTCGGGCGCCGACCTCGCACTGCTCCTCCTCGGAGGATTTCGCGTGCTGGTAGACGATGCGATTCTGGAGCTCGCCAAGCGCGGATACGAAGACGTGCGCCCTGTCCACGACTTCGCCATGCGAGCCATCGCGGCGGGCGCTGACGATGCTTCGGAACTGGGTCGCCGTCTGTCGGTCTCCAAACAAGCGGCGGCCAAGACGGTGGCCGTGCTCGAGGAGCGCGGCTACGTGGCACGCGGCACCGATCCGCTCGACGCCCGTCGCAAACTCCTTGAGGTCACGGCGCTCGGCTTCGAGGTCATGCGAGAAGGTGAGGACGTCTTCGACGAGTTGCGCGACAAGTGGAAGCGGAAGATCGGCGCCAAGCAGCTCGAGCGTCTTGAGTCTGACCTCGCGGCTCTTGTTGGAGCATCGACGGTGCGTGTCGAAACGCCCGGATGGATCGCACACAGCCTCGACAAGACCCCACCAACGGTCAAGGACGAGGTAGGAACCTTGCCCATGCGGCTTCGGCCCATGTAAGCCGGAGTCGGGAGCCAGGGGTGTCTCGGGTAGCCCCCCACGACTGCGATTTTCGCTGAGAATCGTCAACCGGGACACCGGGTGTCCCCGATCTGTGAGCACAACGTCGCCCCGGGGGTCGCCCCGATCGCCGGTTTGAAGCGTTACGGCGACAGGAGCCGTTTCGGGGCCGCCAATCGATATGCCTCGATCATGAACTCTTCGACTTCATTCCAATCGACATCGGGCAAGTCGAGCCACAATCCAACCCAGCCCCGATGCCCGAGATATGGAGGTACAAAGAAGCGGTCGGGTTCTGACCCGACGAGCACGGATTGTTCACCTTGCGGAGCTCGAAACGTCAGGGCGAGGCGACCATCGCCGTGATGGTCCTCGGTGAAGTACGCAAACGTCTTTTTTCGCACCATGTAGGCGACATGCGGGCCCGGTTCTCCGCCTGGCCGGGTCGATGTCTCGGCAAGAGCGGACGAGAACCGGTCGAGGCGCGACCTGCACTTGGCTGCAGTCTGCAGAGCCATGAAGAAATCCTGGCAGAAAGATGTTCGGGCTGCCCCAGTCCGCCGGTTGTGGGCTAGTCCGCAGCCACCGCCATCGACGTTTGTGGCGGCCTGGCGAGCGGACTCTGAGCGGAACGAGGACGTCGAGAATTGCTCTGGCCGACCTCTACTGCGGATCCATTTGCTGCCGAACGGATTCGTCGCTGATCGGACCGCGAATGGTATTGAACCAGTGCTGCGAACTGAGGCCTATCCCCCAAGCTGCGAGAGAAACGCCTGGCCAAAATGCACCCCGGCCGGTGAGTAGCCAGACCACGATCAAGACTGCATTGATCACGACGTAAGCCGTCAGATGGGCTACGAAATCCCTCCAACGTTGGAGCTGCAGGGCGGTGCCGAGATAGCTCTTGTAGTTCGGATTCGTCACGACGGAGCTCCTTTCATTCGCGCAATCTCGCTGACGCGGCGAGCCCGGCAACCTTGCGCTCGGCTCGAGAGCAAGGCCCGGAATCCTCACCTTCAGCGGGACTGCGTTGACTCGCGACGACCCTGGAGCGCCCAGCTGCTCACTCCCAAGGCGGAGGATGCGAGGACAATGAGGAACCAGGGGAACCCGCCGCCCACGTGTGCCCAAAGAACGATCATGCCCACGTTGACTGCGCTCCACCCAACGATGGCATGGCGCAGCTCGTGTCCAAGGGGTCCGCATCGACCCGGGCCCCACGTACGCTTCCGAGGGGCTTCCACCGTCATGTTCGTGTTGTCCGTCAGCGGCTTACGCCACCCAATGGCCCGGAGCGCCTTCGCGTAGTCACCTTTGGGGACGATCGCCACTGTGATGGTCGAGGCGATGGTCCACAGGATCGTGCTAACGAGGAGCGCGTGACCGCCTGGGAGTGCAGTGTGCGCGGCGTAGGCGGCGGCACCGATCGAGAACACGCTTGTCGAAGCTTCACCAGCCGAGAACATGGCTGCCTTCGCGGGCCCCGAGGCCGACGCCATCGAGGACTTCTCGGTGAGCGCACTCCACATCGGAAGGGCACTCATGACCTGGCGGACGACTGGCGGGTAGTTCTCGGGGTGGTCGGTTCCCCGCACGCCATAGGCACGAAACCGGATGCCGGCCAGACGACCGACTGCGACGTGGGCGATGGCGTGGCTGCAGAGGTAGATGCCGAGGTAACCGACGGCCATGAGGCCAATCGCGGCGGCGCCATGGGCTGAGTGAGCGACGACCAGAGCGGCGGCTCCCGCGGCGACGACGGCGAGCTGGATCGCCGAGCCGGCCCGAACGGAGAACTTGACCCACAGCCTGGGCATCGTTGCAGCGGTCTTCGGAGTGAGTGCCGAAGTGTTCATGGTAGCTCCTTTACGTACAGAGTGTATCGTTACTCTGCCACCATAAACCTTCTAGACACATTACGCAAGGGTCTGTAACGTATTTCCTATGACCTCCGAACTCACCGAAAAGCGCAGGCCAGGCCGGCCTCGTAACGAGTCCTACGACGAGGTGATCCTCGACGCCACGCTGGCGATCCTCTTCGAGGAGGGATATTCGGGCCTAACGATTGATGGTGTCGGTGCGAGGGCCAACGTGGGACGGCCCACGATCTACCGGCGCTGGCCGTCGAAGCCCGCTTTGGTGATCGCCGCCCTCGCCCGAAGCACCGGCCTGGCTCCCACGCCCGACACTGGCAGCCTGCGAGGCGATCTCCTCGCCGTGCAAGAACACCAGGTGGAACTCATGAACTCGACCGGCTTTCGCCGCATCAGTCCCGGACTCCTCGCCGACCTCGCCACGGACCCCGAACTGTCGGAGACGTATCTGAGCGAGTACATCGCCCCTCGGCGACGCTCGGTCTGGGATGCACTCGATCGCGCAATCGAGCGCGGAGAACTGCATCCCGACATCGATCGTGCCTTCATCTCGGACCTCTTGACGGGTCCGCTCTTCTACCGGGTCCTTGTCCGACGAGAACAGCTGGAGCCGGAGGTCGCCGAGCGGACCGTCGACGTTGTCATCGCCGCATTCGGCGCGAAGGAAACGCCTCCACCGACATAAAGGGGGAGCGGGTCTAGTGCTGCCCAAATGGCGGAACCGAACGTTAGGAAGGGAAGTTCGGCCCTAGCCGATCAGGGGCTGATGCGAACCAGGATGGGTGTGGTAGACGTCAGAGGGAGCGACTGAAGGGGCATATCCCATGTCTGCTACAGCCAGCCCGACCAATGCAAACGGCCTCGATCCTGATCAATCCGAGCGTCCCGACGTTCGACTGCGTGTCATCGGGATGTGGTCGGCCCGCGCCGTCGTAGTCCTTGACGTGATCTATATCGCCGTGTTCGTGGCCGGCTTCGCTGCACTCGGCAATACGAGCGCTCCACTACCCGACCCGTATCTGGCGATTGCAGAAGTAACCATCCTCGTCCTGGCTCCCATATTGGTGATCCTCATGCTCGCTATTCATGACGGAGCACCAAGAGATGCCAAACCTTTCACGCTGATCGCGTTGGGTTGGATGCTCGCCGCTGCGGCATTCACAATGGTCGTCCATTTCGTAGAGCTCACGGTTGCACGGCACGTCAACCCAGCGACGTTTCCTGGCTACGCGCGGATCTTCGACTTCCGGTGGCCGTCGACGTTCTACGCGATCGACATCGCGGCTTGGGACGTGTTCTTTGCCTTCGCCCTTCTGTTCGCAGTGCCGGCGTTCGCGGGCAGAGGCAGGGATATCAAGTGGGCGCGCCGTGGCCTCATCGCCAGTGGGTCATTGAGCTTGATCGGGCTGATCGGACCCTTCGCCGACGCTCTCGGATGGAGGACGATCGGAATCCTCGGCTACACCGTTGTGTTTGGCATCACCTGCATCCCGCTGAGCCGGACGTTCAAGGCCGCCGGAGCCCAGCGTCCTCGTATGGTCGGTCGCTCAAAAATTTGATCCCGAGCGGCTGTGCCTCGAACTGCCCGGGCTGGGACACAGCCAAGTGCGTTCCGTTGATAGTTCTTAGCCTGCGTAGCTGAGAGCGCGCCCTTCGCTGTGGCACGCTGTGGCACGTGTGTGGCACGACGACCATTTCGTGACGTCGAAGCCTCGGGGTGCGTACTGCGGATCCTGCGAGGTTTGCCGAGAGCGGGCGACGGTCTGTGAGTTCATGAGCGGGCGACGGGAATCGAACCCGCGTTCTCAGCTTGGGAAGCCCATCAGAGACTGATCCGCGAACTGCTCAAATGCAGAAAAGCCCAGCTGAACACCTTTTCGCATCTAACCGCTGCTATTCGCTATTGCACCCTGTTTGTCGTTGCGTGTTGCACGAAAATGGTCTCGAGAGTGGTGTTGCACGCTGTTGCACGATCACCTTCGACGTTCTCAGCCATGCAAGCTGAGATCGGGGTGGGGGTGAATCACACTCACCCCGCGGGCGTCTGCTTCCCTTGCCCTTCGAAACTCGGGGAGGCTATATCTCGAGCGCCGGTAAGGCCTGAGAAAGCTCTCGCCGTGAACCGACTCCCAGCTTTCGGTAGACCTTGCGCAAGTGATAGTCCACCGTGTTCGAGCTGATAAACATCTGTGCCGCTATCTCGGCGTTCGTCGCTCCCGTAGCAGCGAGTCTCGCGGCGTGTCCCTCCTGAGCTGTAAGGCGGGTCCGAAAATCAGAACGATGGCGTTGCACCTGATCGCCAGCTGCCAACAGCTCAGAGCGCGCACGCGAACGCGAAGGCGTCAGCGCCCATGGAGTCGAACAGCTCATAGGCCGACCGAAGCTCACCTCTGGCTTCGACTTGTCGACCTTCGCGCCGGAGCCATTCGCCGTAGCCAAGATGTGCTTGGGCCAATTCGGTAACCACAGACGTCGTTGCGAGCAAACGGATCGCCTCACGGTGTAATTGCTCGGCCTCATCGTCACCAAGGAGAGCACGGCATCGAGCGTACTGTCCCATCGCCCAATTCGTTCCCGCAGCCACAGTTCGCACTCGGAGCTGCTCGAGGTATCCCATCGCGAAGTCCTGCTGCCCGCTCCGCGCTGCTGCTTCTACGGCGATTGGTAGCGCGAGACATGTCCAACCAGGCATGTTCGTGCCCACCATTGGCGCAACTGCGCTTAGGGCATCGCCATAGCGACCCATACCCAGCTCAAGCGTTCCCACGGCGAGGTCGGCACTTCCCACTGCAGCAGCTGAGCCGATGGCGGAGGCCGCTTCACGGAACGCTTTCGCTACCGCTCGCGTCTCGCTCTCCTGGCCACGCCACGCATAGAGATCGGCCTTAAGCATCTCCCAGAAGTCTGGAAAACCACCTGTAAGGCGTGCGACTTCAACAACTTCGTCGTAGGTCATCTCGGCCGACATGAAGTGCCCGGAGCGCGTTTCGCTCTTTGCCCGTCCCACCAAGACATACTGGAGCGCGAACAGGGCTCCATCAGTACGTGCTTGAGTCTCCACTCGTTGCACCCAGGCGTTGTACGTCTCGTCGTCGTACAGCTCGTTTGTCAGGACCAGAACGAGATTGAACCAGTCAGAGATTTGGTTGCGTGTGATGTCTCCGGTCCTGAGCCGAGGTGCGGCGCTAGAGAGTGCTCGCGTTGCGCTGTCGAACTCAGATACGAACAAATGAGCAGTTCCATCGAGAAGGATGTCTTCTAGACGGGCGGGATTGCCGGAGGTTGATCTTGAGGACAGAGCTGCCTGGGCGATCGCTTCTGGGGTGATTCCTTTGGTAAACCCTTGTGCAATAGAACACATTTCGAGCGCTTCGAGGAAGGTGTCGGCCGCGAGCTCTGGGTCGAGCGGTTGCAGTGCCATAGCAGCCTCGTACAGGAGTGCAGGAGCTGCTCCAGGATCTCCCAAGTGGACCCGGAGGGTGCCGTCGAGGCGCAGAGCTTCGGCCTGGCGGAACGGATTGCTCAGAAGGGCGCGAGCTTGCTCGAGCAACGCTGCTGAGCGCTGCGGAAGACCAGCGTTCTTCGCAGCCGTCGCAGCATGCAGGAATCTCCGCCCCCGGTCATCACTTCCAGGGGACAGTTGCGCTGCTTCGAGTAGGAATGACATTTCTGCCGCGTAGCCACCGCGACGTCCCGACCTTTCGGCCGCTCGTTCCAGCTCGAGAGCGAGGGCCTCATCAGGCGCTCGGACGGCTGCTGCAAGATGTTGTACTCGACGGTCGGGGTCCGTTTGGTCGATGAGACGGGCGAGCGTTTTATGCACCTTGTCGCGCTGATTGCGCGGGGCAGCAGAGTAGACGGCAGCCCGGATGAGAGGATGCCGGAAAGTTACCTGTGGTCGGACGACGACCAGTCGGCTGTCGACCGCCGCGTCCTCGGCATCTGAGTCCGCACCGAGTTCGAATGCGGCGCGGCGGACGAGCGACAAATCGCCTGAGGTCTCGGCGGCCGCAACCAGGAGAAACAGTTGCGCACCTGAGTCGAGAGATCGCACCATTTCGAGGAAGTGGTTTTCGAGTTGCCGGCCAATCGGCAGCACTTCGCCGAGCGGCTCGCCCCCCCGCAATTGCTGCTGCGTCAATCCGACTCGCGAGTTCGACCAACGCCAGGGGACATCCGCCCGTCTCCCAGATGATGCGCCGGGCCGTATCGGGCTCAACCCGCGTCTCGACGCTCGCCGAGAGCAGCTCTAGGGCCGCGTCGTCGGGTAGTCCGTCGATCGGCAAGGTGGGAAGTCCATCCAACACTCCACCAACGTGGGACAAATCGCGCACGCCGAACAACAACGCAACGCGATCGGCGTCGAGCCGGCGGGCCACAAAGCTCAAGGCTTCGAGCGACTCTCGATCGATCCATTGCGCATCGTCGATGACGCAAAAAAGGCCGCGCTCAGATCCGAGATCCGCGAGGAGGTTTAGACAACCTAGGCCAACGAGAAAACGATCCGCGGGTATGGCTGAGGTCAATCCGAAGGCCGCCTCGAGGGCGCATCGCTGTGGATCGGGTAGTTGCTCCAACCGCGGCATCAATGGCCTCATGAGGCGGTGAAGCGCTGAGAAGCCGAGGTCGCTCTCGGCCTCGACGCCAGCGATCCACGCTGTTTGGAACTGCGAAGCGCTAGCGACGGCGTGCTCCAGGAGGCTTGATTTCCCCATACCGGCTTCGCCGACAAGCACCAGCACCCGACTGTGCCCCGAACCGACCGCCTCAATGGCCTCGTCGATAGCAGCCCGTTCCTCAGTTCGATCTAGCAGCACCATGGCAAGGCACCAATAGAGCGGTCAAGCACTTTGTGAGTTATTCCTAGCAAGCTTTCGGTTCCACATCGATCCCAACAATTCGGACAAACCTACTACGCGATCGCAAAGACCGCACATAAGGCCAGCGAGCCCTTTCGGGCGGTCTGCGTAGTTGGGTGCCAAACCGATCATGGGCACGTAGTCACGACGATTCGGGCTACGCGGTTTGCGAGCGAGGGACTACGTGCGTTCGGGGACTCTCAAAAAGGCGGCTTGCTCCAAGTTGGCACTCAAGCCCAACAACGGGCCGCAAACAGAAAGGTGAAATGATCATGAGTCGCATTCAAATTGCTACACGCGCCAAGGGAGGGTGGGAGAGAGCGGCAAGCTACCTGTCCACCGCGAGGCGTCGTGCGGTCGCTGGGCTTGTGACCGCGCTCGTCGTCCTGCTCGGGCTCAGTACCTTTGCCCTCTCGCTGGCCGCTGCGCCGGCCTCCGCCCAATCCAAGCGGCTCGCCGACAGCGCGCCGAAGCCCACGATCGTGCTCGTTCACGGTGCCTGGGCCGACAGCTTGAGCTGGAGCGGAGTCATCCAAAAGCTGCATGACGACGGGTACTCCAACGTTATTGCCGCACCGAATCCCCTCAGTGGTCTCCAGCAGGATTCCCAGGACATCAGTAATCTGCTGCAGACGATCCAAGGGCCGATCGTCCTGGTCGGGCATTCCTACGGTGGGGCAGTAGTTTCGAACGCGGCGTACGGAAACCCGAATGTCAAGGCGCTCGTGGTTGTGGATGGATTTCTCCCTGCTCAGGGGGAAAGCGTCTTCCAGCTCACGGGTGCTCAGCCTGGATCGTGTCTGACCAGCGGGCCTCCGAGCGACATCTTCAACCCGGTTCCCGTCTCTGGAGCCCCCTCGGGCGATGACGATCTCTACGTGAAGCCGTCAGTCTTCGACTCATGCTTCGCCAATGACCTGTCTCACAGCCAGGCGACGACCGCTGAGGCGGCACAACGACCGCTTCTCATGAGTGCGGGCACCGATGTCTCAGGACCTCCGGCTTGGCAGCAGATCCCGACTTGGGATGTGGTCGGGACCATTGACAAGGTGATTCCGCCCGCCGAGCAGCTCTTCATGGCACACAGGGCGAACGCGCATGTGACGCAGATCCGTGCGGGGCATATCTCAATGGTTTCGCAGCCTGCTGCCGTCACCAATGTTATCGAGTCGGCCGCACGAGCCACGTCGTAGCTAGTTGTCCCTCGCCGCCGGCATCACGCTCGGTGATGTCGGCGGCGGGAGGCTTTCGGAAGGCTGACACCCTTCGTCCTACAACGAAGTCGCTCTGCAACGCTGCCGTTCAATGGGCAGCGTTGCAGCGCGTACGCGTTCCTTCCTCCATGCCTTTTGTCTGGGTGCCCAAAGTACTGTCGGCCGGGGTGCGGAGGCTTTGCCGACCGGACATCGAAGTCGTCCTTCTCTGCCCGCGAGATCGCTATCTTGCGTCACCCGACGACCGGGTTTGCACCCAAGTGGCGATCTGGCTCAGCTTCGCGTGGTCGAACGAGCCGGCGCTTCCGGCGTCCCCGCCTTTGAGGCGACGCCGCCATCCTCGTGGCCGCCCAGCTCGTGGTTTGTCGGCCAGCCCCCGGGACTACGGCCGGATCAGCGGCGAGCGGCTCGGACGGGGACTCCACCGGCTCCATTGGTGTACGGGGATTTTCGAAATACCGCCGCGCGGCGATCCGTCGCCAGAAGAATTGGACCAACCGCCGGGGAGATTTACCTGGTCGATCAAACATTCTGAGCAGTCGACGAACATCCGACTACGCGACGCCGGGTCAGGAACTACGCGTGATCGGGGACTCTCAAGGAAGCGGCTTGTTCCAAGGTGGGACTCAAGCTCAACCAAGGGCCTCAACCAGAAAGGTGAATTGATCATGGGTGACATCAAGAACGTCGTCCTCGTACACGGAGCCTTTGCCGACGGCTCAGGCTGGCAAGGCGTATACGAACTCTTGAAGGCCGATGGCTTCAACGTGCGCATCGTCCAGAATCCGACCATCTCCCTGCAGGGCGACGTGGCGGCGGCGACGCAGCATATCGAGGCTCTCGACGGTCCAGTCGTCCTCGTCGGACATTCCTACGGTGGTGTCGTCGTGACCGAAGCTGGCACTCACGACAAGGTCGAGGCATTGGTGTTCGTGGCCGCCTTTGCGCCGGACAAGGGTGAGTCGGTCAGCAGTCTGATTGCCGACGCACCCCCTGGGGCGCCAGCGCCGCCGATCCTCCCGCCGCAGGACGGTTTCCTCTACCTCGATCGCGATGGCTTCGCGACAGCGTTTGCTGCCGACGTTCCCACCAAGGAGGCATCGTTCATGGCTGATTCGCAGGTGCCATGGGGCCTCGAGGCCTTCGGCGGAACGGTGACCGAACCGGCGTGGCGTACCAAGCCGAGCTGGTACCTCGTGGCATCTGAGGACCACATGATTCCGCCCCCAGCCCAACGCACTATGGCCGAACGGGCCGGCTCCACTGTGGCTGAGATAGTGAGCAGCCACGCCGTCTACGTCTCGCAGCCGGCCGTCGTTGCTGGACTGATCAAGAAGGCCGCTCGCAGCTGAACGTTGCCGAGGTGCCCGCCGGCCGGTCCGGCCCAGTCAAGCTCCCGGCCTGGCGACACGTGAAGTCGTCAGGCCGGGATGGCCCAGTGGGCCAAGTTGCGCGCTGTGGCATGCCACGGGTTCGCCGTCCTCAGCTATGCACGCTGAGGACGCAGCAATGGGATTGATGCGCCTTATAGGTGGCCCAAAATCTCGGCCACGGGGGCACCGCAACAAGATTCTGTCCTCCAATTGTCGGGGCAAGGCAGCGCTCAAGGATCTGTAACGGATAACGAATCTTGACCAACGCAGGGACACCGAAATCCATCTTCAGTCCTCTGCGGAGACTTTGGCGCCCGTCCGCCACGGATTCATGCTCGACGAAGGACGTTGATACGTCATCCAGCCAAGACTTGCGAGTCCAAAAGTGTCGTGATGTCGTCAAATACGCGCTCAACTGATTGGTGGCCATCGACCTGAACCAACAACCCGCGGGCTTGGTAGTAGCCCAACAATGGTTCCGTCTGAGCTTCAAATACTTCAAACCGATTCGCGATGGTCGATCTCGTGTCATCCGTACGTCCTCTTCGAGGTCCACGAGTTCGGAGGCGTCGGAGCAGCTCATCACGGCCAACCACGAGATGGACTACGGCTTGGAACTCGGCCTCGCGTGATTGAGCCAGTTCAGCCAATGCCTGGGCCTGGCTAACAGTCCTGGGGAAGCCGTCGAGGACATATCCGCTGGTAAACTCGTCCTGAAACAGCCGCTCAGAAAGCAGCTCCAAGACCAACTCGTCCGGCACGAGATCCCCTCGCCGTACGTACGCATCGGCAAGTTTTCCAAGTCCGCGTTCCACGATCGAATTTCTCCTCGCAACACGTCTCCACTGGAAAACTGAATGACGTCGTAGTACGCGGCCAACTTCTTGGCCTGCGTGCCTTTTCCCGCTCCGGGACACGCGATTAGCAGCAATCGCACAGAATCACATTGCCGAGGCATCGCCCACATTTCTCGAGTCCTTATGGCTGGGTCGTGCCGATGGACATATGAACCGAGCGGATGGCGCTGGCACCCTCACCTGCAGCGGCGGCGACACGTTTCATCGATCCGTGGCGTATATCTCCCGCGGCGAACACACCGGGAACACTCGTCTCAAACGGGTACGGTCGCCGACCCAAGACCGAAAAAGCAGTCATATCCGCTTCGGGAATGTCTTTGTCTGTCACCACGAAGCCATTTTCATCTAGCGCGATGCCAGCGAGCCAACCGCTGGCCGGAACTGCGCCGATGAAGCAAAACAGGCCATCACACCCAAGACGCTCTCGACTCTCCTTTGCCGCACCTTTGATCGTCACTGCGCCTAAGCGATCACGGCCATGAAGCTCTACGACCTCCGTGCTTGCACGAACACGGATTCGGGAATCTGCCAACACACGGTCCACCAGATACCTGGACATACCAGAGCCGAGATCGCCATCGCGAACGACCAACGTGACCTGCTTCCCCCTGCTCGCCAGAAAGATAGATGCCTGTCCCGCCGAGTTAGCACCGCCAATCACGACGACCTCTGGCCCCTCGCAGTCGGAAACCTCGAGTTCGGTCGCGCCGTAGTAGATCCCAGCACCTTCGAACTCCGACCAACGTTCAATGGGGAGCTTCCGATATTGCGCACCGGTCGCGACGACGATCGCCTTCGCCCCGACTTCCGAGCCGCTATCGAGAACAACCCGCAATTGTCCTTCAAGCGTACAAAGCAACTGCACGCCGCACACGCTCTCGATTCGAGCTCCGAATTTCTGAGCCTGAATAACGGCGAGCCTTGCCAACTCCTCGCCCGGAACGCCCGTCGGGAAGCCCAGGTAATTTTCGATCCGAGAGCTCGTCGCGGCCTGACCGCCCGGCGAGGTCAAGTCGAATAACACAGTGCTAAGACCCTCTGATGATCCGTACACGGCGGCGGCTAGACCGGCCGGACCACCACCAACAACCACGAGATCGACGAGCGACCCTGGCTCGGGCCTGTACGTCAAGCCAACAACCCCAGCGAGCGACGACGGCGACGCGTTTTCGATCGTGTGGGTCGGAGTGATGGCTACGGGAAGGGCCATCCCTCCTGCCTTGAGTTCGCGCAGAAGCGTTTCTCCGGCTGGAGACTCCACCTCCACCCAGCGATGAGCCAGGTGTTGGCGAGCAGCCCAATTCCTGAGCCTCGACGCTTCAGGGGAAAATCGGCTGCCCAGTATCTGGATGCTCCACGCGCCCTCGCTGCGCTGAAGCAGTGACCGCCTGGCGATAAACGCAGCGAGCACGACCTCAGAGAGCTCAGCGTCCTCCGCCATCAGCCTCCGAAAATCGGCCATGGCGATCTGGCGCACCTGGCCGGGCTTTGAGACTCTCGTCGTCAGATACACAACCTGTCCCGTCACCATGTCGAGTTCTCCCAGGAACGCTCCCGGATGATTCGAAAGCACGACCGCCTCAGGCAATCCCGGCATGGCAGCCCGAATTAGGTCCACCTCCGCAGACTCCAGGTAAAAGAAATCCCGACTCGCATCCCCTGCCCTCGACAAGATCTCTCCGGCTTCCACGTCCCTCGAGGTCGAAATGGCCCGGATCTTGTCGAGGTGATGTTGGCGTAATACGGGGAACGCCGGATCGGCGCCCGGCTCTTCAGCCCGGGGGAACACACCACCTAAGACTGAGCCGGTTTTGGCTTCATGGAACAGACCCTCAGTCGTTGACATCGGATGCCTCACTCGCAGGCTTATCGACGACGTCTAACGGTTGGTCAACCAGCGTGACAAGCGGTTGACCCACCTCGACGATGTACGTCGACAGCATTCGACCCGTATCGGAGCCGACGTCCAGCGCGTTGTGAGGCAGCCGAGGCGGGATCAAGAAGCCTTCACCCACCTGCAATGTTCTTGTCGACCGACCCTCAACCATCATCTTGACCGTTCCGGCAGCGATATAACCGACTTCTTCGCCCGGATGGATGTGCCAACCTGATTCCACCCCACACGGGATCTCGGTAAGCACCTGGACGATCTCGCGTCCAACTATGGACGACGGCTCGTGCTGGATCTCGATCCTCTTGAGTGTCCCGGCCAAAGCATCTGCTGAATCCGTCCCGCTCGCACGCGGTGTCACTTGATGTTGACCTCCTCAATCTGACTTACGGACGCCTTATGACGGACGCCAGGCTCAACCGAGCTCGGCGATGGCCTTCAACACGACGTCCGCCACGATCTGAGGCTGGGACATCATGATCACGTGAGAGCCCTCGGCCTCCGTAATGGCAGCCCCTGCCCGCTTTGCCATCGACAGGGTGACATCGGACCCAGCGGCCTTGTCGCCTGTCGCAACAACGGCCCAGGATGGCAAGCCATTCCATGCTGGCTTTCCGGAGGCTTCAGAAAAGGCCTTTTCAGCCACCGGCCGCTGCGTAGCTGCCATCAGCGCCGCCTCTTCCGGACTGAGGTCCCCAGCAAAGGCATCACGGAAATTGGCTGGGTCGATGAGGAATTCGACGGCTGACTCGCCCCCATCACCGGTCGGGTACCGCATGGGCACCAAGGCCGAGTTCAAGACGCTGTCCTTGGAGGTGCTTTCCACCTCAGCGAGGCGCTCGCCCTCATCCGGAGCAAACCCGGCCACGAACACGAGACCCCGCACATTGTCCAGCCCGCTGGCAGCGTTGCTGATGACGGCGCCACCATAGGAGTGCCCAACAGCGAGCACCGGCCCACGAACCTGACCCAACACACTGGCGATGTACGCGGAATCGACGGCGATTCCACGCAGTGGGTTCGCAGGCGCGATGACCCGCACGCCAGCCATTTGCAATCGCTGGATGACCCCCAACCATCCGGACGCATCTGCAAACGCTCCATGGACCAACACAACAGTGACCGAACTCTCGTCGCGGCGCTCTTTGACTGACATTGGACACTCTCCTCATTCTCAGGTGCGAGACCACACTGCGCACTCAATGACGCACGAACGTCAACTGAACTCGGTTCCACTGTGCAGGGTCACCCGCCTCTGGAGACCCCGCGAAACGCGTAGTTGTCGCGTGCGCCATCTGCAGTTCCAAGCGGTCGTCACCCATTGGGCCGAATGACTGATGGAACTGCAGCTGCCGCCGCTTCGGGACTTCACATGTTCACGACGAGAGCTGATTGGCCAGTTTCTGAACGCACAGTGAAGGTGGTAATCGACTGTGCGGTGACGGATGAATATTGGGCGCCAACCTCCGAGTTCGTCTCCCCGATGGCGGTTCGCAGCGCAATCTGCGCCTCATCTGGCGCATCCCCGATTCATCGCCGAGTCGGTGTGACGCCGGCCACGGATGAGACGAGCCCTGCCGGTGAGTCGTCCGGTCCTGACGCCGAACGGGTTACAAAGTCCTACCGCCGAGCCGGCACTAGAGCGGCTTCGATCTCCACTACCTGCGTGAGCTCCCTTCGCGAGCTGATGCCCAGCTTCCGGAACACGGCCCGAAGGTGGTAATCGACCGTATAGCGGCTGATAAACATTTCGGCTGCGATCTCTCGATTCGTCGCTCCAACTGCTGCCCGGCGAGCAATTTGAGCTTCCTGCGGGGTCAGGTCGTGGGCCGGAACGGCCGGCCGTTTCTGAAATTCTGTCGCCGGTGGTCTTCAGTGTCTCCCGGGCGCGGTTGGCAAACCCGTTCGCCCCCATCTCCTCGAACATCCTCAACGCGACATGCAGATGCTGTCGGCTATCGGCAGTTCTGTGTTGACCCTGGAGCCACTCGCCGAAGCCTAGGTGCGCCCGCGCCAGTTCACTTGGGATTCCCGCTCTCTCCAGCATCTTGATGGAATCGTCATAGAAGCGGTGTGCGGTCTTGTCACTCGCAGCCAATGCCTCTAAGCGAGCGAGCAGACCAAGAGCCCATGGGGTGTCACTCGCCAGGGCACGGGCCCGGAGTTGCTCCAATGCAATGCCAGCCTCATGACGCTCTCCAATTCGAAAACCGGCTTCTACCAGCGCTGAGATCGACCAATTGTCGTGAGGTACAAGATCAGTCTCGCACGCCTTTGCGGCCGTCGAGAAGGCGGCTGAGTAATTCCCCATTCCGATTTCCAGAACAAGCAAGGCTCGGTCAGCGTGCGATCTATGCAGCTTTATCTCTAGCGCGTCGGCCACCGCGTACATCATCGCCGCCGTGGGCCGGACCGTTCCCTCGTCGCCCTCCCACGCAAAGAGCTCGCACCTGGCCACACCAAGCAGGTATTGGGAGTCGAAGCTCCCCTGAGCATGCACTACATCTTCCAGTTCCGCGAGGTGGATCCTGGCCTCAGCAAGCTCCCCCCTTGCAGCTGCTTGCATGGTGGAGGAGATCAACACTTCCAAGAGGGCCTGAAAGTCTCCCGTCCGCAAAGCAACTTCGCGGATGTATTCGTGCCACTTCCGGTTCGCCCGGTCATCCCACAGTCCTTGCGACAACATCGACCCAAGAAACCGCCACGAAGGAACGACCTGCGCTGTTTCGGGATAACCCGCAAGGGCCTCCACCGCGCGTTTCATATCTGGGACGGCGCTCATGTAGCCAGAGCTGTACAATTTCGCGGTACTTGTCGCAACCAAGTCAGCGGTTTCATCGCCAGATGAGGTGACGGAGAGAAGCCGCAGGGCGGCCGTCCCCACGTCATGGGGTGTGCAACCAGCAGAGCCGCTCCCGCCCTGAAAGTGGGTTTCGTTGAGTGCCTCGAGCATCGTCTCCTTGGCCAACTGTGAGTCGATCGATTCGAAGATCGTCACTGCGCTCATGAGCATCGGTATCAATCGACCTCCGGGTCGACCGAGCGGACTTATGAGTTTCGCGCTCAACCGCAATGCTTGAGCTTCAAAAAGAGGTTCATCGAAGAGTGGTCGACCGCTTTCAAGCAACTCTTCAGCACGGAGAAATCCCCCGCCCTTGAAGGCCGCATAAGCGGCTGCGAGGGTCCGGGACGCCCGTTCCTGACGACGCGGCGACAATGCGGCAGACCGCGCCAGAAAGTCAGCTTCGGCCAGAAAGCCTCCGCGCTCGCGGGCTTTGTTCGCGCATCTCTCCAAGCTGTTTGCAACTTCCTGGTCGTATCCGATCGCCGCAGCTGCGAGGTGCCAAGCCATCAGATCAGGGTCGTGGTCTTTGTCGATGGCCAGTGCGACTTGCCTGTGAGCTGACCGCCGATCCTCTTCACTCGCACCGAAGTAGATCGCGGACCGGATGAGCGGATGACGGAACCGGAACTCTGGGTGAAGGTCCACGAGCCAAAGGGCTTCAGCGTCGAGAACCGCCTCCGATCGGATCCCGACCATTTCCGCCGTCTTCCAGATCAGTCCGGGGTCATCGTCGGAAATCGCAGCGGCGATGAGTAACAGTCTCTGGCTGTCCGTGGAAAGGGTCCGGACGTTGGCAAGGAAATAGGCCTCCAGTCGTTGGCCGACTGGGAGAAGATCGTTCACCAAAAGGCCACTCTCCGCCGCCCCATCGGCGAGCGCTCGACCCACTTCGGTGAGGACCAACAGATTGCCTCCCGCCTTCCTGGTTATCCGCCTTGCAACCTCAAGGTCAATGTGTCCCGAACTGAGGGCGATGAGGAGGTCGATGCCATCGGCTTCTTCCAATCCCTTGATTGACATTTCTGGCAAACCATTGAGTGCACTGACCTCGTTTCGCGAGCCGTCGATTACGTCGGGTTCGGATGAAGTCCTGATGGCGAACAACATTCCGATCTGTTCGGCATGGAGTCGCCGCGCAACGAATGCCAGGACATTGAGCGAATCAACGTCCAACCACTGAGCATCGTCAATGACACACGCGAGGGGAGCTTCATGAGCGGCGTCGGCCAAAAGTGTCAAAACCGATAGTCCGAGCAAGAGGGGATTGGCCGGGAGAGCTTGACTCAGGCCGAAAGCAGACTCGAGGGCCTTGCGCTGCGGCAGGGGGAGGCGATCTATCAGTCCAAAGAAGGGGAGCAGGAGTCGGTGGAGTCCGGCAAAGCTCAGGTATTGCTCAGGTTCAACACCCGCCAACCGGATGACTCTGTAGTCGGGTAACCCGTCCGCGAAATGACTGAGTAAAGCCGACTTACCAACACCAACCTCACCACGGATGACCAGAACGCCACTCATACCGTCACCCATGACGTCGGCAAGCTCGGCTAGGCGGGAAACTTCGCGACTTCGACCTACCAACATGCGGATTCCCACTCCATACCGTCGACGATCCCGGTGAGCACGTGTTGGCACTCCCATCAGCCGCTGGCACCGTCGTAACCCTGCGAAGCCCCGAGGTCAGCCACCTTGACCAGCGATGTCCGGGACGAATTTCGCACCGCGATGGGCTCATGTCAATGGGGGTTGAGGTCGGCACGACCGATTCGACAACACCATTACGAGCTGACTGCTCCAATGGTCGCACTAGCGGGGACGTGGCGAGACCACTCGATGATGGTGGACGCATGAAGGGCCCGTTGAAGGCCATGATCGCTCATTCACCGACCGAAAGAACCATGTAGAGGTGAGCCGATCCTGCGGCTCCCTCGCTGAACCGACGCTGAGTAGGTCGAGCCACCGGCAATTTGTGTGACCAATGGGTGAACACGCTGGAGCGACGCCGTGTAACCACGCGAGTAATCCGAACTACGCGAATCGCGGGATCCCTCCACCGGGAGTTGATTTCACAATGGCGGGGTCGTCGGCGTCCGGTTCGGCGTCCGAGCATTAGCCAAGGAGGCAACCAATATGAGCACGATCATGACGAAGGACGGGACGGAGATCTACTACAAGGATTGGGGCAGCGGGCCGGTCGTCACCTTCTCTCACGGCTGGCCTCTCAGCGCAGATGCATGGGACGGCCAGATGCAGTTTCTCGTCGAGAACGGTTTTCGAACCGTTGCCCACGACCGCCGGGGTCACGGACGGTCCAGCCAGCCGGCGGAGGGCAACGACATGAACGGGTACGCCGATGATCTGGCCGCCATCATCGAGGCCTTGGACCTCACCGATGCCACGCTGGTCGGACACTCGACGGGAGGCGGCGAAGTCGTCCGCTATATCGGTCGCCACGGCACCTCGAGGGTGGCCAAGGCGGCGCTCATTTCGGCAGTCCCCCCGGTGATGTTGAAGTCGGAGAGCAACCCCGAAGGCCTGCCGATCGAAGTCTTCGATGAAATCCGTGCCGGGGTGAGGAACGACCGGTCACAGTACTACCAGGACCTCGCGAAGCCGTTCTACGGAGCCAACAGGGCCGGCAGCGATGTTTCGCAAGGCCTGCTGGACCAGTTCTGGCTCTGGAGCATGCAGGCAGGGCAGATGAACTCGTATGCAAGCATCAAGGCGTTCTCGGAGACTGACTTCACCGAGGACCTCAAGATGATCGACGTACCGACCCTGGTTCTCCACGGGGATGATGACCAGATCGTGCCGGTCAAGGACTCAGCGCACAAATCCGCGCTCCTCATCAAGGACGTGCAGGAGGTCTATTACCCGGGTGCTCCTCACGGTCTCACTGCCACGCATCAGGACCAATTCAACGCTGACCTCCTCGCCTTCCTGAAGAGCTAGTCGTGCTGTCCTCAGGTTGACCGAGCTCCGCCTGAGGGGGGGGGTTGTGGGTCTTGGATGTGTCCGAAGAGGGGTCTCGCCCCCGGTGGGGCCCGGTCAACGGTTCCCATAGCGATGCCGGTTGGACGCATGGAGTGGAAGCGTCGGATGGAAAGGGTGCGAGATGCGTAGTCCGGTTGTACCGTCGCCGAACGCGGCAGGTTCGGTCGAGTTTGCACCGCCGCGTGGCCTCCACGGCCACTCATTGGTCGGCGGCGGATTCAGGCCCTTTCTCGCCGAGGGCGTTGGGACGTGTGCGTTGGTCCTCACGGTCATCAGTACCGCGATCGCCGCCTCTCTCGCGAAACCTGTGGCGGGGGTTCCCTACGGGTCGGTCGCGGTGCCTTTGGCCGCCGGCCTCGTCCTTGCGAGCCTCGTCGCCGGGTTGGGTCCTGTCTCGGGCGCTCATTTCAATCCGGCCCTCACGGTGGGCTTGGCGGTGAATGGTCGCTTTCGACGGGCTTATGTCGCCCCCTACCTCGCCGCACAGCTTCTCGGATCGGTCAGCGCCGCGCTTATTGCATGGGCCCTCTACGGCAGCGTCGCCAGAACCGAGGTCAGCCTCGGAGCCACGTATCCGAGTCACGGTGTGGGCGCTGGCAGGGCTCTCCTGGCTGAGATCGTTGTCACATTCGTACTCGTCGTGGTGATCGTGTCAGTGGCGTCGAAGGTAGACGCTGGCGCTGCCCTGTCGGCACTAGCAATTGGGTTTGCGCTGGCGGCTGCAATCTTTATTAGCGGTCCTGTCAGCGGCGGGGCCGTGAATCCGGCACGGGCTCTTGGCCCGATGTTGGTCAGTGGCAAATTCACGGATTGGTGGGTTTATCTACTCGGCCCCTTCGTCGGTGGTGTGGCTGCGGTTGCGCTCCATCGAGTTCTGGGGAGTGAGCAGGTATGAGTTGTGCGAACGTGGGTGGGCTCATGCATGGCGAAGGTGGAACTTCGGCATTAGAGGCTGTGGTTGGGGTGTCGTCCTCGACGGGGCGTCGCGATGGCAACGGCCGACCCGTGGCTCCATGGTGGTCGTCCCCCTGCGGCGACGCTGTTTCGAGAGATTTGGTAATGGCGGAAGTGGTAAGCCAACTCGCCACCGCCTACGCCGGCATGGAGAAGTTGGTCGGCTCTGCCTATTCATTGCCCGCTTCATTCGCCGCCGCGGCGCAGGGTCTGGCCGTGGTCGTTGAGTTATTGGACCATTGCTGCGAGCACGTGTGGATATTCGAGAGTTCGCGACTCTCGCGCCCGTGAGCTGCACGGTTTCCGTTTGACTCCATCGTGGTCCGGTTCGATGAGCGTGCAGAGGGTTCCGAACCGCGGGTCTGTCGTCGATCCTGGGTACTTTCCATCGTGTGACGTTGCTCGGAAATGTCCTACCGGCACCAGCTGGTACCGGGAATCGGGGCGAATCCAAGCGAATACTGGTCAGATCCGGATAGATGTCTTCGAATGAACAGAGTCCAGCTCCAACAGATGAAGACGGCAAGCGGGTTCCTTGCCGCATTGGATCAAAGCGGTGATAGCACTCCACGTGCTCTCAAGGACTACGGCATTGGCGAGAACGAGTATTTGGACGACGACGAGATGTTTGCGCTGATGCATGCGATGCGCAGCAGGATCATCACGAGCCCCAGCTTCAGCCGAACACACGTAATCAATGGGATTGCTACGGCTCCGATCGAAAGGCTGACAAACTGCCTTAGCCCGCTCGGAGCATCTCTAGCTGTCAGGCGGATGCCGGCCACACACACCGACTCGCCGTACTTGACGCTCGCAGCGGGATACCCCTTCACGGTCACCAGATCTCCGAGTTTCGCTCAGAGGTCGATCCCTTGCACATGTTCGATTTCGATGTCGCGAGAGGTGCGCATCTGCTTCGTCACGACCTCTTGGGTGATCTCCCGGGCGTGCTTCGCCGCCGCGGCCAGCGCGCTCGATTTCGCGGATCTGTTCAATGCTCTTGACTTCGTCTCGACGGCCAAGGGTCCTCGTTCCAGTGACCTTCCAACGATCCCGGTAGGCCGCGATGGTCGAGACCTCGCGCAGCCAGCGTGCTCGGTGGCTCGGATCGTTCGGAGTAGGCCCGAGCTGGCTGCACCCATTCGTCTCTCGCCTCGATCGCTTGGATAGCCAGCGTGCGGGCCCGTTCTTCCATGGCCCGCTCCCGGTCGCTCAACGCCCGGGCCAAATCCGGATCGCTGACCCCACGCGCCCTCGGGATCAGCCCGGCGATCAGGCCGTCGGACCCACGTCGTCTCCCACTGGCTGCCTGCATCCAGCGATGCACCCGAGCGTGGAGCACGGCCGCCTCGTCGTCCGCGTCGTGGAGGGAGCGGAGGGCGACGAGTTGCGGGAAGGCCGCTTCGATGTCCAAGCCTGCGGCCTCCGCCTCGCGGAACGCCGCGAGCAATGGACCGTGCGCGTCGCTGGCGCGGACGGCATCGAGTTCTCTGTGTGTGAGCCCCGAAGCTTCGAGCAAGGCGTCCCGGCGTTGTGCTTGGGCGGCGGTGGCCAGCATCAGGTACTCCGCTGCAAGGCGTTCGAAGCCCTCCGCCTCGTCCTGGGCCCGGCGGATCATGTCGTGTGCCGCCACGTCGGCGCCTTCGTTGGCCAGCACGCCGGCCAGCACCTCTCTGGCGGTGGCCGCCTCGGTGACTTGGTCATGGGAGGTCTAGGGGTCGGGGTCGTAGTGGGTGTCCACGTAGATCCAGTTGCCCTCCCGGCCTCTGGTACTCGAGACATAGAGCACCTCGCGCGTGGTGTTGGGCGAAACGATGGCGTGCGCGGTGTCCACGGTGCGGCCTTGCGCCCGGTGCGCCGTCGAGGCATAGGCGAGTTCGACGTGCTCTCGGACGTAGTCGGCCGGCAGCAGGACCTGACCGACACCATTCGCCCGCTTCACCGTCATGGCACCGTCGTCGAAGGTGGCGATGACGCTCCAGCGGTCCCCGTTGCGGACCCACGAGTGGCCGCTCGTCAGACGGCGGTTGTTCTGACGGGTCCGCACCTGGTCACCCACCCCCGCCGTCGCGCCCTCGGCGACAACGACGCCCTTCTCGGCCACCTGGCCGGCGGCGATCCGCTCGGCCCGGGCCCGGGCGTTGAGCTCGCGCACGGTGCCGAGATCGCCCGCGATCATCAGGCTGGTGCGGCCCGCCGCCACGTCGCGCTGCCAGGCGGCGAAGAGCGCGTCGAGCATCTCGTCGCGCTCACCCGAGGCGATGCGGTCGTGAGCCTCGTAGGCGCCGATGGCGTCCTCGGAACCGGCCCGGAGTTGCACACTGGCCCTTCGTTCCCAGGCGTGGTGGAACCGGCGCACGTCGCTCAGCTCGGGGGCCAGCCCGTCGCGGTCGCGCACGAGGGCGGCGAACATCCCGCCCGCTTCGACCGCGCTCAGCTGGGCGGGGTCACCGACCAGGAGGACCTTGGCCCCGACGTCGCCGGCCGCGCTGACCAGTTCGTCGAGGGCGAAGGTCCCCGCCAAGGTGGCTTCCTCGACGATCACGAGTTGGCCTCTCCGGAGCCGCCAGCGGGCCAGTTCGTCCTCGAACGCGGCGATGCGCCGTCGCACCGGCGAACGTCGCCGCTCCGACGCCCCGGCCGACCTCGAGCGCGCGGGAAGGGCGGCCAGCTCAGCCAGCCTCTCGGGCTCCTGGCGATGTTCGAAGAGCCACTTCGCCGTGTTCTCCGTGTCGATACCGAGCTCGCCCGCCAGGACCTCGGCGGCTGCCGCAGAGGGGGCCAGTCCGAGCACCGATCCCGCCCCGTGCTCGGCCTCCCACACGGCGCGCAGCCCCGCCATCGTGGTGGACTTGCCCGTCCCGGCCGGGCCGACCAGGACGTCGAGGGCACGACCCGAGGTGGCGATCTGCTCGACGGCCAGGGCCTGGTCGACGCCAGGCGGTGGTCCCGACCGGGAAGTTTCGCTGCGGTTGCCGCTCGCCACGGTGCCTGTCGGGACGACCGGCCCACCTGTTTTCCGTCGCGGCGTCGAGCAACCGGCTCTCGGCCTCCAAGAGGGTGGCCGTGGTGTAGATCTCGTGGCCCTTGGCCCGGAATCGGCTCGTGCCATCACTCCGGCGCAGGTGCGCTGGCGTGTGGTGCAGCTCGGGCGCGGAGAGCAGGAGCGACCCGCGATGGCCAACTCCGTCGTGCGTTCGCCCACCGCGATCCGGTCCTGCGGCGTCGCGAAACGAACCCCGTGCAGCTGGCGGTGGACCTCGGCCAAGAGGTTCGCCCGGGTGAAGGTGGCGCGGCGTTCGGCCACGGTCTGCACGGCGACGGCGGCCGTGTCGGCCAGGATCTCGTCGGCCAGATCGCCAGCGCGGAGCAGGGGCAGGTCGTTGCGATCGGCGAGTCCCGCAACCCAAGACTGTTGGTCGCTGCCGACATAGGGCTCGGCCCGTCGACGCCACCGGCCGGTCATCGCGGCCAGGCTGCGGTGCTCCTTGGCGGGCCGGGTCTCGAGCGTGGCGCGGCGGCGCAGATCGAGCACCTCGGTGCTCGTCGGTTGGCGACCGCGCGCCGCGGCGAACTCGTCCACCAGCGCGTTCTTGCGCTCCTCGATGGCCGCCGAGCGCTGGGAGAACTCGGCCATCAGGGCTTCGCCCACGCCGTCGACCTCGTAGCGCAACCGCTCGGAATGGCGGCGAGTCCTGCCCTCCCACCCCCACCCCAACGCCTCGGTCAACAGATCGCTGAGGACGCCGTGGTGCAGCTCGGAGAGCGCCACAACGCTCTTGAACAGGCCGCGGCTGTCGAGCGTCCGCCATCTCCCGTCAGAGCACGAACGAGCGCGGTTGGCCACAACGACGTGGTCGTGGAGCTGCGGATCGCCGGCCCTCGAGTCCCAGTGGGTGAACGCCACCGCCACCACGCCCTCGATGTCTTCTTGGACCACGCCGTTGGTGCCCGAGCGCGAGTGGAAGACCTCGCGTTCGGCGTAGGAGAGGACGACCTCGATGGCCCGGCGGTGGCAGGCATAGATCCGCGCCTTGGTGTCGGAGTCGGCCAGCGCCCAGGCCACCGAGACCGATTTGGAGAGGGAGAAGGTGAGATCGAACCCGGCCACCGGGGTGCGGAATCTGCTCCCCTTGGCCCGTTCCTCCGCCTCGATCAGCGTCACCTGCGCGCTCCGTTCGGCGGCGCTGACAGTCGCCGGGACGGCCGCGAAGCGCTCGGCCACTCGCCTGGCCAACGACTGGTGCGAGCGGTTCGGCTGGCGGCCCAAGGGGCGACCGGTCACCGGGTCCGCGCACATCCCGAGCAGGTTGAAGAGGTGCTCCTCGGTGACCGCGGAACCCTTTTCGACGCCCCGACCGCCGTCCAGGGCAGCGAGTCCAGCGCCGAGAAACACCCCGGGTGGCGTGCCCGATTCGGCGTAGTAGCGGGTGAGATTCGAAGACGTCCCGACGGCTCCGTCGCCGGTCGCGACCGACTCCATCAGGTAGCGATAGCCCGACCCCAGCGTCATCCGTCGTAGGGAGATCACGCCTCGATCCCGTCCGCGGGACGACCTTTCGCCCCGCAGCTGACGAGGGACCAGCGGCCATGATTGACCCCTCTTCCCGGACCGGCGATGTGTTACCCCAGCCCAGAGGCGAGATGTCGCCTTTCCGTCTATGTGCGGGCTTACCGCCTCGAATGCCACACGTGTGAAGCGATCTGATGGGGCATCTGACGGAGCCGAGTCGATGAGGGTCGTGGAATGCGGTGGAGGGCGCGGTCGCAGCGTTCGCGGAGTGGGTTGACGTCGGGGAAGGTTGATGGAACCTTGCGGCTGTCTACGACTGGCAACTGGGCTGTGCTCAGTGCGGGAATCGGATTCGCTCTGAGCGACACGGAGCGGCCATCAACCGCAGTGAGCCGTAACCCGGCGTGCTCCCATACGGCCGCTATGGACCCCAGTCGAAGCACCTCGCGAAAGCGGCATCACGATGCGGTTGGCTCGAATGGACAGTGGCGGCATTGCCTGTGGTGTCACCTGTGGCGACTCTGCCGGGGAGCGGCCAGGCTGACACCCGCTGAGAGCCGCGCAACGGGCGACCCGTGATCGTTTGGCGCCGACCCGACAGAGTTCCGACGACGAGCCGGGGAGGTCGCGTGTTGCCGGGCCTTCCACGTTTACGCCAGCCCGACCTTCCCACCTCGTCCCGGCAAACGGGAGTGTCAGTTGGCGGCACTTGGTAGTGCCTGGGAGTGGCAAATGGCATTGTGAAAGCCCGGCAAATGGTAGCGTTACTGTCCGGCACAGGATAGTGTGCGCAGAGTGGACTACCAGCCCCGGATCGTCGACGACGAGCTCGACGCCTTGCTGCGCGATCTGCCGGCGCTCGCCCTCGAAGGCGCCCGGGGTGTCGGCAAGACGGCGACGGCGGCCCGTCGAGCTGACACCGTCTTCGAACTGGACGACCCGGGGCAGTTGGAGGTGCTGGTCGCCGATCCCTCGATGATCGATGCCGCCGAAGGAACCGTCCTGATCGACGAGTGGCAGCGCCACCCGCCCCTGTGGGATCTCGTCCGGCGCCGTGTCGACGCCGGGGCTCCCCCGGGGCGTTTCCTCCTCACCGGCAGCGCCCAGCCCACCGAAGAGCCCGCCCACTCGGGAGCGGGACGCATCGTCGGCGTTCGCATGCGGCCCCTCAGCCTGGCCGAGCGCGGCCTGGCCGAGCCAGCCGTCGGACTCAGCGCAATGCTCAAGGGCGAACGGCCGGCGATCAGTGGAAGCAGCGACGTGGGTCTGAGCGACTACGTCCAAGAGATCCTCTCCTCGGGGTTCCCCGGCATCCGACCGTTGGGCGAGCGCGCACGACGAGCCCAGATCGAGAGCTACCTCGCCCGCCTGATCGAACGCGATTTCCCCGAGCAGGGCCTGCGGGTGCGTCGTCCCGCCACCTTGCACGCCTGGTTGACCGCCTACGCCGCCGCCACGGCGACGACCACGAGTTACAACTCACTCCTCGATGCGGCTACGGCCGGAGAAACCAGCAAACCCGCCAAGACCACGACCACCGCGTATCGAGACGTCCTCTCCCAGCTGTGGCTGCTCGACCCGGTCCCCGGCTGGGTCCCGAACCGGAACCACCTGCGTCGCCTCACCCAAGCCCCCAAGCACCACCTAGCCGATCCTGCGCTCGCCGCGCACCTCGTCGGTGTCGACGCCGGCGCCCTCTTCCGCGGGCAAAGCGCCGGGCCCTACATCCCTCGCGACGGGACGCTCCTCGGCACGCTGTTCGAGTCGCTCGTGACCTTGAGCACCCTGGTCTACGCCCAGGCGAACGAGGCCACCGTGCACCACTTGCGGAGCCGAGACGGGGATCATGAGGTCGATCTCATCATCGAGCGACGGGACCAACGCGTCGTGGCGCTCGAGGTGAAGCTCGACGGCGTGCCTGGATCGGCCGATGTCCGCCACCTCCTCTGGCTACGAGAGCAATTGGGCGAGGACCTCCTTGACGCGGCAGTCATCACGGCCGGTGTCCACGCGTATCGTCGCCCAGACGGCATCGCCGTAATCCCCGCTGCTCTGCTCGGAGCATGACCGCGCCGCCGACTCTCTGCCGCGACCCCGGGGGCACCTGATGGCAGCGAGGCAGCCCTGGGGATGAGAGCCGACGACGTTCGGGGAGGTTGGACATTGGCCAAGAAAGTGATGGGGCATTTTGGGGAGAACTCCGACCCCGCGCACGGTGAGCTGGATACCGTCCGCAGAGTGCTTTGAGATGCCAGCTCAGCTCCGAGGGTGACGAATTTGGTTTCGGGATGACGGCTCACACCTCCGCCCAATCAACGGGTGACAAGACTGGAGTGACGTTCAGGGTGACGTCCACCTCGAGCATGAGAAGCGTAACCAGGGCGCACCTTCGTGGCGCCGAAACGGGACGTGAGGTACCGATGCAGATGAGGATCGCCGACACAAAGGTGCTTGCCGGCGTCGTGTTGGGTGTGGCGTGACTGTCGTAACCAGAACTCGGCGTGCCCAGCATGCAGGCGCCGACCTGATTTCCGTACCTGATGCGGCGCACCGGCTCGGTTTACACCCCGACACCCTTTACCGGCTCTGCCGGGCTGGTCAGTTCCCGCCAGCAATCCAGATTGGTGCTCGATGGAGAGTGTCGGTACCGAAGCTGGAGCGTTTCCTTCACGGCAATACTCCGGATTCCTGACCAGGAACTCTTTGTGAGCTGGGATTCCTCCGCCCAGGGGGCACTCGGATCTTTCTTGACAAACCGATCGCATCTGCCTCAAGACATCCAATGAAAGGCTGCCGGATGCGGTGCCCCTTCGAGCGTACGGGGGCCACCGAAAGCGACGGCGCAAGGAGTTCAGAGGTTGAGCACCGCTCCGAGCACCCCAGCGGCCTCTCTGTCCCGTTCCGGGAGCGCATGCGCATATCTATCCAGTGTCATCGTCGCCCGGGCGTGGCCGTGGCGTTCGGCTACGGTCCGGACATCAACGCCGGCGGCGATGAGCGTCGTCACTGAAAAGTGCCTGAGATCATGGAACCGGAACGGCCACCGATCAGCCGGTGCGAGGTCCCTCCGCTTCGCCTTGGGATTGGACTTCCGGAGCTTAGCCAGCGCGGGCGCCTCCATCGTCTCGCACAGCCTGCCGAAGCGGTGCGTGAACGTGTCAGGATTGGCCGGAACTGCACCGTTGGCGTTGTAGCTGAGAACGAAAGGGTCGGCGACGAGCGGCGACTCGGCCCGGGCCGACAGCTCAATAATGTCATCCCATCGACGGCGGAGAACCTCAACGCCGAGTCGTCGAGAGCGACATCACGGGACGCGTGGGTTTTGGTGGGACCGGTGTGTTGCTCGCCCCCGGCCACGGTGAGCGACCGTGCGAAGCGGACTCGCCCGCCATCGAGGTGGACGTCGCTCCAACGGAGAGCGACCAGCTCGCCCCGGCGTGCGCCGGTCAGCGCAGCCAGGGCGATGGCGGTCGCGAGCACTGGGTCGATCTCCCGAGCCGCCTTGACGAGGGCTGAGAGCTGGTCCGGCGTCGGTACAACCATCTCCTTGCGCTCCACCTTTGGCGGGGTGGCCCGTGCCGTCGGGGCGGAGTCGATCCAGCCCCACTTGACCGCCTGGCGGCACGCCGCCGACAGGATGGCATGGTACATGTGGACCGTGGTTGGCGAGAGACCTTCTGCCAGCCACCGCCGGTAGGCGGCATCGAGTGTGTCGCCGCCCAGCTTGTCGAGCGGCACGACCCGAGCACCGGACGAATTCGGCCCTCGATCTTGCGCTTGTTCTCGTAGAGGGTCCGCGGTCGTTGGTTCGTCTCCGCTGCCTCAAGCCACTTGTCGAGGAGCTGGCCGACCGTGGCCGAGGTCCGGTCGAACTTGTCCGCCTCGACTTCGGACACGAGCTGCGAAAGCGCCTTACCCGCCTCTTTCTCGGTGCCATGGAACGTCCGCGTCGTTTGGCGGACTTTGCCGGTCACCGGATCGCGTCCGGTGAACGCTCGCAGCTCCCAGTGGCCCGGGCTGCGTTCCCGCATCGTGCCTGGACGCTTGTATCGTGAAGCCCTCGTCGCCATGCGTGAATCCTAGAGGACGCATTAGGGCAATCGTAGGGCAGACGACGAGTGGTCGGAGACCGAAAAGTGGCTCTGACTAGGAAGGGGCTATAGCTCAGTCGGTTAGAGCGCAGCACTGATAATGCTGAGGTCGCTGGTTCGATTCCAGCTAGCCCCACTACTAAGCCCAGAGCCCCAGACTCACTGTCCTGTGGACATTCCTGCAGGGGTTGCAGCAATCGGGACAGTCGGGGCGTTTAGCAGGGCATCGTTCTCTTCTTTCTCAATGGCGGGACCGAATCATGGATCAGGCGTATGCCGTATCGGCCGGGATTGCACCCGAGAGGGCCGGTCGGATGCTCATCCGTCAGCCGTCGTAGAACCCCAAGGGATGGATCCCGGCGAGTGTCCTCTCCCTGGGTGTCCGCGCCCGTGCCAATGCCTCCGCCGAGAGGTGGTTTATAACGGATGTCGGTCGAATCCGTTGGGCGAGATCGCGTCGTCCGTAATGGCACTGAATGAACATCCGACCGGGGTCATCGGGCCCCAGCGGCAGTCGTCTGTGCCAAATGTCCGAAACGAAGAGGGCCACGTCACCTGACTCGGCCACAACCGGCACCGTTCCGCGACCTTCCCACTCCAGGTCGTCGTCGGCCAGTCTCTCCCAAGGAGGTGCTTGTCCCGAAGTATGACTTCCTGGAATCACCCCCGTGGGACCGGCGTCGATCGGGCAATCCCGGAGGTAGAGGTGGGCAGCGATAGCGAACACGGGATAGGGGATTTTTGGATCCCAAGGAACGCCGGGATCACGAGGTACGTGCGGTCCGCCGTCGATATGCCAGAAGCGTCCGAGATGCTTGTTGTCGCCCGGTTGCTGCCACCACGCCGTATTGGCGATCACGTGGCAATCCTCACCCAAGAAGAACTCGACGATTTCGAGTATCCGCGGGTGGCCGATGGCCTGTTGGACAAGGCTGCTCCGATTGAGCATCTCGTAGCGAAATGGAGCAGATTGCTCGGGCGAATCTCCCCGGTCGTCAGGTGGGTATTCCTCGAAGACCCGCTCGACGTCCGCACGAAGCGCTGCGAGTTCTTCCCCCGCGAAGACGCCGTGCAGCTGCAGGTATCCGTCCGACCGGAGACTCTCCACGGCAGTGGGTGCCGGATCAGAACGAACGGTCATGTATCCGTGGGATCGAGTCGGCACACCCCGATTCTGCCGCCATCGGCAACGTCAAGCAACGAGCAGCATCGGTGCTCGCACAAGTCACTGTGACGCCAGTCCAACAGGTCTTTACTTCGCTTCGTGTCCTCGCTCGCATCGGCGATCTTGACCAGCCTGGCCCTTGAGGCGCTGGTGATGTGCCCGCCGCCACAGAGTCGATCGCCGCATGACCAATGCCTCATGCGCACTTCCCGTCGCTCTTCGGATCGGCTGCGGCTCCGTGCACGGGCGAGGTGAGCCAGTAGGTATTGCCGCAGGCGCTGATGGCCGTATTGGGATAGTCGCTCGAGGGGAACTGCGCCTGCGTGGTGTCCCAGATGTCCCAGGCGTTGTTACACGAGTTGTTTTTCACTAGCGCGGCAGAGACGCCCGTGAAGGTTATACAGGGTACGTAGATGGTGTTGTCGTAATAGTTGTACCGAGGCTCCCCGTCGTTGGCAGTGAAATAGTTGCCAGAGATCGTCACGTTCTTGTAGTCGGCGATCTCGATCATCGAACATGCAGGTGGCGTGGCTACAGACCCCCCACAGGGGCTGTGCGCGTCACCGAATGAGACGTTGTTCTCGATGGTTAACCCGGAGTCCTGACCGCACGAGGAGGACCCGCTTCCTCCGAGCACGATGACGATCCCCGAGGAGGTGGCGTCGAGCACGTTGCCTTCGATGACAAGGTTCTTTTGTGGGATGCACATTCCCTGGATGCTCGATATCGACAGCGCGCTTCGGTTGGTGAACGTGTTGTTCTTGATCGTGATGTTCCACTGGGCGTTCCCGGTAGGGGTGCCAGCACCGTTGCCATCTCCGTTGTTGTCCACCTCCATGTCCATGAAGTTCCCGTCGTTCGTGAACCGGTTGGACGAGATGGTCAGTCCATTCACGCCTTCGGGCGTGATCGTGTGATAGCCGATGTTCGTGAAGGCCCCGTTCTCGAATGTGACGTTTGTATTGATCCCACAACACGTACCGAGCTGGGGATAGATGGCGAGGCCGTCACCGTCGGTGTTTTCCACGGTGACTCCGTTGAAGGTGATGTTGGTGTTTCCGGGCGTTGCCTGTCCGAGCAGAATGCCGTAGTCGCCTTCGTTGTATGCACCTCCGCAGTTCCCGGGCGCGTCGATGGTGAGGTTGTTGACGCTGATGTTCGTGTCGCTGGTGAGCGTGAGGACCGGCTGGACAAGGTTATTGCCGCACTGTCCACCCTCGTAGACCGACTGGCGCAAGGTGGCGCCATTCCCGTTGATCGTGAGGCCGTTCAATTGGTTGAGCGTCAGGGTCGTCGACGTGTTCGATACCGAGTAGCAGGCGTTGGCGGGCAGATCGACCACGGCACCCGAAGGCAGGTGTTCGATCCAAGAGTTGAGCGCACTCGTCACGTCCGATGAGCAGTTGCGGGCGATCGAGTTCGGCACGGTGAGAGTCCCCGGTCGGGTTTTGGTCGTCAGGGGCGTCGTCGTTGTGATCGTCAGGGGCGCCGTCGTCGTGGTCGTCGATGGGGCGGGCGTCGTCGTCGTGGGGGCGCTCTTGGTGGTCTGCGCCGGTGGCCCGAAGCTTTCGGCCTTCCCGGCTGCGGTCACCAGGTCGTAGCCGGTGGTACCCGGAGTTACGACAATGCCGTTGACCGCGGCCGGCCCACCGCCGAGCGAGCCGTAGAACGGTGCGCTGCCAAAGGTGAAGAGGCCCCCGTCGGAGGCCACGAGCCAATAGCCGTTGCCATCAGGGGTGGGCTCCATGGCCACGATGGGTTGGTTGAGGTGGATCGACCCGGTCGAGCCGTAGAACCGGGCATTGCCATAGGAGAAGATGCCGCCGTCGGAGGCCACCAGCCAGTAGCCCCCTCCGTCGGAGGTCGACGCCATGCCCTCGATGGTCCGGTTCAGGTGGAGGGAACCAGTCGAGCCGTAGAACTGGGCATCGCCATAAGAAAAGATGCCGCCGTCGGAGGCCACCAGCCAGTAGCCCCCTCCGTCGGGGGTCGAGGCCACACCCGCGATGGGCTGGTTCAGGTGGAGCGAACCGGTCGAGCCGTAGAACTGCGCGTCTCCGAAGGAGAAAATACCGCCGTCGCGTGCCACGAGCCAATAGCCCTTCCCATCGGTCGTGGCGGCCATCGAGACGATCGGTTGGTTGAGCGTCCCGCTCACACCGCCGAGGTAGGGAGCTCCGCCGTAGGGGAAGACGTGGCCCGCCGAATTGGCGAGCCAGTAGCCACCGGCAGGGTCCGCTGCCATCAGGCGACCGTTGCCGTAGTCCGTCGTTCTCGAAGCGGAGGCTGCAGCGGGCGAAGCACTTGCGGTTCGTGTGGCCGTCAAAGTCACCACCAACGTGATCAAGACGAGTGCGACGACGGTGACCCGAGCTGCCAGCTTGCATCGAATCGATGCCGTTGGTTGCTCGTGCACAGCGGTGGTATCGGGCCGATCGGATCACACAAGCACGCTCAGGCGGTTTTTTGGCTGTGAATTGCGCGACATGGGCGTGTGGAGACTCGAAACGGAAGATGCGGAGCAACAAGCTGCCATGCAGCTACGCCTCGCAGTTGACGGTGATGGCCTCCCTCGTCATTCACATCGCCGCGCCGCCATCACCCGGACTCGCCCGCGCACTGTGGGACGCGGCGGGTTTCCGCTTCGCTCTATGTCCTCGCTCGTTCCACGGCTGCCGTTGGAAAGACAGGCTGACAGTTTCCTTCCCAACTCTGTCCCAACAATTGTGTCCCTTTCCGTCCTTCTGGGTCCCACGGCCATGGATCGCTGGCACTGCCACCGGGACGGGTGGGACCGAAGGAGACGAGACGGGATTGAGGGAGAAACGACCGGGCTCCCTGATAGCGCTGAGGCTGCTGGTTCGTTTCCTGCTGGCCCACCAGGACAGCGGCCCTTCAGCTGGCGCGGGGTCTAGCCGGATTGAGCCGTCTGTAGCAGGCCGGCGATATGTACCGTGGCCGCGAGCAACTGTTCAGCATCGCTTCCCGACGAGAGCGGGTCGCGGGTGACACACGCCAGCACAGAGCGATTGATAGAGAGACCCCAGTCGTCGCGACTCGCCACCAGTGACGCCAACTCGGGACCCACCATTTTGCGAGCAAGCTGCCGATCGGGACAGTAGACCGCGTAGCCGGCATCGAGGTCCGCGTAGCCGAGGCCGTCCGTCCCCCTCGACAACCAACCCTTGATGGCCGGAATCAGCTGCAGCCACTGCCAAGTGATGGGGATGCGCACGACGCAGAATCCTGCGCTGAGTGCTTCGGGTGGAGGGGTGGTCTTTCCGTAGGCCGCAGCGCTGCCCATGAAGAATTGGATGTCGTAGAAGGCGTTCCCCAGTAGGAATTCCCTGCTCTCCGCCTCTCCCCGGCAGCAGTGGACCACCCGCGGCTCCGCAGACTGCGAATACGTAGGTCCCAATTCCGACGGAGCCAAGAACAACTGGCGAAAACGCTGCCGGCGTGACTTGTCAGTGTCAGAGACCGAATGGATCCCGAGGGCCACTCGGCAAATGCAACGTTCCGCGTCCTCCACACTCAGGTCGGGAGCCGCAGCGACAGTCCATCCGTTGACAAGCGCTTTCCCCTCGAGGCCGGGAAGTGGAGCGTTCTCAGCCGCGATTCGTGCCTCCATCTGCGCGGCAAACTTCTGGCGTTGCCTACGACTCATGGTCGCCTGCCTGGACTCGCGTCACGACCCGCCGAGAGAGGGACGCGGGGACGCATCAACGAGGTCGGATGCACAGTCATCCTGGCCGCTGCACTGTCCGTCGACGCGGACCCTATTGGATCATTTCGCCGTTGTGCCGGTTCGACGGCGGCGCTGCAGAACCGTGCCCCCGGCGATCAAGCCGATTCCGGCGATCGGAAGCATCACCGCGAGCGGGACCTCAGGGGTTTGTGCTGGGAGCGGGGCGGGCTGCCAGACGGACTGGCTGTTGTTGGAGCGGTTTGCCGTGAGCGAGGCCAACATCGTGGGGTTGTTGACATTGGTGCCCCAGTCGATGACAAGGTTGCTCCCGCTCCCGAGCTTGGTCCACACGTACTTGGTCGTAGTCGGCGAGGTCGGTGCCCAGACCGGTTCGATCTCGTTCCCGGGATCGGAAGACCACAGCGCCGCAGCCGTTGCCGGGTTGGTCATAGAAAGTACGAAGATTTTGTGGCCGCCGGCGCGGCTCGAGTCGAAGATGAGTTTCTGGCCGTTCGGACTCCAGTCTGGGTGCCCATCAGCGGTGCCGCCGACCCCGGACTCGTTGGACAGGTCGCGCTCGACGAATGAGCCCGTCAGGCTGACGAGGTGGATATGCCCATGAACGTCCACGTAGACGATCTGGGAGCCGTCATTCGGGTTGAACTCGGGCCGGTTGGCCACTCCGCTCGTCGAATCCGGCACTGCCAATGCCTGCGACGTGGTTACGGTCACCGGTGTGCCGCCAGCCACAGGGCTTTGCGTTTGGAGGGTGCAGGCCGTCGTGCCGCTGTCACAGCGGATGAACGCCAACGTGGAACCGTCGGGCGAAACTGTCGGCGCATAGTCATTGAAGGAACCACCCGCAGCGGTCGGGAAGGTGAGCTGTGCGGCCCCATCGGTTTGGCTGCCGGGTGACCCGGAGACGGTGGTGGGATACGGCACAGAGAAGATGGCGTTGTTGCCGGGGGTCGCACGGCTGCTCGAGAAGTAAAGCATGTTGCCATCAGCAGAGAAGAACGGCATCGAGTCAGTGCTTCCCGCCGTCGCCTGGGTGTAGTTCGGGGCGGTGCCACTCGGACAGCTGTACGTGGCGGGCGGGCTGCCGTTCGGATTCAGGCTGTACACGGGTTGGCCGATCGTGGCGTTGCAAATCGCGATGAAGCCGAGATCGCCGTTGGAGGAACCGGGGAAGCTCGCTTGGGCGGAAGTGGGAACAAGCGCACCGCCGATCACCAAGGCCATCCCGCAAGCGAAGAGTAAGCGTGAGATCTGGGTTTGGATCATGTCGGGAAGATAATGGCTGTTGCACCTCAGTTGAAGGGGAGGCGCCGCGGATCTCCGAGGGTTCATCGCGAGTTCGCGCTTCAGTCGCCCTTCCGTCACCGTTGGTCGCCAACCATGAGCCAGGAGGCCGCGATTTCATCTGGCACCCAATCGCTCTCGAAGGTGGCGATTGCCACATTGCTGATTACGGATCCACCGCCCGAGAGGGCTGTCTAGGCGGGCTCAGACCTTCGTCGCTTGCGCGCAAATCTTCCTCACACGCGTCCGATGTCGCGTAGCCACTTGGCAGTGTTGTTGAGCCCTTCGTCAAGGCCGATCGGGTCGTACCCAAGCCTCTTGTACGTCTTCGAGGCGCGCAAGTCGCCACGCGGCGGCCCCGTCGACGCCGCCTTGAAAGCAATCGCCATCAACGTCGGACCGAATACCTCAAGCAGTTCGGGATCATCCGATGGTGGGACGTCTTCGACTTGGTGATCGACGCCGGCGAGGGCACAGATCCGGTTGCAAGCCGACGCCGTGCTCACCACGTCTTCGGGTTGGCCATCGAGCATGTAGCGCTCACCCGGCACGCCGCGATCAAGGGCCAGGATGCACCCGCGGCGATGTCCTCGGCGAACACCCAGCTCACGGGGAAGGTCAGATACCGGGTGATACGTCCCCGGAGCGCAGACAGCAGCACCCGGTTGAAGCTGGTCCGGCCGAGTGCGTTACTGGCAACCGGGGACGGCCCGAAGATGGCGCCGGGGTGCGCCGTCACGACGTCCTGTCCGGCCGCAGCTCGGGCCATGGCGTCTTGGAACGCCGCCATCTTGGTGATGGTGTAGGGGTCCGAGCTCGGCTGCTTCGTCACCGGGGCGTCCTCACGCTCAAGACCGCCGGTGGTGTCGAAGAATGTACCGGTGCTGACGGCGACGACCCGACGCATGCCGACCGCCTCGGCCGCATCGAGCACGTGCTTGGTTCCCTGGACGTTTACGGCTTCGAAGTCAGGGAGATTCTGGCTCGCCCCACCGAGGAGCGCGGCACAGTGGATGGCCGCGTTGGCACCGGTGGCGGCGCGTCGGACGTCTTCAGCGACGGTGATGTCGCCGGGCACGATCTCGGCGCCCAATGCAACCAGTGGCTCGATGTCAGCTGTCGGGCGGGCCAGGGCACGCACGCTGTCCCCGCGCTCGATGAGAAGCTTGCAAACGTTGGCACCCGAGAGGCCCGTGGCGCCCGTGACCAGGACCGTCTCGCTCATGCGGACGTCTTCTGTGGGGCGTCCGCATGAGCGCTGTCTACCTGGTCCTGGCTGTAGGCAATGACCGGAGGGCTCGATCCGAACACATCGAGGGTGTGGATGAAGCGGTGAACCCCCATCGTGTTGGCACACGTGAAGCCAAGCTCGACGATCTGGGCCGCGGTAAAGACAGTTCCGAGTTCCCGGTACACCTCGTCATCGATCGCGTGGTGGTCGGCCGAGAGCAGGTCGAGGAAGTTGACGGCCAAACGCTCCTGCTCGGTCAACTGTGAACCGCCGGGCGAAATGAGACAGGCAACGTCTTCGTCCGTGATGGAGTCATGTTTCCGCGACTGCATGCAGGGTTGGCACTCACCCAGTTGTGCGCTGCGGATCCGGATCAGCTCGACGATCCGTCCGCCCAGCAGACTGTGCTTGCCCATCACCCCACGCGCGGCACTAGTCATCTGAAGCTGCATCGTCCTGTACGCGAAGATCTGCAGCGGGACCGGGGTGGCGTAGGTTCCGTCTGCCACTCCCTCTTCGATGATTCGCCGGGAGTCGTCGGCGAGCTGGTCCAATGGGATGGGTTCTATCCTGGGCATGGCAACCTATTCTCGGTAAGTGCAGCGACGTCTGTCGCCGCGACGATAACAAGGGTGAGTGATGTTGTGTCGATGACCCCGTCTTCAGTGCTCCTCACTGACCAAGTGGCCGTCGTAACCGGGGGTGGAGCGGGAATCGGGCGGGGAATCGCCCGAGCATTGGCAGCGTTCGGGGCCCGGGTGTCGATCTGGGAGCGTGACGCCGAAACCGCTGAATCGGCAGCTCAGGAGGTCGAGGGTCTCGGCATCGTCACCGATGTCCGCCAGGCGGGCGAAGTCGACGCCGCTCTCGCTCGCACTACAGCCGAACTCGGGCCGATCCGAATTCTGGTCAACAACGCAGGCGGCGTCTTCTTTTCGCCCATTCTGGAAACCTCCGAGAACGGCTGGGACGCGCTCTATCGGGCGAACCTGAAGCACGTGATCTTGTGCACCCAGCGGGTCGCTCGAACCATGGTTGAATCAGGGACTGGCGGCAGCATCATCAGCATCACGTCCATCGAGGGCGTCCGAGCGGCACCAGGGTACGCAGCCTACGCGGCCGCAAAAGCAGGCGTCATCAACTACACGAAGACGGCGGCACTTGAGCTTGCTCCCCACGGCATCCGCGTGAACGCGCTGGCCCCCGACATCACACTGACCGAGGGGATGGCCTCCGTTGCGCCTCCGGGAGCAGAGGACCGTTTCGGCCTGACCGTTCCGATGGGGCGACCCGGCCACGTTGACGAGATGGGAGGTGCCGCCGTGTTCCTGGCCGGCTCCATGTCCAGCTATGTGACCGGCCAGACGATCCATGTCGACGGCGGCACCCAGGCGTCGAGCGGCTGGTACCACCATCCCGAGAACGGTTCCTACGTCCTCGGGCCCACCTAGAGGTCCAGACGGGCGAGCTACTCGTCGTCCCGTCCGGCAGAACCGACGTGGGCGGACATTCCGCCGTCGATGGCGATCATCTGCCCGGTGATGTAGCGAGACTCATCCGAAGCGAGAAAGACGACCAAGTTGGCGACGTCGTCGGGCTCGCCGACATAGGGCGTCAGCGTCGCCCGACCGAGCCCCGTCAACATCTTCTCGGTCAGGTGCGAACGCACAGCATCGGTGATGATCAGGCCCGGGACGATGGTGTTGACTCGGATGCCCTGCTTGCCGTGCGAGGTCGCGACGTACATCGACAGCGTGTTGACGCCTGCCTTGGACACCCCATACGCGGTACGAGTGCGGTCACCTTTGAGCGACGCTCCGGATGACATGTTGATGATAGAGCCGCCGCCATTTCGCACCATCTGCGGAATGACGTGCTTGCACGTCAGCATTTGGCTGCGCAGGTTGACGGCCATGGTCCTCTCCCAGACATCGAGCGGGAGCTCGGTCACCGGGGTGTCGCGCGACAGAAACGAGGATTCCGTCAGCGCTGCGTTGTTGTGGAGCACGTCGACACGCCCAAAGTGATCGGCGACGGCCGCAATCGTCGTCTCGACTGCCGCCTCGTCCGACAGGTCTGCCGACACGCTGAAGGCGTCACCCCCGGAGGCCCCGATCGTCCGCGCCACCTCGTCCGCTCGAGCGCCATCGATATCGACGATGGCGACGGATCCGCCTGCCCGTGAGATCGCTCTGGCCGTTGCGGAACCAATCCCCCCGGCGCCGCCCGTCACGATGGCAACTTTTCCTTCCAAACGCTTCATAGGCCAGATCATCGCAGGTGTGTCCGGACATCGACGGCCAGACATGCCCCGTCAGGCCTGCGGAACTCTGTCAGGCTCGGCTTTCATCGGTTCTTGGGCGGCGGGACCCTCCAATGGGTGGCGACGGCACGTTGACCGAATAACGTTCGCCCGACCATGAGCCGGGTGGGACATCGACCCATCAGGACGGAATCGACAGGAGATCGCCATGACCGACATCATGAAGGGTGTACGCATCCTCGAAGTAGCTGAGCACGCGTTCGTTCCGACGGCCTCGGCGATCCTTGCGGACTGGGGTGCCGATGTGATCAAGGTCGAGCACGTCGAGCGAGGCGATGCGATGCGAGGTCTGGCCTCGAGCGGCGTCATGGGCAGCATGGGCGGGGACGTCCACGTCCTTCTCGAGCATGCGAACCGCGGCAAGAAGAGCATCGGCATCGATCTCACGACGCCCCAAGGTGTTGACGTGGTGTACAAGTTGGCCGCTACCTGTGACGTGTTCCTCACGAACAAACTTCCGGCGGTGCGCAAGAAGCTGCAGGTGGAGGCGGACGACATTCGCGCCCACAATCAGAACATCATCTACGTCGCCGGCACCGGAGCGGGCGAACGGGGTCCCGAGGCCGACAAAGGCGGCTACGACTTTCTCAGCTACTGGTGCCGCGCCGGCAGCGCGATGGGCTGCACGCCGCCCGACGCAGAAAGCTTGGTCGTGCAACCGGGGCCCGGATACGGCGACTCCATCGGCGGCATGGCGATTGCCGGCGGCATCATGGGGGCACTCTTCCACCGGGAACGGACGGGGGAAGCCTTGACGGTCGATGTCTCGCTCCTCAGCGTGGGTCTCTGGGCCATGGGACCCTCCCTCGCCCTCTCGCTGCAGTTGGGTATGCCGTGGCGTCCTCCCGCTGGTTCGGGCGGCGGAGGTCCGTCGAACCCACTTGTCGGGACCTACCGGACACAGGACGGTGGATTCATTGCCCTTTCGTGCCTTCAGGGGTTCCACTACTGGCCGGGCGCCTGTCGGGCGATCGGCCGCGAGGACCTGATCAGCGACGAGCGATTCGCGTCCCACGAACTCCTTGCATCCAACGCCAACGCAGCCCGCGCCATTTTGGCCTCCACTTTCGCGACGGCCCCAATGGCCGAATGGCGCGAGCGGCTTGCCAGATTCGACGGCCAATGGTCGGTGGCGCAAGACACACTCGAAGTTGCGCGCGACCCCCAGGTGGAGGCGAATGGCTACTTGCTCGAGACGGTCAATGCTGCTGGCGTCCCCTTCCGTCTCGTGGCCGCTCCAGTCCAGTTCGGCGGAACCCCGGCCACCCCGAGACGTGCTCCCGAATTCAGCGAGCACCGCGATGAGGTGCTGTCCAGCGTCGGCTTTAGCACCGAATCCATCCTGGAACTCGCGCTAGAGGGCGTCGTCGCTTAAACGACGTAACACCGATCAACCGGAGTGCGCGCCACTCCGCGCCACGATGGTGACCGTCGGAAGTCAGGTCTGGTAGCAGTTGACGGCGCGCTGGACGGACGGGAGCTGGTGTCCTGGTGCTCGTCCTATCAACGAGATGGCTCCATTCGGGCAGACCGGCCGGGTCGACGCGCTTCTGCCATGCTCTGGCATCCGTCCGGCGAAGTCTGCCCCGAGACGCTGCGAAACCCTGTTTGGCTTTGTCGTGCCGTTGTCCGACTATCTCACGAGGTTCCCGCGTGTGAACCGGGTTCTACGCTGCCTCGGTGGAGTTCAGCAAGGAGCTGTATGACGACATCGCCGCGGGTGACATCTCGGTGACCTTCCGTCTGTGGCGCCGACGCCAGGCGAAGGTGGGAGGGCGCTACCGCGTCGGCTTGGTGGAGATCGAAGTGGACTCCATGGATCTCGTTCCCTTCGCCACCGTGTCCGACGCCGACGTCCGACGGGCGGGTGAGCCCGATCGCGAAACCCTCCGTCGGCGCGCCGCCCACGCCGGACCGATCGCTGACGACACCGTTCTCTACCGGATTGCGTTCCACGTGGTCGGGTAGTAGACGAAAAGAGCAGTGCGTCCTTGACGGGCCGCGCCCGGTCGTACCACAGCGAGGAGGATCTCATGCAACAGCGCCCCATCGGTGACCGCACCGTGAGCGCGATCGGACTCGGTGAGATGCCGCTCTCCATTGAGGGTCGGCCCGACCGTCGGCAGGCCATCGCCACCATCCACGCCTCCCTCGATGCCGGGGTCACAATCATCGACACAGCCGACGCATATTCGCTGGGGACGCACGAGCACGGCCATGGTGAAGAACTGGTGGCCGAGGCCCTGGCCGGCTACGGCGGACCCACCGACGACGTGCTGGTCGCCACAAAGGGGGGACACCGGCGCCCCGGCGACGGCAGCTGGACCGTGCACGGTGACCCGACCTACGTGAAGGAGGCCTGTGAGGCCTCGCTCAAGCGTCTCGGGGTGGATGCGATCGGCCTTTACCAGTACCACCGGCCCGATCCCACCGTCCCGTGGGCCGACTCCGTGGGCGCCCTGGCCGACCTGCTCGACGAAGGCAAGATCCTGATGGCAGGCGTCTCCAACGCCACCGTGGCGCAGATCGATGAGGCGCAGCGGGTGCTCGGTGGCCGCCTGGTCAGCGTGCAGAACGAGTTCTCTCCTCGCTTTCGCACCTCGGAAAGCGAGCTGGAGCACTGCGCAGAGCTCGGCATCGCGTTCATACCCTGGAGCCCTCTCGGGGGCATTGGGCGGGCCGACCGGATTGAACAGACCCATCCCGCATTCGCCGAGGTAGCAGCCGAGATTGGGGCCAGTCCCCAACAGGTCACGCTGGCCTGGATGCTGGCCAAGGGCTCCCGGGTCATCCCGATTCCTGGCAGCAGCCGACCCCAGACGGCCATCGCGTCGGCCGCAGCAGCCGACGTCTCTTTGACGCCTGAGCAAGTCGCCCGCCTCGACGCGTCCTGACCAGATCACCCGGGAAGACAGACGGAACAGAAGCAGGTCTTTCCGTGTTGGAGACCAGTCGGAGAAGAGACATCGGCGTGGGCCACCGGTCGTGGGCACGTCGAACGAGAGAGTGAGGCCACCATGCCTGCAGTGACTGTTCCCGACAACCTGGTTCTGCCGCGTATCTCGGCACCGGCCGCCCCGGTGACCGTGCGCCCGGTTAAGAGCGTCACCGACGCTCCCGCAGGGCTCGAAGGGGAGGGGTTCCCCGTACGGCGGGCCTTTGCCGGCGTTCCGATCGCCGAGCTCGATCCCTTCGTCCACATGGACCAGATGGGCGAGGTGGAATACGCCCCGGGCGAGCCCAAGGGCACCGCCTGGCACCCTCACCGCGGATTCGAGACCGTCACCTACATGATCGACGGGACTTTCCAGCACCAGGACTCCATCGGCGGAGGTGGCCTGATCACGAACGGTTCGACGCAGTGGATGACGGCCGGTTCGGGCATCTTGCACATTGAACGTCCCCCGGAGCAGCTGATCGCCAGCGGCGGGTTGTTCCACGGCATTCAGCTGTGGGTGAACCTCCCAGCGTCCGACAAGTGGATCGATCCCCGCTACCAGGGCATCGAAGCGGACAACGTCCTTCTGCTGACCTCTCCCGACGGAGGGACCCTCATTCGTGTCATTGCCGGCGACGTCGCCGGCCATGAAGGACCGGGAGCGACGCATACACCGATCTCTCTGGTGCATGCCACCCTCGAGCCGGGCGCCGAGGTCGTTCTCCCGTGGCCGCACGAGTTCAACGCCCTCGTCTATGTGCTCTCCGGAAGCGGAAGTGTCGGAACCGAGGCCCGGCCGTTGCGGACCGGTCAGCTTGCGGTGTTCGGGTCGGGGGACGCGCTCAGCATCCGTGCGGACACCACGCAGGAATCGCGCCATCCGGCCCTCGACGTCCTGATCCTCGGTGGTCGCCCCATCGGCGAACCCGTGTACGCGCACGGCCCCTTTGTCATGAACAACCGGTCGGAGATCATCCAGGCCTTCGAGGACTTCGAGGCCGGAAAGCTCGGCACGGTTCCGGCTGAACACATCGGCAACGCGTGACGCGGATTCCCGGGAGCGAGGCGACAGGATCCGCCACCTGGAGCTCCCGGGACATCCCGGACCTGACCGGTCGCGTGGCGCTTGTCACGGGAGCCAACAGCGGCATCGGCTACGAGACCGCCAAGGCCCTGGCCGCACATCGTGCCCACGTGATCTTGGCCTGTCGCGACCACGACAAGGCACGCCGTGCCCGTGACAAGCTCGAAAGCGAGCTCGACCGTTCCTCGTTGGAGCTGCTGCACCTCGACCTGGCCGACCTCGTATCTGTCCGGCGCGCCGCCGAGACCGTACTCGGCACCCACGCCCGCCTGGACCTCGTGGTGAACAATGCGGGCGTGATGGGAACCCCGTACCGCCAGACGGCCGACGGGTTCGAGCTGCAGATGGCCACCAACCACCTCGGCCATTTCGCACTGACCGGCCTGCTGCTCGACAGGGTCGTCACGACCGAGCGCTCCCGCATCGTGACCGTCAGCTCCCACATGCATCGTCTAGGCCGGCTCCGCCCGGACGACGCCGCCGGAACCGTGCCGCGCAACACCTGGCTCAGCTACGGGACGTCGAAGCTGGCCAACCTGCTCTTCGCTGTGGAGCTGAGCCGGCGTCTCGACGCGGCTGCGCTGCCCACCCTGTCGCTCGCTGCGCATCCCGGCTGGACGCGCAGCAACCTCGCTGGTAACGGCGCCGCGTTGGGGGACAGCCGGCTACGGCGCAAGCTCGCGCGGGACGCCGGGACGATGTTCGGGCAGTCCACCGCGGCGGGCGCGCTGCCGATCCTGTGCGCCGCGACGTCGTCCAACGTCCGGTCGGGCCAGTACATCGGACCCGGACACTTCTTCGGGATGTCCGGTCCGCCCGCCTTCGCTCGCCCCGCGGGACGGGCCCGCGACGCCAAGGCGGCAGCCAGGCTGTGGCGGGCCTCCGAGGACCTGACCGAGGTCCGTTACTCGGTGCCGGCCCCGGTCTGAAGGCAGCGGCAGCAGCGCGCCGGCAGGGTCACGCTGCCAGCGTCTGCCGGCGACTGCACCCGGACGGCGTCGAGGAAGGCCGCATGCGCCGGCGAGCGGTCCGGCCGCAGCACGCGGCCGACGACGACGATGACCACCGAGCGTGCGCCGGCTCGGCGGAGCGCCGCCGCCGCGCTCTGAGCCCGGGCACCGCTGACGTAGGTGTCGTCGAGGAGCAGGGCTCGCCGGCCCCTCACGGTCGCGCTGACTTCGGCCGGTACCGCAAAGGCGCCGGCGTCCGGCCGCATGTGGCCCACGGGTGTCGTCGACCCGCGAGCAGGTCGGGCGACCAGCGGGCGCCGGTGGTCCGAACGCGGACGGCGTCTGCCAGACCGGCCACTTGACCGAGCGGCGCTCCCCGAGGGCGGGCTGTGGACGGGACAGGGAGCGCGTGCGCGAGCGGACCACCGGCGGCCGCCTCGACACAACGCGTGTGCAGCGCCAGGAACCCATCGAGCAGGGCACATACCATCGGTGCGAAGCGGCGACGAGCCTCCGCGACGGGCGACTCCTTGTATCCCATCAGCACGGCATAGAGCGGGCTGGGCAGCGGGCAGAGGCGCACGGGGAACACCGGCGCCAGCGGGACGCCGAGTCTGCGCCCCACACACCGGCAGGCGAAGCACACGCGCTGGCCGACGAGCGAGGGGCCGCAACAAACCTCGCACACCCCGGGGCCGCCGGGGGGCACGCGGTACTCGTCAGCCGGCGGGAGGAGAATCCTGGTTCGGGTCTGGTCGATGCAGAAGAAAGGTCCCTGTGGCCCGGCTAATCAGCACGCCGTCGGCGTTGCGCACGGTCGCCTCGCCGTAGGCGACTTGCTTGGCCATCCGCACGACGTCGCCGCGGAGGACAAAGGCCTCTTCCTTCATGGCGGGTCGCATGCATTCGGTCTTCAACTCCAGCGTGCTGCGGGTGCGCGCCTTGCCCGGAAGAGCGGCGTTGATGGCGAAGTTCATGGAGGCATCGAGCAGGAGGGAGTGGACACCCGCCTGGGTGATGCCGTGCGGGTTGCAGGCCATGTCGGTGGGCGTGAAGGTTCCCGCGACCCAACCCAGGTCTTCTCCGTCGACGCCATAGTCCGTGAAGGCACCGCCGACCACGCCGATGATGGGCATGCCGCCGTCACCCAGCCAACGATCCATGTCCTTGCCGGTCCGGCTCATTGGCCGCAGACCCTACCGGGCGTCCACCTGGGCGCCTGCAACCCGGGGCGCCTGGAGGTCGTGCGAGCGGTGCCGGGTAGGATGTGACCCGTTCTGGACCGGCGCGCCGATCGGGTCGCCGGATTTGGGAGGAGACACTATGACCACCGCAGTCGTTGTCGACGCTGTACGCACCGCCGGCGGGAAGCGCAACGGGAAGCTCCGGAACTGGCACGCCGTCGATCTGGCCTCAGAGGCCCTCAGGGCGGTGGCCGAGCGCAACCAACTGGACCCCGCCCAGGTCGACGACGTGATCATGGGGTGCGTCATGCAGGTGGCCGAGCAGTCGCTCAACATCGGCCGCAACGCCGTGCTGGCGGCGGGCTGGCCCGAGTCGGTCCCGGGCACCACCATCGACCGCCAGTGCGGCTCGTCGCAGCAGGCAATCCACTTCGCCGCCCAGGGCGTGATGGCCGGGGCGTATGACATCGCAGTCGCCGCCGGCGTTGAGTCGATGACACGGACCCCGATGGGCTCATCAGTCGTACGAGAGCTGGGTTACCCCTTCGGGCCCCGCATGATGCAGCGCTACACCGAGACCGGGATGCCCGGCCAGGGCATTGGCGCCGAAATGATCGCAGACCAATGGGACATCTCGCGCGAGGACCTCGATGCCTTCTCGGTCCGGAGCCACCAGCGGGCCGCCCGGGCGACGGCCGAGGGCCGGTTCGAGAACGAGATCGTGCCCGTCGTGGTGCGCGACGACGACGGCAAGGACACCGACGAAAGGTTGGCCGCCGACGAGGGCATCCGGCCCGACTCCTCCGTGGAAGCCCTCGCCAAATTGAAGCCCGCCTTCAAGGAGGACGGGAAGATCACGGCGGGGAACTCCTCCCAGATCACCGATGGTGCATCGGCAGTGCTCATCATGAGCGAGGAGAAGGCGAACGCCCTCGGGCTGCGTCCACGGGCTCGCTTCCACGCCTTCGCGTTGGCCGGAGTCGACCCGGTGACGATGCTCACGGGACCCATTCCCGCGACGACGAGCGTCCTGGAGCGGGCCAAGCTCACCCTCGACGACATCGATGCGGTGGAGATCAACGAGGCCTTCGCCTCGGTCGTGCTGGCGTGGGAGAAGGAGCACCACCCCAACATGGAGATCGTGAACCCCAATGGCGGCGCCATCGCCCTCGGACACCCGCTGGGTGCCTCGGGCGGCAAGCTGCTGGCGACGCTCCTCAACGAGTTGGAGCGCACCAACGGCCGCTACGGGCTGCTCACCATGTGCGAGGGTGGCGGGCTGGCCAACGCGACCATCATCGAGCGGCTGGGCTGACGCCCGCCGCTCGCTGATGCGGGCCCCGGTGATCTCCGGGGTTGTTCGGTGCATGGCCGGCGGCGGCCGCCGATGCTTCTCCGAACTCTAAAACGGACCTGTTGGGAGTCCTGGAAACACCCGGGGATGGTTCTCGGAACTATCAACAGACTCGTTGACAGTTCTGGAAATGCTCGTCGCCTGGTCCGCCGGTCGGACAGCCGACGGACCCGGGAGGGCGTTGCGACAGAGGGCTAGCGATATCTCGTCGCCATGAGAAACCCACCGAAGATCATCCCCAGTCCGATCACCAGCCCCCAGGGCGAGCCGTGTGCCAGTCCGGGAAGACGCCCGAGATAATTAACAGTGATCACGGTCACGCCGCCAATGAGCAGCACGAGGATGAGCGCACCGAACCACGGTGGGCTATGGCGCACGCTCTTGGGTATCGGTGCCGTGTAGCGCCCGCTCTCCTCGGCCGTCTTGTAGCGGCCGACCTTGGAGGCTCGCCCCGACGCCGACTTGCCCTTGCGCGATGCGCCGCCGGGTCCCTTGGTGCCGGTTGCCACGGGATGAGAGGTTAGCCACCGCGGGCGGTCGGCTCCGGGCGGTCCGGTACCATCGTCAACGCATGGGACCACGCGTTCTTGTCATCGACAATTACGACTCCTTCGTTTACAACCTGGTCCAAGAGCTCGGCGAGCTCGGTGCCGAACCGATGGTGTTCCGTAACGACGCCATTGACGTGGCGGGCATCCGGGCCGAGCGTCCGGCCGCCGTCTTGATCTCACCCGGTCCGGGAAGACCGGAGGACGGCGGGGTCAGCCTGGACGCCGTCCGCAGCCTGGCCGGGGAGATCCCGCTCCTCGGTGTCTGCCTCGGGCACCAGTGCATCGGTCAAACGTACGGCGGGGAGGTTGTGGCCGCCCCCCGTCTGATGCACGGTAAGACCTCGGAGATCCACCATGACGGCCTGGGCCTGTTCGCCGGTCTGCCCAATCCCTTCGTGGCCACGCGCTATCACTCTCTTGTCGTGCGTCCCGAATCGGTACCCGCCGAGCTAGAAGTGACCGCCACCGCGACCGACGGGGCGGTCATGGGCCTGCGTCACCGGTCGCTGGCGGTCGAGGGCGTCCAATTCCACCCCGAGTCCGTGCTGACGGTTTCGGGGCCGGCGCTCCTGGCCAACTTCCTCGGACAGCTGGGCGCAAACGCGTCGGCCTGACGCTTTGGCCTTCGTCCTGTCGTCCCGGGCGTCAGCGGCGGTGGTGACTCGTGCTGGTGCTGGTGCTGTTGCTTGTTGTGCTCGTCGTGGTTGACGGACTCGTCGTGGTCGTAGTCACGGCGGGCTGACAGACCGAGAGGCTGACCGCGCTTCCGCCGGTCACCTGTGCGCCGGGTCCCGGGTTCTGCGAATCGACCGTGCCAGGTGCTGCACCGTTCGCACACGTGGTGTCGGTGGTCGAGTTGGCGACGAGGCCGGCGTTGGTAATGGCGGCCTGAGCCGCGGAAGACGTCTGGCCCACGACGCCGGGCACCGGGACACAATTAGAGACGACGATGTTCACTGAGTTGTTCGGCTGGACGGTGGCACCCGGAGCCGGGTTCTGCGACTGAACCTGGCCATTGGGGTACTGGCCCGAGCACCCGTTGCTCTGGTTGCCAACGTTCAGGCCGGCTTGGCTCAGCTTGACGCCAGCCTGGGCCGGTGACTGCCCGAGCACGCTCGGCACCGACACCGACGTTTGCGTGCCCGACACGGTCAACAGGACCTTCTGGGTGGACTTGACCTTGGCGCCGCCGGCGGGGTCCTGGGCCAACACCGTCCCCACGGGCTTGTTGCTGGGCACGTACTTGACCGTGTAACTCAGCCCCGCGCCGCTGAGCAGCTGCGTCGCCTCAGCGAACGGGTGGCCGACCACCGAGGGGACGTTGACTGCCGGGCCGGCACTCACCACAAGGTTGACGGCGGCATTCTTCGAGACCGACGTGCCGGCCTTGGGGTTCGTGGAGAGGACGACGCCGTTCGGGGCCGTACCACTGATCACCGAGCTGGTGGTGCCGACGGCCAGGTGGTCGTTCTGCAACGTCTGCGTTGCCGCGCTTATCTGCTGGCCGACGACGTCCGGAACCGTGACGTTGCCACCGAGCGAGCGCAGCAGGAAGAAGGCGAGCACCCCCAACGCCACGAGCAGCAGAACCAGCAGGATGATGAGGCGCCGGGTGCGTCGTTTGCGCTCGACGTCTTCCGGGGGTGGCACCGCAGCGACAGGGATGGCCATCGTCCGGCCGGTCGCCACAGGGACGGCTTGGGTGGCACCGACGGCAGCCATCGTCGTGGTGGCGCCCGGATCGCCCGCCTCGACAGGGCGACCGTCGGCGAAACGGAGGAGGTCGGCCCTGAGCTCCTCGGCGGACGCGTAGCGGTCGTCGGGATTCTTGGCCATCGCCTTCATGATCACGGCCTGGAGTGCGACCGGCACCATAGGGTTGGCCTGCCGGGGCAGCACAGGAGTGTCGCGCACATGCTTTGACGCCACGGCCACGGGCGAGTCACCAGTAAAGGGCGGGCGCCCCACGGCCATTTCGTACAGCACGACGCCGAGCGAGTAAATGTCGCTGCGGGAGTCGACCCCCTTCCCCTCCGCCTGCTCAGGGGAGAAATAGGCCGCCGTGCCCATGACCGCGCCAGTCTGGGTCAGGCTCTCTTCAGTGTTCACCGCCCGGGCGATGCCGAAGTCGGTCACCTTGACGTCCCCGTCGGGAGTGATCAAGACGTTGCCTGGCTTCACATCGCGGTGCACCACGCCGTGACGGTGGGCGAAGGCGAGGGCGGCGGCCACGCCGGCCCCGATCGTGGCGATCTGAACCGGTGACAGCGGCTGTGGATCGCGCAGGACGCCAGAAAGGGGACGGCCTTCGACGTACTCCATGACGATGAAATACGAGCCGTCGTCCTCACCCCAATCGAAGACGGGGACGATATTGGGATGGGAGAGATTGGCGGCGGCCTGGGCCTCTCGCCGGAACCGCTCGACGAAAGTGCGGTCGATCGAAAGCTCGGGGAACAAGACCTTGAGCGCCACAGGCCTTTCGAGCTGACGGTCCATGGCTCGATACACCTGTGCCATACCGCCGCGGGCGATCAGATGGGTCAGCTCGTATCGACCTGAATAGATGCGCGGCTCAACCGGTTGCATGGAGCCCAGAGCCTACGCTGGGCGCCTTCGGCGACGGGGTATCAACGCCTGGGTCATCGGGCGATCGTCGTCGTCGTGGATGCGGTGGTCGACGTTACGCCGGGACGTGATTGGCCGACCGTGGGCTTCGCGGTGGTCGTCGTCGTGATGTCGGGTTCGTCGGGTTCGTCGTGGTGGTGACGCTGGTGACGTAACCCTTCGCGGCGCGCAGCGAGGGTTCCGAGATGCCCGCCCTGACCGGGGCCACCGCCGCCGGGATGATCTGGCCCATGGTGTAGGGGGTCCGGTACACCACCTTGGGGTGGAACCAGAGCACACCACCCGGCTGGCCCTGCTTCACCACGACCTGATTGCCCTGCACCGTGACAATCCAGTTGTCGTAGGCGTACCACCGGAGCACGAAGTAGGCCGCGACCGGCACCGCGGCAAGGAGGATGATGAACCCGACCACCCGCGGCGTGACGCGGCGTGGGATCCCGAGACGCCGGCGGCGGGCGCCCCGACTCTCCTTCTCGGCGACCGTCCGCGACGCCGGCGCGGGTGGGGGCGGAACCCGCGCGGTCGAGCGGGCGACCGGGATCGACGCCGCCGTGCCTAAGAGGAACTCGTCGCTGCGCGGTCCTGACTCCGCGAGCGTCATCGTCTCGTCACCGAATCCGAGCCGGGCACCCGGCGCCAACGTGTCGTCCTGGCGCGCACCGGATCGGACTCTGGATGCCTCTTCAGCCACGGCCGGAACGGCAGTCGTCGCTGCCCCGGCGGGTACGGTCACCGCGGCGGCCCGAAGTCCCAGGGGGGTGACCTTGGACGTGGCCGCGTCGCCCTCATCCCCGTCCCCCACCTGCACATCGACGATGACGGCGGTGATGTTGTCGGCCCCTCCGTGCTCGTTGGCAATGTCAACAAGCCTCTGTGCCGCCTCCTGAGGATCCGGGACGGTGCGCAGGACCGCCGCCATCTCGTCCGGCTCCACCTCGTTGGTCAGGCCGTCGGAGCACAGGAGAACCCGGTCACCGGCACGCAGTTCGAGCTCCCACATGTCCGCCTCGACGTCGGAGGTCACCCCAAGCGCTCGGGTGAGAATATGGCGCTGCGGATGGACGGCTGCCTCCTCCTCGGTCATCTCGCCGTGGCGCATCCGCTCCTCGGCCAGGCTGTGGTCGTCAGTGACCTGCACCATCTCCCCGTTGGAAAAAACGTAGGCGCGGGAGTCGCCGACGTTGGCCAGGGCCAGAACATCACGGCCGCCGGCTTCACCCACCAGCGCCATGGCGGTGAGGGTGGTCCCCATGCCGCGGAGCTCGGTGTTGGCCTGACTCTCGTGCCAGACCGCCGTATTGGCTTCCGTGAAGGCCTCGCGCAACCCAGCCAAGGTCGGCGCGCGTTCAAAGGCCTGCTCGAGCGTTTCGACGGCGACGCGTGCCGCTACTTCCCCTCCGACGTGGCCGCCCATGCCGTCGGCCACCGCATAGAGATTGGGGCGTTCGAGGGGCAGATCCTGGTTGACCGTGCGGACTCGACCGACGTCGGTAGCCGAGCCGGACCGCAGCACGGTCACCGAGAGACCTCGAAGACGGTCGAGCCGACCTGGAGCAGGTCCCCCTTCCCGAGGCGCGCTGCCTGCTTGATCTGCTCAGAATTTGACGAACGTCCCGTTGGTCGATCCGAGGTCTTCGACCCACAGCTGGTCGTTGCGGCGAAAGAGACGGGCATGCAGCGTCGAGGTGTAGATGTCGTCGGGCATCGCGACGCCGCAACCCGGGGAGCGCCCGATGGTCAGCTCGTCATCGAGATCGTAGGTGCGCCCGGCTTGCGCGGCCGGCTGGACCACCTTGAGGTGGAGCTGGCGGCGGCGACTCTCGCGGGGTTTGTCGGGCGGGCGGGCGGCCACTCGCTCTTGACGACGCTCCTGGCGCCGGACCGAACGGGACTTCCGGATGGTCGCCGGGCTCATCTCGACCCACACGGCGCGGATTACCCGCAAGAAGAAGAGGAAGATCAGTGCGATGACCCCCCATTGCATGATGCGAAGGACCGCGTTCAGATTCTGCGTAGCGAGCAGGACCGCCACCGGATCCCGTGTCGTCACGACATTTCAAAGATGAGCTTCGTCGACCCCACGCTGACCTCGTCGCCGCTGGCGAGGAGATGTTCCCGCACCGGGGTGCCGTTAACCCTGGTGCCGTTGGTGGAGCCGAGATCGGTGACGAACACGCCGTCACCCTTCCGCCGCAACTCGGCATGGCGCCGGCTGACATTGGAGTCCGCCAGGACGACATCGCATTCGGGAAGCCGGCCGATGACCACGGCCTCCGAACCGACGGTCACGCGCCTGCCGTCGGGCAGGACAAGTTCGGCCAGGAAGCCGCCGTCCTCGCTCTCGTGCACCTCGGCCGTGACAGTGAACCGCCCGGGTTTGAGGTTGGACCCCTCGAAGATCTCCACCTCGACTGGTCCCACGAATGAATAGCCCTCTATCCGGGCGTGCTCGCGGGCGGCATCGGACAGCTCGCGGGACAGCGCGTCGATGAAGTTCGAGAAGCGGCTGACGTCGGCGGGCGCGAGCGTGACGGCGAAGGCATTGGGTGCGATCAGGCCGCGCACCCCTACTCGTCGGTGCAGATCCATCTCGCGCGTCAGCCTCCGGCCGATTTCGACCGGCTGGAGGTTGCTTCGAAACGGCTTGGCCAACGTGCCCTCCACCAGACGCTCGAGGCGCTCCTCAAACTGCTGGAGTCCCATGGTTCCCCAGAGATTACTGGTCCGGTGCGCCCGACAGGGATTCAGCAGGCGGCTGACCTGGTCACCTCTGCCCCAGATCGATGTGGGCACCGAATCTGGGCGTTTGCCCAGCGACTACTGTTGTCCGGTCACCCGGGCGAGTGGCGGAATTGGCAGACGCGCAGGATTCAGGTTCCTGTGTCCGAAAGGATGTGGGGGTTCAAGTCCCCCCTCGCCCACCTGTGTGATGTCGCGAGACATCGGAGACAGATGTCGCGAGACATCGTAGACACTTTGAGTCAGAGCCGCCCAAGGGGTTGGTAATTCCTTGTCGGGTCCAAGGTGAGGTGCCGCACGGGCTGGCCGTCGACACCGATGACCGAGATGTCGAGATCCTCGATTAGGAGCCGGACACGCAATCCAGCGAATTGGCGGCCGCAGGGTATGTGGTGCATCTGGCCGTTGACCCGCAGCGTCACCGTCCCCTTGCCGTCGAGCTTGTCGTGGCGCAGCTTGCGCCCACCGCTCACATCGATCGGTGCTGAGGAGGGTTTGGCCTTCTCCCTCGCCGCGTACACCTCGGCTGGGGTCTTGCGGCCGATGGCGCGATGCGGTCGGACCTCGTTGTAGTAGGCGACGAAGCGATCGAGCTGGGCCTGGAGTTGGCGCTTCGTCTCGATCGCGTCCTGCTCGTTGATGAACTTCTTGAGTGTCTGGTGAAACCGCTCCACCTTTCCGCAGGTCTGGGGATGGTAGGGGCGAGAGTGCTTCGAATGGATGCCCAAGCCGGCGAGCTCCATCTCGAACGCGCCGGCGAAGCCGTGCCTTGCGTGTGTGGTGAAAATGAGGCCGTTGTCAGTGAGGAAGGACTGGGGAAAGCCCAGTGTTTCGGCCGATTTGTAGAACGTGCGCACCACGTCGGACGACCGGGTGGTGACGAACGCACGCGAGGCCACACAGAGCCTCGAATGGTCGTCGATGATGTTGAGCACCTCGAAGACCACGCCGTCGGCGACGGCGACATGGGTCACGTCGGCCTGCCAGGTCTCGTTCGGGAGGTCGGCGCTGAAGCGCCGCAGCGAGCTCTGCGGCCGCTTCTGAGGCTGAGGGGTGACGAAGCCCCGGGCCTTGAGCACCCGCCAGATGCTCGACACGGAAGGGACGGCCTCCGCGTGGTGCTTTTGGAGGTGATAGCGGATCGTCTCGGCCCCGGCGTCGACCCCGAGATCCAAGAGCTCCTTTCTCAAGGTGACGATCTCGTCCTCGTAGTGGTCCCGTCGGCGTGAGGGGCTGTGATGCGGCCGTCGAGAGCGTCCATCGAGCCCAGAAGGGCCCTCGAGGCGGTAGCGGCGCAACAGCTTGTAGAGCCAGCTGCGGTGCACGCCGTGGGTTCGGGCCAGCTCGGCGATCGGCCGACCAGTCCGCAGGTGCGTCTCGATCAGAAACGGGCCCAAGTCCATCAGAGAGCTCCACGTAGGTGTCTCCTATGTCTTGACACATCCCCGACCTGGGATGTCTCCCATGTCCTGAATCCACACACCCCCTCGCCCACCGAGGGGTGTCGACAAAATTCGGCACGTCCAGTCGACAAAACTCAAGTCATGCTTCACTCCGGCTCTGGATTCTTGGCGGAGTTGAGGATGGAGGCTGCCTCCCGAGGCCATGGAGGGACGCCAACCTCGCTATTCGCTACTCACTGCCGCTCGACGCGGCGCGACGAAGCCCGGGGGTGCCAACGAGATGGGGCGGCGACGCCGGGTCAGGCGATCAGCGGAGGGTCCGGGTCCGAAGAGCCGGTTGCAGTGGCTGCCGGCGGGCGCCAATGCGTGATGGGCGTGGTCTTCCGCCGACGAGGTCGACGAGACCTGCTCGAGCCTTCCACCGTTCTTGCCGCCAGGAACAGTCGGATCTTCCGGACGTTGGCCGCTACAACGAGCAGGGCGACGGAAAGACTCTGGGCCGCCACCCCGTGGATGCGTCGTCGTCCGGGGTCGTCGAGTGCCTCGTGGGCCGGGTCCTTGACGTACCCGTTCATGCCTTCGTTGGTGTTGCGCAGCGCGTTGTAGGCGAACTTCCACTCTGGGCTCTCGAACACCAGCTCTTGGTGGAACTTGGCACCGGCGGTGGGCGGCACGGTCACGCTCTGCTGGGTGCAGGACTTGGGCGGCGCAGCAGCAAGGTCGGCTGCAACGGGGATGTGCAGGCGACCGAGGGTGTCCCGGGTCATCGATGCCGGCTTCAGAGGGCATCGGGCCATCGGCCAGGAGCCGGCGGCCGGGCACTGCAGCCGCACGTGGCCCTCGGCGTCGGGCTTGCCCTTCGCCCGGGCCGCATACTTCCATCGCTCAGTGAGGCGCTGGTGATAGGTGTCTTCGTCGATGACCTGGTTGCGGTAGTCCCGGGTGGCCTCTCGCAGCGACTCGGGGATGGACGGGCAGTACCAGTCGCCCTCGATCTGGAGGAACCCGTCCGCCTCGTCCTGGACGCCCAACTGGTCGATCTTGTAGTCGTAGACGGGTCGGTAGCCAAGAGCGAGGGCCGGGAGTTGGAACTCCTCGGCCCTGGCGCTCGAGAACGCCCTGTCGGCGGCGAGGAAGCCTGCGGGATGGCCGCGGGCAGCCAACCCGGCGAGGACTTGGGCGCCGTGACGCCCGACAGAGCGCCCCGGCCGGTCGAGCACGGTCATGCCAACAATGACGTTGGGGAACGGGCCGTCTTCGTCCGGCGTGGCTGCACCGGACACGGCGAAGGTGGCCTCATAACCCCAGGCGATCTTGTCCCGCCCCGTGGTCGCATCGACTCCGGCGTCGCGCTCGTCGGCCTGACGGACGTAGAAGCCAGCATCGGGGTCAACGGAGTGCAGCTCGATCTCGGGCCTACGCCCCTTCTTCGGCTTCGTGCCTCGCTTGCGGATGTAAGGACGCGAGTGCCCCCGGACCAAGGTGCCGTCGACCCCCACTGACCCTCGGAACGCTCGGCGCACCTCGCGCGGCAACAGCCCGATGCTGGCCTCGATCAGTGCGTTGATCACCCATTCCAGGCGGTCGTGGCGCTCGGCCCACTCGTCTTCGGTCAGCTTGGTCCGGCGTTCCGCCGTCAGCCGGTTGAAGGTGTCGTCATCGAGGCGTCGGTTCTTCGGGGTGGCCGACGGGTCGACCAGAGCAAGCATCCCGTGGAAGCGGGTTCGCACGTTGCGATAGAGGGCGTCCCACGCCTGGGGGTCATCGGCTGCGGGCGGCTCAGGCAGTCCCAATTGCCGACGCCACGCTGGGCTGAGCTGAGCGAAGAGGATCTCGGTCACTCGGGTGAGGTGCATCGGCTGATCGGTCAACACGCACGCCGCGAGGCCTACCAACAGCGCTCGGGTGGAAAATGTCTCGGGACGTCCACCGGGGCCACGGCGTTCTGCCTCCTTCCACGCCCCCAGACGGCCCACAATCCCGCTTTCGTCAACCACGCGGATCGACAGCCGGATCGTCTCGTCATCGACGGTGCTGCGATGCGAGGGCAAAAGGGTCAGCTCGAAGGGCCCGTCACCCTCCGGCAGGTCGTCATCGTCTCCGGGCGTTCCCTCCGGATCGGGCGCCGACGAATCGAAGGTAACGGCCATCAGGCCCCCCGCAGCTGGCGACGCGCGATCTCGGGCGCAGGAGCGACGGCGAAGCGCTCGTAGCGGACGACCTGGTCCGGACGCACACCCGCGGCTTGAGCCAGGGCCGACAGGTGGGTCCCGGCCGACAGGTGCCCGACGATCCACGTGTTGCGCAGGCGGTCGACGTTCGGTCGCCCCATCGGCCCCTTCGGGCACCGGAAGAGGAAGTTGGGCACCTGCTTGCGGTCGATGGACGTGCGCCCAGGCAAGAAGACTGGTCCCTCTGCTCCGCGTCGGGCTAGCTTCTCGACCTCGTCCTCGTAGGAGGCGAGGACCGGGACATCCCGGGTGCGCTCGCCGATCACATGGACGGTGACACCGTCGTCGTCCACCGTGACGTCGGTGCCGACCAGTCGGTTGATCTCCTGGCTGGATAGGCCCGCACCCAGCGCAAAAGCCAAGATGACGGCCACGTTGTCCCGGTAGCGATCGGTGGGTAGTCCCCGCGCCCAGGACCGGAACCCGGCCACCTCGGCAGCCGAGTAAGGGGCGACCGGGTCTGCTTTGGGGAGTTGGAGCGGAGCCGGCGGATAGACGTCGGGGCCGAGCACAGCGGCACCGACCCCACGGAGCTGGCTGCGGTAGTTGTTCTGGGTCCCGGCGGCCAGGTGGGCGCAGGCCTCCTTGGCGAACCGGTCGACCGTATCGGGATGGAAGACCACCTCGGCGCTCAGCGGCTGGCCGATGGTTTGCACCCACACGACCAGCTGGGTGACCACGTTCATGAGGCCTTCCGCCGAGTATGCGCTCACGGGGGCCGCACGGCGAACCGAGGCGCGGACCAGTTCTTCGATTTGGGCCCACTGACCTGGAGGCACCGATCTCGGTGAGAACCGGTTGATGACCCCGCTCACCGACTCCCCGACACCGAGCGGTTGGCCGGCGTACCACTCTGCGGCCCGCCGGTGCTCGAGGAAGCTCTCAAGAGAACGAGGACCCGCGGTCCCCGACTCCGCGCCAGCGACCGGAACACCCAGATCGACCACGACGTGGCCCCTGGCCTCCCTGTCTCGCCGGTCCTGTTCCTCGTCGCACGTGTACCTCAGTTCAAACGACTCTTGCTGCGCCTTGCGGCGCCTGTCGCTTTCCCTGCGTGGACACTGTGCTTTGGTCCGGTGCTCCCCCATGATTCGGGGGAACCTCGCATCCGGACGGCGGGTCACTAGAAGCTCTCAGTTATTAGCGCGGGTTGGTCTCCGGTTGGTGGACTACTTCCCTCTTTGACTCGAATTGTGCCTGGAACAGGACGAACGTCACTCCAGATCTGATGGGCCGAGAGCCGCCCGCCGGGCACGTCACCAGGACCCTCGTCCCTAAGACGCCGCACGGTTCTCGACCCTCCATCGGCACCATCCACATGTCGGAGAAGCGGGTGGGGCCCGGACTGATCGATCACTGATGCCACCTCGATCAAGAACCGATAGAACGCCGGCTCATCGCGCTCGATCTCGACCCACCTGATCTCCCCGGTGAGTGCCGCCGCCGGCGTATTCGTGAATGCGTTCGGAAGGAAGCACAAGAGCCCGAGAGCGCTCACCTGGATCGGCGGACCCGACGCCGGCTGTTCGAGGGCCAAGGCGTAGGCGTGGAGCTGGCGGCCGTAGGTGGCCACATGGTCGGCATGAGGCTCAGCTGTCTTGAAGTCGACCACCGCGACGCTTCCGTCATCGCATTCGATAAGAGCGTCGACACTGCCGCGGATCTCACTCACCACCGTGCTGTTGGGAATGGTCAGGCCGGCGGACCTGACCCACCGATCCGCCTGGCAGATCAACCCCGCAGGGAGTCCGGCAGCCAGAGCTTCGCTTTTCTGACCCACGTAGCAGGACTTCATGGCCCGGTCGATGGTGCCGAAGACCTTGGGAAAGGGCATGCGCGGACGCCGCTCTTTGCGCACCACTTTCAGGTAGAAGCAGCGAGGACACTCGTCCCACAAGAACGCGAAATCACTGGGCGCCAACCTGACTGGATCCGTTGGCGCCTGGACGGCATGGCACGAACTCGCCGCCCCGGGGCGGATCTCGATCACGTCGGCTAGGTGCGGGCGCGCCTCGGCAATCTTGGCCACGTCAGTACCTCCTCGTAGGTGCTGGCCACGGCCCCGGGGGTGTTCAAGCACCCGCCGGGGCTCCATACGTTGTTTACGATCTGGATACTACCACGTGTGTATCCAGGTCGTCACCTACGATTGCCTCGTGAAGGTGGACCCATCGCACCTAATCAATGCCGCCGAAGTCGCCGGCGTGCTGGGCTTGGCTCATAGAGAAGCCATCGCTACGTATAGGCGCCGCTATCCCGACTTTCCCGAGCCGGTTATCAAGAAGGGCACTTGCGTGTTGTGGCTGCTTCGAGACGTCGAAGCATGGGCTAAGTCCACAGGGCGGAACGCTCGTTGATTCTCAGCGTGGCGTTTCGAAACTCGCCCCAGGGTCAGCGGAACGGCTGACTCACTCCCAATTGGGAATCCCCGTACGGCACCATGGGGGCAGGGGAAATGCAGGTCTAACCACCAAGCCCGAAGGATGACTTTCTTGATTGCCAAGGCGGCATCGACCGGACATGATGCCTGGGTGGAGGAAACGGGACCGCTTCATTTTGGTGTCGAAAAGTCCAAGATCAACTGGGGAACCTATTTCCAGAACGCCATACGAACACGCGGGTCCGCTAGTAGCCAATTCGAGGACTACTCAGGTAGGGGTCCATCGGTTGTAGTCCAGAACACATCCGGGGAGAAGCGGGTCCTTGAAGCCGCGAAGAACATGAAGGAAGGTCGCGTTAGCGCCGCCGCCATTGAGAATGACTACAAAACGCTCAGTGTGGTGCAGTGGTGTGAGCGCTACGGCGTGCCAGCTTCTTTTGTTTCGGGGTGACCCCGAACGCGGTAGTGGGTGACGGAATCGCTAACGGTTGTGGCGCCGTTGGCCGATACTGAGAGAGTGCCTGAGATCGTCCTTCAAGTGCAGGGAACGAACACGGGGACAATAGTGTCGATGGTCTGGGACCTCGTTTCCGGGTCCACGATGCCTTCAACAGCCCCTCCGGGCACGCCTGGTGAGGGTCCCCGAATCGTGGCCATCGTGGGTGGGAAGGAACACACCGTGAAGCAATACCGGTCGCGTCGCGCCGCCGAAAAGGATCTGCCGAGGCTCCAATCGGAGGTGTTCCAACTCGGGTCGGAGGAATGGGCGAGAGTGCACGGGGTCCCAGTAGGGGGCTGACCTACCTGTCCCCCGATCGCCGGATCAGTGGGACAATCAATGAGCGATGGCACAAAGTTCCGAAAGCCCCGTTGAACAAGTCGTCGTTACGAGGCTCGACACCCTCACCGGCAACCTCCGTCGGCCACTCAGCCCGGAAATGGTGACTCATGGTTGGACGGAGGACGCTCGGCACTCAATGTTGGAGATCTTGGAATCCTGGAGGCTGGACGTTCGCGCTACTGGTCAACCCCAGGAACGGCACTTGATCAGATGGTTCCTCGATTGGAGCATCAACACGGACGGGATCGGACAGGACATCCTCGGCGTTGATCGACTGATTCATGATGTGACAGCACCTCAGGATGGGTCAGAGCCAACAAACGACCGATCGGATCTTGACGTCCTCTGGCGCAAAACGGAGCGTCCAGCAGAGTCATAAGAGCGAGTCCCCACTGCCCCAGTTCGCCGGGTAGGAGGCGTTACTCGGAGGCTTCAGGGGATTCGGAGGGCCTTGCGATCAGTCCCATCGAGGCCCCCTTTTCGCCAAGCAGCTCTCTCAGAGCTACGGCAAACACCGGAAGTGCCGTTAGCGCAGCGTCCGCAGTGTCATAGTCGGCGGTCAGCTCGAATAGAGACCAGTTGTCCCATGAAGCCTCGGCCCGATAGATGGTCCGGCCTTCGTGGTCTTGGATTTCGGTAACGCTCAGGTTCGCTCCCGCACCCATTCGCATTTCCACGTAGTGCTCCCACCGACCAGTCGACCGAATGGAGTCCTCCGCATCCGCCCATTCCACACGGACTTGTGTAGCAGCCCCAGCTCGTCCCCGTCTTAGATAGCCCCGATCGCCGGGACCGTGCGCACCTGACAGACCACACACGCAAGCCTCCGCACGACGATGGACGTCTACGTTCACCTGCATCCGTCAGTTGACGCAGCGGTCACCCAAGGATTGGAACGATTCCTTCGGAGCTACAAGCGAACCGAATGTGATACCGGGCTTTCGTGTCGCCCACGATACGTTGTCTCTGTGGTTGAGATTGAGATTCGGTGGCCTAGCGCCGAATACGCGGACGTCCCAATTGGGACACATATTGACCTTGAGGAGGCGACGGGACTTTCCGAGGTAGAGACAAGGTCACTCGTGGCGGAAGTCCGTGACCAGTCAGCCCTGTTCGCTCGGAGCAGTAGTCAAGGCAAAGGCGCCTCAGGTCCTGCCTTCGCGGTCGTACTTGAAATAGAACGAATGGCAACTGACGGGGCCACGTTGATAGTGCTCGGATCAGCTCTGCGTAAGCTGATTGAGTCGGTGCGGAAGAAGGTTCACAATCATGCCGTGGTTGAGGATCCGAATACCCTCGGAGCGATTGCCATCGCAGCGACCCAGGACTGCGATCCGATCGCCGAGGTCGATCTAGAAGAGCTGAGGTACATCTCAACTGTTCCCATCACCGCCTATCCGGGCATGGGCACCAATGCCGGCGACATCTGGGCGGCTTGCTTCAGGACCGAATCGAATGATGCCGTAGTTGTGTTCATCTCCCCCGACGGGACTTGGTTGGGCCGAGTGAGTGTTCCTGCTGAGTACTACTTCGATGAGGAGCACCAGGCCCGTCAAAGGTCCCCGGACGAGATTCGGGAGTGGTGGTCATGACAGCCAACGCTCGATGATCCACCCAGGTCCTGTGACGACGTTGACCCAGAGGTGGACGATCCACTTGCCACACACGGGACCTGCTCAAGTCCAGTTAGGAACCCTTCCGGAATGGTTTGCAGCAATCGGTACTGTTGGAGCGCTCCTTATCTCGCTGTATCTGCTGAAGGAGCAACGAGACGACTGGCAAAAGGAGCGCCTTGAGGCACTTTCTGCTCAGGCTCGCCAAGTCACAATCTGGGCGGATAGCGTAGAGGACAACGGTTCGAACCTTGTCGTCTCATATATCGCGCAGAACGCCAGCGGCGATCCGATCTACGCGGTAACTGCGCGATTGCCGACCGGCACTCAGGGCACCTTCATTCGATACGTGGGAATGATGGGTCCCGGTGAGCGGCGTCGAGTGAGGATCATGGTTGGCCGTGCTCAACCGGTAGGGGACAAATCCCCGGAGATTCTCTTTGCAGACTCGAACGATCGGACTTGGTACAGGGGACGGCGGGGCGTTCTAGCCGAAATTGGCGCTGTGGAGACTTCCGATCTAACGAAACCGCTGCCGGGGGCGTACCCCTCCTTAGAAGAGAACCCCTACCTGAACCAGCTCCCACCGGACGAGCCACGTCAAGGTACGAAGCTGTAGGCGAGTGTTCGATACCCGACACAAACGCTCTGCTGCCGGGTCGACTGCCCCAGTTCGCAAGGGATGATTGCAACACCGGCCTGATCGGCGAACAGTGATGTCGTCGATCAGGAGGTCCACGAATGGCACGGTACTGAGCCGAGGACAGGAGAACGATCAGGGAGAGGGCGAAGCCGGGGTGCCGGTCAAGCGCATCGCCGGCATCTGGGCAGACAGAACGCATGCTCCGACGGTTCATCGCCAATACCGGCGGCAGGCGCCCAACGCCGATATACATCGTCGAGCTGCGGCTGACGTTCGCCGAGCACGAAGAGATTTCGCGCGGCCTGGCGGCGGGAGGGTCGATACGAGCGATCGCCGCAGAGCGGGCCGAGCGCCCTCGACGGTGGCCGAGAGCTGAACGCTAACGGCGGCCGGCGGCGCTATCGGGCCCTGCCCGCCAATCGGGCAGCGGCCCAGCGAGCGCTGCGACCACAGCGCGCCAAGATGGCCCCTGCCCTCGCCTGCGCCGGGCCGTCGAAGCCAAGCTCAAGGACAACTGGTCACCCGAGCAGATCGCTGCGTGGTTGGCTGATGCCCATCCCCACGAGCCGGAGATGCAGGTGTCCACGAGACCATCTACGAGTCGCTCTTCGTCCAAGGAAAGGGCGCCCTGCGCAAAGAACTCCATGATTGTCGCCGCACGGCCTGGCCATGCAACGGACCAAGGCCTACACCAAGGCCAGTCATGTCGGGGCGTGGAAGATCAAAGACATGGTGATGATCTCCGAACGCCCGGCCGAGGTGGCCGATCGGGCTGTGCCCGGCCACTGGGAGGGAGACCTCATCTTCGGCAAGAAGATGACCGCCATCGCCACCTTGGTCAAGCGCCACAGCCGCTACGTCATGCTCTGCAAGCTCCCCAACGGATACGGGGCCGAGGCCGTGCGCATCGCCTTAGCCAAGAGAATCCTGACCCTGCCGGAGAACCTCCGGCGTTCGCTAACCTGGGATAAGGGCAAGGAAATGGCCGAGCACGTGCGCTTTAGCGTCGACACGCGTGCCGTCGACTCTGCGACCCTAAGAGCCCTTGTCAGCGCGCACCGACGAGAACACCAACGGCCTGCTGCGCCAATACCTGCCAAATAACGTTGACCTGTCCTTGTACTGACAGCAGCAGCTCAACGCCATTGCACGTTCACTCAACCGGCGCCCTCGACAGACACTCGGCTGGATGACACCATCTCAAGCGTTCGCCGAGGCTGTTGCGTTATCCAGCGCGCCGGGAAGGGGCGCAGTCCGGTCCCACGGGGACGCCTCAGCTGCGGCGATGCTCGAGGAGGAAGCGGTCGACCGCTTCGTTCGCCGCCCCTTTGATCTCTCGGTACAAGTACTCCTCGTCCCAGTGCTCCGGCGAGAGTGCATCGAGATCGTCGTGGTAGCTCGTGAAGCGGTGCCTGATGTAAGCGCGGACACTGAGAGCAGCCCGCTCGTCGACGGTGAGCTTGCGGGTCCGACCGACTCGGCCGCTGCCCACGACGGCTGCATGGGTTGCGGTCTCCTCGGCGATCCGCTGTTGGAGTTCGTGGTGTATCGGAGCGAAGGCGAGGAAACGCACGATCGCGTCTTCCAACTCGCGGCGGTAGCGATCATCTTGACGCTGGCGGGACTGAGCTCCGAGGGCACGCTTGGCCGCCCGGCGAGCGGCCGTCTCCTCGGCGCGTACCTGAGCTCCAGCGATGACCTGGCTCGGCGCCCAAAGTCCGAGGAGGCGACGATGCTGGCGGTGTTGGCTGCGCGGTTGCCACGACACCCAATAAGGACCCGTTGCCTTGACAGTCCGGGTCAAGAAGGCATCGCCAGAGGGCAAGAACTCCCAACCGGCGGGGATCTCGATGTCTCCATGATCGGGATTCCACTGGCCTTTCTTGGTCGTGTAGACGTCAAGATGCTCCCTCGCGAGAACCTCAGAATCGAGCGACGTCTCCGCATCGTCCACACCAATAGCCTTGGCCGATGCGTCCGGCTCCGCAAGCGATGCCGGACGCAAACCCTGATCTCAGGGGTGTCACCGTGGTACCGGACTGGGGCCCTTCCCGGCGTTCGGAGCCACCCTGACAAATGCTCCTTTCACCCTACGGATGACGTGCGTAGTCGCCGATACCAGGAGCGAGGCGATGGGGGCCGGGCGCTGATGAGGTACGAAGATTTCCATGCGCAGTTCGGGTCCGAGCTGGGCGGTGAGGCAACCAAGACGCTCTATCGCTGTCCGGATGGTCGCTGCCGGGTTGGGATATGGGACGATTCTTCTGACGGCGCTTGTATGGCTCACCAGCGGCCCTGGCATCGCACTGTGGGTCTGGCTGGTGGGTTTCGCAATCCTCGGTGTAATCACCGTGGTCGGTATCCGTAAAGTTCTGTCCGAGGTTTCGGTCCGCCAGGAAAAGAGATTCACGCTCGGGGACCTTGTGCGAACGGGAGCCGTCGTGAGCGGTGGAAGGCCTGGAACTGGCTCGCCAGATCCGTCATCCGACTGACCCCGTTGTGCCGAAGTGTCTCACTGACCCGGCGTACTGGGGCAGGCCAATCGTGCCTCTACTGCCAGGGTGGGTGAAGCGTAGAGGCCGTCTGAGCTATCTCCCCTCCGTCCAAAACTGTTCGTGTCTCTAATATCTGGGCGGCAGGCCAAGCCGTCCAGACCTCTACGTCGCCTGGGGGAGGCAGGGGCGCCACGAACTGGTACTCACCGGTGAAACCCCCGCCCCCTCCACCGAGATTCTCAAGGTGTCCGGCGCTGCCGGGCTTATCGAGATTGCGAAGTTCAGTTCCATCGCTGAAGCGGAGCCCAAGCAAGACGATCCCGGTTCCTACTGATTGCTCTCTGTACGAGCTAAATGTGGGGCAGTTATTTCCGAGTGTTCCAGGACCATCCACCAGGGGATTTCGAAGTAGCGCCATCACGGCGATGGTCATCATTCGCGGGAACACGATGAGATTCCTCATCATGAGCATTCCATCTGGTCCGTGGCCCAAGTTGACGTCACTGAAGACCGTCTGACCGAAGCCCTCCTCCCACGGGAGCGGGTCTCGCTTTCGGTTGAACCTTGGTGTCCGTACATCCACGGGCTCGAAGAACTCCACGGAGATCAGACTATGACGGTGCGATATCCCACGTGTCCGGCGATCAGGGACATGGCATGGGTGACAACCACGAGACTACGGGCGACGAGAGTGACAGTATGTATACGGATGTCTTCGCTGTTCAGAACCCTCTCTCCAGCAACAGATTGGCCGATCGCCATCAGTACTGTCGCGGCTGCCATCGCGGCGATTGCCGCAGTTGTCAGCCTCGCATACGCAGTTTTGATCGCGCGTAAAGCCGAGCAGGATCGGCTCTTGGAGCAGCTGCAACGGATTTCGCAACTCCTCGTCAGAATCAAGCATGCTGCGCTCAACGATGCTCATGAATGGGGACAAGACCGGGACTTTCTCGGCCAAGCACTCGTCATGATTGGGTATCTGAACAAGTCGGATGCCTGGGCTCGTCTTGTTGAGCTCGACAACCATGTCGGGAACACTCCGGAGATCAGAACAGCTCAGAAGGAGGCTGCCCATACTGCTGCATGCCTCGCCGAGTGTGCCCTGAAAGATCTCAAAGTCGAGGTGGACAAACTGCTGCCGAAATAGTGGCATCCCAGTATTGCCTTTCCGGCGATACGGGCAGGGGGCTTTATGTCAGCGAGTTGAACGCCGATATCGACAGCACAATGACCTTCTCTAACCAGCCTGTTCCCCAGTTCGTGCTTTTGATGGCTCTCGGGCTGCTGGCAGTGGCCGTCGGTGTGGCGTTTGTCACGGATTACAAAGGCATCTCGACCCGTTATGCCCACAGGCTTTCGCAGTCGTATCTGCATGGTTGGCAGCGGACCTTCGTTTGGACCGACAGGCAGCGGAAACACTGGGCCAACGAGCGTCTCGCCCGTCGGTGGGTCCGAATCCCCACTTTTGGTTTCATACTGATTGGACTGATCGTCCTGGTGGCCGAAATAGGAGCGTGGGCCACCGGGCATGTGACCTAGTCCCGGCGTACTGGGGCAGGTGTGTGTGCGAACGGGAAGAAGTTGGCCGAGTGAGCGTCTCATGGTTGTAAACGAGTGTTGACAGACGGTTGCGATTCGTTCAGTGTTGTGACGGTGAAACCCTCGGAGTCGTTCTGGGAAGCATGGGAGCGCATTAGGACAAGTGCAGACCCCGACCCGCTGGAAGTCCTTCAAGTAGCGGCTGCATTTAGTCGTTACTTTGATGCGGCCCAGAAGGAAGCAATCTCGTTTGCGCGCTCGGCTGGGCTGTCGTGGGAGCAGATTGCCGAGTCCCTCGGCCAGAGCCGACAAGCCCTGTGGCAGCGTGCGAGCAGAGACGCGTCACTGCAGGCCCTGTTGGCCGCGTCCGGAAAGCGACGGTGGGAGGCGGTCAAGCGTGATCCCATCTCCTGGTACGGAGAAACGAAAGCCTTCCCTGTCTAATCTGAGGGCGGACTAGGTCTGGTATTGGCCTGACCCGGCGATTCTGCGATACCCGATCTGACTTGGAGGGTCCGCGAACTCATCGGCAGCGACCTCTTGGCTTGCAGCTAGGAGGCGTGGTTTCGTCGCACTGAAACCTACGAGCGGTGAGGCCAAACGCGTACGACCACAGCGATAACAATGAGCCCGAAGGCCACCGATCCGAGCAGCGTAATTAGGCTTTGACTGGCGGTCACTGGTACCTCCTTTAGACCGAACGGGTCGCCCGATCTAACTGGCAATTTCGAATCGTGAACCCGACGTGGAGCCATGTCAAGAAGCCAAGACCTCGTGTTGCGACGGGACATCGCGGCCCATTGCTCTGAGGGTGCTATTCGTGCCGCAGCGTCGCCTGGATCCGGCGGATTGGGACACCTTCCCCGAGGCGGATCACCCGTATAACCGGCGTTTGGTGCCACCCGCAGGTCCTGTCTTGCCGCACGTTCTGGGATACCCGTCGGTGGCCGCACTGCGAGCAGATCGCCCAATATCGAGCGCACGCCGGCACTGGACCGAGAACACCGCTCGCGTGTGGCGACGATGACAGTGCGCTCAGCGCGGTTGTGCGGACAGCAATGGCAGCGCCTCGGCGGTCATTCGCTCGAGGACAATCGCTGCGGTCGGCGCGTCGGTAATGTCGCCCACGCCGCTGCCGGCGTACATCGCCATGGCGGAGACCTCGCCACTGATGAACACCGTCGGGGGCTGCGAGGACCTCCGCACGACCTCCCAGGTTCGGTTTGCATAGGTGGCCCGCCCGATGACGTGGTCCGCGCACGCACCAGCGCGGTCCACGGCGACGCGCAGCACGCGATGCGGGGCGTCGGGCCAGCCTTGGTCGAACACGGTCGTGCAGACGGTGTCGTCGGCTGTGGCATCGAGCAGTGCAGTCACGTACTCACGGTGGGCTCCCGACTCGACGGTGGCGAGGAAGCGGGTGCCCACTCGCGCTGCAGCCGCGCCAGCGTTCAGGGCCTCGGCGAGCGCGGCGCCAGTGGCGATGCCTCCGGCCGCGACAACTGGGACCTCGACTGCTGGAATGACCTGGTGGAGCAACGCGAGCAACGGTGTCGTGCCGCGCACATGGCCGCCGGCCTCCACTCCCTGGGCGATCACTGCGTCGCAGCCGGCGGCGGCGGCGGCCAAGGCCTCGTCGAGCGAGCCAATCTGCCAAAAGGCCAGCGCGCCGCCGGAATGGATGCGCGCCACCACCGCCGCGTCAGGATCACCCCAGAACACATCCACGACGCGGGAGCGGCGGGCGGCGAGCTCGAGCTCCTCGATCCGCGACATGAGGTCGAAGGCAAAGAAGCCCACGCCGACGGGGCGATCGGTGCGGGCTTGGACCCAGTCCAACTGGTCACCAACGGGCAGGGGAAAGGTCGATGAGAGCATCCCCAGCCCGCCGGCCTCGCTCACCGCGGCCGCGAGCTCCGGCGTGCCGGTGCCACCCCCCATGACCGCGAGCTGAATCGGGGCTCGGCACCCGACCAGCTTCGTAAACAGAGTCTCCAGGTCGACGATCACATTGGCGAAGCTACTGCCGCGAAACAGATCATTCCTTTGGCTGCGCCCCGACGAAAGGGTCCGCCGAAGCCGCCGCCAACAGATCGGCGTCTCGGGGCGCACACGATGAAGGCCGGCGGTGTCCCCGAACGTGCACGAATTGGGGAGGCCGGGCATCGCCCCATGGTGCCTAACTGCCGCACCGTCCCGGCGATCTGGGACAGGGGACTCACTCGGTGGATTCTGGCTCGCCTTGGAACTTTCCCAGTCGACTAAACGTTTCGCAAAGGCTGAGACTCTATAGGGGTATGGGGCTGGCCATCCGCGGCGCATGATTGATGACAATGGCGAGGGCGGATGACGAGTTCGACCTGTTCTTTGCCGAGCACTACCCGAGGGTGTGTCGCGCCTTATGGCTGTCGCTTGGCAGCCACGATCAAGGCGTCGAAGATGCCGCCCAAGAAGCCTTTGCAAAAGCCTTCCAGAAGTGGCGGGCGGTGTCCCGACTCAATCGGCCCGCAACTTGGGTTTACGTCGTCGCGTTCCGCCAGGCGACCCGGCACAACCGTCGGAAGAACCGGGTTTTACCGCCGACTCTCGTGCAAGAAGCGACACTTGAGGACGGGTCGGCAGAACTTGATGTCTGGCTCACCGTGGCTGCTGCGCTTGACCGGCTGCCGCCTCGCCAGCGCATCGCGACTGTGCTTCGCTTCTACGGCGATCTGACCAACCGCGACATCGCGAAGGCAATGCGGTGCAGCGAGGGCACCGTTAAAGCAACGGTGCACGCGGGATTGGAAAACCTTCGATCCCTACTCGAGACACGGGAGGTCGATGATGAGCGATGACCAGATGACCGAGCTCCTCAAACGAGCTGCCGAGAGTTACACGCCGGACGACGCTGGAGTGCTAGCGACCGTAAAGTCACGCGGCCGAAGGAGGGCACGAATTCACAAGTTCGAGGTAGGGGCAACCGCGCTCGCCCTCGCGGTTCTGGGCTCCGCAATCGTGGCTTGGACTTCGGTGGGTGGCCAACGCGGAGGATCACAGTCCGGTCAGTACCTCAGGATCTCGTCGCTCTCCCGACTCGTCTCGGACTCTTCCCAAACGACTGGCGTCTCAACGGACAACGCGATCGTGGATCCGTACTTTGCGAATGCCCGTCAAGGCATCGCCTTGCGCAGCGACTGCGTCCTCTCGGCGAGGAAGGACACATCGTGCATGCTGGCCATCGTCCGAAGCGACGATGGCGGAGCAACCTGGAAGGCCGTCGGCCAGCACCTGCGGGTCACGTACCCGGATAGTCGAGCCTCCTATCCCTTCATCGATTTCACAACCAACGGCAAGGACGGGTGGATCTACGGGGATGAGACGTTCGTCACCCACGACGGGGGGGACACCTTGACCCGGGACTCCCTTGCAGGGCTAGTTTCGAACCTGTCGATAGTGGGCGGGAACGTGTGGGCCCTGGTTCGGCCTTGTCCGCCCAGTGACCCCGCCTGCGGTTCGCGTCTTTATTCCGCGCCAGTCCAAGGGGGCTCGTGGGACTTCGTGACCTCCGCACCGGTGCTCACCTATCCCTATCTGTCTCTGCTGCGGCCCTCGGTCAACCGTGCCTACCTGGCTGCACCGGCAAATGCAGGGCTGTTGTATTCCACCAAAGATGGAGGATCCTCGTGGGACCACCATTCAATGCCTCCACTGTGTGGACAGCTCCTCCGCTTGAGCGCCGACACACATGACGAGCTCTGGGCGCTCTGTTTGAGTGCATCCGCAACGGACAGCCAAATGAAGGAGCTGTACCGATCGAGGGACTCAGGGGCGGCGTGGAGTCTGGTGGCAACGACCCCCTCGGAAGGGTTCGTCGCCGGAAGTTTGCCCACGTCAGGCATCGTCTCGTCCTTCACATCGGTCGGTCGCGACGAACTAGTCGTCACCCTCGTCCGGGGCCCGGTCTATGTCTCACATGACGGTGGCAAGAGCTGGACCGAGTCGGACCTCCCAGGGGGAAACCTCCAGCAGCTGACCTTCTCTAACCCGTTGACGGGCTGGGCCATCCTCTACTCAGGCGAGGTCTACCGGACTTCTGACGGTGGCATCCATTGGAGCCTCGCTCGTCGTTAGAGCCGTCGACCCGCCGCGACTCCCGCGCCAACGATGACATGGGGTCCGATTCAAGATCGCGCGCCCCTGCCCGGCGTTCGGTGATAGGGCTCCATCGTCATCCCGGTGGTTGTTTTGGAACGATCTTCGCAGCGGCTGCGAGGATCGCATCGGCAACCTCCGACGGAGATTGCGTGCCGTCGATCATCGTCGCGCCGAGGCGTCGGTATGTGGCCTCCACATCCTCATTCCATCCAGCGCCGCCGCCAACTCCTCAGGACGCTTGCCGAACGCATTTGTCGTGCGGGTCCCAAGACGATCCCGCAGCGTCTCGTTGTCGACGACCAGGCAGATCTTGTGGTCGAACAGATCCCACACGGCTTCCTCATTTTCGGCTGCTCCGCAAAGGAACGCGATTTCGTCAAACATGCTCGTCGAAAGGGTCTCGACCGCTGCTCGACTGATTCTCCAAGCGAAGCGATCCAGCCAACCACCGGGCGTCGGATTCGGCGGTTCCGTAACGATCTGCCCGCTCGTCCGATCGACCCAGTGGCTGAGGCCTTCGAAGTCGGCGTCCACTGCCAGCTACTCCTCTGCTCTTCAGAAGCGCGCAGACTGTCGACTTCCAACCCCCGAACTCCCGGTCACCCACACCAACGGCATCGGGAAATCCTCGCACGGCGAGCCAGGCCATCTCCGATCTGACAACCAAAGGTCACGGGGATGAGCGGAACCTAGATGCCGAGGACATGAGACTCAAAAGTCGTGCCGAAGCGCCCACCGTCCTAGCGAACTGGGCTACTTGGCGTACCCCGCGCTCGTGTCGAGAGGGTACTGGATGGTCACCGACGCTGAGCCGTCCAGAGTCGTGTCTGGTAGGGAACATTCAAGGCCCTGTTGTCCACGTCCTGTCGAAGCACCGAGGTCATCTCATCGAGGAGTCGACGCCGCACATCTGGCGAGAGAGCGCTGACGTGGGAGTGGGTCGACAAATCGGCAACCCAGTCATCAACGGACACGGAGCGAGTCCATTCGAAGATTTGACGTTGTGGGTTCGAGAACCCCACGGTTGTGGCCACAGCCTCTTGTGCCCAGTCAGTGTCCCTACCGCGTCGCGAGTAACCGGGACACGACGCCTCCACAAGACTTTCGCAGTGTTCGAACCATTCCTCCCCATCAGCCCAGGGGTGGTTCCACCACGCGGCCCAATAGCCGCCGTAACGCAGAACGCGGACGGCTTCGGCTGCGCCCTTTACTTGTCCAACCCAGTGCCAGCTCTGGCCAAAGCAGATGAGGTCGAAACTCTCAGACAGAAAGGGGTAGGCGGTGCCGTCAGCGTTGACAGCGAGGAGGCCCGGTGTTCGCCGAACCGCACGGCGAAGCATCTCAGCACCCGGTTCGACGGCGGTCACCAGGGCCCCACGTTCGAGGAGTTGACGGCTTGCGATGCCGGTCCCTGCGCCCACGTCGGCGACTCGCTTGCCCGCTAGTCCATCAGACGAGTGCGTGGAGGTGTTCGTCAGAGCGCGCCGGGATAGCGGGGTCGGTACGCGTCGTAGTCGTCAGCAACGTGCTCAAACAGGACCATTGATGATTGATTCTGCCATGACAGATCGACTGCTTTTGCGGGATATCGGATGGCGAGTCAGCATTTGAACCCTGCCCCGTCGAGTCGATGTGTGCCACCGTCCCGGCGGTATGGGGCACCCTGGGAAGATCAAGATGGTGTCAAGATAACCTTGACACCATGGGTGGCCGATTCGCTGATTGGGACAAAGAAATCAGTCATGTCATCAGGGCCAACAGCGACGTGAAGGTCGCAGAGTTGATGCTTCGACGAAAGGTAGCGGCGGCCCGCAAAGCTGGTCATTCGTGGGCTGCCATTGGCTTCGCATTAGGTACTACCCGTCAGGCGGCACAGCAAAGGTTCGGAGTAGACGAAACGCCAAGCGGCTGACCCGCTCCCGGCGATCGGGGACGGTCAACTGAGCCAAGCGAGCCTTGCTGCGGTCGTACATTGTTGAGTGGCGAGGATGGGTATGCGATCCAGGGTTTGGAAAATAGGTACAGCGGCGTTCGCCTTCGGAACGCTGCTGATTTCTTCCTTGTGGGCGACTGGAGTCGAGCGTCCAACAGCCGCCGGAGCAGCACAGGTGCAGAGATACCCCTTCGATCCTCGTTATTCCCAAGTGGCTTGCGCTGCTCAGAAACCTCAAGCTCCGCTGCCAGAATCAACCAATCCGCCGAGTGTGGTCCCACTCTTGGCAGCTGCCGGGAGCCATTTCCTCTCCTCTATCACCTGCACCTGGGGGTACCTCGTCGTCTTGAAGCCTGCTAGCAAAGCCTTGGCCGCTCAGATCCGTGCTCGTTTCGGACCTGCGGTCAAGGTCTTCGTTGGCCCCGATCCCACCAAGCCGACTTGGAACTGCTGGCCATTTCTCAAATCCATACAACCACCGCGCGGCCTGGATGTCTCGCTGCACCTTGACTCTACGAAGGTCGAGCCGGGCGGCCACTTCGGTGGCCATCTCACCATCACCAACCGAAGCGCTACGCCCTTTCTCATGGACACAGGGCAGCCGTTGCTCGTCGCGGTAGTGCGCAGCGGCACTAAGCAAATCGTGGCTGGCTACACGGGTGGGGTCGCCGGAACGGGGTACAGCACGCGGATCGCCCATGGGCAGAGCTACCAAGTGGACATCCTCGGTGGCACGAGTCGATGCGACGGGAGCGCAGCATCCCTGCCGCCGGGCAAGTACCAAGTGATCGCTCAGGTCATGGACGAAACGGGCGTACCGCCCAGATACCTCACCCCACCCGTTCCTATCACCGTGACGAAACACTAAGGACCCATCACGCTGGCAGACGAGTCTGCCCGCCTTGCGGTGCCCCTACCCGGCAGCGTACGGGGGCGGTCTTGGGTCCGCGCTGGCCGGTGCCGGATGTTTAGGCTGGACGAATGATTTCGGTGTCATTGGAGCCGAGCGGCCTTCAGTTCCGCCTCACCGGGTCCGATCGGTTCCTTGCATGGCCCGAACCGGCCGCTGTTCTGTTGCCATCTGCCGCCGTAGCAACGACTGCCTCCTATCCTGACCTGGCTTCGGTCCCGGAGTTGAAACAGATCGGTTGGAGCGGGGGTCGAGGATTCCGAACGGTGCCGGTAATGCCGGGTCGATGGGCTTTCGGTCGGAGGCGTATCGAAGGCGGTCGGTACTTCTTCGCCCTACGGGGAGCGGGGACACCAGTGTTGATGGTGACCGCCCGTGGCTGGGAGCTGGACGGAGTGATGGTTTCGACGCCTCATGCCGCCTCGATAGCAGCATCTTTGGATCGCCTCTAACCGGCGTACTGGGACGGTTTATCTGCCAATCTGCAGACCATTACTGGGACGGTGGAATCATCGGATCGGGCCAGGGATCGTGCCATTGGGCCATGGGCCGTTTGCTGAAACGGCTTCATGCCAGCGCCCTCGCCTCTTGACGCAGTACACCCAGTTCGGCCAGTCGGGGTTGGTTTCAAGCACTACGACGGCCCGGTCCCCTTGAAGCTCGACTGATCGAACCCCTACCTGGGATTCTTCCGGCCACCCAGCCAACGCAGCCTCCCCGGGTGTCTCATGGCTCCAGTCGGAGGGCTGAGAGGTCAACTTTGATACAGCGTGGCCGAACTTATCGGAGGCGACAACGTGTAGAGTGTTGCTGGGCACCTCTGCCACGTAGATGTTGAACCCGATGAGTTCGACGCAATCGAGAATGGTCGTCACTGCTTGTGTTCCGTTGCGACAGATCAGAAAGACACGTTGGAACTCTGCCGCGACCTCACCGAAAACCCGATAGGACTGTCGTTGAGGATGAAATCCACCAAGGATGTCAAGCCCGGTTCCGTCCATGGTCATGAAGTTGTCGCCGAGCGCCCACTCCAGTTTCGCAGAGCAATCTCCACCACCACCTTGACCCGTCTCGTTGACGAGGAGGGGCGTTGGAAGGTGGCTCGGTCCGACGGGTAAGTAAACAATGCGGTACTCACCGGACCCCAGGACAACCCTCCCCAGTTCGATCTGGGGCGGCGGTGACTCGGACGCCATCGCCTTTTAGGTTGTCACATCTCAACTACCAACACGCCAAAGAGTCGGAGTGACCATTGGGCCCTACGACTCTCCTAAAGCCGATACTGGGAGCTGACTGCGGTGGAACATGGCGCGCATAACCGGCGTTATGGGGCGGGTCCAAGAGGGCCGTCAGCGCGGCGCCCATCGCGCCCAAGGTCCACCCAATGGAGGCCTGGCAGCGGTGCGATCGCGAACGTCTCCGGTCCAAGCGGCTCGTCAAACGCGACCTTCTCCATTTCTAAGATTCGATATGGCTGTCCTTTGAACCAACTTTTAGCAACGAGAATCATGCCTCGCTCCCGGTCGATGCTTATGTGGATTTCGTCCGCGTCCCCGATCACCAATCCGTGGAGACCCCTACCAGGCTGGCGCCGCAACCCACGACGGATGGTCGCTTTGACTTCGAGTGTCTCTCTGCCGATTCGTGTGCCAACTGTGGCGGTTCCGACCTCGATAAGAGCTGGGTACTCCACGGTGCTCACGAGGTGTTCGCCTGGTCCTTCGCCGTGTCCGTGGTTCAGAGCTCCCTCCGTTGGTACGCGAGATGCCGTGGCCGTTACTCCACCAGGTCGGACCGTCAAATACCACGTCAACATCGGTGCGCCCAGCCGCAAAGATCGCCCGCCTCCAGGTTCCTGCTATCCAAAGCTGCCACTGTTCATCGATTTGGTCGGGACGTGGCAAGGTCGATTGGCTAGAGATGACGCTGAAGCTCTGGCCCTCCCCTGCGCTGCGCTGAGTTGCGCGTGCCACGCTTCTGAAGCCAGTGCGATGTCTCGCCACTCTCGTCCGCTGGCCCGGATGGTGTGCCAGCGCGAGGCGCTGGTTGACAACAGATTCAGGGCTTCGTCGGCCACCTCGGCCATAAGGTCAATGCTAGGTGGATCTTCCTCGCCTCTAGAGACCATAAAGGCCTCCGATCCGGCGTTCGGGGGCACTCTCAGCGAGGTTGAGTCGGTTCAGCATCGATGTGGAAGCCTTGGCCCGTGAACGACCATGAACCTAAGCGGCCTGAATACATGCATGGCTGGCGATGGGAGGATCCCCGTTGGCGAGAATGGACGGGGTACGACGCTGCCAAAATCCTCCTTGAGGCACTCAGGCGGGCCGTCGACATCCGAGACACGAACGCGGAGCGGATCGCACTCGGGCTCGACCCGTAATCCTGGTGAGCGTTTTGAACGCCCTGAGCGTGTCACTAAAGGTAAGCGGATCCGACATATGGGATGGATCTGACCTATGGAATGCTCCTCGATTCACGGAGAACTATGACGAGGCTGCCTTCTGGAAGCGCCATAACCAAACGTAGAGCCTGCCCATCTCCGACGATCTGGGGCATCCCAAGCGTCAGTTGGGTCCCTTGCCCTATGTAAGTCGGGCGCACATGCCGACAATGAGCAATGAGCGCATGGATGCCTCTCTTCCACGAAGCGTCGGCATACGTCGCGTCCGCAAAACCGCACAAGCGCAATGTGGCCTTTGGGATCACGGGAACGGCGTTCGTCCTTGGCCTCGTGGGGCTCTTGGGCATAGAAGGGATTCGTGTGATTTGCGGCAGCTTGAAAGGTCGCGTCAAGCCCTCGGTGAGAAGGGTCCGGGGTATGCCGCCCTCATGGACAGAGACTTTCGAAAGCCGAGGTTCGGGCGTCGGCGTCGCATCATGTGGATGATTGAAGCGAGCGTCGGCTTGGTCGCTCTCATAGCCCTTTTTCTCGGATGAGGGCGTGCCCCAGTCGTGCCGCAGGGTGGCACCCAATCCCGGCAGCACTGGGGCACCCTGCCAACTCAACCGATTAGGTGCGGCGCTACGGTCGATGAGGTGGATCAGAGGAGGAATCGCGAGTTCAAGCTGGGCTTCGTACTTCTGTGCCTTCTCTTCGTAGTGACGTCATGGACCACTGGTCCTGCGTCCGGCGAGTCGTCATTGATGGGCACGCAACGCGCGCCGACCTACGGCCATATCTGCCAGGAAGAGGGAGCTGTGTGCACCCGATTGACGACGGGCTCCGTCCCACTCTGGCTCATCCATCGCCCGCTTCATTTCCCGACCGTTCGTTCGGGGGGACCATGCCCGGTCAGTCGAGGCAAGCTGATGAGCGGCTTCATCAACGGGGTGGCTTTCGGGCCAGGTCCAGTGCGATTGCTCGTGGCGATGGGAAACCCCGGCAATCCCCTGCCTGACAACGTTGACCTTTTGCCTTCAGACACTCCCGGATGGTTTGCGTTCAAGACGACATGGGTCGTTGCACCCTCGTACCAAGGACCGATCATCGTTCGAGGCAAGAGGATCGACGGTCCCGGCCGAGTCGCATTACTCGGAGGAGCTTCGCCAGGTCCGCTCGTAGTGCCACCCGGTCCGACCATCAATGACTATTCCCGCAATCGCACGGCGCCGGTTGGTACGTACGTCTCAGGTCCGGGATGCGTTGCGTTTCAAATCGACGGCAAGGGATTCGATGAGCACATCGTTGTTAATGCAGTCGGGAGTGCCGCTAGCTAAACGGCCAGGCATCCCTCTCGTTCCGAACAGCCCACCGCACCGGCGTTCTGGGCTAGTCGAGAACCGTCCACTTTCCCGGCAGGCCAGCAAGAACGGGGCCACGCCACCTGATCGAGAGCACCCCATCCCTCGGGATGACTACGTCGATGCTGTCTCGTCGATAGTTGAGCAGCCAACAGGTCAGGGTGTGTTTTCCTGCCGAAAGAGGCACGAACTCCTTACCCCAGCCCATCTTCGTCGCCACCATCCCGTCAATCGAGAATCGCGGCGAAAACATGAACGAAAGCAGGGCACTCGCGAATGGGCGCAGCTGCAAGTCAATGCCCGGCCCCTTTTGCGTGGCGTCCGCCATCTGGCAAAGGTAGCCGCCGATCCGGCGAACGGGGACACCCGAGGGGAGCTCCGGTAGCCTTTGGTTGAGTGTCCGTTGATCTCTCAGATGGTGACCAATGGGGCGTCGTCCCCTACGGTCCTGACGTGGAGGGTTGGGTCGTCGAGGTGTGGTTCAGGCGGCCCCGCAGCTTCAACCCGGAGCGTCCTTTGTACTGGCACGGACCGCCAACGTGCGAAACATCGAATCTAAACAAATCAGTCGCCGTCTTTGCTGACTCCAACTCTGCCGCGTGCCGCTTTCGAAATGTATGGGCTTCCGCTGCCGATGAGCGTATCCAGATGGAATGTCCTCACCGTCGAAGAAGCGCTCACTCGCTGTTCGCCCTACCCGGGAGTGCATGGATGGGTAACTGGGCGACAGATTCCAGCACAGGGGCTGCCGTAGCCTCCGTCCGGCGATAGGGGGCAGGTCGAGCCGCACGTTGGACGCGAGTGCAACTATTGTGACGTGGCCACGTTCAAGCGCTCGTTGACGGTCGCGTCTCTGGCCCTCCTTGGCGTCATCGTGAGTCCCGCCCTGGCATATGGGAGCCCACCGGGTTCACCGACCGACAAAGGGGTCATCGGCCTAAGAGCTGCCGCTCTGGCTTGGGCCCGTGCCGTCTTCACTGGAACGGTGGCAGACATCAAGGGCATGGAAGGGAGCCAGTGCCGATCGGGTCCTCGCTACAGCCCAACGATCCTGAATGATTACCTGAAGGGGATGAGATTGGGGCTGCAGCACACACTGGACACGCCACTACGTTCGATTCGAATCACCGGAGTTCGGACGCGAAATGTGACGGCGACTGCCGGGGGCGCCGGGGTCCTCTACGCCCTGCGACCAGCCGTCGTAGGCAATGACAACTGGGTCTCCTACGGATATCAGCACGGGAAGTGGAAGGTGACCAGTTGCCACTACCCCATCGGCGGCGAATCCGTGTCGTCATCAGCCAGCGCCGGGTAACTCAATCAGCAACGCACAGAGCCGGCGAACGGGAACACTGGAAACTCCGTGAAGTTCTTAGAGTTCACGGGAGCAGTTCGCTCAGATGGGTTCCACCGAGTGTTCGACCTGGAATCGATCCTCGGGTCGCGGCCCCCAAGAGCCGGCTCGACCAAGGTCATCGGGATCGACGGACATGGAGGTTCCGGGAAGTCCACGCTGGCCGTTCATCTGGGCGGTCGGCTTGGCGCCGGGATCGTCCATACCGACGACTTCGCCAGCTGGGACAACCCCAAGGAGTGGTGGCCTCTACTCATTGAACGCATCTTCGAGCCTCTGAAGTCGGGAGAGCGAACCCTGAACTACCCACGCTCGCAATGGTGGCCGGGACACAAGCCCGAACCCGTCGTCGATCAGCCGGTCACCGATGTCCTCATCCTTGAGGGCGTCGGATCACTCCGCCGTGAGTTCCGGCGGTTCCTGAGTTGCGCAATCTTCGTAGATGCCCCGAGGGAGGTGTGTATCGAGCGAGGAATCACGCGGGATGCCGCGATGGGCACCAAAGAGGAAGTGTTGGAGCAGTGGAACAGATATTTCGACGACGAGCTGCGATACATGGCACACGATGAACCTGAGCAGTTCGCGGACATTGTCCTCGATGGCACTGTGCCCTTTGAGGAGCAGCTGACCCCCGACGAGCCGTGCTGATGCCTCCGGGGGCGTCTTGAAGGCACCGTTTCGGGGTACTGGGGCAGTGCTGGCGCCAAGCACGGCAGGTGAGCCAGTCGTCTACGGCCCCAGCGAGTTGAACACGATCACCTGGGTGCGCGCTGGGGCTCTGGTGCCCGCCGAGGGCGAGGTCCCGATGATGTAGCCGTTGGGAACCGTGCGAGAGTGCTCGTTCTGAGGGACCGGCGCCAGACCGGCCTGTTGGACTCTCACCACCCCGGTTGGGGTAGTCATCCCGATCACGTTGGGCACGGTCTCGGTGACACTGGGGCACGGGATGGTGCTGGTCGTGCCGTTCTCAGTCGCAGTGGCGGGCATGCAAGCCACCGAGGTGATGTTCTTTCCGAGTGGCACGAAGCCGACGCCTGGGTACATGTGGCCGACCAGCTTCTTGAGGTCCGGCCCGTAGACAGGGACGACCTGGCCAAGCAGCCGGTTCGCCGGAGTATTCACAGGAGACGGCAGGACGTACCCCCTCGGCGCATACCCGACGACCCTGCCTTGAGCGATGACGCTGATGAAGTCCGGCGCGTGTTGGATATCCATCGTCCCGTTGACCGTGGGGACCGGACCCCTCGTCAGGTAGATCGTCCCGGCGGCCGCGCCACCCGCCACCGTGAGTCCTAGCCCTAGGCCGAGAACGACTGCAGCGCGACGCCAGCGCTGGATGATGCGCTCCCGCCGACTCGACCGCGTAGCGCTCGAGCTGTGCCCTGGCGAGAGCATGGCGTTCAAGGGGAAGCGGTCGCTCGGCAGGCAAGTAGAGGACTGGGCTCATTCTGGGGTCACCTCCACGTTCAGATCCGGCTCTGCATCAGGATTCATACCGGCGTGGTATCCCGGAGCTGTGCCCGAGCCCGAGCCAGACGGGACTTCACGGTGCCAGAGGGGATCCCAAGTGCGGTGCTTGCCTCGGCGATCGAGAGCCCCGACCAGTCGCAGAGGGCAAGGACGTCCCGCTCCTCTTGGCGAAGATCACCTAAGTCGCCCAGAATCGCCCTCATCGCTCGCTCGTCGTCGAGCCTTGCCGCGATCTCGGCGTCCTCAGCGGGGAGATTGGTGACCCTGGGCAGCTTGTTCAGGAGCCTGCGATACCGGCGACGGGACCGTTCCGCGTTTCGGATGGCGTTGTTGGCCACCCCCAATAACCATGGGAGCACCGAGTCCCCTGAAAGACGAACATCACGCCGTCTGCGCCATGCCTCAAGGAAGACGACGCTGGTCAGGTCTTCGGCGAGCGACCAGTCCGCCGTCCGCCAGAAGCAATGGTTGTAGATCCGATGAGCATGCCGATCGAAGAGTCGGCCAAAGGCCTGGCCATCGTGAGCAGCGACGCGCTCCCAGAGCTCGGAGTCGAGAAGGTCCTCGGATCCCACATAACACTATGTCCGGCAGGTGAGGTTCGGTTCTATGGGCGAACGCGATTCGCGAGGGCGCCGGTCACCCTGGTCACGTACCAAGCCGGCGTTCGGGGCAGTCTGGCCAGCTTCGACGGCTACATTCGGAAGGTGGAGGAACGTGAAGCGAACTCCGAGGACACGTACCCCACAGCCGATCAGATGTACCCCCATCTGCTTGAGTCGCTCAGGGTGCTCGCGTTACCCGCAGACGAACAGGAAGCGTGGGCGCATCGCGGAGGAACCATCGTGCCGCCGCCAGACGAGATGCGGCTCGGCTACCTCGATTCGGTCCCCGGCCTCCTCTACCTCTTTCGCGAAGGGCAACTCATTGACAACGCCGACGAGGCCCCTCTACGGGACTTGGAGAGGTTTCTGATTCGTCCCACCAAAGACGTAACGCCATACATGAGTTGGTCGGCGGTGGCCGAGTCTGAGGAGTGGGACCACATCAGAGAACTTGCTAAGGCCGCGCTGGTCAGTCTGAACAGACCTGCCTCCGAGAAGCGGCCCCATGAGGCGGAGCCCGACTGAGCCGTTCGGGCGTCAGTAATACAGGCCGACTACTTGCCACCTCTATTCAGAGAATGTCTCCGGCGTAGTCGCTCCTGGCTTCGAGAAAGTCATGACTCATTCGATATGCCAGCTCGACTGCACGCTCAATCGTTCGAGCCAGCACCTGACCTCTTTGCGATCCCCATTCGACAGTTACGTGGTAGCCGGTGTGTTCAGAATCCGACCTCACCTCCAAGTTCGGTCCAGCTCCCATCCGAAGTTCGAGGTAGTACCGCCAGTAGCCGACTGTGTTGACCGCCTCTTGTATCTCACGCAGTCAATCTGGTCCGACACCGAAGTGGGCGGCTTGGCTATCTCCCATCCCACATTGTGGACCTGCTGGAAGGGCCAGAAGTGCCTAACTCGAACGTGCCGCATGGCCGCACCCCTACCCGGCGATAGGGGCTACCCCCTGTGCATGTGTTGGTTCTTCAAAATGGATCTACTGCCTGTCCTCCACGACGTCGAGGTTGTAGAAGGTAGGCGCCCCGTCGGCGAAGCCCATCATCTTCTTCGAAAACGAATCGGTCTCAGGGAGCGCTGAGTTCTCCATCGCTTCTTCGTAGGACTCGAAGAAGACGACATTGAAGTAGCGCCCTGGATTGTCCCGGTCTTGGCACAGGACCCGTCTGCCTGCTCTGCGCTTACCTTCAGTTGCCTTCTCCCATTCGTCCGCCACCGCCCGCATTTCGGCGATCTTTGAAGTCCGGAACTCGATTATCTGGACAAATGCCATGAGGAACTCCTCTCTGCTCCAAGCAGAGCGTAGAGGGACTGTCTAACGCCTGCTCATCGAGTAGCGGGCGCAGGCCGCTCAGCGGCGTCTCCGGGCAGCTGCGCTCCCGTCCGGCGTACGGGGACACCCCTTCGAATCAACTCTTCGTCAGTGGCGGGGGAACCCACTGACCTCGACGGGGAGCCTCTTTCGGTCGATAGATCTCCCGACTTACGGATCCACCCTGCTACCGCTCCTCCGTCGCCAAGAGTCGTAGAGGGCAAACCACCACGCTGATATCACAAAACAAACGATCCACACGAATAGCGTAGAAAGTAGAAACCGGGCGAGCGTTACGAGAAGAAAGAAGACGGCCGAACTCGTGGCGATCAGAGCACTCCGGAGGAGAACCCCAAGGACTCGGTTGGTCTCGCTGAGCCGATCGATCCAACGCGAGATGGCCGGGTCAGACCCATCGCCGTTTTCCGTGGGGAACCGGCGGTCAAGTCTTTCAAACACTGGGTCCAACAGATGGCGCACACTAACCCTCCGGTCTGGGCAAAATTCCGTGCTATCGAAAGGTCGGATCTTCAGACATCGTCTACCACCCGAATATTGTGCCTGCTCCGCAACAGACCGGCATGTCCCACCGTCCCGGCGGAGTGGGGCAGTTCGGGCTTCGTAGAATCAGATTCGTGGCCGAGATCAAAGTACGGAGCAGTTTGCGCTACGCCAGACACCGAGACGGACCTCCTACCGTCATCGGATGGCCTTTCGCCAAGGTGTCGATCAACGGCGACCGGCTGGTGTTCTCATCGGGCCACCTCGTACCCGGAAAGGTCTCCTGGCAGGTCAGCCGTTCGCAGATTCAGCGAGTCGAACCCACCAAGGGGGGAGTTCGGTTCTACGCCGAGGGCGTGGACGGGCCGTGGATAGTGGGTTCGTTGTTTCCGAAGCACCTGCTATCAAAGTTGCGCAGGGGCGGAATCGAACCGAACGGACCCGTTGTACCGACCACCTGGAATACGGTCTGACCCCTGCCACCGTTGTGCCGCAGGGTGGCACCCAGTCCCGGCGGACTGGGGCACTCAGTCAGTCGATCGGCGACCCAAACCGGAGAATGTTGCCATCGGGGTCAACCACGGCGCCTTCATGCTGGCCCCACTCGGTGTCCTCAGGCATACGTACCTCAGCTCCGACGGCAAGCCACTCGTGAGCGAGTGCGTCCGAATCATCGACCCACAAGTAGGCCGAGTGCTTCACGCTTCCCGAGCCAGGGTTCGGCACAACGCCTAGATGGATCTCGACGCCGTCTCGATTTGCATAGCCGTATCCGCCTCCCTGGTATTCGCGCACGGTGAATCCGAGTCGTCGGTAGTGATTGAGTGAAGCCTCGAGGTCACCGACCGGAAAGTTTCAGTTCAGCTCTCCGGACCGGTCGCTTTTATCGGCACCCACCGGCAGGAGGATGGCCAGCAGCGATAGCGGGACGAACCACCAGGTAAACCCCAACGTGTAGACGCCCGTGTAAACCCACAAACCAGCCCAGGCGCAGCACCAGACAATCCAGAAGACCCGACAGCGACTCCGAGACTGCTTCCTCGTTTGAGTCGCCGCCATAGGCGCAATTCCAAGCTTTGTGAAGACAACGTACTGACACACCCTCCCGGCGGTATGGGGCAGGGTCGGGATGATCCAACCGGCCTCGATGACTTCGCCGAAGGCCTCGCAGTCGGGATTTTCACAGATGAAGCATGGGTCGAGAACGTGTCCCGCGTCACCCGGTAGAGCAGTCACCCCGCAATAGCGACAGATGGGAGCGCGACCTTCGTCGTCGATGCGCATTCACTCACGGTATGTCGTTACTGTTGGGAATGCGTTCAACTCTAAACCGGCGTACGGGGACAGCCTGTTCTGAGGAGCTAGGACGTTATGCCTCGGACGTGCATCATCAGAGCCTCGGTCACTGAGTCGGCCCGATTGCTGGAGTTGATCCACCGGGCACCTCGGCCTTTTTGTACTGCCCATGCAATACGCGGGAACAGGCGATCCTCGTTTGTCTCGACAATCAGACCGAGAGATCCAGGCTTGATCGTCGTGATTTGGTCCCACGGAAGGTGTCTCTCAGTGAAAGCATTTCGGACCACCAGCTCGGCATCAGTTGCTTCGACATAGGGTACGAATGCGTATCGCCACACCCCCACTGCGATAACCACGGTAGCGAGCCAGACCATCACCGTCGGAGCGTTTCCCGCACCCGGCGTCGTATTGCCACCCACTGTGATAGCGAGAGTCAAGGCGACCCATCCGAGAAGTACGAGCATGGAGACGACTCGTAACGCAGGAGTGACACGCCAACGCTGGGCCTGGCTGCTGCTGATTCGGCTCATGTCCTCCACGTACGGCCTATCGGCACTTGCCGATCCGGGCATGAGTGGCTCCCCGGTCAAGGGATGACCAGGGCGTCGATGTGTGACATCTAGCCGGCGTACGGGGATAGTCGGGACCCGCTCCTCTTGCTTACCCCTGCCGGGCCCCAACGACGGCAGTCACCACTTGCAAGGCAAGTGCTCGGTCGGTCCAAAATCGAGATCGTGTCGCCGTCCCGGTAGTGCATGACGAGCATTGTCCTGCCATCTCTCTGCTTCGTGACCTCAGCACTCTCGTAGGCATCGAAGGGCATATCAAGGACCGTTCCGAGACGCTCCGTGGCGAACTGAATGTGCCCAGTAGTGAGGATCAGCGCTCCTTGGGCATCATCCCGAGACTCGGCGTAAGGGTTCTCCCGCCACTGCGCTGAGGCATCTGCGATGATCGGTTCATCGGGATCGTCAGTTGAGCTAACGACCACCTTCAGCGGAAGCAGAACTCCATCGTCCATCGGGACCCCCGGCCTGATACTCCCAGTAAAGATACCGCTGCTTGGCTGGCGCCAGCTCAAGGTGGGGTGCACCCAGGTCCGGCGATAGGGGGCAGTCAACCCGTCTTGCGAGGGGGTCGGTGAGCGCCCCGTCCGACTTGGTATGCCTCCTCTATCAAGACTGCAAAGAAGGAGTCGAGCTGGTCCGCATCGGTTATCCGAAACTGATGGACATAGAGGCTCTTCGTGTAAGGCGAGACTCGTAGGAACCTTTCGTCTTGCACTTCTCGCTGTAGATCAAGGAATCCGTCGAGCGAGGCCTTGCGGGGTTTTGCCCCGGCGAAACCTCGGCGGGTTCCCTTGAACGCTATGGCCGTCTTGGTGACACTGACCGTGTATGGCCCGCATGCCGTTAGCAACCTGACGAACTGCTTGTAGAGATCAACGACGGCTTGGGGTTTATCGGCCAGATGTCGCTGGACGGTCCATTCCTCAGCAGACTCCACTTGCGTACAGTAACGATCCTTCGGGATTTCTCTTGCCCTGGAAGTGCCGGACTATGTCACGCTCCCGGCGTACGGAGACACCCCCACCGGGCGATCAGGGTCCCTTTGAGACGAAGGAAGGCGGCACGCCATAGCGCTCACACCACTCCGCCGTGTCGAGCGTGTTGAAGTCCTTCTCAATGGCGGTGGCCCGATCCCGAGCGTCTTTCACCGTCTTGGACACTCCCAGGACTCGCTTCTCCCCTTTTGCGTTCTCCACTACAACGGAAGGTCCCCGGCCCGAATAGCTCTGGAACTGGCTACTGGCGGACCCACGCGATCGGATCATGTCTTGCAAATAGGTTCCCCAGTTGATCTTCGCCTTTTCAACCCCAAATCGCAGCGAGACGCCTTCCATGCCCACATTCTGATTGGTCGTTGCGGCTTCGGCAATCGAAGTCACCCGCGGGCGCCGTTTAGGCCCGCCCGCGCCGCCGCCTAGAGGCACGCTCCCGGCGATACGGGCAGGGACACGATGGCCTCACCTCGCCTGTCACACTTTTGAACATGTTCGACAAGTCGGCCCACCTCTACGATCTCGCCTATTCCTTCAAGGACTACCCCGGCGAATCGGCATGGGTTTGCAATGCCATTCAAACTCGGGTCCCTCAGGCCAGGAGCCTCCTTGATGTTGCGTGTGGAACCGGCAAACACCTCGAACACCTCAGGGGTGAGTTCGACTGCCAGGGACTCGATCTCAACGCTGAGTTGGTAGAAATCGCACAGCAACGAACCGGTGTAAGCGTGCACCGTGCTCCAATGGAATCCTTCGACATTGGCGAACGATTTGATGCCGTTGTGTGTCTCTTCTCCTCGATCGGGTACGCAAGCGATCTGCCTGGCGCTATTGGTTCGATGGCTCGCCACCTGAATCCTGGCGGTGTCCTCATTGTCGAACCATGGTTGAGGCCCGACCAATGGATTGCAGGCCATGTGCAAGTGCTCGATCAGGAGGCCGACGGAATACGCCTAGTTCGCATGACGACTAGCAGGGTCGAGGGATCTCAAGTCAGCCTTGATATGCACTATCTCGTCGCCTCGTCAACCGGAATCCAACATTTGGTTGAAACCCATCGGACGACCCTGTTCACGTTGTCCGAATACGAGTCGGCCTTCCTGGCATCAAACCTGACGTTCGAGTTCGACGACCACGGTCCCATGGGTCGCGGTGCCCTAATTGGACGACCAATGAAGTAGGGCCAAATTCGGCCCCTTGGGGTGTCCCCAGGGTGCCGAACTGCCCCACCGGCCCGGCGAACGGGGGCACCCCCACGGGAAGCAGCCGGAACCGAACCGCTTCGCTCATGACGATCTTGCCGCCTGGCAGAGTAAGGGAGGTGTCCACGGTTGATCCAGATCTGCTCGCCGAGTTCCGTCGCATTACTGAGGAAGCTGGTGAGTACAGACGGCATTCATTTGGGGCACGATCACGCGAGAAGCAATTCGACGACGAGAAGGGTCGCAGTTACTTTTATCTTCTGAGTCGCCACTTGATGGTCATCCACCAGATGTTGCGAAGCCACCCCGAGCTGCCGGATGAATACAAGGAGTGGAGACGCCGATATCCCACGTTTACATCCGACTGAGCGCACCTGTCATGCTCAGTAGCGACACCCGATCCCGGCGTATGGGGCGACCCTCGGACGCAAAGGTCACTGAACTTATGGGGGCACTCGTGTCTACCGAAGCGGGGTCAATTCCAACCCCGAACTTCGGCGCTAGCTGCCCGTGGCGACCTGGATCCAGCTGATGACGTTTCCGTCCGCATCCACAACATTGGCTTTGCGTCCGGCGTCGCCGACGGGCTCGATCGGCCCAGCGCTGATCCCCCGGCCCGCGAGATCGGAGACGAACTGATCCAGGTCGCCCACCGATATGGTCACTACGGTCCGTCCAGCGCGCTCGGTGTCCTCGATCACGTAGAGCCAGCCGTTCCCAGCTACGGACCACATAACCTCGTTCTCATTGGGAACAATGTCAGCAGGGCGGCCGAATATCTGTTCATACCAGCTCTTCGCCGCTTTCAGGTCTGCCACGGGCACACAGGCGAAGAGAACCTCCATGGTCACCCGAGTAGCTTGCCGCTCGCCGATAGGCCATGTCGACCCGTTCGTAGTTGTGGTGCCCGCCGTCCCGGCGAACTGGGATACCCCACGCTTGGTTAAGCGGGCCTCCGTGCGCAGAAGCGGAAGTCATAATCCCGATGGTCGACCGTTACGCCAGTGAAGCCGACGCCGCCTAGCCGGTTTGGAAGGACCTCCGGGTCGAGAGGCACGAACAGATCGTCAATGTGCGCCTCTCGCGTCCCCTCGTTGTCGTAACCGTCCGATCCGACTAGAGCGCCACCGGGGCGCAGGATGCGGAAGATCTCTTCGAAGATCTTGTCCTGGAGGACGACGGATTCGACGTGATGAAGGACGCCGAAGCAGGCGACAGCTGAGAAGCGCCGGTCGGGGAAGCCGGTCTGCGCGGCGCTGCCATGGACGACTGTCACGTTTGTGTCGCGAAGCCGATGCGTGAGTTGATCCGCAAGGTTTCCGTCGATCTCGATGACGGTCAAGCGCCCCGCTCGATGACGCAGAAGGTCGGTCGTCAGGCCAGGTCCCGGTCCGACCTCGAGCACGTCATCGCCCAGGTCGGCGACCGAGGTGACCCAAGGGAGGAGGTCTCGCTCGAGCATCTCGGTCCACATGGGACTGGAAAGCACTTCGAGATGGCGCTTATTCATCGCCCTCGTGTTGATTCAGTTCGGAGTCGTGGGGTCATCGGTCAAGCAAGGATAGTCGGCACCCCTCGGGCAGTCCCAGCGAACGGGGGCACCCCCCCAACTTCTAGAGAGAATCGGCGCTGACCTCCCTGCAGTCCAAGTTTCAAGCTGGCGCGCAGTCGCAGAGCTTCCCTAACGGCCCAGCTGCTCCTCACTACGCTCCGTGCATGAGACGCAGCCTCAACCCGCTGATTGTTTCGATCCTGACGATCGTCGCCCTTTGCGCCGTTGTAGCACCTGCCGGCGCTTCGGGACATCGCACCTCAAAGCAAGGAACGGGATCGTCACCACCCGTCATCGTCCTGCCCGTCATCTCCTGTACGACGACCTACGGCGCGGGATCGTCCGGAGAGCCGTTCGTGGCCCGGCAACTAGCCGCCGCAAGTTCAGCGAAGGGGCTCAGCTTCTACTCGAACGGCTTGATCACTGTCCTCGGACCGTCGGGTTGGGCGTGCGGAGCGTTGGTCGCAGCCGATGGAGGCCAAAGGCTCGATGTCTTCCCACCTGGAAGCCCTGACTATTCGCAGTCCATCGCGCCGAAGGGGGCGTCGCTCGTTGAGGTTCGAGGTGAATACACCGGTCACATTCCGGGTGCCGACCTTGTGTGTGCGCTCTTTCCGCACTCCGCCGCGGCCTCTTTTGCTTCGTCCGGAGGGGAAACGTGTCCTCCGATGTCTCCGACGGAGAAGACGAAACAGCTGACAGCAGATGTCATAGCGTTCACCGATCCTTCTGGCACCGTCGGAACCGGCACAGGGTCCGGCGGGTCCCTGACCTCGGTCGGGTCCGTGGTGTATCCGCAGCTCGCCTTCGCAGACTCCTCGAGCGTGAACATCTCGGTACTCTCGTGCACGTTGCCAAAGAGGATCGCCACTCTCTGCGTGCCCATCGAGGGGGATTTCTTGACGCGAAACCCGCCGACCTATGTGCCTCAGGCATCCTGATCAGACGCAGGGGCACGACATCACGACGTCAGGAGCTGGCAATGACTGTCTCAGTGCCGGCGTGCGGGGGCACGCTGGCCACCCCCTTGGCACCTACGATCGGCTGGATGGATTCCCCCTCGTCGGCCTGGGATTCCTTGGGTTCGACTTGGCAACTCGCCATCGACGAAGCTTGGAAATCATGGACCGCAGGCTCAGCTGGGGTCGGAGCCGTCCTTGTCGATCAGACCGGATCGGTGGTTGCGAAGGGTCGCAATAGGACAACTGAACAATCAGATTCTCACTTGTCGGGAACGATCATGGCGCACGCCGAGATGGACGTCTTGTCCCAGGTGCCTTTTGGTACCCGGATCATGGGGTCGCTGTACACCACCTTCGAGCCCTGCCTCATGTGTGCAGCAACGATCGCGTTCTACCGGGTTCCAGAGGTTCAATACGCTGCGGCCGATCCGTTCTTCGAGGGCCTCCACGACTGGATGGGTAGCTATCCCTTCACGGCCGAGCGCTTACCGGATCGAATCAGACTTGGAGGACCGATTGGTGCCTTCTGCCACGTCCTGCACCTGGCATGGCTTGTTGCCTACCCGGCACCACCTGACGTCGTCGATGCGCACAGGCGTCTCACCCCTTCGACACTCGAGTGCGCCAGCGGGATCGCCAAACGTCATCGCCTCCGGCAGATCGGCGATGAAGGTGTGACCGTCATCGAAGCGATTGAAGAGCTCTGGCCGGACCTCATGGCGCTCAGCATGTGACTTCGACCCGGCGGTATGGGCGACGTCGATCGCGATGGCCCGCTAGAGATCTGAGCTGCTGACCGGAGTGGAAAGAAGCACCCTGTGGGCTGGCCTAGTTGGATCGGACCCGGTCGTAGAGTAGGCAAATCGCGCTGCTCTCGGTTGGCGCCTGGTGTTGGAGCCGCCAGGTGCTCTCGGGCAAGTTGTCCTCGAAGAGGCGAGAGCCGCCACCGGGTAGGTCCGGACACAGCATGATGCTGAGCTCGTCGATAGCGTCAGCGCGAAGCAGGGCGCGGATGACACTGCTGCTCGCCAGGACGATGATGTCGTCGCCCGGCTGTTCCTGGAGCTGAGCGACCGCGATAGCCGCGTCATGATTGACGACTCGGCTGTTCCGCCAAGTCGTTTCGCGCAGCGTGCTAGAGAACACGATTTTCTCTGTCTCGTTGAGCCAGCTGGAGAAGGCGCGGTCGCGGGCGTCGGCGGTCTCGTCGTCGGCGACGCTGGGCCAATAGGTGCTGAAGCCTTCATAGTTCTTGCGGCCGAGCAAGACTGTAGTAGCCGGAGTGGTGACCTTGATCATGTGGTCGCGGGCCCCATCGGTGATTGCGTGGGGCACGATCCAGCCCATGTCGTAGTCGCCACCGGGGCCGGCAACCCGGCCATCAAGTGACAGCGTGATATTGGCGACGACCTTGCGGTTCGCGACCTTGGTGGTCATGTCATTCTCCTCTTCTGGTTGATTTTCAATGCATCGGACGAAACGGGCGACGTGAGAGTCATCGGCTACTCGCTGCGATGAATCCGTCAGGGTCGACCAAGCTCAGCACGACTCGGTCGACCCGTTGGCGGAAGAACATCGTGCTCAGTCCACGACTAGTGCGCAGAGGTGGGTCGATGCCGAACTCCACGAGGCCGTCGTCGCAGCCGTTGATGATCGCCCGGCCACCGGTGATGTGAACTCCCGTCGTCCCGTGCAGTTTGGCCTGGGATCGCTCCAGTGACCGGACGGAATCGAGTGGAACATCGATACTGAACGTGGACATACGAATGTGGAGACGCTCCGGGTAAACCCACACGCCTGACTTTCCAGGCCCTCCACCGAACAGCGTGTCGAGCGACTTCGTGATCCAGTCCAGTCCCGCTGTGTCGAAGCTGATCGGGAAGAACTGGCGTTCATCGAGAACGGCGCGCCGGGCAACGGCGTAGGGTTCACCGGTCTTGGCCATGCGGTCGCGCGCAGCTGACTTGACCTTGTTGTGGGCCATCGTGCCTCATTCTGGTGACACCACCCGACGCTCGGCCACCGATGATGTGGTCACGATTAGGCAAGACACTCACGTGTGGGCTGAGCCGCACTTGTCCTCGACGCCACTCCGGCGCCGGGCCGGTCGTAGCTCAGATCAGGCAGACGTGAACTGCCGCTCGAGAGCATACAACGGACCCGTTCCGCTGTCACGCCTGCCGACCCGGATCGAATGACACTGTGCCCACGAGGGCCCCGAGATATGCCCTCAAAGTACCGAAGTGTCCCACCTTCCCGGTGCGAACGGGGGCACCATTCCTCGGGTCAATAAGGATGGAGCAAGCCAAGACCAACCTCGCTCCGAAGACTCTTGTGCCGAGTGCAGCCGTAAACTGGCAGGCTTCTACGGTGCCCGTTCCACACTACGAATACAAACACTTGGGCCGCCCGTACGTGACGCCCCACCAGCTCTTCTCTTATAGGGCGAGTCAGGGTCGTCAGACCGACACTCCACCTAACGCGGTCGTTCTTGGTTGGCAGAATGTCTTGCTGGAGCGCATCCGCTCAGCTCGGTCGTTCCGGGAGATCACGGGTCCGGCGGGAGCCCTCCTTGAACTTTCCCCCTCGCTGGGATTCGCCTGTCTTCCGATTGGTGCGCCAGTCGTCGCAATCGTCATGGAGGAACTGGCAGCGCTAGGTGTGAAGACAATCGTTGGTATCGGCACGGCTGGAGGCCTCTCGCCAGCCCTTGAGGTTGGTCAAGCGGTGCTGTGTTCGGCGGCGCTCAGGGACGACGGCACGTCGCACCACTACTCGCCTCCGACCCGTTGGTCGCTCCCTGACTCTGAACTGCCCGCCTCCCTGCGTTTGGCCCTCCCGGACGCGGCAGTAGGTCCAGGCTGGACCACCGATGCGCCGTACAGGGAAACCGCTGAGGAAATCCAGGCCTACCGAGAAGAGGGAATCTTGACGGTGGACATGGAGGCATCCGCCATGTTTTCCGTCGGCGCATGCCTCGAGGTCCAGACGGCTTCGGTTTTCTGCGTTTCCGACGTCCTTCACGGCGAAGCATGGGAACCGCACTTCCAATCCCCCAACCTCGCGAACACTCTCTGGCGGCTCTTTGAGACCGTCGAGTCGGTGCTGTTATCGGATCGGCCTACGCCGCTCACGTCAGGCTGAGCATGCCATCATCCCGGCGAACGGGGGCACCCAGACCTTATGGGTCGGCCGGGGGCAGACTGGTAGAGGTGCGAGACGAGATCAGTTTTGAGCAGAGCAAGTTGCGCGGCGACGTGCAGTTGGTTCGCCAATACGGAGAAGCTCATCCAGAAGCATTTGTGGAGCTTCGCTACGAGAATGAACCAACGGTTCGCATCGTTGCCCTTTTCGCGGGAGACGCTCTCGAGATCCACCAAGAAGCCCTGCGTCGCCTGGTGTCTCACCCAGATCAGCTAGAGGTGCAACGTCACCATGGCCCCGTGTCCGCTTGGAGGAGATTCGCGCCGAGATACACGAGATGGCGACATCCTCTGAGCCTGGATTGTTGAGCGGATCGGATACCGGCGGCGGGAGAGTCAACGTGAGGCTCCGGGCTGACGGTGAACACGTCGCTGCACGCCTGCAAGACCGCTACGGCGACGCCGTCGATCTCACCGTCGGGTTCCTTCATTTCCCGGATTGCGCGTTTCCCCGTGCACTGGCACCGCTCTTTGCCGATCAAGCTCAACCAAGGCTCTTGCCCTACCCGATGAACTCCAGGTTGTCGTGAACCAGGTCTTGGAAGTGAAATCTGGAGCGACTCTCCAAAGCACGATTCGACTAACCAATGATGGAGACGTTGAGGTGGTCGCCCAAACGAACGGCTACCTCACGGCACCGGTGGTAGATCCCAAGACGAACGAAACTGTCGGCGGATACTCGGGCGCTCAGACAATGTCTCTTGTTGGATTCCGGGCGCCAGCAGGTGGCTCAGTCGAAATCCCCTTGCTCGTCGGTACGGCTTCAACTGCTCCACGACTCGGCTACGCCGTGCCCCCTGGTCGATGGGCCATTGAGATCACCCTCGGACTTGGAGTTCGAGGGGTCTTCCAAGCTCCCCTATTCCCGCTTGACATCGTCGCCTGACGCCGCAAGCCGACGATGAAACGGCAGCGGTGCCACGTGGCTCCTTACCGGCAATGTACGGGGGCACGCCGCTTCGGTTAGAAAACAGACCCGCTGAACACCAGCGTCGCCCCCAACATGACAACTCCAAGAAGTGCGCCGACCGAGTTCATTGCGAATCCGAATACAGAACAGTGCAGCATTCGTTTCGGTGTCCGAAGCTGGCGCACGCCATCCTGTAGTGCATCTGCGGCAAGGAAAACCAGACCACCGACGTACAGGACGGCGGAGACTGCCGCTACGAAGGTCAGCGGCCACAAATAGGGAAACACTGGCACCGTGAGGGCCAAGGTGCTCCAAAACAAGAAACCGGCCAGCACGAGCAAACCAAAGTCGACCAAGATCAGCGGCGTAGCGACAAGCACCATCACCCCAGCGCGGAGTCTCATCTTGCGGGTGACCTCACGCGCTTGCGCCGCAAAACAATCTGATCGGGGCAAACAGCCGAAAGGAATCCGCCGACACACAGTGCGAGCCGTTCCTCAACCAGGCGATAGAAGATTCGGTTGCCATCCCTTCGCTCCTCGACGAGCCCGGCGCTCTTGAGAATGCTCAGATGTCGTGAGATGGACGGCGGACTGATGTGAAACCGACTGACGATCTCGCCAGCATTCAATTCACCCGGCCTGAGGTCCTCCAGGATCTGGCGGCGGGTGGGGTCGGCGAGTGCCTTGAACACCCCAGCCTCCATCGTATTGTCCGCCATATTCGAAGATTAGCACATTAGCTAACAACGATCCTCAACTTCTTCGGCACGTACCCCCCGCCGATCCGGCGTTAGGGGGCAGGCTCAGCTGAAGCGCCGGGTGCTCATCCGGGACTGGCATCATTGTCGAATGGACCTGGAGGTGTTCGAGCACGAGGTCCGCCGACGCTGCCAGGAATGGGTCGGTCTCGGCATCACCTCCGACTTCAAGCCGCCGTCTGACCAGGAGCGGCAGCGCCTCAAATGGGCCGCCGTCGCGGGCCTTGAGTCAATGGACGCTCTGGGCGAGCTGATCATTTGGACTTCGGGTGAGGCCGAAATGAGCGTCGCCTACTTGAGCGACGGCGCCATGCGGCTCGTTCATTACGATCTCACCGAAGCGGAGTTGGGCGCATGCCTCGACGACTTCATTCAGCTGATGCTGCACCGGCCACCCGACGATCAGCTGCACCCGGCACCGAACCGCTGAATCAGGCTGACGCCCGTCTTCACGACGCCGGGCTATGGATGCCGAGCCTCACCCTCCCGGCGTACGGGGGCACCCAATGGAGCGCGGACCTCGCCGGTTCGCCCTCAAATAGACCACTCGGGCTGCCACTCCTCAAGCAGACCGTCCACGGCATCTGCCGCATGCCAAGCCCACGAACCGTAGAAGTCGCCGTGGCGGCCACCGGGCGGACCGAGATGGTTCTCTTCCAAGTTTCTGCGCAACCAAGTTCCGAACTGTCCTGGCGGATCGAAGCCTGACGCGAGGAACCAACGACACGCTTGCATGCCTTCAACAAGGCGGCGAGTGAGTTCGGGGGTCCAGCCCGGAGCCCTCGGCTCTGGATGATCAGCGTTGAGGGCCATCTTTATCGCGCCGTCGAGACTCGCCACCGCTCCAAGGGTGGCCTCGTACTGGGGTGTCGGCACGCCTCAAGTATGACCACCGTGCCGGCGTAGTGGGATACCCCTCCCCCACAGCCAAGAGACAATCGGCGTTGACCTGTCCGGGCTTCAAGTGTGAAGCTTGTTCTCGTGCCATTCCGTTAGGCGTGAGATTGTAGCTGTGCCCGTGGACCTCCTCCACGGCTCGGTCCCTGTTCGGTCCGAGCCAGGAGGTCCTCAATTGGCACCCCGTCATCGGGCGCGTTTTGTCGCGCTCGTCGATTTACTCGCGCGCCACCACGTCGAGGCTGACTCGAGCGTCATTGTCAGTGGACGCGTTCTCGTCAATGGACGAGTCATCTTCAATCCCAGAGCCCGTGTACGGGCCGACTCCGCACTAAGGATCTTGCCCGAGCGGCGCCTCCGCGGCGATCTGAAGCTATCTGCGGCGTTGGATCAGCTCGCCGTTCCCATTGCCTCACGAGTTGCTCTTGACGTGGGAGCGAGCGCGGGAGGGTTCACCACGGCCCTCCTTGCCGTGGGCGCCCGGCGGGTCTACGCGGTGGACGCCGGGGTGGGCCAATTGGTCGGCCGTCTCCGAGCTGATCCGAGGGTCGTGAACCTAGAGGGACACAATCTGGGAGTCGTCAACCAAACGATCATCCCCGAGCGAGTCGAGGTCATCACGATGGACCTGAGCTATCTGGCCCTGGGTGATTCGGTTGCACAGCTTGAGGTTGTCGACATCGATCATCATGCGGACCTGGTGGCGCTTGTGAAGCCAACCTTCGAGCTCCACCGGGCCGCGCTCGCTTCGTCCGCCAAGGAGGTCAGCGAAGCAGTGGATCGAGCCGTGGCCGGCATCGGCTCAAATGGCTGGGACGTTCAGGGCCTGTGTCCAGCGCTAAGGACCGGACGGAAGGGAGCAGTAGAGGTGTTCATTCACGCTCATCGGCGGGTTCGGCGTTGACCGCGTGCCGGCGTATGGGGGCATGTTCCTGAGGCATCATTGGTACCCATGACCTCATGGCGAGATTCAGCATCGGACTTGGCTCAGGCCGACCTTGACGGACTGCTGAATACTCTCCTTCCCTTTGCCCAGCAGGAACTCGAAAAGCTGGGTGAGTTCTTCCCGTTCGGAGCCATAGTCACGGCTGACGGACAGACCAGGCTGCTGGGTGCCGATGCGATGCAAGACGAACGCCCGGATAGCGCCAGCATCATCTCGATGTTGCTGGCGGATGCTCAGAACAAGCGAGCAGAGCTGCGAGCGGTCGGCATTTGTAGCGACGTCCGAGTGGCCGACTCTGACGCCATAAGGGTGGACCTAGAACATTCCGAGGGGTCAGCTATGGCGGTGCTTATGCCCTACGCCAAGAAGCGCTTTGGGCGGGGCATCGAGTATTCGGCACTGCAAGGCGGCGTAGCCACCAAGCAGGTCTGGGCTATCTAAAGGGGCAAGGTCGACTGTCCCATTAGTGCCGAAGTGCCCCACCGTGCCGGCGAACCGAGGCACCCAGTCAGCCTGCCGTCTACCAGTGATTAGCCAGCGTGGGACTCAACGCGTCACGTCGAAGCTGGCGTATGCCGTCGACCTGTTTCCATGGTGAACGACCCGAGCGATGGTGCCAGTCACGTGGTCGCTTCCGATGGTCCCACTGAATGAAACTGTAGTGGCCGTCCTTCGCCCCGTCAGAACCGCGTTGATCGGCTGACCTCGAAATGAACCGGTCACGGTGCCAAAGGTCACTGGGTTGTTTGAAGTCACGTTTAGGCCCGACAGATTGAGGGTGACATCGAGGGAGAAGGGTGTCCCGCTGATTGTTCCCTTGATGTCGGCCAGAGGCAGGGTCGATGGAATGGACAGGGAGGTCGATCCCGGAGATGCGTCGCTGATGCGCGGCGGCTTGGGGACCGTGCCGGTGGCAACGATCGTAAACCCGCGCGCTGATCCGCGAATCGAACTGATCGTCGGAGTGATGCCGCTCGTGCCGGTCCACGAGATGCTGGCCGAGCCCCGTCCGAGGGGAATGGATCTGAGGCTTGATATCTCCGCCATGACGGGCACCGACAGCAATACAAGGGCGGTGATCGCGATCACCCCAGCGGCAGCGGTTCGAACCCTCGGGTAGCGCATCAGCTTCAATTCTCGGCAACCGATCCTCAGAGTTGAGAGAACACTGACTAGGCGGGTTGTTTCGACGGCCTCATAGCGGCGGTCGGGGACGCTCCTCGGTAAGGTCTCCAATGTGCCGATGTGGATGGTTCGCCTGACGCTTATCGTGGGGATCGTGACGTCCTTATGCGGTTGTTCTGCTTCGGCTAGCAACGCCAGCTCTTCCAAAGATCTCATCCGGGGTGCTCTCTTTTCCTGCGCCCCTACCTCACCAGTTCTGGCGCTGCACAAGAAGGATGGACAGGTCGTAGGTACGTCGATGTGGCACGGGACTTGGTCAATCCGTCCGAACATGAGAACGCTCTATTTCTCATTCAGAGTCAAGCCTGGTGACTACTACTTGACGATGAACAACGACTATCCAATGCCGCCGGGCGATCGGCAGATCCACTTAGTCAAGAGTCAGAAGTTCACCACGGTCATTACTGCCTGCGTTCACTACTAGCCGTCCATGATCCGGTGGACTGGGGCACTCTGTGCCGTTCAGTACGCTCTGGGCGGCGTACCCCAGGCACTGTGTACGTGCTACTTGATACTGGACAAGACTGTGCGGCATGGAAGCCACAGTGATCGTGCCTCGGTCTCGCGCTATTCAATTGGCAGTCATTGCTTTGCCGTTCGGAATCATCAATCTCGTGTCAAGTCAGATCGCGAACACGTGTCCAACCTAAATGGAAATCATCTAATTCAACGGGCTGTCGCTGCAACGGCCTCGGCCGAATCGTTTCGAATCGGCGGGACGATTGACACCGGCGGCTCACCGATCAAGTTTGACGTGACCATGAGTCACAACGCAGCGATCGGAACCCTTGTCGAAGGGCTGCGACCGTTGGAGATTGAGAGGGTCGGAAGCACCATTTACGCTAGCGAACGCTCCGATAGCTCCAAGCAGTGGATCGTTCTACTTCCTACGTCGTCGGGTTATCGGGACGTAGCGACCTTCTTGACTCCAAGCATCTTTGTGCACAGAGTTTTGCCAATCCTCAAGACGTATCGATTTACATACATACGGCGTTCCAATCTGAACGGAGAGCGATCCATGTTGCTCATCGGGACCCATGGCTCTGAGCGCGACGAATTCGAAATCGCGGCCACCGGTCGTCCATACCTGTTGGGGATCTTCGGTGTCGGCCAATCAAATGGGCTTGGTCGGATTACCTTCTCTCACTACAACCAGAAATTGAGTGTCGTTGCGCCGGTCGGGGTGGAGGCGTAGCACCGTTCCGGCGTACGGGGGCACCTCAGGCCCGGCCTTCGCAGGACGGGGTGCGAGACTGTAAAAGATGATGGCAAGCGCACCAGACACCGGGCAGATCTTGGTTCTCATCTTCACCCCGATGGTTCCGTTCCTGGTGATTGTGCTGCTGATTTCACTGCAATATTCCCAGGTACAAAAGGCTCGGCGTGCCGGGGTTGACCCCATGGCGAGAAGTTGGACCATCGAGTCCACATTGCCGCCGGACCAAGGACTCCAGCTTGTTGTCGCTGCCCTTACTGCGGAGGGTGCCAATGAGGTGATGGTAGATACCGACACGCAAAAGGTGACTGCTGTATCTCGTCTCACATGGAATACGGCAAAAAAGGCTGTGTCGGGACAAGTTGAGCCCCGTGACGAAGGATCGCTGCTGTCGTTGAGCGCCACCATGCGCTCGGATGGCTTCGTTGACCTCGGTGACGCTCGGCGTGCCCTGTCTCGGATAGTCCGAAGAATCCAGGCCCTGAATCACAATGCCGTTGTAAGCGAGCACTACCTCGGCAAAGACAGACCCGGCGTGAGCGCCGCCCGCTAGAGAAATCCGTGCCAGCTTCACCGGCACGCCTCCAGTCCGGCGTTCTGGGGCATTACTAAACCGATTCCGAGGTCTAGACGAGAATGAGGCATGCGGACGATTGCCAGTCTCCGTCCTGCCATTCCATGAAACACCGGGATTTGGGATGGCAGCCGAAGCACTGGTGGAATGAGTGGACGGACAGGCGGGCGTTCCGGATGGAGCTGTGGTTGGCTCCGAAGGAAAGAGACCTCCAGCGACAACTCCAGCGAATGGAACGTGGTCTTGAGCGCCACCTGCGACTTGACGGCTCCGACTCCTTTTCAACGACCAACTACAAGTCCCTGCTGGCCGGAACCTTTGAGCGGCTCGGCCGAGTCGGAGACGCGTGCGCCATGCGGAAAGAGGCGTTCAGCAACTGTCGCCTCTATCTCGGCGAGGACAACCGACGAACTCTGACCGAACAGATGTGGCTCGTCCACATACTGGATGCAAACGGGGATTGTGAGGAAGCTGCCGAATTAGCTAGGCAACTACTCAAGGTCGCTACTCGCAGTTTTGGTGAAGGCGACACGCTTGCGAAATGGGCTGCGGACTTTCTGGAACAGCGAACTGATTCGCAACCCTGACTAGAGCCTCTTGTCTCATCTGCACTAGCCCGAAAGTGCCGTACGGGGGCAGGGATCCCATGTAATCAAACATCGCTCGGAGGCCTGCTCCGCTTCGGCAGAAGTAACCGATCGCTCGGGGCATCCATCGCTTGGGCATCTTGCGCCTCTCCGGCGTTGGCGTCAGGAGTCCGGCCTGTCCCAACCGTCCCAGGTCTTTTGAAACTCAATGAAGGGATCGATCGGCAGGCGCTCCTCAAATGCGTCGACCTCCTGCACCACGAAGTAGTTGTGATAACGGTTGAAAGTAACGGCCCAGCGATCAAGGAATCCCTCGGTGCCGAGAATGCCGAACGGCATATCCCAGTCGGCCAGGATGAAGTCAACCTGTGCGGTCCAAAAGATGTCCTGAAACGGCGGCAGGGTAAGGGTCACGTCAAACGTGACGGCATCCCAAGCGCGTCCAACAAGCATGTGGGTCCGCTTATTCGGATACGGAGGCGAGAGGTCGATTTCTAGCGCCTCTGCGCAACCTCTCGGGAAAATGTTCCGTGGCGATCCGGTGTCTACTAGGGCACGGGTCGTCCAATCAAGAGCTTCGTACGAGAGCGTTACGTCCACCGTTGGTCTTTCCATCCGCTTGCCGGTGCGCGGATGGCCGGGAGCGACTAACTCCTCTTCCTCGCGATAGGGAAACGGATGGAATCGTTCAGCCGTTTTGGTGTCTACCCAACTCCGACCCGATAGCCCTCGACGGGAGGTGAAACGAACTGTGCAGACGCATTGCGGGCCCTATCGCCCATTTTGCGCATCTTGACTGCCAGTTCCCGGGCCGTCGGGGCGGAAGCAATGATCTCCCCGCCTTTGACGGCGACCCATTCTCCCTCGTGATCACTGAGGTTTTTGGGTGCTCGAATCGTCGTCAGGGTACGAGTTGGCTTCGGGGCGAGTGCCATTTCCCCAGCATAGAGGTCCTTCAGCCATCTCCAAAAGGCCGTCATGAGATCAGTGTAGGAACTTTCCTACACTGATCGGGTGGATGGGATGGCCCCAAAAGGACCAAGGAAGATCGCCCCAAAGAACCAGGTTTCAGTTCCGCGGGAGCTATTGGACGCCATCGGAGTCCAGGTGGGCGAGGCCGTCTATGTGGGCCTCAATCCGGACAAGCCGGGCACTCTCGTCGTGATACCGCAAAAGCTGATGGACGACATCTTTCAGAAGGGCTGGGCAGCCCTCTAGGCGTCCTGAACTGGCGGGTGTGCCTTGCTTCGCGACGCCCCGCAGCGCGGCGAGAGGGCGGAACAGTCCTGATCAGGAATGTGGGAAATCGGCCTCCATAGCGTGGGAAATCGATTCATGAGGACGGCGACCTCCCTGGTCAAGTAGTTCTGTCGGAAGCCCACCGATGTGATGTCGCGGATCACCCCGGGACGTCCGAACCCTCACGAACCCTATAGCGGGGGAGTCCGCTCGGCTGATAGGTCCGTGTCGTGTCCAGCGTGAGCTGGCGCAAGAGCTTGCCGTCGAAGGTGACGATGCGCACGTCGAGGTCGGGTGGATACGCTCACCTTGTGCTCGTCCCACCCCGATGTGGAGGAGCTTGGACTTAAAACGGAGTGTGACGTTGCCGTCCGCGTCGACCCGGTCGGTACGCACCCGGAACTTGGTCGTGGCGACAGGAGATCCGGGCCCGGCTCTGCGTCTCTTGTTCGTTCCCGCCTGTCCACCTGGGAGCGTGAGACTATTGGGCTGAACGGTTCCGCTGCTCCGCGGCCCCCATCGAGATCACCTGAGTGATCGCGGCATCAAACAGCAGTTGTCGTCAAAGTCATCGATTCTTCGTGAACGAACGGCAAACTCAGCACGAACTCGTCGCGAAACGTCGCCTACCACCTTGACTCTCGCGATCAATCATGCGCCGAATGGGCTGGCCCTCTGGCAAAGCAGGCGGTCCGCTACCTATGACATTCCATCGCTCTGCTGCTGAAGTTCTGTTGGAGCCCCGAGTCCCTCCGGCTCCGCGACGCCGGAGCGAACGCCCACAGCGGGATCGCCCTGGGGTTGCCAATGTAAGTAAGTGGAGCAACCGTCGCTCTTTCGGAACTCTTACCTTTGGAAGAACGTGAACGTGCTCTTGGGACGACCGTGCTTCGGGATGACGGACGCGGGTGCCGCCGCGACGAAGACGGACTGGCCGCCGAAATGGCAAGGAGATCTCGTCACATGTCGAGGATGAGGGGAACGTTGGCGGCTGCCATCGTGAGCACGAGTGTGCTCGTTGCCGCAGGGGTCACACTGGGCCTGGTCGCCAGCGCCGGTGCCGCGCCGGCCAGTGGATCCATCGTTCCCACCGCCGCGCAACCACACAGCCCGTTCACGGCAGGCATCCCCTTTGCCAGCGGCCAGAGCATCAGCGTGGTCATCCCGGCCAACTCTGCCTTTGCCAGTCCCGACAACTTCGCTGGCATCAATATCGTCGAGTGCGCCGCACCCAATGGCGTGATTCCTACCCAGACGTCGGTCTGTGACGGCAACACCATCCAGGGCAGCACCATCTTGCCCGCTGCGGACGGCTCCTTCACCTACACGGCTTTTCAGCTGTTCGCCCTCCCCGACTCTGTCACGCTCCAAGAACTACCGGGCGGTGTCCCGTGTGGGCAGACGGCGGCGACAGAGTGCATCCTCTACATCGGGAACAACCAGGGGGACTTCACTAAGCCCCACCTCTGGTCCGCCCCCTTCTTCATCGCGCCAAACTCCACCGACAGCGGAAGCCCCGCTGGCGATGGCTCCCCGCCCTCTGTGGTGACGAAGCAGCCCACGACGTTGTCGACCTCGCTGTCGGGCGGCGGACAGAGCGGGGCGAGCATCAGCGTGCCGACGGCCACGGCCGTGACCGACACGGCCACCCTCAGCGGCACCAACGCCGCGTCGGCCGGTGGGACCGTGACCTACAACGTCTATTCGGACTCGGGCTGCACCACGCTGGCCCCCGGTGGCGGCGGCACCGCCCAGACCATCACGACGCCCGGGTCGCTGCCCGCCTCGGCGGCGGTCACCTTGAGCTCGGCTGGCCCCTACTACTGGGGCGTCAGCTACTCGGGAGACTCGAGCAACCAGGCCTCGTCGAGCACCTGTGGCACCGCCGGGGAGGTCGAGACGGTCAGCACCACGGTGACGAAGCAGCCCACGACGTTGTCGACCTCGCTGTCGGGCGGCGGACAGAGCGGGGCGAGCATCAGCGTGCCGACGGCCACGGCCGTGACCGACACGGCCACCCTCAGCGGCACCAACGCCGCGTCGGCCGGTGGGACCGTGACCTACAACGTCTATTCGGACTCGGGCTGCACCACGCTGGCCCCCGGTGGCGGCGGCACCGCCCAGACCATCACGACGCCCGGGTCGCTGCCCGCCTCGGCGGCGGTCACCTTGAGCTCGGCTGGCCCCTACTACTGGGGCGTCAGCTACTCGGGAGACTCGAGCAACCAGGCCTCGTCGAGCACCTGTGGCACCGCCGGGGAGGTCGAGACGGTCAGCACCACGGTGACGAAGCAGCCCACGACGTTGTCGACCTCGCTGTCGGGCGGCGGACAGAGCGGGGCGAGCATCAGCGTGCCGACGGCCACGGCCGTGACCGACACGGCCACCCTCAGCGGCACCAACGCCGCGTCGGCCGGTGGGACCGTGACCTACAACGTCTATTCGGACTCGGGCTGCACCACGCTGGCCCCCGGTGGCGGCGGCACCGCCCAGACCATCACGACGCCCGGGTCGCTGCCCGCCTCGGCGGCGGTCACCTTGAGCTCGGCTGGCCCCTACTACTGGGGCGTCAGCTACTCGGGAGACTCGAGCAACCAGGCCTCGTCGAGCACCTGTGGCACCGCCGGGGAGGTCGAGACGGTCAGCACCACGGTGACGAAGCAGCCCACGACGTTGTCGACCTCGCTGTCGGGCGGCGGACAGAGCGGGGCGAGCATCAGCGTGCCGACGGCCACGGCCGTGACCGACACGGCCACCCTCAGCGGCACCAACGCCGCGTCGGCCGGTGGGACCGTGACCTACAACGTCTATTCGGACTCGGGCTGCACCACGCTGGCCCCCGGTGGCGGCGGCACCGCCCAGACCATCACGACGCCCGGGTCGCTGCCCGCCTCGGCGGCGGTCACCTTGAGCTCGGCTGGCCCCTACTACTGGGGCGTCAGCTACTCGGGAGACTCGAGCAACCAGGCCTCGTCGAGCACCTGTGGCACCGCCGGGGAGGTCGAGACGGTCAGCACCACGACGGTGACGGCGGAGCCCACGAAGCTCAAAACGATGCTGGTGGGCGGCGGCAGCAACCGGCACAGGGACTGGTCGGACGACAACGCGAAATGGGTCTTCGCCGGAGCACCGGTGACCGACACTGCCCGACTCAGAGGGGCCAACGCCGCCGGGGCGACGGGAACAGTCACCTATACCGTGTACGCCGGCGAGGAGGTCAAGAAGAACGGCCACTGGTCCCGACAGTGGGTGCCCGTCGCCGACGCCAATGCCGGGACCGTCACCGTCGCCAGCGGCAAGGTGCCCAACTCGAACCCGGTTTCCCTGCCGAGTGGCATCTACGAGTGGCAGGCCGTGTACTCGGGCGACTCGGCCAACCAACCCTCCTCGAGCCGCTTCGGCTCCGAGACCGAGATTGTCATCCCGCTGCCCTCGTGCAACCAACAGGAGTCGGGATCCATCGTCAACCCCAGCTGCGAGAACGACGAGACGGATTCTGCGACCCAATCCGGCTAGCGCCGCGACTCTGTGAGTTGACTCTGGAGTCACCCCTATGCGGGGGATGAATCATTGTTCGTCCCGCCCGGCTTTGGGGGGTGCACGCCATCGTGAAAACGCCGTTCGACGGGCACCAATCCGCGCACGACGACGTCGTCCACCCATTCGACGACGAGATCGACCTCGTGGCGCTGAAGCCGAACGGCGTGCTCGTCAGTGGCGCGGTGACACCGAGATGAGCACGTCCTCCTCGGGCCGTACGAGTCGCCGCCAGGCGGAAGGAATGTGATGCGATCGGTTCGGGATCATCTGGCGCAACCGATGGGAAGCCAGGAGCCGGCCGCCCTGCGTCACGTCGAGACGGGGATGGTCCAAGAATGCGCTGGCCCGCACCAAGACGGGCTGGTCCGTTGCCCGCTCCGGATCGATCAGGTTCGGCACCACCCACTGCAACGGGTCCGCCACCCGCATCCGGACGAGGGGGACGGGGCACCGTGACGGCGGTGCTCCGCCGCCACGGAGCCAGGCGGCGGCGGTGCTCCCGACCGCCAGTGCCCGGCGGGCCGCCACGTCGGCCGTCTCGACAGGGTGCACGAGGTTGCCGGCCGCGAAGATTCCCTCGACGCTCGTCGTGCCGTCGTCTGCACTGGCGGGGCCGCGCGTGCCGGATCAACGGAGAGACCGGCCAGGCGAGCCAGTTCGTTGTCCGGGACGAAGTCCCCGGTGAACACCACGGTGTCGACGGCCACCTCGCGCTCTTCCCCACCGCGTCCGCGCAGGTGGACCCGCTCGACCCTGTCGCGCCCGTCCACGCCGACCACCTCGGTCTGGCACCAGACCGGCACCCGGAGGCCGGCCCGGGTCACAAGATCGAAGGCGCGAAAGGTCTGCGACCGACGGTGGTTGGTCACCAGGGCGACTGGGCGGACCCCCGCCTCACGCAGGGTCAGCACCGCGGAATACGAGACATGCTCGGCGCCCACGATCAGGGCGCGCCGGCCGACCGGCAGGTGCTCGCGGTGGACCCACTGCTGAAGCTGGCCGGTCGTAAAGATCCCCGAGGGCCGTGTCCCCGGAACGAGGCGAGCCGCCCGCGGGCGCTCGCGGGCGCCGGTGGCGAGCACCACGGCGCGAGCGTCCACCTCGAGCAGGCCATCTGGCCCGGTGAGCTCGGCCCGGCCCTGTGGCGCCGCCCAGCCCGTCACCATCGTGCGGGTCCGGATGTCCACGCCAGCGGCCGCGGCCCGCTCCACCCACCGACGGGCATAGGTGGGGCCGCTGAGGACCCGGCGCAGATCCCGCAGGCCGAAGCCGGTGTGCTCGCACAGGCGAGGGATCCCGCCTGCTTCGTCCTCCCGCTCGACGACGACGACTCGGCCGGCACCACCCGCCCGCAGGGAGCAGGCTGCGGCGAGGCCGGCGGGGCCTGCACCGACGACCAGAGCGTCGACGGTCAGGAGTCTCCGGCTCATGCCTCTGCGGCGGCAGCCAGCCGCGCCGCGATCACGGCACCACAGAAGAAACCCTGACAGCGCCCGTTGGTGGCCCGAGTACGGCGGCGCAGGCCCCCGAGGTCGACCGCCGCCACCGGCCCAGCCAGCGCGTCCCGCACCTCCCCCTCGGTGACCCGCTCGCAGAAGCACACGATGTGGCCGTAGGCCGGATCACCCTCGATCTTCACGGCGTCCTGAAACGCCCTCGTCTCGGTTTCACCGAGTTGCGGCATGCGCGGGATCGTGGGCTCGCGCGCCGCCTCGTCCAACGCGAGCCCGCCGGCCCCCATCTCCGCGACGACGTGCTCGGCGATGGCCAGCGACGCGGTCAAGCCGGTCGAGCGGATGCCCCCGACACAGGCATAGCGCTCACGATCGTCAATGGCGATCTGGTAATCGCGATGTTCGGTGGCTGCCCGCAGGCCGGCGTAGACCGCGGTCACCTCCTCGTCGACGAGCTCGGGCAGGATGCTGCGCCCCGCCTGGAGGAGCCCGGCCAGGCCCGCCGCGGTGGTCGCGGTGTCCTCGCGGTCTCCGATGTCCTCCGCCGTCGGGCCGACCAGCACGTTCCCGTAGACCGTCGGAGCGACCAGCACACCCTTCGTCCGCTCGGTGGGCACCGGGAGCAGGATCGAGGACAGCAGCGAACGGGCCAGCTTGTCGAAAACGACGAGCTGGCCTCGCCGGGGCGCGATCGTGAACTCGTCGTGACCGAATCGTCGGTTGACGCGGTCGGAGCCGAGGCCGGCCGCATTGACCACCCAGTCGGACCGGACGTGACCTCTGGGGGTGCGCAGCAGCCACGTGTCCGCGTCGCGTGTCACCTCCGTCACCTCGACGCCCAGTCGCAACTCGACCCCGGCGCCGACGGCCTCGGTGGCGAAGGCGATGCTCGTGCTCCAGGGACAGACGATCGACTCGTCGGGGATGGACAGCGCCCCGGTTGCCCCTCTGCCGAGATGCGGCTCGCGCCGGTAGAGCTCCTCCAGCGTGATCCGGTGGGCGTGTTGGTACCCAGTGGCGGCGGACTTTGCCAGCACATCGTCGAGGCGTGCCGCTTGCGGCGCGTCCCACGCCACGAGCAGCGCCCCGGTCTTCTCGAGGGCGATGCCCGACGCTCTGGCGTAGGCAGTGAGCAGCTCGTGGCCACGCCGGACCAACGTGGATTCGAGGCTCCCGGGCAGCGTGTCGAATCCAGTGTGCAGAATGGCGGTGTTCGCCTTCGAGGTTCCCGTCCCGACATCGTTGGACCGGTCGAGCACGACGGTGCGCAGTCGGTAGCGGGCCAACTGCCGCGCCATCGCAGTGCCGACCACGCCGGCACCGATGATTGCGACGTCGTACCTCTGATCGTCCGTCACCGTGACGAAGGGCCAGTCGTGTCCGCCAGGCGTCGCACGGCGCGCTCGAAGCGCCCCAGTCGCTCGGCTGCTTCGGCCGGGGCGATGGCCGGCTCATAACGCGTGTGTGAGCCGGACGGATGGATCACGTCGTCGAGCGTCCGTCCTTCGCCAGCGCCGAGGCGGGCCAGGGCCGCCACCCCGGCAGCGGTGGCGTGCGGCGAGGAGGCCACCTCGATCGGGATCTGGAGCAGGTCGGCCTGTGTCTGCATGAGAAGGCGCGAGCGGGTCAGCCCCCCGTCCACCCGTAGCAACGAGAGAGGACGACCGAGATCGACCCCAGTGGCCCGCGCCAACAGGGCCACTTGCGCCGCCAACCCTTCGATGGTGGCCCGAACCACATGCGCCGGTTCCGTGCCCGGCCCGATCCCCTCGATGCTGGCCAGAGCGTCGGGCCGCCACCATGGCGCACCCAGGCCGCTGAAGGCGGGCACCACCGTGACGCCTCCGCTGTCGCGCACCGAGCCAGCCACGGCGTCGAGGTCCTCGGCGCGCGCGAGGAACCCCCACCGGCGCAACCACGCGACCGCTGCCCCGGCGGCGTAGACCTGTCCGTCGATGCAGTAGGCGGCGTCCTCGCCGAGCTGCCAGGCGACCGACACGGACAGTCCGCCGGAGGAGACCAACGGCCTGGCTCCCGCATTGGCCAGGAGGAAGGCGCCTGTCCCGTAGGTGCACTTGGATTCTCCGGGCTCGAGGCAATGCTCGCCGACCAGCGCGGCCTGCTGATCGACGCTCAACCCGCTCAGCACGAGCGAGGGGCCGAACGCGTCGGTGCGACCAATTTCCTCCGCGCTGCCCACGACGGTAGGGAGGTCTTCGCCGTCGAGGCCGAAGGCCGCGCATGCGTCCTCGGACCAGGTGCGCCGTTCCAGGTCGAGGAGCATCGTCCGCGAGGCGGTGGTCGCGTCGGTGACGTACATCCCGGTGAGGCGGTGCAGGAGCCAGGTGTCACTGGTCGTCACCACCCCCTCGTTCGTGACGTTGCGCCGCAACCACGCCATCTTCGGTGCCGCGAAGTAGGGATCGAGGGGAAGCCCGGTCGTACGGTTCAGCTGCTCCGCCTGCCCCGCCATGGCAACACAGACCGCCGTGGCCCGCCGATCCTGCCAGGAGATGGCGCTGCTCAAGGGCCGGCCTGTGCCGCGGTCCCACGCCAACACGGTCTCACCCTGATTGGCGAAGCCGACGGCGGTGACCCCGCCACCCGAGCGGGCGAGCGCGTCCCGGCCGGAGGCGCAGACTGAATCCCACAACTGTTCGGGGTCCTGTTCCACACCGCCATTCGGGACGGCAACCGGCGTCACCGCGGACTCGACCGACACCAGGATCTCCCCGTCATCGCCGAAGACGACGGCCTTGGTGGCCGACGTTCCCTGGTCGATGGCGAGGACTTTCACCGAGAGAGCGGGGACTGCGCTCGGTCAGCCATCGAGGACGACCACGCTGATCGCAAATCTTGGCGGCGGCTGTTTGTCTGGCATCGCGTCTCCCACTCCCGCATCACGGCGGTGACCGCCGCCCGTCTGCTCATGCTGACAGGTCGGAGAGGGGCAGCATCCATCTCCGGACAGACTCGGGCTGTCCGCGCGTCGGGGCACACGATCGACTTCTCTCAGCCGTGGGGACCGCTCTCTCACTCGTCGGAACCTCGGTGCGTCCACCGTCAGCATTCCGTCATGCGGCGAAGCGGGTTGCTATCGTGCTCCGCAACACCAGCTGCGATCCTGGTCGGGGGCCCGCCGAGACAAGGGGAACGAACGTGCCTGAAGGTGTCATTGAGGAAACCCCTGAAGGTGTCGTTGGGGAACCCGTTGACCTCTCGTCGCTGACCGCAGATGAGAAGCAACTCGCCGAGATGGGCTACAAGCAGGAGCTGAATCGCTCCTGGTCCAGTTTCTCCAACTTCGCCATCAGCTTCTCCATCATCTCCATCCTCGCCGGATGCTTCACCACCTTCTCGAGCGGGTGGAACGGCGGCGGCCCTGCCGCCATCGCCTGGGGCTGGCCCATCCTGGCCGCGCTCATCCTCTGCATCGGACTCTGCCTGTCCGAGCTCGTCTCGGCCTTCCCGACCTCGGGCGGCATCTACTGGTGGGCCTCCAAGCTCGGCGGGGCCAAGTCCGGCTACTACACCGGGTGGCTGAACCTCATCGGCCTGTTGGCGATCGTGGCATCGGTGGCATACGGGTGCGCGACGTTCCTCGACCTCACCCTCGGCTTCCTTTTCCCGGGCCACTACACGCCGGGCAACCTCGACACGATCTTCCTGTACTTCATGGGCATCCTGGTCATCGCCGCACTGGCCAACATCTTCTCGAGCCACCTGCTGGCCATCTTCAACAACGTCTCGGTGTACTGGCATGTGCTGGGCGCGACGGCGATCATCCTGATCCTGATCATCCTGCCCGATCACCACGCCAGCGTGAGCCAGGTCTTCACCTCCCGCGTGAACAACACCGGCTTCTTCAACGGAAAGACCGGCGGGTTCGGCTTCCTCTTCATCGTCCTGCCCATCGGCGCCCTGCTGACCCAGTACACGATCACCGGGTACGACGCCTCGGCCCACCTGTCCGAGGAAACGCACTCGGCCGCCGACTCGGCGGCCAAGGGCATCTGGCGCTCGATCTTCTACTCCGCCATCGGCGGCTGGCTCCTCCTGCTGGCCTTCCTCTTCGCCGTCCAGAACGCGGGCAACGTGACCAAGGGCGGCGGCGGCGTGGCGCTGATCTTCTCCCAGGCCCTTACCTCGCGCTGGGGCGGCACAGTGCTCCTTATCGCCACGGTGGGCCAGTTCTTCTGCACCATGGCCTGCATGACGAGCTGCACGCGGATGCTCTTCGCGTTCAGCCGGGACGGCGCCGTCCCCGGTCACCGGCAGTGGTCACGGCTCAGCTCGAGGCGGGTCCCCGTCGCGGGGGTGATCCTCGTGGCGGTGATCTCCGTCCTCCTCACCCTGCCGGCCCTGATCAAAGTCGACATCAACGGAGCGCCCTCCCCGGTGGCCTTCTTCGCGGTGGTCTCCATCGGCGTGATCGGCCTCTACTGGTGCTTCGCCATCCCGATCTGGCACCGGTGGCGGATGGGTGACAGCTTCGAGCCCGGCAGCTGGAACCTCGGGACAAAGAACAAGTGGATCGCCGTGATCGCGCTTCTGGACGTCGTCCTCGTGAGTTTCATGGCCTTCATGCCGACCTCTAACCTCGGGGTGCCGTGGGACACCGGCTTCGCCTGGAAGTACGTGAACTACACGATCCTGGTCTTCCCGGCGTTCCTGATCTTCTTGTGGATCTACTGGCACGTGTCGGTCAAAAACTGGTTCACCGGACCCAAACACACGATCGACATCCTGCCGGAGACCCCCGCATCGTCGCTGCCCTGAGCGGCGCGCCGTCGCGGCAGCAGTGAGCGCCGGTGACGGCGCGGGGCTCGACGCCGCTTTGCTCGAGCGGATCGAGGTGCTACGGGGTCGGTCGTGCACGGTCGAGCCCCTGCCGGGCGGGCTCACCAACCAGAACTACAAGGTCTCGACACCCGACGGAACCTACGTGCTGCGTCACTCCGCGCCTTCGTCTGACGACGAGCTGACCGTCGACCGCCGCGCCGAGTACGAGAACTCCGTCCGTGCCGCGACGGCCGGTGTCGGCGCACCCGTCGTCGCCTTCTTGCCCGACGACGGGGTCCTCGTCGTCGGCTTCCTCGACGGTGAGACGCTAACGCGACGAGCACCTCCAGCAGCCCGGCATCCTGCCGCGGGTGGCCGACAGCCTGCCGACGGCTCCACGCCGGCGAGCCGTTCGTCAACCGCTTCGACATGTTCGAGCTCCAGGCCGATTACCTCGCCCGCGTCCGGCGCCGCGGCTTCCGCCTCCCGCCCGGTTACCTCGACCACACCCCGACCGTCACGCGCATCCGCGACGCCCTGCGCGTCCGCCCCGTCGCAGCCCGGCCGTGCAACAACGACCTCCTGCCCGCCAACTTCATCGACGACGGCACGGACCGTCTCCATCATCGACTACGAGTACTCCGGCAACAACGACCCCTACTTCGAGCTCGGCAACATCTGGAGCGAGTGCCACCTGACCGTCGATCAGCTGGAAGAGCTGCTCGTCGCGTACGACGGCGCCGCCTCCAGGAGCCACCTGGCGCGGGCCCGCCTGTGGGGCGCTCATGTCCCAGTACGGGTGGACGCTGTGGGCGTCGATCCAGGACGCCACGAGCCCGATAGAGTTCGACTTCTGGAGCTGGGGGATGGAGAAGTACGAGCGGGCGCAGGCCACCTTCAGCCGATCCCGACCTCGAGCGGCTCCTGGCCGACGTCACCCGGGCAGACTGAGGCGGGACTCGGCAAGGGGCAGGACGATGGAGCGCGCACCGACGCAGGAGGCGATCTGCCCGACCGGGCCCGCGTCGTCATCATCGGCGGCGGCGTGATCGGGACCTCGACCGCGTACCACTTGGCCCGCCTCGGGTGGACCGACGTCCTCCTGCTCGAGCAGGGACAGCTCTCGTGCGGCACGACGTGGCACGCGGCGGGCCTCCTCGGCCAGCTCCGGGCGAGCGAGTCCGGCACCCGCCTGGTGCAGTACTCCGCCCGCCTCTACGGCGAGCTCGAGGCGGAGACGGGCCTCGCCACGGGGCTCAAGCGGTGTGGTGGCGTGACCGTGGCCCGCACGCCCGAGCGGATGGTCCAGCTTCGCCGGACCGCGGCCACGGCCGAGGCCTACGACCTCGAGTGCGAGCTGCTCACGCCACTCCAGGCTCTGGAGCGTTACCCCATCCTCGAGACCGGCGATCTGCTCGGCGCCCTCTGGCTGCCCGGCGATGCCACAGTGAACCCGGTCGACGTCACGGCGTCCCTGGCCCGCGGGGCCCGCATGCGGGGCATCCGCATCGAGGAGCACACCCGGGTGACGGGCATCGCGACGCGGGGCGGGCGGGTCACGGGTGTCGTGACCGACCGGGGTGCGGTCGATGCCGAGGTGGTGGTGAACTGCGCCGGCCAGTGGGCCAAGGCGGTCGGCCTCCTCTGCGGCGTCGACGTCCCCCTCCACTCGGCCGAACACTTCTATGTGGTGACCGAGGCAGTGGACGGCGTCCACCCGAGCCTTCCGATCCTGCGCGACCCCGACGGGTACACGTACGTGAAGGAGGAGGTCGGTGGTCTCGTCGTTGGCGGATTCGAGCCGACGGCAAAGCCCTGGGTCGCCCCTGACGCACTGCCGTACCCATTCGAATTCCAGCTCCTCGAGGAGGACTGGGACCACTTCGGCATCCTCATGGAATCGGCGGTCCACCGGATCCCGGCCCTTCAGCACACCGGGCTGAAGAAGCTGTACAACGGCCCGGAGAGCTTCACCCCCGACAACCAGTTCGTCCTGGGCGAGGCGCCCAATCTGGCGGGCTTCTTCGTCGGGGCCGGGTTCAACTCGGTCGGGATCGCCTCGGGCGGCGGAGCCGGCCGGGCTCTCGCCGAGTGGATCGTCGAGGGCGAGCCGACGGGCGACCTGGTCGCGGTCGACATCCGGCGTTTCGCCCCGTTCAACGCCAACGTCCGGTGGCTGCGGGACCGGGTGGGGGAGGTGCTCGGACTCCACTACGCGGTGCCCTGGCCCAACCGGGAGCTGGCGACGGCCCGTCCCTTCCGGCGGTCGCCCCTCCACCATCTGCTCGCCGTCAAGGGTGCCGTCTTCGGTTCGAAGATGGGGTGGGAGCGGCCCAACGTCTTCGCCCCGGCGGGCCAGCCCGCCGAGATCGACTACACCTGGGACCGGCCGCCATGGATCGCGTGGTCGGCCGCCGAACAGAGAGCCACCCGGGAGCGCGTGGCCGTCTTCGACGAGACGTCCTTCGGCAAGCTCCTCGTGGTGGGTCGGGATTCCGAGACGCTGCTCCAGCGCCTCTGCACGGCGGACGTGGCCGTGCGGCCGGGCCGTGCGGTGTATACGGGCATGCTCAACGAGCGCGCCGGGTACGAGGCCGACGTGACCGTGACCCGCCTCGCGCGGGACCGGTACCTCCTCGTGACGAGTGCGGCCTCGCCGGTGCGCGACGCGGCGTGGATCGAGCGGCACCTCCGCCCCGGCGAGCACGTCAGCGTGGTTGACGTCTCCTCGGCCTACGCCGTCCTCGGCGTGATGGGTCCCGCGTCGCGCCAATTGCTCGGCCGGCTCGGGTCCGCCGACCTTTCCGACGAGGCGTTCCCCTTCTCGACAAGCCAGGAGATCGCCCTCGGCTACGCCACGGTGCGAGCCACCAGGATTACCTACGTGGGCGAGCTCGGCTGGGAGCTCTACGTCCCGACCGAGTTCGCCGTGGGGGTCTACGAGGACCTGGTCGCGGCCGGCGCCGACCTCGGCCTCGTCGACGCCGGGTACTACGCCATCAACAGTCTCCGCCTCGATAAGGGATACCGCGCCTTCGGCGCCGACCTCACCCCGGACCACACCCCGCTCGAAGCCGGCCTGCGCTTCACCTGCAAACTCACGACTCCGATCGACTTCGTGGGCCGGACCGCCCTCGAGGCGGCTATGGAGGCGGGGCCGCGCCGGCGCCTTGTCTCGCTCCGGGTCGGCGACCCCGACGGCATGCTGTGGGGTGGCGAACTCGTCCTCCACGACGGCGAGCCGGCCGGCCAGGTGACCTCGGCGGCGTGGTCGGCCACCTGCGGGGCGGCCGTCGGCCTCGCCTACGTCTGGCGGCGGAACCGCGGTCCCGTCCGTGCCGACGACCTGGCCTCGGGAACCTGGGAGGTGTTGGTGGGCGACACCGTGGCTCCGGTCGACATCCGGACTGGGGCGTTTTACGATCCGAAGTCGGCCCGGGTCCGAGGTTGAGGCGGGAAGGCACCCGGCCGGACTGATCGGGACGGGCTCTATTCCGCCTCAGAGCCGGTAGAGCGTCGAAGCCTGTCCAGCGTCAGAGCCGGTAGAGCTTCTGCGCGTTCTCGCCCAGGATCTTGCGCTGCACCTCGGGCGCCAGGGTCGACATCTTCTCCGCCACCGTGTCGAGCGGCTTGGGGTAGAGGCAGGTCGGGTGCGGGAAGTCGGTCTCGAAGAGGATGCTGTCCTCCCCCACCGCGGCGACGAGGGCGGGCACGTTGTTCTTCTCGAACCAGAACGTCGCGAACAGGTTCCGCCGGAAGTACTCCGACGGGAGCATCGACATGTGGGCCAGCTGCTTGGGGGCGTTCTCGGACATCTCGTAGTCGAGGGCCTCCAAGATGAAGGGGATCCAACCCACCCCGCTCTCGACCGAGACCATCTTCAGTGTCGGATGGCGGTCCAGCATGCCGCTCAGGATGATGTTGGTGACAACCCGGGCGTTCCCGATGAACAGGAGGGTCCCGCCAATGGCGAGCTTCGTGTCCTCGTCCTGGGACTCCCACGGGTAGGTGCCGAAGTACGTCATGGTGGTGAGGCTGGCGCCGATGTGAAAGTGGACCGGGAGCTGCAGGTCCGCACAGACCTCCCACAGCGGGTCCCAGGCCCGGTTGGCCAGGTCGGGTGCCCCCAGGTCCTGGGGGTCGGACGTCATGTTGACCCCGCGGAGGTCCAGCGCGGCCACACGCTTGGCCTCGACCACGCACGCTGCGGGGTCCCAGGCGGGGAGCACGGGCATCGGCAGCAACCGGCGCCCCGAGTCCGCCTGCACCTCGGCCATGGCGTCGTTGTAGATCTGGACACACAAGAGCCGCAGTTCGGGATCCTTCACGACGTCGGAGATCCCCTGGCCGCCCAGCCCGATGGAGTTGGGGAAGCAGACCTGGGCCCAGATCCCCGAATCGTCCATCACCTCGATGCGCGCCTTGGGATCGAAGGCGCCCAGGTGGATGCGGTCGATGGTCCATTCGTAGAGCGCCTCGAGGGCCCGGCCCTTCCCGCCCTCACGGTCGATCACGCCACCGCCGCCGGCAAAGCCGAGTTCCGCCCCGTCGACCACCCACATCGGACGACCGTCGATCTCTTCCACTCGCGGCACCCGATCCGCATACTTGGACGGCGCCCGGCTGGTCCAGAGGTCGTGCGCCTCCGTCAGGTGCGTGTCCGCGTCGATGACCCGCAGCCCCTCGAGTGCAAGCGCCATTGTTCCTCCCCGGTCGACGACGGTGCCCACCCTAAGGCCTGGGGTACGGCTCTGCCGCTGACCAGGGGGCACGAGCGCGGCCGACGGCCGCCCAACGGAGAGCCCCCGGGACGTTTCTCAGAACCATGCACATTTCGGTTTATAGTTTTTTGAAAGGTCGACCGGGTCGGTCCACCGGGTCAGTCCGCCGGACCGAGGCCGGCGGCGTCCAGGGCGGCTGGCCGACCGGATCAGCGGGTGCGCGGGAACCCGAGATCGATCTCGCTCGTGGCCGGGTCGGGCCACCGGGTCGTCACGACTTTGGGGCGGGTGTAGAACCGGAGGCCCTCGGGCCCGTACATGGCGCTGTCGCCGAAGAGCGAGGACTTCCATCCCCCGAAGGAGTAGAAGCCGACCGGCACCGGGATGGCCACATTGATCCCGACCATGCCCGCCGTCACGTCGCGCTCGAACCGGCGGGCCGCTCCCCCGTCCCGGGTGAAGATCGCCGACCCGTTCCCGTAGGGGTTGGCGTTGACCAGCGCGACGGCCTCCTCGTAGCTCGCAGCCCGCACGACGCTCAGCACCGGCCCGAAGATCTCGTCGTCGTAGACGCGCATGCCGGGGCGGACGTCGTCGAGGAGCGTGCAGCCGAGAAAGAAGCCCTCCGCCCACTCCCCCCGGCCGTCCACGACCAGCCGGGCCCCCTCGGACTCGCTGCCGTCGATATAGGCGCGCACCCTGTCGCGGTGCTCGGCCGTCACCAGCGGGCCCATCTGCGACTCGGGATCGGTCCCTGGACCGATCACCAGCGCGGGCACGCGCTGGGCGATCGCGTCGACCAGTGCGTCCGCGACCGTCCCCACGGCGACGACGACCGAGACGGCCATGCAGCGCTCGCCGGCCGACCCGAACCCCGCGGAGATGGCGGCGTCGGCCGCCGCGTCGACGTCGGCATCGGGCAGGACGACCATGTGGTTCTTCGCGCCGCCCAGGGCCTGCACGCGCTTGCCGTGCCTCGCCCCGGTCTCGTAAATGTGGCGCGGCGATCGGCGTGCTGCCCACGAACGATACGGCGGCGACGCCGGGATGCGCCAGGAGGGTATCGACCGCGACGGCATCACCGTGCACGACGTTGACGACGCCGTCGGGCACGCCCGCCTCCTTGGCCAGCTCAGCCAGAAGCAGCGACGCAGAGGGGTCCTTCTCCGATGGCTTCAAGATGAAGGCGTTGCCGCACGCGATGGCGTTGGCCAGCATCCAGAGCGGGACCATCACCGGGAAGTTGAACGGGGTGATGCCGGCGACCACGCCCAGCGGTTCGAGCACGGTATGGACGTCGACACCGCTCGACACCTCGGTCGAGTGCGACCCCTTCAGCAGGTGCGGGATGCCGCACGCGAATTCGATGTTTTCGAGTCCTCGAGCCACCTCGCCGGCCGCGTCGCTGAACACCTTCCCGTGCTCCGCCGTGACGGCAGCCGCCAGGTCGGCGGCGGCTTCGGCCACCAGGTCACGAAAGCGGAAGAGGACGCCGGCCCGCGCGACTCAGAGAGCCCCGGGCCCAGTCAACGGAGGCCTCGGACGCGACCTCGACGGCGAGGTCGACCTCGGAGCTCGAGGCCAATGGGACGACGGCGCGCTGCACGCCGTGCGCCGGGTCGTAGACCGGGCCGTGGCGCCCCGATGTCCCGGCCACCGACTTGCCCCCGACCCAGTGCTCGAGCTCGCGGATGGCACCGATCCTGCCACGCCGCCGGATCGGCAGCGTTATGCGACCGGGGCAGGCTCGCGGGCCAGCTTGGCCAGCTCCTCGGAGACCATGCGGTCGTGTTCATCGAGATCGCGCCGGGCCGCCCGCGGGCTCCAGCGGCCCCGCATGAAGAAGACGAGCACCGCGAACACCCCCATACCGATGAGGCACACCGCCCACCATCTCTTCCACTCACCGGGTGACGTCTTCTGCGCCGGCACGAGCTTCTGTTCGGCGACGAGCAGGCGGGCGAGGCTCGGCGAATACTTGGCCACCCCAGCAATCTGCGCCTGGGTGACCGGCTTACCATTTTGCAGGTCCAAGGCGAGCGGGTTGAAGGCGTTCAGGCCCAGCACCCGGGGGGTGACTCCGCCAGCGGCGGTGAGGGCTTGCGTCAGGCTGTGGGTGTTGTTGCAGACCTGCAGGATGGTGGCAAGGGTGTGGAGCTCAGGTCGCGCCTCGGTGGTCGTCCGCAAACTACTGATGACACTTGCCGGCGCGGGTGTCGCATTGCACTTCAACGCGGACGTGTCCGGCGCATAGGGCTGCACAGCCTGGATCGTCTGCAACGTTGCGCCCGCCGTCTGGTTGTCCACCAACACGGTCGACGTGGTGATGACGTAGGGCAGCACAAGGAAGGAGAGCGCGACGGTGATGCGCAAGATCCAACCCCAAATGGCAAGGCCCGACGCCGTGAGGGCCGGGTTGTGCGATTCGACCTGCTCGGTGTAGTTCGCCATCCAGGGCGCGTAGGCCAGGGAGATCGACAACGCCAACAGCACGATGACAAGGACGTTGGAGTAGTAGCCGGTGTGTGGGTGGCCCGTCTGGACGATGAGGAAGCCCATCATCACCATGGCGAAGATCGCCCCGACGAGCATGAACGGCTTGCGGACCCGGGCCCAGTCCGACAGCGCCCCAGCGATCACCAGGCCGACCGAGAGCGCAGCGGCAAGCCACACGTTGATGCCGTTGGCCTGCGGGGTGGTCCGGTTGAACGTCACCACCCAGTAAATCGTGAGCACGCTGACCGACGCGTAATAGAAGAGGAGGAATACCGAAATCGCGATGGACGAGGCGACGAGGTCGATCTTCATCATGGAGCGGATCGGGTGCCGGGTCGCTTTCTCGACGTCGATGCCCTGGGCGTGTGCCTCCACCAGCGCTCGCTCGCGCTCGGAGACCATCAGCTGGTCGCGTAACTGCGGGGAGAGCTCCCGCAAGAAGAAGAACGCGATCACGACCACACCCATGCAGATCGCGCCCGAGATGATGAACTGGTCCTGCCACGGCGCGAGATGGTTCAGCGTGTGGGTGGCCACGAGGCTGGCGCACAGCGCACCCATGGTGGGTCCGAGGGCCCAGAAGCCCATGGCCACGCCGCGTCCCATCTGCGGAGAGAAATCGCGCATCAGCGCAGGCGTCGAGACAAGGATGACGCCCTCGACGAAACCGATCACGCAGTAGGACGCCGCAAACCAGAACTTCTCGGTGATGTGGGGGATGGCGAACAGCTGGATCAGCGCGACGACCAGCGTGCCGTAGATGGTGAGATTGGCCCGGCCGATCTTGTCGGACAGGCCGCCGATGAAGGCGCTGAAGGCACCGATCGTGTTGGAGACCACCAACAGGTACAAGAAGTACTGAAACGACATGTGGTAGTAGGGCAGCAGCAACGGCGTGACCGCCCCCTCCACGTAGTAGAGGTAATAGAGCATGATCGTCGTCAGCACGACGATCGACAGGTACCCGAGACGGGGCCAGGTGTCGGGGTACTTCGAGAGTTGCCGGTGGCCGAGCGCGGCTGGCCCAACCGCCTCGGGTAGGAAGTGGCCCGGGCACCGTCGTGGTGGTCATTTCTCGCTCCCCTTTTCCAACAGTCAGTTCACCCCCGCCCCCCGCGGTCCCCCCTCCCGATCCGGCCGCGGCGTCGGGCTCACCTCGATGCTAGACACCCTCGGGCAAATTCACCGCCCAAAGGACGGATTGTCCGGAGCCGCGCGCAGGAGCCCGCTGCCCGCTGCCCGCTTAGGCCGAGTCGAGCGTGGTCCCCAGACTCTGCTCGGCGGTCCCGATGGGCACGTGCCACGTGAGGCGCGTGCCTCCCTCGCGGGACGTGCCGAGCTCGACGCTGCCGCCGAGGCGCTCGGCGCGCTGGCGCATGTTTCTGAGGCCGAGCCCCGCCGCCCCAGCCGCGCTCATGCCCTGTCCGTCGTCGGCCACCACGAGGCGCAGCTCCTCACCGGCGGCGATGGTGATGACCACCTGCGAGGCATGGGCGTGCTTGCCCACGTTGGTCAGCGCCTCGCGGAGGACGGCCAGCACCTCCTCCGCCATCAGCCCCGAGACGACCGTGTCGACCGGGCCGCTCAACGACACCTGCGGATGGATCCCGAGCACGGGCCGCAGTTCGTGCACGAGGTCGAGCACCTTGGGATGGAGGCCCTCTTTGCTGATGGTGAGCTCAATATCGAAGATCGCCTTGCGGAGCTCGCGGATCGTGTCGTCGATCTTGTCGATGGCTTCGCCGATGCGCATCACCGCCTCGGGTCTCTCGACCAGACGGGCCGTCCCCTGCAGCGACAGGCCGATGGCAAACAGACGTTGGATGACCGAGTCGTGGAGGTCACGGGCGATCCGATCCCGGTCCTCGGTTAGCGCGCGATCCCGCACGAGGCCGTGCAGGCGCGCGTTCTCAATGGCGATCCCCGCCGCCATGGCAATGGCAGCGACGAGCTCCTCGTCGTCCTCGGAGAACGCGTCCCCCGACCGCTTGTTGGTCAGGTACAGGTTCCCGTAGACCTCTCCGTGGACCCTGATCGGGACGCCCAGGAACGACGTCATGGTGGGATGGCCCGCCGGAGTTCCATAGCTGTCCGGGCTGTCGGCGGTGTTGGCGAGGCGGAGTGGTTGGTCGTCGGCGATCAGCGTGCCGAGCACGCCTCTGCCCGTGGGACGGGGGCCGATGGCCAGCACCTCCTCGCTGCTGAGGCCCACGGTGACGAACTGGGCGAGGGCCCCGCCATCCTCGGACAGCACGCCCAGCGCCCCGTACTGCGCATCGACGAGGTCGCACGCCCCCTCGACGATCCTCCGGAGCACCACGGGCAGGTGGAGCTCGGCGTCGAGGATGAGAATCGCCTGGACGAGGCGACGCAGCTTGCCGGGATCGTCGATGCGGTCGAAGGGCTGCATGGGGCGCCAGGATAGAGGCGCCCGGAAGTGCAACGCACCAGGTCCTACGGGTACCCTGCGCCCCTCCTCTGTCGGACCCGTCCTCGATCCCGTGGCAATATTGGTCAGATGGCGATTCGGGTGTTCGTCCTCGACGATCATGAACTGGTCAGAACAGGCCTGCGGACGCTGCTCGACGCCGAGGGCGACATGGATGTCGTCGGCGAGGCCGGGACAGCGGAGGAGGGCCTGAAGCTCATTCGCGACCTCGAGCCTGACGTCGCCATCCTCGACGTGCGGCTCCCCGACGGCAGCGGGATCGAGGTGTGCCGCGAGATCCAGTCCGTGGTGCCACAAGTTCGCTGCCTCATGCTCACGTCGTATTCCGACGATGACGCACTGTTCTCGTCCATCATGGCGGGGGCTTCGGGGTACGTGCTGAAGGAGGTTGGGAGCGGGGACCTGCTGGGCGACATCAGACGGGTCAGCCAGGGCTTGTCCCTCCTCGATCCGGCGCTGACCCACGAGCTGTTCGATCGATTGCGCAAGGACCAGGAGGCCGAGTCGCGGCTGACCGTGCTGACGCCGCAGGAGCGCAAGGTCCTCGAATTGATCGCGGAGGGTCAGTCCAACCGCCAGATCGCCGAGCAGCTCTTTCTGGCCGAGGCGACGGTGAAGAACTATGTCTCGAGCCTGTTGTCGAAGCTGGGCATGCGCCGGCGCACGGAGGCGGCCGTCTACGCCGCCGTTCTGGCGGAGCGCAAGTCCATCAACCCGAAAGCCTGAGCGGACTCCGCCTCCCGGCCGGCGCTACGCGACCTTGACCCGGCGGTGGTCGTCGAGCGTGCGGAAATCGACACCCTCGTCTCGGAGCAGGTCCTCCAGCCGTTCCCGCTCCGCCAACGGATTGGCGAATCGGGCCGGGGCGCTCTCAATACCCATGGCCGTGCACAGCCGCAGCAGCATCCGATCGTGATCGAGCTCGAGGGCCAGGTCCTCGGTCATCTTGTGCTCCGCGCCCGCGTCATGGCCGTTGAGGCGGCGTCGGCACTGCAGCAGGATGACGACGAGCTCGTCCCGCGAGGTCGGCAGCGCCACGGGGTCCACGTCGGCACAGAGGCCGGAGAGCAGTTCGCTGTACATGGACATCGCAACATTAATTTTGCCGAATTGGGCGAGTGCAGTAGGGCCGATACTCCTGTTTTGAATAGGGCCGATACGCCCTATCGCGCCGGACCACCCAGCGCTCGTTCGGACCGGCCCCGACGCGAGGTCGCGGTGCTCCCGACGATCACTCCCCAGAAGACGATCCGTCGCACGTCGTGCCCACGGGACGGCGGCTCACCGCTTGCTGACGCGGGTGGAGCGGTCGGCTCGTGACAGGACTTCCTCGGCGGAATCGGTCTCTTCGGCGATCGCCACCCCCAGCGACGCGTGGAGCCGGATGCCCTGGCTGCCCACCATGACCGGCTCGTCGAGGGTGTGCTGCAAGCGGCGGATCAACGGACCCACCGCCTGCTCGTCGTTGACCGTGATCACGACGACGAGCTCGCTCCCGGCGACCCGGCCGACGGTGTCCTCGGCGCGCACGACCGACGTGAGACGCCGGCACATCTCGCAGAGCACCGTGTTCCCCGTGGTGTAGCCGAGGTCGTGGTTGATTTCGCTCAGGTTGTCCAACTCAATGTGACACACGACCACTTCGCCGCCGTGGCGCCGCCGCCGCACCAACGCCTGGGTCAGGCGGTCAAGCAGGAGGAGCTTGTTCGCCAGGCCGGTGTGGGGGTCGGCCATAGAGAGCTGCCACAGCTGGTCGTACTTGCGGGCCGCGGACGCACTACTCGCGGGCGACGTGTCGGCGCCACCGCTGCTGAACTCCTGCAGCATCGATTCGACGCTGCCGGGGGTCCCCGCTCGCGAGGTCCCGGCACCCGACGTGCCGGCCACACCGTCCCGCGCGGGCGTGTCGCCCTCGCCGCTCCCGCCAAGCTTCCTCTTGGCCCACTTCACGCTGTCCCCCTCTGCTGCCGCACAGCGCCGGAGGTCATCGCCTGAGGTCCATGCACGTCCTCCAACCAGCGCCCGTTCCGGTGGAGACCCGACGCGACCGACCCGACCCCAGAAGGGATCCCGAGCGTCGACGGGCCCCTGACCACGCCGTTTACCGTCCCTAGATTACGCCCGAGGTCGCGATGGTTGCAGTGCCCTTCGGTTGCAATCTCGGTGCGGCGCGTCCATGCGGCGGCCTGTGCGCGTCGAGCATCGGCCACTGTCGCCCGCGATAACGTCGGCCCTGCGGGTCTGGCGGTCGTGTACGGACCCGGCCCTCTGGGTTCCGTCCCTGCCGTCCTCGGTGCGGGCGCATCACCACCACAACGCCGAACGAGTCGGGAAGGACAGCCATTTGCTGCGCGCGATGACGAGTGCACGTGACCACCGCAACGCCCCGGGCGTGGGCCAGTGACCCCACCGGGCGCCATCGTGGTCGACGCCGGAGGACTCAGCGACTTGGTCGCCGAGTTGGCTGCCGAGGAGTTCTACGCGTTCGACACCGAGTTCCACACGGAACGGACCTACGTCCCCGATCTCGCCCTCATTCAGATCGCCTGGAAGGATCGGGTCGCCCTCGTGGACCCCCTCGCCGTCGACCCCGCCCCCCTCGCAGCGCTGTTCGGCGGACCCGGCGTCGCGGTGGCGCATGCGGCCTCCCAGGACCTCGACGTGCTCATGGCCGCCTGCGGCACTGTCCCGGGCACGGTGTTCGACACCCAGATCGTCGCCGGATTCCTCGGCATGTCGACCCCGTCGCTGTCACGCCTCGTCGAGCGGATGCTGGGTGTCTCGCTCCCTAAGGCGGACCGGCTCTCGGACTGGCTCGTGCGGCCCATCTCGGACCGGCAGATCTCGTATGCAATCAGTGACGTCGCCCATCTCCTGGAGCTCCGGTCCGTGCTGACCCAGCGTCTGCTCCGAGTGAACCGGTTGGCGTGGGCTCTCGACGAATGCGACGAGGTCCTCGGGGACCGGTCCCCGATGCGCGTCCCCGAGGAGGCCTGGTGGAGGCTGGGAGACATCCGGAGCATGTCCCGTCGTTCCCGCGCCGTCGCGCAAGAGGTGGCGGCCTGGCGTGAGCGCACGGCGGCGGAGACCAACCGGCCTCGCCGCATGGTGCTCTCGGACCTCGGGCTCCTGGCCATTTCGCAACGGCCGCCGCGTAACGGCGAGGAGCTCCGCGCCACACGCGGGGTGGACAACCGGCACCTGGCGCAGGGACGCGCCGCCGAGATCCTCCGGGCCGTCGAACGCGCCATGGAGCTCCCGCCCGAAGAGATACGGATGCCGTCGGAGGGGAAGGAGGCACCCGCTCCGCCGGCCGCCATCGCGGTCTGTTCGGGCCTAGTGCGCCAGATCGCCGACAACCTCGACTTCGACCAGGGGCTCCTGGCCACCCGGGCGGACATCGCGCAGCTGCTGTGTGGCGAACCGAGCCGGCTCGATACGGGATGGCGTCGCAGCATCGTCGGGGATCCGCTGCGGCGCCTCATCGCCGGAGACGTTGCCGCCGCGTTCGACCGTCGCGGCCAGCTCGTGCTCGAGGAGCGGTCCGGGCGACCGATCGAACTCCAGGACGAACCGGACCCGCGTCCTAGTTGACGAACTTGTCCCGCCCGCTCCAAAAGGGCTGGCGCAGCTTGTACTTCTGCAGCTTGCCGGTGGCGGTGCGCTCGAGTTGGGCGCGAAGGTCCACACTCGTTGGTGCCTTGAAATGGGCCAACCGGGCGCGGCAGTGCGCGATGAGTTCGGTTTCGGTGACCGTTGCGCCCTGGCGCACCACAACCAAGGCCTTGATCGTCTCTCCCCACTTCTCGTCGGGCACCCCGATAACCGCCACCTCGGCCACCGCCGGGTGCTGGTAGAGGCAGTCCTCCACTTCGATCGACGAGACGTTTTCGCCGCCGGTGATGATGACGTCCTTCTTGCGGTCCGAGATCACGACGTACGCGTCGTCGAGGTGGCCGCCGTCCCCGGTGTGGAACCACCCGCCCTCGAGGGCCGCCTCCGTCTCGGCGGGCTGCTCCCAGTAACCGGCGAAGACGTGGTTCGAGCGCGCCAGCACCTCACCCTCGTCGTCAACGGTCATCTGCACGCCCAGGGCCGGGGTCCCGGCCCGGCTGAGGAGCTGCGAGCGGGCCCCGCTGTCGAGGTTGTCCCACTCCGCGGGCGCACGGTTGATGGTGAGCAGCGGCGCCGTCTCGGTGAGACCGTAGATCTGGATGAACTCCCATCCGAGCTCCGTCTCCACCCGCTCGATGGTCTTCGACGGCGGCGGCGCTCCGGCCACCACGATGCGCACGGTGCCACGACCCGGTACGGAGCGGCCTTCGGCAGCGCGTGCTTCGGCGGCACTCAAGATGGCCGCCACGACGGTCGGCGCGCCGCACAGCAGCGTCACGCCGTGGCGCTCGATGCGCGTCAGGATCTCCTCCCCGTCCACCTTGCGCAGGACGATGTGCGTTCCCCCCATGCCCGTCACGGCGTAGGGCATCCCCCAGCCGTTGCAGTGGAACATGGGCAGCGTGTGCAAGAGCACGTCGCGGTCGCTCACCCCCGTATGCCATCCGAATGTCGCCGCGTTGAGCCAGCAATTGCGGTGGGTCAACTGCACGCCCTTGGGTCGGGCGGTGGTGCCCGACGTGTAGTTGACCGAGCAGGTGGCATCCTCGTCGGGCTCCCAGGCCCTCGGCGCGGCCCCATCGGGCGCCGGTGCAAAGAGGGCAGCGTCGTCGTTTCCGTCCAGGCAGAAACGATGGCTCACCTTGATGGTGTCCACCTCGCCGGCAAGATCGGGGTCGTACAGGAGGACCGACGCCCCGGAGTGGTCGACGATGTACGCGATCTCTTCCGCGGTCAGCCGGAAGTTGATGGGGACGAGAACGCGCCCGAACCCACTCACACCGAAGTAGGCGGTGAGGAAGCGGGCGGAGTTCGGGCTGACGATGGCGACCCGCTCCCCGTGGCCAACCTGGAGGTCGTCGAGCGCCACGGCCAGGCCGCGCGCCCTCGCGTCCAGCTCCTTGTACGTCAGCGTCCCGTAGGAACCCGGCGCCGCAGGTTCGTCGACCACCGCAGCCCGCTGCCCGTGAACGAGCGCGGCCCGGTTGAGGAAATCGGCCACCGTCAACGGGACCCGCATGCCACCCCCGATCGCTCGTACCGCACCGTCCGGGAGGGGACCCTACCGGACCGAGACCAGGCGCTCGCTAGAAGTGTCCGAGCACGGGGTGGGGCTGATAGGGCTTCTCGAGCACAGCGATCTCGTCCTCGGTCAGCGTCAGCTCCTCGGCGGCGAGCGCGTCCTTCAGGTGCTTCTTCTTGGTCGATCCGACGATGGGGGCCGTCACCCCGGGCTTGGAGAGCAGCCAGGCGAGGGCCACCTGTGCCATCGACACGCCGCGTGGCGCGGCGACCTGTGCGGCGGCGTCGACCACGTCGAAGTCCGTCGGCTGGTCGTAGAGGTAGTCGGTGAAGGGATCGGTGCTCGACCGCGTGGTGAGGCGCTCACCGTCCCGTGTGCGGGTGCCCGCCAGAACGCCTCGCGCCAACGGACTCCAGGGGATGCATCCGACCCCCTGGTCGAGGCAGAGCGCGATCATCTCGCGCTCCTCTTCGCGGTAGATGAGGTTGTAGTGGTTCTGCATCGACACGAATCTCGTCCAACCATGGGTCTCTGCCGTGTGCTGAGCCTTGGCGAACTGCCATGCGAACATGCTGCTCGCCCCGATGTAGCGCGCCTTGCCCGACCGGACCACGTCGTGCAGAGCTCCCATCGTCTCTTCGATGGGCGTCCGGGGATCCCAGCGATGGATCTGGTAGAGGTCGACGTAGTCCATCTTGAGGCGACGGAGCGACGCGTCGATTCCCGACAAGATGTGCTTCCGTCCCAGGCCGCCGCCGTTCTCCCCTGGCGTCACGGGCATGAACACTTTGGTGGCGATGACCGCCTCGTCCCGGCTGAGGAACTTCGGGACCAGCCTCCCGGTCGCCACCTCGCTGGCGCCGGACGAGTAGGCGTCGGCCGTATCGAAAAAGGACACGCCTCCTTCCACGGCTGCTCTGACGATCGACTCGGCCGCATCTTCGTCGATGACCCAGGGACGGTCGCTGTCGTTTCCGAACCCCATCATGCCGAGACAGATTCTCGAGACCCGAAGGCCCGACGCACCCAAATTCGTGTAGTTCATGGTTGACCTCGCTCGTCGGGGCCCCGTCGGCCCGCTCCGGGCATGCTTATCAGTCGGGGCCGTCGCTGCGTGCGGTCGGCTTGGGCGCAGCCGACTGACCATGCGCAGTGGGGCGGCTGAAGTCTTACGGTCATCGGCGCTGGGGCACGGGCGGGCGAGCGGAGCGATTCATCGCACCGGGAATTGCGAACCGCTAGTCGGACCCGCCAGCGCCGGAGTTCTGCCCCCAGCCTCCACCGGAGTTGTCGCCCTGGCCGTTGCCCTGGCCACTGCCGGAGTCATGGCCCTGGCCACTGCCGGAGTCATGGCCCTGGCCACCGCCGGCGTCATCGCCCTGCCCGCCGCCACCCGAGTCATCGTCACCGCCGGCGCCGGAGTTGTCGCCACCGCCATTCCCTTGTCCTCCGCCTGAGCCGCCGCCATCGCAACCGCCCGAACCGCTGCCTCCACCGTTCCCCTGGCCGCTCCCCTGTCCGTTTCCTTGGCCGGTGCCCTGACCGTTACTGCCTTGGCCCGTGCCGCCACCTGACGAGGAACCCCCGCCAGAAGCCGGCGGGGTCGTGGGCGGTGGGGTCGTGGGCGTGGTGGGGGTCGTGGGCGTCGTCGGCGTGGTGGGGGTCGTGGGCGTCGTCGGCGTGGTAGGGGTCGTGGGCGTGTTCGTCGCAGCGGGCGGCGGGGAGCTGGTTTGCACCACCGTCAGGGTCGCCGTGGGCGTCGTGCTTCCCTGTGCCGGTCCACTCGCCGAGAGCGCAAGAGTCGGCGTCGACGATCCCCCTGTCCCGTTGCCCCCTGTCAACTGGGTGCCACCAGAGCCGGCTGTCCCGCCAGTGCCGGGCGCTGCCCCACCTGTTGGCGCGGGCGTCGCGGCGGGCGGTGGGGTGCGGAAGTCCGGCACGTTGGCCGGGCCAGGTGGTTGCCCGGACGGCGGCTGTGCGCTGACCACCGGATTACTCTTGGGACGGGTGCCGACGGTCAGGCCCGCCACACCCGCAACCGCTGCGGCCGCGACGGCAATCGACGCGACGATACGACTGCCGGCGAAGTACGGCTTGGGAGCCATCGCAGCCGCGGCCGCGAGCGCGACAGCAGGGACAGCTTCCGTCGCATCCTCGGGAACCGGGTGCCCGAAGGACCGGGACGTGAAGACATCTTCGAGAGTTGCGTAGTCCTCAGCACGCGCCCATTCGGGCGTCGACCCCTCCATGATCCTCCACAACAATCGGCAACCTGGCAGGGGTTCTTAACTAGCCGGAGCTCACCACTCCCGGAAACTTATTACCCCCTCAGTGTCAACCATATAGCCGCAGGGTCGGTGGGAGAAACCATTCTCGGGAAACAGGCGGCAATTAGTTCGAACGGTTGTTTGGAGCTCGATAAAACAAGTTGAGTCGAGGCGTCCACGCACCATTTCCGCGGCCCAGATACCCGGTTGTCAGCCAGTTGTCGCTGCGACATCTCGGACGGCGCTGTTGGCCGGTGCAGGGAGCGCTTGGTTGCTCCCGAGTTGGTCGGCCGTTGTCGTGACGCCCACCGTCGCGGGGGCGTTGCTCACCACTGACAGCGCCGGGGACAGGGGATTCGTCGGCGCTCCAGCTGGCGGGGACGACGAAGGCGGAGAACCCGGAACACTGGCGGCCCCGGAGGGACCGGCATACACGCTGGGCGTCGACGGAGCCGCTGCAATGCTCGCCGCCGTTCTTGCTGGGGCCACTTGGCGCGTGGGCGCCGGGGTGGATGCGCTGGATGCGGGCTGGTTCCACTCCCCCGTCAGGGTCATGGACGGCGGTCCCCCCGTCCCGTTCGACGCACCCGTGAGCCTTGCTGGACCGGTCACGTTCCCTCCCCCAGACTCGCCGGGGGGCGTTCCAGAACCCGCGACTGCAGACACGCCGACCGGCGCCCCTCGAGCAGAACGGTCTGCACGTCCAGACTGAGCAGTTCCGGCGGCGAGACCAGCGACCACCATCGCAGCCGCGGCGATCCCACTCACGGCGGCGAGAGCACGATGCCGGTTGCTCTCGCGCCGCGGCATCGACAGCACGGCGACTTGCTCGAGCTGTGCGGCGCCGGAAGATTCCTTTGGGACGGAGCCGAGCAAGGGACGCCGGACCGACGTCCGCCCGAACTCTCCCGAGGTGAAGACCTCCTCGAGGCCCGTGATGACGACGGCCTCACGCTGGTCGGACATCGATCCCTCCCTTCCTCCACGCGGATGCATCCGGCCGCTGGGGGGACGCCGCCGGCACCTCGCTTCTTCTCCGTAAGGGACGTCGACCTAGGCGAGGCTGACACCCCGACGTCGTCGGAGGCACCAGATGGCCAGTCCCGTCAGCAGCGCTCCTCCCCCGACGAGCAGTTCGAGGAGCAGCCAAGCTCCGGTCGTCGCGAGGGCTCCGGCCCCCGATGGCGCGGATGACAGTGCGGCGGTGGATGGCTTGACCGTTGCCGGGTCGGGCGAAGCCGAGCTCACCGGCGTCGCCGTCGGACCCGTCGACCCCGTCGGCCCCGTTGAATTCGAGCCGGTGGTCGAGGGCGCCGTGGACACGCCCGACCCGGTCGACGGCGGGCAGGACGCGCTGGCGGAGCCGCTCACGGCCGCCTCGATGCCGCAGATGGTGAGGGGTACCGTCACGCCAGTACCCGGGCTGCCGGTGCTCCCGACCGGAGCTGCGGTTGACCCGGAACCGGTGCAGATGCCGTTGGCGTTGCCGGCGAGGGCCGCGGTGACGCCACAGACGGTCACGGGAGCATTGACCGGGACGGAGCCCGTGGAGGTCGTCGCCAGATGCGACGGCTCGCACGAGTTCGTGGCGGTGCCGGCAACTGCAACGACGGCGCTGCAGGCGTTGACCGGAACAACACCGTTGATGGGTGCGCCCTGGCTGACACTGTTGGTCGGTGCTCCGTTTGCCGGCGGGGAACCGGTGCTCGGCATGCACATTCCGTTGGCCGTGCCGTACACCTCGACGATGACCCCGCAGACAGTGGCGGGTGCGTAGAGGTCGGCCACTTGGCCCTGCTGCTTCACCGCGTCGGGTTGCTGCGGGCAGTTGGCTGTGCTGTTGCCGTCGATTTCTGCGACGACGTCACACACGGTCACGGGCACCGAGGCGTCGATCACGCCCTTCTGCGAGGTCGTCCCGTTGGTACCGGTGTCGTTGCAGCTGCTCGACGTGTCCCCAACCAGGCCCACGTTGACTGCGCAGATGCTGATGGGCACGTCGGCGTTGATCGCGCCGTTCTGCGTCGTGGAGGATGAGGGCGAGCCAGTGGTCAACCCGAGCACGGACGCCATGTGACCAAGGAAGCCGACCGCGTTGTCCTGAGCCGTCACGGGAACGTTGACCGTGCCGACCGCAGCCACCTGGGTCAGCCCGACCGAGGTCGTCGAGCAACTGCTGCTCGCACCTGCGAGCAGACCGATCGAAAGTGAACAGGCGTTCACCGGGGCGTTCACATTGGCCAGGGACGACGACTGCGTGGTCGTGTTGGTTCCGGTGGTCGAGTCCTGCTGAGGAAGGGCGGTGCTCCCGATCTGATTCGCCAGCGCGGTGACCGGGATCGAAATCGACAGCGGCGGCGGCACCGGCAGCGATGGGGAGGGTGCCAGCGGGTTGGCTGGTGGTGTGGGTGCCGGGGCGCCGACTGGGGCCACTGCGGGCACCGGGGGTACGGCGCTAGGGGCGGCGCCCACAACACTTTCGGTGGTTGAGGACAGCGGGTTGGGTGCCGGCGCTGCGCCCGCTGGCGCAAAGCCCCCGACGGCACCCGTTGCCACCATCAGCCCGCACGTGACAACACCAATTGACGTAGAGAGGCTTCGCCTCATGTTTTTGCTCCTTCTGCGTAGGGGGACACAGACCCGCTCTGAAGCCCACGCCATGTGGGACTTACAAGAGAGGGAACGGCAAAACCGCGGTGGCTTACGCCGTGGCGGGACAATTGTCAGTCCCGTGTCTGCCGTCAGATGGAAGTGCAGGTTGGAGGTCGAGGTGCGCGCCGCCCGCCGGAGGCACCACGACGGACGCAAGGCTCGCTCGCCCGCGAGGATCGCTGGCTCTCCTACCCCTTGGTGCGACGGAAGTACCGACTCAACGTCTCTTCCTGCTGCTGGTACGACGATCCGATACCGCTCCCGTAGAGCGCTGTCGGCTCCTCGAGCATGCGCTCGAAGGTCAACTTGCACACCGCCTGCCCGTTTTCGACCATGAACGGAACATCATGAGCCCGCACCTCGAGAGCGGCCCGCGAGCCCCGAAACCCTCCGGTGGGATCGAATCCGAAGCCAGGATCGAAGAACCCCGCGTAGTGCGTGCGGAGTTCGCCGCTCGTTGGGTCATATGCGGTCATCTCTGCCGCCAGGTTGGGTGGGATGCTCACGGCTTCGTGCGACATCAGAAGGTAGAAACGCTTCGGGGACAGGACGAGTCGGTCACCATCCTCTCGAAAGACCGGATCCCAGAACGGCAGAGGATCGACCTCCCCGCCCGCGGTCAGGTCGAGGAGCGGCGCGCTGTCGCGTGTGCTGTAGCCCACCTGGCCCCGTTTGTCACCGTGCAGATCGAGGCCGAGGAAGAGGCCATGTGACAGCACCAGGTCGTCGACCGGCACCGGCTCTCCTCCTTTGAAGAGGATCGGTTCAGCAACATGGATCTGGCGGACCTCGTCGTCGGTAAGCCACGGCGTCCCCATGGAGAGGCGCAGTTGGTTGAGCGTCAGGTCCTCGCGCACTCGGACGGCAAAGGACAAGGGCACCACTTCGAGATAAAGGGGACCGTGGTAGCCAGGGGCGATCTCGTCGAATCGGTCGCTGTGGTCCGTGATCACCCGCGTGAAGACATCGATGCGGCCAGTCGAACTTTTGGGATTGGCCTTGCCGCGCAACCCTGCAGGAAGGTCGAGGCGCTCCTTGAGCTCAATGAGATACGGGCAGCGTGCCTCCAGCATCGCTCCATCTCCCCGGAGATCGATCTCGTCGAGGATGTAGTCCTTGAGCTTTCGCTCCACCGAGTCACTCCCGGGAAGGAAGCTGCACCGGATGCGCAACGCCCGTTCGCCGAGCCGCAGGTCGAGGCTGGCCGGTTGAACGTTGGTCTCGGGGATCTTGAACCGACCTGCGTCGATGTACCCGGCGCGGATGGCCCGCTCCAGCAACTGGCCGGGAAGCACGCCCTCCGAGGTCGGCTGGAGGTTCAGCACAGCGGGGGGCGTCCGGCGCCTCGTGCTCTACGTGGGGACATGGAGAGAGCAAAGCACGTGAGGGGGTGACGGGGAAGGGGGTGGTGGGGAGGGCGTCGGGCACAGGCTGTGGATGACCTGGGGACAAGGGCGGCGCACACAGGGGTTCCGCGGGAACGAACACCTCATCCACAAGGGAGCCCGAATTTCGGTTCTATGAACTCCAGGCTTATGCGATCGGAGGTTTCATTCCCGCCATGCGCCGTCCGCCCGCGATCGCCCCTTTCGTGGTAGAGAAGGGTGGGGCGAGGGTCGGCTCGAGGAGCCTCTGAGGGCTGAGAGGGGAGTGTGAACGGTGCCGCCTGTTCCTGCGCACACCCAGGACGACGACCCCGGCTCCGACGCGGATCTTTGGGCAGGGGATCGCCCGATCTCCTTGTCCGACATTGACCAGGTTCTCGGCGAATCAGCGGGCGTTGAGCGCGCCGGGGACACGGCGCCGCTCCGGCCCTGGCGGGACGAACTCACGCTTGCCCTCGAGTCGCTGGCTTGCGCCAGGCTGGTGCTCGCCGCCGACGTCGGGATCCTGCGCCACTGCCTCGCCGGCGACGGCACAGCCGAACAGACCGTCGTCGACGCCCTGCCGGCCGTGATGGCCTCCCGTTCCTGGGGCGACGGGTGGTCGGCGTCGTGTGCCACGGAGGGTGGACCGTGGGTGGACCCGGAGGTCTTCGTCCGGTCGGGCGAGCTCATGTCGGCACACCAGGAAATGGCGTGCACGGACCTCACGGCACCAGAGGACGTCGCCCGCGTGCTCGGCTTGCTCGAAGCGCAGCTGCTGGCAATCACCGAACGGCAGGACCCGGTCAGGATCCGCCTGCAGGAGATCCGGGCCGCCATCGTGCGCCAGTACCAGGAGGGCTCCGTCCGCCTTCGGGACTGGCTGGTCTGAACGCCCGAGCGCCCAAGTGGAGCGGTTGACGGCAACAGTAAGCTGACGGGTCGTCAGATTCTGGCCGCTTGGCGCCCCGGCGCTGCGCACGCCCCCGGAGGTTCCATGCTCGACTACATCATCCGATTCGGCACGCTCATCGACGGAACCGGAGAAGCTGGGCGCCAAGCCGACGTCGGAATCCGAGACGGCCGCGTCGTCACGGTCGGGCGAGTCGAGGAACCCGCGGTCACCGAACTTGACGCCAGTGGTCTGATGGTGGCCCCCGGCGTGATCGACCCGCACACGCACTATGACGCCCAGCTCTTCTGGGATCCTTCTGCCTCCCCGTCCAACGTTCACGGCGTGACCACGGTCATCGGAGGCAACTGTGGCTTCACCCTTGCGCCGATCAACCCCCAGGACGCTGACTACATCCGTCAGATGATGGCCAAGGTCGAGGGCATGCCGCTGAAAGCGCTGGAGAAGGGCGTCCCTTGGACATGGTCCAGCTTTGGCGAGTATCTCGATGCACTCGATGGCGGCCTGGGCGTCAATGCCGGATTCCTTGTGGGCCACTGTGCGCTCCGGCGCAAGGTAATGGGAGCAGAACGGTCCGAGGAGGTGGCATCCGACGACGAGATTGACGCTATGCGTGCTCTCTTGGCCGAGTCGCTCGAGGCGGGTGGACTCGGCTTCTCGTCCTCACAGTCACGGACCCATTCGGACGGCGCCGGCCGACCGATCAGCTCGCGCTACGCGGACCGCCGCGAGATGCTCGCCTTTTGTGAGGAGGTTGCTGCCCACGAGGGCACCACCCTTGAATACATCACCAACGGGTGCCTCGACTCATTCAGTCCCGAAGAGATCGACCTCATGACCACCATGAGCGTCACCGCACGCCGACCCCTCAATTGGAATGTGCTGACCGTCGATGCCCGGTCGGCCGAGCGCATCGAGCACCAGCTCTCTGCCTCCTCGGCGGCAGCCGCCGCAGGCGGACGTATCGTCGCCCTGACCATGCCGACGCTCGTTCCGATGAACATGAGCTTCCGCACTCACTGTGCACTCTTCCTCATTCCGGGGTGGGGAGAGGTGATGGGCCTCCCTGAGGACGAGCGTGCCAAGCAGCTGGCCGACCCCTCCGTGCGCACCCTGTTGGACGAGCGCGCCCGCAGCAAGGAGGCCGGCGTGTTCCGTGGGCTCTCCCACTGGGGCACGTATGTCATCGGTGACACGTATGCGTCCGAGAACGACGGATGTGCCTTCCGCAGCGTGGCCGATATCGCCGCGGAGCGCGGCACCACGCCGTTCGACACGCTGCTTGACATCGTCTTGGCCGACGACTTGCGTACGGTGTTATGGCCCAACACTGACGATGGTGACGAAAAGACATGGGACATGCGCGCCACGATCTGGAGCGACGAGCGTGCCATGGTCGGCGGCTCCGATGCCGGCGCACACCTCGATCGAATGTGCGGCTCCAGCTACCCGACCGCGTTTCTGGCTGATTGCCTGCGCGGGCGCAAGCTCGTGTCCGTGGAGAAGGCCGTGCACATGATGACGGGACAACCGGCCGGTCTCTTCGGGGTTCGCGAGCGCGGCCTCGTTCGGGAAGGATTTGCAGCCGATCTGTTCGTCTTCGACCCCACCACCGTCGGCTCGGAGCCTGCGCGCCTGGTCTACGACCTGCCCGGCGACACACCAAGGCTGTACGCCGGCTCATACGGTGTCGTCCGCGTCCTAGTCAACGGCGTCGAGACGGTTCGCAACGGCGCCTCCACCGAAGCCCGACCGGGCACCCTGCTTCGTTCCGGTCGCGACACGGCATCGGTCATTCCGGCGCCGGCCTGAGCCGCGACGGCCGGCGCTGCCGTCTAGCCTGCGTGCGGTGACGTCCGACCCGAACATTCCGGCAGTCGCCGTCGATGAACCCCCTTTTGGCACCCCCCGGGCGGCCCCCCAGCGGGTGAAGAGCCACCCGGGCCAGCCGAATCCCGTTCGCCGACCGGCCGCTGGCTGCGGGAGGGAATCATCGTCGTCGTTGTGGCGGTCCTGGTGGCGGTCCTGCTGCGCGCCTTCGTCGTCCAGACCTTCTACATCCCTTCGGGATCGATGGAGCCGACGCTGCAGATCGGCGACCGCATACTCGTCAACAAGTTGAGTTATCACTTCCACGGCGTCAACCGGGGTGACATTGTGGTCTTCTCGCGGCCACCCGCAGAGAACTGCGGCGGTCCCGAGGTGAATGACCTCGTCAAACGGGTCATCGGACTCCCCGGCGACGTCCTCTCACTCTCGAATCACGAGGTCTATGTCGACGGGAAGCGGCTCGATGAGAGTTGGCTCCCGGCCCCGGAACAGGGCAACACCTTCGCCGGGCCGAGCAATAGCAACTTCGCCCTTGGGCAGCCCTACCGGGTCCCGGCCAATGACTATTTCGTGATGGGCGACAACCGCAACGATTCGTGCGACAGCAGATACTGGGGCCCGATCACCAAGTCACTGATCGTCGGCAAGGTCGAGGTCCGCGTGTGGCCGATCTCGTCGCTCCGCCTCTTCTGACCACGCGTAGGCGGACGGAGCGGCGTCAGACTTCGTCGACGTCCGCGGCGACCCGGGCTACGGCGGCCACAGTCTGCCCGTCGTCGAGATTCATGACACGGACGCCCGTGGCGTCGCGGCCCTGCGAGGCAATCTCGCGTGCTTCGGTCCGGATGACCACTCCACCCGAGGACACAAGCAGGATCTCCTCGTCGAGCGCGACCATGAACGCACCCACGACCGTGCCCCGGGTACCGGTCAAGCGGATCCCGCGCACACCCTGTCCCCCCGCGCCTGGCGATTAAAACGCTCGAGCTTCGTCCTCTTGCCATAGCCGGCGTCGGTCACGATCAGGATGTCGGTGTCGTCGGCGGCCACATCGAGGGACACCACGACGTCACCTTGGCGCAGGCGGATTCCCCGGACTCCCACGGCGTCGCGGCCCATCGCCCGCACGTCCTCCTCGTTGAAGCGGATCGTCATGCCGTTGCGAGTGACCTCGAAGAGGTCGTCGTGACCCGAGGTCGCAACGACCCGGACCAACTCGTCGTCCTCCCGCAGGTTGATGGCGATGAACCCCTCGCGCCGGGACTTGTCGTACTCGCTCAATGCCGTCTTCTTCACCTGACCCTGCGCCGTCGCGAAGACCAGGTATTGGTCCGGCGCGAACTCGCGCGTGGCGATGATGGCGGTGATCGACTCGTTGGGGGCCAGCGGCACGAGGTTGACCGCCGCGGTCCCCCGGGCGGTGCGATCCTTCATCGGGATCTCGTGGCCGCGTAGCCGGTAGACCTTGCCCTGATTCGAGAAGAGCAACAGGTAGGCATGGGCGGAGGTGTGCACGACCTCTCGAACCAGATCTTCTTCCTTGAGCCGGGCGCCCTGCACGCCCCGGCCGCCGCGGCCCTGGGTGCGGAACGCCGCAGCAGCAACCGACTTGATGTACCCCGCCCTGGTCATCGTCACGACGATCTCCTCGTCGTCGATCAGGTCTTCCACCCCCATCTCGCCCGGATCGTGGGTGATGATGCTGCGGCGCTCGTTGGCGTGCTTGTCACGGATCGCGGTCATCTCGGTCTCGATGACGCCGCGCAGCTTGCCGTCGTCGGAGAGGATCGCCTCAAGCTCGGCGATGGTGGCGCGCAGTGCCTCCATCTCTTCTTCCAACTCCGTGCGGCCCAGGCGGGTCAGGCGGCCGAGGGTCATGTCGAGGATGTGGGTGGCCTGGACCTCGGTGAACGAGAAGGGCTCCGCCATCAACGCGCTCCGGGCCTCCGGGCGGTCGGCTGATCCTCGGATGGTGGCGATGACGGCGTCGAGCATGTCGATGGCGCGCAGAAGGCCCTCGACGATGTGGGCGCGGTTGCGCGCCTTCTCCAGACGGAACTCCGAACGCCGTCGGATGACCTCGATCTGGTGGTCGATGTAGTGCGACAGCGCCTGGGCGAGGTTGAGCGTGCGTGGCACGCCGTCCACCAGAGCGAGCATGTTCACGCCGAAGCTGGTCTGGAGCGGTGTCTGCTTGAACAGGTTGTTGAGGATGACGTTGGCGTTGGCGTCGCGCTTCAGCTCGATGACCAGCTTCGGCTCCTGGTTGGCCGAAGCATTGCGGAGCTCGCTAATGCCGTCGAGGTCGCCTGACCGCACCAGCTCGGTGATCTTCTGCTCTATCACCTCGACCGACGTCTGGTACGGGAGCTCGGTAACAACGATGCGATCGCCGACGCGGCCCTCTTCGATCTCCGCGACAGCGCGCATTTTGATGGAGCCGCGGCCCGTCCGGTAAGCGTCGAGGATGCCTTGGCGGCCGAGGATGAGCGCGCCCGTTGGGAAGTCCGGGCCCTTCACGAACTGCATCAGGTCGTCGGGGGTCGCGTCCGGATGGTGCAGCACATGAATCGCAGCGTCGATCACCTCGCCCATGTTGTGCGGAGGGACATTGGTTGCCATACCCACGGCGATGCCCTGCGAGCCGTTGACGAGCAAGTTGGGAAAGCGAGCCGGGAGCACCACCGGCTCGAGGGATGAACCGTCGTAGTTGGGCACCATGTCGACGGTTTCCTCGTCGATGTCAGCCATGAGCTCGAGTGCGAGCGGAGCCAGCCGACATTCGGTGTACCGCATGGCGGCAGCCCCGTCGTCGGGCGCCCTGCCTCCGAAACTGCCGTGGCCGGCGATCAGGGGGTGGCGGAGCGAGAACTCCTGGACCATACGGGCCAGGGCCTCGTAGATCGCCGAGTCCCCGTGGGGGTGATAGGTCCCCATGACCTCGCCCACGACCTTGGCGCACTTGTTCCAGGGGCGATCCGGCCGCAGACCCTGATCGAACATGGAGTAGAGAATCCGGCGGTGGACGGGCTTGAGACCGTCGCGCACGTCGGGCAGGGCTCGGGCGACGATGACCGACATGGAGTACTCGAGGAACGAGCGCTCCATCTCCTCCTGGATCTCAATGGGCTCGATGGAGCCGGATGGTTCGTCCGCGCCCGGTGGGACGTCGGTGCCTCCGGCGCCTCCTCCACCGCGACCGGAGCCGCGTGTCGATTGGCGTGGCATGTCTTTCCTACTTCCCGTCCGCTCGCTCAGATGTCGAGGAAGCGGACGTCTTTGGCATTTGTCTGAATGAAGTGACGACGCAGTTCCACGTCCTCACCCATGAGGATTGAGCAGACTTCGTCCGCAGTGGCCGCCTGCTCCACGTTGATCTGCAACAGCGACCGCTTGGCGGGGTCCATCGTCGTCTCTCGCAATTCGGAGAAGTCCATCTCCCCGAGTCCCTTCAAGCGGTTGAACTCGTGCTTGTGGTCCGGGTGCTCGGCCAGGAAGGCTCCCTTGGCAGCATCGTCCTTGAGGTAGATCTTGTCCTTCCCCACCAGCGTCGAGTACAGCGGCGGCTGCGCCACGTAGACGAAGCCACCTTCGACCAGCGGTTTCATCTGGCGGTAGAAGAAGGTCAGTAGCAGGGTACGGATGTGGCTCCCGTCCACGTCGGCGTCGGCCAGCAGGATCACTTTGTGATACCGAATCTTGGCGACGTCGAACTCCTCGGCCAAGCCGGCGCCGATGGCGGAGATCAGGGCCTGGATCTCAGTGTTCTTCAACATTTTGTCGATCCGGGCCCGCTCGACGTTGAGGATCTTGCCCCGGATGGGGAGGATCGCCTGCGTGTGCGGGTTGCGCGCGTCCTTGGCTGATCCACCGGCAGAGTTGCCCTCCACGATGAAGAGCTCGGACTCTCGCGGGTCGCGCGATGAGCAGTCCGCCAGCTTGCCGGGCAGCCCTGCACCATCGAGCGCCGACTTGCGCCGCGTCAGGTCGCGAGCGCCCTGGGCGGCGAGACGGGCCCGGGCGGCCTGCATCGACTTCTGCACGATTTGACTCGCCTCGCGCGGGTTCTCTTCCAGCCACTCGTTCAGCTTCTTATTGGTCGTGCGCTCGGCGAGCGAACGGATGCTGACGTTCCCGAGCTTCGCCTTTGTCTGTCCCTCGAACTGCGGGTCGCGCAGCCGCACCGAGATAATGGCTGTGAGGCCCTCGCGGATGTCCTCACCCTTGAGGTTCTCTTCCTTCTCCTTCAAGAGATTGCGGGCGCGTGCATATCTGTTGACGACGTTGGTCAGCGCCTTCGAGAACCCCTCGACGTGCATCCCACCTTCGATCGTGGAGATCCCGTTCGCGAAGGAGTGGATCGACTCGTGGTAACCAGCGTTCCATTGCAGCGCGATCTCGACTTCCTGGCCCTCCTCGGCCTGGTCGAACGCGGCGACCTTGCGGAACAGCGACTCCTTGGACGCGTTCAGGTGCTTGACGAAGTCGACGATGCCGCCGTTGTAGCGGAAGGTCGTCTTGGTCTCGGGCTCGGTGCGCTCGTCGACGAAACGGATCTCGAGGCCCTTGTTCAAGAAGGCCATGATCTGCATCCGTTCGACGATGGTCTGTGCCCGGAACTCGGTCTCGTCGAAGACGGTGCTGTCGGGCCAAAAGGTGACGGTGGTCCCCGTCCGGGGCTCGCCCGTGCTCCGATCCTTCGGCGCCGGACCGGTGGCTGTCACCTTCTTCGTGACCTTGCCGCCCTTCCCGAACTCCGCTTCCCAATGCTGGCCGTCCCGGTCGACGTCGAGCAGCAGCCGGCTCGAGAGAGCGTTGACGACGGAGATCCCGACGCCGTGCAGGCCCCCCGAGACCTGGTAGCCCTTACCGCCGAACTTGCCGCCGGCGTGCAGGGTGGTCAGGACAATCTCGGCGGCCGACTGCTTGGGGTACTTGGGGTGCGGGCCGACGGGGATCCCGGCCCCGTCGTCGCTGACCCGGCAGCCGCCGTCGGCCAGCAGGGTGACGTCGATCCGGGTGGCGCGGCCGGCCATGGCCTCATCGACCGAGTTATCGACGACCTCCCACACCAGGTGGTGGAGGCCCGTCGGGCCGGTCGAGCCGATGTACATGCCGGGCCGTTTGCGCACCGCCTCGAGCCCCTCGAGGATGGTGATGTCGGCTTCGGTATAGGAGGCACCGGCCTCACCTGGTCTCTCGTCCACCTTTACTGCCACAGGCGCGCCCTTTCAGAACAACGGTCTTTTTTGCGGTGCGAATCGAATCCCCGAACGGTGCACCTCCGGCCTTTCGATGCGAACAAACCATTCTACCCGACCGACGTGCCAATTCGGCACTTATGAACGGTCGCTGGTCGGTTCCCTCCTCCGGCGTCACGTGCGCTCGACAACCACCTCCAGGCGTTCGACCGGCGTCTCTCCCAACGCCCTGACCCGGGCCAAGATCTGCCCTGATTCCATGCGGGCGCGGGTGGCCCAGGCTGGGTGGTCCACCGCAACGACGAGTGCCTGGCCGTCGACGCGCACTGGCCGGAGATGTGCGGCAAGCTCTGCTCCGACCACCTCTTCCCAGCGAGTAAACACAACTTCCATGAGGACAGGAGACGGCGGTGCGCCCAGTCGGGCCAGCAGCCTGGGCATTGCATCGCCGACCCGCTGGGGCCCCTCATTGCGCGGCACCTTCACTGAATCTGGAGGCTTTCCACCGGGACCATCCGAGCCACCACAATCCCTTCGGGCAACGCGGTTGCCGTCGTCAGGATCGATTGACCCGCGGGCAGCTCGGCCACGAGCGCACGGCTCCGGGCCGGATCGAGCTCGGAGAACACGTCGTCGAGCAGCAGCGTCGGCCTTAGGGGTGTTCTGGAACGGACGAGCTGGTGCACGCCGAGGCGCAGCGCCAATGCGAGGCATCGCTGCTCGCCTTGAGAGGCGTGCGTCCGTGCCTCGCGACCGTCGATCTGTAGGAACAGGTCGTCACGGTGCGGCCCAACGGTATTGACACCCCGTCGCAAGTCATCCACCCGCCTCGCCGCCAGCGCATCGAGCAGATCTCCGTCCCAGCTCCTGAGGTAGCTCTGGCGGACGACCACCCGATCGCCGGCCCCGGCCAAACGGGCGTAGACGGAGCCGACCGGGTGATCGAGATCTGCCACCAACCGTTCGCGCGCCGCAACGAGGACTTTGCCGGCGTCAGCCAACCTCTGATCCCACACGTCGAGGGTTGCGGCCACCTCCTCGGTCTGCCTCCCACCGGACTGGCGCAACAACGCGGCGCGCTCGGCGCAGGATTCTGTCCGACTCGTCCGCGGCTCGAGCTCCCTCCGGGTCGAGGACAGCGAGGGCGTCATCCAGCAGTTCACGTCGACCCTTCGGGCCCCCGCTAATGAGGACGAGGTCCTCGGGACAGAATATGGAGCACGGTGCCGCCGCACCGAGTTCCCTTCTCCCGGCCACATGCTTTCGGTTCACCCGGGTCCGGCTCCGGCCGGCTGGCTGGATCTCGGCCTCCACGAGCGTGGGGCTGTCGGCGGAGATCAGCTCAGCTCGAATGATGGCGCTCGTTGCGTCATTACGGACCATGGCTTCGGGAGGGGCGCCCCGGAACGATCGCCGGGTGCCCAGATAGGCCAGTGCTTCGAGCACACTGGTCTTTCCGGTGCCGTTGGGCCCGGTGATCACTGTGGTCCCTTCCAGCTCGGGCTCGACACGCGCGACATGGAAGACCCGAAAGTCGGCCAGCTCGAGATTCCGGACGCTCACCGCGACCGAGGCCCGTTCAGGAGACCCGTACGGGCATCAAGAGATAGCGGAACTCGTCGTCCTCGGCGGCCCGCACGGTTGCGGCGCGGGACGCATCTGCGGTCTCGACGATTACTTCGTCGCCGGTCACAGCCTCAACACCGTCAATGAGGTATGACGGATTGAATGCGATAACCAGATCCTCGCCGGTGTAGTCGCCGTCGACCGTCTCCGCAGCATCACCGACGTCCTGGCTCTGCACGCTGAGATCCACTCCACCCTGGCGCATGGACAACCGGACAGGGGTGGTGTTGTCCCGGACGAGAAGCTGCACGCGGCGCAGGGCGGCGATGAAGCTCTCCTTGCCCAGATGCAGTCGGTTTGGGTAGTGGTCGGGGATGAGTTGCTTGTAGTCCGGATAGCGCCCCTCCAGCAGCCGGGTACTGATCTGGACGTTTCCCTGCCAGAACGTAATTTCGTTACTGCTGGCCGCCACGCCAACCCGGTCAGTTTCGGATCCTTCGGAAACGGTTCCAGTCGGCAGCCGCTGAAGCTCCGAGAGGGCCCGCGCTGGCACAAGGAGATCCTCTTCGCCCGGGATGGTGTTGGCGCGCGGCAAGTCACGCATGGCCATCCGATACGAGTCAGTTGCCACCATGCGTAGCGAGCCGTCCACACGCGACACCAGCACCCCGGTCAGGAGAGGACGGCCATCGTCATGGGAGGCGGCCCGCACCACTTGGCGCACAGCTTCGCCGAATGCTGTCTCGGAAAGCTGCGTCGTGGGCTCGCTGGTCTTGCCGACTGGCGGGAACTCAACCACGGGGTACGTGTGGAGCTTAAAAGTGGACCGGGCCGCCGTGATCGTGATGTGGTCTCCGTCGTCGGCGAGGGTCACCGCGCCGGGTTCGAGTCGCCGCACGATGTCGGTGGACAGCCGCGCCGGAATCACACAACTTCCGTCATCGATCCCGATCACCTCGTCGGTCACCTGAATCGTGAGATCCAAGTCGGTGCCGGTCACGCACAGTGAGTTCCCCTCGCACGTCAAAAGCAGACCAAGGAGGACCGGTGAGGAACCACCGCGGGCCCCGACGGCGCGGCTCGCAGTGGCCAACATCTCGACGAGTGCATCACGCTCGGATCTGAACTTCACCGATGCCAGTCCTTTCGGGAGGTTCCCCAGCCTTCATCGCGAAGAGGGAGGTATATATGACTTGTAAAGGTAGTAAGGGGTGTGGATTGTGGATGACATGGTCTTCGCCCTGCTGGGTCCGGCAGGCAATGTCCCCACCGCCCTGTGCGCGCGTCCCAAGTTTTGCCGAGGGGGAATACACGGGGACCTTGGTCTGGGGACAAGCACGCCGCCGGTCCCCAGGCTTGACCCGAGAGGTCCACAGCCTTTGCCCCTTGCAAACCACAACTTGTCCGATCGTGGGCCGGGGTAGCGAAAGAGTCAGGCCGAGCCCGCACGGATCTTCTGGATCAGTTCAGTGACCTGCTCGTAGATCTGGCGCCGTTCCTGCATCTGGCCTGCGATCTTGTCCACCGCGTGGATCACGGTTGTGTGGTCGCGCTTGCCGAAGACGCGGCCGATGGCCGGGTAGCTGTAGTCCGTGAGTTCCCTGGTCAGATACATGGCGACCTGGCGCGCTGTCACCAGCGGTCGGGTCCGGCTAGGCCCACAGATCGCCTCCACCGAGAACCCATAACTCGCCGCTGTCGCATCGAGGATCATCTGGGGCGAGATACGGCGTGGCTCGCCCGCCAGGACCAGATCGGAGAGGACTTGCTCCGACTGGGCGAGGGAGATGGGTTGATTGTTGAGCTTTGCGAAGGCGCAGATGCGAGTGAGGGCACCTTCGAGCTCTCGGATGTTGTCCTTCACGTGGGAGGCGATGAACTCGAGGACGTCGTCAGGGACCTCTTGGTGCTCACTGAGGGATTTGGACCGCAAAATCGCCAGCCGTGTCTCGAGGTCGGGCGGATCGATCTCGGTGATGAGCCCGGAGAGGAAACGACTGCGGAGGCGGTCCTCGAGGGTCTCGATCGATTTGGGCGGCCTGTCAGATGTCAAGACGATCTGTTTCGAGGCGCCTTTGAGATCGTTGTAGGTGTGGAAGAACTCCTCTTGGAGGCCCTCTTTGCGCTCCATGAACTGGACGTCGTCGATCAACAAGACGTCGCAGTCGCGGTAACGCCGCTTGAAGGCGAGGGTGGTGGATGTACGGAGGGAGTCCACGAAGTCATTCATGAACGTCTCGGTGGTGACGTAGAGGACCTTGCGGCGGGGGTAGTTCTCGGTCACGTAATTGCCGATGGCGTGCAGAAGATGCGTCTTGCCCAACCCAGAGTCGCCATAAATGAACAGGGGGTTATAGGACCGACCGGGTGTCTCGGCGACGGCCTGGGCGGCCGCGTGGGCCAACCGGTTCGAGGAGGCGGCGACGAAGGTTTCGAACGTGAACTTCGAATCGAGCTGAACCGCAGGCGACTCGCGCCCCAGCCCGGCAGCCGGCGCGCGCTCCGGCTGGGCCGCGGGCTCCGGCTCAGGGCGACGGCCCAGAATCTGGTCGGACGGGTCCTCGGTCGGATCGGGCACGGGATCTTGGACTTCGAGGCGCCCGCGTACGGGAGCCCCGACCTCGTTGGCCAGGGTGTCCTCGATCATTGGGAGGTAGCGAGACTCCACCCGCTCACGGATGAGGCCGTTGGGTACGGAGAGGATAAACACACCGTCGGTGTACGCCACGGGCTCGATGCCCGACAACCAGAGCTGCCACGTGCTCTCCGATACCTGGTCGCGCAAAGACCCGGTGCACCTTGTCCAGAGATCTCCTGCATGCGTCACTGCGATAGCCGAACGCCCCTTCTCCCCACTCGGTGTCCAGCCTCGATGTTCGGAACGATCCTCGATATGGGTAATTGGATGAACGTACACCGTTGCAGCCGATGCGACTAGAGCCGCTCTGCAAATCGCGCCTAACATGGGAGGACTCGCCGCCGGTGGCCGAATTGGACTCGAAGGCCGAGGCATGAAACCTGCGACGAACCGGCTCAAAACGCCGTTCGGGCGTCGCGAAAGGCTGAATTGACGTGAAGCGCACTTACCAACCCAACACCCGGAAGAGAGCCCGTACTCACGGGTTCCGCAAGCGCATGTCCACACGGGCGGGGCGGGCCATCCTGAAGTCACGGCGGCTCAAGGGGCGCCACCGTCTCACCGTTTGAGGGCCCAGAGTGCCTGCTCGGACAGTCGGACGGATCACAAGTCGCGCTGCCTTCGCGGAGCTGCAACGCTCCCGAGCACGGGGCGCCAGCGGCCCAGTCAAGGCTGTCTTCGTGCCTGCTGAGGAGAGTGCATCCGGCGTGTTTCCCCAGGTGGGATATGCAATTGGCCGTCGCTGCGGCGGTGCGGTCGTGCGCAACTCCCTCCGCCGCCGAGCCCGCGCGGTCGTGCGCGCCGAAGCAGAGCGTCTGCCCCGCGGGTTCTTCCTGGTGCGACTTGGGCCTGGGGCGGCCGAGACCGATCGGTCGGACTTCCGAGCGGACGTGGCCAGCGCGCTTGAGCGAGCCGGCCGAGCGGTGGTGAGAGCGTGAGCGGCGACGGCCAGGGCGCCCAGAACCGCTCCGTGCGCGTTGCCGTGGTCCTCCTCACCGCATACCAGGGCGCTGCATCGGGCCGGATCTCGCCCTGCCGTTTCTACCCGAGCTGCTCCAATTACGCGATCGAGGCGTTCGGCGCCCACGGGTTCTGGCGAGGCTTGGCCCTGACGACGCGTCGCCTGCTGCGCTGTCGGCCCTTTGGCCCCCACGGGGTGGATCTGGTCCCGGTACCCGTGCACACGCACCAGGCGGGCCGCCCGTGCTGAGCCACGCCCTCCTGGCGGAGAACTCCCTGTTCAAGCTGGTGGGCCAGATCTTCCACCCGCTCTTCGAGTTCTTCGGCCTGATCATGGCCGGCCTCTACGCCATTTGGCCGAACTACGGGTTCGCTATCACGGGCCTCACGGTCATCATCATGCTGGCGCTCACGCCAGTGACGGTGAAGAGCACCAAGTCGATGCTGGCCATGCAGCGGCTCCAGCCGGAGATGAAGAAGCTCCAGGCCAAGTACAAGGGCCCAGAGAACCGGGAGCTGCTCAACCAGGAGATGATGCGGCTCTACAAGGACAACGGGACGAGCCCGTTCGGGGCCTGCTTGCCCAGCCTCCTGCAGATGCCCTTCTTGATCGTGCTGTATTCGCTTATTCGGGGACTCTCGAATACCGCATCGCGGGGCCAGACATATATCAATGAGTTTGGGCAAAAAGCCATCTGTAATGTCCAGACATGCGGGAACCCGCGTTACATCCCGACCCACTCACAAATGCACTCCGCGTTGGTGAACACAAAGGGTCAAATGCAGTGGTGGTTTGGGATGGATTTGTCGGCGTACCCACTCTCGCACCACGGTGCGAGTCAGGCGCTATTGACCATCCCTTATCTGGTACTCATTGCGGCGGCGATGTTCCTGCAGTATTACCAAATGCGGCAGATGAACAGTCGCAATCCGCAAGCGGCGGCAGCGAATCCGCAAATGCAAACAATGCAGAAGTTTTTCCCCATTATTTTCGGTTTCATTTACCTAAAAGTGCCCGCGGGAGCAACCATTTACATGGTTGTGTCATCGGCTATGCGCATCGGGACGCAAGAGGTGATGTTCAAGACCGGGATGGTGGCCCCCGTCGCGACGGAACGCGAGATCGGTTCAGCCGCGGAGAAGGAGAAACCGAAAGAGAAAGAGAAACCGCCGCCCAAGCAGGTCAAAAAGACGTCTACTGCCACCGACGGCACAGCGGCCGCCAAAGCGACCCTGCCGCCGACGAAGAGCAATTCGGGCGCCAATGGTCGCGCCACGACCAACGGGCGCAAGCCGGCGGCAAAAAAACGGGCGGCGAACGCAAAGGCCGAGAGCGAGGACGCGGCGCAGGCGCCGAAGGCGCATCCGAGATCACGCGGCAAAGCGGACAAGAAAGGCTCGATAACGGGTGGAGTGGGTAGAAGTAGCGGGCAAAACAGTCGAAGAGGCGACCGAGCGGGCATTGGACCAACTGGGAGTGGCGGTCCGCGATGCCGAAGTGATCGTGGTCAGCGAGCCCAAAACCGGGCTGTTCGGCCGTATGCGCGTCGAGGCCCGGGTCAGGGCTCGAGTCCGCCCGGTAGGCGCGCGGCCTCGACGCGATCGGCCGCGTCGAGGCGGTAAGCCCGGCCAAGGCGGAGGCGGACGCCAGAGCGGGCAGCGCGAACGCTCGGCCGGGTCCTCGGAATCGCGTGAGAACGCAGAGGGGTCCAACGGCGCCGCGGACGCGGTGGCGGGTCCAGCCGTCGCAGAAGCCGGTGCAGGGGCCGCAGTGGCTGGTACCGGCACGAGCCGGTCAGCTCGCCGCCGGCGCAATCGCAGCAAGTCAGCGACGATCGGAGCGGAGTCGCCAGAAGGCTCGAGGAACGGCTCTTCGACGGCGCCGTCCGCCGAAAGGGCTCCGCAACGGAGCAGGGAACCGAAGGAGACAGTGGAAATGGCCGAGGGAATGACGCTCGAAGAGCAGGGAGAGGCGGGACGGGCTTTCCTGGCCGGTCTCTTGGGCGAGTTCGGCATGGAGGGGACGGTCGAGTGCAGGCTTCTTGACGAGGACACGGTTGAAATCGCAGCGACGGGTGAGGACCTTGGAATCCTCGTTGGGCCACGAGGCTCGACGTTGAACGCCGTCCAGGACCTCACCAGGGCGGTCGTGCAGCGCCAGTGCCCCTCCCGCACGGACCGAATCCTGGTAGACGTGGCGGGATACCGGGAGCGCCGTATGGCCGCGCTCAAGCGATTCAGCGTCCAGATTGCCGAGGAGGTGCTGGCCTCAGGTCAGGAGAAATCTCTGGAGGCCATGAGCCCGGCCGACCGCAAGGCAGTGCACGACGCCGTCAACGAGATGCCAGGAGTCGTGACGCGGTCCGAGGGTGAGGACCCAGACCGGCACATCGTCATCGCACCTGGGAACTGACTCGTCGTCGGTGCTTGGCGCCGACGAAGGGGGTCGCTCCCCCACCGATCTGTACGAGCTTCTCTCCGAAGCGCGCACGGCAGGATTTCTAGGCCCAGGCCCGCTTGAGCCTCAGTTGCGTCACGCCGAGGCCTTCGCTGCCATCGCCCAGCGCCTCGCTGCCGAAGGTCCTTCCACGCCCCGTGTGATCGACCTGGGCTCTGGTGGTGGCCTCCCGGGCCTCGTTGTTGCCGAGGCCTGGCCCGAGGCCGTCCTGGTCCTGCTCGACGCCAGCGCCCGCCGGACCTCCTTCCTGCGGCGTGCGGTTGACCGACTGGGGCTCGCCAGCCGGGTGGCCGTTCTTGAGGAGCGGGCCGAGGTTGCGGGACGTCAGAGCGGCTTGAGGGGTGGGTTTGACGTGGTGCTGGCCCGCTCCTTTGGGCGACCGGCTGTCGTGGCCGAGTGCGCTGCGCCGCTCCTCAAGGTGGGGGGCTGGCTTATCGTCTCCGAGCCACCTTCAACAGGCGAGGGTGCTGCCGGCGAGGCCCGATGGCCCGCCGAGGCGCTGCAACCGCTCGGACTGGAAGCGACGGCAATGGTCCACGAGGGCTTCGACTACCAGACGCTTCGACAGAGCGCTCCGTGTCCTGAGCGTTTTCCACGTCGAAACGGGGTTCCGGCGAAAAAGCCCTTGTTCTGAAGGACCGGTCTGCCTTCTAGCGACCAGGTTGACCGATGCGCAGCCGGGTGGCCCTGCCCGAACCCTGTTCCACGTGAAACAACGTAGGAACAACTACCCCCACCGAAGTACCATGCCCCGGTTCCACGTGAAACAAGCTCAACCCTTGACCTCAGGTCCTCGGCAGGCCAGGATAGGGTCCGTGCAGCGGCGACTCGGAGTTCCTGCTTAATGCGCATCAGGCGCAAGGACAGGGAAGCCCCCCAGCCACCGAAATTCGTCCCGTTCGACCAAGACACGCTTCCGGCGCCGGAGCCGCAGGGTCCGACGTCGACCGACCCGGTCAAGAGCGTGAGTGCGGAGGGGCAGCCGGCGCCCGGGCCTGTCGAGTTGGGCGAGCCTTCAGACGGGCCGCCCACCGATGAGGTGCCCATTGTGGACGATTCCATCCCCCCGGTCCGCTCATCCACTGCGGAGCCTCCCTCAGCGGCACCCGACCCACCCGTGGCCGAGACCCCCACACGATCGTCCGAGCCACCACTGGCCGAGACTCCCCCACCGACACCCGAACCACCAGAGGCTGAGACTCCCTCAACACCGGAGCCACTGGTGGCTGAGACTCCCCCGCCTGCCACCGAGCCAGTCGCCCATTCCATGGCCCCAGTGATGGTCCCGGCCAGCCCTATGCCCACCGATGCGCCAGACGAGGCTGAGCCTCCGGAAGCGAAGACGCCGCCGGACGACGTTGTGGCCAACGACCGTGAGGTCGCGGTGAAGCCCGTCAAGCGCGCTCCGTCGATCGGTGACGACGCCACCGAGCTTCTCAACGGGTCGAGACCGGCGGTCCGCGAGTTGCCACGCGTGATCGCCATCGCCAACCAGAAGGGCGGCGTCGGCAAGACCACTACGACCGTCAACCTGGGTGCGGCCCTCGCCGAGCAGGGTTACCGCGTCCTGGTGATCGACCTCGATCCCCAGGGCAATGCGACGACGGGCCTGGGCGTCGAGGCGCGGAACTTCGAGTTGTCGATGTACGACGTCATCATGCGGGACCTGCCGCTCGAGGACTGCATCGAGCCGACCAGTGTCAAGAACCTGTTTGTCGCCCCTGCGACGATCGACCTGGCCGGGGTCGAGATCGAGCTGGTCCCGGCCTTCAGCCGGGAGCTAAAGCTCAAGCGGGCGGTCAGCAGCGTGGTGGATGACTTCGACTTCGTCCTCATCGACTGCCCACCGTCTCTCGGCCTCATCACGGTCAATGGTCTTGCTGCCGCCGATGAGGTGCTCGTTCCCATCCAGTGTGAGTACTACGCGCTCGAGGGTCTGAGCCAGCTCCTGCGCAATGTCAATTTGGTCTCGAGCAACCTGAACGAGACGCTCGAGGTCACCACGATCGTGTTGACGATGTACGACGCCCGGACCCGGCTCTCGGTCGATGTGGCCAACGAGGTCCGATTGCACTTTTCCGAGCGGGTCTGCCGGGCCGTGATCCCCCGCACGGTCCGGCTTTCCGAGGCGCCCTCGTTCGGGCAGCCCATCACGGTGTTCGATCCCACCTCGCGGGGGGCCGTGGCCTACCGCGAGCTGGCCAAGGAGGTGAGCAATGGCGCGCCGCAGCGGACTCGGTAAAGGGCTGAGCGCACTCATTCCGAGTGAAGCGACGGGGGAGTCTGACTCCCTACTTCGGATCGTGCCGATCTCGCACATCCGCCCGAATGCCTTCCAGCCCCGCAGTCACTTCGACGAGGAGTCGATGGCTTCGCTGGCGGCCTCCATAAGGGAGGTGGGGCTGCTCCAACCCGTCCTGGTGCGCGCGTTGGGGGACGAGGAAGAGAGTTATGAGCTCATTGCGGGGGAGCGGCGTTGGCGGGCGGCGCGGCGGGCGGGCCTCCAGACGATCCCGGTGCTGGTCCAGGTGGCCGACGACGTGGCCAGCCTGGAGCAGGCCTTGGTGGAGAACCTCCACCGCGTTGACCTCAACGCACTAGAAGAGGCGGCCGCTTACCAGCAGCTCATCGATGAGTTCGGCCTGACACACGAGCAAGTAGCCACGCGGATGGGCAAGGGCCGGGCAACGATCACCAATACCCTCCGACTCCTGCAGCTGCCTGCTGGGGCCCAGCGCGCGTTGGCCGAGCGCACCATCTCGGCGGGACACGCCCGTGCGCTGCTCGGGACACCCGACCGGGCTCTCCAGGAGAAGCTGGTGGATCGGATCATTGAGGAGGGGTTGACGGTTCGAGCGGTCGAGGATCTGGTCCGCCAGGGCGGCTCCGAGCTCCGCGTTGTTCCGCCCCAACCCGACGAGACCGAAACGGAGACGGTGCCATCGAGCGGTACCACCCTAGGTGCTACCGACGGGGCGAGCCGCAGGACCTCGGTGCGCAAGCTTCCCGAGCCGGGCGTTCTGGAGCTCGAGGAACTCCTCTCGACCTACCTCAACACCAGGGTCAAGGTCGACATTCAGAACCGGCGAGGTCGCCTGGTCGTTGATTTCGCCACGTTGGAGGACCTCGAACGTATCTATCGCGCCATGCTCGGTGACGGAGGCGTCGCGTAGTTCACGCAACTGTCAATGGGCGGTACAGGTTCATCCACAACCTGTGCATGACGTTGTGGATTGTCACCTCGTTCACCTGCAGGAAGGTTTGGTCGCGTAACCGTCGCCCTGTTCGCGGCGAGCTCAAACGGGCGTTTTGGTGGGGTCTGAGACCTTGTGATTACCGGTAATCATTCCCACGAGGCATCGGCCCACCGGCCGAGCGCGGTCGAAAGGGCGGCGACGAGGGCGAGCGTCTGCTCGACCACCGTGCTGGCTGGGCCCACCTCGACGAGCACCGCGGGCATCCGCGTCTCGCGCAAGAGGGGGAGCGACATGCCGTGGACTCCAGCGTTGTCGACCCCGAGCGCTGCGGGGACGCCGGCCTGAACCAGCTCGGCTAATCGGCGACCACCTGATGACTCGTCGTGCGTGCCGGACCAGAAGGCCGTCCGGCAGGCCGGCGTCGTGGCGTTGAGGCGCAACCCAATGAAGACGTCGACGTCCAGCTCGTTGGCCTCCTTGGCCTGGACCGCGTCGTCGGGGTGGTGGAGCTCGGTCACTCGCGTCCCGCCAAGGGTCAAGCGTCGCCGCAGCGCACCGGTCACGCTACCGAGGCCACCGCTCTCGCCGACGGCCACATGCCGGCCCCGGAGCGTCGGCGGGGCGTCGCGCAGCGCTGCGCGCTCGCGCACCGACGACACGAGCTCACGTTCATGAAAGCGGTTTTCAAGGCGCAGCAGCTCGCGCAGAGTGGCGCCACCGACGATGCCGTCGACGGGCAGGCCTGCGTTGCGCTGGAACTCTCCGAGCGCACGGACGGTGGCGTCGCCGAAGATCCCGTCGACGCGGTCCGTGTCAAAGCCCAAGGTGCACAGGCGCTGCTGTAGTTCGGCGACGTCATCACCCCGCAGCATCGGGGTCCGGCGGTAGAGAAAGCGGTCACCCAGCCGGAAACCGGCCTCTACCAGGGTGTTCCAAGTCTGCGGTCCGCACACGCCGTCAACCCGCAGTCCCCTGAGTCGCTGGAAGGCCTCCAGGGCGGCCCTGGTCGCCGGCCCGAAGATACCGTCGGCGTCGACGGGCGCGCCCGGAAGAATCGCGGTCAGGCGGTGTTGGACATCGGCGACCGCCGGGCCCCGGTCCCAGATGACGAGGGGCAGGCCTACAGGTAGGCCGCGATCTCCTCGAGCAGCTGGCCCTTCGGCTTCGCGCCGATCAGGCGGACTTGGGGCTCCCCGTCCTTGAACAGGATCAGGGTGGGGATGCTCATCACGTCGAACCGGCGCGTCACGTCCAGGTTGTCGTCGATGTTCAGCTTTCCGATCCGGATCTTGCCCTCGTGCTCCTGGGCGATCTCCTCCAATACCGGGGAGATCATCTTGCACGGGCCACACCATTCCGCCCAGAAGTCCACCAGGACGGGGACATCCGAGGCCTTGACATTCTCGTCAAATGTAGCGTCGGTAAAGGTCTCGATCTTCTCGCTCATCGCATCTCCTTGTCAGCGGGTGCAACGCCGCACCCCCGCCATCTGTTCCCGACTATTCGCCCCGCTCCTCGAGCCAGCGTTCGGCGTCGATGGCGGCCATGCATCCGGACCCGGCGGAGGTGACCGCCTGGCGGTAATAGTGATCCTGCACGTCGCCGCAGGCGAAGACGCCGTCCACGCTGGTCCGGGTCGTGCCGTCGAACGTCTTGACGTACCCGTTGGCCTCCAGCTCCAGCTGACCCTTGAGGAGCGCGCTGTTGGGCTCGTGACCGATGGCGACGAAGAACCCGTTGACGGGGACCTCGGAGATGCCCCCGCTCACCGTGTCCTGGAGATGCAGGCCACTGACCTTGGTGTCGCCGACGATCTCGGTGACGACGGAGTTCCATGCGAACTCGATCTTGGGGTTCGCGAAGGCGCGCTCCTGCATGATCTTCGAGGCGCGCAGCTGGTCGCGCCGGTGGATGACCGTCACCTTTGAGGCGAAGCGGGTAAGGAAAATGGCCTCTTCGAGGGCGGAGTCCCCGCCGCCGGCGACGGCGACGGGTTGTTCGCGGAAGAAGAAGCCGTCACAGGTGGCACAGGTCGAAACCCCGTAACCGATCAGGCGGACCTCGTTGGGCACGCCGAGCATGAGGGCGCGTGCGCCGGTGGCAACGATGAGCGTGTCGGCCAACGCCGTCGGCTCCTCGGCCTGCGGGTCGCCCACCCAAAGCTCAAAGGGCCACGGCGTCACGTCGATCCGGCTGACCTTGGCGGTCCGGAGCTCCGCATCGAACCGCAGGGCCTGGGCCCGCATGATGCCCATGAGCTCGGGCCCCATGATCCCGTCGACGAACCCGGGGTAGTTCTCCACCTCGGTGGTCAGCATCAGCTGCCCCCCGGGCTGGTCGCTGGTGGAGGAGGGCTCGCCCTCGAAGACCAACGGCGCGAGCTGGGCCCGTGCGGTGTAGAGGGCGGCGGTGAGGCCCGCCGGCCCGCTCCCGATGATGACGACCTTGCGACGTTCAGGCATCTGGCGGCACGCCGCGGCGCGAGTACAAGACGGCTCCGACAGCACTGAAAATGAGCCCCAAGACCAGGTAGGAGGCCCAGATCCGGTGGCCGGCGATGGTGGTCAGGCGGATGAAGCCGACGCAGAACAGAACCACGACGGTGATCCCGGTGACGGCAATGATGATGCCGAAGACGATGCCGCGCGCGGCCACGATGGCCGGGCGGATGGCCCGGTCGTTGACGGTCGCCACGACGGTGTCGACCGTCTCGAGGGTTCGGGCCGACAGTGCGTCGGCGAGGTCGTTCTCAGCCACGGCGTGAGACTACCCGGCGGTCCCGTCGGTCCTGGCAGGGACGATGTAACAGACGCCCACCGTGTTCGGCCCGGCGTGGGTGCCCACCACCGGGCCGAGGTCCACCAGCACCAGCGGGTGCTCGGTCGCGATGCCCGCCAGGGAGGCCATGACTTCGGAGAAATCGTCGCAAGCGCCGTCGGCCACGGCGATGCGCTCGAGAGGGGCATCGGCGGCCACCTTGGCCGTGAGGTAGGCCAGGGCGCGGGCCGCGTCCGCTGTTTGGACTCCTCGGCTACCTCGCCGTCCTTCAGTTGAATCACGGGCTTGATGTTGAGCAGCGAGCCGATCATGGCGCGGGCCCCGCCGATGCGCCCGCCGCGCTGGAGGTGTTCGAGGCCGCCGAGCACGCCGTAGATGCGGGTGCGGCCAATGCGGCCCTCGGTGGCCTCCACGAGCTCGTCCAAGCCGGCGCCCCCCGCTGCTTCCTCCGCCGCGGCGATCACCATGAGTCCCTGTCCCATGGTCAGTGAGTAGGTGTCGACCACGCGCACCGGCACGGCGGTGAAGGTGTCGGCCGCCGTGAGGGCAGACGAATAGGTCCCCGACACCTTGGAGGAGATGGTCAGGCACAACACGGATTCGGCCCCCTCGTCCGCTGCCTGCTGGAAGGCGGCCTGGAAGGCGCCGGGGGAGGGTGCGGCGGTCTCGGGCAGGGCGCCCCTGCCGCGGCAGCGGTCCCAGAACTCCGCCGGGGTGAGCTGGCGGCGGTCCTCGAACTCCTCGGTGCCGAAGCGGATGGTCAGCGGCACCACGATGATGTTGTGCTCCTTCACGAGCTGATCGGTCAGGTCGCAGGCACTGTCGGTGACGATGTGGACGCCAGGCATGCAGGAAGTCTGCCACGGGGGCCCCTCCGAGATGGCGTCCAGCGGTGTTCAGATGCCCCGGGAGGCGCCGAGAGGACCGAAGGGACTTAACGGTCGGGGTGGTGGTGGCCGCCGGCGTGCGTCGTGGCGCCGGCCCAGCCAGACGACGACGGCGCCGAACGTGAGGCCGCCGGCCACGACGGCGCCCATCACGCGGACCAGCAGCCCCGCCACGCTGGTCGACCCCGACAGGTTGGACACCACGAGCACGACGACGGCCATGGGGAGCGAAGCCACGACCACCCGCCACACCGGGGCCCACGTCTCGCGCTCGGCCAGGCGCCCGAACCACTGGTGGAAGACGGCCAGCGCGGCGAACGCGGCGACCGTGTAGGCGATCGACAGGGAGAGGGCGAGGCCCCGGACGCCCAGCGGGCGGACGAGTACGAGGGCCAGGGCGATGTTGATCGCATTCTCAACGAGATAGAGGTAGAAGGCCACTTTGGTCCGTTGCATCGATTGGAGCACCCGGACCACGTAGAGATAGACGGAGAATCCCGGCAGCCCGAGGGCGAACATGGCGAGTGCGGCGCCTGTTGTGGCGGTCTGGGCCGGCGTGGAGTGCCCGTTGCCGAGCAGCAGCGCGACGGCGGGCTTGGCCAGCAGCAACATCCCGACCGCAGCGGGGATGATGAGGGCCAGGATGGCGCGGAGGCCGCCCGTCATGCGCTTGAGGAAGGCGGTTTGCTGCCCGGTGGACCACTTCTCGGCCAGGTCGGGCGTGACGACCGACATGACCGTCACGGCGATGATGCCGTAGGGCAGCTGGAAGAAGGCATAGGCGTAGGTGTAGGACGACACCGGGTCGGAACCGGCGACGCTGCCGGCCAGCACTGTGACGACGAACAGCGCCACTTGGTTGGCCACGACAAAGCCGAAGGTCCACACGCCCAGGCGAGCGACGGTCTGCAGCGCCTCGTCCGCGGGTTCCAATGCCAGCGCAGCAGACGGAGGTTGGCCTGGCGCAAGCTGGGCAACAGCGCTACCCCCTGCAGGACCACTCCGAGCGAAGTGCCGAGGCCGAGAAGGACGAGCTGGGAGTGGTGCTGCTCGACGCTGGCCAATGAGGCGCCGTGGCCGGCCCACAGCCCGAACCACACCAGTATCCCGATGCAGACGAGGTTGTTGACGATCGGCGCCCAGGCCACGGCCACGAAGCGCCGCCGCGTGTTGAGCAAAGCCGCGCCCAGCGCGAAGAGCCCGTAGGCGGCGATCTGGATCACGAACCAGCGCAGAAACGTGGTGGCCACCTCGCGCTCGAGCACGACGCGCTGGACGTGGGCGGCCGGCGCGTGCGTATCGAGCACGGTCAGGGCGTCGATGAGGTAGGGCGCCGCCACGAGTGCCACAACCGTCGTGCCCAGGAGGACGACGACGGACACGGTCAAGACGGCGGAGATGGACTCGAACGCCTCGCGCTCGTCCCGGTTGGCCAGGCGATCCACGAAGACCGGGATGAAGGTGGCGGAGAGCACCCCGCCCAGCACGACGTCGTAGAGCATGTTCGGCGTGGTGTTGGCAAGGTTGTACGAGTCGGCGAGGAAGGTCTGGCCGAGCGCCCACGCCAGGGCAACGAAGCGGAGGAGCCCGGTGAGGCGCAGACGCCCGTGCCGACCGCCACGTAGGCGGCCGACGTCCGCAGGGGAAGGGTCCGGGCCCGGCGTGGGGGAGCCACAGTCAGTGCGCCCGCGGGCGCAGGCGGCGCGAGCGGCGCCACGTGCGCACCCACCAGACCAACAGCACGGCGCCGGCCAGGATGGTGAGGGCGACGCCCACGAAGGAGATGGCAGTGGATTGCACCGTGAGCACGGTGTGCGAAAGGACCAGGTGACCGTCGGGGGTGTGCAGGATCACGTCGATGGGGAGCCGGTCGCCCGAGGTGCGGGCCTGGGCGGTGACCCGGACTGAGGTGGTCGGACGGTCGAGCAGGAGTTGGCGTGTGTTCCCGTCGGGGAAGGTGAATTTGTCACTCGCGAGGGTCACGACAACGTGCACGGGGTAGGGCGACGCGGAGAGCACGGTGACGGGGATCTCCGCTCGCTGCGCCGTGAAGGTCACCGTGCGCTCGGTGGCGAGCGTGATGCGCCCCGTCTGCGCGGCGAACGCTCGGTCGTAGGCGGTCAGCGCAGCTGTTCTCCCCGCCGGGCTGAGCCTCCGGCCCTCGGTGGCGAGGAGAGCGTCGTTCAGGGTGGTCAGCTCGGGCGGGCGGCTGGGAGTCACCGCAGCGGTGTAGGACGACAGCTGCTGGCGCCCGAGCGCGATGCGATCGGCGGCAGCGCGCGAGATGCCGCGCCCGGCCGCGCCGGCCTGGAGTTGGCGGACTGCGGGCTCGCGGTTGACGCCGGGGGGCACCTGCGCGAAGAGCTGGTCGAGGGTGACCGGACTCAGCGCTGGATTGCCGCTGAGCCCGGCGAGAAGGGTCCCGAGGAAGATCCCGTTGGGCTTCCACCCCGCCGGGGGGTCGACTACCACGCCACGGGGTTCGCTCAGCGATGCGTTCTCGAAGTGTACGAAGGACAGTGAGGCGAGCAACTGCTCGGCCCCGAGAACCGGGTTGGCCGGCTGGGCGGTGAAGCGGTTGCTGAGCGCGCTGTTCGCGGCCGCGGCAGGCACGGTGGACCCGTGGCCGAGGTCGAGGGTGAAGGGCTGGGCGAAGGTGTAGTTGCTGAGGCCGCCCACGGCTAGGTCGCCGTCGTTCAGCACAAGGTGGGAGGCCCCGGCCACCTGCAAGCCGGAGGCCAGGTTCCCGGCGTCGCCCTGAGAGAAGGAGGAGGTGGAGTCGACCCACGGGCCACCAGTTGGCTTGAGCCCGGCGGCCCGCAGGACCTCGTCGCCCCGGCCGATCTGCGCGCCGATCTCCCCGGCGATGCCCGCCTCGGAGAGGGCGGCCACGTTGACCGCCACGTAGGACTGGTCGATCACCTCGTCTGCGCTCAGACCGGCCAACTGGCCGAGGGCGCGGAGGCCCTCACGGGAGTGCGTCAGTTCAATCTCGTTGACGGCCACGGGGCTGATGGCGAGCGTGGTGGCCACGTCTCGGTGTTCGGACAACACGCTGGCCACAGTGACCGCGCCGGCGGCCGTTACCGGCACCACGACCCCAACTCTCAGTGGCCCGCCGCGTCCGATCGCGCCGGGTTCGCCCGGCTCCTGGTAGGTGAGGAAGGTGGTGAAGCGCGCCAGTGGAGTGGTCGAGCCCTGGCGCAGGAGCGACACCGTGACGGGGTAGACGTCCCCGCAATAACCGGTCCCCGGCCTACAGCCGAGAATGAGCGTCGGGCTGCCCGCGGCACAGGCACCGGGCCCAGTCGCGGGCGGGCTCGCGTTCGCGTCGGGCAGGGCGGTTACGCAGGCCGACGCGGTCGGGCCGCCGGGCCCGGCCGTCACGGGAACGTCGGTGTCGCGCAGCAACGTGTTGGCGGTCGGCGCGCCGCCGATCGCCTGTTGGAGCTGGGAGGCGTCGACCATGCGGCCGTAGAAGGTCAGGCTCACGCGCAGTTCGCTGGCGGGACCGTCTCCGGATCCGACGCCGAGCGCGATGTTGAACCAGGGCTGCGTCGGGGTGACCCACGGCGTCTGCGAGAGCAGCGTGAGGGCGGGAGCGCTCGTTGTCGCCCCCACGGACACGCCGGATGCACCGGCGCTCGCGGTGCCAAAGAGGGTTGCTGAGCCGAGCGCGAGCGTGCAGAGTGCGGTCCTGGCCCAGCGCGTCGACACAGGGAGAGGCTAGAGGGCGCACTAGCGTGGGCGGGTGCAGTCCACGTCCGTTCCTGAACGGTTCCGCCCCTATGTCAGCGCCACCGAAGAGATCGCGCGCCGCTATGCGGCCGCTGAACGCACGCTCTACTTGGTGGGCGGCTCCGTCCGCGACGCATTGTTCCCCGACGCGGCAGGGATCAGCTCGGACATCGACTTGACGACCGACGCACGGCCGGACGAGACCGAGCGGCTGCTGCGTGGCTGGGCCGACGACGTGTGGACCCAGGGAGCGCGCTTTGGCACCATCGGTGCACGTAAGGGCGACGTTGTGTACGAAATCACGACGCACCGGGCCGAGGTCTACGCGCCCGAGTCGCGCAAGCCCGAGGTGACCTTCGGCGACGACATCACGGTCGATCTGTCGCGACGGGACTTCACGATCAACGCGCTGGCACTGCGCCTGCCCGACATGGAGCTGATCGACCCCTTCGACGGGCTGGGCGATCTGGCCGCGGGACGGCTGCGGACGCCACTCGACCCCGAGATCTCCTTCGGCGACGACCCGCTCCGGATGCTGCGCGCGGCGCGCTTCGCGGCCCGGTTCTCGCTCGAGCCCGACCCCGCGCTCGTTGCCGCGGTCGAGCGCATGCATGGCAGGCTCTCGATCGTCTCGGCCGAGCGGATCCGCGACGAACTCGACAAGATCATCATGGTCGACGTGCCGTCCCAGGCGCTGTGGTTCGTCGTGCGCACGGGCCTGGCCGACGAGTTCCTGCCCGAATTGCCGGCGATGGCGCTCGAGCAAGACCCGATCCACCGGCACAAGGACGTCCTGGCGCACACGCTGGCGGTGGTCGACAAGACCTCGAAGGACAGGTTGCTCCGTCTCGCCGCCCTCTTTCACGACGTCGGTAAGCCGCGCACGCGCGCCATCACCGATGGTGGCGTGAGCTTCCACCACCACGAGGTCGTGGGCGGCGCGTATGACGAGGACGCGGCTGGAGGCGCTGCGATATCCCGCGGCCGACGTCGACGTCGTGGTGCGCCTCGTCGAGCTCCACCTGCGCTTCCACACCTACCGGCTCGGTTGGACCGACAAGGCCGTGCGTCGCTACGTCCGCGACGCGGGCCCCCACCTGGCGCTGCTCAACGAGTTGACCCGTTGCGACTGCACGACGCGCAACGCCTCCAAGGCACGGGCGCTGGCGCGGCGCATGGACGAACTGGAGGCGCGCATCGCGGACCTCCGCGAGCGGGAGGAGCTCGACGCGCTGCGGCCCGACCTTGACGGGAACCAGGTCATGGAGCTGTTGGGGATCGGACCCGGCCGCGATGTCGGCCAGGCGCTCTCGTTCTTAATGGAGCTGCGCCTCGACGAGGGGCCGCTCGGGGAAGAGGAGGCGTCGGTGCGTCTGCGGGAGTGGTGGGCCGCGCAGAAGACCGAGCGGCCGTGAACGGCCGGCAGTAGCGTTGCGGCCATGACCAGGATCGAAGCACCCGAGAGCGGGATGGGCGAGCACATCGACTGGGCCCTCCTGCGGCCCAACATGGCCGCGGGCATGGGAAAGCTGTCGGAGGCCGTGTACGGCAACTCACAGCTGCCGGTGCGCGAACGCGAGGCGGCGCGGTGGACGATCGCGCTGATCAACGACTGTGCCGTCTGTCGCGACACCCGGGCGCACGACGGGGAGGCCGTCGGCGCCGGCGAGCCCTTCTACGCCCAGGTCACCGATTGGCGCTCGGCCACGGACCTGAGTGACCGCGAGCGCCTGGCGGCGGAGTTCGCGGAGCGCTTCGCCCTCGACCACCTCGCCATGGACGACGAGTTCTGGGACCGGATGCACGCGGCCTTCTCCGACGAGGAGCTGGCGGACCTCACCATCTGCTGCGGGTGCTTCCTCGGCATGGGTCGGACCCTGGCCGTGGTCGGGGTGCGGGCGCCGTCGGAGCGCATCCTGGTCTAGGAGTACGTGGGCCGCCGGAAAGGTTCCGGCGGTTTGGGCCGGTGGCGTAGCCCCCGTAGAGGCCGCCGAGATGGGCCGCCTGGCCATTCTCCAGACTATAAACAGAGCCGTTGAGAGTTCTGCCTCAGTCCACCTGGCCGCGCCACGAGCCAGTCCACGGGCGGGTCCACGGGTCAGGACACCGAGTTCGCGGCGTCCACGGGGTCAGTCCGCGGGCCAGCTCTCCTGGGGCTCGCCAGCAGCAAACCCCTCGACCAGCGCGTGTGCCACGTCGTCGTGGTACTGCACGGGCGGCGACTTCATGAAGTAGGCCGAGGGGCCGAGAAGGGGACCGCCGATGCCTCGGTCGAGCGCCAGCTTGGCGCAGCGCACCGCGTCGATGATGACGCCGGCCGAGTTGGGGGAGTCCCACACCTCGAGCTTGAGCTCGAGGTTGAGCGGCACGTCGCCAAAGTTGCGGCCTTCCATGCGGATGTAGGCCCACTTGCGGTCCTTGAGCCACGGGACGTGGTCGGACGGCCCGACGTGCACGTCGTCCGCATCGAGCACGTTGTCTTCCAGCTGGCTCGTGACGGCCTGGGTCTTCGAGATCTTCTTGGACTCGAGCCGATCCCGCTCCAACATGTTCTTGAAGTCCATGTTGCCGCCGAAGTTGAGCTGATAGGTGTGGTCCAGGGCAAGGCCCCGGTCCTCGAACAGCCGGGTGAGGATGCGGTGGACGATGGTGGAACCCACCTGGCTCTTGATGTCGTCACCCACGATCGGGACGCCTGCATCCCGGAACTTGCGCGCCCATTCGGGGTCCGAGGCGATGAAGACGGGAATGGCGTTGACGAAGGCGACGCCTGCATCGAGGCAGGCCTGGGCGTAGTGGCGCTGGGCCTCTTCGGAGCCGACCGGGAGATAGGAGACCAGGACGTCCGCCCGGACCTCGCGCAAGGCCTCGGCCACGTCGACCGGTTCGGCGGGGGATTCCTCGAGCACTTCCCGGTAGTACTTACCCAGACCATCGAAGGTCGGGCCGCGCTGGACGGTCACGCCGAGCTCTCCGACCTCGGCGAAGCGCACCGTGTTGTTGAGGCCGGCGTGGATGGCCTTGCCCAGGTCGGTGCCGACCTTCGCCTGGTCCACGTCGAAGGCGGCCACGGGAACGAGGTCGCGCACGTGATAGCCGCCGAGCTCGACGTGCATCAGGCCCGGCACGACGTCGTCCGGGTCCGCGTCGCGGTAGTAGGTGATCCCCTGGACGAGCGAGCTGGCGCAGTTGCCGACCCCGGCGATCGCGAGGCGGATGGGGCTGTGCATGGAACTGGTCTCCTTCGGGTGTCGGTGCTGGGGGATTGTCATGGGGCCGGCTCGGTGCCGGCAGTGACGAGGGCGGCGCGCTCGGACGCGATGAGGGTGTCGAGCCAGGTGATGTCGCGGGCGACGCCGTCGGCCGTGTGCTGGACGACGGAGCGGGCGTACACGTCGAGGTCGGCGCGTGCGCTCTCGGCTTCCCCGAGCCGCTGCACGAGCAGGGCGCGCCGCCGCTCGAGCAGGGCCAGGCGGGCCTGGGGGGCGAGGTGGCGGGCAAAGGCCAGACGGAGTCCGAAGCTGCGGGCGTCGTCGGCGGCCCCGCTCCCGGCGAGCAGCTCGACGAAGAGCTGCCGCCCGGCATCGGTGATCCGGTAGACCTTCTTGCCCCGTCGGGCCCGGACCGGCGAGTGGCGGCGGGCCCGGAACACGGCCAACTCGCCGCTCAGCGAACCGGTGGGAGGTGCCGGCGCGGTCGTCGTGCGCGTCGCCGCCGCCCTCGGTGCCGCCGCCCTCGGTGGCCATCACGGCTCCCGACTTCTCGAGCCGCGTGAGGGCGGGGTAGATGGAGCCGAACGACACATTGGCCAGGAGACCCAGGTGCTCGCGCAATTGGCGCCGGATCTCGTAGCCGTGGAGGTCGTGCTCCTCGAGGAGGCCCAAGATGGCCAGATCCAACATGACGGATGAGTATATCGGTTCGATATAGCGCTGTACAGACATCTGTCACACGATGATCACGCCGATGCCCGAATTGCTGCCCAAATGGGTGTCGGTTCCAGACGTGAGGGGTAGCCTGGCGGCCGTGTCCGTCACCTCGCAGCCGAGGTCGTCCTCCCGAGCCGTGAGTCCTGACGTCACGGCCCAGGTGGAGTACCGGATCGTGCGCAACGGCCTGGTCCGGGAGGTCGAGCGGGGCAAGGTGCCCCGCATCGACGTGTGCGACGCCCACCCCGAGCTCCTCCGTGCGGCGCGCAACGTGGGCCGACCCACCAAGGAGGTCTGCCCCATCTGCGACGACGGCCGACTGGTCACGGTCACCTTCGTATTCGGGGCCAAGCTGCCACCGGGCGGCCGCTGCCCCGGGACGGCCGCCGAGCTCAAGGCCCTGTGCCGTCGACCCGAGCCGGTGCTCTGCTACGAGGTCGAAGTCTGCCCCGCGTGCGCCTGGCACCACCTGATGCGCAAGTACCCGGCCGGAGGAGGCAAAACGCGCGCCGAAGAAGGCGGCGCCCACGCGGTGAGCGAGGGACCCGTCACCGTCCCCGCACTGCGGTCGCGCAAGCGGCGCAACGGCGACATCCCGATCGTCATGGTGACGGCCTACGACGAGCCGGGTGCTCGCATCGTCTCAGAGGCCGGTGCCGACATCATCTTGGTGGGGGACTCGGTTGCCAACACCGTCCTCGGCTACAAGGACACGCTGCATGTCGACATCGACGTCATGGCGCACCACACGGCCGCAGTGGCGCGGGCCGAACCGCAGTGCCTCGTCCTGGGCGACATGCCGTGGATGAGCTACCACCTCTCGCCCGACGACGCCGTGCGCAACGCGGCCACGCTCATCCGCGCCGGGGCGCACGCCGTGAAGCTCGAGGGCGGCCGGGCCCGCCTCCCCGTCGTGGAAGCGATCATCCGGGCGGAGATCCCCGTGATGGGCCACCTCGGTCTCACCCCCCAGTCGGTTCTCGCCATGGGTGGGTTCCGGGTTCAGGGCAAGAGCGCCGATGCTGCGACTGCCTTGCTGGACGCGGCCAAGGCGTTGGCGGCCGCCGGCTGCTTCGGCTTCGTCATCGAGGGAGTGCCTGACGTGGTCGGCGCCGCCGTCACCGAGGCCGTCGACGTCCCGACCATCGGGATCGGGGCCGGACCAGGCTGCGACGGCCAGGTGCTGGTCTTCCACGACCTGCTCGGATTGGGGAGGGGACCCCACCCAAGTTCGTCCGCCGCTACGCCGAGGTGGGCCGCATCGCCACCGAGGCGATCGCCGCTTTCGCCGCCGACGTGCGCAGCGGGAACTTCCCGAGCGACGCCGAGACCTACCACGGGCCCGCCGGCCTGGGCGACGCCCTGACCTGAACACGGGCTAGCATGACTCCCCGCAACAGACCCTGCTCCTGACCGCCAGGGGCCCGGGCATGCCCGGTCCAGAGGGAGGTACGCCGCCCATGCGGCCCTACGAAGTCATGGCCATCTTCGAGGCCAGCACCGAACCCACCGTCATTCAGGGCGTGCTCGACCGCGCCCTCGAGGTCATCCGCAGCACGGGGGGGAACCCGGGTGCGATCGACCGGTGGGGCAAGCGCAGCTTCGCCTACGAGGTGAACCACAAGCGCGAGGGGTACTACGTCGTGGTCGAATTCACCGCAGAGCCCGAGACGGTGGCCGCCCTGGACCGCATGCTGGGCCTGGCCGACGAGGTGGTGCGCCACAAGGTGGTGCGCCTGCCCGACCGAGTCGCGTCCGCCGGCACCCGCGGCGAGCTGACCAGCGGGCGAGAGGAGCAGAGATGGCATCAGACAACAGCGTGACGCTGGTCGGGAACGTCACCCGTGACCCCGAGCTGCGCTTCACCAACACCGGCCAGGCCAACGTGACCTTCGGGTTGGCGGTCAACCGGCGCTGGCAGAACCGTCAGACCCAGGAGTGGGAGGAGGCGACGTCGTTCTTCGACGTCGTGTGCTGGCGTGAGATGGCCGAGAACGTGAGCGAGACCATCACCCACGGGGCGCGGGTCATGGTGGCCGGCCGGCTCGAGCAGCGCAGCTGGGAGACCCAGGAGGGCGACCGCCGCTCCAAGGTCGAGGTGGTGGCCGACGAGATCGGCCCCTCGCTGCGGTGGGCCACGGCACAGATCACCAAGAACGAGCGCCGGGGTCCCGGCGAGGGGTCCGCCCGGGGTGGGGCGCGGCAGCCGGCGCCGGCGCCGGCGCCGGCACCAGCACAACGGCCCGCTGCCGACGGCGGCGGCTACGGATTCGACGAGGAGCCCTTCTAATGGCACGCAACAACCAGCGCGGAGGGACGGCCGCCCGCCGCGAGTCCCAAGGACCTTGGCCGCCGGGTCAAAAAGAAGCCCTGCGCGCTCTGCCGCGACAAGGTCGAGTGGGTGGACTACAAGGACGTCCCCATGCTGCGCAAGTACATGAGCGACCGGGGCAAGATCCGCTCCCGCCGGGTGACGGGCAACTGCGCTCAGCACCAGCGCGCGCTCGCCATGGCGATCAAGACGGCCCGCGAGCTGGCGCTGCTGCCCTACACCCAGCGCACCGTGACCGAGCGCCCGGGCGGGCGCGGCGGCGGCCGGGACCGGGGCGAGCGCACCCTGGGCGACACCATGGCCGCCGAGGCGCGGCGAGCGCAACAGGTCTCGGTCGAAGTCGTCGACGACACCGACGCCACGAAGGATCCCAAGACTGAGACGGCCGTCGTCGAAGAGGTCACCGAGCTCGTCGAGGAGCTGGCCGAGGATGCAGCCAGCGAGAGTGCGGGCACCCGCAGTGGTGACGCATGAAGGTGCTGTTGCGCGACGACGTCGCCGGGGTCGGGCGCCGGGGTGACATCGTCAAGGTGGCCGGCGGGTTCGCCCGCAACTTCCTTCTCCCAGAGGGGCGGGCCATCGTGGCCACCGACGGCGTCGAGGGTCAGGCCGGGCTCATGCGGCGGGGCCGTGACCTGCGCGAGGCCCAGGACCGGGGCGCGGCCGAGGCCCAGGCCGCGCTGTTGGCCGGCGCCGCCATCCCGATCACCGCCCGGGCGGCCGGCGGCGGACGCCTCTTCGGTTCCATCGGCCCGGCCGACGTCGTCGACGCCATCCGGGCCGCCAAGGGGATTGAGGTGGACCGCCGGCACGTCGTCCTGCCCGAGCACATCAAGGAGACGGGGTCCTTCGAGGTGCCGGTCGAGCTGTTCCGCGGTGTCGAGGTGGTGGTGACGGTCGAGGTGAGCGCGGCCACTGAGCGGCGCGGGGTCCCCGTCGCTGTCACACCGCCGTGCCCATCATTGGGGGATGTTGGTGATGGCAGCCTGCTCCGTGCTCCCAGGCCGGACCGTCCGTACACGGCTTATCCACACGGGAGGTGGGCTTACCCCCACCCTTACCCACACGCTGGGTGGCGTTACCCACAGCAAGTTCGCTCTTACGGTCCCCAGGCCGGCACGGTCACAGTAGGGGAGCCGTGGTCCAAGCCTTCGATGACACCCGCCCCCGGCCGCTCCGGGCGGCCCCCCTGCCTCCGAGTGGCGGCGCGCGTGCCGCCCCATGACCTCGAAGCCGAAGAGTCGCTCCTCGGGGCCATGCTGCTGTCCAACGACGCCGCGTCGGTCGGGATCGAGAAGTGCTCGGCCGCCGACTTCTACAAGCCGGCGCACGGCCACATCTTCGGGGCCATCCGCGCGCTGATGGAACGGGGCGAGGCCATCGACGCGGTGACGGCGACCGACGAGCTCAAGCGCTCGGGGGTGCTCGAGGCGGTGGGAGACCCCTCCATCTTCATCTCCCTGCAAGCCAACACCCCGTCGATCGCCAACGCGCGGCACTACGCCGACATCGTCGAGGAGCACGCCCTCCTGCGCAAGCTCATCGGGGTGGCCGGCGAGATCGCCGACATGGGCTACTCGGTTCCCGAGGACGTGAAGGCCGCGGTCGACGAGGCGGAGCAGCTCGTCTTCAACGTGGGCGAGCGGCGCACGGCCGACACCATGTCGCCATTACACGAGCTGCTGGTCAAGGGGCTGGACCGCATTGAGGAGCTGGGCCAGCGCGGCTCGCACATCACGGGTGTGGCGACGGGCTACCACGAACTGGACCAAATCCTGCTCGGCTTCCAACCCTCCTCGCTCAACATCGTGGGCGCCCGTCCCGGCATGGGCAAGACCAGCTTTGCCCTCGGGGTCCTGGCGCACGTCGGCATGGCCGTGCAGCGCCCGGCCCTCCTGTTCTCGCTCGAGATGGGCCACCTGGAGCTGACCCAACGCCTCTTGGCCTCCGAGGCGGAGGTCAACGGGCAGAGCCTGCAGACCGGGCGCATCCGCAGCCAGGACTGGAGCAAACTCGGGACGGCGGTCACCCGGCTGTCCAACGCGCCCATCTTCATCGACGACAACCCCAACGTGACCGTCATGGACATCCGGGCCCGGGCGCGACGTCTCAAGAAGTCCGAGGGGGACCTGGGCATCGTGGTCGTCGACTACCTCCAGCTGATGACGGGCCGGGGCAAGCAGGAGAACCGTCAGACCGAGGTGGCCGAGATCAGCCGCGGCCTCAAGATCCTGGCCCGCGAGCTCGAGGTTCCCGTCGTCGCCCTGTCCCAGCTCTCCCGAAACCTCGAGTCCCGCCAGGACAAGACGCCCCAGCTGTCGGACCTGCGGGAGTCGGGATCGCTCGAGCAGGACGCGGACGTCGTCCTCTTCATCTACCGCGAGTCGGAGTACAACGACGAGGTGCCGATCGACCGGGCCGACGACGCGCTGGTTGAGGTGGCGAAGCACCGGAACGGCCCGACGGGAAAGGCCAACCTCCTCTTCCTCAAGCAGTACGCGCGCTTCGAGAACCACCGGGGGGTGTAGCGGCGGCCGCCGGGAGCACGAAGCGCTCGACGGCGATGGCGAAGCCCTCGTGGTCGTAGTCCGCCGTGACCCGCCGGGCGGCCCGTTTCACCTCGGGGTCGGCGTTGCCCATGGCGATGCTGAGCCCGGAGTGGGCGAACATCAAGATGTCATTGGGCATGTCGCCGATGGTGGCGATCTCCTCGGGCCGCAGCTCGTAGCGCTCGGCCAGGTACCGGGCGACGAACCCCTTGTTGGCGTGGGGGTGCGTCACGTCGAGGTAATAGGGCTGCGAGGCCGCCGCGGTCACATGGTCGCCGAAGGTGTCGCAGGCGGCCTTCGATGCCGCGACGACGGCGTCGTGGTCGTCGCTCACACCGACCAGCTTGACCACGCCGTCCGTGAGCCCGTCGAATCCGTGCATGACCTTGGGCTCGAACTTGACCGTCCAGGCCTCCCGGTCGACGTGGGGCCCTTTGGGGTCTGGCACGTACCACTCGGTGCCGCGGTACAGCCACACGTCGAGATGGAACGAGGACATGAGGTCGGCGACGGGGACCACGAGGTCCTCGGGCAGGGTGTGCTCCTCCAGCACCGCCATGGCACGGTCCACGATCTCGCCCCCGTTGAAGGCGGCGATCGGCGTCTGCAGGTCGAGGGGCTCCACGAGCATCGCCATGCCGCGCGGCGGACGACCACTCGTGATGGCGAACAGGATGCCGGCTTCCCGGAGCTGGTGCACCGCCGCCATGGCGCGGTCCGTGAGGACCTTGTCATGGGTGACGAGCGTCCCGTCCACGTCGGCCAGCAGCAGGCGGATGGCCAATGGTCCCTTGGGTGCGGCGTCGTCGGAGGCGATGCGCCGACCCTAGTAGTGCAGGGGAGGGCATCGATCATGCCCGAAGCGGGTAGAGGCATGCCGTGGCGCATGACCGCATCCCCGAGAGCCACCGCGACCTGCTCGACGCTGCGTTCGCCACCTTCGCCACCGTCGGTGCGGACGGGTACCTGCAGCTGTCCGAGGTGTGGTTCCTGGCCGAGGGCGATCAGATCGCCCTCTCGCTCAACATGAGTCGGCAGAAGACCAAGAACCTCCTGACGGAGCCGATCTGCACGGTCCTCATCCTCGACCTCGCCAATCCCTACCGATACCTCGAGATTCGCGGCAGCGCCGACGTCGTGCCCGACGAGGACCACGCGTTCGCCGAGAAGGTGGGAGCCAAGTACGGCGCCGACCTGCGGGAGCACGACGCGCCCGGCGACCGCCGGGTGGTGGTCCGCATCGTCCCTGTCCGCGTCAACGCCGTCGACATGACCGCCTAGCGGTCCGTCGGCTGCGCACCGGCCGAGGAGAGCGAGGGCGCCGGCGCCGGCGCCGTCCCACGTTGGCGGATCCGTCCGAGCGCAACCGCTCCGCTCAGCGCAGCCAGGACCAGAGCCGCCCAGAGCGAGACGAGTGAGGCGTTGAGCAGGGCGAGGGCCACTTCGGACGCGACGACCACCGCGAGCACGACCGGTTCGAACGCGGTGAAGCGCCGGTGGAATTCGGCCAGGTTGTGACCATTCGTGATCCCCCGACCCAGGAGCACGGCCAGGCCGCGCACGAGGCCGAACACGGCGCCGATCGCCGCGGCGATCCACGGATCGCCAGTCAATGCGGCCAGGACGATCATCAGATAGACCGCCGACGACTTGATGTAGGTGACGACGCCGGCGCCGATCTGCCAGCCAAACCCGGCTCCGTAGACCCAGGGGCGGAACTGGTCGAGCCACCGCTCGTTGACCTGACGGTGGTGGACCGGGACGCGGAAGCCCGCAAGGCGTGCGTCGGCCGCGGCTGCGGCGAGGGATGCTCCGCACGCCAGCGCGGCGAGCACGGTCGCCGAAGGCCCGGCCGCACCGATCACCGCGGCCAGCGCAGCCATGCCGACGCCCAGCGAAGCCCCGCCGACGAGGCTCCCGGCCACGAACCAGCTGGCCGTCGTGCGGTAGCGGTGACCGCGGGCGCGCTCGGCCAGCGGGGTGATCGTGGCCAGCATGGAGACGCCACAGGGAGACCACGTTGAGCGCGCCGCTGCGACGACGGCCATCAGCGCCGCCGAGAGGCTGAGGAGGACAGTCATAGGTGCTCCCTTCGTGTCGCAGGTGTCATGCCGGTGACCCGAGGAATGGTGCGCCACCGAAGGCGAAGATCCCCCCGTCCCGCGCCACCAGCCAGTAGCCGGCGTCGTTGCCGTACCCCGCGACGGCGACGACCGGCATGTTCAAGTGGATGCCGCCCGTCGACCCGTCGAACGCGGCGTCGCCGTAGGTGAAGATGCCACCGTCGGCGGCGACGAGCCAGTACCCCCCGCCCGAGGGCGTGGCCGCCATGCCGACCACGGGGGCGTTCAGGTGCTGCCCGCCCATGGACCCAAGGAACGGCGCGTCGCCGTAGTCGAAGATGCCACCGTCGGCGGCGACGAGCCAGTACCCCCCGCCCGAGGGCGTGGCCGCCATCCCGACCACAGGGGCGTTCAGGTGCTGCCCGCCCATGGACCCAAGGAACGGCGCGTCGCCGTAGTCGAAGATGCCACCGTCGGCCGCAACGAGCCAATACCCCCCGCCCGAGGGCGTGGCCGCCATCCCGACCACGGGGGCGTCGAGACGTGTCCCGCCGATGGACCCGAAGAACGGCGCGCCGCCGTAATCGAAGACGCCGCCGTCGGCGCCCACCAGGTAGTAGCCGCCGGTGCGGCACGTCGCCACGGCGACGATCGGCGCGTCGAGCTGGAGTCCGGAGGCGTCGCCCCGGTTCTGGAAGTCTCCGTACCCGAACAGCCTCCCGAAGGACGTCACCACCGCATACCCGCCGTCACCGGTGCTCGGCGCGATCGCGGCCACCTGGCAGTTCGTGGCGGCGGAACTGCAGGGGGGCGTGGGCGGGGCAGGTGTCCAGCAGGGCTCGTTCTGTTCGGCCGTCGCATTGTCCACCGCCACCGCCGTGGTGCAGGTCGGATCCACCTGCCAGGGCGGCACACAGGCGACCACGCGACAGACGATGCGGCCCATACAGCCGACGTCCTGGTTGCACTGGCCGTAACGGAACTGCAGGCAGCCGGTCAGGTAGGAATCGCACCCCCGCGAGCCACAGCCGCAGCCGGTGTGATCGCACCCGGGCTCGCAGAACGGGAAGCCGCCACTGCAGCCGCCACCGCAGGCACAGGTGGAGTTGCAGTCCATGTAGTAGCGCGGGCCGCCGCAGTAGGAAGAGTTGTCGGCCACCCACCAGCCGCCCATCACGGTGTTCTCGGGGCAGTAGTTGTACCCGCTCACCGCGCAGCAGAACTCGGAGAAGCCCGAACAGCAGGTGCTCCCGCAGCCGCAGTTGGCGTTGCCGCACGCACAGATCGCTCCGTAGGCGGTGCCGGACTTGAGGGCCAGGTCCAGTCCGGAGCCAATGGCAACCGCGCTGCCGACGAACGCGGACCGGTTGATGAGGCTTCGCCGCGAAAGGCGTCCCTCCAGAGCCCGCGCGCTGCGCGTGACGAGCACGCTCGAGAGGCTCACGATGCGGTCCCCACGGCGCTGCCGCGGGGCTGCACCAACCGGCGGGCCCCCGCCAGCACCGCCAAGGGCGAGAGAGCGAGGAAGGTCAGCCAGAGGCCGACTCCGCTCGCGAACACGAGCGGGAGGCCGTCCCAGGGCTGGTGTGCGAGCTGTGTCACCAGGGAACCGTGGTGGGGCGCGGCGACGGCGAAGGTCGCCGCGGCCGCGGCCAGAGCGAGGTTGAGGAGGAGGTGCACCACGGTGGGCGGCGTGTCCGGCCGCCCGAAGCAGCCGCACGTGGACAGTGGTCCTCCTCGCCGGTGGGCGTAGGCCACGACGCCGGCGAAGGCGAGATAGGAGAGGGCGACCAGCGCAGCGGTCGCGGGGCGCGGCAGCGCCAGCGCGACCACGCCGAGCGCGGTCTCGGCGAGTGCGGCCGCACGGAGAACCGAACGCACCAGGCTCTGCGCCGGCGGACGGGCGCGGCTCCCCGGGAGCAGCGGGGCCAGGGCGCGGGCGGTGTCGTCGGGCCGGATGGCCTTGCCCAGGCCGGCCGCAACGAGAAGCCCGGCGGCAATCAGGTACAGGCCGATCAATTCCATTGGGGCCTTGCGGCAGGGACGTCGTGCACCGCGTGACTCAGCGCGAACGAGGTGAGCAGCGCGTTGACGCGGGGCACGAGGAGCTCCCGGAGACGATGGCTCCCGAGGACGGCGTAGAAGGAGAACGGGCGCCCCGCCTCGGTGAAGAACCATTGCGTCCCGGACTGTCCGGGGATGCCCCGTCGAAGCACCATCGGGGAGAAGTGGCGCGGTGCGAACGCAGTGGGGCGCCCCGGCTGGGCGAACAGCGCCTTGCCGACGCTCTCCGGTCCGTATTCGAAGAGCGTCGCGAAGACGTCGTTCGGTCCCATGAGCGTCACGGCCCCGCTGCCGAAGTCGCCGGTGCCGTCGGGGATCGGGAAGGTGGCGAACTGGGCGACCGGGTAGCTCGCCCCGACCGGTGCGGGGCGCACGAAGATCCGGCCCTCAAAGCCGGGGGGAGGCGCACGGTGATGCCGTGCGCGCCGATGGTGGCCACTACTCGGACGCCGGCCCGAACGGGAAGACGTCGTCGAGGGTGCGCGGGTACAGGCTCGGGTCACCCGGGAGGACCCCGGCCGCCAGGAGCACCTCGTCGGCCGCCGCCTCACGCGCCGGGCCGCCCAGCCCGGTCTCGACGCGCCGGGGCTGCCGCACGGCGGCGCCGCGGTCGTGCTCGGCCCGCCGGACGAGCTCTGCCAGCTGCCCGACGTGGCTGGCCACTCCCTGGCCGACCTTGCGGCCCGTCACGCCGTCGACGAGGACGAAGAAGGGTGATCCCGGCACCCGGTAGTCGATCCAGGCGTCCGTCGACATGACCACGGGGACCCGCCCCGTCGTCCGCGCCAGAACCTCGACGGGCGCCTCGCGGTCCGAGCCCTTCGTGACGATCACGACACGGGTGCGGTCCGGCAGTTCGAGGAGTCCGGGCGCCTGCAGGGCGTGCCAGAACGTGGCGCAGGTCGCACAGCCCGAGGTGAGGAATCCCAGCAGGGTGAGCCGATCACTGTTGTCCACTGCCACCGCCAGTGCGTCCCCGGTCGGGGTCAGGCCGGCCACTGCCGGTGCCGGGCCGAGCTCGGGGCTCCCCTCGGGGGGTGCAACGGCGGACGCAACGGCCACGGGAGAGCCCGTCGGGGCCGCAGGATCTCCGACCCCCACGCCGAGCTCGTGCAGCGATCGCAGGATGTCGGCGTGGCTGCGCAGGAGACCCGCGACCAGAATGCCCAGCACCAGCACGACGAACGTCGAGACAACAACCAGAGCGATCACGCCGCCTCCCTTTCCCGAAGCCATTATCCACGCCTGGCAACGCACCGCGTGGCATCGCCGCGGGCACGGGGGGCGAAGCTCGGGCATACTCCGGACCGTGGCCGTCGACGATCTGTTCCTTCCCGAGCCCGAGCCTCGCGCGGTGCGCTACACCGTGATCTCCGTCGACGACCACGTCGTCGAACCCGCCGACACGTTCGAGGGGCGGCTGCCCGGCACGCTGGCGGACCGCGCTCCGCGTATCGTCGAGACCGCGCAGGGCCACCAGGTGTGGGAGTTCGAGGGGGAGCGCTTCACCCAGGTGGGGATGAACGCGGTGGCGGGCCGCCGCCCCGAGTCTTACAGCCTGGAGCCGTTCCGCTTCGACCAGATGCGACGCGGCTGTTACGACGTCGACGCCCGGGTGCGCGACATGGACATCAACGGGGTGTGGGCCTCGGTCAATTTCCCGTCACAGATCACCGGTTTCTGCGGCCGCGTCTTCTTCGCGTGTGGCGACCCCGACCTCGGGCTGGCCTGCATCAGGGCCTGGAACGACTGGCTCTTCGATGAGTGGTACACGCGTCATCCCGATCGCATCGTCCCGCTCGGGATTACTTACCTGGCCGACCCGGAGCTGGCCGTGCGGGAGATCGAGCGCAATGCCGCCCGTGGCTTCACCTCGGTCACCCTGCCCGAGCGTCCCCACGAAATCGGGTTGCCGTCGCTGTGGGACAGGACGCACTGGGACCCGATCATCGCCGCCATCGTCGAGACCGACACGGTGGTGTCGCTGCACGTCGGCAGCTCCGGCCTCACCCCCGCGCCACCCGGAGCAGGCATGGATTCGCTGCAACTCGGAGCCACCCTCTTCGGGCAATTGTCGCTCACGGCCTGTGTGGAATGGCTGTGGTCGGGCTACGGCGTGCGGCACCCCACGCTCAAGATCGCCATGAGCGAGGGCGGCATCGGATGGGTGGCGATGCTGATCGACCGCCTCGACAACATGGTGGAGCGGTCCGGTTACGGCAGGGGTTGGGAGATGCGGCCCTCCGAGGTGCTGCGCCGGAACTTCTGGTTCTGCACGCTCGACGACCCCTCCACCATCGACACCCGCCACCACATCGGGGTGGAGAACATCATGGTCGAGGTGGACTACCCCCACGGCGACGGGACCTGGCCCGACACCCAGCGCGTCATCGCGGAGTGCTGGGGGCACCTCCCGGACGACGAGCTGCGGGCGATGTGCTGCGAAAACGCCTCCGCCCTCTACCGCCACCCGCTTCCGCATTCGGTCCTGCCCCGCTGAGAGGAGCGCCATGTTCACGCCGACCGCCGAAAAGCTGATGCCAGACCTGACGCCACGCGAGGAGCTGGTCATCCTCGCCCGCGCCCTGTGGCGGGAGGGGTACAACGACCACCTGGCGGGCCACATCACGGTCAACCTCGGCGACGGGACGCTGCTGTGCAATCCATGGCTGCTCACCTGGGCCGAGCTGCGGCCGTCGCACGTGCTGCGTCTCGACCTCGACGGCCGCGTCCTCGAGGGAGACTGGCCGGTCCCGCTCGGGATCCCGCTCCACCTCGAGCTGCACAAGCTGCGTTCCGACGTCGGGTGGGCGCTGCACAACCACCCGCTCTTCGGCACGGTGTGGGCGGACCTGGCCGAGCTGCCGCCGATCCTCGACCAGAGCTCGGCCCTCGGCGGGGGAACCCTCGCCCTCGTTGACGAGTACGAAGGGCCGGTCAACGACCCCGCGAGCGCACGCCGTGCCGTGGAGCAGATGGGCGAGTCGTCCATGGCGCTGCTGGCCGGGCACGGCGTGTTCGTCCTGGGGGGTTCGGCCCGGGCGGTCCATCAGCGGGCGGTGGCACTCGAACAGCGCTGCCAGCACGCCTGGTACGCCCGCGCCGCGGGTGGTTTGGGCGTGTCACGGGTCCCGCGGGCCTTTCTCGACTCCATGGCCACGACTGACGGCGAGGGCTTCCTCGGCTTCTGGGAAGCCGCGGTCCGCTCCGAGCTCGCGGCCGATCCCGACCTCCTCGACTGATCCTCAGGTCCTCAGGCGGGGCCGAAGACCTTGGCCAGCTCGTAGGGGACGGGCGTATCGAGCTGCTCGTACGTGCACGACGCCACGTCGCGGTCGGGGCGCCAGCGTACGAAAGAAGTCGCATGGCGGAAGCGATCCTCCTGGAGGTGGTCGTAGGACACCTCGCACACCGCCTCGGGCCGCAGGGGCTCCCACGTCATGTCCTTGCCGGCGTTCCAGCGGTTCATCCCGCCCGGCGCGCGTCCCACCGCCTCGGCCCACCCCGCCCACGGGTGACCCGTCGCGGCCTCGGCGCGGTACGGCTCGAGCTCGCTCACTAGCTCGCGCCGCCGTGCCACGCTGAAGCCCGAGGCGACGCCGACGTGGTGCAACGTTCCCGAGGAGTCGTACAGGCCGAGCAACAGCGACCCCACGCCCTCGCCGTCCTTGTGGGTCCGGAAACCCGCCACGACGCAATCAGCGGTGCGCTGGTGCTTGACCTTGAGCATCACCCGCTTGTCCGGCAGGTAGTGCAGGTCCGACGCCTTGGCGACGACGCCATCGAGCCCGGCACCCTCGAAGCGGGCGAACCAGTCGGCGGCGACGTCGGGGTCGTCGGTCACGGGCGTCAGGTGGACTGGTGGGCGCACCTTCTTCAACGCTTTCTCCAGCGCGGTGCGCCGCGCTGCGTACGGCGTGTCCATGTAGGAGCGGTCGTCGAGGGCCAGGAGGTCGAAGGCGACGAACGACGCCGGTGTCGACTCCGCCAGCTGGCGGATGCGCTTCTCGGCGGGGTGGATGCGCTGGGAGAGGGCGTCGAAGTCCAGCCCGCGCGGTCCGGCGATGACGATTTCGCCGTCGAGCACGCAGCGAGCCGGGAGCTCGCGCCGCAGCGCCTCGACGAGCTCGGGAAAGTAGCGGGTCAGGGGCTTCTCGTTGCGGCTGCCGAGGGTCACGTCGTCGCCGTCACGGAAGACGATGCAGCGGAAGCCGTCCCACTTGGGTTCGTAGAACAGCCCCGGGTCGCGCGGCAACTCGCGGGTCAGCTTGGCCAGCATGGGGGACACGGGCGACGTGACCGGCAGCGTCACGCCGCCGCCTCGTGCGAGGATGCCCAGGCCAGGAGCCCGTCCACCGGCTGGCGGTTGACGACCCGTTCAAACGGGACACCGGCCGTGACGGCGTTGCGGCAGCCACGCGCGAGCCAACCGAGCTGGCCGGGCGCGTGCGCGTCGGTATCAATGGCGAAGGAGCACCCGAGCCCGACCGCTTGGCGCAGCAGGTCCTCTGGGGGGTCCTGACGCTCGGGTCGGGAGTTGATCTCGACGGCGGTGGCGGTACCGGCACAGGCGGAGAACACCGCCTCGGCGTCGAAGGACGATTGGGGGCGCCCCCGGCCGGTGATCAAGCGCCCGGTGCAGTGGCCGAGGATGTCGGTGTGCGGGCTCTCAATGGCGGCCACCATGCGGTCGGTCATCTGATGAGCGTCCATCCGAAGCTTGGAGTGCACGCTGGCCACCACCACGTCGAGCTGAGCCAAGAGGTCGAGGTCCAAGTCGAGCGAGCCGTCCTCGAGGATGTCCACTTCCATGCCGGTGAGGATGCGGAACGGCGCCAGCTCCTCGTTGAGCTCGGCGAGCAGCACGAGCTGTTGGCGGAGCCGCTCCTCATTCAGGCCGTGGGCGACCGTCGAGACGCGCGCTGTGGTCCGTCAACACCAGGTAGTCGCGGCCGAGGTCCCGCGCCGTCTCCGCCATCTCACGGATGGGGCTGCCCCCGTCGGACCAGTCGGAGTGCGAGTGGCAGTCGCCGCGGAGCGACTCGAGCAATTCCGCCGCTGGCCCCTCGAGTTGGAGATCGTCGGGCGCGTCCTGCAGTTTGGCGAGGTAGGCGGGGACATCACCTCGGAGTGCCTCGGCGATGACCTGGGCGGTCGATTTGCCGACGCCTTCGATGCGTTGGAGCCGGCCTCCCTCGGCCAGCGCGGCCAGCTCCTCGGGCGGGATGGCTGCGATCGCCCGGGCCGCGTGACGAAAGGCCCGCACCTTGTAGGTGTCGGCGCCGCTGCGCTCCAGGCGAAAGGCGACTTGGTTGAGCGCGTCGAGCGGGTCCATCTCAGGTCTTCTTGGCTCGGCTGGGCGCGACCCGCGGTGGTTCGTCGGGCATCTTGGGGTACTGGGGCGGCCATGGCGCGTCACGGAGGCCGGCGGCCTTGTCCCGTTCCGCCAGTGCGAGCAGCGGGTCGAGGGACTGGGGCCGCGCACCGATGTCGCCCCACGGGTCACCCCGCCGGCGCACCAGGTCGGGGACGCTGCGAATGGTCAGCTCGTCGGCAACGACGGTCTCCACCTCTTCCCAGGAGAGGGGCGTCGACACCTGCCCGCCTGTCCGCGGCCGGGCGAACCAGGCGCCGAACACGGTCTTGTGGGGCGCGTTCTGGTTGAAGTCGACGAAGACACGACTGCCCCGTTCCTCCTTCCACCAGTTCGCCGTGATCTGCTCCGGATGTCGCCGCTCGAGCTCGCGGGCGAGAGCCACCGCCGCCGTGCGGACCTCGATCGAATCCCAACGCGCCTGGAGGCGGACGTAGACGTGCAGCCCGCTGCTGCCTGTCGTCTTGGGGTAGCCCTCCATGCCGAGCTCGCGGAGGAGGTCGTGGCAGAGCAGCGCCGCCGCGCGCACCTCGTCGAAGCCGATCCCGGTCGTCGGGTCGAGGTCGATGCGGAGCTCGTCGGCATGGGCCGGGTCGGCGGCCAGGTACGGCCACAGGTGCAGGCCGAGGCAGCCGATGTTGACGGCCCAGAGGACGTGCGCGAGGTCGGCGACGACAAGCGCATTGGAGGTCGTGCCGTTCGGGGTGGCCACGGTGGTGGATTGCAGCCAGTCCGGGGCGCCGGCCGGGATCCGCTTTTGGTAGAAGGATTTGCCCGCTGCGCCATCGGGAAAGCGCTGCAGCAGGGCGGGGCGACCGCCGGCGGTGTTGAGCAGGTGGTCGCCCACGGCGAGGTAGTACGAGACCAGGTCGTACTTGGTGGCACCGAGTCCCGGGAAGTACACCTTGTCCGGTCGGGTGATGCGAACCTCGCGCCCGTCGACCTCCACCGCGCGCTCGTCGTCCCCTGGCACCGCCGCCGACTCTAGCGACGAGCGGCCCTCAGCCCGGTCCTCGGCCTCGGCCGAGGCTCAGGAGCCGCTCCGCCGGTGTGGGTCGGCGGACACACCGGGACCGAACCAGCGATCTCGACGCCCTGGCGGGGGGGGGACACGACGGCCGTCGCTGGTCCGCTCACGTCAGGCGGTGTCATCCGTCATTCACGCGCTGAGACCGGCTGGGCCGGTCGCCAGGACCCAAGGTGTCCAGAGCCACCGTGCAGCAAAGCGCGGTCAGACGGGCTGGAGGGCCGCGAGCCCGTGTGGCACGCGGGTGGTGAGTTGTCGAGGCGTGCCCGCACGGATCTCCCGGTCGTTTCGGGGACGTTTCTCGCTCGTGAACTCTGCCCGGACTCCTTGCCCTGTCGACTTTCCGACCGCACAATTGAAACTGCCCCCGGACGAGAGAACGTCGAGCTCGACTGGCCTGCCCGGTCAACCCTCGATGCGCCTCACTCCAGGCGAGCGCCTCAGCGGTCACTGAGGTTCCTTGACGGCCCGCCCGACCTCCCCCGGGCGGGTCGTCTCGCGCCCGGCGTCTAAATGAAGTCGGCGAGTCCCTCCCACCCTTGCGGCGGCGAAGCGAGCCGCCAGAACTGCTCGGGGACGCGGCCGTCCATGCGGGCGGTGAGGGCGTGGTCACGCTCGAGTGGGGCGATCTGCGACGTGTAGCACCAGATGGCGCGGCGCTTGCGCTCCTCGTCGGGCACGTGCGGCACGATGGCGGGCGTGGGCCAGGGGTGCGAGCGCAACAGCTTGGCCACTCGCCAGGCCAGCAGACCCGGGATGTGCTTGTAGCCGTGGTCTTCGTAGCAGAACCAAGCGCGGTCGGGCTGCTCCTCGCGCACCCGGAGACAGGCCTCGTGCACCATCACATGGTCGGGGTTCCCGAGGCCCATGGGGAAGAAGACCGAGGTGGGATTGAGCTCGTCGATGGTGGCACCGAGCACGAGGGCGACGTCGTCCGGCTTCGGTCGGTCGGCTGGTTTCAGGTACTGGTGGTCGGGGAAGTCGAGCCAGGTGTAGCCCGACTCGAGGACTGACATGGCGGCCACGTCCTCCTCCCGCCGCACGGCCACGACGTCGTCGCCGGAGACGAATCCGCCCAGGGCGTCCCACTCCGTCGCTGGCGCGGGGTAGGCCGGTGGTCGTCCGCCGAGCACCGTGACGACGGTCGTGTTGTGATAGCTGGCGACCAGGTGACCCGCACCCATGGCGGCATCGTCGAAGTGGGGGGAGACCACGACGATGCGGGCGAGTTCAGTTGGATCGACCTCGCCCCACGTCGGCTCCGCGAAGGCGTCGGTCACGGTTGGATCATACGGGCACATCGTCGATCTCGCCTGCCACGTAGTGGCGGAAGGCCGGCATGATCGCACCGATCACGACGGCGCCCGCGATGCAGGCGAGTCCGCCTGAGACAACAGAGAATTCGACGCTCGTGAGCGTGGCAACCGCACCCGACTCCATGTCACCGAGGCGTGGCCCTCCTTGCACGACGGCCATCTGGATGGAGGACATGCGGCTCCGGAAGCGTTCGGGGATGGAGGACTGCAGCATGGTGTTGCGCAAGACGGCCGAGATCACATCGGCCCAGCCGGCCACCGCGAGCAGGACCAGGCCGACCCAGAGTGTGTCGACCAATCCGAACACCGCGATCGCCGCGCCCCAGAGCGAGACCGCCACGATCACCGCCCAGCCCTGGCGCCGCAGGTGGGCGACCCAGCCGGTGGTCACCGCTCCCGCGAGGGCACCGACACCGGGTGCGGCGTAGAGGAAGCCGAGCGTGATGGTGCCGCCTCCGAAGACGGAGCCCGCCATGGCCGGGAAGAGGGCCCGCGGCATGCCGAACACCATGGCGTTGATGTCGATGAGATAGACGCCCTGAAGCGCCTGGCGCGAGCGCAGGTAGCGCAGGCCCTCCTTTGTCGACTGCCATGGCGAGAGTCCGCCGCTGCCCTCTGCCGGGGGAATGGGCTGGAGCATGGCTGAGGCGATGCAGGCCACGACGAAGGAGAGCGCATCGAGCGAGTACACGAGGGGCAGCCCGATACGCAGCAAGATGCCGGAGAGCGCGGGCCCGACCACCGTCCCCAGCTGGATGATGATCTGCATCATCGCGAAGGCGGCGGTGAGGTGACGGCGTTCGACCAGACCGGGCACGGACGCCATGCGGGCGGTGTTCGAGAACCCCATCAGGCCGGCGGCCACGGAGCTGACGACGTACAGCGCGACGAGGGACGGGTGGGCCACGGCGGCATTGAGCGCCATGGCCGCGCTGGTCAGGATCATGGCGGCCGACGTCCACACCATGATCCCGCGCCGGTCGATCCTGTCGCCGATCGGCCCAGCCGACAGGGCCCCCGCCAGGAAGGGGATGAGCTGCGCCAGGCTGATGGCGCCCACCTGCAGCGAGGAGTGGGTCATGGCATAGACCTGATAGGGGATGGCCACGACCGTGAGCTGCGTCCCCAGCATGGAGATGAGCTGTCCGGTGAACAGGAGCCGGAAGTCGCGGCTCTCCCGCAGCGGGGAGGTGTCCACCAGGATCCGGCCCGGCATGGCAGCAGCCTACGGTCGGTTGGTCGGCCGGTCGGGCCGGGCGGAACCCACCCGGCGGATGGTCAGGAGAGCTGCCGGCCGAGATCTCTGACCGAGATGTCCCAGGCCGCAGGCCAGTCTCTGGTGCGGAGCAACGCGTCGCTTCCTCCGTCGCAGAAGACCACCGATCCGCAGAAGAACGCGCCGTCGGGACCGAGCAGGAACTCCACGAGTGCGGCGATCTCCTCGGGCCGGCCCGGACGCCCCACCGGAATCGGGAGCAAGTCGAGCAGCGGCCCCGTCTCGGGATCAGCCCGCATGGCCCCGACCATCGGGGTGTCGATCATGCCGGGCGCAATGGCATTGAGCCGGAGGCCCGTCCCGGCCCACTCGGGTGCCGTGCGCCGAACCCAGTGCGCCACCGCCAACTTGGTGGCCGGGTACGTCACCATCGAACCCCTGGCGTCGGCGATGCGCATGCTCAGATCCTCGTCGTGATCCAGACATGCCTCGACCAGGTCGGCGGGGATGCCCGGCTGGACCGTGGTCGAGTTCGAGCTGATGGCCACGGCCCCGCCACCCGGTGCCAGGAGCGGGCGCAGCCCATTGAGGACGTCAACCGTGCCGAAGTAATTCACTGCGGCGAGCAGCGACCCGGCCCGGTCCGGTGCGCCGGCCAGCCCGGCGCAGGTCACGACGCCGGCGAGCTCGCCGGCGCAGCGCCCCCCCACGTCGGCGACGGCGGCGGAGCGCCCTTCTGCAGTCCCGAGGTCCGCCACCACGTCGGCCTCCGCTCGGTCGACGCCGATGACGAGGTATCCCGCGGCACCCAGCCGGGCCGCGGTGGCCGCACCGATCCCGGAGGCGGCACCGGTGACGACGACGTGCCGGTCAGGCAGCGCGGCGTGCCTTCAGCAGCGCCAGCGCCTTGTCGGCGTGGGAGCCCATGGAAACCTCGCTGTGGATCACGTCGAGAATGGTGCGGTCGGAGTCGATGACGTAGGTGACCCGCTTGTTCGGAAGGAAACTTGCACCACGCTTTGCTCCGAGCTCTGCGGCGACCGCCCGGTCGGGGTCGGAGAGTAGGGGAAAACCGAGCGACTCCTTCTCGTCGAAGAGCTTCTGCTTCTCGACGGTGTCGGCACTGATGCCGACCGGCTGCGCTCCGACGGCGGCGAACTCGGCGGCCAGGTCCCGGAAATGACAGCTCTCCTTTGTGCAGCCGTACGTCATCGCGGCCGGGTAGAAGAAGAGCACGACGGGCCCCTGGGCCAAGAAGCCGCTGAGCGTGCGCGGGGTACCGGACTGGTCGGGGAGCTCGAAGTCGGGAGCGACGTCGCCTTTGTGCATCCGCTCAATGTAGAGCGGATGGCGCGATCGTGCCCGGCTAGGCCTCGAAGCGGAATCCCACGCCGCGCACGGTGACCAAGTGGCGTGGGTTGGCCGGATCCGGCTCGACCTTGCGCCGCAGCCGCTTGATGTGGGTGTCGAGGGTGCGGGTGTCGGTGAGTTCCTGGTCCCACCAGAGTCGGTCGATGCACCAGTCGCGGGTGACGACCTGACCACTGTGTGACATCAGGAGGGCGAGGAGGTCGAACTCCTTGCGGGAGAGGTCCACGGGAGTCTCGTTGACCGTCACCTCGCGGCGGCCGGCGTCAAGACGCACCGGGCCGACGGTGAGGACCTCTTCGTGGTGCTCCGCCACGGCCACGCCGCGGCGCAACACCGCCCGCATGCGTGCGACGAGCTCGCGCAAGCGGAACGGCTTCGCCACGTAGTCGCTGGCGCCGAGCTCGAGACCGAGCACGATGTCGACCTCGGAGTCGCGTGCCGTCACCATGATGATGGGAACGGGCTTCAGGCTGCGCATCTGCTGGCAGATCTCGATGCCGGACTGGTCGGGCAACATGACGTCGAGGAGGACCAGATCGGGGTGCACCCGATGGAAGAGGCGCAGCGCTTCATGCCCGTCCCCGGCGGCCTCGACGGCGAAACCCTCGCGGGTCAGGCCCGATGCCAGGGCCTGGCGGTAGGACTCCTCGTCGTCCACGACGAGAACCAGAGGTCGGTTGTCCCGCGACGGCCCGGTTGACGGGGACCGGCCGCTCGGCGCCGGTGCGTTTGCGATCGCCACGCCGTGTTCAGTCTCAGGCAGCGTCGTGGGGGACCGGGGGCGGTGGGAAGCTGAGAGAGGCAGGCGACGACGGCCGACGGGGGGTCGATCGCACCGACGTCGCCTGAGTGCGCGGGGAGGCGAACTCCCGCGCCTTGGTGACCAACGACCCGATGAGCCCGGTGCGGTGTGAGCGCGCCGGCCGGATCATGATGACCTCGGCCAGAGTGTCCTGGCCGCGATGGCAGGCCGACGCGGGACTGGAACGGAGATCCCGGCCGGTGTGATCCATGTGTTGATTCACGCTCGCCATCGACCGTCACGCTACGGAGTGGAGGTGAACGTGCCGTGAAACCGTTGCAACCAACAAGTGTGCTGAAGATGAACTCTTTCCCGCTTGGGTCCTGCTCAGGAGCATTACGCTGCGCTGACACTCGAGTGGGAGGTGCCCGATGACGGAGGCCATGGGCCACGGCGTGAACCAGCGGAAGGCCATACAGATGACACCGGCCGAGGTGGACACCTTCCTCTCGGAGCGGCGGGCGATGACGATGTGCTCGCTCTCCTCGGATGGCTCCATCCACGCGGTGGCCATGTGGTACGGCTTCTTGGACGGCTGCGTCACCGTGGAGACCAAGGCCAAGTCGCAAAAGGTGAGGAACCTGCGTCGCGATCCCCGGCTCACGCTCCTCTTCGAGGATGGCGACTACTACGAGGAGCTGCGGGGCGTGGAGCTGGTCGGCGCGGCGGAGATTGTCGAGGACCCCGAGAAACTGTGGACGCTGGGGGTCAGCGTCTTCGAGCGTTACTACGCCCCGTATTCCGACGAACTCAAGCCGTTCATTGAGACGATGTTGCACAAGCGGGTGGCCGTCAAGCTCCGGGTGGAACGGACGGTGAGCTGGGACCATCGCAAGCTCGGGCTGCCGCCGACGCGCCCGGCCTCTGCGTGAAGTTCCGGGTCCGACAGTCGGTCGCGGTTCCGCCGCAGCAAGCAGTCAGGGCCTACGGTTTGCCGGCCTTCTACGAGAGCCGTCCCAGCCGCGACGACATTGCCGTGCTCGGAGTCGTCCGCCACGATGACGCGGGTTCCCGGATCCACATCGAGGTCCGTTTCGCGTTCACCGGGTCGGTGTCGCCGGCGGTTCGTGCCGTGATCGACCCCGACAAGATGTCGTGGGTGACGAAGACCGAGGTGCTGCCCGAGGAGGGACGCACCGTCTGGGAGGTCCTGCCCGACCATTACCCGGACCGGCTCGACGCCCGCGGGACCTACCGCTTTACGCAAGGCGACGACGGACCCGCCAGCACCATCGTCGAGGTGGACGGCCAGTTCAACGTGCGCGTGCCCATCGTCGGGCGCTCGGTCGAGCGGGTCATCGTCTCTGGCCTGCGTGCGTACATCGAGGACGAGGTCTCGAGCATCCCCGACTTGGCACGGTGAGACTCAGCGTGGCGGCTGTTCACTCGCCTTGAGCATCTGTGTCATCCCGTCTTCGATCGCGCCAGCGAGGACGTCAATGTCCGGCGTCGAGTCGTAGTCCCCGGTGATCCCGAAATTGACTTCGCCGTCGTAGGAGAAAATGGCGATGGCGAGACGGATCTGCCCGCCGAGCGGCACGTAGGGAAAGGCTCGGATCATGCGCCGCCCGGCGGCGTACAGCGGAAATTGGGGTCCCGGGACGTTCGTCGTGACCGTGTTGACGTTGCGCTGTCCGGCCCGCGTGGCCAATCGCATGCCCAGGGCGAGCAGCATGGGCGGCGCGAAGCCCGACATGGATGTCAACGCTTCACCGGCCATCGCCTGCTTGGACTCCTTCAGGTCCTTCATCTGCTCGGTGATCACGTGCAGCCGCAGGACAGGATCTTCGATGTCAACGGGAAGCTCGGCGAACATCGCGGAGACCTTGTTCTCGAACGTCCCGTCCCCACCGCCTTGCCTGACACGTCGCGTGGCCGGACGGATACAGGCACCAGGGTGCGCACGACGCGCTCGATGTCCTCGCCACGCGACAGCAGCAGCTCGCGGAACCCGTTGGTGATGCTCGCCAAGACAACGTCGTTGAAGGTTCCTCCGAGTGCCTTGCGCACCTGCTTGATCTCCTCCACCGACGTCGTGGCCCAGGCGTAGCGCCGGTGGGGTCCGAGTGGTCCGTTGAGGCTCGAAAGCGGTGTCGGGCGGACGAGCCCGCTCAGCGAGAAGAGGCCCCCGGCGACCTCCAGCACGTACCCCGCCATCCGGCGGACGGCGCGGGCCTGCGCCCGCGCCGCGCGCAGTTGCTCGTAGGGCGACCGCACGACATTCTCCAGTGCATCCACCATGAGCTGGAGCCCCGATGGCTCCGGGTGGGGTGTCCAGACCGAAGGCGCGGCCCGCTCGGCCTCGGGGCTGCGGTCCATGATGACGGCCAGCAGGTCGGTGCCCGACACCCCGTCGACCAACGCGTGATGTGTTTTGGCCAGGATGGCCCATCGTTCGTCCTCGAGCCCCTCGACCACCCAGATCTCCCACAAGGGTTTCGAGCGGTCGAGCTGCTGCGCCATCACGCGACCCACCAGCCTGCGCAGCTCGCTCTCACCGCCCGGAGCGGGCAGCGCGGTATGGCGCACGTGGTACTCGATGTTGAAGTGCGGGTCGTCAACCCACACCGGCCGCCCGAGCTCGAGGGGGACGAACTTGACTTTCTGGCGGTAGCGCGGAACGAGCTCGAGCTTGGCCGCCACCATGGTGACGATGGCGGCGAACGGAGGCGGCGGACCTTCGAAGATGGCAACCGACGCGATGTGCATGTGTGACACGTGGTCCTCGAGGTGCAGGAAGGACGTGTCCAGGGGGCTCAGGCGGTCAGAACTCATTGACCCTCCCTTCACAGGCTCTTGCCGCGCGAACGCTACTACCGGGAGAAGGCGGACCTCCTCTGTCAGCCGGCGGTCGCCGCGGCTCGGGGGCGGCCGAGGGACGCAAGGTCGGGAATGGCGAGAATCCTCTCGCGGGTTTCCTCATACGCGGCTTCGATGACACGCCGGCTCCGGTCTTCCGCCATGGTCAGCAGCCCCATCGCACGGAGCGACTCGGCGCCGGGCTCCAGTGTGATCACCGTGGACCCCGCCTCCTCCAACCGTGCGATCTCCCGTTCCATGCGGCGGTGCACGGCCCGGCGCAGCAGGCCGTCGGCCCCGTTGGCGTTGCCCCGGGCCGCCGACATGGAGGAGAGAATGACCACCAGCTCGAGACCCTCCGTCTTCAGCACATCCGCATTGGTGACCGAATGGACGCCGCCATCGACGTACTCGGTCCCGTCGATACGGACCGGTTGGAAGTAGCCGGGGATGGCGCAAGAGGCGAGGACGGCGGGAGCCAACCGCGTCGGTGGGGCGCCGGCCCGACCGAAGACGACTCGGGCTCCGTCCGACCGGCGCACCGCGCAGATGCGCAGGCCATCGGGCCAGCGGGCCCCGATGTGTTCGTCCAGTCCGCGCGCCCGCTCGGAGATGTCGATCTGTCCCCGGGGGAGGAGCGTCATGGCCGCGACCTCGGGGCGGAAGGCCAGTGGGCGCCGAGCCACCCGGGTCAGCAGGGCCGGCGACGGAAGGTTCCAAGGACGCAGCAGCGATCGGAACGAGGGTGCTGGCAGCGGCCCGGCGTCGGCGGGAAGGATGCGGCGCAGAATGGCGCCGCCACGACGCGAGGTGGACTCGCCGTAGAGCGATGCCGCCAGGTCGGTGGCGGGCACGCCGACCCGCAGCGCCGCGCCGGTGACCGAACCCGCCGAGGTACCCACGATGATGGATGCACCGCGTGGGTCCCAGCCGGCCTCTCGCTGGAGCGCCGCGAGGACGCCGGCCTGGTAGGCCTGGCCGACGACGCCGCCGGCCCCGAGCACGAGGCCGACTGACCGAGCCTTCCGGCTGTCGAATATCCCGCGGATCACGTTCACGCTCTCTTTCTATCCGCCGGCCGAATGGTCCACACCCGATTCCCCCCCCCGCCCCGGAGGACCTTCTCGAAACTATCAACAGCCCTGTTTACAGTGTAGAGAAAATGCCCCGCCCGGGTCGATCGAGCGCAGTTGCTCCAATGGGGGATGCAGGAGCGACCCGCCCAGGCGACTCCCTAAGGTGGCCGGGTCGAAGTGGCCGGGAGGAGCATGACGGAGACCATCAGGCTCGTCGTCGCCGCCGGTGGCGTCGTGCTTATCGTCGGAATGCTGAGCGATGCCGTCGCGACCCTGATCGTGACCCAGGGCCAGAGCGGGCTCTGGCGTCCGACGCGGCTCTTCTACGCCGCCACCTGGCGCGGCGGCGCGCCGGACGGCCGCACGCCTGCCCGATCGCGCGGTGAGTACGTCTTGCACGTCTATCCGGCGCTCTCGCTGCTCGGCCTGCTCGTCGTCTGGCTGGCCGGCCTCATGATCGGCTGGTCCCTGGTCTACTGGGGACTGGACCAGCACGTCGCAGGGACGCGGGACTGGGGGACCCTCGTGTACTACGCGGGCACCTCCCTGGTGACGCCGGTCTTCGGGTCGGCGCATGGCGCGCTCGTGCGCATGCTCACGTTGCTCGAGACCCTGACTGGGGTGGTGACGATCGCGCTCATGATCTCGTACCTCCCCGCCCTCTATGGCGCCTACAGCCGCCGAGAGGCCCGGTTGCTGACGCTCGACGACCCCGCGGGCGGACGCATCACTCCGGTGCGGGTGATCGCTGTCAACGCCCCGGGTGGTGACGTCGAATTGCTGTACCGATCGATGGCGGAATGGCAGATGTGGACGGCGGACCTCCTGGAGAGCCATGTGTCCTACCCCATGCTGGCGCTCTTCCGGTCCCAGCATCCCGGCCAGTCCTGGGTCACCGCGCTCGGGGTGGTGACCGACGCCGCCACGCTGACATCGGCCTGCGTTGCAGGAGCACAGAACCGCGAGCCGTACTTCCTGTACCGCCGCGGGCGACGCGCCATCGTGGAGATCTCGAGCCGCCTCCACGTCCCGGCGACGGTCGCGCCCGCCACCTGGCTGGTCGAGGAGAACTTCGCGCTGGCCTGGGCGCAGCTCGTCGAGCTCGGCGTCCCCCTCCGCGACAAGGACCAGGCATGGGCGGACCTGCAGACACTGCGCGGGACGTACGGGGACCAACTCGAGCGCCTGATCGATTTTCTGGTGGCACCCCGCGGGTTCTGGGGCGACTCGGCAGAAGAAACGGTCGCAGAGGAGGTGGCCCAGGCCGCCAGCGAGGCCAGGAGGAAGGCGCGCACCCGCTAGCGGTGCACCGGAGCGACGGACCGGCCGGTACTCTCCGGCAGGTATGGAACGGGCCGGCTTTCCCGACGCAGCGCCGTCTGCCGGCGCCGGTCACCCGGGCCGCGCGGTGTCGCGGAAGGGCTAGCGGTGCCCGTACCGCTGCCCACGGCCGAAACGGTCAATCTGGCGCCGCCTGACGCCGCGGAGGTTCGGGTCTTGGCTGACGGCGTTGCGTCGGCGGTCGCCGGCCGAGAGGGCTTGTTGCCGATTCAGCGGGCGCTCATTGAAGCGCTCTTCCCGGCCCTGACCGGCCATGCCGTCGCAGTGACGGACCAGCCGGGCATGACCGCGCATGAGTTGGCGTCCGCGTTGGCACGGCGCGACCTCCCGTTCCGTTCACGGGGGGTCCAGCTCATGCTCCTGTGCGCGCTGGTCCGCCATCCGATCCCCGAGGACGTCGTTGACAACGTGGCGGCGTTCGCCCGGGAGCTCGGGGTGGAGGAGGGGATGGTCGACGTTGCACGGGAATTCGCCGCCGGATCACTCGGTCTGGCCGCCCACGACTTCACGCGGAACGGGTACGAGGGGACGTGGGAGGAGGCGGAATCGTCGACCGCGCTGCACTCCACCCGGGTGCTGCACGATCCCTGGGAATTCTCGGTCAAGGACCCGGAGCTGGCGGCGCGGTGGGCCGCCCTCGAGGCCCTGCCCGGCGACGCCATCGGGCGCAAGGTCTGGGAGATGTACCAAGCCCGCGGTTTCACGTTCCCCGGTACGCCGGATTCTGCGCCTCCCCTCCTCGCGCAGCACGACTGGGTGCATGTGCTGGGAAACTACGGCACGACCGTGGAATCAGAGGTCGAGGTGTTCGGTCTGATCGCCCGCGCCAACGACGACATGCACGGGTTCTCCCTCCTGGCCATGGTGATCGCATTGTTCGAGACCGGCGACCTCGCCACAGGAGCCGGCCTCTTTCAGGCGTCGCCAGGGCACTTCTCGGCGAGCCCACACATGGCCGTCCGCCTTTCCGACGCCATGGCGCGGGGCGCCCGCTGCCACGACGACGAGACGGGATCCGACAGCATCGACTTCCTCCGGATGGACTGGTTCGCGGTGGCCCACCGAACGTGCGACGACCTCCGGCAGCGCTTCCACCTACTCCCGAAGTCGGAGGCCGCCGTCGCGGGGGGATCGGTCGGCCCGTGGGATCCGGGCGGGATCAGCCCGTTCCAGGTACGGGCCGGTCAGGAACAGGCGAGAGCTCGTGGGCAGCAGTACGACGCACACGGCGCGTCAGTCTGAGGCCTACGACTCGAGGAAGCGCAGGACCGCCAACACGCGGCGGTGGTCCGAGCCCGAGACCGGGAGATCGAGCTTGGTGAAGATGTTCGCGACATGCTTCTCCACCGCCCCCTCACTGATGACAAGCGCGCTGGCGATGGCTGCGTTCGACCTGCCCTCGGCCATGAGGCCGAGCACCTCACGCTCACGGGTGGTCAGAACCGAGAGCGAGTCGGTGCGCCGCGTGGCACCGATGAGCTGGGTCACTACTTCGGGGTCCAAGGCCGTTCCTCCGATCGCCACCCGCTCGAGCGCCTCGACGAAGTCCTTGACGTCGGCCACCCGGTCCTTGAGCAAGTAACCGATCCCGGCGGCGTCGTCGGCCAGGAGATCGGCCGCGTAGCGCGTCTCGACGTACTGGGAGAAGAGCAAGATGCCGAGGCCCTCGTAGGTGGCCCTCAGTTCCAGGGCCAGGCGCAGGCCCTCGTCGGTGAAGGTCGGCGGCATGCGGATGTCGATGACCGCCACGTCGGGTGGGTTCTGTGCAACGGAGCTCCGGAGCGCGGCCGGATCGCCGACCGCGCCCGTGATGACGAAGCCGCGGTCGACCAGGAGTTGCACCAGGCCGTCGCGCAGGATGGCGGAGTCCTCGGCGATGGCGACCCGGAGTGCACAGGGAGTCACGGCGAGAGTGGCAGGTCGACGGTGACGACGGTCGGACCGCCCAGCGGGCTCGCGAGCGTGAGCCTGCCGTCGACGGCGTGGACGCGGTCCGTCAGCCCGGCCAGCCCGCTGGCCGAGGAGCCGAGCCGGGAGATCTGCGCGCCGCCGCCGCCGTCGTCCCGGATGACGAGACGCAGCCACGTTCCCTGTTGTGCGCACGAAACGGAGGCGCGAGAGGCCTGGGCATGTTGGGCGACGTTGGCCAAGAGCTCCGCCACGCAGAAGTACGCGATGGCCTCGATCGCGGGCGTCGGGCGGGTCCGGAGGTCGACGGTGACCTCGGTCGGCACCGCGCTCCGCGCCGCCAACGTGGCGAGCGCCCCCTCGAGCCCGATGTCGAGGGCAGGCGGATGGATGCCGCGAGCGATGTCGCGCAGTTCGGCGATGGCCTCCTTGGCGCCCCGGTGTGCCTCGTCGACGAGCTCGCGCACCCGGGCGAGGTCCACCTGGTCCGCGTTCTCGAGCTTCTCCTTGGCCATGCCCAACCGCATGGCCAGCGCGACGAGTTGTGCCTGCGTGCCGTCGTGCAGGTCGCGCTCGATCCGTCGAAGCGTGGCCGCCGACGCGTCGACGGTCTGGGTGCGGGCCTGTTCGAGCGTGCGCAGGCGGGTGGCCGTCGGATCCGGCCCGAGGAGCGAGCTCATCAGCAGGCGGTCGATGTTGACGAAGCCCCGCATGGCCCACGGGGCGGCGAAGAAGAAGATGGCGCCGGAGATGAGGAGGAAGAGCCCGTGTCCGAAGCCGTCCATGCCGACGGAGAGGTAGCCGGGAGGGAAGACGTTCGCGACGAGCCCGAAGACCGGTGGTCCCAGCCCCCCGGCACGCAGGGACCCCGCCAGACAGGCGAGGGCATCCCACCACAGGCTGAATGCCACATAGAAGCCGAGCATGGTCAAGGGCACCTTGAGGGCGAGGTAGGCCACCGAGCGCCATGAGACCCGGTCCCGGATGGACGACTGCAGCCAACCGAGGAAACCCGGCCGGCTGACGAAAGGACCCGGATCCTCAACGCGGACGTCCAGCAGCCCGTGCCCGAGCCCGCGCATGAGTCCGCCGATGCCCCGCGCGCTTCGCAGGGCGAGGGCAAGGATGGCGAGCCCGAAGAAGGTGATGGCGAGGACGAGGCCTGCTGCCATCGTGAAGCCGACGAAGGCGAGTCCCGCCACGGCGAGCCCGCCGGAGACGACGAAGAACGCGAGCTCCCTCCACACCCGGGAGGTGAAGGGCTCGTGCAGGATCCGTCGGGCGACTGATCGGATGTGCAGGGCCTGTTCCTCGCTGAGGGCGAGCGAGATCTCCCGGCCCATGAGCCGCACCCGGACCTCGCTGTCCTCGGCTGCCGGCTCGGCTGTCACGCGTCCCTCCGCTTCAGCAAGACGGCGCCGAGCCAGATGGCCGCGACGGTGTAGGCCATCATCACCAAGAAGCCTACGGTGGCGGAGAAGTAGCCGGGCTGCGGCGCGACGGCGGCCACCGAGTTGGCGTAAATCACTTCGGGCGTGAACCGGCCGGGGCTCCCGTTGCCGTGTTGGAGCAGGATGGGCAGGAGCAGTGTGGCGCCGACGAAGGCGGCGATGGCCCCTGCGGTGTGCCGGATGATGGTCCCGATGCCCAGCCCGAACAGTGTCACCAGCGCGAGGTAGGCGCCCGACTCGACGACGGCCCGCAGCACGCCATCCTGCCCGAGCGTCGCCGTGGGGGCTCCGCCCCCCGAGAGCACCGCCCAACCGAGGGCAAACGATCCGAAGCTGAGTACCTCGCCGACGACCAACGCGAGTACTCCGACGACGATGACCTTGGCGGCCAGAAGCACAGAGCGCCTGGGCGTGGCCGCCAGAGACGAACGCATGGTGCCGGTCCCGTACTCACCGGTGATGACCATGATCCCGAGGATCCCGATGACCAGCGAGCCGAGGGCCAGGCCGGCCATCGACTGGTTGGTGGGATCGAAGTCTTGGTACCAGCGGGCCGGGTGATGGGTTGCGCTCTGGGCCGAGAACGCGCAGACCAACAGCGTGCCGGCCACGGTGGCGAGCAACGCCCAACCCGTCGAGCGCAGCGAGCTCACCTTGGCCCACTCGGCATCGACCGCCTGGCGCAGACCGGCACCTCGTGGTGCGGCATCTGGTCCTGGCGGGACGTGCAGTGTGGCGGCGACGGTCATGTCGTGTCCTTTCAAAACTGGTGCAGGTCAAGGAGGGAGGTCTACGACGGAACGGGCAAGGGGGCGGCCGAGCGGTATTCGACGGTGTCGCTCGTGAGCTCCATAAACGCGTCTTCGAGCGACGCCCGGACGGTCGTCAGCTCGTGCACGGTCAGAGACTGGGCCGCCGCCAGCTCGCCGATGGCGGAGGCGGGCATCCCGCTGACGACGATGGCGCCGCCGTCCACGGTCGGGCGTGCGCCGACGCGGTGGAGCGCGCTCACGAAACGCTGTGGGGTCGGCGTGACGATCCGCACCGACTCCGCAGCATTGCTGGCGATGAACTCGTCGACGCTCGTCTCAGCGATCAGGCTGCCTCGGCCGATTACCACGAGGCGCTCGGCCGTGAGCGACATCTCCGTGATGAGGTGGCTCGAGACGAGGACCGTCCGACCCTGGGCAGCCAGGTCACGGAGCAGGTGGCGGACCCACCGGATGCCTTCGGGGTCGAGCCCGTTGACGGGCTCGTCGAAGAGCAGGACGCCGGGGTCGCCCAGGAGGGCGCCGGCGATCCCGAGGCGCTGGCCCATTCCGAGGGAGAACTTCCCGGCCCGCTTTCCGGCCACGGCGGTAAGCCCAACCAGGTCGAGCACCTCGTCGATCCGTGCGGCCGGGATGTCGTTGGTCTTCGCCAGCCATGTGAGGTGATCGCGGGCAGTCCGGCCGGGGTGGAATGCCTTGGCATCAAGGAGCGCGCCGACGTCGCGCAGTGGCCACCTGAGGTCTTCGTACGGGACGCCGTGGACGGTGGCACTCCCCGAGTCGGGCACGTCGAGCCCCATCACCATGCGCATGGTGGTGGACTTTCCCGAGCCGTTGGGGCCCAAGAACCCCGTGACGACGCCGGGGGTCACCTTGAACGTGAGGTCGTCGACCGCCACGGTCGCTCCGTAACGCTTGGTCAAGCGGTGAGAGACGATCATTGGTTGGGCTCCTTGCTGGCGGGGAGGCCGTCCCGGCCATCTCTTGCCAACCTACGGATCGGCCACCCGAATGAGAATGCCGCTACCGGGCGTGTGCGGCTGGTGCTACCCCCCCTCTTGGGGACGGAAGCGGACCACTCGGGTGGAGGCGAGTCGTCAGCCCGATGTCGAGGCCGAGGGTGATCCGGGCCACGCCGCATACGAGGGCGCTTGGTCTGGCGGCGACGCGTAGCTGGTGACGGAGCCGGGCACCGAGAACATCGGGACCGAACCAGCCGGCACCACGCCGGACTTGTAGCGCGCGCCGCCGTTGACGTAGCGCATGAGCCCGCTGCCGTTCACTCCCTCCTCGTCGGGACCCTTCGCGGACTGGTCGTACCAGAGGAACGAATAGTCGGCTGGTGACGAGTAACTGGGGAGCGGCGCGGCACCCTGGGCGCCGTACGCGAGCAGCGGCGATGTCGGGCCTCCGCCGGCCGGCGGGGCACGGAACAGCCCAGTGGCGAAGGTGGAGGGGTTGAGGTCGGGACCGGCCAACTGCACCCCCAGGAAGATCTGCATGATGGGCGGAATGATCGCCGGCGCGGCGAGGGACGGTGGTGACGTGCCTGCTCCGTACCACCAGCGGTAGAGCCGGTTGGCGTCGCCGGCCGCGACCGGGACCGGCACGCCCAGGCTGGTCACTCCGAAGGCGTGGGCCCACTCGCTCTGGTCGTAGTACCGCCCCAGGACCGAGGTATCGGTGAGCACGATCCCCGTGATGATCCACTCGGGGAAGTAGCCGATCTTGGCGCAGGCCTTCGTCAGATAGATCGGCATGATGGGATCTCCCGCGAAGACGACGCTGGTCGCTCCGGACGTCTTCAGCTTTTCAGCGACGGTGGCGGCCTGGCTCGGCAGCGTCGTGAGGTTCAGCGTGTACTGCAGTGACGCCAGCGACGCCATGTTGACGTGTCCGGCCCGGAGCTTCTTGGTCAGTGTCGCCGCGAGCTCGGCGGTTCCGGGCGAAGGCGGCTCCGAGGTCTCGCTCACCACGATGAATGACCGTGGGCGTCCGTGCATGGAGGCGTCGCCGGCCCAGACGGCGCGCTTTCCGTTCAACTTCGATACGACGTAGCCGACCGTCTCGTAGAGCGACGTGTCGGCCGTCGGCAGGTTGGCCCATTGGAACGGGGCGTTGAGCTTGATCTCGCCGTAGGTCGAGGAGTCGCCACATCCCATGCACAGCACGTGTTCACGGGCCAACTCGTCCTGGTACGCCGAGGTCTGTACGGGGCCTCCGATGGACGCGAAGGCATGAACCTGCTGCGCCACCGTCACGGCGTCGGCATGGGCCGCCACCGGATCGCTGGCGGCACCCGTTGCCTGGAACGGGATGAGGTTCACGTGCCGGCCGTACATCTCGTACACGTGGTTGAACATCGCCACGAACGCCTGCACCGTGGCGAGCGACTGGGCCGGAGTCCCGGTCGCCCCCTGAATCGCCGCTCCCAATCCGCCCGGTTGGGCCTGGTAGTACACGACGTTGACGGCGTCGGCTGAGACCCCGCTCCAAGTGGCGCCGCCGTTAGGCCGGGTCGACACCGGCACACACGGGGGGGCGTACGCGCTCGGGACTTTGAGCCGACCCGTCTTGTGATCGCACTGCGGTCCCCAGTCGAAAGCCGCCGTCTTGCCCAGCTTGGCGGCGGCGGCGTAGGTGATGGGCACGGATGCCTGCGCGCTCTGCCCCCCTTCCGTGCCTGCCGGGGCCGCAGCCGTACTGCCGTTGTGCTCCCGCACGGTGGCCGAGATGCCGGCTGCCACGAGCGCGGCCACGATGAGGATGACCGGCCCGGCGATCCGCAGCCGGCTCACGTGCGGCCACGGGCGCCCGGCCTGTTCCGGCTCCGGCTCCGGCTCCGGGTCGTTCATACGGGGTCCACCGCTGTCGAGCGCGCTCGCGGACATGGGTCCGGATCGCGCCAGCGTGAGGGGGTCGGACCCGAGGAACGACGTCGCCCACCTCGGGTGATTCGAGGACGTCGCGGGGGACACCGCTCGCGAGCACGGCCCCTTGGTCCATAGCCACCAGGCGGTCCGCCAAGTCGGCGATGAACGCGATGTCGTGCTCGACGACGAGCAGGGTGGCGTCGAGCCTGTCTCGAACGGAGCGAAGCAGGCCGACCATGGCCTCGACCTCGCGCTGGGCCACGCCCGAGGAGGGCTCGTCGAGCAGGACGACCGTCGGCTGGTGGGCGACGACGGCTGCGAGGTCGACGAGCCGGCGCGAGCCGGTCGACAGCTCGCTCACCAAGTTGTCGGCGAACCGGGCGAGGCCGAACATGTCCAGGAGTTCGTCGACCCGCCGCACCACGGCGGCCTCTGTGCGGACCTGCGCAGGCAGGCGCAGGATCGCATTGAAGGGGTCGCGCACATCGGTGAAGCGTTCGAGTGAGACAGCCAGGGCGTCGCGGACGGTCAACCCGGAGAACAAGCGGGAGTCCTGGAAGGAGCGGCCCAGTCCGTGCCGGGCGCGGGCCGAGGCGGAGCGGTCGGTGACATCGACGCCCGCGAGCTCGACCCGTCCCCTATCGGCCCGCAGGAAACCGGAGACGACGTCAAAGAGGGTGGTTTTGCCGGCGCCGTTCGGCCCGATGATGCCGACGATCTCTCCGTGGTCCGCGTGGAGCGACACGTCGTCGAGGGCCGCGTTGCCCCCGAAGTGCATCGAGATCCCTCGGACCTCGAGCTCGGTCAGGTGCTGACGTGGCGCCGCGGCACCGCGAGGTGCCGGAGAGCCAACGGAGTCAGAGGCCTTCTGGAGATAGATCGACCACAACAGCTCAGGATGGGCGGCCAACTCGTCGGCCGTGCCCGAGAACCGCACGGCGCCGGTCTCCATCACGTAGACGCGGTCGGCCACCGCCACGGCCACGTTCATCGACTGCTCGACCAGCAGGATGGAGGTGCCTGCCTGGCGCATGGACTCGACGGCGCCGAGCAGCTGCTCGACCACGATGGGCGACAGCCCGAGCGAGAGCTCGTCGATCAGGAACAGTTTGGGCCGGGTGATCGTGGCCATGGCGAGCGCCAGCATCTGTTGCTGACCGCCCGACAGATTTCCCGCCCGTTCGCTCCGACGAGCGGCGAGGACGGGGAAGGCGCTCAGCGCCTCCTGAATCATGTCGGCGTCGCGCTCGCCGCGCCGGCGGCCTTGCCAGGCCGCCGCGCGCAAGTTGTCCTCGACGCGCAGGTTTGGGAAGATCCCCTCTCCGCCGGGCACTTGCGCGACGCCGAGCCGGGCGATCTCGTCCGGTGGCAGGTGCGTGATGTCGCGCCCGTCGAAGATGATGGCGCCGTGATCGGCCTCGACCACCCCACCAATCGCCCGCAGGAGGGTCGACTTGCCGGCGCCGTTGGTGCCGACCAGCGCGACGATCTCTCCCTCGGCGATCTGGATCTCCACGTCGGCGAGCACCTGGACCCCGTCATAGCCCGCGTTGAGCTCGCGTACGGCCAGGAGGGGAAGGCGGCCCGCCCGGCGGTCGGCCTGCATCTGGGCACGGGTTCGCATGGAGATCCACACGTCTTGCACGTCGCGCCCGATCAGCGATCCGGCACTGGCCACGATGAGCCCGCCGATCGTGAAGATCGGCACCAGCATGAGGAGGCCGTAGCGGAAGCCCACCGCGTCGCCCAACGCGCCCACGCTCGGGAGGACGAGAAAACCGGGGAGGACGAAGAGTGCCCCGATGGAGAAGCCAACTGAGCGCACCCGGGACGGTATGGCGAGCGAGAGGGAGGCCAGAACGCCGGGTCCCACGACGGCCAGCGACATGTTGATGCCCGCGTTGCCGATGAAGGCAACCGGGACGTTTGGAGCGAGAGCGAACAGCACCGCGAATCCGGCGGCGATCAGCGATGCGATGGCGAGCATGCGAAAGACGAGACCGACGTCGCGCGCGGCCAGGCGGGTCGCGATGACGGCGCCGACGGCGAGGCCCAGGAGGTCGAAGAGCTGGATCGGAGCGATCAAGTAGGCGCGCTGGACCGCATCGAGATGGAACGTCTGTTGGTATTGCAGCGAGGCCAGGGACGTAAAGCCCGCGATGGACGCCGCAAGGAACGGCAGCGCGAGGAAGATCCGCCTGAGAGCGGCGATCTTCCAGACCGTGCGCCAGGCCTCGGTGAGGGAGGGCGGTGGCTCGGCCGGGTCATCGATGGGCGGCGCGGCTGCCGGGGAGGGGGGCATCGTCCAGGGGGACCGGTTCGCCACGCTCTGACGCGAGCATCTGCTCGCTGAGCTCGAGCTGCTCATGTCTGCCCCTCGCCGGTTCCCGCAGGCGCAGGCCGATGACGACCACGACGGCGATCGGCACAGCAAAGAAGAAGAAGGGGGCACGCCAGGACCAGATGGAGGCCAAGCCTGCGCCCAGCAGCACGCCGATGATGGCGCCGATGCTGATGCCGGCGCGGTGGGCTGAGTACACGCGCGGCCGCGCCGGAACCGGGTAGTAGTCCGCCAGCAGGGAGTTGTGCGTCGGGAAGATCACCGCCTGCCCCATGGAGACGCCGGCCAGCATGACGGCAGCAATCACCGCGGTCGGCGCGGCGCCGAGACCGATGGAGAACGCGGCGCCGATCATGGCCCCGACGAGCGCAATGCGTACCCGGTTGGTTCGGTCGGCCAGCACGGCGACGGGGAGGGTGCAGAGCAGGGCCGCGGCGCCCGCGATCGCGACGATCAGGAGGATGCCGGCGTTCGTCAGGTGGAAGGCATCGCGGACGTTGGGCGTCAAGACGTTGAAGGCGCTCTGGGTGGCCTGGTCCAGCAGCTCAATCGCGAAGAGAACCCCCAGCGGAAACAGCGACACCCCGGCGCCGAAATTTGGAGAGCCGGCTCACGGTGCAACGGCCCCCTCTATGGGAGTGCGGCGCCCGGGCACGATCAGGTGGTGGCGCCGGGCGAGGGCGTCGACCACCCAGTCGCGCAGGTCATAACACAGGCCCGCCAGCCCGCGGGGGAAGGCGATCAGCACAATGAGCACACCGACCGCGGAGGGGAAGAGCTGCCAACTCGGGGGCAGATAGATGGTGCTGCCCTCGACGATCCCGGCGCCCAGGATTGCGCCCAGTGCCGACCCCAAGCCGCCGACGGCGGTCGCGGTGAAGACGAGGAGGCTGACCGGCACGAGGAATGACGTTTCCTCGTACTGCTGGTTCACCACCAGGAGGAGGCAGCCGGACAACCCGGCGATGAAACCCGAGATGGCGAAGGCGGTGAGCTTGGCCCACAGGACACGCACGCCGTAGCCCGATGCCGCTCGCTGGTTGGCAGGCAGGGCGCGCAGGACGCGGCCGGTCCGGCTGTGCCGCAGTCCGTGGACCGCGACCAACACGAGCACCAAGACCCCGAGGCAAAGCTCGAACGTCGACGACTGTGTCGTGATGGACAGCCCGAACAGGTAGGGGACACCGAGCTGGCCCCGGGGGATCCAAGAGAATTCCGCGCGGACGAGCAGGTAACCCGACGCGGCCAGACTGAAAGCCAGCGTCGTCACCGCGGCGAACATGCCATCGAGCCGAAGGGTCGGGATGCCGACGACCACGGCCGCCGTGCCCGCGGCCGCGCCCGCGAGGACCAGCGCGAGGCTCAGGTCCCAGTGCCAGTCGAGGAGCGCCACGGCGCCGACGGCGGCCCCGATGCCGGCAAAGGACATCTGGCCCAGGCTGACCTGGCCCGACCATCCCGTCAGCACCACCACGGAGCAGCCGGCGATGGCCAGCACAACGAGCTCTGAGGCGCGGATGACCTCCCCCGGACCCATCCAGAGCGGCAGCGTGCAGGCGGCGGCGAAGGCGACCAGCGCGCCCACGGGGGTCCCGACCCGGACCTCGGTGAGGTCGCGGGCGGCGGCCGACAGGTCGCGGACGCTCCCTGCCAGCGACAGGGTCGACGCGGCCTCGCGGTCGCTCCGCTTGGCGAAGAGCTGGCGCACGACGATGGCCGCGAACACCACGGCGGCCAGGACGGCCAGCCCGAGGGCGGGGTTGGTCGGCTCGTCCCAGGCCACCCCCTGCTGGAGGACGCCCAGCGCCACGGCGGAGGCGGCGATGACCGGGAGCTCGGTGAAGTTGCCCAGGGCGAGCGCAGCCAGGGCCGTGACCAGCGCGGTCAGCCCGAACGTCGGGTCGAGCGGGAGGCCCAGGATCGTCGCCTGGAAGAAGATGCTCACGAAGGACAGGAGGCCGGCAACCACCCAGGTGGCCGACTGCAGGCGCCCCACCGGGATGCCGAGCATGGAGGCACGGTCACGCCGGTCGCCGACCGCCTGCACGGCGATCCCGATGTCGCTCCGAGTGAACCAGATCGACACACCGGCCAGGCAGGCCACGGACACGATGACGGCCACGAGGTCGTTGGCATCGAAGACGATCGGCGCGATGTGCCAGGTGAAGTGCCAGGGGAACGTCACCACTGCGCTGGCGATCGGCGTCTGGCCCCAGATCCGCGGAATCAAGAGGCTCACGACGACGAGGAGCTGGGAAAGCCCGATGGTCGCCACGGTCAAGATGAGACGAGGGGAGCGCCGGAACCTGCGGACAACGAGGATCTCGACGGTGGCGGTCAGGATGACGGAGCCGACCAGCCCGGTGGCCAGCCCGAGGAAGTAGTTGACGCCGGAGAAACTCACGAGGCCGACGGCCAGGACCGCAGGTGCCGTGCCGAGGTCGCCCTGGGCGAAGTTGATCACTTTGTTCAGCCGGTACGTGAGGCCCAGCCCGACCGCCATCAGGGAGCCGAGGAGTCCGAGGACGAGCCCTTGGACCCAGACCCCGATCGGCACGGGAAAGAGGATGAGCTGGACGCCGAGCACCGCCGCCACGGAGACGACGGCGGTCACCGCCGTTGAGCTCGGCGCGGACAACCGCAGACGCGCGCTCAGGGGCTCAGTCCCTTCTCATGGCGTCATGCTGCATGTGCGAACTCGCCCCCCCGGGTAGCTCACGTGCCGGTCCTGCTCGTGTCGGGCCTCAGGGTAGCGTTCGAGCCGTCGCGCCGCCTTGGGTCGCGGCGACAAGCTGGGACAGCGAGATGGGTCAGCGGTTGCCGCGTCCGTCTCCCATCGACGAATCGAGGACCGTGACGCTCACCGACCACGCACCGGCCACCACCGGCCCGACCTCGCCGGCCGCACACGCCGTCGATCTGCACAAGACCTATGGGGCGGGCCAGGCCACGGTGCACGCCCTGGCGGGCATCACCGTCACGTTCGAGCGCGGCCGCTTCACCGCCGTCATGGGCCCGTCGGGCTCGGGCAAGTCGACGCTGATGCACTGCATGGCCGGCCTCGACCGTCCCACCTCGGGGCAGACCTACGTCGGCGACCTCGACATCGGCAGCCTCGACGACGCCGGCCTCACCCAGATGCGCCGCGACCGGGTCGGCTTCGTGTTCCAGTCGTTCAACCTCGTCCCGACGCTGACGGCGGCCGAGAACATCACCTTGCCGTCGGATCTTGCCGGCCGGAAGGTGGACAAGGAGTGGTTCGACTACCTGGTGGCGCAGCTCGGCATCGCCGACCGGCTCACGCACCGGCCCACCGAGCTGTCGGGGGGCCAGCAACAGCGGTGCGCGTGCGCCCGAGCACTCATCAACCGGCCCGATCTTGTTTTTGCGGACGAGCCCACGGGGAACCTCGATTCCAACTCCTCGGCGGAGATGCTGACGTTCCTGCGCCGGTCGGTCAGCGAGTTCGGTCAGTCCATTGTCATGGTCACCCACGACCCCCGTGGGGCGGCCTACGCCGACCGGGTGATCTTCCTTGCCGACGGCCTCGTGGTCGACGAGCTCGTTGGGCCGACAGCGGACTCGGTGCTGGAGCGGATGCGGACGCTGGGGACCTGACATGTGGAAGGTGACCATCAAGGGGCTGCTCGCGCACAAGCTCCGACTGGCGCTGACGGCGTTGGCCATCGTGCTCGGCGTCACCTTCATCGCGGGCACCTTCGTGCTCACGGACACGCTGCACAACACGTTCAACACGCTCTTCAGCAACATCTACCAGAACGTCGACTTCCAGGTGCGTGGCGCCGCCCAGTTCGGAAGCGGCGGCACGGCCACCCGTAACCCGATTCCCGAGTCGATCCTCACCACCGTGCGCGGCGTTCCTGGCGTCGAGGCGGCCGAGGGGTCTGTCACCGGCTACGCCCAGTACATCTCGCCCGATGGGAAGGCGATCACCACGGGGGGCGCACCCACGCTCGGGATCACCTTCGACCCCAACCAGCAGATCTCTGCGCTTCGGTTGACGCAGGGCACGGCGCCCACGACGTCGTCCGACGTCGTGATGGACCTCGGCACGGCGCAGAAGTACCACTTCTCCGTCGGGCAGCACGTCCGCATTCTGTTGAAAGGCCCAACGAGGACCTTCACGATCACGGGTCTGGCTCGCTTCGGTACCGCCAACAATCTGGCGGGCGCCACGCTGGCCGGATTCAATATCCCGACCGCCCAGAAGCTGCTGGGTCAGGTGGGCAAGTTCGACAACATCAACATCGTGAGTCAACCAGGAGCGAACAAGGCAGTCGTCCAGCGTGACATCGCGCACGTCCTGCCGCAGGGCGTCGAGGTGGTGACCGGTCAGACGGTCATCGAGGAGCAGACGAGTGCTGTCAGCCAGGCGTTGGGCTTTTTCAACACCGCCTTGCTCGTCTTCGGCTTCATCGCGCTCTTCGTCGGCGGCTTCACCATCTTGAACACATTCTCGATCACGGTCGGCCAGCGCACGAGGGAACTCGCCCTGCTGCGCATCGTCGGTGCGAGCCGGCGCCAGGTTTTCCGTTCGGTGCTGGCAGAGGCGGCGATCGTCGGCCTGGTGTCGTCGTTGATCGGCCTCGGCCTCGGGGTGCTGGCTGCCCTGGGACTCGAGGCGCTCCTGAGCGGGTTCGGCGTGACCCTGCCCTCGGGACCCCTGGTGTTCCAGACGCGGACCGTGATCGTGTGCCTGGTGGTGGGTGTCGGCGTGACGGTGGTCGCGGCCATCAGCCCGGCGCGGCGGGCCGTGCGGATTCCGCCGGTGGCCGCCGTCTCTGCTCAGCTGTCCGAGGGCGACATCCCGTTGCGCCGGCGCTTCACCCGTGGCGGCATCATCACCGTGCTGGGCATCCTCGCCCTCGCCTTCGGACTCACGAAGCCGGCCATTCAGCTGGTCGGCCTCGGAGCCGTGGGGATCTTCGTCGGAGTCGCCCTCTTGGCCCCGGCGGTGGCACGGCCGATGGCCGGCTTCATCGGGCGCCCTCTCGCCCGACTGCTCGGCGTGTCCGGCCGGCTCGGCCGGGAGAACTCCATGCGGAGCCCTCGCCGCACCGCGCAGACGGCGTCGGCGCTTATGGTCGGCCTGGCCTTGGTCTCGGCGATCGCGGTGTTCGGCGCCTCGCTGTCACGGTCTGCGACGAGCAGCGTGCGCAACGCGATCAGCGCCGACCTCATTGTCACCGTGCCCAACAATGCGCAGGTCGGGTTCAGCAACGCAGTGGCGCCAACGGCGGCGGCGGTCCCCGGGGTCACCGCCTCATCGAGCGTCTACCAGGACCAGTTCGAGCTCAAGCGATCGCTGGAGAAGCTCACCGCTGTGTCGACGCGCCAGCTGTCCCAGACGGTGATCCTCAACATGACCTCAGGTACGGCGGCCGCCTTGGCCGCCGGACAGCTGTTGGTCGACACGACGACGGCCAGCTCCAAGAACCTCACGGTCGGGGATGTCGTGCCCGTGAGGTTCGCCAAGACGGGGAGCTCGACGATGCGCGTCGGCGGCATCTTCAAGGCCAATGCGCTGATCGGGAAATACCTGGTCGGTGACGGCTTCTTCCTCACCCACTTCGACAATCCGCTGCCGGTTGCGGTGCTCCTCAGGACGGACGGGAACGCAGGCGTGGACCAGAGCGTGAAGCACGCGCTGGCCGGCTACCCCAACCTGAAAATTCAGACCCGGGCCGAGTTCGAGCAATCACAGCAGGCCCAGGTGAACCAATTGTTGGGCCTGGTCTACGCCTTGCTGGGCCTGGCCGTCATCATCGCCCTGATCGGAATCGTGAACACCCTGATGCTGTCGGTCTTCGAGCGGACGCACGAAATTGGCCTGCTGCGTGCTGTCGGTATGAAGCGCCGACAGATCCGGGCCATGATCCGATCCGAGTCGGTGATCCTGGCGGTCTTCGGAGCGGTCATCGGCATCATCGTCGGAACGGCGCTGGGCATTGCGCTGGCGTGGTCGCTCCGGACACAGGGCATCACTGACACGGTGGTGCCGTTCTCGAACCTCGTGATCTTTCTCATCCTGGCCGCCGTGCTCGGCCTCATCGCGGCCGGTTGGCCAGCCCGGCGGGCGGCGAAGCTCGACGTCCTGGCAGCCATCGCGGCTGACTGAACGCGAGGATCAGTGGCTGATCCGCCAGCGGATGGTGACGCGCTCGTACGGCCTGTCCGCCACCACGGAGACGATCTTGCGCAGCTGGGGGTCGAGGTCTTCCACGGTCTCGCAGCGCGACCAGGCGTAGACGTCCACGAAGAGGACGTTGCCCCAGCCGTGGGTGGCGACCGTGTGTGCAACTCTGAGTCTGTCGTCGTCGCTCGTGGTGTCCTGGACGGCACGACGAACCGCGTGCTGCAACGCCGTGTCCGCTGTCACCGGTGTCCCACCTCGTCAGTATAGGGAGGAGCTCATTCGAGACTTGTTTGCTTCGTCTCGGCATGCTGCATCCGACCACGGCGACGCCGGACGAGGGTTCGGTAGAGTACCGAGATGGCGACGACGCACGCCGCACGAGGACGAGGCTCGTTTCGTCTTCCGGGCTATCCGATTGCGGTCGGGCCGTTCACCCATGTGGCGCAGGAGCGGGACCGCTTGGCCTCGCTCCAGTGGCGCACCCTCGACGCCCACCAGGTCGGTGCGACGGTGGGGGCGGAGATCTCCGGGGTGGACCTCACCGCCGAATTGTCGGACGACGTCGTCGCCGAGCTGCGCCAGGCGCTCTCCGACTACAAGGTTCTCTTCTTCCGCAACCAGCCGCTGACGCCGCAGCAGCACGTCGCGTTCGCGCGCCGGTTCGGTGACCTCGAGGTCCACCCGTTCCTGCCCTCGAACACGGGGGAGCCCGAGCTGGTCCGGTTCGACAAGACGGCGGAGGCCAGCGGGTACGAGAACTCCTGGCACCACGACGTGACGTGGCGCGACTGCCCGTCCATGGGCGCCGTCCTGCACGCGCGCTCGGTGCCCGACCACGGCGGCGACACCCTCTTTGCAGACATGTATGCCGCCTACGACGCCTTGGACGAGGACACGAAAGAGGAGATCGACGGTCTCGTCGCGGTGCACGACTTCACGCAGACCTTCGGGCACTCCATGAGCGCAGAGGAACGCAGCGCGGCTCAGGAACGGTTCCCTCCGGTCCGCCACCCCGTCGTCTGCACGCACCCCGCGACCGGAAAGCTGCACCTCTACGTCAACCGCCCCTTTGTCAGCCATATCGAGGGGCTCGACCGGGAGAGGAGCGTCGAGTTGCTCGACCGGCTGTGTCGCCAGGCCGACGCCCCCGAGCACCAGTGCCGGTTCACCTGGACGACCGACGCGGTGGCGTTCTGGGACAACCGCGCCGTCCAGCACTATGCCTCGAGCGACTACTGGCCCCAGCGCCGCTCAATGGAGCGGGCGTCGATCATCGGGACCCGACCCGTCCGAACCTGAACGCAGCCTCGCTCGCTAGCGGGCCGGCGTCGCGAGGGAGGCGGCGGCTTCGAGATAGGGCCAGGCGAGGTCGGGTGGGAGGCCGCCGACCAGCGGCTGGAGGTTCAGGGGGAACCCGGTGCGCGTCAGCGCACGGGCCTCCGCCGGCGTGACGATCTGGTAGGCGCCCTTCTCAGCGGCGAGCTCGGCGACGCTCGAGGCCCGGGAGATCGACGCGGTCCCGTTGCGGCCAGCGTTCCAGGCGGCATAGCTGCTGGCGTCTGACAGGAGGTAGGAGCCGATCTCCGTCCAGGCCCGCTCGGGATCGTCGGCGACAAAGACGGTGAGTGGCGCGTCAGCCGGAGGAAAGAAGCAGCCCGGCGCGGTGTCACCTCCCTCCTGTCGGTAGGCCGCCTCTAAGGAGGAGTCGTGCGTCTCGGCCATGAACAGAAGGCCGAGCCGCCCGGCCCGTCGCGCGGCGGCTTCCGTTCCGCCGCCGTAGGCGAGCAGAGGGCCCCCAGGCGTGAAGGGCAGCGGCGTCACCTTGACCGACCGGCCGCCCATGGTGACCACCTCTCCCGCCCACAACCGTTGCAGGACACCGATCCGCTCCTCGACGAGGGCGGCACGGGTGCGACGGTCGACGCCGAACAAGTCGAACTCCTCGGGTCGATACCCGATGCCGACGACGTAGGACACACGACCCTTGCTGATCAGGTCGACGACCGCGAGGTCCTCGGCGAGCTTGACTGGTTCGTAGACCGCCAGGAGCAGCGCGCCCACGGTGATCGGGAGCTGCGTGGTCCGCGCTGCGATGGCGGCGGCGAGGGGCACCGGTGAGGGCAGGTATCCGTCGTCAACGCCATGGTGCTGGCTGAGGATCGTCGCGACGCCGCCGCGGTCCTCGGCCCACGCCGACATCTCAATGGCCGCCTCGTAGAGCGCGGCCCGGGCGGCCGCATCTTCCGCACGTGACCGCATGGCGAAGCGCATGGTGAACACGCCGACACGTAAACACAGCGGGACCCCTCAATCAATCGGCGCCCGTTCACTGTGCACGGCGCTCCGGAGGCGCCCCCACGCCGAGGGCCGGCCTACGGCGCCGCGCCCTCCTCAGCCGTCTGCCGGCGCGCCCGCAGCGCGGTCGGCCCGATCGACGAGTGGGCCATGACGATGTAGGCGGACGCCAGCATCACGTAGACGAGGTCCAAGAGGATGGCCAGGGTGCCGCTGCGGTCCGAACCGAAACTCCCGAACACACCGGGGGCGATCAAGGCAAACAGCAAATAGACCGCGATACCGAGGGAGAAGATGACTTGGAGGAAGTAGACGAAGCCGACGACAGCGCCGTACGAGTGCATGACCCGCAGGTTGGGGCCCACGATCGATCCGTCGCCGCGAGCGGTCTCGACCCCCCTCCCCAGATGGAGGACCAGGGCGGCACCGGCCAGGACGACGAGGAGCGCCCCGATCACGACCTCGCGGGCGAGGGAGTTCGTCACCGGAGAGACATGGGGGGCAATCACCGAGACGAGCGAGGTGACGATGAGCACCGACCCGGCAAACGTCAACTGGAGCGTGATGAAGCTCATCCCGAACAGGTAGACGCTCTGTGGCCGCAGGCCCCGCGGGTCCGGCTCGGCACGATTCGCAACGATGAGGATGATCGGGATCAACAGGACCGCCGAGAACAGCGCGATCGCCACGGCGATGACGGCGAAGATGCCCCCGGTGAAGCCTGCGAGATGACTCGGAATCGTCGTCCCCGCGAGATGACTCGGAATCGTGGTCATGGCCACCCCCAGATGTCCACGCCCCCCCGGGCGTTGCCTGGCACGGTAGGCCGTGCAAAGCCCGACGTGGCGGATGCCCGACCAGGGCGGTCCGGAAGGGGGAGCCAGAGGGACCCCACGCCGTTCCTCGGTGGCACGTGCGCGGTGCCGCCGCTCGTCAGGACGTGAGCGCCGTCGCACAAACCCGGGTCGCGTCCAGCGCCGCCGCGCCAGCGGTCGTATCGTTCCCGGACGTGGCTGGAACGGGCCGGTTCTCCCGACGACTGCGCGATCGGCACGACGACCTTCTTCCGCTTCCGGCCGGACCGATCTCCAACGGGGAATTCGTGCCCGCCGCGGAAGGATCGGGCGACCGGGCGGTCAATGAGCTGGTCCGGACAGCCATCGATGATGCCGCGAGGCGCACCGGCGTCGATCGTCGGCGGTTCCTGCAAGGGGCCGGAGCCGTGGCGGCTTCCCTGACGGCGTTCGAGCTCGCTGGCTGTTCGTCGGGGCCGGCGTCGACCCGAGGAACCGTTCCCCGTAAGGGCCGGGGAGGAACGTTCGCGGTGCCACCGCCCGAGGACACCGCCGCCTGTCAGCAAGCGCTGACCGCGTCGGAGTTCATCGTCGATGTCCACACTCACCATGTGGTCCCCAGCGGACCCTGGGTCCAGAATGCCCCGGAGACCGCCTCTTTGGTGCTCTCCATGCTCCCGCCGGGCTGCAGCGACACTCCTCAATTGGACTGCGTCGACAGGGCGAACTACCTGCACGACCTCTTCCTGGCGAGCGAGACGACGATGGCCGTCCTGACGGACGTGCCCAACTCAGGCCCGGACACTGCCCCCATTCCGTTCCCCGACGCCCTCAGCACCCAAGCGATTGCGTCCGGGCTCACCCGAGGGGGCGCCAGCCGCCTCCTGGTGGAGAACATCATCGCCCCCAATGTCGGAGCAATTGGGGCAACCTTCGAAGAGATGTCGAGCGCGATGGCTTCGGGGCCGCCGGCCGCCTTCAAGGTGTACACCGCCTGGAGCCCGAGCGGTCAGGGCTTTTCGTTGAACGATCCCACCATCGGTCTGCCGACCGTCCAGCACGCGCATGACCTCGGGGTGAAGGTCTTTGTGGCGCACAAGGGTCTCCCGCTCGTGAACTTCGATCCGCTTTTCAACCACCCGGACGACATCGTGGCGGTCTCACGCCTGTTCCCCGACATGAACTTCGTGGTGTACCACGCCGCATGGGATCCCTCGCATGTCGAGGGTCCGTACGACCCAACGGCCACGATCGGCGTCGACACCCTGCTCGCCTCTCTCGACCGCCACAGTGTTCCGCCGAACGACAATGTCTGGGTTGATGTCGCGACGCTGTGGCGCCAACTGCTGACGAGACCCGACCAGGCGGCGCATGCGCTGGGCAAGCTTCTGAAGCGGGTGGGTGCACAGCGGGTGCTGTGGGGTACGGACGCAGTCTGGTACGGCAGTCCCGAGCCACAGATCATGGCGATGAAGGCCTTCGAGATCACTCCAGAGTTCCAAGATCTCTACCAGTACCCGGCCCTGACGAACGAGGTGAAGGCGCACCTCTTCGGCTTGAATGCCGCCGCGTTGTTCGGGATCGATCCGGTCGCGACCCGGTGCGGCCTGGTCGAGGATCCTCTGACCGCGAACATCCAAGAGACCGGTCAATTACGCAGCGATGGTGCACTTCCGTCCGCCTGGAAGCCGAACGGCCCCACGACCCGCCGCCAAGTTCTGAACTGGCTGGCCTCTACGAACTGGTCGCCGCCCTAGCCAGCCAGCAGGCCACGGCCTCCGTTTTGGTTGCGGCGTCCACCGGTTGGGTACCAGATCGCTATGACGGTGAATCTGGAGCGCGAGGTAAAGCTAGGGGCGCAACACGACTTGGAGATACCCCCGCTGCGAGACGCTCTGGTCACGGCGCTGCTGCCCGTCGAGGAGTTGTCCACCGTGTATTTCGACACGCCGGACTTTCGGCTGCTCAACCAGGGGATCACGCTTCGACATCGCGAGGGCGAGGAGTCGGGTGTTGGGATCTGGACGCTGAAGCTGCCTTCCAAGAGTGACAGTCGCACCCTCGACCGAACTGAACTCTCATGGCGAGGTGACATCGAGGACATCCCTTCCGAGGCTCTTCAGATCGTGCGCGGAGTCGTTCGCCATTCGACACTGGGCCCAGTGATCAGGCTGACCACGACGAGGCATCGATTTGTTTTGCCGCGACGCGTGGGGAAAAACGTGGGCCGAGCTCGATGACGACACGGTGACCGTGCGCGGGGGCCCAAGGGACGGGCTGATCTTCCGCCAGCTCGAGCTGGAGTTGAAGTCGGAAGGTCCTGACAACCCGGAGAGCTTTGCGGCTGTCATTCGTCAGCTCCGAGACGCGGGAGCGAAGCCCGAGGTCGACACGAAATTGGAAAAGGCGCTCGGCTTGTCCGATCCCAAGTCGAGGAGACGTGCGCCCACCCTCGGCAAGAGCTCCTCCCTCGCCGAGGTCGTGCGAGCCAGCATTGCCCAAGGGCTCGACCGCATCCTCCATCATGACTACCTGGCGCGACTCGACCCCGGCCGTCCGTCTCCAGCGGCTGTCCATCAGATGCGGGTCGCGACCCGGAGGCTGCGCTCGGATCTCAAGACCTTCGGGCCGGTCCTCGACCCCGTCTGGCTCGGAAACATCCGTAGGGACCTCAAATGGCTGGGAGGCGTCCTGGGCAAGGTGCGGGACACGGACGTCCTCATGGAGAATCTGTTCGGAGACCCTGGGGCACCGCCTGGCTCGAGGGGAGAGGCCGAGCTTCGCGCACGCGTCGTTGCACAGAGGACGAACGCCGCTCGGGAGTTCGCGGACGTCCTCGATTCAGAGCGCTACACGCACCTCCTCGATCGCCTGCACGGCGCGTCCCAACAGCCACCGCTTCTCCCTGGCCAGACGCGGGGGTCGCCCGCCCGCCCCCTGCATCCGAAAGAACCCGCCCGTCGTGCGCTGCCCCTACTGGGTCGTCCGCACTGGCACAAGCTGAGAAAGATGGCTCGCGCCGCCCGCCGCCATCCCTCTGACCGGGATCTGCACCGGATCCGGATCGGGGCGAAGCAGGTCCGCTACGCGGCAGAGGCGGCCGTGCCGGTGCTCGGCACGCCGGCGCGGCGTGCCGCGACCGCCGCCAAGCGTCTGCAGGAGCTCCTGGGCGATCACCATGACGCGGTCACCGCCGCAGCCTGGCTGCGCGCGGAAGCGCCCAGCGCGAGTTCTGAGGCGAGTTTCTTGGCCGGTCAGCTTGCAGCCGGTCAGCAGCGCCTCCAAGAAAGACTCAGGCGCCGTTGGCGGAGGGCTTGGCACAAGCTCGAGAAGTCGATGCACTCGTGCTGACGGTTGCGGGGCGCCGTTGCGGCGGCACTGACGGGACCAGGTTGCGTCGGCTCGCCTCGGTCGGAGCTCACTCCTAAAGGGGTACGGGCGCTCTCAAGTATTCGAGAACGCCGGTGATCTGGAGAGGCCGGCGGACGTCGGGCTGACAGGAGACCACCGAGAAGGTGCCCCCCTGCGATCTGATTCGCTTGCAGTTCATGACCATGGCCGAGATCCCGCTCGAATCGATGAAGGTCAAGCCCTCGAGATCCACCAACACATCCGGAGAGCCGTCCGAACCGAGCCACTCCAGGCACGCGCGCAGCCGAGGCGAGGTGGCAACGTCGAGTTCGCCCGACAACTTCACGACGACGGGAAGGTCGCCGTCAAGCAGTTCGACCGTGAAACCATCCCTTGGCTGAGCCCCCCATCGATGACTCTGAATCGCCATCTTGCACTCACCCCCAATCCCAATCGCTGAGGACAATGCAACAAAGACACTGCAACAAAACCGACAGACCGCGAATCCGGCTGCTGCGCATTTCTGACGCCGGACCCCCCAGATTAATGCCCGCGATTTAGGGGTACAAGGGGGGCTCCCCAGGTATGTTGTATCCGTTCTGGGGGTCCTCCGCCGAAGCGCGCGGACAGAGGCGGGGCCGAGCCGGTCGCCGCTCCCCGGGCCACCCCGCGGCTCGCAAGATGGGGACCGCCTCTTCGAAGCAACCAGGTGGGTCGCGTTCGCGCCGGCGGCATCGAGGTCGATGTGCCTTGGTTCTGACTGCGAAAGCTGACCTGGAAACAGGAGCATGCGAAGGTCCGGAACGAGCGGTCGACCGACAGGCCCTGATGTCCTCTCCGATGCGCAGAGGCGTGCCCCGTCCGTCCAAGCGTGTGTCGACACGCGAACAGTGCCACGGTTCCAAGTCCTGTCGTGCGGCCCGACCGAAAGGCCGAGGAAGGACGCCCGCTCGAAGCTGGGATTTCAGATGTGCGCTATAACATCCGTGCGACTCGGGCGAGTGTGACTCATTTGGCCGCTGGCTCGGTTGCTCGACCGGGGGAGCGATGGTCCACACGGGGGATGTTGCGCAGGTTCGTGCAGGGCGGCGACTGGCGCGCCTCGTTTCCCGCCGGCCACGCGCCGCGCGATGCCTCCTCGCACTGGCCTGCGTGGCGGGAATGACAACGCTGTTGACCGTCGCCGGTCCGGGCGAGCGGACGACATCCGCGTCGGGTGCGGCCAGCGTCGGCCCGCCGACACCGCCACCGACGACCAGTGTGCTGATTCCGTCCAACGGTGCGACGGTGTCCAGCTCGGTGTATCTCGATGCGTCAGCCGGAAGCCCCGCGGGCGTCGCATCGGTTGTCTTCGAGCTCACCGGTGGCGCGCTGATCGACCATGTCATTTCGCCGGCCACTCCTACCTACTACGGATGGATCGGCGGGTGGAACACGACGTCTGTCCCCAATGGGGCCTATGTGCTCCAGAGCGTCGCCACCGACGTCGACGGTGTCAGTACGACGAGCGCGCCAATCGCGGTCACTGTGAACAACGCACCGCCCTTGACGACAGTCTTGATTCCGTCGAAGGGAGCCACCCAGTCAGGAAGCCAGATCCTCGACGCGAGCGCATCGGCCAGCGTGACCAAGGTCAGCTTCGAGCTCACGGGTGGTGCACTGATCGACCAGGTGATCTCGGCGGCCACCCCCACCTACTACGGATGGCTCGGGAGCTGGGACACCACGGCGGTGCCCAACGGAACCTACGCCGTGCAGAGCGTTGCCTCGTATGCCGGCGGCGGGACCGGCACCAGCGCGCCGGTCACCATCACGGTTCTGAACAGCAGCACGTTGCGGGGCAACGGCTCGGTTGACGAGGCGTGGCTCACGGGAGCCCACCCCGGAGACAGGATTCTTCTCATGCACCACGGGTGGCCCGTCGCGAACCCGTCCAACCCAAACAGCGCCGGGTCGCTCGGTTCTCTCGTCGTCCGAAACCTGCAGCCAGGACCGGGCTACCGCTGGCTCGACGTCACGACCGATCAGAAGAGCCCGTCTTTCGCCGTCCTCGCGCCGGGTGCGAACCCTCCGACGGACGCGCCTCTTTACACCGGCCAGCCGATGCACGAGGGACTCAACTACATCACCATGCGTGACGGGATCCAGCTGGCTGCGACGGTGCGCTACCCCTACGGCCAGACCTGTTCGGCGACGAGCCCGTGCCCGACCCTCGTCGAGTACTCGGGGTACAACGTCGCCGGGCCGACGGACCCGATCCCTCCCCTGATAGACGGCATCTTGGGCGTGCCGTGCACCAACTGCGGGAACCCCAATCTCCTTCCCGACAGTTCCACGTACGTCGGGGCCGTCGTCGCCCGGTTCTCCGGTTTCGCCACGGTCAGCCTCCAGATGCGTGGGACGGGCTGTTCGGGCGGAGCCCTCGACCTCTTCGGCTACCCGTCCGACTACGACGCCTACGACGCGATCGAGATCATGGCCCACCAGTCGTGGGTCGCCAACCACAAGGTCGGAATGGTCGGCATCAGCTTCTCGGGGCTGTCGCAATTCCCGGCCGCCGGCACGGATCCGCCGGGCCTGGCCGCCATCGCTCCGATGAGCCCGACCGACGACCTCTTCTCGACCGGGTATCCGGGCGGGATCTACAACAACGGATTCGCCGCCAGCTGGGTCGCCTCTCGCATCAACGACGCCAAACCTGCTGCCGTGTACCGCGGCGGCACCCTGGTGCCCAGCTCGGCGACGCCCATCTCCGGCGTCGGGCAGCCCTGGACCTACTACGAGATCGACGCTGAGCTCGCGGGCAGCCCCGGGGCGTCTTCGACCTGTCTCACCAACCAGGTACTGCACGACCAGTCTCAGGACCTGGCCGGCCTGGTCGGACCACAGATGGTTGCCCCGGGCGGTCCGGGCCGCGACCCGTCGCTCTTTGACCGCCGCTCCATGACCGACTGGGCCGCGGCGGTCGACGTCCCGGTCTTCGTGTCCGGCGCCTTGCAGGACGAGCAGACGGGGCCCCAGTGGCCGGCGCTGATCGACGCGATCCCGAAATCGACACCGGTGTTCGCCAACATGGTGAACGGCGGGCACATCGATTCTGCCGACACCCAGACGATCAGCCGGTGGCTCGAGTTCCTCGACATCTATGTCGCCAACGCCGTCCCGACGCAGCCGAACGCAATCGACGCCCTCGCGCTGGGCCAGTTCGCCGCTCTCGCCGCCCACGTGTCGGCCGCGGCGCCCCTGCCGCCGCTCCGCTTTGCGAACGCGCCCGACCCCGTGACGGCGCGCGCCGAATTCGCCGCCCAGACGCCACTCGCGCGCGTACTCTTCGACAATGGCGCCGGTTCCGCCGGCCCGGGCAACATGCAGTCGACCTACAGCGCGGACTTCACCAGTTGGCCGCCGGCAGGTACCGTCACCCGGTTCTCATTCGGTCCGAGCGGGTCACTCCAGTCGCAGGCACCGGCGACGCCAGCCAGCGCCACCTTCACCTTGGACCCCAGCACCCGGCCCAGTACGAGCCTCGCCCCCGGCAACAATGCGTGGGCGGCCAACCCCGGATGGGACTGGAGGCCGGTTCCGTCCGCAGACGGCATCGCCTTCCAGACCGCGCCCTTCACGACGGCGACCACCATCGTGGGGCCGGCCACGCTCGATCTGTGGGTGAAGGCAACGGCTCCCGTCGAGGACTTCCAGGCGACCATCACCGAGGTGCGCCCTGCAGACAGCCAGGAGGAGTACGTCACGTCTGGCTTCCTGCGCAGCGCCAACCAGGACGACGCATCGAACTCGACCGCGCTGTTCACCAACCCGACGTACTTGGCCGCCGATGCAGCGAACCTCTCGCCGGAGCGCTATGCGCTGGTCAAGATCCCCATCGACCCGATCGCCCACACCTTCAGGCCGGGCACCGAGTTGCGCGTCGTGATCTCTGCTCCCGGCGGAGACCGCCCCGTCTGGACGTTCGACACTCTCGACAACGGCCAGCAGGCCACCGTCGGTATCGGCGGCTTGGCGGCCTCGGCTCTGACCGTCAATGTCGTGCCCGGCGTGACCCCGACCGCAGCGCTGCCCGCCTGCGGCGCAGTGCGCGGCGAGCCGTGCCGGGCGTACGTGGCCGAGGGCAACCAGGGATAGCGGTCAGATCTCCACGCCGAGCGACCGGGACACGAACGCAATCCCGCTTTCCAGGAGATCTTCGCCGGCCATCTCCGGGTCGGACGTCCGCATCATGCTGATCCCGCGGAACAGGGCCACGATGATGCGTGCGATCCGCTCTGCTTCTGCCGGTTCGTGGATCTCGATGCCTCGCAGCGCACGTTCGCCCTCGATGATGTCGGCGATGGCCCGGACGTCCCCACGCTCGAGCTCGTTCAAGCGCTCCCGTGCGGTCGGGTTGCGTAATGCGTAGAGCTGGAATTCCAGGTAGAGGGCTCCCATGTTGGGCACGTGGTCCAACTCACCTCGGATCATCTTCACGAAATCACCCAGGCGCGCCTCGGGTGGGACATCAGACGCCTCGAGCGTCTCCTTGATGGCGGCCACGTCGCTGGCGTAGGCGTCCTCGAGGAGCGCAAGGAACAGATCCTCCTTGTTCTTGAAGTTCGAGTACACGGCGCCCTTGGTGAAGCCGGCCGTGGTTGCGACCTCATCGAGCGTGGCCGCGTGGAACCCTCGCTCCCCGAAGACCTGGGCGGCTGCCCGGAGCAGGTAGTCGCGGGTCTGCTGGCGCCGACGCTCGGCGGTGAGTGGCTCGAGGTCCATGGGCTTGTCCTGCGTACCAGTATACGACATACTAGAGAGTATGCTCGATGCGATTCGGTATTTGGATGAGGCCACCGGATCTGCCCTGCACGAATCCGAGGTGGCGGCTTGCACGGTGCTGACCCGGGGCCTGGTACGGCGTTTCGGCTCGGTGACGGCGGTGGACGGGATCGACCTCTCGGTCCGGCGCGGGGAGATCTACGGGTTCTTGGGTCCCAACGGAGCCGGGAAGTCGAGCGCCGTCCGAGTGCTCTGCACGCTCTTGCGCCCCCACGGCGGCGTCGCCTTCGTGGCGGGACATGACGTGGCCCGTGATCCCCAAGCGGTCCGTCTGCGCATCGGCGTCGCGCTGCAGGAGACGGCTCTCGACGACGGGCAGACCGGACGTGAACTCCTGACCCTGCAGGGTCGCCTGTACGGCATGGAATGGCCCCAGATCCAAAGTCGCATGCTCGAGGTCCTCGAATTGGTCGACATCGGGGGCGCCATCGATCGTCGCATCGGGACCTACTCGGGCGGCATGAAGCGGCGGCTCGACCTCGCCGCTGCGCTCGTCCATCGTCCCGAGGTGCTCTTCCTCGATGAGCCGACGACCGGACTCGACCCGCTGAGCCGGGCCAGCGTTTGGGCCGAGATCCGCCGGTTGAACGTCGAACTCGGCATGACCATCTTCCTCACGACGCAATACCTCGACGAGGCAGACGCCCTTGCAGACCGGGTCGGGATCATCGATCGGGGCCGTGTAGTGGCCGAGGGCACGCCCGAAGAACTGAAACGCTCCATCGGACAGGACCTCATCGTCGCCGATGTCGACGGGGACGATCCCACGGTCCTGACCAAGCTGCAGGTGTTGAGCGGCGTTGATGCTGTCTCGTATGAGGCGGGCAGGATTGTCGTCAGCACCAAGGACGGTCCAGCCGAGCTGAGCCCCGTGGCGATCGCCCTGAACATGACATCGCTTCGAGTTAAGACTCTGACGTTGCGGACGCCCACGCTCGACGACGTCTTCATGCAGCTGACCGGCTCGCATATCCGAGAAGCCGTGCCAGCGTGACGACGATCGAGAAGGTGCCCGTTCTCGGTCGGCAAGCAGGGTTCCGACGCGACATCGCGTCGGTCGCGGGGCGAGCCCTGCGCCAGATGAGGCGAGAGCCAACCTCGGTGATCCCCGCGGTCTTCGTCCCCGCCTTCTTCTACGTCGTCAACCTGGGCGCCCTGGAGAACGTGGCGAACCATGTCAGTGGCCTCGACTACAAGGCTTTTCTGATTCCGATGGCCATCGCCTTTGCGGTCACCGGCATGTCTCGAGCGCCGGGACTGGTCACCGACATCCAGAGTGGCTACTTCGACCGGCTCCTCCTGACACCCATTCGACGGTCAGCGCTTGTCTTGGGACTGATGGTGGCCGACGTCGTTGTGCTGGTGCTCCTGTGCGTTCCCGTGCTCGCCATGGGCTTTGCCGTCGGGGTGCGGTTTCACACTGGAGTGCCAGGTGTCCTGGCCTTTGTCGTGATCTGCGCCCTCTGGGGCCTGGCTTTCACAGGCTTTCCCTACGCGGTGGCACTCAAGACCGGCAATCCCGCCGCGGTCAACGCGTGCTTCATCCTCTTCTTCCCTCTTTTCTTCCTGACCGACGCCGTCATCCCAAAGGGCGCGTTGACCGGCTGGTTCTCGACCGTCGCGACCTACAACCCGGTGACATACCTTCTCGGTGGATTGCGATCGCTGATGACGGCGGGGTGGAATGGCGCGACTCTGCTCGAGGGCGTGGGTGCCATGGCGGGCATCGGCTGCCTCAGCATGTCGCTCGCGTTTCTGGCGCTACGGGGAAGGGTTCGCAGAGGGGAGTAAGCAACTGCGCAGAGCGGTTGTCGCGCCACACGGCACGGCCTCGCCGACGCGGGGCCGTGCCGCAATGGCTTCGATCCGTCCCAAGACTCGGGACGATCTCTTCTCCGATCTACCACCGGTAGAAGCGATGTGAGCCCGCACTCTCGCCCCGGCCGAGCGCGAAGCCGACGAGCCAAAGCACGAGCAGAACGGCGGCAACAACCCAAAGAAAGTGGAGGGCGAAGCCCAAACCTGCAAACAAGAGAACGAGAAGGAATGCGAGGAGAATCACCATGTGTTTACCCCAATCTGTGTAATGGACGGCTCGGGTATACCCGGCACATTCAGATCGAAACGCCCGCGCTCACTTAGGCGGAAAATCTGCTTCACCGTTCTTTCAGGGAGCTGCCGGAGCGATCTGGGGTCTCTCCCTCACCGCCCAGTTTGAGACCACATCGTGTGGGGAAAGGCAGCTGGGGGAGACGAACGCTCGGACATGATGTCGGCCGATTCGAAGGATGCCCATACCGACAAGTTGGGCTGTGTCTTTTCATCGAAAGCCGCATTCCGCGCCTCCATACAAGGAAGAAAACGGGCTCTGCGAGGCTCCTGCTTTGTGGGGTATGACGTCGTCTCACGCTCCATGCCATATTGAGTCCGTGGTTTTCTGGACGCGGTGAACTCCTCTCTTCTGGCCCCTTGGCCGCCGGTACCAAGAATGCGACGATGGTGGGCGTGTTGACAACGTCGTTCACCGAGCTGGCGGGGCTCTGGTCGAGGCCCTGGGACGGGCGGGAGCGCTCGGGATGCTCCCTATGTTTGGGCTGACCCCGCAGCAGTGCGCCGCCGCACAGGTGGGGGCGTCGGGAAACGGAAGCAGACCAGTGGGCGTCAACTTCTCCGTCCCTTTTCTGCGCTCCGGCGGCCTCGAGCTCGTCGAAACGGTGGCCGGAGCTGCTGGAGACCCTCCGTCGCCAACAACCCGTGCGCACTGATCGCGTGCAAGCACGCCCTCTCCGTCGGCGCGCCGCGGCCGCACTCGCGCTGGCCTCCATGGTGCTGGTCTCGCCGTCATTCTCGGGAGCCGCCGAGGCGACTCCCGGGCAGAACCGGCTCGCCGCCACGGGCGTCGGGGCGGCCGGCCAGACGGACTTTGGCCCGAACGTGATCGTCTTCGACCCGAGCATGCCGACGAGCGAGATCCAGGCGCGTGTGGACGCCATCTCCAAGCAGCAGGTGCCGAACCAGTTCGGCCGCCAGCGCGCCGCGCTGCTGTTCCGGCCCGGCAGCTACGGGACGCGCCAGCAACCCCTCATCTTTCAGGTCGGCTACTACACCGAGGTTGCCGGGCTCGGCGCCTCTCCGGGCAGCGTGACGATCAACGGCTCCGTGGACGTCTACAACCAGTGCTTGCCGGCCGCGCATGGCGCGAGCAACTGCACCGCGCTGGTCAACTTCTGGCGCTCGCTGTCGAACCTGACGATCAACGTGTCCGGCGCTCATGGCTGCCGGGCGTCGACGGAATTCTGGGCGGTCTCCCAGGCCGCACCGATGCGGCGGGTCCAGATCACCGGCGGCAAGCTCTCCCTGATGGACTACTGCACCGCCGGTCCGCAGTACGCCAGCGGCGGCTTCATCGCCAACTCGGTGGCCGGCGCGATCACCAACGGCAGCCAGCAGCAGTTCCTCATCCGCAACAGCAGCATCGGGCCGTGGTCCAACGCGGTGTGGAACCAGGTGTTTGCCGGCGTGCAGGGAGCGCCGAGACAGAGCTTTCCCAAACCGCTCTACACGACGCTCGACCGCAATCCGTGGTCTCGCGAGAAGCCGTACCTCTACCTGGACAGCAGCGGCGCATACAACGTCTTCGTTCCGGCGGCGCGGCAGGACTCCCGCGGGACGTTGTGGCAGACCGGTCCGGCAGCCGGCCGCTCGATCCCGATCAGGGACTTCTTCATTGCGCGGCCCTCCGACAGGGTTTCGACGATCAACAGCCAGCTCGCGCGAGGGAAGCACCTCATCCTGACTCCCGGCGTCTACGACATCGGCCGGACCATCAAAGTCGAGCGGGCCGGCACGGTGGTCCTCGGCTTGGGCTTCGCCACCCTGACCGCACAGAACGGGGTCGTGCCGATGAGCGTCGCGGGCGTCCCGGGGGTGGACATCGCCGGGGTCATGTTCGACGCCGGCCAGGTCACCTCTCCGGTTTTGCTCCGGGTGGGCCCTCGCCCCGGACCCCACGGCCACGGTCGCGGGCACGTCCGGAGCACTCCGGCCAACCCCACTGCGCTGCAGGACGTGTTCTTCCGAATCGGCGGGCCGCACATCGGCAAGGCGACGGTCAGCCTGGAGGTCAACAGCAACGATGTCATCCTCGATGACATCTGGGCCTGGCGAGCTGACCACGGGAGGGGCGTCGGTTGGACCGTCAACACAGCCGACACCGGTGTCGTCGTCAACGGGGCAGACGTCACGGCGACCGGCTTGTTCGTCGAGCACTTCCACAAGTACCAGGTGATCTGGCGAGGCGAGCGGGGCCGGACCGTGATGTTCCAGAACGAGATGCCCTACGACCCTCCGGACCAGGCGGCCTGGCGCCACGGCAACGTGCTCGGCTACGCCGCGTACAAGGTCGCGGACTCCGTGCGGACGCACGAGGCCTGGGGTCTTGGCAGCTACATCTACACGAATGTCGACCCGACCCTGCACGCCAGCCACGCCTTCGAGGTGCCGGCAACTGCGGGCGTCCGGATGCACGACCTGCTGACCATCTCGCTCAACAGCGCGGGCACCATCGACCACGTCGTCAACGACACCGGCCGTCCGGTCACCCCGACTCACCTGGGCCCGAGCACCGTCGTGACCTACCCCTGAGCCGGCGGCCTGGTCACCGTTCTCGTCATCGGTGGGCACCGCCCGTTCCGAGGCGGTTCGAGATGTCGGAACTGGCCAGATGGCGACCGGTCACCGTGGCACGCGAGTGCAGCGCCTCTTGTACAGAGGCTTCACGCAGTGAGAGAAGCGGATCTCACCGATGGCTTCCGCGTCGTTGAATCGACCCGCTGGGTACCGGGAGCGGTCAGCGTCGTTCCTGCCGATCGCGTTCACCAGCCGCGCCACCCGCCGACGTGCAGCGCGGCGGGGTGGCCTGGGTGTGTTCGGTGATCGGTGGCGATATCGGCGATCAGACGATTGACTCGTTGAAGCGGACAAACAGGCTCGTGAAGTTGTCGATTTCGGTCTCGTCCCAGTCGGCCAGCCAACTGGCGAGCCTGGAGCGGACGCGTGAGGCCGCGACGTCAAGGTGGTGACGACCCTGTCGGGTCAAACAGAGCGTGTAGCCGCGCCGGCCCGGCTGCTCGCCGCTGCGACGAAGGAGTCGCGCGTGCACAAGTGCGTCGATATGACGAGACACGGTCGATTTGTCCAACCCGAGGACGTCTGCGACGTCGGCGGCCCGCGTGCCGGGCGTCGATGCGACGACATTGAGAACCGTGTAGCCGACCAGCGACAGCTCGGGATGGATGTCCTTGCCCACGTCTCTCGAGCGACGGACGAAGAAGGTGAGCTGCTGGTAAAGGCTTTCGACGGCATCTTCGTGAGTCACGGAGCTCCTCATGGTTGCATTCTACAACTCTAGGGAATAATGTTGTAGATACCAACTCTATGAGTTGGGCCAACCGAAAGGTGGGGCCATGAGTACATCCGTCACGCAGAGGCTGAACGCTCTCGGTGACTCCCTGGACGATCGGGACGCGCGCCTACTCGTGGTGGTGGGGTTCGACGGTACGGCGTCATCAGAGCGGGCGCTTCGAAGTTCGCTACGGCTCCTCAGCGGGAGATCTGGGTTGCTCGAGGTGGTCTATGTTGCGTCGCCTCCAGCGACCGTGGCGTTCTCGGCTGAGGCCATGGCCGAAATGCGGGCTGGTTTCGATGAGGAACGCCGCACGCTGGCTGAGCGTTGTGAGTCGATCATCGCGCCGTACGGTGTTGCTTGGCATTTCCAACGTCGGGACGGCGACGTCGCGCACGAGTTGCTTGCCGTGGCCGAGGACCTCGCCAACTCTGGAGGCGACGAGGCGCGAGTGGGTCTCGTCGTGGGAGGCTCAGCGCATCGGATCCACCGCTACCTGAACTGTGTACCACTGAAACTCATAAGGAGCGATCGCTTCAGCGTCGTCGTCGTGCCATAACGCCCGGCGGCGATCTCCGGTGAGGCCCCGACCCGGAGGAGATCGACTACGCCCCTGCACAAACAGCAACGTGTTCTGTTTGTTCTCCTAGGATCGCATGGTGCGAGCGGGCGATCAGGGAGCATCTGGTGAGGCGCGGCACAGTGACCAGTCATCGTCCGTCCTACCGTCAGCTCCGTTCGGCAGAGGTTCGGTATCGATCCGGCTGTACCCGCACAATGAGCTTCCCGCTGACGCTATTGTCCGCGAGCTTTGCGGACAAGCTGGTCTCGCCCTAAGAAGCGGCTTTGACGGGGTCATGACCAGCGAGCACCACGGTGGCTTTGCCGGCTACCTGGCGCAGCCGCTGCAGATGGCTTCCTTTGTATTGGAAGAGCACGTGGCGGGTTGGGCTGCACCGGCACCCCTCTTGCTTCCACTTCGGTCTACAGCGCTCGTTGCGGAGGAAGTCGCTTGGCTCCGGGCGCGTCATGGCAGTCGAGTCGGACTTGGAGTGGCCGCGGGAGCGTTGCCGTCGGACTTCGAGGCCGCTGGCGTAAGCCAGGCCGATTCCGTCGATCGCTTCAAGTCAGAACTCCCTCGGCTGGTTGCGATGCTCCACGGTGAGAACTTGGGGGAGCTCTCCGGGGACCCGGCGCTCCTCGCCTGCCGACGCGCTCCGGTCCCCGTGCTCAGTGCGGCCTTGTCGACTGGCGCCGCTGTTCGAGCTGCCCGGTGCGGAGCCGGGATCCTGATGGAGGGAATGTCAGAGCCTTCGAGACTCGCCCGTCTGACCCAGGCTTTCGAGCACGCTGAGGGCAAGGGTTCCAAGGTTCTGATACGCCGGGTTTGGCTGGGCCGTTTGCCCTCCGAGCTGGTTGAGAGTCAGCGGGCTGTCTATGAGAGTTACTCCTCGCGTGCAAGGTCGTTCGGTGAGGACCAGACGATTGCGTCCGAAGAGCCGGACGAGATGGCGGAGCGGCTCGCCGCAACCATGAGGGAGGTCGGCGCCGACGCTCTCAACCTGCGGGTCCAACTTCCTGGCATCTCGCCTCACCAAGTGCGGGAGCAGATTGGGCAGATTGGGTCGACTGTGGTTGCGCCGTTGAAGAAGATGTGGTCCCGGCCGGGACCGGGAGCCCCCTAATCACTGGATCGGTGTCCAGCCCCTCGTGAGATGGTTCCCACCGTCGACGTCCAGAGTGATCCCAGTGATCTGTCGAGCATCATTGGACAGAAGAAAGCACACCGCCGCAGCGACGTCTTCGGCTTCGGTCAGCCGGCCCAGGGGGAGCGACGAACCCGCAGCCAGACCCGCGTCGGGTTCCCAGATGGAGCGGGTCGCCGTGGTTCGCACCAGACCGGGACTGACGGCGTTCACTCGAACCCGCTGTCCTGCCAGATCGGCAGCGATGGTTCGCGTCATGGCGTTCAGTGCAGCCTTGGCCGACGCATAGGCCACCATGGCCGATGTGGTCTTGTGCGGTGAACCACTCGAAATCGTGACGACCGAACCAGCGCCGTCACCAAGGCCTCGAGCCATGGCGGCACGGATCAAAGCGACGGCCGGCCAGGTGTTGAGTCGAATCGTTTCGAGAAGCTGTGTCTCGCTGATGACGTCAAATGGGAGTGGGTAGGGGGCTCCGCCCAGTGTGCTGACGATCAGGTCGACTCGGCCAAACGCCTCGATGGCCTTGTCTGTGAGCACCGCCACGGCCGGTTCGGTGTCCATGGATCCCACGACTCCCACTACATCGAGTCCCTCTGAGCGCAACGCGGCCTCCGTCGACTTCAGCCGATCCTCATCGCGGCCGTTGATGACGACTGAGGCGCCCTCTCCCGCGAGGCGGACGGCGCACGACCTTCCGATGCTTGGATCAGCCGTCGAACCGGTGACGATCGCCACCTGACCAGAGAACCGTTGGACCCCGTCAACAAGACCCGTGTCTTTGCTGTTACCAGTGCTGGCTGAACCCACTCTCCCCATCCTGTTTCACAAGACCCATCCTGTACCACGCAGCCGGCCGGCCACGGAGGCCACGCCGAGAGCTCTTCGTTCCCCACTTGGAAATCCTTGGAGCCCGAAGTCGGGCGTGCTAGGACCACAGCACCCGATTGGCCGGCGTGCGAGCGGCCCTGTGAGCGGGAGGTGCTGTCTTGGCTGAGGGCGAGAGGATCTTTGTCGTCACTGAGCCAGGATCGTTGCGGATGGTCAGGGCCAATTACTCCATCGGACGGGCGGCGATCCCCCTGGGCTCGCGCCCGGCCAGCACCCACCCGATGAGGGTGGCGGCGACCGGCATGGCGATCACGATGAGGATCAGGTTGCTCCACGGGATGTGATGGACGAGGTCGGACAGGCCACCCTCCAGCTGGTTCGACTGGAAGAACCCGGCCACGGCGACGTACGCGGCGATCGTGCCGAGCAGCGCACCGAGAAACGCCAGGCCGCCGGCGGTGACCGCCGTCAGGCTGCGCCGGGTGCGTGAGCTCGCACCGGCGGCCGTCAGCGTGCGCAGCTCGCTCGCCGTCTCGCTCCGGATGAGGCCCACGCTCATGGCCAGGATGCCGAGGGCGAGTGCGATGCCGAACACGGTGGCCCAGTTCACGATCTCGGCCGACGTCGGCTGGTTGTTCTTCGACTCGATGCTCAGCTGGTTGCTCGCGGCCAGCGATTGGGCGTTGGTGATCTGGGCCGAAGTGATCGGCGCGTTGGCCTGTAGGACCCAACCGCCGAGGCTGTTCTGGTCCGCGATGTGCAGCCGCCGGAGCGCACTCTCGGTGATCAGCGTGTTCGCCGCCGAGGTTCCCGTGGGTAGCTGGCTCTCCTCTTGGATCACGGGATGGGCGACGCACGAGCCCGGGCTGCACGAGTTGTTCCCGCCGGCTCCCAGGAACTGGGGACCGTTGACGGGGCCTTTGCCGGGGCCGGGGCCGTTGCCGCTGCCGTAGGTGAGCTGCACGCCGGAACCGACCAGCCCGGGCCTCGAGCTCAGGACGTCCACGTTGGAAGGGATGGACGACGGGTTGATGCCGTAGGCCCGCAGCAGCGACGGCGTCGCCACGTAGACCGGGCCGTTCCATTGCCGGCCGGACGCACTGGGGCTCTGCATGTTCGCCGCGGCATTCTCCAGTCCCACGACGGAGGTGGCGCCGACCGCAGAGGCGATGGCGTGGACGGTGGCCTCTTGCGAGGCGAGGCTCGGCGTCGGCCCCGACTGCTGTGTCTGCCCGTTCGGTCCGAAGGTTGGGCCGCTCTCCGCGCTGTACACGTTCATCGCGTTGGCCGCCATGTTCGGGCCGACGTAGTCAAAGACGCTGGAGTAGCGGGCGACGGCGACGGCGCAGACGATCACAGCGATCATGACGCCGAGGCTGATGGCCGAGAGGGCGGAGCCCGAGCGGGCCCGGTAGCGCGCCATGTCCCTCAGCGGCAGGCGGATCGCGACGGGTGCCTTGGCGCCGACCCGGGCCAGCAGGGCGAGGAAGAACGGTGATACCAAGATGATCCCCGCGATCAGCGCGACGAACCCGGGGATCAGCCACTTCACGCCGCCGCCGTGATGACTGGCGCCCGAGAGGGAGAAGAAGACGAACCCGATGACCAGGGCCACCACGCCGGGCACAAACGAACGGCGGATCTGGCGTGGCGGCGCTGGGCGCCCGGCCAGAGCGCTGACGACCGGGACGCGGGTGATGGCGCGGGCGGGGTAGCTCGCGGCGAAGAAGGTCGCGACCACCGCCAGCACCATCGCCGGAGCGATCACGTTCCACGGCAGGGCGAACATCGAGATGAGGTGGTGCGCGCTCTGCTCGTTGGTGGGCCGGTAGGCGAACCACGCCACCAGGCCCACCGCGAAGCCCAGCACGGCCCCGACGATTCCCACGATGACACCGTTGGCCTCGAGGACGAGGCGGACGTTGCGGTCGGTCGCCCCCATGGACTCGACCATGCCAAGGGCTCGCATGCGGCGCTGCGCCAACACGGTGAACCCGCCGATGGACACGAGCGCGATCAGCAGCATGCCGACAGTGGCCAACGCCAGCACGATGGTCTCGGGCCCGAACGTGTTGTTGTTCACGGAGCCCGACATCGTCACGCTGTCCGCGAGGGAGCCCGTCAAGGCGCCTGGGGGTGCGTTGAAGAGTGCGCTCACCTGGCTCGGATGGGTCACCTGTCCCGGGGGAACCAGGGCGAACTCGTCGAGCAGGCTCTGGGGGTTCTGCACCATCCCGACCACGGTCTTGCCGCCCTGGGGCCACGTGTCACCGACGTGCAGGTTGAGCTCGGACGCCAAGCCGGGCGTGAGCGCAATCTGGTCCGGCCCGGTCGGGTAGTGCCCCGAGAGCAACTGCAGCATCGGCCCGGCGAAGGGGCCGTGCGGGTCCTGTGAGCGGAGCTGGTACGTCTGGTTGGAACCGGGGACGGTGAAGGTCTCGTTCGCGATCACCTGCACCGGCCCGAAGTGCTGCTGCAGCGCCGCGATGTGCGCCTCGGCATAGGCCAGGCTCTGGCTTCCCGATTTGGCCGGACTGCCCGCCGAGGTAGACAGGCTGAACGTGGCCAGGTCGTGCGCCGTGCCGAACCCCGCGTTGGCCGGCGGCGGCGTGTTGACCGCGACGGCCGAGCCGACGACGACGGCGGCCACCGCCACCACGATGAGCAGCAGGATCAGGAACTGCTGGCGCCACTCGCGCTTGAAGAGGCGCCAGGACCAGCGGACCATGGCCCGGCGGGCCGCAACACCACCGCTGGTCGGTTCAGGACCCGACTGGGTGACGGGACGTTCGAGGACGCCGACGCTCATCGGTGCGGCGCTTCGGCGAGGAACTTTTCGGGGCTCTCGAGCGGCAGCGTCTGGTCGACGACGCGGCCGTCGCGCAAGAAGACTACGCGGTCGGCCCACGAGGCGAGCTGCGCGTCGTGAGTCACCACGACGGCGGCCAGGCCGCGGTGGCAGGCGGCAAGGATCAGGCGCATCACCGTCTCGGCGTTGGTGGAGTCGAGCGCGCCAGAAGGCTCGTCGGCCAGGAGCAGCCTGCGGCCCCCGACCACGGCCCGGGCGATGGCGACCCGCTGGCGCTCACCCCCCGACATCTGGTCGGGGTAGTGCGAGGCCCGGTCCGTCAGCCCGAAGTCGTCGAGTGACTCGAGTGCCGTCGCCTGCGCTTTGCGCGCCGAGATGCCGTCGAGCTCTAGCGGCAACGACACGTTCTCCACAGCGCTGAGCCCGGCCAGCAGGTTGTAGTCCTGGAAGACGTAGCCGATGGACTGGCGGCGCAGCCGCGCCTTGCCGTTGCGCGACAGCGAGGACAGCGACTGGCCGCCGACATAGACCTCACCGCTGGTGGGGTCCTCGAGACTGCCGGCGATGGTCAACAGCGTGCTCTTGCCCGAGCCGCTGGCGCCCATGACCGCGACGAGCGACCCGGCGTCGACCGAAAGATCGATGCGCCGGAGGGCGTGTACCTCGGCGGCGCCTTCGCCGTAGACCTTGGAGACGTCACGGAGTTCGAGGTAGCTCATTGAGGGGCTCCTACCCTGCGCCGGGCCTTGGGGAGGGGGAACGACTGCGGGGCGGGCGCGTCCACGCCCGCAGCTGCTCGCTTCAAACGGCCGTCAGCCGTGTCCAACCACCTGATCTGTGAATCGAGCCGGAAGAGCTCGGCGTCGACGACCAGGGCGAAGTTGAGATCGAGGCGAGACTCGTCCTCCTTCAGGCGAGTCCACTGCTGCATCAGCTCGACCAGGTAGCGGCGGTGCACCTGCACCACCTCGTGCACGTCCACCCCGGGGAGCTCGAGTGCGACGAGCACCTTGATGACCAGCTCGTCCCGGGGCGGCGAAGAGAAGTCGGGCGGCGTGCGCAGCCACTGGTCCAACTCGGCGGCGCCCTCCTCGGTGATGTGGAAGCCCTTCTGTGGACCTTCGTCGGCAGCGTCCTCGGACTCGACCAAACCGTCACGCTCGAGGCGTTGGAGGGTCGTGTACACCTGCCCGACGTTGAGCGGCCAGACCTCGCCCGTCTTGGCTTCGAATTCCTGGCGCAGCTGCAGCCCGTACTTCGGCCCCTCGCTGAGCAGGGCCAACAATGCATGACGGATGCTCATGTGTCTTGATTTCGACGTAGCATACTAAGTATACTACCCGAGAGGGAGGCTTCCGTCAATGGGTTTTCACACCCGTGCGATCGTTGCAGCCACCGGTGGCCTCCTCCGAGCCAGTGACCCGGCCGAAATCGGAGGTCCATTGCAGCATGCAGTTTGGCGTCGGAGCGGAAACGGTTCGCTTGGGCGCTCTCAGCGTGGGTAGCTGAGAGCGCGGCCCTCTGTGTTGCACGAAGCCTGAGTCGTCTGGTTTGGCGTCATACCCCGGTCGACGTTGAGAGCTAATTGGAACAGCCGCGGGCAGTCGGGCTTCGAGTTAGGGCTCGGCATTCTCGTAGTGATTACGCGGAAGGTGAGTTGTGACCCGCGAGGAGTGTGCGGCGAGTGCTGATCCAGTTGTCGATACGAAAGCAAGCACCAGGAGGACGCCCGCGAACAGGAACAGGGAATGACCCAAGGCCGTGCTGGTGACAGCGATATGCCCGATCATGCTGACCTGGGCTGAATAGACGGTTGCAAGCGCAAACGCGGCCGCGGTCATTGCCCACAGCCACCCGGCGATCGTTATGGCGAACCCTTTGCCGGAAAGCAGGCGTGAAACCGACATATCACCATGACGAACTACGAGCGCAATCAGCACCGCAGAGGTCAACACGCAGAGGGCGATCATTGTCGCGGCCAGGTCTCGCAGGACCTGAGCGCCAAGCGGGTGTCCATCGATCGGACCCCCTGTCACGCCGTGGAGGACGTAGTGATGAGGTCCGATAACTACCGAGACGATAAAGAGTACGAGTGCGGCGAGGATGAGATATCGAGGTGCCCGAGCGAGGGAGCGCAGGAGTCGGCCATTCCCCTTCCTCTCGACAACTCCTGCGGACAGGGAGAAGTAGCCCCAGATCATCGTGCTCCCCAGCCCGAAGAAGGCCAGGATCAGGGCCAGGTAGAGGAGCGAAGCGAGATCACTCGTTCCGGCGTACGGACCAGAGGGCATGGCCGGCACCTGTCTGATGGTGAGCATCAGGGGTACGACCACCAGGGCCGGCGCGGTGGCCAGAACGATCGCCGCGCGCGTCCGAGCCGCCCATAGGTCGTACTCGAGCGGCATGCCGGCAGCACTGAGACGGGCCCGCATGGCGCCAAAGGCCAGGTTCGTGGCGATTCGCCAGCGCGACCGACCGGTTGCGACCAAGTCGTTTGTGACGACTTGCGCCTCGTCGAGATAGCGATCCCGCCACCATTTGGGATACAGCCGTAATGCAATGCTTAATGCGGCGTCCTTTCGCATCGTCTCAGGCCCCCAGCCTGCCCAACCCGATGCGGACCACCGTCGACAGCGTTTCGAGGCGGTCACGGAGGGTCGCGGCACCGAGAGCAGTCAGCCGATACGGACGACGACGATCTTCGCTCGCGAGCGCCTCGACGAAACCTTCATCTTCGAGTCGGGCGAGAACGCCGTACAGGGTCCCTGGTCCCATCTTGACCCCACTCATCGCATCAATGTCCTGGATAAGCGCATAGCCGTGTTTCGGACCACCGGTCAGACTCGTGAGGACCAGGATCGTCGGGTCTTGTGTTCGTCCGAGACGTTTCGGTGCCAACTTGGATGAACTCCTTGTTGATAGCCAGACTAGTACGTAATTCGTAATAGTCAACGGCCCTTCCGGGCGTGGAACCCTCGCGGCGTCTCTCGACGGTCATGGGCCCTCTCGCAACGTGACCGTTGCATGCCTGACAGTCGGCTTCAGGGTGACAGTGCCGGTTGCCTGATCGACGGTGCCGGAGGATGCCGCCGCGATATTGCGTATGAAGGATGGGAGCTGGAAGAGGACGGGTCCTGTGGGCGCTGCGCCGAAGAGTGACAGGGCCACCGACTTTCCACTAGAGGTGATCGTCAGTCCGGCGCGTCGTCCCGCGGTGGTGGGGAAGTTGGTGACCGAGATCGGCGCGCCATTGCGCAGCCACGCCGGCGGGACCCCGCGACCCACGATCAAGGCTCCCCCCGCCTTCTGCGCCACCAGGGAGTCGAGCAGGACCTTGTTCGCGCCGGCCATGCCCCAGGCGTGGGGCGACGAACCCTGTCCGGCGGAAGGGTGACGGCCCACCCAGGGCGAGCGGGGGTCCGGGGCGCCGGAGCTCTCCCACCACGAGAAGGGTCCGCTCTGGCTGTTGGTCAGCATGAAGGTGTAGTCCCGGATCCCCTGGTCCCGGTGGTCCCTGCTGGCGAGGCCGGCCGCGCCGTTCGCTGCGTTGTACCCGCTCGAGTAGAAGTAGTCGGTCGGGAAACCACCGGTGGTATCGGGCGGGAGAATCCGGCGCAGGCGCCCGAAGCCGTAGGAATAGGTGGCGTCGATCAGCGAGAGCCCTGGCCCGCTAAGCGGGGCCCCGAGGAGGTAGCCCTCCCAGGCCCAGCTTCCGAACGCGAACGGCGAGGTCCAGTTGGCGTCCTGCGGGTTATTGCAGCGGTTGGCCGTGTTGGGCTGAAGGAGCGAGCAGGGCAGGTAGGCGAGGCCGTCACGACTGATCGTCTGCCCGAGTACGGAGTTCGTGGCGGCGAGGAGGCTGCGGTACTCCGCCGTGGCCCAGGCCGCCTCCGCCGTATTCCCGATGGCGGTGGCGACGTAGCCGTAGGCAGCGAGCCCGAGGAGGGACTCGTAGTCGTCGGTGGTCCACGACCCCTGGGTGTCGATGTCGTTCGTGGCCTCCATCGTGCCCATCGGTCCCGTGCGGTCCGCCGCAATGGTGTGGGCGGCATCCTCGATGCTCGGCTGGCCCGCACCGGAGGGACCCTCGGATGCGAAGTTCTGGGCGACGAATGCGCGGTCGCCAGTCTTCAACAGGTAGACCGCCCACGGCACCGCGTAGGTCCAGAGACCGTCCACATATTGACCCTGTGACCCCACGACGTTCCGGGCCTCGGTCAGCAGCGCGTGGGCGTCCGTGTAGTAGCCCTGGGTGAAGAGATTGGTGAGGATCCCGATCACGTCATGGCTGAACTCGCTCTCATAGCCGTTCACGCCGGTATCGAGGGCCGCACCGCTCCGCGTGATCTGGGTGGTGATGAAGCCGCTCTTGTAGGCGTTGACCAGTGTGGTGTTCGGCACACTGATCTGGGCGATGGCGGCGAGCTGGGCGTTCCAGAAGGCACGCATGTGCGCGAAGTGCTGGTCGAAGCCACCGGCGGCGGCGAGGGTCTGGGCGCTGGGCCAGGCGGACGCACTGCCGAATCGATCGGAGAGCACGACGAAGTCGTGGTCGACGGCGTGGTGCGGCGGCACCCTGACAGGTACCGCGTCGAGCGGGATCAGAGAGGGCGATGCCTCTGGGTTGGCCGTGACCGTGTGGGCGGTCGGGTTGGCGATGTGGACGCGGCTGTAGACCGCGACAAAGGGGTTCGCACCCACCACGATCCTGTCGGCGAATTCGGTGATCGAGATGGAGGCGCCCTGATCGTGGAACGACGTCACCTGGGCGGGCAGGTAGCCGCCGACGTCCCCCCAGGTCATGCGCTGCCCCCGGTAGATGCCGAAGCCCTCGTTTTGGAACAGATCCCCGGGACCGTCCTGCACCAAGAAGGTCCCGCCGAGGCAGGTGACGACGCTGTTGTGGTCAGCGAGCCACCCGATGGCCGACGCGGTTCCGTCGGCGCCGGTGAAGGCGTCCGTGTTGAGGTTGAAGCTGCAGCGGTACGCCGGGTCGGGCCCCGGCAGTGTGGCCGAGGTCGCCGCGCTCGGCGCTCGCGCCGGCGGGCCGGTCGAGGGTGAGGATCGGCGTGCATACCGCCAGCGAGGTGACGAAGACCAGTAGGGACCAGGTGACCGGACGAGTTGTCCCTGTGCGGCACCCGGGCCGGCGGCGATCGCCGCGGCCGTCGCCCTCGTGGGCATCCACGTCGGCATCGTACCGAGGGCGACCGTGCGGGCCCGGATCCACAGCGGGCGACGCCCTCTTGAAGGCCTCTGTACGCAGCACGATGCGCCTTCCTCAATGTGAACGGCAACGTCCTCAGTGAAGAAGCACCGGGTCAGGAAGGGGCGGATGGGTCGTGTAGCTACCGGAGCCAACGTGTCGCCCACATGCCGGACCAGCACATACGGCCTGCATGTCTGTCGAGAGCGGGCGACGAGAATCGAACTCGCGTTCTCAGCTTGGGAAGCTGATGTTCTGCCTCTGAACTACGCCCGCGAGAACTCCGCAAATCTACACGCTGGGTAAACGCGAATTCCCAGTGGCCGAGAACCGCCAGAACGGCCGCGAAATGGGGACCGTGTTGCACGAAAGTGGCACGCCGGGCTTGTTGCACGGAATGGCACAGCCGCTCGGGGACGACCTTGGCGATCGCCGATGAGGTCCTCCGGGACCGGTCAGCGCCAGGTTTCGAGGCGGCTCGCCACAGGCATCCAACCGGCGGTGCCCGCACCAGGGGCCCAGCAGCCGGAATCTCAACTACGCCCCTGAGTGGCGGCGCCACTATCCTCTGGGCCGCATTGAATCCCAGGTGGCGCTCGCACTTCCGCCGCCCGCCCTGTTCGAAGTGACTAAGCAGTAACCAGAGACGAGGAGCATTCGTGCCGATCAGGATCATCTTGGGCCTTGGCATCACCGTCATCGGCTTCGGGATCGCCGGGTTCCGGTTCCACTGGCTGTCCAAGCTCATCCGCTCGGGGAAGAAGGACCCCAACCGGACCCGAGGCAGCGTCGTGCCAAAGGCCGAGGCGGAGGTTTCGGAGGTCGCCGGCCAGCGCAAGCTGCTTCAGTGGACGGTTCCGGGCCTGGCCCACTTCTTCACCATGTGGGGCTTCACGATCCTGCTCCTCACGATCGTGGAGGCCTACGGGGCGCTCTTCCAGAAGACCTTCCACTTTCCACTCATCGGGACGTGGAATTGGGTCGGAGCGATCGAGGACTTCTTCGCCTGCGCCGTTTTGGTCGCCCTGATCGTCTTCGCGATCATCCGTCTGAAGAACGCGCCGCAGCGGCTCGAACGAAAGTCCCGCTTCTACGGTTCGCACACCGGCGCGGCCTGGCTCGTCCTGCTCATGATCGCCGGCGTCATCATCACGCTGCTCTTCTACCGTGCGGCCCAGATCAACGCCATCGTCGATCCGAAGACAGGCCAGAACCAGTTCCCCTTCGGGACCAGCTGGGGGCCCTTCGCCTCGCACGGGCTGGCCAACTTGCTCGCCCCGCTGGGCTCGGGGGTCAACTCGGTGTTGGCGACGGTCTTCCTCATCCTCAACGTGGCCATCATCTCGGGCTTCATCGTCTTCGTGGCCTACTCCAAGCACTTACACATCTTCTTCGCCCCCATCAACGTGGCCTTCTCCCGGCGCCCGAGGGCATTGGGGGCGCTGTACAGCACGCCCGACATGGACATGGAGAACGTCGACGAGGACACCGTGTTCGGCGTGGGCGAAGTCGGCCACTTCAGTTGGAAGCAGATGCTCGACTTCGCCACCTGCACCGAGTGCGGACGCTGCCAGTCCGCCTGCCCCGCCTGGAACACGGAGAAGCCGCTCTCGCCCAAGCTGCTCATCATGAACCTGCGCGACAACATGTTCGCCTCCGCGACTCCACTACTCGGCGGCGAGGGGGAACAGACCGCGCTGGTGCCCAACGTGATCGATCCCGACGTGCTGTGGGCCTGCACCACCTGCGGCGCCTGCGTGGAGGAGTGCCCGGTCGACATCGAGCACATCGATGCCATCGTCGACATGCGGCGCTACCAGGTGCTGATGGAGTCCGAGTTCCCGTCGGAGGCCGGGCTCATGCTGCGTAACGTCGAGAACCAGGGTGACCCCTGGGGCCTCGGCCAGAACAAGCGCACCGAATGGACACAGAGCCTCGACTTCGAGATCCCGGTCATCACCGGCACGATCCCCGACGACATCGAGTACCTGTACTGGGTCGGGTGCGCCGGCGCTCTCGACGAGCGGGCGCGCAAGGGCGTGCAGGCCACGGCGCGCATGCTCCACCGGGCCGGCGTCACCTTCGCCATCCTCGGCCCCAAGGAGTCCTGCACGGGTGACCCCGTGCGGCGGCTGGGCAACGAGTACCTCTACCAGGAGCAGACCAAGATGAACATCGCCACCCTCGACGAGGTGGGCGCCAAGAAGATCATCGCCAGCTGCCCGCACTGCTTCAACACGATCAAGAACGAGTATCCGGCCCTCGGTGGCAATTACGAGGTCATCCACCATTCCGAGCTGCTCGAGCACCTTGTCAAGGCGGGCAAGCTCGTACCCGGGTCTGGGTACACGGGCAAGGTGACCTACCACGACCCGTGCTACCTCGGCCGCCACAACCGCGTCTTCGACGAGCCCCGCGCCGTGCTCAGCGCGATTCCCGGCGTTGAGCAGATCGAGATGCGCCGCTGCAAGGAGCGCGGCTTCTGCTGTGGCGCCGGCGGCGCCCGCATGTGGCTGGAGGAGAACATCGGCAAACGGGTCAATATGGAGCGCACCGAAGAGGCTCTGGGTACGGGAGCCGACGTCGTGTCGACGGCGTGTCCCTACTGCATGATCATGCTCGACGACGCGGTACGGGCGTTCGACAAGCAGGACGACGTGCGCGTGCTCGACCTGTCCCAGCTCGTCGAGGAGTCGCTCAACGGGGGATCGGCGCCCGCTTCAGCGCCCACCCCGGCGGAGACGCCGGCCTGAGCAAGTCGAGGGTCCCGGGGCTGTCGGGTCGTTAGCCCGGGACGATCCCGTAGGCGCGTTCGGGACGCAGCATGACGATCAGTCGCTTGTCGTTGACCATCGACGCTCGGTACTCATCCCAGTCCGGGTGCTCGCCCATCGCCTCGCGGTAGTAGGCGACGAGCGCCTCGACAGTGGCGTCGTTCGGGTCGGCCGCTACTGGCATGAGCTCGGCCTGCGCCTCGACCACGACGTACTGCCAGAAGTTGTCGCCCAGGACGTAGAGCGAGGCGCGCGGGTCGCGCCGCAGGTTCTTCGTCTTGGCCCGGTCGTCGGTCACCGAGATCCGCACGACCCCGTCGTCGCCCAGCAGGTACAAGATGTTGGACAGCTGTGGTCGCCCGTTGGAGCGAATGGTGGTCAGGACCCCCTGCTTGCGGTCCCGTATGAAGTCGAGTGCCTCGGTCAGATCCATGGTCTGACGGTAGCGGGCTAGGTGTCGACAGTGACCACCGTGACGTCAACCGTCGCGTCCTGGGAGTTGTCGGCCAGCAACCAGTGCAGGATCGCGGCCACGAGCCCGCCCACCAAGGGGGCGACCAGGAACAGCCAGACCTGGCTGAGCGCGGTGCCACCGACGACGAGGGCCGGACCAAGCGAACGGGCGGGGTTGACCGAGGTGCCGGTGAGCGGGATGCCGATCAGGTGGACCACCACCAGGCCGAAACCGATGGCCACGCCGACCGCACCCTGAATGGCGGCCTTGTGGGTGGCGAAGAGCACGACCATGACGAAGACGGCGGTGAGGACCACCTCGATGAGGAATGCGCCACCCTGACTGACGCGCAGGTGAGAGGCGGATCCATAGCCGTCGGCACCCAGACCGACCACGCTCTTCGAGTAGAAGGGCGACGTGTCCATCATGGCGTAGAGGAGGTAGGCGCCAGCGATGGCGCCGGCCACTTGCGCCACGATGTACCCCACACCCTCGACGAGCTTCATGCGTCCGGTGGCGATGAAACCAAGTGTCACGGCCGGGTTCACGTGCGCGCCGGAGATTGGGCCGATGGCGTAGGCGAGCGCCGCCAATACGAGGCCGAACGCGAGGGCGGTCGCCGCCACGCCGGCCGAGTAGCTGAGCCCGAAGAGCTTGAATCCGAACGACTCAGTAGCGACTCCGACGGCGATGACGACCAGCACCAGCGTGCCGAAGAATTCCGCCGCGAGCTTTCTTGGGTCCAGGTCCATGATGGTGACCTCCTGTGTCCTGGCGAGGAAACGGACACAGAAAGTCTCGCAGCGCGTCCTGGCGCGAGCGCGGATGCACCCGCGGCGAATCCCAGGTCAGGGGGTCATATCGGCCCGTGCCGTGCCTGGGACGGGTTGCTCAGATGGCGGCCATCGCCCGCTCGTCCGCCTCGCGCAGGCGGGTGGCCATGGCCGCCAGCATCTTGCGCGAGAGGGCGGGCACGGCGTCGAGCACGCCGTTGAACTGACGCTGCCCGAGCACGAGCAGTGTCATGTCGGTCTCAGAGGTGACGGTGGCCGAGCGCGGCCGGCGGTCGAGCAGCGCCATTTCGCCGAAGTACTGGCCCGGCCCGAGTGTCGCCATCTTGCGGTTGTTGCGCCGGACGGCAGCCTGGCCCTTGACGATGAGGAAGAACTCCCGCCCCACCGTCCCCTGTTCGCACAGCACCCGGCCGGGCGGCACGGTCACTTCCTCCAGAGCCCTCCGGATGGTCCGCAGGTCCTTGGCCGATGAGGTGGAGAACAGCCAGATCTTCGAGAGGTCGAGGTCAGCGGGGCTCATGGCCCGAAACAGTAGCCCCCGACCCCTCGCGACGCGCCGTTGGTCACGCCCGTTCTGAGGGATCCGTCCACTTCTCGCGGGCGGACTCGTGGCTCAGACGGCGTCGGCCCCACGCTCACCCGTGCGCACGCGGACGACGGTCTCGGCCGGCACCACCCACACCTTTCCGTCGCCGATCTTTCCGGTCACCGCCGAGGACACGATCGCGTCGACGACGGCCTCGGCCCGGTCGTCCTCAACCAGCACCTCCACGCGCAGCTTCGGCACGAAGTCGACCTGGTACTCGGCTCCCCGGTAGTTCTCGGTGTGGCCCTTCTGGCGGCCGAAGCCTTGTGCCTCGGTGAGGGTCATGCCCTGGACCCCCATGTTCTTGAGGACGTTCTTCACGTCATCAAGCTTGAACGGCTTGACGACGGCTACCACGAGCTTCATCCGCCCTCCTTACGATCGGTCGGTCGCTGGGACCCGCGCAGTCACGTTAGTGACCCCACCGACTGCCCGTCCGAGCGTCGTCCGGGGCAACGGCCACCTGCGAAAAGAGACCCGATCGGGAGAGCGATAGCCTTCCTCGATGCCCTCAAGTCCAAACCCCGGCAGCTCCGGTGGCGATGAGGCTCCCCCGATGAGCCGCTGGGAGCGCTTCAAGTACACGATTGTGCAGCCCGGGACCGAGCCCGACCGCTCGATCGCCGCCGACCAACGGTCGGTCGAGGAACTCGAGTACGCCATCGCGCGCTCCGACGACAAGGAGAGGACCATCGGGCTCGTGGCGGCCCCGCTGGCCGCGCTGATCGCGCTGCTCGTTGGCGGGGCATCGGTCAACTACGCCAAGACCCACCACCTCAGCACGACGTTGTACAGCGAGCTCACCTACATGCTGCTCGCCCTGTCGGTCCTCATCCTCGTGACGTCGCTCGTGCGTAAGCGGCTTTTCCAGGGCATCACCCTCGCGCTCTTCGGTCTGGCGGTCTTCAACCTCAAAGCCTGGGGATTCGGCTTTCCCTTTGTCCTGGCGGGCGCCTGGTATCTCGTCCGTGCCTATCGCCTGCAACAAGCCCTCAAGCGTGCGGAAGGCGGCGGATCGTCCCCGCCGAACAGCGGCCGCCCGCGGCCCACGAACGGGTCACGGCCGCGTTCGAACAAGCGCTACACGCCACCCACCTGACAACTCTGCGAGCCTGAGTCTGCGGCTGGCGAGGGTCGGTGGCTGCGGTGGCGAGCGGCTGATCAGCTCGGGGCGTCAGCGCCCCCCGCCTTCCCGCGTCGCCGCAGCAGCACGATGACCAGGACGGCGACCAGAAGGACGAGCAGGACGGCGGGGAGGACGAAGACCGTCGCCGACGAGTGCTCATCGTGGACGACCGAAACGGGTGAGACCAGTGCCGGATCCTCCGGCACCGCGATGGCATGGATGACGGTTCCCGGGGCGTGGAGCGAGGTGCCCGGCAGCTGCTCGTTGTAGCGGCGGCCGTCGAGGCTGTAGGTGCCTCGGCATGCGTACCCAGCGCCGTTGCTGCCGCTGCCCCCGAGGAGCCCCTGACAGCTCGTGATGGTGACGTTCACCGCCACGCCCTGGTTGTGGAGCTCGTCGATTTGGTGGTTCTTGTTGATGCCGACGAACGTGAACACCACGACGAGCACGGCCAGAGTAGCGACCACGATGGCGACGAGCACCCGGGTGAGACGACGACGGTCGATCTGTACCGTGGCGCCGCGCAGTGGGGCGACCCGCGCCTCGGCGTCCGGTGCCGAACCAGGCTCGGGCGCGGCTTGGGCTGACAGGTCTGCGCCCGTCGCGTCGTGCCTCGGGTCCGTGGCCGGATGCTCGTCTGCGCTCAAGATCGGGAGATCGTAGTGGTGGCGGGTAGCTCAGAACGTGGGCGGGTGGGGAGCCCTGCGCCGTCCACCACCGGCTTCGCTGCGCCGGGGGTTGTGGATTAACAAGCCCGAAACACAGCGGTGACCATGCCGAAACTCCTTGGTTGCATTGTTGCTCCGACGGGGAGAACCGTACGAAATGGCTTGCGTACCCAACGATCTGTGACGTCGGAGTCACAGGGCGGCTCGTCAGGGCGCAACGACAGTTAGGAGAGGCGTAGTGATCCACCTCATGGGAGCGATCGTTCCCGTTCCTTATCCGAGTTGGCTGAATCCAGCCGACAACACGTGGCAGATCACCGCCGCGACGTTCGTCGGTTTGATGAGCCTCCCCGGCCTGGCCGTGCTCTACGCGTCGATCGTGCCAAAGAAGTGGGCGGTCAACGTGATGGCCATGATGTTCGCCGGCTTCTCACTCGTGCTCATCGCCTGGGTGCTCTGGTCCTACAAGATGGGATTCGGCGCGACCTCAGTCGGCGGTGGTGTGCGCGTCGTGGGCGGAGTGGTGACGCAGACCCAGAACGCCGGGACAACGGGGACGTGGCAACACTTCTTCGAGAACTTCGTGGGTAAACCCGGTGGCATCACCGACAGCGTGGGTGAACAGGGCCAGGCGATGTCGGCCGCCAACACCCTCATCCCCTTCCACTTCCCGACCTCGAGCCTGGCGTACTTCCAGTTCGTGTTCGCGGCGATCACGCCCCTGCTGTTCCTGGGGAGCGTGCTCGGGCGCATCAAGTTCTTCGCCTGGTGCCTGCTGGTGCCGCTGTGGTCGACGTTCGTGTATGCCATCGACGCGTTCCTGCTCTGGGGCGGCGGTTACTTCGCCCAGGAGGGGGCGCTGGACTTCTCGGGTGGGTACGTCATCCACATGTCCGCCGGCGTATCCGGCTTCGTCGCCGCATGGGTCCTCGGGCCGCGGCTGCTGCGAGATAGACAGCACGCCTTGCCCAACAACCTGGTCATGGCGGGGGTCGGAGCGGGCATCCTGTGGCTGGGCTGGAACGGCTTCAACGGCGGGGACCCCTACTACGCGGGTGCCAGCGCGGCGGCGGCCGTCATCAATACGAACATCGCCACCGCGACCGGCGTCGTCGTGTGGCTGATCATGGACGCCTGGTTCACGAAGGAGCGAAAGCCCACCTTCCTGGGCGGTGTCAACGGCATGATCTGCGGCCTGGTCGGCATCACGCCGTGCGCAGGCTGGGTCAACGGCAGGGGAGCCATTTACATCGGCGCCATCTGCTCGGCCTTCGTCTGGGTGGCCTGGAACTACTTGTCCAAGGTGCGGCCGTTCTCGAAGGTCGACGACGCGCTGGGTGTCGTCTACACCCACGGAATGGCCGGCTTCATGGGCGGCATGCTGCTGGGCATCTTCGGTGACCCGAACATGATTCAGTACGGCTGTGGCCACCTCGATGCCGCCGGACAGGTCGTGGCTACCGGCCCGACGACCTACGCCACGGGCACGGCGCACTGCGTGATCACATCGGTCAACGGTCTCATGTACACGGGCTCGGCGCACCAGCTGTGGGAACAGTTCCGAGCGGCGATCTTCGTCATCATCTGGTCCGCACTGATCACGTTCATCCTGATGAAGCTGATCGGCCTGGTCCTGAGGGGTGCCCGCTACAAGGACGACGTCCTCGAAGTCGGCGACCTCGCCATCCACGGCGAAGAGGCGTTCCCCGAGGACGAGTTCGCCACTCGCAGCGACGGCGCCTTTGCCATGGCCGGTCTCGACAGGGGCGGTTCGGACGAACCCGAACCGATATCACCACCACCAGGTGGCGGTTCCTAGGCCCGAGACAGACAGGACGAAAGGAGCTCAACAAATGAAGCTGATCGTGGCAGTCCTCAAGCCGTTCAAGCTCGACGATGTCAAGGAGACCCTCAAGAACCTCGGTGTGCAGGGCATGACCCTGACCGAGGCCCAGGGTTTCGGGCGCCAGCGAGGGCACACCGAGGTCTATCGGGGTGCGGAATACGAGGTGGACTTCGTCCCCAAGATCCGCATCGAGGTGCTGGTGGATGACGGTCAGGTCGACGACGTGGTCGACGCAATCGTCTCCTCGGCAGCAACCGGCAAGATCGGTGACGGCAAGGTCTGGGTGATCCCCGTCGACACCGTGGTGCGCGTGCGCACCGGAGAACGCGGGCCTGAAGCCTTGTAAGGCGCGTCGGGTTCTGCAGACGGTCGGTATGGCCGGGGCGCGGCGAGGCGCCCCGGCCAGCCGCCTTTTCGGGGTGGCTCTATCCTGATTTAGCCGCTCAGCCCGTCGGCTGGTCGGCCTGGCGGGCTACCGCCGCAGCCGCAGCCGCCGCCAGTTGTGGATCGCCCAGGTAGTCGGCCGAGCGCACCACTAGGCCGTCGTCGAGAAGGACTCGGTAGGGAATGCCGGTCGGTATCTCGACATCGGCTATGGAGTCATTCGGGATCCCCTCAAGGTGCTTACGCAGGGCCCGGATGGAGTTCCCATGGGCGGCGACGAGCACGGCGCCACCTTTTTCGGCCGTGGCTCGCAGGTCCGGCACGACGTCCGATTCCCAGTAGGGGACGACCCGCCGCACGACGTCGGCCAGGCACTCGGTGCGCGGGACGTCGTCCGGGTCGAGGTCGCGGTACCGGGGGTCGCCCGCGACGTCGTAGAGGTTGTCCGGCTCCAGCGGCGGCGGCGGCGTCTCGTAGCTGCGCCGCCACAGCATGAGCTGGGCCTCCCCGAACCGCTGCTTTATCTGGGCCTTGTTCTTTCCTTGGAGGTCCCCGTAGTGGCGCTCGTTGAGACGCCAGTCCCGCCGGACCGGGAGCCAACTGCGGCCGGCCGCCGCCAGGGCGATCTCGGCCGTCCGGATGGCCCTGGTCAGGACCGAGGTGTGCAGCAGTCGGAGGTCCAGGCCTTCTTCGGCGGCCAGCAGCTCGCCCGCCGCTCGGGCTTCGGCCTCGCCGGCCGGCGTCAAGTCGACGTCGACCCACCCCGTGAAGAGGTTGTCTGCGTTCCAGGTCGATTGGCCGTGGCGGAGAAGCACCAGATCAAGCACGGCTGCGATCGTACGCGAGGCCAGAGCAGGGCCAAACCGCTAGAACTTCTGTATGGCGCTTGTTTCCAATGTCACCCTTCGCTTCGGCCCATCCACGGAGTCGAGGTGACCCCGGCGAAACGCGTGGTCGTCTGGGGCACCGGCTTCGTCGGGAAGATGGTGATCCCCGAGATCATTCGCCATCCCGGCTTCGAACTCGTGGGAGTCGGAGTCTCGAGCCCGGACAAAGCGGGCCGCGACGTGGGGCAGATCTGCGGCCTCGAACCGGTCGGCCTCTTGGCATCGGACAACCTCGAGGCCCTGATCAGCCTGAAACCCGACGCGCTGGTGCATTACGGTCCCACGGCAGCCCAGGCTGACGACAACATCCGGGACATCGGAACTTTTCTCCGGGCGGGTGTCGACGTCTGCTCGACCGCCATGACCCCCTGGGTCTGGCCCGCGATGACGCTCAATCCTCCGTCGTGGGTCGACCCGATCACCGAGGCCTGCGAGGCCGGAGGGTCATCGTGCTTCACCACGGGAATCGACCCCGGCTTTGCCAACGACCTGTTCCCACTGACCCTTGTGGGGCTGTGCAGCGAGGTACGGCAGGTGCGCGCGCTCGAGATCCTCGACTACATCAATTACGAGGGTGACTACGAGGACGAGATGGGGATCGGCCGCCCACCCGAGTTCACGCCGCTCCTCGAGCACACTGACATCCTCGCCATGTCGTGGGGCGGGACGATCCCGATGATGGCGCATGCGCTCGGCGTCGAGCTTGACCGGATCACCTCGACCTGGGAGAAGTGGGTGACCGACCGTCCCATCCCCACGGCGAAGGGAGTGATCGAGCCCGGCACGGTGGCCGCCATCCGGTTCACCCTGAACGGGCTCGTGGGCGGGGAACCCCGGATCTGCCTGGAGCATGTGAACCGGGTGGGCACGGAAGCGGCCCCGGACTGGCCACGTGGGCATCAGGACGACGTCTACCGGGTGGTGATCGATGGCACGCCCTCAATCACCCAGGAGACCGCGTTCCGGTTCACCGACGGTTCCGGACGGGACGCCGCGGCGGCGGGTTGCATGGCGACGGGGCTCCGGGCGCTCAATGCCGTCCCCTACGTCAACGAGTTGCCCGCCGGGTGGGTGACTGCGCTCGATCTCCCGCTCATTCCCGGAGTCGGCACAATCCGCTGACCTGGGGTTCGTCGACTTCCGCCACTTCGTGGGCTCCTGCGGCAACCGGCAGTGCATCCCACCATAAGAAATCTTGACACCATCCCACTCAACTTTGCTACACTGGGGCGCAGCAACCGAAGACTGATGTGACAGACGCCGGCGGTAGCGCCGGCAGGACAGACAACCGGAAGGACTGCAGAAAATGGCCAAGGCCGTAGGAATTGACCTGGGAACCACCAACTCGGTGGTCAGTGTGTTGGAGGCGGGTGAGCCCGTCGTGATCCCGAACGCCGAAGGTGGTCGGACCACCCCGTCGGTGGTGGGGTTCTCCAAGACCGGCGAGGTGCTCGTCGGCGAGGTGGCCAAGCGTCAGGCCATCACCAACCCCGACCGGACCATTCGCTCCGTGAAGCGCCACATGGGCACCTCGTGGACCGTCGACATCGACGGCAAGGCCTATACCGCGCAGGAGATCTCGGCCCGGATCCTGGGCAAGCTGAAGAGGGACGCAGAGGCGTACCTCGGCGACACCGTGAGCCAGGCCGTCATCACCGTGCCCGCCTACTTCGACGACGCGCAGCGCACGGCCACCAAGGAGGCAGGGTCGATCGCCGGCCTCGAGGTGCTCCGCATCATCAACGAGCCGACCGCCGCCGCGCTGGCCTACGGCCTCGACAAGGAGGGCGAGGACCAGACCGTCCTCGTCTTCGACCTGGGCGGCGGGACGTTCGACGTCTCCGTGCTCGAGATCGGTGAGGGCGTCTTCGAGGTCAAGTCCACCTCCGGCAACACCAAGCTGGGCGGGGACGACTGGGACGACAAGGTGATCGAGTGGTTGGTCAAGACGTTCAAGGACACCGAGGGTGTCGACCTGTCCCAGGACAAGATGGCGCTGCAGCGCCTCAAGGAAGCCGCTGAGAAGGCGAAGATCGAACTGTCCTCGGTGCAGGACACCCAGATCAACCTGCCCTTCATCACCGCGACGTCCGAGGGCCCGAAGCACCTGGACCTCAAGTTGACGCGCGCCAAGTTCAACGAGCTGACTGCCGACCTGGTGCAGGCCTGTGTGGGACCGTTCGAGGCCGCCATCAAGGACGCCAACATGAAGACGTCCGACATCGACCACGTCGTGATGGTCGGCGGGTCGACGCGCATCCCGGCCGTGCAGGAGCTGGTGCAGAACCTGACGGGCAAGGAGCCGCACAAGGGTGTGAACCCCGACGAGGTGGTCGCGGTTGGCGCCGCCGTGCAGGCCGGCGTCCTCAAGGGCGAGGTGAAGGACATCCTCCTATTGGACGTCACGCCGCTGTCGCTCGGTATCGAGACCAAGGGACAGGTGATGCACCGGCTGATTGAGCGCAACACGACCATCCCGACCAAGCGGTCGGAAGTCTTCACGACGGCCGAGGACAACCAGCCGTCGGTGGAGATCCACGTGCTCCAGGGTGAGCGCGAGATGGCGATGTACAACAAGACGCTCGGCAAGTTCCAGCTGGTGGACCTGCCCCCGGCGCCACGGGGGATCCCCCAGATCGAGGTCACCTTCGATATCGACGCCAACGGCATCGTCCACGTGTCCGCGCAGGACAAGGCGACCGGTAAGGAGCAGTCGATGACGATCACCGGTCAGTCCTCACTGGCCAAGGACGACATCGAGCGCATGGTGCGTGACGCCGAGGCCCACGCCGAGGACGACCGCCAGCGGCGCGAGGAGGCCGAGGTGCGGAACTCCGCGGACACCCTCGTGTACCAGACCGACAAGCTGCTCAAGGAGCAGGGGGAGAAGTTCGAGGGCTCCGAGAAGGAGGACGTCGAGTCCGCCCTGCAGGGGCTGAAGGACGCGCTGGCCGGGACGAACCTCGAGGCGATCAAGGACGCGACCGAGAAGCTGGTCGGCGTGAGCCAGAGCTTCAGCCAGCGCCTCTACGAGCAGGCGTCGTCGGCCCAGACGGGGAGCGGCGTCGGTGGAGACGGTGCGCCTGGTGAGGGTGCCCCGCAGCAGGGCGGCTCGGACGACGACGTTGTCGACGCAGAGATCGTCGATGAGAAATGAGCCTGTCGGACGAGCACCTTCCGGAAGAGGAGCTCGCGGGCGGCCCTGAACTCCTCGCCGAGGAGGACGTCGCCGACCCCGCCGCAGAGACCGACCCCGGCACGACGCCGGTCAAGGAGCCCGACCCTCGGGAACTGCTGGCGCGCGAGCGGGACGAGTTCCTGCTCGCGCTCCAGCGCACCCAGGCCGACTTCGAGAATTACCGCAAGCGGATCGCCCGGCTCCAAGAGGAGCAGTCGGCCCGCGCCTCGGCGAACTTGGTGGAGAAGCTGTTGCCCGTGCTCGATGCGCTGGACCTGGCCGAGGCGCATCTGAACGAGGCGCTCGACGTCGGCGAGGGCGGCAAGGCGCTGCGCGCCTCGCGGGCCATGCTGATGGACATCCTCTCCAAGGAGGGCCTCGAGCGGGTGGACCAGGCCGAGGTTCCGTTCGACCCGTCAGTGCACGACGCCGTCGCCCGCTCCGAAGGGGAGGGCGGCGAGACCGTGGTGGAGGAGGTGCTGCGCTCCGGATACCGCTGGAAGGGGCAGGCGCTGCGCGCCGCCATGGTCCGCGTGCGGGGGTGAGCTGAACCATGGCGGCACAGCGCGAATGGTTCGAGAAGGACTACTACAAGGTGCTCGGCGTCGTGTCCACGGCCTCCGACAAGGAGATCACGCGCGCCTACCGGAAGCTAGCGAAGGAGCACCATCCCGACGCCAACCCGGGCTCGGAGGAACGCTTCAAGGAGATCAGCGCGGCCTACGACGTGCTCGGGGATCCCGAAAAGCGCAAGGAGTACGACGAGGTGCGCCGGCACGGGCCGATCGGCGGCTTCAGCACGCCGGGCGGCGGCACCTTCCGCGCGGAGGACATGGGTGACTTGAGCGACCTCTTCGGAGGTCTTTTCGGTGGGGGCCGCACACGCACCCAGCGCGGACCGCAACGAGGCGCAGACATGGAGGCGCAGCTGCACCTGTCCTTCCAGGACGCGGTGCACGGGGTCACCACTTCCGTGAACGTGCCCCAGGAGGTGCGGTGCTCGAACTGCCGCGGGAGCGGGGCGGCGCCGGGCACCTCGACGCACACCTGCCCCCGCTGCGGCGGGACAGGGAGTCTCAACGACAACCAGGGGCTCTTCTCGCTCAGCACCGTCTGCCCCGACTGCGTCGGCCGCGGCACGCTCTTCGACACGCCGTGCCCGGTTTGCCGGGGCACGGGCACCGAGCAGAAAGTGCGCTCTGTCAAAGTGCGCATCCCGCCCGGAGTCGAGGGGGGCCAGCGAATCAGGGTCAAGGGCCGCGGCGCGCCCGGGCAGGGCATGGCCCCACCCGGCGACCTCTACGTGGTCGTCCAAGTAGCCGACCACCCCGTGTTCGGGCGGAACGGGCGCAACCTGACGATCAACGTGCCGATCACATTCCCCGAGGCCACGCTCGGCACGACCATCACCGTGCCCACCCTCGACGGCAAGGTGACGCTCAAGGTTCCCGCCGGCACTGCGTCGGGCAAGGTGCTGCGCGTCCGAGGCCGAGGCGTTTCCGGGGGATCGGGGCGCAACGGGTCCAAGCCGGGCGACTTGATGGTCAAGGTGGAGATCGTGGTTCCGTCCGAGCTCACCGACGAGCAGCGGGCGGCCGTCGAGTCGTTGGCCGCGGTGACGGAGGCGGCGCCCCGCCTCGCCGTGGACGGGTCCTGAGGTGACGGGGTGATGGGGTGATGGCAGACCGAGATGTGAACCAAGCCGTGTACGTGATCTCGGTCGCGGCCGAGCTGACCGGCATGCACCCGCAGACGCTGCGCATCTACGAGCGCAAGGGCCTGCTCGATCCGTCACGCACGAGCGGCGGGAGCCGGCGTTTCTCCGAGCGCGATCTGGAGCGCCTGCGGCACATCCAAGAGTTGACGGCAACCGGGTTGAACCTCGAGGGAGTGCGCCGAGTGCTCCAGCTCGAAGCCGAGCTCTCGCGGCTGCGCGAAGAGCTGGTCGAGGTGCGCTCCCAGGCGCTCGACGCCGTGGCCGCCACCCACCGGCAGTACCGTCGCGATCTGGTCCCGCTGCGCCAAGCCCCGGTGCTCTACCGCGGCGGGCGCCGTGCGGGGGCCTCGGGTTCGTGAGGTCACGTGGCGAGAACGCGCCCAGACCCGACATGACGGGAGGGACACGCGAGTGCCGATAGACCCGGAACGCTGGACAAACAACACGAAGGCTGCGTTCAGCGCGGCGACGGGCCATGCCGCATCGTCGAACCACCCCGAGTTGACGCCGGCCCACCTTCTGGACGCACTGCTCCAGCAGCAGGAGACCATGACGCGCCCGCTGCTGTCACAGGTCGGGATCGACCCCGACGTGCTCGCCGGCAGGGTCCATGAGCAGCTGTCCCGCCTGCCCCGCGCCGCTGGTGGTTCGGAGCCCGGGCTTTCGCGCGACGCGCGCGACGTGCTCGAGGCGGCGGACCAGAACCGGCGCGACCTCGGTGACGACTACGTCTCGGTCGAGCATCTCATCCTGGCGCTGGCCGATCAGATCGGCGTGACGAAGGACGCGCTGTTGACCGCGCTGCGCGCCGTGCGGGGGAACCACCGCGTCACGACGCCCGACCCCGAGCAGACCTACCAGGCCCTGGCCAAGTACGGGCGGGATCTCACCGAGGCGGCGCGCGAGGGCAAGTTGGACCCGGTCATCGGGCGCGACGAGGAGATCCGGCGCGTCATCCAGGTGCTGTCGCGCCGCACCAAGAACAACCCCGTGCTCATCGGGGAGCCCGGCGTCGGCAAGACGGCGATCGTCGAGGGGCTGGCCAACCGCATCATCGAGGGTGACGTGCCCGAGGGCCTCAAGGGCAAGCGGGTCGTCGCGCTCGACCTCGGGTCGATGGTGGCCGGCGCCAAGTACCGGGGCGAGTTCGAGGAGCGCCTGAAGGCGGTGCTCAAGGAGATCACCGACGCCGAGGGCGAGATCGTGACCTTCATCGACGAGCTGCATACGATCGTCGGAGCTGGCGCGGCCGAGGGGGCCATGGACGCCGGCCAGATGATCAAGCCGATGCTGGCCCGTGGCGAGCTGCGCCTGATCGGCGCCACCACCCTCGACGAGTACCGGACCTCCATCGAGAAGGACGCCGCGCTGGAGCGCCGCTTCCAGCCCGTGTTCGTGGGCGAGCCCTCGGTGGAGGACACCATCGCCATTCTGCGCGGGCTGTCCGAGCGCTACATGGCGCACCACAGGGTCCGCATTCAGGACGCGGCGCTGGTGGCGGCGGCCGTGCTGTCGGACCGCTATGTCACTGGGCGCTTCCTGCCCGACAAGGCGATCGACCTCATCGACGAGGCGGCGTCCAAGTTGCGCATTGAGATCGACTCCATGCCGACCGAGCTCGACCAGATCTCGCGGCGCATCCGCCAGCTCGAGATCGAGAAGCTGGCGTTGGAGAAGGAGACCGACGAGGCGTCCAAGGAGCGCCTCGAGCGCTTGGAGCGCGAGCTGGCCGAGATGTCCGAGCAGCGCGACTCCATGGCGGCGCACTGGCAGCAGGAGAAGCGCTCCCTCGATGCGGTCAGCGCGCTGCAGGAGGAGAAGGCCTCCAAGGAAGAGGAGGCGGCCCGCCTGGAGCGTGATGCCGACCTGGCCGGCGCCGCGGCCATCCGCTACGGCGAGCTGCCCGACCTCGAGCGCCGCATCGCCGCGGCCACCGAGGACCTGGCCAAGCTGCAGGCCGACTCGCGCTTTTTGAAGGAGGAGGTCGACCCCGAGGACATCGCGGAGGTGGTGAGCCGCTGGACCGGCGTGCCGGTGTCCCGGCTCATGGAGGGCGAGGTGCAGAAGCTGGTGCGGCTCGAGTCCACCCTCCATGAGCGCGTAGTCGGGCAGAACGAGGCGGTCTCCGCCGTGGCCAACGCCATTCGACGCAGCCGGGCCGGGCTCAGCGACCCGAACCGGCCCATCGGGTCGTTCCTCTTCCTCGGGCCGACCGGCGTGGGCAAGACGGAGCTGGCCCGGGCGCTGGCCGAGTATCTCTTCGACGACGAGCGGGCGATGGTTCGCATTGACATGAGCGAGTACCAGGAGCGGCACACCGTGTCGCGCCTCGTTGGTGCACCCCCCGGCTACGTCGGTTACGACGAGGGCGGGCAGCTGACCGAGGCGGTGCGGCGGCGACCCTATTCGGTCGTGCTGCTCGATGAGCTCGAGAAGGCCAACCAAGATGTGTTCAACATCCTGCTGCAGGTCCTCGAAGACGGGCGCCTGACCGACGGGCAGGGGCGCACGGTCGACTTCACCAACACCGTGCTCATCATGACCTCGAACCTCAAGGGCGAACCGGAGGACTACTTCAAGCCCGAGTTCATCAACCGCATCGACGAGATCGTGCGCTTCAAGCCGCTCACCGAGGACGACCTGGCGATCATCGCAGAGATCCAGCTGGGCCGGCTCCGGGAGCGCCTGGCCGAGCGCCGCCTGTCGCTCGTTGTGACCCCCGAGGCCGAGGCGTGGATCGCCCGTGCGGGCTACGACCCCGACTACGGGGCCCGGCCGCTGCGGCGTGTGCTGCAGCGGGCCATCGAGGACCCGCTCGCCCTGGCCCTGCTCGAGGGCAAGTACCTCAACGGCGCCACCGTCACCGTCGACGTAGACGACGACGCGATCGTGCTGCGCTAGCGAGTCGACGTCGTGTGCAGGGCCTCAGCCTCAGGGTCCGGCGAAGTGTCGTGCGTGCGGCGGTGGGCCGCCCCAGGGCGATCCCGCCAGGTGGTGGCGTGCGGCGGGGATATTGAGGAAGGCCTGCAGCGTGGGCGCGCCGTCCGTGGTCATGTCGACGACGGTCCCGAGCCCCTGCCCCACGCCGGAGCCCAGGAACGGAGCGTTGTAATCGAAGAGGCCACCGTCGGCCGCAGTGAACCAGTACCCGGTGCCATCGGGCATGGCCGTCATGGAGACGATCGGCTGGTTGAGGTGGACGGACCCGGCCGAGCCGCGGAACTGGGCGTCGCCGTAGGCGAAGATGCCGCCGTCGGAGGCCACCAGCCAGTAGCCACCGCCGTCGGGCGTCGGTGCCATGCCGACGATGGGTTTGTTCAAGGTGGTGCCACCGGTCGACCCGTAGAACTGGGCGTCGCCGTACGTGAAGATGCCGCCGTCGGACGCCACGAGCCAATAGCCGCTGCCGTCGGGCGTCGGTGCGATCCCGACGATGGGTTTGTTCAATTTGATCGCGCCGGTCGATCCGTAGAACGGGGCGTCGCCGTAGGAGAAGATGCCCCCGTCGTTGGCCACGAGCCAGTAACCCCCGGCATCGATCGTCGCCGCGATGCCCACGATGGGCTTGTTGAGCCTGATGCCCCCGGCGGAGCCGAAGAAGCCGGCGTCGCCGTAGTTGAAGATGCCCCCGTCGGTGGCGACGAGCCAGTAGCCGCCGTCATCACCGGTCTGGGTCATCCCCACGATGGGCTTGTTGAGGGCCGTGCTCGACAGATCCCCGTAGAAAGCGGCGTCGCCGAAGTAAGCCACCTTGCCCGCGGCGTCCACCTGGTAATAGCCGATCCCTCCGACGCCGCTCAGCGCGACGGAGCTGCCGGAGCCCGCCGTGTCGTTGATCGTCAAGGAGGCGGCGCGGGTGCCGAGCGCTCCCGGCGTGAAGAAGACGTCAATCACACAGGAGCTCCCGGGCAGTCCGGTGGAGGCCAGTGTCAACACAGTGCCGCTCCCGGGACAGTTGAGCTCGGGGCTTGCCACGAAGTCGTTCGCGGCGGGACCCGTAAAGGTGACCCCAGCCGCGTCAATGGTGATGGGTGACGTCGTGGTGTTCGAGATGGTGAAGGTCTGGAGCCCGCCGAAGTCGCCCAGCGTCACCTCGCCCAAGCTGAGACTTGGAACCGAGACGATGACGTCCACGCGGCTCTGCGCGGCGACAGCGTCACCGGCCATCCCGACCAGCGCGGCGGCACCGATCACGATGACAGCCAAACCCGCGGCAGCACAGTGCGCGACCCGGATCCTCATGGTTGGCGGTCTCCCATTCCCCGAGTGCGGCCTCGGCCGCAGGGACGCTAGCCGTTCCACCGGCTCGTTCGCGACGGGCCTGCGCGCCGCGAACGCCGCGAACTCAGTCGGGGCATGCGGGCGATCTCGTCCTCGGTGGCTGCGGCCGCATGCCCAACGCCCTCCGCGCCCAGCTGATCAAGTTGCGCTCCATGCCCGGCGTCTGGGTGACGCAACGACGACCCCGACGCCCGCCACCGCGTGGGCTACTACCGCGTGACAACGTGCTCTCGGCCTGCTCGAAGAGCAGCAGGTTGGCCGCCAGCCCGGTCGGCCTGTCGTGGCCGCACCGCCGCCGAGTGTCTTTCTGTAAACTATAAACGTAGGGACTTATAGTTCTGGAAACCTTTCGGCCGTGTCCTGGTTTCCTTTCACCAGAAACCCGCCACAGCTGGCTGAGACGGGGGAGTCAGACCAACACGCCGGCGGGCGCAAACTCCGCGATGACCTCGCGGCAGAAGGATTCGAGATCCTCGGGCTGGCGGCTCGTGATCAACGTGTTGATGCCCACCCGGCACACTGCGACCTCGCGGTCGACCCAGTAGGCGCCGGCGTTGCGGAGGTCGCTCCGCAGGCTCGGCCAAGACGTGAGGGTCCTGCCCGCCACGAGATCTCCCTCAATCAGGGCCCACGGGCCGTGGCAGATGGCGGCGACCGGCTTGCCCGCCTCGAACATCGCCATGAGGAAGTCGACCGCCGCCGCGTCCAGCCGGAGGCGGTCGGCGTTGACCACCCCGCCGGGGAGGATGACGGCGTCGTAGTCGGTGGCGCGAGCGAGGTCGGTCATGCGGTCCACCGGGAACCGGTCGGCGCGGTCGAGGTGGCGCATCGTCTCGACCATCCCCGGCCGGGGTGCCACCAACTCCGCCGTGCCACCAGCGTCGATCACGGCCCGCCAGGGCACCAGCAATTCGGCCACCTCAGTCCCCTCGTTGGCCACGACGAAAGCGACTCGGACGTCCTGTAGTTCGTTGCCCACGATGCCTCCTCTCCCCCTCCGTGGCTTGGAGTTCAATCTGCACTCCGGGGCCTTCGGACGCGATACCCCGGGTCCGCGGGGGCCGAAACCGCCGCATTTTCGGAGCCCCATTTCGGGGAGGGGTACACTGGTGCGTAATCCGAAGCGACTGAGCAGACGGGGAGACGCGTGCCCGCAACCGTGGTGGTCGGGACCCAGTGGGGCGACGAGGGGAAGGGCAAGCTCACCGACCTCCTCGCGCGCGAGATGCACGTTGTGGTGCGCTACCAGGGTGGCCACAACGCCGGTCACACCATCGTGGTCAACGGCGAGTCCTTCGCACTCCAGCTGGTGCCATCCGGGATCCTCTACGACCACATCAGGCCGATCATCGGCAACGGCGTCGTGGTGGATCCGGCCGTGCTGCTCGAGGAACTCGACGGCCTGGCCGCCAAGGGCATCGACACCTCGCGGCTGGTCGTGAGCGGCAACGCTCACCTGATCATGCCGTACCACCAGGAGCTCGATCGGGTGACCGAGCGCTTCCTCGGAAAGAACGCCCTGGGGACGACCAAGCGCGGCATCGGCCCCGCCTACGCCGACAAGGCCACTCGCGTCGGCCTCCGCGTGCAGGACCTCTTCGACCCCAAGATCTTCCGCCAGAAGCTCGACGTCGCCCTCAAGGAGAAGAACGCGGTCCTGGCCAAGGTGTACAACCGGCTCCCGCTGTCCGCCGCCGAGATTGCAGACCGCTACCTGGGCGAGTACGCCCCGCGCATCGAGCCGATGGTGGGCGACACCGTCGGCATGGTCCACGACGCCATGGACCAGGGCCGCGAGGTCCTGCTGGAAGGCGCCCAGGCCACGTTCTTGGACCTCGACCACGGCACCTATCCCTTCGTCACCTCCTCCAACCCGGTGGCCGGCGGCGCCTGCACTGGCTCGGGCCTCGGCCCGCGGGATATCGACCGCGTCATCGGGATCGCCAAGGCCTACGTGACCCGCGTCGGGGCCGGGCCGTTTCCCACCGAGCAGGAGAACGACATCGGCGAGCTCCTGGTGGAGCGGGGCCGCGAGTTCGGGACCAACACCGGGCGCAAGCGGCGCTGTGGTTGGTTCGACGCCGTCATGCTGCGCCAGGCGGTCCGGCTCAACTCCTTGACGGAGGTTGCGCTCACCAAGCTCGATGTCCTCGACACCTTCGAGACCGTGAAGGTGTGCGTGGCCTACGAGGCCGACGGCATCCGCTTCACCCACCTGCCGTACCACCAGTCGACCTTCCACAAGGCGGTGCCGGTCTACGAGGAGCTGCCCGGATGGGTCACCGACCTCGAGCGCGGCGACCGCACCCGACGACATGCCCGCGGCCGCCCGTGACTATGTCACGTTCCTGTCCGAGCAGATCGGCGTCCCCGTGCGCCTCGTCGGGGTCGGACCGGGCCGCGAGCAAACCGTTTCCTTCGCTACCGCGTGAGGGTCTGCGTCGTCGGCAGCGGCGGCCGCGAGCACACGCTCGCCCACGTCCTGGCGCGTACGGCGGATGTCGTGGTGACGCCGGGCAACCCGGGCATGGCACCCCCCGTGAGCGTCATGGCGGACGTGCCCGTTGAGGAGATCGAGGCCGACCTCTACGTGATCGGGCCCGAGGCCCCACTGGTGGCCGGCCTGGCCGACCGCCTGCGCGCCCAGGGCAGAGCCGTCATGGGCCCCGGCGCCGACGGCGCGCTGCTCGAGGGGTCCAAGGCCTTCATGAAGGAGGTCCTGCACGCGGCCGGCGTCCCGACGGCGCGCTTCGCCACCTTCGACGCGCTCGAGACCGGTGCCGCCCTCGCCTTCCTCGAGACGTTGCCGGGGCCCTGGGTCATCAAGACGGACGGCCTCGCCGGCGGCAAGGGCGTGCTGGTGGCGCGCAGCCTCGACGAGGCGCGCGAGGACGTCACCGCCAAGTTGTCGGGCACCTCGTTCGGCGACGCGGGGCGGAACATCGTGATCGAGGAGGGCCTCGAGGGCGAAGAGTGCTCGCTCCTCGTGCTGTGCGATGGGACCGTTGCCGTGCCGCTCGTCCCCGCCCAGGACTTCAAGCGCATCGGCGACGGCGACGTGGGGCCCAATACCGGGGGCATGGGCGCCTACGCGCCGATGCCCCAGGTGGGGGCACGCGAGGTCGACGGCTTCATGGACACCGCTGTGCTCCCGCTCGTGGCGGAGCTGCGCCGCCGGGGGATCGACTACCGCGGCGTGCTCTACGCGGGGCTCATGCTCGCCCCCGACGGTCCCCGCGTCATTGAGTACAACGTCCGCTTCGGCGACCCCGAAGCTCAGGTGGTGCTCCCGCTCCTGACCTCTGACGCCGCCGAGCTCTTCCTCGCGGTGGCGAACGGGGAGCTGGCCGGGTCGCGGCCGCCGGCCTTCTCGGGCGACGCCGCCGTCTGCGTCGTCCTCGCCTCGCAGGGCTATCCCGAGCGCCCGCGCACGGGTGACACCATTGAGGGGCTGGATCCCTCGGGCCAGTCGGTCGCCCGTGTCGACGGGGTCACTGTGTTCCACGCCGGCACCGGGCGTCACTCGCCCGACGGGCCCTTCCACACGGCCGGCGGGCGCGTGCTCGGCGTGACCGCGGTCGCCCCGACGCTCGGCAAGGCGCGCGAGCGCGCCTATGCCGCCGCGGCGCCGATTGAATGGGAGGGTATGCAGATGCGTCACGACATCGCCGCTTCGGTGTCCGGCGAGGCGCTGCCGGCGCCCGGGATCGCTCGATGATTCCTCGCTACGCCCCGGCCGACATGGCTGCCCTGTTCAACGACACGGCCCGCTTCTCGCTCTGGCTCGAGGTGGAGCTGCTGGCCACCGAGGCCCAGGCAGCGCTCGGTGTCGTGCCCGCCGACGCGGCGGCCGCCTGCCGGGCCAAAGCACCCGCAGTCGATGACCTCTTCGTGGCCGAGGTCCTCGAACGCGAGAAGGTCACGGACCACGACGTGGCCGCCTTCGTCGACGTGGTGCAAGAACGCATCGGCGCGCCGGCGGGCTCGCACATCCACTACGGGCTGACGTCCTCTGACGTGGTGGATACGGCGCTCTGCGCCACTCTCACCCGGGCGGCCGACCTCATCCTGGCCGACTTGGATGCCTTCGTGGCTGCGCTCAAGGCCCGAGCCCTCGAGCTGCTGCACGTCCCTGTCACTGGGCGCACCCACGGCATGCACGCCGAGCCGACGACCTTCGGGGTCAAGTTCGCGTTGTGGGCCCTGCAGGCCGACCGGGACCGGCGCCGGATGCGGGCCGCCCGCGCCGCAGTGGCGGTGGGCAAGCTGTCCGGCGCCGTCGGCACGTATTCCAACATCGACCCCGAGGTCGAGGCCCGTGTCTGTGCGGCCCTCGGCCTCATCCCCGCGCCGGCCACGCAGGTGATCGCCCGGGACCGCCATGCCGAGTACTTCGCGGCTTGTGCCGGAATCGGCGCGACCGTCGAGCTCATGTGCACGGAGATCAGGCACTTGGCCCGCAGCGAGGTGGGCGAGGCGGAGGAGCCGTTCGGGGCCGGGCAGAAGGGCAGCTCCGCCATGCCGCACAAGCGCAACCCGATTCTTTCGGAGCGGCTCTGCGGCCTGGCCCGGTTGCTGCGCGGGTACCTGGGCGCCGGTCTCGAAGACGTGGCGCTGTGGCACGAGCGCGACATCTCCCACAGCTCGGTCGAGCGGGTGGCCCTGCCCGACGCCTCGATGTTGACCTGCTACATGCTGCGCAAGGCCACCGCGCTGGCGGCGGGCCTGGTGATCCACCCGGACCGCGCGCTGGCGAACCTCACGGAGGGCTCGCTGGGCCTCGTCTTCTCCCAGTCCGTGCTCTTGGCGCTGGTGGACGCCGGCCTGATCCGCGAAGAGGCCTACCGCATCGTCCAGCGCGACGCCCGCGCCGCCTGGGACGAGCGGCGCCCGCTGCGCGCCGTGCTCGAGGCCGACCCCGAGGTGCCGCTGAGCGCTGTCCAACTCGATGCGGCTTTCGACCTGTCCCGTACGCTGCGCCACGTCGACCGTTTCGCCGACGCGCTGGTCTCACTCTGATGGCCGCGCCGTGACGATGGAGCTGCCCCGGGTCCACTCCGGCAAGGTGCGCGAGCTCTACGACGCCGGAGACGGGCGCCTCCTCATGGTGGCGTCGGACCGGGTCAGCGCGTTCGACGTCATCATGGCCGAGCCCATCTCCGACAAGGGACGCGTGCTGACCGCGATGACCTCCTTTTGGAGCGAGGAGATGGCGGACGTCGTGCCGGGCACCATCGTGGCGGCAGACCCGGCGGCCATCGCCGACGCGCTGGGCGGCACCGCCCTGCCGGCGGACTGGGCCGGCCGTGCCGTCCTGGTGCGACGGGCTGAGATGCTCCAGCTCGAGTGCATCGTCCGGGGCTACCTGGCCGGGCAGGCCTACGAGGAGTACGAACGGGCCGGAACGGTGCACGGCACCACCATGCCGCCTGGTCTGCAGCTGGCGAGCCGGTTGGCCGAGCCGATCTTCACCCCGTCGACCAAGGCCGCCGAGGGCCACGACGTCAACATCGACTTTGCCGCCGCGGTCGACCTGGTGGGCCACGAGGCGGCCGCCGCCGCCCGGGACATCTGCCTCGAGCTGTACCTTCGCGCTGCGGCGCGCGCGGCCGAGGCGGGCTTCGTCCTCGCCGACACCAAGTTCGAGCTGGGGTACGTCGACGGTGCGCTCTGCCTGTGCGACGAGGTGTGCACGCCGGACTCTTCGCGCTACTGGCCCGCCGACCAGGTGGTGCCCGGCCGCACGCCACCCGCGTTCGACAAGCAGCCCCTGCGCGACTGGCTGGCGGCTCAGCCCTGGGACCGCACGCCGCCCCCGCCGCCGTTGCCGCCCGAGGTGACGAAGGCGCTGTCGGCGCGCTACGTCGCGGCCTATGAGCGGATAAGCGGGCGCTCGTTGGACGACTGGTACGGTGCGACGCCATGAGGTTCCGGGCGCGCGTGGAGGTGCAGCTGCGCCCCGGGATCGCCGACCCGGAGGGGGCCACCATTGAGCGGGCGCTCCCCGCGCTTGGCTTCGACGGCGTCGGGCACGTCCGCGCCGGGCGCTCGTTCAGTTTCGAAGTCGACGCGCCCGACGAGGGGGCGGCGCGCACGACGGCGACCGAGCTCGCCGACCGCTTACTGGCCAACCCTGTGATTGAGCAGAGCCGGCTCGAGCTCGAGGCGCTCTGAGATGGCGCCGCGCATCGGCGTCGTCGTCTTCCCGGGGACGAACTGTGAGCACGATGTCGTGCAGGCCGCCGAGGCAGCGGGCGGGATGGGTGTCCTCCTCTGGCACGGCACGGCGCATCTCGGGGCCGTCGACGCCGTCGTGCTGCCGGGCGGCTTCGCCCACGGCGACTACCTGCGCCCGGGCGCCCTGGCCCGGTTCTCGCCCGTCATGGAGGCGGTGGCCGAGTTTGCCCGCGCCGGCGGGCCGGTGATCGGCATTTGCAACGGCTTCCAGGTCCTGACCGAGGCGGGACTGCTTCCCGGTGCGCTCCAGAAGAACGGGCGGTTGCGCTTTCTGTGCCAACCGGCCCGGCTGGTGGTTGCCTCGACGGCATCGGTGTTGACTTCCACGGCGGCGGTCGGCGACGAGCTCGTCATCCCTATCAACCACTTCTCAGGCAACTACATCTGCGACGACGCCACGCGGCAGCGCCTGCAGGCGGAGGATCGGATCGTGTTGCGCTACGCCGAGAACCCGAACGGCTCGTTGGATGCCATCGCCGGCATCGCCAACGAGGCGGGCAACGTGGTCGGCCTCATGCCCCACCCCGAGCGCGCCAGCTCGGCGCTGCTCGGCTCCCAGGATGGGCTGGTGCTGCTGCGGTCGCTGGTCGCCGCGGCGTCTGCCCGCGTGGCCGCCTAACGGCTCGGAGGGCGCCGCGACTTCCGCCGTCTCGGCATGTTTTCTAAACTGTCAACGAACTCGTTTATGGTTTTCAGAGCCGACCCATGTCGGCTTCCCGCGCCCGCCCCCCGCCCAGCCTCGGAGGGCACTCCTGAGGCACCCGGCTCAGGTCCGGGCGCGCGAGATCTCGGCCTTTTGGAGGACGGCAGCGCTCACGCCAGCGGCCCGCCACGTTCCATAGGTGATGCCCTTGCGCTCGCCGTAGGCCTTGGCCACCTTGGTGAACTGCTTTTCGAGCGCAGTGAGGTCCTTCACCTGGTCCACTCGGGAGCGCTCGTCCAGCAGGTCCTTCTGCTCTTGGAGCAGGTGGAGCCGGGTCAGCGCGTCGGCCCCGGCCAGCTGGGACTCGATGGCGCCCAGCCGACGGTCCATGGACGCCGGCGTGCGCTTGCGGCCCCGCTTGGGCTTGGAGGTCTCGAGCGCCTCGAGATAGTGACGGACGGTTGCACTCTCGGCGCGTCCACGAGCCAGTGCCGCCTTGTGGCCGCTGCTCATGGGCTTGCGAGGAGCCGAAGTATTTGTCTTTGTTGCCATGACCCCATTGTGACGCGCCGCGGCGACCTATATGCAGCAATTGTCCAAGTTTCTTTGTCACCGTTCGTCTCTGGTCCATTTTGTTCGGACGCGTGACGTGAATTGGTGCAATTGCGCGCGGAGAATGGTGCAATCCAGGTGGTCGATGGCGTCGCATTGGACCGTTGGGCCGGGCCGATTTCATCGGGGGTTGGGATTACCCTGCTGGGGTGACGACTGCGGGCCCTGAGGTCGACGCACGGAGCCGGCGGATGATCGCCGGCGTGTTGCTCGCGGTGGCACTTCTCATCGTGGCCTACTGGGTCGCCTGGCTGGCCCGCCGCTCCCTGGTCGCCTCGGCGCCGGGCGCAGGGTACGTCCAGTTCGAAGACGCGTTCCCCCTGGCGGACGGTTGGCTGGTCCTCTGCGTGGTGGCCGCCGCCTTCTGCCTCTTGACGGCGCGTCGAGCGGCCCTCTTCTGGCTCCTGGCCGGTGGCGGTGCGGGCCTCTACCTGTTCGCCATGGACGTGCTCTACGACCTGCAACACGGAATCTGGGGCAAGGGGGGCAACGGCGTGATGGAGCTCGCCATCAACGTGGTGACCCTCGGCCTGTCCGTTTTCGCGTTGCACTGGGCCTGGGTGCACCGTGAGGGCTTGCTCGCTCCGTCCGCCCATCCCACGTCGACCCGACCGGTCACCGAGCAAGCGGGCTGAGCCCGTTGCACGTCTGCAGTCGTCAACCCCCGACCGCCGTCCGGCGCTCCAGCACAAGCTGGCGGGCCTCGCCTTCGGTGCGCGGTACCCGGCCCCGTTCTCCCATTTCAATGACGAAGTCGGTGGCCGCCCGGACGCCGCTGCGGAACAGCTCGTCCCGCTTGTCGGGGGCGAGGCCGAAGTCCGTTGTCAAGACGCCCGCGTTGTCCACGAAGATGGTGCGGCCCGCAGTGGCGGCGTCAACGCTGCTGGCGTCCCACTCGTTCATCATGGTGTGCAGGCAGCCCCGCGCCTCGACGTAGGAAGAGTGGGCCGCTTGCGTGGCAGGGAACTGGGTCTGGAGCGAGGAGAGCTTGACGCCAATCGTGGGCCAGCGCGGCGGGGCGCCGTCCACCCGGTCGAAGGCATTGATGGGGAAATTGCGCAGCATGCCCCCATCGACCCACGTCACCGTGCCACCGTCGTGGTGGCGGGTGATGGTGCCCCCATCGGGGCTGGGCACGTCGACGTCGGCGGGCCGGGCCGTGAAGGTGACTGGCTCAAAGAAGAACGGGATGGACATGGAGGCGCGTACCGCGTGGGCGACGTCCTGTTCGTCGCGGTCCTGCCCGTAGGAGTCGTAGTCCCAGGGCAGGCGAACCAGTTGGCCGCGGGTGATGTCGGCGGTGTGTACGACAAGTCTGTAGCGCCGGCTGACCGGGAGGCTCATGCCCGGATCGTCCTCCATGGTGATCTTGAGGTCGGCGAAGGTGTGGACGCCGAGGTCGTCCATGATCGGCTCGAGCCAGGTGAGGAGGAAGTTGCCGTCGTACACGCCCATGCGGTGGGTGAGGACAGCCGCATCCGACAATTTCTCGCCGGCGTTGCCGAAGTGGTGGTCCATGAACTCGTGCAACTTGCCCTTCGGTTGCATGAAGTCGGTGAAGGTGAGGTGGTCGAGGTAGCCCTTCAGGCTCGTCATGGGGGCGCCCTTTTTCGCGATCGCCGCGATGAGCGCCGCCGCGATGGCGCCGGCACTGGAACCGGCCACCCGAGGGAACCGGTAGCCCGCTTCTGCCAGCACGGCCACCGCGCCGACGATGCCGATGCCCTTGACTCCGCCGCCCTCGAGGGCAAGGTCAGCCACCAGTTCCTTCGGTCCGCCACCCTCACTCCACCCGTCCGACGCGAGGAGCCCGGCGGCTGCCTGCTCGAATTGCGCCTGGAGTGGCGGCACCCTCGTGTACCCGTACGGCGCTGCGGGGTCCATCACGATGTCCGCCGTTGGGGGTGATTGCCCTGTACCCGAAGCGGCCATGCGAGCTCCTCTCGGGGGTGAGCGTATCGAGTCCCGCCCCTGCTTTCCCGCCCTCGAGCCGTGCGGGAGGGCCGCGTCGCGACCTCTATCGTGGTAGTCATCATGACTCCCTCGGCCGAGGCGTTGCCGCATGAGCAGGCGCCGACTGAGGAGCCGCTCCACCGGGCGCTTGGTCTGACCGACGAGGAATTCGAGGCGGTGGGCAAGATCCTGGGTCGCCCGCCCAACCATCTCGAGCTCGCGCTGTACGCGGTGATGTGGAGCGAGCACTGCTCGTACAAGTCGTCGCGGTTGCATCTGCGGCGCCTGCCGACCGAGGGCGAACGGGTGCTGGTCGGCCCGGGTGAGAACGCGGGGGTGATCGATGCCGGCGACGGCATCGCGGTCGCCATCCGCATCGAGAGCCACAACCACCCCTCGGCCATCGAGCCCTACCAGGGTGCGGCGACCGGGGTCGGCGGGATCCTGCGCGACATCTTCACCATGGGGGCCCGTCCGTTGGCCGTCATGGACCCGTTGTTCTTCGGGCCCCCCGATGACGCGCGGCAGCGCTGGCTCGTCGAGGGCGTCGTCAGCGGGATCTCGGGTTACGGCAATTCGGTCGGCGTGCCGACAGTGGGCGGCGAGTTGACCTTCGACCCCTGCTACAGCCAGAACCCGCTCGTCAATGTGCTCTGCATGGGAGCGTTGCCGGTGGAGCGGCTGGTCCTTGGGATCGCCTCCGGTCCGGGCAATCTGGCCGTGCTGCTGGGTTCGAGCACCGGACGCGACGGTATTGGGGGTGTCAGCGTGCTCGCCTCGGCTGGATTCAGCGGTGAGGAGGCGGGCGCCGCAGACGACACCAAGCGACCGAGCGTCCAGGTGGGCGACCCCTTCGAGGAGAAGCGTCTCATCGAGGCCTGCCTCGAGCTGCTCGACACCAAGCTGGTCGTGGGCATCCAGGACCTTGGTGGCGCCGGCCTGGCCTGTGCCACCAGCGAGACGGCGGCCCGGGGCGGCGTCGGCATGGACGTGGACGTGTCTGTGGTGCCCCGGCGCGAAGAGGGCATGGAGCCGTGGGAGGTGATGACGAGCGAGAGCCAAGAGCGCATGCTGGCCATCGTCACGCCGGAGTCGTGGCCGGCGGTGGCGGAGATCTGTGCCAAGTGGGAGGTGCGGGCGACCGTCATCGCCACCGTGACGCCGCCCGACGCCGACGGCGAGGGCCGGCTGCGCATCCGGGACGGGCGGACCGGACCAGTGCTGGCCGATGTGCCGGCGGCCTCGCTCTCCGAGGACGCTCCGCTCTATGACCGGCCCCGGCAGGCGCCTGCGCCAGTGCGGACCGAGCCGCCGCCGCCGCCCACGGATTGTGCCAGCGACCTTCTGGCGCTGCTGCGCTCACCTGGTTGGGTGTACCGCCAGTACGACCACCAGCTGTTCTTGAACACCGTGGTCGGGCCCGGGGAGGACGCGGCCCTCCTCCGGCTGGCCGGACCTGGGCTGCCCCACTCGGCGCGGGGCGTCGCGCTGACGACCGACTCCAATCCGCGCGCCTGTGCGCTCGATCCGCGTGCGGGGACGGCGCTCATCCTCGCCGAAGCCGTCGCGAACCTGGCCTGCGTCGGGGGGACGCCGGCCGCGGTCGTGAACTGCCTCAACTTCGGGAACCCGGAGCACCCAGCGGTGATGTGGCAGCTCTCCGAGTGCATCGACGGTCTGGCGGAGTCCTGCCGCGCCCTCTCGCTCCCGGTCATCGGGGGCAACGTCAGCTTCTACAACGAGAGCGGAGGGTCCGACATCGATCCCACCCCGGTGCTCGGGGTCCTGGGGCTCGTCGACGCTGTCCACGCGCCACCGCCCGGGCTGGGCTGGACCGAGGGCGACGCCGTCGTGGTGTTGGGGGCGAGGGCGGCGACGGACGGGTCCTACCCCCTCGAGGGCTCGCGCTGGGCCACCGAGCGACGGGAGCACCGTGCCGGCCGTGTCCCGCCCGTCGACTTCAGCGCGCACGCATCCGTGTGCGCCTTCGTCGCTGCTCTCGTCGCCGACCAGGTGGGCGCCGCCGCCGGTGTGCCGTTGCTGCATGCCGTCCACGACGTCTCGGCAGGCGGCCTCGCCGTCGCCCTGGCCGAGATGGCGGTGCGCGCTCGGGTGGGCTGTGTGCTTGAGGTGGAGGATCCGGCCGAACTGTTCAGCGAGCTGCCATCCCGCTTCGTCGTTGCGACGGCCGTCCCGGACGAGGTGTGCGCCCGCGCGAGTGCCGATGGGATCCCCGCCTTCGTCGCCGGCCAGGCCCGGGGGGATCAGTTCGTCGTGGGGTCCCTCGTGGATCTGCCCATGGACGCCCTGCGGGAGGCACACGAGGGGAATCTGGCCCTGGCCCTGGGCGACTTGTGACCCAGCGGGCCTGTGCGACAATGGGTGCCGCGTGAAGGAAGCGTGCGGTGTCTTCGGGGTCTACGCGCCCGGAATGAGGGTAGCCAACCTCACGTTCGACGGCCTTTTCGCGCTGCAGCACCGCGGGCAGGAGTCGGCCGGCATGGCGGTCAGTGACGGCGACACCGTCACAGTCGTCAAGGACATGGGCCTGGTGGCCACCGTCTTCGACGAGCGCACCCTTTCAGGGCTGCAGGGACACCTGGCCATCGGCCATACCCGCTACTCGACGCATGGCTCCTCCGACTGGGCCGGAGCCCAACCCGTCTACCGGCCGGTGGGTCGCGCCGGCTTCGCGCTGGGCCACAACGGGAACTTGACCAACACGACCGCGCTCGCCGAGAAGGTGGGAATGCTGCCCGGTTCTATCGCCACCGACAGCGACGTCGTCGCCGAATTGCTGGCCCAGTCCTTCCCCGAGACCGAGGACCTGTCCACTGCCCTGCAGGTGGTTCTCCCCATCCTCGAGGGCGCGTTTTCGTTGGTCTTGATGAGCTCGGAGCGGCTCTTCGGGGTGCGCGACCCGTACGGGTTCCGCCCGCTCTGCCTGGGGCGGCTGGGTCCCGCCGACGCGCCCGAGGGATGGGTGCTGGCTTCCGAGACGCCGGCCCTGAGCGTCATCGGTGCCACATTGGTGCGCGAGATCGCACCGGGGGAGTTGGTGGTCATCGACGCCAACGGGCCCACCAGCCTCGAGGTCCCGTGGCTGCGCGACGTGGAGCCGCGGCTGTGCATCTTCGAGTTCGCCTACATCGCGCGGCCCGACAGTCGGCTCTACGGCAAGGAGGTCCACGAGACCCGCTGCCGCATGGGCGAGCTCCTGGCGGCGCAGGCTCCCGCGGAAGCCGACATGGTGATGGGAGTGCCCGAATCGGGCGTGCCGGCGGCCGAGGGCTTTGCCCGGGCGAGCGGCATCCCCTACGGCCAGGGCCTGGTCAAGAACCGCTACATCGGCCGGTCGTTCATCGCCCCCGACCAGCGCGAGCGGGCTGACGCCGTGCGCCGCAAGCTGAATCCGCTCTCCGACGCCATCGCGGGCAAGCGCCTCGTGGTCGTGGACGATTCCATCGTCCGTGGCACCACCCAGCGGTCGGTGATCCGCATGCTGCGTGAGGCCGGTGCGGCCGAGGTGCACCTGCGCATCTCCTCGCCGCCCTGGCGCTGGCCCTGCTTCTACGGGATCGATACCCCGTCCTACGAGGAGTTGCTGGCGACGGATCACAGCGTCGAGGAGATGGCCCACATCTTGGGGGCTGACTCGCTGGCCTACATCAGTATTGAGAACCTCAAGCGGGCTATCGGTGCCGACGCCGGGTTCTGTGATGCGTGCTTCACCGGCAACTACCCGACGCAGGTGCCGACCCCCGCGCCGACACCCGTCACGCTCGGGAGACCTGAGCGCGCCACCGCCACGGCCCATCAGGCCGCGCTGCCCGGGGTCTGACGGCAGTGGGGCAAGACGGCGCCACCTATGCAGGCGCCGGGGTGGATATCGCAGCAGGCGATGCCGCGGTCGAACGCCTGCGCTCCATGGTGGTCGGCATCGGCGGGTTCGGGAGCCAGTTCCCCCTCGACACCGGCCGCCACACCAAACCCGTGCTCGTGGCCTCGACCGACGGGGTGGGCACCAAGCTGGTCGTCGCACGCGCCGCCGGCCGCTACGACACCGTGGGCATCGACCTGGTCGCCATGTGCGTCGACGACCTGGTGTGCCTGGGCGCAGAGCCCCTGTTCATGCTGGACTACATCGCGACCGGCAAGATCGACCCCGAGCACATCGAGACCGTGGTGTCCGGCGTGCACGAGGGCTGCCGGCAGGCGGGTTGCACGCTGCTCGGCGGCGAGACGGCAGAGCACGCCGGTGTGATGGCGCCCGACGATCTCGACCTGGCCGGCTTCGCCGTCGGCGTCGTCGAGCAAGGGAACCAACTCGGACCCGAGCGCGTCCGGGCGGGCGACGTCGTTGTGGGAATCCCCTCACCGGGCTTGCGCTCGAACGGCTACACGCTGGCCCGCCACGTGCTGTTGGAGCGGGCGGGCCGTGACCTGGGCGACCCGGCGTGGGAAGGCGCGGATCACACCGTGGCCGACGAGCTGCTGCGCCCCTCGGTGATCTACGCACCGGCGGTCCTGGCCGCGCGCTCGGCCAGCGGCGGCTGGCTCCACGCGTGCGCGCACATCACCGGCGGCGGGATCGTGGGCAACCTCCCCCGAGCGCTCCCCGAGTTCCTGGGTGCCGTGCTGGATCGCTCGACCTGGGAGGAGCCTCGGATCTTCGCCGAGATCCAGCGCCTGGGGAACGTCGCGGACGAAGAGATGGACCGGGTGTTCAACCGGGGCATCGGCATGGCATTGGTGGCGGACGCCCAGGGTGTCGACGCCCTGCTCGTCGCGTTGGACGAGGCCGGGCACCCGTCCCGGGTGATCGGCGAGATTGTCGAGGACGCGCGCGGCGTTCGTTTCACGTGAGCGCCACCGAGCGCCACCCCGCGCTTCGGGCCCACCTCCTGGAGCACTCGGTGCGGCGGGGGGACTTCACGCTCAAGTCGGGCCGCAAGAGCAGCTGGTTCATCGACTCCAAGCAAACGGTGTGCCGACCCGAGGCCATGCTGCTCGTGGCGGATGCCGTGCTCTCCGTGATCCCCCCCGAGGCAACGGCCATCGGCGGGCTCACCATGGGCGCTGACCCGGTGGCCTTCGTGACAGCCGCAGTCGCCGCCGCGAGGGGCCGCGCGCTCAAGGCCTTCAGCGTGCGCAAGGAGGCGAAGGACCATGGGGCCGGCGGGCGCATCGCCGGCGCACTCGACCGCGGCGACAAGGTCGTGATCACGGAAGACACGGTGACTCGCGGCACCTCGCTCCTCGAAGCCGCGCACGCCGTGCAGGGCGCGGGGGCCGACGTCGTCCTGCTGGTCGCCCTTGTCGACCGCGGTGGCACCGTCGAGGCGATGGCAGCGAACGAGGGGATCCCGTTCCGGGCCGTTCTCACTGCCCCCGACCTCGGCTTTCCCTACGAGGGGGCCTGAACGCACCCGCGCTGCGTGCACGATCTCACCGTCAGAAGGGGGATCTTCACCTACGGCCACGCCGGCTTCGACGGCTCGACCGGATCCAAACACCTCAACAAGCCCATTGTCGGGATGATGAGCAGCAACGCGCGTGGCCGCCGGCTCAGAACACCGCGATCGGGTTGACCGGCGATGCCGTGCCGCGCCGCAGCACGAGCGGTGCCACGAGGAAGAGGAACGCCCAGCGCTGTTCCTCCGTGCACACGCCCGCCAGCGCCTCGAGGTCAAGGTTGTCCAAGAGGTGCAGCCCCATGATCGGGATGCACACCATATGGATCGGCATCACGACACCGTCGACGCGGGAGGGCAGCACGTCGGAGACCCCGTCGCTGCCGAGCGCGGCCACCGCGCGCTCGTGCAGCCACGGGAGGCACGCGGCATCGAGCCCGGCAGCCAGCGTGCTGGCCTCCCAGGGCCCGTGTTCGTCGCGCCAGCGCCATCGTCCCGAGCGCACGAGTAGGGCGTCGCCCTCCCGCACCCGCACGCCGGCGCGTTCCTCGGCGGACTCGAGGTCCTCAGGGAATATGGGCTCTCCGGGCTCGAGCGCGTCGACGCCCCGCACCGGAGGGATGTCGAGCAGGACACCGCGGGTCACGATGCCGGCGTGCAGGTGGTGGATCCCCAGGCGGGTGGCGCCGTGTGCGGTCACGGTCTCGGCCGGGTACCCGTTGTAGAGCTTCCCGTCGGAGAAGATGTGGCAGAGGGCATCGATGTGGCTGGTGGCGAAGCCGTGCGACGCAACAGCGAAGTAGTCGGCGCCCCCGCCCTCGGTGACCGTGCCCGTCATGTGGTGCGCCACCGGGTTGGGGTTGTCGAGCGCCGCCTTCGTGTTGAGTGCGCGTGCGCAGGACACCGTCCGGCCCACGCGGACGGTCGCTGCGGCCGCCGTTGTGATCTCCCGGGTGATCAGATTGAGCGTCCCCAGCTGGTCGTCGTCACCCCAGCGCCCCCAGTTGCTCAGCGTTGCACGAAAGGCGAGGACCTCGTCAGCGGCCATGGGCTCACGGGGCACGTTCGGACAGTAGCCCGGCACCAATACGATCGGCTCATGACCACAACACTCAAAGGTGAATACGAGCCGAGCCCGTCCCAATGGGTCCGCGATCAGGTAGCCGAGTACGAAGCCTCCAAAGGGGAGCGGGCGAACACCCTCGGCGATACCGACATGCCGATCATCGTGGTGACGTCCCACGGCGCGAAGTCCGGCAAGGTCCGCAAGAACGCTCTCATGCGGGTCGAGCACGACGGCGAATACGCCCTGGTGGCCTCCAAAGGTGGCACACCCGAGAACCCCGAGTGGTACCACAACTTGGTTGCTCACCCCGACGAGGTCACGATTCAGGACGGCCCCGAGCCATTCGCCGCGACCGTGCGCGAGGTGACCGGGGATGAGCGGGCGCTGTGGTGGGAACGGGGTGTCGCCGCCTATCCGCCTTACGCGGAGTACCAAGAGAAGACGGATCGGGAAATCCCCGTCTTCGTGGCCGCTCGCACCGCAGGCTGACCGCGTCGCTCCTCAGCGGGTGCCGGCGAAGGCGCGCACCATGGCGGCTCGCCAAGGCACGAGATTGGGCTCGCTCTCGAGCGGTGTCTTGCCGAGACGCACGATGACGAGGTCGAGAGCGGGGCAGACGGTGATCGACTGGCCCTCATAGCCTGAGGCGCGGAAGGTGCCGAGGTGGTCGCCGGCCACCCCCCACCAGTGCGCGCCGTAGGGGCTGGCGTCCTCGGGGTCCTCTGAGACCCAGGTGCGTGCGTAATCCACCCAACCCTGGGGCAGGATGCGGGTCCCATCCCACATGCCGTCGCGCAGGTACAAGAGTCCGAAGCGGGCGTAGTCGCGTGCGGTTGCCCGGAGATAGGACGACGCCACCCAGGTGCCGGCCTCATCGAACTCGGGATCGGCGCTCGTCATCCCCAAGGGTCCGAAAAGCCTGCGATGGAGAAAACGGGCATAGTCCTCGCCCGGACCCACCGCGCGGGCCACGATGCCCGAGATGATGTTCGAGGTGCCCGACGAGTAGTTGAAGCGGGTTCCGGGTGGGGCCGCCAGCGCGCGATCGGCAGCGAAGTGCGCCATGTGGGACTGTCCGTCGCCGAAGAGCATCTGGATCACGTCGGAGACGCCGTCGTCGACGTAGTCCTCCACGAAGTCGAGCCCATCGCGCATGGCGAGCAGTTGACGCAGGGTGATGGCATGCCGAGGGTCGCTCGTGTCCGCCCACTCCGGAACGTCGGCCGGCGCGTCGAGCTCCAACCGGCCGTCGCTCTGCAGCAGGCCCACGACGGCATGCAAGATCGACTTGGCCATCGACCAGCTGAGCAACGGTGAGTGCACGTCCACGGGCGTGGGCGGGCGGTCGAAGTGCTCGAGCGCACCGTGGTAGCGCTCGGCGACGACCCTCCCGCGGTGGACGACGAGCACGGCATAGCTGACGGCGAAGGGTCCGTCGTCGTCGAACGCCTCGTCGAACAATTCAGCCAGGTCGACGCCGGCCGGGAGCTCCCCTTCGGGCCACGCGGCGGCGGGCCAGGGGACCCCAGTCGGCTGGCGCGGAAGGGCGACGAGGTTGCTCACACCGACGAGAGGAAGGACAACAGCGCGGCGTTGGTCTCCGCCGGCTTCTCTTGCTGCACCCAGTGTCCAGCACCCTCGATGGTGGTTACCCCGCGGAAGTCCGGCAACGCCTCTGCCATGGCCTGTGCGGCGTCCGGCATCATGAGGATCACCGGGTCCAGTGAGCCAGTGAGGAAGCCGGTCGGCATGGTGTAGACGGATGCCGGGATGTCCTTCGAACGCTCCCAGTTGGCGTCCATGTTCCGGTAGAAGCTGATGGGACCGAAGAAGCCGCTCTTCTCGAACGCCGCCGCGTAGACGTCCACGTCGTCTTCCGTAATCCAGGGTGGGAGGACCTCGGGTCCCGGCGTGAGGATGTCTTGGAAACGGGTGCCTTCTCGGGGCGCGTCGGCGACGAGCGGGTTCGGGTTCGCCATGCCCTCGCCGCCGGCCGAGTAGAGCATGGAGCGTAAGAAGCGGCGGGGGTCGGCTTCGAATTCCTGCTCGGCCGGACCTACTGGCTGGAAGTACAGCATGTAGAAGAACTTGTCTGCGAAGATCGCCTCGAAGATCTGGGTGGGCGGGGCTGGAGCATTCGAGTAGGGAACGCTCATGTTGTACAGGGACGAGACCCGGTCGCTGTGGAGGCGGCCCATCTCCCAGACCAACATCGCCCCCCAGTCGTGCCCGACGAAAGCGGCGGTGTCGTAGCCGTAGTGATCGAGGAGGCCACCGAGGTCACCCGTCAGCCGGTCCGACCCGTAGTCGGACACCTCGGGGGGTCGAGAGCTGCTCCCGTAGCCGCGCAGGTCGGGCGCGATCGCCCGGTAGCCGGCGTCGGCCAGCACACCGAGCTGGTGGCGCCACGAGTACCACAACTCAGGGAAGCCGTGGCACAGCACGACAGGCTGGCCGTCCGCGGGCCCGGCGACCGCAACGTGCAATTCGATGTTGTTGGTCGGGACCTGTTCGTGGATGATCTCAGGCATGGGGACTGGCCTCCGCCTTGTTGGACTTTTCGTCATGGTGTTTCTGAATGGCCGACATGACTGCGTTGCCGGCTGCGCCAATGAATTCGGGCCGGTTCTCGGCGGCCCAATCGCGGCTTGACGTGAGCGACGCCGCCGAGTCCTGGAAGCGGGGTGCGACATAGCGGGCGATGAGTTCGTAGGAGTGTCGAGTGGCATCGGTGTCGGCCCATTCGTGGCCCATGAGAAGGAAGGTCCCGAAACCTCCGGACTGCGCACGCAGGCGTTCGATCTGCGCGATGGCGTCGTCCACCGTCCCGATGACGGCGAAGCCGGATGCGTTGAGGGCGTCGACGAGGGAGTCGAAGTTCTCCGTATTGGGCGCGAGCGGCAGCGCTGCGACGCGCGCGAAGTAGTCGACCCATTCCTCGAGGCCGAAGGCCACGTCGGCGATCGCCTGTTCTTTGGTGTCGGCGATGTGCATCGGCCCGACCAAACGCCACTTGTTGCGGTCCACGACGGTGGAGAACTCACGGGCACGCTCCTCCATGACGTCCCAGTGGATGCCGAGTACATCGAAGCCCCCAGCCGAGGTCGCGCCGATGGAGAGCAGGCCGCAGCCGAAACGCCCGGCGGCTCGCGGCCCGGCCGGCGATACTTGTGCGGCCACGGCAACCTCGGGGAAGGGGCGCTGGTACGGCCGCAATTGCAATCGGGCCTTGACCAGTTTGAACCACTCCGTCTCCATGGAGACCGTCTCGCCGGCGAGCAGCAGCAGGATCGCCTCAAGGGACTCCTCCATCATGTCGCGCTGTTTGGCCGGGTCAATGCCCATCATGAAGGCGTCGGAGGGAAGCGCGCCGGGCCCCACACCGATCATGACGCGGCCGCGGGTCAGGTGGTCGAGCAGCACCATGCGGTCGGCCAGCATGAACGGATGGTGGTAGGGCAGCGACGAGACGCCGGTGCCGAGGCGGATGTGCCGGGTGCGCTGCGCGGCGGCCGCGATGAAGACCTCGGGCGAGGCGATGATCTCGTAGCCGGCCGAATGGTGCTCGCCGAACCAGGCCTCGTCGAAACCGAGCTCGTCGAGATGCTCGATCAGTTGCAGGTCGCGCTCGAGTGCAAGGGTGGGGTTCTGGCCCACCGGGTGGAACGGGGCGAGGAAGATCCCGAATTTCATACGGCCCTCTGCGTCAATCGTGGTCATCGGTCTCCATGTCCGTGGTCGTGCTCTGTCGCTCTCCGTGTGCTGTTTCTCTGCGGGGGTTGCCTTAGGGATTTACCAGGATCTTGCCGTGCTCGCCCGGCGTGCGCAGGGTCTCGAAGGCCCCGGGCGCACCGGCCAGATCAACGGTGTCGGTCACGAGGAGCTCAGCCCCGGGTACGCCGTCGGCCAGGCGGCGTAGTGTCGCCGCGAATTCGTCGGGGGTATAGCCGAAGGAGAAGCGGAACTCCATCTCCTTGGTCACGGCCATGAAGGGCTCGATACTGTCGGTCTGCAGACAGACCCCCACGACGACGATCCTGCTGTGGGGTGGGCTCTCCGCGATCAGCGACTGGAGCATGCCGGGCACGCCGACCGCCTCGAAGATGATGGGGTCCTGCACGGCCGCGCCAAGCATGGCCGACCCGATGCGCTCCATGACAGTCCGCGCAATGCCGAAGGCGGGCCAGCGGTCGTGCGGCGAGCACACTGCGGGGTCGATGACCTCGTCGGCACCGAACGCCTCGGCCAGGCGGCGCCGGGTGGGGGAAAAGTCGGCGGCGAGAACCGGCCCTTGGCCGCGAGCCTTGAGCGCAGCGATCACCGCCAGCCCGACCGGTCCGCAGCCCACGACGAGGCAGGGCTGGCCGCTGGTGAGCCCGGCCAGCCCGACGGCGTGCTCTCCCACGGCGAGCGGTTCGGTCAGCGCGGCCAGCTCGGTGGTGAGCTCGTCGGGGACCGGAAGACACAGCAGTTCCTGGAGCACCATGTGCTCGGCCAACGCACCCGGGTAGGCGTTGGAGTAGCCGATCTGCTCGACGCCGGTCGGGCCCACGATGATGGGCACCGAGCAGACCCGGGTCCCGACCGGCAACGTGCCCGCAGTGTCGGGCCCGTGCTCCACAACCTCGGCACAGAACTCGTGACCGAACACGCAGTCCGCCGCCGGATTGAGCGCGGGCACGCCGACCGAGTCCATGAGGCCGGTGAAATGGGAGAAGTCGGCCAGCGCATGGAGATCGGACCCGCAGATACCGGCGGCCAGCGACCGCACGACGAGGTGGCCTGAGGACGGCACCGGGTCGGAGATCTCGCCGACGACCAGCCGCCCTCGCCTCGTCACCGCGGCACGCATACCAGAGCCACCCCCGGGACGGCGCGGCCGCCCGCATTCGTCGCTACGTTTGCCCGATGAGTCTCACACACGCGTCCGCGGACCGCCCGTTCGCGGGCAGCGTGGCGTTGGTGACCGGCGCTGCCCGGCCCCGCGGCATCGGCCGGGCCACCGCACTGGGGCTGGCCCGGGGCGGAGCCGACGTGGCATGCCTCGACATCGCCCGACCGTACGAGGACGCCCCCCTTCACGGCACCGGCACCAGCGACGATCTGGCCTCCTTGGTGAAGGAGATCACCGAGCTGGGGGTGCGAGCGACCACTGCCGAAGCCGACGTCTCCGACGAGGCCGCAGTGGAGGCAGCGGTGAGCCACGTGAGCGAAGAGCTGGGGACCGTCACGCTGGTGGCCAACGTGGCCGGCGGCAGTGGTGCCGGCTTCGGGCTCGGACCTTTGCTCGGCGTCGGCGTCGCGGAGTTCAGGCGCGTGCTGGACGTGAACGTGATCGGCACCTGGCTCGTCTCGAAGGCATGTGCCACCCGCATGGTGGCCGGGGGGCTGGGGGGAAGGATCTGCAATGTCTCGAGCCAGGCGGGAAAACGGGCCTTCCCCTTCCTGGGCCCCTACTGCGCAGCCAAGGCGGCGGTCATTCTGCTGACCCAGACCATGGCGACTGAGCTCGGCCCCGCCGGCATCGCCGTCAACGCGGTGTGCCCGGGCACGGTGGACACCGACCTCATCAACAAGGACGCCCTGTTCGAGACACTGATGGGCGGCCCCGAGGGTCTCGAGGCGTTCATTGCCCGCGAGATCCCGCTCGGCCGGCTCCAGAGCGCCGAGGAGATCGCGGAAGCCATCTGCTGGCTCTTGTCCGATTCGGCCCGGGGGGTCACGGGAGAGGCGTTGAATGTGAGCGCCGGACAGACAATGGTGTAGCGGTGCCGATCCTCGACGCCCGACACGACCTCGCCCACCCCGTCGAAGGCGACAGCGCCTGGAGCGAGTCCTATTACTTCAACGCCTACGACCCGAAAACCGACTCGGGCCTCTTCACCCGGATCGGCATCCGGCCCAACGAGGGGACGATGGATGTCGGTCTGTCGCTGTGGCTCCCGGGCGGCGAGCTTGGCGAGTACCGCTGGCTCAAGGAACAGCGCGAGATGGTCGACGCGGTCCTGGAAATCGGCGCGGTGCGCTACGAGATGCTCGAGGCGCTGCAGTCCTGGCGCCTCACGATGCGGGGCGAGGTGCAGGCGCGCCCGTGCGTGCGAGGCGTGACCGCGACCCGCCCCGTCCCGGTCGTGCTCGACCTACGTTTTGACGCCATCACGCCCGCCATCGGCACCGACGGGCAGCCGAGCGGTGGCCCGAGGTCGGCCGAGGCGGCGGCGGCGGCCGGCACGGTGGGAAAGGGGCACCTCGAGCAAGCGGGGCGCTGGACCGGGGTGCTCGAGGTTGAGGGCACCCGTCATGAGTGGCACGGGGCGCACGGCAACCGCGACCGCTCTTGGGGGCCGCGGCGCTGGGGTGGACCCAAGATGTGGCGCTGGTTCTCCATCAACGTCGGGGAGGACATGCACTTCGGGGGCATCCGTCTCGGCACCGATGCCGGCGACCTCCACCGGGGGTGGGTATGGGACGGGGCGGAAGCGACCTCGGTGGCCGAATGGCGGGTCAAGACCGAGTTGGCCGACGACGGGGTCACACACGAGGTCGTGCATCTCGACGTCGTGGACAAGCGGGGCCGCACCTACCCGCTGCGGGGCGACGTGCTGCGCGTCGCCGACATCGGCCGGGCCGGTGGCACCATGGTCAACGAGGGACTCGCGCGCTGGACCTACACGGACCCGGTCGGTGACACCCGCACCGGCTACGGCATCTGCGAGTACCTGCACCAGCTCGACGACGGCGGGAGGCCTGTCGTCCCCGTCGAGTAGGCGGTCGAACGTGGCGACCCGGGCGCGGCCGAGCGGCGAGGAGCTCGCGACTGCGCTGGGCGCTCAGCTCGGCGGCACCGTCCGCAACCTACGCCGCCTCTCGGGCGGCGCTTCGAGGATCACCAGCGCGTTCGAGCTCGAGGTCCCGGGCGGGGCGCACCGCGGTCTCATTCTCCAGATGGAACGGGGAGAGTCCAGCACGAAGGGGGGAACGGTGCGGGTGGAACGCGCGCTGCTGGACGCGGCACGCGCGGCGGCCGTCCCCGTGCCCGCGATGGTCGCCATAGGGACCGACGACGCGATGGGCGCCGACTGGCTGGTTGTCGAGCGCTTGGAGGGAGAGACGATTCCGCGCAAGATCCTGCGTGACGAGGAGTGGGACCAGGCGCGCGGTGCGCTCACCGCGCAGTGCGGCTGGGCCCTGGCCGGGATCCACACCATCGATCCCGCCGGCATTCTGGGCCTGCCACGCGTCGACCCGCTGAGCGATCCGTTGCCCTACCTCGATGCGCTGGGCGAGGTGCGGCCGGCGCTCGAGCTTGGCGTGCGCTGGCTCGACGCTCACCGTCCGGCCGCCGGGACCCGGGTGACGGTGCACGGTGACTTCCGCTTGGGCAACCTGCTCGTCGGCCCCGAGGGCCTCCGCGGCGTGCTCGACTGGGAGTTGGCCCATGCCGGCGACCCGGCGGAGGACATCGGGTGGCTGTGCGCGCCGGCGTGGCGTTTTGGGGGACTGGCGGAGGTCGGGGGCTTCGGATCTCTGAACGAGTTGCTCGGCGCGTACGAGTCGGCAGGAGGCGAGCGCATGGAGCGCGCACGGGTGCACTGGTGGCAGGTCTACGCGACGGTGAAGTGGGCCACCATCTGCGCGTTGCAGGCCTCGGCGCACCTGAGCGGCATCACGCGCTCGGTCGAATTGGCCGCCATCGGCCGGCGGGTATGCGAGAGCGAGTGGGATCTCTGCACGCTGCTCGGCGTGGCACCGACGGAGCCGGTCCCGGAGCCGACCGGCCGGGGTGTCGCCCTTGCCCCCTTCGGACGTCCGACGGCAGCGGAGCTGATCGAGGCCGTGCGCGAGTACCTCGAGACTGAGGTGATGGAGCGCAACGAGGATGGCGCGCGCTTCGAGGCGCGCGTGGCCCGCAACGCCCTGGCCGTCGCCGAACGCGAGCTCCTCTTGGGCCGTGAGGTGGCGGCGGCACACGCGTCCCGTTTGCGCGACCTTGGAATGGCAGACGACGCAACCCTGGCCACCGCACTCCGCGCCGGGGACTTCGACAACGGCTGGGAGCCCGTCGCCACCGCACTCGCGGCGTCGGCACGCGACCAGCTGCTCGTGGCCAATCCCTCCTACTTGCCGGCGGCCAGCGAGTAGACCTCTTCCTCCCGCGAGCCGACCGGCGCCTCGACGAGGGGCACGGCGTCCGCCGTCTCGGTGATGCGCGTGCCGATGCCCAGGAGCAGCAGGCCGGCCAGCAGGCTGCAGCCCATCATGAAGATCCAGGCGTGGTGGAATGCGGTCACCGCGGACTCGCCCGTCGCGCTCCCAAGAATGGCGACGAGGCAGGCCACGCCGAGAGCGACGCCGATTTGGCGGGTCATGGCATAGAGGGCCGACCCGGTGGCGAAGCGCTGCGGCGGCAGCGGTGCGGTGGCGGCGCCGCCGAGCGAGGGGAGCATCAGGCCCACGCCAAAGCCGCCGAGGAGACTGCCGGGCAGGTAGCCGCCGGCCCAGTCCGGCGCGGCGCCCACGTGGGTGACCCACCACAACCCGCCGGCCGCGAAGAACAGCGACCCTACGATGCCCACGGCCCGGTGCCCGAAGCGGGAGCCCAACAACCCGCCGGGGAAGGCGGTGAGACCGGCGAGCAGTGGTCCGGGGGCGATCATGAAGCCGGCCCGCAGCACCGACTCGTGCCACACGCCGGTCAGGAAGAGGACTCCGCCCAGCACCAGTGCCCCGAAGCCACCGAAGAAGGCGAGCGAGCTGAGGTCGGCCAGCGCCACGGCCCGGTGACGGATCACGGCGGGCTCGAGGATGGGGTTTGGGTGGTGAAGGGACCGCAGCACCAGCCCGGCGCCTGACAAGACGGCCAGCGCGAACACGCCGAGGATGCGCCCGTCGGTCCAGCCCCAGTCCGGACCCTGGACGAGGCCGGCCACCAGGCTGGCCACCGACACGGTCAGGAGGCCCGCGCCGAGCAGGTCCGCCTTGTGGGCAGCCGGGTCGCGCACCTCGCTCAGCAGGCGGACGCCAAGGACGAGCGCCATCACGCTGAAAGGCAGGTTGACGAGGAACACCCAGCGCCAGCTCACCTGGACCAAGAGCCCGCCGATGGGGGGACCGAGGGCGGCCGCCGCGCCACCGACGGCCGACCACAGGCCGATGGCCGCCCCCTTGCGCTCCGGACCGAAGGCGGGCAGCAGCAGACCGAGGGAGGTGGGCAGCATGAGTGCGCCGCCCGACGCCTGCAGCACACGGGCCCCGACGAGGAGGCCGAGCGATGGGGCGACGGCGCACAGCGCAGAGGAGGCCGTGAAGATGGCGAGCCCGAGCAGGAAGGCCTTCTTGCGTCCAGCCCGGTCGGCCCAACGGCCGGCTGGGACGAGGGCGGCCGCGAACACGATGGTGTACGCGCTCAGCACCCACGAGAGCGAGCTCAGGCTCTCACCGTGATAGGTCGCCGAGATGCTGGGAAAGGCGATGTTGACGATGAAGAGGTCGAGCGAGGACAGGAACACCCCGGTCAGGACGATGAGGGCGGTCAGCACCGGCCGGGAACTCTGCGGGGCCGAGGCGGGGTCCTGCTGCATCAGTTCTGTCATGAAACGTACTGTACGGAAGAAAGTTTTATAAAACAACCCACTAGGCGGAAATATCGGTATGCTGTCAAGATGCTGAAGCGCGACTACTCCAGCCAGTACTGCCCGATTGCCTCGACGCTCGAGGTGGTGGGCGAGAGGTGGACGCTTCTTATCGTCCGCGACGTGTTCCTGGGTATCCGGCGCTTCGACGACCTCCAGCGCGACCTGGGCGTGGCGCGCAACATCCTCCAGACCCGCCTGGAGCGACTCGTCGAGGAGGGGATCCTGCTCAAGCGCCCCTATTTGGAGCGCCCGCTGCGCCACGAGTACCGACTCACCGAGAAGGGCGCCGACCTGTGGCCGGTGCTGGTCTCGTTGTTGCAGTGGGGAGACCGTCACGGTCTCGAGGGCGAGCGCCCGATCATCCTCCAGCACCGAGACTGCGGCGGGGAGCTCGACGACCGGCGGCGCTGCATCAACTGCGGGGCCGATGTCTCGATGACCGAGGCCGTCGCAGTTCGGACCGGGGCGCGGCGGCCGGCGGTGGACGCCGCCACCGAGGCCCTCCCGGCCTGACCATTCGCCAAGCGTGACTGGAGCCTCAGCCAGCTGGAGGCGGCGGCACAATGGGCGGCACGCCGCCGGCGGTGGGGCCTAGGCGGAACCGGGGCGGTCGGCTACCAAGACGCAACGCGTGCCCGAATAGATGGTGGGCATGCACTTGTTGCAGTGGATGCACAGCGACGAGGCGGACGTGCCCGCCCGCAATCGGTTGGGCAGGTCAGGCTCGCGCAGCAGGGCCCGGGCCATGGCGACGAAGGCGAACCCCTCCGCCAGGGCCGACTCGATCGTGGTCAGTTCTGTGATGCCGCCGAGCAGGATGACGGGCGTGGTCAGGGCGCGTTGGAACTGGCGTGCATAGGGAAGGAAGTAGGCCTCCTCGTAGGGATAGGAACGCAGGAAGCGGTGTCCGACGAGCCGGAAGCCCAGCCGGATCGGTGGCGGCAGGGTGGCGCCGAACTCGCGGAGCGGCGCATCACCCCTGAAGAGGTACATGGGGTTGGCGAGCGAGCTGCCCCCCGTCAGCTCCAGCGCATCGAGCGCGCCGTCGGATTCGAAGAGCGAGGCGATCTGGACGCTCTCGTCGAGCCACAGGCCTCCGTCCACCCCGTCGGCCATGTTCAGCTTTGCGGTGACCGCCGTCTTCGGTCCGGCGGCGTCGCGCACGGCGCGCAGAACGGTGCGGGCGAAGCGGGCGCGGTTCTCGAGTGAGCCGCCGTACTGGTCGTCGCGGCGGTTGAGCTTGGGGCTCAAGAAAGCGCTGAGGAGGTAGTTGTGGCCAACGTGCACCTCGATGCTGTCGAATCCGGCCTCCACCGCGAGCACGGCGGCGCGGCGGTAGTCGTCGATGATGCGTTCGATCCCGGCCACGTCGACGGCTCGCACGCGGGACCCCATGGGCGTCAGGCCGCCCGAGGGCGAGAGCGCTGGGGCGCGGTTGGAGCGGGCATTGGCAACGGGCCCGGCGTGGCCGACCTGTGCCGCAGCGGCAGCTCCCTCGGCGTGCACGGCGTCGGTGAGCCGGCGTAAGCCTGGGAGGTTGTCCTCATTGAGGAGCAGGCAGTGACGGTCGGTCCGGCCCTCGGGGGACACGGCGAGGTAGGCCACGGTGGACATGGCAGCACCGCCCGCCGCGACGCGACGATGGAACTCGACGAGCTCGTCGCTGACAGTGCCTCCCGGCATCACACCCTCGAAGGTGGCCGCCTTGATAATGCGGTTGCGCAGCGTGAGTGGGCCGAGCGGGGCTGGGCCGAAGACTGGCGGTGCGGCGCCGCCGGCGCTCCGTGCCATGCGGCCTACCTTTGCCGATGGGCGCTCCGGGCGCATGTTGGCGTCAGTTGCTCGCCCGGAGCTCACCTCCTTGCCCGGCGACTCCTGCCCGGCGACGTCTGCTCGGCGGGCCGGGGAGGGAGCAGGATGCTTGGCGGGCTTGCCGGGGGCTCTCTTCAAAACTATCAACAGGCGCGTTGATAGTTCTCACAGAGCGCCGCGGCTTCACGGGTGAACGCGCGTTGAAACCTAGGCCGCCTCAGGTGGGCCAGTGCCGACGCCACGGCCCTCTGGCACCGCGTCGGGCCGCAGCGGCGGGTTGCCGAGGGCGCAGTGCCAGGTCCGGCTGTACCGCTCCACCTGCACCGGTGTGTGTGCCGGGTTGCGAATGGTGAGGGCGGCAATGACGCCGCCGGCGGCGCTGGCGGCGGCAGCGATGAGCATGGCAGTGCGGAACCCGGTGGCCAGTGTGGCGGCACTCAGCGCGGCGGCCCCGGTCAGTCCGGCGGCCAGGGGAAGGACCGCCACGGCGAGCAGCCCGGCCGCCCGGGCGACGACGTTGTTGACCGCCGAGGCGATACCCGAGTGTTCCGCAGGTGCCGCCCCCATGGCCGTGGCGGTCAGTGGGGCGACAACGATGGCCAGCCCCACGGCGAAGAGAAGGACGGCGGGGAACACCTGGGTCAGGTAGCTCCCGGGGTTGGTGGCCCGGGTCAGGAGCGCGAGCCCGGCACCGACGACGAAGGGGCCGAGGGTCATCTGGAGGCGGGGGCCGATGCGGGCCGACAGTTGGCCCGACCGGGCCGAGAAGAGCAACATAACGAGCGTCACGGGCAAGAGCGCCAAACCCGACGCGAGCGGGCTGTAGTGCGCGACGATCTGGAGCTCAATGGGCAGCAGGAACAGCGCGCCGCCCAGCGCGCCGTAGACGGCGAAGGTCACCGCGTTGGCACCGCTGAATTGGCGGACGCGGAACAGGTCGAGTGGGAGCATGGGGTGGGCCCGGCGGTGTTCGACGATGAAGAAGGCCGGGGCGGTGACGACGGCGAGGGCGAGGCTGCCCGCGACGCCGGGACTCGACCATCCCCGCGTCGGCGCCTCGATGAGCCCGTAAGTCAAGCCGGCCAGGAAGGCCACCGCCAGAGCCGCGCCGGGAACGTCGACGCGGCCCGTGTTCGTCGGGTCACTCGTTTCGGGCACGTGGCGGGCGGTCACCGCCAGGACGAGCGCGGCCACGGGAAGGTTGATGTAGAAGACCCAACGCCACGAGGCGACCGCGAGGAGGTAGCCACCGACCAGCGGGCCGGCGGCGGTCGCCACGCCGCTCAGCCCCGACCAGGCGCCGATGGCACGGGCGCGGTCCTCGGGCCGGAAGGATGCCTGCAGGATGGCCAGGCTGGCGGGGGCCAGGAGTGCACCCCCGACGCCCTGGAGCACCCGGGCGCCGATAAGCAGGCCGGCGCTCGGGGCGAGGCCGCACAGGGCTGAGGCGACGGCGAACCACACCACGCCGATGGAGAAGATACGGCGGCGTCCGTAGCGGTCCCCGAGCGCGCCGCCGAGGAGGAGAAAGGCCGCCAGGGTGAGCGCATAGCCGGTAACGACCCACTGCAGGGCTCCGAGGCCACCGTGGAAGGTGCGGTTGATGGAGGGGAGAGCGATGCCGACGACGGTCGAATCGAGCATGGCGATCCCGGAGCCGAGCACGGTGGCAGCCACCACCCAGCGCCCCCGCGCGGAAGCGAGCGTGAGCGCCTCGGGCGCGGTGCTCGCAGGGGGCGGATCGTCGGTTTGGGCCGCGGCGCTCACTGCGGGCAGGTGGGCATGGTGAACGAAACGGTCGCGCCGGGTTTGAGCACGATGCCGGGGGGAGGGTTCTGGCTCAGCACGGTCTGGGGGTGATGCTTCACCGTCGTGGTGGTGACCGCGGCGCCAGCGGTCGTGTCCGTGGTGGTCGTCGTGGTCGTCGTGGTGGCGGGCGCACCGACTGAGAAGCAGGCCCATGTGAGTCCAGCGCTCGTCAGCGCGTGACGGCCGGCGCTGTAGGTCAAGCCGACGACGACGGGCACAATTGTTTCGGTTCCGTAGCAGCCAGACCAGGTAATGCCGATTCGAGTGCCGGATGGCACATCCGCCCCCGGGCTGACAGGGACCGCTCCCACGCTCGCATTCGGGGGTTCGCCCGCGATCGACAACGAGGCGACGACACTCTGGCTCGCCAGGGTGCCTCTGTTGCAAGGGACGTTCAGCTCGACGCTGTGCAGCCCGACGCCGCGCAACGCGCTGTGGGCGGCGGCGATCTTGAGGCCGATCACGTTGGGCACTGGGATTCCTGGCGCGGTCGTGGTGGTGGCGACCGTCGACGACGTGGGAGGGACCGTGGTGGTCGTTGTCGTGGTCGTGGTCTTCGCGGTGGTGTCGAGGGTGCTGTTGCTCGCCGCCTTGTGGCCGGCGGTGGGGGAGTTGCCGCACGAGGCGAGGAGGTAAGACGCCAGTACGCCGGCGGCCCCGGTCGCGGCCAGCCGGCCCCATAGGTTCATGCGCCCATCATTGCCCTCCGTCCAGCCACTGCGCTGTGGTGGGACGCGGAGGCGTTACTTCAAGATGTTGACCGCCCGGGCCACGACGAGGATGCCCACGACCAGGGAGATGGCCGACTCGGCCATCAGCATGAGCTTCGCCCACGGCTTGACCGCAGAGACGTCCGTGGGGCTGAAGGCAGTGGCCGTAGCGAAGGCGAAGTGGAAATAGTCCACGAACGTGGGCGACCAGTCCCGGTTGACATGTTGCGGATGCAACATCTCGGGGAAGATCAGGGCAGGAGCGGTTTCCTTGCCGATGGCGCGCGCGGCGGGGCCTCCCCGGTCCAAGTTCCAGAACCAGAGCGCGAAGGCGATGATGTTGCTCAGCCAGATGGCGGCGCCGCTGGCGAGCAACACCTTCGCGTTCTGGGTGAAGCTGGACACATTGATGATGCCGACGACCAGGCGCACGGCCGCGTCCGCGTTGGCGACCGAGATGAGGCCGATGAGCACGCTGGTGAGGTTGTGCAGCCACGGGCGGTCCCGGTCGATGCGGCCGGGATCGCCGATGATCAGCGCGGCCAGCAAGATGACGAGGAGCAGAAGGAAGAGCCAGGCGGCGTCGCCGTTGCGCAATTGGTGGGGCAGCGCCGCCCGGAGTAATCCGGTGGCAATGACCGCAAGGGCCATGGGCCAGCGCGGTTCGCCCTGCCGGGCCGTTCGCACAACTGTGGGCTCGTGACCGGTCGCCATGTCGCCATCCTTCCTCACTCTGCGGCCGGCCGGCCTTGGGCTGAAGGCTGCAACAACGCGGTGGCTCGTCGGGGTGTTACGAGGCCGAAGGGCCGAATGGCCCGCGGAGGGTGCTAGCACCCCAGTGGAGGCGCGGCTAACCACCTTGGTCGAAGGGCGGTGGGACGGCACACTGCACCGGAGAATCGGGGATGCCGGTGGGGTCGAGACCTTGAGCGAACGCCGACGAGGAGCTGGGGGACCGTGACCTCGGCCACCCTGCGCGCCGCTATCTATCGGTTCCGGGCCACCTTGGGCCACCGATGGGGTGAGTACCTGACCCTGGTTGTGCTCGTCGGACTCCTGGGTGGTGTGGCACTGGGGTCGATCGCCGGCGCGCGCCGCACCCAGCAGTCCTACGCGACGTACCTGGCGAAGACGAACCCGTCCGATCTGCAGTTCTTCACCACGTTCGACAACCCTGCGCTCGGGTCGCCTGTTGGCTACAGCGCCAAGGTGGACACTGCGGTCTCGCACTTGCGGTCCGTCCGCAGCGACGCCACGGTCGTCGGCTTCGACGGGAATCTCGCGTTCGTCCACGGCCTCCGCCCGCACATGGAGCCGGGGGAGAAGCCGCCGAGTGTCGAGGGCGTGCTGAGCGGCGAATACGTAGAACAGGACCGGGCCTACCTGGTCGCGGGGAGGTACGCCAACCAGAACGATCCGCACGAAGCGGTCATGAACGCCCAGGCGGCGAAGGAGTGGGGCTTGCACCTCGGGTCGGCGATCCAGTTCGGACTCAACTCCGACGCGCAAAACGTTGCGCTCAGCGCGCCCACGGGGCCATCGAGCCTGCCGCCGGTGAAGGTGGCAACGGTCACGATGGTGGGCCTCGTCGTGCTCCCCCAGGACGTGGACGAGAACGACTACAGCAGACTGGGCTCGGCCTCCATCCTCGTGACACCGGCCTTGACCCGCCAGGTCGCTGTGTGCTGCGCCACCTACTCCTACAGCGCCCTCAAGCTCGTCGGCGGAGGCGCCCATGTGGGCGCAGTGGAAGCGCAGCTGACCCACCACGGTCTCGTGCTGGCTCAGGTGGGAGGATTCCAGACCTACGCGCCGTCCATCGCGGCGGCCGACAGGGCCATCAGACCGGTGTCGGTCGCCCTCGCGGTCTTCGGCGCGCTGGCCGGCCTCTCGCTCCTGATCGTCGCGATCCAGGTCATCTCGCGGCAGATCCGACGGCATACCGGCGAAGCAGCGACCCTGCGGGCCCTCGGGGCGGGACCGGCCGTCACGATGGCCGACGGCAGCTTCGGCATCGTCGCTGCAGGCTGCGTCGGCTGTGTCCTGGCCGTCGTCGTGGCGGTCGCCCTCTCGCCTCTCTTCCCGCTCGGCCCCGTGCGCCCCGTGTACCCGGTGAGCGCGGCCATCGACTGGACCGTGCTTGGGCTCGGATTTGTGGTTCTGGCTGCGGTCGTGGCGAGCATCGCACTGGTCGCGGCCTACCGCCAGGCACCGCGCCGCAGCGGCGCCCGCGCCGGATATCTCGTCCACCGTCAATCGACGGGAGCACGGTTTGCCGCCACGTCGGGCCTTCCGGTGTCGGCGGTCACGGGTATCCGCTACGCCATTGAGCCGGGGGACCGCGAGCCCGTCCCGGTGCGGTCGGCCATTTTGGGCGCGACCCTCGCCGTGGTCGTGCTGCTCAGCACCGTGATCTTCGGGGCCAGCCTCAACAACCTGGTCACGCATCCGAGCTTGTACGGCTGGAACTGGGACTACGCACTCCTTTCGGGATTCGCCGGCGACGAGGACCTCCCGGCCCAGCAGAGCGCGACGCTCCTCGCCCACGACCCGTACGTGACTGCCGCGTCGGGTGTCTACTTCGCCAAGGCCAAGATCGACGGTCAGCACTTGGGGGTCATGGGTGCTGACCCGAATGCCCACGTGAGCCCTCCCCTGCTCAGCGGGCACGGATTGCAGGCGCCGAACCAGATCGTCCTCGGAACGGCGACGATGGTGGCACTGGGCAAGCGCGTGGGAGAGACGGTGCAGATTGGCCCAGGTGGCGGGAGAGAAGCCCACCTCACCATTGTCGGCACGGCGACCATGCCGGCCCTGCTCGGCCCGGGCATGGGCAACGGCGCCATCATCGACTACCGGTTGATTCCGCCCTCGGTGCGCAATACCCAAGGCAATGTCGTCCCAGGCCCCAACGCGTATCTCATCCGGACGAACGGTCCGGCGGACCAGGCCCAACGCTCGCTCGACCGCATCGTCCAGACCATCAACAATGCCAACTCGCCCAGTCCCGGCTCTGCCGGCGGGGTGATTGCCGCGCTGCGGCCCGAGGAGATCGTGAACTCGCACTCCATTGTGGCGATCCCCGCCATCCTGGGTACCAGCCTCGCCGTCGGCGCGGCGCTCGCCCTGGGGACGACGCTCGTGGCGTCCGTGCGCTGGCGGAGACGGGATCTGGCCGTGCTCAAGACGTTGGGGCTCTCGGGCCGACAGCTCGGATCCATCGTCGCCTGGCAGTCGAGCGTGACGGTCGCGATCGGCACACTCATCGGAGTGCCGTTGGGAATCATCTTCGGGCACCTGCTGTGGACCGCGTTCGCGCAAGCTATTCATGCCGTACCCGTGACGAGCATCCCGGCGCTGTACGTGGCCGCTATCGCGGTCGGTGCCGTCATCCTTGCGAATGTCGTCGCGGCAGTTCCGGCGCGGGTCGCCGCTCGCACCCCGACTGCGGTCTTGCTCCGTGCCGAGTAGCGGACAGGAGGCCGCGGCCGGGGGACGTGACACAAAGAGCTGGGTTCTGCCGGCGGCCGCGTACCGGATGAGGATCACGTGCCGACGCCGGTGGGGCAGCTATCTCTCCCTGATGTCTTGATCGGGCTCGTTGGTCAGCGAGCTGAAGAGACTTCCCAACCGCGGCCAGCGTCACGGGTCCCTCGAGTTCTTGCTGCGCAGGCAGATGGTTAGATCGCCGAACGGCATTTGATCGCCGTCATCAGTCGTGCGCCCAAAACGCAGAGACCCCCTGCAATCCTCAACTGCGGAGCGGTCGTGGTATCCGTGTCTTGCGACGGGTTTGCTGACTAGAACTGTGCGATGGGCAAGAGCGAGTGTCAGGTCATCGAGCTCAGGCTCAATGGGGCAGAGGAGATGTTCGCCCTGGCCGCGACCGACTTGTTTTCCGAGTATCGCAACTATCTCACTGGGGTCGAGTTCTGTATCAGCGTCCTTCGCGCTCACCGCACGCGGGGACCAGTGAAGCTCGAGCTCTCGCTGCCGCCCTCGGAGATAGAGGACGGCCTCAACGACCGGGTGAGGGGGGCGCTACGTCGCTACTGCACGCACCGGATCACGTATAACGAGCGCGAGCGGCGCGCCACGTGGTTGGGTGGACTCTCGTCGCTGTGGGTCGGTGTTCCGATTGCGGTGATCGGATATCTGCTCGTGATCTATGCCGGCACCCTTGTCGGCCCTTCCGGCAACATCAATCTCATCGCGGATACGACCGGATGGGTCCTCGTGTGGGTCGGCGTCTGGTTCCCGCTCGACACGATCCTGTTCACTCCGCTTGGGTACGGGCGTGAGAACCGCGTCCTGCAACAGTTGCACGATGCCGAGATCTCGGTACTGCCCCAGCGATCCGCCACCATGACCTGAGCAGACCATCGGGTCCGGTGACCTCCGTGGACAACCCCCGGCGGACCGAGCCAAGAATTTTCGAAGATTTGCCTGGCGTGAGTCATCCAAATCGCACTCCAGTTCCGGAGACACATCTGGAGAACGGAACGGAGTGATGGCCATGAGTCCTGACCCGCGTGATGAGGGGACAGTGCACGCCGATGGTTGGCGGGGAAGTCTGAGCCGGCGCAATTTCCTGCGTCGCGGCACGTTCACCGCTGCAGCGGTTGCCGTGGCGGGGAGCGTTCCCGGGCTGTCCGGGCTCATCGCCGGCACCGCGGCGGAAGCCCCCGCGGTCGAGACCGGCGTCGCCAATGTCGAGGGCGAGGCCGGGATCCTCTCCGAGCCGCTGGTCGCCCAGGTCAAGGACCTCAGCACCGGGGAGATCAGCCTGTTCCAAGGAGAGCGAGAAGTCGTGGTCCGCTCTCCTGCCCTCGCTCGGAGTCTGATGTCCGCCGCACACAAGTAGTTCTGCCCATCACCCACTAAGGAGGAATATGCCATGTCGTCACACCGCGAAGCGCCAGAAATCTCGAAGGATCCGGTCGCAGACAGCACGGACCTCTATGCCTTCGTGAGCCCGGACGCACCCGGGACGGTCACGCTGATCGCCAACTACATCCCGCTGGAAGCTCCGGACGGGGGTCCGAACTTCTACGAGTTCGCTGACAACGTGCTGTACGAGATCCACATAGACAATACCGGCGACGGCCTCCCGGATATCAGTTACCAGTTCCGTTTCAGTACCGTCAACAACATCCCGGCATCGTTTCTCTACAACGACGGTCCGATCACGACGCTCACGCCCCCTTCCCCCTCGTCCAACTGGAACCGTCAGCAGACCTACACCCTGTTCCGCCGCGACTACAACACGCAGAATCGCTGGGGAGGCTCGTGGGTCGTATTGGGCACGGGTCTTCTGTGCCCACCATGCAACATCGGGCCCCTGTCCACCCCCAATTACCCTGCGCTGGCGGGCGCCGCGGTTCACTCGGTGGGGGCGGGTCCGTTCTCGGCCCGGGTGTTTGCCGGACAGCGTGCCGAGGGCTTCTACGTCGACTTGGGTGCCGTCTTCGACCTCGGGGATCTACGCGGCTTCGCCGGCGACCACGTTGGCGGCCCCGCCGCCGGTCTCATGAATGGCATGCCGGGCGTCAACTCGACCGCCGACGTCAACGTGCACACTTTGGCGCTCCAGGTCCCCACCGGCCAACTCACCCGCAGCACCCCCAGTGGGCCGGGCGACCCGGCCGCTGTCATCGGCGTGTGGACCACGGCCAAGCGCCAACGGGTCCATGTACGCGGCAACTGGCCAGATGGGGACGACTTCGGCAGCGGCCCGTGGACTCAGGTGTCGCGCCTCGGCAACCCGCTGGTGAACGAACTCCTCATTGGCATCGGCGACAAGGACCGATGGAACGCGCAAGATCCGACGGCTGACGGGGGGCCGTTCCTGAACTACTTCGCCGAACCACTCCTGCCGCAACTGCTGCCGAGCCTGTACCCGAACGTGTTTCCCAACCTCGCCAAGTACAACGGCGGCTCGCCCAACTCGCGTCCTGACATCGAGGCGGTCTTCCTCACGGGGATCCCCGCGGGCGTGATCTCCCCGGCGCCTACCTTTACCAACTACAACGGGACCGGCGTCAAGGCGGACATGCTGCGGCTCAACACCGCGATCGGGCCGTCGTCGAGCCCGAGCAACTTGGGGCTCCTGGGACTCGATGTGGCTGGGTGGCCCAACGGTCGGCGGGTGTTCGACGACGTCGCCACCATTGCGTTACGGGCCGTCGCCGGGGCGACACTGGGATTTGTCGTCCCAACGTTTACTGCCGATGCGGCGGCGGGCGCGGTCGACTTCGGGATCACCAGTGGCGGCGGCGATCTCTCGGCCAAGGGCACAGAGCACTACCTGAGCACCTTCCCGTATTTGGGCACGCCCTACAGCGGATTCTCGAACCCGGCCGTCACGCCGGTGTCGGTCGCGCCGTAGCGTCATGCCTACCCACGCCCTCGGGCCAAGTGAAGAGGGCTCGGTCGTCCTCGACATCGGCGGCGACGTCGGAGCCGCCATCGTCCATGCGCCAGCAGTTTTGGTCGGGTCCGAAATTGAGATCCGCCCGCTCGGCGCCGCATGGGACGGCACTCATGTCGCCGTCCGTATCCGACAAATTCCTGGTGGTGAGATGTCCGCCGCTCTCTTCCCCGCACTCGGGCGAGGGGGTTACGAAGTACGTTTGCGCGGCGACGACAGCGGAAGCGTGGCGGCCGTCGCCGTGGAGGGGGGCCGGGTCACCGAGGCTCGCCTCGCGGGGCCGTAGAGCGCAACTAAAGCGGTTGCCGGCCGCGCACGCCAGTGATGATGGGCGACTCTCGTTCGACCGGCCAAGGGCTCAACGCGATCGGTTCCACGGGGGCGACTCGTCCATGATGTTCGCCCCAAGGCGCGATTGACAGCCGGCGATGAGGCCTGTATTTTCCCAATCAGTTAATTAGCCATCTGGGAAAGTACAGGCCAATGCATGACGCATCTGATCGATGACGACCGGCTGCGCGGTGACCAGACAACCCGGTAATGCGGTAGGCCATTCGATCCGACGCGTCGGGGAGGCCCAGTCCAACCAGATGCATGACTCTTGCGAGCAGCTCCAACCACAACGAAGGGTGGACGGGTGACCGACGACATTGACTCCCAGGACTCCGTGGTGATTGAACGCCACTTCGATGCCCCCGCAGAGCTCATCTGGCAGATGTGGACCGACTCGGAACGCTTCAAGGCGTGGTACGGCCCGGAGGGTGCCACCATCCCCGTGGCGAAGATGGATGTTCGTGTCGGAGGCAGCCGCTTGGTCTGCATGGAGATGGCGACTCCCAACGGGCTGATGCAAATGTGGTTTACCGGGGAATACCGGGAGGTTGTCAAGAATCAGCGGCTCGTCTACACCGAGGCCATGTCAGACGAGAACGGCAACGTGTTGTCCCCGTCGGACATGGGCATGCCACTGGGGCATCCGACGATGACTGAAATCATCGTCGAGCTCGAAGCGGACGGTGGCCAGACCAGGATGACGCTGACCCATGCCGGCGTGCCCAAGGGCTCTCCGGGCGCGGCTGGGTGGGTGATGGCGTTTGACAAGCTCGCTACCCTCATCGAAGCGCAGAACCTCGGTTAGTTGCCGCGTTTTCACGCGGCTCACAGCAAATGAGGGGGGCAGGGCGGATTCCCCCGACCTACCGCGTCCCACCCTGCCCCTCAAGATGAGTTTGGCGGGGTGGGACCGCAGCGAGTAGAGCCAATCGATCCCACCGACGCACAATGCAGCAACAACTAATCGGGAATGGCTCCATCCGAGTGCATCGAGCCTGCTAAGCCCGGTTTAGCGTGTCGGCCCCGCCCTCCCCTAACCCCCCCGGGCGGGGTCGAGACGCGTCAAAGCCGAGCGATTCCGCTTTGTCGTGCCAACGACCGGGGCTGCGGATCGTTCAGTGCGGATACGGCTGCGTCTCGGTATCGACTTCCGCGCTCGAGTAGTCCGCTTTGCTTTCCCCCGCCGCCCTCGCGAACGTCCCACTCCGGCCCACCATCGGTGGCGCGCCGTCGCCGGCTCGCAGAAGCGAGTTCTGGGACGCTTCCGTTTAACCGGTCAACGCCAAGTGGCAGGGCTACGCAGTGAATGTGTAGCGCGTCTGGCTGAAGGGCTTGCCCTTGCCAAAGGAAAGAACCTTTGTTGGCGTGACGGCGAAGACCAGCCCCACGCGGCCGTCCATGTCGCCGAACCCGCTGCCCGTGACCTCGAAATGCCAGTCGAGCTTCGACTGCCACAACGCCGCCAGCCTGTGGAGAAGCGCTCTATCGGTCACACGAACGGCGACACCTTCGACGACGACGTCGAGTCCCGAACGGAGCCGATTCGTGCCCGTTGTGAGGATACATCGGGGGTTGGATTCAAGGTTCCTCGCCTTCTGCTCGGCGGCACCGGCGCAGAAGTGGAGGGCCCCGTCGAGCCATATTGCTGGCAGCGGCGTGACATGGGGCCGCCCGTCGCGACGCACGGTCGAAAGCCAGAACATCTCGGATTCCGATAGCACGTCAATGACTTCGGTCCAAGGTCGAGCCGTCGCTTCGGGTTCGCTGAATCCCTCGTGCAGCTCGGTATCCGGTTCAATCGCTCGCATCAACACTCTCCATAGTCCGGCTCATCCGATCCTTGCCAATTGGACGCAGCGACCGAGTAAAATTGATCGGCTCTGCGACGTGGATCAGCTGTGGTGAACGGGTTCGGGTCCGCAGTCGTCGTTGGCGGACGAGTAGTCACTGGGTGAGGGGTGGGGACTGAGCGGTCCGCTGCCCCAATCGCAAGAGGGACGAAATGAGGAGAGCCGGTCACCTGAACATCCGCGCAGCCCCACTTAGATTGTTCTTACGGATTCCGAACCCGGAAGCGCGCTGATCGCAACAGGGCCGTCATATCGAGCTGCAAACCTCTTCTCAGCGACGACGGTCCCGCCTCCCCTTCCCCCCGGGGCGGGGCCGTTTTCGCTCGGGTCACACCGAGGGCCCAGCCAGGTGGCAGCGTTGTGGCCCCGCTTCGGCGGGGTCGCTTCGCACCTCCGGTTCATCGACCGGTTGCATTGGATGCGCAACAGACCGTAACGTCTCCGGTACCGGGAGAAGCGCGAAAGGCCCGCACACGGTCGTCGGGGGTGAGGCGACTGCAACGTGACCGCAATCGCCCGCGGTTGGGCTGGACCGCTCGGTGCGTCGCGGCCCCAAATCCCTTTCTGGGGCCGCCGCGCGTCTTCAACCTCCGTTGAATCGCTGGTGCTGCAACAGAAAAGTCACGGCGGCGTTATTAACCTGCCTCAGCGACTCCGGCCCCGCCTTTCCTTTCTTACCTCCTTGGGCGGGGCCGAGTCGCGTCGAATTCGACGCGACTCCCTGTCCTTTCGGAAGCAACGACTTGCGAACATCCACCCACCGAAGGCTCAAGCAGCTACTTCGGGGACACGGACCACATGATCGAGAGCTCGGCCTCTGAGCCGGAGCATCACTCCAGTCAATCCTATGAACGCCAGGGTTGCGATGACGTAGGCATTGTCCCGTACGTACCAATACATACCGGAGCCGCCTGTCGAAAAGGGCGGGATCACGATAAAGGCCACGGCGGCGGCTGTAGCCCACCATTCCCCTTTCGCCGGCCGGTCTTTGCCTACCAGAAGCCATGTCAATACCGGCACGAGCCACACGTAGTGATGAAGCCAAGAGATGGGAGAGAGCATGAGGCCAGTGGCCGCACAGAGCAGCATCCCGAGCAATGGCGACGATTGGCGGTACGCGGCTGCCGCGATGCCGATCCCGGCGCAGAGAACGAGGACTCCGATGAAATCAAAGAGTGCCCGGGACGGCGAGAAGTGCGCTCTCAGGATGGCCGCCCGCAGCGACTGATTCCCGATGAGCTGGATGTTCCCCACGCGGCTGACGTCGAACGCGTCCTTGGTGAAATAGAGCCATGAGGCATGCGGTGACACCGCGAACATGGCGCCACTGGCCAGCACGAAGGCGAGCGTTGCATTCCTTGCAGCACGCCATTGCCGCGACACGACCAGATACGGGATGAAGACGAGAGGCGTCAGCTTTATCGCCGCCGCCATACCAACAAGCACGCCCTGGGGCAGAGCTCTGCGTCGAAACGACACACCGATCGTGAGGTCCGCCATGATCATGAGGACCAACACAATGTTGACTTGACCAAGGGACAAGTCGCTACGAAGCGGGAAGAATAGGAAACTGGCGGGGGTGAGGAGAATGAGCGCGGTGCGCCAGTCCGATCGGACCAGCTTCCGACAGCGGGCGGCGGCGATGCTCACGGCGATCAACGCCGTCAAAGCCACCAGATTGATGGCGTCCCATATCGTTTGACCGGCGTAGACGGATACGCGTGACAGTGGCCAGAAGAGCGCCGCTGCGATTGGCGGATAGGTGAACAGCAGATGTCGCCCGAGTAGCGTGATGTGAGCCGAATACAGGCCCGATCCGAACACATGTTGGCCGCCCATCCGGTAGACCTGAAAGTCCATCTGCGTGAGATGCGCGAACCACGCGTAATAGACCGCCAAGATCGCGGCCGACGCGAACCCCAACACCCAAAGCGTGATCGGTTCAAAGCTAACCAGGCGCGGTCCCAACTGGGCCAACATTGGTCGGCCTGCGCCCATTGCGACTTCGTTCGTGCGCGAAGCCATTGCCCCCCCCGCTTCCCGCGTGCTCCCATCAAAGGATATCTGTGGCATCAGGGGTGGTTACAAGGGCTGTTGGAGACGTGCAACCGAACTGCACCCGGCAGTCCCTTTCGGCGTTGACTCGTCGCGGATCCGGCGCGAACCTGGCGTCAGTCGGCTACCACTTGGGCTTGAAGATGAGCGTCAACTCAAGGTTTCCCAAAGTCTCGTCTCCCCGTCGCAACTTTCGGGCTTGAACTGCAACAGGACAGCGCGAACGCTCCCCGCCGCCGGCACGAGATGCGTAGTGTCGTCAGGCGATCAACTCTCCCTCAACTCGGGGCCGATGAGGCATCCTTAACTGTCGGCCTAATCGTTGAAAGGCTCGAGGAGTCGTTCGGTTCAGTAGAGTCCAAACGGAGGAACCACAAGACTCATCGCAACGAATGGCCGTGTGATCCTGAGGGAGGTCTGCCCGCTCATACCCTGGCGTCACCGAAGTGCACTGTCACCCCGTCGTGGCGCATGGACCGGACGAACCAGGTGATGGAGAGGAAGATCGCACAGGCGGTGAGAGAAAGCGTTGCCCCGAGCCGTTCGAGCGGGAAGCTACGGGTCGATGCCGTGAGCAACAGCGTCAAGACGACGGCTCCATTCAAGAACATCGTGATGGCCCAAAGAAATGAGACTCGGATGAAAAAGCGGTGGACGCTCGGCCTAGCGAGAAGCTCGGGCGTCAGCGGGCAGAAGTCGTTGGTGAAGCGCTGGGTGAATGGTCGACCGACCAGCGCGGTGAGGACCAGAAGTACTGAGGCCACAAACGCGCTGGCCGTAGGTTGGATGAAATAGACGAAAGCGCTGCTCGTGATGTACGAGATAACGGTTCGCACCGTAAGGAGCGCCGTTCCGACCAGTAAGAGCGTCGAGACACCCTCTCGACGCACCACCCGGCGACCGATCAGCACGTAGGACCAGATCAACGCGCCGATCAGAGCCCCACGGAAGCCGGCGATCAGGAGCACGCAGTAGTACGCGGCCAGCGGAGCCATAACGCTCTCGAGGATCACTGGGATGGCGTGACGGAGCACCAGGAAAGGCCGGGGCAGATGCAGAGTCGGGCCCGCAAGCCCATCGGGATGATCCGAGATGACAAGCGCCCGCAATGCCGGTGGACTACCGATTGGGCTGATTGGCAAGTGTAGCGCTATTCCGGTTTGTTCTCCCGCCGGGCTCAAATTGGAGCAACAATGTAGTGTCGTTGTTGGCTTAGCGAGCTACCTCTTGAACCCGATCACGGCGCCTGCCGGAAATCCGCTCGTCGGTGAAGTGAGGGACATTCCAGACCGGACTACGTCATTCGCCCAGGCTGTGACGCAATGATTCGATGTCACGACGGAGATCCCCAAGCTCGGCTCGGAGAGCGACCAACTCAGCCCGGAACTCTTCGATCGGGTTCTCCGCTCGGGGCCGATGCTCCTTGTCGGCAAGCATCGCCCCCTCAGATTGGCGTTCGCTTTCGGGCCCATCGCTCCGAGTTGACGCTCCGCCCCCAGGTGAAGCCTGTGCCAGCGAACACTCCCATCGCTCTTCCTTTTGTCCAGGTCTTCGGCCAGTGTTCGTCACGAGCGGTTCGTCGCGCGAAGCCATGAATCGAAGTTCGTCCTCTAATTCTTTGAGGTCCTGGAACTTCACCATGCGGTCTGTGCGCAGCCGAAGCTCGCCGACGGTCTGCGGACCCCGTAGGAGCAGCACGGCAAGAAGCGCACATTGACGAAGGTCAAGTGTGAGGGTTTCATCGAGCACATGTCGAAATCGAACGACGGTGCGACCGTGTGACGGAAGGACAAAGCGAACGAGTCGGAGTTCTTTCAATCGCTCAAGAGCCGACATCACGGCTTCTTCGTCGTAGTCAACCACGGGATCGCGATTTGAGGTCTGATTGCAGGAAGAGATAAGTGAACTCATGGTCAGGGGGTACTGCTGGGGCGTGGTGAGCTGCTTTTCCATGAGCGAACCCAGGATTCGAGCACCCTCGGCAGACAGACGCATGGAATCGAGCATACGAGTCACCATCCGGACGTGGATGTCGACCCGATTCGAGTCGTGGGGAACGCCGAAAAGCAGGGCTGGTTGCCAATTTCGGACAGTTGACGGAAGGACCAGGAGGGAAGAAGTTGACTCTCAATTGGGGAACGGCGCCATCGTTCGACATGGGATCGCGGCATAAGCGGAAACGCTCGGGACCCCCAGCTTTCTCTTCGAACGCTCTATTGAATGGGGGAGAAAAGAGCAGGTGTTGGCTTAAGAAAAGGGGGACCAAATTGATCTCCGGGTCGAGCGAATTGACCACAGACTTTGTTGAATCAAGCTGACGATGTCCCGGATAGGTAGCCTGACCGGATGCGTGCTCCAAGAGTAGCGATCCTTTTGGCGTCGGTCGTGCTCGCCCTACCTGCTGTCATCGTCTCGGTCACAGCCACGGCTGCTTCAAGTTCGGTCCAGTCGGTCACCGCCATCTCCCTAACAGCCAACGCCTACAAACCAAGTGCGGCACCCGGCACGACGGACGATTACCACTGCACGTTGGTGAACCCTCATGTCGCCGAGAATTCGTACATCATTTCTAGCCAGTTCGTCCCTGGAAGTGCCGAGGATCACCACGCGGCACTCTTCCTCCTGCCACCGTCACTCGCTGCAACGGCAGAACGCGACAACAACGGGGGAAGGGGTTGGACGTGCTTCGGGTTACCTCTTCCCAGTTCCGACGTAGGCGGACTCGCCGCGGTCCCGCTGCTCACGTTCTGGGCACCTGGCGCCGGAGCCGACAACTATCCAAAGGGAACCGGAGTCCTTCTTCCTGCCGGAAGTCAGGTCGTCATGCAGGTCCATTACAACCTGCTCGTCGGCGATAGGCCCGTGAAGAACACGCTGGTACTCCACACGGCGCCGGCATCGACGCCGCTTCTCCCGCTCCATCTCGATCTGATGCTCGCACCACCTGACATCCCCTGCCCGAGCGGTGTGACCGGCCCGCTGTGCAACCCGGCCGCTTCCCTCGCCAACCTAGGTCAACGCTTCGGCCCGACGGCCGTCGCCGAGGTGAACGGCATCGAAGCACTCTGTGGGAACAATCCGTCTAATCCGCCTGAAGGAACCACGACGTCGTGTACTTCGCGTATAAACAAGAGTGGCTTCATCGTTAGAACGTATGCCCACATGCACCTCTTGGGCGTGGCCTTCAAAATGGTGCTCAACCCGGGAACGCCCGAGGCAAAGACCGTCCTCAATGTGCCCAACTATAATTTCCACGACCAGCGGTCCTACAACCTCACGACACCCATTCCGGTCACCGCAGGTGAACCGATACAGGTGACCTGCACTTACGACCCGACGCTGGCCCAGAAGCTCCCACTTCTGCGCAAAGCGCCCTCCCATTTCGTCACCTGGGGTGATGGATCGACCGACGAAATGTGCATCGGAATCGCATGGACTTCAAGCGTCCTGCCGAATTCCCACGACTCCATTTAGTTCGTTGGCATAGACGCCCGCGGATTCAGTCGGCCGTTGCGCCGCCGCCAGACCCTTTTGCGATCGCAGTCATCATGTGCTTCGTCCTCTGACCCATTCCCGCCACCAGGGGCAGTCTTTAGAGCCAACGCGCATGGGATCAACGCATATCTCGAGCCAGGACGGTCGATGTGCGTGCTTGTTGGGTACCCGATTTGCGACAGACTGAGCGGTATCGCGTCATCAGCCGGCAGTCGATGGCTCGCCATAAAGCCGTCGATCACTACCAGCTCATTCATCGACATTCGGTGCCCCAAGAGCGGCGGACCTATCTCTTTTTGTGGGCGCGCGCGGCGGAGTTGGCCGCTACCGCCGCTCGGATGAGTTGCTTGAATGCAGTCTCGTTGATCTTCTCGCCTTCGATGAGATCAATTGCACGCCGCGTATTCCCTTCCAGGCTGGAGTTGAAGAGATTCTTCGGGTCCTTGATGGAGGCTCCGCGAAAGAAGGTGAGTTTCACGACCTTCTTGTACGATTCGCCCGTACAGACGCCGCCGTCGTGAGACCAGACGGGGGTCCCGGAGGATTTTGGCTTCTCCCATTTCCACTCCTCCTCGATGTCTGGGTCGGCATCGTGGATGAGCTGACGGACGTGAGCGAGGGTCTCTCCTCTCCAATCGCCTAGCTCTTGAATCCGCTTTGTGATGTTCGCGGAGGCGGCCTCGCCATTCGGACGAGTTGTCGGGTTCATGTTCTCTCCTTCTAAAGAAAAACTATCGTGCGTTGCGGACCAGTTTTCGGCCGCGATTTGTTGGTCCGGAACGAGGTCGGTCTGGCGACCTCACGCATGTTGGGCGGATCGCTACCCTCTGCAGTCCAGAGTGCTCACGGGGGGACCTTCCAAGCAGATGGCCCGAACCGGCGATGGTCGTCCCCGCGGTGCCCCCTATGTTGCACCCTGCGTCGTCTTCGTTCAACAACGCTGTCGGCACGAAACTTAGTATCCGAAGCAACTCGTCATCACACCAAGGTAGGTGAAGGCAAGGTCGGTGGCTGGCGCAGGAGTGAACAAGCGTGAAGCGCCGTCATGTCCGCGCAACTCTTTGAGCCGGGAGGAGCGTCGCCGCCCCGAGTCCGACCACCGCGACAACAGCAAGAGCGATCATCGCCGCGGCATAGGACGCTTTGGTGAGGCTGGAAACCAAGATGGTTCCAGCCACTGCGGTGCCGAGGCACGATCCGAGGTTGGAGATACTCCGCGACAATCCCGAAATCTCACCCTGTAGGTTCTCCGGGAAAGCGGATTGCACGACGTTCACCGATGGAGTCAGCATCACCCCGACCCCTATCCCGATCAACAGGAGTCCTGGAGCGAAGGCCCAGGCGCTCGGTGAGCCCTTGACAAGAGCGAGCAGAATCGCGATGCCCGCCATCGCTGTAGCAAAGCCGGAAATGATCAGCGCTCGTTGCGTATACCTCTTTGCAAGCCGTTCGGCGAGCAGCGACGAGGCCAAGATGCCGCCGGTTGCCGCCGTAAAGATCACACCCGTTTGGATCGCGTTGTAGCCCCGCTCGACTTGCAGGTATGCGGAGACGACGAACGCGGTGCCCATGAGTAGCAGCCATTGCACGTTCTGTGTGACGAGGCCGAGGTTGGACGTTCGGATTCGGAAGACTCCGGTGGACAGCAACGCCTCCTGACCTCGGCGTTCGCGGGCTCGGATATGGACGAAAAACAGACCGAGCAACAAGCCACCGAGAATCACCAAGACGACCGTGATGAGGACGTCATTGTCGGCTGCGAGCACGCCCAGGACGACTAGCACCAAACCGACCGCGGATAGGACCGCACCGAGGATGTCGAAGGGTCGGTTCGGGTCGGGTGCAACGGGGTCGATGATCGAGCGGCTCAGCCAGACGATCACGGCGATGATGACAGCCTGGAAAACGAAGGCCGCCCGCCAGCTGATTGCAGTCGTGATCACACCGCCGATAAGTGGACCCGCAGCGGCGCCGACTCCACCCATGCCCGTGATAACTCCGAAGGCTCGTGCCCGCGACGTCACATTGTCGAAGAGCAGTGTCGTCAGGATGTATACAGGAGGTATCAACAGCGCAGTGCCGACACCCTCGAGAATTGAGTTACCAAGGATGAGGACGCCCAGGCCAGGCGCGGCCGCACTCAGCAACGCCCCGATGCCGTAGATGATGAGCCCGAAGGTGAAGCACCGCTTGCGGCCCCATCGGTCGGTTAGTTTCCCGCCCGGAATCATGAGCGCCGCCATCACTAACAGAAAGACGGTGATCGCGATCTGTACTCCCTGAACAGTCGTGTTCAGGTCGTGGCTGATATCAGTGATCATGACGTTCATGTTCGAGCCCGCGAAACTGCAGATGAACTGCGCGAGAGCGAGCGGTACCAGGATCTTGCGCAGGGAGTCCCGCGACCGTCCAGCGTCGACACCTTCAGTCATGTGGCGTCCTACCTGGTGAACGAAACGTCATACGAACGTTGCGAGGCGTCAGTATGCATCAAGTCCAGGCTGTCACGCTCAGGCTGCGAGCGCTGGGTTCATCCGCCTACAAAAGTCTAGGCGGGTATCCGGTCCATGGCTCCAGCGCATGGGAAGTCGTGGTGGCGACGAGCGTCTCGGACAACAGCACCTATGAAACGATTGGCGCTGTCTTTAGGCATCATGACGGGGTTCGTGGCGATCGGAGCCGTTATCAACCCTGGCAACGGTGGTGGGCGGCGTATCGAAGGAACAGGCAATCCGTAGCCGTACGTAGAGGACTAACCGCTCTGCGATTCGACCTTCCCGGTTGCTGTAGGACCGTGTCGTATGTTGCGGTCGCTCCGATCCATCCGCAGTCCAGTGTCACCGTGGGAAATGGCTGGGAAATAGCTGGGAAAACGATTGATGTATGCCCCCGTCGCATCGGCCCGCAGTTTGCAGTACTTTCAACCCGGAGACGTTCGTTGACTCGAAAGGTGGCCGGAGATGGCAGACGAAACCGCCCTTGGCCCGATCAGTTATCTGATCGTCGAGTTCCCCGGCAACAAGATGACAGGTGAAGGCTTCGCCATCCTGCTCGATCTCGTTGACCGCGGTGTTATTCGGATCCTCGACCTCATGTTCGTAACCAGGGATTCTGGTGGATCGATGCGAGCGCTCGAACTCCAGGACATCGACCATGACGGACAGTTCGATCTCGCCGTCTTCGCAGGTGCATCGTCGGGTCTGCTGAGCGAGAGCGATCTCTCTGAGGCGGCATCAGTGATCGAGCCGGGGTCTGCAGCCGGCATCTTGATCTTCGAGAACCGCTGGGCCACGCCCTTCATCCAAGCGTTGCGTCGCGGCAAAGCAGAACTCGTCTCCGCCGGCTACATCCCGCAAACACACCTTGCCGAGGCCCTCGACGCCGCCGAAGGCTGATCCAAAGAAGGAAGGACGAGTCCATGCCGCTTCTCCGAGGCATCGCACGCACCGCAGCAATCGCTGGAACGGCCACAGCCGTGTCGAATCGCGTTTCGCGTCGGCAGCAAAATCGATGGGCACAACAGGACGAGCAGCAGTATGCGCAGCAGCAATACGTCCAACAGCCGGCGCCGGCACCCGCTCCAGACCCCATCGCACAGCTGAAGGATCTCGCCGATCTCAAGTCCCAGGGAATCCTCACCGATGCCGAATTTGCGACTCAGAAGGCGAAGATTCTCGCGTCCTGAACCGGTCCCTAAATCGGATTAACTCTGGCACCAAGGGACGAGGTGAGATACCACTGAGCAACCTCAACACAGATGACAGTTCGCCACCATCGATGAAGTCGCGCTGCATTTGATGACTGTGACGATTCGGTGAGGCGTCGCTTGTAGCGGCGAACTGCACTCACTCTTGCTATTCCACAATGAAACAAGGAGGAAAAATGCTTGCCGCCAGTTATCAATATCCGATTCTCGATTTCTTTCTGACGATGTTGTATTTCTTCCTCTTCGTCATCTGGATCTGGCTGTTGATCGCGGTGTTCATGGACATCTTCCGTAGTCACGACATGGGCGGCTGGTCCAAGGCCTTGTGGGCGATCTTCATTATCGTTCTGCCGTTCCTCGGTGTCTTCGTGTACCTCATCGCGCGGGGCGGCAAGATGCACGAGCATCAGGCCCAAGACGTTGCGGCACAGCAAAAGGCCTTCGACCAATACGTGAAGCAGACAGCCGGGGCAGGTGACAGCACAGCTGACCAGCTGTCCAAGTTGGCCGATCTCAGGTCCCAGGGCGTCCTCACCGACGCCGAGTTCGAGGCGCAGAAGGCCAAAATCTTGGCGAGCTGAGCGGGTGTTCCCACAGCGCGGGAAGGGTCGTGCCGTCCCGGCATGCCCCGGATACTAGTGATGCTCACCCGAGCAGCCAGAGCGCATGATTCGCCGCCGCTGACGAAGTGCTGACCATTGTGATGAATATGGAAGCAGGCGCGGAATCGCAGGCCCAACGGCCACAAAACATTCGACATGTGGCGCCCGGCCCGGCGTCGCAGTTCCACGCTGTTCCGCATTCACAAGGGCACTCCAAGGGGACGAAAACACGCCGCTATTAGTTACATGTGACTCTCGGGGGCGTGACCCAGCCCTTCAGCTCGGTGGCCGCAACCGCCGCCGGCGAGTCAGAAAGAGCTAGGAGCAGCTAGGCCAGGCCAATCAGGCAGTGTCCCTTTTTGGTCGCCTGCGGCAGAGATCCATAGTCGGCCAGCCACACACGGCTTGACAACATCCATCCGTTAGAGCTAACTAACCGTTAGTGGATACTCACCAAGAGGACACGGTGTGGGAGGCGCTGGGAGACCGGACCAGGCGAGAGATCGTCCTGCGCCTGACCGAAGGGCCGAAGCCTGTCGGTGAACTGGCCACGTACCTACCCGTGAGCCGATCCGCGGTGTCCCAGCACCTGAAGGTGTTGAAGGATGCAGGGCTGGTCGCCGAGCGGGCGGTGGGCACACGCCGGATCTACCGCGTGAACGAGGTTGGGGTCCTCGCCCTGCGCGACCAGCTCGACACCTTCTGGAATCGGGCGCTGAGTGGCTACCAGGACCTTGTCGAAGAACCGCCGGAGGAGAAGTCAGAACATGGCAAATGATGCAGTTGTCCGTCGCCAGATCGTCGTCGACACATCAATCGAGCGTGCCTTTACCGCGTTCGTTGAGCGCTTCGGTGACTTCAAGCCGCCCGAGCACAACCTTCTGGGCGCCGACATCACCGAGACCCGGTTCGAGCCTCGAGTAGGTGGCCACATCTACGACCGCGCCGCCGATGGGAGCGAGTGCAGGTGGGCCCGGGTGCTTGCGTACGAGCCGCCCGATCGGGTCGTGTTCAGCTGGGACATCAGCCCCCAGTGGCAGCTCGAATCGGACGGGAGCAATACCAGCGAAGTCGAGGTCCGGTTCGTCGCGGAGACCCCGGAACGGACGCGCCTCGAGCTCGAACACCGTCACCTCGATCGCCACGGACCCGGCTGGGAGTCGCTCCGCGAGGGTATCGATAGTGATCAGGGATGGCCGCTCTACTTGGCGCGCTACGCCGACGTCGTGACCGGGGGTCGCTGAGTGCCGCCGGTCACTGCCAGCATCGAGGTCGCCCGGCCGGGCCAGGAAGTGTTCGCTTATGCCACCGACCCGAGTCGCTTCTCGGAGTGGCAGAAGGGTGTCGTCAGCGGTCACATGGAAAGCGCTGGCGCTCCCCAGGTCGGGGATCGCTGTCTTACGACGCGGCGCATTGGACGTGCCGACCGAGCGTCCACCGCCGAGGTCGTCCGCTTCGAACCGCCGCACCAGTGGAGCGTGCGCGGCGTGGACGGGCCCATCCGGGCCATCGTCGACCTCACGGTCGAGCCGCGCTCCGACACCAGCGCGCTCCTGACGATCGCCCTCGACTTCGAGGGCTACGGCATTGGCCGGCTCCTCGTCCCCCTCCTCGTGCGCCGAGAGGCACGACGGGAGATGCCGGTCAACGTGAAGACGCTTAAGCAGCGCATCGAGGGCACTGCGTAGCGAGCAGGGCCAGCGATCAGCGCCTGTTCGCTGTCGTGTACTCCTGACCGCCGGGATGCCACGTCGGCGGGCGTCGTCCATGCCGATCGTGCAGAACAAGCCGTTCGGTTCTGTCACTTGCGAGCGATCGATTCAGTTCTCGACGCCGAACAGGCGCCAACTCCCGGGGACGCCCTTCAGCTCGCGTTCGCCGCGATCACGAAACTCGATGCCCGAGCCAACGACGAGGTCCTTGACGGTGCTCGAGACCAGAACCTCGTTCGGTGATGCCAAAGAACCGATCCGAGCGGCGATGTGAACGGCGAGACCGCCCAGATCGTTGCCTCTGACCTCGCACTCACCGGTGTGGAGACCCATGCGCAGTTCGATACCGAGGGCGCGGGTCGCGTCGACGATCACCTGGCCACAACGGATGGCTCGAGCCGGTCCATCGAATGAAGCGACGAAGCCGTCTCCCGTCGTATTGACCTCCCGACCTCGGAAGATCCGCAGTTGTTCGCGGACAATTTGATCATGGCGATCCAACAAGGACCGCCACCGTTGATCACCCAGCGAGGCTGCACGTTCGGTTGATCCGACGATGTCCGTGAAGAGTACAGAGACCAGCACCCGGTCGATATCGGTTATTGGTCGCGTACCGGTCAAGAACTCGGCCACTTCGTCGAAGATCACGTCCTGCTGGCTGAAGATCAACATGTCGTTGCCCGGCAGCGCGACGAACTTGGATCCCTCAATGTGCTCGGCCACATAACGCCCATGAGCAATGGGAAGAAAGCTTGGATTGTCGGCGCTCAGGACCAACGTGGGCGCCCGGAGGAGCGGGAGCACCGGGCGAACATCGAGGTTGCGAAGCAGGTAGTCGTACTGTGCCGCCGCGGTTCTCGGGGTGACCGAGGACCGGAAGAGCCGAGCAAGAGCATCGCGGCGAACTGGATCTTCCGGGCCAGCTGCACCAGCAAGCGAGAGGAACTCCGGAGTACCCCAGTGGGTCCGGAGGAACTCGATAACGAAATCGAGTGCCTCAGATGTAAACCCGATCGGATAGTCGTCAGCGATCAGATATCGTGCTGTGGTATTGCATAGCACAAGGGAATCGACCCGTTCGGGATGTGCAGCGGCGTAGAGGATCGCGATCGGGCCAGCGTCGACCGTCGCGAGGATGGATGTCTGCTCGGACCCGACCGCGTTGAGGACGCTCTCGATGTCTTCTGTCCATTCCTCCCATGTTGGTATGGCGTTACGCGGCACACCGTCAGATGCCCCTGTGCCTCGCCGATCGAGAAAGATCAAGCGGCGAAGCGACGCCAGCCGTCTGAGGAAGTCGGCAATGTCTGGGTCCTCCCACGCCATCTCGACGTTGCTGCCAAGTCCGTTGAAGAAGAGGAGGTCGGAGGGTCCTTCTCCGAGGACCTGGTAGGCAACGTCAGCATCCCCGATGGCCACGTACTTAGTGTCTGGACGGCTCATGGGAGAAGCAGTCTGACCTGCGATCCAGCTCGATGCTGAAGTTGTTCCTCGGCGAAGCTTCCTGCGCCACTCTCCAGCGTCATCACTGCAGAAGACACAGATGCGTGGGTCGTTCTGCCGCAGTTGCTGAAGGACCAGCGAGCTCCAGTGCACGGAGGGTGGAGGTGGTCGATTGGGATCCCGCTCTCGTTTCCTTAGGGCACGTAGAGGGCACGCTGTGGGTGAAGGACTTGGAGGATTTATCACGTCGGAGTGAGAATCGCGTCGGGGCTCGCTACTCCGACCGGAAGACCGTGGCCGGCTTCACGCGGCTGGCCATCCATGCCGGACCCATTGCGACAAGCATGGCCACCAGCACCACTGCGGGCACGCACAGCGCGATGCGAGTCGACGGCACGACCGACGACGAAATGATGCCTAGTTGGTTCGCAAAGAGGGCCCAGGCACCCCGGCCTGCCATGATCCCGAGCGGGATCCCGACGACCAGCGAGAGTGCGGCAAAGGTCCCCGCCTGCCACGCTACGAGTGCCAACACTTGCCGACGCACAAAGCCGATTGTCTTGAGGATGGCGATCTCGCGACGGCGCCGTTGGACCCAGACGACCATGAGCTGCGCGAGCACCCCCACGCCCAGGACGGCCAGGACCAGGGCGAGGAACTCGGGAACGTTCACGATCCGGGCGTAGTTGCCGATGTCAAACGGAGTCTGCGTCGTGACGAAACAGGTGGTCTGCTGTACCCCCGAGCAGTACCGCGACGTCGCCCGCCCGAAGCTCGCAACCTGGCGGGCCTGATCGGGACCGGGGGCGAACCGAACGAGGAAGAACACGTACGAGTCCGAGACCGGTGTCCCCGGCGGTGCCAGATCCGCCGCGGTCACGGCTGCCCCGAGGCCCAGGTCGGTCGCCGTGAAGCTCCCCTGGTCGAAGGCGGGGAACACCGCCTGACCCACGATGTGCATGTTCCGCTGGACGCCGGTGATGTGGACCGTCAGGTCCTGCCCCACCTGGCGGTTGACCGAACGCAGGACCGAGGCTCCCAACGCGATCTCGTCAGGACGCGAGGGCAGGCGTCCGGTCACCAGGGTCGGCCCCACCAGCGGGCCGCCCCCCCGGGAGAGACCGATGGCGGGAACGTGGGAACCCATGACGTCCACCGTCCCGAAGTTCCCGTCGGCCCAGGCGACGACGCCCGGGCGATTAATCACCGAGGCACTGATGAAGGACACGGGAATGGTCTGGAACTGCGTGTCGATGGAGGCCTGCCAGGTTTGGCCGTACAGCTGCGGCGTCGTCACGAGGTGGACGAGGTTGGCGCCGAACGTCAGGGTCCCGACCACCATCGCGATCGACAGCACGGTGCCGACCAGCGCGCTGCGCACGGGAACGGCTCCCCGCGCCGTGCCAGGATCGAGCGCTTCGCGGATACCGAGGGACGCCGTGACCGGGGCCCCGCTCATCGAGAGCCTGGCCAGGCGCCGCCCGCTCCTCGGCGCGGCCGTACGTCTGTCCCGGGTCGCCTGCGTCTCCGCGCTCAGCCGCCATGACGGCCAGGCGACCACTGCGAGCAGAAGCACGACGATGGCGACGAAACCGAGGCCGAGCAACGCCGCATCGACGTCGAGGCCGGGGCTCGGCTCCGCCACACGCGCCGCACCTAGCGGCATGATCGGGGAGGCGAGGACGGCGAGGGTGACGGCGATCAGCGCGCCCACGACGGTCACGGCCGCCACCTGCAGGAGGGTGATCGACCACAGCTGCCGGCGGGTCAGCCCCAGGGCGCGGAGCGTGGTGAGGTCGATCTTGGACGCCCGCAGCTGGCGAAGGATCGCCTGCGCAACGAGCACCAGCGCGGTGAGAGCGACCACGAGGGCGAAGAGCCCGAGCGCGATCGCCTCGGGCCGGATGGCGCGCTCGATCTGGGCGGCCTGGTCGTTTAGGTTCGCGACGAAGACGTTGCCCCCCGTCGCCGGGTACCTCTGCACGAGCGCTTCTGCCTGCCGCTCGAACTGGAAGGCCGATGCGCCAGGTCGAAGGCGTACGTACGCCCCGTCGAAGCCGCTGTAGGGAGTTCCGAGCGTGGCGTAGAAGGCGGGCGTGGCGTACACGACCGGGAGCTGCGCCAGCGCGTTGATCGGCACCGGATTGTCACGGGTCATGAAGATGCCCACCACCCTCTGGCGGAAGAGCCGCAGTCCCGGTGGCTGCTGGCTGGGCGGCCCATGGGTCGACAGCGTGGCCGCCAGCATGACAGTGCCGCCGACCCGCACGTTGAGTCGCTGCGCCGCCCTGAGGTCCAGCGCCACCTCGTGGACCCGGGTCGGATCCGGCAATCGCCCCGAGACGACCCGCGGGCGTTCGATCGCGTTGCCGTAGCGCCGGTCGGCGGGGGCGTAGACCTGGGCCTCCACCAGCTTCGGGCCGGGGAGGAAGTAGGGCAGTGCCTGTACGCCGATGACGGGCGCCACCGTCTCTGCACTTGGCAGTCTGGCGAGCGCCCCGTAGTAGCCGCCGAATCCTGTATTGCTGGGGCTGACCAGCACGTCGGCGGCGTGGGCGGTATCGAGGAAGCGCTGGTAGGCGGAGTCGGTGCGCCTGGCGCCCGCCGCCGCGGTCAGCACGACCGCCCCGGCGAGCCCCACCAACACGGCCACCAGTGCCCAGCTCCGCCAGCGCGACCGGAGCTGGCGTGCCAGGACCCAGGCGAGGATGGTCACACCGGCTCCCCTACGGCACCGGAGTTCCAGTAGCGCAGACGGAATCCACCATCAGGCCCAATGTTAAGTACACGCGCCGGACCTCGACAGGGGGGTAGCTCACTCGCGAGGGTGTGGCGTGCACCCCTAGGTTCACTTTTTTCCCTACGAAGCGTGGTGTTCGCCTTCTGGTCCCCGAAGGGCAGCGGATCTAGTCGACTTGGAACCCGTTCCTGTTTCGTTAGTTAGGGCACGTACAGGGCACGCCGTGGCCGAAGCGGTGGACCAAACAGAAGGTCGACGCTCTCAGGAGGACATTCGTCTCTAGTCTTTACGCGTGGACAAGGCGTCCTCACGCTTCGTGAGAGAGAGGTCATCTCCGAGCTGATGCCACGGTCGAGATCATGTAGGCCCTTCTCTGGGCACTTCCCGGTGGTCGGGCGCGGCATCGATCCGCGGACCTCACGCTTTTCAGGCGCGCGCTCTACCAACTGAGCTACCCGACCGGGTAACCAAGTCCGGCCCGCTCGGGCAGGCCTGAACTTGGCGGCGGACCTGACGGGATTTGAACCCGCGACCTCCGCCTTGACAGGGCGGCGTGCACTCCGAGCTGCACCACAGGTCCGTGGCGGCGAAAGCCGTCGTGCTCCCCGGTCGGAGGCTCCACCTCCCGTTGAGCAGCCCCTCACTGTAGCCGGTCGTGGGGTGGACCGGCCCGAGGTCCCCGAGCCCTAGGGGGTAGCCGCGCGCAACGCCCGGATTCCGGACTCGAAGGAGGCGTAGTGAGAGGCGTCGAGCGCCTCGGCCAGCGCCGACGCGCAGAGCCGATCCGTGATGCCCTCGGCCTCGTCGTGCTTCGCCTTCATGTCGTTGAAGTCCGCGAAAGGTTCGGACCACCCAAAGAATTTCGCTTGGCCGGGGCCTTCGTTGGTCAAGATCGCCTCCAGCGGACTCAGCCCAGCTGCCGTGGTGGCGACAAGATGGAGTCCACCGCGCCATTCTCGGAGGATCTGCATGAGTTGGGCCGCCCTGCCCGCGGCGGTCTCGCACCGGTGAGCATCCCGCCACCCGACGAAGAGCGGGATAGCCGAGCCCTCGAGCCCGTCGACGAACTCCTCGGTGACCGCGACGATGTCGTTGAGGCCATCGACGCCGGCGAAATTCTTCTGGCCCCACATCGAGTGTGCCTCGGCCATGCGAGAGGCCGCGCTCGTCGCCCCAGCCACCCCGACGCCTTCGGTGTACATGGCCCTGACGGCGTTGGGTTCGAACCAGCCGAAAGCGGACGTCACCACGTCAGGCCCGACGTCTCCGAGCATGCCGCCGCGCCCTGCGAAGTAGAACGCGAACGGGTTCGACCACCCCCATTCTGCGGCCCATCCGAAGACATCGGGGCTCAGATAAATGGCCGTCCCGATGTCATGGATCGGCACAGAGGTCGCTTTGACGACGTCAAGGGCATCCAGGTCACCTGCGCCCACGGGGCCTCCTTCGGTTAGGTCGGTTCAAGGGAGGTCGAAACGCGGAGAACACGTCGCATACCCGGGATCGTTCCCACGACTGCCTCCATGAGTCGAGCCAACTCCGTTACGACGGTGTCGAGATGCGTGAATCGATCGTCCAACAAGCCGACGATGCTGGCGAGCTCCGGCGACACTTCTTGCAACGACCGGGTGGCCTTCGGGAGCTCGTTCGCCAGCTCGATCGCGACGGCGCTCAGTCGTTCGGTGAGATTGCGCAACGCACCCGCAGACTCGGAAAGGGAGGGCAGCGATGTGTCGAGCGTACCCACGGCGAGCTCCAAACCGGACACAGCCCTCGAGATGCCCAAGGCGGCGATGTCTATACCGGAACCCGCCCGGTTGACGCCCCCCTCCATTCGTTCGAGCAGGGTCATCAAGCGGTCCAACCGCTCGGCCGTGTCATTGATCGCATCGAGGGCCGCGACCGCCGAGGACGGAAGTCGGAGCAGCGCGCCCGGGAGGCGGATGAGCGTCTCGGATAACGACGGGGACTCCACCTCACGATCATGGGCCGGATGGGACGAGGTGTCCAGCCAAGCCGCTGGGCCCCGACGTCTCTCAGCCAAGCTCGGTTTCGATGGCATCACGGAGTTCGTCAAGCACCGGCCGGCGAACCCTGAGCTTGGTCGCCGCATGTGCCTGCCGGTCGACTGCGGTCAGATCCTGGGCGGCCCGGAGCGCAGCTGCGTCAAGCTCGTCGGGCGGGACAACGATATCGAGCAGTCCGGCGGCCCGGGCCGCTTGCGGGTCGAGCATGGCGCCCGTCACGGCGGCATGGTCGAAGTGCGCTGGGGTGAGCCGATGTCGAGCCAGCACAATGGCGAACCACGGCAGGGTGACCCCGATACGGACCTCGTTGAGCCCAAGCCAGAACGGGCCGTCTGCACCGACCCTCGTGTCCGCCGCCATGAGGAGGAAGGCGCCGGCGGGGAAGGCGTGGCCTGAACAGGCTGCCGTCACCGGTGCGGGGAAGGAGAGGATCCGCTCGGCCAGGGTGGCACCGAGGCTCAACAGAGTGACGACGTCCTCGCGTGGGCCGGCGAGCACCTTGAGATCGAACCCGGCCGAGAAGTAACCGGGCCGGCCCGCCAGGAGGACGACGGTCCCATCGCGCTCAGCCTCGTCGAAGGCCTCGTGCAACGAGCGCAACATCGGGATGGAGAAGACATTGACCTTGCCGTCGTCCATCGTGATCGTGCTGACCAGGTCCGTCCGGACGTAGGTGACCAGCTCTGCCATAGCGCCTCCACGGGGAGCGAACCGGTTATTGTGGAACGATGTTTCGAAACATGGTTCCTAAACTTGGGGGGTCCTGTCAAGTACGAGGTTGCCCCCGCCACTCCTGACATGCCTCGGACCAAGCAGCGCACCCCAGCGCTCCGTGACCGGATCCTGGCCGCGGCCATGGACTTGCTGGCGGAGGAGGGTGCCGCAGGTCTCACGGCCCGGTCGCTGGCCGCCCGGGCTGAGACCTCGGCTCCGGCGCTCTACGAGCTGTTCGGGGACAAGTCCGGCGTCATCCGGGAGCTCTATTTCGAGGGCTTCCGGCGCCTCGGTACCCGGCTCGCGGCCTTGCCCGAGACGGCTGACCCCGTAGCCGACGTGTGGGAGCTCGCAGCCGCCTACCGCCGGTTCGTCCGTACCAATCGTGAGCTGGCGGAGGTCATGTTCTCCCGGCCGTTCATGGATTTCTCGCCGGGCCCGGACGAGCTGGCCGACACGGGCTCGGTCCGAGTCCTCGTCGTCGGCCGCGTCCGCCGGTGCATCGAGGAGGGTCGACTGCGCGGAGACGAGACCGACGTCGCGCACGTGTTGGTGGCGCTGATCCAGGGCATGGCGTTTGCCGAAGCCGCGGGGCGCTTAGGGACGTCGACCGAGTCGGTGGAGCGCCGCTGGCGGCTGGCAATCGGGGCCGTGTTGAACGGGTTCGCTACCCCGCGTGGTTAGCGCAGCTGCGGGTCTGCCGTTGTGCGATCGCGCCGTATGACGGACGCACTAGGACGCGACTCCCACGCCAGCGTCTTTGAAGACGGACGGGCCCGAGAACTGCATGATGGAGTCCTCGAGGTCGCCCGTCTTCAGGGCGCGGTAGTCGCGCAGGTAACTCTGGTGGACGCGCCAAGGATCCGTCGACCCCTGTTTGGGGAGGAGGTGGACAGAGCGCTGGATGTAGCCCGACGTGAGGCCGAGAATCGGCTCCGATCCAACCGAAGCGCGGGTGTTTCTCGGCACGCATTCGCTCAACCCGTGCACGTGCATGTGATTCAGGAGGCGGCAGACGTAGTCGCACGTGAGGTCGCACTTGAGCGTCCACGACGCATTCGTGTACCCCACGGCGACCGCCATGTTCGGGACACCCTCGAGCATCATTCCCTTATACGTGAGCCGGGTCCCGGGGTCGACGGGTGAGCCGTCGACGCTGAGGGCGATGCCGCCAAGGAAGAGAAGCTCCAAACCGGTGGCGGTCACGATGATGTCCGCCTCGAGCTCAGTCCCCGATGCGAGGAGCAGGCCGTTCTCGGTGAAGCGCTCGATGTGGTCGGTGACCACCGACGCCGTCCCAGCGCGGATGGACGTGAAGAGGTCCCCATTGGGCGCGGCACAGAACCGTTGGTCCCAGGGGTCGTAGCGGGGGGTGAAGTGGGTGCCGATGTCGTAGCCAGGGGGCAGTTGGCGGGCCACGCCGCGGAGCAGCAGGCGACGGAGGACCTTCGGGTATCGGCGGCACACCTGGTAGAAGGCCTGCGTGAGAAGCGCATTGAACCACTTCGCAGCGGTGCCCGCTTGCTGCGGTGGCAGCACCTTGCGCAACAGCGCTACTACGGGGCTCTTCTCGGGCAGCGAGGCGATGTACGACGGGGAGCGCTGCAGCATGGTCACGTGGGCGGCGGAACGGGCCAGGGCCGGGACGAGCGTGACCGCAGTGGCCCCGCTGCCGATGACGACGATGCTCTTTCCGGCGAAGTCGAGGCTCTCGGGCCAGGCCTGTGGGTGCACGATGGTGCCCGCGAAGTCCGCCATGCCCTTGAATGCGGGCAGGTATCCGTGGTCATAGCGGTAGTACCCGCTGCAGGAGAAGAGGAAGCCGGCCGTCAGGTGGACGGTCTCTTTCGCGTCGGTCCGCTCGGCCGTGATGTGCCACCGTGACTCGGCTGTCGACCAATCGGCTGAGATGACCCGGTGGTTGAAACGGATGGAGGCGTCGATGCCCGACTGGGCTGCGGTGTCCTTGATGTACTGCAGGATGGAATCGCCGTCGGCGATGGACTTCGCTCCGTCCCAGGGTCGGAACGAGTAGCCCAGCGTGTGCATGTCCGAGTCGGAGCGGATGCCCGGGTAGCGAAAGAGGTCCCACGTTCCCCCGATGGAGCCGCGCGCCTCGAAGATGGCGTAGCGAGCCCACGGGCACTTCGCCTGGAGATAGTGGGCGGCGCCGACGCCCGACAGTCCGGCACCGACGATCAGGGCGTCGAGGTGTGTGGTCTCCGCCGCCGCAGCTGGCTCCATCAGGCCGCTCCGATCATCTTGTGGTTCATGGTGCCGTGGTCTCCGAATAGCCCGGGCCTCCAGGTTTGCACCAATTCGGTGGTTCCCTGTCGTCCGGATGGTGGCCGGGCGTTGTCCGAGCCCTCATCACAGGGCCACTATCGGGAGGCCCCCGACGGCGGAGCGCAGCGCGACGGCCGAGGTCAGGGGTGTCCTGAACCTACGCAGATTCATGACCCTGACGTTAACGTTAAACTTCTGGAATGAGCACCGCGACCCTGCCCAACGGGAATGGCCGCGCACTTCCGGCGCCTGACACGTCCGGGTACCGCTGGATCGCCTTGTCGACGGTGACGCTGGGCACGCTGATGGTGTTCATCAACCAGTCCATCGTGCTCATTTCGTTACCCGACATCTTTCGGGGGATCGACCTCAACCCCCTGACCCCGGGCAACACGGGCTACATGCTGTGGATGCTCATGGGCTTCATGGTCGTCCTCGCGGTCCTGGTGGTCACCCTGGGCCGGGTCGGGGACATGTTCGGCCGCGTGAAGGTCTTCAACCTCGGCTTCGCCGTGTTCACCACCTTCTCGGTCCTCCTGGCGATCACGTGGCTCACCGGTACCGCGGGTGCGATCTGGCTCATCACCATGCGGATCGGCCAGGGGGTGGGCGGCGCCATGCTCTTCGCGAACTCCTCGGCCATCATCACCGATGCGTTCCCATCCGATCAGCGCGGGCTCGGGCTCGGCATCAACAACGTCGCCGCTATCGGCGGCTCGTTTATCGGGCTCGTGCTCGGTGGTCTCCTGGCACCAGTGGAATGGCACCTGGTCTTCTTGCTCTCCGTGCCGTTCGGCGTCATCGGCACGGCATGGGCCTACGTGAAGCTGGAGGACCGCGGGGTGCGCACGCCGGCCAAAATCGACTGGCTGGGCAACATCACCTTCGCAGTCGGACTGATTCTCATCCTGGTGGGGATCACCTACGGCCTGCTCCCCTACGGGGGCCACACCATGGGCTGGACCAGCCCGGTCGTCATGGCAGAGATCTTCGGGGGCGTGGCCATCCTGGTGGCCTTTGGCATCATCGAGACGAGAGTGGCCCAGCCGATGTTCCGCCTGTCGCTCTTCCGCATCCGGGCCTTCACCGCCGGCAACGTGGCCAGCTTCCTGGCCTCGCTGAGCCGAGGTGGTCTCATGTTCATGCTGATCATCTGGTTACAGGGGATCTGGCTCCCGCTCCACGGCTACAGCTTCGCCCAGACGCCGCTGTGGGCGGGTATCTACATGATCCCGCTCACCGTCGGCTTTCTTGCCGCCGGTCCCGTGAGCGGTGTCCTGGCCGACCGTTACGGGGCCCGCCCCTTCGCCACGGGCGGGCTTGTGCTCGTGGCGCTGACATTCATCGCGCTGATCCAGCTGCCGGTCAACTTCTCCTACGGCGGGTTCGCTGCCCTTATCTTTTTGAACTCGGTCGGCATGGGGATGTTCATCGCACCCAATCAGACTGGCATCATGAACAGCCTCCCGGCGGACCAGCGGGGCGCCGGTGCCGGCATGGCTGGCACCTTCAATTCCTCGGCCCAGGTGCTCTCCATCGGCATCTTCTTCACCCTCATGATCCTCGGGCTTGCCGCCACGCTGCCAGCTTCCCTGTACCACGGCCTCACCGCCCAAGGCGTCAGTCCGGAGGTCGCGACGCGGGTCTCGCACCTCCCGCCGGTTGGGAGCCTCTTCGCCGCCTTCTTGGGCTACAACCCCATGCAGGTCCTGTTGGGCCACGCAGAGCTGGCGCACCTGCCACACGCAACCGCGACGTACCTGACCAGCCGCGAGTTCTTCCCCCATGTCATCTCGTCCGCGTTCTCACGGGGGCTCACCGAGGCCTTCTCCTTCGCGGCCGCCGTGTGCCTGCTCGGCGCGGTGGCCTCGCTCCTTCGGGGCGGCAAGTACCACCACGACGACGGCGGTGGCGACATGGGCGCCGACCTGCGCGCCGACTGGGTGCCGGCACAGGAGGCGGTGGCGGAGACCGAACCGTTGCTGGTGGACTGAGATGGCCGTGTCCACCGAACGCAAGCAGGGCACCGCTGGTCAGGAAGCCGCCGAGGCGGGCATCCGCATCAGCGATGCCGCGACTCGTGCCGGCGTGTCTGCCCGCACCCTGCGGTACTACGAGGAACTCGGCTTGCTCACCCCATCGCTCTATACGGCCGGAGGTGAGCGGCGCTACACACACGACGATCTGGACCACCTGCATCGCATCTTGGAACTGCGCGAGGTCCTGGGCATGAACCTCGACGAGATCCGTGAGTTCCTCGCGCTTGAGACGAGGCTCGACGAACTCCGCGCCTCGTACCGGGCCGCGAAGGGCGCCTCGACCAAGAAGGCGCAGGCCGCGCAAAAGGCCACGCTCGAGGAAGCGCTGGTGCTCAACGAGTCCCTCGCTCAGCAGATCGGCGCCAAGCTGGCCCGGATGGACGGGTTTCGAACCAAGCTGCTCGGCGACGCCCGGCGCTGCCGCGAGCTCCTCGCTGAGCTGGAATAGCGTCACCCGGCGCCCCGCCGTCACGGCATGGGTCCGAGGTTTCGCTGACGGGCCTCCCGGACGCCCGGGGGTCATCATCAAGTGGCCTTCCGGGGCGTGGTCATGAACGAACGGGCGGACGTCATCACCCCCAACGGGAGAAGCGTGCCCGCGGCCCATCTGGGCCGACGTTCTCATGCATGGGGGCCAGATCGCCGGCCTGGCGTGCGGCCTTCGACCTGGTACCGGCGGGCGCTGTACGCGTGGCCCAAGTACACCGAGAGCCGGCTGCGACCGGGTGTCTACGCTTTGGGCCATGGCTTACGACGAGGAGCTCGCCGAGCGGATCCGAGCCATGGTTGCGAAGGAAAAGGGCTTGAGCGAGAAGAAGATGTTTGGCGGGCTCGCCTTTCTGGTTGGCGGCAACATGGCCATTGCGGCGAGCGGCCAGGGCGGCGCGCTGGTGCGGGTCGATCCGGCGCAGTCCGACCAGCTTGTGGCCACGACGAAGGCGAGTGTCGCCGAGATGCGCGGTCGTCTGATGCCCGGATGGCTCCGGGTGGCGAGTGAGGACCTCCGGACCCAGCGTCAGCTGGCCAAGTGGGTCCACCTCGGCATCGCGTTCGCTCGCTCGCTCCCGGCGAAGCGCTGAAATCGACTTTCGGCAAGATGCGCGGAGGATCATGACGGAACCGGGCGCGCCGTCGGCATCCGCAGAGAGCCGAACGGGCCGAGGAGTGGCCGAATGGCTCAGAACGAAGGACCCCGACCTCCTGGTGGTCAAGCGGTCGGTCCGGGCGGCCGTCGTCATGCCGTCCGTCTTCGCGCTGGCCCACGCGTTGTTCTCGAATTCCCAGGTTGCGCTCTTCGGGGCGTTCGGTTCGTTCGCGCTGCTGCTCTTGGTGGAATTCACGGGACGCCTGCGCACTCGTCTCGTTTCCTATGTCGGCCTCTACCTCGTGAGCTGCTGTCTGATCGCACTCGGGACGTTGGCCTCATCGCAGAAGGTGGCTGCGGTGGCGGCGATGGGACTCGTGGGGTTCGCGGTGCTCTTCGCCGGCATCGTCTCCCCAAAGGCGGCTACCGCCTCGACCGCCGCGTTGCTCACGTTCGTCCTTCCGGTGGCCATTGCCCAGCCGGCCTCGGCGATCGGGCCACGCATTACGGGCTGGACGCTGGCGGCCGTCTTCAGCATCACGGCCTGCCTCCTGGTCTGGCCTGCCCCCTGGCACGACAACCTCCGACGACGCCTTGCGGCAGCCATCGCGGCCATGGCGCGGTCGGCCGACGCGCGGGTCCAGGGCAGCCCCGATGCGGATCCCAAGGCGACCGTTGTCTCCGAGTTGGCGCGCCTGCGCGAGCAGTTTTCGGGGACGCCGTACCCGGCCACCGGCGCCGCTGCGGGCGCCGTGGCGCTCTCCAAACTCGTGGGCCGGGTGGAATGGGTCGCCGGTAACACGGCGATGATCGGTGACGAGAACTGGTCGACGGAGCACGTTCACGCCCGGGCGGTCTGCAAGAAAGTGGCAGAGACGCTCCACCAGACGGCGGCGCTCGTCTGCGACGGTGATGCGCATCCGGTTGACGACCCCGAACGAATACGTGCCGTCCGGGATTCGGCGCGGGGGCTCGATCAGCTGATCGGTACCACGCTGGCCCCTGACGTGTCGTCGTTCACCGAGGCGGCCGCGCCTTCCGGCGCCGCCGCGCCCGCTCTCGCACGGGACCAGGCTGTCCCGGAGGACAACATCGCGGGCACGCTGGACCCCGGGGTCCATGCCTGGGCACTGGGCATCGCGACGGTGATGGTCGCCGATGCGGCGCTCGAGGCGGCGGGGGCCGAGCCGGTCGGCGACCGTCGAATGGGCATGACACCCGAGTCCGCCGCCCACACCTATCTGCACCGGCTGCGGACTCATCTCTCTTTCCATTCGGTTTGGTTCCGCAATTCGCTGCGAGGTGCGATAGGTCTGGCTCTCGCGGTCGCAGTGATTGAGCTCACTGACGTCCAGCACGGATTCTGGGTGGTCCTCGGCACCTTGTCGGTGCTTCGGTCCAGCGCGCTCGGCACCGGCGCGACGGCCGTCCGCGCCGTCGGCGGGACGGCGCTCGGCGTCCTGGTCGGCTCAGTCCTGATGCTCGGCGTCGGGGACCACAGTGCGGTCCTCTGGGCGCTTTTCCCGTTGGCGGTACTTGTCTCGGGCATCGCGCCCTCCATGATCTCCTTCACCGCCGGGCAGGCCGCCTTCACCTTGACGGTCATCATCCTGTTCAATCTCATCCAGCCCATCGGCTGGAGGGTGGGGCTGACCAGGATTGAGGACGTTGCTATTGGCTGCGGCGTCAGCATCGTGGTGGGGTTCTTGTTCTGGCCCCGCGGCGCAACGGCGGCGCTGGGACGTGCGCTCTCGAGCGCGTTCGTGGCCAACTCGGGCTATCTGGCGGACGCGGTGGACCGATTGACAAAAACCAGCCAGCACGTCAATACCGAGCCCGGCCAGCAGGCGTCGTCTCGCGCCTACCTCCTCCTCGACGATGCCTTCCGCCAGTTCTTCATTGAGCGCGGGGCGAAGGTCGTTCCAATGGAGACGATCGTTCGCATCTTCACTGGATCGAATCGCCTGCGCATGGCGGCGTACACCCTGGCCACCCTGCCGGTACGCCCACCCGGGGCGGGACAACCCGAGATCGAGTCGGTCGGGATCGCCGAGGCGGTCCTCCGTGACTCCTACGCGTCGAGTCACCGTTGGTACGAGGGTTTCGCTGACCTGTTGGCGGAACGGCGTGACGCACTCGACCTCCCCCCGCGGCACGACGAGATGCTTCACCACGTTCTCCGTCAGGCGGTCGACGACGTCCGGAGCTTGCAGCGGAGTGATCGGGTGCAGACGACGCTCCAGATGCAGTGGGCGGACGAGCTGCTGGAGAATCAGAGCCAGATGCAGGCCGATCTCCTGGCGTCGGCGAATCTCTTCGTCCGAGGGAAGCGCCGCGGCGTTCTGATCTAGAGCCGCGGTGTGGCAACTGGTCCTGAGTACAGTGTGGCGGCTCAGCGGGAGCGGGCGCAGACATCAGAGAGGTCTCGGTTCGATGCGTGTGAGGGGGTGTTGCCGCTGGATCGCCGCTCCGCTCGCGGCATCGTTGTGCGGCTTGCTCGTCCTGACGGCCGGCGTGGCGGACGCTGCGACGACGACGACCACGACGCTCGCGCCGTCGACAACGACCACGGAGAGGCCCCAGCCGACGACGACGACGAGTACCACCAGGCCCCCGACCACCACCACCACGACCAGGGCCGCGCCGACGAGTACGACCACAACCACGACGTCCGGGGTGACGACGACGTTGGGGCCGACTGTCACGACGACGACGGTGCCGCAGCACGTGGTCAATCAGCCGAACCTGAATGCCTTGACTCCCCACATCGAGGCCCTCAGCGGTCCCGGGGTCCAGTACCAGTCGAGCAGCGGGGTGTCCTCGCAGGGCTCGAGTGCCGGGACGCCGAGCTACTTGCATTCGCCCGGTGGTCCGTATCTTTACGATGCCAACGGCCGCATCGTGCTGCTGCACGGCGTGAATGTCGTCTACAAGCACGCGCCGTATATCGCCTACCCGGATCCGGGCAAGCCGTGGAACTTCGGTGCGAAAGACGCGGCGCGGATGCAGAGACTCGGGTTCAACGTCGTCCGCCTCGGAATCGAGTGGCAGGCCCTCGAACCCGGATCCGGCGGTCCCAACCAGCCCAGGATTTGCACGCCCGGTCCTCCGGGGGACCCCCACGAGTTCAATGCTGGGGTAGCCCAGCGCTACCTGCGCCACGTGGCGGCGACGGTCAAGCTGCTCGGCCGCTACGGGATCTACACCCTGCTCGACATGCACCAGGACGTGTACAACGCCAGCTTCCGCGGCGAGGGGGCGCCCAGCTGGGCGGTGTGCACCAACAACGTGCCGATCGTGCCGAGCACTGGCCGCTGGTCGAACAACTATGCGAACCCGCAGCTGCAGACGGCCGTCCAGCACTTCTGGTCCAACGACGTGGTTGGCGATCTCCAGGGCAATCTCGACCGTGTCTGGGCCACCGTGGCGAACGCCTTCAAGAACAACCGCTGGGTCGTCGGCTACGACCCCTTCAACGAGCCCTTCTCGACGGAGACGCAAGTGGCCTCCGACTCAACCTTCACTGGCCAGCTGGAGTGTTTCTACACGGGAAAGGCCCACACCGGCTTCCTGGCCAACGGGGCGAACCCGCTCGCGTGCCCGTCCGATGTGCCAAAGGATGGTGTCATCCCGGCGATTCAGGCCGTGGATCGCAATCATCTCGTCTTCGTGGAGCCGGACATCTACTGGGTGGCGGGTGGGAACATTCCGTCACAGTTGGGCCCGATGCCCTTCCAGCGATTGGTCTTCAACTTTCACGTCTACTGCGGCGACCGCAGCCCACGCACCGGCAATCCGACCAATTTGCTGCGTTGCCTCCAGGCTGAAGAGACCACGGCCGCAGAACAGGACATCACGCGGCTGTCCATGAGCTCGGGGTATCAGTCGAGCGGCCCCGCCATCTTCATGAGCGAGTTCGGTGCGACGACGAGCACAGCGCTCGTGGGGTTCGACACCGAGGCGGCGGGGCTGGATCAGCTGGGTTGGGCCTATTGGGCCTGGAAGTACTACGACGACCCCACGGGTTCGTCCGCGGAAGGTCTTGTCCGTCCCGACGGGAACTACAGCCCGATCGTGACGGTCCTGTCACGGACGTATCCCCAAGCGGTGGCGGGGAATCCCAACTCCATCCTCTTCAACCCCTTCACCGGGGCGTTCAATATGGTCTACGCGCCGACCCTCGCGGCGCGGGGCGTCACGACGGTCGCCATCCCGACGTCGCAGCACTACCCCAACGGATGGTGCGCGGCGGTCAAGGGCGGTCGCATCACGTCGCAACCGGGCGCCAGGCAGCTGACGATCCAGACCACGGGGCACCCCGAACAGGTCTACATCTCGGTGACTGCAGGAGGATGCCCGTCCGGCTGAGCCGGGCGCCAGCGGATCCGAGGGCAAGGAGCACCTCTGCAAAGAGTGATCGCCCCGTGACGTCAGTCCAGGGTGAAGGTCGGATCGGCCGCTCGTAACGCGTCCACGACCCGCTGGCGGAGGATGAGGTACTGCGCCTCCGCCAGCCACGGCGATTCCGGGGGCCCGGCCACCAGGTGGGGCGTCTGCACCACCTCGTCAACCGCGAACTGCTCGAGGGTGAAGTCGAGATCGATCCCAGGGATGCGGTTCCAGTAGTGGAATCCCTGCCGGTCTCCATTCGGAAGGAACACCTCTGCTTCCAGAAGGTCTCCGCCGAGCAGGTCTCGCACGACGAGTGCGGTCGCCCCACACTGGCCGCGGGAGGGATTGTCCGGGGTCCAATTGTCGACGTCGATCGGGTCGCAGCTGTCCACGGACCAGCTCGTGCGAAGGGCCATTTCGAGTGCACGGACCGTTACGGGTGACACGCCGACCAGCCAGACATGTGAAGGGAGTCGCTCGACTTCATGAACACTCTGATTTCCAATCAACAGGGTCGGCACCCCCAACCGGATTCGAACCGGTGCTGCCGCCGTGAAAGGGCGGTGTCCTAGGCCGCTAGACGATGGGGGCGGGTCCGTGCCGAGGCACGAGATCCGAGCCTAATGGGCACCGACGGGGACACCCGCCGCCGAGGTGTCGCGGAACTGCGGGGCGGCCACAACCTCCGGCGCGTGATACGTGCAGACGAGGAAGGTGTGCACGGCACCGATCACCAGCGCGGTGACGCCGATGAGGTGGACCTCCACCAAGAGCGCCGGCAGGTGGGTGAAGTACTGCGTGTAGCCGACAGCGGCCTGGGCCACCATCACAGCCAGCAGGATGCGCGCCGAGCGGCGGACCCGTTCGGGCACGTCGCCCATGTGCAAGGCCACGACGAGGCCGATGGTGACGCCGATCAGCAGGAGGGCCAGGCTCGAGTGGAGTTCCGCCATGTCGCGCAGCGCGATCGGGTATCCGCTTGGCCACTTGCTGACCCGAGGCGTCGCCGGCGTGGGGACCCGATCCGGTGGTGGCGGTGCCGGCGCCGATGACGAGCGCGAGCAGGGCGAGGAGGCCGTAGTAGAGCCGGATGAGGGGTCGGGGCACCAGGAGGCGGGCCGAGCCCGGCGTGTAGTCGCGGCTGGAGCGGTGCACCAGCACCACGGCGTCGACCAGAAGGAGCATGGACGCGTAGAAGTGCACCATGACGACGTAGGGGTTCAACTTGGTGTACACGACGATCCCGCCAAGGACGGCCTGGGCCAGCACGCCGGCCACGAGCCCGCCGCTGAGCCAGATCAGGTCCCGCCGGCGGGGGGTGCGGAAGATCGAGCCGAGGAAGGCCGCGGCGACGGCAACGGTGATGACGACCGTGACCAGGCGATTGCCGAACTCGATCAGGCCGTGGAACTGCACCGCCGGGGTCAGGTGGCCCGCCGAGCACTCGGGCCAGTTGCTGCAGCCGAGGCCCGACCCCGTCAGGCGGACGGCGCCGCCCGTGACGACGATGAGGGCGGTCAGGACCAGGGCCAGGACATTGAGCCGGTGGCTCAGCGTGGGCGAGACGGTGGGGAGGCGGCGCCGCGACACTCGGCCCAAGCGTACCGGGGGCTGCGGCCTGGTCCCGGGCGAGCCTCCGCCGTAGGCTGCAGGACGCATGTCCATTGAGGCACCCGCCCTCCCGGGCCGGCGAGCCGGGTGGTCGTGGCAGAAGGTCGGGGCCTATGTCGCCCTGACCAAGCCACGGATCATCGAGCTCCTGCTGGTCACGACGCTTGCCCACCATGGTGGTGGCGCAGCGCGGCCTGCCGCCGCGTGTGGCTGATGGTGGCCACCCTGGCCGGAGGGGCGCTGGCGGCCGGCGGGGCGAACGCCATCAACATGGTGGTCGACCGCGACATCGACCGTCTGATGAACCGGACGAAGAACCGCCCGCTGGTGACGGGCGCGATGACGCCCACGGCGGCGCTGGTCTTCGCTCTGTGCCTCGAGGTCGCGGCGTTCGTCGAGCTGTGGCTCGCCGTCAACCTGCTCTCGGCCGTCCTGGCGATCTCGGCCACGTTGTTCTACGTCTTCGTGTACACGCTGTGGCTGAAGCGACGCTCCACGCAGAACATCGTGATCGGTGGCGCCGCCGGCGCGGTGCCGGTGCTGGTCGGATGGGCGGCGGTCACCGACTGCCTGGCGTGGGCGCCGGTGGTGATCTTCGCCATCATCTTCATCTGGACGCCGCCGCACTTCTGGTCGCTGGCGGTGCGCTACAAGGAGGACTACGCAGGCGGCCGACGTGCCGATGCTGCCGGTGGTCGCCTCCATGAAGCGGACGACGACCGAGATCGTCTACTACACGGTGGCGCTGGTGGCGGTGTCGTTCTTGCTGGGGCCGGTGGCTCACTTGGGCTGGATCTACATGGTGACGGCCGCCGTGCTCGGCGCCGGGTTCCTGTACTTCGTCACCCGGCTGTGGGGGCTGGCCCAGAACGGCCGGTGACCGGGCGCGACGCCATGCGGGTCTTCGGGTACTCCATCACGTACCTGACGGTGCTGTTCGTGGCGATGGCGGGCGACGTCCTCATCTCCAACCACGTACATTCACTAGCGTCCCGTCCGCGATGACGGACGCCGCACCTCCGGAGCCGCCGGGTCCGGGGCCGCCTGCGCCCGCGCGCGGGACCGGCACCGGCTGCGCCCCGAGCCGCGCAAGCCGCGCAAGATCTTCTTGCTCGTCGGCGTCGTCGTCGCCGTCGCCTCGGCGTCGTCCTGTTCACCAGCATCGGCACGAGCCCGAACGTCGGGCGGGGGCGCCGAGGAGGGGAGTCCGGTGCCGTCCTTCACCGCGTCAGAACATCGGGCCCGTCGGGCCGCGCCAGGTTTCTGTGGCCGCCCGCGGCGGGGCGATCGGGACCCCGACGGTGCTGCTCTTCTTCGGGAACTGGTGCACCGAGCTGCCACCAGGAACTGCCGCCGCTGGCGGCGGCGGTGCGGGCGCAGGACAAGGCGGGCGGCGCGCTGTCGACGATCCGGGTCGTCGGCGTCGACAGCCTGGACACGGCGGCGAGCGCCAGGGCGTTCATCAAGGGCGCGGGCGTCACGTTCCCCGTGGCCTACGACGCCGACGCCAGCGTGACGAGCGGGCTCTTCTACTTCGACGGTGACCCGTACGCGGTGTTCGTGAAGGGCGACGGCAGCATCAACAAGATCGTACGGGGCGACGTGCTCTCGCCGGCGTCCTTCACCGCGGACGAGCGGGCCCTCATTCCCAGCGGAACGTGAGCGTGGCCGCCGGCGGGCGGCCACGGCCCAGACGGCCAGCGACGATCCAGGACTCGGTCGGCACGGGGTGCCGCTCCCGAGCGTGGCGTGCAGCGCCGACGAGAGCGCAGCTGGCGGGAGCAGCTTGGCGAAGGACGGCCAAGCCCGCTGGGGAGCTTGACGAGCGGGACGATCATGCCGCCCAGGAGGAGCAGGATCAGGTAGAGGCCGTTGGCCGCCGCCAGGTTCACCTCGGCCCGCAGGGTCCCGGCCATGAGCAGGCCGATGCCGGCGAAGGCGGCGGAGCCGAGGAGGATGGCGCCGATCGCGCCCGGCGACCGCGGCGGCGGCGCCGCCGCCCGGGTTCCAGCCGAGCGCGAGCCCGACCGGGAGCAGGACGGCCGCCTGCAGCAGCTCGACGGCGACGATGGTGACGATCTTGGCTCCCAGCAGCCGCGGGCGGCCGAGGGGCGTCGAGCCGAGGCGTTTGAGCACGCCGTAGCCGCGCTCGAACCCGGTGGCGATGCCGAGGGAGACCATGGCCGTCGACATGACCGCCAGCGACAAGATGCCGGGCACGAAGAAGTCCGCCGGCTTCGCCGTCGGCGTCGACACGACGGACACCTTCGAGAAGAAGACGAGGAAGACGACGGGGATGCCGATGGTGAGCAGCAGCGTCTCGCCGCGGCGCAGCGTCATGTAGATCTCGGCGCCGGTCTGGGCGGTGAGCGGGCGGAGGGCGGCGGCGGCGGTCGAGGTCATCTTTGGTGCCCCCGGCGCTGACGCGGGCCCCGTCGTCGGCCCCGGCGCTGCGCGGTCCGAGAGCGCGGTCGGCTCCGCCGGATCGTCGCCTTCATGGGCCGCTCCGACGGTCGTCGAAGTAGACGTCCTCGAGGGTCCTGCCGACCACCAGGTCGGTGAGGGTGGCGCCGCGCCCGGCCAGGAAGGTGGCGATGGCGGCCGTGACGGCGGGGGCCGCCAGGTCGCGGGGCCTCGACCCGGTAGCGCCCGGGGGTGGTCTCGAAGACGAGGGTGGCGGGGCCGACGGCAGCTGCCAGCGCCCCTATGTCGAGGGCGGGCGGTCCCCCGAACGCGATGAGTGTGTCCGACGATGCCGTCCCCGCGGCGCCGGCCGTCAGGCCGTGTGGGGTCCCTTCGAGCACGACGCGGCCCGCGGACACGATGACGATGCGGTCGGCCATTTTCTCGGCTTCAGCCAACTCGTGGGTGGTGAGGACGACGCAGACGCCCTTCGCCTTCAGGTCCGCCACCACGCCGCGGACAGCGATCCGCCCCTCGGGGTCGACACCCGCCGTGGGCTCGTCGAGGAAGGCCACCTCGGGCTGCCCGACCAGTGCCAGGGCCAGGGAGAGGCGCTGCTGCTCCCCGCCCGAGAGGTTCCGCCAGGGCGTGGCGGCCACCGCGCCGAGGCCGACGAGGTCGAGCAGGTCGGCCGTTGGGAGGGGGTGGACGTAGTAGCGGGCGAAGAGGTCCAGGACGCGGCGCGGCCCGAGCATCGGGTACACGCCCCCGCGCTGGAGCATGACGCCGATGCGGCTGCTGAGCGCGGCGTGGTCGGCGATGGGGTTGAGCCCGAGGACGCGCACGTCGCCTGCGGCCGGCCTCCGGTAGCCCTCGAGGGTCTCGACCGTCGAGGTCTTGCCCGCTCCGTTGGGTCCGAGCATGACGAGCACCTCGCCGGCGTCGGCCGTGAGGTCCATGCCGTCCACGGCGGGAGGCGATGTGGGCCCGTAGCGCACGGTGAGAGCCGCTGACCTCGACGGACGGCACGGCGACGCAGGCTACTTTGGCTCGAAATGATCGATATCCACGCGCTTCGTGACCAGCCCGACGCGGTGAAGGCTGCGCTGGCCCGGCGGGGCGTGGAGCCGGCAGAGGTTGACGACGTCATTCAGGCCGACGTGGTGTACCGGGCCAAGGTGCGGGCCGCCGAGACGATGCGGGCCGAGGTCAAGGAGCTCTCCCGCCAGGTCGGGCAGGCCAAGAAGGACGGCGACGACGCCCGGGCCGAGCAGCTCCGCTCCCGCAGCCGCACCCTCGGCGAGGAGGAGCGGGCGGCCGCCGCCGAGGCCGACGCCCTCGGGGAGCGGGTGCGCACCGGGCTGCTCTACCTCCCCAACATCCCGGCCGAGGACGCGCCGGACGGGATGGGCGAGGAGGACAACGTGGAAGTCCGCCGATGGTGGCCAGGCCGGGACGTCGGGCGTCCCGAGCCCGGCAGGGCGGCACACCAGCAGGTGCCGCACTGGGAGATCGGCGAGACGCTGCAGCTCCTCGATATGGAGCGCGGGGCACGGCTGGCGGGCTCTATGTTTCCGCTCTACCGCGGTCCCGGGAGCCCGCTTGCTGCGCGCGCTGACCGCTTTCGCCATCGACCGCCACTCGCCCGAGTACGAGGAGATCCGCCCGCCCACCGTGGTGCTCACCGACACCATGACCTCGACCGGGCACCTGCCGAAGTTCGCTGACGACGCCTACCACATCGAGCGCGACGACCTGTGGCTGATCCCGACGGCCGAGGTCCCGCTCACCTCCATGCACCGCGGCGAGATCCTGGAGGAGTCCCAGCTGCCGCTGCGCTTCACCGCGGCGACCGCGTGCTACCGGCGTGAGGCCGGCTCGGCCGGGCGCGACACGCGCGGACTGTTGCGGGTGCACGAGTTCGACAAGGTGGAGCTGTTTGCCTACGCCACGCCGGACGGCGCGCTGGAGGCGCAGGCCGACATCCTCCGGCGGGCGGAGTCGATGCTCCGCGAGCTCGAGCTGCCCTATCGGGTGCTCGACCTGTGCACTGGGGACCTCGGCGGGTCGTCCGCTCGCACCTTCGACCTGGAGGCCTATGCGCCCGGGGTGGACCGCTGGCTCGAGGTCAGCTCGGTCAGCTGGTTCCGGGACTACCAGGCCCGCCGGGCCAACGTGCGCTTCCGCCCGTCCGGCGGGGGCCCGCCGCAGCTCGTCCATACCGTGAACGGCTCCGCGCTCGCCTGGCCCCGGATCTGGGCCGCCCTCGTGGAGAACGGGCGTCAGGAGGACGGGACGGTCGTGCTGCCCGAGTGCCTGGCGCCCTACATGGGCGGCGAACTGCTGTTGAAGGCGCCGTGAGCGAGGCCGCCGCCGCCGCCGCCGGCGCCGACGCCGCTGTCCGATCGGAGCGAGCGCCCCGGATGTCTTTCAAAACTATCAGCAGGTCGGTTTATAGTTTTGAAAGAGACCGCCGGGGTGCGCCAACAGAGGCAGGGGCAGGGGCACGGGCAGGGGCACCGACAGGAGCAGGGGCGTCATGAGCGGCCGCAACGGCGGATTCGGCTTCGACGAGGCGCTGAACGCCATCGGCGCTGAGAGCCAACGCCTCGCCGAGGCGGTGCGAACCTCCGACCTCGAGGCCCGCGTCCCGGCCTGCCCCGAATGGTCCGTCCGTGACCTGGCCCACCACATCGGCGAGGTGCAGTGGTACTGGGGCGAGAACGTCCGGGCCAAGAACGCCGACGAACGCTCCGGTGGCGAACTCACGCCGTTGCCCGCCGACGCGGACTTGGCGGCGTGGTTGGGGTGGTGCACGTACTCGCTGCTCGGCCGCTTGCGCGACGCGGGACCCGACGCGCCGTGCTGGGCATGGTGGCCGGCACCGCGCACCGCAGGAGCCGTCTGCCGGCACCAGGCCCAGGAAGCGGCGGTGCACCGGTGGGACGCGCAGGGGGTGGGCCACCAGGGCCTCCCGCTCGAGACCGCCCTGGCCGAGGACGGCGTGCCGGAGTTCATCGAGATCATGGTGGGGTCCGACCTCGAAGCGTTGCCCGGCGCGGTGACGCTGGCCGCCACCGACACGGGGGCGACCTGGCGTGTCGCCGGCAGCGGCGCCGAGAGCCCCGATGGCCGCTTCGCCCGGGAGGCGGAGCTCCGGGCCTCCGCCTCCGACCTGGTCTTGATGCTCTACCGGCGCCTGCCCGTCCCCGACAGCGCAGTGGCCGGGGACCCCATGTTGGTCGCCGCCCTCCTCTCACTGGCTGACACAAGGTGACCGAGCTGACGTTCCTCGGGACGGGCAACTTCATGGCCCCACCGGGCCGGTACTGGAACAGCTTCGTCATCGACGGGTCGGTGCTGGTGGAGCCCTCGCCGACCGCACTGCCGCACCTGCGCCGTTGCGAGTTCGGTGTCGAGGCCATCGAAGTCGTGGTGGTCTCGCACTTCCATGCCGACCACTGCTTCGGATGGCCGTTCTTCTTGCAGGCGGCGGCGGAGCGCGGCGACGGGCGCACGCTGCACGTGGTGGGTCCGCCCGGGATCGAGGCGCACCTCGAGAACATGAACGAGGCGGGGGCGGTGGGCTCGGTGACCGAGATGGCACGGGCCAACCTGGACCTGCGTTTCGTCGAGGTCGACGGCTCCTGGCAGGAGGCGGGCCCGCTGCGTCTCCGGGCCATCGAGGTGGTGCACGTCCCGTACCTGCGTTGCTTCGGCTACCTCTTCGACCGGGCCGGCCAGGTCGTGGCCTACTCGGGCGACACCACGCCGTGCGACGGGCTCACCGAGTTGGCCGTAGCCGCCGACGTGCTGGTCGTGGAGTGCAACGGGCGGCACGGGCCGCCGGGGGCCCGGCCGAGCCACATGGACGAGGACTCCATCCGCGCGCTCCGGGATGCCCATCCGGGCGTCCCGCTGGTCCTCACCCATCTCGGCGAGCAAGTGGACACGGACGCCCTGATCCGGACGCTGACCGGCGTGACCATCCCGGAGGATTTCGAGCGGCTGACCGTCTGAGCCGTGGGTCCGCCGGAGGGTTCAGCCCGCGACGGCAGCAGCGAAGCGGTACCCGACGCCGCGCACGGTGGTGATGAGCACCGGCGTCGAGGGCTCGGCCTCAATCCGGGAGCGCAACCGCTTGATATGCACGTCGAGCGTCTTGGTGTCTCCGATGTAGTCGGTGCCCCACACGCGGTCGATGAGCACGTCACGGGTCAAGACGCGGCCGGAGTTCTCCACCAGCAGGCGCAGCAGCTCGAACTCCTTGCGGCGCAGGTGCACCTCGTCGCCGCGCACGAACACCCGCCGCTGGTCGAAGTCGACCTTGATCCCGTTGGACTCCCAGATCCCGTCGCTCCCGAACTCGATGGCACTCGCCAGGTCGCCCGACTCGGCCCCGCCGGGAGTGCGCCGGAGCACGGCCCGCATGCGGGCCACCAGCTCGCGCAGGCGGTAGGGCTTGGTCACGTAGTCGTCGGCGCCGACCTCGAGCGCCACCACCGTGTCGATCTCGGTGCCCTTCGCCGTCACCATGATGATGGGGACTTGCGAGCGGGTGCGGATGGTCCGGCACACGTCGATGCCTGACAGCTTGGGCAACATCAGGTCGAGCAGCAGGATGTCCGGCGCTGTCTCTTCGAAGAGCTGCAGGGCCTCTCTCCCGTCACGGGCCACGGTCACGCGGAACCCCTCGTTGGAGAGCCCGATCACCAGCGCGTCGATGAAGGACTCCTCGTCCTCGGCCAACAGGACCTTCACCGGGCCCTCGCTGGCCGCCGCCCGGCTGTTCTTCCTCCCGGACGACTTGCCCGGACTCTCTTTGGCCGTCACGCGACCCGCTCCGCCTGAATCGGGAGCACGAGCGTGAAGGTCGAGCCCTCGCCCTCGCGCGACTCGACGTCCACCCAACCCTGGTGGTTGTTGGCGACGTGGCGGACGATCGATAGGCCGAGGCCGGTACCACCGGTGTCGCGGCTGCGACCGTGGTCGACCCGGTAGAAGCGCTCGAAGATGCGGTCGAGGTCCCGGGCCGGGATCCCGACGCCGTGGTCCTGGACGGAAAGCCGCACGTTGTCGCGCTCCTCGATGCGCCAATTTGGGGAGGCCACCACGGGTGTCTCCACCGGACCCGGCCCGGTGGGCTCGCCATCGAGGGCCGCCGGCGCCGAGGGCGCCGTGGTGCCGGTGGCCGCCGCACCGGTGCCCCCCTCGTACTGGTCGAGGATCTCGGGGGTGAAGACCGGCTGCACGACCTCACCTTTTCCGGGGAGCACGACCCCTCCCTTTCCCTGCTCCGGCGTTTGGTCGGCCGGGGCCGGCTCGGTTCTCGAGACTGCCCCATCCTCGGCCTTGACCGAGGGCACCTCGCCGGTGGCCGGGGCTTCCCAGGCACGATCCTCGCCGCCGCTCACCGCCGAGCCCATGATCGAGGGGTGTTCGAAGTTGGGGTTGCTGCGCTGCACGGTGCCGGTCACCACCACCTTGGAGTTGTCGTAGGAGTAGGTGATCGCGTTCTCGAGCAGGGCGTGCATGGCAGACACGAGCTGGCGCCGGTCCCCCATCACCGCGACGGGGGGAGCGGGCTCGTGCAGGACGATCTCAATGCCCCGTTGGTCCGCCGTGGCCCGCACCCGCTCAATGGCGTCCGCCATCACGAGGTTCACCAGCACCGGCTCGCGCGGCGGGGCCTCCTCGGACTCGATGCGGGAGAGGTCGAGCAGGTCGTCGATGATGCGGCTCACCCGGAACGCCTCGTTGTGGATGCGGCCGGCCAAGCGCTGTCGCGACCTCGTGGTCGGGCTCCGAGACGAGGGTCTCGGCCAGGAGGCCCAGCGCCCCCATGGGCGTCTTGAGCTCGTGGCTCACGTTGGCCACGAAGTCGCGCCGGATCTCCTCGAGACGCCGGCGCTCTGAGACGTCTTCGATGAGCGCGATCACCCCGAGGGGTCGGCGCCCGTCGTCAATCTGGCGGGCGCGCACCTGCAGTGTGCGCCGGGGCGGTCCGTAGAGGTCGAGGGTGCGCTCCGCCGAACCCTGGTGCCATGCGTCCTCCAGGACCTCGGTCACCGCCTGGGCGGCGAGGGCATCACCGTGGCGGCTGACCATCAAGGCATTGGCGCGCCCGTTGCGATAGATAACCGTGCCGTTCTCGTCGCAGAGGACCACCCCCTGGGTCAGGGTGTCGAGCGAGCGCCGCAGGCGGATGGCGTCAGAGCTGGATTCGGTCACGGCCTGCGCCGCCCCGCCGGTGACCTGCTCGAGGTATGCGAGAGAGGTCTCGATGTTGTACTCGTCCTCGGGTGGGTTCAGCCCGAGCCGGGTCCCGAGCGCGGCCAAGCGCTGGGAGATGGCCCGCCGGCCCGAACGCCGTCCCAGCAGGACTGCGATGAACCCGACCAGCACGCAGAGCGCGGCCGCACCCGCGACGAAGATGATCACCTGCGTCTGGGTCAGATCGATCTCCCCGGGCGTACTCAGCGGCACGCCCCCAATATGACAGGGCTGGGGGGCGGGGGGGGACCTTGGCCCTGAACTGCCCGTGTGCGACCCAGAAGCGGCGACGAAACGCCGACGGAGCGGCCGACGGAGCGGCGATAGAGAGGCGATAGAGAGGCAGGGGAGCCCAGAGGTAGGCGCAGGGAGCCACGCCCGCGCATGGGAAGTCGGGCCAAACGGCGTCGGCCGGAACCGTTCATCTGCGAGCGGAGGTCCGGAGGTTCCGGCGCCGGCAGTCACCACGGAGGGCACCCATGGTCGTGTGGCACCTGGCCGATGTCTCGCTGAATCCGAGCGTCAACGCGTTGCCCGGGGGAGGGACGCTGCAGGAACTGACCAACGGCCTGGGCGCCTGGGCCCTCATCGCGGCACTGGCCGGACTGCTCGTGGGCGCCGCCGCCTGGGCGCTGGGGGTGCATGCGCAGAACTTCCAGCAGTCGATGGTCGGCCGACGGGCAGTGCTCGTCTCGGGCCTGGCCGCGTTGTTGATCGGTGCGGCGCCACCCATCATCAACTTCTTCTTCCACACCGGCACCAACCTGCACTGATCCGGGCTCGCCTCCTTCCCGATGCTGGCCGCAGGCTGCACTGGTCTCGACGCACTCAACCCGATCTGCCAAGCCGGGAGCATCGGGGGCTCCATCGCGGCCTCCGGGTTCGAGTCGGTCCTCAACGGGATTAGCCAGTGGGTCGCGAGCGGCGCGGAATGGCTCCTGCGCCAGATCGGCGACGTGCTCGTGTCCACCACGACCATCGACGTCGGGGCCACCTGGTTCCGCACGCACTACGGCCAGATGACGGCGCTGGCCGGCGTCGTCATCCTGCCGATGTTGCTTGCATCGACCCTGCAGGCGGTGCTGCGCCAGAACGCGGGACAGCTCCTCCGCACCTTCCTCGTGCAGCTCCCGCTCGCCCTCCTGCTGGCGGTCGTCGGCATCCAGGTCGTCATCTTGAGCCTGTCGGCCACCGACACCATGAGCGACGCCGTCGCAGGCGGCTCCGGCTCCGACGTGAAGTCGTTGCTGTCCGGGGTGATCACGGGGCTGGTGGCGGCCGCAGCGGACCCGAGCATCGCCAGCTTCGTGCTGCTGCTCATCGCGTTGCTCGTGGCGGTCGCGGCGTTCGTGCTGTGGATCGAGCTGTTGATCCGCGCCGCGGCCGTCTACGTCGCGGTGCTCTTCCTGCCGCTCGCACTGGCCACCTTGGTCTGGCCGGCCGTATCGCACTGGTGCCGGCGGCTGGTCGAGACGCTGGCGGCGCTGATCTTGTCGAAATTCGTGATCGTGGCCACGCTGAGCCTGGCGGCCGGCGCTGTGTCCTCGGGTACCGGCACCGGCGCCCACGGCTCCGGGTTCTCGGCCGTCCTCGCCGGCGGGGCGTTGCTCGTCATGGCCACCTTCGTCCCCTTCGCGATCCTGCGCTTGATCCCAGCAGTCGAGGCCGGCGCCGTGGCCCATCTCGACGGGCTGCGGTCGCGGGGGACGGCGGCCATGACGCGGCCGGCCCGTTCCGCGGCGAGCCACGTGCTGAACGAGGGGTTGGAGACGTTGGGTGGCGCACGCTTGCTGGCCCAGACGGCGAGCACGCCGGCCGGACGCGCCGCGGTCGCCGCCGCCGGGATGGGTGCCGGTGCCGGTGCCGGTGCCGGTGCTGGTGCTGGTGCTGGTGCTGGTGTTAGCGAGGGCGAGGGGCCGGTCGAATCCGAACCGATTGCATCGGTCGACTTCGCCGCAGGTGACCCCGAATCGATGCGCCACTACGAAGACGCTGTTGCGCGGGGTGTGGTCCCGCCCCCACGCGGTCCGAAGCCGATCCTGGGAACGGATCCCGTGACGGGCGGCAAGGCCGACCAGACGCAGGGTGCAACCGATGGGAACGGCACTGCCGACAGCGCGGCTGCCGGGCGTGAGGGTGGGGGTGGGGGTGGGGGTGGGGGTGGATTCGAATACCGTCGGCCGACGGGTCCGGCCACTCCGGAGGACGCCTGGAAATGGGAGGGGGTCCCGCCTGGCCGCAGCCTGATCGGCAGGGTCGACGCGGGCTTTCCTCGCTTCTACATGGGTGACGACGGCCATGGCCCACAGATCGTCGGCTTGCCTCCGGCGTGGCCGCCGGGTGAGCGAGGTAGCGCCGGTCAAGACGACCAGGGCGGCGGCGACCGGTGACCGGCGACGCTGGATCGCGTTACCGGTTCGGCCCCCGCGAGCGCGGGGGCGTCCTTGCGGGTTGGCGCGCCGGCCAGATCGTCACCGTCGCGGTCGGCCTGGTCTTCGCGGTGGTCGCGCTGCGGTGGGAGCCCAACGCCGCAGGCGTGGCGGTGGCCATAGGTCTCCTCGTCTTGTATGGCGCGCTCGCGACCGTACCCGTGTCGGGCCGGACGGGCGACGAATGGCTGCCCGTGGCCGTGTGCTGGGGTGTCCGTCGGGCGGGCCGAGATCGCGCTCGCCACATGGGCGCGCTGCGCGGGGTTCGTTTGCTGCGTGCGGGCTGGCACGACATGGGCGTCGTGCACGACCGAGCTGGTCGCACGCTCACCGCGGCGCTCTCGCTACGCGGGCGCAGCTTCGCTCTCTTGGGCGCGGACGAACAGGACCGACGGGTGGGGGCGTGGGCGTCGGTCCTGACATCGCTGGCCCGCGAGGGCTCCCCCGTCCACCGGGTGCAGTGGGTGGCGGCATCCTTCCCAGACGACGGAGCGGGCGTGCATTCGTATCTCGCCTCGGAGGCGGTGCCCGGGGAGTCGTCGGCCGGCACGGCCTCGTACGAGGCATTGCTCACCGACATGGACTCGCACACCTGTGCGCATGACGTCGTCCTGGCTGTGCAGGTGCGAATCACCAAGTCGGTCGAGGTCGGATGTGCCTCGCTGGCGCGTGAGGTGGGATCGCTCGTGCGCATCCTCTCCGACGCCGATGTTGAAGTCGAGTCCGTCCTTACGGTGGACGATCTCGCGCGCCAGCTGGTCCGCACGTACGAGGCCAACGTTCCCTCGTCGAGGACCACGACCGCGCTCGGGGACCCCTGGCCCATGGCGATGGAAGAGACCTGGTCGGTGGTGCGGGTCGACGGCATGGTGCACGCCACGTTTTGGGTGGCGGAGTGGCCACGAATTGAGGTGCGTAGTGACTTTCTTGCTCCGCTGCTCCTCGGTTCGGCCCGCTCGACGTTCTCGGTGGTGATGGAGCCGCTCGGTCCGGACGCGGCGGTGCGCAAGGTGGAGGCGTCGCGGACGGCGGACCTGGCCGACGCGGAGCTGCGCCGGCGGGGCGGATTCGTCTCGACAGCTCGGCATGCCCGCGAGTCGGAGGTCCTGGCCCGCCGGGAAGCGGAGCTCGCGGAGGGCCACGCCTCCTTCAGGTACTCGGGCTACGTCACGGTCTCCGCGCCGAACGAGGATGAGCTGGCGGCGGCCTGTGATGTCGTCTCGCACGCGGCCGGACAGAGCCGGCTGGCGCTACGCCGGCTCTACGGTGACCAGGCCTCGGGCTACACCTGCACGCTCCCGTTGTGCCGGGGCCTGAACTGAGGTACGGCAACGGGTGGTCGCGTTGACGGCATTTACGATGACCGAGTGTCCGAGTTGCCGTTCGTCCTGCCGCGCATCCCCGCCTCCTCAGGTGCGCTGATCTTCGACGAAGGTGGCCGACTTCTGATCGTCGATCCCACCTACAAGGCCCACTGGTCGATCCCCGGCGGGATCATGGAGGCCGACGGCGAGAGCCCGTGGGAGGCGTGCCGCCGTGAAGTACTCGAGGAGGTGGGCCTCCTCGTCGAGCACGGCCGCCTCGTCGCGGTCGACTTCTTGCGGCCGAAGTCTTCCAGACAGGGGGGTCTCCGGTTTCTCTTCGACTGCGGAGTGCTGCCCGAGCGGGCGCTTCAGTCGATCACGCTGCAGCGTGAGGAGTTGTCCGAGTACCGGCTCGTCGAGCCCGGCGAGGCCCTGGCGTTGTTGAGCGGCCCGCTCCGACGGCGCGTCGGCGTGGCGCTCGACGTACTGGCGCATGGGGGGTTCAAGTGCGTCTATCTCGAGGACGGTCGCCCTCTCTGAGCCGCCCGGCGTGGACGCTGGCGATGCAATGCACGATCTATTTGGGAACGCTGAGCTCGATTGGCGCCTCCCGGTAGAAGTAGAGCGCAGTGCTCACGACGAGAAATGCGGCGACGGCGAGCGCCCAGGCCGGGTGGACGTGGATCACGAGCGCGGCGCCTGCGAGCGCGCCGCCGAACATGCAGAGGGCCGAGGCGACTCGGCGCCCCGCGTTGGGGTTGGTGCCGCCGGCCAGCGACGAATCGGACGCCAGCCCCGTCAGGGTCATGGTGAGGACGGTCGTCGTCATGTCCGCGACGGCGAAGTGGCGCACAGCCGCGTTGCGGACGCCCATCGCGAAGGCAAGCAGGGCGATGATCGTGAAGCGCGGCCAGCCCGAACCGTTGGCCGGTCCCGTCGCCGCCACGACCGCGGCCATGGTGGTAAAGGCCGCTTCGAAGACCAAGGCAATCAGCAGCAGCGACCGCTGCGGCTGGACATGACGTGCCAGGCGGCCGCCCATGACTGCGCCCGCCAGGAAGGCCCCGAGCGCGCAGATGCTGGCCGTGATGGAGAATCCCGGTGCACCCGCGACGGCGAAGCCGATGAGGACGACATTGCCCGTCATGTTGGCTGTGAAGACGTGTCCGAGGCCGAGGTAACTCACGGCGTCGACGAAGCCACTCACCACCGTGAGGGCGCCGAACGACAGCAGGAGTGGTTGCGGCGGATGTCCTGGCTCGCCCATGTGCGCTCCACTACCTTTCCCGCTTTTCCTCGGCCCTTGGGACGGGCGTGGCTTTCGTCAAGCTAAAGGAGCGGACGCCTCCGGCTCAACGAGCTCGTCCGTCAGCTTGCTGAACCAGCGTGAGACCCTGCTGGGCCGGGTGATCGCTCGGCCGACCCAGGTCGAGGTCGCGGCGACGTTTCGAGCTCCCCCGGGAGCCGCACCGGAGAGCAACTCGTTCCAGAAGATTCCCCATCCACCGGCCAGCACCTTCCCGACACCGGGGGCGGTCAAGAGCCGCCCCACGGCGGCAACGGCACACGGGCGCCCGACAAGCACAGCATGGCCAGTCGCAGCGATTCGATGATAGGGAAGGTGCGACCTGGTGAGGGACTGGCGGTAGTGCTGGTCCGCACGCCCAGGGTCGTGGAGGATGGCCTCGGCGGCTGCCCGCCCGCTGGTCATGGCTGGTCCGATCCCCTCACCTTGTAAGGGATTGACCAATCCGGCTGCATCTCCCACCAATAAGACGCGCCCGGCCGCGGGCGTGGTCCCGACCATGCCCATCTTGAGCCACCCGCCCAGTCGGCGCGGCAGTGGGGTCGCCACCGATGCGGAGTCGAGGAGTCCAATACGTGCGAGGTGTTCGACGAAATCGGGGAGCTGCTGCACAGCCGTCGCACCGGCTCTGCGATCGGCCAGCGTCCCGACACCGATTCCAAGGTTGGCACCGCCATCGGGGCTCGGGAATATCCAGCCGTAGCCGGGGAAGGCATGCCACGGGTCTCGCTCCCACAGCGTGATTGCCGGAAGATCGACATGCTGTTCCAGGTAACACCGCACCGCGAAGCCCCAAAGCACGCGTGACCCTTCGACCAGTGAGGCAACCTGAGCCACATGGCTCGTCGCACCGTCGGCGCCGATGACGAAGTCCGCGCAGAGGGAATCGCCGCCGTCGAGCACGAAGCCATTGAGCCCGGCATCCGACCATATTGGGGTGCCGGCACGGCCGTCGACCGGGACGGCGCCCGCACTCAGCGCGGCCAGGCGCAGCGCGCCATCGAACACGGTCCGGGTGACGGCGCGGGCCCGGCCTGGGTACGTTGCCCCGTCGAAGCAGGGGAGAACGACCCTTCTGTTGGTCGGCCCGACCACCACCATGTCGCCGACATCGAGCCCGGGAGGCTCGGGGATACCGAGGTCGGCGAGCACCTGCAGACCCCTCGGCCCCACAAGGTCTCCACAGGCCTTATCCCGCGGGAACGTTGCCTTGTCCAGCAGAGCGACCCGTGCGCCGGCGCGTGCCAGGACGAGGGCAGCGGTGCTGCCGGCTGGACCGGCACCGACCACGAGCACGTCAAAACGACTCGCACTCACACCGCTCCCTCCGAACGTCGACCGTCTACGGTGAGATCCTCACACCTCAGGAGGCGGAATGGAGACCCAGGCCCGCAGCGACCTCAACCGGTTCGCCCAGCGCCTCTTCACCCCGCTCCCGGCACGGTACAACCGACTGGCCGAGGTGCTGTCCATGGGGCAGAACGGCCGCTGGCGTCGGGCCATGATCGACCACATCGTCCCGGAGCAACCTGGTCTGGTACTGGACGTCGCCTGCGGGCCGGCTGGGGTCACGCTGCAGATCGCCGAGCGCACGCAGGCCGATGTGATCGGCGTCGATCTCACTATCGAAATGTTGCATCAAGGCCAGCGGAACGTGGCCGAGCGTGCGATGGCGCACCGGATACAGCTCGTCGCCGGCCGGGGCGAACAGCTGCCCTTTGCCGACGCAACCTTCGACGCGGTCACGTTCACCTATCTCCTCCGCTATGTCGACGACCCGCAGGCCACGTTGCACGAGCTGGCCCGGGTGGTGAAGCCGGGTGGGATGGTGGCGAACCTGGAATTCCTCCTCCCGCAAAGCCGGTTCTGGCGTTTCTGGTGGTGGGGCTACACGAGGCTCCTGCTGCCAGTGGGCGGCCTTCTGACGGGGGGAAAGGAGTGGTTCGAGGTAGGCAAATTCCTCGGACCGAACATCTCGGCCCACTACCGGCGCTATCCGCTGACATGGACGGTCGAAGCGTGGCGCACGGCCGGTCTGATGGAGGTTGGTGTCCGCCGGATGAGTCTCGGCGGCGGCCTTGTCATGTGGGGACGGCGGCGCAGTGGATGAGTCAGCCCGCGGGGATTCGCCGTCCCAAGAGCGCCCAGCGTTCTATGCGGCGCGTCCCGGTGGCTGGCGGGACTGGTGGACCCTGCTCCACCCGCCCTATACGGCATGGCACCTCGCCTATGTGGTCATCGGGGCCTGCCTGGCCCCGGTGGTCAACGCGACGCGGCTGATCGCAACACTCCTCGCGTTCTTCCTCGCGGTCGGGGTGGCGGCACACGCGCTCGACGAGTTGCACGGCCGCCCGCTGCGCACGCAGATACCGACCCCCGCCCTCGTTGGCGCCGCCGCCGTGGGGCTTGCCGGCGCTTTGGTGCTCGGCGTCCTCGGGATCGTGCAGGTCGGATGGGTGTTGGTTCCGTTTCTCGTCCTTGGACCCGTCCTCGTGGTCGGGTACAACTTCGAGGTCCTCGGAGGCGTCATGCACAACGATGTCGGGTTTGCTGCCAGTTGGGGTGCGTTCCCGGTGTTAACGGCCTATGTGGCCCAGGCAGGGACGCTGGCACTCGCCCCTGTCCTCGCTGCTGCTGGCGCGTTGGGTTTGTCATTGGCGCAGCGTGCGCTGAGCACGCCGGCCCGGCTGCTCCGCCGGCGTGCTGTGGACGTGGCGGGAGTCGTCACCTTGTCTGACGGCGCGCAGCAGACGGTCGACCGCTCGGCGCTGCTGGCCCCGCTGGAGCAGGCGTTGCGTGCCATGGCGTGGGCCGTGGTGCTGCTTGCTGCGGCCCTGGCCGTCGCCCGGCTCCGTTAAGAGCGTTCGATTCTGCGCCGGAATCCCGCCACAGTGATCTCGACCACTCTGTCATGCCCCCATTTCAGGAGCGGATGGCCAAAGCGGCTGGCCAGGCGCATGGCCGGCTGTTGCATCTCGACGGTCCAGGCCACCTCGGCCCAGGTTCCCCCCTCGCTCGGACGCAATCTGAGGCTGGCGACGCCGGTCAGGTCACCGCTGACCGTGGCATCGATGGACTGTGGGCGCACGCACTCGCCGAGCTCGACCTGGAGTCGCATGCGATAGGGAAGCGGGGGTGCGACGACGCCGCGCAGGACCGACCCTCGGGTGAGTCCGTTTCCTTCGAGAGAACACTCGGAGAGCCAGGGCCACCAGCGCTCGAATTGATCGACTTCCTCGATCCGCTCCCACAGGTGGTCCGGCGTCAGGTCGAACTGGAAGCCGTGTCGGTAGTCGAGCACCGGTGCCGCCACGTTCGTCACGCTACGGGGCGGTTGGACCGGGGCGGTCGAATGGAGCCACATTGGCCTTAGCCGGTCGCGACGTGACAGCAGTGGGGCGGCACGGACCGTTCCCCTGCGTGCTCGTCCGTAGTCCGCGTTTGCCTGCGCACCAGGTCACCACGCGCAATCTGGGCGCGGCGTATCCATTCATCGCCGAGGCGGGTCTGGGCCGGCGCGGCGTGGTCATCGGCGACGACCTGCTCGGCGGATCGTTCGTGTTCGATCCGTTCGAGCTCTATGCGGCTGGCGTGGTCTCCAACCCGAACATGGTCGTGTTCGGCCAGATCGGGCGGGGCAAGAGCGCCTTCGTCAAGACCTTCCTGTGGCGTCAAGCCGTCTTCGGCCGTCGGGCCTGGGTCGTGGACCCGAAGGGGGAGTACGCCGATCTGGCGGAAGCGTGGGGAGTCCGTCCGGTGGCGCTGCGCCCCGGTGGGGCCATCCGGCTGAATCCCCTCGACCCAGGGCCCGACAGCGCGGGCGCCGGTACGGGCGAACCGGACGCGACGGGCCGCCGCCGCACGGAGCTATTGGCGTCCTTGGCCAGTGCCTGCCTCGGCCGGAGCCTGGTGCCGCGCGAGCACGCCGCACTAGGGGCCGCGCTCCTCGACGCCGGCGCGACACAGGGCGCGCCGACCGTCCCGATGGTGGTCGAGTCGCTGCTCTCCCCGACTGAAGAGGCGGCACGCCAGTTGCGCACCGAGCGGCGCACGTTGCTCGAGGACGGGCGCGACGTCGCTCTGGAGCTGCGGCGGCTTGTCCACGGCGACCTCTGCGGCATGTTCGACGGCCCGACGACTCCAGGCCTCGACCTTTCGGCTCCTCTGGTCGTCCTGGACCTCTCCGCCCTGTACTCGTCGGCCGCCCTCGGCGTCCTGATGGCGTGTGCCACCGCCTGGCTACAGTCAGCGTTGGCCCGGACGGCCGTGACGAGCGGCGCTGGACCGACCGGGAGGGGTCAGTTCTTCCTCGTTGTCGACGAGGCCTGGGCGATCCTGTCGAACCTGGGCGTGGCGCGTTGGCTGCAGAGCTCATGGAAGTTATCTCGCGCCTTCGGTGTGTCGAATGTGGCGATCCTGCACCGGGTGTCCGACCTGCGCTCCGTTGGTGCGTCGGACTCCGAGCAAGTGGCGCTCGCCCAGGGCCTGCTCTCGGACTCCGAGACACGCGTCGTCTATGCGCAGTCGCCCGGCGAGTTGGAGGCTGCCGCCGAGTTGTTGTCGCTCTCGCACACGGAGGCCGACTTGTTGCCACAACTCCGGCGAGGCATCGCCCTTTGGAAGGTGGGCCAGCGTTCCTTCCTGGTCCAGCACCGCCTCAGCGCCCTCGAGCGGCGCATCGTCGACACTGACGCGGCGATGACGGCCCGCTAGATAGTGGTGGGCGTCGCCGCAGCGGTGCTGCCGGTCGCCGTCGCCGGGGTCTTGCTGGCCGGCTATTCGTATCGGGATGGTGTGCGGCCACCGGCTTCCCGCCGCCGGACGCGACGGGGAGCGCGTTGGGCGAGGCGGCGAGACCTGCGCTCGCTCCTGGTCGAGGCGGAAGCCCCACCGACCGGGCGGCTTCTCCTCGGCGTCGTCCCTGGCGTGGCCCGGACAGCGGGCATCGCCGCCGAACCCGCCCAGTCCCTCGTTGTCGTCGGACCGACCCAGAGCGGGAAGACGACGAGCCTCGCCGTGCCGGCCATCCTCGGGTGGCGCGGTCCGGTAGTGGCAGCGAGTGTGAAGAGCGACCTGCTTCGTCACACGCTCGGATCGTGTGCGCGGCGCGGTCGCGTCTGGTGTATTGATCCAACCGGTTGCACCGGGGCTGCCGCCGCCATCTGGTCCCCGCTCACCGGGTGCGCGGACTGGCACTGGTCCTGCCGGGTCGCCGCCGACCTGTGTGAGGGGGCGAAGGCCGACGGGACAACCCCGGACGGCGAGTTCTGGTACGCCACAGCGGCCAAGATGTTGGCACCGCTCCTCGTTGCCGCGGCGGTTGACGGACGCACCATGGCAGACGTGGTGCGCTGGGTCGACACGCAAGAGGTCGCGGAGGTGGCCGATATCTTGGAGCGGGCCGCTCCGCCCGAGGCCCTTGACGCGGCGCGTGCCAGCTGGTGCCGTGACGAGCGCACGCGGAGCTCCGTTGCCATCACGGCTGAGACGGTACTCGCGCCATTCGTCCATCCTCCGACCCGTCCGGGTGCACCCGCCCTCTTCGAGCCGCGTGATCTCCTCGGTGGTCCGCACACCGTGTACCTCTGTGCCCCAGCCCACGACCAGCGCAGGCTGCGCGGCTATTTCACGACGCTCACCCAGCAGATCGTGGCCCATGCGTTCGCTGTGGCGACGCGGTCGGGCCGACCGCTCGATCCGCCCCTGCTCGTCGTGCTCGACGAGGCCGCCCATATCGCGCCGCTGCCGGACCTCGACGCGCTGGCCGCCACCTGCGCGTCGCACGGGATCCAGATAATCACGGTCTGGCAGGACCTAGCCCAAGTCCGGGGCCGCTACGGTGCCAAAGCGCCCACGGTACTCAACAACCACCGGGCCAAGTTTTTCCTGCCCGGCATCGCGGACCCTGACACCCTTGAGTACGCCAGTCGCCTCATCGGCGATGAGGAGGTCACGCTTCCGTCTGTGACCCGCGACCCTTCGGGGCGCCGCTCGACGACGTCGACCACGGGACCGCGCCGATTGCTTCCCCCGGAGGATCTGCGCTGCCTCTCGCAGGGCCGCGGTGTTCTGGTCTACGGCACGTTGCCCCCCGTACGAGTGCAACTGCGGCCGTGGTGGGCCAACAGTCGGCGCGGGCGGTTCAGCCGGAAACGTCGTCGGTGACGGGCCGGATGCCGGTGGCACGCCGCTCGGCGCGGGCACGACTCGCACTCGCCCGGTCCTCGGAGAGGTCTCGCTCTTGTGCGTTCGTCGCCAAGCGCGCCGAGTGCTCGAACTCGACGGCTGCCTCGGCGTCACGGCCCAGCTTGTCGAGGAGGTCGCCGCGCACGCTATAGAGGAGGTGATAGCGCGCGAGCGTCCCGGTCTGGACCAACTGGTCGACGAGGTCGAGAGCGGGGCCGGCGCCCGATGCCATGGAGATGGCGACCGCCCGATTCAGTTCGACAATGGGCGAAGGGGTCCGGCGCGCCAGTTCACCGTAGAGCGCTACGACCTGTCGCCAGTCCGTCTCCTCTGGGCGGAAGGAGCGTGCGTGACAGGCCGCGATGGCAGCCTGCAGGGTGTAGGGACCCCTCGTCTCGCTGAGCCCCTCGGCTCGAGCCAGGGAAGCCTCCCCGCGGTTGATGTGGAGGCGATCCCACGTGCGACGGTCCTGGTCGAGCAACAGGACGGGCTCGCCCGTTGGACCGGTACGGGCCCGCAAGCGCGACGAATGGAATTCCATGAGCGCCACCAATCCGTGGACTTCAGCTTCTTCTGGCACCAGGGAGGCAAGGACCCGGCCGACCCGAAGGGCCTCAGCGCACAGCTCCGGGCGCAGCCAGTCGTCCCCCGACGTGGCTGAATACCCCTCGTTGAAGACGAGGTAGATGACCTCGAGCACGGCACCGAGGCGGTCGGCGCGATCGTCACCCGTGGGCACCTCGAAGGGGACGCCGGCCTTGGCGACGGTCTTCTTCGCGCGGACGATGCGCTGGGCGATGGTGGACTCCGGGACCAGATAGGCCCGGGCGATCTCGGGCACGGTCAGGCCACCGACGAGGCGGAGGGTCAGTGCGACACGTGCGGGGACAGGCAGGACGGGATGGCACGCCACGAAGATCAGACGCAGGCGATCGTCCTCGATGGCCTCCTCCGAGTCGTCCCCGGACAGCGCCTCAATCCTGTCCGGGGGGGAGGCCTCGAGCGCACGACCCAGCTGTGCGTACTTGTCCGCCAGCGTGCGGTCCCGGCGGAAGTGGTCGATCGCCTTTCGCTTGCCGACGGCAGTCAGCCAGGCGCCAGGGTTGCGGGGCGTGCCGTCCCGAGGCCACTGCCGCAGGGCATCGACCAGCGCATCTTGGGCCAGTTCCTCGGCCAGTCCGATGTCGCCGACCGTCCGCACCAACGTGGCGACGACGCGTGGGAACTCGATGCGGTAAACGGCCTCGATGGCGGCGGTTGAATCGGCGGCCGACATGCCACCGATTCAACCACCACATTCGGTGCAAAGGTCCTCCCCGTCTAGATGACGGGCCGGAGGCGGACCTCGCCTTCGCCCAGCACACTGAGGAAGCGCTTGGACCATTCGATCGCCTCGTCCCGGTCACGGCACTCCATGAGCGCCCAGCCGCCGACGAGCTCCTTGGCCTCGGCAAACGGGCCGTCGAGGACCGTGAACTCGCCGTCCTTGAGCCCGATCTTGGCGCCTTCGGCCGTTGGGGCAAGGCCGCCGGTGGCGACGATGACGCCTGCGCTGACGGCGCCCTCGACGAACTTGCCCATCTCTTCGAACAGCTCGGGGCGCGGGGGCTCGGTCGGCTGCTCGGCCTCGTTGGCGAGGGTGTATCCCAGGAATCGCATGGTGATGCTCCATTTCTGCTCTGCGTGAGGCGTCCGTCGCCTCACTCTGGCAGAGCGTCGAACAGCTCACCGCGAATTCGACACGCCCTGAAAATTCTGCGGGGAAACTTCGGGTACGGATCGTGGGCCGGCGGACCCGCTGTCGCCGTCTTGACCGGTCCCATGGGGATCCGTAGCCTCGCTGAAGGGGGTTTCTGCGGATCCGAAAGGGGTCGAAGCATGTCGAGCCAGGTTGGTCGCGGTGAAATCCGCATGCTCATCGATGGCGAACTGGTCGAAGCCGCGTCGGGCAAGCGGTTCGAGAACGTCAACCCGGCCACCGAAGAGGTGCTCGGGGAGGTGGCCGACGCGTCCCCTGAGGACATGCAGCGCGGCCATCACGGCAGCCCGCCGTGCGTTCGACCAGTCCGACTGGTCGACCAATCGCGCCCTGCGCAAGCGTTGCCTCGAACAATTGCAGGAGGCGCTGGAGTCCGAGCGGGAGGAGATGCGCGAGGAGATCATCGCGGAAGTGGGTTCACCTCGCCTCATGACCTACGCCGCGCAGCTCGATTCCCCGCTCGAAGATGCCCTGAAGTTCCCAGCGAAGATGATCGACGAGTTCCCTTGGGAGCGCGGTTTGCCCGACGGGAACATGATGGGGATCGCCAGCCGGCGGGCCGTGCTGAAGGAGCCGATCGGCGTTGTCGGCGCCATCGTGCCCTGGAACTACCCCGTCGAAGTCACGTTGAACAAGCTCGGACCGATCCTGGCGACCGGCAACGCCGTGGTGCTCAAGCCGGCGCCTGACACGCCGTGGAACGCAACCCGGCTGGGGCGTCTGGTGGCCGAGAAGACCGACATCCCGCCCGGCATCGTCAACGTCGTCACCTCTGCGGATCATCTCGTCGGCGAGGAACTCACCCTTTCCCCCAAAGTCGATCTGATCTCGTTCACGGGCTCCACAGCGACCGGGATGCGGATCATGGAGAAGGGTGCCGCCACACTCAAGAGGGTCTTCCTCGAGCTGGGTGGCAAATCAGCCATGATCGTCTGCGACGACGCGGACTTTGCTTCGGTCGTGCCCGGAGGGTCGATGGTCTGCGTGCACGGCGGTCAGGGGTGTGCCATGCAATCGCGCATGCTCCTGCCCCGCTCGCGCTACGACGAGGGCGTCGAGCTCATCAGCGCCGCCATGGAAGCGGTGCCCTACGGAGACCCGAACGACGACGGTGTCCTCATGGGACCGTTGGTCAGCGCCCGCCAACGGGACCGTGTGCTCGGGTACATCGCCAAGGGACAGGAGGAGGGCGCCAAACTCGTGAGCGGCGGCGGCCGGCCCTCTCACCTCGACAAGGGCTGGTATGTAGAGCCCACCCTGTTTGTCGACGTCGAGAACTCCATGACCATCGCTCAAGAGGAGATTTTCGGCCCGGTACTGGTCGTGATCCCGTACGAGGATGACGACGACGCCGTCCGGATCGCCAACGAGAGCCGCTACGGGCTTTCCGGGGGGGTGTACTCGGCGTCGGAGGAGCGGGCGACGGCCATCGCCCGGCGTGTCAAGACGGGGTCGATCGGCGTCAACGGGGGCATCTGGTACGGGGCGGATTCCCCGTACGGCGGCTACAAGGACAGTGGCGTCGGCCGGCAGTGTGGCGTCGAGGGCTTCGAGCAGTACCTCGAGACAAAGGCGATTGCCTGGCCTTCGGCCTGATCCGGCCGGCGCGTCACGACCATCTCGCCAGCAGTCCGTCGACCGTGGTCAGGTCGGCCACGAAGGACAGGCTGTGGGTCAGCACGGAGGCGTGGTGTTCCGGCGGAGTGCCGACTGTGGCGTCCGTTGGAATCGTCACGGTGAAATCCTCGTCGGCGGCGCCCACGGCGACCAACAGGACGGCAAGGTTCGTCGAGACACCGGCCACGATGATCTCTTCGATGCCGATGTTGCGCAGGACGGCAAGCACCTCGGTACGGTGCACCGGCGAGATGCCCTGACGCCGAGGCAGCACCAGGTCGCCCGGCTCGACGCCGATCTCAGGGACGATTTGTGCGGCTGGGTGCGTCTCGTTCCATTCGGTCGTCGCCGTGGTCGCGCGCATCAGCGGTGCCCGAAGGTTGGCGGTGCGCCCGCCGGCGGCGGGCACATACGTCAGGTGGGCCACTTGGGCCCCCGCGCCGCGGGCTCCTTTGGCGAGGCGGCCCATGGCAGCCAGTGCGGGGCGGGCAGCCTCGGCCAGGGCGGCCAGGACCGACAGGTCCCCGACCACGCCACGCTGACACTCCACGAACAGCACTGCCGTCCTCTCGGGAGCGGTCACGCGGCGACGAGTCCCAGACCCTCGATTCGCGGCCGGCTGCGCACCGCGAGCACCCTAACAACGTGGCCGTGGCTTTTGGTCTGACCAGGAGCGGCGCTCGAGCACCGGCTGGTCAGTGGCTCAGGTTTCGAGGCGCAGTTCTCTCAGGACCTGGGCCGTGTCCGCCCCGAACGCCGGAGCCGGCCGATCCGCCGCACGCGCCCTCGGGTCGGCGACGACCACACCCCGACGAACTTCCATGGTCGGGCCGGCGAGGCCGGCGCACACTCCGGCCATCGAGACGTCGAGGAGCCAGCGCCCGCCGGTGGCCAGCGCGTCAAGGCAGGCATTCGCCGCCGTCAGCCCGGTGAGCGGGTCGGCGGCAGCGTCAGCGCAGAACATGGGCGTCGGTCCGGCCCAGGCCACGAGGCCGCCGGCTACGGCCGCGTCGTCGCCGAATGCGACGCGATTTGCCGTCGGACGCGAGCGCCCGTGCCCGGTAATGGAGATCCACACCTGTGGCCCACCTCCACGGACAACGTCGCGTGCGCTGATCCCGAGTTGCGTGAGTGCGCGGGGCCGACTCGCCTCGATCACGATGTCCGCCTGCTGGACCAGCGCGTGCAGGAGGCGCCTTCCCTCGGTGCGCTGCAATTCTAGGACGACGGAGCGCTTGCGCCAATTCAGCAGATCGAAGAATGCAGGCGGCCCGCGGCGCGCGCCGTCTGGCCGGGTCAACGACTCCACCTTCACCACGGCGGCCCCGGCCTGCGCCAGCAGGTCACCGCAGAGGGGACCAGCCCACAGAGCCGAGAGATCGATGACGAGCAGGTCGCCGAGGTCGACCTGAGCCGGTGCGTCGCCCAGCCGTATTGCGGACACCGCGGGGGAGTCCACCGCCTCCCCGAGCCGGGCCACCGGCAGACCCAGCATCTGGGCCCGCTCGACCAGCTCGTCGGGGTTCCGCTCCACCAGATTCATCGCAACGGCCGACCATGTCGCGGGGGCAGACCGAGGCACCTCGTCGAGCTCGAGCCAAGCGGGCACCGCTTCCATGTCCTCCGCCCGCGGTAGGGACACGGCTATCCAGCCGTCACTCGCTGCAAGGAGCCGGCAACTGCCGCCACAGCTGGTCGTCCCGCGGCGCCACAATCCCATCAGCGCGGCGCGCTCACCGAGCAGTGCCAGTGGTTCCAGGCCCGGGAACGGCCGCGCCAGTCGCTCGACGCCCTCGATTAGCGGCTCGGGAGCCCCGAGCGGTTCGTCGGGGAGCCCCGTCAACGCCATCGCGCCGCTGGCCGCCCAGCGCGCCCCTCGGGGGTCGTCCATTCGGGCACGGTAACGTCTTTTGATCCTCGAACTCCTCAGCGCCCAAGCGCTCCTTGCCGAGCTGCGCAGCGACATCGCCCCCGAGCGGAATGGGGCGGTGATGGTTGCCCTCGAAGAAGGGATGCCCGGGCCCGGGGAGGTAGCGGACGACCGCATCGCCAGCCTGCCCTTCGTCATCGTCGGGGTGTCGCGGGGCGAAGTCGACGAACGGTGGCTCGCGTTGTGCGACGTGGCGGTTCAAGAGGGCGACCCCGCCTTGGACCGGATCGAGGAGAACCTGAGCTCCCGGCCCATTGCCGGGACGACGCTGGCCCTGTTGCTGCGAGGGCAGGGCAGTCTCTCCATGGACGACGGGCTCGTGGCCGAGTCCAGCGCCTATTCGGTCCTCCAATCCGGGCCCGAGTTCGCCTCCTGGCGCGGCGCGCATCCCGCTCGCTCCGAGCGGGATGTCGGCCCACGGGTGGCCATACGACGCGACGGCGCGACACTCACGGTCACGCTCACCCGTCCACAGCGCCTCAACGCGCTGGACGCACAGATGCGTGACGAGCTCATTGAGGCATTCACGGTGGCCGCAGCCGACCCGACCATCACACGTGTCGAGCTTCGAGGAGAGGGCAGGGCTTTCTGTGCCGGGGGTGACCTTGACGAGTTCGGCACAAGGTCCGATCCGGCGACGGCGCATCTGATCCGCCTTCAGCGCAGCGTCGCCCGCGCGCTGTCCCGTCTTCACAAGGAGACCGTGACGTACCTCCACGGTGCGTGCGTCGGTTCGGGCATCGAGCTGGCTGCATTCACCCACACCGTCGTGGCGGCGAACGACACACAGATCTCGTTGCCCGAGATCGGCCTCGGGCTCGTTCCGGGCGCTGGTGGGACCGTCAGCCTGCCCCGCGCATCGGCCGCCTCCACACGGCCTGGCTCGCATTCTCCGGTTGCACGATTGACGCCACGACGGCCCGCACCTGGGGGCTGGTGGACCGACTGGAGGGCTGATCCCCTGGTCGATCGGCTGCCGGACTCCAAGGTACGGCCAGCGCCGGCCACGGAGAATCCTCTTTTGGCCCCCGAGGTAAGTTTGCGGTCTGAACCTCGCGATTTGACGAGGCTCGTTTGGGGTCGCACGCGAGGCCACTTGCACCGCACAGCGGCGACCTGAGCGAGGTGGGCGTTGCACGACGCCTTCCTTTACGCTCGTGCCTACACCAAAGCAGGAGGATCGAACGAGATCATGCGCAACCTGATTGCCAAGCGTGGGCCGGGGCTCCCGCACGGGCCCCGGAGTCAATCATGACCTCGACGTCGCGCCACACGCACCAGTCACACCCACCCCATGCCCAGCGCGCCCGAGGGGCGGCTGCGGCCAACGATCCCTTCCCTGGGGTCGAGAAGGTCAGACCTGGGTTGTGGAGTATCCCGGTGCCGCTCCCGAACAACTCGCTGCGCTACGTGTTGATCTACCTCTTCGAGACCGACCGCGGGCCCTATCTGGTCGACGCGGGGTGGAACACCGACGACGCCTTTGGAGCCCTGCGGGGAGGAATGGAGGAGGCTGGCTGCGCCATCGCCGACGTGCAGGGCGTCATGGTCACCCACATCCACCCCGATCACTACGGATTGGCCGGCCGGATCCGTGAGGCCTCGGGTGCTTGGATCTCCCTTCATCCCACGGACGCCGAGTTGATTCACGACCGCTATGACGAGCCTGAAGACCTTCTTAACCGAGTGGCGGCAGCCCTTCGCCGGATGGGCGCACCGCCCGAGGAGCTCGAACCGCTGCGCAACGCGGCGATGCCATTGCTGCCGCTGGTCGACCCTGTCGTCCCCGACGTGCTCCTCGAAGACGGGGCGCGCCCTGAGGTTCCAGGGTGGGACCTGACGGCGATCTGGACGCCGGGACATTCGCCGGGGCATCTCTGCTTCTACGAGGCCGGCCAGGAGCTCATGCTCTCAGGCGACCACGTGTTGCCCCGCATTACGCCGAACATCCCTTTCCATCCTCAGGCGGGGGCGAACCCCCTAGGCGACTACCTCGCCTCGCTCGACAAACTCGAGCCCTACGAGGTCAGCGAGGTGCTGCCAGCACACGAGTACCGCTTCGATGACCTTCGGGCTCGGCTCGAGGAACTGCGCCAGCACCATCGGGACCGCTTCGCCGAGATCATCGCCATCCTGCGCGAGGGACCGCACACCGCGTGGGACATCGCCTCACACCTGAAATGGTCGCGTCCATGGGATGACATCGCGGGCTTTATGCGGCGCGCCGCTGTGGGTGAGGCGGTCTCGCACCTGAGGGCGCTCGAGATCGAGGGCGTGGTCCAAGTCGAAGACGGCGAACCATCCCTTTGGTCGCTCACGGATCGGGCGGCATCGGCCTGAGATTTATCGAGCGCGTCACACCTCAGGACGCCGGTTCGATCCCCAATGCGCGTTCGCAGAACGAGCGCACGCAGCGACGCCTCGGCCCGTGACGGCACGTTGTTCCGCGGCGTGTTGAGGCCGGCCGCCGCTCAGGCCACCGCCTGAATCAGCGGCGCGCTCGCAGCGGGATCCGTCGGAAGTGTCTTGGGTCCGTCTCGCATCGCGCTGTTCGCCACTGGGCAGCACGACGAGCCCTGTCCTTGGGTGTCTCTTGCATTGGGTCCCTCCGGGACAACCGAAGCAAGGTGGGTTAGTCCGAAAGTGCCTCTGCGAGCACCGGCACTTCGGCCAGCGACCGCAAGCCGTCGTTGAGATGCGTGCAGCAGTCGGTGGCCTTCAGCCGCGCCAATACCTCCATGCGCATTGCACGCAGCTCGGTGCCCGTCATCCATGATGCGTTCGGTGCCGCGCCAGGGCACTCGGCGTAGGGCAGTACCCGCGGTATCGCAGCGACCGAGCGCAACACCCCCGAGGCGCGGTCCGCCTCGGCCAGCATCTGGTACTCATGGATGACGACCTCCCGTCCGTCGGGATCCCAGCAGCTGTCGCGGAACATGGCGTCGATGTGCACGGCGCCACCCACATTCCACACGTCGATGCGACGAGCGCGGCGCATGGCAACCTCGGGTGGCTGGTCTAGTTCATGCCACCCCAACGGATCGGCCCGGTCCGCGAGAGGCCCAGTATGAGCGACGTTCTGGGGAAGCCCCGAAAGGCTGCCATCGCTCTGCAGCGAACTGGCGCCGTCGCGGAAGCCCGAGCAGATGTCCCGCATGATCGGTTTCGGGCCATTGGCGAGGCGCTCGTGGAATTCGGGCACCCTGTCGGCCCAGCGGAAGTAGGTGAACCCGGAGATCAAGGTGGCCCCCGCCAAGTCATCGAGCAGCAAGTGCAGCGGGGTCCCATTTTCGATCTCTTCGGGCAGCTCCGCGGCGATGGACTTGCGCAGATTGCCACCAGCACGGCAACCGACCAACCGGTCGAGAGCAGGTGGCGCCGGATCCGATTCGATGCGCCGGATGTCGCGTTCTCGACCTGTCACCACATAGAGGTCTGCCCGGTTGACGACCTCGGGCCTACCCTCGAGCGGCGTCAGCAGGTCGCGCGCTCGACCTTTGAGGTGGAGGTCGGTGCCCAGGCCGTCGGGCCAGAACATCAGGACGGTCGATGTACGCCGAACCGAGCCCGGCCGCCGCTCTGGCGGGCGGAGTGCAGGATCTGACGGAGGGGGACTCAGCGGCAGCATCGCAGGCCCAGCTTTTCGCAAACCATGTTTTCAGGATACGCCGGGCAGCTGGATGAGGTGGACTGACCTGGCTGCGCTTCGACTCGCACGGCTCCCGCATGCCGACGTGGGCATTCTTCGCGTCTTCTTATCTTCCCCTGGTCTTCTCCCAAGGTTCCGCGACGAGAGTGGTCGGATGCGGAACTACAAGGGCGGACTCATTGCCGCGGGGATTCTGTGCTCAGTTGCGGCGACCATCACCGTCTGGAGCGGCCCGTTGGCCTCAGCAAGCAATGCATTGCACTCGAACGCGGAGACCCCCGTGCAGGTCAGCACCTCGGATACCCGGAAGTAGTCGAGTTGGTGTTCAGCTCTCCGGTCTCGTGGGGCGAACCTCGTTCGGCGATCGCTTTGCCGGCCTGGTCCTGGTTTTCGGCCTCGTGGGCGAAGAGCCAGCGCCGCCGTTCCACTTCGTCTTCGGCGGCGTTCAGATTGTCCTTGACCAAGGCCAAAAGGCTGGCCGGGGTGCGCACCAATTGGTGGGCTAACTCGTAGGTGTAAGGACGGAGCTCGGCGGCCGGAAGGACGGCGTGGACCATGCCCAGCTCCAACGCCTGCAGGGCCGGGATCTTCTCGTTGAGGAGGTAGAGGCGCCGGGCCAGCGCTGTCCCGCCGATGTGGGTCCAGAAGAACGAACCGCCGTAGTCGCCAGACAACCCGTTGGGCGAAAAGTTGGTCGAGAACACAGCGTCATCGGAGGCGAAGCGGAGGTCGCAGGCGGCGGCCAAGCTGCACCCAGCGCCGACCGCAGGGCCGCCCACCATGGCAATGGTTGACTTGGGCATCAAGTGCAGCACCATGGCCGGGTGCAAATCGTGGCGGGACAGATCACCTAAGAGGGCGTCTTTGGGGACAGCCTTCTCGCTTCCCGGTTCGCCGCGGCCGACGGTGTCCTTGACGTCACCGCCCGAACAGAAGCCGCCGTGGCCCCCCGCCGCCGCCCCGGTGAGGACGACCACTCTGACCTCCGGGTCCTCGGCCATTTGGCGCACCGCCGCGTCGAGGCCGGCGATAAGTTCGCCGTTCAGTGCGTTGCGCCGAGCCGGACGGTTCAGTGTGATAGTGCCGATGTGGTCCCTGACCTCGGTCAATATCACGGGCTCTGTCTCGCTCGTGGTCGCCGTGGAACCTTCTGCCAACTCGTCCATTTCCTCCTCGCTCGTCTCCTCAGATTCCAATTGAGCGTACTGAAACCCCCAGTTCGTAGACCTGGTCGGGGTTGAGCCGCCAATGTCCAGTGAGCACAAGGCCTACATTGCGATGTCCAGGAGTACCACCGTGACCGAACCCGCGATGGCTGGCTGTACCGCCCAGGACCGCTGTCCTCGGTCGCTCTGCCATGCAATTGCGGACTGACAGGAAGGTTGTGACTGAATGAGCGACACGGAGGACAAGTCCGATCCGGTCCTCGTGAAGGAGCGGCGTGGAGCCGTCGTCGTGCTGCGGCTCAATCGTCCCGAGGCCCGCAACGCGTTGAGCCCCGAATTGTTGACTGCCATCGGCCTCGGCATGGTCGAGGCCGAGGACGACCCCGACGTCCGGGCCGTCGTGTTGACCGGAACCGGAGAGAAGGCATTCTGCGCCGGCATGGACCTGCGCGCCTTCGCCGACGGCGGGTCGCTCGGTGGCAGTAAAGAAGGGATGCAGGGCTTTGCCCGCTTCACGCAGGGGGAGATCGGAGTGCCCATCGTCGGGGCGGCCAACGCCACGGCCGTGGCCGGCGGTTTCGAGTTGCTCCTCGGCTGCGATGTCGTGGTGGCGTCCGAGGCGGCCTCGTTCGGACTGCCCGAGGTCAAACGAGGGCTCTTCGCGGCGGGTGGGGGCGTGTTCCTGAGCACACGCATCCCTCTAGCGGTCGCCTTGGAGCTCACGCTGACCGGCGACCCCGTCGATGCCACGCGGGCGCGGGATCTGGGGCTCGTCAACGAGGTCGTACCCCCGGGCAAGGTGCTCGATGCGGCGATCGCCCTGGCCGAGCGCATCGCGCGCAACGGCCCACTGGCGCTCCAGGCGACGAAGCAACTCGTGCGGACCGCGTCGACCGATCTGGAAAGGGCGCGTGCGCTCGCGACGGAGTGGCAACCGAAAGTCTTCGGCAGCGAGGATGCCAAGGAGGGGGCGACGGCGTTCATCGAAAAGCGCGATCCGGTATGGAAGGGTCGCTGAACGCCCGCTCCTCGGCAGGTCCCGATCAGTGCGGCAAGCTCGTCGCCCGCGGCGAACCCTCGGGTGGGTCGTCATCGTGCCAGTCAACGCGTATCGGCATGGAGACCCGGGCGACGACAACGTCGTAGCGGCTGCGCAAGGCGGACGAAAGAACCAGGTCGAGCTGGTTGTGCAGGATCCGGTACCGCAGCTTGTCGGGACGGATGACCGGGATGAGTACGACGAGCTGATCGTCGGGGTGCTCCTCCCGGAGTTCGTCAATGAAGGCGACGATCGGCCCGACGACCGAGGAGTAGTCGGTGTGGAGCACCTTGAGGGCCACGCCGGGGTCCCAGGTCCTCCAGCGGCGCCGGAGCCTCTCGATGTCGCGGGCAGCCTCGTCCCCGCTCCGCAGGGCGACTGTCACCGCGATGACCTCCTGCCCCAACGACAGGGCCTCACTCAGCGCGTGTTCGGCGAGACGTGAGACGCGGTTGATCGGGACGATCACAATCGTGTGTTTGGGCTCGGGCTTCTGGGGAGTCTTGTCGAATCCGAGCTCCTTGCCGGCCCTGCCGTAGTAGGTGTGGATGCGCACGAAGAGGAAGACGAAGGCCGGGATGGCGACGACGACGACCCAGGCCCCTTCCGTAAACTTCGAGACCAGGAAGACGATCGTCGCGACGGCGGTGACGAACGCACCGACCCCGTTGATGACGGCGCGACGTCGCCAACCCGGTGGCCGGGTCTTTCGCCAGTGCACCACGAGGCCGGTTTGCGACAGCGTGAAACCGATGAACACGCCGATGGCGAAGAGTGGGATAAGGGCGTTCGTGTTGCCACTCACGGCAACAAGGAGCGCGCCGGACATGACGGCCAGTACCACGATGCCGTTCGCGAGGGTTTGGCGATCACCCCGGATCGTGAACAGGTGGGGGAGGTAGTTGTCGCGGGCCACAAGACTCGCCAGCACGGGGAGGCCCCCGAATGACGTGTTCGCCGCCAGCGCCAGCACGATCGTGATGGTGATGGACACGACGTAGTAGGCCCAACCCCGCCCGACCGCCATGGCCATGATCTGGCTCAGCACGGTCTGGCCGCTGCGAGGACCGATCTGCCACCTCTTGGCGAGGACGGCCAGGCCCAGGAGCATGGCGCCGAGGATGAAGCCGAGCAGCATCTCGGTCCGCTTGGCCCGGACGGTACGGGGTTCACGGAACAGCGGGACACCGTTGGCGATGGCCTCGACGCCGGTCAAGGCGCTGCACCCAGCCGAGAAGGCCTTCAAGATGAGCAGGAACGTCACCGCCCTGAGCCCCGTCGTCGGCAGCAGCGAGTTCCCCTGGGGGGCTTCGTGCAGGCCAAGGGGATGGATGAGCCCGATGGCGATGATGACGAGCAGCCCGACGATGAACACCATGGTGGGCAACAGAAAAGCCCGTGCCGTCTCGCCCAGGCCGCGCAGGTTGAGGACAGTGATGAAAGCGAGGATTCCCAGGCAGAGCGGGACGGTGGTGGTCCCGCTGAGGCCGGGGAAAGCGGACTGGAGGGAGGCCACGCCGGCAGCGATGGAGACGGCGACCGTGAGGGTGTAGTCGACCACAAGAGCCGCGGCGGCAACGAGGCTGGTTCCCGTCCCCAAGTTGGCCCGGGACACGGCGTAGGCCCCGCCGCCCATGGGGTAGGCGTCGATGACCTGGCGGTAGGAGAAGACGAGGATCGCCAGAAGGGCGACGATGGCAATGGTGATGGGGAGGATGAGATGCAGTGCACCGGCGCCGCCGACCGCCAGAACGAGGATGATGGCCTCCGGCCCGTAAGCCACAGACGTCAGCGCGTCCAGCGACAGGGCGGACAGCCCTTCGACCGGCGTGATCGATTCCTTCCCCGTTCCCCGCGCCGACCTCGGTGGCCCCACCAGCAGGTTCCAGGCAGAGGTGGCCCGGCCGCGGTAGGACACTGCCATGCAGAGGCACTCTAGGAGGGGAACTGCCTCGGAGAGGTGGTGGGGCACCTTGCCTGCTGGTCGTCACGCGTTGTCGGGTCCCCGCACCGATCCAACCGATCGACGGGGACGTGCAGAACAAGGCGGAGAGCCGGCCGGCATGGGGGGTGCCCGGCAACGCGGACCGGTCCATCCACAGCGGTACGTGTCGTAAGCGGGGGCCGAAACGAGCCTGCATTAGTGTGCATCTCTCGCTCACAACGGTCGTCGGCGGTGCAGAGTCCGGTGAGCGACAGCGACAGCGACGGGAGAGGGAGGACCGCATGCATCTAGACACGCTCGAGTACGAGGAGTCCGAGGGTGTCGCCGTGGTGACCCTCAATCGGCCCGAGGTGCACAATGCCTTCAACGAGGCGATGCAGCGCGAGCTCCGGCAGGTCTGGCAATCCGTGCGGACGAACGACGCGGTACGGGTCGTGGTCCTGACCGGAGCCGGCGAGCGCGCCTTCTGCACAGGAATCGACCGGAGTGAGGTACCAACCTCGGAGTCGGAGTACACGTTCGATCCGTACACGTACGAGGATCCAGGGCGGACCATCGGTCCGCGCAGTCAAGGAGTCTGGAAGCCGGTCATCGCAGCGGTCAACGGCATGGCGTGTGGCGGCGCCTTCTACCTTCTCGGCGAGTCTGACTTCATCATCGCGGCGGAGAACGCGACGTTTTTCGACCCGCACGTGACGTATGGAATGCCAGCGGTCTTCGAGCCGACGCTGATGGCCTCGCGAATGCCCTTTGGAGATCTCATGCGGATGACCCTGATGGGCACGCACGAGCGCATCTCGGCACGGCGGGCCGAGATGATGGGCATGGTCACACAGGTCGTCCCGCCGGAGGAACTCAAGGACGTCGCACAGCGAGTGGCAAGCACGATCGCCTCCCAACCCCCGGCCGCGGTCCAAGCTTCCGTCCGGACTCTGTGGGCCACCCGCGATCTCGCGCCCGGACAGGTCACCGAGCTGGGAAACATCTTCTTGAATCTCTCCATGAGCGTCGAGGCGTTGGGCGAGGGGCAGGACGTCTTTCGAAATCGTCGCCCGGACCCCCCCACGGTCCGGTAGCGAACGGAGTCGTCATGGAATTGTGGGAGCTCTCCGCCCGCGAGGCCTGCCGGGACACGCTGGCCCAGTACACCCATAGCGGGGACCGGTACCTGCTCGAGGACTTTGCCGCGGCCTTCTGCGAAGACGGCATCCTCGAGATCCGCGGCGCCGCCCCGTTGCAGGGTCGTTCCGCCATCATGGCCCGGTTCGGCGGGACAACCGAGGCAGAGCGGGTCCGACACGAGGTGAGCTCGGGGGCCAGCGGACGTCAGCGCCGCGTCGTCCGCCACAACGTGACGAATGTCAGGTTCGAGGCCGTGTCGCCCACCGAGGCCACGGTCGCCAGCTACTTCACCGTCTTCACCGAGATCGGCCTCGACCACATGGGCCGCTATCGCGACCGTTTGGTGCCCGTGGGCGAGCGGTGGCTCATCGCCCACCGCTTCGTGTCGACCGACTGGCGCGCCCCCAACACCACGTTCGGAGGTTCGAAAACGGACTAGGGCCGCCGTCGCCGTCGCCGTACCCGTTCAGTCGATGAGCGGGTCCCGCGGCAGGCCCAGGATCCGCTCGCCGATCTGGTTGCGCTTGATCTCCGACGTGCCGCCCGCGATCGACATCGCTCGATGCAGCAGCACCATCATCGCCGTCATCGTCCCGGCACCCTCCGCATAGGCCGTCTCCGGCCCACCCAGCGCAGCCATGATGGCCGCCGCGTCGTGCCCGATCTCAGAGAGCACCAGTTTGGTGACGTTGCCCTCGGGCCCGGGCCCGCTCCCCTCGACGGCCCGGTGGGCGCTGCGCATGTTGAGCAGGGCCATCGCCTCGCTGCGGGCGATGTACCGGCCACCGCGCCCGGCGCCTCCGGCCAGGCGCTCGGGATGGGCGTCGAACGGCCCGATGACCAGGTCGGCCGGCATGGTCATGCCCCCCTGCCCGCCGCCGATGGACACGCTCTCGTTGCCCAGCGTCGCCCGGGCCACGGTCCAGCCGCCGTTGACCGGCCCCACCACGTCGTCGTCGGGCACGAACACGTCGTTGAAGAAGACCTCGTTGAACTCCGACTGGCCGGTGATCATCTTCAGAGGGCGCACTTCGACGCCCTCGGCGTGCATGTCGATGACCACTGTGGTGATGCCCTGGTGCTTGGGAGCCTCGGGGTCGGTCCGGATGGTGGCGAGGCCGAAGCTGGCGTGGTGGGCGCCGCTCGTCCACACCTTCTGGCCGTTCACGAGCCAGCCGCCGTCGACGCGCATGCCCCTGGTCTTGACCCCGGCGGCGTCGCTCCCGGCGTCGGGCTCGCTGAAGAGCTGACACCAGACGACGTCCTGACGCAGGGCGGGCATCACCCAGCGGGCCACCTGGTCCGGCGTCGCGTGCTGAATCAGCGTGAGGATCACCCAGCCCGTGATGGCGTACATGGGACGGGTGATCCCGGCCGCGCCGAACTCCTGCTCGATCACCAGCTGCTCCACCGCACCCGCGTCGCGCCCCCACGGCTTGGGCCAGTGCGGCATGACGTACCCGGTCTCGATCATCGCGTCGCGCTGCGCCGCCGCGTCGAGGCCCGTCATCCGCGACGCGAAGGCCCGCACCTCGTCACGCATGGGCTCGGCCTCGGGCGGCAGGTCGATCGTGCGAACCCGCCGCACGCCCCGCCGGACGAGGTCGGTGACGTCGCGGGCAGCGCCCTCGGCGTCGACGATTGCCTCCAGGGCCGTCGCCCGGCGGAGATACAGATGAGCGTCGTGCTCCCAGGTAAAGCCGATGCCGCCGTGCACCTGGATGTTCAGTTGCGCGCACTCGTCGCCCGCCGCCAACGCGAGCGTGGCCGCCACGCCCGCCGCCAACGTGAGTTGGTCGCCGCCCTCCGTCGGCCGCCCGGGCGGCGTCCCACACGGCCGCGGTGGCCAGCTCGGACGCCACGAGCATGTTGGCGCAGTGGTGCTTGACGGCCTGGAACATGGCGATGGGCCGGCCGAACTGCACGCGCACCTTGGCATACGCAGCGGCTTGCTCGGTGCACTCGGTGGCGACGCCGGTCGCCTCGGCCGCCACCACGAGGCGCGCCAGGTCGGCGAGCACCCGCCGGCCGCCGGGGATCACCTCGACGGGCGCACCGTCGAGCGTCACCCGGGCCGAGCGCCGCGTCGGATCCAGATTGGCCGGCACCTCGACCGTCACCCCGCCCGCGGCCACGTCGACCACGACGGCGTCCTCGCCCGCGGGCAGCACGACCACATGGGCGAGGCCACCGCCCAGCACCGCCGGAGCCGTCCCGGCGGCCGTCCCGTCGCGCACCACGAGATTGGACGTGAGACCGACGCCGGCGAACACGGACCCGTCGGCCAACCCCGGCAGCAGACGCCCGGCCAGCTCCGCCGACCCGACCGCGTTGATGACCGCGCTGGCGATCACCGTGGGCACGAAGGGCCCGGGCGCCACGGCGAGGCCGAGCTCCTCGACCACCACGACGAGCTCGGGCAGCCCGAACCCCGAGCCGCCATGCGCCTCGGGGAGGTGCAGGCCCAGCCAGCCCAGCGAGGCCAGGTCGTCCCAGAACGGGGGCAGGGTCTCGGTCTCGGCGTCGAGCAAGGCCCGGGCGGCCCCTCGGGATTCCCGCTTGGCGAGGAAATCCGAGGCGGTCTGCCCAAGGGCGCGGTGGTCCTCGGTGATCGGAATCGACATGGCTAAATGGTCACCCTCTTGGTCAGACTCGGCGTTCGCCGCCCCCCGCCAGCTGGCTGGAGGATACCGGGGTCGGACAGATCGCCGTCAGGCACCATCCCCGTCTCGTGGGGGCCGCTTCTTGGACTGCACGTGCGCGGCTTCGGCCAACAGCTTGATCATGTCGAGTCGGCGATCCCATTCCTGGGCGACGTCGGACATCGCCCGGGACGCGTCATCGAGGCGCCCGGGCTCGACGCGGTACCGGACCTCGCGCCCAACCTTGTGGCGCCGGAGCAGTCCGGCCCCTTCGAGGACGACGAGATGCTTGGTCACGGCCTGTCGGGAGAAGGGGACCTGGCCGGCCAGCGAGCTCGCCGTCTCCTCTCCGTTGCGGACCAGAAGGTCCAAGAGCCGGCGTCGAGAGGGGTCGGCGATCGCCGACCACAACTCGTCGTCGGGTTCGGTGCTCATCCCGTTGGCCGGTCCCGCCGCTCGACCAGCAGGGCGGCCAAGCGGCCGAGGAAGGTCGCCCAACCGGCGCGGTGCTCCTCGGCGTAACGGCCCTTGTCGTCATCGGGCCAGCCGAGGAACTCGAGGCCCCGTTCGACGACGCGGCAAGCGGGTCCGCTCGTCGCCCTCACTGCTGAGGGAGAACTCGACGAGCATCGAGTTGGCCGGGCCGGGCACCTCGTCTACGGGGTGGCTCCATCGGAACGAGAAGCGGACCGGTGGCTCGACCACTTCCACGACGAGCGGTGCGGTGACGGTTGCCCCACCTGGGTTGTCGAAGGCGAAGCTTCCCCGTCCACCTGGTGCGGCATCGAGCTCGGCCCGGTCGGCGAACCATTGTGCGATCTGATCCGCTTCGGTGATCGTGTGCCACACGACCTCCACGGGCGCCTCGATCAGGACCTCCCGCTCAATCCGGTAGTCGGTCATGGTGGCTCAGCCCCAGCTGTCGATGGGCTTGTCGTCGGGCCACGGCGTCGCCTTGCCGTCTTCGAGCCCGGACTTCAAGCCGAGCAGGAAGTAGGCCCACTTGGTGCTGCAGTGGCCCATGAACTCGACGGGCTCGCGCCAGTCGGCGTGGGAGAACAGCACGACGGTCTCGTCGCCGTTCTCCTTCAGCTCGTACGAGATGGTCGTGTTCTTCCACTCGTCGGGTCCCTCGACGCAACGCCATTGGACGCGGCTCTGTGGGCTGAGTTCGGTCACCTCCATCACCGCCGCGGCGTCTGGTCCGCCGAAGCGGAACTCGAGACTGCCGCCGGGCTGGGACTGACCGGTCACGTCGCGGGTCCACCATTTGGCCAGGCCGTCTCTGGTGGCGACGGCGTCGTAGACCTCGCCGATAGGTGCGTTGATCCCCACTCTGTGTCGGATGTCGGGCATGACCTCATCTCCTTCTGACCGCAGTCGATCCGGTTTGATCGATCTGCAACCAAAGGTAGCACGTTCCGGACCCAAACGCAACCTTTAGTTGCACATACCCGGACACAGTCGAGCCGTCGCCCCGTTCCGAATGACAAAACCCCGACAAATCTTCGGTCGTCGAGTCCACGCCCCGCCGGGTGCGGTACCGCTAGCGCCCCGCTCGATGCTCCCACGAGGCCCGTCGCAGCTCCTCCATGTTGCGAGGGTCGCGCCCCTCCTTCGCCGCCAACTCGACCTCGGCCCGCATGACCTCGTCGACGACGTCGGACATCGACCCTGGCAGGAGAAGGTGCTCCTGGTAGACGGTCGCCCCGAGGACGCCGTGGCGGTCCCGGAGCGAGCCCTCGTACGCGCCCCGCGAGCTGTGGGCCTTCACCGGTCGCAGGTCGACCAGCACCCAGTCGTCGGCCCGGATGTCCTGCTGGAACCACATGGAGTGGTCGATGGACGGACCGCCCCGGCCCACGATCGACTTGGCCTGCTGGCCGAAGCCCGTCCCGAGGTCGGACAGGTAGGTCAGGCCGGCCCGGTGTACGAGCAGGTCGTCACCCAGCGACGCGGCGGAGCGCACCCAGACGCAGTCGGTGAAGACGCCCTTCAAGAAGTCGGTCGGCGTGACCTCGCGCACCTCTAACAACGGGTTCCACCCTCCCCGGGGCGTGTCCTCGGGTTCGGGCGCCGTGCGCCGAGGGGCGTCGTCGAAATCGCCCCCGTCGCGCTCGATATGAAACGACGTGATCATGGAGAAGATGACCTCGCCGTCCTGGACGGCCACGACGTGGCGGGCCGAGAACGAGCGCCCGTCCCGGTCCCGGTCGACCTCGAGGATGACCGGGAGGTCGCTGCGTCCCGACCGCAGGAAGTAGCCGTGCAGGGAGTGGGGGAGCCGGTCCGGCTCGACCGTGGCCGCCGCGGCCAGCAGGCACTGCGCCGCCACCTGGCCCCCGTACAAGGTCTGGCGCGGCCCGTAGTTGGCGTTGCGCCCGCGGAAGAGGTCGCGGTCGACCCGCTCGAGCGTGAGCAGGGAGGCCAGGTCCTCGGCGAGCTCCATGTCCGTCAGCCGCCGCCCCGCCGGGCCGCCCGCACCCAGTCCACCCACGTCTCGATACGCCGCCACATCAGCTCCCGCGTCCCCCCGAAGTTGTGCATATGCCCCATTCTCGGACAGATGAACAGGTCCACGCTGCCGCGCCGACACGTACGCCCGGGGCTCGCCCCGCGGTCGACCAGCACGTCACGCTCGCCGAGCGCCACCAGCACCGGGGAGCGGATGGCCGCCGCCTCCGGCGCCACGCCACCCGGGGTGACGCACCACAGGGCGACCGTCATCGGGACGGTGGCCGAGCCCCACGGCGGCACGTCCCCGTGGCGGGCCGGGAAGTCGTCGAGGTCCCGCCGCACCAGCTCGGGATCGATGTCGTCGTAGTGGAAGCCCCAGGCCATGGCCGCCATGTCCGGGACGTCCGCCGGGTCGAGCTCGGCCAGCGCCGGCCCGTTGGTGACGACGCCGTCGGAGGGCATCGTGTCGCGGGGCATCCACGGCATGGCGAGCGGCGGCGATCCGGGCGCCGTCGGCGGGTGCGTGTGCACCGCGCTGTAGCCCAGCACCCCGATGCCGTCGTAGCAGTGGTACCGGCCCTGCTGGACCACTGTCAGGGCGCCGCCCATCGACTGCCCGATCCCGATCGTCACGGGGTGCTCGACGCTCGGGAGCCCGTCGATCAGGGTGCCGGCCGCCAGCTTCTGCAACACATCGGCCTCGGCGGCCTGACTCGCCGCCACGACCGGGGTGTAGCTCAGCCGCTCCGAGTCGTGCAGGGAGCTGTCGCCCACGCCGAGATGGTCGAGCGAGACGAAGATCCAGCCGCGCTCGGCGTGCCACGCGGCCTGGGCGCCCGAGGCCGGTCCCGGCAGATCCTCGGTGTAGTAGCCGCGCCCGTACCCGCCGCCGGGCTTCCCGAAGCAGACGACCGGGTCGATCCCGAGGGCGTCGGGGACGGTGACGGTGAGTGCGATGTGTGCGGGCTCACCGAGGCCCGCCGCCTCCGTGACGTCGACCTGAAGCTGCACATCCATCGATGGCACCGCGCCGTTTTCTACGGGCGATCGTTACTTGGGCGCGAAGCGTTGCCCGGCGTCCAGTCGGATGCAGGAGCCGTTCAGCATCGGGTTCTCGACGATGGCCACGGCGAGCTTGGCGTACTCCTCGGGGCGGCCCATGCGCTTCGGGAACGCGGCGTCCTTGGTGAGGACGTCGGCGAACTCGTCAGGGATCCCTTCGGTGAGGCCGGTGCTGAACAGGCTGGGCGCGATGGTCAGGACCCGGATGCCCAGACTGCCGAGGTCCCGGGCCATGGTCAGCGTCATGCCGGCGATACCGGCCTTGGCCGCCGAATAGGCCACCTGCCCGATCTGACCTTCGAAGGCCGCAATCGACGCGGTGTCGATGATGACGCCGCGTTCGCCGTCCTCGGGCTCGTTGCTCGACATATGGAAGGCCTGCAGGCGGTTGAGGTTGAACGTGCCGATGAGGTTGAGCTCGATCGTGCGCCGGAAGTCTCCGAGCGGGTGGGGTCCCTCCTTGGAGAGCGTCCGTTTGGCCGTGCCGCCCCCCGCCGTGTTGACCGCGATGTGCAGGCCGCCGAGCGCGGCAACGGCATCGCCGAGGGCGGCCTCGGTCTGGTTCTCGTCGAGCACGTCGACCTCGTGGAACGTCCCGCCGAGCTCCTTGGCCACCTCGGCACCGGCTGAGGACGGCAGGTCGAGGATGGCGACGTCGGCCCCCTTCTGATGCAAGAGCTCGGCGGTGGCCTTGGCCATGCCCGACGCTCCGCCGGCGATGACGGCCTTCTTCCCCTGAATCTCCACGGCGTCTTCCTCTCTGTCACGTGCTGTCTTGCCTTGAGTAGGTTTCTTACTCCATCGCCCGGAAGGGCGGCACATCGTATTCTCGACCCTCGCTGCGTCCCGGGCTTGTCGGTCCCTCGGCAGCGAACAAGTAGCCCCGAAGAGGGCCCAAAGTGAGCCGGGCCGGTCTTCCGTCCCGAGAGGGAGGGCGAATCACATGGCCACGACATTCCGCGAGATGCCCGGTGCGGCGCCGGACATCATGCGGGACTACGACATTGCGACCCTCGGGTACGCCGAGACCGAGTACGCCGTCGAGGGGACGGCGACTTCGTACGAGCTGCAGGGCGAGCGGGGGTTCGACGGCCGCTGGCCGGTCAGGCCGGGTGACGAGGCGAAGTTTCGCACCCGGATCGTGGTGCGCCGGCCGTCAGACCCGGACCGGTTCAGCGGCACCGTCATCGTCGAATGGCACAACGTGTCGGCCGGTATCGACGCCGCGCCCGATTGGGCCTTCTTCCACCGGCACCTCGTGGCCCACGGCCACGCCTGGGTCGGGGTGTCGGCCCAGAAGGTGGGCATCGACGGCGGAAGCTTCGTCGAGGGTATCCACCTGAAGCTGCTTGCACCCGAGCGGTACGCCGACCTCGAGCATCCCGGCGATGCCTGGTCGTTCGACATGTTCTCCCAGGTGGGTGCTCTGCTGCGGCGTCCCCCGGACGAGAATCCGCTGGGCGGCGGCCTTGTTGCCGAGCATGTGCTCGCCGCTGGCGAATCCCAGTCCTCCGCGTGCCTGATCACCTATATCAACGCGATCGACACGCACGCGCAGGTGTTCGACGGCTTCTTCCTGCACGGCCGTCCAGGAGTGGGAGTTGCCATCGACGGCGTCTTCGTGTCGGCGACCCAGCGGCACAGTCTCGAGGACACGACCCGATCGATTTCGGCCAAGGGCGAGCGCATCCGGGACGACACCCGGGTGCCGGTGCTGGTCCTCCAGAGCGAGACCGACGTCATCCTGCTCGGGAGCGCCCGGGCTAAACAGCCCGACTCCGAGCGCATCCGAGTCTGGGAGATGGCCGGCGCGGCCCACGCGGACACGTACACCATCAGCGCCGGCCGTCGTGACGACGGGACGCTGGGAGGCGAGCGGTTGGCAGAGTTCATGCTCCCGACCGCCAACATCATGATCGGGCGCACGGACACGCCCATCAACGCCGGTCCTCAGCAGCACTACGTCGCCCAGGCTGCGCTGTGGCACCTGGTGCAGTGGGCCACCGGCGGCGCGGCCCCGCCCCAGGCCCCAAGGCTCGAGCTCGACGACGGGGAAACCGGCTATCGCGTCGACGACCTGGGCCTTGCGCTCGGTGGCATCCGCACCCCGTGGGTGGACGTGCCCACAGCAGTCCTGTCCGGCCTCGGCCAGTCGGGTGAGTCCTTCGCCGTGCTCTTTGGCCGGACGGTTCCCTTCGACGCGGCGAAGCTGGCGGCCCTCTATCCAGGGGGCAAGGCCGACTACATGGAACGGTTTGCGGCGTCACTCGACGCATCGATCGTGAAGGGTTTCCTCCTCGAGGAGGACCGTGCAGAGATTCTCGACGTGGCCGCTGGTTCGTATCCGCTGCGCCTCGCCGACTGAGGCTGAAGTTTTGCAGAGCTTCCGCTTGGGGAAGCGACCGTTCCCCTCCGATGCCCGACGCCGATGCTGACGAAGTTGTCGACGACGACCTGATGTCGGTCGCCGTGTTGTCCAACGAGGACATCATGGAACTGGCCGAGGAGTCCTCCCGCCAAATGGCCTCCCTGGCGGGACGCATCGTCGTGCTCCTCGGAGAGCTTGGACGACGCGAGGGATGGCGGGCCGAAGGCGCGACCTCTCTCGAGGCCTGGGTCGTGGAGCGCTGCGGGGTCTCGGTCCCGACGGCCCGGGCCTGGGCCCACGTGGCGGAAAGGTTGTTCGACCTTCCGCATCTGGCCGCGGGACTTGCCGAGGGTGAGCTCACCTTCGACAAGGTCCGTGCCGTGGTCGATACCGCGACACCGGAGACCGATCGCGACATTCGGGAGCGGGCCAGGGACTGCTCTGTGCGCGAGCTCGTCCAACTCAACCGGTCGGCCGAGGGTGTGTCGGGGGCGACCGCCAAGGCGGACTACGAGATGCGCTCGGTCCGTTTCAACGACACCTTCCGCACCGTGACGGCCCAGCTGCCGCCCGAGTCCTATGCCGAGGTCCGAGCGTGTCTCGAGGACCGGGCCCGGCGGATTCCGTCCGACGGCGAGACCCGCTGGGACCAGCGCCTCTGCGACGGCTTCTTGGAGATGGTCCGTGACGGCGGGCGCAAGGGTGCGACGGGCTCGTACTTCGTGGTGGCCCACGTGCCGCTGACCGCACTGCTCGACGAGTCGTCGGAGCTGGCCGGTGAGCTCGAGCGAGGCGGCCTGCTCAGTTGTGAGACCGTGCACCGCATCGCCTGCGACTCGACCATCGCTCTCGCCGTTGACGACGATGTCGGCCACACCATGTACGAGGGTCGGAGCCGGCGGGATCCGACCGACACCCAACGCCGGGAGATCATGCGCCGAGACCGACACTGCCGATTCCCAGGGTGCACGAATGTGACGTTCACCAACGTGCACCACATCGTGCCGTGGAAGCCCGACGGCCGCACCGATCTCGACAACCTCGCGTTGCTGTGTGAGTACCACCACCATCGGGTGCACAGCCGAGAATGGACGATGTCCGGAGATGCCAACGCCGAGCTGATGTTCGTCGGTCCCACCGGCCGAGTCATGACGTCGCGGCCGTCGACACTGTGGTCGAGCCACCGCCGCGCCACGAACTGACCGTTCCGGGCCAACCGGAAGGATCCCAGGCGGCGTCAGGCCGCTTCTGAATCGGGACAACGGCCGTCCTCTACACGGGCGTCCGGTGGTGCCTCGTCTCGGCATGCGGGTCGCGTCCGTCCTGAGTCGACGGGTCGGTGTGCACGATGGCGTCGCTGAGGCGCGGCAACTGGTGCAAGAGCTCGTGGTACGCCCGCTCAGCGATGTCGTGCGCGGCGACGACGCTGAGGCCCCGGTCCACCACGAGGCGGATCTCGGCGTGGAGCTGGTGCCCCACCCATCGGATGCGGACGTCGCCGACGCCCGCGACGCCGTCCACGTGTCCCAAGATGTGCTCGGCCTGGACCACGAGCGCGGGGTCCACGGCGTCCATGAGCCGCTGGCCGATGCTGCTGGCGGTCCGGATCAAGACGAGAAAGATGAGCAAGCTGATCAGGAGTCCGACCACCGGATCGGCCCAAGGCGCCCCGAGCGCCACCCCGATGGCACCGACCAGCACGGCGAACGACGCGATGCCGTCGGTACGCGCGTGCAGCCCGTCGGCTTCGAGCGCCGCCGAACCGATGCGCTGTCCGACGCGCAGTCGGTATTGGGCGACGACTTCGTTGCCGGCGACACCGACGACCGCGGCGATCATCACGGCCGGTAGGTGTTGGACGTTCTGGGGGTGGATGAGGCGCTCGATGGACTGCCAAGCCGTCAGCGCACCCGAGAGCGCGACCACTGTCACGACGACGATGCCGGCCAGGTCCTCGGCCCGGCCGTACCCATAGGTGAACCGCCTGGTCGGTGGACTTCGCCCCAAGCTAAAGGCCACCCACAGGGGCAGGGCGGTCAAGGCGTCGGAGAAGTTGTGCAGGGTGTCGCCGAGCAGCGCGACGGACCCGCTGAGGGCGACCACGAGCCCCTGGACAATCGCAGTCAGTCCGAGCACGCCGAGCGCGATCTTGACCGCTCGTATTCCTCGGCTGCTCGCCTCCAAGGCCTGATCGACGCTTTCGGCCACGTCGTGACGGTGCGGGACGAAGATGCTTCGGGCGAAGCCGATGAATCCCGCCGGGTGGACATGGTGCTGACCGGCGCGGTGGTGCCCATGGTCATGGGAATCGTCATGCGCAACGTTGGTCATGGCGACAGCCTCTCGCCTGTTTCGTGCCGATGCACGTTGCGAATGACACGCAACTGCGACAGCGATGCCGGTTATGAAATGCCGGGCCGTCCGGGTAAGCTGTGCGTTGACGCCCGCATCGCATGTCTGAAGGGAGGGCCGGTCATGAGCTCAGAACCTCATAGTTGCCAGCCCCCACAGCCGTGCCCCGGCGTCGTTTCCCGCCTGATCTAGGTCTGCACTCGATCAGCCGCCCGACGTCGGGGTCCTCGCAGGTGCATCTCACCCGCGCCGCCTGCGCCTTCGCAGGTCCTTTGCCAAATCCGACGTAACCGTCGGACCCGCTCGACTCTTCCACGATCGAGACGGAGAACCCTTCCCCGGCCTTCTGCTGACGTCTGACGTCCGACGGTCGAAGAAGCGTTCTCCTCGTAATAAGGAGACAACGATGGAGAACTTCACCCAACTCGCACCACCCGGCCGGGACGTCGCCGTCCTCGACGAGGCCCACGTGGGCCACATCAATGGAGCCCTGGGCACTATCGAGCACGGCGACACGGCGGCACGCTCGAAGCTGTCGCTCAAGTTCAAGACCCTGCTGGCCATCGTCGGGCCCGGGCTCATCGTCATGGTCGGCGACAACGACGCCGGCGCCTTTTCGACGTACGGCCAGGCCGGCCAGAACTTCGGCACGCCAGCTCGTATGGACGCTCGGCCTCCTCATCCCGGTCCTCTACGTCTGCCAGGAAATGGTCCTGCGCCTCGGTGCGGTGACCGGTGTCGGGCACGCTCGCCTGATCCTCGAGCGCTTCGGCAGGTTCTGGGGTGCATTCAGCGTCATCGACCTCTTCCTCTTGAACGCGCTCACCATCGTCACGGAGTTCATTGGGATCTCCCTCGCCGTCTCCTATCTCGGTCTGCCCAAGGTCCCCTCGGTGATCGTCGCCACGGTTGCCATCGTCGGCGCGGTGAGCACGGGAAGCTTCCGGCGCTTCGAGCGGCTCTGTCTGATGCTCGTGGCCGGATCGCTCCTGCTCATCCCCATCGTCCTCATGGTGCACCCGCCGATCGGCCAGGTCGCGCACGACTTCGTCGTGCCGCGCATCCCCCACGGCGCAGCCGCTGTCCTCGGTGATGCTGCTGGTCATCGGGATCGTGGGGACGACGGTCGCTCCGTGGCAGCTGTTCTTCCAGCAGTCCTACATCATCGACAAGCGCATCACGCCCCGGTGGATCAACTATGAGCGCATCGACCTCGTCATCGGCATCGCGTTGGTGGTCATCGGCGGGGTGGCGATCATGGGCTTCACGTCGGCCGCCTTCGCCCACACGCCCGGCTTCGGCAACTTCACCGACGCCGGAGGGGTCGCCCACGGGTTGGCGACCTCGGTCTCGCGCACGGTGGGGGATCTGTTCGCGATCGCCCTGATCGACGCGGCCATCATCGGTGCGGCCGCAGTCGGGCTCGCGACGGCATACGCCACCAGCGACGTGTTGAACCAGAAGCACTCGCTGCACCGCCCCGTGACCCAGGCCAAGGGGTTCTACGCCTGCTACGCCGGCCTCATCGCGCTGGCCGCTGCCCTGGTCCTCATCCCCCAGGTGCCCCTTGGGCTGCTGACCTTGGGTGTCCAGGTCCTGGCCGGCGTCCTCCTGCCCAGCGCAGTCGTCTTCCTGGCGATCCTGTGCAACGACAAGGCCGTGCTGGGCCCCTGGGTCAACGGCAAGAAGCTCAACATCGTGACCGGGGTGATCATCTGGGTCCTGGTGATTTTGTCGGTCATCCTCACCGCCAGCGTGCTGTTCCCCGCTATCACGGGCACGCAGATCGTCGGCGTCATGGTCGTGGGACGGTCGGTGGCCTGGTTCTGGGGGCGTTCCTCCTGATCCAGGCGCGTCGGCACCAAGACGAGGTCACCGTGGACGACGTGCTGGCCGAGACCTTGAGCCGTGACACCTGGAGGATGCCTCCACTGGCTCGGCTCGAGCGTCCCGTGATGTCGCGCCAGCGCAAGATCGGCCTCATGGCGCTCCGCGGCTACCTCGGCGTCGCCCTCATCCTTGTCATCGTGAAGATCGTCGAAGTCGCGGTCAAGTAAGGGAGGACCGGCATGGCTACGGGACTCAACGGCTTCCTCATCTCCCCTTCGGCTGGGCAGATGGCGGACTTCATCGGGCGGGCCGCGGTCGCGCTGTCGCTCGGCGCCCTTATCGGGGTCGAGCGACAGTGGCGCCAACGCATGGCCGGGCTGCGGACGAACGCACTCGTTGCGCTGGGTGCGGCGCTCTTCGAGCTGTTCAGCGTGCTCCTCGGAGGTAGCGCTGGCCAGGACCCCACGCGCATCGCGGCCTACGTCGTCTCCGGTATCGGCTTTCTCGGCGCCGGTGTGATCTTGCGGGACGGTGTCAATATCCGAGGCATCAACACCGCCGCCACGATCTGGTGCTCGGCCGCCGTCGGGGTGCTGGCGGGGGCGGGATATATCTTCGAAGCCATTGTTGGTGCAGTATTCGTCGTCAGCGTGCACGCGCTTCTTCGACCGTTGGCTCAGCGCATCGACCGTCTCCCGACGACCGAAGAGAGCGAAGTGGAAACGGTCTACAAGTTTGACGCCGTCTGTCGATCAGACGACGAGGCACACATACGGGCGCTCGTCGTTCAAGCGCTGACACGTGACGAGTTCGTGTTGCGCGCCGTTCGAAGCGAGGACCTGGACCGGGGAACCGACCTCGTCAAGGTCGAGGCTGAGCTCCAACGCTTTGGCCGGGACGACGTCGCCCTCGAGGGAGCGGTGAGCCGCCTGAGCCTCGAACCCAGTGTCAGCTCGGTGAGCTGGTACGTGGTCGGAGACGGCGCCGTGGTGCTCGCGGCCTCGGACGAATAGGACTCGTTGGTCTGGCGCCGAGCTACTCTGCGCCGACAAGGCCTTTGGAGCTGAGGGAGATCCGCCATGGGAATGCTCGAGGGGAAGGTCGCGGCTGTCACGGGCGCATCGGCCGGCTCCGGGCTCGGCATCGTCAGGCGCTTCCTCGATGAGGGCGCCTCGGTGATCATGCTGGCGCGCAACGAAGAGCGGTTGAAGTCGGTTGCTGAGAGCCTGGGTCGGTCGGCGTTCCCCGTCGCAACCGACGTTGGTCAGCCGGATAGCGTGCGATGCGCTTTCGACGAGATCGCACGGCGTTTCGGCAAGCTGGACGTGCTGATCAACCACGCCGCCGTCTACCGACCCTGTCCGGTTGAGCTCCTCAGCGACGGCGACATCGAACAGCAGATCGCCACCAACCTGATGGGCCCGGTGTACACATCGCGGGCGGCCATTCCACTCTTGCGGGCGGCGGGAGGTGGCGACATCGTCAACACCTCGAGCGAGTCCACCTTGCACCCGTTCCCGATGCTGTCGATGTACGTCGCCAGCAAGGCGGCTCTGGAGGCGTTCGGCGTGGTCCTCGCTCTGGAGGTGCGCGACGACGACATCAGAGTGACGACCGTCGTCCAGGGCACGGCCCAGGGGGCCGGGTTGGGATCCACCGATTGGGACTGGGACCCAGACCACGCGAAGGCGGCCTACGCACGCTGGACGGAGCTTGGCCTGATCAACCAGGCCATGGGCCGCTACGCAGGGCAGGAGGTCGAGGCGATCGGCGACGTCCACCTCTTCATCGTGACGCGGCCACGGACGCAGAAGATGGACACGGTGTACTGCCGCAGCTTCTGACCTGATCCACTTGGGCCAAACTGGAGGAGAGACATGAGCGGAAGCCTCGAAGGGAAGGGTGACGTATGACGACATCGGCGAGCACCGACCTCTACTACGACCCGTACGACTTCGACATCGACGCCGACCCGTACCCCGTCTGGAAGAGGATGAGGGACGAGGCGCCCCTTTATTACAACGACCGGCACGACTTCTACGCCCTGAGCCGGTTCGAGGACGTCCGGCGCTGCCTGGCCGATTGGAAGACCTACATCTCGGGGAAGGGATCCGTTCTCGAGCTGATCAAGAGCGGGATGGAGATCCCGCCGGGCTCGATCCTCTTCGAGGATCCCCCCGCCCACGACGAGCACCGTGGCCTGTTGAGCCGGGTGTTCACGCCCAAGGCGATGCTTGCCATTGAACCCGAGGTCCGCCAATTCTGCGCCCGGACCTTGGACCCCCTGGTCGGCGCCGGACACTTCGACTTCATCCACGACCTGGCCGCCGAGATGCCGATGCGCGTCATCGGCATGTTGCTCGGCATCCCCGAGGAGGACCAGGTCGCCATCCGGGACCGCCTCGACCAGTCCCTGCGCCTCGAAGAGGGGAGTGCACCTGTCCGGCAGGGGGATCTCGCGTCCGTGGGCGGCGAGGGGTTCGTCGAGTACATCGAGTGGCGGGCCGAGCATCCCTCGGACGACCTGATGACGAAGCTGCTCACCGCGGAGTTCGTGGACACGACCGGCACCACTCGAACTCTCACCCGACAAGAGGTCCTCGGCTACGTCGGCCTCCTCGCCGGCGCGGGCAACGAGACGACGACGCGGCTCATCGGCTGGGCGGGAAAGCTCCTCGCCGAGCACCCGGAGCAGCGCCAAGAGTTGGCCGAGGACCCGAGCCTGATTCCCGGGGCCATCGACGAACTCCTGCGCTTCGAGTCGCCGTCACCGGTCCAGGCGAGATTTGTCACCGCGGACGCGGAGCACTATGGCCAGACCGTGCCGGCGGGGAGTGTGCTGTTGCTCATGAACGGCGCCGGCAACCGGGACGAGCGCAAGTTTGCCGACCCGGACCGCTTCGACATTCACCGGACGGTGGAGCAGCATCTCGCCTTCGGCTACGGCATCCACTTCTGCCTGGGAAGCCACCTCGCCCGACTCGAGGGCCGCATTGCCCTGGAGGAGGTCCTGATGCGCTTCCCCACCTGGGAGGTCGACTGGGACCACGCGGTCCAGGCACACACCTCGACGGTGCGGGGGTGGGAGAGCCTGCCGGTCAGCGTGCCCTGACGCGTCTGCCGGAGTAGTCAGACGAGTGCGGCTCTCCACGGACGACTGCTGGCGTTACCTACGGGCGGCTGACCACGGGATTTTGTGCACGTCGAACCCCCAGCGACGAATTGACGCCGTACCGGTCTGCTTCGCCATCGTCTTGGAGCTCATCGCCACCCCTGTCGACCGTGTGAAGCCGAAAGTGACAACCGAACTCGGGCGCCTGCGCAACCTCGATCACGACGCCACCGCGACCCTGCTCTGCGAGCACTGGAATCGGGACGACTGGTCTCAACTGTGGTGGGTGCGGGCGCACCTGGTGCGGCGTCCCAACAACGACGTGAGCGCCCAGCGGCGCGAGGAGTGCGAGCGTGGGCTCCGTGAGAAGTACCCGCAATACCGGGAGACGGAGTTCGCCGAGGTGGTGTACCTCGACGTGAAGTCCCTTGTCGGCTGGTCCGCCGCCGAGCCGGCATAAACCAACGCCCGCGGACCGGTGCGCTGTTCCGCTAGGAGTTCCCGCCCGACGCCCTTGTCAGCTCGTCCCGAAGTACGCGCCGCAAGAGTTTGCCCGTCGGCGAATACGGGAGCTCGTCGCGGAAGTCGACCACCACTGGTGTCTTGGTCGAGCGCAACCGCTCCCGCACCCAGCCCTGCAGCTCTTTTTCGTCGACGTCGACGCCGACGTCGGCGTCGGGGCGGGGCCGTCGCACGACCACGGCCGCCACCGCCTCGCCCCACTCAGCGTCGGGAATGCCGATCACCGCGGCCTCGGCCACGGCCGGGTGCGCCATCAGGACCTCCTCGACCTCCCCCGGCGAGATGTTCTCGGCGCCCCGTACGATCACGTCGTCCAACCGCCCGTCGATGTACAAGAAGCCGTGTGTGTCGAACCATCCCGCGTCCCGCGTGCGGAACCACCCGTCCTCGGTCAGGACGCTGTTGCCGACGTACTCGCCGGCCACCTGCTCGCCCCGCACCCAGATCTCGCCCTTCTCGCCGTCCGGAAGCGCCACCTCGTCAAGACCACGTACCTCGACCTCGAGGGACGGGAGGGGACGCCCCACCGACCCGAGTCGCGCCCGAACCACCGGGTCCGAACTGGCGTAGGCCTCCCGGTGGTCGTCGGGGGTCAGCATGGCGATCGTCGACGACGTCTCTGTCAGCCCGTACGCGTTGACGAGGTCGACATGGGGCAGGTCACGCAACGTCCGCTCCACCAACTCCAACGGCATGCGCCCGCCGCCGTAGGAAAGGTGGCGCAACGCGGGGGGCTCGACTCCGGCCGACTCTACCGCCGCCAAGATCCGTCCCAGCATCGTCGGCACCACCATGGCGTGCGTCACCTTCTCGTCAGCGGCCAGGCGCACCCACGCGTCGGCGTCGAACGACGGCAGGTAGATGATGCGCCGCCCGGCGTACATCGAGCTCAACACGGCCGCGATCCCGGCGATGTGGTACGGCGGCACGCAGATCAGCTGGGCCTCGTCGGGCGCGCACCCCATGAACTCGACGCTCGAGATGATGTACGACACAAGATGCCGGTGCCGCAGTACCGCGGCCTTCGGCTCCGACGTGGTCCCGCTGGTGAAGAGCAGCACACCGATTTCCTCGGGGTCGACGAAGGGATGTTCCCCCGTCACGGCCTCGGCGATGGCGGCGGCGAACTCGGCCTTCGTCACGACGTGCTCGGCCCCGCACCCACGCAGGCGGTCGACCTCGTCGTCGTCGGCGATCATCAAGCCGCCGGCCACCCGCCCGAGGATCCCAGCCAGCTGCTCGTCGGGGGCCCGGTAATTGATCGGGGCAAACGGCACCCCCGCCAGCGAGGCGCCGAACAAGGCGACGGGCAACACGTCGGAGTTGAGTCCGAAATAACCGACGACGTCGGCTCCACTCTTCTCGAAGTAGACCGCGGCCCGCCTCGCCCGCTCCAAGAGCTCCGCCGTGGAGATGCCGCCGTCGTGGGAGCCGAGGACGATGCGGTCCGGGTCGCCCTCGGCCGCCATCTCGAGCAGCATGGCGATGTTCACGGGCGGTGACCTCCGGTGCCGGCGATCAGTCCGAGGCGGGCAGGGGCTTGGCGCCCTTGACGACCAACGGGGTCTCGCCCACCGAGAGCGAGCCCTCGCCCGCCTTGGTGCAGAGGACCTCGAGGCCGAGCTCGTCGTCGCTGTAGCGCTTGCCCAGCTGGGTGCCCTGGTCGAACCCCGGCTCGATGCTCGCCGGCGCCCCCTCGGCGTCGATCGGCAGCATCGCATGCCCGCCGCAGCGCAGGTCCACGGTCTCGGCGGGCGCCTTGACGACGACGACCTCGCAGGCGTCGGTTGCGCTGCGCAGCCTCGTCCCTGCCTTCAGTTGGATCCCCACCGCACGTCCTTCCTCTCACGCGTCCCTCTCGAACAGGGAATTCAGAACACTATTCTGCCGCCGACGCTGCTCCGCCCACGCCCCGGCGGCGGGCCTCCTTTCTACTGCGTGACCTTGGACCTCCGCACAATGGGGCCGTCGATCGGTGCGAAACTTGGCGGCGGGGATCCCACGTGGATCGGGAGGGAAGCGGATGGACGACGGCCCAGGGTGGCGGCCCGACCCAGAGGGCTCGGATCAGGAGCGCTACTGGAACGGGTCCGGCTGGACCGACCGGGTGCGCCCGGCCGGAAGGGGGCGGTCGTCCCTCCATCTGCCCGAACACGTCCCCGAGCTCCAACGGGCCCTCGCCGCTGCGGCCGTCGACATCGATTCAGTGGAGGACCGGCTCGCCACGTTGTTCGAGCGCGCAGAGACGGACGGCAAGACGGAAGTTACGACAGGCTCAGGCCCATCTCTCGGAACTCCGACCTCCGAGGTCGACCTTGTCGACGAGCTCATCGAGGTTTTAGCCGGCCAGAAGGCCGGTGCGGAAGATCTGGAGGAGGATCCCATCCACGAGGAGTTCGCCGACGGATCGTTCGCCGAGCTCGACGCCGCGCTGGCCTCTGAGACGGCCGACGAGTCCGAGGAGCCGGCAAAGGTCAAGCGGGGGTTCCTGCGCCGCCGCGGGTAGAGGGCGCGATCAGGCGGTGGAGTTGGACAGGGCGACGACGCGACGGGCCAGGTCCCCCCAGCGCCCGAAGGCGTCGGGGTCCGCGACGACGTCGGACCCGGTGAAGTAGCTGACGATGCGGGTCGCGATCCCGTCGTACTTGTCCACGACGATGTCGGCGATGTCGCCCCACGTGCCCTCCGTGATGAAGTGCTTGAGCAGGTCGTCGTCGATGATGGCCGCCATACCGGGGAGGTCGCCGGCCCGTTGGCGTTCACGGATCCGCTCGGTCGTGCCTTCCCGGTCGAGCTGCTCGAAGATGAACGCGTAGTTGGGTGTCGACCCGTAGAAGGCCACCTGGATGCGAGCCCGCTCGCGCCAACTGCGGCGCTCGACCTCCGTGTTGCCCACCACGAGGAAGGCCGGGACGATGACCTCGAGGTCCTCCAGTTGGCGCCCCGATCGGGTTGCGCCCATCTCCAGGTTGGGCAGCACCGTCTCTCCCAGGTAGGTCGGTGTGTTCAGCGGGTGGATGTGCACGCCGTCGGCCTCTTCGGCCGCCATGCGGAGCATCCAGGGATTGACCGCGGCGATGTCGACGGGCGGGTTGGGGGCGTCGATGGGACCGGGCGCCCAGGTGGGCGGCAACAGCGAGAGGTTGTAGTAGTCGCCCTCCACGGCGAGCGGCGCCCCCAGACGGAACGACTCGAAGATGGCCTTGACCGCGATGACGTACTCACGCAGGCGCGGACCGGGGTGATCGAACTCCGAGCCGTAGCGGCGCTCGATGTGGGCTCGCACCTGCGCGCCGAGACCGAGGCGGAAGCGGCCGCCGCTTGCCTCGGCCAGCTCCCACGCGGTGGCCGCGGTCACCATGGGGCTGCGAGGAAAGGCCACGGCAATGCCGGTCATGACGTCGATGTCGGCGGCAACCACCAGCGCGCCGCAGGTCAGGTACGCCGTGCGCCCCGCCTCCGTCACGACGAGGCCCGAGAGTCCGGCGTCCGCGGCCCGTCGCCCGAGATCGGCCGCTTGGCGCAGGGGCTGCGCCGGCAGCATGGCGTCGAACTTCAAGGGCACGGGCTCGGGGTCCTCAGGCGGCGTGTGGCGCCATCGGACGCCCGTCGCGCCGCGCCGGAACCCAGTCGTTGATGGAGGGGTAGTACTCCTCCGTGTGGTCGACCGTCCCCGCTGCCGCATAGTGGTACACCATGGCGGCGCGGATGCCGTCGGAGTCGTTGTCCGTCGAGCAGTGCATCAAGTGGCTGTCGAAGACCAGGAGGTCGCCCGGATCCATGAGCACCGGCTCCGACTTCGTCATGTCGTGGTCGACGATCTCGAAGTAGCCGTGGTTGGCTCCTGTTCGGCGATCCGGGACGTGGGTGTGCACCGGCTCGGTCTGTGACCCCGGCAGCACGTGCAGGCAACCGTTGACCAGGGTCGCCTCGGTGACAGCCAGCCACACGCCGACGACCGGGCGGGCCGGCTCGAAGGGGAAGTAGAGGGAGTCCTGGTGCCACGGCTGCCCCCAGGCACCCGCCGTCTTGAAGATGAACTGGGACAAGAAGACGTCAATATCGGGTGCGATGAGCTCCGAGACCGGGTCGACCACTGCGGCCGAGTGCGCGAAGTCGGCGAAGACGGCATCCCGGTGCAGCTTGAAGATCTTGGAGACGCCGTCCTCGGGATTGGCCACCTCCATGGCCGCCTTGTTGTTCTCGGGCGCCACCTTGACCTTGAGCGCGGCAGCGAGGTCGGGCTCCCGCACCACTCGGGTCACCCGGGCCAGCATGGCCTGGCACGTCTCGAGCGTGGCGAAGCCGGGGATTCGGAAGAATCCCTGGTCTGTCCATGCGGCGCGCTGCTCGTCGGTCAGCACGCCGCTCACCCGATCGGCTGTGCGGGCGGTGGGGGGACGTCGCCGTCGGGTCGCGGCCAGGCCAGCGGCGTGACGTCGCTGGCGATGACCGCGCCCATCGCGATGCCCGCCCGTTCGACCGACGGGTGCGGAAAGAGCCCCTCGCCCCGGGTGGACCCGTCGGCGAAGTAGATGGCGGTGTGCACCCGACGGACGGTACCGGTCGTGTTGGGTTTGGCCAAGTGGAACGTGAGGCCGTGGTGGAACGCGACGGATCCGGGCGGCACCTCGACGAACACGGGGGTCGTCCCCGCGAGCTCGCGACGGGCCAACGGGTCCTCACGGTTGCTTCCGGTGAAGATGTCGACGAATGCGCGCACGCCGAGACGGTGGCTCCCTGGTAGGTAGCCCATGGCGCCACTCTCCAGTGTCGATCCGTCGAGCGGGATCCAGGCGGTGACGGTGTCGGTCTCGACGATGGGCCAGTAGGGCTGATCCTGGTGCGGGTCGGTCTCGCGCCCGCCCGCCTCCTTGTAGAGCGCCTGGTCGTGCCAGATGCGGACCGCATCGACTCCGAGGAGCCTCGCCGCGGTCCCTGCGATAAGCGGGTGGAAGGTCAGCGGCCGCACATCGGCGCAGTCCTCCCAGAGGTTCTGGCACTGGATGAAGCTCTGCTCGTAACGCGACTTCTCTTCGAGGGTCCGGTTGTCGTACCGGCTGCGCTTGGCGACGCCCTCGTCGACGGCCGCCCCGAAGCGCACCAGCTCGTCGGCGCTCAGCAGGTCCGGCACCACGACGAAGCCGGCGCGGCGGAAGTCCTCGACCAGCTGAGGCGTGAGCGTGGCGATCACCGTCACTGCGCCGGCTCCTGGCGCACTTCGCGGATGTAGCCCACAAGCTCGTGCGCGCTGGGCGAGTCGAGCCACGGCGTCAGGTCGATGGGGCAGACCATCGTCGGGGTGCCGTCGTCGAGCTGATGAGGCTCGGACGCCATGAACCGCCCGTCGATGAGGCGAACCTCGGTCAGCACCTCCGCGAAGGGGTCGGTGCTGGCCGCAGCGGAGCCGAACCCGAAGACGCGTTCGGAGCCGAGCACGGCGTTCGCAACGGCCCGGCCCGTGAGATAGGGCCGGTAGTCGTTGCGCTCGAGCTCCCCGGCGTAGGCGTCGAGGACGTTGAGCGCTCTGTCGAGCTCCTTCTTGGGGAACGCGTAGAAGACGTTCGGGGCAGGGAGGTCCCCCCACACGCCCCACATCCACCAGCGCACGGTCGGTGGAAGGACGGCCAGGGCGCGTTGGACGCCGCGGCCGACGCTTTCGTGGCCGTGGTGCACGTCGTGGGGTGAGGGGGAGGCCACGATGGAAGCGTCGTGATCCTTCACGATGACCGGGAGTTCGGTGGCAACGCGCCGCGTGGCCGCAGCGAGGTCCGCATCGAGGTCGAGGTTCAGCGGCGGGTCCAAGAAGACAGGGACGAAGCCGGCTCGGCGTGCTGCTTCCTCCGCCTCGGCGCGGCGGCGCCCCCATTGACCGTCGAAGCCGAGGCTGGCGATGACGCTGACGACGGTCCACCCCCGGTCCCGCAGATGGAGGAGCGCCGCAGGACAGCCAACCGCCTCGTCGTCGGGGTGTGGGGCGACGTGGACGACGGTGGGGGCCACATCGATGGAGGTTAGGCGCCAAGTGGCACGATGTCTCCGGTGAGACGACTCATGCCGTGGGTCCTGCTCGGACTGGTCGTCGTGGGGGCGGGACTGGGCGCCGCCCTGGGCGCCGGGAGCGCGCCGGACGTGCCGGGCGTGTCAGGTGTCACGCCGACGAAGTGGGTCGCGAACCTGCTGGCCACCACCGCGGCGTCCGGGTCGGCACATTTCAGCTACACGCAGGTCTCGGCAAGCCGCAGCCCGGAATTTTCTAATCGGATCGCGGGCAGTGGGGAACTTGACTTTCGATCGGGGAACGTCACGGCCACAGAGATCGACAACCAGACGCAACTCACGTCAGGGCCATCCGGTCTGTCGCATCCGATGCGGAGCTCTGTTTCCATGAGATTCATCGGGATCCGAGGGACCGTGTACCAATCGTTCGCTCCGGCCGGGTTCGCCACGCTGTGGGCGAAGATGTCGTGGCACCGCGATGCGCGCCAGGACCTTGGCCTGGCTTTGGCAGGGAACGCGGCCAGCGCGCTGGAGGAGCTCGGGGGGGCGCAACGGGTCGTCGGTCTACGCGAGGTGGGCGCAACGAACGTCGGGGGTGTGTCGACGACGCGCTACGAAATATCGACAGCCCCCGTCTGCGCCCCGGCCCACCGCGCAACGCTGGTCGAGACCCAGGGACCGAGCTCTGTGTGGGTCGACGGCCGCGGCCGCATGGTGCAGATCACGGGTTCTCTGCGCATTGGCGGGCACCAGCCGGCGGCGCAGCAGGATTTACCGGCGCACGCCTACCCGGTCGCCGTTACCGCCACCCTCCGCCTCTCGGCCTTCGGCGAGCCGGTACGCATTCATGCCCCGACCATCTTGAAGACGCCGTATTCGTCCTCCGTGGCCATCGCCCTGCGGCTCAACTGTTCATCGAAATGAAATTCGGTTGGATCAGCTTGGACGGACGGCCAGCACGGCGAGCGCCGGCCCGTGCCGCCCCTCGTGCTCCTCGACGCGCACGTCCGTGAACCCGGCCGCCCTGCAGGCGGCCGCGACCTTGCCGGCCTGCTCGTCCGTCAACCCGTGCCAGGCGTGGCCCTTGGCGCCTGGGGTCGAATGGTGCTCGAGGATGAGCAGACGTCCGTCGGGTCGCAGCACCCGCCGGGCCTCGGCGAGGCCCTGCTCGATGTCGGCCCAGTGGTGCGCCGTTGCCAGCGACCACACCACGGACGCCGATGCGTCGGGGAGCGGGAGTGCCTCGGCCGTGCCCCTGGTGTAGGTGATGTCGCGCCGGGAGGCCAGGCGCCCGAGGCGGAGCATCGGCGGCGCCGGGTCCACACCGGTGCAGATGGCCCCCCGACGGCGCGCCTCGCGCAACGCCACGCCCGGACCGCAACCGATGTCGAGCACCGCGTCCCCGGCGGCGACCTGGGTGAGGTCACAAGCCAAGCGGGCCTCCTTCTTCCGACCGAACAGGAAGCTCAGGCCTACGAGGTAGCCCGTGAATCCCTGGAACGGCCCGTTGCCGACATGATGATGGTGCGCCTCGGTGCTCTCCGCATGGTCCACGACCACAGCCTGTCAGGCGGACGTCAGTTGGCGCCCCGCTTGATGCGGCCCCGTAGGGCGGCGAAGCAGAGCGACATGCTGATCGCACCGACGATCCCGATGGCGAGCAACGCCTGGCCGAGCTGGGTCCAGTGCCAGCCGGAGGACTGATCGACGGAGCGGAGACCGGCCAGGATGTAGGTGACGGGGTTGATGCCGGCGACGGTGTTGAGCCAGCCCGCCAGCTCCTGGCGCGGCACGTAGGCCGTCGTCAGGAAGAGGAACGGGAAGAACAGCAGGAACGTCGAGTTGACTGCCGCAGGGTTGCCGGTCTTCAGCGCAATGGCGTAGCCGAAGCCGGCGAAAGCCAGGCTCCACAGCGACGCCACGACGATGAATGCCACGATGCCGAGCGGCCCGCCCTCGAAGCGCACACCGATGATCAGGCCGAGCACAATGATCGGCACCGTGAGGGCGGCGGCGATCCCGACGTCGGCCGCCATGTGGCCGAGCAGGATGGCGGTCCGTCGGACCGGGGTCAGGAGTAGGCGATCGAAGTACTTGTCCTGGATATCGAGCACCAATGATCCGGCGCGGCTGACGCCGGTGACACCGAGCAGTATCGCCGTGGCCATCTGGAAGGCGTTGTAGTCCAGCCCGGGGACGGTGCCGGCGAGCTTCTTCAGGGTGGCGATGTTGACCACGAAGAAGAACAGCGCGATGAAGATCGGCGGGATCACGGTGGCGACGTCGCGCGGGACGCCCCGCAGGGCGCGGCCCGCAATGGAAGTCAAGTCATGAAGGAAGCCCGCCGGTCTCGCTCGAATAGTGAACGGGGCGGTGGGCACCTCAAACGTGGTGGTGGTCATACCGTTACCCCCTCCTTCTCGGCGTGGTGGTTGCGTTCGATGTGCGAGCCGGTCAGCTCGAGGAACACGTCATCGAGCGTCGGCGTCCGCAGGGTGAGGTCCCGGACCTGGACCGAGTGCTGCGCCAGGGCAACGGCAACCGGGCTGATCGCCGCCGAGCCGTTGGCGCTGCTGACGACGAGCTCGTTGCCGTGCGCCTCGACGCTGAGCACGCCCTCGACCTGCCGGAGCACGGGGAGGACCACGGCAGTGTCGCCGTCGACCCGGGCGATGATCACGTCCGTGCCGATGGCCTGCTTCAGCTCGGTCGGGGTGCCCTCGGCCACGATGCGGCCGCCGTCGATGATGCCCACCCGGTCGGCGAGCTCGTCGGCCTCCTCCAGGTACTGCGTGGTCAGGAAGATCGTCATGCCCAGCTCCCGGTTGAGGCGCCGCACTTCGGCCCAGACAGCGAGACGGCTGACGGGGTCGAGACCCGTCGTCGGCTCGTCGAGGAACAGGACGGTCGGGGTTGTGCACGAGCGCGGCGGCGAGGTCGAGGCGGCGCTTCATGCCTCCCGAGTACGTGCCGATGCGCCGGCCCAACGCGTCACCGATGTCGATGAGGGTGGCCAGGTCGCCGACGCGCCGGTCGATCTCCTTGCGGGAGAGGCCGTACAGACGACCCTGGAGGCGCAGGAGCTCGATGCCGGTCTGGAGCGGATCGAGGGATGCTTCCTGCAGTGCGGCGCCGATGTTGAGACGCACCTTCCCCGGCTCGTCTACGACGTCGTAGCCGGCCACGATGGCCCGACCGCCGGTCGGCGCCAGCAGCGTGCAGAGCATGTGGACGGTGGTGGACTTCCCGGCCCCGTTGGGACCGAGAAAGCCGTAGATCTCGCCGGGACGGATGTGGAGGTCGACGTGGTCGACTGCGACCGCGTCGGCGAACTCCCGCACCAGCCCGTCGGTGGCGATGGCATCAGTGGTGGAGGTCATGCGCGGGAACGCACCCAGGGCTCAGACTCGAAGCTCGGTGGGTCGGACGGCATAGGTGATGCTCCTTCCAGCTCTCGTGGGACGTACGACAGAGCGTCGAACGGACACGAGCGAATTCGACAACGTCGTCGGGGATAGAGACGGCGGTCTCCGGAGCGATTCATCGGTACTCTTTACAGATTACTCTGACTCGAATACTATGAGTCGTATGGCGAGGTGGTGGTCCCGGTCGAATCCGTTGGCGTTGGCGGTGCTCGTGTGCCTCTACGAGAAGCCGATGCACCCCTACGAGGTGGCCCAAACCCTGCGCCAGCGGGCCAAACAGGAGAGCGTCCGCCTCAATTACGGCTCCCTGTACGCGGTGGTCGAGGTCCTCGAGAAGAAGGGGTTCATCAAGGCCACCGGCACCGTGCGGGAGGGCAAGCGGCCAGAGCGCACCGTGTACCAGATCACCGACGACGGGGCGCGGGAGATGGACGACTGGATGACCGAGCTCATCGGCGTCCCGCGCAAGGAGTATCCAGCCTTCATGGCCGGTCTCTCGTTCCTCCCCTCCCTCGACCCCGACGACGCCCTGGCGGCGCTGCGCTCTCGGGCCGACGCGCTCAAGGTCAAGCTCGCCGGCATGCGAGGCGCGATGAAGGAGGTGCGCGCCGCGGGGCTGCCCCGCATCTTCGAGCTGGAGTCGGAGTACGAGGAGCGGCAGCTCGCCGCCGAGTTGAAGTACGTCAACGACCTCGTCGACGAGATCTCATCGGGAACGCTGGAGGGTCTCGAGATGTGGCGCGCGTTCCACACGGAAGGCTTCGACCCCGAGGAGGTGCACTTCACCTTCGACACGACCACTGAATGACCCGGGGCCGCGTGTTGCACCACGCGGCCCCGAGCACACAACCACGAACCCGACCCACGAGGGGCCGACGCCCGAGGCAGCACTCAGCAGCGTAGGCGACCTCCTTCGGACGGGCTCGACCGACGAAAGGAGGCGCGCCCATGGACGCGCTCATCGAGGCCGACGGCCTCAGCAAGAAATTTGGAAAGGTCCAGGCGCTGACCGACCTTTCTCTCACGTTGACGGCAGGCCAACCCGTGGCGATCCTCGGGCCCAACGGCGCCGGCAAGACCACGTTCATCCGCATGGTGGCCACGCTGCTGCAGCCCGACCGCGGGTCGCTGCGGGTCGGGGGCCACGACGTCGTGCGCGAACCGATGGCGGTGCGCCGCATGATCGGGTTGGCCGGCCAGTCCGCCGCGGTCGAGGAGATGATGACCGGGCGGGAGAACCTGGTGATGGTGGCCCGCCTGTACGGCCAGGGCCGCGCCGGGGCGGTGGCCTCGGCAGAGCGGATCCTCGACATGATGGAGCTGACCTCCGCGGCGGACCGGCAGGTGCGCACCTATTCGGGCGGCATGCGCCGGCGGCTCGACCTCGGGGCCAGCCTCGTTGGATCCCCGCGGCTGCTGCTGCTCGACGAGCCGACGACCGGGCTCGACCCGGTGAGTCGCAACGAGGTGTGGGACGGCATTCGTGAGATGAGTTGGGGCGGGACTGACATCGTGCTGACGACGCAGTATCTCGATGAGGCCGACCACCTCGCGGGCTCCATCGTCATCATCGACGGGGGCCGGGTCATCGCCCAGGGCACGCCCGATGCGCTCAAGTCGCGGGTGGGCGCCGACATGGTCGAGTTGCACACCGTCGACGTCCCGACCATGCAGCGTGCCGCCGGGGTCCTGGCGTCGCTCGGCACGGCCGAGCCGGCCACCGACGTCGCGACGCGGCGGTGCTCCATCGCCGCGCCGGGCGGCTCCAGGTTGCTGCCCATCGTGGTGCGTGCGCTGGACGAGGCCGGCGTCCCGGTGGAGGACATCGCGCTGCGCCGGCCCACCCTCGACGAGGTGTTCCTGGCGCTGACCGGGCATGCAACGACCACGAGTCCGAAGGAGGACGCAGCATGACCATGGACCTGACCCTCGACCCGCCGCGCCACGCCGGGGGCGGCCGCAGCGGGGGAGTGACGAATAGCGGTGCCTCGTTCGTGGTCGCCTCGAGCCAGGTGGCCGCCCGGACGCTCAAGAAGTTCGTGCGTTCGCCGGCGCTGCTCATCGCCGGGACGGCGCAGGGGCTCCTCTTCCTGCTGATCTTCCGCTACGTCTTCGGCGGTGCCATCGCCCACACCGGGAGCCTCAACTACGTGGACTTCCTGGTGCCGGGTTTCGTGGTCACCGGCGTCCTGTTCCAGGGCATGAGCGCGGCGAGTGGGGTGGCGGACGACCAGGCGGGCGGCCTCTTCGACCGCTTGCGCTCCCTCCCCATCCGGCTGCTGTCGATCATCACAGGACGGGTGGGCGCCGACTCGGCGCTCGTCGCCTGGGGCGTCGTCGTCATGACGGCGGTGGGCTTCGCGGTCGGCTTCCGGCTCGGCGGCTCTGTCGGCGGCGCGCTGGCCGCGCTGGGTCTGACCATCCTCTACGGCTTCGCGTTCGTGTGGATGTTCATCTTCATGGGCCTGGCGGCCGGGAGCCCGCAGGCGGCGCAGAGCCTCTCGTTCCTCGTCTTCCCGCTGAGCTTCGTCTCCTCGGCCTACGTGCCGGTGTCGACGATGCCGGGCTGGATGCAGGCGTTCGCGACGAACCAGCCCATGACGCAAATGATCAACACGGTGCGGCTGTTGACGGGTGGGCCGGCGGCGCAACAGCTGCTCGGGCACTCGGTCTCGTACTACCTGGTGCCCTCGTTGCTGTGGACGGCGGGGTTGATCTTGGTCTTCGCACCGCTGGCGACGTGGAAGCTGCGGACGTCCTGAGCAACGTGGCGGGACTCAGCGGCGGCCGTGGCCTTCGTCCCTGGGCTCGTCGATGTGCAGGACCGCATTGACGGCTTTGCGGAGGCGCTCTTGGGCGTCGATCATCCAGTCGATGTAGAAGGCGTAGTCCTCGACCGTGGTGACCTCCCCCTCGCTGTAGTCGGCGATGCGGTAGGCGCCCCGGTCGGGCAGACGCTCCCACGACAGCGTTCCGCCGTAGATGGACTCCGTGAGGTCCTGTTGCGACAGGAGGACCTCGAACTGCGCGGCGCTCGCCTCGGGCGATCCCAGGTCGACGTAGAAGTCCGAGCGCAGCCGGCCGCCGGCGGCGAAGGCGAGCCCGTAGTGGGTTCCCTCGACGGGGGACGGCAACGTGATGAAGTTCTGCGCGGGCAGGGTGGACATCTGGGACCAGTGGGCGTGCTTGTGGCGCATCTTGTCGAGCCAGCGTGACCAGTACTCGCGATAGAGCGCTCCCTTGCCGCCGCTCAGCGGGCCGGCGAGCTCGACGAGGGTCCATCCGGTGGGATCGCGCCACCACTGGGTGCCGAACCAGTCTCGGCTGACGCCGGTGGCCTGCTCGACGATATGGCGCACGAGACCGGCCGGCGTATAGGCCGCCTTGTCGACGTCCCAGACCAACTGGGCAATGAGGTTGTTCTGCCAGTGGGCGGCGCGGCGGGCGGGGTCGGCATTGAGCCACTCCTCGAGCTGACTACGTATGTCGAACGCGAGGTCGCTGCGTGGGCTCAGGGTGAAGATCGTCCCGTCCGCGACAGTCTCGGACGTGACGAGGCGCTGGACCGTGCTGGCGTCCTGGACGCGTCGCCGTGCGTCCGCCATCTCCTGGGCCAGCTGGCGCTCGGGGCTGATGGTGAACTCCTCGACCTCGCGCCGTGGGTAGATCTGGCTGACGCTGATCATCGGGTTGTTGCCCCGGCCGGAGTCGGCGTGGGCGTAGGACCGGAAGGCAGTGATCTGGACGAGGGAGATATCGAGGCCCATCTCGGTGAGCCAGACGACGCTGGCGGTGGCGACCGGTGAGAAGTCCCGGGCGAGAAGCACGATGCGGGGGCGACGCAGTGATTCCCGCGAGAGGTCGAGCGCGTGGGCCTGGAGGTCGGCCAGCGCCTCGTCTGGAGTGACGGGAACCTGGCGCCGGGAGAGGAAGCGGGCGTAGTGGTCGGCCAGCGTCTCGGGGAGGATGCGGCTGGCCATGGCGGCGTACTTGATGGCGAGGACTTCGACGTCGGGGGTCCGGTTGCTCTTGAATTCGGCGACGACGAGGCGGCCGTCGGCTCCCAGTCCGAGCACGGTGATCCGGCCCCGGCCCGTCGTGGTGGCTCCCGGTAGCCCGTCGAACTCGAAGGTGATGACCTTGACGGCTTCCCCGAGGAGGGCGGGGTTGGAGAGGACCCACTCCTGGAGATCGGCGCGCTCCTCGAGGCCCGCGTCTTCGAGCGAGATCAATCTGGGCCGGCGTCGCCACCGACCCGGCAACGGTAAACAGCATCTCTTCGGCCATGTGCCCTCGTCAGGGTACGACGGAGGTCCTTCGTGTCGCACCTGCCGGAAGTCACAGAAAGTCTCAACGGATCCCCAAAATCCGGTGGCTACACGACGGATCATCCGCGTTTGATGGTCGCTGGGCCTCGTTTCGTTGCAGACGGATTGCTACTTGGTTGCGGACGGTTGGGCGGTGGCTCGACGGGGAGAGCGATCACGGACGCGGACGGCCTTCACCCTGTTCGTCTGGTCGAGCGCCCCGCAGGACGTTGCAAGCCCGGAAAATGGGGTCAGATCGGCGCGCCGGGTGCCACCAAGGGCCACGGTCGCTCGAGCTCGACGATGCGCGCCAGATCGAGGAGCAACTGCTCGGCGTTCCGGCGGCCGATGATCTGCATGGAGACGGGGAGGCCGTCGACTTGTCCGGCGGGAATGGCGACGGCCGGGTGCCCGGTCGTGTTGGCGGGAATGGTCAAGGCGCCATTGTTTCCCACCGCGGCTTCGAACCCGTGCTCTGCAATCAGGTCCACCCCGTCGATCGTGGTCGGCATCGGACCCTGTGCACCAAAGGCCACGTCGGGATTCGTCGCACAGACGATGAAGTCCACCTGTTCGAAGATCTGCGCCATCTGCACGATGACCTGCCGGCGGAACGCCTCAATGTTCTTCGCTGTCTCGAGGTTGTAGTGGTTGGTGGCGATGTTGGCCGCCAGCATGATCTCGGGCGTAAGCTCCGACTCGCAGGCGGGGTAGAGATCACCGAGACCGACCAGCAAGCTGGCGGTCCCGGCGAGGGCCCACTCCAATCCGCCCCGTGGAGCGCGATCGGCACATCGACTCGCCCCAAGCCGGCGTCCTTGATCAGCAGGTCTGCCGCCTCGTTGACCTTCTCTCCAACCGCAGAGGCGACGATCGCCGCGCCGAGGTCGACCGACACGGCGACCCGCATCCCCCGCACGTCCTGCTGCCCGAGCCCGGCCTCCCACCCACCGACCCGGGGCAGCGAGAAGGGGTCGTACTCGTCGGCGCCGTTGCATGTGTCGAACCAGCGCGCCGTGTCTCGCACCGAGCGCGAGACGCACCCGAGGACGGCGGTGAGCGGCTCGATCTCGGTCTTCGGGCCCTTCGGGATGCGCCCGAACGTCGACTTGAGACCGAAGAGTCCGGTGAATCCGGCCGGGATCCGGATGGAGCCGCCGCCATCGCCACCGGTGCACAGCGGGAGCAGCCCGCCGGACACCGACGCCGCCGAGCCCCCGGAAGAACCGCCTGGCGTGCGCTCGAGGTCGTAAGGGTTCGACGTCGCCCCGTGCAGGCGGGTGTAGGTGCAGTTGATCCCCCCGAACTCCGACGCTGTCGTTTGGCCGACGAGGACGGCTCCGGCTTCGCGCAGCCGGGCCGTCATCGTGCCGTCGTAGTCCGAGATCCGGTCCTTGAAGACCAGCGACGCTTCGGTCTGCGGCCAACCCTTCACCGGGTCGAGCTCCTTCACCCCGATCGGCACGCCGCCGAAGGGCAGGTTCACGTCGGCGTTCGCCGCCGCTTCCTGCGCTGGCTCCTCGTCGACAAAGCACACAGCGTTGAGCTTCGACGCTTCGATCGCCGCCAGCGATCCCTCGAGCGCCTCCCTCGGCGAGATCGTCCCTGCTCGGAAGGCGTCGACGAGGGAGCAGGCGTCTCCTAACCATGGTTGTCCCGGCACAGAGTGGAGGCTACCGGTGTGTCGGCACAGCCTGCTCGCCGCCGTGAGCAGCGAATCGGGAGTCATGCGAGAGTTGGGGTGATGTCAAGGGCGCGGCTGGGCAGATAACTGAAGTCCTGTCTCTGAGGCAGAGGAAGGGAGAACCATGACTGACGTACACGAAACCCATGAGCACCACGACCATGTCCACGGCGAAGGATGCGGCCATGTCGCTGTCGTCCATGGCGACCACACCCACTACCTGCACGACGGGCACGCGCATCATCCCCACGACGGTCACTGGGATGAGTGCAGCGACAACGAGATCCACGTGTCCCACGACGATCATGACCACGTCCACGGGGAGGGGTGTGGCCACGAGGCGGTCGCCCACGGAGACCACACCGACTATGTCCACGATGGCCACCGCCACGCAGCTCACGAGGGTCATTACGACGAGCACTGACAAACGCTGACGCCGGTCGCCGGGTCCCGTTCGTCGGCGTCGTCAACCGGTCCGATTACTCGGCGCGTCTACTCCGTCGTCCGCCGCTTGAAGTAGTGCGCCGCCAAGGGAGCGGCCACGGCCAGGATCGCCACGGACCAGATCAGCGCGGCCTCGACCGGATGCTGCATCGGCCAGGCGTGAATCGTGCCGGACGGGTTCGGGTTGCCCCACAGGACGCGGGTCCCCGCCACGACGGCGCTCACCGGGTTCCAGGTCGCGATGGCCTGGAGCCACCCGGGCATGTGCTGGGTGGGCACCATGGCGTTGGACACGAAGGTCAGAGGGAACAGCACGATGAAACCGAACGAGGCGGCCGACTCAGGGCTCTTCGAGTTCATCCCCACGCAGGCTGAGACCCACGACACCGAGTAGGCAAAGAACAGCAGGAGCGCGAATCCGCCGACGACCGAGATGGAGTTCGCACCGGGCCGCCATCCGATCGACGAGCCCGGTTATCGCCACGATCAGGGCGCACAGCAGCGACGTCATGAGGTCGGCCATCGAGCGTCCGACCAACACGGCGGAGCGCCACATGGGCAAGCGTGCGGAAGCGGTCGATCATGCCCTCGTGCAGGTCGGTGCTCAGCCCCACCGCCGTGCCCATGGTCGAGGTGACCAGGTTCAGCGCCAGGATGCCGGCCAGCAGGAAGTTCACGTAGCTCCCGCCGCCGGGGATCGGGATGGCGCCGCCGAAGATATAGACGAACAGGACAGTGAAGAGCAGGGGCTGCAGCGTCACGTCCGAGAGCTGCATGGGCTCCCGCGAAATGTGCACGAGGTTGCGCCGGGTCATGGCCCAGATGTCCGCCAGAGGACCCATCACGCCCCCGCCCGACTGCGGCCGGTCGAAACCGGTGGCCGACCTGCGTCAACGTGGTCGTGGTCATGCGCGCGCTCCCTCCAGCTCGTGACGGCCGTCGCCATCGGCGGCGGACCGCACCCGACCGTCCCTGCACCCGCCGGCGCCATCGCCCCCGTCGCCCCCGTCCTCTTCGATGTGCCCCCCGGTCAGCGAGAAGAACACGTCGTCGAGCGACGGCTGCCGCACCTCGATGTTGTCCACGAGCACACCGGCCGCATCGAGCGCCCGCACGACAGCGGTGGCCAACCCGGTCGATGCGTCGACGCCGGCACTCAACCGCCGACCGTCGTCGCTCACGTGGACCTGTCCCGCCACGAGCGGTGCGATGGCGCCGACCGCCGACGGGTGCGGCTCCGCCAGCGTCACCTCAAGACGGGCGCTCCGGCTCGCCTCCTTCAGCTCCTGCGGCGTCCCGTCGGCGATGACCCGACCGTGGTCCACGACCACGATCCGGTGGGCCAGTGCGTCGGCCTCCTCGAGGTACTGCGTCGTCAGCAGCACGGTGACGCCCTCGCCGAGCAGCTCCCGGATGGCCTCCCACACCCGCTGGCGGCTGGTCGGGTCAAGCCCGGTGGTCGGCTCGTCCAAGAACAGCACCGGCGGACGCGTCATCAGCGAGCCGGCCAGGTCCAGCCGGCGGCGCATGCCGCCCGAGTAGCCCTTGACCACCCGGTCGGCGGCGTCGGTCAGCTCGAACTGCGCCAGCAGCTCAGCCGCCCGGACCCGAGAGGCGGCCCGTCCCATGTCCGACGAGCTCGCCGATCATCACGAGGTTCTGCCGCCCCGTCAGCAGCGGGTCCAACGTCGCGTCCTGGGCGGCGACGCCGATGTGGCGTCGCACCTCGCCCGGATGCTTCACCACGTCGATCCCGGCCACCGTGCCCCGCCCCGCGTCGGGCAGCGCCAACGTCGTCAGGATCCGCACGGCGGTCGTCTTGCCGGCGCCGTTGGGACCGAGCAGCCCGAGGATGGTGCCGGCCGGCAACAGAGAAGTCGACGCCCGCCAGGGCCTCAGTCTAGCCGTAACGCTTCGTCAGCCCCTCGGCCTCGATCATCAACTCAGTGTCACCCATCGCCTGTCCTTACCTGTCGGTTAGTAGACTGTGCTCCGCAAAGCATGGTAGAAGTCATACTTACCTGTCGTCAAGTAGACTCAGAGCAACAAATGTCCCAGACCGCCGCAACAACACACGCAGACCCAGATGAACAGACCCTCGTAGACAGCGTCACAGAGCCGGGCCTGGGTGTCGACCTCCCTGCCACGGCCGCCGCACCGCGACCGAGCCGCAGCCGCAGCCGCAGCCGCCGCCGCCCGACACCCGCCAGCGCATCCTCGATGTGGCCCTCGACCTCTTCACCGAGCAAGGCTTCGACGGCACCAGCCTGCGGCAGATCGCCGAGCGCCTCGACGTCACCAAGGCGGCCCTCTACTACCACTTCGAATCGAAGGACGACATCCTCATGGCGCTGCACCTGCGCCTGCACGAGTTCGGCAAGGACGCGCTCGTCAGGATGGGGGAGGGACCGGTCACCCTGGAACTGTGGGGCGAGCTGCTCGACGAGATCGTCGGCCAGATGCTGGCCCAGCGCAAGATCTTCCTCATGCACGAGCGGAACCAGGCCGCCCTCGAGAAGCTGCACCGCAAGGACCACGAGGCCGAGCACGAGGACATCCAGAACCGGTTCCGCCTGGTGCTGGCCGACACCCGCGTGCCGCTGCGAGGACCGGGTGCGCATGGCCGCCTCCATGGGCGTCGTCTTCTCGAGCCTCTTCCTCTCCGGCGACGCCTTCTCCTCGACGACGAACGAGGAATTGGGGAACATGCTCCGCGCCATCCTCCACGACGTCCTCCGAGGATGACGGGACCGGTTCCGCCGGACCCGGCCTCGACCGGCGTGGCTACAGTTTCTTCGGTGACCGAGACCACCACTGGCGCTGCGACGAATCCCACCGCACCCGGTCACCCCTACACGCTCAGCTTCGACATCGGCGGCACCGGGATCAAGGCCGACGTCCTCGACACGGCGGGCGCATTCGTGGCCGACCGTGTGAGGGTCCCCACGACGTACCCCATGTCCCCCGACACGCTGGTCGTGCACCCTCAGTCAGCTGGCGGCCAAGCTGCCCCGAGGCGGATCGCATCTCCGCCGGCTTCCCCGGCATGGTGCGCAACGGCCACATCCTCAGTGCTCCCCACTTCGTGACCGAGAAGGGCCCGGGCACCAGGATCGTCCCCGAGCTGGTCAAGGCCTGGTCCGATTTCGACCTTGCGCATGCGCTGGCGCACGCTCTCGACAGGCCCTGCCGGGTGGCCAACGACGCCGACGTCCAGGGCGTCGCGGTCGTCCAGGGCTACGCCTTCGAGACGGTGATCACCCTCGGGACCGGGGTGGGCACCGCCTTCTTCATGGACGGCCGGTTGTTGCCCCACCTGGAGTTCTCGCACCTCGAGTTCCGCAAGGGCGAAACCTTCAACCAGCAGTTGGGTGAGCCGGTGCGCAAGAGGATCGGCGACAAGAAATGGAATGACCGGGTACGCAAGATGATCGCCTATTTCGACGCCATGACCTTCTTCGACCACCTCTATATCGGCGGCGGCAACGCGCCGCGCATCAACCGGCGCGACCTCGGCGAGGTGCTCGAGCGCATCACGGTGGTCGACAACACGGCGGGCATCCTGGGTGGCATCAAGCTCTGGGACGCGTCCCACATCGCCGTCTGAAAGGGGATCGCCATGACCGCCGTCGACACCGAACCACTCGCTTGGGATCCCCTCGATGAGAAGTACAAGGTCGACCCGCACCCGATCTGGAAGCGCCTGCGCGACGAGGCGCCGCTCTATTACAACGAGCAGCACGACTTCTACGCCGTCAGCCGCTTCGCCGAAGTGGACGCCTTCAGCCGTGACCCGAAGACGTTCTGCTCGTCGCACGGCACGGTGATGGAGATGATCACGGCCGACCCGACCGAGATGGAGATCATGATCTTCATGGACCCGCCGGAGCACACGCGCTACCGGCGGCTGGTGTCCAAGGCGTTCACCCCGCGGCGGATGATGCTGCTCGAGGAGGACATCCGACGGCTCTGTGTGCGCCTGCTCGACGGACTGGAGGGGAGGAGCTCGTTCGACTACGTGCAGGACTTCGGGGCCCGCGTCCCGGCCTACGTCATCGCTGCGCTCCTCGGCGTGCCCGAAGAGGACCGGGACATGTTCCGGGGGTGGATCGATGAGAGCTTCCACCTCGACCCCGAACAGGGCATGTCACAACGACGTGTCGGCCGAGGCCATGGGCAAGATGATGGAGTACGTCACCGCTCAGGTGGCCGACCGCCAGACGTCGCCGCGCGACGACATGTTCACCGACCTGATGAACGGCGAGATCGTCGACGAGGACGGCGAACTGCGCCGGCTCACGACGGCGCAGGCCGCGAACTTCGCCCTCCTGATCGGCAGCGCCGGGACCGAGACGGTGGCCCGGCTCCTGGGCTGGGCGGCGCTGACCCTCGACAACAACCCGGACCAGCGGGCCGAACTGGCGGCCGACGCGAGCCTGATCCCGAATGCGGTCGAGGAGCTTCTCCGCTACGAGGCGCCGTCGCCGGTGCAGAGCCGGTGGTGCACGGCGGACGTCGAGGTCCACGGGCAGACGATCCCGGCCAACTCGAAGGTCGTGATGATCACGGGCTCGGCCGGCCGGGACGAGCGGGCCTACCCCGATGCGGACCGCTTCGACATCCACCGGAAGATGGACCACCACTTGTCCTTCGGGTACGGCATCCACTTCTGCCTGGGAGCGGCGCTGGCCCGGATGGAGGGTCGTGTCGCCCTCGAGGAGACCTTCAAGCGGTTCCCGGAGTGGTCGGTCGACCTGGACGCGGCGGTGCCTCTCTACACGAGCACCGTCCGGGGCTACACAAAGCTGCCGATCTCCGTCTGACCTGGTCCGCTGGCGCCCCGGGGGCCCGGCCAGGCCTCCGGTACACTGTCCTGTCTCACCCAGCGCTCGTAGCTCAACGGACTAGAGCATCTGACTACGGATCAGAAGGTTGGGGGTTCGAATCCCTCCGAGCGCGCCAGATAAGTCCAGTTCAGAGCGGTATTCACGGATCGTTTGATCCGTGAACGGCCCCGTGAGAACATCGTGAGAACAAAATGTTCTCACAGGTGTCGGAAGGGGTCGCCATGCCGGCCAGACCACCGGGCGTCTACCCGGACGGCCGGGGCAGCTGGTACTTCAAGGTCACCGTCGGCCGCGACCCGCTGACCGGTCAGCCGCGAGCAGATCACCCGGCGCGGGTTTCGCAGACGGCGGCCGAGGCCGCGCCGTGAGCGCCGGGAAGTCCTGGGCAAGGTCGACCGCGGACAGCTAGCGCGTCGGCAGCAGGGCTGACGGTCAACGAGCTCCTCGACCTCTACCTCGACGGATCGACGCCGATGAGAACCTGGCGCTGAAGACACGCTTCGACTACCGCCAGTACGCGGAGGACTACATCCGGCCCTACATCGGCGACCGACGGGTCCGGGATATCACGCCCGACGTGATCTTGGCCTGGCAGCGCAAGCTCTAAAGGAAGGGGGCACCAAGCGGAAGAAAGGCAAGGACGGCAAGCCCAGGACAGGGGAAGCCGCTGTCGCCGAACACAATCAACCTGAATCCGGGCCCCGCTCTCGGCCAGCGTTCAAGTTGGCGGTCAAGCCGGCATGATCCCATCAACCCGCTGCTTCGGCGCCCCGTCCCAAGCCGCAGCGCTAGATCCCGAAGTACTGGTCACCTGAGCAAGCGCGCGAAGTTCCTCGCCCTGATGGAAGGTGATCGCACCTGGCCCATTTGGGCGTTCCTCCTCGGTTCCGGCCTCCGCATTGGCGAACTCGTGTCGTTGCGCTGGCCTAGTGTCGATCTTAAGCGCGGCACGTACGGGTCATGGACTTCGTCTCAACCCTCGGGTACGACCTGATGCCTTCACCGGAAAGAGCCGCACGCCATCCGAACGGTCGACCTCGACGACGGGCTCGTCGAGGTCCTGCGCAAGCAGAAAGTCGTGCAGAACACGGAACGATTGGCGGCGACCCATTGGACGAATCCGATTTCGTCTTCACCAGGCCGGACGGTGGCCAGTACCACCCGATGAATCTCTCCCGCCTGCTCGCCACGTACAGCACCGAGTTGGACGCCTCGGCTCACAGCCACGGCCTTCGTCACACCAGTGCCACACTGATGCTCGCCAGTGGCGTCCCGCCCAAGGTGGCGGCCGAGCGACTCGGCCACTCCGATCCGACACTTTTCAGAATCTCTACAGCCACGTAACCCCGACCATGCAGCGTGAGGCAGCGGAGAAGATAGGCGCCTTGCTTTTCGGTCGCGGCGAGTAGCGGCAGCCCGTATTTTCGGAAACCAGCGACGGGTGGCGAGTAGAGGCTGAAACTGCAGGATCGCGTGGACCGGTCTCGTCGCTTCACTAGCCAATCGACGGCACATCCGAGGCAGGCACCCGACAAACCGGCTTCAATATGGACATGCCGGAGGGCCTGAGTAGCTGGGATTTCTCGTCGGTGTACGAAGCAAAAGCAACGCGCGCTTGATAGTGACTTCTACGTCCCGGCGCTCAAGCGTTCGAACAGGTACGACAGGGCTGCCGGCTATTTCCGCTCTTCGATCTACTACCTGATTTCAGTCGCACTTTCCGATTTCGTACGCGCGGGGGGAAGATGCGGCTCATTTGTTCTCCATCCCTTGACGAAGCAGACCAGGAGACCATTCGTCGTCTTGGCGTACACGACGACGCAATCGATGCGAGCCTCACGTCCGACATCGAGCAGGCCCTACAGGACAGCGATCAGGTACCTGTCGTTGAATTTTTGGCGACCCTATAACATGCGGCGCGGGCTCGATATTCGGATTGCTTACAAGGCGAATGAGGGGAATCTTCCACACCAAGGTGGGAATATTCTTCGACGGGAGTGACGCGTGCTGTCATTTGACGGATCTGCCAATGAAACCTACATGGCTTGGGAACATAACGAAGAGCGCTTTAAGGCCTTCGCAAGCTGGAAAGCCGAGTCCGCCGGATTTGTCGACGACGACGTTGCCTACTTCAATGACCTCTGGGAGGGCAATCGCCATTCCCTCGTCGTGAAGCCGTTGCCACAGATTCCACTAGAACTGCTGCGCCGAACGCCCTTCGAGATCCGGAGGAGGCAGCAGAACGGGTCCGAGTGAGCAGATCGCGCCACGTACGCGGAGGATCCCACCGTGTCCGTCACCTTCAGGATCACCAGTTGGAGGTGAAGCACAATTGCTGGCAGCAACGTCGTGGCATCGTCAACCACGTCACCGGAGGCGGCAAGACAGTCACAGCTTTGGCGATCATCGCGGAGTGGCAAGACCGCAACCCACAGGGGACTGTCGTTGTGATAGTTCCGAGCGATATCTTGAGCCGTCAATGGACCGGAGAGTTAACTCGTCACTTTGAGACAGAAGACCTACGGAATTTCTGCATGTAGGCGGTACCTTAAGCCGATCGGATTGGCGGAATGCCCTATCGGACTTCACCCGGAGCGCTCAATAACAGCCCGCCGCATTGTTGTTGCAACAATGGACTCTGCGGCCAGCCAGGACTTCGTTCGTCGAGCGGACATTGGAGACCACACGCTCCTCGTCGTAGACGAAGTTCACAAGATTGGTAGTCCGCATCGGCAGGGCCTCTGGCTTGGAAGCTGCGGACGACTTGGTCTCAGCGCCACTCCTGAGCGATTTGATGATCCCGAGGGCACTGCAGCGATCTTCGACCATTTCGGTCCTTGTCTAAGACCCGCATTCACGATTAAGGATGCTCAAACTAGTCGGCCTCCCCGACTAGTGGAGTATTAGTATAGCCCCAGTGTCGTGTCGCTATCACACGCAGAACTGGAAAATTACGAAGCACTAACGAACTCGTCAATTCGGCCAGCTACAGGGCCGAAGCAATAGCGGTGATTCCTCGGTTACCAAGGAACAGCTAAAGCTCACCTTGATTCGAAGAGTCGGGTTCTCAAAGACCCCGCTGCCAAGGTCCCGCACGAATCCGCCTTTCTCTCCGCCGTGTACACCCGTGGTGATCGCTGGCTCGTTTACTGCGACAACGTTTCCCAACTGTCCGCAGTCAAGGCGGGACTTGAAGCGAATGGCCTAGACCCTCAGTACTACATCAGCGAGATGATCTTTTCGAAGCCCGACACGCTCCTCAGATTTGAACGAATTGGAGGGATCTTGCTCTCAATCAAGTGCCTTGACGAAGGTGTCGATATACCGGAAGTGAGTCATGGCCTTATCCTTGCCTCGTCGCTGAATCCTCGCGAGCATCTTCAGCGCCGAGGTCGGATGCTTCGTAGCGCGCCGGGCAAGCTTCGCGCCTAGATCTACGACGTGGTCGTCGGACCGCTCGAGGACGACAGAGACGTAGCCTTCGACACCGAAATTGTCCGAGTTCGGGAAATTCCTGGCGACGCTGTCAATCGTCGCCAAGCCCTGTTCAAGATTGACTTCTGGAGGCCGTACTCTGCCGCCGGAGGTCAACTCGTGCCGGCGAACATTGAAGGTACCGACAATGAAGAAGACGAAGGAGGCGTAGACGTTGCCTGAAGATACGGAAAACCTTCTTTCAGCTTCAGGGCTCCAAAACGAGGCCCAAGCTGCGTTGGAGCAGAGCGTTCAGGAGCTACTAGAAGAGGAAGAGTACCGGGAACTTCGCGACGTTTTACCGGATACCTTCGCCGCGGATCTCACAGCATTGCCTGGAAGCACCAAAGTGACTTAGAGAAGGCTCGATTCCGCCGGGCTATCAAGGAGTATGTGGCTCAGATAGCGTCGACCGCAGATCAAGAGGCACCTGATGAGAATCGATCGCATCGAACTCAAAAATCTCCGGGCGTACCGCGGGGAGCACCATGTCGATCTGTCTCCACTTGGGGGAAGTGAACTCGTACGAATTTTCGGCGAGAACATGAGCGGCAAAACGGGGTTGTTTTTGGCATTAAAACTGGTGCCTCTACGGTCAGGCAGTCGGGCGTCAGGGGGAAGACATCCCCGTTTATGCTCCCGGAGCCGCAGAAAACAACTATCTGATCAACGCATTGGCGATTGAAGATGGCGATGATGACCTCTACGTCCGCCTAGACATGCTCCACAACGGGCAGCGGTGGATTTTAAGCGCAAAGCCACCTGTGACGGAGATCCAACGTCTGGCGACCAGTTCACCAGCCAGGCTTTCTTGCGGATTGATGGTCACATGCGTTCCCAGGCGGAGCTGGCCGATTTGATCGCTGGAATCTTGCACCGAGAGGCAGCGCAGTTCTACTTCTTCGACGGCGAGCTCCTTTCGCAATACGAGCGCTGGCTAGATGACCCAACCCAGCGCGAGGAGCGGGTTCGGCAGGCAGTCGAACGAACGGTAGGTACGGCGGCACTTCGTTTGTACAAAGAGATCGAAAGTGTTGCCCAAGAAGCCGAGAGTGACCAACGTCGCGAGATTTCACGTGAACGACGCAACGATCAATTGGCCGCGGATCAGAGTGCGGCCCTCTTGCGAATCCAGGAGCTCGAGGGAGAAATTGCGCAATACGATGCCACGATTGGGGAACTTGAAGAGGAGCAGAACCGAATCACACGCGAACATGGGACGCTTGTCGAATTCGTGCAAGAGCAAGGGAGGCTCGAGCAGCTGGCTCACCGGATAGACGAAGCGAATGCGGCTCTTGCCAACGCAGAGGCAGGACTACCGAAGTCGTCCGAAATGTCTATTGGTTGCCAGTAACGTCTATTGCGCAACTGCGGTACGACGAGATCTTTTCTCGGATGGAATCGGGTTTGAATGCATCGCAGCTTGATGCAAAGCATGAGCTCATCCATCAGACGCTAACGGATGGATCCTGCGCCCTTTGCGAACGTGAACTGGATGGGTCGACGCGTCCGCGACTTCGTGACGTTGATCAACAAGAACGGTTGGGGTCGCTGACCCGGGTCAGCGTACAGGACATGGCTGACCTTCACGAGCAATTGCGGATCTGTGATCGCTTTCGCACCGACGGACAGCTAGATCTCTTGAAGACCCATGAAGATGAACGACTGGAAGCACGAAGCAATCTCTACCGGTTGTCTGAGGAAGAGGACAAATTCGCCGTGCTCATGCCGACCGTCCATCGCGGCTCGGATCGGGAGACACAAATGATTCGCCTCCAGGAGGTGAGCCAAGAGCAGGCGCGTGCACTTCGCGATCGAGAGGATGCGGCAAATGACCTGGCTGAGAAGCGGGATGAAGCCGCTCGATTGCAAGGTCGCATCAACAGAATCACTTCTGATCCGTCGATTCAGATGAAAGCTCGAATCAGTCGATTGGCTGTTGAAGCTTTCAAAAAGGCCCTGGCTGAATTCCGGGAGCGTGCGCAGCAGACCGTAGAAGATGAAGCTTCGAAAGTGTTCCGGAAACTGGTCGATGAACCTGGTTATGAGGGCATACGGATCGACGAAAGCTACAAGCTCACGGCTGTCGATGGCGAGGGTCACGCTTTACCGATACCGTCTGCTGGAGGGCAGCAGCTCGTGACACTGTCGCTTATCGGGGGACTCAATGAAGCGGCCGTACATGAGGCCCCTGTGATAATGGATACGCCTGCAGGTCGTATCGATAGGCCGAACCGCGAGCGGATTTTGCGTTGGGTTAGCGGGCTGGGTCGCCAGACTGTATTGATGGTTCATTCGGGTGAATTCGAGCCGCAGGAAGTGATGGCGATGGGGATTCCAGTGGCGGCGCTCGTATCGAATTGAGAAGCTGTCTCCGAAGTCCAGCGAGATCACCCCTTTGGAAGGAGCCTTGTAAATGCCGGAGGACAGGACTCAGGTTGGACTGACCGAAGAGGCAAATGAAAAATCGGGCCGGCTGCATGAAGATACGCCCTACTTCGCGGAGGAAGCTGACGTCACCGTGTAGGGGTAGCTATTGCGCTGGCTCTTGGTGCGACGGTCTCAGACAGATTTATGCAAACCGAGACTCGAACCAAGTACCGGACCTTGATGAGCGACCTCTACCAATAAGGAATTGCCGCGGCTCGATGCACCCGATCGAAAACTTGCGAATCTAATCGAACTCTTCTATCCCCAAGCAATAGGACAGCCATATCGTTACTCGCAGTACCTAGCGTCAATCGGAATCAACCACCTCTACGAGGAACTGATCGACCGTCAGCGAACTCTAAGTAGCGTGATCGAACGGGTAGCGAGCGAGGCTTCGGCCTAGACGGCCGGATCAAAGTCCTGTACTACGCAGATCTGCGTCGGAGACGAGCATGGGCAGCGTCGGGACCTCCGTCTTTGTAGGGCTCCTCCCAGTCGATATCGGAGTTGTCGGTGATCGGTTCGCCATCATTGCGTGCGAGGACCAGAACACAGTCTCGGTCAGTTGCGCGGCCTTTGTTTCGCCCCAGATACGACTCACTTTGAGGTGAGTCGGAATCGAGTCTCTTCAATTAGTGAGATGAGTTTAAGACCAGTGTCCGACCCGATGTCCTCCCAAATGTGCTGGGCAAGGTCGATGGATGTCCCTCCCGGCGAGGAGACGTCGCCGATGACGAACCGGGCAACACCAGTTCTGGCCAAGGCTCGCCGGACGCTTTTGAGAGTTCGTAACATGAAATCTCGGTACGAGGGGTAGTCGTGCCGATGATCGAGACTCTCATCGAGGTTGCGCCTCCCGGCTCCGCCATGACGCGCAACCTCGTCGATACCCAACCACCACAATCGAATCCAGTTGGATGTGCCGTAGTTCACAACCCGCATATACGGCGGGGAAGTGACCACGAGATGTACTGTCCCTGATCGGATCAACTGAGGAGATAGTGACTCGCTTGCATCCCGTTTGGTCACACGCCCATTTGGGCCGAGGATGGCATCCAGATAGAGACGAGCCAATTTCTCTCAAGACATTCGAAGACATCTTGGTCTGGACGCACGAGACCGTTGGTCTTGATGTATTTCCTGACATACACGGGCGACATGCTGAAGGTGTTGGGCATACTGATGCTCAAATATCGAGAGGACCCATCCCTGCGATGCGAGCCATGGAGGATGCCAGCTATAGCACCCGCGACCATCGAATTCTTGACGAGACCAACTCTTCATCGATCGTCGCAGAAGATGTTGACGAAGAAAGACCAACTGTCGAAGCGTGTTGCTATGGAACAACATCCGGATATCTTCAGGAACATCGACCTCGCGTTTCCTTGTCCGATGATAGGCAGTCTCGAGTTGGTCCACCATCTCAAGTACCGATTGCCAGCTCGGTGGTGCAGCCTTTGGCGCGGCTCAGTACATATGCCAACGGGTTGAGATCGTTACTGACGGTTGATCGACCTTCAACCCTTGCTCGGAGTGTTGTCGTTCCTCGCCCACTGAATCGGTCCAGTACTGAAATCCCCCGGTCTTCGTACTTCTGAATGAAGTAGTGCGCAAGCTTCGCTGGATACATTCCGTGGTAGGAGCACATCGTGTGCATCGAATGGCCCCACCGGGGCGTGATGGCATGCCACAGCGGCCCATGATTGGTAGTCCCTCCATCGACAGAGTGATCCGGATGCGCATCAAAAAGGCCTCTTCGATCCAGGAAATCTGTGTCATCGGAGGTAGGCTTCCAATGACCGCGCTGCTGTTCTCAGTACTGGCTCGGGTGAACGTCGAAAAACACGGGAAGATTGCGCATCGCATTTGCCGAAATTCTGCTGGAACCAGACTTTGCACCTTTCGCCGCGCCGGAGGCCAAGATCCCGCTTGAGCTCCTAACCGACCGCTCCTCGCGGTAAAATCGGTGTGGAAGATCGGTCGTAACAGTTTCGATGTACTTGATGGGAAACGTTGGGCTCATCAAGCCATCACCGACATGCTCTAAGCGCTCGGCGATCCATTCCTCTGCCGTCTGTCCTTCGCTGAAGTGATGTTCGAGTACATAGCGAAGTCCAGGGGATGTCAGACGTAACCATGCATAAGGATTCGACCCGGGTAGCACACCGCCGTCCATGAGGTCCACGATCTTCGTGAAGAGGCCTCCTCGCTGCACCAGTCGCCAGAGCCCCGTGTAGTTCCGGAGGGTCGGCGGAGACACGCCGATGTAACGAGCAATGTCGACCTTCGAATGTGTTCCGTCCTGTGAAGGTGTTCTACAGGTGCTGCGAGTTGACTGGGAAGCAGATCCTGATAGATGTCGGACTGATATCGCAGTTCAAAACGCCTTGAGTAGTCAGAGACATACGCAGGTACGTCTCGAATCGGGCAGGATCGGCCGCTCGGATGGCCAGGATCGCTCTGTGGCGCATAACTCCGTCCACAATGAGATAGCCACCTTGGGGCATCGGGGCAACCTTCAGCGGCTCAGCAAGACCGATGGAATCGATCGAAGCCTGAAGTCGCTCTTCGAACTGCTTTGATCGACTTGAGCGAGTTCATCGTCACTAACTCTTAAACTCTGAGGTGTGACTTGGACGATTTTCATTTCGCAACCGCTGCCTTAGATGAGCATTTGGTGAAACGGATTGGAAAGAGAAGGGCCATCTGATTTAAACGTCCAGCTATGGGTCCTTTCGGAAGGCCCGATAGCGTTTCACAAGCCCATTCCAGGAGCTCCATGCGCTGACGCCGCTGTGATGGGCCAAGATCGACCAGGTGGTGCCATCCGATCGCATCGAAGAGAACCTCGACTCCCTTGCACGAATTCCGGCGTTGCCGATACGTCGAACGACAGCCGGCCGCTCGGTCCTGGCCACGTGCCTCGCAATTACGGCGTGTAACGAAAGATTCACGGTGCCATTGCGAAGCGCGGCAATTTCACCGAACTCGCGCCATCGAGCTGAGCCTCCAACCGTCGGACGGTGGCGAGAAACGCCGAAACGTTTGGCTACATGTTGTGTCTCTTCACCCATTCCCCTCGCATGAGCGATCAAAAGCGCTCGTTCTACTGGGCGCATTTCAGTCGAGCGATATTTTCGACCAAGAACTGTTGTACTTTCGGGTTTCCGCAAATTCGTCGTCAACGATCACGGCTGGAATCGTTCCAATACCGAGCATCCGACAGGCCAGGGTCCTGCCCTGACCTTTAATTCAAGGTATTGACCTGATCCATCAGGGGCCGGCCGTACCGTGATGGGGGTTAGGACTCCGAACTGCTCGATCGAATGACAGAGTTCGCGGTGGCCGTCTCGATCCCGCTTCCGAGCAAGACCATCCTCCGGGCGTATCGAGCTCGACCCTCACGTTTCGAATGCCATTGTGGCGATTATTCACTGATTCTCAATTCGCCCCTCTTGAGAGGTCTCAAATAAATCCGCACGTTCATCTGCGGTAGCCGTGGGTCGCAGTGGGAAAGGAATTCTCACGGTTCTACCGCGCAGGTGTGGTTCCTGCTCGATCCGATACGGTAAATCTTGGGTGTGCCGTGGGCCCTTGAAAGAAGTGTGGCGCTGGACATTTGGGATGCCTGGGATGCCGAGGCAGGGTGACTAGGTACGTTGGTCAACTCACACGTTCGTTTCCGAGAACCACATAGCGAACTGTTGCTGCATGCCACTTCGCTCCTCCCTGTGCTGTTGGCACACCTTCATCGTTGAGCTCCGCCGCGATTTGGGACCATCCAGCGCCTAATTGGTGGCGTGTCTTGATTCGCCGGGAGATCTGGGGCGACAATTTTGGTGGTCGACCCAGTCTCACGCCTTCGGCCTGTTTGAGTGCTAGAGCTGCCTTGGTCCGCTCACCGATTAGACGCCTTTCTAGCTCGGCAAACACGGCCAAGAGCTGAGCCATGGCCGCCCCTTGCGGCGTTGTGGTGTCCACGGGGGCATCCAGAGCCACGAGGTCCCAGCCCGCCTTGTCGGCCCGCTGTAGCAACCCTGTGGCGTCGTGGACATTACGGCTCAGCCGGTCGAGCTTCGCGACCATCAGAACTGATCCCCGTCCGCCGTCCAGCTCTGCCAGAGCGGCCTTCAGGGCCGGCCGGTCGATTGACTTGCCGCTGACGCCCGCGTCTGTATGCACAGCCACCAGGTCCAACCCACGGCCGTCACACTCAGCCCTGATGGCCTCCAATTGGGCGGCCAAACCAAGCCCTGAAACGGCCTGATCCTCGGTGGATACGCGGCAGTAACCGACAACGCCCGCCGTCCTCGTGTTCCCACCGCGCCGCTTTGTCACGACTTCATTATAGCAAATGGTCGTTTGCTATAAGGCCGAGGCCAGCGCAGCCGAATGACCTGGGACTTAGGGATAAGCCAGGAGCGGCGACTGAGCGCCAGTTATCCGGTGTGCGAGGACTCGGCTACACCCCACGCCAAGTCCTCAAAGTCGAAGTATCCGTTGGCGCCCAAGTCATCCAAAATCTTTCTGGCCAATGAGGGCTGCGACGCAATGTAACCATCTAGCAACTCCTTCGGTCACATCCACCTTGCCGAAATATCCTCCCTCCGATTCCTGCTGAACAATGAGAGACAGAGCGGAAGCACCACTCTGCGAGTAGGTCGTATCTACGGCCGCTAGATATTCCACAACTTCGTCCAACCGCGGGCTGCGCGTTCAATGCAAAGGAGACTCCGGAAACACTCCAAATTGCCTCTTGAATGGGTATCGCCCGAACGAAGAGCAACTCCAACAGCGCACTCGGCTCGTTTTCAGTCATCGGTGTCGGGCTAGCGACGACCCGCGAGGCCCGATCCTTCGCCATCTGTTCAGTGCGATTCGATACGAGGGTCAGAATCCATTCCGGCGGGATATCTAGGCCTTGACGCCTTATAGCGAATGCCAAGTCCCGTATTGCTCGCACATTTATCGAAGGGTCGGCAACTGCCAAGCATCCAATTCATCAGGCTTCCCAGTCCGAGCTATCCTCCGCTCTCGGCAGCGACAGCGCGATCAGGTGCATTGATAGTCGTTCTCCGTGCTTCTGAAAAAAGCTCTCTTCTGGCGTTGCAAGACGCGATATGCCGAACTCGTAGTGCGCTCTCAAGATGTTGGCGGTTTGCCGGTGGGGCCCATTGAAGATCAGGTAGACAGTGAAGACAGCTTCCCAAATCGCAATCCGGTCGTCCCCGTGTGGTAGCAGCTCTGCTTCGTGCTCGCGGAAGAAATCGGGCCAGTAGCTGACAAGTTCGGCCAAAAATCTCCCGTAGTTGCTCATAACAGCGGGAACCCGCTCACTGGTTACATGCGCGGCCAACAGCTCTGACAAGCCCGTACATAGTGGTCGGGACGAATCCGCCGCTTCTCTCCAAAACACCGAACGCATGGTCAGCGCCGCCAGCAGTGCTTCTCCTACGCGCTGAAATTGATCGACACGGTGAGGGGATCCACGCCCTCTCCGTCTGTCAGCGATTCGTCGTCAGACGACAGTATCCAGGCGAGGACAGCAAGAATCTGGGCTTCCTTTCAAATTTACGATCCAACGGCTTAGATTCTCGAGAAGGCCTGCGACACTTCTGGCTACCTGCTCCCCAGCCGGATCGTCACGGAATTCCAGATCTTGTGCACGACGGGCAGCCACAACGATGAAATCCACGAGCTGATCAAGGCTTTCATTGTTTCGATTCGTTTCCGTAGCAAATGCGTCCTTGAGTCCCCACGAGATGAAGGTCAACAAGCTGGCGTATTCGCAGGACTCTGCGATGACTGCCAGATAGGGCCACAACTGAGCGATGTGATCTCTCACATAGGGCTGAAGAACCTGCCCAAGGGCAGCTGGAGTGGCCTGCTGCATGAAGGTGGACCATTCACTTTCCGATGGCACCGGAACGTGGTTGAGGATCCCTAGGAGATCCGCCACAGACATACTGGCCAAATCTTCTGCAGTTATCGGACTTTGGCTACCAATCCACATGCTGCCAGAGGTCCATCCTGTGAACGGTTCCCTCGCGGGACCAAACCGGGTGTTGAGCTCCTCGAGCAGAAGGAACTCACGAGGACCCAGGCGCTCCCGTCACGCGTTTTTTTCACCTCACAATTGGGCGAAGTATCCGTCGCGTTCTTCTGAAGAATGAGCCAAGTCAACGACTCTTCCAAAAACTCCGCCTGTACTTTAAGGGCGGTAAGAGAAACAGGTGCTGTAGAGCTCCAAGGTCGCCGGCAAGTCCTCGAGCGAAGACTGCAGGTCCTGCTGTCGAGCCTCGCCGGTTGAAGAGTTCAACCGCAAAAGGTTCAATGGCTTCACCAGTCAGAGCGAACGTCAGCGCCCGAAGTCCCAACAGGCGAATCAGCGATCCGGCCTCACGGGTCGCAAATTCCGCGATCCGCGGCGGTAGGAATGAAATGATCCTGAGCGAACGTGTTCATTTGAAACCGCATCTAGCCACAGTTGGGTCAAAAGGTCGGAAGCGCTTTCAGATGTTCGTAATCTCGCGAGTCCACCGTACGGAGATTCTTGTTCTGTATGCAGGAACGCCGCTTCTACTGCGTCCGCGACTTCCCCCACTTGGGAACCCCAAATTTCTCCATCCTGGATACTTGTGACCAAGGAAGTGAGCTCGTATTGCTCGGTTGGGCTCCCGACGAATCTCACAAAGATCCGAGTCATAGCCTCAACGAGAGAGGGAGGCGACCCCGATTGGGCTATGCGCGATAGGGCTGCGTACAGCGTCTCACTTCTTGCCCACTGGATATTTAGCGATTGCCACTTCTTAAGCAGTGAAAGCAGAGGAGATACGGCAAGAGACCCTTCTAGGGTCGCGGCAACTCCGATGGCCTCCGTGATGACCCACCAGTTATCCGTGGAAATTTCCAAGAGGATCTGAGCAACCGTCTCGTGATTGTCCTTAGCAACTGCCCGCAAGTAGGACAGCGCGGGCCAAGACCACGCCCGCAATGAACCGTCATTGAGCCTCTCGAGTTGCGGTGTGGCGCGGAATAGCCCGTGATCCACGAAGATCGACAACCAGGACGGGTCGCTGTAGCCCCGGTAGCCGAAGATAAATCGTTGCAAAACAAGGTCAGCCGACAACCGGCCCACAACATCTTGATCCGTGAGGCCTGGCGTGGAACCCGGGCCGTTCTCAAGGGCCGCTTCGGTTTCCCAAGCGACGTTCCAGAATCCGCTCTCAGGCACCCTCAACCTCGTATCGTTCTCGCCCGGTCGTACTCGCCAGACTTCTGCTCAACCAGCGGAGGATCTTGACCAAAGACTCGTGCCTCCCATCCGGATTGACATAGAAGATCGCCTCAAATTCCCAGGGCCGTGCCAGGCCAGATCCACCTCGCCCTGTCGGTGCTCTCTTCATCGGATTCGACCAATGCATAGCCGATGATCTTTCGCGTGGGTTCCGTCTCCGAGAGACCCAGCTCCTCCTCGAAATTCTCTCCGCAGTCTGTACCTGACGGAGGAGGTATCGAATCTGCCAGTCCCCCAGGCTCATACCTATAAGAAAGAGCTGATAGTCGAATATCAGTCCTTCGATGATGCGAGAAATCCGTCGGACGTCATCTGCGCGGAAATAGCCGGATCTAGTCAGAACCGTCGATGCGTCGTCTAGTCGGTCCCTCGACATGTCCTCATTGCATCTTCCGTGGAGGTGTATCAAGCGTCGCCCACTGACATCGGCCGCCCTGATGTTGTCGGGATACGCGATTGTCCGAGGATCATCCACTCCCGCAATGCCCTCATGGGCGCGATCAAGAAGACAGTCAACATTGAGGGTTAGAAAAGCTTCGAACGGAAGCTCGAGGATCAAAGTGTGAAGCGCCGTCGGCTCCCCGCCGCAGAGCTGATCAGCAACGGCGTTCCAAAAATCAACCGAGGTTTCCGACGACTCTAAACATGTTTCAAGCAGATCTGGGTAGTTGACTTCAGCGATCTGATTGGTTGGAAGGTCAACCCCAAACCGACTTGCGAGGGTCCACGCCAACTCGTCCCAGCTGGGAAGGCCCGCCCCCCTCGAGACCCCAGCGCCAACCAGTGCCACCCAATGCCTAAGCGACTGAAGGTCATCTCTAAGCCGCAGCAGCAGTTGGGCCGCGTTAGCATCCAGGAGGCCAAGCTCTAGAGCGGTACTCTCAAGGCTGCTCTGATTCAGCCCCTCCGCCATCTGGATATCCTTGCACCGGGTGGAGTTCGCTCGCAGGGTGAGTCCCATTCGTGGCTTTGCGGTGGCTCACCGAGGTTGGCACACGACCTCCGGCCCCTAAAATTGAATACGTGGATTCGAAGATCAGGCCACCGTCCGGTGTCTTCGCACCAGGAAGCGGGCCCCCTCAAGGAGGGCGATAGCGACTCCTTCCCTTCGATTTTGGGCGATGCCAACCCTGTCAACTGCGAATTCGGTGGCCCGAATGACATGGCAAACGGATCTCCTCTTCTTTGATCGCTGGGCAAGGGCAGATCCCGGGTGGGTTCGCGTACCGAGCCTCTTTAGACTCTTCTACGACGGTGAAGGCGGCATTGAAATCTCGGAAGCGGCCGCCTTCGAGATGATCCAGCGTTGGGCCAACCCCGCTTGAGGCCATTCGGTTCCACGATGGCGCTTCAAGTTGTGCACTTAGCGGCTGATCATCTTCGAAATCAAGGATGCTGCACTTGTACTGCTACCGAGCTCTTTACTACAGCGAATGAGGTGGCATGGGATCACGGTCTATTGCTCTCAAGGGCGGACATCTGGAGTGCCATTCACGAGTGGTGTTGCAGGGTCGCAAACCAGAACCCCTTGACGGACGAGACGGCGATCAAGCTGTGGCCATAACTTCGGACTCGATCACGCGCAATCGTGCAGCGATCCGATCTCTGACCGCGTCGTGACGGTCAGCTCCTCGAGAATGGCGCGGGCAATGGCAGAAAAGTCGTTAGTTGTCAGAAGCCGTAGCGGCGCGGTCGTTCTCTGAACTTCCGCGATAGCTCGACCCGGCCGATGCAGGGTCTCCGGAACATCCTTAAGGACAGTCGCTGCTGCGTCATCCAGCCCCAAGTCACGGAGTCCACCCGCGACCGTCAGCGCCAGATGGTGCCAGCGTCCAAGGACATCCCCCAAGAGCTCGCATACACCGTCCACTTGGCGAGCATCTAACCGAAACAGTCGTTGGAGTCGGCGCCTGGTCAGCGCTGAGTCCGGATCCACAGATGAAGCAGCGATCCTCATCCGAGCGAGCAGGTCTATACAGCCCCGAACCTCCTTGACACCCATAAGGGCCAACCGGGCGTCCCCATGTTCGCTTGCCCGTTGAAGGATCACCTCTGAGCCGTTCAAGAGGGCCTCCGCCCTAGAGAAGAGATCATTCAGATTGATGGTCGTTGGCAGAACACGGTTCCTCTTAGCGAGGGTGCACAGCCACCACCTGAGTCGCCTGATAGTAGGTGCTCGCTCTTGTGTCGTCCGAGAGCAGTCTTGGACAAGCACCACTGTCGGGCCATGTCCCGCAACGTCTGTCCCGAAAGCAACTGCTCCTCGATCATCGAATGTTGAGGGTGATCACAGACCGTGCAGTGCCGTGGCATCAGATCTGTCCCGCAACCTGGTTCGATTCAGGATCCGCACCGCGCCCGTACCGTCCTCAGCGGATCAGAGCAGCTTGAGTGAAAGGCTCCCAGTTCCATCAGAACCAGACTGTTGTTCATATCTGGAACCGCTTTGGTGGAGCACGGCTACTGCAAGTTGATCCGGTGAACGCCTCGCTGCATGGGCCTGGTCCATGGCATCGAGCAGCCAGGCTGGAAGGGCTTTCGGTGCTTCACCTCGACGACAGGCGATCGTGAAACACGTCCGGTGTGTCGCCACGCCGACGCGCCGATACCGGCACCCTCTGACCACCCAACAACCTTGCCACGTGTCGTTCAGCGCTCTTCCAAGTTCGATCCGTCACGAGTCAGCACCGTTGAACATGGCGATCAACTCATCGTTCAACGACGCGTTGAACGTGGACACGCCGCCACCTCGTTGTAGGTCTGAACTTCGGCATCCTGAGATTCCCGTATGCGTGGATCGCCATGCTCGCCGATGCTCGCAATCGGTTTGGTAGGCGAGCATGGCGAGCTCAATTGCCGATCATCTCAGTGTGAGGTGCGGTAATTCTCCACCGCATCGCGTGCCGCTTATTGGCACCCTTGTCATGATCAATACTCCACCCGGCCTTTCGCATCACCGGGGCCTGTCGATTCAGTCGCTGCGTAAGGCGCCGAGCATCGGCCGGCCAATCCTTCGGAAGTCGTTCCGGAGCCGTAATCCGAGCCAGCAGCTCGGCAGAGGTACCTTCGAAAGCTCCGTCCAAGGCGGTCTGCATAGCCATCACGAATGGGTCGCCCGTCAACGACTCGGAGCGCGAGATCGCCCTGGCCATCTATGTATCGAGCCAGGCCATCCGTGCCCAGTACTTCGTCCACGGCAGAAAGCACTCTGGCGAAGTCGGCCATGCGAGGCTTGGAAGGAAGATGGACCGTGGGAAGCACGCTCGCCACGCTCGCCACCAGTGTCAGCAGCACGCCGAGGATTCGAGAATGCGCGAGCTCCCAACTCGGCCAGATTTCGCTCTCCTCGCGTCGCCCTTCGGGAGGGATCAGATCTAGGTGGATGGGAAGGAGACGGTCGGAAAGGTCGCCGTTCACCGCTCCAAGGTCGATGCCCGTGATGATGACGCAACGCCGAAAGGCAAATACGGCGAGGTCGCCGTCCGTGTAGAGCCTTCGACGGACATCACCATCGCCCGTGACGGCTCGGCACAGACTGTCTGACAGCCAGTCGGCGATAGCGCTCACGTTATCGAGCCCCACGATCCACGAACCCGACGCAGCAGTAACCCACGAGTCAACGTCTCGCGGCGGCTTTCGGGTCGGAACTGGGCTGGGGTCAATGAGCGAAACAATGATCCTCTCAGCGGTTGATTTTCCTGATCCCTGTTCTCCGGAAAGCGAGAGGATGGGATGGGGGCGTCAGGGAAAAAGGCGGCAACTAGGAAGGCCGCCAGGAGTGGTCGATCCGCTTCCGTGACGTTGAGCCATTCCCACAGCTCGTCCAGACTTCCGTTGATCACCGGGTCGGGTATTGCCAGATTCAAAGGAGTGCGGCGGAAGAAGATCGGAGCTTCGACCTCGATCGACCAACCCGCCTGCCGAAATTCTAATGGCGCGTCCTGACTGATCCCCAACATCCAGCCAGAGGTCTCCATCGTGCTCAGCGACCCGCAAGTAGAGCTTCGACGGCTGTTCGTCTTGTGCCAGGCCATCAATGACCAGCAGCGCGTCGGCTAGAGCTTGCTGAGATGCTGCGCGGCCTGTCAGCTGGAAATACTGACGGAGCCAACTTGCTGCGAAGCGACGTCTTGCCGCCGCGGAGCAGGGAGACCACCTTCGGGCCCGATCGGGGCACGGCGAAGGTCTCGCCCGCGATGCTCGCTCCGAAGTGAATCGCTCCTGCGCAAGCTCGACGAGGACAGTCGACGCCGACTTCCTTGCTCCGTCGACTTGAACGAGGTCCTCAGGGCCCAGCGGATCACCCGGGATCAGGTTCTGGAGATCGGTGAAGGTCACGAGGCGACCCTTCTGGGATTGCGGATACCGGCCTCCATCCCGCTCCTGATCGTGGCTGTGGCTTCCGCCTCACCGAGCCCGATGCGGAGTGCAACGTAAAGCAGGACGCTCCCGACTTCCTCGGCATCGAGCGCTCGCGCCCGGACGAGCTGCCCTAGTGCGAACGACGATCGGTTGAGCTGATCGTTTCGCGCTCCCTCCTGAGCCAGAACTAGCCGACCAGCTTCGTGCTCAAGCGCGGCAGCTCCATACCCTGTCCGTCCGCCGTATGGACCAGGACCAACCGGACCACCTGATGACTCGGGTCGCAGGTCAAACAGGCTCATGACCCAGCGTGGCGCCGACACGGTCGGAACGTTCGGCCCACGATTCTCGACCCAGTCCCAAGCGCCACCCTTCCTGTTGACCGAGGGCGGCGCCACGACGTACCCATTCTTGCCGCGCCAGTCCACTCCAGGTATTCCGCCGAGATTGACGGTATTTCCACGGCCGGTGGGCGCAAGGTAGCCGTGCCAGCCTCGCGGCGTCGCGACCATCGGACCCTCCACGTCCACGTCACCGAGCGACCGTGTCGTCTCGAGCGCTTCAAGTGCTGAGACACCGTCGATGTCGACCACGTCAAAATGCATACCGGTCCTCAGTCCGACGTTGGCGCTCGGCTCGGCCTTCCACCATCGTTCGATCTGTGCCGGATCAGTTGTTGCGTCCTTCAATCCATGGCGAGCAAGACGCCCGAGAGGACGTTTGCCACCGGGGACACACGGGATCACCGGCCACCCGATAGCGGCATAAGCGAGAGCGGCGATTGCGAGGGCGTGCTCGACTCGACCCGTGCCGGCCACGCCATTTGATGTCGTCACGACCGCCTCGCTCTCATACGCCGACGGGCCAGACGGAGCTCGTGTCTGACAATTTGAAGGACATCGCCGGGAGCCACACCAGCAACCGCGCCTGCATCCACGAATGCTGACTGCATCACCAACTCATCGAGCACTCCTGCCAGGACGAACCCGGCGCCTCTTCGGGCGCCGTAGGTCAAGGCAACCCGAGCGAGGTCCGGGCTGGCGGCCCTCCGGATCCGCCCCATGTCGTCTGCGAGGCCACTCTGCGCGTCGTGCTTCGTTGGTTGGCCGATTCTCCAAAATTCATTTCTGGTCACTGGATCGCCTCGATCCGGTGGTCAGCCATCCACTTGTCAAGATCAGCTTTGGAGAACCTCACCAACCCGCCCGCCCGGTAGGACGGAATGCGACGTTCGGCTACGAGTCGTCGCACGTGCCGAACCGAGGTTCCTAAGTAGGCGCTCGACTCCTCGGCGTTCAGGAAATGATCGTCTCTAGACTGCACGGCACCATCGTAAATTTTCGTATCCATACCCAATTAATCGGTCGATGCGGGCTCCAAACCCCGCCGTCGGGCAAAAAACTTCCTGAGCTGGACGGTCAGAACTGCGGAATGTGTCGGTGAACATGGTCCGCATCGCGCCGCGAGACAGCGAGAGGTGCCGCATAAGTCGGTCATGCCACTGCATTCGCTCGATCGAAGCCCGCTTGCGCGGCGGCCTCCTCTGGGTGTCAGTCTCGGCAACCGTTCAAGTCGGCCGCCGGTGTCGCCTGAAGCAGTGAGGGCGGGCTGGGGGTCGGTGGCAAGACTGAGAACATTTTGAGAACAAAAGCCCGGCCAAGGTTGGTGCGATGCGGTCCGTCACGGTCGGTGATGGTCGAATGGACCGCCCTCTTAGAGCAGGTCAGCGGTCATAATGGGCTCGAACGGTTGCAACGGGTCAGTAGCGGAGAATTGCTCTGCTCGAACTACGGATCATCGTCGATTCTGAGGACCTCGTTGTCCCTTAAAGAACTGCCAGAATGTCCTCGGGATCACGATAGGCCAACCGGCTTTCGTAGGTCGCATCGATGATGTCGAGAAGCTTGATTGCATTTGGATAACCGCCTTCGATCACCATTGCGACTACCTCTTGAGCGATTCTTAAGCCATTGATTAGGACGATCGGGTACCGATCTTCGTAGATCTCCTCCTGCACTTGAGTGGAGAAGAAGCTTGTTGTCACGTACACGCCGACCCATCCCCGGCGAAGGCGCGCGACAGTCCTGGCAATGTGATTGCCTCCAGTTGCCTGAGAGAGAGACTCGCACTTGGCTTGGCCGAGAACGACGACGGCCGCAGAACCGAAACCGTGAGCTAGATCGATCCGGCCTACGAAATCTATCCCTCGGTCTCCCGTCCCTCTCGTGATCCAGCCTCGACGATATGTGGTTCCCGATCCGCCGATTACTCGTTCGGCGACCAATTCGGCCAAGGCCTCGAAGCGGTGCCTCTTGTGTTCGAAATACGCGTAGACCTCCTTTAGCGCCTTCTCTTCACGGGACCCAGTTGCGGGACGCTGAGCCGCTGTGGGCGTAGTCAGTAACGTTGCGACCCGTCTGCGAACTCGTGGCAGTGCAATCGAGCCGTTTTCGACCCAGTCCCTTCATGCTGCAGGAGCGAGAGCCAGAGTCGCTACATCCTCTACGGGATCACGACGCTCGTTGATCCATTGCCAATCGAAATCCTCGTTCTCCGTGGCAAGAGACACGACAAGGCAGTCGTAGACGTAGTTCGAGAAAGGGGTTCCACTAGTTCGGTCCACCTGAGTGACCAACTCAGCGGAAGTCAACAATCCAATTCCCTGAAATCGCACGTGTCCCTTTTGTTTGCCAGCGTATGGGACGGTCTGAAAGAACAGCAGGGGTGCGGCTGACATCCGCACAGATTTCTCCGGCGATCGGTGCTGCTCTATCAGACGGAGTAACTCTCTATTCCCGATGCTGGCTTCGGCGGGTCCATGCTTGTTTGCCTTGTTATCGCCGAAGTAGCGGACATGGCCACGGTCGGGCTCGAACGTATCCTCCCACGGCGTGATGGCCAATCCCGCCTTGTGCGGGCTGCTGCGGATGAGCACGGCGGGCCGCCGACGCCCCGCCGACGTCGAGACCCAGCTGATCGCGTTAATGCCCGATCCGAAGGGAGCGCTCACCCCTTTGTGGAGGGTCACAGAATGGAAGTTCGGCAGCCCGTCCACTATCGGCTGATTGGGGACCTTCGGAGAAGGGTCTCGAAATAGGTCGCCTATGCGCATATTCACCCTTACTCTCGGCCGAGAAGTGCTTATGACGCTATCTCCGTACTACTGAACGTGTTCGACCTAACATCCTCGGTAGATGTCGTTGGCCTGGTCGGGACGGTGTGGAATCGCCGGCCGTCATACGGATGGTGGAGTCCCTGCAGCGGCCTTCGTAGCTTCCTGACTGATCGCGAGGGTCGTAGTGAGCAACCGGGGGTCGGGCGACCTCCAACAGGACTTGGCTCCCGGGCGACTCGATTTTCGGCCCTTGATTTGCCCCCAAAAACATCCCCAAACGGATTGATCCGAGCAAGCGTTCTTGCTGAATTGGATGAAATTGTCCCGACATTATTGATGGTCGCGTTGGATCGAGTCCGTAACTTTGCTGAGGCTGCGGAATGGTTCTCCGTCACGACGACTTTGCTGGTTTGCACCCAGACGGCCCACGAAGAAGACATACCCGGAAGGCCTTCCCGACCAGTCGGCGCAATTCAGCTCAGCTAATCGGTCAAGCGGCGCCGAGTGGAGAGCGGAGGGGTGACCTTTGACACGTTTCTGAAGGCTTGTCGGCAATCCTTTTGGCAATCCTTCGGGAAAAACTGTGCAGACGGGTATCGCAGTCAGTAGAAACCAAACCACATTCGACCTGGGGGAATGTCACTGGTCAAAACGGTCTAGACGGCCCAGGAGCCACTACAGATGTTTGTATAGCCGTCGAGCGTGCGGAACGCTGGTCCTTCTGAGCCGACAACGATCTCAGACTCGGCAGGCGTAGTTGCCTATTCTCCAGCTGAAGCAGACAAAGACGAAATGGCCCTAACCACCTTTACGTTGCCACCGTGGCCCGCAGTCTCTGGAACCACTTCTCGGATTCCTTGAGCTGGCCCCGCTCCTTCAGATGAACAGCCAGGTTCACCATCGCATCCTCAAGTCCGGCCTCTGCCGCCTGCCGCCAGGCGTCCTCGGCTTCATCAGCCCGACCTTCTTCGTCGAGCAGTACACCCAAGTAGAACATCGCATAGAGATTTCCATCGCTAGCTGCTTCGCGGTACCAAGTCTCCACCTCGGCAGCTCGGCCTTGTGTGCAGAGCAGTTCGCCCCAATGGCTTGTTCCCATCTCATCACCTAGCTCCGCACTGCTCTTGAACCAGTCCTCGGCCTCCTTGGGTCGTCCCTCTCGAAGTAGCAAGACGCCCAAGTTGCTCATTGCCACCTGATCTCCGCCTTCAATTGCTTTTCCATACCACTCCTCGGCCTCTTGGGCTTCGAATCGCTCGGAATACAACATTCCCAGGCATGACATCGCCTGGACGTCACCCCTCTCAGCCAGGAATCGCCAGCAATGTTCGGCTGCCGCAAATCGTCCTTGCTCACTTTCGAGAACACCGAGGTTGAAAATGGCTCCGGAGTGGCCGGCCTCTCCCGCCCGAACAAAGCAACGCCGAGCCTTTCCGACTTTGCCAAGTTCGTCGAACAATATTCCGAGGTTATAGATCGCCGAAACATGCCCCTTTTTTGCTGCTCGGCGATACCACCGTTCTGCTTCTTTGAAGCGACGCTGTCGCTTTAGTTGCCTTCCCAGATTGGTCATGGCTGCTACTTCGCCGCCTTTGGCCGACTGCGAAAGCAAAATCTCTGCCTCTTCAACCTGATCCATCTCGAATAGAAGCGTGCCGAGGTAGAACATCACCGAGGCGTGACCCAATCGCACACCACGTCGCCACAGATCGGCCGCTTCATTCCATCTATCGCGTCGGCACGCGAGAAGCCCGGCGTGGATCATTTCCTGATCTCCGAGGCAGGCTTCGATTGCCTCATCGAGATTCCAATCCTGAAGCAGTTGCGAACTTAGGGCATCGAGCAACTTCCATTGGTCTGCTTCGCCAGGGACTCGATTGATCACGGCCCAGACTGCCCCCACTGGTTCACGCCCCCAATCGAAGGCACTATCGAATTTGACAGGTTCTAATCCGACGTAGTTCGGTGCATCGCGCGCAAGGTGTGCCTCAGTAAGCCGTCGCAACAGGTCGCTATTGCACCCAGCGGGCGATACGGCGGCCGCGTCGATTATCGCAGCAGCGAACGCCCGGCGGACGGGATCCCGGGTGATCCGCGCCTTGTCGAAACGTTCCATCAAGGCAGGCACGGCAGCGAAAAGCTCGGCGACGTTGCGAACCGCCTCATCCTGTCGATCGGCGAGCTCGAGCAAAGGGAAGGTCGCAACGGCGAGTCGCCAATCGGTCTCGCTGAACCGAATCGCGTAGCGCACCCCCGCACACGACTTGAGCAACTTGCGCTCATCGGTGTCAAAGCGCTGCATGTCGGATGATTTGTCGTTTACAAGGAGTTCGTCGTGTGCGGTGGCAATGAGGAGCGGGCGAACGGATCGACAAAGGATTGCTCTGATCCACGTCCCCAGCGGCTCGGGTTCGGGCCCAGATTCGGACTCTATGACGCGATCCTGAAGATCGTCTACGAAACGATCACTACGCGCTCCGAGGTTCGGAGTGATCGGTCTTCGAAGAGGTCGAGCGCATTGGCGAGCTCTCGCAGGCGCGCGCCTAGCGAGAGAACTATGACGGGGCAACCCTTCCACTCACTGGCTTTGAGGCGATTAAGCATTGAGCGGGTCTTGCCGGACTTGGGTGGGCCCGCCACCACGATCAAGCGGTTACGCCAATCCGCCTCATCGGCGTCAAAGGCAATTTCGAGACGCTCGTCCAGAGACAGATCGGCCTCGCGGGCGACGTAGGGCGGCAGTTCGCCGTCTGTCATAGGGCTGCCGAGGTCAAAATGCTCGAGGGGGTCGAGCTCGTCAACCCGCATGGGACCGACGTTCAGCCGTCGGACAAAAGCAAACGGTTCACGGTCCAGCCGCACCGGGGCTCGATCAGCGGACTGCCTGCGGTTCCCCTCCCGATGACGCTTCCGCCCTAGGTGGCGACGCTCATTCCAGATGGCTTGGAGTTCAGCGGCCCGGGACTCGTCCAGATGGGAGTGCACGAGGCTCCAGGAGGGTTCGGGCCCTGGAGTCAGATGGGCTCGGGGCTCTTACCACGGAGCCCGGCCGATCCAGTGCCACCCAGGACAGCACCTTCGAGCGGGCGTTGCGATCTTGGGAACCCACCACGCCCCGGGCCAGCGCGCTCGGGTTGCCCGAGAACGCCACCTCGGCCAGATCCTTCCCGATGCGCTGGGCACGCCGGGAGATCGCCTCCAGTTCGTCATCGGCTCCGAGGCCGCCATCCGCCTGATCGTCGCCCGCCACACCTGCCTCCTCGGCCCATCGTGCCACGGCTCTGTCACGGCTTCCACCCAGGCCAAAAGCCCCCTTAGCCACGCGCAGCACCCGTCCCTCGCTCCGCACGGCACGCGTTCAGACCTCTGACCAGGGCCCGGATCCCCCGGGCACCTGGAAGGAGCGACGGAGATGATCGAGCCACGAAACCAAGGCGGCACTTCGGTGTACCCGCTCGAGGAGTGGACGGCGACCGCCTCGGCGGTGCTCGCCGAGCGCTTCCCCGCCGTGCTCTCTGATCTCGGCGGCAAGGCGGAGTGGCTGCACAACCACCTCGTCAGCACGGCCGAGGGGATCAACGAGGATGCCGGACGCCGGGACCTAGAAAGCCCCGACACGGTGGCGGCCAGCTTCGTTCTCGGAGTGGTCCGGCGCGACTGGCGCCTCGTGGGTCGGGCCGAGCCTGGCGATGAGTCCGAGCAGCGGGCGATCTTCGCCCGCCTGGCCTTCGAGTTGGCCCGCCACATGCGGACAGCGCTCCGACGGCCGTGCCAGCAACCGTCGCGAGGTGCCGGCCTCGGCTATCGGCCGGCGTTCTGCGAACTCGGACGATGACCGCGAGGAGGGAGGTCTCTACGTCCTCGGGGCGGCCCAAATGAACGAGCGGCCCTGGCCGGGGCGGTCGACGCCTCCCGAGGACCCCGCCGAGGCCGTGATCGCCTCGCTCGAGGCCAAGCGGCTCTTCGTCTACCTGCGCAAGACGCTGCGTTCGGAAGCCCAGCGGCGCTTCGTCGCCGAGCCTCGAAGTGCACCCTGAGCTCTGGGACAGCCTCGCCGCGCACGGTGAGCTCAGGACGATCGCCGAGGCCTGCGGCCTGAGCCACGACAACGTGAGGGCCCTGCTCTCGCGAATGCGCGCCCACCTCGAGCACAGCGACTTCGACGACGCCGCCTGAGCCTTGCTGGCTCACCAGGGTCCGGACGACAGCCGACCACGTCACGACTCGTGCGCTTTGCGACGTGCGAGGCCGAGGGCGCAGGTCGCGCCCATCTTTAGAAGCGAGGTTCCTATGAAGAGCGAACAGCCTGCCCCCCTCGAGCTAGCCAGGGTCGCAGAGGCGCTGACGACACTGGAAATCCATTGGATGCAGGAGCCGAGGGACATCCTCGTCGCGCCCTTCCGCGTCGACGACGAAGTTAAAGCCATCGTCACGTATACGCGTCGAGGGTGAGGACCAGGACCTTTTGGTCATTCGCGGTTCGTCGTCGATCGCCTACGAGCCCGACGAGTTCCCCCTGGTGATCGGGTGGCTGAACCGCTGGCACGAGGACTACCGCTGGCCGACCGCGTCCCTTCAGATTGGCGAGGACGGAGCGCGGGTAGTCGGTTCGTTCCAGGTGTACCTGGCAGCGGGCGCAACCGACGCCCAGGTGGTCGGCTTCGTCGGAGTCGGGACCGAGACCATCTGCCAGCTCCACCACTGGCTAGCTGAGCAGCACCAGTCGGCGCGGGTTCGCCCGAGGACCTTGACCGTGGTCGAGCTCGAGGAATGGTTCCGCCGCGCCGCCTAAGCCGTCACAAGGCGGTCGCGCTGCGCCGTAGTGGGTGCGGGGCGGAAGTGCCGCCCCCCGAGCAGAAAGGTCCAATGCCTATGGGCGTCAAGCACATAAACGCCGCCAAGCAGGCGGCCAGTCAGAAGGCCCAGCAGTCCAAGGCCCGGCGCGAGAAGCAGCGGGCCAAGGGTGCAAAGGGCTTCAAGCACGGCTCCAATCCCCATCACGGCGCGTCGCTCGGCCAGTCGGGCCAGGGCGGCGGGCGGCGCCGCTGAGGAGCCGGGTCCCCGTCGGCCCGAGGCGCACGTCCCTCGTGGCCGGCGGGGACCACCCCGTCACGAATGAACCCCGGCCCACCAGAAGGCAAGGACACAGAAAGGAACACCAATGAAACAGTTCAAGGTTGATGTCAGCGAGGGGCCGCCGATCACGGCAACCCCTCACGAGCAGCTCAAGAGCCAAGGCGCGGCCGACGGAGCTGCGGCCAAGGCGCACGGGCTGAGCGCCCAAGCGAGCGAGGCCGTCGTCGCCAAGCGCCTGGCCGACGAGGTCGGGTTGATCGGGCGCCTGACCGAGATGCGCCACTTCGAGGCCATCGGCGTGGCGAACCAGAAGGTCACCGACGCGAGCAACGTGCTCGCCCCGCTCGCCAAAGTCAAGGACGACGCGGAGGCCGAGGTGGTCGACGCCAAGGAAGGGCACCGCAACTTCCTCCAGCGCATCGTCGAGCTGTTCGACCGGCCCCTGGACCTGATCCGCGCTGAGGCGTCGGGCGACGCCGGTCCCGAGGTTGGCGACGACTTCGGCGGCGCTGGGGAGGGGGGAGGCCCCGGAGCGCGGCAGATGCGCGACAAGCCAATCGAGCCCGAGCGAGGCCCTGCGCTGCGCTATGGCTGGCGCCGCGACCTCTCGCCGGCGCTCGTCTGGGTGCTGCTGGGCATTATCGCCGGTGCCGAGTTCGCCCTGTCGGCCCGGGCCTTCCAGTCGATCCGCGAGCAGGAGTTTCTGGTCCTGTTGCTGGCGGGCCTCGTCGGAACCGGCCTGGTGGCGCTGGCCCACCGGATCGGCGACAACCTCGCTCACCTACTCGAGCAGCCCCTGCGGGCCAAGGGGCGCAGCCCGGCCAAGCTGGTCGAGCTCTGCTTCGAGGTGCCCGCCCTCTTCATCGGCATCGTGGGCGTGGCCAAGGTCCGCTCCTCGTATTTCGAGATCGAGCACATCACGATCCCAACGATCGGCCTGGTGGCCTGCAATTGATGTTGTCGGCAGCGGCGGTGGGGCTTTCCATGGCCGGGCACAACGAGGCGGCCGACGAGCTGCGCGACCGAGGGCGCCGCCTCGAGCAACTCGTCTACGCGCGTGCGCAAGGCGACCAAGCCCTTCGTGAGCGCCCAGCAGACCCTGGTCTCGGCGGAGGGGGCGCTGCGCCAGGCGCTCCAGGGCCTCGTGAGCGACTACTGGGTCCAGGTGCACCACGCGCGCCGCAGTTTCAAGGACCACTACCTGCGCGCCTTCAACGAGGCGGCGGGGGTCCACCTCGGTGAGGCGGCGCTGCCCGAGATGGCTCCGCCCTCCCTCGTGGCCCAGGCCATCGCCTGGCTCGAAGACGCACCCTGTCGGCACGCTGGCCCACCTCGAGTTTCCCTACTCGAGCGCGGAGGGAGCGCGCGCGGTGACGAAGCAGAAGACGAGGCCCGGGATCAGCAGCCTGACCCCCAGGGCGTCTTCGACATCTTCGGCGACAAGGAGGAGGCCGCCTGATGGGCACCGGCGACCCGTCAAGGTGCACCCGGCCTGGCGCCGAAGGGCCCGGGATCACACCGCGGGGCCGGGTCCCATCCGGGCCCGGCCCCGCCGCGGGCCCACCCGCTGCGGAGGACCCGGGGCCGGGTGCCCCCCGGGTGCTCGGGGAACCCCTCTCGTTCCCGCAGTGCCCGGGGCCCGTCCGGTCTCGCCGCGCGTCGAGCGGCGCGAGGTCGAAGCTGCGGGCTCGCGCCCTGCGCCGCGTGCACGGATCGCCGGGCAAGGCCGCCCGCCCAGCCCCACCGACACCGCGGGTGCCCCCTCGGTCCCCTCGGCCGGGACGGGGGGTTCGTCGCGCTGCCGTGGGTCGGCGCCGGCCTCGGCGTCGGCGTCCTCCTCATCGCCTGGCGCACCACCACCACCACCACCCGGGGCCCAGGCGCGCCGGCCTCGTCTGGGGCGCACACACCGACGGTCGCGCCGAGGGTCTCGGCGCCCATCCGGCCCCGGCCTCGAGCCCGACCCCGAGTCCGACTCCGGGGGCGGACACGGGCCGGGCAGCTTCACCTTGCCCCCGCCCCTCGGCGACGCCCGGCGCACCCAGCCGCTGCTGACCGAGTGGGTGCTCGACCCCGACGTCCTCACCGATCCCGCCTTCGTCTCGGCCTTCGAGTCCGAGGCCCCGTCGCCCTGCATTACCTCGTCACCTACGCGCTGCGCGCCGACCGGCTGGGTTTCGCCCCGGCCGCGCCGGGGTCGCCGGTGCTCGCCGACGAGACCGCGCTGCAGCGAGCAACTGGTCGAGCCCGACCTCCTCACGACGGCGGCCCCGAGCGGTCCCGTCGCGCTCGGCGCCCCGGCGCCGCACCAAGACCGCGCCATCGTCATCGTCACCGCGGATCCGGCCGCGTGGACCAGGCGATACCGGGCGGGCGCGTCCCCGCCCCGGCGACGGCGGGCGCGCACCGCTCCGAGACCCGCTGGTTCGTCCTCGACGTGGTGCCCGGCTCGGGCGCCCACAGCGACACCACCTTCGGGGGCGACAGCGAGCCCCAGAGCTCACCGTCGACCCCAACGCCCTAGGGGATCTGGCCCGAGCCCTCGCCCGGGTCTTCGTCGATGCGACAGGTGCCAACTGGTCTGTCACGAACTCGACCAACAGCGCCGTGAGCGGGTGACCCCTCAGGGTCGAAAGAGCCCAACGGCAAAAGCAAAGGAGCCACACATGTCCCCCCGCCTCCGCCTCCGCCTGATCAAGGTGGGCGCACTCGCCATGCGGCGATCGCCATCGCCACGACGGCGGCGGTCGTCATCTCGCACCAGCACCCTGACAACAACGTCACCGTGCTCGCGGTGGAGGCCCGCAGCCCGGCGGCCAGCGTCGAGGCTGACCTCGCCGGTGAGCTCGGCCATGCCGAGGCGACGGGAGGTGACCTCATCGTGAGCGCCATCGCCGATCAGAGCGCGGCGCCCGCCCTCGACGTCGGGCTCGGCTGCCCGGCCGAGGACCGACCCCATCAGCTGCAACCAGGACCGCCAGCGCCAAAGCACCACCATCCAGCGGGTGACCGACACCTTCGCCAGCGGGCCCACCCGGCCGAGGTCGACCTCTATGCGACCTTCTCCCAGCTCTCGGGCTATCTCGCCGAGTCGCCGGCCAAGCGCAGCGGGTCGGTGAGCGTGTTTGTCAACACGCTCGGGGATGCGACGATCCCCCAGAACCTCACGGCCGCGAACCTGGCCGACCCGGACCGTCGTGGGTCACTGGCCCACCAAGCCGTCGCCGAGGGTGCCTTCCCCGGCCCAGGGCAATGCGCGGACTGGCGGGTCCACATGGTGGTGCCCGCCAGTGCGGATCCCGCCACGACAATGGTCTGCGCCAACTGTTCTCCACGCTTATCGCCGGGTGCGGGGGGACGCTTTCGACCTGGACCGAGCGTTGGCTCGTGGCCGGGGTTCGCCTCGCCCTGCCACCGATTCCAAATGCGGTGACCCCACCCAGCCCGAGCAGGAGCGGCCCACCTTCAGCCTGCCCGACACGTTCTTCGCCGTGGGCAACTCGAGCATCTCCCCGCCCGGTCTCTCCGCCCTCGACTCGGTGGCCGCCGACATCGAGGCGCGCTATCCGGCCAGCCCCTCACGTGCGAGGGCAGCGCAGACGGCACCGGCGGCTCGAACTCCGGCCGTTCTGGCCGAGGATCAGACCCTCAGCGCCGCACGCGCCGACGCCGTGTGCGCGGCGCTCGTGGCCGAGGGCATCCCCCAGGGCCAAACCCACTCCGTCGGCCTCGGCCAGACGACCGCAGTGCCCGACGCGGCGGCCCGCTCGGTGCGTATCGTGATCGGCGCGGTGGGATCGTGAGCGGCACCGAAAAGCTCGGCGGCTCGGAACTCACCCTGGTCGACATCGAGGACCTTGCACGCTGGGCGCTCGAGGAGCACGGGCTGGCCGAGCGGGGCTGGACCTTCGGTTGGGACCGTGCGCTCCGCCGGGTGGATGTTGCCATCGCAGCACGCGACGCATCACCCTGTCGCGACCTCTCTTCGAGCTTCCGGCGAATCGTGAAAAAGGGCTCGACACCATCCTTCACGAAGTTGCTCACACCCTCGTCGGAGCGAGGCGGGACACGGACCTCATTGGCGTGCTACCGCTCTGACCCTCGGTGCCTCTCCGGAGCGCTGCTATGACGACTTGGTTACCCTCCCTCTTCCGGTCACGGGGTTCTGTGCTTGCGGGCCGCGCCACAAAAAGGCGCGAATGCCACCTGGGCGTCTTCGCTACGTTTGCAACGACTGCGACGGTGAGATCCGGTGGTCGTGCTCAAGGTCAGCTAGCTCCTCCGCTGAAGCTGCATGATGGCGTTGGTTGTGGCGGGGGCGGTCGCCCTCGCTCTGTTCGGTGTGTATCTGCTGGCCTTAGGTCTTCGCCCTCGAGTTCCACACGGATTGATGGACTCGGTCTGGGTTCGAGACGCGGCATCATCGGTGTGGTCTGTGGTGCCTTGGCAACCCACGGGGATCTAAGCCGAGTGGCTCACTGGGGCTGGATCCTCGAGAGCATCTCGACGAAATAAACAGGCTGCGGTTTGCAAAAGATGCCGTGGGGGTTCATCGACTCGCAATGAAGGTCTGGGCAGCATGGGAGGAAGGCCGAATAGGAGACCCTGTCGGCCTCGGTGCTGTATGTCAAGTGGCATTCGTAAATGCTATGGACACGAAGGTGACCGCCGATTCCGGGCCTGGGGATCCGCTTCGTGAAGTTGCCTCCAGCGCTCAGCTGTGGCGAGCCCGCGCCAGTCTTGCTGCAACGATGAACGGCGAACTTAATACGACAGCGATGCTTTTGGCTCCGATGGCAATGCAGGCATTCGCACAGGGCTATTCGGACAGCGGCTTTGGGAATATTCCAGGGAGTACGCGACTGCTGGTGATGAGATCGAGCGACGCGGTCAGCAAGATGCCCCCAGGCGGTAGCCTCAGCGTCCTGAGGCGAGCCTCGTACGAGAAGCAGGGATGGATCCTGTGGCGGCAAGGTCGCTATCGAGAAGCACGCAGTGCTTACGAAGACGCATTAAGCCATACGACCGATGTAAGCCGCGACAGGGTACGTGTCGATGCAGGCCTCTTGCTCGTGTCACTTGGAATCGAAGAGGACGAATTTGGTTCATTCGATGGAACTCAAGCCGCCCTCTGTCTTAGGGATCTCGAGGCGAGAGCGCTGGACGGCCAATGGATCGACGTAGCTCTGAGACTCGGTGCAAATGCCGATGGTCTAGAACGGAGCGAATTTGCGTCTGTGCAGAGCTCACTCCTATGGAAATCGAATAGGTTCGCGGACCTCGGCTCGGAGCCGGCGTGGCTCGGATCTATCGCAGTTGCTGTGTTAGGCACTTCAAACGGGTGTCGAAGTGACCGCCGCACCCAACTAGTACGTGCTGGCAGCAGGCGAACTTCTGAATCGTTTCTGAAGGTTTGTTGGCAATCCTTTTGGCAATCTTTCGGGAAAATCTCTGCAGACGGGCGTCGCAGTCAGTAGACAGCAAACCACACCTGAACTGGCAGAACGCCACTGAGTAAAACGGTCTAGACGGCCCAGGAGCCACTACGGAATATTCCACCGTGGATCATTACCTCTCGTGGCTGACGGCCGGTCAGCCACCGGCTCTGTTCTAACGGAAGCCTCATCCAGATGACGTACGAAGGTTCGGGGGATCGCGCGGTCGCTCTCAACGACTGCGCTATGTCTCCTGTCAGTTCGTCATTGACCTAAAGCTATTTGCAGGGGACGACCGGCTCAGGCCATCTTGAGAATGCTGTCGATGACTGAACGACGATCACTGTCATCTTCAATATGTGGTGCTTCTGTGATCACGCCACGGAGCTCGGCCTCTTCGTGCGGCGAGAGGGTAGGCCAGCGTGCCTTAGCTGCGAGGAGCGCGTGGTACTGCTCATTGGCCGACAGCGAGTCCGCGATTCCCTGTGTTAGAATCGGCACCGTTGCCAACGAGGGGTCGCTTTGCAATAAGCCAAAGGCGAGTACTCGCTCGGCTGGCCCATTCGCAAGAGCAGTCTGTATCCGTTGTGCATCGATGTGTTCGTTGAACGCGTTTTGCCGAACGAGATCGACCAGCGCATCTTGGAGACGAACTTTTACATCTCTCGATCCAGCATCATCGGCGAGCTGATTGTGAACGAATGCGTATGTTGCGGCCACCCCGGAAAGACCGGTCTCCTTCAGTTCCGTTAGTACCGTTTGGGTAAGATCCAAATTTGATCTTTGTCGATCCGTCCTCCCCGCGTTCGAAGATTATGCCGACGATTCGGTCCGCGACGAGTGCAAGAAGGAGGCACGCAAAACCGAAGGCAAAGACGAGACTGAGAGCCTCGGTCGTCCAGTTCTTGGCGGCCCCCGCCGCACCTGCGATCAAGAGGCCTAGTCCGACGATGGCGGTGAACCACCGGAGTGCGGTCGTCATGCGAAGTCCATGGGTGGCGGGCCTTCAAAGCGTCTTTGAACCGACTGATCCGAATCGAAAGCATCAAAGTCTGCCTGCTCGTGGGGTTCACCGGAGGTGGAGATCCCCTACTTCCGGGCTAGCTATGTCAGCATTGATCGCCGGGCCAGGTCCGGTTGGTGTCGGCGAACCATCGAGGCAGTGGTCGATAAAACGCTCCAGTGCCCGCTCAGCAGCGTCAGGCAGCGCTTCCAAGCGGAGTCCCTGGATCGTCTCTTGGAAGAACGCGGTCTGCTGCCGGTCGTTCACCGGGCATCGTGCTGAACCGTGAACCTCTTCGTATCATGGAGACCAAGGTGAGGGGCGCCACGTCCAAAGTCCTCCTCGGTTGGAGACCAGAAGCGCTTATCAACAAAGGGCAACGTATGCAGGTCGACCAAGCGGCGGAACCGAGGATCCCAGCGCGATAACAGGGGCAGGGGCGCAATCGCTAAATGCCCACGAGTCCAGTCCGCTGCTAGTAGCTCGTGGCCGAGGAGTGACCAACTCAGGGGCAAGTCGCTCTCCACGCTGCGGTAGGTCTGTGCAAGGTGGTGGGCATCATTGTCCTCGGCGAACGAGGCGAGCCCTCCGAGGTGCCAAAAGTTGTACGGGTCCACACCTAAGAGTTCCCGATCGGGCAAGCGCAGAATTCCAACTCAGCAGCGCTCGCACAACGTCCGGTTGTTGGCTCTCCAGCGATGTGTCCCACTCGAGGAGCGTCGCCAGGGCAACAGCTCCAACAGCCTCGACCAGATGATTCGGCGTTTCGCCCGGCAGTATGAGAAATGGCTCTTCCATCCAAACGGCGTCGATCTCGACTTGTCGTTCGAGATAGGCGGCGCCCGGACCACTACCGGATTCGGGGCGCGGTGCGGGTCCCGGCCCCGACGTCGCACCAGGGGACCCCAGGGCCAAGTCCGGCGGCGAGATAACCACGCTTGGTCAGGTTCACGTAGTGCTGCACAAGAGCATGGAGTCAAAGGGGATCTCAGCGCCGTTTGCGTCTCTCAGTCCGTCTTGAAATCCGCTGCGAGTCGCCCGAAGGGCCGTCGATATGCGGCCGATGGGCACAGACTGAAATCGGGAACGGACATGAATATGGTCGATTCCGCCTCGATCGAGTCGGGCGGCCGGCGAGAGGCGAATATTCGACCGTCGTGGACCGCCCATGCATCCACATACCATGCGAAGACGTCGCCCGTTGCCGCGGTCATTTCCACTGGTATCCGCGTCCGTGCTGGGTGACCACCCGGGTGGGTAGCCCGGCCTTGCTAATAGCTCTCGAGACGCATTCTCGGCGGAGAAGCCATTCATGTTCGATATCCGACAACCGCAGGCCGTCAGCTTCGCGCTTCGCGCAGCCGTGTTGCGACTGCGACTTCGTCGGGCACTCTACGATCTCGTCAATATCCTCGGGTCCGAACGATCTGGTTTCGCCGGTTACAAGCCCCTCCTGGCTTGGCCGCAGATGGACTTCGATGAACTCCTGGTCCTTTAGAACCACCTCCGAGACCGTTCCTGTGGTGACGAGGCGGCGTTGATGGACCAATTCGGGCAGCACCTTCATAAGTACCATCGACTGGACATCGTCTTTCCATGTCCCTCGCAGGCGGTCAATAACAATTTGCCGGATCGTCCAGGTCGCCGATCGGCTCCAGCAGGATGTCATCAAGTTTCGCGGTCGAACAGCTGAGGATTGTCGTCGATGTTCTCGAGTTTAGCACCATGCAGTATTCCCCATAGAAGCGAACGCCGACACCACCGAGCGCGACCGCACCAAAATAGACATGTTGGCCGTCGAGTCCGAGTGAGCTGTCGACCCTCTTTCGCTCCTCCGACACAGCCTTTCGGCTACCGCCAATCTCCGGTCGTTCGTACAGATTCAAATAGCGGCCCTTGGGCAATAACCCCAGGATTGCTCGTGTGCCGATGTTAATAACGACCCGCAGACCGGACTCATCGTCGGCCATCGCCTTCTGGACGACGTGCCGATTGCCCGTAGCGAAATCGAATTGATTCGCTGCTTCCACCCAATCGTCGACGCGATCGGACCACGGTGAGTCCTGGAAATAGACGGGGTCAAAAGTGTTCGGTAATCCTGGTTGAGTGCTCACGTCACTTCTGACCCTTCCATGGCTGTGTCACCTGCTGTGTCCAATCTCGCATGGTGCGTATGACAGCGCAATAGGTCGATTCGGTGGGTGATTGGCTTTCCACCGTTGATCCGGCGTCATAATGCGGTGGACGAGAAAGTTGCCGGCTGTTGCCAGCACGCAGGGGTCGGGTTAATCGACACCCCCATATGAGGAGGCACGCCGCACGACCCGTCTGATTTGGGGATACGAATCGAGAACTTGACTCGGAACTCTTCAAAGTTGGAAGGCAGCCGTGTGCCGGAAGACGCCTAGTCTTTACAGGACAAGGTGCTCGTAGGTCTCTGGATTCTGCATGTTCTCGGCGATGTGCGCCGCTGCCTCTTCGGGTGATTCCGTGGTCCGCAAGAGGATCGGTGCCAGGACCAGACCGAGCAAGACGCAGCCGGCCGCGACGTAGAGCGCCAACTGGTAGCCGAGCGTCAAAGAGTGCACAAGACCGTGGCCGCTCGCGACCAGGGACCGGGTCCGGTTCGTGGCAACCGTGCTGAGCACCGCCAGGCCGATCGCTCCGGCCATTTGCTGGGAGACGTTGACCACGCCCGAGCCCAGTCCGGCGTCTTCGTTGGGGATCTCCGACATCCCGATCTGCAGCAGCGGCATGAACGACGCACCAGCACCGAGGCCCAGCATCAGCATGGCGATGAAGATCCGCGGGAAGTACTGCCCGTGTTGGCCGGCAGAAGCAAAGAGGAGAAGGCCCGCCTGCGGCCATCACCATCGCCGGGTACATCACCGGTTTGGGGCCAAAGCGATTGACCAGACGCGCCGTTACGTTGGCCGACATAATCGCCATCACGGCTGCCTGGGGAGGAAGGCCACTCCCGTCTTCACCGGGCTGTAGTTCAGGACGTGCTCGAAATAGAGAGCGCCGATGAAGAACGTCGCGAACATACCGGTGATGATGCAGCCTCGGATTACGCTCGAGCCGGTCAGCGTGCGCAGCTTCAGGATGCGTAACGGCATGATCGGATTGGAGAGCCGCGACTCGAGGACGATGAAGGCGACGAAGAGTGCCGACCGCGAGGCCGAGGTAGGCGAGGGTGTTGGACGAGCCCCAGCCGACGCGGGATGCCGTGACGACGCCGTAGATCGCCACCATGACGGAGAGGGTGACCAGCACCGACCCGACCCAGTCAACGCCTTGTTTGATGCCCAGGCCGACGTTCTCCACAATGAGGAGTGCGACCGAGGATCAGCGTGGCGACGCCGACAGGCACATTCACAAAGAAGATCCAGTGCCAGCTCAGGAGTTGCGTCAGCACGCCGCCGGCGAGGAGCCCGATGGAGCCGCCGCCGACGGCGACGAACACGTAGGCGCTCATCGCCTTGCCCCGTTCCACCGGGCTGGGGAACTCCGTGACGATGATGGCGACGATCACCGAGGACGACAGCGCCCCGCCCATGCCCTGGACGAAGCGTGCCGCGACGAGCATGGCCTGGCTGTTGGCCGCACCGCAGGCGATGGAGGCCAGGGTGAACAGGGTCACGCCGGAGAGGAACACCTTCTTGCGGCCGATGAGGTCGCCGAGGCGCCCGGCCATGAGGAGGAAGCTGCCGAAGGAGATGAGGTAGGCGTCGACCACCCAGGTCAGGTCGGGCTGGCTGAAGTGCAGGCTGCGCTGGATGTCCGGGAGCGCCACGTTGACGATGGAGCCGTCGAGTGCGTTCATGAACATGGCGAGGCAGACGACCACCAGGGCTATCCAGCGCCGGCGGTCGCCGGCGGGGCTCGCGGTCGGGGAAATGGTCCTCATGGCGGGGATAGTCATGATTTCGGGACTATCATAGAGGGGTGATGGATGTGACCGTTCAGCGCGGGTCGGGTGACGGCGGCGTGAACGCCCGGGCTGACGCTCGGCCGGCGACGGGGACGATCGTCCTCCTGACCCGGCTGGCCCGGGCCGTCTTTCTCCGGAGCTCGGTCGACCTGGTGGGAATGAACCTGCGGAACATGGTCGACGCTCGCCTACTTGCGGGATCACCCTGCGGCGTCGCAGCAGACGATGACCGAGCGGTTGTCCATGGACTCCAACACCGGCGTGCTGGTGCTCAACGACCTCGAGGACCTGGAGTACGTGGAGCGGCGTCGTGATCCGGCCGACCGGCGGCGTCACATCGTCGACATCACGGACGCCGGGCTGGAGGCGCTGGAGCAGGCGGAGGTGGCGCAGGGGAGTATCGAGGACGAGATCCTCGGTGGGCTCAGCGTGTCGGAGCGTGCTGAGTTCCGGCGGTTGTTGGTGAAGGCGTTGGAGGGTCAGGTGTCGCCGGCGGATGGTGGTTAATCGGGCAGTTGGTCTGGTCGCAGCGGTTGCATAGTCTGCCCACCAAAGCGGCCAGAAAGGACTGACTGGGGCGAATGTCTGCAGCCATGCGGTTGAGGGGCGGCGTACTTCGCCAAGCGATGTCCGGAGAGGGTGCAACTCGATGTGTTGCGGCCGTGCGAGCCGCTCCCCGACTCGTTGTTCATGCAGAAACTCGGCCGAGAGGGGGATCGCGTTCGAGATGCGAACGGTTGGGGTGGTCCTGGGCTCGACTGATGCCCTCTTGGTCGAGCCGGAGGACCCAGGTGAGCACGAGCGCATCACGATGGAGGCGCTCGCTTCCGGCGCATCGATCGTCGCGGGTGGTCGCCTCCCTGTCGACCAGGCGCAACGGGTCGGCAAGCCGGACCTCTTGCTGAAAGCAAGTGATGCCACCTCAGCGGTCGGGAGTGGGTACCTCCCAGTCGACATCAAGAGCCACAAGGTGCTGGATGTGTGCGCCAAGGGCGACGGCGTCGCACTGATCTCCGAGCCCACTTCGCCGTGGCTCAGCGAGTCTCAGGTCGATGAGCGCTTCGACGCCCGTTGGAAAATTTCCGGACCTGTTACAGCTGGCGCACTATCGGCGACTGCTCGAGAACGTCGGGATGGCATCGCCGGAGCAGAACTACGGTGGGATTATCGGGTCGGAGGGTGTCGTCGTCTGGTACGACCTCGACGATGCTCGTCTTGCTCCCTCCGAGTATCTCGAGCATTCGCCACCAGGGCCGCTGACCGCGATGGAGCTCTACGATCTCGAGTTCGATCACCGGCTCGCCGTACAGGTTGCGGCGGAGATCCACCTGGTCGACCCGGCGGTCCGGCTCCACGCCCAGCCGATTGCGGTCACAGACTGCGACATTTGCCGGTGGCGGGGCTGGTGTTTCGATCGGCTCGCCGTAACACATGATCTGAGCCTCATCCCGAAGGTCGGCGTGGCGAGACGCCGCACCTACCACCAGAGTGGCATCACCGATCTCGACGACTTGGCCCGAATGGACTGGGTGACCGCGCGGCTCGCGGATGACGGCGTGGATCTGGGTGACCTCCTGGCGAGAGCTGCGGGCCGAAGCCAGCTGGACCTGCTCCAGACCGTCATCCCGCGGCGCACGAAACAGCTGGAACACCTGTCGTCTCACGGAATCGTGGCGGTCGGGGACACCATGCTCATCGATCGCCCAACGCTTCGCGTGATCGAGGCGGGCATCACGGATCTGGCGAGCCAGATCGATGCGGCACGGGCCCGCCTCGGGCCCTCGGGGGCCTACCGCAGGCGTGGGGTAGAGAGGATCGAGGTTCCACGAGGGGACATTGAGGTAGATCTCGATATGGAGAACACGCTCGACGGCTGTTATCTCTGGGGTGCGCTGATAACCGACCTTCGAGACCCCGCATCGACGGCGAGGTACGAGTCCTTCGCGACGTGGAATCTGGACCTCGAGTCCGGTGAAGTCGAGGCGTTCATGACGTTCTGGGCGTGGCTCACGGAGATCCGGATTGCGGCCGAGTCATCGGGCGGGACGTTCCGGGCGTACTGCTACAGCAAGAGCGCAGAAGAGGGCCAGATGAAGAGGATCGCCAACCGCACCGGGCTTCAAGACGAGGTGTCCGCTGTTCGTTGGCTCCGACGGTTGGGTGGATCTCCTGCCAATTGTGAAGAAATTCGCTCGTCACGGGGCAGCGGACGATGGGGTTGAAGGAGGTGGCTCCTCTCGCCGGGTTCTCTTGGAGATCGGAGGACGTCGGAGGCGACCTCGCAATGGTCCGTTATGGCGAGGCGGTTGAAAGCTCTGACCCGATCCTGCAAGGATCGGCCCGGCAGTGGATCCTCGACTACAACGAGGATGACGTCCGTGCGACAGCCACACTTCGTCAGTGGTTGAACTCTGACGCAAATGAACTGCCCAGTATCTCGGACGTTCTGCCGTGATGAAAGGAGCGAAGCCAGCGTGACTTCACGACTCGCCACTGACGCTGAAATCAAAACTTGGCGCAAGGACGGTTGGGTCCTGCTTGAGGGCCTTGTTGGCACTGATGAGATCGATGCCCTCGCCGACGACCTGCACGCGATTTTCCCCAGCGGCGAGGAACTCCACGCCGATCCCCAGGGGGTGACCGAACGGTGGCAGGGCCACCCCAAAGAACCCGAGGAGATCTTCGTGTGGCCGGACGAAGGTCCGGGGTTCCGCCCTGCGCAGCAGCGGTGGATGGCGGCTTTCCCCTTTCCTGGGAGCGGGGCGCTCAATCGGATCTGCGTCCATCCCTCCATCGTGGACTTCGCAGAGCGGTCACTCGCCAGCACCGACATCCGGCTCTACCAGGCTCACGCCAGCGCCAAATATGCCGGCGTGACCAACTACGAGCAGCCCATGCATGTGGACCGCAACCACTCCTGGCTCCCGGCGGGGAGCGAATCGCCCTGGTGGAACTTGGAGGGATTCCTCTACCTCTCCGACGTCACCGAAGCCGACAACCCGACCCACTCGTCAATGTTCCCGACACCAGCCACATCGACAATCCCTACGGCGTCGTCATGCCCAACATGAACCCGGAGGTCTACGCCGCCGAGCGGCCCGCTCCGGGGATCCGCGGTTCCTACCTGGCCTACCGCTCCGACTGTTACCACCGAGGCGCCCCGTTCGGCTCCGGGACCGGCGCTCGCATCGTGGTCGCCATCGCCTTCAAGAACGCTGAGGTCGAATGGATCGCCTACGACACCCAGCAAAACCGCTCGACGGGGATGGAGTGGACCGTCTTTGCGGAGGGCTCGACGCCCCGTGAGCTGGCGCTGTTTGGCTGGCCCGCACCAGGGCATCCAGTCTGGAACGAGCGGCTATTGGACCAGACTCAGCAGCGCTATCCGGCCCTGGACCTGGGCCCGTGGCGGGCGGCCTTAGCGAACTAGTTCCGATAGGTTGAGAGTTCGAGTCTCTCCCCCGGAGCTTTCCTCTTCGTTTTCGCTGGTCAGCGACGGTAGCTCCAGTACCTCACCATCCACCTCACCCTCGTTGCCGCGGCGCATGTGCGCAATCTCCTGAGAGTTCCCGCGTGAGTGGCACGACGTTGTGCCCATGAAAGCGTTGAGAGCCTGAGCGAGCAGTGCATCGCGCTCCTCGGATGCGTGCTCGTATCGCACCACCATGGCGACGGACATCCAACCGCCGCGGCTCATGATCTCTTTGGTGCTTGCGCCTGTGGAGGCGAACACAGTGGCGGCGAAGTGGCCCAGATCGTGGAAGCGCACCCATTCGAGATCGGCCCGCAGGCCGCAAGTCGACATCCTCTCGGTTGAGGCCGCGCACCTCGCCCCGGCGCAGGAGGCCCAAGGCGGCCAACGTCACCGCGGCCCGGTGCTGCTCGAGCATGGATTGTGTGAGGGCCGCCACCTGGTCGACCTTGGCGATGCGTCGATCGGCGAGTGTCTCAAGCGATGCGCCGAGTGGATTAAGCAACTACGCCCTCAATGAATCGCTGGACACGTTCAGCAGGGTCGTCTCGTGCAATACAAGCACCCTTTCCAACCCAACAGGCGCCTAGCGCAACAATCTGTCCTGGTGGTGATCGGTGAGTATCCAAGCATCTCCTGCGCTTCGGCATAGCCCGCTTGGAGTTGAGACAGAACCCGGTCGATCGATTCATAGAGTTGTTTTGCGCTGCTCACACCCAGGTAACTCATCTTGCTCATATCGCCGCCGAACATGACGATATCCCAAAGTGATGCCTCTTCGAGATTCATGGGCAAGCCGCAAAAGTAGAATTGAAGTGTTGTTTTTCGCCACACCCAAAAGCGCGATCCGGAGGTCGACGATGAAAGGTCCAGCATCGGAGAAATCTTCATCTGGAAGCAGAAACGAAGTCCCTGCGGCAGCCTCGCCGCACGAGAGCAATAGATAGTCACGATGCGATTCAGGATCTGTGGACCCATGGCTTCCTAGAACTGACGACCGGTCAACGTAATCGCGAACAAAGTCGATCGCTGCTGCCTCATACGCAATTACGCCGTAACTTTGGAGCGACTCCCAGCCTGACATCGCACATCACCTCTTCTGTCATGTTTGTTTTATGGCCAGCGACAACGCTAAGCAGAGCAATCCGAACGTAAAGGCAAAGAAAACAATATTGATCAATAACTCGGATGACCCGGTCGCCTTTCTTATTGATCCTCGTGGCTCCTTGTACAGACTTACGGAAGCGATGCCAATGAGAATCGAAAGCGGCAACGGCAACAACACCAACTCGCCCGGTGAGAGTGATGTCCTTCCCCATCAGTAACAAGAGCGATCACTGCTGCAGCGGTCGGGATCAGAAGGTTTTCGCCCAGTCCCGGTCGGTCTTGTGACTTGCGCATGCCCGTCGAATTACGATGCATTGCGAACCACAAAAGGTCCAGCAATAAGTGGACCAATACGAACATCGCCATCACTGCGAGCGACCACCTGAGCGGAACAGGCAATCCGTGATCCACTACCGCAAAGAGGGCACACGCAATCACCACATAGTGCAGGAGCGAGCTGCCAAGACGGCGGCATTCGTAGCCTCTCGCTCGTTGACGTTTCGGACTTCATTTGACGAAGGCAGTTCAGCGACTTTCGTGATGGGTTCGCTGAGAACCAGTTCACCATCGTCGTCGATCGCTATATCGAATTCGCGTTCGACGACGGCGCGATATCGACTAGTACCCTTACGAATTTCATTGGCAGCCTTCGCAAGTTCGATCTCTCCCCAAGAACCGGACAGCTTTGTGACGGAGGCCCCTGACTTCCCGACGCTGTCTACGAGACGGATTCTCATGAGCTAACGATATATGGAATGCCAGACACAAAGCATGGTGCGGACCTGGAGCCGGAGGTTGTGACACCAGCCAACCACCGTCGTAGAACACGAGAAATTCCTATTGCTGTTGAAGCTTCAGCCGGCGGGCTCGTTGAGCACCGGGTAGATAGGGACGGTTTCAACACCACTCGCTCGAATGAATCGCGGGATCGTTTGAATGTTCGAGCAATGCTTGATGCTGCCCGTGTTCCCGCCTCTACGTCTTGGGGGCGCACGCATTGTGGTGTCATCTGGTACGAAGAGTGGTGGAGATCTGCTCAGAGTGTGGATCAGCGCCTTTGATCGATGCGGACGAACTTCGAGAGATCGCCGAGAGCCTGAGTTGAAAATCGAAATGGACATCATGGACAAGGGCCACGAGGAGCGCATCAGGAAAATCAGGGCGAAGGGTGGAGTGTTCTTGAGCAGAAGGGTGAAGACCGAGAACACAAAATCACTTGCTGCTGCTAACGCAAGGGCTCGTCAGATCCTATTCTCGGGCATTCGTCCGGGACAGGGGCTGGGGCTTCAGCTGATACTCGGCCCTGCAGCACGACGCAATCGATCAATATGGTCGCAGGCTTACTCGATAGGGAGGCTTGGGCTCGTCTTCAAGACGTAGCTCTGGGCAGCGGGATGCTGCAGCGGCCGCAGGAAGGCATCCGCCCCCAGTAGTGTGCGAACTGGTGATCTACGGCATCACGGCGGACGAAGGCAACCTCAGCCTGGGAGTGGCGGCAGCCGGAAGTGCTGCAGCCTTGGTCTCGGTGGTGATCGCTTGGTTTGTGCAGCGCGATGTTGTCCGACAACGACGCCGTCGAGCAGTCGAGTCAGCGATCCAACAAGCTGTTCTCGTGCAATGGGCGGCTCACCATGAAGCCCACTTTCGGGGTGAACCCCTGGCGAACTTCAAGGCGGCCATGAAGCCGAGTCCTGTCAGTACAACCTCATGGGCGCCGCGGAGCTTGCAGATCATCCTCCACCCAGTGACGTGCAGAGCAAATGGGTCGAAGAGGCTCAGGACATTGAATGCCTTGCGATGGGCGCCATAAGGGAGCTCCGACAGAAACTTGTCAAGCTTCCATAGAGGCACCGTGTCCCCTTGGAGTGCCACATCGACGGCACTTGCCCTTCCTCTACGGAACTTTGCGCAGCCCCGCCCGCCGTGGTGCCCCTCCGTTTCCCGGTGGCGCCGGCCAGCCCGGGCCCCGGCTGCTCCGGCCCGGCCCCCCATGTTCCGCCGTGCGCGGGCGTTTCTGGGCCGTTCCGGCGTCTGGGCCCCCCCTCTCCCGGCAGCCTTGGCTGGGCGGCACGGGGGTCACTACTTCCTGCGAGTCGAGTCTCTTCTTCAATTCATTCATTCTGGCGTCACGAATTCCTTGCCACCGGTGAGAATGAGCGCTCAACACTCCAGTGCTATCTGAAGCTGTTGGCGATCCGGTCGCCGACGTTCTTATCGACGTTGCGCCAGTACTCGAACGCGCGTTCCAGCACCGGCGGAGACACGCCGTCGCTCAAGTGCCCGACCACGTTGGACACCAGTCGGTCACGCTGCCGCGTCGTCCAGCACATCGCGGACCAGCGTGCCCGGCTGACTCCAGTCGTCGTCGTCGGGGCGCAGCGTGTAGGCCGAGTGAACGAACTCGCCGTCGGCCTCCCACCTCTCGACGTAGGGGAAGCGTGACGGATCAGCCTTTGGGCCACCCTTGGAGTTCGGTGCGTACACCGGGTCGGAGACCTTCTGTACCCGCATCGCCCCGTCCTTGCTGTAGCTGTGCACCGGAGCCTGAGGCGCATTGACCGGGATCTGCTTGTAGTTCACGCCGATGCGCGCCCGGTGGGCGTCGGCATACGAGAAGATCCGACCGAGGAGCATCTTGTCCGGGCTGACGCCGATCCCCGGCACCAGGTTGTTCGGCTCGAACGCCGCCTGCTCAATCTCAGTGTGGAAGTCGGTCGGGTTGCGGTCCAACGTCAGACGGCCCACCTCGTGCAGCGGGTAGTCCGAGTGCGACCAGACCTTGGTCAGGTCGAAGGGATTGAAGCGGTAGGTCCTGGCCTCGTCGAACGGCATGATCTGCATCTTCAGTGTCCAGCTGGGGTACTCACCCCGCCCGATCGCACCGAACAGGTCACGGCGGTGGAAGTCGCCGTCCTCGCCGGCGATGCGGTCAGCGTCCGCTTGCGTCAGGAACTCGATCCCCTGATCGGTCTTGAAGTGGTACTTGACCCAGAAGCGCTCGCCGCCGGCATTGACCCACATGTAGGTGTGGCTCGAGTAGCCGTTCATGTGCCGCCACGACTTCGGGATGCCGCGGTCGCCCATGAGCCAGGTCACCTGGTGCGCCGACTCCGGTGACAGCGTCCAGAAGTCCCACTGCATGTCGTGGTCGCGCAGGTCGGAGTCGGCCCGCCGCTTCTGGGAGCGGATGAAGTGCTGGAACTTCATCGGGTCCCGCAGGAAGAAGACGGGCGTGTTGTTTCCCACCATGTCGTAGTTGCCCTCGGACGTGTAGAACTTCAGCGCGAAGCCACGGGGATCACGCCACGTGTCCGGGCTGCCCCGCTCGCCCGCCACCGTCGAGAAGCGGATCAGGGTGTCGGTCTTCGTGCCCGGCTGGAACACGGCGGCCTTGGTGTACGCGCTCACGTCGGCCGTCACCTCGAAGTGGCCGAAGGCGCCGGCGCCCTTGGCGTGGGGCTGGCGCTCCGGGATGCGTTCCCGGTTGAAGTTGGCCATCTGCTCAATGAGATAGTGATCCTGCAGCAGGATCGGTCCGTCCGGACCGACCGTCAGAGAGAACTCGTCGCTCGGGACCGGGATCCCCGCGTCGGTCGTCGTGGGCTTGGGACTTTCACTAGCCATGGTTCCACCCTTCCTGCATTTTCCAGGGTCGTTCAGTCACCCTATGGGGGTGATCCCGCACCCGACCACAGCGGACGTCCGGGCTGCAGACACGGCGGTTTACCCCGCCGAAAAGGTCAGGGCCGGCGCGCCTCGGACCGGATGCCGTACCGGTCCGTGTACTCCATGAACTCCTCCGCCAACCCGGGATAGCTCCACCCGAAGTCGGCGGGGTCGTAGCGGTGCTGGCCGAAGGCGTCCTTGGGCCGGTCGTTGAGGAAGGCGCGCATGCGGCGGGCATGCAGGTCGCTCACCTCACCCCCAAACGCGGCGTAGAGCCGGCGGACCGCCTCGACCGGGTCTGCCATGAGGTCGTCGTAGTGGAGGTGCTGGCACCAGGTCCCGTCAGAGGACTTCTCGTCGAACGCAATCGCCGAATTGAGGGCGAAGTGGCACTTACGCTTCCACTCGTTGGCCGTCGGCCGCGGATCGGTGCGGCGGCTCAGCGGACGCTGCGCCGCGTTGGCCAGGCTGGCCAACGACGTCACGACTGGGCCCGGGTCGCGGTGGGTCCAGATGATGCGGGCGTCCGGGTAGGCGGCGAGGAGCGCCTCGAGGTGCCACAGGTGATTCGGTGTCTTGAGGACCCAACGCTCCGTCGGTTGGCGGGACTGCAGGGTCTGCAGCGCCAGCTTGTGCTGCGTGTAGGCCGGTGCCATGTCGGCGCTCTCGAGCCAGCGGGCGTACGTGGGGACGTGGGCCTGCGTCTCGAGAGCCAGGGTGCGGACGTCGAACATGAAGAGCGCCACGCACTCCTCGGGCAGGGTGGCCCCGAAGGGGTGCATCGCCTTCAGGGGGGGGTTGAGCTTCATCAGTCCCGCGAGATCCTTGGCCCGCTTGGCGATCCGCGGATCCTCGTCGGCCTCTTCGAGGCCCGGCGGTGGAATGGGTGCACCCGCCTCCCACTGCAGCAGGGGTCGGGCCATGGGGTCGAGCCCGAGCAGCGCCGAGAGGACGCTGGTCCCCGTACGGGGCAGCCCGACGATGACCCACGGTCCCTGAATCCGTTCGTCCCGCACTTCGGGGTGGGTCACACTCCACTCGTGCAACGCGATGCGGTTGGCCAGCGCGGCCGAGAGCATCTTGGAGATCAGGAGCCGCCCGAAGGTGGTCAGGTCCGCCTCGGTCTCACACGCACCGAGATACACCTCGAGCGGTTCGCGGAAGCTGTCGCTCCCGAAGTCGTCGGAACCCGCCGCTTTCACGGCGGCGGAGATGACGGACTTCGCCTTCAGCGACGGGAAGGTGAACCCCAACCGCTCGAACCGCGCGCCGACCCCGTTCAGCGTGCGCAGCGGGGAGCGCGCAGCTCGGAGTCGCGCCACGTGTAGGCGACGTCGCTCAAGCGCCCACCTCGACCACGGTCCGGCCCAGGCTGCGACGGTTCTCGTGGTCGTCCAGCGCGGCGCCCGCGTCCGCCATGGAGACCCGGCGACCCACGTAGGGGCGGATCAGTTCCTTGTCGACCAGGCGGAGGAGGTCGCTGTGGATCTCGTCGGCAACGTCGCGTCCGAACGGGTTGAAGCCGAAGCGGCGCATGCCGGGATCCACCGATTCGGCCCAGGCCACCATGACGCACACGATGTCGATGTTGCCGATGCAACCCATGCGCAGCGGGCGCCCGGTCATGCCGTTGGCGTCGTCGTCGGCGAACCCGACGGCCAGGTAGCGCCCGCCGTGCGCGGTGCAGCGCCACGAGCGCTCGACGAAGTCGCCCCCCGTCAGGTCGTACACCACGTCGGCGCCGCGGTCGTCGGTGGCGCCCAGGACCGCCTCGACGAAGTCCTCCGCGGTGTGGTCGACGACGAGGTCGGCACCGAGTTCGGCGCACAGCGCAGTCTTCGCGGGGCCGCCGGCGACCGCGATCACCCGCGCCCCGACGGCCTTGCCGAGCTGGATCCCCGCCGTGCCCAACCCGCTCGCCCCCGAGTGCACGACCAGCGTCTCGCCGCCGGCCAGCCGGCCGCGCCGGAAGAGGGCGAGATGCGAGGTCTGGAACGGGAGGATGAAGGCGGCGCCCTCGGCGTCGTCGAGCTCTTCGGGCGCGTCGAACACCGAGACCGCCGGCGCGATGGCGAACTCGGCGATGCCACCCAGCGCCGTCTTGGTGATGGCGACGACCCGCTTGCCCAGCCACGACTCCGCTCCCTCGCCCGCGGCGTCGACCACCCCGCACACGTCCATCCCGAGCGTGAAGGGCGGCGGCGTCGGCACCGACACCAGGTTCCCCCGGCAGCGGTCAATATCGTTGAAGTTGAGCGAGGCCGCCCCCACCGCGATGCGGACCTCGCCGGCCTCGGGTTCGGGGCGGTCGATCTCCCGCACGGCCAGGACCTCCCCCGGCCGTCCATGAGCTGTGACCTGCAAGGCCTTCATGCGCGCACCCCCGATGCTCCGAACGACGCTGTGCGGTCAGTGTCTCACGCCCCCAACGGTGCGTGCCACGTCAGCGCGAGCGGGCGATGGCCTCGGCCAGCACGGAGCCGGTGGTCCGGTTGTTCATGTAGGGCTGGGGGTCGTGGGCCCGATGCCCGTTGTCGACCAGCCGATCGACGACCCGGCCGCCGAAGACGCTGGACAGCCGCGGCTCGGCGCAGGCGTGATCGCCCACGGCGGCGATGTTGACCCAGTGCTTGACCGAGCCGGGCCAGAGCGGGTGGCCGGCCTCGTCGTGCGGGACCATCGTCTTGACGAGCATGGACGCCCCCAAGGGGGAGCCGAGGGTGACGAAGGTGTCGATCTCCCACTCCGGGTGGGCCACCAGTGCGTTGTACGTGATGAGGGTGCCCAGGGAGTGGGCGACGATGATGCGGGTGTCGGGTCCGACCGACTCCACCACCCGGCTCTGGACGCTCTGTTGGAGGCCCGGCTTGGTCATCAACGTCTCCACCATGTCGACCGTGCGGTCGAAGGTCGCCTTCCCGGCGGCCTGGGACAGCGAGGCCAACGTCTCCTCCCCGAGCGTCTCGTGGAGCATGTCGGCCACACCGGCGCGCGTCGCCTCGTCCGGCACCTCATCGGTCTCGGGGTCGTGCCGGAAGAGGTCGCCGTAGAAGGAGACGGCAACCTGGTCGGGCTCGATGTCGGTGCCGGTGCTCCACAGACCGTCGCGCAGGGCCGGGACCCAGCGGGCTTGCAGCTCGCGTGGACCCCACAGTTCATGGAAGGCGCCGTGGACGAGGACGATGAGGGCCATGGGACTGTGACCGCGCCCTTCTGCTACGACCGCTTCATGGCGGCGTAGCGCGCCACGATCAGCTTCCCGATCACGGTGTAGCCGGCCGTCTTGGGGTGGATGTCGCCCCGGGCGCAGAACCAGATCAGCGGGCACACGGTGGCGACCGGCACCGGGATCGACCCGTAGGCCGCGGTGGACACGGTCCGGTCCAGCGACGTGTAGGCGCCCGTGGCCGCCGTCACGTCCACGAAGGCTGCGCCCGACGCGGCGTAGGCCTTGGACAGGGCCGGGTTGATGAGCACTTTGAAGGCGGTCACCGAGAGCTTGGCCAGTGAGACCGTGGAGGCGGCCGGTGGCCGGGCCGGCCACACGTACGCGCCGAGGAAGACGTCGGGGTAGGTCGAGCCGATGATGGGGACGGACCGCCCGGCCACGGCGCGCAGGTCCGCCGCCAACGTGGTCACGTTGGTGTACATGCCGCTCACGCCGGCGACGACGCAGCTGGCCACGTTGGGCTTGGAGGCACACGGGGCCACGTCGTTGCCCCCGATCGTGACCGTGATGAGCGCGATGTGGCGGCGGTGGGCGGTGATGAAGGCCTCTGCCGCGGCGAGCTGCGTGGTGGTCGGGTAGGTCATCCCGCCGGCCGTGCGGGGTAGCACGGCAGGACACCCGATCGTGTTCAGGAGCGAGGTCGTCGTGGCCCCGGCGCACCCGAAGTTCACCAACGTCAGGTGCGTCCTTCCCGCCACGTAGCCGGCGTAGCCGGGCGTGGCGCCCAATCCGGGCTGGTAGCCGACCGAGTAGGAGTCGCCCAACGAGACGTAGTAGGTCGGTGCCGGCGTGCTGGCCACGGCGGTGCCGGGGAGGGCGACCGCTCCCAGCGTGACGAGCAGGACCAGGGCCAGCATCCGTGTCCGCATCCCGTAGAACCTAACGCCGTCGCCGCATCTCCCCGTGGCAGGACGAACGAGGCCGAGGATCAGCGCGGCGTCGAGAGGCCCCGATCGGGCCGGGACTCGTCGACGACCGAAGGCGTCCAGAACTCCCCTTCGGGTCGGGGCTCGCCGAGGTGATAGCCCTGGGCGTAGTCGACGCCCTCGGCGCGCAGCAGCTCGACCGTCGCCTCGTCCTCCACGCCTTCGGCGATCGTCTCGAGCCCGAAACCCTCGGCGAGGCTCACCACCGCGTGGACCACGTGGCGGTTCGCCGAGTCGCCCACGATGTCGCGGACGAACTCGCTGTCGATCTTGAGGAAATTGACCGGTATCCGCTTCAAGTAGGTGAAGCTGCCAAACCCCGTGCCGAAGTCGTCGAGGGCCAAGCCGCAGCCGATGTCCGCCAGGCCGCGGGCGAAGGCCTCGCCCGCCTCAATGTCCTCCATCAAGGCGGTCTCCGTCAGCTCGAAGACGAGGTTCGACGGGTCGGCACCGCAGTCTCGGAGCTCGCGTCTGATCACGGTCAGCAGGTCAACGGTCCCGATCGACTCCGCAGAGAGGTTGGCCTGGACCAGGCGGCCCGTGGCCGCCAGCCGCACGGCCTGGACGGCCACCCACCGGTCGATCTCACCGATGAGCCCGTACTTCTCGGCCACGCGGCAGGAAGCGCGCCGGCGGCACGACCTCTCCTTTGCGGCCGATCATGCGCAAGAGCAACTCCTCGCCGGGGCGCCCCCCGGCGAGGGGCACGATCGGTTGGGAGAACAGCTGGAACCGGTCCTCGTCGAGGGCATCGCGGATGCGCCCGACCCAGCTGAGCTTGTCCAGCTCGCTCAGGGCACTGATGTGCTCGTGCTCGCGCTCGTGTTCCGTCACGTCCCGGAAGACGATGACCATCCCGTTGAGCTCCGAGCCGGTCCGCAGAGGAGCGGCTCCCAGGGCGACGGGGAAGATGGAGCCATCCTTGTGGGTGAAGGCCTCCGCATCGAGGCGCACCGTGCGACCGAGGGTCAGCACCTCGTGCAGGGGGCAGGACACTCGGTCGATGGGTACGCCCGCTCTGTCTTGGAAGTGCACCGTGTCGTGCATCCCGGCGCCCCTGAGCTCCGCCTGGGTCCAACCGAGCATCTTGGTCGCCGACCGGTTGAGGTAGGTGAGGCGGCCGTTGGCGTCCGTCGTCACGAGTCCTTCGGCCATGTTGTCCATGACGACGGCCCGGAATTCCTCCGCCACGCGCATCTCCTCCTCGAGTCCCTTGATCTCATCGATGTCGGTCCACGTGCCGACCCACCGCTCGACGGCGCCGTTGTCGTCGCGCACGGCGTCGGCCTGGGCGAACATCCATCGGTAGGCGCCGTCGGCGCTGAGGACGCGGTACGTCGCCTCGTACGGCGACTCGAAGCGCACGGTGTTGAGCCAGGCGGCGCTCGCCTCCCGCTGGTCCTCGGGGTGGACGAACCGGAGCCATCCCATGTCGGAGGTCGACGCGGCGTCGACACCGAGGAGGTCAAGGCCACGGCGGTTGACGTACTCGGTCGCTCCGTCCGGCCGGCAGACCCACACCACATGGGGGACGGATTCGAGAATGGCGAGGTCGGGTCCCGAACTCACTGCTGGCTCCGGCGGCACGACGCGCCGTCCCGGGGTCTCAGTCCCGCCCCTCCCGGCCCCACGGCGACGAACCCAACTGTGATGTGTCCCGCCCACGGCCATCATCTATGACTGTCGGCTCAGCCAAGGCGTTTATCCATAGGCAGAGTGTCACGCCTCGAGGACGGACTGCACGCTTGTCGTTCTATCCGGAAGATTCCGCCTCCTCCTCGTCGTCGTCCGGCAGCGGCTGCGACTGCGCTGCGGACATTGGCCCGCAACAGCGCGAGCAGCTGCTCTTGCGAATTGACTCCCACCTTGCGGAACATGTCGCTCAGGTGGTTGCGCACTGTGCTCTGACTGATGAACAGAGCGCCCGCGATGCCTGGCACCCGCTCGCCGCGGAGCAGCCGGCGCAGGATCTCCCATTGCCGCGGAGACAGGTCGTCCAGGCCCGGGAGGCTCTCCGGGTCGGGAACAACGTCGGACCACGAGATGACCCCGGCCGCCTCGAGCTCAATGGCAATCCGGCGCATGTGGCGCTCCAGCTGGCTGACTCTGTCGGAGAGATCCGGCCCGTTGCGCGGCACGCCGAAACGGGGGCTGTCGTCGGTCGCAACGATGTCGTTGTCTTCGGACTCCGACGGGCGCGCGCCGTCACCTCGATCCATATCCGTGGACATTGCCACGACGCTGCACGGGCCGCACGGTTAAGTCCATGGGCGAAGTGTCACTCTTTGCGGACGAACCGTACGCTCCTCGCCCTACCCCTCAGAACGCCAGCCCTCTCCGCCCCGGGACTGCTCGCGGACGGTGGCCCGCAGCAGCGCGAGGAGCTCTTCTTGTGAATGGACACCGAGCTTGCGGAACAGCTCACTGAGATGGTTCCTGACCGTGCTCTGACTGAGGAAGAGCTCCTTGGCGATGCCCGGCACCCGCTCGCCCCGCAGGAGACGGGTCAGGATCTCCCACTGTCTCGGCGAGAGATCGGCGAGTCCCGGGAGGCTGTCAGCGTCCGGGACCACGTCGAACCCGGAGATAAGACCGACCACTTCGATCTCCTGGGCGATGCGGCGCATGTGCCGCTCCAGCCGGCTGATCCGATCGGCCGTGTCCTTCCCGCTCAACACCATCGACAGTGCGAAGCCGAAACGCACGTCGCCGCCCGCCAATGGAGTGATCACGCCGTCCGCAGCACGCCAGCCCTCGGAACGGTGCCGCACGCGGACCTCGACGCCCACGGCGGCGCGATCGGTCAACGCCTGTGCAACCGCCAAGTAGAAGGCCGTGTGGTCGTCGCGGTGCAAGAAGTCGAGGCACGAGGAGCCGACTACCTGCTCGACGGGCCAGCCCCATAAGGCCTCGACATCCCTGCTGACCTGCTCGACCGTCCATGACGCATCGAAGGTCCCGATCACCAAGCCGGCGGCGCGCACAGGCCAGGCGGTCGCCGTGGGTTCGGGCAGGTAGGTTCCGCAGTCGTCCCCGATTGGCGCGATGATCAGCAGCGCCCATTGCCGGGTGTCCGAGGGCAAGACGGTGAGCCACGCGTCGGCTTCGAGCACGCCTCCGTCGCCGCGCCGCAGCGAGCGGTGCGCTTGGTACGCGTCGAGGGCGCCCCTGATCACCAGATCGTAAAGCGAGTTCAAGAGCTCGGGGTCCTCGACCAGCACACGGAGATCCAACCCGCCGGATTCGTCGCGGGCGATCCCCAGCACCTCAGCCATCGGCGGACTCATCGACGCCATTCGGCGGGCCACCAGGTCGATGAGCGCCACGGGAAAGGGGCACTGCCCCATGAGCTCGGTCAATCCCGACGGCGTGGCCGTCGCTCCCGCGGTGCCGAGGAGGATCAACCACGCGTAAATGGTTCGCCGGCTCAGCAGCTGCTCGGCCATAACGTCACCTCCCGTCCCCGAGGGGCGCCCGGCGACTGGTGCCTCGGTCTCGCCGACCTCTGGCTTGGGTCAGTCTGGTTCATTTCGTCGTGGAACGCTGCGGGATCTTTGCCGGCAGACGCTGAGTCCACCGGTCCGCCACTGGTGCGACGTCCGCCTACGAAGAATCGAGGCTCCCGCCGGAGATCGGGGCCGGTCAGCCGCCCCCGTGGAACCTGGGCGCCGGCTCGGACCAGTCGTCCGACGCGAGCAACAGCCCCGTCACCCGGTCGTCGCGGGGTCGGCCGAGGTGATAGCCCTGGGCCAGCTGCAGCCAAGGGCGCGCAGGCTCTCCGCCTGCGCGGCGTGCTCGACGCCCTCCGCGATGGCCACGTAGCCCAGGGTGCGGGCGAGCTGCATGATCGCCGCGGCCAGGCCCCGCGAGTCGTCCGCCGAGCCCAGGGCCTGTCGACGAAGGACTGGTCGATCTTCACGATGTCGATCGGCAGCCGGTCAGGAGGTGGAAGAAGGTCGAGTAGCCGGTGCCGAAGTCATCGAGGGCGATCCGCACGCCGAGGGTTCGGAGCTCAGCCAGGTTGCGCACGGTGGCGGCGTCGTCGGTGAGCATGTCGCTCTCGGTGATCTCGAGGATCAGTGACTTGGGGTCGATACTGGACTGCGTCAATGCGGCGGCGATCCGGTCCGACAACGTCGGGTCGGCCAGCTGACGGGCCGAGAGGTTGACGCCGATCGTCGAGCTCCGGATTGCCCACGGCTCCGGTCTCCTGCCACTCGCCGTGCCTGGCGGCAGGCCGTGTTGCAGCACGAAGCGAGTCGATCTCACCGATGAGTCCCAGCTCCTGGCCAGCGGCACGAAGTGGCTGGGTGGCACCAGCCCCCGCTCGGATGCGGCCAGCGCACGAACGCCTCGAAGCCCGACCACCCGGTGGCTCTGGAGGTCGATGATGGGCTGGTAGTACGCCACCGTGAGGTCGCCCTCCCTGATCGCCGCCCTGAGCTCCTCTTCGAGCTCGAGGCGCGCCAGGACGAAGTGTGCATCTCGTCATGGAAGACCGCGAACCGGTCCTTGCCGTGCCTCTTGGCCTTGTACATGGCGATGTCGGCGTTGCGCAGAAGCTGCTCGCTCGTGGTCCCCGGCTCGTTGAAGGCGATGCCGACGCTGACAGGCGGAGCTGACGGACTTGTGACCCCAGCCGAACAGGCGGCCGTAGGGCGTCGAGGATCCGCTGGGCCAGTGTCGGTGATGACGCCTCGGGGACGGCACGTCCTCAATCAGGACGGCGAACTCGTCGCCGCCCAGACGGGCCGCCGTGTCCGATGCACCCAGGCAGGAGACGAGGGTGGTCGCCACGCTCCGGAGGAGTTGATCCCCTTCGCCGTGTCCCGAGGCTGTCGTTCACCGTCTTGAAGTCGTCGAGGTCGAGGAAGAGGATGGCGAGGTGCGAGCCGGTGCGCTCGATCCGCGCCAGCGTGTGGTCCAGGCGGTCCTGGAAGAGCGCCTTGTTGGCCAGTCCGGTCAGCGAGTCGTGGAAGGCCCGGTAGGCGAGCTCCTCCTCGAGGCAGCTTGCTATCGGTGACGTCCCGGAAGCTCCAGACCCGCCCGACGTGTTGCCCCCGACGCGCTGTGGCTGCGATAGGCGCTCGACGACCCGGCCGTCCTCGAACTCGAGGGTGTCGGAGCTCTCCTCGTCCGTCGTGGCGTAGAGCTCCTCGACCTGGCCATGGAACTCTTCGGGGTGCGCCACCAGGTCGAGGACGAAGTCGAGTGCGGCAATGTGCGTCGCGGCGGCCAGGATGCCGTCGGGGAGCTGCCAGATGTCGGCGAAGCAGCTGGTTGAAGCTCGGTGATCTTCCCCGCCATGTCGACCACGAGAATGCCGTCGGCGCGTGGCGTCCAGCGTCGCGGTGAGGAGGGAGAGCGCTTCGCTGAGGTCGGTGCTCGGCATCCGCCTGCGCCGTGGCGTCGTGCGCAGAGATGACGAAGCCTTCGACCGTCGGGTCGTCGAGGAGGTTGACGATGCTCAGCTCGAAGGGGACGGTGGGACCGCCGTCGTGCCGGCGCAGCGTTCGACCCTGGTCGTCACCGGATGGCGCCGCTGCCGTCGCGCTGGCCGCCGCGTCCAGGGCAGCGACGAACTCGGCGGCGGTCGCTCTCGGCGACGATGTTCACGAGAGGGCCGTTGTTCCAGCAATTCGGGGTCGTGTCCCAAGAGCCGTGTCATCGCACCCGACACCGACTCGAGAATGCCCTCGGGCGATACCAGCATGATCACGAACCCGGCGTTGTGCACGAGCGAGCGGAAGCGGCGCCTCGCGTCCGCTGGCCAGCTCGAACCGGCGCCGTTCGGTGAGGTCGCGCAGGCACAGGAGGACGACGTTCTGCCCGCACCACTGGCGGTGCGTCCCGACGATCTCGACCAGGCGCCAGCCTGACGCCGCATTGATCCGGATCTCAATGGGTGTGCCGACGTCCTTCTCCAGAATCGTGGTGAGCGAACGCAGGGCGAATTCCTGGTCGTCGGGGTGCACCAGGTCGAGACCCGACCGGCCGACCCAGTCGTCCATCGAGCGCCCGAACATTCGCTCCGCCGAGCGGTTGCCCCACAGCACCTTCCCCGAGCCGTCGACGATGACGATGCCTTCGGGCAGGTGCACGAAGACGTGCTGCAAGAAGCCGAGCTCGTCGAACGAGGATGTCTGCGCCGGCGCGTTCGGGGGTTCGGGCCGCCACCCGTGGGTCGCCCGTCGTGGTTCCCGGGCCGCAGCACCGCGCACGGCCGGACTCACCAACGTGCGGCCTGCTCTCGGCACCATCCCATAGAGGCAGTGTCGGTCGGTCGAGACCGGACGTTCGTTGCCATCCGGTTGCGACTCAGTGGCAATGTCCGCGTGGGCTGCATCCGCCGGTTCCTCACCTGGTCGAGGCCCCGCTCCGGAGGAGGCCGTGTGGGCAGTCCCGACACCGCCCTCTGCCCCGGGAGCCTACGTCGGGTCGCCGGCGGCCCCGAGAGAGGCCGGGACTCGGCCCGTTCACGGTTTATTGACAGGAAACTGTGATTCCTAGGAGTCCCTCCTGTTAATATGCTGGAAACAATTGTCGACCGATACCGCCGGGGTGGGGCGACATGGTCAAGGAGGTGCGACGCCGATGTTCACTCGAATCCTGTTGGCGCTCGATGCCAGCGACTCCACAGAGGTCGCGGTCAGCTTCACCACGGCCCTGGCCCGCCAGTTCGGGTCCGCGGTGCGCGTCGTCCACGTCAACCAGCTGCTGGTCGGCGGCCGGGGTTACGCCGAAGAGACCGAGCAAGAGGCCATGCAGATCGTCGACGTGGCGGTCGCCGACCTGACCGCCGCGGGCGTCACCGCCGACGGCGTCCACTATCTCGCCAACTGTTTCACCATCGACGACCGTATCGCCGAAGCGGCCCAGGACTGGGGCGCCGACGTCATCGTCTTCGGGTCCAAGCGCCGCCGGTTGCCCCGCCTGGCGGGCGCCGGCCTGCGCGAGCGGGTCACCGCCATCACGGGGTTGCCGACGCTGGCCGCACCGGCGCCGTTGAAGTTGGCCCGGAGAAACCGGAGCCGGGAGTTGGCGTCCCTTCCGTTCGCAGCGGTCGAGGAGCAGGCGATCGTCAGCTGAGGGGAGCGGGGACCTCGGCCGCCTCCACACCAGGCTCCGGCCGGGCACCGGCCCAACCCACCCGCCGCGCCAGGTACTCCTCAATGAAGGCGGAGCGGTAGCCGTCCTCGCGCCAGGTGATGGGGAAGAAGGACTCGTCCATGGCGTCGTCGCCGAAGCGCTTGTAACGGCTGTAGAGGTAGCCCGTCGTGTCGGGGTGGAAACGCGCCTCGGAGGACATGCAGTGGGCGACGAGCGAACGCCGCGGCGCCGCGCTGTGATTGACCCGCGAGCCGTGCCAGGTCCATCCGTCGTGGAAGGCCCCGCCGCCGGCGGGCACCTCGACGGGGACGCAGTCGGGTTCGACGCCCTCGAGCGCGGCCGCCTCGCGCAGCTCCGTGTGCGGATCGGCCGGCCCGTGGAACTCCCCGATCATCCCCCAGCGTCGGCGCCAGCGGTGCGAGCCGCGCACGTACTCGACCGTGCCCTGTGCCGCCGTCGTATCCTCCAGGGCGATCCAACAGCTGACCCATTCCGAGGGCAGCGCCCACTGCTCGTAGCTCGAGTCCTGGTGGAAGCCGAGCGCCTTCCCGCCGGGCGGCTTCCACAGCACGTTGTCCTGGCTCAGACGCACGCCGGGCCAGCCGCCGAGGCGGGCGCAGGCGCGCCCGAGGTCCGGCCGCAGCACGATCCGCGCGATGTCGCGGTCTGACTTCCACGCGTTGCAGATCTGGCGGGTCAGGTCGGGGGGGTTGACGCCCGCGCGCCAGTTCCACTCGTCGGGGTAGAGGCCGGTCTCGAACCGCCCGGCGAACAGGTCGTCGTAGCGCTCGAGGGCGCGCCGGGCCAAGGCCGGGTCGAAGAGGCGCTCGACCACGACGAAGCCGTCTCGGGCGAACGCCGCCGCCTGGTCCTCGGTCAGCTCGAACTGGTGCTCCGCCGTCAACGTCGCCTCCTCTCCGTGCGGTGATCGGTGCTCGGAACCCGTGCTCACACGTAGTCCCGGTAGCGGTCCCGCTCCTCGGCGGAGACGAAGCGATGGCAGGCGGCGGCCTCGACCCGACGCCCCGCCGCGTAATGCTCGAGGAACGAGGAACCGAAGAGCTCACGTCCCGCGGTGCTCGCGGTCAGCCGGTCGGCTGCCTCGACCAGGTCGCGCGGCAGGGCGGTCCGCCCGGTTGCGGCCCGCCCGTCGTCGGGCGCCACCACCGGCGGCGGTGCCTCGAGCCGTTCCTCCATGCCCCAGAGCGCGGCCCCGAGGAACATGGCCAGGCAATGGTGCGGGCTCACGTCCGCGCCTGGGATACGCAGCTCGAGCCGCGCGCTCTCCGGATGGTCGGCCACCACCCGCAGGGCACAGCTGTAGTTGCCCATGCCCCACGTGGCCGTCGCCGGTGCCCAGTTGCCGGGCCCGAAGCGCCGGTACGAGTTCGGGTAGGGGGCGGCCATGGCGAGGAGCTCGGGGAGGAGCGTCACGACCCCGGCCACCGCTTGGGCACCGGTCTTGGAGAGCTGCCCGGGCTCGTCGCACAGCAGCGGCCTGCCGTCGACCGACGCGTGCAGCGAGAGACTGGGGTGGCCGCCGAGCCCGGGGAAGCCCGGACCGAGCTGAGCCATGAAGGTGGCCCGGCGACCCGACCGGGCGAAGTGGGCCTTGGTGTAGAGCTTGGTCAGCGCGGCCGAGTCAGCGGCGCGCAACGCGTCCTCGGGTCCGGTGGCGATCTCCAGGCAACCGGGACCGAGCTCGGCGCAGACGTGGTCGACCGGCACGGCGCCCGCCGTGAGGCAGCCGGTCAGGTCGGCGAGCGTCTCTTCTTCCGTCGCCAGCGTGAGGGCCGACCAGCAGCGGTTCGCCTCCATGGCCGCCACCGCGCCGCGCTCCGGCCCGTCGGAGGGTTCGAGCACGATGCACTCGAACTCCCACCCGACGCGGGCGTCGAGCCCGAGTCCTGCCGCCCGCTCGACCATCCGACGCAACTGGTGGCGCGGGGAGAGGTCGCAGAGCGGCTCGGCGAACTCGGCCAGGAACAGCGCAGCGTCCGCGCCGAAGGGGTAGGGGCGACCCGAGTCGGCCTCCACGACGGCGCGTTGGGTGCCCGCCCCGCCTCCCCGCCAGACCGTGTCGCCGGGGTCCCACCACTCGATGGCGTCGATGAAGCTCCAGCCGTACTCGAACGCACGCGCGGCCGCACCGGGTGCGAGGCGCTTGGCGCGTAGCACCCCAGAGGCATCGAAGAGGCCGAGGTGCACCGTGCGCAGCCCGGACGACTCGAGCCAGGCGGCCACGGCGCGGTCCGCCACCGCCCCGCGCACCGTCGAGGCTGCCAGCGCCGCGGTCGCGGAATCGGGGTCGGCCCTCAAAGGGGGCTGGGGGACAGGCCGACCGCCGAGCCCACGAACTCGTGCACCAGGTCCCGCGCCGCGGCGGCCATGGCGGGCAGCTCCTCCTCGACCGCCCGTGCGAGCACGGCGGGACTGCCACAGGTGCGCTCGAGGGCGCTGGCGTACTCGGGGACCCCGGCCCACGTCGGCACGGTGGTCGTGTCGACCTCGAGGTGGAACTGCACACCCCACGCCCGCTCGCCCACACGCAGCGCCTGAATCGCGCTGTACTCGTTGTGGGCGAGGACCGCCGCGTCGGGCGGCGGCTCGGTCACTTCCGCTCCGTGCCACTGCAAGCCCGGGAACACGGGCGCCAGGCCTCCGAAGAGCGCGTCGGCCCGGCCGTCGGCCGTCAGCACGATGTCCATGACGCCGATCTCGGGTGTCTCCATCGGCCCGACCGCCCCGCCCAGGGCGTCGGCCAGCAGCTGGTGCCCCAGACAGACGCCGAGATAGGGCCGGCCGAGGGCGGCGACCCAATGGCGGATGGCGAGCTTCTCTTCCACCAGCCAGGGGTGTTCGGCCTGCTGCCACACGTCCATGGGTCCACCCATCACGACCATGAAGTCGAAGTCCTCGAGCGGTGGGATGGGCTCGCTCCGGTCGAGCTCGACCGTCGTGAGCGTCAGCCCTGCTGCGGCGAGCAGCGGGCCGAGGGCGCCGGGGTCCTCGTCGGGGTGGTGCTGGAGGACGAGGACGCGTCCCGTGTCCGGGGGTGGTGGTGCGGTCGTCATGGGAGGATGTCGAGGTACTCCTTGAGGTCCCAGTCGGTGACCGTTCCGATGAAGCGCTCCCACTCGTCGCGCTTGTAGTGCATGAACACGTGGAGCATCTCGCCGGGGAGCGCAGCGCAGACGACCGGGTCCGCCGCCAGCGCGTCGAGGGCCTCGCCCAGGGTCGCCGGGATGCGCGCCACCGCCTTGCCGGCCTCAATGGCGTCGTAGATGTTGCCCTCCTCGGGCGGCCCTGGGTCGATGCTCTGCTCCAGCCCGTCGCCCATGGCGGCCAGCAGGCCGGCCATGGAGAGGTAGGGGTTCACCGCGGAGTCGACCGAGCGGTACTCGAAGCGGCCGGGCGCGCTGACACGCAGGGCGGTGGTGCGGTTCTGGAATCCCCAGTCGGCGAAGATGGGCGCCCAGAACCCGGCATCGGCGAAGCGGCGGTAGGAGTTCACCGTGGGTGCAGTGATGGCGGTGAGCGCGCGCAGGTGGGTGAGCACCCCGCCGATCGCGTGCAGACCTGTCTTGGACGGCAGGCGGGGGTCGTCGCCGTCCGGGAGGAACATGTTGACGTCGTCCTGCCACAGCGAGATGTTGTGGTGGCAGCCGTTGGCCGAGACTCCCATGAAGGGCTTGGGCATGAAGCAGGGGAAGACCCCGAACTCGCGACCCACCTGCCGGCACACTTGGCGATAGGTGGTGAGGCGGTCCGCGGTGTCCTCCGCCCGGCCGAAGGCGAAGTTGAGCTCGAGCTGTCCCGGCGCGTCCTCGTGGTCGCCCTGAATCATGTCGAGGCCCATCTGCGTGCTGTACTCGATCACCCGGTGGATCACCGGCTGCAGCTCGGAGAATTGGTCGATGTGGTAGCAGTAGGGCTTGGTCACCCCCTCGACCGAGGGCGTGCCGTCGGGGTTGGTCTTGAGCCACATCATCTCGGGCTCGCACCCGGCGCGCAGCGTCAGGCCCGTGTCGGCGGTGAACTGTTGGTGCAGCCGGTGCAGGTTGCCGCGGCAGTCAGAGGTGAGGAAGGCGCCCGGGTCGGTGACCTCTTCGCGCCCGCGGAAGAGGGTGCAGAAGACCCGGGCCACCTTGGGGTCCCATGGCAGCGGGCAGAAGGTGTCGACGTCGGGCAGGCCGACGAGCTCGGACGCCTCGGGCCCGTACCCGATGTACTGCCCGTGTCGGTCGATGAAAAGGTTGGCGGTGGCCCCGTAGACGAGCTGGAAGCCCTTGACGGCCACCGACTCCCAGTGCGCGGCCGGGATGCCCTTGCCCATGACCCGGCCCGTGACCGACACGAACTGGAAGTAGACGTAGGTGATCCCCTCAGCCTCGAATGCGGCGCGCCACCTGGGCCACCGCGTCGGAACGCCCCTCTTGGTCCACGAAACGCTCGAGGTCTGTCGCCATGGGTGCCAGGGTTCCCTCCAAAGAAACGTTGTTCACCCATAGTGGACAAGGCGGGGAGCCCCGGCAAGACCTGGCGCGTATCCATTCTGTTAATTGTCAGCTGCAGCGGGACACCCGGAGGTGACGAGGAGCCGGGACGCGAAAGGTTGGTGGAACCGCGCGACTCAGGCGCGGTCGCCGCCGTAGATCGTGATGGAGAGGAAGCGGATGGGGAGCTTGACGAGCATCGTCGGCCCGTGGGGGATGTCGCCCTCGAACTGGAGGGTGTCGCCCCGCTCCATCTTGTAGCGCTGCCGGCCGTAGCCGTACTCCATGACCCCGCTCAGCATGTAGAGGATCTCGATGCCCGAGTGCTGGAAGAGCGGGAACACCTCGCTGCTTTCGACGAGGGACACGAGCAGCGGTTCCACGCGCTTGTAGGGGCCACGCAGGCTGCCGAGCAGCTCGTAGGTGTGCCCCGCCCGAGTGCCCTTGCGGACGATTTCGGGTCCGCTCCCCGCCTTGACGAAGACAGCGTCACGCTCTTCGGCCAGGCCGCGGAAGAGGGACGTGACGGGCATATCGAGCGCGGCCGCGAGGCGCTCGAGCGTCGAGAGGCTCGGTGAGGTCTGCGCGTTCTCGATCTTCGACAACATCCCCTTGGAGATCCCGGTGCGCTCGGCCAGCTGGCCGACGTTGAGCCCGATCTCGAGCCGCCGTGTCCGCACGTGGTTGGCAATGACCTGCCCGAGTTGGCCGCCGTTCTCGGGCCCGTTGCCATTTTCAATCGTCACTGCGGGCGTCGCGGCGGTCGTGGCGCGCGACGACTTCTTGGCCGTCTTCACGCCTGCACGGGCGGCGGTTTTGGCCGGAGACGGGCGCTTGGCGGCACCGGGCTTGCGGCCGCCCGCGCGCTGCCCGGGGGAGGACGCGGTCCGGCGAGTGGCCACGGCGGATCACTCTATGCCTCCCTCGCGCGGACCCACGGGAACGGCTCGAGCGGTGGCTTCCGGGCACGGGCGCTAGCGCATCTGCCCCGCGCCCACGTAGGGGTGCGGGCTGACCAGCAGGTTCTCGTCGCGGAAGCGCTCCCAACGGAAGTCGCGGTGGTCGATGTCCGGGTGGCGGCTCGTCCCGGTCACGATCAGGTCGGCCATCAGCTCGCCGGCCGAGGGCGAGATCTTGTACCCGTGCCCCGAGAAGCCGGCGCACAGCCAGACGCCCTCGACAGGCGACGGTGCGATCACCGGGTTGTAGTCGGGCGTGACGTCGTAGCAGCCGGCAAAGGAGGAGGAGAGTGAGGCACCGTCGAGGCCCGGAAAGCGGTGGGCGAATTTGGGGACGGCGAACGCCAGCTCCTCCTCGCTCACTCGCTCGCGGTAATGGTCCGGGTCGGACCACTCCGGGGCGGAGTGGTCGCTGTCGCCCAGCAGGATGGACGCGGCCCCCTCCGGGCGGACGTACTGCAGCGAGACCAGGTCGGAGAACACCGGGACCGGGTTGAGGTCGCGCCCCGGGTCGACCAGCAGGATCTGCGCCCGTTGGGACCGCACGGGCAGGTCGATGCCGATGTCCGCGGCCAGCGCGGCGGACCAGGGCCCCGCCGCCAGGACGACGTGGGCGGCGCCGATACGGTCGCCATCGGCCAGGCGGACGCCGACCACCCGCTCGCGCGCGACCTCGAGAGCGACGACGGGGCAGTGCTGGCGCACGCGTGCGCCGCCGCGGCGCGCCGCCAGTGCGAAGGCCTGGGCCGTCTGGTGTCCGTCGCCGTAGCCACCGCGTGGCTCGTAGGCGAACTCGGCGAAGTCGTCCAGCCGGGCGGTTGGCCACAGCGCGTGCGCGGTGTCGTGGCCGACCAGTTCCACGTCGATACCCAGCCGTTGGTGCATGGCGACGTTGGCCCGCAGCGCGCCGAGATTCTCCGTGCCCACCCCGACGAGGTAGCCGGTGCGGCGGTAGCCCGAAGTGGCGCCGAGGATGTCGGACGCCCGCTCGAGCACGGGGAGGGCGCGCCAGGCCATGGCGGCCAGCGAGGGGATGCCGTAGTGACAGCGGACGATGCCGCTGGACTTGCCGCTCCCGCCCGACCCAACGGTGCCGCGCTCGAGGACCAGGACGTCGGTGAGGCCCAGCTCGACGAGGGCGCGGGCCGTGGACAGTCCCGCCACGCCGCCACCGATGACGACCACCTCCGCCGTGGGGGGAGAAGTCACGGCGTTCCGGTGGGCCAACCGGGGACCCAGCTGGTTCCAGCCAGCGGGACCCTGGCCATGGCGGCGGCTTCCACGGTGAGTGCGGCGAGGTCTTCCGGCTCCAGATGGTGCACGGAGGACTTTCCACAGGCCCGGGCCAGAGCGGTCACCTCCATGGTGAGCGCGCGCAGGTAGTTGGCCACCGCGGTGGCGGCGTGGACGGAATCGAGCCGCGTCTCGAGCGCGGCGTCCTGCGTGGTGATGCCGACCGGGCAGCGGCCGGTGTGGCAGTGCGCGCAGCGGCCGGGCGCGGTGCCCAGCGCGGCGTAGTCGGCGGTGACGTCGACGGCGGCGCCGTCCTGGCCGCGGTACGACGGCCGGTTGCAGCCGAGCGCGAGGAGGGCGGCCACCCCGATGGAGACCGCGTCGGCCCCGAGGGCCAGCGCCTTGGCCACGTCGGCGCCGGAGCGGATGCCGCCGGACACCACGAGCTGCACTTCGTCGCGGGCGCCGACGTCGCGTAGCGCCTCGGCGGCCATGCGGACGGCCGGGAGGGTGGGGATGCCCGCGTGCTCAATGAAGACGTCCTGGGTCGCGGCGGTGCCCCCCTGCATTCCGTCGACCACGATCACGTCGGCGCCGGCGGCGACGGCGAGCTTCACATCGTGATCCACCCGCGTCGCCCCGATCTTTACGTACAGGGGGATCGACCACTCCGTCGCTTCGCGCAGCTCCTCGATCTTGATGCGCAGGTCGTCGGGCCCCACCCAGTCGGGGTGGCGGCTGGCCGAGCGCTGGTCGATGCCCGGCGGGAGCGTGCGCATGGAAGCAACGCGCTCGTTGACCTTCTGCCCGAGCAACATGCCGCCGCCGCCCGGCTTGGCGCCCTGGCCCACCACGATCTCGACCGCGTCGGCCTGGCGCAGGTCGGCCGGGTCGAAGCCGTAGCGCGACGGGAGCAGCTGATAGACGAGGAGCGACGAGGCTTTGCGCTCCTCGGGCGTCATGCCGCCGTCGCCCGTGGTCGTCGAAGTCCCGACGTCGGTGGCGGCACGGCCCAACGCCTCCTTGGCCCGGGCGGAGAGCGCGCCGAAGCTCATGCCGGCGATGGTGATCGGGATATCGAGCTCCAGGGGTGTCGCGCCGTGGCGGCCGCCCAGCACCGTTCTCGTCTCGCAGCGCTCGCGGTAGCCCTCGAGCGGGTAGCGCGAGACCGAGGCGGTGAGGAACACGAGGTCGTCGAAGGTCGGGAGCTTGCGGCGCGCGCCGAGACCCCGGATGGGGTACTGACCGCTCTCGGCCATCTCGTGGACCCGGGCGATGACGTCGGGCGGGAAGCTGGCATTGGGCGGGGCGACGGTGCTGTCGCCGGTCGGCTCTGCCATCAGTACGCGCTGTGGTTGTGCGTGGAGAAGTGGTACAGCTGGCGGGCCGAGCTCACGCGCGTCACGCGGTCGGGCTCGATGTGGTCGAAGCCACTCTCCTCGACCAGCCGCTTGACCGCCAGCACGTCGTCGTCGGTCATCTCATCCACCACGGCGTCCGCACCCAGCGAGGCGATGGAACCGTGCACGTAGATCACCGCCTCGTAAAGCGAGTCGCCGAGGCCGTGCCCGGCGTCGCCCCCGATGAGGATGGTGCCGGCCTGGGCCATGAACCCGGTCATGGCGCCAGCGTCGCCGGCGATGGCGATGGTGGCCCCCTTCAGGGAGATGCCCGCCCGCAGCGACGCGTCGCCCTCAATGAAGATGCGCCCGCCCCGCGCGCTCGAGCCCGCGCTCTGCGACGCGCTCCCGCGCACCCTGATGGTGCCACCCATGAGGTTCTCGCCCACCGACCACCCGACGAACCCGTTGACCACGATGTCAGGGCCGTCGCCCTCCTTGGTGCCGCACAGTCCGCCGAGGAAGTAGCCCGCATTGCCCTCGACCGTAACCCCGACCGCACCGGAAAGGCCGACGGCGAGGTTGTGCCGCCCCCGCGGCGCGAGCACCCGCGCCCGCGTCCCTTCTGGCAAGGAGCGCAGGGCCACGTTGACGCTCCGCGTGCCGAGTTCGTCGCAATTCAGCGGCTCCACGTGTAGACCTCCTCGGGCCGAGGTTCGAAGACGATGGCGTCCCCGATGCCGGGCAGCTCGGCCAGGGCCCGGTACTCCGAGGCCACCGCCACATAGCCTGCGGTCTCGGCCACCACCGCCGGCTTGCAGGCGAAGGCGTCGCGGACGACCGACATCTCGTCCGCGCTGGTGATGACGAGGGTGAAGAAGCCGTCCATCTCCTTCATGACCCAGCGCGTCGCCTCTTCAAGGTCGTCGCCCACCTCGAGCCGACTCGCCAGGAAGCGGGCCCCCACCTCCGAGTCGTTGTCCGAGTCGAAGCGGACGCCGCCGTCCTCCAGCCGGCGGCGCACCGTGGCGTAGTTGGAGAACGAGCCGTTGTGCACGACGCAGAGGTCGCGGGCGGGGACGAACGGATGGCTGTGGAGGACGGTGACCGCAGACTCGGTGGCCATGCGGGTGTGGGCCACGGCGAGATACCCCCTCCAGTCGCGGATGCCGTAGCGGGCGCACGTCTCGGTGGGCCGGCCGGTGTCTTTCAACACGCGGAGATTCCAGCCCGTGCCGAGGACCCGGACCTGGGGCCAATTCGCGGCGAGCTGTTCGTGCACGGCATGGAGCGATGCCTCGGGCAGGTCCACCACCAGCCCGGCACCGAAGCGGTGCAGCTCGGCGCCGCTGGCGCAGACGTCGAGGAGGGAGCAGCCGACAGATAGCCAGTCCACGCCGACGTCTGCGCCCAGCGACATCCGCAGCATCGTCGCCGCGCCCTCCGCGGCGGGATGCTCGGCATAGAGCGCGATGCCCGAGGAGTCGGGCCCGCGCTCGTCGAGCGCTTCGATCATGGGTACCAGGAGGGCACCGAGCTGGGGCTCGAGGGTGCGGTCCCGCAGCAAGAGTCCGACGACGCCGCACATGGTTAGCCCGCCATCTCTGCGGCCGGCACGGCGACCGGCCGGCGGTAGCGCTCGACATAGTCAGGCATCGGTGCGTCCACACGCAGCGCGGGATCGACCCGCGCGGGTTCGATCACCGTGGCGAAAGGGATGACGCCGGCCCAGATGTCGAGGTCGTAGTCCTCCTCGTCATCGAGGGGAAAGCCTGTACGGATTTTGGCCGAGGACTCGCCGAGCGGCAGCTTGAGCAACATGGTGCTGCGGAGCTCCTTCTCGGTCGGTGGGCGGGCGTCGCGGCTGCGCCCGGGGATGATGTGTTCGACCATGCGGTCGAGACCGCGGCGCTTCTCGTCGAGGTCCTTCACCTCGGTGGCCGTGCCGATGATGACGACCGAGCGGTAGTTGATGTCGGTGTTGTAGGTCGAGCGCGCGACGACGAGCCCGTCGACGAACGTGACGGCCATACAGATCTCCACCTCGGGTGTCCGGGCACCGCGGAAGAGGCGGCTGGCGGCCGACCCGTGCAGGTAGACGGTCTCGCCATCGCGGCCGTAGGCGAGCGGGATGACGATGGGATGGCCGCGCTCGGTCTGCAGGCCGACGTGGCACACCAGCCCCTCGTCCAAGATGGCGTGGACGGTCGCGCGGTCGTAGACGGCGCGGTGCGCGTAACGGTGCAGCGTGGTGCGTTCGGAGGCGGGAACGCTCACAGTCGAGCTCGCTTTCCTCGGTCGGTGCGGGGCCCTTGGGGACCAGCCGCGTGCTTTCCATTATGACCGGTGGGTGTTGCCTGTCAAGAAACGGTGTCGCACAGCAGGCAACACCGGCAGGGTCCCCCCGAGGAGCGTGACAGTTAACCGACACGCAACATTTCGCAACAACCTATTAACCATCGTGCGTTTCCCGTAAGGCAACATCGTTGACAGGAGAGGTTCGTTAGAGCGACGGAGAGGATCGGCATGGCGATCACAGTGGAGCGAGACAGCACCACTCCAATGACGACCGCGGCCGACCTGATGGCGGCCACCGATCGGGACGGCGTCGAGTTTCTCTTCGCCATGTTCGTGGACATGCACGGCAAGCCCTGCGCCAAAATGGTGCCGGTCTCCGCCATTGAGGGGCTCATGGCCGACGGGGCCGGTTTCGCCGGGTTCGCGGCCGGCCCCATGGGTCAGAAGCCGTCGTCGCCGGACCTCCTGGCCATGCCGGACCTGAGCTCGTACATGCCGGCGCCCTGGCGTCCTGGGCTCGGCATCATTCAGTGCGACCCCTATGTTCTGGGCGAACCCTGGCCCTTCGCCCCCCGGGTGATTCTGCGCCGCCAGCTCGAGCGCCTCACCGCCGCCGGTTACGCCCTCAAAGTGGGTGCCGAGGTCGAGTACTTCCTCGTACGGCGGACCGACGAGGGCGGCATCGCCGTGGCCGACCCCCAGGACCTGGCCAAGGCCCCGTGTTACGACGCCCGCGCGCTCACTCGCATGTACGACCACCTGACCGCGGTGTCGCGACACATGAACACCCTGGGCTGGGCCAACTACGCCAACGACCACGAGGACGCCAACGGGCAGTTCGAGCAGAACTTCCGCTTCGCCGACCCGCTCACCACGGCGGACCGGGTGATCGTCTTCCGCTACATGGTGCACAGCCTGGCCGCCGAGGCCGGCATGTTGGCCACCTTCATGCCCAAGCCGTTCTCGCATCTCACGGGCAACGGCCTGCACATGCACCTGAGCCTGTGGGACAGCGAGGGCGAGGGGACTGAGTTGTTCGCGGACCCCGACGACGCGCGGGGGCTCGGCATGTCCGACCTCGGGTATTCGTTCATCGGCGGCCTGCTAGAGCACGCCGAGGCCCTGGCCGCCGTCGCCTGCCCCACGGTGAACTCGTACAAGCGGCTGGCCAGTGGGCCCCCCGATTCGGGTGCGGCGTGGTCGCCCGTGTACGCCACCTATGGCGGCAATGACAGGACACACATGTTGCGCGTCCCGGATCCCGGACGGGTGGAGGACCGCTGCATCGACGGCTCGGCCAACCCGTACCTCACGCTCAGTGCTCTTATCGCCGCGGGACTCGACGGCATCGCTGGGGGCGCCGACCCCGGTGACCCGTGCGAGTTCAATCTGCTGGCGTTGAGCGAGGGCGATGCGGCCGAGCTCGGGCTGCGCTCCATGCCCATGACCCTCTGGCACGCGCTCGAGAACCTCGAGCGCGATGAGGTGCTGCGCGAGGGCCTGGGCAAGACACCCGACGGGGACTACGTCGACTACTTCATCTCGACCAAACGAGCCGAGGTCCGCGCCTCCCACGCCGAGGTGACGGCCTGGGAGCTCGACCGCTATCTGCAGGCGTTCTGAGCAGGCCTGATCATGACCCGCCGCCGAACGACCGCATCGACCGACCGAAATACCGACTGACACCGCCGACCCAAGCGAGGAGACGAGCACATGAGTGAACAAGGCACCGTGACGAGCGGCCCACCCGGAGAGATCGCGACCTCACTCCACCGGGGAACGAACTGGTGGGGGGCCTTCGTGATCGGCCTGGCCGGCACGATCCTGGTGACCGGCATCGTCCCCTTCGCCGTCCAGTCCATGGGCGCGGCCGCCATCCCGGCCATCGCGCTCGTCGTGATCATCGGGCTGATCGTATGCCTGTGCATGGGCGAGCTGGCTGCCTTGATGCCGCATCGCACCGGGGGCATGCCCTCATACGCGTACGAGAGCTTCGAACCCCTCGGCCACACGACGGCGAAGCACATCGGCGGAGTCTCGGGTTGGGGCTACTGGCTCGGGTGGTTTCCCGTGGCGCCGATCAACATGCTGTTGGCGGCCGGCTACATCGCGGTGCTCTTCCACGTGCCGCTCGGCCGCTCGTTCTCGCCGATCGGCACCCTCGGGACGCCGGTGTCCATGGGTGTGCTCGTCATCACCTTCGTCGGCCTGATCGGGCTCTTCATTCCGTGTTATTTCGGGATTCGGCTCGGGGCCACGTTCGCCACCATCCTCGGGGTCACCTCCATGGTCCCGCTCACGCTGCTGGTGATCCTCCCCGTGTTCAAGCCGTCCACGTTCCACTGGTCGAACATCTCGGGCTTTCATTTCGCAAGTCCCGCGACCTCGGGAACGGTGTTCTTCTTGGCCTGGATCTTCGTGATCTCGTGGAACGCCATCGCGATGGAGGCGGCGGCCTGCTACATCGGCGAGTGTCGCGATCCGGCGCGTGATGCCAAGATCGCCCTTACCGCCGAGGGCCTCTACGGGGTCTTCATCTACATCGGTACGGCGATCGTCTTCGTGGGCGTGCTGGGGGCCTCGCTGAAGACGGCAGACCCGCTGACCTTGTACACGAGCTTCTGCGACCACATCTTCGGCAACGCCGCCTGGGTGAAGTACCTCATCGGCATCCCGTTGATCTTGGCGTTGATGCTCTCGGTGCTCAACGCCATCATGGGCGTGGCGCGATCGCTGTTCCAGGCCTCGGAGGACCGCCTCCTGCCGCGCTTCTTCGAGCACAAGAACAAGCACCATGTGCCGGACCGGGCAATGGCCTTCAACGTGGTCTGCGCCCTCATCGTCAGCCTCTTTGGCTCGCCGGTGCGCATCTACATCTTCTCCAACGTCGGCTACATCGTCGCCGTGGCAGCGTCGATGTACGGGTACTTCCTCCTACGCCAGATGCGGCCGGAGAGGGTCAGCCCGTTCCGCATGCCGGGCTGGTTCCGCTGGATAGCCTTGGCCTGCGCCCTTTTCCTCACTTTCGACTACTTCGTGGGCGGGTGGAACTCGCCCGACATCGTGGTTGGCCCAGGGCAGGGACACTTCCTTTACATCCTGGGTCTGGTGATCGTGGCGGCCTACGTGCCGCTCTACTGGTGGCGCAAGATCACCGACCAGCGCCGCGGCATCGCGCCGAGCGACGACATGCCGCTCGTGGTCGGCTCGCCCGGCGGCATCGACCTCGACGACATGCAGGGGCCGACAGTGGTCACGCCTGAGGCAGTGCCGACCTTGTCCAGCATGCAGTCCGAGACGGAGCTGTGACGGCGACGGCAATGGCGGCCGCGCCGTCGCACCCGATCCGGAGAAAGTTCGGTCGGCGGAAGTTCGACAAGCAGCCAACCCAGCCGGCGGCCGTATTGATTGCTTCGAACGGGGAGAAGATCCCCGGCGCGGCGATTCGCATGGCGCAGCGGCTCAGTTCCGGGGAGCCGGTGGCCGTCGTCACCATCGCCCGTATCTACGGGTCATCGCTCGGTCTGCCCAACCCGGGCCTCATGCCCACTCGAAGGGAAATGGACGAGCAGAGGGCCATCGTCGAGAAGGCGGTGGCTGCCCTCGAGAAAGGCGGAGGGCAGGCCTGGGGCCAGCTCGCCGCCAGCCGTCGGCCCGCCAAGACGATCTCTCAGGCCGCGGTCGCCCGCGGCGTGCGCCACGTCCTCGTCGTCCGGCCCGAGAAGGTCGGCTGGCGCCTTGTGGTCGAGGGCGACCTCGTTAAGGAGATCGCCAGGAAGCTCGGACCCGAGGTCACCGTCGAAGGAGTCACGCCGTAAGTCCACGTCGTCACCGCTGTCGCAGTCACACGCAAGCCATCACTTCAAACGTCCAAGGAGAGGCAGTGGGTATCTACCTGAGCATGCAACGCGTCCGCTTCAGCAGCCCGGACGCCTACGACAAGTTCCGCACGGTCTTCAGCGACGTGCGCCACCACCTGATGACTAAGCCCGGGTTCATCCACCTCACCTGGTGGGAGCATCCCGACGAGGCGGGTTGGTACAACGAGGTCTCCATGTGGACGAGCAAGGAGGCGGTCGACGACTGGCACATGGACACCTACCACAAGCACGCGAAGGAATGGGCTGCCAACGGCGCCATCATGGAGGACATCATCACCAACTTCGAACTGACGGCGACCCGCCTCCTGCGCATTTGCCCGACCTGCGGCACCCTCCAGGACAAGGCATACGACCTGGCGACGGAGCAGAAGACGCTGGCCGAGCCCTGTCCCAAGTGTGGCTTCAACTTCCCAGTGGCGAAGGAGACCGCCAACAGCACGGTGGTCTTCAAGGACGTGATGCCGTAGGGAAGCTGGGGCGTCTACTGAAGGCGTCCACCATCCAAGCGCTCGTCTTGCAATGGGACTAGAAAGTGCGGTTGCAGGGCCGGGGTACTCGCCGACCACTGACCACAAGGAGATTCTCCATGCTTGCGACCGACTATCCGATCCTCGATATTTTCCTGACGACGCTGTACTTCTTCATGTTCATCATCTGGATCTGGCTGCTGATCATGGTGTTCATGGACATCTTCCGGAGCCACGACATGGGCGGGATGGCCAAGGCGCTCTGGGTGATCTTCATCATCGTCCTCCCCTTCCTCGGCGTCTTCGTGTACCTGATCGCCCGCGGCGGCAAAATGCACGAACGGCAAGCCCAGCAGGCGGCAGACCAACAGAAGGCGTTCGACGAATACGTCCGCCAAGCGGCCGGGACTCAGGGTGCCTCGACAGCCGACCAACTCTCCAAGCTGGCCGACCTCAAGACGCAGGGCGTGCTCAGCGACGCCGAGTTCGAGGCCCAGAAGTCCAAAATCCTGGCCAGCAGCTAGCGGAGCACTCCGTTCGTCGCCGAGACTGAAGGGCGGTGGCGAGCGACGAGGACGCAGAACAAGAGGCCGCTCCGGCGGCCGAGGCTGGGGTGGGCCACGCGGCCGGCAGCGACGCCATGTCGCTGCGCCTGGCCACAGAGATCGAACGCGATGTCGAATCGCCGGTGTCGTGGCGGTCGGTCGCCAAGAAGACCGTCATGGTGGTCGTGGCCGGGATCACCATCTATCTTGTGTTCCCCAGCCTGGCCGAGGTCTTCAAGTCTTGGCCCAAGCTGACCTCGCTCAACACGATCTGGTTCTCCATCGCCGTCATCGCGCAGGTGGGCCAGTTCGCCTGCACGATCGCGCTCCAGCGGATCGCTCTGCTGACCAAGGACTGGTTCTCGGTGACCACGTCGCAGCTGGCCGGGAACGCCATCAGCCTGGTGGTGCCGGGGGGCGCCGCCTTCGGGGCGGCGACCCAGTTCCGTATGCTGGCGGCCGCGGGGAACGACTCGACGACGGCGGTGGCCGGCCTCACCGCCTTCTCGCTGTTGAACATCGCAGGGTTGTTGGCCCTGCCGATCTTCGTGCTGCCGGCCATCCTCGCCGGGACGCCGATCGCCAACGGCCTGCAACACGCGGCGCTCCTCGGCATTCTGGCATTCTTGCTCTTCGCCGGCTTCGGCGCGTTGTTGCTCATCGCGGACGGGCCTATGCGCTGGGTGGGACAGGTCGTGCAATCGGTGCGCAACCGGCTCAAGCGCAAAGGCGACCCCATGAGCGGGCTCCCGGGCCGGTTGGTCTTCGAGCGCAACCGCATCCGCGGCGTCCTGGGCCAGAGGTGGAAGGCGGCTGTATTGCTGAGCAGCGGTCGGCTGTTCTTCGACTTTGGAACCCTGCTCTTCTGCCTCCGGGCAACCGGGGCCAAGCCCAACCCGTCGCTCGTGTTACTGGCCTACGCCGTGGCGAAACTGCTGGCGCTCATCCCGATCACGCCGGGCGGCCTCGGGATCGTCGAGGCCGGGTTGAGCGCGTTGCTGATCCTGGCGGGGGTCCCTGGCGGCGACGCGGTCGTCGCCACATTGGCCTACCGGATCATCTCCTACTGGCTGCCAATTCTTGTGGGGCCCTTCGCGTATCTCGCCTTCCGGCTGCGCTACGGGAAGCCGGGATCGAGCGGTGGGGCGGGGGCCGCGTTGGCACAGGGGTAGGGCGGTACCGGCGCGGCGAACGCGGCTCATCCATCGCTGAGAGGTGGACTGCCGCCCGCAGGTCAGATCCCGAATGCGGCTCGGAGGCTGGGGGCCGACGCCGCCGCGCCGAGGAGCGGGAGGCCGAGCATTTCCTCGGTGGCCCGGAGTAACGAGTAATGAGACACCGGAGTGGCCGGCTGAGCACCCGGATGGACGCTCGGCGCCACGACCACATTCGCCACCGGGGTCGGCTCGTCCCAGACGATGAAGAGGGCGGTGGTGCCGAACCGGTAGGACGCCGCTGCGAGGATGCGCGGGACCCAAGTTGCCAGCCACTGGTCGCCTGTGGCGACGGAGCAATCGTGCATGTCGTTGCAGATGTTGGGCGTGATGGAAGTGAACGTTGGCAGCACGCCGGTAGTCAGCACGGCGGCAAAATCAGCGAAGGGCACGTCGTCTGTTTGGCAGGCGGCCCGATCACTTCCGCCGACGTAGTAGGCGGCTGGGTTGTGTTTCGCGGCGTAGGAGCCGGCGGACACAAGAGCGCACGGCGCCGGCATCGACTCGACGAAGCTGCGCTCCGAGCCACCAGCGGCGCGTACCTGCCGGAAGATGTTGTCGGCGGTGATCGCGTGGGTGGGCGGATCGCCGTCGTCGGCAATGCCCTGGGTCGAGCCCGAGGTGGCCCCTAGGTAGTTGGGCAGCGAGGGCGACCCCACGTCGGCGTGGTCCGTGGCGGTGGCGCACTGGCGGGCCAGCGAGCCTATGTAGGGAGCGGCCGGATCCCCGATCACCGAGCCCCAAGTGTGGTTCTCCATCCAGATCCACACCACGTGCTGATAGTGCGCCGGCGCCCTGGCCGCTTTGCCGCACGGGGCCGCGCCGGAAGGCAGGCTGGTAGACGTCGACACGGTGGGAGCGGTGCTGGTGGACGTCGGGGCGGCACGTCGCAGCGCGGTGGAGCGTGTCGTCGTCGAGCTGTCACCGGCATGGCGCGCCTCCGACGGCGAGATGGGCGAGCTGCACGTCGCGAACAACAAGGCGCCGACGGCAAGGAGCCACGGAGCTGCGGACGGACGGCGCACGTTCCGATTCGGAGCCTGCGACCGGCGGTGCCAGACGGGAGCGCCCATGGTCGCGGAGCGTACTGCCGTCGGCCTTCGGTTCAGTGGCTATTCGAAGGTTGCTTCGGTCGTCCACCGACTACATCGATGACCCGCTCGCCGAACGCCCGCAGCGTTTCGGCCGGCGCGAAGTCGCAGAACCATACGTAGACCCGTTCGACGCCGCGCTCCGCCAGGGTCCCGAAGTGTTCCACCAGTTCCGGAGCTGTGCCGACAATTGCAGTGTCGCCGAAGCGGCGACGAGCGGTCGCCGCGATCTCGCGTCGCTCGGTCGGGGCGGGGACATAGGCGACCTGCGTCTGCAACGAGCACCGTGCCTTGCCCGCGAGCGGTCGCATCTCATCGAGTTTGTCGAGGATGTGGGTATGCACGTTCCACCAGTCGGCGTGGGCCGCAACCAACTCCATGGTGCGTTTGCCCGCGCCCCCGATGACGATGGGAATCTTGGTGAGCGGCACTGGCTGTTGCCGAGCGGCGCGTAGCGTGAAGTGCTCGCCGTCGTAGTCGAGGGACTCCCCGGTCCAGAGGCCCTCCAGGATCTCGAGCGTTTCCTTGAGTCGGCGCACGCGCACCCGGGGCTCGGGGGAGCCGACACCGAAGGTCGCAAGCTCGTCGGGTACCGAGCCCCAGCCGATGCCGAGCTCGAACCGACCTTCCGAGGCGTGGTCTAGAGATACAGCCTCCCGCGCCAGCACGGCTGGGTGGCGGAACGAGTCGCACAGCACCAGGGAACCGATGCGGAGCCGCTGCGTGTGCCCGGCCAGCCACGTGTTGGTGACCATCGCGTCGAACATGGGCTGCGCCTCGGCACCGGGCGGCGCCAGGTGGTCCATGCCGGCCAGGCCCTCGAAGCCCGCCGCCTCAGCCGCCCGCGCGCGCTCGACCAGCTGCTCCATCGTCAGGCGCATCTGGGGGAGGAACACCCAGAATTCGAGGGGGGCGGCCATGGGCCCCAGAGACTATTGCCTGGTCAGAGCCCTCGCCGACCGGTGTTGTGCCCGCACCCGGGCCCCCGTGCTCGTTGGATTGCGTGTGTCCGCGCCCCCCGAGTCGTTGTCACGGTGAAGTCATGCGAGAATGCAACCGCCATGTATGAGGGGACATGGGAGTCTGTGCGCACCCACCAGGTGCCGGTCTGGTACGACGACGCCAAATTAGGGGTCTTCGTCCACTGGGGCCTCTACTCCGTGCCGGGCTGGGCGCCGAGGGTACCCAACATCCAGGAATTGCTCGTCAAGGACGGCCCCAAGCGGATGCTGCGGGAGAACCCTTATGCGGAGTGGTACCTCAACACGATGCGGATCAAGGGCAGCCCCACTCAGCGTCACCACGCCGAGGTCTACGGGGCCGACTACCGCTACGAGAACTTCGTCAAGACATTCAACGACGCGTCGGCCGGGGCCGACCTCGACGCGGTCGCCAACCTCTGCCATGCCGCCGGCGCGCGCTATGTGGTGCTTACGACCAAGCACCACGACGGATTCGCCCTCTGGCCCTCCGCCATTTCCCACCCCACCATGGGCTCCTACCACGCCAGCCGAGACCTGGTCGGCGGCCTGACCGAGGCCGTCCGCGCCAAGCGGATGCGCATGGGGCTCTATTACTCCGGCGGCTACGACTGGCCCTACAACCAGGCGGTCCTCTCCAAGCCGGCCGACGCCATCCTGGCCGTCCCCCACGGCCAGCAGTACGTCGACTACGTCACCACGCACTGCCGGGAGCTGATTGAGCGCTATCGGCCGTCCGTCCTGTGGAACGACATCTCGTGGCCGAAAGGCGGCAATCTCGCAGAGTTGTTCGCGTACTACTACAACACCGTCGACGACGGCGTCATCAACGACCGGTGGCGCGAGCCGAACCTCCCGCGCAACGCCCTTACCGACGCAGCGGTGCGCGGGGCGGGCGCCCTCCTGCAGTGGCTCTGGCGGTTCATCCCTGAGAAGAACAAACGTCTCACCTTTTCCACCCCGATGCATTGCGATTTCCGAACGCCCGAGTACGACGTGCTCCATACGGTGTCGGAGCGCAAGTGGGAGTTGGCCCGCGGCGTCGGGCACTCCTTCGGAGCAAACAGACACGAGGAACCCGAAGACATCATTACCGACAGCGAGCTCATTCAGATGTTCTGCGACGTCGTGTCGAAGAACGGGAACCTGCTCATCGGCATCGGGCCGCGACCCGACGGGACGGTCCCCGACGAACAACAGGCACCGCTGCGCGGGCTGGGCCGTTGGCTGACGATCAACGGCGAAGCCATTTACGGCAGTCGGCCCTGGATCATCACCGAGTCGGTGTCCAAGGAGGGGACGCCCCTGCGCTTCACCAAGAGCGGCGAGGGTGTGTACGCCCTCGTGCTTGGGATGCCTGCATCGCGCCGGATCACCATGCAGGCGATCGAGGGATCTCGGGTGCGGCGGGTGCGGCTGGTGGGCACTTACGACCAGCTCGAGTGGTCCATCGACCGAGGTGAGCTCACCGTGACGCTTCCCGAGCGCTTGCCCCCGTCGGCCGTGACGGCGTTGGACCTCGGAACTGAGGTGCGGGCCCGACTGGGCTTGTAGGCGTCCGTGGTTCAGCCCCCCGCGAACGAGTGGGTCCGCACATCGACTGGACTATTGGCCCAGTCGGCGGCCGAAGGGCATGATCGACGCATGGACGGAGGCCGCCGGCACTGCAGTTCGCCTGCAACGGGTTCCTACGGCTCCACGTCATTCCGGCGTCGCCTCGCATGATGCGAAGGACAGCGTGATCCTCGATCTGTTTCTAATCGGCCTCGTCGTCACTCTGGAGCCGATACCGCTCACCGCCATGATCCTGTTGCTGGCATCCGAAAAAGGATTGCTCAAGGGCCTCGGGTTCACGCTCGGGTGGCTGCTGACGCTGGTCGTGATCGTGGCCGTCACCGTCCTGGTCACCGGCGGGAAGCCCCTCATTCCTCAGAGCACACCTTCGACGGCTGCCCTAGCGGTGAAGCTGGCGGCCGGAGTCGTGCTGGTGATGGTCGCCATTCGCCGCCGGGCTCGTCCAGCCCGAACCGAGCCGAAGAAGCAGCCCAACTGGATGTCCAGCATCGACCGCATCAACCCCCTCACATCGGCGGGGCTCGGCTTCCTGCTCCAGCCCTGGGTCCTGGTGGCCGCGGGCGTGGCCACCATCACCCAGGCCAAATTGTCCAGCGATCTCCAGTACTTCGCAGTCTTCGCCTTCTGCATCTGGTGCACTGCGAGCTACCTCGTCATGGAGACTTATGCCGCCCTCCGTCCGGCCAAGGTCAAGGCCACCCTGGACGGCGTGCTCGAGTGGATCAATTCGCACACGGACCAGACGATCGTCTTCCTGTCGCTCGGGCTGGGGCTCTATCTCGTGGCCAAGAGCCTCTCGGAGCTACTGAACTGAGCCCATCCGTGCGTAATGGTGTCATCGGTCCCCCTGCTCGGGGACCTCTGGCCCTAGGCTGCCGCGCGGTCCGGGACCACGTTTGGTCGCGGAAGTCCAACAAGGGAGGTACGTCCCGTGCTCGCCTATACATGGCCTCTGCTGAGCCTGTTCTGGACATTCCTGATGTTCGCCGGAGTGTTCTTGATGGTCTTCTTCATCATCTGGTGCTTCATCGACAACTTCCGACGGCGCGACCATCACGGGTTGGCAAAGGCAATGTGGACAATCGTGATCTTGTTGATCCCGGTGCTCGGCGCGCTTGTGTACATCATCGCCCGTCCTCCGGACGCCGCTCTTGCGACGTGATGTGCCGGGCAGCACCATCGCGCTGAATGGTCGGGGACGCGGCAACCGAGCCCAAAGCGGTTCGCTGCCCACGATGCGTCAATCGTCGGTCGCTTCGAGTACAAGGGCCCCGTCCATCCCGAGCGCCACGCCCGGGATGGCAAAGCGTGTGGCAAGAAGGGCGGGCACCTCTTCGAGGGGAACCTCGCTCGTGCTCGTCGCGCCGCCAACCGGACGCTCGAAGAGCGCGGCCTGCTCGTACACGAAGAGCGTGAGGCAGCGCTCGGCGGTCCGCCGCCCCGTCATGACGCCGTTCACGAACGGCGACGTGGGATGGGTGGCAGTGAACCAGTTGTTCACCACGATGTCGACCGGCTCGGCCGGCTCGGGGACGAAGCCGTACATGTCGATCCAGCCATTGTCCTCGAACACCTGGAGCACCAACTCGGGGCCATCCTCGACCAGTCGGTAGCGCCAGCCCGACTGGTCCGTCTCGGTGCCGGTCTCGAAGGGGATCGGGTCGAGCAGGCCCCCGCCGCCGAATCCCACGTCAGCCAACCATGTGCCCTCGCGGTTCGACACCCGCAGCAGGAGATGGTTAAGCGGACGGGGCCCTTCCGGGCCCATACGGACCCGGGCCAACATGGGGCTGATCTCCATGCCGCCGAGCGACTCCAGAGCGGCGGCCAACAGGCTGTTGTGTTCGAAGCAGTAGCCGCCGCGCCGGCGTCGCACGATCTTGTCCTCAAGGTCCGCCAGCTCGAGTGAGGCGGGCTTGCCCGAGAAGGGATCGAAGTTCTCGAACGAGATGCTCGTCGCATGAGCGCGGTGCACCTCTGCCAGGCCTGGGTCGGTGCGTTCGTCCAAACCGATGCGATGCAGATAGTCCACTAGGGAAGAGAGTGCGGGCACTGCGCAAAGGCTAATCCCGACGAGGAATAGGTCACCCGAGCAAACGACCGTTTACCTTTTTGCAGCGGAGAGATAGTGCAATTGAAATTTGACTACGGCCTCACGGTAACTAGGGTGGATCTTCTCCCAGGGGATCGCAGGAGCGCCGCAGCATGCAGAACCATCACCCCAAGATCGCACAACGTGCGGACCGTACCTGGGTGGTCGAGTGCCCGCAGTGTCGTAACGACCCCACCTCCACGGTGCCGATCGGTATCGGCATGCCACTGCAGGACAGGGAGACGGCCGAGCGACTGCGCGAGAACCACGCGGCACGGCCGGCACGGGCCGTCGCCTCGTAGGGCGTGCTCGGGCGGCACTGGGTACCGCGGTGACTCCGGGCGTGGGTCCGTTCGATCCTGATGGGGCCGGCGACGCAGCGGGCACGATCACCAAACAAAGCGCTCGTTCGGTCGGCGACACGGTGGCCCGCTTCTTGGACATCCTTGGTTCGAAAGGCTTGAAGGTCTTTACGGTGATTGACCAGCAGGCCGAAGACGCGATCGGTGGGCCTCGACTTGCGGGAGACAACCCTTGTCGTCTTTGGCAATCCGGCTGCGGGCACTCCTGTGATGGAGGCCGCGCCCCTTGCGGCGCTCGACCTTCCGCTCAAGGTTCTCGTATGGGACGACGTTCGGTCGGGCACGAAGGTCAGCTACACCGACCCGTCCGTTCTGGCGGCCCGCTATGGCCTCAGTCCCGAGCTGGCCGCGGCGTTCGAGGGGATGCACCCGCTGACCGACGCGCTGGTCGCCGGGTGAGTGGCTCGGACTGACGCTGGGGCCGGGGGTCTCACCGACAACTCAGCCGGCCGACCGGAGCCGGACGCTGTGGCGCGGGGACCGAGGGCGCTCTCCAGGGTCCCCCGGGATCGTCCGCCCGTGGCCGTGGCGGTCCATCCCCCGTACATCGATAACGTTGACGATGTCCTCCCGGCCTTGGCGGATCTCGACCCGTAACCAGTGCTCTGCATTGGTCGTGATGGGGGACGGCCAGAGGGGAAACGGTCCCCTTCCCACCAAGGGTCGGTCACCGCCGACTGCGGGCTCCCTTGCGCCCGAGCCAAGAGCGGCGTACGGCGCCAGGGCGACGCCGGCATCATGCGCTGCTGGAAGCTGCCTGGGGCGAAACTGTTGAGACAGCTCGGGCGCGAACAGCACGATCGCACCTTCAGATGGGGCGACCCAGCTGCCATCGATGAGGAAGCCGACCGTCCCCTTTGATGTCGTGGAACAGGTCGTCCGCCGGGTGCGAATGAGCACCGGGACCGGGAGTGTGTGGTTCGAGCCAATCAGCCCGAACTGGAGCACGGGCCCCGCTCACGGCACCGTCCGCCTTGAACGCGGCGCTCAGGCCCCCTTCGGGTAGCCACGGCCTCCACCGGCGACGAGAACGATCCCGCTGCGACACATCGGCAATGCCGGCTCTGCCGGGCTACCTCAGCATGGATGTCTTCGCGAGCTGGACTTCGGCATCGCCCAACCCTTGCGGACACATGCGAACCATGACCGGCGCCGGCCGCGATCGCCCCATTGATATCCGAAGAGCCCTTTCAGGCCGTAGGCGGAGTCGCCGCCCCAGTACCGCAACGGCGGGAGGCCCACAGATCCAGCTGCACGTGTTAACACCCAGGTCACCCAGGCGAGCGAGGCGTTAACACCGTGACGGCGCGGCCCAATGTGTCGGCACGGCGCGGTGGGCGTTAACACCAGGCAGGCACCGCCAGGCACCGCCGGGCACCGCCGAGCGCCCACCGGCGCATCCTGTTCAGCCGAGCCTCTTTGGTGTCGCTTTTAGCCGTCGGTCGCACTTGGAGATGTCGCGTTCCTTGGTGGCGAACGCCTGGCGACTCAGGCCAACGCGAGGACCAATATCGAGGAAAGCGAGGGTCGACCCCCCGGGCGGCCCCTGCCGATGGCGGCGTGGCGAGGACGCAAAGGGGTGTTAACACCGGCGCGGCTTCCGAGGTGGCCGTGGCCATCGGGGGCCATCGGGCGGCTTTCCTCTATCTCGTAGGTGTGTCGCGCTCACGACCCGCTGAGGCACCTGAGCCGGGTGGCCGACTCGGCCCCTGCTATTTCCCCGGCTCCGAGCCCGCGATGCGGCGGAAGATGACCGCGCTCCAGCGTGGAAGGCGGTCATTGGATTCGATGAGGGTGGCTGTGAACGAGGCGGCAGCTCGCATCGCGTGAACCGGCAGAGCCGCCAAGTGCATGACATCTGGACACAGCCGGGGCCGGGGCGGCGAAAGAGGCGAGGAGTCCCAAGAGGCGTGCGGCGGAGGGTCCAACGCCGTCGGCCGGCCGGTCCCTCCGCCGGTCCGGTTCGGCGCCCCGGTTTCAGCGCCCGAGGGGTCGTTGATCCCCTGCGACTCGGGAGGTGCCTCCGAGCTCGCAACAGGGTCGGCCTCTGTCTCTCCGGATCGACCACGATCGATCATCTCCTCGAAGAGGATGCGGACAGTCACGCCTCGTCGGGCCGCCTCGGCTTCGATCCATGCACGGCGGTCGTGGTCGAGGCGGAGGCCGAGGACGGTGGACTTGGAGGTACTCAAGGGTGTTAACAATAACCGCCCGTTAACACGTGTCCGATGATGGGTGTTAACGCGTTGGCGCCCTCGCGATTTCGGTATTTCGACCTCGTCAGAGGTTTCACGTGCAACGTTCCGTCCCTGTCAGCTCATGAAGATGGACCGACCCTCATGACGCTGACCTCGCAGCGAAAGTGCCGCACTCTGCTGTCGACGGCAGCGGCGAATTCGGGGTGTCCCCGCCGCGTGGGACCCCAATGCACCGCCTTCCATTCGCGCTTTTGCGGACCGGTGATCAGGCGGAAATGTCCGCGGTCGCTCTGGATGGATTTCCGACGAGCTTGGCCGACATCTTCACGGCTTTCACAGCACTCGTTGCTCCTGTTTGCAGCGCGGCGCCAATGACGATGACGACGATGCCCACCCAGAACACCACGCTTCCCCAGCCCAACATCAAGATACCCAGCCGGCCGAGCAGGTACGGCGGTGAGCACACGATCGCGCCGACCGCACCGCCGACCGCCGTGGTGGCGAGCTTGTCCCTCCGGGACCCGGTCTGCTTGATCCCGACGAGGCGGGCCGGCACGGCCAAGTAGCAGAGCATCATGATGCCGACGACGATGCTCTGCGCCACGACGAAGCGCCAGTGGCTCCACCGCGTGACGACAAGGGCGGAGTACGCCAACGCGAGGCCCACACCGCAACCCCAGAGCAGGATCACCCGAAGGTGACGGCGGGCCTGTCCGAAGGCAGGGCGGATTTGGGGTTCACCGGGCGCGGAGATGGCGAAGGCGAAGACGGCATTGAGGAAGAAGCTCGCCGCCGTGATGGCGATGACCGCCAGCATGCACAGGATCAGGATCGGGCCTCTGAGGATATGGAAAGACTTGCCGTAGAGGGTGTGCACCTTGATGTCGAGCATCGCGATCCAAATCCACATGGCGGGCACGACCTGGACCAGGGTCAAGCGCCAATTGATGAAGAGCAACTTCAGTCCCTGGAACAGCATGAGGAAGGCGCCCACGATCAGGCCGAGGGGAGCGAGCCAGCGGCTGCGCCGGCTGAGATCGAGCACGGCCTGCTCGACGGCCTTGTCGTCGCCGGTGCGGATGACGTGGACCAGCCGGGTGATGGCCGTCCCGACACGCTCACGTCTCGTGCCGGCGGATGCCGACCGTGCCGAGGCATCATCCGGTGCGTTCCGGCCCTCGTCGTCCACGGTCCTGGTCGCCCCCTCCGCCATCGGCCTGAGATCGGGTCGCGTCTGCGACTCCGCCATTGTGTCCGATCCTGCGGACGTCAGATCCGCGTGTCATCGAGCGGGTCAGCCGTCGAACCCGGCCGACGGGAAAGAGAGGGACCGACGCCCGGCAGAGGTGTGCCGATGTGCGTAGCCTCGGGGACGTAGCGGCCGTGCCGTTGCGCGCCCAGCAGGGAGGCGACGAATGACGATCGAAGAGGTGGTCCGAGAGGCAGACGGTCCGATTCCCACGGCGGTCCGTCACCTCAGCCCTTCCGAGAGCAAGGAGAAGGGAAAGCAGGCACGGACCAAGGCTCCCCGGGAAAGTCAGGGCACGTTCGAGTCTTCACCCGATCGGCCCGATCCCGTCGCCCTGCTCGAAGAGCAAGCGCTCACCCGAGTGCCGGACCTCGTGCCGATCCGCTACGGGCGCATGCTGGTCTCGCCATTCACCTTCTACAGGGGGGCCGCATTAGTCATGGCCTCCGACCTCGCAACGACCCCCCGTTCGGGTCTGACGGCGCAGATCTGTGGCGACGCCCATCTCTCCAATTTCGGTGTGTTCGGGTCCCCGGAGCGCTCGCTCGTCTTCGACTGCAACGACTTCGACGAGACGCTGCCCGGACCCTGGGAGTGGGACGTCAAGCGGCTGGCGGCCAGCGTCGTCGTGGCCGCGCGCCAGCTGGGGTTTTCCAAAGAGGTGCGCACCGAGGCCATCGTCGGTCTGGGCCGGGTGTACCGGCAGGCCATGCGCGAGATGGCGGGGATGTCCAACTTAGAGGTCTGGTACTCCCGGGTCGACATCGAGAACGTGCTCGAGCTGCTCAAGTCGCAGGCTGCGACGACGGGCTCCAAGGCCGAGGGGCGCATGGCCGCCAATGCAGGGAAGATGGTCGCCAAGGCCCGGACCAAGGACTCGATGAAGGCCATCGACAAGCTGACCACCGTCGTCGACGGTCAGCGCCGGATCATCAGCGACCCTCCCCTTGTCGTGCCTATCAACGAGTTGTTTCCGGAGGTGCAGAAGGAAGCCCAGCTGGAGTTGTTCCACGAGCTCCTGCGTCGGTACCGGGCGAGCCTGCCCACCGACCGGCGCCATCTCATTGAGCAGTACGTGTTCACCGACCTGGCACGGAAGGTGGTCGGCGTCGGCAGCGTCGGCACCCGGGCCTGGATCCTCCTGCTCCAGGGGCCCAGTCCCGACGACGTGCTGTTCTTACAGGCCAAGGAGGCCGAGGCGTCGGTGCTCGAGCGGTTCACCAAGAAGAGCCAGTACACCAACCACGGCGCGGGTGGTCGCCGGTCAGCGGCTGATGCAGGCCGCCAGCGACATCTTCCTGGGCTGGCAACGCACCGAAGGCCTCGACGGCGTCTCCCGCGACTACTACGTGCGCCAGCTTCAGGACTGGAAGGGGTCGGTCGACCCGGACAGTGCTGCTCCGGCCGGCATGAAGGCCTACGGAGAGTTGTGCGCCCACACCCTCGCCCGGGCCCACGCCCGTTCGGGGGACCGCATCGCGATGGCGTCGTACCTGGGCAACAACCCGACCTTCGAGAAGGCGGTGGCCCGGTTCGCCGAGACCTACGCCGATCAGAACGAGCGGGACTACGAGGTGTTCGCCCGGGCGTGCAAGGACGGACGGCTCCACGCCGAAGAGGGCCTGTGAGGGTCTGGTGAGAAAACGACACGAATCGTGTGCTCGGCGCCCGGTACCATTCGGATGAGGCGTTCGGGTGCCGGCCGTCACGAAACCGTCATGCTCTTCGGTACTTTTGACCCTGTTGGCCCAACGGGGTTGTGGGATTGTTAGGAGGCCGTACGAAGCCAAGCCGCCAGGGCGCGGCGGGTCATCCTCAAACTCTCATGACGCAAGGAGCCTTCTGAATGTTTGCTTCGACCTATCCGATTCTCGACGCCTTTTTGACGATGTTGTACTTCTTTCTCTTCATCATCTGGATCTGGCTGGTGATCACCGTGTTTATCGACATCTTTCGCAGCCACGACATGGGCGGAGCTGCCAAGGCGCTGTGGTGCATCTTCGTGATCATCCTGCCTTTCCTTGGTGTCTTCGTGTACCTGGTCGCCCGCGGCGGCAAGATGCACGAGCGGGCGGCGGCCGATGCGGCACAGCAGCAGCAGGCGTTCGACGCCTACGTGAAGCAGGCGGCAGGTACGGCCGGGGCGGGCGGGAGCGTGGCGGACCAGCTCGCCCAGCTGGCCGACCTCAAGGCCAAGGGGGTGCTCACCGAGGGCGAGTTCGAAGCACAGAAGTCCAAGGTGCTGGCCGCCACCTGAGCGGGCGGCGGGAGTCACGATCGACGACACCAGGCAACGGAAGGAAAGAGGAGACACCATGACAATGGGACCAGTGAGCTACACGGTGGTCGCCTTCCCGGGCAACCAGTTCAACGGCAATATCGCTCCGGAAGTCGCCAAGCTGGTGGACAACGGCACCGTGCGCATCCTCGATTTGGTGTTCGTGGGCAAGGACGATGCGGGCGACACCATCAGCCTCGAGTTCGACCAGCATGACGAGCTGGTTGCCTTCGGTGAGCTCGAGGGTGAGGTCGGTGGTCTCGTCGGCGCGGAAGACCTTGATCACGTGGCGGCAGGCCTCCCGCCCGGGAACTCGGCCTTGATCATCGTCTGGGAGGACGTCTGGGCGAGGCCGCTCGCCGAAGCCGTGATTGCGTCAGGAGGAGTGGTCATCGACAGCGCCCGCATTCCAGCCGGCTTGGTCGAGGCCGCACTGGCCGAGCTGGCCGAGGCGCTCACGACGTAAGGCCGATCGGAACCGCGGCCGCCAGACCTGCAGCACGAACAACTTGAGAAAAGGAGCACAACGATGCCATTGAGACGACGTCCGGTAATGCGGACCGTGGCGCGGACGGCGGTCATTGCCGGCACGGCCAGTGCGGTCGCCGGGGGAGTGAACCGCCACCAGCAGAACAAGTACGCGGAGCAGGATGCGGCCGCGGCCCAGGCCCAACAGCCCGTTGCCGCGGCGCCCGCAGAAGCTGCACCGAGTTCCGACGAGTTGATCAACAAATTGAAGGAACTCGCCAACCTCAAAGATCAGGGCATCCTGACCGAGGCGGAGTTCAACGATCAAAAGGCCAGGATCCTGGCTGACATGTGAGGTCAGTGGGCCTCAGACATCTCGGGTTCGAGCTGCCGACGACCAGCTCGTGGGAGTGGTCGATCATCCACTGAAGGTCGTCGCCCTCCATTGAACGGTCGAGTTCAGCGGTGTTCCACGCGTCGCCTCCCGTCATGACGCAACTAGCCGGGATTCGGGTTGGTGTAGGCGCGGCGAACACCAATGAGGACAGCGGCGCGTCGCTCGGCGGCCATTGCTCGGTCGTAAGCCTCCCAGTCGTCATGGGTGCCTCCGGCGGCTTGGAAGATGTTCCGAAGCAACTGCCTCAGAGCTTCACCGTCGACATCGGGATGCGGGTCGTCGGGACCGATAATCTCGGCGTTTCCTTCGACGGTTGCCCACAGCCAGCCTGCTCTGACGACGATCGCGGCTCGGGGGTCAGCGCGCAGGTTACGCAGCTTGCGGGAGCCCCCTGCAGCGACGAGCCCAACAACCGGCTCACCCTTCATTGGGTGCTGCAGTATCCCGGCGTTGACCACCGACGCCTGGATGCTGCCGTCTTCATGCAAGGTGCTGAAGACGCAAAGCCCGTGATTGAGTGACGCAAGCTCGGCGAAGGTGGAAAGATCGATCATCGTTTGGTTTCCTTTCGGTCGACCAACGACGCTCGGCCGCTGGCCTTTCACGTTTGAAGTGCGTCGATCCACTTTTCGAGGCGACGCGTCTCACGCATGATGAGGTCGGGCTCGCTGAGCGTATTGGCCAACAACGCGGACCCTTGGTACGCCGCGATGAGTGTGATCGCCAGATCGTGAGCATCTTTTCGCCCCATTGACCGGAATTGCTCCTCGGCCCAGGCGATCGGTACCCGAACGAGCTCTGCCGCAATGTGGTCACTGGTTGCGTCGCGCTTGTCGAGTTCTGAACACAGAGACCCGTGTGGGCATCCGTACTGGGCGATCACATCGCGTTGCTCCGCCAGCGCTCCCATCAGGGACTTGAGTCGTCCCTTCGGAGTGCGATGACGCTGTTCAAGCATCGCCAACACCGCGCGAATGTCACCGAGATGGGATTGGACGACGGCCTCAACGATCTCGTCCTTGGTCTTGAAGTAGTAGTAGACGTTGCCCTGAGGCACATCAGCCAGTTGGGCGATGTCGGCGAGGGTGGTTCTTTCGACGCCCTGTTGGTGCAGCAGTTGGCAGGCGGCGCCGATAAGCCGATCCCGCTTGCCCGGCGTCTTGCCGAGAGTCCCCTCGGAGAGTGTTGCTGAGTCAGTCATCTCACTTTGCAGTCTAGACGTCTTCGCTCGAATACGTTAGGGTTAGTTAGCTGACTAACTAGAGGAGCCCCAGTTCGCGATGTCCACAACGCCCCCCGAAACGTCGTTTCTCTCAACGCGCCGCGGCAAGCTCACGCTGGTCTTCCTCTGCGCCGTCGCCTTTCTCGATTTCGTCGACGCTTCGATCGTCAATGTCGCCCTACCTTCGGTTCGACGCGACCTCCACTTCTCCGTGCAGAACCTCCAGTGGGTCCTGAGCGGCTACTTACTGACCTACGGCGGGTTCCTGCTCCTCGGCGGCCGGGCGGCCGACCTGCTTGGACGTCGCCGACTCCTGATTGCCGGGATCTCCATCTTCGCGCTGTCGTCGCTGTTGGGTGGTCTGGCGCCAAATGCTGGGGTTCTGGTCGGCGCCCGCCTGGCGCAGGGTGTCGGTGCCGCGATGATGCTGCCCGCCGCCCTGTCGATCCTCACGACGACATTCAATGAGGGAACCGACCGACTGAAGGCCCTTGGAGCCTGGGGTGCTGTCGCCGGGCTCGCCTCGGCGGTCGGAGTCTTTCTCGGCGGGGTCCTTTCTCAGGGTCTTGGTTGGCGATGGGTGCTCTTCGTCAATCTCCCGGTATGCGTCATTCTCCTGTTTTCCTCGTTCGCCCTCGTAACCGGAGAAGGACGAACCGCATCGCTGGCCCACTTTGACGTCCTGGGCGCGGGGTTCGTGACCGGAGGGATGTTGTTGCTGATCTACACCCTCGTGCGCGCTCCCGATGTTGGCTGGGGGAATTGGCGGACGATCGGCGGGATCACCGGAGCGGCTGTGCTGCTCGTTGCCTTCTTGATCAACGAGCAGAGGCATCCCAAGCCGCTCCTTCCGTTGTCCATCTTCCGAATCAAAGGGCTCGGCGCGGCCGACGCCACCCAAGTCATCTCCATGGCCGGCTTTTATTCGATGTTCTTCTTCGTGACGCTGTATATGCAAAACGTGCTGCACTTCTCGCCGATTCAGGCCGGCTCGTCCTATGTTCCGATCGCCTTTGGCGTCGCCATATCTGCCGTCATCTCTTCCAAGCTCTTTGAACGTGTCGGGACTCGACCGATCATTGTGGTTGGTGCGCTGGTTGCCGCGGGAGGCGTGTACTGGTTGTCGCGCATCCCGGTCCATGGTTCCTATGTTTCTGACCTTCTCCCTGGGCTCATGATCATGTCGATTGGCCTCGGAGCCGTATTCACGGGGGTGACCACCGCGGCGAACGCCGGCGTTCCCCCGGACAAGGCCGGCGTCGCAGCCGGGTTGGTCAATACCTCGCAATGGTTCGGCGCCGCCCTCGGGCTGGCTGTCTTCTCTGCCATCGCCACCAACCGGACAAATCAGCTCTTGACGACGCATGCCTCCGGGTCCTTCGCGTTGACGCAGGGGTTTCACCGGGCGCTTCTCGCCAGCAGCCTCTTCTTGCTTGCTGCTGCAGCGATCGCATTGCGCGCGACGAACACTCGTGGCGAACCTGAACCTGTAGAGGAGCTGGTTGAGCAATCCGAGCCAAACCGATTTCATGGCGAGCTGGTACTCGAGCCCGAGGGGGGCTTGTTGTGAACCTCATGCAAGACGGGAGCCCCCAAATCCGCCAGATCGGCTCGCGACTCGCACGTGTGCCAAAGGAGGTTGTCGGGCAATGACAGTACGAGCAATGTGGAGCGACGCAGTGATCGCCGAGAGCGACCACACCATTCTTGTGGATGGCAACCAGTACTTTCCGGTCGAGAGCCTCATGTCTCAGTTCTTCGAGCGAAGCGAAAGCACGACCTTTTGCACATGGAAAGGTCAGGCGAGCTACTACCAGGTTGTGGTCGGGGAGGACCGCAATGCGGACTCCGCGTGGTACTACGAAGACCCGTACGAGGCCGCATCGGCCATCAAAGGTTACGTTGCCTTCTGGAAGGGCGTCGAGGTCAGTGGGGTGAACGCTGACACCCAGGAGATCCTGCCTCCTCGCCTCTAAGGGGACTGGCTTCACTGGTTCCGCGAAGGCGACAATGAGCGCACGCGGCGGCGCTGGAGATGCCCCTCGCACCGGGGGTGTCGCGGTACGTGCGCGCGTCTCCTGCCCGACTATCCGGCACCTCCTTCGTCGGGTCGGCCGACCCCTCAACGAGAGGTCCGGCCGATAACGTAAACCGGATGTGGCCGAACGACAGCGGTTGCGGGGACGCCTCGAACCGCGCTGGCTCGCCCTCGGTTGCATGCGCCTGAATTGCTCGGCCCCGACTCGGTGAGCCTGGGGGAGGCGCCGTCGGCCGAGCCGGCGCCACAGGACGCTGACGTGGTGCCCCGCAACAACTGGTGGTGGGTGCCCGGCACCATCACCGTGATCACGATCGTCACCGTCATCGTCGTGACGCTCTCGCAGCTGCACCCCAGCCTCCTGCTGTCCAACTCGACGACGACCGGGGGCGACACGGGCGCGCACGTCGCCATGCCGAAATATCTCGAGACGCTGCTGCGTCACGGCCACCTCACCGGCTGGGACCCCGGCTGGTACGACGGATTCCCCATCTACACCTTCTACTTCACGCTGCCCGACGTCTTCATCGCGATCGGTGGTTGGATCATTCACTACAACGTCGCATTCAAGATGGGGACGGTCCTCGGGTCCGTCCTGTTACCCATCTGTGCCTGGGCCTGCGGTCGGTTCTTCAGGCTCCGCCCACCGCTGCCCACCCTTCTGGCGGCAGCCACGCTCCCGTTCCTTTTCGACTACACGTTCACCATTTACGGGGGCAACCTGTTTTCGACACTGGCCGGGGAGTACTCGTTCTCCTTCAGTCTCTCCCTCGCCATCTTGTTCATCGGTCTCTTCGCGTGCGCCATCAGGGAGGGCCGATACCGGGGTTGGGCGGCCGTCGTCCTGGCCGCCTGCGTGCTCTCGCACATTGTCCCGGCCATGTACGCCCTCGGAGCCGCGGTCATCCTGACGATCCTCGAACTGCTGCCTGCCCGTTGGGGCGTTGCGGATTCGAAGCTCGCCCTGTGGCGTGGTGACGAGTCCGCGGAGGCCATCGCCCGGAGCCGCACCCTCTGGTGGGCTGCCTCGACCGTCGGCATCGGAATCCTGCTCTCTGGCTGGTGGCTAGTTCCCTTCGGGCTCGAACACGGTTACACAACCTCCATGGGGTACCAGAACGTCGAAGGTTGGGCGCTGTACTTCCGCGAGGCCGATGCGTGGGCCCTCGTCTTGGCCGGGCTCGGCGCCGTCGCCGCCTTCCTCGTGCGCAGTCGCTTCGGGATCACGCTGACGGTGCTGGGTATCGCGTCAGCGCTGGCGACCGCACTCGATCCGCAGGGCAGCCTTTACAACGTCCGCCTCCTACCCCTGTGGTTCATCTCCGTCTACCTGATGGCGGCCTGGGCCTTCGGAACAGGCTGCATCGCACTCGCTGCGTGGTGGCAGCGGGCCCGGTCACGGCGCTGGGAGGCGGCAGTGCAGGCGCCACTTTGGGTCGAGGCTTCCTCAGCGCAGCTGCCCGGGCAGGACCCGCTGCCAGAGAGCGAACCGGCCGCCGGGGTTGGAGGAAACATGTCCTCACGACGAGCTCCTGCCCCGCGCTGGGGTCCGGCCGCCGTGGGGGGCGCCGTCTTGGGTCTGCTCGGTGCCCTGGCCGTCGTCGTCCCGCCGTTCGTCTTCGCGCCGTCGTCTTTGGTGCACACGGGGCCGAATGAGATCACGAACTGGTCGAAATACAACTACGTGGGGTACGAGGGTCAGGCCTCCTACCCTGAGTACCGCTCGCTCTGGCAAACCATGGCGACGGTCAGCAAGCGCTACGGCTGCGGACGCGCGATGTGGGAGTACAGTGACACTGAGAACCGCTTCGGGACGCCCGAAGCTCTCATGCTGTTGCCCTACTGGACGAACGGGTGCATCGGCTCCATGGAAGGACTCCTGTTCGAGTCCTCGACCACCACGCCCTACCACTTCATCGACCAGGCGGAACTTTCTGCGGCACCCTCCGACCCTGAGGTCGGCCTGCCGTACGGTCCGCTCAACGTCACGCTGGGGGTGCAGCATCTCCAGCTGCTCGGGGTGAAGTACTTCATGGCCGAGACGCCGGCGGTCGAGCAACAAGCGAACGCCGACCCGGCCCTGCGGCTGATCGCCCGCACCGGCCCGTGGACCTACACCTACTCCGGCGCCCTCACGCACACGACCTGGAACATCTACCTGGTCAAAGACTCCCCGCTCGTCACGCCTCTGCGCAACGACCCGGTCGTTCTTTCAGGGGTGAAGCCCGCTCCCTCGAGCTGGCTCGCTCCGTCGTTGGCCTGGTACGACCAACCCTCCCGCTGGGACGTCGAGCTGGCACAGAGCGGGCCGTCCACGTGGCCCCGCACGTCGGTGCGCGACATCCGGCCGACCGTCAAGCGCGCCGGGACGACGCAGGTGTCCGCCGTGTCCCAGACCGATACCGCCATTCACTTCCACGTCTCACGGGTGGGGACACCCGTGCTGGTCAAGGTTTCGTACTTTCCCAATTGGCACGCGAGTGGCGCCGACGGACCCTGGCGGGTCACGCCCAACCTGATGGCGGTCGTGCCGACGAGCCGCGACGTGACGCTCAGCTACGGGCGGTCGTCCTCGGACGATCTCGGCCTGCTGGCCACCCTGGTGGGAGTGGTGCTGCTGGTCGCGTTGTTCGTGGTTCCCGCCCTGCGCCGGCGCGGGTGGTCGGCCGGCCGCAACGGCCGTGCAACCGGGTCGCCTGCGACGTAACCCTGCCGCAATTGCGGCCGCCCGCTCGGTGATGAGACAGATGGTACGGAAACTGTCTAATATGTGCATCCGTGACGTCGACGCTGCAGGAGGCGACCCCCGCGGAGCTCCGTGCGCCGCTGCGCCAGTTCTCCGCGACGGAGGAGCGCATCCTGACCGCAGCGCTGGGCCTGATCGGGCGGCGCGGCGTCCGCCGCCTGGGCATGCAGGAGATCGCCGAAGCCGCCGGGGTGTCGCGGGGGACGCTGTACCGCTACTTCCCGAGCAAGGGCCACGTGCTGATGGGCGCGGCCGACTACGACGAGCGGCGCTTCAGCGTCGGTCTCGACCAGGTGCTGGCGACGGTGCAGGTACCCGAGGAGCGCATCGGTGCCTTCATGGCCTACGCCTTCGACTTCATCCGCTCCCACCCGTGCCGGCCCCTCTTCGAGACGGAGTCGGGGTTCGTCATTAGCTACCTCCTCGACCACCTGCCGTCGCTGCGCGGCGAGCTCGTGCTGCGGCTCGGGGACGCCCTCGACACCGTGCCCGCCGTGGCCTCCGGGGCGGTCGCCGCCGACGACTTGGTGGACGTCATCGTCCGCCTCTTCGCATCGAGCTGGATCATCCCCGAGTCCGACGAGGCCTCGCTCGTGCAGTCACTGAATCGCATCCTTCAGATCACACCCCAGTAAGGGAGAGTCACATGACAACGGAAACGGAAACCCAGACGCAGACGGAGACGGAGTCGACGACCGGTTCCGGCGAGGACCCGATGTCCGCCATGGATCCCGAAATGGCAGCGAACCCCCAGCCGGTCTTCAAGGCGTTGCGTGAGGACACACCGGTCTTGTCCATCGACCTGCCGAGCGGCTCGGGCTGGCTGCTGTCGCGCAAGGAGGAGATCGACCACGCCCTGCGCCACCCCGAGATCTTCTCCTCCAACATGGACGCGGTCGACCTGAAGAACAAGCGGCCGATGATCCCGCTGCAGATCGACCCGCCGGAGCACAAGAAGTTCCGCAAGCTGCTCGACCCGCTGTTCGCCCCCCGCAAGATGGCGCTCCTCGACGATGAGGTCTCGAGGCTTGTCAACCACCTCATCGACGGCTTCATCGACCGGGGTGAAGTGGACTTCGCCAAGGATTTCTCCATCCCGTTCCCCTCCCAGGTGTTCCTCACGCTCTTGGGCCTGCCCCTCGACGAGCTCGACCGTTTCCTCACCATGAAGGACGGCATCATCCGCCCCGACCACGTGACCGGAACGCTCTACGGGACGCAGGAGGCCAGCGACTACCAACAGCAGATCGCCGACTCCGTGTACGAGTACTTCAACGAGATCCTCGACGAGCGCGAGAAGGAACGCCGCGACGATCTGCTCTCCCACTTCCTCGATGCCGAGGTCGAGGGTGACCGGCTCAGCCGGGAGGACATCCTTGACATCTGCTTCCTCTTCCTCATCGCCGGGCTCGACACGGTGACGGCGACGCTCGACTGCATGTTCGCCTTCTTGGCTCAGAATCCCGAGCAAAGGCGCCAGCTGGTGCAGGACCCCGAGCTCATTCCGAACGCAATCGAGGAGCTGTTGCGCTGGGAGACACCCGTCATGGGCGTGGCGCGCGTCGCCGTCCAGGACACCGAGCTCGCCGGCTGTCCGGTCCATGCCGGCGACCAGCTCATGATCATGATCGGCTCGGCCAACACCGACGAGGCGGAATTCCCCGACGCCGACCAGGTTCGTTTCGACCGTGAGGTCAACCGCCACATCGCCTTCGGCGGCGGCATCCACCGCTGCCTGGGGTCGCATCTGGCGCGGCTCGAACTGCGCGTCGCGCTGCGCGAGTGGCACAAGCGGATCCCCGAGTACGAGGTCGAGCCCGGCCACACCCTCACCTACACGGCCGGAATCCGCTCCATCGACTATTTCCCGATGCGCATCACGGCGCACAGGCGCAGGCGTAGCCACCTCGGCGCTTCTTCGCCCGCCGTCGCCGACGTGCTGGGTCCAGCGGCCGTCGTGCCAGTAGCGCCGTTCGTGCCGGCCCGAGGGGTCCGGGTACCAGCCTGAGGGAGTGGTGTTCCCGTTGCCGTTCGACGCTGCTGGTGCGGGCCGCCGATGCATCCGAGCCAGCCGGCTCAGCTCCGACAGCTCTTCGACCAGCCGGTCTGCCTCTGCTATCTCGCGGTCACGGAACTCAGCGCGGGCCCGTTTTCCCGCCACGTCCACGTGCACGGTGGCCAGCCCGAGCGGACGCTGCAGGGGGCCCTGGACTCGCCGGATGCTCTGCGACTTCTCCAAGGGGACCCACGTCGTGGCGCGGTTCAGCCGGCCCGTGACGCAGACGGCGTGCACACCGTCGTGGCCGGCGGAGAGGAAGTGGAAGCTCAGCGGCGCCTTCAGCCGGGCCCGTGGGGGCGGGGGCGTGCGCACGGGATCGGGCGCCCCGAGGAGGCGGGCCAGGAGGTGCCAGGAGTCCTGCTGGGAGCCCACGGGCAGGAGCGCCTTGCGCACGACGCTCGTTCCCTCGCCGCGCTGGTTGCGGGCCGTTGCGCCTGCGATGTCGACCTCGAGGCGGCACCAGCCGAAGGGCCGCCACAAGAGCGGCTCCACCTGGCGGACGGCCTGGATCCGCCCGTAGGGGACCGTCTCGGAGATCGTCTGCAGGAGGCCGCGGCGAATCCGTATCCCTTCGGGGCCTTCCACCGCGATGAACCCGTACTGCCCGGAGAGCCGCCGCCAGACGACACCGGCGAAGCTGAGCAGGTACACCGCCAGGAACCCGGCCACCGTCGCGGCCGTCCGCGGTTCGAACTTGTCGAGCACCGCCAAGGACGCGACGGTAACGACCAGGATGATGCTGACCAACGACAGCACGACCGAGCCGAGCAGGCGCCCCAGCGTCACGCTTGCCATGGGGAGGCCGACGTTGCTCGACACTGCGAGCTCGGTCTCGTGGTGCCGAGCCAACAGGACGAGGCGGAGCTCGGCCGCCTCCGCCTCGGCGAGATAGGCCAGCCTGCCATCGGTCGACCCGGATCCGGCGAGGCGGACGCGCAGCTCGGAGACGCCGAGCATGCGGGCGAAGAGCGGGCGTACGATGTCGACCGCCTGGATTCGGGCCAGGGGCAGGCGCCGCGAGTCCTTGCGGATCAGCCCGGTCTCGATGCGCAGCGTGTCCCCCTCGAAGCGCCACCGGGTGACCATCCAGTGCACGTACCCGTAGACGGCGGAGACCAGGGTGATGACGATGAGGTAGTCGGTCTCGACCGTGCTGTTCTCGGCCTTGGAGTGGACCGTCGAGACGAGGAAAAGAAAGAGAAGGGCCGGGACCAGCCGGCCGACCCGCGCCACGGGCGAGAGGGGATGGAGACGGCGCCAGCCCTCCGAGGGCGGTGATGGATCGGTCCCGTCCTCCGTCACATGCCCGCCGCCATCGACTCGCCCAGCTCGGTCAAACGGTCACGCAGCCGGGCCGCCTCGGCCCTCTCGAGACCCGGAATGCGGGCGTCGCTGGCCGCGGCCGCAGTGTGCAGCTTCACCGTCGACAGCTGGAACAGCCGCTCGATGGGTCCCGCGGTGACCTCGACGAATTGCATCCTGCCGTAGGGAACGACGGAGAGCCGCTGCACCATGACGCCGCGGGCGACGATGAGATCCTCATGACGCTCCTGGTAGCGCCAGGCCCGGTAGCGGCGGCGCACGAACCACGTCCAGACCGCTCCGAGTGCGAGCACCACGGCGAGGCTGATCACCGCGGCGAGGCCGCCGACCGTGGTGAGAAAGAGGAGGCCGAAGAACGCGGCGAGGACCGCGGTGAACGTGGCCACCTCGGCCCGGCGCATCCGCCACAGCCCCGGTGAGGGGCGGAGCCATGCCTGGTCTTCGGTCACGGACAAGACGTTAAAGGGATGGCCCCTCCCGTAGGGTGGCAGTTGTGACCCCGTTGCCCCGAGAGCGCGCGCGGCGCCTGGCCATGGCGCTCGAGCCGGTGGCCGGCCAGGTGTACTTCTCTCCGGAGTGCCACGGGGCCTACGCCGAGCTCGGTTTTGCCCCCAGTCCCGGCTCGCTCGCCGGCGGGGTGCAGCTGCCGGACGGACCGGCATACTTCACGAGCCGAGGCTCGGTGATGGGTCAGGTGCCCGGCGAGGTGGTGGCCGCGGCGTTCGCCGTGTTCAACCCCGAGGTGGTCGTCCCGGCGGTCGAGTTCGGCTGGCGCACGGTTGACGCGCCCGCCATCTGTGCGGCGCGGACGCGGGGCGCGGTCGGCCAACTGGTGCGAGTCCTGGGACCGGAACCGCCGGGCATGGGGCGTGCCACCGAGCTGCTCGCGGCGGCGGTGGCACCGTTGCGGCCCGAGGGCAAGCCGCTCTTCGCCGGGCTCCGGAGCCTGGGGCTGCCGGGCGATCCCGTCGGTGACGTGTGGCGTCTGGCTGACCTGCTGCGCGAGTACCGCGGTGACGCCCACACCGCGGCGTGGACGTCGGCCGGGCTCGACGCCGCCGAGATCGGGTTGCTCACGGAGCTGTACTGGGGCCTTCCCCTCCGCACCTACGTCCGCACCCGCGCCTGGTCCGCCGAGCAGCTCGACGCGGCCGAGGGTCGGTTGACCGACCGCGGCCTGGTGGCCGAGGGCGCGCTCACCGTGGAAGGGCGCGCCGTGCGCGAGGCCATCGAGGTCGCCACCGACGGCCAGTGCGAGCCGGTGCTCGACGCCCTCGGCGGCTCCCTGGACGAGCTGGTCGGGGTGCTCACCCCCTGGGGCCAGGCCATCCGGGCGGCCGGGGGGTACCCGCCCCAGGGTCCCCACGACCTGGCGCCCGCCCGCTGACATCCCGGCGTCAGGCGAGCGGCCGGTGCTCGGTGCCCTCACCGGGTGTGATGAAGAGCGCCAGCCCGGGTTCGTGCACCCGCGACGTGTGCCAGACGCCGGTCGGGTTCACCACGGCGTCACCCGGCCGCAGCTCGACGACGTGCTCCGCGCCGTCGATGTCCTGCACGAGGTCGACCCGGCCCGAGATGAGGAAGACGACCTCCTCGCCGGCCGGGTGCCGCTCCCAGCCGTCCCAGGTCGCCTCCTGCGCGATGACGCAGACGAGTCGCCCGTCCTCTCCATCGGCCGCGAACCGGCTGCGGTAGGCCTCGACGCACTCGGGCGTCCACGTGAAGTCCGGGAGCGGCGTCGCCGTGGCGCCGTGACCGAGGTGCACGAAGGTGCGGGAGAGGTCGAATGCATCGCTGCTCATGACGTCCATGGTGCCACTGCGTTGCCTGGCGGCGACTCCCCGGCTCAGTAGAGGGGCGACCAGGCGGCGCTGCGCAGGAGCCGGCTCTCCCAGCGGTCGCGCACCTCCAGGGCGTCGTGCAGCCAGGTCCCCGGGGCCGATGCCTCCGGCGGGAGGTCGTTGGCCAGCATCCACATGACTGCCTTGTGGTTCACCACACGCTGCCAGAGGATCACCTCGGTCGTCTGGTGGGTGCCGAAGACCGGCTGGAAGGCGGCCTCGAGCTCGATCATGCCGATGCCCTCCTCCTTCTGGCTGCTCAGCGTGTGGTCATAGAGCGTGCCCGCCTTGGCGAGATACGCCTGGAGCCCGCCGGCGAAGGGCCAGGCGGTGTCCTCCATGAAGAGGGAGTTCTTGTGGGTCTCGCCGTTCACGGGAACGGTGCCGAGGTCGATCTCCTGCAGCGGCGACCACGGCACCGGCCGGACGATCTTGGCCTCACAGGCGTGCCGCATGGCGTCGACCTCCGACGACCACTCCGCCAGGTCACCCCCGCGCACGCGCTCGGCCAACTCTTCCCACGCCGCGGCATCGCGGCAGCCGGTGATGGTGACGATCGTGTAGGCCTGCCCGCTGCCGTGGGACAGTCGCAGGTACCAGAGCAGCCTGCTCCCGTCCGACTTGGCCAGGGCCGGGATGAGCTCGTCGCGATAGGCCTCGTCGAAGGCGTCCTCCTTGGCGCCGGCAACCCGATGGACCTCGTGGAGCAACAGCATTGAAAACCTCCCTGTGTGATCCCCTCTGGAGCGCTCTCAGCGCGTCGTCGTTGCAATGCCGCCGTCGACGGGAATGATGGCACCGGTGAGGTAGGCGCCGGCCCGTGAGGCCAGGAAGATCGCGGTGCCCGCCACGTCGTCGGGCCGCCCGATGCGCTTCAGCGGGGCGTTCGCCGCGATTTGCTCCCCGAAGGCCTCGAGCGTGGCGGCCATCATTTTCGACTCGAACGGCCCTGGAGCAATTGCGTTCACCGTGATGGTCGGGGCCAACCGTCGGGCCAGGTGGCGGGTCAACTGGTGCACCGCGGCCTTCGATGCCGAGTAGGAGTAGGTCTCCAGCGCGGGGACCTGGATCCCGTCGATGGAGCCGATGTTGATGACGCGGGCCGGCTCGTCCTGGGTCCCGGCCTTTTCCAGGAGCGGCACCAGGAACTTGGTCAGGTGGAAGACGCCCTTCACGTTGAGGGCGAGGACCCGTTCGAACGCCGCCTCGTCGAAGTCGGCCAGGGGGGCGCCCCAGGTGGCGCCCGCGTTATTGACCAGGATGTCGAGCTTGTCCACCCGGGCCACCATCTCGTCGGCCAGCCGGCGGCACTCGTCCTCCCTGGAGAGGTCGGCGGGGATCCCGACGCAGGTGCCCTTCTTCGAGAGCTCGGCCGCCACCTCGGCGCAGGCGTCTGCCTTCCGCGACGAGATGTAGACGGTGGCCCCGGCGTCGACGAACCCCTCGGCGATCATCTTGCCGATGCCCCGGGTGCCCCCGGTGACAAGTGCGGTCTTGCCAGCGATGGAGAAGAGGTCCGAGGCGCTCATGGCCCATTGTGGCCCACCAGAGCGTGCCGCGCGCTTTTCAGCCTGCCGCGGGTGCCGCCCGTGCCGACATGGTGACGAAGTCGCGCGCCCATGCCGGAGAGAAGAAGGTCGCCGGGCCCTGCACGCTGCTCGGCTGCAGGCTGCTCCCGTTCGCCGGCGCCGCCGGGCCGCCGGCCGGCAGGGGCGTAGGTGGCGAAGACGCGGCCAGTTGGGGTTGATGTCGAGCTCCATGCCCCGGACCACGCCGGCCTGCACCAGCAGCTGGGCCAGCTGCGAGCGGGTCAGGTCGGGTCCGGCCGCGTAGACGAGGGCGCCATTGGCGGTGACGCCGGCACCCGAACGCCACTGGTTCTCGATCCCGGGGACCGTCGACGCACACGACGACGCCCCGCACGTGGTTCCCCAGGCCTGCCAGTCCGGGCTCGACGCCTGCGCCGTGGGCTGACCACCGGCGACGAGGGGAACCAGGTTCTGGCGGACGGCCACCACGTTGGCGTCATGGACACGTCGGTGCCCCAGGCCCCGACGGTGACGGAGCCGTCGGCATAGATCACGAGCGAGGCCGCGCCGGCCACGAGCGGGTAGATGGCTCGCCCCTCCGTGAAGTAGCCGCCGCCGGCGGCACTTCATGAGGAAGCCGCCGTTGAAGGCGGCCACCAACGACGCCGCCTGAGCCGGCTGCAATCGGGGCGGTGAACTGGTAGGGGCCGCCGCCCGGGCTATTGGAGCCCGAGTAGAGCTGCGCCGAGAGGAGATTGGTGTCCATCCAGGCGATCCCGGCCGGCTGGGTGCCGCCCGGCGGGACGAGGTCGGTCTCGTAGCACGGCCGGGGTGGTGCCGACCGGACGCCCCGCCGCCGTCCATGCGCCCTGGCCCGCGCGCGGCGGCGCTGAAGGGCGTGAGCGGGGCCGGCGAGGGAGCGCGTGCAGAGCCGGCGCGGTCGTCGTCGTGGTGGTGGGCGGTGCCGTGGTACTTGTGGTCGGCGGCCGGCTCGTCGTACTCGTCGTCGTGCCCGAAGTCCCTGACGAGCTCGGCCCGGTGCCACCGCATGACGCGAGGAGGAGGGCGAGGGTCAGGAGCGGGGCGGTCCCGAGGGCCCGTTTCATGTCCGGGGCAGCGGGTGCTACGACGTTGCGAGCGCCACGGCGCTGCGCACCATGACCTCCGCGCCGATACGCAGCGACCCGTCCTCCACCGAGAAGGTGGGGCAGTGGTGCATGCCGCTGGATCCGTCGGCCGACCCGCCGCCGACGAAGAAATAGCAACCCGGCAGGTGGTTGAGGAACTCGCTCACGTCGTCGCTCGGCGCTGCGGGCGGCATGCGGAACACGTGGTCGGCGCCGAGGGCGGCCCGCGCCTCCTCCTCCACCAAGTGGTCACGGCCGGGTCGTTCACCACGGCCGGGGTGTGCTCAGGCAGCGCCAGGTCGACCTCGACACCCTGCGTCGTCGGCGACCGCGGCGCACAGGGCGCGCAGCCGGGCGATGGCCTGCTCGCGCTGGTCGTCGGTGAACGTGCGCAGGGTGCCGGTCACGAGCGCGGACGTGGGCACGACGTTGACGGCAGTGCCGGCCCTGAGCGTGCCGGCGCTGCACACGCAGGCGGTCTCCTCGAAGCGTCAGTCCGTCGGCCACCTCGCGCAGCCGCCCGACCAGTTCGGCGGTGGCCCGGATGACGTCCCCCTGCCCTGTGGGCATGGCGCCGTGCCCGCCCGGCCCCGTCAGAGTGATGCGCAAGCGAGTGGGCCTCCGACATCGTCACGCCGCTGCGGACCGCCACCAGGCCGGTCGGGAGCACTGAGGTCACGTGGAACCCGACGAGGCGCGACCCCTCCATGACCGCCAGGGCGCCCTTCTCAACCATCGTCTTGGCTCCGCACAGTGCCTCCTCGGCCGGCTGGAAGACGAACACGTAGCGCCCCGGCAGGTCCTCCCGGCGCGCCGCCAGCACGGATGCGGCGCCCAGCAGGGCGGCGACGTGGACGTCGTGCCCGCAGGCGTGCATCACGCCCTCCACCTCTGAGTGACCGGGCTTCGCCTCGTCCTCCTGCACCGGCAGGGCGTCGATGTCGGCCCGCAGCACGACGCTGCGGCCCGTCCGGCCGCCCTCCATGGCAAAGATCCCGCCTGTCTCGGTCACCCGCAGCGCCTCGTCGATGCCGAGCGCCGGCCATGTGGTCGCGGATCAGCGCCGTCGTGTCGTGTTCGGCGAAAGCCAGCTCGGGACGGCGGTGGACGGCGCGGCGCAGGTCCACCATCTCGTCGTAGACGGTCTCGGCTGGCGCCGGTCCGAGAAGCGTCGCGCACCTCAGCGCCCGAGCAGGTCGCGGGCGATGTGGGTCACCTGGATCTCGTCCGTCCCGGCGTAGATCTGGAACACCTTGGCGTCGCGGGCCAGCTGCTCGACCCGGAACTCGGACATGTACCCGTTGCCGCCGAAGAGCTGCACGGCCTCCATCGCCACCTCCGAGGCGGCCTGGGCGGAGTAGAGCTTCATGGCCGAGGCCTCGGCCAGCGTCAGGCTCTTGCCGGCGCCGCTCATCTCGATGTGCCGGAACACCAGGTTCTCCACGTTCAGGCGGGCGATCTCCATGCGAGCCAGCTTCAGCTGAATGAGCTGGAACTCCGCGATGGGCCGCTCCCAGAGAAGCCGGTCCTTGGCGTACTGCACCGAAAGCTTGAGGCACTCCTCAATGAGACCGAGGGACATGGCGGCGACGCCGGCCCGCTCGGTGACGAAGTTGCCCTTGGCGCTCTCGCGGCCCTCGTTCCCGCCCGGCGTGCCCTCGCGTCTCGCCGAGGAGTCGGTCCGTGCCCGCCCGTACGTCGGTGAGGAAGAGCTCGCCCGTCGGCGACGAGTGCAGACCCATCTTGCGGAACGGCTTGGACTGTTCGAGTCCCGGCATGCCGCGGTCGAGGATGAACGTGAGGACGGGACGCTGGCGTAACGGCGTGTCGTTCCCGTCGTCGAGCTTGGCGTAGAAGACGATCGTGTCGGCGTACGGTCCGTTGGTGATGAACGTCTTGTTGCCGTTCAGCACGTACTCGTCGCCGTCGCGTACCGCCGTGGACTTCATGCCGCCCAGGGCGTCGGAGCCCGAGTCGGGCTCTGTGATGGCCCAGGCCCCGATCTTGTCCAGCGTCATGAGGTCGAGCCCCCAGCGCTCCATCTGGGCCGGGGTTCCACCCTTCATGATGGTGCCGCCGGCCAGGCCGGTGCTGACCCCGAGGGCGGTCACGATGCCGGGGCAGTAGTGGCACAGCTCGATGATCGGGATCAGGGTCAAGCCGGCGTTGCCGCCACCTTCAGAGCGCTCCGGCGGCCGCCGCGCCCGACTGTCTTGCGTTCGAGCGCCCGCTTGAACGAGTCCCGGGCCATGGCGTCGAGCCCGAAGGTCCGGTAGAGCTTGCGGATCACCTCGTAGGGCGGCGTGTCGCCGTGCTCGAGCTCGTCGACGTTCGGCTTGACCTCTTCCTCGACGAAGCGCCGCACCGCGTCGCGGATCGCCAGCTGCTCCTCGGACCACTCGAACATTTGACGTGCCTCCCTGCGGCGTCTGCGGGCCCCGCCGGCTCGACCCTACCGGGCCTCCTACGCCTCGGCGATCCGCTTGCAGCGTGTTGCCGTCCGTGTGGATGACCTCTTCGGGCATCTTGGCGTGCTTGATCACCGTCGTTTCGGAGTAGGTGAACTCGCCGTCCACGCTGGTGTCGATGGTCACCTCGAGCGGACGGCCCGAGCGTTCTTGTCCAGCCAGTTGTTGGAGAGGATGCCGTAGGTCTGGCTGCCGACTCTGGATTTCAAGGTGTAGGTGGTGGCGTCGGCGGGCCACGATGGCTCCGGCGACGATGGCGGAACCGCGCGGGATGAAGAAGCAGCGGACCACCTCGCTGTCGCGGGCGTCCCACATCCAGTACCCCACCTCGGTGTGGAACGGGCTCTCCTCGGTGCCCCGCCACGCCGCCATGCGGTAGTCGAGGCCGTAGAGGACCTGGCTCCCGTTCTCCACCGGCCCGAAGGGCTTGAAGTCGACGTGCTCGCGGTAGGGGGTCAGGCCGATCTTGCCGTTCTCGTTGGCGTAGGCCACGTCCTCGCCCTGCTCGCCTTCCCAGATTCCGGCCAGGCGGGCCAGGGGTCCCCACTCAGGTCCTGCGCTCATCGAACCTCCTCGCGTCGACGTCGTCCGGTGACGGTCGAGTGTCACTTTAAGTGGTCGCTCGACGTTCTGGCAGAGCGGCCGGGCCCTTTGGACCTGGGGAGTTGGGGTCGGCCGCGCCGATCCTGGCGGTAGGGGTCCGCCCGGTTGTCTCTGGGAACTGTCAACAGACATGTTTAGAGTTTTCAGCAGGCCTGCCGGGCCGATCCTGGCGGTAGGTGTCCGCCGGTTGTCTCTGGGAACTGTCAACAGACGTGTTTAGAGTTTTCAGCAGGCCTGCCGGGCCGATCCTGGCGGTAGGGGTCTCCCCGGTTGTCTCTGGGAACTGTCAACAGACGTGTTTAGAGTTTTCAGAAGGCTGCCGGGCCCTTTGGTCAGGCGCCAGGCCTAGGCCGCCCTATCCGCTGTGGGTACTGAGGCGGCGCTCCAGGGCCCAGAGGGTCTACACGGGCGGGAACTCCGGGTTCGGGTCGGGCCCGGTGCGTCCCCCGCGTCGTGTGCGATGCGGCCCCCGGGCGCTTTCGGAGTGGCGCTGCGTGCGGAGCACGAGGACGCGGCTCGCAACCAAGAGGAGCAGGACGATGACGACGAGGATCAGGGCGGCGTCATAGGAGAGGTAGTGGTACTGCGTCACGGGGGCGTTGTAGTACTGGAAGACGACGTAGGTCAGATAGGGGAACTGGGCGTGGGTCAGCGAGTGCGGCAGCGTGTTCGCGAATCCGGCCGTGTAGATCAGCGGCGCCGTCTCGCCGCAAGCGATGGCCAGCGCGAGGAGGAGGCCGGTGACGATGCCGGGCAGCGCGCTCTTGAGCACCACCTTGCGCAGGCCGTAGCCCATGGACATCCCCAAGGCCTCGGCCCCCTCCCGGTAGCCCGTCGGCACCTGGCGCAGCGAGTTCTCCGTGGTCTTGGCGATGTAGGGGATGACCATGATGGAAAGGATGATCGAGTGCGGGAAGCAGCGAGAAGCTCCACTGCAGGCCCACCACGAGCGCCACGTAGCCGACGTAGCCCGAGCACGATCGAGGGGAAGCCCGAGAGGATGTCCGAGGCGGTCGCGGAGCGGCCGCTGGCCTCTGCCGCTGCAACCGGCCGGGGCGGGCCATCTCGGCCAGGTGGATTCCGGCGAGCACGCCGATCGTTCCCGGCGATGAGGAAGACGCCCAGCATGAGGATCAGGGTGCCGAGGATCTGGTCGCGCAGCCCGCCACCCGTGGGCGTCAGGGTGGTCCATAGGACGCTCCACTGCCAGTGGGCCCAGGCGTGGGCGAGGACGCCGATCAGGAGCCACGCGGCCGGCGCCGATGATGAGGACGAGCGCCAGGTAGGTCAGGACCCGCCAGGCGGTCGTCGAGACGCGCCGGCGCCTGGTCGCCGGTCCGGCGGACGAGCGAGGTCGAGGTCATCAGTCCCCTCCGACCGGCGCACCGACCCGGCCGGTGCGGGTGATGATGAGCCGGGCGACCAGGTTGACCGCGACCGAGATGACCGCCAGCACGAGGGCCAGCTCGGCCAGGGTGGCGACGGCAAAGCCGGTGCCGTCGGTGAACGCGCCGTCGAGCTGGGTGAAGATGGTGGCGGCCACGGTGGTGAACGGCCGGTAGATGTTCGACGGGATGCGGAGGACGGCGCCGCCGATCATGACGACGGCGATCGTCTCGCCGAGCGCCCGGCCGAGGCCGAGGACGGTGGCCCCGATGATCCCCGAGCGCACCCAGGGCAGCGGTGACCCGGTGCGGCCACCTCCCAGTCGGTCATGCCGAGGGCCGAGGCGCCCTCCTTGGGGAGCGGGGGTACCTGCAGGAAGAGGTCGCGGGTGGTCGAGGTGATGATGGGCACGATCATCAGGGCGAGCACGATGCCGGCCGTGAGCAGGCCCTCGCCCGAGCCGGTCGGGCCTGCGGAAGTAGCGGAGCACCGGCACGTCGGGCGCATGGTTGGCGATGATCGGGTAGACGTGGTGGGCCAGCCATGGGCCGAAGGTCAGGATGCCCCACAGGCCGATGACGACGCTCGGGATGCCGGCCAGGATCTCGATGGCGAACCCGAGCGGCCGCGAGATCCAACCCGGGCAGGCGCTCGGTGAGGGCGAAGGCGGCACCGAGGGAGAGCGGGCAGTGCGATGACGATCGCGATGAGCGACGAGACCAGGGTGCCCCAGAAGATGGCCCAGGCGCCGAACTGGGCGCCCATGGGGTGGGCCACCCCGTCGGTGTGCACGACGGCGCCGTAGCCGCTGCCGTAGGTCCAGTTCCGTCCGTACAGGAAGTACCAGCCGTTGACGCGGATGGCCGGCCAGGCCTTGACGGCCAGGACCGTGACGGCGAAGACCAGGGCGGCCAGCGGGCAGTATCACGGCCACCCCGGCCGACCCGCGCCAGGCGTGCTCCTCGTTGCGCCGGGCGAAGTCGGCCACCCGCTTGGGCAGCGGGGGCTTGCCCAACGACTCCGCGTGCGGCGTGGCGGGGATGCTCCCCGCCACGCCGCCGACGGTGGTCACTACTGGATGCTCAGGATCTGCTTCACCGACTGCGCCTCGACCTTGGAGGGCAGCGGCTGGAAGTTGACCTGGGACAGGTACGACGGTGCTGTTGCCGTACTTCGGGTTGATCGCCCACTCCAGCACCGAGCGGATGTTCTTGGCCGTCGAGCTGCTCGACTGGTGGGTCGACACGATGGCGTACTCGTAGTTGACGATCGGGTAGCCGCCGCTGATGTCGCCGTAGATCAGCGAGATCGTCCCATTGGCCGGGGTCTTCTTGACGAAGCCGGCCGCCTCGGCGGCGATCGACGCCTGCGTCGGCACCTCGTACTGGCCCTTGGCGTTCTGCAGCGCGGCGTAGCCAGGCCGGCCTGCAGGGCCTGGGTCAGGTAGCTGATGCCGACGTAGGCGATGCAGCCCGGCGTGGCCTTGCAGCCCGACACCATGCCCGAGTTCCCGGTCTCACCCAGCGCGCCGGGCGCATTCGGCCACGGGACCGTGGTGTTGTACCCGATCTTCGTGCCCCAGCCCGAGGCGTCGGCCTTGGACAGGTACTGGCGTGAAGAGGAACGTGTCACCGCTGCTGTCGGAGCGGTGCAGCGTCACGATCGGGGTGGCGGGAAGCGTGACGCCCGGGTTCGCGCTCGGCGATCGCCGAGTCGTTCCACTTGGTGATCTGGCCCTGGTAGATCTCCGAGAGCACCTTCCCGCTCAGCTTCAGGTGCGAGAGGACGCCCGGGATGTTGTAGGCGACCAGCTGGGCCGAGATCGCCAGCGGGATGTTCTTGCAGGTCCGGGTTGGCCGACACCACGCTGGGCGACAGGTAGGCGTCGGAGGCGCCGATGTCGATGGTGCCGTTCTCGGCCTCCGAGATTCCGGTGCCCGATCCGGTCCCCGCCGTCTGGATGGTCACGCTCGGGTACTTCGCGTTGTACCCGCCGGCCCAGAGGTTGAAGAGCGGGTAGAGCAGGGTGCTCCCGGTCTCGGTCACGGTCCCGCCCGACGGCGTCTCCACGCCGCTCTTGGGCAGCTTGACGCTGGCCGACGCCGCCGAGCTGATGACGACCGAGCTCAGCGCGAGCCCGGCGACCGCGGCGACGATCAGCTCCCCGCTTGAGTCGTGCCGCGCGCGCATGGGTGTCTTCACAGGTTCTCTCCTTGTGAGGTGGTTGGTGTGGTGCTTCGGTGTTGCTGATTGGTGACCTATGCGCGGACGAGCTGGGACATCACCGTGTCCAGGTCGCGTCCCTACCCCATCCGTCCCGTGACGTAGCGCTCGGTGTCGGGGTGCTGTGGGCTGGTTGAAGAGGTCGTCGGTCGGGCCGTACTCCATCAGCTGCCCTTGATAGAAGAACATCGTGTGGTGCGAGACCCGCAACGCCTGGCCGAGGTTGTGCGTCACGACGATCAGGGTCAGCGCAGGCGTCAGGGTCTTGAGCAGTGCCTCAATCGACTCCGTCGTCAGCGGGTCGAGCGAGGACGTCGGCTCGTCGAGCAAGAGGCACCTCGGGCCCGACGGCGAGCGCCCGGGCCAGACAGAGCAGCTGCTGCTGGCCCCCGGAGAGCCGGAAGGGCGAATCGTTCAGGCGGTCCTTGACGGCGTCCCACAGGCCGACCTCGGTCAGCCGGCGCTCGCACACGACGTCGAGCTGCTTGCCCTTGGCGATGCGGTGCGCCTTCACGCCGGCCACCACGTTGTCCTTGATCGACATCGGGAACGGGTTCGGCCGCTGGAAGAGCATGCCGACCCGTCGGCGCAGCGTCAGGAGATCGACGTGCTGTGCCCCACAGGCTCTCGTGGTCGAGCGTGACGTCGCCGGTGCGCTGAAGCCGGGCACGCGGTCGTTCATCCGGTTGAGCGTGCGCAGGAAGGTGGACTTGCCCGAGCCCGTCGGCCCGATCAGCGCGGTGATCGATCCGCGATTGAGCGCGACGTTGATGTCCTAGAGGACGGTGCGACCCGAGAATCCGAGGTCCAAGTCGAGCCGACTCCATGACGAATTCCGGTCGGGCGGCGTCGGGGTCGAGGGCCTTGAGCGCCTCGTCGACATCTGACTGCGTCTCGGTCGCAACGAGATCGTTACGCGTCTCGGCGATTTCTCCGTCGTGCCACTACCAGGAACGTAGCGAGGCGAAGTGAACGTCCGGCAACAGGAGCGCAACCTCAGGGTGAACAGTTTGTCGGAGTCGAGATGAACTTTGTTGGGATGAGCTGCGGGACCGACGGGCTCGCCTTCATGGCGAACGGACGGCTCCGGGAAGTTTCGCTCGCTCGTCAGACCCGCAGCGCACCGGCCTCCCGGGCGGTGCGGGCCAAGGCCTCCCGGTGGGCGGCCGCAATGGCCATGACGATGCCGGGTGCCCAGGCGATGACCGCGAGGCAGGCCAGCGCGGCGGGGATCGACAGCACCAAGGCCGTGCCGGTCGAGAAGAGCGCGCTGATGCCCGCCGCTGCGCTCAGGAAGCCGGCGGCGAGCCAGGGCGAGCCACCAGCGCAGCACCCGCGGCCGGTACGGGTCGTCCGGCGGGAGGCAGTCGCGGACGGCGGAGTAGGGCATCCACAGGTTGACGACCGGCACGAACCACGAGCCGACGCCCCAGGCGGGAGAGCAGCGGGAGGGGATCCCGAGGGCGCGGCCGGCTGACGCCGCCCGGTGTTGCCAGATGCAGGCAACGACCACCGCCGCCAGCGTGAGCAGTCCCACGATGAGGTTGATGGGGCTGTAGCCGCTGGGGCCGTGATAGGGCGGTGGCGTGATGCCGTTCTGCGCGTCGTGCCAGTCCACGCGGAGCTGGTGGCCCGACGGCGCGCAGCTGGTCGGCGTTCACCCGCTGCAGGATCAGGGTGACGAGGTAGTAGACGGCCGGCATCGCCACGGCGATGCGCGGCGACGGCACCATCCAGTGCTCGTCCGTCCACCAACTTGCTCGCGTTGAACGCGCGTCAGTCGCTCCGACGCCGCCACCCACGGCGCCACCTGTGAGGGCGGCCCCAGCGGCGGCCCGGCGTTGGCCCAGGGCGGTGGCGGCGGTTGCTGGGGCAAGACGGTGGCCTCGGTCCAGGCGTAGCCGTCCCACCAGCGCTGACCCGGACCACCGGCCGGGTCCGGGTACCACCCCGGCGGTGCCCCGGGGTAGCCGCTGTGCTCGCTCACCCTCACATCCTGCCAAAGGGCGGTGCTGCACCAGCGCACACGAGTCCTGGGCCTGCCCGATGCGTAGCCTCGGTCCATGCGGATCTTTGTTGCCGGGGGGACCGGGGCCATCGGGCGTCCCCTGGTGCGAGCGCTGGTCGATGCCGGGCACCTGGTCACCGTGTTCTCCCGCAGCGAGGCGAGGATCGCCGCCCTTGGCGTTCCCGAAGTCGTTCCGGCGGTCGGAGACGCCTTCGACACCGACACCGTGTCCCACGCCGTGCAGGCGGCGCAGCCCGAGGTCGTCGTCAACCAATTGACGAGCTTGGCGCAGTCGGCCAACCCGCTGGCGGTCAAGCGCGGGTTCGACACGACCGGCCGCCTGCGCAGCGAGGTCTCGGCCACGCTGGTCGCCGCCGCGCGTGCCGCCCGGGCACGGCGCGTCATCGCCCAGAGCATCTCCTTCGCCTACCGTCCCGGCCCCGGCGTGCGCACCGAGTCCGACCCGCTGTGGACCGACGCCCCGGGGCAGATCGGCCGGCTCTCGGGTTCCCTGGCCACGCTCGAGTCGGCCACCCTCGGCCAGGACGCGACCGACGGTGTCGTGCTGCGCTACGGCTCGTTCTACGGTCCCGGTACGTACTTCGCTCCCGGCGGCCTCTACGCCTCCATGATCGCCAAGCGCCGGCTTCCGATCCCCGGCGACGGCGGCGGCCTCTTCGGCCTCGTGCACATCGACGACGCCGCTGCGGCCACCGTGGCGGCGCTGCAGGGACCGGCCGGCGTCTTCAACATCGTCGACGACGTGCCTGCCCCGGCGTCGGAGTGGATGCCTTTTGTCGCCCGCTTGCTCGGCGCCAAGCCGCCGCACCGCGTGCCAGAAGCGGTCGTCGGATCGTGGCGGGGCGGTTCGTGACCTACCTGATGTGCGACCAGCCGGCCGTCTCCAACCGCCGGGCCCGCGACGAGCTCGCCTGGATGCCGCGCTATCCCGACTGGCACGAGGGCCTGCCGGTGACGCTCACCGGCTCGTAGGGTCGCCCGCCGGCGCGTCAGCCTCCGATCGGCAGCCCCAGCGCCGCACCGACCGCGCCGATGATCCCGGCGCCGACGAGCGTGAGCACCACACTGCGCCGGAGCCCGATGATCACCACCAGCGCGCCGACGAGGATCACGACTTGCCACACGTGTGAGATGGCCAGCGCGAGGGGGATGGAGGCGCCCGCGATGGCCCCGATGGCCGCCGGTCCCGCGCCGCCGAGGAAGGACTGCGCGATCCGGTTGGTGCGCAGCGCGCCGAAGTGCCGCGCTCCGAGCGCGATGAACACGAACGACGGGGAGAACGCGACGAGGGCCGCCAGCAGTGCACCGCCGACGCCCGCCGCGGCGTAGCCGACGACCGCGACGGTCTGCACGACCGGACCCGGGGTGATCTGGCCCAGGGCCACCGCGTTGAGGAACTGGGCGTTCGTCATCCAGTGGTAGCGGTGCACGGCGTCGGCCTGCATGAGCGGGATGATCACGAAGCCCCCACCGAACGAGAGTGCGCCGACCTTGAGCGCGACCCAGGTCAACGTGCTGAGCCCACCGGTCACCACGACGCCCACGGGCGCGACGACATACCCCTTGAGACGCTCAGGGGGTCGTACGCCGCCGGTGAGCGCAACCTCCACCAGCCCGCAGGCCAACAGCACCAGCACGAGGAACGTGCCGAGGGTCGCTGCCGCGGCACCACCCACAACGGCGTAGACCACCCAGCGCACCCGTCGGGCCGGCGCGGTGCCGGCCCGGCGCCAGCTGGCGGGGATCAGGCCGAGAGCGGCGTTGAGGGCGACCGCCGCCACCGCCGCGCCGGCGCCGAGTGCGGCTCCCTTGACCCAGGTGGGTGGGCTCGAGGCCAGGAACACGGCGGCCAGTCCGATGATCAGGGCGAGCCCGGGACAGATGAAGCAGGCGCCCCCGACGAGTGCACCGGGGAGGCCACGCAGGCGCCACGCGCAGAAGATCGCAAGCTGCGTCGACGCGGGACCGGGGAGCAGGTTGGTCGCGGCGATGGCGTCCTCGAACTCGGTTTCGTCCAGCCATCCCTGCCGCTCGACGGCCAGGCGGCGCAGCATGGCGATGTGGGTCGGGGGACCCCCGAATCCGGTGACGCCGATGCGACCCCACTCCTTGGCGATCGTCCCCAGGGCTACGTCGGGATGGGCGTCCGGAGCCGATGCGTCCGCCATCCCGACATGTTGCTACAGGGCTGCCTCTCTCACCCACGCCTGCGCACCCATCTGGATCGCGTCCCACGGGCTTCCGAGGGGCGGCGTGTAGGAGAGGTCGAGCTCACTCACGCCGTCGACCGTCATGTCGTTGAAGATGGCCGTGGCAACGATGTCCACGCGTTTGGCAATCTCTGCGTGCTTGTGACCGAACAGCTGCACACCGAGGAGCCGGCCGGTTGACCGGTCTCCCGTGAAGCGCATGGAGATTCGGTGACTGCCGGGGTAGTACGCCTTGTGATCGTCGGCCACGAACGAGACGGTCGTCGGATCAAAACCCGCGGCCCGCGCCTCGTGATCGCGCAGACCCGTCCGGGCGACCGCGTGATCGAACACCTTGACGACCTGGGTCCCGAGGCTCCCGGCGAACGATCGGGTGCCACCGATGGCGTTCTCCCCTGCGACCCGGCCTTGCTTGTGTGCCGTGGTCCCGAGCGGTAGGTAGGTGATCCCGAGAAGACGGTGATGCGTCACCACGCAGTCGCCAGCCGCGAAGACGTGGGGGAGGCTTGTCCGCATGTGGCGGTCCACCTGAATCGCCCCCGCGTGACCGAGCGTGGCGCCGGCCGAGGCGGCGAGTTCGGTGTCGGGTCGCACTCCGACGACGACGAGCACCATGTCGACCTCCCGGAGCAGGTCGCCTTCACCCGATTTTGCATCGACCCGGAGGCGATGTGGCCCGCTGGACGAGTGGGAGATCTTGACCACGGCGGTGTCGGTGAGGACCTCGACACCCTGCTCGGTGAGCTGCCGGCTGATCAGGTTTCCGATCTCCGGGTCGACGGTCGGCAGTACCTCTTCGAGCCGTTCCATCTGGGTGACCTGGAGGCCCAGTGCGACGAGTGCCTCCGCCATCTCGAGTCCGATGTAGCCAGCCCCAACGATCACGGCGCTGGACGGGGATGCCTCATCCAACGTGCGCATGACGGCGAAGGTGTCGTCCATCGAATGCAGGAGGTGCACACCGTCGGCGGCCCCGAGCGATCCCTCGCCCGTGATGCCATCGATCGCGGGGACGACAGAGGTGGCACCCGTGCCGACGACCAGCTCGTCATACGCGAGGAGCTCGTCCTTTCCGTTGGCGTCGGTGACGAGTAGCGTCCGATCTGCCACGTTGATCTGGCGGGCCATGGTGTCGATCTTCAGCTGCATTCCGGTTGCCTCCAGGTCGGCGTAGGTGCGGTGCGCCAGGTTGCGCCAGTGCGTCACCTCGCCCGAGACGTAGTAGGGGATACCGCAGATCGAGAAATTGGGATAGGCGTCGGCCACCACCACGGTGACGTCGGCGGACGGGTCGAGCTCGCGGGCACGCAGCGCGGCACTGATCCCGGCGTCGCTGCCCCCGATGGCAATAAGGTGCATGTTTCTCCTCGGTGATGGAAGACGGTCGAGCAGCTCAGTGGCTGCGGTCGAACTCGGTTTCGGGGTCGTCGGCACCCCGCAGATGCGGGACGATGATGTCGGCCGACTCGGCCGGTGTGATGCCCGGGTAGAGCAACCTGATGAGCACGACGGCTAGCACGCCCCCCACGACCTGAGCACCGATGAACCCGGGAACCGACGAAGGTGCGATCCCGGCAAAAGAGTTCGAGAACATGCGTCCGATGGAGATTGCCGGGTTGGCGAAGCTGGTCGAGGAGGTGAAGAAGTAGGCCGCCGTGATGTAGGCCCCGACGGCCGCGGGGGTGAAGGACGCTTTCCCGCTCCGAGCCAAGGCGAAGATGACCAGCACCAACCCGACGGTGGCGATCACCTCCGACAACAGGTGTGGTCCGGTTGCTCGGTGATGGGTGGAGATGGAGACGGCGCGGAGCGAGAACATCACGTTGGCCACGATGGCGCCCGTGATGCACCCGGCGACCTGAGCGGGGAGGTAGGCGCCGGCGTCGCGCCACGAAAGCCCCCCGAACGCCGCATCGACGAATGACACGACGGGGTTGAAATGAGCTCCCGACAGCGCACCGAAGATCAAAATGATGGCGAACAAGCCCGCCCCGGTCACCAGCGCGTTCTGCAACAGCTCGAGACCGATGTTGCCGGGGGAGAGCTGCTGTGCGGCAATCCCAGAGCCGATCACGATGGCGGCGAGAAACGCACTGCCCAGGTACTCGGCAATCAGGCGCCGCCACAGCACGACGTCGTTCACGATGCTCGGTGCGACGCGAGGTTCGATGGCGGCCTCAACAGCAGTGCGGGGAGGCCGACAAGTCACCCGCGAGCGGTTGGACACAACGGTCCCCTGACGAGCACGCCATCCCTGACTCGGGCTCGGCATCCGCAAGCACCGTGTAGATCTCCCACGGCACCTGATCGGGGTCATCGACCCACACCTTGTCCTGGACGGCGTAGCAACAGGTTGTCTGTTCTTCAACGTCGGTGGCCATGCCGTGGCCCGACAGCCGGACGGCCGAATCGGCCACTTCTTCCGCCGTTTCCACCTCGACCCCCAGGTGGTTCAGGGCCCCGAGCTCGCCGCTCCCACGAGCGCCTGCCTGCTCAATCAAGACGAGCTTGAGTGGCGGGTCGGCCACGGCGAAGTTTGCATAGCCAGGTCGGATCTTGGCCGGGGCGGAGTTGAAGAGCCTCGAGTAGAAAACGACCGCTTCGTTGAGATCCGAAACGTTGAGGGCGAGCTGCACACGGGCCATGGCGACATCCTTTACATTGATGAACGTCAATGAGAGTATGAGTCATCCATCGACCAGTGTCAATGTATGAGGGAGAGAGCGATGCGACGATCTGCTGAGCCCGAGGTGCTGTGCTGTGCGCCCCTGGCTGAGCACGTGCTCTCCGACGGCGAGGCCGAAGCTCTGGCGGGGGTCATGAGTGCCCTGAGTGATCCGGTGCGTCTCCGGATCCTCTCGTTCGTGGCCAGTCAGACCGAAGTGTGCAGCTGCACGCTCGAGGACCTGGTGGGCAAGAGCCAACCGACCATTTCCCATCACACACACAAGCTCGCCGCAGCAGGGCTCATCGTCGGGGAAAAGCGCGGACGCTGGATGTGGTGGCGTGCCGTGCCCGAACAGATGGCCGCTCTCCGGGGGGCGCTCGGCGATCGACCGTAGTGACGTTCCACCGCCCTCTTCGATCAGTCGCGCCCTGAGAAGCGACGCTGACCCAGAGGCGAGACGCCACGCGGTCGCGCCTACAGCAAGAGCTGCGCCACCTCCTCGAGCGCTGCGATGTGCGCATCAACCGTCGTCAGTCCGGCGTGCATGGTGTTCACCGAGATATGGCTCGCCCCGGACTGGCGCCAGCGGAGCGCATGCTCGGCCATTTTGTCGTGGTCGCGCGTGGCGTACTCGACTCTGCCCTCGAACCCGAAGCCGTACATTTCGCGTCCGACCTCGGCCGCCCCTTCGTGGATGATCTCGAGCGCCCGTTCGAGGCCGCCGCCTGGACGGACCATGGGGAACCAGCCGTCGGCGATGCGGCCGATCCGCCGCAAGGCTGCCGGGGCGTGGCCACCGATCCAGATCGGGATGGGCCGCTGCACCGGATGGGGCGCCAGACCCGCCGCCCGGATGTGGTGGAAGCGGCCGTCCATGGTGACGCTCCGCTCGGTCCACAGGGCGCGTAGTACGCCGACCTGCTCCTCCAGGATGGCTGCCCGCTGCTCGAACGGCATGCCCAGCGCGTCGTACTCGAGCTTGTTCCAGCCGATGCCGAGCCCGAGGCGGAAGCGGCCGCCACAGAGCAGGTCGACCTCGGCGGCCTGCTTCGCCAGGAGCGCCGTCTGGCGCTGCGGCCCGATCAGGATGGAGGTGGCGAAAGCCAGATTCGTAAATCCCGACAGGTAGGCGAACATCAGCAGCGGCTCGCGGAAGGGGTCGTCGATCGTGTAGGGGCCGCCCAGCTCGCCGAGCACCGAGGTGTCGCCGCCGAGCACGTGGTCGTACGCGGCCAGATGGTGGTAGCCAAGGTCCGCGACGGCCTGTCCGATGGCGCGCACAGCACCGCGGTCGCCGCCCACCTCGGTCTGGGGGAAGATCACGCCGATATCCATGGAGGAAGTCTGCCGCGTCTCGTACCCGCTCTGCCCGCCCCGGGAATGCTGGAGTCCCACCGGTTAACTTGGGCCTGATGTTGCTCCGCATCTTCACAGAGCCCCAGTTCGGCGCGAGCTACGACCAGCAGGTGGGCATGGCGCAGGCGGCCGAGGAGGCCGGCTTCGATGCCTACTTCCGCTCCGACCACTTCCTCACCATGGGTGGTGACGGCCTTCCCGGCCCGACCGACTCCTGGGTGACCTTGGCCGGCATCGCGAGGGAGACCGAGCGCATCCGCCTCGGCACGCTTGTCACCTCGGCCACCTTCCGTCAACCGGGTCTGCTGGCGATTCAGGTGGCCCAGGTCGATGCCATGAGCGGCGGCCGGATCGAGCTCGGGCTCGGTGCGGGATGGTACGACGCCGAGCACGCGGCGTATGGGTTCCCGTTCCCGCCGTTGGGCGAGCGCTTCGAGCGCCTCGAGGAGCAGTTCGCCATCCTGACTGGGCTCTGGGGGACGCCCATCGGCGAGACCTTCAGCTTCGACGGCCGCCACCATCACCTGAAGGACAGCCCCGCGCTGCCCAAGCCGGTGCAGCAACCCCATCCGCCGCTCATCGTGGGGGGCGGGGGCGCCAAGCGGACGCCGCGCCTTGCTGCCACCTACGCCGACGAGTTCAACCTCCCCTTCTCCTCACTGGCCGACACCGAAGCCCAGTACGGCCGGGTGCGCGCCGCCTGCGAGGACAGGGGTCGCGACCCGGGGACGCTGCGGCTCACGACGGCGCAGACGGTCTGTTGTGGTGTGGACGAGACCGAGGTCGAACGGCGTGCCGCCAACATCGGCCAGAAGGCAGCCGACCTGCGCGCCCACGGCATTGCCGGCACGCCGGACGAAGTGGTGGCCCGGCTGCAGGCGTTCGCCGCCATCGGGGCGCAGACGGCGTACCTCCAGGTGCTCGACCTCGACGACCTCGAGCACATCGAACTCATCGCCAAGGAAGTGCTGCCCCGGGTCTCGTAGTCGCCTCGGCAGCGCCGGCTCACTTGCCTGGTGGTAGCGCGGTGCAGCCGGAGCAGGGGCCCTTGCCCTTGAGGTAGGCGGGGATCGAGGGCGAGTCGGTGGGGGGATTCGTGGGCAGGAGCACCGGTGGACGCGGACTCTGGTTGAAGTTGAAGTCGTTGGCCATTTGCCCGAGTTGCCGCCCGTTCTCGCGTACGACCGGTCGGGGGTCCGACCGGCCGTCGGTCCTGGGGTCGAGCCGCTGGCCGCCGAGGAAAACGTCCTCAATGAACTTCAGGTACGCGTCGCTCGACAGCGTCTGATGGTCGATGTAGCCCTGTTTGGCGTACGGTGAGATCACCAGGGCCGGCACCCGGAGCCCGAAGCCGTTCTTGTCGACCCTCGGCGGAACGACGTGGTCGTAGAACCCGCCCCAGTCGTCCCACTGCAAGAAGATGGCGGTCGAATTCCAGTCGGGACTCTTCATGGCTGCGTTGATGATCGCCGTGACGTAGGCCTGGCCCTGGTGCACGCTGGCCGAAGGGTGCTCGCTGTTGTCCTGCGAAGGGGTGATCCACGAGACCGCAGGCAGAGCCCCCGCCTTGGCCGCCGCGAAGTAGGACTCCAGCGGCTTGATGTTGTGCAGCTGGTGATCTTTCTGCACGTCTTCGAACATTGGTAGCGGATTCCAGATGCCCGGCGTGGCAGCGCTCTGGGCGACGGGCGGGCAGGTCGGCGCAGAGTCGTTGGCGCAGTCGGGTTGGTTGCCGGTCTGGATGTAGGAGGCCCACGACACGTGCTTCTTGTAGAGAAGCCAGGTGATGTCCGTCCACGCATTGGTCACCGCTGCCGTCCCGTGCTGCATGGCCTGGTCCACGGCCTGTTGCACCTGGGCCGCGCCCTCGGGAGTCAGGATGTCATTGACGCAGCTCGACGGTGCAGTGCTGGCGCACCTGGCCGACCAGCCCGAGACGGCGTAGAGGTGCGCGGGCAGCGACCACGAGGACACGGGCTCGAACATGTGGTCGTCGAGCGCGAACTGCCGGGCGTAGGTCCAATAGTTCAGGATCTCGGCGGCAGTGTGATAACCCATGACGTCGGGCGTCACCGAGTTGGCGCAGGCGGGGTCGTTCGGGTAGACGCAATCCTTCGGGGCATTGGTCGCCGACCTCATGAATCCATTCATCAATCCCCCGTTCACGACCGCGGCGGCGTCCCACAGGCCGTGTGGGCCGCCCCCGTTCACATCCGACGCGTCGTGATACGGCCGGGTGCATCCAGTCGTGGCGTTGGGCACGCAGACCCTTGGTGCCCCGTTCCTCATTGGGATCCCGTCGGCGCCAGGGAAGGTCCCGAAGTAGCTGTCGAACGATCGGTTCTCCTGCTGGACGATGATGACGTGCTTGATCTTTTGGATGCCTGCGTTCACGACGTAACTCCCGGTTGGCCCGCCAGAGACGCGTTCAACGCCAGGGCCTCGTGGAGCGTGGACCGGTTGGACCATTCCAACGAGTCTCCCGCCCAGCAACCGTTCGTTGTCGCCCCTCCGATGATCGGTGAGGGATCCACGAACGACGTTGGCATTGCGACACTCAGAGCCAACGTCGTTCATATCCCGTTCGTCGCCTCGGCGGTCGAGGTCGACTCCGACACGGTGGAGACCGGCTTCATCAGGACCTCTGTCCACGGCCGATCCCGTCCGGTCGACACGCAGAGTCACGACGCGGAGTTCCGTGTCGCCGCGACCGACATCGCCGTAGGGCTGGACGTGCCGCTGCTGCTGATGCGCAACGCGTCGGCGGGGACCTACTCCGTCGGCGACGTGCGGTCGCGCTGCTTCTGCACGAGCTCCGCACGGCCTTTGATCGATGAGCCCCCTGGCCACACCAGCCGTGACCTGGCAGCTCGGATGTGGATGGAGTGCCTGTGCCGACGAGATGCCTCCCTCGGCGCTCAACACAGGCGTGAGCACCAGCACGCTGATGGCGGCGATGAAGACGTCACGCAACCGAGCCCGACGTGCGGGCAGTCTGGGGACGCGGGGCGCTCTCATAGATCGGTAGCCCCGGCCCCCAACCGCCGGGTGCAGCATAACGAGGGTCACACCCGTGAAGCGGGCACTGCACCCCGACGCCCTGGTTGGGATCGGCCATGTCCTCGGTACGCTTGGGGCTGGCCGGGAACGCAGTCCCCGAACCGGCCAGGCGCGGCACCGAGCAGCGCGGACGGGAGGCCGACATGACCATCACCAGCCGAGGGGCAGTGGCAACCACCGCTGACCAGGCTGAGACCGCTGGAGGCGCGCCCGCAACCGCGGAGTCTTCGGTTGACACGGCTGCGCTCGATGCGATTGTCGGAGATGTCGCCGACCACGCGGCAACCTGGGCCATGACCGACGCCACCACGCGGCGAATCTGCTCTCGCAGGTGATCGCCGACACTATGGCGGCAGAGGAGGACTGGCTCGCTGCGGCGTGTGCCGCCAAGGGCCTGGAGCCCGACACGACCGAAGCGGGGGAGGAGCTCTTCGCCGGCGTCGGGACGTTCGTGCGCATGGCGCGGCTGTTGCGCGACGCCTTGCGTGACATCGCCAAGGACGGGAAGCCGTCGTTCGCCGGGCCGGTGCGAGAAGCGACCGACGGTCGGCTCCGAGTCCAGGTGTTCCCCGCCAACGCCTTCGACCGGATTACGTTCCCCCAGACGACCGCCGAGGTCTGGATGCAGCCCGGCGTCACCCGGGAGTCACTGGTTGCCGGTCAGGCCCCGGCGTACGCGGACGCCGCGGCCCACGCCGGCGCGGCGCTCGTGCTGGCGGCCGGCAACGTGGCCTCGCTTGGCCCTCGTGATGTGCTCTCCAAGCTCTTCGTCGAGGGCAAGGTGGTCGTGATGAAGGCCAACCCCGTCAACGACTACCTGGTTCCGCACTGGACCCGTGCCCTGAGGGCGCTCATCGACGCGCACGTGCTCCGCATCGTTGACGGCGGTGCCGGAGTCGGGCAGTACCTGAGCCGCCATGAGCGCATCGACGAGGTGCATATCACTGGGTCGGATAAGACATACGACGCCGTGGTGTTCGGCCCTGGAGCGGACGGCGTGCGGCGTAAGGCCGCGGACGAGCCGGCCCTGAAAAAGCCGGTGACCGCGGAGCTGGGCAACGTGTCGCCCGTGATCGTGGTGCCGGGCAAATGGTCGATCGCCGAGCTGCGTTACCAGGCCGAGCATGTCGCAACCATGCTGGCGAACAACGCGGGCTTCAACTGCATCTCGGCCCGGGTCGTCGTCACCCACGCAGCGTGGCCCCAGCGCGACGCCTTCTTGGGGGTGCTGACCCAGACCCTGGCCGGGATCTCCACCCGCCGCGCCTACTATCCGGGCGCCGCCGACCGACGCGATGCGTTCATCAGCGCCCATCCCGAGGCCGAGGAGTTCGGCACGGGACCAGACGACGCGCTGCCGTGGACCTTCATCCCCGGGGTACCACCCGGGCACACCGACGACATCTGTTTCAACGTGGAGTCTTTCTTTGGGCAGATGGCCGAGACGGCGCTGACCGCCTCGTCGCCGGCGGCCTTCGTCGATGCCGCCACCGCGTTCTGTAACGACGTGCTCTGGGGAACTCTGGGGGCAACCGTCATCGTGAGCCCCTCCTCAATGAGGGAGCACGACGTGTCCGACGCGCTCGAGCGAGCCGTGGCGGACCTGCGTTACGGCTCCATCGGTGTCAACGTCTGGCACGGCTTGTCGTTCGCCATGGGCTCGACCACGTGGGGGGCCTACCCGGAGCATCACCGCACCGACATCCAGTCCGGCACTGGTGTCGTTGGTAACGCCGCGATGTTCGACCGCCCCCAGAAGTCGGTCGTGCGCGGGCCGTTCCGCTCGCGACCCAGGCCGCCCTGGTTCGCGACGGCCCCGGATTCTTATGACGTGATGCGTCGTTTCGTTTCCTTTGAGGCGGAGCCCTCGGCGGCCAAGATCCCGGGTCTTCTGGTCGCCGCCTTGCGGCACTGACCGGCGGCCGGCCCTCCCGATGCCTCGGCTGGCTGTCAGCCCATGGTCTTGGCGCGGAGCTGTGGAACGGCGTAGGGGGCAGCGGCGACGATTGCGGCGATCAGCGCGAGGAATGCACCGAATTGCCACCCGACCCCCGAGCCGCCCGGCTTGAAGATGAAGCCGATGAAGACCAGCACCAGATTGACGATGGTCGCCACCATCATGACGGTGAGATGCGGAATTTTCGTGCTAATCGGCAACTCGTCCCATCCGGCTCGCAGGACGAGATAGGCCACCTCAAGGATGCAAATGATCAACACGATGTAGAGGTAGCCGTGTGCCGAGAGTCCACTCGCCGTGACGGTGATTCCAATGACGCTGATGCCGAACCAAGCCAGGAACAGCGAAATGAACAGCACGATCGTGGCCCCCCCGGCGATCCGATCGGCCAGCGACCAGCGGGCGGCGTCGAACTTGAACGCCGGGATCGAGGACGGCGCTACTGCCGGAGCGGCGCCGGCGGGTGCCGCGGGTGACACGCGGGGCGCTGCGGGGGCCACTGAAGAGGCCGAGCTCAGCGGGGCTCCGCAGCTCGGACAGGCAACGGCATCATCGGCGGCTTGGCTCTGACACTGCGTGCATGTCTGCGGCATGACGGTCCTCCATCGTTCTGGCGGCGGGATTCCGTGGTCCCCCCCGTCGCGTGTCGGTGACTACTTCGGGTCCGGCAGGTCAGATTCTACGGGGGTTGACACGTGCTGACTAGGGATCCTCAAGTCAACGGTCCGTCAACAGCGCAGCTCAGGCTGCCTTCGAGGGACAGGCAACCCGGTCAAGCGGTCACCCGCGCGAGGCGGACGACGCAGGAGCCGTTTTCGGGACCAGAAGGGTGAGGCGGGCCAGCGTGTCCCCGCCGACGGCAACGCAGCTCGTGGTCGTCGGGCAGGCCAGCGCAGTCAGGGTAATGGGCGTGTAGGCCGCCTTGGAGGGACGGAAGGTCAGGCCGCCGTTGAGACTCTGCGCCACTGCCCCAGTACCGATGGGCGGCAGGCCCACCCACTTGGTGCCGACCAATGCACATTGTTTGGAGGACGGGCAGGTTATGCCGAAGACATCGTCGACCGGGACGGGGGCGGCCAAGGACTGCCACGTGTGGCCGCCGTCCGCGCTGTGGAGGATTTGACCCTTGGCTGGAACGACGTCGCTGACGGTCGAGTTCGTCGTGCCGGCCGCGAGGCACTGCGTCGCCGCAGAACAGGTCGCGCTCTGCAGCAGGCCCACCCCTGGCGGCACCGTCGCTGGTGCCCAGGTGTGCCCGCCGTCGGTGCTCAGCGCCACCGCACCCTGCCCGTGGCCGTTGCTCGTGGGGACGTAGCCGGCAACGAGGCATGAGTCGCCGGCGATGCATGTGAGGTCGTGGCCGGGGAGGAACAGTGAGGGAAGCGCGCCCTCCTGCTGCCAGCTCCTGCCGAAGTCGATGCTGTGGGCCGACCACGTCGCGGCGCCGTCGCTCACGATGGCCGTGCAGTCAATCGGGGTGGCGCACGCCACGCTCATGACGGTGAGCGCGTTCGTCGGTGCCGTTGCGAGCGACCACGCTGCGCCGGCGTCGGTGGTCGTGACGACCACGCCGCTCCCTGGGAGCGAAGCTCCGTTCGAACCGACCGCCATGCACTCGGTCTTGGTCGGGCACGAGATCCCGCTCAACTGGGGCGTGCTCCCACCGACCACGTGCTGACCCCTCCATGTGATGCCGCCATTGGTGGTGGCAACGATCACGGTCGTCTTGCCCGTCGGGGATACGGGATTGGGGCCCGCGACGCCCACGGCCCAGCAGCGCCGGGCATTGGCACAGGACACCGCACCGAGCTCCCCGGTACCGGGGGGAGCCGGCTGGCCGAGCACCAGAGGCGTGCCTTTGGGTTCACCGAGGACGTGCGGAGCCCTGGTCGCGGCCGGGTGTCCCGTCAGCGCACAGCCGGACCCGGTCACCGCCATCGCAGCGAGAAAGAGCGGCAGACGGCTGCCGCATCGCCGGATACGCCGGTGTCGAGGCACGGAGCGTGAAAGCACGGCGGCACGACAATAGCGGTGGGGGGCGTCTTTCCTGGTGCATCGTTCGCTACCCTCGCATCGGTGGATTGGGTGGATCTGTTGATCATCGGGCTGATGCTCCTGGCTGCCGTCCACGGATTGCGCCTCGGTGCATTGGTCCAACTGCTCACCTTTGGGGGATTCATTCTCGGGTTTCTGCTCGGAACCCTGGTATGGGTGCACCTGCTGAGCACTGGCCACGAAAGCCCGACCCGCTCCGTCGTCGTCGTGTCGCTGGTGATGCTCACGGCGTGCCTCTTTGGCTATTCGGGCCGTATCCTCGGAACCTGGAGCAACGTGACCGTCCGCCGACACCATCTGGGTTCGGTCGACTCCGTCCTCGGTGTCGGTGTGGCGGTGGTGGCGGTCTTGCTGTCGGTGTGGCTGGTGGCGGCCGTGATCTCGTCTCCCAACAGCCGCTTCACCTCCCTGGATGCCGCGGTTGCCCGCTCCGACATCCTCCACTCCATCGACAGGGTCCTACCCCAGGCGCCATCGATCTTCAGCGACCTGCAGGGCTTCTTGAACAACCAGGGGTTCCCCCAAGTCTTCTCGACGCTTACACCGCCTTCGACCCAGTCTGTTTCCACGCCCTCTGATGCTCAGACGCGGGCGCTCAGCGACCCGGCCGTCTTTTCGACCGTCAAGATCGTCGGCACGGCCTGTAGCAACGAGCAAGAAGGTTCGGGATTCGTGGTCGGGCCGGGACTGGTCGCGACCAACGCCCACGTTGTGGCCGGAGAGAGCAGCGGCAACACGCAAATCTACGTCGGAGGCAATGCCTACGAGGCCACCCCCGTGCTGTTCGACCCCTCCTTCGACCTGGCTGTCCTGCGCACCGATGCGCCGCTCGGCCCGGCCCTCTCCATCGACCCGAACCCGGTCTCTCGTGGCACACCGGCCGCGCTGCTCGGCTACCCCGAGAACGGCCCCCTGTCCATCCAACCGGCGGGTGTGACAGAAGAAGTCACCGCAATTGGTAAGGACATCTACAACAACGGCACGGTCACGCGGGGCGTTTACGCACTGCAAGCCAACGTCCTGCCGGGTAATTCGGGTGGCCCCCTCATGGGGCCGGGCTCCCAGGTCATTGGTGTCGTCTTCTCCCGGTCCACCGTCTACCAAGATGTGGGGTATGCGCTCACGTCGCCAGGCCTCCTCGTTCGCGTCCAAGCGGCCACGCACCATCGTTCCGCTGTGGGCACTGGACCATGCATCACGGGCTGAACCGGAAAGAATGACGTCATGAGCCAGCCGATTGAGCACTACGCCGTCATCGGCGACCTGCACACAGCTGCCCTTGTCGGGATGGACGGTTCGGTGGACTGGCTCTGCCTGCCGCATTTCGACTCCTCGTCGTGCTTCGCTCGGTTGCTCGGCCACGAGTCCCACGGCTTCTGGCGGCTCGCGCCGGCGGGTGGCGAGAGCGCCATTCTCGCGACCCGTCGCTGGTACCGGCCCAACACGCTTGTGCTCGAGACCGAATTCGACACGGCCACCGGTACCGTCCGCGTCACCGACTGCATGCCGATACGGGACGACCATCCGCACCTGGTGCGCGCGGTCGAGGGCGTGAGCGGCACCGTCGACATGCGCATGGAGTTGGTCGTGCGGTTCGATTACGGCGAGGTGGTCCCCTGGGTCACCTCCAGCGAGGGCCTGACCCGCCTCACTGCCGGACCCGAGTCGGTGGCGCTGTGGCACCGGGTCCAGGCAGAGGGTAAGGACATGCGCACAGTGGCTGACTTCACTGTGACCGAGAAGCAGCGTTACCCCTTCACGCTGGTGTGGCACCCGTCGCACGAGGATCCCCCACCCCCGCTCGACAGCTATTACGCCGTGCATCTCACTGAGGCCTTCTGGAGCGAGTGGGCGACCCAATGTTGTTATGTGGGCCCGTACCAGGACGCGGTTGTCCGCTCGCTCATCATGCTCAAGGCGCTGACGTACGCGCCGACCGGCGGCATCGTGGCCGCCGCCACCACCTCGCTGCCCGAGGCGCTTGGTGGGAACCGGAATTGGGACTATCGCTACTGCTGGTTGCGGGATGCCACGTTCACCCTCGAGTCACTGATGCGTGGCGGGTACTTCACCGAGGCCATGGCGTGGCGCGACTGGCTGCTGCGCGCCGTGGCAGGCGACGTGTCCAAATTGCAAATTATGTACGGGCCTGCGGGCGAGCGCCGGCTCGACGAGTGGGAGGCGACCTGGCTGCCCGGGTACGACGGATCGGTCCCCGTCCGGATCGGCAATGCCGCCTCAACGCAGTACCAGCTCGACGTCTACGGGGAGGTCATGTCGGCGTTGTATTCGTCGGCTCGCACGGAGGGCGTGCACAGCCGGGCGGCCTGGGAGCTCCAGACACAGCTCATCAATTTCATTGAGAAGGGCTGGCTCCAACCCGACGACGGCATCTGGGAGGTACGCGGACCGCGCCGTCACTTCACGCACTCCAAAGTGATGGCGTGGGTCGCGGTTGACCGCGCCGTACGGACGCTGGAGGAATGGCCCGACCTCAAGGGACCGCTCGAGAAGTGGCGCGCCCTGCGTCACGACATCTTCACGGAGGTCTGCGAGAAGGGGTACAACCAGGACGTCGGGGCCTTCACGCAGTACTACGGCTCAGACAAGCTCGACGCCAGCGTCCTCATGATCCCCCTTGTCGGGTTTCTCCCCCCGAACGATCCGCGGGTGGTGAGCACCGTCGAGGCGATCCAGCGCGACCTCTTTGACCACGGGTTCGTGCTGCGATACCGGACCGACGACGAGGGCGCCGTCGACGGGCTGACGGGGAGAGAGGGGGCGTTCCTGGCTTGTTCCTTCTGGCTGGTCGACTGTCTGCATCTGATCGGCCGCGAGGACGAGGCCACGGAATTGTTCGAGCGGCTTCTAGCTCTCCGCAACGACCTTGGGCTCCTTTCTGAGGAGTACGACCCTCTAGCGGGTCGCATGGTCGGCAACTTTCCACAGGCCTTCTCGCACGTCTCCCTCATCAACACGGCCTTCCGGCTCAGTGGGAGAGATCCTCTGTCGCCGGCCGATGATGGCTCCCGCCTCATCATGGACGAGACGATCACCCAGTCGGCCCGGTTGCAACGAATGAAACGGTTCGGCCGCGATGCCATCCGTCGTCGGTTGGGCGCCCCCCGGTGAACGCGGCTCCGGACGCTCACCCCGCCAAGGTGGTCGGAATCAGGAAAGGGATGATCGCCTCATGAAGGCACTCACCGTCGTCCCTCTGAAGGCGAACACTGCAGCGCTCTCCGACATCTCCGAGCCGCCCGAGTCTGACGGCCCTGTGCTCGTCGAGACGATCGCGATCGGTGTCTGTGGCACCGATATCGAGATTGTCTCGGGCGCCTACGGCTGGCCGCCCCCTGGCGAGGAGCGGCTGGTTCTCGGCCATGAGTCACTGGGGCGGGTTGTCGAGGCGCCGGCAGGCGGCGATCTGGCCGCCGGAGACCTGGTGGTCGGGATCGTGCGGCGGCCCGACCCGGTGCCATCCGCGAGCTGCGCGGTGCTCGAATGGGACTTCTGTCGCAACGGGCTGTACACCGAGCGCGGGATCAAGGAACGTCACGGCTACTGCTCGGAGCGCTACCGCATCACCCCCGACTTCGTCGTCAAGGTCGATCCGGGTCTCGGACTCCTCGGCGTGCTGCTCGAGCCGACCAGCGTGGTGGCCAAGGCGTGGGAGCAGGTGGACCGAGTCGGCGGGCGGGCGACGTGGGCACCCAAGACCGCGCTCGTCACGGGTGCCGGGCCCATCGGCCTCCTTGCAGCGCTCGTCGGGGTCCAACGAGGTCTCGAGGTGCACGTGCTCGACCGGGTTACCGAGGGGGTCAAGCCCGACCTGGTGCGCGACCTCGGTGCCACCTACCACTCAGGCAACTTGGCTGAGGCCTGCCCTGACCCAGACATTGTGATCGAGTGCACCGGCGTGGCCTCGCTGGTGTTCGACGCCATGATGAACGTCGGGACCGGGGGCGTGGTGTGCCTCACCGGAGTCTCGTCAGGTGGCCACGTCATCGACGTCGACGAGGGCCTGCTCAACCGAACGATGGTGCTCGAGAATGTCGCCGTCGTCGGATCGGTCAACGCCAATCGGCGCCACTACGAGGCGGCTGCGGACGCGCTGGCACAGGCCGACCACGCCTGGCTCCAGCGGCTGGTGACCCGGCGTGTCCCGCTCGCTCGCTGGCCCGAGGCCCTGCAACGCCAGCCCGACGACGTGAAGGTCGTCATTGAGGTCAACGCTCCGTGAGCGGCATGCACTCGCACGGTGGGTTCCGCCACGGCCATGGTGACTCGGGCCTGCACCCGGACCACCCTCAGAATGGTGACGCGATTCCGGCCGTCCCGCCGCCGCGCCAGATTGCGAGCGGGGTCCTCGAGATCGACACGATGCTCGGCGGCTGGGAGCGGGTGACGGCTGGCTACCTCATTGAGGGTCCGGCGCCGGTCCTCATTGAGACCGGGAGCCAGACGTCGGTACCGGTGCTCCTCGCCGCGCTGGACCAGATCGGAGTCGGTCCCGAGGAGCTGGCCGGGGTTGCGGTCACGCACATTCACCTTGACCATGCCGGGGGTGTGGGAGACGTCGCCCGCGCCTTTCCTTCGGCCACCGTCTACGTGCACGAGAAGGGCGCGCGCCACCTCGCTGACCCGACGCGTCTCATCGACTCGGCGGCGCGCGTCTACGGACCCTTGCTCGACTCCCTGTACGGCCGCATCGATCCCACGCCGCCCGAGCGTCTCCATGTCCTCCACGATGGCGAGGAGATCGTTGTCGGTCCGGGGCGCACCCTCGTCGCCGTGGACTCACCCGGCCACGCGAAGCACCACGTCGGGTTGCACGACTCACAGAGCGGCGTGCTCTTCGCGGGGGACGCGGTCGGGGTCAAGCTGCCCGACGGGGGCGTGCTCCGGCCGTCGACGCCGCCGCCGGACTTCGATCTCGAGCAGGCGCTCTCCTCGCTAGCGCGGTTCGGGGAGCGCCGGCCCTCAGGGATCGCGCTTGCCCACTACGGATTGTTGGAGCAGCCCGAGGAGCTCTTGGCCGAGGCGGACGAGACCCTGCGCCTCTGGGCCGAGACGGCCGAGACGGCCTACCGCGAGGGAGCCGACATCGCAGATGCGCTTGCCGCTCGCTTCGATCCACTGCTCGGCGACATCGACGCCGCCCACAAGGAGAAATTGGACATCATGAATGGCGTCCACTCGAACGCCGCGGGCTTCCGCCGCTGGCTCGAGGGGCGGGACGCGGCGACCGTTTGAATGCAACAGTCCGAGTCAGACGACTCCGAATCAGACGAGTCCGACTCAGACGAGTCCGACTCAGACGACGAGTTTGGCGCGTAGCTCCTCTTGGCGCACCTCAAAGTCGTCGAGGGAGATGCGACCCTCCGCCAGGTCCTCATGAAGGGCGGCGAACTGCTCGAGCAGCTGCGTCTGATCTACCTCGTCGGATGAGGGCGGGCCCGAAGACTGCTCGCTCGCCGCGGCCTTGTCTTCGCGCCGCGACAGGCGGTCGTCCATCTTCGCCTTAGCTCGATCTTTCTTGGCCTGGTCGCGCTGCAATTTTCCGAATGTCGAACGTGCGCGTGCCACGGTTACTCCTTTCCGGTCGCTAGGGAGCGACCAGGTGCTGCCGGCATGGCGCCTGCCCTGCCGCTGTTCTTGCCGCACTCGCCTTTGTGCGGCGGGCCCCCATCGGCCCCGAGCGGAGGAGGTGGGATTTGAACCCACGGTACCCATGAGGCACAACGGTTTTCGAGACCGTCCGATTCGGCCGCTCTCGCACTCCTCCGGGCGAGATCCTACTCGCTCTGACCTGGTCCGAAGGCTCAGACAGGGCGCCGCGGGAACGCCGCGGGCGCAAAGGACGAGGTCAACAGCATACCGGCTCGCGCCCTCCGGCGGCGTCGAGCGACGCGGGCCGCTGGGTGTGAGCGGCATCCTGCACTGGCGTTGCGCAGCCGGCTGCGACGGGGTCGCGGGCTCACCACGCCTCCGCACTTCACGCCGATAGTCGAGTCGACGGCCACGCCGAAATTCTTGGTGCGGCGCCGCTCGTTCGCGGCGACTTACGGATGAGCCACGCCAATGCGGGCCAGACATCGGCGGGCAGAGGGAGACATGTTCCTGTTCTTCTCGAACCGATTTGGTTGCTCGGGGTCAAATGCAGTTTCGACCGCTGCGACGGCCCTCTTGGCGTTGGTCTTGGACAATGACAGGTGTGTTGAGACTCCGCTCAGGCGTCGTCCATTTCATCGCGAGTTTCGGCAGGCGCGGATGCTTCCGCCCGTTTCGCCCCAAAGAATGACGTCAGCAGGGTCCCGCACTCGTCTGCGCGCACGCCGTTGGTCACCGTCACCTCGTGGTTGAGGCGGGGATCGGCGCAGAGGTTGTAGAGCGTGCCGCATGCACCAGCCCGCGGGTCAGTGGCCCCGTAAACCAGTCGGCCCACCCTGGCCGCCACCAGTGCGCCAGCGCACATGGGGCACGGTTCAAGCGTCACCACAACGGTCACCTTGGAGAGCCGCCAGCCACCAACGGCGGCGGCGGTATCACGCAAGACCAGCATCTCCGCGTGAGCGGTGGGATCGCCTGATGCTTCACGCTCATTGTGACAGCGAGGCCACCAGTTCTCCGCCCACCAGGGAAACGGCGCCCACTGGAACCTCGCCAGCGCGGGAGGCGACCAAAGCTTCGGCCAGGGCGATCCCCATGGCGTCGTCGTCGCTCATTTGCCTTGGACTGCCCGTCATTGCCATGCCCCAGTATGCGAGGTGCGACGGACCAGAGGTAGTCCGCGGGCGATCGATGGTTTCTCAGGCTGTCCCGGAAGCGCGCAGGGTCTGTTCAATCGTGGTCAGCGTCGACTGCAGTTGTGTGGCGTCAGTCCCGAACTGCTCAAGGAACGCACCCAGATGGACGGCGTCCAGCTTGTCGATTGTGGCAAGAAACTTGACCTCTTGGTCCACCTCAGTCAGAGCCACTTGCGCCGCTGGCCGGGCCGTAGTGGGCACGGATACTCCTGAGAGGAACGTCTCGTACAGCTGCAGCGAATTGATGTAGGGGTGGATGACGGTCGCCACCTTGGCAGGCGTTGGAAAACCCGAGAGCGAGGCCAACCCGGCCCGAGTCGCGGTGGTCGCTGAGTCGACGGCATCAGTCGCTGCTTGGACCCGGGAGGCTTGGGCGGAGGCCCCCGCCCCCGATGCGGCAGCACTGCTGTCCAGCTGGCCGGGCGATGAGGGCCGGTGGACCGCGGGCATCAAAGCGGAGGCAACGAGTAGCGCGAGGAGGATGATCAGCATGATCCCGGCGGCCGTAAGGACCCGACTACTCGGCTTCGGCTCCTCGGGTGCGCGGCTGCGGGAATGAGGAGGGAGGCGGGACGCCAGCGACGCGAGGGGTTGCGGTTGTGACTCCGTTGCCTCTTCGGTCCACGGCGCCGCCGACCGAGCTTCCGTAGCTGCCTGTGCTTCGGCCAACGTTCGAGCTCTTTCAGCCCGCACCGTCGCGTCTGCTTCAGCCGCTGCCTGCGCTTCAGCCGCCGCCCGGGCCTCTGCTTCGGCCTGCGCTTGCGCCTCTGCAACTGCCCGCGCCTCGGCTGCCGCCTGCGCTTCCGCAGCTGCTTGCGCTTCCGCCGCAGCCCGGGCTTCCGCCGCAGCCCGGGCTTCCGCTTCAGCCGCCGCCTGCGCTTCTGCCGCCGCTTGTGCTTCCGCCGCCGCCTGGGCCTCTGCTTCGGCCGCCGCTTGTGCTTCCGCCGCCGCCTGGGCCTCTGCTTCGGCCGCCGCCTGCGCTTCCGCCGCCGCTTGTGCTTCGGCCGCCGCCTGGGCCTCTGCTTCGGCCGCCGCCTGCGCTTCCGCCGCCGCTTGTGCTTCGGCCGCCGCCTGCGCTTCCGCCGCCGCTTGTGCTTCCGCCGCCGCTTGTGCTTCCGCCGCCGCCTGGGCCTCTGCTTCGGCCGCCGCCTGCGCTTCCGCCGCCGCCTGCGCTTCCGCAGCTTCCGCAGCTGCCTGCGCTTCAGCTTCCGGCGATGGCCCCCACGTGCGCCGGACCGAATTCTCGATTCGCTCGAGGGCCGCCTCGGCGTTTGTGTGCGTGTCAACCGTTGGGTTGTCCTCCAGCGCCGCTTCCCAGTCGAGATCGGAATCGTCGGCCAGGAGCTCATCCTCGAAGTCGGACTCGGTCACCTCGAGGTCAGCGTCGTCCTCGTCGGGCGCGAACTCGTCCCACGGAAAATCCGCCTCCTCCGCCTCGAGCTCAGGCTCGCCAGAAAGGCCCGTTGTCATGGTGCGGTGAAGAAGCGGTCAACGGTGAGGCATCGGCGATGGCCCAGCCCGCGCGCATTGAGTCCGGGCGCGGGTAACCCGGCGCTGGCCTCACCAGCTTTGGGGCCGAGCGTGGGGTCCACGCTCACCTATCGGTCGAGAGGGCGAAGAGATTGAGCCCTTCTCCCGAAGCGGAGGAGGTGGGATTTGAACCCACGGTTGGTTGCCCAACACACGATTTCCAGTCGTGCCGATTCGGCCGCTCTCGCACTCCTCCCGAACTGCAGCCTGGTCAGGCTAACGGGAGCGCCGCCACCGGATGGGCTTGCCGCCCGGCGACCCTCCAGCCCGACCGTGGACGATGGGTCCACGTTCTGTCAATTCGTTCTCCTTGGATCCATTTGAAGCCGACTTCGGGTGAATTGGGCAGGGGTGGATCAAGGGGGTTTCGAGGTGCGCCGATGAAGCACGCACTAAGCGAAGGAAATGAACTCAATCGGGCGGGGGGGCTCAGGTGTTCAAACGGATACTCGTGGCCATGGACGGCTCGGAAGCAGCCCGCTCCGCGTTTGTGTTCGTGAGCGACTGGGCCCGGCATTTCGACGCGCAGGTCTGGTTCATCCAACTGACCGACGAGTCTTCGCGTCGCCGCTGCGAGATGGTGAGCGATGTGAGCCGTCGCGGACGCCAGCTGGCGAACCAGTTCACCGTGAGCGGGGCGACTCGGGCGGCCCGCAACGAGCAACTCGTGCACGGCATCGCCGAGGCGGCGCAGGGCTTCCAGGCTGACCTCATCGTCGTCGGTTTTGACCGCCGGCGTTTCGCCAGTGGTGTCCGTGACCAACTCACTGTGGCGACCCAGGTTCCTGTCTTGGTTGCGCCAAAGCAAACGGCGCGGCAAGCGGACGTGACGACGGTCCCGAAGCGCCCGACACGCCCGGTGCCGGCGATCGCGCTTGGCCCGGTACCGAGTACGGCCGCGCCCATGGCGGACGCGGACCGGTTAGTGCGTGTTTGAGAACGTCGTCGTCGGTGCCTCCGACTCGGAGGGCGCAGCCCGGGCCATGCGCCGCGCCGTGGAAATGGCGCGGGCGTCTGGCGGCACCCTGCACATCGTGACTGCCTTCCGGTCCAAGCGCGGGCGCCGATCGACCCGGCCCGACAAGCCGCGCCATTCGGTCACCGGATCCGGACCGGCTGAGGCGCTCATGGCCGAGTTCCGCCTCATGGCGGCGCAGGAATCCGTTCGGGTCGAGATGCATCCCGTGGCGTCTGACCCCGTAGAGGCGATTACCCGGGTCGCGGCAGAGGAACAGGCCGATCTCATCGTGGTCGGGTCGACGGGCGCCGGCGGCACCCGGCACCTTTCCAGCGTCCCGAAGGGCGTCATGGACACTGCGGAGTGCGCTGTCCTGGTGGTGTAGGAATCCGCCCGGAACGAACCGCTAACCTGGACGCGGGCCGTCCCGATGCTGGGTGCGGTGGCCGGGTCCTGCGCAACGGCCGCTCGTGAATCGAGTCAGGGTCGGAAGGCAGCAGCTCTCAGCGGGTATGGCCGGGTGCCGTAGCCAACCTGGCCGCCGCACCGAGCACCGGCCGGCCGTGTCTGAGCGCATGGGTAGGCTCGGCCGACATGGCCGATACTCCCTTCGTCTCCCTTTATCGCCGCTTCCGGCCGGGGCGATTCGACGAGATCAAAGGACAGGATCACGTCGTCCGGGCGCTGCGCAGCGCAGTGCGCGACGACCGGGTGTCACACGCCTACCTGTTCAGCGGACCCCGCGGGACCGGGAAGACGTCCTCGGCGCGCATCTTGGCCAAGGCGCTCAACTGCGAGACGCCCGTCGACGGTGAACCCTGCGGTACCTGTACCTCGTGTACCGAGATCACCCAGGGCAGCTCACTCAACGTGCACGAACTCGATGCGGCCTCCAACAACGGGGTGGACGCCATGCGAGACCTCGTGGCCCATGCTGGCCTGGGTACCCCGGGGCGCTGGAAGGTCTACATCGTTGACGAGGTCCACATGCTCTCGACAGCGGCGGCCAATGCGCTCTTGAAGACGCTCGAGGAACCGCCGAGTCACGTCGTCTTTGTCCTCGCCACGACGGATCCGCAGAAGGTGCCACCGACGATCCGCAGCCGGACCCAGCATCTTGAGTTCCGGCTCCTGGGGGCGCAGACGCTGCACGAACTGCTCGAGTCGGTCAACGCAGAGGCGGGCTTGCAGCTCGACGAGGTGGCGCTCGAGGCCGCCGTGCGGCGGGGCCGGGGCTCGGCCCGCGACGCCCTCTCGGCCCTGGACCAAGTGGTGGCGTCGGGCTCTGCCGACGCGGCACGGCCGGAGCTGGCCCAGGTGCTCGATGCCCTGGCCGACGGCGACGTCGCTCAGGTCCTCCTCGCCCTGAGCGTGCTGTTGGCCGGCGGTTGGGGTCCCCAGCAGTTGGCGACCGAGCTCGTCGACGATCTCCGCCAGGTCTTCCTTGCACCGCTGGCTCCCGAGTTGTGCGCAGTGTCGGGATCGTCGCTCAGTCGCTTCACGTCGCTCGCGGCGGCGATGGGGCTGCCTCGGGTGGTGCGCAGCATGGAGCTCTTGGGTCATGCGCTGGTCGACATGCGGGAGGCACCCGACGCCCAGGTGGTGCTCGAGATCGCCGTGGTGCGTGCGGTGCGGCCCGACCTCGACTCGGGGATGGAGGCTTTGTCGGAGCGGGTCAGCGTGCTGGAGCGTTCACTCTCCGGAGCCGCCGCTTTTCCGCGCCCCGGCGCCCCGACAGAGCGGTCAGCGTCGCCGACGGTCGCAGCGGGCTCGACCCTGCCCGATGCTCCTTCGCCGCCGACCCTGGAGCCGGAGGCCCCTGCCGCCGGACGCCCCACAGGCGAGGTAGGGCGGCGACCCTCCATCGGCGCCGTGCGACGCAGCCAGCAGGCCGCGGAGGCGGCGGCCTCTTCCCCGGCCGAGTCCGCCCCTCCGACGCTCGACCCCGTGACGGCACCCGCACCGACACCGACCCGCACCCGCACCGACACCGGCACCAGCTGGCGCCACTGCCGCCGCGACGGACCCCGGGACCCCGGCCGCATCCCCGACGAACCGCACGGTCGATCGGGACACCTTGACGGAGGCCTGGGGCGACGGCATCCTGCGCGCCCTCCCGGCTCGGGCCAAGGCCCTCTACAGCGCCGGCCGCTTCGTGAGCGTCGACGACGAGGGGGCGCACTTCGTGCTCCCCAACGCCGCCCACCGGGACCGTTGCGCCGAACTGGTGCCGACGGTGGAGGCGAAACTTGCCGCGCACTTCGGCACACCGGTAACCCTGCTGCTCGATGTGGAGGACGCCGCCCCGCCCGCCGCCAGTTCGGGCGCCTCTGCGGCGCCGCGGCCGGGCGGGGGTCACCCCGGTGACGAGGCCGACGTGGAGGAGGTCGACCCGGCCGACTTCGCCGACGAGGCGCCCGGTGGCGCCAACGACCAGTCGTCGTCCGCCGAGGCCCGCCTGCTCGAGGCCTTCCCCGGCGCCAGCGAGGTCGCTGGCTGAGCGATGTACACCGGTCCTCTCCGCTCCCTCATCGACGAGCTCGGCCGCCTTCCCGGCATCGGGCCCAAGTCGGCCCAGCGCATCGCCTTCCACATCTTGAAGGTGCCTGGCGACGAGGCCCGGCGGCTGGCCGACGCCATCGTCTCGGTCAAGGAGCGCACCACGCTGTGCGCGGTCTGTTTCAACGTGGCGGAGTCCGGAGGGGTGTGCGACGTCTGCGGCGACGACCGCCGTGACCCCGAGGTCATCTGCGTGGTCGAGGACCGCGCGACATCGTCGCCGTGGAGCGCACCGGCTTCAAAGGCCGGTACCACGTGCTCGGCGGCGCCCTGAGCCCACTCGATGGCATCGGGCGCGAGCAGCTGCGCCTGCGCGAACTCCTCGACCGCGTCAACGAGGGAGCCATCCGCGAGGCCATCGTCTGCACGAACCCCACCATCGAGGGCGAGGCCACGGCGATGCTGGTGGCCCGCGAGCTCGCACCGCTCGGCGTCGTGGTCTCCCGGCTGGCCAGCGGGCTCCCGGTCGGCGGCGACCTCGAATACGCCGACGAGCTGACGCTCGGGCGTGCGCTCGAGGGGCGCCGCCCGCTCGAGGTCTGAACAACCGGCGACCCGGCACGTCCGTCGTCCCGTACAATTGGCCGATGCGGATCGCCATCATCGGAGCGACAGGGCAGGTGGGCGTCGTGCTGCGCGCCATCCTGGCCGAGCGCCACTTCCCGGTGGACTCCATGCGCTTCCTCGCCTCGGCCCGGTCCGCTGGCGCGACGCTGCCGTGGGGCGACGCGGACATCGTCGTCGAGGACGCGGAGACCGCCGACCTCTCGGGCATCGATCTCGCGCTGTGCTCGGCCCCTGCCTCGGTGTCGCGCCAGCTGTCGCCCCGATTGGCCGCCGCCGGCGCCGTCGTCATCGATAACTCTTCAGCGTGGCGGATGGACCCCGACGTCCCGCTCGTCGTCCCCGAGGCCAATGCCGAGACGCTCCGCTCCATCCCCAAGGGCATCGTCGCCAATCCGAACTGCACGATCATGGTGGCGATCCCGGTCCTCAAGCCGCTGCACGACGAGGCGGGGCTCAGGCGCCTTGTCGTCTCGACGTACCAGGCGGTGTCCGGTGGCGGGGTCGAGGCGGTGCGTGAGCTGGCCGAGCAGCTGGCAAAGACGGCGGACCGGGCCCAGGACCTCACATTCGACGGGTCGTCGGTGGACTACCCACCGCGCAGCGTCTACCCCGTCCCGATTGCCCACAATGTGATCCCCCTGCAGTTCACGATCGTCGACGATGGCTCGCTGGAGACCGACGAGGAACAGAAGTACCGCAACGAGGCCCGCAAGATCCTCGGCATCCCGGATCTCGCGGTGACCACCACCTGCGTGCGGGTGGCGGTGTTCACGGGACACTCGGCCGCCATTGTGTGCGAATTCGAACGGCCCATCACCCCCGAACGCGCCACCGACGTGCTGCGCACCGCGCCGGGCGTCGAGTTGGCGGAGATGCCGACGCCGCTGATGGCGGCCGGCCGCGATGTGTCCTATGTCGGCCGCATCCGGCGGGCCCAGGGTGCTCCCAACGCCTTGGCCCTCTTCGTCTCGGGCGACAACCTCCGGAAGGGCGCCGCGCTAAACGTGGTGCAGATCGCTGAGGAGCTGCTCGCTCGCGCAGCGGGCTCGAGCCCGGCGGGCTCAGTCAGGCCCGGCCGAGACCGGCTCGGGACCGCCGACGACCAGTGTCGCCATCCGCCGAGCCAGGTTGACCGCGTGGTCTCCGAAGCGCTCGTAGAAGCGAGCGACCATGGCCAGCTCGATCGCCACCGGGAGCGGCATCGTGCCCGCCACGAGCTCCGCCGTCAGGGTCACGTGCAGGTCGTCCATCTCGTCGTCCAGGTCGTCGATAAAGGAGGCGGCCTCGGCGGAACGCTCGGCGAAGGCGTCCCCCGTCTCGCGCCAGATCGTGGTGGCCACCTCGCCCATGCGCTCGACGAGGCCACGACTGCGGGCGGACATCTCGGCACCGAGGCCGCGTGCGGCCCGGCGCGCAATGTGCTCGGCCAGGTCGCCGTTGCGCTCCATGTCGGGAAGCATGCGCAGGATTGCCACGTACTCGCGTCGCTCGTCCGACGTCGTCTCGCCGTGGACGAGCTGTTGCTGCACGGTGGTCGAGATCTGACCGATCAGCTTGTCGACGACCTCGTCGCGCTTCACCAGCTCCTTCGCCGCATCGCGGTCGCCCGCCAGCAAGGCGTGGGTTGCACCGGCGATGGCCTCGCCGACCAGGGCGAAAACCTGGGAGAAGAGGCGGTCGACCTCGTCGGGCTCGGGCATGGTCCGGGGCCACAGCGGCTGCTCGATCGCCAATGGCCCGATCTGCGCCGGAAGGTCTTCGGCCTCTTCCTCCGGCTGATCCCGGGCACTCTTTGTGCTTCCACCGAGCTTGAACGGCATCCGGGTCACGCTACCGGCTTCGCTGCCGTGTGACGACCCCCAATTCGCGGCAGCCCGCGCGTCGACCGAGTCGGGGGAGTCGGCAGCTGAGAGGCGGTCCCCGAAGTTGACACACCCCATCGTTACATTGGCCCGATGGTTCTCGGAGTGGTGCTCGGGCTCGCTGCCGGTCTGGCGATCGGCATGGCCTGGCACCTTGTTCGCACTACCCGTGTTGCCGCCGCGCTCCGCCTGGCCGAAAGCCGGCTCGTCGACGCCCGCGCAGCCATGGCGGCGCAGGCATCCGAGGTGAAGGTTGTCGCAGAGGCGGCTGCTGCAGCCGAGACGGCCCGGGCGGTTGCAGTCTCTGAACTGTTTCTGCTGCGGACCTCGGCAGACGAGGCGCGGGCGCGGGCAGAGGACGAACGTGCCCGGCTTGCGGGGACATTCGCCGACTTGTCGGCCCAGGCCCTGGCGAAGAACAACGAACAGTTCCTCACCCTCGCAGACACTCGGTTCAAAGAGGCGCGCACGGCGGCTCAAGGTGATCTGGACCAGCGCCAACAGGCCATCGCCCGGCTGCTCGATCCGTTGAGCGAGACACTGGCCCGCTACGAGCGTGGGCTTCGGGACATGGAAGTGGAACGCCAGGGGGCCTACGAGGGTCTGAGTGAGAAGGTGGCTCAACTGCACCTCGGCCACGAACAGCTCCGCAAGGAAACCCGCAACTTGGTCACGGCACTGCGATCACCCCAGACCCGCGGGCGCTGGGGCGAGGTCCAGCTCAGGCGGGTGGCCGAAATGGCGGGCATGCTGCCCCACTGCGACTTCAATGAACAGGTGTCGACGATGACCGACGAGGGGCGGCTTCGCCCCGACATGATCGTGCATATGCCCGGCGGTGGCGAGGTGGTCGTCGACGCCAAGGTGCCACTCGATGCCTTCTTGCAACTCCTCGACGCCGACGATGACGAGACCCGGGCACTGTGCCAGGTCAAGCACGCGCGCCAGCTGCGCACGCATGTCGACCAACTGGCCAAGAAGGAGTACTGGAAGCAGTTCGACCGCTCGCCGCAGATGGTGGTGGCCTTCATCCCCGGGGACCAACTGTTGGCCGCCGCCTTCGAGGCGGACCCGACGTTGCAGGAGTACGCCATGAGCAACGGCGTGTTGCTCACCACGCCTGTCACCCTCATCGCGCTGCTGCGCACGGTGGCATTGGGATGGCAGCAGGAAACCCTGGCCGAGAGCGCCCGCGAGGTACAGAAGCTGGGAGCCGAGCTCTACGACCGCCTGCGCGTGATGACCGGGCACATGCAGACGTTGCAACGCAGCCTGACCTCGAGTGTGGACGCGTACAACAAGGCGGTCGGCTCCTTCGAGTCTCGCGTCCTCGTGTCGGCCCGCAGATTCCCGGGCCTCGGAGTTGTTGGAGCCGAGTCGCCTGACATCACCGAGCTTTCCCCCATCGACACTGCGCCCCGCCACCTGCAGGCGGTCGAGAGCGAAGACGACGAAGGCGGTGAGTTCAGGGGCCAGAACATCCTGTCCCTGCCCGAGGGCGGGGCCAACAGGGGCACGCCGGCCTGAGGGCGCCACTTCTCGGACGCCCGTCAGCCTGAGAACAGCGGCGACGTACTCTGCGGAGATGCTTCACGTCCATCGATCTGAGCGGACCGACGCACTGGTGTCAGAGCTGGCCCACCTGGTGGCCGAACCGCTTGAGGACCCCTTGACCCCCGAGGTGGTCTCCGTGCCGACCCGCGGCATCGAGCGGTGGCTGACTCAGCGCCTGTCGGCGTACCTGGGAGCGCGCCCGGGCAGGCAGGACGGCGTGTGCGCCAACATCGACTTCCCATTCCCCGGCACCTTGGTGGGTCGAGCACTGGCCGTAGCGACCGGCTCCGATCCGAAGGATGACCCCTGGCTCCCCGAACGTGCGGTGTGGCCGCTGATCCAGGTGGTCGAAGAGCACTTCCACGAACCGTGGCTCGCTCCGCTGGCGCAGCACATGATGAAGTCCGCCACGGTCGAGGGCTCGAAGCGGTTCTCGAGCATCCGACACGTGGCGGACCTCTTCGACCGCTACGCCGTCCACCGGCCCGACATGCTCCAGCGCTGGGCAGCGGGGTCGCCTCAGCTCGACGAGACGCCGTGGCAGTTCGAGTTGTGGAATCTCCTGCGTGACCGGATCGGGAGCCGCAGCCCTGCCGAGCGTTTGCTCGACGCTTGCAACCGGCTCCGAAAGGAACCCGAGCTCTTGGACCAGCCGACCAGACTGTCGGTGTTTGGTCTCACCAGGCTTCCGGCGAGCTACCTGGACGTTCTCGAGGCCATGGGGACCCGCAGGGACGTGCACCTCTTCTTATTGCACCCCTCACCGGCGTTGTGGGACCGGCTGGCAGGTCAGGTCAGTTCGTCGTCCCGCTACATGCTGCGCGGTGACGATCCGACCGCGAGTGAGCCCCGCAACCCGCTCCTGGCATCGTGGGGACGCGACGCGAGGGAGATGCAGCTGGTTTTGGGCGGTGCTGTCGCGCACACCGAGCAAGCCGAGCCACCACTGGTCGAGGGTCAGCGCACGCTGCTCGAACTGATCCAAGACGACATCCGAGCCGACCGCGCTCCATTGGGAAGTCCGGGAAGCTCGGACGACGAGGGCCGGCCGCTGCTCGCGCCGGACGACGACAGCATCCGCATCCACTCGTGCCACGGCCGCGGCCGGCAGGTCGAGGTGCTCCGCGACGCCATCTTGCACCTCCTCGATGACGATCCCACGCTCGAGCCCCGCGACGTCATCGTCATGTGCCCCGACATCGAGAATTTCGCTCCGCTGATCCAGGCCACATTCGGGGGACACGACGGGACGGACGACCCGACCGACACACTCGAGATCCGCCTGGCGGACCGATCGCTCCGCCAGACCAACCCAGTGATGGCAGTCTTGGCCGAAGTCCTCGAGCTGGCGACGGCGAGGTTCACGGCGACCGAGGTCCTGGACCTCATGGGGCGTGAGCCCGTTCGCCGCAGGTTTCACTTCGGCGACGAGGAACTCTTCCGGCTTGAGGAGTGGGTCGAGAAGGCGTGCGTGCGGTGGGGGTTCGACGCCGCGCATCGAAGCTCCTTCCGGATCGAGGGCATCGAGAGCAACACATGGCAGTTCGGCCTCGATCGCATCCTTCTCGGCGTCACCATGGCCGACGAGGGCCAGCGGCTGTTTCAGGACACGCTCCCACTGGACGACGTCGACAACGCCGACATCGAACTGGCCGGCCGGTTGGCGGAATTCCTTGACCGGCTCCGGGCTGCATTCGACGACCTGGCCGGGACGCGCACGATCGATGCCTGGGCGGGAACCTTGGCCCGGATCTCTGACTCCTTGACGTCGACGTCGGAACGTGACGCCTGGCAGCGGGCGCAGATGAAGACACTCCTCGACGAACTCGTGGCGGAGGCCACGACGGGCGGCAACGTCAGCCCGGTCGCTCTGAGTTGTGACGACGTCCGGTCCATCCTGACGGATCGCCTGAAGGGCCGGCCGACCCGGGCCAATTTCCGCACGGGCCATCTGACGGTCTGCACCCTTGTGCCGATGCGCTCCATCCCCCATCGCGTCGTGTGCCTTCTGGGTTTGGACGATGGCAGCTTCCCCCGCCATATCGAGAGGGACGGAGACGACCTGACTGCTCGCAACCCGCGAGTCGGCGACCGCGATGTGCGCAGCGAAGATCGACAGCTCCTCCTTGACGCGCTGCTGGCGGCACGGGATCACCTGGTCGTGACGTACTCGGGGCGCGACGAGCGGTCCAACCTGCATCGCCCACCTGCCGTGCCAGTCGGTGAGCTGCTCGACGTGGTCGACGACACCGTTCGGAGGGCCGATGGGCGAGCACGCGATGCGATCGTATTCTCACATCCCCTGCAACCGTTCGACCGGAGGAACTATCAGGCCGGTGCGCAGATGCCGGCCGCACCGTGGAGCTTCGATGCGCTGCACCTGGCGGGCGCACGGGCCGCGCTCACCCCGCGCCATGAGTTGCCGGCGTTTCTTGACCGGCCACTCGGTTTCTACGAGTCGGTCGACATCGGGATTGACCAATTGGAGAAGTTCCTCCGCCATCCCGCACGCGCGTTCCTCCGAGAACGGCTCAACATCTCGCTGCGGGACAAGACGCGCGATTTGGACGACGCGATCCCGATCAAGCTCGACGCGCTCGAGCAGTGGCAGATCGCGGACCGGCTCCTTATCGCGCGACTCGGCGGAGCAAGTGCGGAGGCCAGCCAGGCCGCGGAGGTCGCGCGTGGCCAGTTGCCACCCGACCAATTGGCCGCCCGGGCCCTTCGTGAGTTCACCGGCCCGATCGATACCCTTGTGGCGGCAGCCCAGAGCCCGGACGTACCCGAGTCGCTTGATATCCGAGTGGACCTACCCGGCCTGCCCAGCCTGGTCGGAACCGTCCCCGGGGTTCGAGGGAACACGGTCCACTCTGTGACGTACTCCAGGCTTGGGCCCGCAACTCGCCTCATTGCCTGGGTGCGGCTCCTCGCGCTGACTGCCACCTGGCCGGACCGGCTGTTCGACGCGGTGACCATCGGCCGATCGAGCAACAGGCGGCACACGATCTGCGTGGCAACGATCGGGCCGCTTGGACACGATGCACAATCCAGGCGGACGGTGGCAGAGTCCCAGCTGCGGACGATTGTCGATCTCTTCCATCGCGGAATGAGCGAGCCGCTGCCGCTGTACTGCAAGACATCTGCCGCATGGGCCTCTGCGGTCGCCGGTGGGAGAGACCCGGTGCGGGACGCTGCCGGCTCCTGGTCGTCTGGCCACAATGGGCACAACGAGGACAGGGAGGCGGAGCATTTGCTTGTGCTGGGCGCCGACCTCACCTTCGACGCCATGGTGGAACGTTCCGGCGCAGCCCGCAACGACGAAACCGGAGACGACTGGGTCGTAGCCGATTCCCGATTCGAGATCTACGCCCATCGCCTCTGGGACGGACTGCTCAAGAACGAGGAGATCGTCGACCGATGACGATCGGAGCCTTGGAAGCGACCCTGAGCACAGATCCGCAGCCGTTTGACGTATGCGGCGAACTACCGAAAGGTATGGCGTTGCTCCAAGCCAGCGCCGGCACGGGCAAGACGTTCACGATCGCGGCGCTGACGACGCGCTACGTCGCAGAAGGAATGCCGATCGACCGTCTACTCGTCATCACGTTTACCCGGATGGCCACGGGCGAACTGCGTGAGCGGGTCCGCGACAGACTCGTCAGCGCCTTCCACGGTCTGGATCAATTCGTCGGCGGAAGTGGGCTTCCAGCTGACGACGAGCTGGTGCGAGTGTTGGCGGACACCTCGCCGGCTGAAGTTGCGGTCCGCCGGGACCGACTGGCGAGGGCGATCGCCGACTTCGATTCCGCCACGATCGAGACGACACACGGATTCTGTCTGCAGGTGCTCTACGGCCTCGGTACCGCCGGCGACGTCGACCGCGAGGTGACCCTGGTCGAGGACGTGAGGGATCTCATTGAGGAGGTGGTGGACGACCTCTATCTCCGGCGCTTCGCGCACCGGCCCAATCCGCTCGAATTCTCACGCGAGGAGGCGCTGGATATCGCCATGCGCGTCCTCAGTCAACCCGATGCGCGGATCGTGCCAGAGCTGTCTGCCGCAGAGGACCTTTCGTCCATTCGCCGTCGCTTCGCCAAGGCGGTGAGGGAAGAGATCGACCGGCGCAAGCGAGCGCTCAAGATCCTGACCTACGACGACGTCCTGATCCGATTGCGCGACACGTTGATTGAGCCCCAACGCGGTCCAGCCGCCTGTGCGCGACTGCGTGAGCGCTACGAAGTCGTCCTCGTCGACGAGTTTCAGGACACCGATCCCGTGCAATGGGAAATCATGCACCGTGCCTTCGGCCTGGGGGGCTCGACGCTCGTGCTCATCGGTGATCCCAAACAGGCCATCTACGCCTTTCGGGGCGCCGACGTTCACGCGTATCTTGACGCTCGCGAAACGGTGCAATCGGAATGGACCCTCGACGTGAACTGGCGCAGCGATGAGGGGCTCCTTGCAGCGTACGACGCCTTGTTCGCCAAAGCGCAGCTCGGAGAAGCGGGTATCACGTACCGCAACATCCGCGCTGCGGACGCCAACCGCGAGCCGAGGCTCGTCGGAACGCCGACCTCTGCGCCGTTGCGAGCGCGCATCGTGCACGCCGACGACGGCTTGGTAACGCTCACGTCCAAAAAGAGGCAGCCGCAGACAGAGGCAGCGAGGGACTTCGTCGCCCGCGACCTCGCCGCAGAGGTGGTCGCCCTCCTCGCCGCCCGCCCCGAGGTCATCACGCGACGGCGGGACGGGAGCGAACTCGGCCGCGTTCTCCTGCACCCAGGTCACATCGCCGTGCTCGTGCGATTCAATAGTCATGCCCGCATCGTCCAGAACGCCCTGACCAGGGTCGGGGTAAAAGCCGTCATCGGCGGCTCTGGCTCGGTGTTCGGGACCGAGCCGGCTCGGGACTGGCTCCGGCTGCTCGAGGCGCTCGAGCGGCCAACGGCAAGGGACCGGGCCTCGCTGGCCGCCCTGACCTGTTTCGTCGGCTGGACGCCCGAGTTGGTGGCGACGGCTGGTGAAGCCCAATGGGAGGACCTCCATTGGTCACTCCACCAATGGGCCGCTTTGCTGCGCGACAGGGGCGTCGCCTCCTTGTACGAGAAGGTCAGCAGTACGCATCAGGTCCCTGCCCGCGTGCTCGCCGGACCTTCGGGTGAGCGTTTCATGACGGACTTGCGGCACGTCGCGCAACTGCTTCATGAGGCTGGCGTGTCCGAGGGGCTGGGTCCGACGGCGATGGCGAGCTGGCTGGGTCGGAGGATCAACGAGGCTGAGCGAGATACGGAGAACGAGGAGCGCGCCCGGCGCCTCGAATCGGATCATGAAGCAGTCCAGGTGATCACGATCCACCGGAGCAAGGGCCTGGAATTTCCCATCGTGCTCTGCCCATACATGTGGAGTAGCTACACCCCCACGATCAAGGTGCCGGTCTTCCACGACAAGGACAACGGGAAGGCCCGCACCATCGACGTCGCCGGTGAAGGAAATGGTTTTACCCTCCATCAGCAGGACCAGCTCGTTGAGGAGCGCGGCGAAGATCTGCGGTTGCTCTACGTCGCCCTCACTCGCGCCCGGCACCAAGCCGTACTCTGGTGGGTGGGAGCGAACGACTGCCAGCACTCGCCCCTGTCCCGGCTCATCTTCGACCGCGATGCGGACGGCGTGGTGGACTCCCACGGCTCCGGGGCGCGCACCGACCTCGCGGTCGCGGACGCGTTTACGGCTTTGGGTCCACAAGTTTTGGTAGAGCGCGTTGCCGCCCCGCCCGACGTCCATTGGGAGGAGGAAGAGGTTGGGACCCCCACGCTCGAAGCGGCGAGCTTCGATCGAACGCTCGACCTCGGCTGGCGCCGCGTCTCGTACTCAGGCATCACGAGCGCCCTCCACGAGCAGCCAACGATTGGGAGCGAGCCGGAGCAGCAACTCACGTCGGATGAAGAGGTACCCGCCATCACCACTCAGCGACGAGCGGAGGTCGGGCCCGACGAAAAGCGGCTTCGGACCGTGGCGCTGGGTCTGTCTTCCATGCCAGGCGGCACGCTGGTCGGAACCCTCGTGCACAGCGTGCTGGAGCGGACCGAGTTCGATGCGCCCGACCTTCCGAAGGACGTTCGGGCGGCGCTCCAGCGCGAGGTGACCTGGCGTAACGTCGACCTCGGGAGCGTGGATGCCGTCGTCTCCGGCTTGTGCACCGCCATCGAGTCTCCTCTCGGCCCTCTGGCCGGTGACGTCAGGTTGCGCGATCTCCCGCGCCTCGACCGCCTCGACGAGATGGGTTTCGAGATTCCGTTGGTCGGCGGGGAGGTCCCGACCACCTCCCTCCACGTCGCCCAGATGGCCGACCTCCTCGAAGCGCACCTCGACCCAGCCGATCCCGTGGCTCGGTACGCCCAGCGGCTTCGGGACCCGGCACTCCATGGCATCTTCCGCGGTTATCTGACCGGAAGCCTGGACCTGGTGTTCCGGCGTGACAACCGGTTCTTCATTGCCGACTACAAGACGAACCGGCTGAGCGTGTCCGACGAGACTCTCACGGCCTGGCACTATCGCCCCGATGCCCTGCACGACGAGATGATGGCAGCGCACTATCCGCTGCAGGCCCTCCTCTATGCGGTAGCGCTCCACCGCTACCTGCGCTGGCGTCTTGCGGGCTATGACCCGGAGCACCACCTCGGAGGAGTCCTCTACCTGTTCGTACGCGGGATGAGTGCCATCGAGCCCACGCGCATCGGGGATCAGCCCTGCGGCGTGTGGTCGTGGCGACCACCAGGTCACCTGGTCGAGTCGCTCAGCGAACTCTTTGACAGCGGGGTGGCGCCGTGACGTCGGCGTCGGATGCGGCGACGGACACCTTCGACAGCTCCCTGGCACTGCGCGCATCCGGTCTCCTGGGCGCGTTCGACCGGGCGGGAATTCTGTCCACCTCGGACGTGCACGTCGCAACGCGCCTGGCACGTCTGAGCGGCACTGAGGACGAGCTGGCCTGGCTGGGCGCGGCCTTTGCAGCTCGGGCTCCCCGCTTGGGCCATGTGTGCGTCGACCTCGAGACAATCAGGGACACTGCCGACGCGGACACGGATACGCCGGCGGACATCGGCGCGTTGCCCTGGCCTGATCCGAGCACGTGGCTCAAGGTCTTGGCGCGGAGCCGCTTCGTGGGACAGGACCACCCGCTCCACCTGTCGGGCACGACTGTCTACCTGGACCGCCTGTGGATCGACGAACGGCGTGTTGCGACCGACTTTTTGGAGCGGGCTTCCCAGCCGGCGGCCGGGGTCGACGACAGCGTCCTGGCGTCGGGTCTGGCACAGCTCTTCAGTGCGCCGGACGACCCGGACTTCCAGCGCCTGGCGGCCGCAACGGCCGTCCTGCGCCAGATGTCGGTCATCGCCGGCGGCCCCGGGACCGGGAAGACCACCACCGTCGCCCGCGTGCTCGCGCTGCTTCATGCACAAGCGGCTGCTTCGGGACAGCGGCCACCGTTGATCGCCCTGGCGGCGCCGACCGGCAAGGCCGCCGCACGACTCGAGGAAGCGGTCCGGCAGGAGGCGGGTTCCATGCCCATCGCCCCCGAGATCAGCGCCAGCCTGTCGGCGCTCGAGGGCACGACGCTGCACCGGCTTCTGGGTTCGAATCCCGGGAACCGGACGAGGTTTCGTCACGACCGGCTGAACCGGCTGCCCCACGATGTGGTCGTCGTCGACGAGACGTCCATGGTGTCGCTCTCGATGATGGCGCGGGTGGCCGAGGCCGTCCGTTCCGACGCACGCCTGATCCTCGTCGGTGACCCGGAACAGCTGGCCTCAATCGAGGCGGGCGCCGTGTTGGGCGACATCGTTCCCCCACGTGGGCGGCACGTCTGCATGGGTGACGAGGTCCGGGTACGGCTTGCCGCGGTCACCGACCAGATCGTTCCGGAAAACGACGTCGGCATCCGGTCGGCCATCGGGGACAGCATTGTCGTCTTGAGCAAGGTGCACCGTTTCCGCGGCGCCATCGCCGAATTGGCGACGGCCATTCAACACGGTCGTGTCGACGACGCCATGGCGGTGCTCAGGGCGGGAGATCCTGACGTGCAATGGGTGGCCACCGACGCGACCACCCTGGCGTCGTCGCCTGATGGACTCGGGGACGTGCGCTCGCTCGCCGTCGAATGCGGACGCACAGTACGAGAGGCGGCCGTTGCAGGAGAGGCCAAGGTGGCCATCGACGCCCTCGGCCGGTTCCGTCTCCTGTGCGCGCACCGCCGCGGGCCCGACGGTGTGGCCACCTGGATGCATCAGGTCGAGAGCTGGCTGCGCGCAGAGGTCGAGGGCTTCGTCGGTGGCGAGGACTGGTACGTCGGGCGCCCGCTCATCGTGACCGAGAACGACTACGCGCTGAAGCTGTACAACGGTGACGTCGGGGTGGTCATCGCGGACGGGGACCGGCGCGTGGCCGCCTTCGACCGAGGTGAGGAAATCGCCCGGGTCAGTCCCGCTCGTCTGGCCGCCGTCGACACCGTCTACGCGATGACCGTCCACAAGAGCCAGGGGTCGCAATTCGAGGTGGTGGCGTTCCTCCTGCCCAGCGCCGACTCGCGTGTTCTGACGCGGGAACTCCTCTATACGGCCGTAACCCGCGCTCGGGAGCGGCTGATCCTCGTCGGTACCGAGGATCCCGTTCGGGCCGCGATCGAGCGTCCGATCACCCGGGCATCAGGACTGCGGCGAGCCTTGTGGGGCGAGCCGGCGGACTGATCGGCAACGCCCCTGGCCGCGGCCCCTGAAGGTTTCGTGCGCCGGGCCCCAGGCGTACTGTTTATTCGGCTTCTTTTCGAGATGGAGACAGCCGCGGACGCCGAATCTGTGTGATTTGGGCTGCCGCCCCAGGAAAAATCCCTGGTCTCACGGCAAAACCAGCCTCTACACAGGCTGAATTCAGGGAACTGTCCCATGATGAGACTGACATGACTCCGTAACAAACCGGAGCCTGAGCGCGGACGAAGGGTGAGGATGAAGATTCTGGTTCTCGGAGGCGATGGCTATCTGGGTTGGCCGACCGCCCTCCACCTTTCGGCCCGTGGCCACGACGTCACCATCGTGGACAACCTCGTGCGACGCGAGTACGACCGCGAAATGGGGGTCGACAGCCTGGTCCCCATCGCCTCGCTGCCGGATCGGGTCACGCGCTGGGAGCAGGTCTCTGGACACGCTGTCAACGTCCGGATCGGCAACCTCACCGACGCCGCCTTCACCTATGGCGTGGTGGCTGAGGCCGAGCCGGACGCCATCGTGCATTTCGGCGAGCAGCGCTCGGCTCCCTATTCGATGATCGACCGCGAGCACGCCGTCTACACGCAGGTCAACAACGTGGTCGGCACGCTGAACGTGATGTACGCCATCGCAGAGACCAATCCATCGATTCACCTCGTCAAGCTCGGGACGATGGGGGAGTACGGGTACCCCAACATCGACATCGAAGAGGGGTTCATCGAGATCACCCACAAGGGCCGCACCGACGTGCTGCCCTACCCGAAGCAGCCGGGATCCTTCTACCACCTCTCCAAGGTGCATGACAGTCACAACATCATGTTCGCCTGCCGCGTCTGGGGGCTCCGGTCGACCGATCTGAATCAGGGGATCGTCTACGGCCAGTCGACGGAGGAAACCGATCTCGACCCGGTGTTAGCGACCCGATTCGACTACGACGGCGTCTTCGGCACGGTGTTGAACCGCTTCTGCGTGCAGGCGGTGACCGGCCACCCGCTGACCGTGTACGGCGCAGGAGGCCAGACCCGCGGCATGCTCAACATCCGGGACACGCTGGCTTGCGTGACGCTGGCCCTCGAGAATCCGGCTGAGCGAGGCGAGTTCCGCGTGTTCAACCAGTTCACCGAGTCCTTCTCGGTGCGCGACATGGCACAGATGGTCAAGAGGGTCTGCCCGACGCGAGTGGACATCGCCGAAGGCCTGTCCAATCCTCGAGTCGAGCGTGAAGAGCACTACTTCAACGCCGCCAACACCAAGTTGCTCGATCTGGGTCTCAAGCCGCACCTCCTGACCGACGAGGTCATCTCCGAGATTCTCCAGCAGGTCGAGAGGTACCGGGACCGGGTGGACGTCCGAGCGATCGCTCCGACGGTGCAGTGGCGATCGAGCGCCAGCACGCTGAGTACGTCCACCGAGACTCCGGGCACATCGTTCCTCGCGCTGTAACTCACCGGTTGCGGCTGTAGTTTCCTGTGGCGATGTTGCCACGCAGGCCACGTCGGCGCGCGCGCCGTCGATCACCGGCCCGACCCGTCATCCTGCTCCTCGCGGCGGTGATCGTGCTTGCGCTCCTTGTGGGCGGGCTCGCGCGGGTGTCGCGACAGTCGCAGGACTACGACGTCCAATCGGCCCTTTCGCTCGCAGCACAGGGTGCGGTGGTCGCCCAGCAGTCCAACACCACCTCGGCCGAGGTGCGCACCCTCATGAACAGCGTGCAGGGGCAGACCCGCCAGGGCCTTCAGGTGGGCCTGGACAGTGCTGTGCAGCAAACGGCGAGGGAATCGGCCCGAGCGCACTTGGCGGCGAGCTCGACCCCACTGGGGCCGGTAGCCACAGAGTTTGCCGCTGTCTTTGCCGATCGGGGCCAGGCCATGACCGAGTTGCGTGCCACGGTCGACGGGTTCCTCGGCATGCAACCCATACGCGCTTCCGGTTCACCGGCTGACGGGACCACGGTCTCCGCTTCCAACAACTTGTTGTCGGCGAATAAGGCCACCACCCAGATCGCTGCCGCGGGTGCACTGCTCTCGCAGTCCGATGCGCTGTATCGCTCGGTTCGGCGGTCCCTGGCCGCGGCAGCGGGCCACGGCAAGCTTCCCGCGTCGGTCTGGGTGACCGACGCCCCACAGTGGCAAGTGGGTGCCGTCGCGACCCAGGTCGATCTCATCGCCACCTCGCCCACGTTGGCGTCGTCGCACAACCTCGTCCTCCGTACCGTGCGTCTGAGCCCGCCTGCCCTGCCGACGCCCCAGGGTGTGCCGGCGAACGTCTCGGTGCTCAGCCCGACATCGCAAGTCGGCGTGACAGTGGTCCTGGCCAACGACGGTTCGGCCGATGAGCCGCATGCCTCGGTCCGTTTCACTTTGGCGGATCAGTCCGCTGGGGGCACCGCAACCCAAGTCGAGACGACGCCCCTGGCCCTCGGCGCCTCGACAACGCTGCCGCAGGTCACCTTCAACGCCAAACCTGGGACCACCTATGTGCTCACGGTCGAGGTGGTGCTCCCGGCCGGACAGTTCCAGACGGCAGGAACCGTGCTCCAGCAGGCACTCCAGGTCGCGCCGGCTTCCTGAGCACGGGGACGAAGAGGCGTTCCAACGAGGGGCGCGTGTCGACTGTGCTCGTTCCTCGTCATAGGATCGGGACGCGCCGAAATCAGGAACGGGAGGGCCCTTCACGTGGCCGAGAGCATCACGATCACGGACAATCGCAGTGGCGAGTCCATGGAGATTCCGATTGTCAACGGCGGAGTCTCGGCCGAGGAGTGGGCCAAGCTCCTCCCGGGAGTGTGGTTCTTCGATCCCGGCTTCATGTCGACGGCGGCCTGTGAGAGCGCCATCTCCTATCTCGATGGGGATGCCGGGATCCTCCGCTACCGTGGCTATCCGATTGAGCAACTGGCGGAAAGCTCGACGTACCTGGAAGTTGCGTACCTCCTCCTCAAGGGAGAGCTACCCAACGAGGAGCAATTCGCCTCCTGGCGGCACGACGTCACCTACCACACGTTCATCCACGAGAACGTACGGAAGCGCTTCCTCGAGGGCTTCCATTACGACGCCCACCCCATGGGGATGCTGGTCTCGGCCGTGGCGGCGCTGTCGACCTTCTATCTCGACGCCAAGGACATCTTTGATCCCGAATCCCGAAACAAGCAGATCATTCGCCTGATCGCCAAGATGCCCACGCTGGCGGCGGCGGCGCATCGCTTCAGCGTCGGCATGCCCTTCGTCTATCCCGACAACTCGCTTGATTTCGCCCCCAACTTCCTCTCCATGCTCTGGAAGGTGGCTGAGCCGAGGTTCGAGGCCGATCCGGTCTTGGCGCGTGCCCTCGACATCTTGTTCATCCTCCACGCCGACCATGAGCAGAACTGCTCGACCACGGCGATGCGAGTCGTCGGATCGTCGCACTCGGACCCTTACTCGGCGACGGCCGCCGCCGCTGCTGCGCTGTACGGACCACGGCATGGCGGGGCCAATGAGGCCGTCATCCGGATGCTGACCGACATCGGCAGCATCGAGAACGTGCCGGACTTCATCGCAACCGTCAAGGCGGGGACCGGGGGACAGCGCCTCCAGGGGTTCGGGCATCGCGTGTACAAGAGCTACGACCCGCGGGCGAAGATCATCAAGCGCACGGCCGACGAGGTGTTCGAGGTTACGGGCAAGAATCCATTGCTCGACATCGCCCTGAAACTTGAGGAGATCGCGCTCAACGACGAGTACTTCACCTCGCGGCGCCTCTACCCCAACGTCGACTTCTACTCAGGCCTTATCTACCAGGCGATGGGGTTCCCGCTTGAGATGTTTCCCGTGCTCTTCGCCATACCCCGCACTGCGGGCTGGCTTGCCCACTGGCAGGAGATGCTCGATCAGGACTCGAAGATCGCGCGTCCCCGCCAGCTCTACATCGGCCCCGACGAGCGGGACTACATCCCAATCGACGCGCGCTAAGGCCGGGCCGCTCCCTTCCTCAAGAGGCGTGTCAGACCCTCCTGGGCCAACGACACGCACAGCCTCCCTTGACGGTCAAACAGGAAGCCCCGGGCCAGGCCGCGGCCGTGGGTCGCCACCGGGGAATCCATGTCGTAGAGCAGCCACTCATCCGCCCGGAAGGGCTGGTGGAACCACATGCAGTGGTCGAGGCTCGCGCTCATGAAGTCCTCGTCGTCCCAGCGAACGTCGTGCGGGGCGAGGATCGTGTCGATGAGAGACATGTCGGACGCGTACGTGGCCACGCAGGCATGCAACAACGGGTCGTCGGGCAGCCGGCCGTCGGCCCGGATCCACACCCGCTGGCACGGCTCCCCCCGGCCGGGGGAGTGCCAGGGGAGATCGCCGATGTGGCGCTGGTCGATCGGGTGAGGGCGGTCGAACCACTCGGCCACCTCCTCCTTCCAGGGCTCCAGTCGCTGGTAGAGCGGCTGCAACGATTCGGGGTCGGGCACCTCAGGCATCGGGAACTGATGGTCCAGACCCTCCTCGAGATCATGAAAGGAGGCCTCGAGATTGAAGATCGCCCGCCCGTGCTGAACGGCCACGACGCGCCGTGTGGTGAAGGACCGCCCATCGCGGATGCGATCCACCTCGTAGAGGATTGGAACCGTGGGGTCGCCAGGTCGCAAGAAATACGAGTGCAACGAATGTACCCGCCCGTGCTCGACCGTGCGACCAGCCGCCATCAGCGCCTGCCCGGCCACCTGGCCGCCGAAGACGCGTTGACGCTCCTCGTTGGGCTGAATACCCCGGAAGATGTTGACCTCAATGGATTCGAGGTCAAGCAGATCGACGAGAAAGTCCAACGACGCGCTCATCCGCCCATGTTCGCAGGCCTCCGGAAGGTGCGTCGCCGAGCACACCGCGGCGACCGCCACTACCCTGCGGCGGTGTGACGCCTCGGGCACAGGAGACCACGCAGGACGAGCTCGCGTTCCCAGAAGACTTCATCTGGGGTGTCGCCACCGCGGCTCACCAGATCGAAGGCGGCAACGTGAACAACGACTGGTGGGCCTGGGAGCACGACCCCTCGTCGGGCACCCTCGAACCCAGCGGTGATGCCTGTGATTCGTTTCACCGATGGCGGGAAGACATACAGCTGGTCGCCGACATGGGGCTCAGCGCCTACCGCTTCTCGCTCGAGTGGAGCCGGATCGAGCCGGCGGAGGGTGAGTTCTCCGTGGCAGCGCTCGAGCACTACCGGCGCATGTGTGCTGCCTGTCACGGCCACGGGATCATTCCCGTGGTCACCTTTCACCACTTCACGACGCCGTTGTGGCTGGCGCGGCGCGGTGGCTGGGAATCGCCTGACGCCCCCGAATGCTTCGCTCGCTTCGTGAGCCGGGCGACGACCTACCTCGGGGACCTCATTGGATGGGCCTGCACCATCAACGAGCCCAACGTCGTAGCGGTCATGGGGTACTTCCAGGGCCAGTATCCGCCAGGGGTCAAGGAGGACTTCGCCCGGTACGGCGCAGTTAACGAGGCAATGGTGCGCGCCCACCGCCTGGCTGTCGACGCGCTGCGAGCCGGGCCCGGAGACTTCCCGGTGGGGCTCACGTTGTCCATGGCGGAGATCACCGCCGAAGAGGGAGGGGAGGCGCTGCGCGACGCCGCCGAGGAGATGCTCGAGAACGTCTTCCTCCGGGCGGCCGACGGGGACGACTTCGTCGGCGTGCAGTGCTACACGCGCATGCACTTCGGACCCGACGGTCTGGCCCCCAACGACCCCGACGTCCCGCTCACCCAGATGGGCGACGAGTATTGGCCCCAGGCGGTCGAGCACACGGTGCGCCGCGCGGCCGAAGTGAGCGGCCGGCCGGTGGTCGTCACTGAGAACGGAATTGCCACGGCCGACGACACCGAGCGCATCGCCTTCGTCTCGGACGCCCTGCGGAGCGCCCACCGTTGCCTGGTGGAGGGCGTCGACCTGCGGGGTTACTTCGTGTGGAGCCTGCTCGACAACTTCGAGTGGCACCTGGGGTATGGGCCCAAGTTCGGCTTGGTGGCGGTGGCCCCGGGCACCTTCGAACGCCGGCCCAAACCGAGCGTTCATTGGTTCGGCGAGGTCGCCCGGACGGGCCGATTGTTCACAGCCGCCTCAGGGGTGGCTGAGAGGGCGTGAATTGGGACCGAGGCTAGGGTGAGACCCGTGGTCTCCCGGCTCAAGGCCTTCAACGGCTGGCTGCACACGCACGAGGGTCGGAAGATCTTTCGCTACTCGATGGTCTCGGTCATCTCGAGTTGCGTCTCGCTCTTTGTCATCTTCATCGTCTACGGCGTGCTGCGCTTGTGGAGCGAGGTGCCCAGCACGATCTTCGGCAACGTGGTGGCCACGTTCCCCTCCTACTGGCTCAATCGCAAGTGGGCCTGGGGCAAGCATGGCCGGTCACACTTCTTCAAAGAAATGGTCCCCTTCTGGACCCTGGCGGCGATCGGCATCGCGTTTGCCATCGTCGGAGCGGCGTTGGCCCGCCACATCGGCATCGCGCTCGAAGCTGGACCACGGCGAGCAGACGTTGCTCGTGCTGGTGGCCAACGTCATGTCGTTCGGGATCTTCTGGGTCGCCAAGCTGCTTCTCTTCAACCGCCTGTTCCGGATCGAGCTCGATGAGTTCGACGAGCACCTGGCTCACGAAGAGGAGCACCTGACCCACGAAGACGAAGAGGCGTCCACGCCCATCGCACCGCACTGAGCGCCGGGCCGATCAAGCGGCCCGCGGCAATTACTCCCTGAAGTTGTTGAACTGCAGGGGGATGCCGAAGTCCTCGGACTTGCACTTGGCGATCACCTCTTGGAGGTCGTCCCGCTTCTTGCCGGTGACTCGGAGCTGATCGCCTTGGGTTTGGGACGACACCCCCTTCAGGCCGAGATCCTTGATGAACTTGTTCAAGCGCTTGGCGTGGTCAGAGGAGATACCGGCCTTGATGGCGACCTTCTGGCGTGCGGTTCCCTTCTGGGCCTCCTCGACCTTGCTGTCCTCGAACGCCTTGAGAGAGACCTGGCGCTTCACGAGTTTCTCGTCCAACACCTGGTGGAGGGCGCGCAGCCGGTCCTCGGTGGACGAGCGGAGCACCAACTCGTTGTCGGCGAGGTCAATGGCCGAATCGGTGTTCTTGAAGTCGAAGCGGGTGGCGGCCTCCCGGTTGGCCTGGTCGACGGCGTTGCGCACCTCTTGCATGTCGACTTCCGAGACGATGTCAAAAGTGGGCATGACCCCAGCGTACCGGCGCCAACTGCGGTCCGGGGTGGCCGGGCGCGGTAATCTCGCCGGCTGCGGGTCGGTGTCCGAGTGGCCAAAGGTCCGGGGTGGCCGGGCGCGGTAATCTCGCCGGCTGCGGGTCGGTGTCCGAGTGGCCAAAGGAAACAGGCTGTAAACCTGTCGGTTAACACCTACGGAGGTTCGAATCCTTCCCGGCCCACGCACAATCTGCCGCACGGCGGTCAGATCCGTGAGCCTTGCCACCGCCCTGGACGCCGTTACAATGCTGTTTCAGATCGATTGCGGACCCACCTCCCAGGGCCGCTCTCACCTTCCGGGTCGTAGCCGGACACGACAAAGCGAGACTGACAACCAACCCCGTGGACGAAAGCGCGATGTCTCCCGCAGCACCGGTGGCCGATCGGGTGGGCGCGCGCCTGCGCCGCCTTTCCATGCGTACCGATCTGGCTCGCCTCCGTCTCGCGCGGGGCTTCACCCTGACCGAGCGCGTCGAGGCGGACTCGGGAGAACCCGGTGACTGGACCTTCCTGCGCCGGCCCGCGCTCTTGGGCTTCATCGCCGTCATGTCGATCTGCATCGGTGCGTCGCTTCCGAGCTCGCCGTTCAAGCTCGAGATGGGGGGCACCTGGTTCTTCGGCGAGGCCACCTGGCCGTCGACCACGCTCATGCTCCCCGGCGTCGTCGCCGTCTACGGCGGGATGGTCCTCTTCGTTCGCGTCTGGTTCGGCCTGTACCAGACGCTTCGGGCGCGACCCGGCGTGCCGATTCGCCAGTTGACGTACATGCTGGCCCTGTGGCTCGTCCCGCTCATGGTGGTGGCGCCGCTGTTCAGCCGGGACGTGTTCTCCTACGCCGCCCAGGGCGAGATGATGAGCCATCACATCAACCCGTACCACTACGGCCCGGGCACGCTGGGCTCGGGGCCTTACGTGTCGGGTGTCGATTCCCTGTGGATGAACACGGCCGCTCCGTACGGGCCGCTCTTCCTCATGCTGGCCGGCTGGTCGGCCTCGCTCAGCTTCCACCACGCGCTGATCACCGTCTTGCTCCTGCGGCTCCAGTCGGTGGTCGGCATCGCGCTCATCGCCTACTGCATCCCCAAGCTCGCCCGCTCGTTCGGTCGTGACGCCGGTCCGGCCTTCGTGCTGGCCGTCCTGAACCCGCTGACGCTGCTGGCGCTCGTCGGTGGCGCCCACAACGACGCCATCATGGTGGGACTCCTCTTGGCCGGCGTCACAGCGGCTCGGTCCCGCCACCCCGTGTGGGGTGTGGTGCTGTGCGCGCTGGCGGCTTCCATCAAGGTGCCTGCCGCCATGGGCATCATCTACGTGGCCTGGGAGTGGGCCGGTGTAGGGGCGGATTGGCGCCGGCGCGCCCGCATCATCATCCGGTCGGGCGTCATTACCGTGGCCGTGATGGGGGTGCTCTCCTTCGTGTCCGGCCTCGGCTGGGGCTGGCTCGCCAACCTGGGGACGCCTGGCACCGTGCGCTCTTGGATGGCGCCCGCCACCGCCGTCGGCCTGCTCATCAGCGGGTCTGCCCACGTCGTCGGCATCGGCGTCGGTCTCGGCGGGGTGCTCACGCTGACCCGCGCCATCGGTCTGATTGCCGCCGCCACCGTGGCTGTCTACTGCTTACGCCACCGCACGCGTCTCGGCCTCCTGGGCGCCCTCGGCATCACGATGATGACGTTCGTGCTCCTCGGCCCGGTCGTCCAGCCCTGGTATCTCACCTGGGGGATCATCATCGTGGCGCCCGTGGTGACGGGCCGCATGCTCTATGCCGTGCTCGGGCTGTCGGCGGTGGCTCCGTTCATCGGGCTGACAGGGGGTGCCGATCTACTGAAAGAGCTGGTGCACACCGACCCGCTCAGTATGGTCTTGGCGGTGATGGTCCTCTGGGCGGTGGCCATCGTCCCGCTCGGCAACTGGACAACGTCGTGGCGCCTCGATCGGTCCCGCCTGCCGGCCCTCCCCGCCCACCACGGCCAGAGCGCCGTCTTCGAATCCTGATCCGCGCCGCCTGACCGACGACCGCCGTCTATCCCGGCGCTACAGCAGGCGCTGGAGTTCGACCACGTCGAGCCACTGACGATGCTTGCGACCGACCTCCCGCTCCACCCCGACCAGCTCGAAGCCGGCGGCACGGTGCAACCCAATGGACGTCTCATTGTGTCCCGCGATCCGCGCGATGACCGAGTGGAAGCCGTGCGCCGAGGCCAGGACCAGGAGCTCGGCCAGCAGGGCCTTTCCCACCCCCAGGCCGCGCTGGGCGCGATCGACATAGACGGAGCTCTCAGCGGTGGCCGAGTAGCCGGATCGCTCGCGGAACGACGAGAGCGAACCAAACCCCAGCACGATCTCGCCGTTGGCGCCAGCCGGGCCCGGCATTCCCGAGTCGAAGTCTTCCGTCGCCACGAGCGCCGGGTGGACCCCACTGTGCTCGAGGATCCATGCCTCCTGCTCGGAGCTCGTGCGGGGCACCATGTCGAAGGTGTTGGTGGTGTCGAGGACCTCGACGTTGTAGATCGTGCGGATGGCCTCGGCATCGGCCACCTCGGCGAGTCGGATCCGCATCGGCCGATGGTACTGTTGAGGTGTCGAAACCGGGGGAGCGGAGACAGGCCGTACGGTGGCCTGGCTATCATGACTGCTCGCGGAAGGTAGCCGCGGCGCCCCCTTAGCTCAGTCGGCAGAGCACAGCCATGGTAAGGCTGGTGTCGTCGGTTCGATTCCGACAGGGGGCTCGCCCTGGCGGCGTAGCTCAGTTGGTCAGAGCACACGGCTCATAATCGTGTTGTCGCGGGTTCGAGTCCCGCCGCCGCTACCAAGCCCGGGTCGAGTGTCCCGGGCCGCGACCAGGAAGGATTGACATGGCCAAGAACGAGAAGAGGGTCCAGGTCACGCTGGCCTGCGAGGTGTGCAAGCGGCGCAACTACATCACGACCAAGAACAAGCTGAACGACCGCGAGCGGATCGAGATGAAGAAGTTCTGCCGGTGGGATCGCCAGCACACGCTGCACAAGGAGACCCGCTGAGCCGCCCGCAGCCTGCCGGTGCTACTCTGGCAGGCCGATCCCCAGGTCAGGGGGAAGAACCACCTGCTTGAGGGCAACCGAAGGCACCCCACCGAGGGCAGTAGCTCAACTGGTAGAGCACCGGTCTCCAAAACCGGCGGTTGGGGGTTCGAGTCCCTCCTGCCCTGCCCCGGACGTAGTCACCCGAGAACAATGTACGAGACGTATGTGAGGCGAAACCCGTGAACCGCGAGACCAAGCGCATGATGCAGCGCCAGGGGCAAATGGAGGCCGATGGGTCTCCAGCCTCCAGGCGTGCGCCCGCGGGCACACCGACGAAGGCACAACGGACGCAACGAGGCCCATCGGGCCGCAAGCGCACCTCACCTGTTCAGTTCGTCCGTGAGGTACGCGACGAGATGCGGCAGGTGGCGTGGCCGTCACGCTCAGAGCTCATCAACTACACCTCGGTCGTCTTGACGACCCTGGTCATCATGATCAGCTTGATCTTCGTGCTGAACCTCGCCTTCGGGAAGTTCGTCACGCTTCTCTTTACGAAGTAGGCATCGATGACCGATATGACGCACTCAGAAGCAGAAGAAGCACTGGCAACCGGCGACGAGGAGGATGTCGCCGATGCAGTCGAGGCCGAGCGTGAGGAGGCCGAGGCGGCCCCCGAGGAGGCGGCGATGCACACGGCGTCCGCCGAGGACCTGATTGAGGAAGTCGGGGCTGAGAACGAGGCCGAGTTGGAGGCCGTCGCGGACGACGCGGCGGTCGAAGAGGTCAAGGAAGACGCCGCGGAAGTCGTGGCCGAGGAGAGCGCAGTGGAGATAGCCGAGGAGATCGTGGAAGAAATCGTCGAGGAGGCGGTCGTCGCCGAGCTGGCCGAAGCGATTGTCCAGGAGATCGCCGAAGAGTCGACGGCCCAGCCGGGGAAGCCCGATCTGGTACTCGACGCCACCGACAACCAGGAGGCCGAAGGTGAGCTCGGCGGATGGGGCGGAGACGAAGAGGAGATCGTCCCGGTCGAGAGCCCCTATGACCGCCCGGGCCGTTGGTACGTGGTGCACACCTATTCGGGTTACGAGAACAAGGTGCGCTCCAATATGGGCAACGTCGTCGCGTCCCGCGGCATCGAGGACCGGGTCTTCGAGGTCGTCATCCCGATGGAGGACGTGGTCGAGTTCAAGGGCGGCAAGAAGGTGACGGTCCAGAAGAAGGTCTTCCCGGGCTACCTCCTCGTTCGCTGCGACCTTGACGACGACACTTGGGGCGCCATTCGCAACACGCCGGGTGTCACCGGCTTCGTGGGACCGGGCACCAAGCCGACGCCACTGTCACGCCGCGAGGTGGAGAACATTCTCCAGGTGAAGGTCGAAGGCACCGAGACGAGCACCAAGCGCAGCCGGCCCCGTCTCGAGTACGAGGTCGACGAGACGGTGCGGGTCAAGGAAGGCCCCTTCGCCGACTTCTCGGGCCAGATCGCCGAGATCAACGAAGACCAACTCAAGCTCAAGGTGCTCGTCAACATCTTTGGCCGCGAGACGCCGGTCGAGCTCGAATTCAGCCAGGTCGCCAAGCTTTAGGCGCCTGGACACACATCGAAGAAGGAGAACAGAGGATGGCGCCGAAGAAGAAGGTGCTTGCCGTAGTGAAGATCCAGCTCGAGGCGGGATCGGCCACGCCCGCGCCGCCAGTCGGCACGGCGCTGGGCCCCCACGGGGTCCAGACCATGGAATTCTGCAAGCAGTACAACCAAGCCACAGAGAGCATGCGCGGCACGGTCGTCCCGGTCGACATCACGATCTACGAGGACCGTTCGTTCAGCTTCGTGCTGAAGACCTCGCCCACGCCCTTCTTGCTCCGTCAGGCGGCAGGGCTGGAGAAGGGCGCCGCCACCGCGGGCCGCGAGCAGGTCGGGACCGTCACCGAGGCCCAGTTGGCCGAGATCGCAACCGTCAAGCTCAAGGATCTCAACACCAACGACCTCGAGGCGGCCAAGAAGCAGGTGGCCGGCACGGCGCGGTCCATGGGGATCAAGGTCGCCGGCTAGCCCGGCGCGAGGAGAACGAATGACCCAGCACGGCAAGAAGTACAAGGACAGTCTGAGCAAGGTGGACCGGGAGGCGCTCTACGGAACCGTCGAAGCGGTCGACCTGGCCAAGTCGCTGGCGAGCGCAAAGTTCGACGAGACGGTCGAGCTGGCGGTTCGCCTCGGCGTCGATCCGCGCAAGGCGGACCAGATCGTTCGCGGCACGCTCTCGCTCCCTTCGGGAACCGGTCGCACCGAGCGGGTGGCCGTCTTCGCCGCCGGTGAGGCGGCCGCGGAGGCCCGCACGGCCGGCGCCGACGTCGTCGGGGCGGACGATCTGGTGGCCAAGATCAACGGCGGCTTTCTCGATTTCGACGTGGCGATCGCCACGCCGGACCTCATGGGACAGGTCGGCACACTCGGCCGGGTGCTCGGACCACGTGGCCTGATGCCCAACCCCAAGACGGGCACCGTGACGACCGACGTGGGAAAGGCCGTCACCGAGTTCAAGGGAGGCCGGGTCGAGTACCGCACCGACAAGGTCGGCAACGTCCACATCCGCGTCGGCAAGGCCTCGTTCACCCGCGAGCAGCTCTTGGCCAACATCCGGGCCGTCCTCGACGAGCTCCAGCGGGCCAAGCCCCCGGCCTCCAAGGGGCGCTATTTCCAGTCGATCACCGTATCGACCACGATGAGTCCTGGGATCCGCATCGACCCGGTGAAGGCCCGCATCACCGAGGAGGAGTTGGCGGTCCCGGCGTAAACCGGGTCGTCGAGCCGTACTACAGTTTCCGCACAGCCCGCCGCCTTTGGCGGAGGGGCACTGAATCCGAACGCCAAAGACCTCCGGTGCACCCCTGGGTGCCGAAGCGGCCCGAATGGGTCGGCCCGACGAGGCGACACACGAGCAGCCGGCTTCGCCGGCGGCCGCGCCGTCGCACACCGGAGATCCTGGCCCGAACCCGGGCGGTTGAGCCCGGTGGAGGACACCGATGGCAGCGCAGAACGCACAGATGGCACACAAGGTCGCAGTCGTGGACGACGTCAAAACGCGCATGGGCGCGGCGGCGGCCTCGATCGTGAGCGAGTACCGCGGCCTGACCGTGGCCGAGCTGGCCGAGTTGCGTATCGCCCTGGACGCGGTAGGCGGCGACTACAGGATCTTCAAGAACACGTTGGTGCGGCGAGCCATCGACGGGAGCGAGTACCAGCCTCTCTCGGAGTACCTGAGCGGCCCCAGCGCGCTGACCTTCGTCGAGGGCGACATCAGCGCCGTGGCCAAGGCCCTTCGCGACTTCTCACGCGCCAACCCGCTGCTGGTGATCAAGGGCGGTCTGGCCGACGGGTCGCTCCTCTCGTCGACGGACCTGGCGGCGCTGGCCGACCTGCCGCCCCGCGAGGTACTCCTGGCTCGGCTGGCCGGTGCGTTGGCCGCTCCGATGCAACAAATGGCCGGACTGATCCAGGCGCTGCCGCGCAACCTCGCCTACGGGATCTCCGCGCTGATTCAGCAGCGCGAGGAGGGTGGGGAGACGTTGCCCACCGAGTCTGCCCCCGCCGAAGAGGCGGCCGCTGCTGCCCCCGCCGAAGAGGCCGCCGCGCCGACGGAGGAGGCTGCCGAGCCCACCGCCGCCGCTGCGCCGGCCGAGGAGCCTGCCGTGGTGGAGCCGGTGGAGGCCGCCGGTGAGACGGAGGCCCTAGCAGAGGCGGCGGACACCCCCGACGGGGCCTCCGAATAGCACCAGATCGAACAGCCGGACCGAACAAAAGAGACCTAGGAAGAGAAAGGAAGGCCATACAAGATGGCAACCCTCACAAAGGAAGAGATCCTCGACGGGATCGCCGAGCTCTCGGTGATCCAGCTGAGCGAGCTGCTGAAGGACTTCGAGGAGCGCTTCGGCGTGACGGCGGCGGCCCCCGTGGCCGTGGCTGCCGCAGCGGCCCCCGCGGCCGGAGGCGAAGCCGCGGCAGAGGAGGAGAAGTCGGAGTTCGACGTCATCCTCACCGCGGCCGGCGACAAGAAGATCCAGGTCATCAAGGAGGTGCGCGCCCTCACCAGCCTGGGCCTCAAGGAGGCCAAAGACCTGGTCGAGGCCGCTCCCAAGCCGGTGCTGGAGAGGGCCAACAAGGAAGACGCCGACAAGGCCAAGGCCGCCCTGGAGGCGGCCGGCGCCACCGTCGAGGTCAAGTAGCCCTGGTCAGCGGCCTGGCGGGGCTCGCTCCCGCCGGGCACTCCGACCAGGATCCTTGACGGGGGGAGAGGGCTTTCGTAGCCTGTCACGGACCTCGGGCCCAGCCCGCCAGGCCTTCGCGGCCGAGGGGTTGTATCCAGGCACGTCCCGCGATAAGATGCACGGTTGCCGTGCGTCTCCGTGTCTTCAGTTCCGAAATTCCCGGTTCTTGGCGCGCGCCCCGGCAGCCCTAATCCTCCGTCCGTCCGTCGTCCGTCCCTACCCGCAGTACCGCCCGCACCCACCGCTTTTCACTTGGGAGGAGTTGACCGTTGTCATCACGGTCCCGCAGCCCTGAACGCGTGTCGTTCGCCAACATCGACGAAGCTCTACCGCTTCCTGACCTGATCGCCATCCAGCGCGATTCGTTCCAATGGTTCCTCGACAAGGGCCTGGCCGAGGCCTACCACGACATCAGTCCGATCGAGGACTTCACCGGCCAGCTGAGCCTGGAGCTCGAGTTCGACCCGACCGACGCCGACCTGCGCCCGCCACCGAAATTCTCGGTGGAGGAGTGCAAGGAGAAGGACATGACGTACGCGGCGCCTGTCTTCGTGCGGGCCCGCTTCCTCAACGCCACCACGGGTGAGATCAAGGAGCAGACGGTCTTCATGGGGGACTTCCCGATGATGACCGACCGCGGCACCTTCATCGTCAACGGAACCGAGCGGGTAGTCGTGAGCCAGCTCGTCCGCTCGCCGGGCGTCATCTTCCAGCCCGGGCGCGACGCCAAGACCGTGTTCACCGGGACCATCCACCCGTATCGGGGCGAGTGGATCGAGCTCGACATCGAGGCCAAGCCGGGCAAGGACGTCACGGCCGGCTGCCGTGTCGCCCGCAAGCGCCGCCTGTCCCTCTTCGTGCTCCTGCGCGCCCTGGGCTACGGCGACGAGGCCTTCCTCGACCGCTTCGTACGCCACTTCGACTTCCTCGAGGGGCAGTGGGAGAAGGAGCGCAACCTGGCGCCGACACGCGAGGAGGCGCTGCTCGAGATCTACAAGCGCGCCCGCCCCGGCGAGCCGCTGTCGGCCGAGGCCGCCCGCGTCTACTTCGAGAACGCCTTCTTCAACCCGAAGCGCTATGACCTCACGCGGGTCGGCCGCTACAAGCTGAACCGCAAGCTCGGCCCCGAGATCGACCGCTTGAGCGACCTGTTCGGCATCGAGATCGAGAAGCCGGCGCCCAACCAGTCGGTGCTCAGCCCGTCGGAGATCCTGGCCTCGGCCACCTACATGCTGCATCTGGCCCTGCACATGGCCGACGGCGAGTCGACCTACCGCATCGACGACCAGGACCACTTCGCCAACCGGCGGATCCGTTCGGTGGGCGAGCTGATCCAGAACCAGGTGCGCGTCGGGCTGTCCCGCATGGAGCGGGTCGTGCGCGAGCGCATGACCACCCAGGACGTCGAGGCCATCACGCCGCAGACGCTGATCAACATCCGCCCCGTCGTGGCCGCGGTGAAGGAGTTCTTCGGCACCTCCCAGCTGTCGCAGTTCATGGACCAGAACAACCCGCTGTCGGGCCTGGCCCACAAGCGGCGCCTGTCCGCCCTGGGACCAGGCGGCCTGTCGCGTGAGCGGGCCGGCTTCGAGGTCCGTGACGTCCACACGTCGCACTATGGCCGTATGTGCCCGATTGAGACCCCCGAGGGCCCGAACATCGGCCTGATCGGAGCCTTGGCCACCTACGCCCGGGTCAACGAGTACGGCTTCATCGAGACGCCCTACCGCACCGTCGTCGACGGCAAGGTCACCGACGAGGTGAGCTACTACGCCGCAGACGAGGAAGAGGAGCACGTCATCGCGCAGGCCAATGCCGCGGTCTCCGCGGACGGGCGCCTCACCGAGGAGCGCGTCCTGGTGCGCCGTGGCCCGCAGGGCACCGGCGTGCGCATGGGCGCGGTCGCCGGCTCATACGGCACGACGTCGGAGATCGACTTCGTGCCACCCTCTGAGGTCGACCTGATGGACGTCTCGCCGAAGCAGATCGTCTCGGTCTCGACCGCGCTGATCCCCTTCGTCGAGCACGACGACGCCAACCGGGCGCTCATGGGCGCCAACATGCAGAAGCAGGCTGTGCCGCTGGTCATGCCGGAGGCCCCCTACATCGGCACCGGGGTCGAGGCCCGCGCCGCCCGCGACGCCGGCGACGTCCTGCTCGCCGAGGGCGACGGCACCGTGACCGAGATCAGCGGTGACTCCATCACCGTGGAGTACGCCTCGGGCCAAAAGGACCGCTTGGGCACCGCGCTCGCCCGCAAGGTGTACCGCCTGTCCAAGTTCCGCCGCTCCAACCAGAACACCTGCATCAACCACCGCACCCTCGTCGCCGAGGGGCAGAGCGTCACGCGCGGCGACCTGTTGGCCGACGGCCCGTCGACCCACAACGGGGAGCTGGCGCTCGGCAAGAACCTGCTCGTGGCCTTCATGCCCTGGGAGGGTTACAACTACGAGGACGCCATCATCCTCTCGGAGCGCCTCGTGCGCGACGACGTTCTGACGTCCATCCACATTGAGGAGCACGAGGTCGACGCCCGCGACACCAAGCTGGGCGCCGAGGAGATCACCCGGGACATCCCCAACCTCTCCGAGGAGATCCTGGCCGACCTCGACGACCGCGGCATCATCCGCGTCGGCGCCGAGGTGGAGCCCGGCGACGTCCTCGTGGGCAAGGTGACCCCCAAGGGCGAGACCGAGCAGACGCCCGAGGAGCGGCTGCTGCGCGCCATCTTCGGCGAGAAGGCCCGAGAGGTGCGCGACACTTCGCTCAAGGTTCCCCACGGCGAGTACGGCAAGGTGATCGACGTCCGTGTCTTCAGCCGGGAGGAGTCGCACGAGCTGCCGCCGGGGGTCAATCAGCTGGTGCGGGTCTACGTGGCCCAGAAGCGCAAGATCTCCGAGGGCGACAAGTTGGCCGGCCGCCACGGCAACAAGGGCGTGATCTCCAAGATCCTCCCGGTCGAGGACATGCCCTACCTGGCCGACGGCACCCCGGTCGACATCATCTTGAACCCGCTCGGCGTGCCGAGCCGGATGAACGTGGGCCAGGTGCTCGAGTCACATCTCGGCTACGCCGCCCGCCATGGCTGGGAGGGAATTGAGGTCAACGAAGGCGTCGGCACCAGCGCCAAGGGCGACGGCGCGGCGCGCAAGACGCGGCCGCGCACCGAGCCGGCCGCGTGGGTCTCGACACCGGTCTTCGACGGCGCCCACTGGGACGAGGCCGAGGACGCCGGGACGCACCCGACGATCCAGGCGGTCTTCGGGCAGCTCAATGCGGACTCGGCCAATGGCGACGTGCAGATCCGCACCGACGGCAAGGCCCTGCTCTACAACGGCCGGACCGGTGAGGTCTACGACAACCCGATCTCGGTCGGCTTCGTGTACATCCTCAAGCTGGCCCACCTGGTCGACGACAAGATCCACGCCCGCTCGACCGGCCCGTACTCCATGATCACCCAGCAGCCCCTGGGCGGGAAGGCACAGTTCGGTGGCCAGCGATTCGGCGAGATGGAGGTGTGGGCCCTCGAGGCCTTCGGCGCCGCCTATGCGCTGCAGGAGCTTCTGACGATCAAGTCCGACGACGTGCTGGGCCGGGTCAAGGTCTACGAGGCCATCGTCAAGGGCGAGAACATCCCCGAGCCGGGCATCCCCGAGAGCTTCAAGGTGCTCATCAAGGAGATGCAGTCCCTCTGTCTCGACGTCGAGGTGCTCGCCGTGGACGGTCGTGAGATCGAGATGCACGAGCTGGACGAGGACGTGTTCCGCACCGCCGAGGAGCTGGGCATCGATATCAGCCGCAACGAGCGCGGCTCCGACGAAGAAGACGAGCGGCGCGCCGCGGAGAGGAGCTTCTCTTAATGGCTCTGGACGTAAACACCTTCGATCAACTGCGCATCGGCCTCGCCACGGGAGACTCCATCCGCGGCTGGTCCAACGGCGAGGTCAAGAAGCCCGAGACGATCAACTACCGCACGCTGCGCCCCGAGAAGGACGGGCTCTTCTGCGAGAAGATCTTCGGGCCCACCAAGGACTGGGAGTGCTACTGCGGCAAGTACAAGCGGGTGCGCTTCAAGGGCATCATCTGCGAGCGCTGCGGCGTCGAGGTCACGCGCTCGAAGGTCCGCCGCGACCGCATGGGGCACATTGAGCTGGCCGCCCCCGTCGTCCACATCTGGTACCTGCGCGGCACCCGTTCGTGGCTGGCCTACCTGCTCATGGGCACCGAGCCCCGCGAGGAGCTCAAGGCCAAGCAGCTCGAGAAGGTCATCTACTTCGCGGCCAACCTGGTCACCTGGGTCGACGAGGAGAAGCGGCACCAGGACCTGCCGAGCCTCGAGAACGAAATGGCCGAGGAGATCGCCGACATTGAGAAGAAGCGCGACCTCGACATCGACCGCCGCTTCAAGGCCCTCGAAGACGAGCTCAAGCAGCTCGAGGGCGAGGGTGCCAAGGACGCCGAGATCCGGGCGCGCCAGCGCGCCGTCGAGAAGGAGATCCAGTCCGCTCGCGAGCGGGCCCAGGAGGACGTCGAAATAGCCCAGCGCTCGCTCGACGAGTTCCGCAGCCTGCACGGCCGCAAGATCATTGAGGACGAGATGCTCTGGCGCGAGCTCCGCCTGCGCTACGACGAGTACTTCGAGGGCGGCATGGGTGCCGAGTACATCCTCAAGCTCCTCGACCGCATCGACCTCGACGCCGAAGAGATCAAGCTGCGCGACATGATCGATGCCAAGGACGGCCGCCGGCCCCTGTCGGCCCAGCGGCGCCAGAAGACGATCAAGCGGCTGAAGATCGTCACCGCCTTCAACCGGCGCGACGACCACGGCCGGCGCATCAACGACCCCCGGGCCATGATCCTCGAGGCCGTGCCGGTCATCCCGCCCGACCTGCGCCCGATGGTGCAGCTCGACGGTGGCCGCTTCGCGACTTCGGACCTCAACGACCTCTACCGGCGCGTGATCAACCGCAACAACCGGCTGAAGAGGCTGCTGGACCTCGGCGCGCCCGAGATCATCATCAACAACGAGAAGCGCATGCTCCAGGAGGCCGTCGACGCACTGTTCGACAACGGCCGCCGTGGGCGTCCGGTGACGGGCCCCGGCAACCGCCCCTTGAAGTCCCTCTCGGACATGTTGAAGGGCAAGCAGGGACGGTTCCGCCAGAACCTGCTGGGCAAGCGGGTCGACTACTCGGGCCGATCGGTCATCGTGATCGGTCCCAACCTCAAGCTGCACCAGTGCGGCCTGCCCAAGCTCATGGCGCTGGAGCTCTTCAAGCCCTTCGTCATGAAGCGGCTGGTCGACGCCGAGCTGGCCCAGAACATCAAGTCGGCCAAGCGCATGGTCGAGCGCCGCCGGCCCCAGGTCTGGGACGTCTTGGAAGGGGTCATCCGCGAGCACCCGGTCCTCCTGAACCGGGCACCGACGCTGCACCGCCTGGGGATCCAGGCCTTCGAGCCCGTGCTGGTCGAGGGCAAGGCCATTCAGGTCCACCCCCTCGTGTGCACGGCCTTCAACGCCGACTTCGACGGCGACCAGATGGCGGTCCACCTGCCGCTGTCTGCGGAAGCCCAGGCCGAGGCGCGCGTGTCGATGCTCTCGGCCAACAACATCCTCTCCCCGGCCACCGGCCGCCCCATCACCGTGCCGACCCAGGACATGGTCTTCGGCGCCTACTACCTCACCCTCCGGGTCGAGGAGGGCACGGGCGCGGGCCGGGTCTTCCGCCACCTCCACGAGCTGGAGGCCGCGTTCGACGCTGACGACGTGGGGCTCCAGGTCCCGATCACGCTGCGGCCGTTGCCGGGCTCGTCCCTGGCCAACCGCCTGGCCGCGGCCGGCGTCGTGGCTCCCGCCGGCGAGAACGGTGACGGGGACGGCGTGCTCAGCTTCGAGACCACGCCCGGGCGCGTCTTCTTCAACGAGGCGCTCCCCGAGGGCTTCGCCTTCGTGAACGACGTGGTGGGCAAGCGCAACACGCCCATCGGGACGATCGTCGAGGAGCTCGCGGCCAACTACCCCAAGAACGTGGTGGCGCAAAGCCTGGACCGGATCAAGGCGCTGGGCTTCCGCTTCGCGGCCCAGTCCGGTCTGACCATCTCCATCAACGACGTGCAGACCCCGCCCGACAAGCAGGCCATCCTCGACCGCTACGAGAAGGAGGCCGAGAAGGCGGAGACGCAGTTCAAGCGCGGCATCATCACCGACGACGAGCGGCGCCAGAAGGAGATCGAGATCTGGACCTCGGCCAACTCCGAGGTCGGCCGGGCCATGGAGGCCCAGCTGGCCACGATCGCCTTCAACCCGCTCGACATGATGGTCGACTCTGGTGCCCGAGGGAACTCGCAGCAGATCCGCCAGATCGCCGGCATGAAGGGCCTGGTGTCCAACCCGCGCGGTGAGATGATCCCCCGCCCGATCAAGTCCTCCTTCCGGGAGGGGCTGTCGGTCCTGGAGTACTTCATCTCGACCCACGGCGCCCGCAAGGGCCTGGCCGACACGGCGCTCCGCACGGCGGACTCGGGCTACCTGACCCGGCGCCTGGTCGACGTGGCCCAGGAGCTCATCATCCGGATCGACGACTGCGGGTCGACCAGGGGCATCTGGATCGACGGCGTGGCCCCCGACGGGCCGGGTCACCGCAATTACCTCGAGACCCGCGCCTTCGGCCGCCTCCTCACAGAGGACGTGAAGCTGTCGGACGGCACCGTCTACCCGACGGGCACCCTGCTCGACGACGTGAACATCGCCGCCATACGAGACGACGAGGGCGTGGACCGCATCCGGGTCCGCTCGGTGCTCACCTGCGAGTCGCCCCAGGGCGTCTGCGCGGCCTGCTACGGGCTGTCGCTGGCCACGGGGTCGATGATCGAGCTCGGCGAGGCTGTCGGCGTCATCGCCGCCCAGTCAATCGGCGAGCCGGGCACGCAGCTGACCATGCGGACGTTCCACACCGGTGGCGTCGTGGGCGAGGACATCACCCACGGCCTGCCCCGTGTGGTCGAGCTCTTCGAAGCCCGCACCCCGAAGGGTGCCGCCGTGTTGGCCCACCACTCGGGCGTGGTCCGCATTGAGGACGACGAGACCGGCCGGCGCATCACCGTCGTGGCCGACGACGGCACGGAGGACACCACCCTGGTGCCGGCGCGGGCCCACCTCGAGGTCACCGACGGCCAGGAGGTCGGCGCGGGCGACGCGCTGGTCGAGGGGCCCAAGGACCCCAAGGAGCTGCTCGAGGTCAAGGGCATCCGCGAGACCCAGCAGTACCTCGTCGACGAGGTGCAGAAGGTGTACCGCGACCAGGGCGTGTCGATCCACGACAAGCACATTGAACTGATCGTGCGCCAGATGCTGCGCCGGGTGCTCGTGGCCGAACCGGGCGACGCCCCGTTCCTGCCGGGCGAGCGCGTCGACAACCAGATCTACGCCGAGGTCAACCGGACGCTCGTCGAGGATCGCAAGAAGCCAGCCGAGGGACGCCCGGAGCTCATGGGCATCACCAAGGCATCGCTGGCCACCGAGAGCTGGCTCTCCGCCGCCTCCTTCCAGGAGACGACGCGGGTGCTGACCGAGGCGGCCATCGAGGGCCGCAGCGACCAGCTCTTCGGGCTCAAGGAGAACATCATCATCGGCAAGCTGATCCCGGCCGGTTCTGGCATGCAGCACTACCGGAACATCCACCTGGAGATGCCCGACGCCGAGGCGATGCCCTTCTGGGCCATGGGCTCGGGCGAGTCGGACACCGAAGACCTGGCCAACTGGCTGCGGGACATGGGCGAGGGGGGCAGTGAGGACCCCTTCGACTCCTCCATCGACGCCAGCTGGCTGGGGGCGGCTCCGACGGCCGAGGACGCCTACGGGAACCCCATTGAGAGCAACGGGAACGCTGCTCCCGAGGACACCACTCCAGGTGCAGCGGAGGCGGGAGCCTCCTAAGATCCTCCTGTCCACGGGGGAAGACAACAGAGGAGAGCGATCGTTGGCGAGACCGCGCACAGTGGCTGGCTCAGGGGGCCACGACGGCGGCTCGCACGCCGGCGCCGGCCACTACCGACTGTCGCACCTGGGAGCCCTCGAGGCGCAGGCCATCCACGTCATCCGGGAGGTGGCCGCCGAATTCGAGCGTCCCACCCTGCTGTTCTCGGGCGGCAAGGACTCCATCGTCATGCTGCACCTAGCCGCCAAGGCCTTCTGGCCGGCCCCGGTACCCTTCCCCGCGCTGCACATCGACACGGGGCGCAACTTCACCGAGGTCCTCGAGTTCCGGGACCGCCACGCGTCCTCGCTCGGGGTCCGGGTCGAGGTGGCCAAGGTGCAGGACGACATCGACGCCGGCCGGACGGTGGAGGACACCTCACCCGGGGCCACGCGCAACCGGCTGCAGACGCCGACGCTGCTGCGTGCCATCCGGGAGGGGCGCCACGACGCCGTCTTCGGAGGAGCGCGGCGGGACGAGGAGAAGGCGAGGGCCAAAGAGCGGATCTTCAGCTTCCGCGACGAGTTCGGCCAGTGGGACCCGAAGAACCAACGTCCCGAACTGTGGAACCTCTACAACGCCCGGCACAACAAGGGCGAGCACATCCGGGTCTTCCCGCTCTCGAACTGGACCGAGCTCGACGTGTGGCACTACATCCGCGACCAGGACATCGAGGTGCCCCCCATCTACTTCGCCCACCGCCGCCGGGTGTTCCAGCGCGACGGGATGCTGATGGCCGTCACCGAGCACCTGGCACCGGAGAGCGGCGAGCCGGACTTCGAGGCCATGGTCCGCTTCCGGACGGTCGGCGACGCCGACTGCACGGGCTGCGTCGAGTCCATGGCTGAGACCATCGAGCTCGTCGTCGCTGAGGTCGCAGGCACCCGGCTGACGGAGCGGGGGGCGACGCGGGCCGACGACCGGATCTCGGAGGCGGGCATGGAGGATCGCAAGCGCGAGGGGTACTTCTAGTGCCCGAGCTCCTGCGCCTGGCCACCGCCGGTTCCGTCGACGACGGCAAGTCGACGCTGATCGGCCGCCTCCTCTACGACGCCAAGGGCATCTTCGAGGACCAGCTCGAGGCGATCCGCCGCACCAGCGAGCAGCGCGGCAACCCCGAGACCGACCTGGCGCTGTTGACCGACGGGCTGCGGGCCGAGCGAGAGCAGGGCATCACGATCGACGTGGCCTACCGCTACTTCGCCACGCCCAAACGCAAGTTCATCATCGCGGACACCCCAGGCCACACCGAGTACACGCGCAACATGGTCACGGGCGCGTCGAACGCGCACGTCTCGCTCATCCTGATTGACGCCCGCAAGGGTGTGATCGAGCAGACGCGCCGACACGCCTTCCTCTCCTCCATGCTCGGCGTCCCCCACATGGTGGTGTGCGTCAACAAGATGGACCTAATCGACTGGGACCAGGACCGCTACGAGCACATCAAGTCGGACTTCATGGAGTTCGCCGCCCGGCTGAACGTGCACGACATCACATTCATCCCCATTTCGGCGCTGCGGGGCGACAACGTGGTGCAGCGCTCCGAGAACATGTGGTGGTACGACGGGTCCCCACTGCTCAACCACCTCGAGTCGGTCTACATTGGTAGCGACGAGAATTTCATCGACCCCCGTTTCCCGGTGCAGTACGTCATCCGGAGCCAGACGCCCGACGCTCCCGACTTCCGCGGCTACGCGGGCACGGTGGCGAGCGGGGTGCTCCGGCCCGGCGACGAGCTCCTCGTGATGCCCTCCGGGACGACGTCGCACATCGCCTCCATCCTGACGGCCGACGGCGAGGTGGCCGAGGCGTTCCCGCCCATGGCGGTGGTGATCACGCTCAGCGACGACGTGGCGGTGTCCCGGGGCGACATCCTGTGCCGTCCCAACAACCGTCCGACGGTGTCGCACGACATTGAGGCCACGGTGTGCTGGATGGACGAGCGCTCGTCGCTGGCCGAGGGCCGCACCTACCTGCTCAAGCACAGCACCCGCACCGTGCGGGCGACGGCCCAGACGCTGCACTACCGGCTCGACATGAACGGGCTGCACCGCGACGAGGGCGCAGCCGCGCTCGCACTCAATGAGATCGGCCGAGTCTCGTTCCGCTGCACCGAGCCGCTCCTCGTCGACGACTACACCACCAACCGCACCACCGGCAGCTTCATCGTCATCGACCCGACCACCAACGCCACGGTCGGGGCCGGAGTGATCCGGGTCATCGCCACCGCCCACGCCAGTCCCAACGTCGTGCGCCACGGCGGGCAGCTGTCCCGGGCCGAGCGCTACGTTGCGCTCGGCGCGTCGGGCGCGACGCTCCTGTTCACCGGCCTGTCCGGGGCGGGGAAGTCGACGCTGGCCGCGGGCGTCGAGGAGGCCTTCGTGCTCAGCGGGCGGCCCGCCTTCCTTCTCGACGGGGACAACCTGCGCCACGGGCTCAACGGCGACCTCGGTTTCTCCGACCGCGACCGCACCGAGAACGTGCGCCGGGCCGGCGAGGTGGCCCGCATGTTTGCCGAATCGGGGTCGCTGGCCCTGATCGCGCTCGATCTGCCCCTTCGACGAAGACCGGCGGCTGATCCGGACGATGCACGAAGAGGCGGGCCTCGCCTATGCCGAGATCTTCGTCGACACCTCGCTCGACGAGTGCGAGCGACGCGACCCCAAGGGCCTCTACGCGTGGGCGCGGGCGGGCGAGCTGCCTGGTTTCACCGGCATCGACTCGACGTACGAGTTGCCGGCGCAGCCCGACCTGGTGCTGCGGCCGGACTCCGGGACCCTCTCCGAGCAGGTCGCGACGGTGCTTCACCTCGTCGAGGGTCTGCTCCGCTAGCCGTGCCCCAAGACAGCCAGGACGTCGACGACTTCGCCGACGTCAGACCGAAAACGAAAGCGGCTCCGAAGGGGGCTCAGGGGCCGGCGCCGGCGCCGGCTCCGTCACCGGCTCCGGCTCCGAAGCCCGAAAGCGCACCGGCTCGGGAAGCCAACCCCGAGAGCGCTCCGGCTCCGAAGCCCAAGAGTGCAGCGGCTCCGGCTCCGGCTCCGGCTCCGAAGCCCGAGCGCGCATCGGTGCCGGACCCGAAGTCCGAAAAGGCCCCGGCTCCGGACCCGAAGTCCGAGCGCGCATCCGTGCCCGAGCCCGAGCGCGTATCGGTGCCGGCCCCGGAACCACCGGAGGCACCCGAGTGGCCGGACCCTGACAAACCACTCATTGGATCGCTGGCGCGCCATCGTCCCAAGCGAGAGCTCCGGCGCCGACGTGTCGGCTGGGCGTTCGCCGGTCTGGTCGCCCTCGCCCTCGCCCTCGCGGCAGTCTTCGGGGCGACGAGGGGCACCCCCAGCCCGACCACGAGCAATGCCGGAGGCGCCACGAGGAGCGCGACCACCGTGGTGACCACCAAAGGTGCGACGACCGGGGCATCGGCGCATCTCCGCGCCCAGGTGTTGCTACGCCTCCCCGGGGCATCGGCCGTCGCTTACGGTGGCGGCGCAGGCTTCGTGACCGACGACCAGCGGAACGAGGTCGTGCGCTTCAACGCCGTATCAGGAAAGATCGAACGGTCGGCGGCACTGCCCGGGAAACCCAACGATATGGTGCTCGCCGGGTCCGACCTTTGGGTAACCGACACGGGCGACAACCTCGTGCTCGAGGTGGACGCCCGCTCGCTGCAGGTTGTGCGGAGCCTCACCGTGCCGACGGGGCCGACGGCCTTGACGGTGCTCGGCGGTCAGGTCTGGGCGGCGTCGACCACCGCGAGCGAGGTGACGCCCATCGACATGCAGAGCGGCGTCGTGGGGACTCCCATTCAAGTGCTGAGCGGTGTGGTGCGCGTCGCGGCCGGATTCGGGGCACTGTGGGTCACCGGGACGAAGGACCTGGTAACCCGCATTGAGGCACCCACCCCGGGCGATACTGCTCCGCCGGCGCAACTCGCCGTGCAAGTGGGGGTCGGCCCCGTCGGAGTGGCGGTCGGCCCCGGCGGGGTGTGGGTGGCCAACGCGCAGGACGGGACGGTGTCACTGGTCGACCCCGTGACGGTCCAGGTGACATCGACACTGACGGCTGGCGCCGACCCGGTTTCCGTCGCTGTGGGGACCGACGGCCGGGTCTATGTCGGCTTCGGCGCCACGCATACGGTGCGTGTCGTGTTCCCGTCCTTGAGTGCGCAGGTGCTCAACGTCGGTAGTGATCCCCATGCGCTGCTACCTGTGGGATCGGGCATCTGGGTCGCGGGCGACAACCCCGGGAGGGTGCTCGCCGTAACCGGGTGACGGTGACCTGAGGCGCCGGCCCGACGGAGTTTTCTAGAACTATAAGCAGTCATGTTTATAGTCTGAGAAGACCCATACGTGACGGGCCCGATGACACGCCGGTTCGGGGGGACCTGCGACCCTCTGAGGCCCGGCGGAGTTCTCTGGGACTATAAGCAGTCATGTTTATAGTCTGAGAAGACCACACATGTCCCTGGTCCCACGCCCCGCCGTTCGAGGCGCCAAAGGCTCAGGTTCGGTCAGGTCGCGCTCTACTCCTGCACGAGTTCGATCAGCGTCCCGAACGACGTCTTGGGGTGCACGAAGGCCACCGTCGTCCCGCGTGAGCCCGGGCGCGGCGCGTCGTCGATCACCCGGCCGCCGGCGTCCTTGACGGCCTGGAGGGCGACACCGCAGTCGTCGACCCGGTAGCCGATGTGGTGCAACCCCTCGCCCCTCGTGGCGAGGTACTTGGCAACCGGCGAGTCGTCCCTGATGGGCGTGACCAGCTGCACGTAGGAGTCGGCCACCTTGAGCAGGGCCTCTTCGACTCCGTCGGACTCGACGCGCTCGCGGTGATCCACCCTCGCTCCGAAGACGTCGGCGTACCACGCAATGGCGGCATCGAGATCGTTGACCGCGATGGCCACATGGTCGATCTCGGTGAGCAGGTCACTCACGCGCCGTGCCGCCGGAACAGCGTGATGCGGTCCTCACCCACCTTCGCCCGCAGCTCGGGGTCGTCGATGCCGAGGCCCTCGGTGGGGGCCAGGCACAGGACGCCGATCTTGCCCTCGTGCAGGTTGTGGTGCACCTGGTAGGCGGCCTCACCCACCTGCTCAAGCGGGTAGACGGCGGACAGCGGCGGGAGCACCTTGCCGTCGCAGATGAGCTGGTTGGCGTCCCACGCCTCGCGGTAGTTGGCGAAGTGCGAGCCCTTGATCGTCTTGAGCTTCATCCAGAGGTGACGGTTGTCGTACTCAATCATGTAGCCCGAGGTGGCCGCGCAGGTGACGATCGTCCCGGCCCGCTTGCAGGCGAAGACGGAGGCGCCCATGGTCTGGCGGCCCGGATGCTCGAAGACGATCTCGGGTTCGGCACCCACGAGTGCACGGATGTCCTTGCCGAAGCGACGCCATTCGGACTCGTCCTGAGTGTGCTCGTCTGACCAGAAGCGGTAGTTGGCCACCTTGCGGTCTATGACCGCCTCGACGCCGAGATCGTTCAGCAGCTTCACCTTCTCGGGCGAGGAGACGACACCGATGGGCGTCCCGCCCCCATTGAGGACGTGCTGGACTGCGTAGCTGCCGAGCCCGCCGCTGGCGCCCCAGACGAGCACCTTGTCGCCCTGGGTCATCCGGGCACCATTGTGCGAGACCAACATGCGGTAGGCAGTCGAGTTGCAGAGCGCGTTGACGGCCGCCTCCTCCCAACTCAGGTGCGCCGGCTTGGGCATGAGCTGGTTCGCTCTGACGAGCGTGATGTCCGCCAGGCCGCCGAAGTTCGACTCGAAGCCCCAGATGCGCTGGTTGGCCGCCAGCATGGAGTCGTCGTGGGCCGAAGGGTCCTGGTCGTCGACGTAGTTGCAGTGGACCGTGACCTTGTCGCCCACTTTCCAGTTCCGCACCGCCGAGCCCGTCCGGAGCACCACGCCCGCGGCGTCGGACCCAACGACGTGGTAGTCGAGCGCGTGGCGGGCGGCCCAAGGCCCTTCCTTGGCCAGGCGGTCAAGGAAACCGAAGGTGGGCAGGGGCTCGAAGATGGACGTCCACACCGTGTTGAAGTTGATCGACGACGCCATGACGGCTACGTAGGCCTCATCGGGGGCGAGCTCGGGCAGCGGCACCTGTTCGAGGTGGAGCGAGCGGCGTGGGTCCTTCTCCGAGGACTCCATGCCCGCGAACATGTCGACCTCGCTCCGCTTGACCACAGCGGCTCGGTAGGTGTCGGGAAGGGGTAGTCCGGCCAGCTCATCGGCACTGGCGCCGGCCACGGCAGCACTGAGGATGTCTGTCATGTGACCTGACGATAGTTGGCCCGTAAGATGGAGTTTCCGACTGGTAACGAGACCGGCGGGAACCCGGAGGTTGAGGGAATGGCCGAGGCCGTCATTGTCGCAGGGGCTCGTACGCCCATCGGGAAGCTTTCAGGTGCCTTGGGCGGATTCACCGCCATGGACTTGGGCGGATTCGCCATCGCGGAGGCGCTGTCACGGGCCGGCGTCTCCCCCGACCTGGTGGACTACGTGCTGATGGGCCAAGTGCTCCAGGCCGGTCAGGGCCAGATCACGGCGCGCCAGGCCGCGGTGAAGGCCGGGATCCCGATGTCGGCCCCGGCCAACACAATCAACAAGGTGTGCCTCTCCGGGCTCAACGCCATCTACCTCGCGGACCAGATGGTCCGCTCCGGCGACGCGGAGATCGTGGTGGCCGGCGGTATGGAGTCGATGACGCAGGCGCCACACCTCCTGCCCGGAGCTCGCAGCGGCTTCCGCCTCGGTGACGCCACCCTGGTCGACTCCATGATGTACGACGGTCTGACCGACTCCTTCGACCACATCGCCATGGGCCTGTCCACCGAGCAGCACAACGACAAGGTCGGGATCACCCGAGACCGTCAGGACGCCTTTGCCGCCGCCAGTCACGAGAAGGCAGCCGCGGCGGCCAAGGAGGGCCGGCTCGCAGAGGAGATCGTCCCGGTGCAGGTGCCGCAGCGCAAGGGCGACCCGTTGCTGGTCGACACCGACGAGGGCGTGCGACCGGGTACCACAGCGGAGTCGCTGGGCGCCCTCAAGCCAGCCTTCAGAAAGGACGGCACCATCACGGCTGGGAATGCCTCGCAGATCTCCGACGGTGGGGCAGCCGTCGTCGTGATGTCCGCCGACAAGGCAAGGGAGCTGGGCGTCACCCCGCTCGGACAGCTCGTCGCCTACGGCATGGTGGCCGGGCCCGGCAACTCGCTCCTGACCCAGCCCTCGCAAGCGATCGTGAAGGCCGCCGGAAAGGCCGGCGTCGAGCTGAGCGCCATCGACCTCTTCGAGATCAACGAGGCATTCGCCGCTGTCGGGCTCGCCTCGGCGGACGACCTTGGCATTGACGAGGACAAGGTCAACGTCAACGGCGGGGCCATCGCGCTCGGCCACCCTGTCGGGATGTCGGGCACCCGGGTCGCCCTCACCGCACTCCTTGAGTTGCGCCGCCGCGGCGTTTCCACGGCTGCCGTGGCCCTCTGCGGCGGTGGCGGGCAAGGCGACGCCGCCATCCTGCGCTCGTTGGCGTAGCAGCGCCCCCCTGGGGAGACCGGCGAGCGCTCAGTAGGGCGGCGTCATGAGCCCCACCAGCTTGGCGGAGCCAAGCGCGATGTCGCTCCAGCGGTCGACCTTGAAGGTGTAGACGCCCAGTGCACAGGTGGGGAAGCCGTGGCGCACGAGTGAGAGCGACTTCTTGTCGCGGGGGGACACGAGCTCCTGCGAGACCGTCTGCGCCGTCGGGTTGTGGCCCACGACCAAGGCGGCGGTGACGTCGTCCTCCAGGGCGCGCACCAGAGCCGATTAATTCCTCGGGGCCGGCGCCGTAGAGTTCCTTGTCGAAGCGGATCTCCGGTGGCTCATCCATCTTGGCCACGACCAGTTCGGCCGTCGCCGTCGTGCGGGCCGCCGGCGAAACCAGGGCGACCCGCGGGGGTGGGAGGCGGGACAGGGCCGGCCCCAGATCTTCTCGGTTGCCGGCAAAGCGGCGCCCAAGTGCGGTGGCATCGCGGCGCCCTCGCGGGGCGAGGACGCGGTCGTAGTCTGACCCACCGGGGGGCGGGTTGGTCACCGTTTTGGCGTGGCGCAGGAGCCACATCGTGCGTCCGGCGAGCGCCTTTGCCGCCATCAGCCCAGGGCGAAAGCGGTATGCAGACTGCGCACGGCCCGCTCCACGTCGTCCTCGGCGACGATGCACGACGTGCGGATAGTCGAGGTCGAGATCATGTCGATGTTGATCTTCTCGTTGGCCAGGGTCTCGAACATGGTGGCGGCAATTCCTGGATGCGACTTCATGCCCACCCCAACGAGGGACACGCGGGCCACGTCGGCGTCGGCGGTCACGCCGGACGCCCCGAGCTCGTCGGCGTGGGCCTGGGAGGTCTCGACCGCCACCGGGAGGTCAGCCGTCGGGACCGTGAACGAGATGTCGGTCGTCCCATGCACGGAGGTGTTCTGGACGATCATGTCCACGTTGATGGACTTGTCGGCCAATGCTCGAAAGAGACGGGCGGCCACGCCGGGTCGGTCCGGGACTCCGCTCACGGTGACCTTGGCCTCCGAGGTGTCATGAGTCACCGCAGTGACGACGGCTTCTTCCATGTCTGCATCCTCCTCCACAACCCAGGTGCCCGGTTCCCAAGTGAAGCTGCTGCGCACGTGCAGCGGGACGTTGTGGTTGCGGGCGAACTCGACGGCACGCAGCATCAGCACCCGCCCACCCGTCGCCGCCATCTCGAGCATCTCGTCGAAGGAGATCCGGTTGATGCGGTGCGCCTCGGGCACGATCCGGGGGTCGGCCGTGAAGACACCGGTGACGTCGGTGTAGATCTCGCAGACGTCGGCGTTGAGGACCGCCGCCAGGGCCACGGCGGTGGCGTCGGACCCGCCGCGGCCCAGCGTGGTGATCTCACGCTCGGCCGATACCCCTTGGAACCCCGCCACCACGGGGACCTCCCCGGCGGCGAGGGCATCGCGCAGGCGGTCACCCTTGACGTGTTGAATCTTGGCCCGGGTGTGGTCGTCGTCTGTGATGATGCCGACCTGGCTGCCTGTGAACGACCGGGCGTGGACGCCCAGGTCGGCCAGGGCCATGACCAGCAGCGACATTGAGATCCGCTCCCCGGTGCTGACGAGCATGTCGTACTCGCGGGGCGGCTGGGTCGCACTCACCGAGTTGGCCAGGTGGATGAGGTCGTCGGTGGTCTTGCCCATGGCGCTGACGACGGCCACCACCTCGGAGCCCTGTCGCCGCGTCCGCGATGTGGTCCGCCACGGCCCGGATGCGGTCCGCGTCGCCGACAGAGGTGCCCCCAAACTTCTGGACGACCAGTGGCATTTCTGACGAGGCTACAGACTGCACGGCCTCACCTCCCCCTTTGGGCTGCCCGCTTGCCCCTCTCTTGCCCTCTTGTGCCCTCTCGTGCCCCTTCCGCACTCCCGTGCGGCCGCCCCGTGGGCGATCCGAGATGGCTCCGGGGATTGGGTAGGGTCCTGGGCCGTGCCCAGCGACAAGAGAGCCCGCCAGCGCGCCGCGAGGGAGGCGCGTCTCGCCGCCGAGGCGAAGCAGCAGAAGCGCCGCCGGCAGATCCGAAACGCCGTCCTGGTGGTAGTGGCAGCCGGGGCCATCGTGGGCATCGCCTTCGCGGTCTCGGGGGGCTCCCACAACAAGGCGGCGTCGACCACCACGACCACGGTGGCGGGTGAGACGGCCGCTGACGTCAGGCTCCAGACTCAGGCCAACACGGTTGCCGTCAAGGCGGGGTGCCCGGCCAGCACCAAAGCCACGGCCAACACGCAGAAGTACGCCTCCGCGCCGCCGATGACGATCGATACCAGCAAGACCTACACCGCGACCGTCGTCACGACGACCGGGACCTTCGTCATCACGCTCGACCCCAAGTCCGCGCCGGCCACCGTCAACAACTTCGTGTTCCTGGCCAACAAGGGCTACTACCACTGCGTCATCTTCCACCGGGTCATCCCCGGCTTTATGGACCAAACCGGGGACCCGACCGGCACCGGTCAAGGTGGCCCGGGCTACACGATCGCCGACGAGAACCCTTCCAAGGCAGCCGCGGGTTCTCCGCAATATCCCCTCGGGTCGGTCGCCATGGCGAACACCGGCCAGCCCCATTCGGGTGGAAGTCAGTTCTTCGTTGTGGCCGGTTCCCAAGGCGAGAGCCTGCCCAACACGTACGCTCTCTTCGGGCAGGTCTCCTCCGGCACCAACGTCGTGAACACCATCAACCAGCAAGGTTCGGCGTCTGGCGTCCCCCCCCACGTCACCCAGCGCATCATCTCCGTCACGATCCATCAAACCTAAGGACCTCACCATGGCGACGCCCAGCCCACCCGCAGCCGACGGTTCCAGCTCGCAGCAGCGGAAATTCGACGAAGAGCCGCCGATGATCATCGACACGAACAAGCGCTACGTGGCCACCATGGCGACCTCGCATGGCACCATGGTCATAGCCCTCGACCCCCTGTCCGCACCGAAGGCGGTCAACAGCTTCGTCTTCCTGGCGCGCTACCACTACTACGACGGCGTCGTCTTCCATCGCATCATCCCTGGTTTTGTCCTCCAGGGCGGCGACCCCACGGGCACGGGTTCGGGCGGCCCGGGTTACCGCTTTGCCGACGAGCTACCGGCCCCTGGGCGTTACCAGGTCGGTTCTCTGGCCATGGCCAACGCCGGGCCCAACACCAATGGCAGCCAGTTCTTCGTGATCAGCGGCCCCGACGGGGTCCGCCTGCCCCCTCTGTACTCGCACTTCGGCGAAGTCGTCCGCGGGCTCGATGTGATCGAGTCGATCGACGGCCTGGGCAGCCGCTCTGGAGCCCCGACCGAGCGGGTCGTGATCGAGAGCGTGACCATCGAAGAGAAGGACTGACCCGCCGCCCCGCCCGCCCCCGCCGACCCACCGCCCGCGGTGGGGGTGCGTTGTGGTGTGGTGTGGTATTCAGCCCTTGAGGGCGCTGAGGCCCTCAGTCGGCACGCCGCCGACGAAGACGACTGGCGTTCCCGCACCCTCCGAGCGCCAGGCGCCGTCGCCCGCCTTGATCAATGCCGTGCGTGCGGGGAGAGCCACGACCGGCAGTGCCCCCGGAGCCATCGCCACGGTGCGCTCGAGCTTCTGGCCGTGCGCGTCGTCGTGTTCGTCGCCGAAGTGGGGGACGACCGTGACGTTGTCAACCAGGCCCAGCCCGAGGGTCAGCGCTCCGCCACGGGGGTCGACCATCGGGTCGGTGAGCACCATGGCGCCAGCGCCTGCCCCGGCGACGACGGCGCCCGACGCGAAGGCGTGCCGGAGAGCCTCGAAGACGGCTGACTTCTTGAGCACGGCGCGCAGGTGGAGCGGGGAGCCGCCGGCCAGGTAGACGAAGCGGGCGCGGGCAACGACGGCGGCCATCCCGGCGTCGTCGGCCGAGGCCCGATCCACCACCATCAACCCCTCCACCTGACCGCCCAGGGCCTCGAACCACTCCGCCGCGCGCAGCGCCACACGCTCGGGATGCTGGTAGGCCGCCGCCGTCGGCAAAACCACGACGTCCGGCCCGCCCGACGCCGCCAAGAGGGCAGCGTCAAAGGTGCAGCCCTCGGTCCATTCCCCGCCCCCGACCAGGGCCAGCGTGCCGGCTGTGTCCATGCCTCACTCTTGCACGCCCGGCGGGCCACCCCAGCCTTCGACGGCCCCGGTTACCGGCCGGTAGCCTACGGACTCATGTCGATCGCACGGGTGGGAATTGTCGGTTCGGGAATCATGGGCGCGGGCATCGCCGAGGTGGCGGCGGCGTCTGGGCACGAGGTCGTGCTGCGCAGCCGGAGCCAGGTGGGCGCCGACGCGATGGTGGCGGGTCTGGCCAAGTCGCTGGCCAAGCAGGTCGAGAAAGGCAAGCGCAGCGAGGCCGAGGCGGCCGAGATCTCCGGCCGCGTGCGGGCCACGACACATCTCGGTGAGCTGGTCGACGTCGACCTGGTGATCGAGTCGGTCGTCGAGGACCTCGCGGTGAAGAAGGACCTGTTCGCCGAGCTCGACAGCATCTGCAAGCCCGAGACGATCCTCGCCACCAACACGTCCACCCTGCCGGTGGTGGAAATGGCCATGGCCACGGGACGACCGGACCTCGTGTGCGGCATCCACTTCTTCAACCCCGCGCCGGCCATGGCGCTGGTCGAGGTGGTGCGGCCCATCACGGCGAGCGACACCACCGTGGCCTCGGCCGTCGACTTTGCCGCAGCGTGTGGCAAGGACCCCGTCGAGGTCAAGGACCAGGCGGGCTTCATCGTGAACGCGCTGCTCTTCCCCTACCTCAACAACGCGGTGCGCCTCGTCGAGCAGGGGGTCGCGACCAAGGAAGGCGTCGATGCCGCCATGAAGGGCGGCTGTGGGTTCCCCATGGGCCCCTTCGCACTGCTCGACCTGGTGGGACTTGATACATCGTTGGCCATCCTCGATGCGCTCTACGAGGAGTACCGCGACCCCAATTACGCCGCGGTCCCGCTGCTGCGCCGTCTCGTCACCTCGGGGCAGTTGGGCCGCAAGACCAAGAAGGGCTTCTACGACTACAACCGCTAGCCCCGTCGTCGCGATCCGAAAGGCGGGCAGAATGGTGGAGCGCCCGCTTCCCGGGAGGTGAATTGATGGCGACCGAGCCGCAGCGTGACGCGCCGTGGATGATGCGCACCTACTCGGGCCATTCGACCGCGCGTGCCTCCAACGAGCTCTACCGCAACAATCTCGCCAAAGGGCAGACGGGGCTCTCCATCGCCTTCGACCTGCCGACGCAGACCGGGTACGACCCCGACGCACCCGAGGCCGCCGGTGAGGTGGGCAAAGTCGGGGTCCCCGTGGCGCATCTCGGGCACATGGCGCAGCTGCTCGACCAGATCCCCGTCGAGGACATGAACACCTCCATGACCATCAATGCCACCGCCGCCTGGCTCCTCGGGCTCTACGTGGCCCATGCACAGGACAAAGGGGTCGACCCGGCGCGGCTCGGCGGCACGACGCAGAACGACATCGTCAAGGAGTACCTCAGCCGCGGCACGTATATCTTCCCGCCCGGACCCAGCCTGCGCCTCACGGTGGACACCATCGCCTACACGGTGCGCCACGCGCCCCGGTGGAACCCGATCAACGTGTGCAGCTACCACCTGCAGGAGGCGGGTGCCACCCCCACGCAGGAGATCGCCTACGCGCTGGCGACGGCTATTGGCGTGCTCGACGGCGTGCGGGCCTCGGGCAAGATCGATCCAGGCGAGCTCCCCACCGTGGTCGGCCGAATCAGTTTCTTCGTGAACTCGAGCGTCCGCTTCGTGGAGGAGACCTGCAAGATGCGGGCCTTCACCGAGCTGTGGGACCGCATCTGCCGCGAGCGCTACGGCGTGGAGGACCCCAAGCTGCGGCGTTTTCGCTACGGCGTGCAGGTCAATTCCCTTGGCCTGACCGAGCAGCAGCCCGAGAACAACGTCCAGCGCATCGTCCTCGAGACTCTCGGCGTCACGCTCTCCAAGAACGCCCGGGCCCGGGCCATGCAGCTGCCCGCCTGGAACGAGGCCCTCGGGCTGCCGCGGCCCTGGGACCAGCAGTGGTCCTTGCGCATGCAACAGGTCCTCGCGTTCGAGTCTGACGTTCTCGAGTACGACGACATCTTCGAGGGCTCGAAGGTCATCGAGGCGAAGACGGCCGACCTCATCGAGGCCGCTTCGGTGGAGCTGGCTGACGTCGAGGAGCTCGGCGGAGCCTTTGAGGCCATCGACGAGCTCAAGGGGCGTCTCGTCCGGAGCCAGGCCGAGCGGCTGCGCCGTATCGAGACGGGCGAGCAGTTGGTGGTCGGGGTCAACTGCTTCACCGAGACGGCGCCCTCACCCCTGCTCGGCGACGGCGAGTTCGACAACGTCCTCAAGGTCGACCATCGCGTCGAGGCCGAGCAGATCGCCGACGTGGAGCGCTGGCGCTCCGAGCGCGACGGCGCGACCGTGCGGCGCGCCCTCGACGAGCTGTGCCGGGTGGCCAATGACGACGGCCCCGGCGGCAACATCATGGATGCCACCATCGCGCTGGCCCACGCCGGGGGCACCACGGGCGAATGGGCCGGCGCGCTGCGCGAGGTGTTCGGCGAGTTCAGGGCCCCTACCGGCGTGAGCGGCGGGTCGGGCCGGTGGGGTGACGAGCTCGCACCCGTCCGCGTCCGCACCAAGGCGCTGGCCGAGCGCACCGGCGGACCGCCCCGCCTCCTCGTGGCCAAGCCGGGTCTCGATGGTCACTCCAACGGTGCCGAGCAGATCGCAGTGGCGGCGCGCGACGCGGGTTTTGAGGTGATCTACCAGGGCATCAGACTTACCCCGGCGCAGATCGTGGCCGCGGCGCGCGACGAGGACGTCGACATCGTGGGGCTGTCCATCCTGTCCGGTTCGCACATGGAGCTGGTGCCCGACGTGCTTGACCGCCTGCGTGCCGCCGGCAGCACGGCCGCCGTGGTCGTCGGTGGCATTATCCCGCCCGACGACGCCGAGTTGCTGCTGGGCAAGGGCGTGGCCTCGGTCTACACGCCCAAGGACTACTCCTTCGACCGCATCATGGAGGACCTGGTGGCGCTGGCGGAACGCCAGCGCGCCGCCACGCACGTGTGAGGCGGGCCATCTCCCGCCAGGTCAACGGCACCGCGCCCAGTTCAATGGCCCGCAGGCGGAGGCTCTCGGGCAGGTCGTAATGGTTGAGGGCCGGGGAGCGGCGGTGACGTTGGTAGCCCCGCCGCGGGATCCCCGAGCGCGGCGGCCATGACGTGGAGTTCTTCGGGGTCGTCGGCCAGCAGGTGCGACCAACGGTCGGTCCGGTCGCGCACCGTGGCCGGTTGGCGCCAGTCGTCGACGTAGACGGTCAGCGGCCTGCTCAGGGGCGGCCGCGCCGCATCGGCACGGGCTTGTGCCACCAGCGCCCGCTGAAGCGCCAGGGCTTGTGCACCGGGTCCTCCGCGTCGGGCGGTGCCGGGCGGGGCCACGCCAGCTGCACCGCGGCGGTGATGGCAGCGAGAACGGCGGGATCGGGTGCGGGTCGCTCGCGCAGGGAGAGCTGCGCGGGGTCGACGCGCAACGTCACAGCGGCACGTTGCCGTGCTTGCGATGCGGCAGCTCCTCGCGCTTGGACGCCAGGATGTCGAGGCTGCGACAGATGACAGCGCGCGTGTCGGCCGGCGAGATCACGTCGTCGATGTAGCCGCGCTCGGCCGCGATGTAGGGGTTGGCGTAGCGCTCGGTGTACTCATCGATGAGCTCCGCTCGGCGTCGCGCCGGGTCGGCCGCCTCGGCGAGCTCGCGGCGGTAGACGATCTCGACGGCGCCGTTGGGGCCCATGACCGCGAGCTCGGCCGAAGGCCAGGCGAATGCAAGGTCGGCGCCGATGGACTTGGAGTTCATGACCACGTAGGCCCCGCCGTAGGCCTTCCGCGTGATGATCTGGATACGCGGCACGGTCGACTCGCAGTAGGCGTAGAGCAGCTTGGCACCGTGCCGGATGATCCCGCCGTACTCCTGGTCGGTGCCGGGCATGAAGCCCGGCACGTCGACGAAGGTCAGGAGCGGGATGTTGAAGGCGTCGCAAGTGCGCACGAAGCGCGATGCCTTTTCCGACGAGTCGATGTCCAGCACACCGGCCAACACGGCCGGCTGGTTGCCCACGATGCCGACGACGCGGCCGTTCATCCGGGCGAAGCCGCAGGTGATCGACATGGCCCAGTGGCGGTGCACCTCGAGGTACTCCGCGTCGTCGACAACCGCCGTGATGACCCGCTTCATGTCGTAGGGCTGGTTGGGCGATGTCGGCAGGAAGTCGATCAGTTCGGTCACGGCGCGGTCGGGTTCGTCGTCGGTCGGCTCGAGCGGCGGCTCCTCGAGGTTGTTCGACGGGAGGAACGACAGGAGGTGGCGAACCTCGTCGAGGCAAGCCTTCTCGTCGGGTGCGACGAACGTGGCCACCCCGGACTTGGTGGCGTGGCTCATTGCGCCACCGAGTTCCTCGAGGGTGACGTCCTCGCCCGTGACCGTCTTCACCACGTCGGGGCCCGTGATGAACATGTGCGAGGTGCCCTGCACCATGAAGATGAAGTCGGTCATGGCCGGCGAGTAGACGGCGCCACCGGCGCACGGACCAAGGATCACGCTGATTTGCGGGATGACGCCCGACGCCGTCACGTTGCGGTGGAAGATCCCCCCGTAGGAGTGCAGTGAGACCACGCCCTCCTGGATGCGCGCTCCAGCCCCGTCATTGAGGCCGATCATGGGAACGCCGGTCGACGCGGCGAGGTCCATCACCTTGTGGATCTTCTCGGCGAACACCTCGCCGAGCGCGCCACCGAAGACGGTGAAGTCTTGGCTGAAGATACAGACCCGCCGCCCGTCGATAGTGCCGAAGCCGGTGACCACGCCGTCGGTGTAGGGCCGGTTGTCCTCGAGGCCCATGCCGTGGGCCCGGTGCCGGGCCAGCATGTCGAGCTCCTGGAACGAGCCATCGTCGAGCAGGTACTCGATTCGCTCCCGGGCGGTCAGTTTCCCTTTGGCGTGCTGGCGCTCGACCGCCCTCGGGCTTCCCGCGTGCAGCGCCTCATTCTTGCGTTCGGCCAGGTCGGCCAGGCGTTCGGCCATGGAGTGTTCCATGCCTGGAGGCTAACGCTCCGTGAGAGAGCCCGAAATTGGTGCAGCACGCCGAACGGACGGGTCACCGGTCCGATTCCCGTCGGAAAATTCCCGGTCCGGCTAGGGGAGGGATCGGGGGAGCGCAGGCCCCGGGCGGCTCCACCGCACTGGCCCACCCGTCCGTCCATTCCGCCCGCCGGCGACCCGCCTCTTCCAAAACTATGCACAAAGTGGTTGATAGTTTGAAAAGGGTTGCTCGCCGCCCCCCTCCGGCCGCCCCTCTCCGGCGGACCCGACCGACCACCTGGACCGACCCCGCCATGTCTTTCGAAAACTATGCACAAAGTGGTTGATAGTCTGAAAAAGGGTCGGGCGGCCGCCCCGTCCGGGGCGGACACGACCCGGGGCAGCACCCAAAATCCGACGGACAGGAACAGGGGTGGCTCCGGGCCAGAACTCGGGTCCACCGCGATTGTCGGACCCCCAGGTAGCCGCTATCATTGACTTCCTGCCTTGTGCGGCTTCGGCCGGCGCGCGAGCGCCAGCACAAGGGACCACATTTTTTGTATCGAGAGGTAGCGCGTGCCCACAATCGCCCAGCTCGTCCGCAAGGGACGGCAGGCCAAGGTGACCAAGACCAAGACCCCCGCACTGAGGGGGGCGCCCCAACGGCGGGGGGTGTGCACCCGCGTCTATACGACCACGCCCAAGAAGCCCAACTCGGCTCTCCGCAAGGTGGCCCGCGTCCGGCTCTCCTCGGGCGTCGAGATCACCGCCTACATCCCCGGTGTCGGCCACAACCTCCAGGAGCACTCCATCGTCCTCGTCCGTGGCGGCCGCGTGAAGGACCTACCAGGCGTGCGTTACAAGGTCGTGCGCGGCGCGCTCGACACCTCGGGCGTGCGCGAGCGCAGCCAGGCCCGCAGCCGCTACGGCGCCAAGAAGGAGTCATAGGGATGCCCCGCAATGGACCCGCCACTCGCCGGGAGCTCGCCCCGGACCCCGTCTACCGCTCGGTCCTCGTGACCCAGTTCGTCAACAAGATCCTCTCGCGGGGCAAGCGCACCCTGGCCGAGCGCATCGTCTACACCGCCCTCGAGCAGGTGCAGGAGAAGTCGGGCGGCGACCCGGTGTCCGCCCTCAAGCGCGCCGTCGAGAACACGCGCCCCGAAGTCGAGGTCAAGTCGCGCCGCGTCGGCGGCGCCACCTACCAGGTGCCCGTCGAGGTCCGGCCCCGTCGCGCGACCACGCTGGCCATCCGCTGGTTGACCACGTACTCGCGCCAGCGCCGGGAGAAGACCATGGCCGAGCGCCTGGCCGGCGAGATCCTCGACGCCTCGAACAACATCGGGGCCTCGGTGAAGCGCCGCGAAGACATGCACAAGATGGCGGAGTCCAACCGCGCCTTCGCCCACTACCGCTGGTAGCGGAGCCCCGCCCCGCACCGCCCCACCCTCCACAAGGACCACACCGCACCATGGCTGACGCCACCGCAAAGCGCGATTTCCCCCTCGCCAAGACCCGCAATATCGGGATCATGGCCCATATCGACGCGGGCAAAACCACCACGACCGAGCGCATCCTCTATTACACCGGCCGCAACTACAAGATCGGCGAGGTGCACGAGGGTGCCGCCACCATGGACTGGATGATCCAGGAGCAGAGCGCGGCATCACGATCACCTCGGCCGCCACGACCACCAGCTGGCACGACCACTGGATCAACATCATCGACACCCCGGGCCACGTCGACTTCACCGTCGAGGTGGAGCGCTCTCTGCGTGTCCTCGACGGGGCGGTCGCCGTCTTCGACGCCGTCGCCGGGGTGGAGCCCCAGACCGAGACGGTGTGGCGCCAGGCCAACAAGTACAACGTGCCGCGCATCTGCTTCGTCAACAAGATGGACCGCATCGGCGCCGACTTCGAGCGCACGGTGCAGATGATCCGCGACCGCCTCGACGCGCTGCCGGCCGTGATCCAACTCCCCATCGGGGTCGAGTCCGAGTTCAAGGGCGTCATCGACCTCCTCGAGGAGAAGGCCCTCGTGTGGTCCTCGGACATGGGCGAGGAATGGGAGACCCTCGACATCCCCGAGAACTTGGCGGCCGATGCCGAGGACGCCCGGCATCAGCTCATCGACGTGGTGTCCAACTTCGACGACGTGATCATGGAGAAGTACCTGGCCGAGGAGCCCATCACGGCCGACGACCTGCGCCGCGCCCTGCGCACGGCGACACTGGCTGCCGCCGTCGTCCCGGTGCTGTGCGGGTCGGCCTTCAAGAACAAGGGCGTCCAGCCCATGCTCGACGCCGTTGTCGACTACCTGCCCAGCCCGCTCGACCTGCCGCCCACGGAGGGACACAAGCCGAACAAGACCGAAGAGATCGAGGAGCGCAAGGCTGATGACGCCGAGCCCTTCTCCGCCCTCGCATTCAAGATCATGACCGACCCCTTCGTGGGCAAGCTCACCTACATCCGGGTGTACTCGGGCACGCTGCAGAAGGGATCGTCGCTCCTCAACTCGACAAAGGACAAGAAGGAGCGGGTCGGCCGCATCCTCCAGATGCACGCCAACCACCGCGAGGATAAGGACGCCATCTTCGCCGGCGACATCATGGCCATCGTCGGGATGAAGAACACCACGACGGGCGACACGCTCTGTGACCCCCAGCGCCCGATCGTGCTCGAGGCGCTCGAATTCCCCGAGCCGGTCATCCACGTGGCCGTCGAGCCCAAGACCAAGGCCGACCAGGACAAGCTGTCGCGCGCCCTCTACGCGCTGAGCGAGGAGGACCCCACCTTCCGCGTCCGCTCGGACGAGGAGACGGGCCAGACCGTGATCTCGGGCATGGGCGAGCTGCACCTCGAGGTGCTGGTCGACCGCATGCTGCGCGAGTTCTCCGTCGACGCCAACGTGGGCAAGCCGCAGGTGGCCTACCGCGAGACCATTCGCAAGCCGGTCGAGAAGATCGAGGAGCGTTACATCCGCCAGACCGGCGGCCGGGGCCAGTACGGACACGTGGTCATCAGCGCAGAGCCCACCGGGCCCGGGGGCGGCTACGAGTTCATCGACAAGATCAGCGGCGGCGTGATTCCCAAGGAGTACATCTCTTCGGTCGACGCCGGGATCCAAGAGGCGCTGACCTCGGGCATCCTGGCCGGCTACCCCACGGTCGACGTCCGGGTGACCCTCACCTACGGGTCGTACCACGACGTCGACTCCTCCGAGATGGCCTTCAAGATCGCCGGCTCCATGGCGATCAAGAAGGCGCTGCGGGCGGCCAGCCCCGTGCTGCTCGAGCCCGTCATGGAGGTGACGGTGACGGTGCCCGACGAATTCGTGGGCGCGGTCACCGGCGACCTCTCCTCCCGGCGCGGGAGGATGGAGGGCATGGACCAGCAGGGGACCAGCCACGTCGTCAGGGCGCTTGTCCCACTCGCCGATATGTTCGGCTACTCTACCGACCTGCGTTCGCGCACCCAGGGTCGCGCCACGTACACGATGCAGTTCCATTCGTACAACCAGGTTCCGGAGTCGATTTCCAAGGAAATCATCGCCCGGGCCCACGGGGAGTAGGTCCGGACCGGGTCCGGGTACCCGGGACGCGCACAGATCGCAGAAAGAGACAGAGCGTCGGGGCCACAGTGGCCCCGACCAGGAGCAGGGAGTAGCGAGGCGATGGCCAAGCAGAAGTTCGAGCGCACCAAGCCACATGTGAACGTCGGGACGATGGGTCACATCGACCATGGCAAGACCACGCTGACGGCTGCCATCACGAGGGTGCTGTCCGAGACGCAACCCCAACACCTCGTTCACCAAGTTCGACGACATCGACAAGGCGCCCGAGGAGAAGCAGCGCGGCATCACGATCACGATCGCGCACGTCGAGTACGAGACGGACAAGCGCCACTACGCGCACGTCGACATGCCGGGCCACGCCGACTACATCAAGAACATGATCACCGGCGCCGCCCAGATTGACGGCGCCATCCTGGTGGTCTCCGCCGCCGACGGCCCCATGCCCCAGACCCGCGAGCACGTGCTGCTGGCCCGCCAGGTGGGCGTGCCCTACATCGTGGTGGCGCTCAACAAGGCCGACATGGTCGACGACGAGGAGCTGCTCGAGCTGGTCGAGCTGGAGGTACGCGAGCTCCTGACCGCCTACGACTTCCCCGGCGACGACACCCCGATCGTCCGGGTCAGCGCCCTGAAGGCCCTGGAGGGCGACCCCGAGTGGAGCGAGAAGATCGTCGAGCTGATGGACGCGGTCGACTCCTACATCCCCGAGCCCGAGCGCGACGTCGACAAGCCCTTCCTCATGCCGGTCGAGGACGTCATGTCCATCACCGGCCGGGGCACGGTCGTGACCGGCAAGGTGGAGCAGGGGATCATCAAGGTGGGCGAGGAAGTCGAGATCGTCGGCCTGGCCCCACCCAGAAGACGACGGTGACCGGCGTCGAGATGTTCCGCAAGCTGCTCGATGAGGGCCGCGCCGGCGACAACATCGGCGCCCTGCTGCGAGGCACCAAGAAGGAGGACGTCGAGCGCGGCCAGGTGCTGTGCAAGCCCGGCTCCATCACGCCGCACACGGAGTTCACCGCCGAGGTCTACGTGCTGAACAAGGAGGAGGGCGGCCGCCACAAGCCGTTCTTCACCAACTACCGCCCGCAGTTCTACTTCCGCACCACGGACGTGACGGGCACCATCACGCTGCCCGAGGGCACCGAGATGGTCATGCCGGGCGACAACACCAAAATGACGGTCGAGCTGGGCAAGCCCATCGCCATGGACAAGGGCCTGCGCTTCGCCATCCGCGAGGGTGGCCGCACCGTGGCCTCCGGCGTGGTCGACGAGATCCTCAAGTAACCACACCGAGCGAACGAGAGCAGGCACGCGACACATGGCCGACGGCCCGAAGCAGAAGATCCGCATCAGGCTGAAGGCCTACGACCACGAGATCCTCGACCAGTCGACGGAGAAGATCGTCCAGACGGTGCTCCGGACCCAGGCCAAGGTGCTCGGGCCGGTCCCGCTGCCGACCGACAAGCACCGCTATACGGTGATCCGGTCGCCCCACAAGTACAAGGACTCGCGCGAGCACTTCGAGATGCGGGTCCACAAGCGCCTGGTCGACATCGTCGAGCACACGCCCAAGACGGTCGACTCGCTCCAGCGGCTCGACCTGCCGGCGGGCGTGGACATCGAGATCAAGATCCAGACGGCCTGACGGCCGGACGGCCCCACCTCCCCGCCGGACGCCTGGCAGGGGGGGAGGCCCATGGTGTAACGTCGCGAGCCGCCCAATCGGGCGGCTCAGAGGCGAAAAGAGCGGCACTGCGGTGCTGCCGCCGACAACAGACGTGCGTGATCGCCGGCTCCGGTCGGGACCTCACGCCGAACCATTCGAGCGCTCCGCTCGGGTTTCCCGGGCGGAGCGTTGGCATGCGCACGGGAAACCCACGAGCGCAGGGAGAAAGAGGACACGTGGCAAGCAAGGCGATCGTCGGCGAGAAAGTCGGCATGACCCAGGTCTGGGACGACCAGAACCGCGCCGTACCGGTGACGGTGCTGAAGGTCGCGCCCGTGCGCGTGGTCCAGGTCAAGACGCCCGAGACCGACGGCTACGCCGCCCTGCAGGTGACCTGGGGCTTCCGACGCAACTCGACCCTCACCAAGCCACAGATCGGGCACTACGCCAAGGCCGGGGTGAACCCGGGACGGGCGCTGGTCGAGCTGCGCCTCGACGACGTGGCCGACTACACGGTCGGCCAGGAGTTGGCCGCCGACTTGTGGGAGGCCGGCGAGCGGGTCGACGCGATCGCGGTGTGCAAGGGCAAGGGCTTCGCCGGCGGCATGAAGCGCCACAACTTCAAGGGCCAGGGCGCCTCGCACGGAAACCACCGCAGCCACCGCGTGCCCGGCGCCATCGGCGCCTGCGCTACGCCCTCGCGCGTGTTCAAGGGCACGCGCATGGCCGGCCAGATGGGCGGCTCCCAGGTGACGGCGCTGAACCTCGAGGTGGTCTCGGCCGACGCCGAGCGCGAGCTCGTGCTGGTCAAGGGGGCCGTACCCGGAGCCCGGGGCAGTGTGGTGGTCCTGCGCAACTCGGTCAAGGCGCCGTCCAAGGCCGGGAGAGCGCGATGACGGCGAGCGCCACGACGACGCGGTCCGGCACGGTGCTGCGCCACACGATCAGAAGGACCGCCCGGCACCGGTGACCCGGACGGCGACCCGGCGCAACGCGGCCGGGCACGACCTCGGGACGGTCGACCTGGAGCCGACGATCTTCGGGCTCGCGCCCAACCCAGCCGTGCTGCACCAGGTCGTGACCGCCCAACTGGCCGCCGCCCGGGCAGGGACGCAGTCCACCAAGACCAGGGCGGAGGTGCGCGGTGGCGGCGCCAAGCCCTTCCGCCAGAAGGGAACGGGGCGGGCCCGCCAGGGAACAGTCGCTCGCCGTCGATGAGCGGCGGGGGCGTGGCCCTCGGACCCAAGCCGCGCAGCTACGCGCAGCGCACGCCCAAGAAGATGGTCCGTCTGGCCTTGCTCTCGGCGCTGAGTGACCGGGCCGAGATCGGGCGGGTCGCCGTTATCGACGAATGGACGATCGCTGCCCCTAAGACCAAGGACGCCGTCACGATTCTGCGCAAGCTCAGGTTGACGGGCACGGTCCTCATCGTGCTCGCGCACGACGAGTTGGACGTCGAGCGTTCCTTCGCCAACCTCCCCCGGCCCAGACGACGACTTTCGCCGAGCTCTCGGCGCACGACGTGCTGCGGGCCGACTGGCTGCTCTTCTCCGACCGCACGCTGCCGTCGGCCGTGTCGCAGTTCTCGGGGACTCACGTGATCGAGGAGAGCGAGGCGACCGAGACGTCGGCGGCGCCGAAGGCGGCGACGGCAGGAAAGGCCGACAAGGCGGCGAAGGCAGAGAAGCCGGCAGCGGCGGCGGCGACCGAAGAGGTCGTACCGGGTGACGAGCCGAGCCAGTTGAGGACGCCGACGAGGCTGCGCCGGCCAAGCAAGGCGGGCGAACAAGCGGGCGAAGGCGGAGGCCACGCCGGACGCCGAGGCGCACTCGAATCAGATGAGGCAGCGAGGAGGGCAAGGCCGATGCGTGACGCCATGTCCGTGCTGATCCGCCCCGTTGTGTCCGAGAAGAGCTACGCCCTCATGGACCAGAGCGTCTACGTCTTCATCGTGGACCCCCGGGCCACCAAAATCGAGGTGCGCCACGCCGTCGAGCAAGCCTTCGGCGTGCGGGTGACCAACGTCAACACGCTCAACCGCAAGGGCAAGGCCACGCGCAATCGGCGCACCAACGTGAAAGGCAAGCGCCCCGACACCAAGCGCGCCATCGTCACCTTGCACCCCGACGACTCCATCGACCTCTTCGATCGCTGATCAGGAATCGCTATGCCACTTCGCTCACGTAAGCCAACCAGCCCCGGACGGCGCTTCCAGACCGTCTCGGACTTCTCCGAGATCACCCGCGACCGCCCGGAGAAGCGCCTGCTCGCGCCCAACCCGTCGAGCGGCGGGCGCAATGCCTACGGGCGCAAGACGGCGCGCCATCGCGGTGGCGGCCACAAGCAGCAGTACCGGATCATCGACTTCCGCCGCACCAAGGACGGGATCCCGGCCAAGGTGGCGGAGATCGAGTACGACCCGAACCGAAACGCTCGCATCGCGCTGCTGCACTATTTCGACGGCGAAAAGCGCTACATCCTGGCCCCGGCCGGTGTGAAGGTGGGCGACAAACTGCAGAGCGGTCAGGGCGCCGACATCCGGCCCGGCAACGCGTTGCCGCTGCGCTACATCCCGGTCGGCTCGACCATCCACAACGTCGAGCTGCGTCCCGGCGGCGGCGGCAAGATGGCCCGCGGCGCCGGCATGAGCGTGCAGCTGGTGGCCAAGGAGGGGGCCTTCGCCACTTTGCGCCTCCCTTCCACCGAAATGCGGCGTGTCTCCATCGACTGCCGCGGCACCCTCGGCGTCGTCGGCAACGCCGAGGCGGAGCTGGTCAAGATCGGCAAGGCCGGACGCAACCGCTGGAAGGGCAAGCGGCCCGCAGACGCGTGGCGTGGCCATGAACCCGGTGGATCACCCCCTGGGCGGGGGCGAGGGCAAGTCCTCCGGTGGACGGCACCCGGTCTCTCCGTGGGGCAAGCCCGAGGGCCGCACGAGGTCCCGCAACAAGAAGTCCAATTCGATGATCGTCCGCCGGCGCCGCACCCGCGGCGCGCGGCGGTAGGCGAGGGATTGAGGAGCCATGCCGCGTAGCCTGAAAAAAGGACCATTCGTGGACGACCACCTGCTGAAGAAGGTGGACGTCCTGAACTCGAGCGGGGATAAGAAGGTCATCAAGACCTGGTCCCGCCGCTCCACGATCATCCCCGACATGGTCGGGCACACCATCGCCGTGCACGACGGCCGCCGGCACGTCCCGGTCTACGTGACCGAATCGATGGTCGGCCACAAGCTCGGCGAGTTCGCCCGACGCGCACCTTCCGCTACCACGCCGGCCAGGAGCGCGGCGCACGTCGATGACGGCAACCAAGACCAACGAGCGCCCCGGGACGCGGGCGGTGCACCGCTACTGCGGGATGTCCGCCTCCAAGGCACGCCAGGTCCTCGACCTGATCCGCGGCCAGGACGTCCAGCGCGCCGCCGAGATCCTCGGCGGCACCGAGCGCGAGGCGGCCGAGATCATCGGAAAGGTCCTGCACTTCGGCGGTGGCCAACGCGGCCCACAACGACTAGCAGAACCCCGAGGAGCTCTACGTCTCGGCCTGCTACGCCGACGAGGGCTCGACCCTGAAGCGTTGGCGGCCCCGGGCCCGCGGCCGGGCGACCCGGATCCGCAAGCGGACCTGCCACATCACCATCATCGTGAGCCGGCTGCCGGCCGATCAGCTGGAGCTGCGCCGGCGGCGCATGGAGGCAGTCAGCGCCAACCGGTCCCGCCGGGTCGACTCCTCACGGCGCCGGGCCGACCTGTCTGGCCGCCTGTCGCGCCGCCGGGCCGCCCAGGCCGCGGCCGCTGCGGAGCAGGAGGCCGGCGGCCGAGGCGGCGGACGCCGACGAGGACTCACGACCAGGCGTGGCCGAGGCCAGCGGCCGACGCCGAGCCCGAAGTGACCGAGGCGGACACAGCCGACGGGGCTGTGGACGAGGACGAAGCCGACGAGGATCGGCGGCCGCCGAGGAGTCGGCCGACGCCGGCACGGACGAGAAGAGCGAGGACTGAGTAGATGGGCCAGAAGGTAAACCCTTACGGCTTCCGGCTCGGGATCACGACCGACTGGAAGTCCCGTTGGTTCGAGGAGCGTCACTACCGCGAGTTCGTCGTCGAGGACTGGAAGATCCGCGACTACCTGACGAAGCAGCTCGAGGCCGCGGCGGTCAGCCGGATCGAGGTCGAGCGCACCCGCGACCGCCTGCGCGTCGACATCCACACCGCCCGCCCGGGCATCGTCATCGGCCGCCGCGGCGCGGAGGCGGACCGGCTGAAGAAGCACCTCGAGGAGATCACCGGGCTGCAGAACCGGATTCAGCTCAACATCCAGGAGATCAAGCAGCCCGAGCTCGATGCCGCGCTGATCGCCCAGGGCATCTGCGACCAGCTCGTGCGCCGGGTGGCCTTCCGGCGGGCCATGAAGCGGGCCATCCAGACCGTGCAGAAGGCCGGCGCCCAGGGCATCAAGGTGCAGTGCTCTGGTCGCTTGGGCGGCTCGGAGATGTCCCGCAAGGAGCAGTACCGCGAGGGTCGCGTGCCGCTGCACACCCTGCGGGCCGACATCGACTACGGCTTCCGCGAGGCCCGTACCACGTCGGGCCGGGTCGGCGTGAAGGTATGGATCTACAAGGGCGACATCCTGCCCTACAAGGTCTCCATCGAGGACAAGATCACCCGCGAGGCGGCCATGGCCGTGGGCGAGACGTCGGGCCAGGGCGGCCCGCGTCGGCTCATCACGGCCGGCGGTGGCCGCCGCCGCGCCGAGGACTTCCGACGACAGGCGAGCAGGACGGGGACATCGCGGAGGACGAGCCGTCGAGGAGAAGTGGTCGAGGCGCCGGTGCCGCCGGGTGGCCGCCGGCCGAGGCCGAAGACCGAGTGCCGCTCGAGAGGGTCGGAGGCGAAGAGGAGGTCGAGGAGGAGGCCGAGGCGCCGGTGGCCGACCTGCTGCCCTCGCCGACCGAGCCCGACGAACTGGAGCGCCAGCTGACCCAGGACGAGGAGATGGAGCGCCAGAACCGTCACCAGCACCACGAGGCGCCGCACTTCCGCAGGGAGTCGGACTGAGATGTTGATGCCCAAGAAGGTCAAGCACCGCAAGACACAGCGGGGCCGGCTCACGGGAGCGGCCAAGGGCGGCACCTCGGTGACGTTCGGTGACTTCGGGATCCAGGCGCTGGAGCCCGGCTGGCTCACCGCCCGCCAGATCGAGGCCGCCCGTATCGCCATGACCCGCCACGTGAAGCGTGGCGGGAAGGTCTGGATCCGGGTCTTCCCGGACAAGCCGGTGACCCAGAAGCCAGCCGAGACCCGCATGGGCTCGGGCAAGGGCAACCCCGAGCTCTGGGTCGCCGTCGTCCACCCCGGCCGCGTGCTCTTCGAGCTGGCGGGCGTCGAAGAGGAGCTGGCCCGTGCCGCCATGGAGCGCGCCATTCAGAAGCTGCCCTTCAAGGCGCGCTTCGTGGTGCGCCCCGGCACCCACGGCCACGCGGAGGTGGCGGTCTGATGCCGACTGCGCACGACCTCTCCATGCTCGACGGCGACGAACTGGCCTCGCGCCTGGGCGAGTCGCGCCGCGAGCTGTTCAACCTGCGCTTCCAGTTGGCCACCGGCCAGCTGGACAACCCGTCCCGCATCGGCCAGGTCCGCCGCGAGGTGGCCCGCATGCTGACCGTGCTGCGGGGGCGGGAGATCCTCGAGGCCGAGGGCGCCTACGTGGCCCCGACGGCGGCCCAGCACGAGGCCGCCCGGGCGAATCTCGCGGCCGAGGACGCCGAGCGGGAGGAGAAGGCGCGCCGCGCAAGGCAGCCGCTGCGGAGGCGGAGGCGGGCGGCGGGCGACGTCCACGATCACGACCACCTGGACGCTGAGACCGGCGTCCGAGACCACGACGAAGAGGATGAGGCCTGATGGCCGACGAGACCCCGCAGAACGAAGGCAATGTGAACGAAGCGCCGGAGGACGCGCCGAGGCGGCAGCCGAGGACGCAGCGCGGGCCCTCGAGGCCGTCGAGGCGGAAGCGGCGCACGAGTTGCCGCCCGCGGACGCCTCTGCACCGGCCACCGTCGCCCCTGCGGCCACCGGGCCGGCGACGGAGGAAGACGGAGCGCGCCCCAACCGCCGCAAGGTGCGCGAGGGGATCGTGGTCTCCGACGCCATGGCCGCGACCGTGGTCGTGGCGGTCGTCGAGCGGGTCCGCCACCCCAAGTACGGCAAGACGGTGCAGCGCACGAAGAAGCTCTACGTCCACGACGCCGAGGACAGCGCCAAGGTGGGCGACCGGGTCCGGGTGCAGGAGACCCGGCCGCTGTCCAAGCTGAAGCGCTGGCGCCTGACCGAAGTGCTGGAGCGGGCCCGATGATTCAGCAGGAATCCCGGCTGCGGGTGGCCGACAACTCTGGCGCACGCGAGGTGCTCTGCATCCGCGTGCTCGGCGGGTCGCGCCGGCGCTACGCCAGCATCGGCGACGTCTTCGTGGCCACCGTCAAGGATGCCATTCCCGGTGCAGCCGTCAAGAAGGGCGACGTCGTCAAGTGCGTGGTCGTCCGCACCAAGAAGGAGAAGCGGCGCCCGGACGGCAGCTACATCCGCTTTGACGAGAACGCCGCCGTGCTCATTAACGACCAACAACAGCCGCGCGGGACCCGCATCTTCGGGCCCGTCGGCCGCGAGCTGCGCGACAAGCGCTTCATGCGCATCGTGTCGCTCGCTCCGGAGGTGCTCTAAATGCGAATCCACAAGGGAGACCAGGTGATTGTCCTGTCCGGGAAGGACAAGGGCAAAAAGGCCGAGGTGGTGCGCGCCATCCCCACCCGCGAGCGCGTCATCCTCGAGGGCGTCAACGTGGCGAAGCGCCACGCCAAGCCGACGCGGGCGACGCCAGCAGGGTGGCGTCATCGACAAGTTCATGCCCGTCCACGTCTCGACGGTGGCCCTCGTCTGCAAGAGCTGCGACAAGCCCACCCGGGCCGGGTACCGCTTCGAGGCCGACGGCGAGAAAGTACCGCGTCTGCAAGAAGTGTGGGGGAGTCCTGTGAGCACCACGAGCGCACCGGTGCGTCCCCGGCTCAAGGAGCGCTACCTGACTGACGTGCGGGACCGGCTCAAGGACGAGCTGGGCCTGGGCAACGTCATGGAAGTGCCCCGCCTGGAGAAGATCGTCATCAACATGGGCGTGGGGCGTGCCACCCAGCAGGCCTCGCTCATTGAGGGGGCCCAGCGCGACCTCGAGACCATCACCGGCCAGAAGCCGATCGTCACCCGGGCCAAGAAGTCGATCGCCGGCTTTAAATTGCGCGAAGGGCAGAGCATCGGGGTCAAGGCGACGCTGCGCGGCGACCGGGCCTGGGAGTTCTTCGACCGGCTGCTCAGTCTCGCCATCCCCCGCATCCGCGACTTCCGAGGCCTCTCGCCCCGGTCGTTCGACGGCCACGGCAACTACACCTTCGGGGTGACCGAGCAGCTCATCTTCCCCGAGATCGACTACGACAAGATCGACACGACCCGCGGCATGGACATCACCATCGTCACGACCGCCCGTACCAACGAGGAAGGACGGGCGTTCCTGGCAGCGTTCGGCTTTCCGTTCCGACAGGAGACCCGGTAGCAACATGGCGAAGAAGGCTTTGATCGAGAAGCAGCAGCGCACTCCCAAGTTCAAGGTGCGGGGATACACCCGGTGCCAGCGGTGCGGGCGGCCCAAGGCCGTCTACCGCAAGTTCGGGCTGTGCCGCATCTGCCTGCGTGTCATGGTGCACACGGGCGAGGTGCCGGGCGTCACAAAGGCAAGCTGGTAGGCCGCCATGACGATGACTGACCCCATCGCGGACATGCTCACCCGGATCCGCAACGCCAACTCGGCCATGTTCGACACCGTGCGCATGCCCGGCTCCAAGCTCAAGGAGTCCCTCGCGTCCGTCCTCGAGCGAGAGGGCTTCATCGCGGGCTACAAGGTCGAGCCCAACACAGGCAAGCCCGGCACCACGCTCGAGATCGTCATGAAGTACTCCGGTGACCGCACGAGGACCATCGCCGGAATCAAGCGTGTGTCCAAGCCAGGCCTGCGCATCTACGCCCGCGCCGACGGCATGCCGCGCGTGCTCGGTGGCATGGGCGTGGCCGTCGTCTCCACCAGCCAGGGGCTCTTGACCGACACTGAGGCGCGGCGCAAGCATCTGGGCGGCGAGGTGTTGTGCCATGTCTGGTAGTCCGGTGACCCGCACCGCCCGCACGCGAGGGGAGGCCTGATGTCGCGCGTCGGCCGTTCGCCCATCGCTGTTCCCTCCAGCGTCACCGTCACGGTTACTGGGCCCACGGTGAACGTCAAGGGACCCCAGGGCAGCCTGGAGCGCCAGCTCCCCGAGGGCATCACCATTGCCCAAGAGGGCGAGACGCTCCTGGTCACCAGGCCCGACGACGAGCGCCGGCACCGTGCCCTGCACGGCCTGTCGCGCTCGCTCGTGGCCAACATGGTCTCGGGCGTGACCGATGGCTTCACGAAGGAACTCGAGATCGTGGGCGTGGGTTACCGCGCCACGGCGAAGGGTCCGGGCGCGCTCGAGTTGGCACTCGGCTTCTCGCACCCGGTGTTGGTTGACGCGCCCGAGGGCATCACCTTCGAGGTGCCCGTTCCGACGCGCATCATTGTCAAGGGCATCGACAAGGAGAAGGTCGGCCAGGTGGCCGCCGACATCCGCAAGCTGCGCAAGCCCGAGCCGTACAAGGGGAAGGGCGTGCGCTACGCCAACGAGCGAGTACTGCGCAAGGCCGGAAAGGCAGCGAAGTAATGGCACGCACGAGCGACCGCACCCGCCTGCGCCTCCGGCGCCACGAGCGCGTGCGCACCAAGGTGAGCGGGACGGCCGAGTGCCCCCGGCTGGCCGTGCACCGGTCGAACCGTCACATTTCGGCCCAGCTCATCGACGATACCGCCGGCCGCACCCTGGTCTCGGCGTCGTCGGTGGAGCCGGACCTGCGCGCGTCACTGGGCAAGGGTGGTGGCGGTAACGTGACGGGCGCAGAGTCGGTCGGCCGCCTGCTCGGGAGTCGGGCCAAGGCGGCTGGGATCACCAAAGTGGTCTTCGATCGTGGGGGCTTCGTGTACCACGGTCGTGTCGCCGTCCTGGCTGACGCGGCACGAGCCGAGGGACTGGAGTTCTGAGCATGGTCGACACACAGTACGAAGAGCGCACCATCAAGGTGAACCGGGTGGCCAAGGTCGTCAAGGGCGGTCGGCGATTCTCCTTCGCCGCGCTCATGGTGGTCGGCGACGGCAACGGCAAGGTCGGTCTCGGCTACGGCAAGGCCAAGGAGGCCGGGCTGGCGGTCCAGAAGGGAATCGAGGAGGCGCGCAAGAATCTCTTCGAGGTGCCCTTGGCCGGCAGCACGATCGTGCACCCTGTCATCGGCGAGAGCGGCGCCGGGCGCGTGCTGCTGAAGCCAGCGGCCCCCGGTACCGGCGTCATCGCGGGGGCGCGGCTCGTCACATCCTCGAGATGGCGGGCATCCGCGACATCCTGGCCAAGTCGCTCGGCTCGTCGAACGGCATCAACGTGGCTCACGCCACCATCGCGGGGCTCAAGCAGCTGCGCCGTCCCGATGACGTGGCCGCGCTGCGGGGCAAGGCGGCCGATGAGGTGACGCCGGGCGGCGTCCTCCGGGCCTACCGCGAGCGCAAGCGCGAGACGGATCTGTACGCGGCGGAAACGCGTTGACCATGGCACCCAGTACCAAAAAGGCAACGGGCGAGTCGCACCTGCTCGTGACGCAGACGCGCTCGGCCATCGGCACCAAGCCCAAGCACCGCGGCACGCTGCGGGCCCTGGGCCTGCGCGGCATTGGCCAGTCCAACGAGCTGCCCGATCGTCCCGAGATCCGCGGCATGATCGCCCGGGTGCCCCACCTCGTCCGTGTCGAGGAGGTCTCGAAGTGAAGCTTCACGATCTGGCGCCCCCCAAGGGCGCGACCACGGCCAAGCGCCGGGTCGGTCGCGGTACCGGGGGCAAGGGCCACAAGACCGCAGGCCGCGGCACAAAGGGGCAGAAGGCGCGGAACACCGTGCCCGTCGGCTTCGAGGGAGGACAGCTCCCCCTCATGCAGCGCATCCCGAAGCTGAAGGGGTTCACCAACCCGTTCCGGGTTGCGTACACGCCGGTCAACGTGGGCGCGCTCGACGCGCTCGCCGCCGATGAGGTCACCGTGCAGAGCCTGGTGGACGCTGGTGTGGTGCGGCCCAAGGCTCTGGTCAAGATCCTGGGCCAAGGGTCGCTGAGCCGACCCGTCCGGGTCTCAGCGCACGCCTTCTCCAAATCAGCGGAGGCGGCCATCACTGCCGCAGGCGGTAGCGTCGAGCGGGTGCCGCTGCCGTTTGCGCAAGGGCGCCCACCCGCCTCGGGCAATGCCTTGATGAACCGCTAGTGACCGCTTCGGGCAGGCACTGAGAGGAAGGGCCATGCTCTCCCGGCTCGCCAACATCTTCAGGGTTCCGGACCTTCGCAACAAGGTCATCTTCACGCTGGCCGTCATCGCCCTGTACCAAATCGGAGCGAACGTCCCAGTGCCCGGGGTCAATTGGTCGCGCCTGCAGGGGCTCGAGAACCAGGCCTCGGCGTCGGGCGTTCTCGGTTTCCTCAACCTCTTCAGCGGGGGTGCTCTGGTGCGCCTGGCCGTCTTCGGCCTCGGCGTCATGCCCTACATCACGAGCTCCATCATCATCCAGCTGCTCTCCACGGTGATCCCCAAGCTCGAGGAGTGGCGGGACCAGGGCGCCGTCGGCCAGAAGAAGATCACGCAGACCACGCGGTACCTCACCGTGGCGCTGGCCGTCATGCAGTCGTCGGGACTCGTCTACGCCTTCCACGGACATGACTCCGCCCTACTCGGCACGAGCGTCGACCTGATCCCCACCTTCAACTGGCCGCTCGCCCTCTTCATGGTGTTGATCCTCACCGCAGGAACGGCGTTCGTGATGTGGCTGGCCGAGCTGATCACCCAGCGCGGCATCGGCCAGGGGATGTCGATCCTCATCTTCGCCAACGTGGTGGCCGCCATCCCCACCGGGTTCAGGGCAATTTACGCGGAGGGTGGTCGTACCAAGTTCACGATCATCATCATCGTCTCGCTCGTCCTGCTTGTGTTCATCGTCTTTATGGACCAGGGACAGCGCCGCATTCCCGTCACCTTCGCCCGGCGGGTAGTGGGCCGACGAATGTACGGCGGCAGCTCCACGTACATCCCCCTCAAGGTGAACCAGTCCGGCGTGATCCCGATCATCTTCGCCAGCTCGGTCCTCTACATTCCGGTCCTGCTCTCCAACGTGGTCCCCTGGGCCTGGTTCCAGAATTTCGTGCGCAACAGCCTCACGCCAACCAGCCTCTTCTACATTGCGGCCTATTTCCTGCTCATCGTGATGTTCACGTTCTTCTATGTGTACGTCGCCTTCGACCCGCACCAGCAGGCCGACCTGATCCGCAAGCAGGGCGGTTTCGTCCCCGGTATCCGTCCCGGGCCGCCCACCGAGCGGTATTTCGCGCACATCCTGAGCCGGATCACGGTGGTCGGAGCCCTGTTCCTCGGCTCCGTGGCCGTGGTGCCCTCCCTGCTCATGGCGCTGTGGCATCTCAACCGCTTCCCGTTCTACGGGACGACGTTGCTGATCTCGGTGGGCGTCGCGCTCGAGACGATGCGCCAGATCGACAGCCAGCTGATGATGCGTAACTACGAGGGTTTCCTCAAGTAGGCGATGATTCCCGGGGTCAGGGTCGTGGTCCTCGGCAAGCAGGGGGCCGGCAAGGGGACGCAATGCGTCCGCCTGTCGCATCACTATGTCGTGCCGCACGTCTCCACGGGAGACATGCTGCGCAGCGAGGTCAAGTCCCGCTCGTCGATGGGACAGCGCGCCGCCTCGTTGATGGAGAAGGGCGACCTCCTCCCCGACGACCTGGTCATGGAGATGGTGGGTGGCCGGTTGTCCGAGCGCGACACGACCGGCCGTGGCTTCGTCCTCGATGGCTGTCCCCGCACGACGGGGCAGGCCGAGGTGCTGGAGAAGATCGTGGATCCATTCGGCCTCGATATCGTCATCGATCTGCAGGTCCCGACCAACCTGGTCATGAAGCGCCTGGCCTCGCGCCGGGTCTGCGTGGACTGCGGCAGCAACTACTCGACGGCGGCCCCGCCGCTCGTAAACTGGACCTGCGACGTCTGTGGCGGCGAAGTGGTCCAGCGGGAGGATGACACCGAGGAGGCCATCGAGCGCAGGCTCAACCTCTACGAGGAGGAGACGGCTCCGCTGCTCAGCTGGTACAAGGAGCGCGAACTCTTGGCAGAGATCAACGGAACCGGTTCCCCCGACGCGGTGACCAGGCGGGTGGTGGGAGCCATCGACGAGCTGCGGCGGCGGCAGAAGGAAAACGGGTCATGAGGCGGAGCCCTGAGGAGCTGGCCAAGATGCGCCGCGCCGGCAAGGTCGTGGCCGAGATGCACGAGGCGACCCGCGCCGCCGCGCGGCCCGGCGTCACCACGCTGGAGCTCGACAAGGTGGCCCGCGAGGTCCTCCAGCGCCGTGGTGCCACGTCCAACTTCCTCGGCTACCACGGCTTTCCGGCCGTGATCTGCACCTCGCCCAACTCCATGATCGTGCATGGGATCCCGGGCGGGTACGTGCTCGAGGAGGGGGACATCCTCTCCATCGACTGCGGGGCGATCATCGAGGGCTATCACGGGGACGCCGCCTTCACCATGGGCATCGGGGCGATCTCCAAGGAGGCCCAGAAGCTGCTCGAGGTGACCGAGCGCAGCCTGTGGGCTGGGATTGAGCAGATGACGAAAGGCAACGCCCTCAACGAGATCGGCCGGGCGGTCCAGCAGATCGCCGAGGGGGCGGGCTTCAGCGTGGTGCGGGAGTACGTGGGCCACGCCATCGGGACGGCCATGCACGAGCAGCCTCAGGTCCCCAACTACTGGCCCGGGACCAGGGGTCCGACCCTCAAGACCGGCAACGTCTTCGCCGTCGAGCCGATGGTCAACGTGGGTTCCCCCGAGACGGTCCTGCTCGACGACAACTGGGCCGTGGTCACGGCCGACGGGAGCCTGTCGGCCCACTTCGAGCACACGATCGCGGTCACCCCCGACGGCCCCGAGGTGTTCACGCTGGCTTAGGTGTCCGCGGTCCGCGGTCCGCGGTCCGCTGTCGCCGCGGTCCGATGTAGGTCGACGCACCGCGGTTCCACGCTCCGTTGGCCTCGCGGTCTAACTTGCCCAGGTGGCGGAGAGCGGCGCCGACCCGGTGGAGCCGAAGCGGTCGCTGTGGTACCTCGATACCTCGGCCGTCTCGATCCCCGTCGGGCTCCAGTGCGCGGTCGCCATCGCACTCCCCCTGATCGTCGGGATCAGCACCGGGCACGACCGTGCCGCCGGCTGGGGCGCGGTCGGTGCCTTCTTGACGGCCATGGCCATGGACCAACCCGACCACGAGTTCCGGGCCCGAATCGTGGCCGCCACCGCGGCGTTCGTCGGGCTCGGGGGTTTCCTGGGCGCGCTCGCCGGCATCGAGGGCGTGGCCATCTATCCCCTCGTGGGCGCCTGGGCCCTGGTGTCGGGCCTGATGGCAGCCGTCAGCGAGCGGGCGGCGCTGGTCGGTGTCTCCTCGGCCACCGCGCTCCTCTACGCCGCCTCGTTCCACGTCTCCACCGCGGAGTCGGCCCGTGCCGGCCTCTGGATGCTGGCGTCGGGTCTCGGAGCCGCCGCGATCGGGTGGGCGTCCCACGTGCCGGCCAGGCGCGTGCACCCCGGTACCCAGGGCCCCGGCGGCAACGGCACCAGGCTGGTCGGGCTGGCGTGGCTGAAGAGCGCGCGGGCCATCCTGCGGCGCGGCGTCCGCCAGCCGAAGTTCCTCCACCACGCGCTGCGTCTGACGACGGTGACGGAGGCCGCCACGGTCCTCTACCGGCTGCTCAGCACGACCGACGGCTTCTGGATACCCGAAGCGGCCCTCTTCATTGGCCGGCCCGACGCCGGGGTCACGCGCCGGCGCAGCGTCCTGCGGGTCGTCGGTTCGGCCGTCGGCGTCACCCTGACCACGTTGGTGCTCGTGGCTCTGGACCCGGGCCCGGCCGGGTTGGCGGGCATCTCGGTGGTGGCGGGGGCCGTGGCCTTCTCGGTCCATCGGGTGAATTTCGGCCTCTATGTCACCTTCGTCACCGTGCTCTTCGTCCTCTTGACCGCCTTCGGCGGCGTGCCCGAGAGCCACGCCGTCATCGAGCGGCTGGCCTTCAACGTCCTCGGCGCCGCGCTCGCCGTCGCTGCGCTCCGGCTGTGGCCGACCCCCGGTGTCGGGCCTGATCCCGAGCCCGGTTCCGAACCCGAGCTTGCGTCCGGCACCTGAGGCCCGGGATGGAAGGAGGGTAAGGTGACAGCCTGACCAGGGCGGGCCGCCTCGCCGGACCCGCCGGACCTGCCTCCCGAGGGGGAACCGGCGTCCGACCAGGCAGAACCGAGCGTCGGGGTGGATTTCGGCTCCGGATGCGGTAGACTCATTCGCTGGCTCTAGGCCTCGGTTCGTCTCCGCGGAGATGGACTGCCCGGAAGCCACGCCCGATTTCGCCCCGTTCCGGCCTCGCGCCACCGGTGCGGTCGGGTCAGCACACGAAAGCAACACTCAGGAGAGAGTCACCTGCCCAAGCCCAAGGAAGATGCCATCGTGCTGGAAGGCACGGTGGTCGAGCCACTGCCCAATGCCATGTTCCGCGTCGAGTTGGAGAACGGACACAAGGTGCTGGCGCACAGCTCGGGAAAGATGAGGATGCACCGTATCCGCATCCTTCCGGGGGACAAGGTGCAGGTCGAGATCACTCCGTACGACCTCAACCGGGGTCGGATCACCTATCGGTACAAGTAAGGACAGAGAGTCAAGTGAAGGTTCGGCCAAGCGTGAAGCCGATCTGTGAGAAGTGCAAGGTCATCCGGCGACGTGGTGTCGTCCGGGTGATCTGCGACAACCCGCGCCACAAGCAGCGGCAGGGCTAGGGAGAGGACGACGCATGGCCCGAATTTCCGGAGTGGACATCCCGCGCGAGAAGCGGCTGGAGATCTCCCTGACCTACATCTACGGCATCGGCCCGACGCTCTCGCAGCAGATCTGCGATGCGACCGCCGTGAACGCCTCGACGCGCGTCCGCGACCTCACCGATGAGGAAGTCGCCAAGCTCCGCGCCTATGTCGACACGAACTTCCGGGTCGAGGGTGACCTGCGCCGTGACGTCTCCCAGGACATCAAGCGCAAGATGGAGATCAACTGCTACGAGGGCATCCGGCACCGCAAGGGCCTGCCGGTTCACGGCCAGCGCACCCATACGAACGCTCGCACCCGGAAGGGCCCGAAGAAGACCGTCGCCGGCAAGAAAAAGGTGAAGAAGTAATGGCCAAGCCCGCCAAGCCCGGCGCCCGGCGCCCCCGTCGCAAGGAGCGCAAGAACATCTCCTACGGCGTCGCCCACATCAAGAGCTCGTTCAACAACACCATCGTCTCCATCGCCGACCCCGAGGGCAACGTGCTCGCCTGGGCGTCGGCCGGCAACGTCGGCTTCAAGGGATCGCGCAAGTCGACCCCGTTCGCGGCCCAGCTGGCCGCCGAAGCCTGTGCCAAGCGCGCCATGGAGCACGGCGTGCGCAAGGTCGACGTGCTCGTGCGCGGGCCCGGATCAGGCCGCGAGACCGCCATCCGGTCGCTGGCTGCGGTCGGGATCGAAGTCGTCGGCATCAAGGACGTGACCCCGATCCCCCATAACGGCTGTCGCCCCAAGAAGCGGCGCCGGGTCTAGGTCGAAGAGGAAGAGGAACACTCCATGGCTCGATACACCGGTCCCGTCTGCCGCCTCTGCCGGCGCGAGCGGACCAAATTGTTCTTGAAGGGTGAGCGCTGCTACTCGCTCAAGTGCCCGGTCTCCGAGGCGGTCACCGACCGCCACAGCCGCGCCTACCCGCCCGGCGAGCACGGTCGCGACCGTATGCGGCAGGGCTCCGAGTACCTGTCCCAGCTGCGCGAGAAGCAGAAGGCCCGGCGGATCTACGGGATCTTGGAGAAGCAGTTCCGCAACATGTACGAGGAGGCCACCCGGCAGGGCGGCATCACCGGTGAGAACCTGCTGCGCAACCTCGAGCTTCGCCTCGACAACGTGGTCTTCCGGGCCGGTTGGGGCGCCAGCCGCCGCCAGGCCCGCCAGTTCGTGCGCCACGGGCACGTCAGCGTGAACGGCAAACGGGTGACCATCCCGAGCTACCGCGTCCGCAAGGGCGACAAGGTCGTCCTGCGCGAAGCGACCCGGGGGAACTTCTTGGTCCGCCGCAACCTGGACACCTTGGAGCGCCAGACCCCCGCGTGGCTCGAGACCGGTGACTCGGGGTTCTCGGTCTCCGTCCTCAACCCACCGCTCCGTGAGCACATCGACGAGCCCATTCAGGAGCAGTTAATCGTCGAGCTCTACTCGAAGTAGTCCCCGCACCAGATCGCCCGACCCCCAACGCAACAGGAGTACGCACCATGCTGATCATCCAACGCCCGACCGTCGAAGTCGTCGACGAGGAGCAGAACAACCGGCAGCGTTTCGCCATTGGCCCGCTCGACCCGGGCTTCGGCACCACGCTCGGCAACTCGCTCCGGCGCACGTTGCTGTCGTCCATCCCCGGCGGCGCCGTGACCCAGCTGCGCTTCGACGAAGCGCTGCACGAGTTCACCACGCTCCCCGGCGTCAAGGAGGACGTGACCGACATCATCCTGAACCTCAAGGACCTCCTGGTCCGGGTGCAGTCTGACGAGCCGGTGACGCTCCGCCTCGACGTGCGCGGCCCGGCGGACGCCACCGCGGCCGACCTGCAGCTGCCCGCGGACGTCGAGATCCTCAACCCCGACCTGCACATCGCTTCCATCAACGCCAAAGGGCGCCTGGCCGTCGACGTGACGGTGGAACGCGGCCGCGGCTATGCGTCGGCGGACAAGAACAAGAAGTCCTCGACCATCGGCGTCATCCCGATCGACTCGATCTTCTCGCCGGTGCACCGCGTCACCTTCGACATCGAGCCGGTGCGGGTGGAGCAGTCGACCAACTACGACCGCCTCGTGCTCGACATCGAGACCGACGGGACCATCTCACCCCGCGAGGCCCTGGCCTCCGCGGGCGACACGCTGCGCAACCTGGTCTCGCTCGTGGCTGACCTCGAGGAGGCCCCGCAGGGACTCGAACTGGGCGACACCGGCACGACCACCAGTGGCTCGCCCGACCTCGACCTGCGTATCGAGGAGCTCGACCTGTCGGAGCGGCCCCGCAACTGCCTCAAGCGAGCGCAGATCAACACGATTGGCGAGCTGGTCGAGCGCACCATGGACGACCTCCTGGCCATCACCAACTTCGGCCAGAAGTCGGCCGACGAAGTCGTCCAGCGGCTGGACGAGCGCGGGCTGTCGCTCCGCACGAGGGACTGATCGGCCATGCAGGGAACCCCCAGACGCGGCCGCCGCCTCGGCGGTTCGTCGGCGCACCAGAAGTCCATGCTGGGCAACCTGGTCGCCTCGCTGATCGCGGCCGAGTCGATCGTGACCACGGAGGCCAAAGCGAAGGCACTGCGCCCGGTGGCCGAGAAGTGCGTCACGGCGGCGCGCCAGGGCGGCATCGCCAACCAGCGCAACGTGGTCGCCCTCATCCGGGACAAGGACATGACGCATAAGCTCTTCGAGGAGATCGGGCCCCGCTACGCCGACCGTCCCGGGGGCTACACGCGCATCCTCAAGCTGGGCCCGCGCCCCGGCGACAACGCGCCGATGGCGCGGATCGAGTTCGTCTGACTGTGGGGCACGACGCCGGCGCTGCGACGCAGCGCTGGCGGCTCCTGATCGCGTACGACGGTTCGGCCTTCCGGGGCTTTGCGATCCAGCCCGAGGTCCCGACCGTGGCCGGGGCCTTGCGCCTGGCGCTCGGGCGCACCGCCCGGCTGCCCGAGCCGCCGGTCCTCACCTGTGCCGGCCGCACCGACGCCGGAGTGCACGCCCGGGGGCAGGTGGTCCACGTGGACCTCCCGGCCACCTCCTACGACGGGCCCGGGTTGGCCCGCGCCCTCAACCGCCAGCTGGCGCCCGCGGTCGTGGTGCGCCGGGCCGAGGAGGTCGGGTCCGAATTCGACGCCCGCCGCTCGGCCACCGGCCGTACGTACCGCTACCTGGTGTGGAACGCTCCGGAGCCCGACCCGCTGTTGGCGCAGGTGGCCTGGCACGTCCGTGACCCCCTCAATCTCGGCTCCATGCGCACCGCCTCCGACGTGCTGCTCGGCACCCACGACTTCCGCTCCTTCTGCCGCCGACGCGCCGGGACCGACGGCTCCGAACCGCTGGTCCGTACGGTGACCATGGCCCGCTGGCGCATCGACGGGGGCCCCGAGGCGAGTGACGCCGCCGCCGACGGGGAGGCCCGGCTGTTGCGCTTCGAGATCGCGGCGAACTCCTTTTGCCACCAGATGGTCCGCTCTCTCGTGGCCAGCCTGGTGCAGGTGGGCCAGGGGCGTCTGACCGCGGCCGGGCTCATGGAGCGCCTGCGGGCGGCCCGGCGGTTGCCCGGCCCCGAGCCGGCCCCGGCCGGGGGTCTGTGCCTGGTCTCGGTGGCCTACCGATCCGGGTAGGCGATCCGGGTAGGCGATCCGGGTAGGGCCGGCCCCGGAGGGCGAGATGAGGTCCGGCCGCCGGACGCGTTCCGACCGCATTCGGGCGGCGGCTTGCTCCCCCTGCCCAAGGGCCCTATCCTGGTAGGTCGGCTCTTGGGACCCCCGGGAGCCCTGAGCCCGCCCCGGGCAAGCATGGCGGGGGGAACGGCTCGCTCACCACGCGGATGCGAAAGATCGGTCTTGTGCGCACATTTTCACCGAAGGTCACCGAGATCACACGGGCCTGGTACGTCGTCGATGCCGACGGCCTCGTCCTCGGGCGCCTGGCCTCCTCCGTTGCGGCCGTCCTGCGCGGCAAGCACCGTCCCTATTTCGCCCCCCACGTCGACACCGGCGACCACGTGATCGTGATCAACGCGGACAAGGTCGTCCTCACCTCGGGCAAGGCCGAGGCCAAGATGGCGTACCGCCACAGCGGCTACCCCGGCGGCCTGCGCGCCACGAGCTATGCCGAACTGCTCGAGGAGCATCCAGCCGAGCTCGTCCGGCGCTCGGTGCGCGGCATGCTGCCCAAGAACACCCTCGGCCGCCAGATGCTCTCCAAGCTGCAGGTCTACGCCGGCCCCGACCACCCCCACGCCGCCCAGAAGCCCGAGCCGCTCGACCTGCCCGCGGCCCGCCGCGCCGGCTGACCACGCGCGCATCAGGAAGGACACCACCTCGCCATGCCCACACCACTGACCCAGTCCACCGGACGGCGCAAGCGCGCGGTGGCGCGCATCCGCTTCCGCCCCGGCCAAGGCGCGATCACCATCAACAAGCAACCCTTCGAGAAGTACTTCACTTCGGCCACGCACCGCATGCTCGTGACCGAGCCCCTGCGGGTCACCAACATGGCGGAGTCCTACGACATCGACGCGACCATCGACGGCGGCGGGGTCTCGGGGCAGGCCGGCGCCATGCGTCTCGGCATCGCCCGCAGCCTGTGCGAGGTCGACCCCGAGTTGCGCAGCGCGCTCAAGCGCTCGGGCCTTCTCACCCGCGACGCGGTGAGAAGGAGTCGAAGAAGTACGGCCTCAAGAAGGCCCGCAAGGCGCCGCAGTACTCCAAGCGGTAGATCCGACGCGAATGGCGCCGGCCCGCTTCGGCACCGATGGCGTGCGCGGGGTTGCGAACGAGGAGCTCACGGCCGAACTGGCGCTTGCCCTCGGACGCGCCGCCGCCCGCGTCCTGCCCGCCCCGACCTTCGTCGTCGGCCGCGACACCCGTCGCTCGGGCCCACTCCTGCAGGCCGCCTTCTCGGCCGGCCTGGCCGCGGAGGGGGCCGACGTCGTCGACCTCGGGGTGCTGCCCACCCCGGGCGTGGCCGCCGTGGCCGAGCGCCGCAAGGCGCCCGGCGCCGTCATCTCGGCCTCGCACAACCCCTTTGGCGACAACGGCATCAAGCTGTTCAGCCTCCTGGGGACGAAGCTGCCGACTGACGTCGAGGGTGAGATCGAGCGCGAGCTCGACTCCCTCCTGGCCAACCCGGACGGTCCGCCCCGCCGGCCCACCGGGCACGGGGTGGGGCGCCTCACCACCGACGCCGGCGCGGTGGATCTCTACACCGAGCACCTGATCTCCACGACCGAGGGCCGCCGCCTGGACGGACTGCGCATCATCATCGACTGCGCCAACGGGGCCGCCAGTGAGATCGCGCCGCGGGTGCTGGCCGAGCTCGGCGCCAACGTCTCGGCCCTGCACCACCGCCCCGACGGAACCAACATCAACGAGAAGTGCGGCTCGACCGATCCGACCGAACTGGCGCGTGCGGTCGTGGAGCACCAGGCCGACCTCGGCCTCGCGTTCGACGGCGACGCCGACCGGGTCATCGCCGTGGATCACAGCGGCACCGTCGTCGACGGGGACGTGCTGCTGGCCCTCTTCGCGCTCGACCTGGCCGAGCGGGGGCGCCTCAGCGGCAACACGGTCGCCGTCACTGTCATGACCAATCTCGGCTTCCGCCTGGCCATGGAGGAGCGCGGCATCGCGGTGTGCGAGACGGACGTGGGCGACCGCCACGTGCTGGCGGCGCTCGACGCCGGCGGGCTGAGTCTCGGAGGCGAGCAGTCGGGCCACATCATCTTCCGCTCGCTGTCGACGACCGGTGACGGGATCCTGACCGGGATCGCGCTGGCGGACCTGGTCCTGCGCGCCGGCCACCCCCTGGCCGATCTGTCGAGTGGCCTGGTCGAGCGCGTGCCCCAGCGCCTGGTCAACGTGCCCATCCCCCAACCCGAGCGCCTGGCCGACAGCACCGAGGTGTGGGAGGCCGTGGTCGTGGCCGAGGCGGAGCTCGGCCACGAGGGCCGGGTGCTGCTCCGGCCGAGCGGCACCGAGCCGCTGGTGCGCGTCATGGTCGAGGCGCGCGACGAGGCCCAGGCCAACGCCGTCGCGGCCCAGCTCGCTGGCATCGTCGAAGCCGCCTTGGGGCAGATCGAGCCGCAGCGACCCAGGTAGTCCCAGGTAGCCTGGGTCTCCATGTGCGGCATCATCGGCGTCACCGGCGAGGCCGACGCCGTCCCCCTCATCCTCGGTGCCCTGCACCAGCTCGAGTACCGCGGCTATGACTCGGCGGGGATCGCCATCGTGGTCGACGGGGCGGAGGGCCCCATCTGGCGGGCCCGCGCCGCCGGCGGGACCAACTCAGTGGCGAAGCTGGCCGAGCTGACCGCCGACGCGCCGAGGGGGCACGCCGCCGCCATCGGGCACACGCCGCTGGGCCACCCACGGGAGCCCCACCGCGGAGAACGCCCACCCGCACACCGACTGCAGCGGGCGCGTCGCCATCATCCATAACGGCATCATCGAGAACCATGCGGAGCTGCGGGCCGAGCTCGAGGCCGGCGGGCACACGCTCACCTCGGCCACGGACACCGAGGTGATGGCCCACCTGATTGAGGAAGAGATGGCCGGGGGCGCGTCGCTGGCCGAGGCCACGCGGACCATGGTGCGGCGGCTGCGCGGCTCGTTCTCGATCGCGGTCGTCTCGGCCGACGAGCCCGACACCATCGTGGCCTCCCGGCGCAAGACGCCCCTCGTCCTCGGTCTGCACGACGGCATGACCCTGCTGGCGTCGGACATCCCCGCCCTGATCGGGCACACGCGCCGCGTCTTCGCGCTCGCCGACGACCAGTTGGCCGTGCTCCGTCCGGGTTCCCTGCAGGTGACCACGCTCGACGGCAGCCCGGTCGAGCCGGAGCCGATCACCATCACCTGGGACCTCGAGGCGGCGCAGAAGGGCGGCCACGAGGACTTCATGTCCAAGGAGATGCAGGAACAGCCCCAAGCGGTGGCGGACACGCTGCTCGACCGCCGCGGCCGCGGCGGCGAGCTCATTCTGGACGAGATGCGCCTGAGCGCCGACGACCTGCGCGGCATCGACAAGGTGTTCATCGTCGCCTGCGGTTCGAGCTACCACGCCGCGCTCGTGGCGAAGTACGCCATGGAGCACTGGGCCAAGCTGCCGGTCGAGGTCGACATCGCCAGCGAGTTCCGCTACCGCGACCCGGTGCTCAACGAGCGCACCCTGTGCGTCGGCGTCTCCCAGTCGGGCGAGACCCTCGACACCTCCGAGGCGGTGCGCGAGGCGGCGCGCCTCGGCGCCAAGGTGCTGGTCGTGTCGAACGTCGTCGACTCCTCCATGGCGCGCGCGGCCGACGGCGTGCTCTACACCCGGGCCGGGCCCGAGATCGGCGTGGCCTCAACCAAGTGCCACCTGGCCCAGATCGTCGCGCTCGAGGTGCTCGGCCTGTACCTGGCCCAGATCCTCGGGACGCAGCCGGCACCCGAGACCAACGAGATGCTGAACGCCATGGAGGTGCTGCCCGGCCTCGTCACCGCGGCACTGGAGCGGGTGGGGGACGTGGACGACGTGGCCGCCAAGCTGACCGACGCCCGTGACTTCTTCTTCCTTGGGCGCCACGTCGGCTACCCGGTCGCACTGGAGGGCGCGCTGAAGCTGAAGGAACTGGCCTACCTGCGGGCCGAGGGGTACCCCGCCGGCGAGCTCAAGCACGGGCCGATCGCGCTCATCGAGCCGGGCACCGTCGTGGTCGGCATCGCCACCCGCAACCCGCTGTGGGAGAAGATGCTGTCCAACATCGCCGAGGTGCGCAGCCGCGGCGCCACGGTCGTGCTCGTGGCGGACGACGGCGACGAGGAGTCGGCCGCCGCGGCGGACCACGTCCTGTGGGTCCCTCCGACCCACCCGCTCCTCGCGCCCGTGGTCGGCGTGGTGCCGTTGCAGCAGCTGGCCTACCGGCTCGCCCGCCTGCACGGCCACGACCCCGACCGCCCGCGCAACCTGGCCAAGACGGTGACCGTCGAGTGAGCAGCGCCGGCATCGTCGGCGTCGGGGTGGACGCGGTCGACGTGGCCCGGTTCCGCCGCCTGCTCGACCGCCGGCCCCGCTTCGCCACGCGCTGCTTCACCGAGTCCGAGCAGTCCGACGCCGGTCGCTCCACCGACGCGGCCCAGAGCCTCGCGGCGCGCTTCGCCGCCAAGGAGGCCGTGATGAAGGCGCTCGGCACCGGCATCGGCGCCTTCGCGTTGACCGACGTGGAGGTGCGCCGCACGCCCGGGGACGGCGCCACCCGCAATGCCCCCTTCCTCGTGCTCCACGGCACCGCGGCCGAGCTGGCGGGCGCACACGGCGCGGGCCGCTTCCATCTCTCCTTGACCCATACCGACGACGTGGCCATCGCCTTCGTCGTCGCGGAGCACTCCGCACCGTGCGCGCCGTCCTGACCCGCGACGAGATGCGGGCTGCGGACGCGGCGGCCCTCGACGCGGTGTCGCACGAGACGCTGGTGTCGCCGCGCCGGCACGGCGGCGGCGCACGGTGCCCTGCGCCTGCTGGGGGGCGCCTACGGCCGCCGCGTCGTCGTGGTGGTGGGCAAGGGCAGCAATGGCGCTGACGGGCGGGTGGCCGCCGCCGTCCTGGCCCGGCGCGGGCGAGCGTGCGGGTGCTCGAGGCGGAGGAGATCGGGCCCGGGGCCGAGCTGCCGCCGTGTGACCTCGTCGTCGACGGCGCCTATGGCACCGGCTTCCGGGGCTCCTACGACGCGCCGGCGGTGCCGGCCGGCGCGTCGGTGCTGGCCATCGACATCCCGTCGGGCGTCGACGCCGACACGGGCGCGGCGCCAGGGCGGCGCCGTCCGGGCGGACCGGACGGTGACCTTCGCCGCGCTCAAGCCCGGTTTGTTGCAGGGGGAGGGGGCGCGACTCGCCGGCGCGGTCGAGGTGGCCGACATCGGGATCGGGTTCCCCACGCCCCGCTGTCAGCTGGTCGAGGACGCCGACGTGGCGCGGATCGCTGCCCCGGCCGTCGCAGGTGAACAAGTGGACGACGGCCGTCGGCGTGGCGGCCGGCTCGGCCGGCATGGAGGGCGCGGCGATCCTGTGCAGTCGCGGCGCGATGGCGGCCGGCGCGGGCATGCTCCGGCTGGGCTCGCCCGGGAACCCCGCCGCCGCCTGGCCGACCGAGGCCGTGCGCATGCACCTGCCCGCCGAGGGATGGGCCAGCGCCTTCCTGGAGGCGACCGCCAAGTGCAAGGCCGTGGTGATCGGCCCCGGGCTCGGGACCGGCGCCGCCGTGGCGGAGGAGATCCGGGCCGTGATCGCGGCCGCACCGGTCCCGCTGGTCATCGACGCCGACGCGCTCACCGCGCTGGGCGACGCCACCGCCGCCCGCACCCTGCTCGACAAGCGGAGCGGCCCGAGCATCCTCACCCCCCACGACGGGGAGTACGCCCGTCTCGCCGGCTCGCCCCCCGGGGAGGACCGCCTGGCCGCCGCGCGCCGGCTCGCCGATGCCACCGGGGCCGTCGTTCTCTTGAAAGGGTCGCTGACCGCGGTGGCCCGACCCGGCGGGACGGACGGCACCAAGCCGGACGTGCTGCTGAGCTGCCGCCGGCGGCCCGGTCCTCGCCACCGCGGGCAGCGGCGACGTCCTGTCGGGGATCATCGGCGCCTTCTGCGCCCGCGGGCTGGCGCCGCTGGAGGCGGCGGCGCTGGGCGCCCACGTCCACGGGCGAGCGGCGGCGCTCGGGTCACCCGAGGGCCTGGTCTCGGGTGACTTGCCGCCGCTGGTGGCCCAGGTGCTCTCGATTCTGGTGTCACCCGGGCGGAGCCGGGACGCGGTGGGCGACCGTGGCTGAGGGCGCGCCCATGCGTCTGGTGACGCCGGTGCGGACCGACGAAGACGACGCCGTGACGATGGCGCAGGGGCGCTCGCGCCCCGCCTGGGCCGAGATCGACCTGGCCGCCGTGGCCCACAATGCCGCGGTGCTGGCCCGTGCTGGTGGCGCCCGCCGCGTTGTGCGCCGTGGTCAAGGCCCACGGCTACGGGCACGGGGGGCCGGCGGTGGCGCCGGGCCGCGCTGGCCGGGGGCGCGCAGCGGCTCGCCGTCGCGCTGGTCGACGAAGGAGTGGAGTTGCGCGAGCACGGCGTGACGGCGCCGGTGCTGCTGCTGAGCGAGTGCGGACCCGATGCCATCGACACCGCGTTGGCGTACGGGCTCACCCCGACGCTGTACTCCGCCGAGGGGATCGCGGCCTTCGCGGCGGCGGCGCGGGCGGCGGGCCGGCCCATGGCGGTCCACGTGAAGGTGGACACCGGCATGCACCGGGTCGGGGCGGCTCCCGAGGACCTCGTGGCGCTCGCGGCGGCGGTCGTGCGCGAGCCCGTGCTGTACCTCGAGGGCGTGTGGACGCATCTGCCCGTGGCCGACGGCGAGCAGGCGGAGGACCGCGCCTTCACCGAAGGGCAGCTCGATCTCCTCGATCGCCTGGTCACGGACCTGGCCGCCGCAGGCATCGCCACACCGGTGCTGCACGCGGCCAACACCGCCGGCGCGGTGGCGTTTCCCCGCGCCCGCCACACCATGGTGCGGTGTGGCATCGGCCTCTACGGGTACCTGCCGGGACCGGCGGTGCACGCGGCCTTCGAGGCGCAGGCGGAGGGCGAACGGCTGCGCCCCGCCATGGCGCTCAAGGCGCGGGTGGTGGCCGTGCGCACCCTCGAGCCGGGGGAGCGACCGTCCTACGGCCGGCTGCGGCCGCTGCCGGCGCGCGCCGCTCGTCGCCACCGTGCCCATCGGCTACGCCGACGGCGTGCCCCGGGCCCTGTTCGACGCGGGTTACGCGGTGCTCATCGGCGGGGTGCGCCGCCCCCTCGCCGGCATGGTGACGATGGACCAGATCGTCGTCGACTGCGGCGACGACGAATCGGTGCGGCCCGGCGACGAGGTCGTGCTCCTCGGGCGTCAGGGGGACGAGGTCATCACGGCGGACGACTGGGCGGCCCTGCTGGGGACGATCAGCTACGAGGTGGTGTGCGGCGTCGGCCCGCGCATGCCACGCATCCTGGTCAACCGTCCCGACGTGCCCGGTGCCTGACGCCGACGTCCTCGAGCGGCTGCGCCTCACCGCGTCGACGTGCACCCGCTGCCCGCTGGCCGAGGGGCGCACGCAAGTCGTCTTCGGCGTGGGCAACCCGTCGGCCGACCTGCTCTTCGTCGGCGAGGGCCCGGGCCGCGAAGAGGATCTGGCCGGCGAGCCGTTCGTCGGCCGCTCGGGCAAGCTGCTCGACCGCCTCATGGGGGAGGAGATCGGCTTGACCCGGGCCGAGTGCTACATCGCCAACGTCGTCAAGTGCCGGCCGCCCAACAACCGCGACCCGGCGCCGAACGAGATCGAGGCGTGCCGCCCCTACCTGGCCGAGCAGATCACGCTCATCGAGCCGGCGGTGATCGTGACGCTGGGCAACTTCTCCACCAAGCTCTTGTTGGACACGACCCGGGGCATCCGCGAGCTGCGCGGGCAGGTGTTCGAGCGCGGCGGGGCCAGCCTCGTGCCGACCTATCACCCGGCCTACGTGCTGCGGGCCGGCGGTGAGGCCATGGCCGAGATGCGGGCCGACCTCGTCCGGGCCAAGCGCCTGATGGCGGCCGGCCGCCGGTGACCTGGCCCGTCGAGGCGGCGACCGACTCACCCGAGGCCACGAGGGAGCTGGCCGGGCGACTGGCCGGCCTGTGCGGCGCCGGCGACGTCGTGCTGCTGGTGGGCGACCTCGGGGCGGGCAAGACGGTGTTCGCCCAGGGCTTCGCCGCGGCCCTCGGCGTGGCGGGCCCGGTGACCAGCCCGACCTTCGCACTGGTGCGCCAGTACCGCTGCGGCGCGGGAGCACCGGTGACCAGCCTGATCCATGCCGACGTCTATCGGACCGGGTCGGTCGCCGAGGTGGCCGACCTGGCCCTGGCGGAGCTCGTCGAGGAGGACGCGGTTGCCCTGGTCGAGTGGGGCGACCTGGCCGTGCCCGCCCTGGGGGAAAGCGCGCTCGAGGTGACGCTCGAAGCGCCCGACGCGCAGGGTGCGCCTGAGCGGCGCGTTGTCACCGTCGTAGGACGGGGCCGCTGGGGCGACCGGGCGGACGAGGTGGCGGCGGCCCTGCAGACGGCTGCGCCGGGAAGGGCGCCGGTGGCCGAGGGCAGGGCACCGGTGGCCGAGGGCAGGGCGCGGTGAGCCCGGTCGAGCCCGTGGCCGCGCCCGCCATCGTGGCGATCGAAACGGCGACCGAGACGGTCGGCATCGCCGTACGGACGCAGGCCGGGGTGCAGGCCGAGTTCGCCCTGACCGGGCGGCGCCGCCACGTCGAGACGCTCACACCCGCGCTGGAACACCTGCTGGTCCAAGTGGGGTTGGTGCCCGGCGACCTCGGAGTCGTGGCGGTCGACATCGGCCCGGGGCTCTTCACCGGGCTGCGCGTGGGGGTGGCCGCTGCCAAGGGTCTGGCGCAGTCGCTCGGCATTGGGGTCATCGGGGCGACCAGCCTCGACATCCTCACGGCCGGGGCCGTGGCGGCGGGGCACCGGGGCCTGGTGTTGGCCTGCGTCGACGCCCGCCGGGGCGAGGTGTTCGCCACCGTACGCGGAATCGACGCCACGGGGGCCGTGGCGGCGGAGCACATCCCCCCGGGCCTGTTCGGGCCGGCGGACCTGGCCGCTGCCGTGGGCGGCCTGGTTGGCGCGGACGGACCGGACGGCCCGGACGGCCCGGGTGGCCTGGTCGGGGCACGGGTGCTGGCGGTGGGCGACGGCGCTCTGCGCTACGCCGACGTCCTCGGCTTGGTCGCCGGCCTCGAGACGGAGGCCCCCTCGCTGGGGTTCCCGCCCCCCGCGGCACTCGTCGGCCTGGCCTTGGCGCGACTCGCCGAGGGAGAAACGCCAGTCGAGCCCGGTATGGTCGTTCCCCTGTACATGCGCGAGGCGGACGCACGGAGCAACTTCGCTCGAGCGGAGCGGGTCTGATCCGGTGGCCGTCGTCACGCTGCGCATTGAGAAGCTCAAGCGGAGGGACCTGCGTCACCTGCTTCGCATCGAAAGTGCCGTCTTCCCCGAGCCGTGGTCACCCGAGGTCTTCAATAGCGAGCTCGCCCTGCGCAAGGGCCGGCTCTACCGGGCGGCGTGGGCGGGCGAGGAGATGGCGGGGTACATCGGGTTCATGATCGTTGACGACGAGGCGCACATGACCACCATCGCCACCGCCCCGGCCTTCCAGCGTGCAGGGGTGGCCACGACGATGATCGTCGACGGGTTCCGGACGCTGCGGGCGGACGGGGTCAAACACATCTCGCTGGAGGTGGCCGCCAACAACGAGCCGGCGCAAACCCTCTACCGACGTTTTGGGTTCGCCCCCGTCGCCGTGCGCAAGAACTACTACCCGGTGACCGGGCAGGACGCGTTCGTCATGTGGGTCTACGACGTCGACAGCGCGGAGTACGAAGAGCGGCTCGACGCCCTGGCCGCGACGGTGCCGCCTGCTGAGAAGGGCCGGCCGACTTAGCGGCGGGCTGGGCGCCGCCGGCTGATCCTTTTCAGAACTATCAACGACTTTGTGCATAGTTCTCGGAGACGCCCACATTCCGCCCACCTTGACAGCACAGCAATCAGCTGACACTGCGCCCGAGGAGCTCGCGCGAGGAGCTCGGCCGATCCTTTTGAAAACTATCAACGGCCTTGTGCATAGTTCTGAAAGACATCTCGCCGAGTCGCCATAAGGTGAACCTCGAGTGGACCGCCACGGAGAGGAGAAGCGCGCGCCGATGGAAACGATCGCACTCGGAACCCAGGGCCTCACCGTGTCCCGGCAGGGACTCGGGTGCATGGGGATGTCCGACTTCTACGGGCCCGTTGACGACGACGAGTCGATCGCCACCATCCAGAGGGCACTCGACCTCGGCGTGACCCTCTTTGATACCTCCGACATGTACGGGCCGTACACCAACGAGCTTCTCGTCGGCAAGGCGTTGGCCGGTCGCCGCGACGAGGCGGTGATCGCCACCAAGTTCGGCATCGTGCGCGACCCGGACAACCCGACCAGGCGCACCATCAACGGGCGGCCCGAGTACGTGCGCCAGTCGTGCGACGGCTCGCTGTTGCGGCTCGGCGTCGACCACATCGACCTCTACTACCAGCACCGTGTGGATCCCGACACGCCGATTGAGGAAACCGTCGGCGCCATGGGCGAGTTGGTGGCCCAGGGCAAGGTGCGCTACCTCGGTCTGTCCGAGGCCGCACCGGAGACCATCCGCCGGGCGCACGCCGTGCACCCCGTCTCGGCTCTGCAGACGGAGTACTCGGTCTGGTCGCGCGACCCCGAGCGCGAGATCTTGCCGACGCTGCGCGAGCTCGGCATCGGCTTCGTCCCCTACAGCCCGCTCGGTCGTGGCTTCCTCACGGGAAGACTGCGCTCGCTCGACGATCTCGACCAGGCCGACTTCCGCCGCTACCAGCCCCGCTTCCAGGGCGACAACCTGGCCGACAACATCGCCATCGTCGAGACGATCGACCAGCTGGCCTCGGCCAAGGGCTGCACGCCCGGCCAGGTGGCGCTTGCCTTCGTGCATGCCGCGGGACGTGACGTGGCGCCGATCCCGGGCACCAAGCGCCGCACCTACCTCGAAGAGAACGTGGCCGCCCTTCAGGTGGAGCTGACCGAGGAGGACCTCGCCCTGCTCGACACCGTGGCGCCGGCGAAGGGCGACCGCTACGCCGACATGTCACCGCTCAACCGGTAGGGGCGTCTTCCGATTCGGCCGTGACATGTGGCCGACGGGTCCGTAGGGTAAGGGGAGACCACGGCAAGGAGGTGGCCATGCCCAAGTATCTGCTCGAGGCGACCTACACCGGCGACGGTGTCAAGGGTCTGAAGTCCGAGGGGGGTTCGGCCCGCGCCGCCGCCGCGACGGCGCTCGTCGAAAGCCTCGGCGGCACGGTCGAGTGCTTCTACTTCGGCTTCGGTGGCGTCGATGTCTACCTGGTCGTGGACATGCCTGACAACGCGTCGGTGGCCGCCGCGTCGCTGGCGGTCAACAGCACCGGGGCGATCACCGCCCGCACCGTTGTGCTGCTGTCACCGAGCGAGATGGACGAGGCGGGGAAGAAGGATGTCTCGTACCGGGGGCCCAGAGGCTGAGCGCTCGCGGACGGTTCATTCGGCCGCGCCGGCGGGGGCCGGGTCCCGCGCTGTGCACAGCTCGGCCAGCGTCGCGCTGATGGTGCCCAGGGGATCGCTGGCGCCGATCTCGGCCGCCAGTGCCCGCGCCCGCCGCCGGTAGGACGGCTTGGTGAGGGCTCGGCGGACCGCCCGGGCGACCATGTCTGCCGAAGGACGGCCGGTGTGCAGGTTGATCCCCGCGCCGGACCACTGCACGCGGGCCGCCACCTCGGGCTTGTCCTCGCTGTCGCCCGCCACCACGAGGGGAACCCCGTGGGCGAGCGCATGTTGCACCCCGCCATAGCCCCCGTTGGTGACCATCACGTCGGTGTGGGGCAGCAGCAGGTCGTGAGGGATGAAGCGCTCGAGGCGCGCGTTGGCGGGCAGGCCGGGTCGCAGCGGGGCGGGGTCGGGTCCGCCCGTGGTGGCGACGACGAGCACGTCGTCGTGCTCCAGGGCTCGCGCCGTCAGCACGAGCAGGCGGTCCAGGTCCGCATTGTCGAGCGTGCCCTGGGTGACGTGCACGACGGGACGCCCGTTCTCGAGCTCGTCCCACCACGGCGGCGCCTCGAAGGAGGAGGAGGTCGGGGCGAGAATCGGCCCGACGAAGCGGACCGTGGGAGCGAGATCCGAGCGCGGGTATTCGAAGCCGGCCACCGTCGCCTGCAGGTAGGCGTCGACCACCTTGGGCTGCAGGTCGACGAGATAGCCCGGGAACCGGGGCGCGCCGGCCTCGGCCAGGCGGCGCCGGGCGAACCTCTGGATATCGGCCAACACGACGTGCGCGGTGGCCCAGTTCATGGTCACGTTGCGCACCCGGCGCAGCGGTCCGCTCCCCGGCTGGAAGGCGCTGCCGAACGGCGCGGTGTCCCGGCTGCACGACGGATAGGGCATGACGCCGATGCAGGCCAGTGCGGGCCGCGCCTCGCGGGGGCCGAGGGCCAGTGGGAGGGCGCCGAGGAACATGGTGTCGACGACGATGCAGTCGGCGGCGAAGCGATCGAGGATGGCGCGCAGGTCACGGGACTGGCCGGGGATGGGCCCGACGAAGATCTCCCGCAGGTCGTCCTTGACGCCCCGCACGCCGCGCTTGGACGAGGACTCGCGGGCCGGATTGGCCACCATGAGGTCGTGGGCGTCGTACCCCCGCGCGAAAGGCACGAACGCCGCGCCGGTGGAGTCCACCTTGTCCCGGTAGTGCGCCGTCGTGAAGAACACGACCTCGTGCCCGTCGCTCACCAGACGCCGGGCCAGCGCCAACATCGGCGCGGCGTGGCCCTGGGCCGGCGTCGCGCACAGGACGTAGCGACGGGCGACGGCCAGCGGGCCCGCGTGCGGCTGGGCCGCAGCCGGCGGGTCCGTGGCCGGAAGGCTCATTGCGCCACGACGACGCCGCTCCACGGCTGCAGCGTCAACGCGCCCTCGATGCTCGACCCCTCGAGGGAGTGCTCCGTGCCGACCGTCACCGTCCCCCGCACCTCGTCGAAGGTGGCCGGGGCGTCGGAGAGGTTCAGCAGCACCACGGTGCCCTCGCCCCGTCTGTAGGCCCAAGTCCCCTCGGGCGAGGCCAGGGAGCGGTAGCTCGCGACTGCGAGGTCGTCGCTGGCGGCCCGCGCCGCGATGGCCCGCCGGCACAGCTCGAGCACCGAGCCCGGGTCGCCTTCCTGCTCGGCCACGTTGCACGACGCCGGGTCGGCCATGGGCAGCCAGGTGCGCACGCCCGCGTCGGTGAACCCGCCGCCAGGCCCGGCGTGCCAGGGCATGGGCGTTCGCTCGGCGTCCCGGCCCTTGTAATAGGGCCAGAAGCGGGTGCCCACGGCGTCGAGCACGTCCTCACGCTCGATCGGCCCGTCGGTCAAGCCGATCTCGTCGCCTTGGTAGAGGAAGGGCGTCCCCCGCAAGGTGAGCAGGATGAGCAGGGCGACCTTCACCTTCGCCGGATCGCCGCCCGCCCAGCGCGTGGCCAGCCGGGAGACGTCGTGGTTGGAAGCGGTCCAGATCGGCCAGGCACCGCCGGGAAGCAGAGCCTCGGTACCCTCGACGACGGTGCGGAGCGCGGCCGCCTCGAACGGCGCGTTGATGAAGACGAAGTTGAAGCCGCCGTGCAGCTCGTCGCGGCCGGTGCCGTAGAACTGCATCAACGTCCCGAGCTGCTCGACATTGGTCTCGCCGATGAGGAGCCGCTGGGGCTCGTAGGCGTCCGCGATGACGCGCCAACGGCGGAGGATGTCATGGGCCTCGGGCCGGTCGGTGTTATAGACGGCCCGCACGCCCATGAACTGTTGATCCAGCGGGTCGTCCTCGGTGGCCGGCGGGTTGTCGCGCAGTTCCTTGTCCTTGATCATCATGTTGCACACGTCGATCCGGAACCCCGCCACGCCGCGGTTCCACCAGAAACGCACGATCTCATCGAACTCGCGCCGCACATCCTCGTTCCACCAGTTGAGGTCGGGCTGGGCCGCCTCAAAGTTGTGCAGGAAGTACTGGCCGGTTGCCTCATCGAGGTGCCAGGCCGGGCCGCCGAAGATGCTCATCCAGTTGTTGGGCGGGGTTCCGTCGGGTTTGGGGTCCGCCCACACGTAGTAGTCGCGGTGCGTCGAGTCGCGGCCGCTCAGCGCGTCGACGAACCACGGGTGCTGGTCGCTGGTGTGGTTGGGCACCAGGTCCATAAGAATGCGGATCCCACGCTCACCGGCGGCGCGCACCAGCGCGTCGAGGTCTTCGAGCGTGCCGAAGGCCGGGTCGATGTCGCGGTAGTCGGACACGTCGTAGCCCCAGTCCCGGTTGGGGGAGCGCGTCACCGGCGACAGCCACACGCCACTGATTCCGAGGGCGCCCAGGTGGTCAAGCTTGGAGAGGATGCCGCGCAGGTCTCCCACTCCGTCGCCGTTCGAGTCGGCGTACGAACGGGGGTAGATCTGGTAGAAGACCCCTCCGTGCCACCAGCGGTCCGGATCGCTGTTCGGGCTCACTCGCGTCACCTGTTCTTTCCGCTCCATCGCATCGTGTCGGTCGCCCGGGAGCGTAGCGACAGAGCGCTCAGAGGCGGGAACGGGCCACGGTCAGGAGGTGCGAGGCCAGTGGGGAGAGGGATGATGCGCCCGGCCCGAAGCTGACGACGTCGACTGCGTCGACGAACCGGCCCCGGACGAAGAACGCCAGCTGGGTTCGAGTCGGTGTGCTCGTGCCCTGGGACGTGATGCTGGTCTCGACGGCGTACGCCCCGGTGCCGCTCGGCGACGACAGCCGCGTCACCGTGGCGGTGACGGTGGCCGCGGTCGTTCCGCTGGCACTGCTCCCCGCCGACCCTCCGCCCGTCGTGCCATTGAGCAACGCGGTGAGACAGCCGGCGGTCTTGCGGCTGGTGAGCGCGGCGAACTCCGCGCTCGGCGTATCTCGCGGAGGGATAAATGGAGATGGTGTTCTGCACCTGTTGCGTGCCGACGGTGTCCTGGAAGCTGGGGCTGTCGACCCGAGGTGGCGTGTTCTGAATCAGCTGGGTCGGGACGCCGATGCAACGGGCGAGTTGTGGCGCGCCGGTGACGTTGCCGCTCGATGTGCTGCTGGTCGAGCTCGCGGACCAGCCTTTGGGCAGATCGGACAAGACGAGCAGGCCCTTGGTGGCCTGCGCCTTGTCACTCGCCGTTGCCCGCCCGCTCGCGGCGTTCGCAAGGCCGGCGGGGATACCTGCGAGCAGCCCGGCGACGACCAGTGCCGCGCCCAGTCGCTGCCGCATCACCCAATCCGCGCGTAGGCGACCGTCTCAAGATGCCGCTGCAGCGCCGACGGGAACGGCAGGCCCACCGACGTCAAGGTGATCTGGTTTCCCGAGAGGCCTCGCACCATGGAGACGATGGTGATGGCCGCGTTCACCGTGATGCCCTGCGTCGCGACCGGGAACGAGATCGTGAATCCCGTTGCGTGCGCGATCAGCCCCGACGGGTTCGCCGGCGTGACCGTCACCGTCCCGAGCGTCATGCCCGCCCCGAGCGAGCTGGTGAGCTGCTGCTTCGCCGGTCCTTGCAGGACGGTCGTCATGCAACCGGGCACCTTGGGGTTGGCGACCGCCGTGTACTGCTGGTTGGCAACCTTCGTCGAGGGGAAGGCGCTGACGCTGTCCTGGACGAAGTCGGTCCCGGCTTTGTTCTGGAATGTTGGGCTGGTGGCCGAGGGCGCGTTGAGGTTGAACACCGACGAGCTCAGGCCCAAGCAGGCGACAAGCTGGCTTGCTCCGGGGAACGTGTTGGTGCCGCCCCCGTGGCTGGTCGTCACCGCGCCTTGCCCGCTCCAGCCGCTCGGGAGGTCCGGGCGCCCAAGGAGGTTCCGCTTCGCCTGCGCTAGCCCACCACTATTGGCGGCTGCCGGCCCCACCATCAGGCCCAGGAGCAGGCCAGACGCCAGCAAGAGGGTGCCCGCTCGGGCTGCAGCCCAGGGGCCGGGGCTCGTCGTCGCTCGCGGTCGTTTTACCTCGGTTGTCCCCGCCCGCCCTTGTCGCACCCAGGATAAGTCGGTCAATTTGGTTGATCCCTGAAGTCCCGAGGTCGAAGGTGGGCCGCCGTGGGCCGCCGATGGTCGCCGTAGGCCGCCGCTGGCCGGTGCTCGGCCCCGCCGCCCTTGCCAGGCCGGGAGCGGTCCGCTATGTTTGGCACTCACAACCCGAGAGTGCTAAACGAAGTGCCAAGGAGGCCCGTTCAGATGCCGAAGCTGCACCCCCTCGATGACCGGATCGTCGTCCGCCCCGGCGAGTCCGAAGAGACCACCGCCTCCGGCCTGGTCATCCCCGACACCGCCAAGGAGAAGCCCCAGCAGGGCGAGGTGATCGCCGCCGGCCCCGGCCGTCGCTCCGAAGACACCGGCGAGCTGATCCCCATGGACGTCAAGGTCGGCGACACGGTCGTCTACTCCAAGTACGGGGGCACCGAGATCGTCCACGACGGTGAGGACCTGCTGATCCTCTCCGGCCGGGACGTGCTGGCCAAGATCGGCTGATCCCGGTCTGCCCGCCGCCCCGGTGTGAGCCGGGACGGCGCGGCGGCACCCGAATGTTTCTGCACCACCCCCACCGCAACGAGGAACTCGAGAGGAGTTCGACACAGTTATGCCCAAGATCCTGAAGTTCGACGAGGCCGCACGACGCGGGCTCGAGGCCGGCGTCAACAAGCTGGCCGACACCGTGAAGGTCACCCTGGGGCCCAAGGGCCGCAACGTGGTGATCGAGAAGAAGTTCGGTGCCCCCACCATCACCAATGACGGCGTGTCCATCGCCCGCGAGGTCGAACTCGACGACCCGTTCGAGAACATGGGCGCCCAGCTGGTCAAGGAGGTCGCCACCAAGACCAACGACGTGGCCGGTGACGGCACAACGACGGCGACGGTCCTGGCGCAGGCGCTCATCGCCGAGGGCCTGCGCAACGTGGCCGCCGGCGCCAGCCCGACGGGGTTGAAGAAGGGGATTGAGAAGGCCGTCCACACCGTGGTCGACAGCATCGCCAAGCAGTCCAAGGACGTCGGCGGCAAGACGGAGATCGCCCAGGTGGCCTCCATCTCGGCGGCCGACCCCGCCATCGGCGAGGTGCTGGCCGAGGCCATCGACAAGGTCGGCAAGGACGGGACCGTGACGGTCGAGGAGTCCAACACCTTCGGGATCGAGCTCGAGCTCACCGAGGGCATGCAGTTCGACAAGGGCTTCCTCTCGCCGTACTTCGTCACCGACCCGGAGCGCCAAGAGGCCGTCCTCGAAGACCCCTACATCCTCTTCTACAACGGCAAGGTCAGCTCGGTGCACGACCTCGTCCCGGTGCTCGAGAAGGTCATGCAGTCGGCCAAGCCACTGCTGATCGTCGCCGAGGACGTCGAGGGCGAGGCCCTGGCGACCCTGGTCGTCAACAAGATCCGCGGCACCTTCACCTCCGTCGCCGTCAAGGCCCCCGGCTTCGGCGAGCGTCGCAAGGAGATGCTCCAGGACATGGCCGTCCTCACCGGTGGCCAGGTCATCAGCGAGGAGATCGGCCTCAAGCTGGAGAACGCGACCCTCGATCTGCTGGGCTCTGCCCGCCGGGTCATCGTGACCAAGGACGACACGACCATCGTGGACGGTGGCGGGAAGTCCGACGACGTCAAGGGCCGGGTGGCGCAGATCAAGCGGGCGATTGACGACACCGACTCGGACTGGGACCGCGAGAAGCTGCAGGAGCGCCTGGCCAAGCTGGCCGGCGGCGTGGCCGTCGTCAAGGTCGGTGCCGCCACCGAGGTGGAGCTCAAGGAGAAGAAGCACCGTATTGAGGACGCGCTGTCCGCCACCCGCGGCTGCGGTGGAGGAGGGCATCGTGGCCGGCGGCGGCACGGCGCTGATCCGAGCCCGCAAGCCGGTGCTCGCGCTGGTCGAGACGCTCGAGGGCGACGAGGCGACGGGGGCCCGTATCGTGGCGCACTCGCTCGAGGCGCCGCTGCGCTGGATCGCCTTCAACGCCGGCCTCGAGGCCGCCATCCTCGTGGCGCAGGTCGAAGCGGCCAAGGGCGACCACGGGCTCAACGCGGCGACGGGCCAGCTGGAGGATCTCGTCAAGGCCGGCATCATCGACCCGGCCAAGGTGACGCGCTCTGCGCTGCAGAACGCAGCCTCCATTGCCGGGCTCCTGCTCACCACCGAGGCCCTCGTGGCCGACAAGCCCGAGAAGGTGGATGCCGCCGCCGCGGCCGCCGCCATGGCGGGCGGCGGTATGGGTGGCATGGGTGGCATGGGCGGGATGATGTAACTCTCGCCGCATCGAGCTCCGCGGCGTCATCGCCGTATTGGGTGCACGGGGTGCACCAGTTTTGGGAGCTCGCAGCATTATTGTTGTAAACGTGTCGGGCTTCGTGGCCGGGCCTTCGGGCCCGGTCACGCCGCGTTCGGGCACGCGTTTTGGCTTTCGGACGGTCCGAGCGCCCGCCTCTGGGGACCAGACGGTTCGCGTACCGCGTGGCCTTGGTATTTAATGGGCCGGGCATGGGCGAGCGACCGTGACGAACATCATCGACGACGACGTGTCCGACCAGGTCGGCTCTGCCGCGCCTGCGGTGCCGGGAACCGGCCCCGACGCCGCAGCTGCTGCGGTGCCCTGGAGCCGCCGGCTGCAGGTGTGGCGCTCGCCCGACGACCAACCGCCGTGGGCCCGGCCGGCGCTCTTGGTGGTGGTGGCGCTGGCCGCGCTGGCCTACAGCTGGCAGGTCGGTTCGTCCATTGAGATCTTCTACGCGGCGGCCGCGCGCAGCATGTCGCTCAGCTGGCACAACTTCTTCTACGGCGCGTTCGACCCCGCCGGCACCATCACGGTCGACAAGCTGCCCGGGGCCTTGTGGGTCCAGGCGCTGTCGGTCCGGCTGTTCGGTGTGCACGTCTGGGCGCTGATCCTGCCCCAGGCGGCTGCCGGGGCGCTGACCGTGCTGGTGCTCTACCGCGCGGTGCGCCGGCTGGCGGGTCCGGTCGCCGGCATCGCGGCGGCGGGGGTCCTGGCGGCCAGCCCCGCGGTGATGGTGCTCGACCGGGGCAACATCCCGGACACCTGGATGATCCTGCTGTTCGTGCTGGCCGCCGACTCGACGATCAGCGCCATCCGGACCGGGCGCTGGAGCAGCATGGCCATGGCCGGCGTCTGGGTCGCGCTCGCCTTCCAGGCCAAGATGCTCGAGGCCTGGCTGGTCCTGCCGGCCCTCGGGCTCGCCTACCTCCTGGCCGGGCGCGGGGACCTCCGGGCACACGTCGGCCGGATCGTCGTGCTCGGTGCTGCGGCCCTCGTGGTGTCGCTCTCCTACATGACGCTGGTGACCCTCATCCCACAGTCGCAGCGGCCCTATGTGGACGGCAGCAGTAACAACTCCCTCTACCACCAGGTCTTCGCCTACAACGGCTTCGGACGGGTCGGGCAGACCCCGCCCAACGTCGTGGCCGAGCACACCCTCCGGACCCCGATCTTCGGCAACGTCGAGTCACCGGCCGCGGCGGACCGCTTGCTCAGAGGCGGCTACGGGCGCGACATCGGGTGGCTCCTGCCCGCGGCAGGCATCGCGCTCGTCGGCATCCTGGTGGCCCGCCGCCGTGCGCCGCGCACCGACCTCGTCCGCGCCGGCGCCGTGCTGTGGGGGACCTGGCTGATCGTGCTGGGCATCCTGCTCACCTTCAGCACGGCCATCAACGCCTACTACAGCGCCTCCCTGGCGCCGCCCGTCGCGGCGCTGGTGGCCATGGGTTCGGTCCTGGCCTGGAAGCACCGCCGCCGGCCCGTGGTCGCGCTGGTCGCCGCCGGAACCGTCCTCGTCACGATGGCCTACGACGCCGTGACCGTCCCGAAGGCGGGCACCGGCCTCCCGTCCTGGCTGACGGGCGCCGCGGTGGTGCTCGGGCTCGCCGCGGCTGGGGTCCTCGCTTGGTCGGCGTGGCGTCAGGCGGCGCGCTCGGTGGACGGGGACCGATCGGGCATCGGATGGGTGCTGGCCGGAGCGACGTTGCTGCTCGTACCGATCGCGGCCTGCGTGTCCGTGGTGACCGAGACGTTGGGTCCCTTCGACACCCCGTTCCAGCCCACGGCCGCCACCGCAGCCATCCATCAGATGTTCTCCGCCCAGACGTCGCCCCCGGGCTTGACCACCCTGGAGGCGGCCCGCCGGGGCGCCCCCTACCTCATGGCGGCCCAGACCTCCATCGTGGCGTCGACGTACATCTACGCGACGGGCCAGGAGGTCGTGCCGCTGGGCGGCTACGCCGGCACCGCTCCCTCACCGTCAGCCCGTGCCATCCGGGCGATGATCGCAGCCGGGGATTTCCGCACGGCGCTCATTGCCACACCGTCGGCCTCCGCGAGTGCCAGTGTGATCCGGGAGCTCTGTGCGCCCGCGGGGCCGCCGGGTTCTGAGACCAGGTTCGCCTGGACGCAGGCCCTCAAGCTCTACGACTGCCCGTAGCCGACGCCCACCCACCAACACTCACGGCCCGCCGCTCAGGCGTAGGCGTGGACCACGGCGCGGTAGTTGGTGCTCGGCGCCGAGGGTGGCCGAGCCGGGAGGCCGGAGATCCGGCGCCCCAGACGCTCCTTGAGCGGCGCCGGTGGCTCGGGCTCGGGTCCCGGGGGACCGTTGATGATGCGCACCTCGGAGAAGCCGGCGGCCCGGCACAGGTTGTGCAGCGCCTCGATGGTGGGCACGCACCAGTTCCCGAAGTCGGTACGCAACGAGCTCCCGGCGTGGAATTGCAGCAGCGCCTCGTGCTCCAGGCCTTGGAGGTGCAACGCCTCGGTCTCGATCACCGCCACCTCCTTGGTGACGGCGCGCAGGCGCTCGAGGGAGGTGAGGGGCTCTTTCATGTGGTACAGCACACCCAGGTAGAGGACGACGTCGAACTGCCCCAACTTGTCGAGGTCCACGGTCTGGAAGTCGGCCACCACTGGTTCCACCTTCGACCCGAGTGCGGCGGCCGCCAAATCGAAGCCCCGGCGACCGGGCAGATCGGGCCTCCAGAAGTCGGTCTCGTCGCGGGACTGATCCGGCAGCGTCCCGTTCTCGATGCACGCTTCCCAGTACGCGCCCCGGGCGACGAAGTCGACCCCCCAGGCGTAGTGGTCCAGCGCCACCACCCGGCTCGCCCCGTTCTGCTCCGCCAGGAATGAGAACTTCCCGTCCCAGGCGCCGATGTCGAGCACACTGCGCCCGCTGACGTCGGGGATCACGGCGACGGAGGTCTCCTGGACGCTGATCCCCTTCGTGACGACGCCGTTGCCGAGATCGATGGTGTGATACCACCAGAGGTCGTCGACCTGCTGCTGTAGCTCGGCCGCGGACGTCATGGGGCGAGAGCGTAGCGAGGCCGCGGCAGCCCGAAGGCTTGCGGGCGGTGGCGGGGCGTCGCTCCCGAAGTCGCGCCGCCCCCCGGTAGCGTGACGACGATGTCCCGGCCCGTTCCGCCCCAGGTGATCCCGCGTCCGGCCACCTGGCGGCCCGGGGCGCCGGCACCCTGGGCGGACCTCCTCCCGTCCCAGCGCACCGGCATCGGGCTCGACCGGGTCGTCGAGGCGCTCGAGGTGGTGGGGCAGCGTGGCCCGGTGCCCGTGGGTATCGACTCGGACGGGGTGTTCGGGTCGGCCGTCGTGGTCAACGAGTCGACCGACCCTGCGGTGCCCACTGTCAACGCCGGCGTCCTGGCCGTGCTGTTCGAGGAGCAGGGTGAGACGCGGCTGATCCTGACCCGGCGCTCGTCTGCCTTGCGCACGCACCAGGGCCAGGTCAGCTTCCCGGGCGGCCGGCTCGACGGCGACGAGGACCCGGTGTCAGCGGCGGTGCGCGAGGCGCAGGAGGAGGTCGCGCTCGACCCGGCCCTGGTGGAAGTGGTCGGCTGGATCCACCCCGTGCTTACCTTGGTGTCGGCGTCGCTGATCATGCCGGTGGTGGCGAGTGTGCCGACGCGACCGCATCTCGTGGCGAGCCCGCACGAGGTGGAGCGGGTGTTCGACGTCTCGCTGGCCGAGCTGGCCGATCCCGAGATCTTCCACGAGGAGCGTTGGCGCATTCCGGGGCGGACCATTCCGGGCACCGACTACGATTCCTTCTCGGTCTGGTTCTTCGAGGTCGCGGGCGAGATGATCTGGGGCGCCACGGCGCGCATGATTCACGAGCTGCTCAGCATCGTCCTGACGGGCACGAACGGGTTCTGAGCGGCGCCCGGAGGACGGGGCTAGAGCGCGAAGGCGATGCGCAGGTTGCCGAGCGCACCGAATGCCACGCGGAGTTCGTCGCCCGGTGTCACGGCGACCGGCGCGACGACCGAACCGGCGATGATGCGGTGCCCCGGCTCGAGCGAGGCGCCGTGGGCGGCGAGGAACGACCGCACGAACGCCACCGTGGTGGCGGGGTCCTCCGTGAGGCGCCCCTCGGCCACGACCTGGGTCGCCCTGGTCACCGTGGCCACCATGGCCCCGTGGTCGATGCCGGACCTGTCTTCCCCGAAGACGACGCCGCGGTGGCAGACGTTGCCCGCGAGCACGGGCTCGATGTCGTCGAAGGGCTCGCCCAGGTCGACCAGCTCCAGCGCGGGCGCCAGCCCGGCCACCGCACCGTCCTCACCCACCCGGATGGCCACCTCGACCTCGACGGCCGGAGCGACCCAGCCCGACACGTCGACGGCGGAGCCGTCCGGGGTTACGCCGGTGTCGACGAGATAGCCGACGACGGCTTCGGTCAGCCCGAAGTGCTGCTGGATGGGCGGCGTGTTGAAGCCGATCTTCCAGCCCACGGCCCGGGCGCCAGCGCCCAGCTCGGTGTCGCGGCGCGCCAGAAGCGCGCGCGCATGCCGCGGGAGACCTTGTCGGCGCTGGTGTCCTGGTCGGGCATGGGGCGAGTCTCGCACCGGCGGGCCGGCGGTCGCAGGGTGGTTGCCTGTCACCTGCATCTGGGTCCGGGACGGCGCCGAAATTCCGCGCGATCGGGTGCCCCGAGGGCCGGGACCGAGGCACCCACGGAGTAGGATGGTGGATCGTCGGCGTGTCGGCCCGGCGTTCGAATTGAGTCGAAAAGACATGCCGGTGTGGTTCGTGAGCCGTGCCGGCCCCACGAATGCCGGAGGGCGAAAAATTGGCTGAGATCGAGATCGGCATCTTCAAGTCGGGGCGTCAGGCCTACGGGTTCGACGACATCGCCATCGTCCCGAGCCGCCGGACGCGTGACCCCGAGGACGTCGACATCTCCTGGGAGATCGACGCTTACAGCTTCGAGCTGCCCCTTCTCGGCGCCGCCATGGACGGGGTCATGAGCCCGGCCACGGCGATCGAGCTCGGGAAGCTGGGCGGACTGGGTGTGCTCAACCTCGAGGGCCTGTGGACCCGCTACGAGGACCCGACCCCTCTCTTCGACGAGATCCGCGAGCTCGACGACGATAAGGCCACCGCCCGGATGCAGCAGATGTACCAGGAGCCGATCGTTCCCGAGCTGGTGACGGACCGAATCCGCCAGATGAAGGAGGCGGGGATCACGACGGCCGCCTCGGTGACGCCGCAGCGCACGGTGTCGCTGGCCAAGGCCATCCTGGCCGCCGAGCTGGACCTGCTGGTGATTCAGGGAACGGTGGTGTCGGCCGAGCACGTCTCGAAGACGAGCGAGCCGCTCAACCTCAAGCGCTTCATCCGGGAGTTCGACATCCCCATCATCGTGGGAGGGTGCGCGTCGTATCAAGCGGGCCTGCACCTGATGCGGACCGGCGCCGTCGGCGTGCTGGTCGGGGTCGGCCCCGGCAACGCCTGCACCACCCGCGGCGTCCTTGGCCTCGGCGTTCCCCAGGCCACCGCCATCGCCGACGTGGCCGGCGCCCGCATGCGCCACCTCGACGAGACGGGCGTCTACGTGCACGTGATCGCCGACGGCGGGATGTCCAAGGGTGGGGACATCGCCAAGGCCATCGCCTGCGGCGCCGACGCCGTCATGCTCGGATCACCTCTTTCGTCGGCCGTCGAGGCGCCGGCCCGGGGCTTCCACTGGGGCATGGCCACCTTCCACCCGACCCTGCCCCGCGGCGCCCGGGTGCGTACTTCGGTACGCGGTTCGCTGCGCGAGATCCTCTTCGGCCCGGCTCACGAGAACGACGGCCGTATGAACCTCTTCGGCGCGCTCAAAACGGCCATGGCCACCTGCGGCTACGAGACGGTCAAGGAGTTCCAGAAGGCTGAGGTCATGGTCGCCCCGTCGCTGCAGACGGAGGGCAAATTCTTCCAGCGCTCCCAGGGCGTCGGGATGGGCCATTGACGCCAGTGCGCCCGCCCTGGTCGAGTCCGTCTCGGTGACCGACACCGTCCTCGTCGTCGACTTCGGGGCTCAGTACGCCCGTCTCATCGCCCGCCGGGTACGCGAGGCACACGTGTACTCCGAGATCGTCCCGGCGACGATCTCGGTCGAGCAGATCCGGGCCCGGGCCCCCAAGGGCATCATCTTCAGCGGTGGCCCCAAGTCGGTCTACGAGGCGCCGGCGCCCACCATCGACCCGGGCGTCTACGAACTGGGGATCCCGATCCTCGGGCTCTGCTACGGCGCGCAGCTCATGGCGCTCCAGCTCGGAGGCACCGTGTCGCGCACCGGCGCCGGCGAGTACGGCCGCACCGAGCTGTCGTTGGCGGCGGCCTCGCCACTGTGCCCGGACTGGCCCGCGACGTCGAACGTCTGGATGAGCCACGGCGACGCGGTGACGGAGGTGCCGGAGGGCTTCGTGGCGACGGCCAGCAGCCCGGGCGCGCCGGTGGCGGCCATGCACGATCCCGAGCGCCGTTTGTTCGGGTTGCAGTTCCACCCCGAGGTGGTGCACACCGAGCGCGGGAGCGAGGTCTTCGACCACTTCCTGATCGACATCTGCGGGTGCCTGCCGGGGTGGACGCACGTGTCGATCATCGAGCAGCAGGTGGCCGCGGTGCGGGCCCAGGTGGGATCCGACCGGGTGCTGTGTGCGTTGAGCGGTGGCGTGGACTCCGCCGTCGCCGCGGCACTGGTGCACAAGGCGGTGGGCGACCAGCTCACGTGCGTCTTCGTCGACACCGGCCTCATGCGCTCGGGGGAGGCGGACCAGGTCGAGGACACCTTCCGGCGTCAGTTCAAGGTCGACCTCGTGCATGTGAAGGCGGCCGACCGTTACTTCGCGGCGCTCGCCGGGGTGACGGACCCCGAGCGCAAGCGCAAGATCATCGGGGAACTGTTCATCCGCATTTTCGAAGAGGTCGCGCGCGACATGGGCGCCGGCGACGGGGACGCGGCCGGCGACGAGGGGCCCAAGTTCTTGGTGCAAGGGACGCTGTACCCCGACGTGATCGAGTCGGGGAGCGATACCGCGGCCAATATCAAGTCGCACCACAACGTCGGCGGGTTGCCCGAGGACCTCGCCTTCGAGCTTGTCGAGCCACTGCGTCTGCTGTTCAAGGACGAGGTGCGAGCCGTGGGCGAAGAGCTCGGGCTGCCGCACGAGATTGTGTGGCGCCAGCCCTTCCCGGGTCCGGGCCTGGCGGTGCGGATCATCGGCGAGGTCACACCCGAGCGCGCCGAGATCCTGCGCAACGCCGACGCCGTCGTGGTCGAGGAGATCCGCCGGGCGGGTCTCTACCGCGAGCTTTGGCAGAGCTTTGCGGTACTGCCGGCCGTGCGAACGGTCGGCGTGATGGGCGACGGACGCACGTACGCCTACCCCATCGTCATCCGCGCCGTCACCAGCGACGACGCCATGACGGCGGACTGGGCCCGGCTGCCCTACGACCTGGTCGAGCGCATCGCCTCGCGTGTCATCAACGAGGTGGAGGGCGTCAACCGGGTGGCGCTCGACGTGACGTCGAAGCCGCCCGGGACCATCGAGTGGGAGTGACCGTGGCGCCGGAGAGCGGCGAGCAGGTGCACAAGGGTACGCACAACGGCCAGCTGTTCGACACTTCGGACGAGGGTGTGGGGGCTGCTGCCGCGGCTGCCGCCGCGTCCGACACGGGCGACGAGAGTGTCGTCGAGTCGTCGGACAGCACCGTCGTGGGCGCCGACGACGGCCGCCGCCGGCGCCAACGCTCCGCCACGGCGTCGGGCGCCTACGCGGGCCGGCCCGCGGCGCTGGTCGACGACCTCACCGTGCCCCAGCGCGCTGCGGTGGAGCACCGGGGCGGACCTCTGCTCATCATCGCCGGGGCGGGCTCGGGCAAGACGCGTGTGCTCACCCGGCGCATCGCGGATTTGTTGGCGACGGGGGACGCGCCGCCCTGGGGCGTTCTCGCCATCACCTTCACCAACAAGGCGGCCGGCGAGATGCGCACGCGCGTGGCCGACCTGGTCGGTCCTCCTGCCGAGAAGATGTGGGTCTCCACCTTCCACTCGGCCTGCTTGCGCATCCTGCGCACCAATGCCGACCGTTTGGGCTACCGCTCCACTTTCACCGTCTATGACGACACGGACTCGCGCCGCCTCATGGAGATGATCACCGCAGAGCTCGGCTTCGACCAGAAGCGGTTGCCCTCGCGCGCCGTCCAGGCAGTCATCAGCCAGGCCAAGTCCGAGCTGGTGGACTTCGAGAGCTTCCGCGAGGACGCTCGCAGCGGCCCCGACCCGTTCCGCAAGCGCATCGCCGACGTCTACACGCAGTACCAGGAACGATTGCTGGCGGCCAACGCGCTCGACTTCGACGACCTCTTGATGGTGACGGCGAACCTGTTGCAGGCGTGTGACGACGTGCGGGCCGCCTACCAGGAGCGGTTCCGTCACATCTTGGTGGACGAGTTCCAGGACACCAACCACGCGGAGAACGAGATCGTCAAGCTCCTGGGCCAGGCCCACGGCAACGTCTGCGTGGTGGGGGATTCGGACCAGTCGGTCTACCGCTGGCGGGGCGCGGACATCCGCAACATCTTGGAGTTCGAGCGGGCGTTCCCCAATGTGACGACGATCATGCTGGAGCAGAACTTCCGCTCCACCCAGACGATCCTCGATGCAGCCAACGCCGTCATCGCCAACAACGTCGGGCGCCAGCCCAAAGAGCTCTTCACCGTCGGCGAAACGGGGGGACCGGTCAAGCGCTACCGGGCCGAGGACGAGCGCGACGAAGCGGCCTGGGTGTCGAGCGAGATCCTGCGCCTGCACGCGTCGGAGGGATTGACGTGGGGCGACTTTGCGGTCTTCTACCGCACCAACGCGCAATCACTGCCGTTGGAGACCTCCATGAAGTTCACTGGGATCCCCTACAAGGTGGTGGGCGGGGCCAAGTTCTACGACCGCAAGGAGATAAAGGACATCCTGGCCTTCATCCGCGTGCTGGCCAACCCCGACGACGAGGTCTCGGCCCGGCGCATCGTCAACGTTCCCAAGCGCGGTATCGGCGACACGTCCGTAGCCCGGCTGGCGGCGTGGGCGCAGGTGGAGCGCGTGTCATTCAGCGAGGCGATCGACCGCGCCGAAGAGGCCGGTCTCACCGGCAAGGCACTGCGCGGCGCCGAGCAGCTGTCCAAGACGCTGGCCGAGCTCCGACCGCTCGTGCAGACGATCAACCCGGCCGACTTCGTCCAGCTCGTTGCCGACCGCACCGGGTACCTGGCCGAGCTCGTGGCCGAGCACACCCACGAGGCGGATGGCCGGATTGAGAACCTCGCCGAACTGGCCACCCAGGCCGGCGACTTCGACGACGTGACGGGCTTCTTGGAGACCGTCGCGCTGGTGGCGGATTCCGACGAGCTCGACAGCGACGGCACCCGCGTCTCGTTGATGACGTTGCACACCGCCAAGGGGCTCGAGTACCCGGCCGTCTTCGTGGTCGGGCTGGAGGAGGGGATCTTCCCGCACTTCCGCTCCCTGGCCGAGCCGACCGAGCTCGAGGAGGAGCGCCGTCTCTTCTATGTGGGCATCACCCGGGCCCGCCAGCACTTGGCCATTTCGCACGCCTGGTCGCGGACGACGTGGGGCCGCACGCAGCCGGCCATGCCCAGCCGCTTCGTGACCGAGGTGCCGGCGCACCTGGTCGACGACATCGGGCTGGGGTCGCCCCGCCGCGGCTCAGGCTACGACTCGCTCTCGGGCGAGGAACACCTGCGCGGTGCGACCTTCGCTCCTGCGGTTCCGCTGGCCGCCCGCGCCGCTGCGGCCGGTCGGACGGGTGGGACGGGTGGTGGCGGCGGTGGCGTTGGGTCCAGGGCAGGGGCGCGGGGGAGCACGGGTGCGGAGGACCTCGGTCTAGTGGCGGGCGATGAGGTGGTGCACGACCACTGGGGCCACGGGGTCGTCGTCAGCGCCAAGGGCGAGGGGTCCCGGGCCCAGGCCACCGTCGACTTCGACACGGTGGGCAAGAAGAACTTGCTGCTCTCGGCCACGCCGCTGCGCAAGGTCTGAGGCCTGCTGTCTGCGAGGCCCCGATCGGCCGGGCACCCCCTGAAGCCCGCCCCCGATCTCTTTCAGAACTATCTACGTATCGGTTTATAGTCTGACGGTCCCCGTACGGCCGGTGCGTCACTCCGGCTTCCTAAGCTGGCGTCGGATCGGTGCGACGGCGATGGCGACGACGGCGATGGCTAGGGCAGGAACGAGTGCCGAGATGACGGTCTCTCCGAGTTCGGCGGTGGAGCGGATCCCCGCGGGTCTCGGTCTGCGCATCAAGGCCTTGTTGCTTACCGCGCTCCTCATCATCGCGACGTTGGGTGTTGGTTGGCTGGTCTGGACCGTTCTGGAATGGCGTCGCGGGAGTACGGCGAGTTACCAGCGTCTGGGCCTGCGCGTCGTGAGGAGTTCCGACGGCAGCACCATCGGGTTTTGCCGATCGATCGTGCGCAACGCGATCTGCTGCACGCTGCTCCTGGTACCGACGCTCATCGTCTGCTTTCTGCTGGCGATCGTGTTCGTCATGGGCGCCTCTCCTCCCGATCAGCTGCTGAGTCGGCCCCGGGCCGCACCTTGGGACGTCCTGACCAAGACCACAGTTGTCGTGGAACGTCCCCTCAGCTCGCCCGATCCAACCCGGGTCGCGCAGAGCACTGGGAACGGCAAGGGGTCCGTCAGCAGTCTCTGATCGGGACGGAGTCGCTGAGAGGGGCGCCGGGATCTCGTCCGCCCGGGGGGGCCGCCGTCGCGCACCGGGCACGCGTCTGGCGCCCGCACCAGGGCCTCCGTATCCTTGGGGCCGCATGAAACGTCCCTACAGGGTGGTCGTGGCCAAGCCCGGACTCGACGGTCACGACCGGGGTGCCAAGGTGATCGCCCGGGCGTTGCGCGACAGCGGGTTCGAGGTCGTCTACACGGGGCTGCACCAGACGCCCGAGCAGGTCGTCCAGGCGGTCGTCCAGGAGGATGCCGACGCCGTGGGACTCTCGCTGCTCTCCGGGGCGCACCTCACGCTCGTGCCGAAGGTAGTCAAACTGCTGGCCGACGTCGGGCGCGGGGACGTGCTCGTGATCGTGGGTGGGATCATCCCCGAGGCCGACATCCCGGTGCTCAAGGAGCAGGGAGTGGCACAGGTCTTCACACCCGGGGCGCCACTGGACTCCATCGGATCGTGGCTCGGCGAGGCCCTCGATGCGCGGGAGGAGGCCCTCGAGGCCTGAATATCGCTCCCTCGCGGCGCTTGCGCCGCCCCGAAATGCACCGGAACGGGCCGGTCCTGCCGGCTCCACCCGAGCAAGACCCGGGCTGAAACAATGACCTGAGCCCCGGCCGGACTGATGGCAACACCCGGCACCGACAAAAAATCGCAGCACGACACCGACAAAGGAGACAGCACCGAAAGTGGATCTCTACGAGTACCAGGGCAAGCAGTACTTCGCCCGCTTCGGCATCCCGACGTCTCCGGGCGGGGTGGCCGACACGGTCGACGAGGCCGTCAAGCAGGCTGACGCCGCGGGTTACCCCGTGGTCGTCAAGGCACAAGTGAAGGTGGGCGGACGTGGCAAGGCCGGGGGCGTCAAGCTGGCCGACAACGCCGACGAGGTGCGCCTTCATGCTGGCAACATCCTCGGCCTCGACATCAAGGGCCATGTGGTGAAGCGGCTGTGGGTCGAGCACGCCTCGGACATCGCCAAGGAGTACTACGCCAGCTTCACGCTCGATCGGCCCGCCAAACTCCACCTCGGCATGCTCTCGGCCGAGGGCGGCGTCGAGATCGAGGACGTGGCCGAGACCAACCCAGACGCCATTGCCAAGATCCACGTCGACCCCGTCGCGGGACTGAGCGAGGAGGCGGCCCGCGAGTGGGTCGACGGGGCCAATCTTGACCTCGAGGCGCGGGAGCAAGCGGCCGCACTGTTGGTGCGGCTGTACCACTGCTACGTCGAAGGCGACTGCGACCTGGCGGAGATCAACCCGCTCATCCTCACCCCGGAGGGCAAGGTTCATGCGCTCGATGCGAAGGTGACCCTCGACGAGAACGCGTCATTCCGTCACCCCGAGTGGGAGGAGTACGAAGATGACTCCGACGTCGACCCCCGCGAGAAGATGGCCAAGGAGAAGGGCCTCAACTACATCGGATTGACGGGCAGTGTGGGCATCATCGCCAATGGCGCCGGCCTCGCCATGAGCACGCTGGACGTGGTGACCCAGGTCGGCGGGCAGGCTGCGAACTTCCTCGATATCGGCGGCGGGGCCAACGCCGACGTGATGGCCGCCGCGCTCGAAGTGATCAATGCCGACCCGGCAGTCAAGAGCATCTTGGTCAACATCTTCGGTGGCATCACGAGGGTCGACGAGGTGGCCAAGGGCATCATCGAGGCCATGGGCCGGGTGAAGCTCAGCTCGCCCGTGGTGATGCGGCTGGACGGCACCAATGCCGCCGAGGGTCGCGCCCTTCTGGCCTCCCACCTCTCGGACGCCTTGATCGCCGAGCCCACCATGCTCGATGCCGCCCGCCACGCCGTCGCTCTGGCCAACGCCTGACGCGTCGACGCCAACCTGTCCAGAACTACATCTCCGAGAGGACAAGAGAACGTGAGCATCTTCGTCGACGAGACGACCAAGGTCGTGATTCAAGGTGTCAGCCCGACGAGCCAGGGGCTCTTCCACGGTCTGCGCAACAAGGCGTACGGAACCAAGATCGTGGGCGGCACGAACCCGAAGCGGGGTGGCGAGGAGATCGAGGGCATCCCGGTCTTCGGGTCGGTAGCCGAGGCGGTGAAGGAGACGGGCGCCACGGCGTCGTTCATCTCGGTGCCGCCACGGGGCGCGGCCGAGGCCATCATCGAGGCGGCCGCGGCCGGCATTGCCTTCATCGTCTGCATCACCGAGGGCATCCCGGCCCAGGACGAAGCGGTCGTCTACAACCGCCTCATCGAGGAATTCCCGGCCACCCGCCTGCTCGGTCCGAACTGCCCCGGGATCATCAGCCCCGGGAAGTGCAACATCGGCATCACGTCGGGCGACATCGCCCTGGCGGGGGGACCAGTGGGCATCGTCTCGCGCTCGGGCACCCTGACCTACCAGGCCCTCCACGAGCTCTCCCAGCAAGGGGTCGGGCAGACCACCTGCGTCGGCATCGGGGGCGACCCGGTTCCCGGCACCAACTTCATCGATTGCCTCGCCGCCTTCGAGGCGGATCCCGACACCAAGGCCGTCATGATGATCGGCGAGATCGGCGGTTCGGAGGAGGAGCGCGCCGCGGAGTTCATCGCAGCGAGCATGACCAAGCCCGTGGCCGCCTACATCGCCGGCGTCACTGCCCCCCCGGGGCGCAAGATGGGGCACGCCGGTGCCATCATTTCGGGCTCCCAGGGCACGGCGCAGGCCAAGATGGAAGCCCTGTCGGCCGCCGGCGTCGCGGTAGCGCAGAACCCGACCGAGTGCGGAGAGAAGATGGTCGAGATCGTGCGGGGGCTTTCCTAGCCCGCTGTTCCGCGTGACGCCGGGTGCCGAGGGACCGCGGCGTCGCAGAAACGAACGCAATCTCAACGACACACCGCGCCGGAACGTCTCCTCGGGGACGCGCTGAGCGCGTGGCTCAATGCGTTGTCTGAATCGGGGAGAACCGCGGGTGCCGAGAGCGCCCGACGATGCTTATGCGAGTGGTCGCTGGGCTCCGGCAGCCCGGTCACGGCGACGACGGCGCTCGACCAACACACCGGCGAAGGCCATAAGGGCGAGCCCGCCCATGGTGATCGGCAGCCCCTCGGGCAGGGCGGGCAGCGGGTCGACCGTGTTGGGGATGGGCTCGCCGTAGCCGAAGGGGTTGAAGCTACTCTGCTCGCTGCCCGAAAGGGAGGCGGCAAAGATGCTGCCCTCGAAGTTCCCGTTGTTCGCCAGGTTGACCGCTGCTCCAGGCGCGACCACGGTGCCCTGCCATGCCCCGATCGTCAGGGCGTAGCCCGCCGAGAAGATATTGGGAGCGAAATTCCAAACCGTGTTGTCGCGCTCCTTGCCGATCGCAGAAGTGTTGTCGCCGAGGCTGGGCTGGCTACCGCAGTTACCGTTGCTCCAGGCGGCCGGCGTTGGGGAGCTGTTCGGGCACCCGTAGTAGATGCCTGAGTTGATTCCCGACAGATTGAGCGACGTCGTGTGGTCCGGCGACGTCTGCACCTGGATGAGGTTGGTGGAGCCGGCGGGCACGCTGAAGTCGAGCCGCTGCGCCGCGGCCAGCTGGTCGGCGGTCACACTGAAGACGTTCACGCTTCCGGTGCCCCAGAAGCCGAGGACGGCGGTGAAGGGCGACGAGAACCCGACACCGTTGACCGTCCCGATGGTGGTGGTCGCGTTGGGTCCGTAGTTGTTGGAACAGGACGTCAGCGCTGAGCCGATGGAGGAGAAACTGAACGGCAGGCTGCCGGGACCCAGGTTGATGGTCTTCGTTGCACCAGCCTGGTTCGTGTTCACTGGTCCACTCGCGGTGCCGGCGACCATCACGCTGCCCTTGTTGACGTTCAGCTGACCGGTCTCGTTCCCGCCCACCAGCGTCGTGAGTTGGCTCGCCGAGGGGCTGATGCCGTTGCCGACACTCCAGTTGGTGGAGGTGAAGGAACCGCCGTACGCGGCCGAGCCCCCGGTGTCGGAGTTCAACCGCGCGGCGTTGCCGGTCGTGAACTCGCTGAACTGGTACGCGTTGGCGTCGGTCCCGTGGATCTCGAGCGTGCCGCAGTTCAGAGACGCCGGATTGGTCGCTCCGGCGACAGACGCCGGGAGGATCGCTGCGGTGAAGGACACGGCCGTGAGGGACAGGGCGCCCATCAGACCCGCCCCCGCCAGGCGGAGGTCGCGACGGCTCAGGCCTGGCGGGCCAGAGGGGACGCACGCTTTCATTGGAAAAGCCTGAAGGAGTTGTGTTTGCGTTGCGCGATGGGCCCGTGACGTGCGGATGAACTCTCCGCGGATCCGGCCCGAATGGGGGGACATCACGACCGGGCGCCTTCACCACCCCCGAGGAGGATGTCGCCCTCTGGCACCAAAGGTCGTCGCCCGCCGCTCGAACGCACCATCGAAGCGTGCTCCGGCTTGCTCTCTCCGGACGACCACCGATCCAGAGTTGATGGAGAGCTACGGAAACGAGGACGAGCTGGGTAGTCCGAGGTCCTGGCGGATCTGGTTGTCCGCGGTCTGGGTCGAGCTGGCCCGGTTCTGCAACCCGGACAGCCACACGTTCGTGCCGGTGGGGCTGACCGTGGCGATCGAATCCAGAAAGCTCATGAACGCCTTCATCTGCGCATGATCGACCGCGATTGCGGTCTGCATCGATGGGGGCCATTGAATGAAATGGAGCTGGAAGTCGTAGAGATTCAGCGCGGAACGGTACGACGTGACCGCCGGCGTAAGCTGCGTCGGCGTGGGTGAGCTGCCCACTTTGGCGAACGCCCGCGTCGCTACGGCATTGGCCTGCTGGAGACCTTGTGCATACCCTTCGTACTTGGTCAGCTGCCCGCTGTCGATCGGCACGACGACGTGGCCGTGATGCGTGGTGCTTGCCGCTGGACGCGTCCCGGTCGTCGAGGAAGGGCCACTCGGTGAGCTCTTGGTCGCGAGCCGGATGCCCCCAATGATGAGAAAAACAGCCACTATGGCGGCGAGGCCCACCACCACGAGTTTGGTCCGAGGGTCTGACCACAAGCGACCATCGGGATGATCGGGCCCGATCCCAAACGATGAGGTCGCGTCGACGGGCGGCTCCTGGGGGCCCTCGGAACCTGGCGGCTCAACTGCGGCGTGATAAGGCACCGCCTCGACCATGACCGGCTGTGTGCTCCCGATGCTGTGGACCGCAGGCCCGGGGTTCGGTTGCTCATGAACCTCATGCACCGCGGGGGATGCGGTGGTGGTGACGGGTGAGATCGCCGAAGCCGCGAGGTCAGCCAGGGGTGAATCCGTCGGTACCGAAGCCGCCCGCCAATCCCACGTCCGGATCGTCTGCAGCAGCGCATCCAAGCGCTCCTCAACGGACTGTCCGTTCAGGGACGGTAGCGCCGAATCAATTGGCTTCGGTGGTTCGGCGGTCACGCTGTGTGTCCCATTCGTGGTTGCCTCGAAATGCCCCAACCGGTCGTTCACCGCGCACTCCCACTGTCGTCGCGATCGATGATCGTGTACCGCCGGCGGCCGCTCCAGGGGGAGGGCAATGAGCCTTCTTGGTTGCGAATTGTGCCAGACACCACTTGCCTCAATGTAGCGGCACCGGCAAAGGGCCAATTCTCGCGTCACCTGAAGTTTGGTCAGAGGTTACTTAGGTGTCATGCAGACCGTCAGATGTATCCGAGTGTGATCAACTGGTGAAGCGTCCGGACGTCCGCGACGACTCATTGTTGCTGCTGCACCCTCCATTGTTAGAGTCGCGGACGATGCGCCCGGTCGCCATGGATGAGTTTGAGGCTGAATTGCGCCTCGAGGCCAGCATTTCGGGTCTGGCCGACCGAGTACCGCTGATGTCCGCTCGCAGCCTGGTTTCGCGGGGGCAACGTAACGTCTTCATCGGACTCCTGATCGTGTCCGTCATCGGCTTGGTGCTCAATGCCCGCCTGACCATCACTCTGATCTTTAGCCTCTTCACGCTGAGCTACCTGGTCGCCGTGATCTACCGCGTCTACCTCTTCACGCGTTCCTCGAAGACCGATGCCCTCGAGATCGTGACCGACGAGGAAGCCCTCAGCGTCCCTGACTCCGATTTGCCGTTTTACACGATTCTGCTCCCCGCTTACCACGAGGCATCGGTTATCAGCAAGCTGATTGAGAACCTCGCCCAACTGGACTATCCGACGAATCGCCTCGAGGTGCTCCTCCTGATTGAGAAGGACGACGAGGAGACGTTGGGCGCACTGCGCGCCGCCGACCCTCCACCGCAATTCCAACTGGTCGTGGTCCCTCCGGCCGATCCTCGCACCAAGCCCAAGGCGTTGAATTTTGGTTTGACATTGGCCAGAGGGGACATCGTTGCCGTCTACGACGTCGAGGATACGCCCGACGTCCTCCAGCTGCGTCGAGCCGCCGTAGCCCTGGCTCGGTTCGGCCCCGAAGTGGGCTGCATGCAAGCGAAGCTGTCATATCGCAACGCAACGCAGAACATCATCACCAAGTGGTTCGCCATCGAGTATTCCATGTGGTTCTCCTTCTTCCTTCCCGGCCTGTCGTCGTTGGGCGCGCCGATTCCGCTGGGCGGGACATCGAACCATTTCCGACGGGGCGCCCTGCGGACCCTTGGGGGATGGGACCCCTACAACGTCACGGAAGACTGCGACCTCGGGATCAGGATGTTCCGCGAGCACTACCAAATCAAGGTGCTCGAGTCGGCCACCATGGAGGAAGCCAACAGCGATTTCGTGAACTGGGTCAAGCAACGGTCCCGCTGGTACAAGGGCTACCTGCAGACGTTCCTCATTCACCTTCGTTCTCCTCGCGGGCTCACCAAGGCGATCGGCCCAAAAGGCGTGGTCCACTTGTGCGCCTTCGTGGGTGGTACCCCGATCCTGGCTGTGTTCAACCCGCTCTTCTGGGGTCTGACCATCGTGTGGTTCGTCGCCCACCCGCAGTTCGTGAGGGAAGTCTTCCCGTCTCCCGTGTACTACGTCGGTCTGGTCCTCTGGGCTTTCGGGAACTTCTTACTGTGGTACCTCACCGTGCTCTCGGCTCGCCACACCAGACCAGAGGGTCTGATGCTGGCGGCCCTGCTCGTACCCATCTACTGGGTGATGATGTCGATCGCAGCCCTGAAGGCAATGTGGCAACTGTTCGTGACCCCTTCTTTTTGGGAAAAGACGCACCATGGACTGGATGAAAAAGCGGACGACGAGCTCGATCCCGACGCCAAGAAGTCCGAACATCTCCGTCTCGTTTCGTGAGTCAAAGCTGGGCTTCCCTGTGCGACGAGCGCCGATCCGGACTCATTCGTCACGCGCGGACTGCTTGACTGCAGCTCTTCGTTGATCGAGCGCGCACCGAGCAACCCGACACCACCCGCCAGTCAGGCGCTTCTGACGCATCGCGGCCCCGAACGGCGTCGACCGACGGGCCACAGCGGGTGCTCGAGAAAACCTGATCTCCCTCCAGAAAGTCTGACTCAGCACCGTAGGACCCCGGCGTCCGTCACCGTGTTTCCGTCTGGCGAACTCGGCGCGATCAACAGGTAACTTCTCTGTGTCATTGGGCCTTTTGGCTTGTGGACTCCGGCCCGGAGTGGTGAGAATCACGGTTAATGAGTCAGACCCTCCCGCGTATCGAGGTGAGCGCCGGCCTGAGCCCGATGACCCAAGCGGCAGTGTCAGTCGATCCGGCCACCGGCGTCGACTCCCGACGAGTCGATGTGGACGTGGAGATTGTCGTGCCCGTCTACAACGAGGCGGCGCAGCTGGCGGAGAGAATCACCGCGCTCCGTGCCTTCCTCGATGAGTCGTTCCCCCTTCGGGCGCTCGTCACGGTGGTGGACAACGCCAGCACCGACGACACCTCACTTGTGGCCAACGAGCTGGCGGCCCGGTTGCGGGGAGTGGCCGCGATGCACCTACCGCGCAAGGGGCGCGGCTACGCGTTGCGAGAAGCTTGGTCGACCAGCGCCGCCCCCGTCCTTGCCTACATGGACGTCGACCTTTCCACATCGCTCCCCGCGCTGCTCCCGCTTGTGGCCCCGCTGCTCTCGGGTCACTGCGACGTCGCCATCGGGTCGCGCCTTGCCCGCGGGGCGCATGTGGTGCGTGGGCCTAAGCGAGAGCTCATCTCCAGGGCCTACAACCTCCTCCTCAAGCTGACGCTCCGGGGCCGCTTCAGCGACGCGCAATGCGGGTTCAAGGCGCTGCGACGCGACACCGCCGAGATGTTGCTGCCCCTGGTCGAGGACAACGAGTGGTTCTTCGACACTGAGTTGTTGGTAACGGCCGAGCGGATGGGTCTCCGCATCGGCGAGGTTCCAGTCGACTGGGTCGACGACCCCGATTCGCGGGTCAATATCGTCTCGACCGTCACGGACGACCTCCGGGGTGTCTGTCGGTTGCTGGTACATCACCCCACCGGCGCGCGGCGGGTTCGTTCCAACGAGGTCCCGGCGGACCAGCTCTTTCGTTTCGCAGGGGTCGGCCTGGTCTCCACACTCGTCTACCTGTTTCTCTTCGTCGCCTGGCGACCGCTCATGGGACCGCTCGCGGCCAACGCCGTCGCGATGGCTCTGGCGTCCCTCTTCAACACTGCCGTGCACCGGGAGCTGGCCCGCAACACGCGCGGGCGCGCCCAGCGCGGTCGGCTGCTTGCAGTCGCCGTGGGGCTGTACTTGGTCAGCTTCGGCCTGACGACGCTCGGGCTTCTCGTGGCGCAGTGGCTCGCCCCCGGGGCGCTCGTTCCCGAACTGGTGGCAATCACTACCGCCAATCTTGTTGCCGCCGTCTTCCGGTTCGCGGTGCTGCGGGCCTGGATCTTCCGTCCAGGTTTCCGAGCTAGCACCGCCACCGATGACGTTCACGTGGCGGCCGCTGCCGCTTCGGCCTGACCTCCGGATAACGCATCCGCGGACGGCGATCATTCCCGCGGGGCGATTGACGTCACGTGGAGCCAGCGGAGTGGTGGCAACGAAGACGAAGCGGCCGGCTCTTCGTCGTGACTCGAAGGGCGATGGTGACACCTGTGTGCTCTCTCTCCCGTGATGCCGCCTCTTGGCGGACACAGTGACTGGAGCGGCAGACGTTTGGCCCCGGCGCCCGGGTCTTGCACGGCGCTCCACCGTGAATTCATGGCTTGTATTCGTGATGTTGTGATGCAAGTCACATGCGACCCAAGTTCACGGACGGGAGATGCGGCTGAAGAGGGCGGCCACGAAAGCGCAGATCACCAGCTCGCCCGTCGGTTCTTCGGCACGCTGTTGCTAGTTCGGGCGCGAATAAAGCCGTCTTTACGAATCCGCGAGTCCAATTGATTTGGGTGAGGAGGCCGATTCACGCGTCACTGTGGCGGGCGTGACTCTGAAGGGCGTGCAGATCGTGGGGCGGTGGCGCAAAGCTATGCAATTTGGTTGGAGTGATGGAGGACGTGAAAGAGCCGAAATTCGGGGCACGTTGCGCGGGCTGGGAAGTCGTGCACCACTTTGGAGAAGTTGTTCCCTGTGCTCCACAGGCCGGGATACTGGAGGTTCATCGCGCTGATCGGGACCTGCGCGGGGTTGGGCTCCAGGATGTAGTGCACGTTAAAGGCGATCGGATCGGCCAAGATGCGTTGGAAGTCTCGGTCGTTCGGGATCACGAAGACTTTGGGCTGGCTCATCGTTGTGATGATTTCGGGCACACACGCCACGGAGTCGTCGACGACGATGTCCCCGGTGGGGAGGTGCAGGCCGGCGAAATAGCTGCCCAACGCCAATTCGTGAGGATAGCGAGCCTTGTATGAGAGATCGTCGGCGGTCGGATGCGCATGGAAGATAAATCCGAGCTCCTGGCTCTCTTCGCTGCCGATATGTATGTTCAGCATGGCCGATTTAGCTGTCATGGTTCCAGGGATCATTACTGCCAGTACGAGGCCGACTGCAGCCAGAGCGCCCAGCGCGCGAACGCCTGTGCGCGATGACCGGGTTCCGGCGGGCACTTCCACCCGAAGTGGGCCAGAAGCCTGCAGGGCTACCACGAGGCTGCCGACGAGCAGGACCTCAAGCGGAATGGAGGCGATGTAGTACCGGAACCATGGCGCGATGCTGTCGTTCAGATAGGCCATCAGGTCGAACCCGAGGGCTCCGCCCAGCACAGCCAACGGAGCCAGCACCCGGGGATCCCGCTTTCTGTAGGCCACCACGATGGAGGCCACGAGCACGATGGGCAGCAGAGGTGCGAGCGCGCCGATGGCATGCACCTCGACGAGTGCCCGGCCGTGGAGGCTCACGTGGCGAAAGAGGCGCAACTGCGTCGAGGTTCCGTAAACGGACGAGAACTGAGCGAAGGGTTGCCCGGTGATCACGTAGCTGACGATGGCCCAGCCCGCCGCGGCGGTGAAGGCTGGGATACCAAAGATCGCGAGGTCTGACATCGCCGTTCGGACCCGTGTCGGTCGGACTCCGTCGGCTCGCCAGTAGCTGATGGCCCCCACGGCCATGGCGCCCAAGAGCGCGGCCGCGACCGCCTCGTTCCGGGTCAGATAAGCAAAGCCCAGTGCCACGGCGCCATAGGCGAGCGAACGGAGATCGCCCCTATGCATCCATCGCAACAGGTACCGGGCCGAGGCGGTCAGGGTGAACAAGTAGAGACCCTCGCTCATGCCGTTGCCGGCATAGAACAGGATCATTGGGTTCAAGGCGAAGAACGCCGTGAGCACGAGACGGGGCATGCGACTCAGTCCCCATTCGCGCAACGCCGAATGAATCTGGTAAACGGCGCCGGCCATGGCGAGCGCGCTTACCAAGCTCCCGGCCATGTCGTTGTGCGAGAGGGCCGGCCAGAGGTGATTCCCGAGCAGGAACACCATGTCGGCCATCGACTGCAGCGGCGTCCAGACGAACCCGACCGCGGCCAGATGTTGGTCGCGGGAATAGAGGATGTAGAACGCGTTGCCCATCCGGGAGAAGGCGTCTCCGTTAAATGTGTGGTACTTGAAGTCGAGAAGCACGGCGACGATCAGGTACATCCCAAGGGCGATGAGGAAGATGACACCGCCTTCACCGAAGATGCGGCGGGCCAGGGAGCGTTCGCCCGCGCTGGCGATCGGACGCACCTCACGAGCTCCGGGGCGATCCGGCCCGTCGGGGAGAGGGTCGACTCGACGTTCGAGGTCCTCTTCTCGAACCAGGGTCGATATCGCGCTGTGCTCCATTACCTGGTCCAGCGCTCAGTCATGGTCACGGTCTCTACGACGCCGCCGTGAGGGTGAAGTCCGCATTGGCGCAATCACCCTGCCCACCTTTCTCGCCATCCTCGTGCGGTAACGACTTCCGTCTCCGAAATCCGGGACGACCCCGGCCACGCTGAAGGCAAAGAAGGGTTCCTCGGTCTTGAGCGACCACGCTGCGTCACCAGAGTGCGTGTCGTCGAAAACGCCTCGGCACATTCGATCGGCGATGACGACCGCACGTCCGATGGCGTGCTCAAACGAACGGGAGTCGGCGACCGCTGCCTCTACCGCCTCCCAGTCGATAGCGGTTCGAGGCGAGCGACCGTTTCCGGTCGCTGATGCACTCTTGGCCACCACGTGCTCCACGAACTTGCGCACGAGGTCGAACGACCCGATTTCAAAAGAGGAGGAGTCAATGACGGAAGGTGATCCCCCTCGCCGTGCCTCCTCAGATCGGACGACAGTGTCGGGTCTCACCGCCGACGGACGGTTCTCTGGCGCACGTGCGTCCGTCGAGAAAATCGTTCGCATATGCAAGGCGCTTTTCACCATTTCGGTGCTTGCGGAGCGGCGCGCACTGCAAGCGTTGGGTGATCTCGTTCAGTCGCTTTTGGGTACTCCCCAGGATGGATCAATCTCGGCCATCCCTGGGTCGTTCGCCGGAGTCAAGATGGTGTTCAGAGCGCCTAGTTCCTTGATCAGCTCCTGGTTCACCGTGGTGAAACCAGCGATGGCCAACTGCAGTTCCCGCGCGGTACTTGTCGACGCAAATTCAGCTTGTTGCGCCTGTCGACGGATCTCGCGGGCCTCCTGCGTGGCTTCGGTGAGGATCTGGATCGCCTTGGCCTCAGCTTCGCGGAGAATCTGGTGAATCTGTAGTTCGAGCTTCGACAACGAATCTTCGGAGAACCGCTGTGCCTCGACAAAAAGCCTGCCGATCTCGAATTCCGTCGTTTCGACCTTGGCTGCGCTTTCCAGCCGATTGTTCGCCTGCTTAAGCCGGCCCTGCAGCTCCTCGATGGTGCTGGCGATCGAATGCAGCTCGGCATTGGCCCATTCGGCCTCCGTTCCCGGTGTCTGGCCCTCTGTGGCGGGTCGGCGCTCCGGTGGTTGGCAATGTCCGAGATTGGTGCGTCCGCCTGAGCGCCGCTGGGACGCTCCGGAACACCGAACACCGAATCGATAGGTTTGGTGCTCATGTCCGCCCCTTCCTAACCGCTCCTTTGTGCAATCAACAAGTCAGAATTCGAAGGTTTTGCCTGCCGTTCATACTCTCGTAAGACGGGAAACGCCCACGTCACCCTTAGGATTTGGCCTTGGGCAGAAGCCAGAGTCACAGGATACTGCGCCACGTGGACGAGCCCATCCGGGCGATGCATCGTGGCCGAGCGATCCGGCGATCTCCGGCTTGCTTCATCGCCGGTCAACAGCAACGCTGATGCCACCGTCATGCCAACCTCGTCTGTCAAATCTCCGGCAAAAGATGCCCGAGAGCCCCAGATGAGCTGAGCATGTTGGACCAAACCACCAGGTGGCGGCCAGATCCCTACGGTGCCCATGAGTTCCGGTTCTTCTCCGCAGACGGCAAGCCAACGGGGCTCGTCATGGACGGGGGGAAGACGTTGTACGACCGGCCCTGGACAACCGAGCCGCCCTCGGCTCCGGCGCCCCCATCGAGTCCCCAACCCGAGCCCCCACTGCCTCCAGAGTCACCGCCGGGTCCCCAGGCCCAACCGCCGCAGGCCCCAAAGCCGCCATCGAGTCTCGAGCCTTTGCAATTACCGGCCACGTCAGACGCCCCTGCTCCCGCCTCAGCGTCGAGAGCGGGTGACGGGAATCAGGTGGTTCCCAAGCCCGCCACCGAACCTACCGACGCTGCCACCAACAAACTACGACTGTCGTTCAGGGCGAGCCGTCGGTGGCGGTTCGAGAGAGCATCGACTTCGCAGACGACCGATCAGCCACTGGGGTTGGACTCCGCAGCAAGGAGGCGCTGAGCCAACCACTGAAAGTCGCCTACGGCATCGTGTTCGTCGCCTTGGGCCTGAGCGCGTTGGGGTTGGTGTACGTCCATTTCCACCACAACCGGGGAGGGCATTCGACGCATGCAGGTGGGGCAACGACCACGACATCGGCCATCGCACACCACGACCACCGTTGCACTGCCCACGGCGTTGAAGCCCGGCGCTCGAGGATGCAGCCACTGCACTGATTTCGAGCTGGTCAACGGGGGACAGAGCTGGAGCGCTCACGGTGGCGACGCCGGCGGCTGTGGCCACTCTTTTTGCTGTGCCTTATGCCAGTGGATTAGCCCTCGACCGTGGCTGCAGCACCTCGTTTACGCCGATCGTGTGCACATTTGGGCCTCCCGGCGGTGCATCGCCTAACGATCCGATCTACCAAATCTACGTCTCCCAAGCGACGGGTGGCTGGTACGTAAGCTCGGTCAGGATCTAAGGAGGCGAGACCGACCACGAAGGGACCTGGCGGGATCTCCATTCGATTTGCACGAGTAGACACTGCGAAACCGTGGCGTCGACCGATACGCGCCCCATGACCAGTGCCGCGCTCCAGACATCAGATAATGCATTGCCGATGAGGCGCATCGTCGGTTGCCGCGTTGCCGGTAAGCCAGGAGTTCGCCAACTCGTTCACGAACGTGTCACCCCACGTCGCATGACTGCGCCTGACCCGGTGGCGCCAAGGGGAGTCGTCGTCTTGACGGAGATCGAAATCCCGGCCACGGTTGAGGCATGGCCCCTCCGGACCCTTCCAGTAACGACGCTGGTATCCAACCCGGTCAGACAGGGCTCAATTCGAGCGGCAGTGATCCCATACCAGCGCCAGGGGAACTCCACATCAAGGAGAGACGATCCTGGAAGACATGGCAGCTCGCCATCGGGATGGTGGTCGCGGCTCTGGTCGGGATGGCGTTGAACTACCACCGGTGCGGCGGGACCGCATCGGCGAACGCGCCGACGTACCACCTACCAGGGTCCACCGGGTCCACCACGACGACGACCGCGTCCGCCAGTGGCTCGACCACAACGACGACTGCCGCTAGCGGATCCACCACGACGACTGCCGCTGGTGGGTCCACGACGACGACGGCCGCCGGCGGGTCCACGACGACGTCGATCCCATCGTCGACGGCCGCGGCCGGGCCCGCCCGCGTCCTTGTGGGCCCGACGCAGCTCCAAGGCAATTGGACCAGCCCGGCGTTCACGACGACCGCCGCCGGTTGGAACATCGGCTGGGCCTTCAGTGCGCCCCCGCACCAGCCGCAGGACCATCGTTCCAGGTGTTCGTGACGCCGGGTGGGTCGTCTCCCACCGGCACTCCTGCGATCAGCGAGACCGGACCATCGGGACAATCGGTCACGGCGCAGTCCACTCTCGGAGCGCAGACATTGGTGGTGCAAGCCCCGGCAAGCTGCACCTGGGTAGTCAAGGTCACCGGCTCGTAGCCCCCACCGCTGGGAGACTCGCAAGGATCGCCGGCGAGGCTCGACTTGGTCTCGAGCGATCGTATTTCGAGAATCAGTTCTCCCGGATCCGGATTCCGGATTCTCGAGGTGGGCCAGCCTGGCATCGAGCTCATCGAAGAAGTTGTAGTTGCGATTTGCCGACTCGCCGCCGGTCGGGTCTGTGCGGACGGCTGGTGGCCATTCTGGCTGCTGGCCACGTGTGACGCTGGAGCCTCAGCGTCCCGGCGAACGACGGGGCGTGACGACCTCTGTTCCCGTTCGTGCGGGTGTCTGTGTCCTGGCAGGTGTCACGTGTGCAGACGCCGCTGTCACGCCAGGGCTCACGTTGCGATTCAGAGTGAAGGGGGCCGGGTTGATCGTGCACCCGATTCGATCTCATCGTTTGCGAAGTGCTCGATGCATTTCGCTCGTCGTAGCGGTCTTCGTGTCGACGGGTGACAGTGGACGCTGATCCACGAAGCCAAGGAACTCGGCGTGTGGGGGGGCCTCGATGCCCGGGGAGACGACGCTCCTTTGCGCCAACTCGCGCACTTTGAAGCTTGACCAAAAGCAACTCTTGAGAATCGGTGAGTGCATGCAGCACATCGGTGAGTTGTGGAAGCAAACCTTTGGACGAAATGTCGGTCACCAGAGTCCAACCTATCGCCGCGATCGGACCGCATTTCCGGCCCGGCCTCGAGTTCGGAAGCCGCCCAAGGGGCTAGGCCGTCGGCCGCCAGGGAGGGAACGCGAAGTTAGGGCACATCGGACGGGCGATGCAACTTGGGTGAACCGTTCGTGACAAGCATGGGACGGGCATGCAATCTGCAGATGTTTTGTTCGTGTCACCAGGCGTTTCAGCTTGAGCACGCCTGAAAGTTATGTAAGAACACACCTGGCAAGTTTCGACCGCCCAGACATCCCAAATCTCTCGACCTAGAAAGGAGCCACTTCATGTCCGTTCGACACGTCGCTAGGCGAGTCGCCGTTTCCGTTGCCGCTACCGCGGCAGCGGGAACTTTCGCCGCAATGGCGTTCTCGTCTCCCGCCGGCGCCGCTGGACCCGCGAGCGGGGTCAGTCGTCCCGAATTCCGCACAGCTGTGCGAGCACAGTGCGCCGCCGGCAAGCCGTTCGACAGTGGCCAGAACATCAACGTCGTCATCCCGGCCAACTCGGCCTTCGCCGCTCCCAACAACACCAGCGGCGTCAACATCGTCGAGTGCGCGGCACCCAACGGTGTCGTACCCTCGAACCGTAGCGGCGTGTGACGGCAACACCATCCAGGGCAACACCATTCTGCCCAACGCCGACGGCTCGTTCACCTACCCGAACTACCAGGTGTTCGCCACTGCCGGACTCGGTGACACTGGGTGAGGGCTCGAGCAGTCCGACCTGTGGGAGCACCTCGGCCACCGAGTGCATCCTCTACATCGGCAACAACCAAGGCGACTTCACCAAGCCCCACCTGTGGTCGCAGCCCTTCTTCGTGAAGGCGAACGGCAACGACCTTGGCGCCAACCCCGGTGACGGCACGCCCGAGGTCCCGATGGCCCTCCTCCTCCCGCTGTCAGCCATGGGCCTGCTGGGTGGAGCGGTCCTGATCCGTCGCCGGCGTCGGTCAGGACAGCCGGCGTAACTCCGAGCGAGCGCATCAACAACATCAAGAACACTCACATTCAAAAGACAGAAAGAGGAGCACTTCTAGACCATGCATAAGCACAAGCTGCGTCAGCGTGTTGAGAGGAGCAGCCGTTGGTGCTGCGGCCGTCTCCGCCACGCTGATCGTCGGAGCGGGGGTGGCTTCGGCTGCCCCGGCCGACCCCCCGGGGGGCGCCACGCCAGTGGCTCCGCACTTCTACAACGGAAACGTGGAGGGGATCCGGGACACCGGCTCCGACACCACCTTCTTCATGATGCAGAGGATCGGTGACCTCTACACCGGCGCCGGCCTGTACGGCTGCACGCTGAACTCGAGCGCAGGTCAGACTCTCTACAACTCGTCCGACCCTGCCTCGGCCACCACCAACGAGGAGTTCTTCTGCCAGTCCGGACAGAACGTCTCCACCACCGACGTCAACGACAACTGGGACCGCACCGAGGTCACCCAGGGCGTCGACAACGTGGGATCGGGGGCTGGTCAAAACCAGCTCTGCGGCGCGCGTCCACCCCGCTGGCCGTCGACTTCTCCCGGTCCTCCAAGCCGGCAGGCACCGCCTGCTCGACCCTGGTCCAGACCGGGTACGCCAAGGACGGCGTGCCGATCATCGCCTACCCGGTGAACCCGACGACAATCGGAGCAGGGACGTCGACCACTCCCCCTACTCGGGGATCAACGGCGGGGTCGTCGGTCCGGTGTCGCAGGGCTGGCTGCCCGGCGACCCCAACGGCGGTCCGTACACAGGGCACGGCGCTTTCGAACATCTCCAACGCCGACAACGGCGGTGGGGCAGGCAGCACGGCCTACCGGCTGTGGTGCGCCACCAACACGACCCGGATCACCGACTGGGGCGCGCTGACCAACCTGGGCCCGAACCTCGAGGTCCAAGGGCGTGTCATTGACCAGCGGCTCGACGACGGCCACCATCACCGGCACCTTCCCGTCGACGGTCGCTTCGCCGGACGCCATCACGCGGCACGGACATCCCGGGCGGCACCACGGTGTCCTCGGTCTCGGGTGGGACGCTTACACTGTCCAACGCCCGCCTCGGCCACCGCCACCGAAACGGTGCGCATCACCACGGCCAGTTCGCTGGCTGTGGGCCAGGGCGTGCCGATCGGCGTGCCGATCCGGCTCATGGGCGTCAACACGGCCTCGGGCACCGAAGCCACGTTCGCCAGCTACGCCGAGTCCGGAGTCAGCGGCGGTGGGTGTGCGTCGAACATGAACACCAACGCCGCCAGCGACCCCAACCCGGTCACGGCCACGGGTACCAACGCCACGGCGCACATCGCGCTGGAGAACAACTCGGACCAGATCGACCAGTTCGCCAGTCGGTGACTTCCCTCGCCGGACTTCGTCGACCAGGCCATTGAGGTGGCGACGACGCTGTACATCGAGTCCAATGGTGTGTACAACACCAACCCCTACGCAGCGGCCTCGACCATCAACGGCATCTCGTACACCGGGCTCAAGGTCGGAGAGAACGGGTTCTCGACCACCACGGGCAACCTGTTGACGAACCACTACCCGACCGCACGCACCCTGTTCAACATCTACAGCTCGGACACGGTGCGGGCCTCGACCGGTGGCTTCCTCAACTGGGTCTGCGACGGCAACACCAACTTCTCCAAGGGGCTCGACAACTCGACGGGACTGAACTTCGACGCTGAGCTGACGACGGCCATCGGCGCGACCTTCGGGTTCCCCCGCCTGACCGACGCCTCCTCGGCCCCGGCCATCGCCACTCCGGCTGACGGCATCGCCGCACCGAACAACTCCTGTGCGGCAAGCCTGCCGGTGAACACCACCTCAGGGTCCAACACGATCACGCTGGCGTCGGGCAACTTCCCGGCCGACATCGTGAACGCTGGTGGGCTGGTCGGTGGTGGGAACGTCGGCGTCACGCAACGCCAACTTCCCGTCCGGGACCACGGTGGTCTCCGGTGCCGGGACGGCAACGCTGACCCTGTCGAACAACGCGACCGCCACCGGAACCGGTGTCGCAGCAGTGTTCTCCGGGGTGCCGGCAGTCACGGCGGTTGCCAACAGCCAGAACGTAACCAACAGCACCAGATGGCGCTGATTTGCCAGCGACCTGGAGAGAAGGCCCGGCCCGGGGCCCAGCGAGCAATCGCGGGGTCCCGGGCTTTGGGCTTGCTAAGGGACCTATGACGAGAAACGCCTGTGAGTAGGGGAGAAAGGAACGAGTGCGGCGGTTTGTGCGAGCGAGATCTGTTGATGCCCACCCGCAGACGAAAGCCCCGGCAGCGCGGGTACTACTGGACGCTTGCTGCAACTGTCAGGCATCGGGTTGCTCGTGGCCGCTGCGATCACCTTGGGCCTCGTCGTCAGTGCCGGCGCCGCCGGCCCGGCCAGTGGCTCGATCGTTCCCGACTCGCCGCGCAACCGCAGACCGGGTTCACGGCCGGCATCCCCTTTGCGAGTGGCCAGAGCATCAACGTGGTCATCCCGGCCAACTCGGCCTTTGCCATCACCCAACAACTTCGCCGGCATCAACGTCGTCGAGTGCGCCGCACCCAACGGCGTGATTCCCACCCAGGTGGCGGCCTGTGACGGCAACACCATCCAGGGCAGCACCATCCTTCCGGCTACCGACGGCTCCTTCACCTTCTCGAACTACCAGGTCTACGCCCTGCCGGACTCGATCACGCTCGGCGAGGGCACCAGCGGTGTGAGCTGTGGGCAGACGGCGGCGACCGAGTGCATCCTCTACATCGGGAACAACCAAGGGCGACTTCACCAAGCCGCACCTGTGGTCCGCCCCGTTCTTCATCGCGCCGACGTGCCCTGATGGTGGCACGCCCGCGGGCGACGGCTCCCCGCCCGCCGTGCCGACGAAGCCGTCTTCGGCCTTGTCGACCGCGGTCGCCTCGCCAACGACGGCCACGGCGGACGGCGTCGATTTCTCGACGGTGACCGTGACGCTGGTCGCGACCGGTGCGGTGCCCGTCGCTGGCAAGGCGGTCACCTTGACCCCGACGTCGGCGTGCGGCGAAGGTCACGGGTCCGTCGCCGGCCCTGACCGATGCCAACGGGCAGACGACCTTCAGCGTGACCGACACGGCCGCCGCAACCCGTCACGCTCACCGCGGTCGACACCACCGACAGCGTGACGGTGAGCCAGACAACCGAGCGTCACCTTCCAAGCGGTCAAGGTCGACCCGTCGCACTCGACGGTGAGCGCGAATCCGACGACCGTGGCCGCCGGCAACTCGACCACCATCACCGTCACCCTGCGTGATCAGGGGACCAACCCGCAGCCGGTGGCGAATCAGACGGTCACCCTCGCCGGAACCGGGAGTGCGGTCATCATCCCCACGGCCAAGCCCAACGTGACGAACGCCTCGGGCGTCGTCACCTTCACCGCCACCGACACAGCCGCCGAAACCGTGACATTCACCGCTACGGATACGACAGAGACCACCGTGATCGCCAACACGGCCTCGGTGACCTTCGGGACGCTCAGCGTCTCGGCCTCCCAGTCCACCGTGACCGTCTCGACGCCGGCACCCGTCGGCGCGCAGGGCACGTCGGTAGTGGTCACCCTGCTCTCGTCGACGAACAGTCCCGTTGCCGGGAAGGCCGTCAGCCTGTCGTCCACAGGAAGTGCGGTCGTCGGCGCACCCACTCCTGCGACCACCGGAGCGAACGGCCAAGTGTCGTTTCCCTTGACCGACACGGTGCCCGAGACCGTCACGTTGACGGCAACCGACACGACGGACACCGTCACCCTCACGTCGACGCCCTCCGTGACGTTTGCGGCCGGGTCACCATCAGCCACCGCGTCCACCGTGATCGCCCAGGCAACGACCTCTCCGGCAGACGGTGAGACCCAGACCCAGATAGCCGTCACGCTCAACGATTCATTCGGACAACCCTTGTCCGGAAAGACCCTCACCATCCAAGGCGCTCCGAGTGGCAACGTTCAAGTCCACCCGATCGCAGTCGGGGGAGCGTCGACACCTGGCATCACCGACAGTTCTGGGGAAGTGGAATTCGATGCAGAGCGACAGCGTCGCGGAAGCGGTCACATTCACCGCGACCGACACCACTGACGACAATTTGGTCTTGGCGCAGACGGTGTCGATCACCTTTACGCCGGGACAGGCCGATCCTACCGCTAAGGGAACGACCGTCACAGTTACTGCTCCTCCGAGTGCGAATCCTCCGGCCGATGGTTCCAGCCCGGCCACCATCACCGTGACCCTCACTGACTATTTCTCCAATCCGGTCGCGGGCAAGACCATCGCGCTCAGCGCACTGAATGGGAAATCGACCATTGTCAACGTGAGTCCCGTGACCAATGCCGCCGGACAGGCCACGTTCACTGTGACCGACTCCACCGCGGAGGTCGTGACCTATCAGGCAACGGACGTCACGGATAGCAACGCCGTCATCGCTGCCGAAGGGGTAGTGAAGTTCGGCAATCCCCCGTCCCCTCCAGCAGTTGCCGCGTTTTGTTCTGTCGTCGCCAGCCCGAGCAGCGTGCCGGCCGACGGCACCCAGACGGCCACGATCTCCGTCCTGCTCTATGACGGCAACGGCTCTCCGGTGACGGGAAAGACCGTAACGCTGGCCGAATCCGGCGGTGCCTCGAAGGTTGCGTCCACCAACGCAACGACGAATAACAGCGGAATGGCAACTTTCGCCGTGAGCGACACGACGCCTGAAGCGGTGAAGTACACGGCAACAGACACCTCGGACAGCGTCGAACCTCACGGCCATTCCCGTCACGGTCACGTTCACCGCGGCGGCGGCGGCGACCACGACCACGACGACCACGACTACGACGACTACGCCATCCTCCGCTACGACGACCACGACGACCGCGACCGGCGCAGCGACAGCGGGCGCCACGTCAGGTGGATCTGCAACGGGCGGGAACACGGGGAACACCGGCAGCTCGTCGGGATCGAACCCATCGTCCCTGGCGCTCACCGGTCCGTCCACGCTCTTGCCGTGGTTGATCGGATTCGGCGCACTGTTCATTGGGAGTCGGCACCCTCGGGCGGCGGCGATTTACAGGGAGACGCAATGAGGCTTGACAAGGCCGAGGAGTGTTGGTGGCGGATCGCCTCCTGCGTTGTCGGGAGTATCGGCGCGGGAATCGCAGTCGTCGCAATGGCAGGAGCTGCGAGTGCCGTCAGCGCACCTGCCCTGAAGATCACCCCCGGCCCGTACCACGATCAGCAACTCATCAATGTGTCCGTGGGCCCGAACCACTACTTCAAGCCCTATTCGCGGGTCAACATCCTCGAATGCGCCGATCCGGGCGGAAGGACGAAGAACTTGCCCGTCAACGTCACTACGTGTGACGGGAACACGATTCAGGGCAATACCATTCTGGTCCAACCCAACGGGAGCTTCTCGGAACACGGCTACCAGTTGTTCGCACTTCCTAACGGTGTGCAGTTGGGGGAGCAGCCGGACACGGTGCCCGTGTGCAACCAGAAGAAGAGTTGCGTGCTCTACATCGGCCAGAATCAGGAAAGGTTCTCTGCACCCAAGGTCTTTTCCGCCCCCTTTACGATCTCGAAGACGAGCAAACATTCATGAGCAAGAGGTGGAGCGTGCTCAGCGGGCGGTCCGTGGGAATCGTCGTCGTCGGCTCTTTGTGTCATTTGCAGCCGAGGCCGCGGTCGTGGAGGTTGTCGGCGCCAGCGGCGCCCCACCAACACTGATCGTGTCGCCCCACGGCAATCTCAAGGACGGCCAGACCATTTCCGTGGCGGTGGGGCCGAACGGCTATTTCACTCCGCATGCGGGTGTGAACATCCTCGAATGTGCCGACCCCGGGGGATCGGTGGCCAATCTGCCCAAGGACATCACCGCATGCGATGGAAACACCATTCAGGGAAGCACGATTCTGGTCGCAAACGACGGAAGCTTCTCCGAGTCCGCTTATCCGGCGTACGCGTTGCCGAGCACGGCGCTTGGCGAGCAATCCAACTACAAGCCGATCTGCAACCAGACCAATGCCTGTGTGCTCTACGTCGGCCAGAATCAAAATGACTTCACGGCTCCCAAGGTGTTCTCTGCCCCCTTCCTGATCACCCCGGGTTCAGGCTCCTCCTCTTCCACCTCGACTAGCACGACGGCCCCGGCAACCAGCTCGACTGGGAGTTCTGCGACCACGAGCACGACAGCGGCACCGGCGACATCGTCCGCTACGAACGGCTCGGGGGCCGCGGTAGGGCTGACGACGACGCCCGCCGCCACCAGCCCTACGGGAGCCTTGGCGAACACAGGCCCACCCGCTCAAACGGCATGGGTTGTGGCGTCGGGCATGGCACTCCTGCTCTTCGGAGCGCTGGGGCGCCGGTTGGCACTGCGGAGGAGCCGATGAGCACATTGGCGCCCGAGATGAGGACGTCGGACCCGGTCGGTCACGACGATGTCCCGCTCAACCTGGTCATCAAGCCCGTCGGCGCGGACCGCGTGTTCAACGGCGTGCTGGCCGGCGCCAGTGGGTTTGTCCTCGTGCTGTTGGCTGCCGTCGTGGCCTTCCTCTGCGCCTATGGATTCGCCGCCTTTCGACAGGGCGGATTCGGTCTTTTCACAGACCCGACCTGGTTACCTGATTCCCATCACTTCGGCATGCTGCCCCTTCTGATGGGCTCGGTTGCCATCGCGCTGCTCGCGGTCGCCATCGCTGCCCCGATCTCGCTGGCGACCGCCTTGATGATCAACGAATATGCGCCGCGCCAGCTCAAGCCCGTGCTCACGGGCGTCATCGACATGCTGGCCACCGTACCCAGCATCGTGTACGGGTTCTGGGGGCTGCTGCTCATCTCGGATCTCCAGGCGGCGCCGGCCCGGTGGCTCGTGGACCACGCCAGCTTCGTGCCGATCTTTCGGACAGCGAGCCCTGGCCAATACGTCAAGTCGATCTTCGCCTGCGGGTTGATCTGCGCCGTCACCATCATCCCAATCATCACGTCGATCAGCCGCGAGGTCATGGCGCAGGCACCCCGTGATGTCTGTGAAGCGGCACTTGGGCTCGGCGGTACCCGGTGGGGCATGGTGACCGACGTCATCCTGCCGTTCTCGCGCAACGGGATACTGGGCGCGGTTCTCTTGGGCATCGGTCGGGGCCTCGGGGAGACCATGATCGTGGTGCTCGTCCTCTCGCAGGGAACTCACCTGACCTCCGCTCTGATGGGGCCGGGTGGACTGGGGTCCATCGCGGCGCAGATCACCGATAACTTCGTCGCCTCCTCTTACATCACGAAGAGCGGACTCATCCTGCTTGGGCTGGTCCTGTTCATGACCACACTGGCGATCAACATCGTGGCCCGGCTCGTCGTCGAACGATCGAACAAGAGCGGATTGTGACCCAAACTCTCGAATCGCCACAGACGTCACTGCCACCGGTGCAGCAGGTCCCGGATCGGCCAAGGCGCCACCGTTCGGTCCCACGCTCCACTGTCATCGAAATGGGCGGGTCGGCCCTCTCCGCAGTGGCCTTGGTCTGGCTCTGCGTTCACCGTTGCCGGGATCTCGGGCCCCCTTGGGTTCGCTATCTGCCTTCTCTTCGCCTTCGTGGTCATCTACGCGATCATCTGTTGGCGACTCTACGGCCTGTTGGCCATGAAGGACCGGTTGGCCACGGTGGCCATCTGGACGGGTGCTCTCGTCGCGTTCGTCCCGCTGGTCGGGGTGATCTTCTATGTCGTCGCCAAGGGCGCCGCGGTGGTGCTGGCGCACTTTCCACACTTCTTCGTCGCGGATATGACTGGTCTGACGGCCACCTCGCCCGTCACCGCCGTGGGGGCGGGGGCGGCCATCGTCGGAACCATTGAGCAAGTCGGTCTGGCCACGCTGTTCACCGTCCCCCTGGGCGTTCTCACCGCCACCTACCTGGTGAACAATCGAAACGCTTTTTCAAGGGTGGTCAGCAACGTTGTGGACGCCATGACAGGCTCTCCGGCCATCATCGCTGGCCTCTTCATCTACCTCCTGTGGGTGGTGCCGCAGAAGGAGGCCGGCCAGACGGGATTCGCTGCCGCACTCGCCCTCTCGGTCATGATGCTGCCGATCGTCACCCGCGCTTCCCAAGAGGTCATCGCCATTGTCCCAGGTTCCCTCAAGGAAGCGGCACTTGCGCTTGGATCCCCCAATTGGCGCTCCGTGCTCCGGGTCATGCTCCCCACTGCTCGGGTGGGACTGATCACTGCCATGATCCTCGGCATCGCCCGCGTGGCTGGTGAGACCGCTCCCGTGCTTTTCACGGCAGGCGGAAATGCCCACTTCAACGTGGAATCCGTTCAGCGGGAAGCAGGATGACTTGCCCTTGCGGGTGTACGAGTTGATCTTCCAACCCGGGGTCAATACGACCAGAGTCGCATGGGGCGTCGCCTTCGTGCTGGTCCTGGTGGTCCTGACCCTGTTCATCCTGGCGCGCCTTATCGGGGCGAAGAAGCCCGGCCCCAGCGGCTTCACCGTTCCGTGGCGCACCCGACGTTCTCCAGAGGAAGGCGAAGCGTGAACAACCTTTCGCAAATGATCACATCAGTCCGGCATTACGGGTTCCCACGAACACTCAAGAGCAAGGAGTCATCGAGTATGCGGATCGTCCCGTCTGCACGCCGCGCCGTTCGGCTCGCCAGAGCACCGAGATGGTGCCGACACGTCATCGGCATCGGCGTGCTCTCTGCGCTCTCTGTGACCGCCATATCGACATCGGCCGGGGCGGAGCGCTCGGCTGGTGCGGAGCGCGCCAACGCCACCCCGGCGCCGATCAGTGGCACGGGATCGTCGTTCGCCGTCACCGGCCATCAGCACCTGGATCAGTCAAACCGCTCCTGCGCCCTACAACCTGTCCGTCAACTGGGCTCCGTCCGACTCGGGCACCGGTCGCTATGAGTTCACCAACCAGACCACCGACTTCGCAGTCAGCGACATCGGGTACGTGGGGGCCACCGACGCCACACCGCCGAGCTTCCCCTTCAACTTCATCCCCATCACCGCCGGCGGCATTGCATTCATGTACAACGTTCCCGGACTGAGCAAGCAGCTCCAGCTCAGCAGCCTGCACGGCGTGCGGCCTGCTGACCGGGGGCATCAAGAACTGGAACGATTCAGCACATCGCCGCCGACAACCCCGGCGTGAGTCTCCCCAATGTGCCCGTCATCCCCGTGACGGAGAGCGACTCTGCCGGGACGAACTACGTCCTCGAGGAATGGTGCATCGCCGAGCAGCCCGCAGTGTGGGCGGCGTTCGTGCAGCGCAAGGACTCCCAGTCGGGGGGCGCCACGGTGGCTCTCTCCGCCACCTCCCCCAACTCGCAATGGCCGCGCAGTCGCCGGTGGCCTGGACGATCAAACGACCTCGACCGTGGCGAGTGACGTCGCCAACAGAAGCGGAGGGGTCGGCGCGGTGCAGGTGAAATACGCCCAGAATCAAGCCGGCTTTGGTGGAACCGACCCGACCAAGAACATCGCGTCCGTGAAGAACGCGAGCGGCGAGTACACGCTTCCGACAGCCACCGGACGTCGCCTCAGCCTTGGCCTACGCCACGCAGCTGGCCAACGGCACGCACCAACTCGATTTCAACGGTGCCGGTCCCCACGTCTACAACCCGTCGACCTACAGCTACCTCCTGACGCCGACGACCGGGTGGTCGCCGAGCAAGGGCGACACCATGAGCCAGTTCGTCGACTATGTGCTCACCCTGGGGCAACAGAGCGCGCCATCGTTCGGGTACGCCAGCTTGGGACTCTCGCTCGAGCAGTACGGCGTCAATGCCGTCCAGCACAACGTGCCCGGAGCGGTCGCACCGACGGCCGCGGAACAGGCTGCGTACGCTTGTGGTGACCTGACACCCGCCGAGGTGGCGGCTGGGCAAACCACCGTCACCTGTGGGGTGACCAATGGAGGGGTAGCGGGCCCCCCAGGAGCCAGCGCCGGCACTGCGACCGGGGCCGCAGCGGCTTCGGCAGCCAAAAACGCCGCGGCTACCACTGCGGGCACAGCCGGGAGCCGCGGTTCGACCGGCGGAACCGGCGGCTCCTCCTCATCGGGTGGCGTCAATCCTGCGGTGGCGCTCACTGGGGCCTCCTCCATGGCGGGTACCGGAATCAATCCCGTCCCGATGACAGTTCTCGGGCTGAGCCTCCTTCTGATTGGGATCATTGGACGGCGGCGAATGCTCAAGCGGCACGTTGGCGATCACCCATGAGGAGACCGTCTGTGGCTCGACGTTCCGTCCTGGCGGGAGTGACCGCTGCTATGTCGGCCACTATCTTGGCCATCCCCGCGAGTGGGAGCGCAGGTGCGGCCACCACCCCAGGCACCCTCATCGGTGAGGGCAGCGACGCCCTGACGCCGGTCCTGGTCAAGTTGCTGCACGATGACGCGGCCGGCTTGAACCCCGATTTCGGCAGCTACAGCGGGGCTGTTGGCCTCGATCCGGGTATCGCCGACTTTGTGGGCTCTGCGAAGAACACGTTCGGTAACGATTTCGTAGTGACCGAACGTCCCCTGACCACGGCCGAGGCGTCCACCGCAGCGGCCAACGGCCGTTCGTTCGCCTACGTTCCCCTCGCGGCGACACCCGTCGCGCTGATGACCCTGGTGCCCAACTCCCAGTGGCAGCCAGGCGCGGCACAGACAATCAGTCCGTCGGACTTTTGCCAGCATATGCCGCTCACCCTCGCTCAGTTGGACGGAATTTTCGGGGCTCCGGCATATTCCGGTTGGGGTGATACCAACCTCAGCTGCACCATGTCGTCGAACACGCCGGCGGACTCCCTTCCATTCGCCCTTTGGGCCAATCTCGAACCGACAATGGAGAACTATGCGCTCATGTCGTTGCTCGACAGCACCGTCCCTTCAAAGGCGGCATTCGCGGCGGGTCTGACGGCTGGGCACACGGGAGGGTTGACATCGACCACCGACCCGACGGCCAGTGAGCACTGGCCCTATTCGGGCACGACCGTGTCGGGAGGCGACGCGGCCACGCTCGGGAAACTCATCGGGCTGGACCCACGGACGGGAGCACCCAGTCTGCATTCGCAATCAACTCACCCTCGGTACCATCATGCCGGTGGCATCCGTCTGGACGGGTGACCCACAGGGGGTGAAATGGAACCTCCCGACTGCGGCGATCCAGAACGCACAAGGGTCATTCGTCCCGCCCTCTGCGCAATCGGCGAGTGCCGCGCAAAGTCACGCCACCCTTGCTTCGACGACGGACCCCACGACCAACAACTTGGTCAGCTTCGCTGCCAGCACGACTGACGCCATCGCCTACAACAACTATTTGATGATGGAGAGCTACCTGGTTGTGCCCACGAACGGGCTTTCCGCCGACAAGGCGCTGGCGTTGGCCCAGTTCATCCGTTTCGCTGTCGGCGGCACCGGGCAAGCGGACATCACCGCGCTGGGAGCGGCGCCGGCCACAGCGGCAATGGTGAAGGCCGACCTCGCAGTGGCGCAGACGCTGAACGCCGAAGCAGCGACGGCAGCAGCGACGACCCCCACGTCAACGACCACGACGACCCCGGCCAGTACGACAGCCACCACCGTGGCGTCGTCATCAACATCGGGTACTACCGGCGCCGCTTCGACAGGCCCCGATCCCAATGCCGCGGCGACCAATGGATCAACGTCGGGCGGACTCGCCGTGACGGGTGACAACCCGGTACCCCTCCTCGGCCTGGGTTTGGCGCTGCTGATCTGCGGTGAAGGCGCACGGCAAATCCTGCGACGACGGAAGGCCAGGACATGACCGCACCGGGCCCTGCAACAGAAGGACGGCTCTTCGCCGACCTGACCGCCGCGGGAAGGTCCAGCTTCGACTGGGCCGTACTTTTCGCGGCGGTGGCGCTCGTCTTTCCCGTGTCCGGCGTCTTCGGAGTGTTCTTTGCGGCGCGCAGTCGCCGCAAGGGCTACGGCCGCTGGCGGTCCGCCCTGGCGGTCACCATCTGGTGCATGTTTCTTGGAATCATGCTGCGGGGGCTCGTCGGTATGGGGGTGTTCCCGTGACCACGATGGACCAGCGGTCGTACGCACCGGTCCAACCGGGTCGCGATGCTCCCGCGGCCGGACCCGCGTCGTTGCAGGCGACGAACGTCAGTGCGTGGTTCGGAAGCAACAAGGTCCTCGAGCGGGTCAGCCTCGAGATGGAACCGCGAAAAGTCACCGCGCTCATCGGGCCCTCGGGTTGTGGGAAGTCCACCTTCCTGAGGATCCTCAACCGGATGCACGAGTTGATCCCGAGCGCGGCCCTCTCGGGATCGGTCAGGCTCGACGGCACGGACATCTACTCGCCCGCCGTGCCGGTGACGCAGACCCGCAACCGGATCGGGATGGTGTTTCAGCGTCCCAATCCGTTTCCGTCGATGACCATCGCTCAAAACGTGCTTTCCGGACTCCGCCTCTCGGGGATCAAGGTGCCGAATCCCGATGCGCTGGTACGGGAGTGCCTGGAGCGTGCTGGGCTGTGGAAGGAGGCCCGTAATCGCCTCAACGAGTCTGGTGCGGCCCTCTCCGGCGGTCAGCTGCAACGCCTCTGCATTGCTCGGTCCCTGGCCGTTCGACCGCGGGTTCTCCTCATGGACGAGCCCTGTTCCGCGCTCGACCCGATTTCGACGGGCGTCATCGAGGGAACGATCAAGGACCTCAGTGACGACATCACCATCGTGATCGTCACCCACAACATGCAGCAGGCGAATCGTGTCTCACACAACTGCGCCCTCTTCCTGGTGGACGGGGAGGGACTACCCGGGCACATCGTCGAAGCAGGGCCCACGGAGGAAGTCTTCAACAACCCCATCAACCCCCGCACATCTGACTACGTCCACGGAGCGGTTCGGATGATGGCGCAGGTGATGACCACCATCGCGACCCGACCACAGCGGTTGCCTTCATCAGCCCGGAAGCTGCGCGACCAGGCGAGGCTCCTCTGGAGCGAGGCGCAGCCGAGAACGCGGACAACGGTACAAGATGGGCGCATTGCTCGCCGTGGTCGTCATTGCCTACAGCTACTCCCTGACCACACTGTTGCAGTTGGCGGGTCTCAATACGCCCTTGGCGTACGTGAGCCTCGTCCCGATCGTCTCGTTGATCCTGGCGGCCGTGCACAGCCGCCCGAAAGCAGCCGGAACCGTCCATCCATGACCGCCAGACCGACTACATCGTCGGCGTCCCCCTCATGGTCGCGGCGCTGTGTGTCAACCTCTTCCTTCCGAGCAAGTTGTCGGCCATGTTCTGGGTGTGGAGGATCGACCTCCTGACGATGCCATTCTTCGTGGCCGGCGCTGTCGCCGTCATTTTCGGAGTCCGGGTGCTCTGGCGCCAAAAGGTCGCGGTGGCGTTCCTCTTCTTGGCTTGGCCGTACCCCTACACGTCGGTACTGCTCGGCGTGCTGAACGCCTTTACGTCTGCGACGTTGTTTGGCATCACGAAGATCGTTCACGTCGTTCACGTGGCCACGCCGGTTGGCGCAGCGAACAACACCGTGTTCACGATCGTCCACCAGGGTCACCCCTTCAACTTGAGTGTGATTTCGGCCTGCTCCGGCGTGAGCAGTGTGGTCGGGTTTCTCCTGGTCGGCACCGCCTTTTGCCGCCATGATTCGCGGACCGCTGATCCGCAAGCTGTTATGGCTGGTTGGGGGGATGCTCTTGCTCTGGGTGATCAACCTGGGCCGGCTCACCCTCGTCTTCTGGGCGGGCAAGCAGTTCGGCGAGCACTTCGCCATCGACGTGCTCCACCCCTACATCGGGCTCGTCCTGTTCACCATGGGTGTCGGCGTCATGATCCTGTGCATCCGGCCGATGGGACTTCGCATCGGGAATGAGGGCAAGGTGCCGACCGCCGGAGAAACTGCGTCTGGAGCGCTGCCCCAGGGTCCCGGACGGGGGCACAAGCACAATCTGGCCGTTCCCAAGGTCTATCTGGCCGTGTCGCTGGTGCTGGTGCTTGGAATCATCGTCGGCTTCAGCAACGTCGGACTTGCAGTCTTACAACTTGGTGGCGGACGTATCGGGCGCACCGAAGGTCATCTCCTACATCAATGATCCCGTGACCCCGGTCGGGTGGACGAGCAGGTATGAGGCGACATTCCAATGGGCCGCGCCACTGTTCGGTGAGCATTCCGTCTGGAATCGCTACGAGCTCTACCCCGGGGTCGGGGGTGATCTGCAGGCCCAAACCCAGATAATCGCCGATGTCATCGACACCCCAGACCTCCAGACCTTCGCAGCCTTCGGTGTCGAACAGTGCTACCAGTTCCACGGCTACTCGCTCGGTAACGTGTCCCAAATCAGTTTGCCCGGGGGCATCACAGGACAGGCACTGGCGTACACCTCACAGCAATATCGGCAGTTGGTCGATCGTCTATTGGATTCTTCCCGTGAAGCGCGGCACCACCACCTTCTACGAACGTGTCGTCCTCTACGTGCAGAACAGGCACGGGCTGATTGCACAGGCGACGAACGGACAACTGGCGGGGATCAGGAGCGCAGCCGGCGTCCAGGGGTCGAGCAACTCCCAGCAAGTCGTCCTGCTCCAGAACCAAGATTTTCTGGTGGCCTACGCTCGAGAGATGATCCGTGACCAAGCGAACCGGAGTGCCACCGTGTTCGCCAGTCGCACCGTTGCGTAAGCCCACGCCGGGGCGTGAACGTACCGTGTCAGTGATGACACTCGTCACGCCCCGACGGGCGCCGAGGGTGCTCCAGGTCCGGACCAGCCGGGCTTCGACGCGTGGGTTCTCTGCCGGGAGTTCGTCGAACGGATCGTGTCGGAGGCTCAGGCAGCGGCGGCGCGGGACAATCCCGGACGCCCGGTTCCCGAGGTGGACTGGGGGTCGATTTGGCGGGCCGGGGACGGCGCTCCCTCTGACGAGTCGGCCATCGGCCGCATCATCCGAGCGGCCTCGGAGGTGGCCCACGGGATTGCGCTCAGAAGCTCGCCGGCATCCATTCGCCACCGGCGGAGCCCGTCGATGTCGCAGTCGGACCAGCGACGGCGCTGACCCGCCAGCCGCCAGCAGCGGACGCCCCTGTGCCCCCCGGCTGCCCCCGCTCCGCCCGCGACACCCCTCGCGGGCCCGGTCGAGCCCGTGACCGCCCTCGTCGAGCCGGTCGGCGTCCTCTGGCGGAGCCCGTGACCGCTCCAGTGGGGCAGGTGACCCCGGTCGTCAGGTCGGGGACTCTGGAGCGGCCGGATCCACGAGTGACGACGATCGCCGAACCTGCAGGTACGGGGGTCCTGTCGACCGACCCTCGCGGTCGTGCGCGAGATCCACGACGATGGCGTGGCACCAGGGCGTGTCACTCGAACTCATTCGGAGTGGGCCACCTTCTTCACCTGGATCCGCAATCTGGGCGCCATCATGTTGCTGTTCGTGGTCTGGCAGCTCTGGGGCACGGCGATGTCCCAGCATCAGGCCCAGAGCCAGCTCCAGGCGGCATTCGAGGCCTCGCTTCGGGCGCACCACCCTCCCAAGGCAACGGGGGCGGGACCATCCCTGATCCCCGCCAGCACCGTCGTCCCATCGCCGGCCGGAGGTTCAGTGGTGGCCGAACTGCAGATTCCAGCCATCGGCTCGGACCAGTACGTGGTGGTCGGGAACCAGCGCGACCGATTTGGCCAAGGGCCCAGGCCACTACGTCGGATCGGCGATGCCCGGACAGGCCGGCAATGTCGCCATCGCCGGCCACCGCACGACCCACGGAGCCCCGTTCAACCGTCTCGGCCAGCTTGGTACACGGAGACCGGATTATCCTGACGACCACGTCCGGCCAGCGCCTGACCTACGTGGTGTCCGGGCCACCACAGGCGGTCGCTCCCGGCGATGTCGCGGTGCTCAACTACTTCGGGGACAACCGGATCACGCTCACCACCTGTACCCCGGAATTCTCAGCGGCGCAGCGACTGGTCGTCGTGGGAGAGCTCAAGCAACACGTCGCAACCCCCGAGCCGCCGGCCAAGCATCTCGCCTACCACATCGTCAATCCGGCCACCGCCAGCTGGGATTGGTCGTTGCTCCCGGCCGTCGGGGTCGAGGTCTGTCTCCTGTTGCTGCTTGGGCTCTCCTACCGCCGGTTTGGCCTCTGGTTCGGGCAACAGCGGCAAGTGGTTCATCCTCGTGCCCGTATGGGCTGCCGGCCTCTATCTGCTCTTTGACTCCCTGACCAAGTTCCTTCCGTCGAGCTTCTGAGGCTCCGCCGGTACCTCCTGGCTCAGAGTGCGCCAACCGACGCTGACCCCAGGACGCCGAGGAGCGAGCTGTCGCCCGGACCGGTGTTGTAGCTGCAGGGTCCCAGCGGATCGAGGAGCCAGTTCCACACGAGAAAGGCGCTGTCGCCCGCAGCGAATTGGGCGGTCATCTTGGCCGACATGTCGAGGGCACGCTGCTGCAGGCTCTCGCAACCGCTCTGGCCATCGCCGGCGACGATCCCGGCTTCACCTGTGATGATGGGCTTGTCGAGCGCCTTGGCCTGGGCGAAGCGCTCCGCCATCCCATTCCACTGGTCCCCTCCCATCGGCGCGGATCCGTAGTAGTCATGGACGCTCAGGACGTCGATGCCCGACGACGCCCCGACGCTCTGGTAGTTGGTGCCCGCCGATGCCGCACTGCCCCGCCTCCGAGAAAGCCAGCCTCGACGAGGTGCGCTGGGATCGAGCAGGTGGATCTGCCCTCCCACGGTGGTGAAGAAGTAGTTCAACGCTTGCGTGGCGCCGGCCTGGTCGGGACAGGTCTGGTGACCCGAACAGTTGCCGGGCTGCAAACGTCGCTGGACACGTTGACGCCTCGGCCTCGCTCATCGGCTCCCACATGCCGAGCGCGGGTGAATCGGCATACCGGCTGACGAGGGCATTCATGTAGTCCCAGTAGGAGAGCGGGGTCAGGCCGCTGTCCGTCGGAGTCGCCGGCGGAGTTGTACACGTTCTTGAATCCGCCCGAGTACCACGCCGGATCCTGCCAGTGTCCACCGTCACATGGGCCCCCTTGGTCACTGATCGTCGGGATGAGGTACACGTGGTATTTGGCGGCTTCGTAGAAGACCTTGTCGAGGGGCCGCCAGTCCAGCTGGTCCGTGTGGACGTTCGTCGCCATCGCCCCTTGGAAGGCCCAGAACCGCACGAGGGAGTTGGGCCGCAGCGAGCCGAAGAACGCGTCGATCTGGGCGGTCGTGGCCATGCCGCCACACCCGGCGTTGGTTCCCCAGTCGGTGGCCAGCTGATAGGCGTTGACGCCGGTGAACAGGGTGGGCACACCACCGATCTCGAGGCTCTGACCCTGCGCCGTGATCGGCAACTGTCCCGTTGGCACGTAGGTGAAGCGATCGAGGCTGCTCAGGCCTGACGTGCCCGTCGGCGTGACCACCCGGACATTGACTACTCCCGCGCCGACGGGAGCCACCGCAGTGATCCGTGTGTCCGAGGTGACGGTGAAGGCGGACGAGGCGTTGCTGCCGAACTCGACCGCGGTTGCTCCGGTGAACCCCGAACCCGAGATGTGGACGGTGTCACCTCCGCCAGCCGTCCCGCTGGACGGGGTGAGCGCGCTGATCGACACGGAATTGGTCCCACCACCTGCCACCCCTGCGTCGACCGCGGAGCCGCCACTCGGGTTCGATGGTGGGGGCGTCGCCGCTCCGTTCGCCGGTGGACGGGTGGTCGCTGGCGAAGTGGCCACGGGACCCGTCGCGGGCGAGCCGTAGTTCTTCGCATCGCCGAAGGGATGAACCGCGCCGTCCGCGGTCAGGACCCAGTAGCCAGCCGACGGCGTGGCCGCCAGCGAGGCGGCGGGGGCGGCCACGCCCCGTACGGACCCGTAGTTACTGGCGTCACCCAACGCGTGGACCGTGCCGTCTTGGCTTAGCAACCAGTAGCCGTTGTTGTCGGGTGTCGGGGCCATATAGACGATCGGAGAACTGGGTGGGGTCGCTCCGAGCGATCCCTCGAAGGACGCGTCACCGAAGGCGAAGATCCCGCCATCAGAAGCCACCAGCCAGTAGCCGCCACCGTCACGAGTTGGGGACATGCCGACGATGGGTTTGTTGAGAGAGTGCGCGCCCATCGATCCGACGAAGGGCGCGTCACCGAAGGCGAAGATCCCGCCGTCAGAAGCCACCATCCAGTAGCCGCCCCCGTCATGGGTGGGGGCCATGCCGACGACGGGTTCATTGAGGTGCAATGAGCCGGTCGAGCCCCAGAACCCGGCGTCACCGAAGGTGAAGATCCCGCCATCCGCAGCATCGAGCCAGTAGCCACGGCTGTCGGGGGTGGGGGCCATGCCGACGATGCTCTGATTCAGGGCCTTGCTCGCCATGTCTCCGTGCGAAACGGCATTGCCAAAGGGCTCGACGGCGCCAGCGTTGGACACGACCCAATACCCGCCCCCGTCACGGGTCGCGGCGATGCCGAACCACTGCGGTTGCTGGCTGGCTGCCGCATTCGCGCGCACCGGAGCCGCCGAGGTGGCGGGATCCGCATGAGCGAAGGTCGGGGCCACGTAGGCGGCGACACAGAGCGTGACGATGCTCGCGAGGAGCACGACGTGTCTGCTCTTGGCTGCTCGCTCTCCTGCCTCTCGTCTGGGTTGGTTCACCACGCTCCCTCGTTGTGTGGGGGATGGTGCGCTCAGGCACTTGCTCAACAGTGGGTTCGTCAGCCGGTTCCCAACTCGATTTTCCCGCGCCGATCCCGACGCATGTGAGCAATCTTCCGAAGTTTTCCGCCTGATTCAGCCCAGCAAGTACTACGTGCTAACTCCGGATCCCCCCGTCGTTGTCTCGAAGAATGCGACATGGTGATTTCCGTCGGGATGTAAGTCCGTTGCCGTGAGGTTGAATCTGGCATCAACGTGACATTTGTGTGCGCGTTGTGAACGGCGGGCAACGTGGAGCGCAAGGCGGTTCAAGAACGGTCAGACCTATCAATTGCTGTTCCCGAACCGGTCGATCGCTAACCGGTCTGCGCCAGGTCCTTCTAGATCTAAGGAAACGTGTCTTTCGTCACGCGCGCCACCCGGGTTCGGTGGCCCGGGTTTCGATCGTGTCACCGGGGCCGCATCCGACCGATCACCGTTGTCTGGGGTCCGCTTCTTTACTGCATGGTGGCGACGCCGTGGGTCGCCGATCGGAATAGAACCTCAGACGCAATCCCAGACGGACCCGGCTGATCTGCCCGGGCGGAGGCGACCATTTCCACCCCGAACGAGAGGCCAGATGCGTCCCAGCGAGCGCCAGCGGGGCAGTGACACCGTGTGTCGGCCGGGGCGGTGCGCCATCGCGCCGCTCGAGTCCGGGATGCGACGTCCGTGCGCGAGGACTACCCCGCGGCCGAGCCCGAGGCCGAGGCGGCCGCCCTGAGCGTGGCAATCGGAAAGGCCCCCGATGGTGTCGCCAGGTGGAGCTGCTCGCCCCAGCTCAAGAAGGTCACGATTTCGCCCCGCGCCGACGTGCCCGCTCCGGTGGACTCGACTGCCTCAACCGGGAGCGACCGGGCATCGTCTGTGACGAAGAGGGTCAATCGCCCCCCGCCTCCTGGAACTTCTCCCGTGATGCTTTTCACCCACTGCCCGTTCACCTTCGACCGTTTGCCTGCGACCAACGTGCCGGAAGGGGTCACCTGGGCCAGGGCGGCAGGGAGGGTCACGTTCGCCGTGACAGCGTGGAACGCTGAGTCGGTGGGCGGCAGTGAAACCCAACGGCCAGTGAGGGTGGGCACCATTGCACTGGGGAGCCCGAAGTAGGAGGTCAGTCCCTTGCTGTTGCCCGAGATGTACGCGGTGCCGCCAACCAGGACGACCGACGCCAACGCCTTGCCGATGGCAGTGGTCTGCTGGCCTGAGCGCAGCGAAGAATCCTGCACGACTTTGCCGGTGGTCGAGCCGGAGAAGAATTGCACGGTGATTTTGACCGAGCCCGCCTTGGTGGCCGCGGTGAGTGAGCGCTTGAGCGCTTGGGTGACTGATCCGGATGAACCGACGGCGACCGACGCAGAGGCTTCGGAGGTCACGGCCAGACTGAGGAGCAGGCAGGCCACCACGGTCATTCCGTTCCGCGCCGCCTTCGAGGGGAGAGCCGCCGCGGGGATGTTCATGACCGGAGCACAGTAACCCCCACAGGAACCGAGCGGACGTCGGTGTCCGGCACCGAGGGCCTCTCGCCACACGCCGTGTGCGGTCGCATGAGAGGGGCCGGGGGTCACCGCCCGGGTTGGTTGCCGCAGCTGGAGCGGCGCCACCGTGCGAGGTCGCAGAGCCACGCGGAGATCAGAGGCCAGTCGGGTCTCTCGGGGTGCGACCAGCCCGGGGTCAATGGACCAGGAACTAGATTGTCCTTGTGCGTCTCGCGGTTCTCGTCTCGGGTTCCGGCACGATCCTGCGGGCCATGTTCGAGGTGGGACTCCCGGTCAGTGTCGTCCTCTCGGACCGGCCCTGTGCCGCCCTCGCCCTGGCTGAGCAGCACGGTGCCGCCGCCGAGCTGGTGGACCGCGCTGTCTACGGAGGCTTCGGCCAAGAATTCGATCGGGATGCCTTCACGGCCACCGTGGCGGCCACGCTGGTGGCCCACCAGGTCGACCTGGTCGCCATGGCCGGTTTCGGGACGGTGTTGACCGAGGCCGTGCACCGCGCTTTTCCGGACCGGATCTTGAACACTCACCCGGCGCTCCTCCCGGCGTTCCCCGGCTGGCACGGGGTGCGCGACGCCCTCGCCGCCGGTGTGCCCGAGACGGGGTGCACCGTGCACCTGGCCACCCTGGAGATGGACGCCGGCCCGATCCTGGCCCAGGAGGTGGTCCCGGTGTTGCGCGGCGACACCGAAGAGACCCTGCACGAGCGGATCAAGGTGGTGGAGCGCAGCTTGTACCCGGCCACCGTGGCCTGGGCGCTGGGGGAGCTGGAAGCGGGGCGAGAGATCGACCACGAGACCGACCAACGAGCAAAGGAGCATTCCAGGCGATGACGTTCGAGATGACGTCGTGAGGGCACTCCTGTCGGTGTACGACAAGGCAGGCCTGGTCGAGCTGGCACAGGGTCTCTCGGAGTTGGGGTGGGACCTGGTGGCCAGCGGCAACACGGCGGCGAAGCTGAGCGAGGCGGGTATCGCGCACACCGAGGTGGCCGAGGTGACCGGCTCGCCCGAGATGCTCGGGGGTCGGGTCAAGACCCTGCACCCCAAGATCCACGGCGGGATCCTGGCCGACCGATCGCAGCCCGATCACGTCGCCGACCTGGATGCCAACGACATCGACGCCATCGACTTGGTGGTGTCGAACCTGTACCCGTTCTCGTCGGATCCCTCTATCGAGCTGATCGACGTCGGCGGGCCCACCATGGTGCGTGCCGCCGCCAAGAACCACGAACACGTCGGCATTGTCACCTCGCCGGCCGACTACCCCGCGGTGCTCGAGGAGCTGCGCGCCACCGGCACGCTCTCGGCCGCCACGCGCCGCCGGCTGGCCCGGGAGGCCTTCGCCCACACGGCGGCCTACGACGCCGCCATCGTCGCGTGGCTCGACGCGGGCGGCCCGGCACCGGTCAGTGGCCTCGCCGGCGCCACCGCCGCCGACCGCGAGGAGGCCGAGCTCGCCGCCGTCCTGCCGCCGACCTTGCACCTCACCCTGGAGCGCACCGACGTGCTGCGTTACGGCGAGAACCCGCACCAGCGCGGTGCGCGGTATCGCACCGCGGGCACGACGAGTTGGTGGGATGCGATGGTCCAGCACGGCGGGAACCCGCTGAGCTACCTCAACCTCTTCGACGGCGACGCCGCCTGGAGACTGGTCCACGAGTTGGCCGCGGACGCCGCCCAACCCGCGGTCGCGATCATCAAGCACGCCAATCCGTGCGGCGCCGCCGTGGCCGGCGACCTCGTCACGGCCTACGAGCGCGCGCTGGAGTGCGACGTCCAGAGCGCCTTTGGCGGCGTGGTCGCCATCGGGGGAGACGTGACCGCAGAAGTGGCCGACGCCATCGCCGCGGGCCCGCAGGCCGACGTCATCATCGCCTCCTCCTACACGCCCGAGGCCTTGGAGAAGCTCACGGGCCGGCGCAAGGCCACCCGCCTCCTGTCAGGGCCCGCTCCCGAGCAAGCGGTGCGGCAGCTGCGCAGCCTGGGTACCAGCGTGCTCGTCCAAGATGTCGACGCGTTCGTCTCGCCCCGCGGCGAGTGGCGCCCGGTCACACGGCGCAGCCCGACCGAGGAGGAATGGCGCGACCTGGTCCTGGCCTGGCGGGTGTGCGGCCGCACGACCTCCAACGCCATCGCCGTCGTCACCAACGGCCAGGCGGTCGGAGTCGGAGCCGGTCAGCAGTCCCGTGTGGTGGCCGCCGAGATCGCGGTGCAGAAGGCGGGGGAGCGCGCCAAGGGTGGCGCGGGCGCGAGTGACGCCTTCTTTCCTTTCCCCGATGGCCTGCTCGTCCTGGCCGACGCTGGCGTCACCGCAGTCGTCCAGCCGGGAGGCTCCGTGCGCGACGGGGAGGTCATCGCCGCCGCGGATGAGGCGGGTGTAGCCATGGTCATGACCGGCGAACGGCACTTCCGCCACTGATGGGCGCCATCCTGCTCGACGGCGAGGCGGTGGCGGCCCGCATGCGCTTCGAGGTGGCCGCCGCGTCGCCGAGCTGCAGACCGAGGGCGTCACGGTCGGCCTCGGCACCGTGCTGGTTGGTGACGACCCGCCGAGCGAGCGCTACGTCGCGCTGAAGCACGAGGACTGCGCCGCCGTCGGCATGTACTCGGTCGGTGTGCATCTGCCCGCCACCGCCACGCAGGCGCAAGTGCTCGATGTCATCGCGGAGTTCAACGACGATCCGGCCGTGAGCGCGTTCCTGGTGCAGCTTCCCCTGCCCGACGGCCTGAACGAAGAGCACGCCCTGCTGGCGGTCGACCCCGACAAAGACGTGGACGGGCTGCACCCGGTGAACCTGGGCCGGCTGGTCCTGGGTACGCCGGGGCCTTTGCCGTGCACGCCGGCGGGGATCGTCGAGCTTCTCCACGCGTACGACGTTCCCGTCGAGGGCCGCCACGTCGTGATCATCGGCCGCGGCGTAACCATCGGCCGGCCCCTGGCCAATCTGCTCACGCTCAAGCGCCCCGGCTGTAACGCCGCCGTCACCGTCGTGCACACGGGCGTCGACAAGAACGACGTGGCTGCATTGACGCGGACGGCGGACATCGTGGTGGCCGCAGCCGGGCGGCCCCATCTCCTCACCCCCGACATGGTCAAGCCGGGCGCGGCCGTGGTGTCTGCCGGCACGACCTTTGAGGGCAAGAAGCTGATCCCCGACGCCCATCCCGACGTGGCCGAGGTGGCAGGGTGGATCACCCCTCGCATCGGCGGGGTGGGCCCCATGACCCGTGCCATGCTGTTACGCAACGCGCTGCGGGCGGCAGAGATGAGCGGCGAAGTGAGATGGAGACGATAAAGCCGGTGAGTGAGCGGGAATACTCCGAACGCCCGTGGGGCAACTACACGGTGCTCGATGACGATGCGTCCGACCACAAGGTCAAGCGCCTCGTCGTGCACCCCGGGAAGCGGCTCAGCTACCAGCGCCATTCCAAGCGCGCCGAACACTGGTTCATCGTGTCGGGGACGGCGCAGGTCACCCTGGACGGGACCGTGATCGAAGTCGCGCCGGGGGAGTCAATCGACATCCCGCTCGAGGGTGCACACCGCATCGCCAACGACGGGGACGCCGACGTGGTTCTCATCGAGGTGCAACACGGCACGTATTTCGGCGAGGACGACATCGTCAGGCTCGAAGACGACTACGGGCGGTTGGCGACGTGACGCGCATCGTCGAGTTGCTGGCCGCGGGTCCGACATACTCGTTCGAGTTCTTCCCGCCCAAGAACGACAAGGAGCTCGCCCGTCTGGCCCGCACCATTGCCGAGCTCCAACCCCTCGAGCCATCGTTCGTCTCGGTCACCTACCGGGGCGGGGCCGAGTCGCGCCAGCGCACCTTCGACCTCGTCTCGGGGATGCTGCACACGACCAACCTCAACCCCATGGCCCACCTCATCTGCGTGGCCCACACGCGGCTGGAGCTGGCCGACATCCTTGTCGCACTGCGCAAAGCCGGGATCGAGAACCTGATGGCGCTGGGCGGCGACCCGCCCGAAGATCCGAGTGCGGGCCCGGGCGAGCTGGCGTACGCCACCGAGCTGGTGCAGCTCGCCCGTGCCATCGGCGGTTTCTCCATTGGCGTGGCGGCGCACCCGGCCGGACACCCCCGTTCGGCGGACCTGGTCGATGACCGCGATTACCTGGCGGCCAAGCTGTCTCTGGCCGACTTCGGAGTGACCCAGTTCTTCTTCGAGGCCGCCGAGTACGAGGGATTGATCGCCGACCTGCGCGAGCGGGGTGTCGACACCCCCGTCCTGCCCGGCATCCTGCCCGTCACCTCGCTGTCGACCATGGGTCGGTTGGGCGGGATGGGTGCCGCCGCGCCGGCCTGGATGCAGGAGCGTCTCCGCGCCGCCGACGAGCGAGGTGGTGCCGACGCGGTGCGCAAGGAAGGTGTGGAACTGGCCACCGAGCTCTGTTCTTACCTTCTCGATTCCGGCGTGCCGGGACTGCACTTCTACACCTTCAACACCTCGAGCGCGACACGTGAGATCTACGCCGCGCTCGGACTGGGGCCGGGTACCGAGTCTTAGGTTCGGTGCGACGCGGCATGCCAATCGGCCGGGCTGCCTAGTGGGTCTAGTGGGTAGGTAGTGGGTATATACTCTTTGCATGGCATACGTTGTCGCCCGCCCAAGGGGTCGCTTCGAGATCCGGGAGTCAGTGCACACGCCCAAGGGGCCTCGTGCCCGCTCGCTGGCCAACTTCGAGCTCCTCACGGACGAGGTGCTCGCCGCCGCCCGCCGGCGGGCGACCCGTCCGTTCGACACCGAGGCAGTGCGGGTGTCGGCCCGCAAGGCCGCCGGGTCCTTGGTCGCCCGACGACATCCTGGACAGCGGCAGCTGGGTGGAGTCGCCGCGCCGGCGCGTGACCAAGGCCGCCGTTTCGTCGAATCGTCGCGACGCATGGCCCGTTCGCTCGAACGGGTCCCCCCGCCCTCTGCCCGACGGGATCCCGGCGACGTCCTCATCGGCCTTCTCGGTTTCGTGGCAAGGGTGAAGCCGTTCGGACCTGCCCGTGCCCCGGAGCCGCTGGGGTTTCCGCCGCTTGCCCGTCTCCGGGCGGAACGGATCGCGAGGGCGAGCCATCGGTGAGCAGCACCGGGGAGCTCAGTGACCTGGCCCCCCAGATCGTCTCACTTCACGAGATGCTCGATTCCGCCGGCGTGACGCACCAATTCGGGGGGGCTATCGCCCTCGCCTGGTACCGCAACCCCGCGGGCGACAACCGACATCGATGTCAACCTGACCTTGCCCCCCGCCGCCGCCGAGCCCGTCCTCGGGTTGCTGGGCGGGCTCGGCGTCTCCGTGACTCCCGAGGACCGGGCCGCGATCGCACGGGACGGCCAGGCCCGACTCGACTGGCGACGGCTCGTATCTCGACGTGTTCTTCGCCACCCTGGACCTGCACCTCGAGATGGCCGAGCGCGCCCGAGTGGTCCGCTTCGGCCCGGTGGAAATTCCGATCCTCGCCCCGGAGGACCTCATAATCTGCAAGGCCATCTTCGACCGCCCTAAGGACTGGCTCGACATCGAGGAGATCCTCCGCTGGGGCACCGAGGTCGACGCAGCGCTGACGCTCTCGTGGGTGGGTGAGATCCTCGGCCCGGAGGCGGAGCAGTACACCCGCCTCGCCGGGCTGCTGGGGGCAAACGGCGGCGGCCCGCCCCCGAGCGTGCCCTAACCACCTCATACTGACCACCTCAAACTGACCACGTCAATTAGGACGTCGCCGCGGCGCCCCCGTAGCATCCCGTCCATGGCAGACCTCATCCGCATGGGCGACGACGGCACCCTCCACGTTCCCGACGAGCCCATCATCCCCTTTATTGAGGGCGACGGCACGGGGGTCGACATTTGGCCCGCCGCCAAGCTGGTCCTCGATGCGGCCGCCGCCAAGCACGGCCACAAGATCGCCTGGAAGGAGGTCCTGGCCGGCCAGAAGGCGTTCGACGAGGTAGGCAGCTGGCTGCCCGACGAGACGGTCGAGGCCTTCCGGGAGCACCTGATCGGGATCAAGGGCCCGCTCACCACGCCGGTCGGTGGCGGCATCCGCTCTCTCAATGTGGCGCTGCGCCAGATCCTCGACCTCTACGTCTGCTTGCGGCCCGTGCGCTGGTTCACCGGCGTCCCCTCACCGGTGCTGCACCCCGAGCTCGTCGACATGGTCATCTTCCGGGAGAACACCGAGGACGTCTATGCCGGGTACGAGGTGCAGGCCGGCACACCCGAGGCCGACAAGCTCACCACCTACCTGCGCACCGAAATGGGCTGGCCCATCCGGGACGGCTCGGGGATCGGGATCAAGCCTGTCTCGGAAATGGGGTCCAAGCGTCTCATCCGCGCCGCCATCAACTACGCGCTCGAACGCAAGCGCCGTTCCGTCACTCTGGTGCACAAGGGCAACATCATGAAGTTCACCGAGGGCGCGTTCCGCGAGTGGGGCTACGAGCTGGTCCGAGATGAGTTCTCTGACGTCGCCGTCGGTTGGGACGACTGCGGCGGTGACCCGGGCGACAAGCTGCTCGTCAAGGACACCATTGCCGATATCACCCTGCAGCAGGTGCTGACCCGGCCGTCGGATTTCGACGTCATCGCCACGACCAACCTCAACGGTGACTACCTCTCCGATGCCCTGGCCGCCCAGGTCGGCGGCATCGGCATCGCTCCAGGGGCCAACATCAACTACGTCACCGGTCATGGCATTTTCGAGGCGACGCACGGCACGGCGCCGAAGTACGCCGGGCAGGACAAGGTGAACCCCGGCTCGGTGCTGCTGTCGGGTGTGCTGATGTTCGAGCACATCGGCTGGAACAACGCTGCCTCCGACATCGTGCATGCGCTCGAAGCGACCATCGCGGACAAGGTGGTGACCTACGACTTCGCCCGTCTGATGGAGGGCGCGACCGAGGTCAAGTGTTCGGAGTTCGCTGCCGCCATCGTCGACCGCCTCTAAGTCACACCTGTCTGAACGTCACACCCGTCGGAAAGGACCAGCACCCAATGGCCAAACCCCCCGTCCACGTCACGGTCACCGGCGCCGGCGGCCAGATCGGCTACTCCATACTCTTTCGCATCGCATCGGGCCAGCTCCTCGGCAACGATCAGCCGATCGTGTTGCGCCTGCTCGAGATTGAGCCGGCCATGCGAGTGCTCGAAGGCGTGGTCATGGAGCTCGACGACGGAGCGTTCCCTCTCGTGCACGACATCGTGGCCACGTCGGATCTGAAGACGGCCTTCGACGGCACTTCATGGGCGCTTCTCGTCGGCTCCATCCCGCGCAAGGCCGGCATGGAGCGCGGCGATCTTCTCAGCGTGAACGGCGGCATCTTCAAGCCGCAGGGACGGGCCATCGCTGAGAATGCAGCCTCGGACGTGCGCGTCCTCGTGGTGGGCAATCCGTGCAACACGAACTGCTTGATTGCTCGCTCCAACGCACCCGAGGTGCCTGCGGACCGCTGGTTCGCGATGACTCGACTCGATGAGAACCGGGCCAAGGCGCAGCTCGCCGCCAAGTCGGGCGCGCCGGTCGCTGACGTCACCAACATGGCCATCTGGGGCAATCACTCGGCCACTCAATTCCCTGACTTTGCCAACGCGCTGATCGGCGGGAAGCCGGCGCCGACCGTGATCGGCGATGAGGAGTGGCTGCGGGGCGACTTCATCACCACCGTGCAGAAGCGGGGAGCCGCGATCATCGAGGCCCGGGGCTCCTCTTCGGCCGCCTCGGCTGCCGCGGCGGCGATTGACACAGTGGTGAGCCTGCGCACCGCCACTCCGGCCCAGGGACTGCCTCTCGGTCGCGGTGGCGAGCTCCGGTGAGTACGGCACTCCCGAAGGCCTCCAGTTCGGCCTCCCCGTTGTGGCGGACGGCCAGGGAGGCTGGTCGGTGAAAGAGGGCTTCGTGCACGACGAGTTCGCGACCGAACGCATCAAGATCACCACCGACGAACTGCTGGCCGAGCGCAACGACGTCAAGGAGCTGGGCCTCATCGGATAGACGAGGTATTACCCCCGGTAGGATGCAGCCTTGATTCCCTGCACCCTCCTCGTTCCTCCGCCTCGGGCCCGCTGCCGTCCGGGCCACCGTCACCGGCTGTTCGCGGCCATGAAACCACGGCGAAACACATGCCTGGCACGCTGAGACCCGTGGGAGACCTCTTCGACGGCTACGGCGCGTCGGCCCACGGCCTCACCGAGGCGGCCTTCGACGAGATGGTCGGGCGTGACGGCGAGGCCCGGGTCCCGTATGTCGCCGTCGCCTCCTCGCTGGCCCAGATGGGCCCAGAGGATGTGTCAGCCCGCGCCTCGCGCCTGGCCCGTGCCTTCATGGACCAAGGGGTTACCTTCGATCTCGACGGAGAAGAGCGACCGTTCCCCCTCGACGTGGTGCCGCGCATCTTCACGGGCGCCGAGTGGTCGCGGGTCTCCGACGGCGTCGCGCAGCGGGTCCGAGCGCTCGAGCTCTTCTTGGCCGACGTCTACGGCGCAGCGCGCGCATCGTCAGCGATGGGCTCATCCCCCACGAGGTGGTCACCAGCTCTCCTGGGTTCGTGCGGGCCGCCTACGGGTACACGCCCCCAAATGGCGTGCGGATCCACGTGGCCGGGATCGATGTGATCCGCGACGAGGACGGCGAGTTCCGCGTGCTCGAGGACAACCTGCGCAGCCCATCCGGCGTGAGCTACGTGCTGGCCAACCGCGCCGCCATGGCCCGGGTGCTCCCCGAATTGTTCTGGGGTCAGCCGATTCAAATGGTCACGGACTATCCGGCGCGCCTGATCAACGCGCTCCGCCGCTCGGCGCCAGCATCGGTGCAGGATCCCACCGTCGTCGTGTTGACGCCGGGCGTGCACAACTCGGCCTTCTACGAGCACGCGCTGTTGGCGCGTCTCATGGGGGTGCACCTGGTGGAGGGCCGTGACCTCGTGTGCCACGGCACCGAGGTCTTCCTGCGCACCACCGAGGGCGAGGTACCGGTGCATGTCATCTACCGGCGCATCGACGACGATTACCTCGATCCCCTGCAGTTCCGACCGGACTCCTTGGTGGGTTGCCCTGGTGTGGTGAACGCAGCACGGGCCGGGCGGGTCACCATCGCCAACGCGGTAGGCAACGGCGTGGCGGACGACAAGCTCGTCTACGCCTATGTGCCCTCCATGATTCGCTACTACCTCGGTGAGGACCCGATCCTCCAGAACGTCGAGACCATGCACCTAGTGGACGACACGGTCCGAAAGGACGCGCTGGACCGCCGGAGTGATCTCGTCTTCAAGCGGGTCGACGGTTCGGGGGGCAAGGGCCTGGTCATCGGCCCGGCGGCGACAGGTGCAGAGCTGGACGAGCTGGCGAACGAGGTGGAAGCCGATCCCCGTCACTGGATCGCCCAGCGGGTCGTCGCCCTCTCCACGTCCCCGACCTGGGTCGACCACGCCATGGTCCGGCGCCACGTCGACCTGCGGCCCTTCGTCGTCAACGACGGCGAGGACATCTGGGTCCTGCCGGGTGGTCTGACCCGGGTGGCGCTGCAGGAAGGCGGCCTCGTGGTCAACTCCAGCCAGGGCGGGGGTTCGAAGGACACGTGGGTGGTGGGCGGCGGGCTGTCCATGCCGGTGCTCCCGCCGCGTCAGGCCTCGCCGCTCCTCGCAGGGCCGCCGATGGATGTCGGACCGCAGCCGGACGGTGAACTCGGTACCCAGCAACAGCAACAGCAACAGCAAGACCAGCAACAGCAAGCAACAGCAACAGCAACAGCAACAGCAACAGCAACAGCAACAGCAACAGCAACAGCAACAGCAACAGCAACAGCAACAGCAACAGCAAGGGCCACGGCCGTGACCACGCGGGCACTGTTGAGTCGCGTTGCCGAGTCAATCTTCTGGGTCGGTCGCTACGTCGAGCGCGCTGAGGGAACGGCCCGCATCCTCGACGTCTCTGTGTACCAGGCCCTCGAGCAAAGTGACGTCGAGGGCTCGCACGCCGCCCGTCGGCTCCTTGCTGTGATGGGCCTGCCCGACTCGGGCACGGAGACCCTGTGGCAGGCGACGGAGCGCCTGGCCACCGAACCCACCAGTCGCTCGTCCATCGCCGGGGCTCTGGCGGCGGCGCGGGAGAACACCCGCGCCGTGCGCCACGTCGTGCCGGTGGAATTCTGGGAGCACATCAATGCCACATGGGCCGAGTTACCGCTGCGCTGGGAGACCGGCCGGAGCGCCGGGCCTGCCTTCTACCTCTCCTTCGTCAAGACCCAGTGCGCCGGGATGATGGGCCTGGCCGACACAATGATGAGCCGCGACCAGACCTGGCTCTTCTTCACCCTCGGCCGTTGCCTGGAGCGCACCGACGTCGTCCCACGCGCCAACTGGCGACGGTCGCGTTCGACGAGGTCTTCGACAGTGGGCTCGTCATGCTGTTGCGCTCCTGCGGCGGCTACGAGCCGTATCTGCGCCTGTCCCAGGGCGTCGTGGAGCCCGGGCGGGTGCTGGACTTCCTCTTGCGTGACCGGCTCTTTCCCCGCTCGGCGTTCGCGTCGCTCACGTTGGCGGAAGAGTGCCTCGACCAAATCAATGCGGGCCGAGAGGCGACGTGGGACGACGCCCGTGGGCTGGTCGGTCTGGCCCGGGCCGAACTGGAGTACTCGGCGCCGGCCACGCTTGCTCGCGGACTCGAGACGAGACTCGAGCGGCTGCAGGCCTCCATCTCCGCCGTGAGCGACGCCGTGACCCGGCGGTATTTCGCTCAGGACTCACCAATGCAGTGGCGAACAGGGGGTGGTGGCGGATGAGTCGTGGCGACGGGTGGCGGCTCCGCGTCACCCACGAAACCCGATTCGACTATGACGCCCCGGCGCGAGCGTCGTACAACGAGCTGCGCATGACGCCCCGGACAGAGCTGCGCCAGACCGCGCTCGAGACGAAGGTCATGACCCTCCCTGCGGCATCTCAATACTCCTATGTCGACTACTGGGGCACCCAGGTTGTTGCGTTCAACGTGGACCGTGGCCACGAGATGCTCTCCGTCACGGGCAGTTCGCTCGTGGACACGCAGCAGGCCGATGACCCCCACGACTGCACGTGGGAAGAGGTGTCCGACGTGTCGACGACAATGGCCGACCACCTTTCGCACAACCTCTATACAGCTCCCGGTTCTGAGCTGGCCGAGATCGCCGAGGGCCTGCGCGCCGAACGCCCGCTCGAGACTGCCCGGCGCATCATGGGTTCGACGCATGACTCGTTGCGGTACATGCGGGGTGTCACTTCGGTGCACACCTCGGCCTACGAGGCGTATACCGACGGGGCAGGCGTGTGCCAGGACTTCGCGCACCTGGCGCTTGCCCTCTCCAAGTCCGTTGGTCTCCCATCGCGCTACGTCTCGGGCTACTTCCACCCGGAGGAGGACGCCACCATCGGCGAAGAGGTCACGGGGGAAAGCCACGCCTGGGTGGAGGTCTGGACGGGAAGGTGGTGGGGCTACGACCCCACCAACGACTGCCTCGTCGGCGAGCGGCACGTCGCCGTCGGCCGCGGACGTGACTACGGCGACGTGCCGCCGGTGAAGGGGATCTATGCCGGGAACGCGGAGAACACCATGCGGGTGGTCGTGCGCATGACGCGGACTCACTGAGCGGGCGGAGGGCGGACGGATGCCGTGCTGACCCGGATGCGCATCTGGCTCCCTGACGCCCCGGGTGTACTCGGTGCCGTGGCCGCCGAGATCGGAGCCGTGAAAGGCAACGTCGTCGGGCTCGAGGTCCTCGAGCGCGAGGCCGGCGTGGCGATCGACGAGCTGGTGGTGGAGCTGCCCGATGAACCCGGCGCAGTCGACGCGGTGTGTCGGGGCATGCGCAACGTCCCTGGGGTCGGCGTCGAGGAGGTCACTCAGCTCCTGACGCAGTCACAGGACCGAGAGGACTCCGTCCTTGCCGCCGCCGCAGGCATCTTGCAGGCCGCGACGCCCACTGCGGCCATGAACGCGCTCACCGGCAATCTCATGGCGCTCTTCGATCTCTCCTGGTTGGCACTGGCCCAAGCGAATCTCGCGGGCTTCGTGGAAGTGCACGGCGACGTACCGTCGGTGCAGTGGGTCGCCGCGTTCGCCGAAGGATCGCGCAGCGGCGCAGACCCGGCGAACGACACGACCGGCTCCGGAGTCTTTGTCGAGCCGGTGCCCGAGACCGGCCTCACGGTCTGCGGTGGTCGCCCCGTCCCGATCAGGCGCCGAGAGCGCCATGAGATCGCCCTCCTGGTCATGGTTGTGTCTCGTTTTATCGACGCCCTTGGCGGGCGGGATGAGCTGACGCACATCTCGGGCGCTGTCGAGTTCACCAACTGATGAGCTGACGACACGACGAGTTCCCGACCTGCACCCAGACGCCTAATGTCCGGAGGATGGTGCGGATCGGCTTCGTTGGAACGGGACTCATCGCCTGGGCACACGGGCTCGGTCTGAGGGCGATGATCGACGGAGGGGTGCTCGATGCATCGATCGTCGCCGTTCACGATCAGAGCGAGCGACGCGCCCAGGCGTTCGTCGAAGCGGTCGGCACCGAGGACGCGGCAGCCGTCTCCAATGCTTCGGAGGTCGCGCAGCGCTGTGACGCCGTGTGGGTCTGCACACCGACGTCGGCCCACCGGAGCGCAGTGGACCAAGCGCTCGCTGCGGGCAGCGCTGTCTTCTGTGAGAAGCCACTGGACAGAGACCTGGCCAGTGCAACCGCTCTGGTCGACGCCGTTGCCGCGTCTGGTGTGGCCAGCCAGTGCGGCCTGGTGCTGCGGAGCGCACCCGTCTTTCGGGAGCTGCGTGACCTCGTGCAGAGCGGGAGCCTCGGTGCGCCCATGGCGGCGGTCTTCCGGGACGACCAGTACTTCCCCATTCAGGGCACCTATGGATCGCAATGGCGGGCCGACGTCGCCCAATCGGGCGGGGGCTGTCTGATCGAGCACTCCATCCACGACGTCGACATCCTGCGGTTCTGCTTTGGCGAGGTCGATTGGGTGGGGGCACGCACAGCGAACCACGCCGGCCACGCGGGTGTCGAGGACGTGGCTTCGGTCTCCCTCTCCTTCGCCTCGGGTTTCGAAGCGCACCTCACCAGCGTCTGGCACGGCATCCTGACCCGCGGTTCGACGCGCCGAGTCGAGGTGTTCTGCCGAGAGGGCATGGTGTGGCTCGACAACGAGTTTCGGGGCCCGCTGCACGTGCAGACGAGCGACGGCACCGAAGTACGACCCTGCCCTTCACCCGCATGGGTGGACGAGTTGCCGCTGGCGGACGACGAGATCGGCCTCGCCGTGCGCGCCTACGTCGAGGCAGATCGGGCATTCGTGGATGCGGTGGCCGAAGGACGGGCGCCCGAGCCGGGACTCAATGAGGCTCTGGCCGCCCACCGCCTGGTCGCGGCCGCCTACCGCTCGGCGGCCGCTGGGGGACTACCAATGGAGCTCGGCTCTTGACGGGGTCCTGACGCCGCTGCCTCATGGGCGGGGTACCTCCGACAGCAATTGTTGTTCTGCCAGAGCGGGACTCCGAGCTGGGATGGAGAAGCGCTGTTGTCTCGCACGACGCGCAAAGTTCACTTTTGTGTCACCAGTACGTCACGTAGTCCGGTCTAATCACTCTTAGGGTGCAGCTAACGCGGATGACCCACAGCACGATCGGCATACGTATGCGTTGGATACGAGCGAGGGCGCGATTGGCTGCGGCTGGAGTCACCGTGCTCGGTCTCGCCGCGCTCACCTTGGGCCTCGTCGTCAGCGCCGGCGCCGCCGGCCCGGCCAGCGGCTCGATCGTTCCCACCGCCGCGCAAGCGCAGAATCCGTTCACGGCCGGCATCCCGTTCGCCAGCGGCCAGAGCATCAACGTGGTCATACCGGCCAACTCGGCCTTTGCCGCTCCCAACGATCACGCTGGCATCAACATCGTCGAGTGCGCCGCACCCGATGGCGTGGTTCCGACCCAGACGTCGGCCTGTGACGGCCCCACCATCCAGGGCAGCACCATCCTTCCGGCAACCGACGGTTCCTTCACCTACCCGAACTACCAGGTCTACGCCTTGCCGGACTCGATCACGCTCGGCGAGGGCACCACCGGTCCGACCTGCGGGCAGACGGCGGCGACCGAGTGCATGCTCTACATCGGGAACGACCAGGGTGACTTCACCAAGCCCCACCTGTGGTCCGCCCCGTTCTTCATCGCGCCGAATGCCACCGACAGCGGAAGTCCCGCGGGCGATGGCTCCCCGCCTGCGGTGCCGACGAAGCCGTCCTCCGCCTTGTCGACCGCGGTCGCCTCGCCAACGACGGCCACGGCGGACGGCGTCGATTTCTCGAAGGTGACCGTGACGCTGGTCGCGACCGGTGCGGTGCCCGTCGCTGGCAAGGCGGTCACCTTGACCCCGACGTCGGGTGCGGCGAAGGTCACGGGTCCGTCGCCGGCCCTGACCGATGCCAACGGGCAGACGACCTTCAGCGTGACCGACACCACCGCGCAAGCCGTGACGCTCACCGCGGTCGACACCACCGACAGTGTGACGGTGACCCAGCAACCGAACGTCACCTTTCAAGCTCCCATAGTCGATCCGTCGCACTCGACCGTGAGCGCCAATCCGACGACTGTGACCGCCGGCAACTCGACCACCATCATGGTGACCCTGCGTGATCAGGGCGGCACCCCGCAACCGGTGGCGAATCAGACGGTCACGCTCGCCGGAACCGGGAGTGCGGTCATCATCCCCACCGCCAATCCCAACGTGACGAACGCTTCGGGCGTCGTCACCTTCACCGCCACCGACACAGCCGCCGAAACCGTGAAATTCACCGCAACGGACACGACGGAGACCACGGTGATCGCCAACACGGCCTCGGTGACCTTCGGGACGCCCAGCGTCTCGGCCTCCCTGTCCTCCGTGACCGCCTCGACGCCGGCACCCGTCGGCGCGCAGGGAACGTCGGTGGTGGTCACCCTGCTCTCGCCGACCGCTTTTCCCGTGGCCGGGAAGACCGTCAGTCTGTCGTCCACAGGAAGTGCGGTCGTCGGCGCGCCCACTCCTGCGACCACGGGAGCGAACGGCACCGTGTCGTTCCCCTTGACCGACACGGTGCCCGAGACCGTCACGTTGACGGCAACCGACACGTCCGACAACATCATCCTCGCGTCGACGCCCTCCGTGACGTTTGCGGCCGGGTCACCATCAGCCACTACCTCTACCGTCGTTGCATCGGCGACGACCTCTCCAGCAGACGGTCAGACCCAGACGCTGATCACAGTCACCGTCAAAGACCAATTCGGGCAACCTTTGTCGGGAAAGACCCTCGCCATCCAAAGTGCTCCGAGTGGCGTTCTAGTCCACCCGGTCGCAGTGGGGGGAACGTCGACACCCGGCATCACGGACAGTTCTGGTACCGCGGAGTTCGAGGTGACGGACACCCATGCTGAATCGGTCACATTCATTGCGACCGACACCACTGACAATTTGGTTTTGAGCATGACGGTGTCGATCGCCTATCTGCCGGGACCTGCTGATCCCACCGCAGTGGGAACGACCGTCGCGGTCGCTCCGGCGAACCCTCCCGCCGATGGCTCTACGCCGTCGACAATCACCGTGACCCTGACGGACTATTTCTCCAATCCGATCGCGGGCAAGACCATCGCGCTCAGCGCGTTGAATGGGAAGTCGACCATAGTCCCCGTGAGTCCCGTGACCAATGCGGCGGGGCAAGCCACCTTCCATGTGACCGACTCCACTGCGGAGGTTGTGACCTATCAGGCAACGGACGTCACAGATGCGAGCGCAGTCCTGGCTCATAAGGGGGTCGTGACGTTTGGCAACCTCAACGGTCCACCATGCGACGGCGGCACACTGAGAACGAACAGCAACGGCACGGCGTCGTGCGCCTATCTGTACACGGGAGGCGAGCAGACATTCAGCGTTCCTGGAGGTGACTCCTCAATCACCGCTTCCGTGGTCGGGGCCAGCGGGGGCGGGGGTGCACCGGGAGCGTCCATCTCAGGGAACGTGGCGGTGACGCCCGGTTCCACGCTCTACGTCGAAGTGGGTGGCCTGCCCTTCAACGGCGGCGGCACCTCCTACAGCGGTGACGGGGGCGGTGCATCGGACATCCAGACCCAGTCGATGGGTACCGCCGCCACTGGCGCCAATGGGGCGAACTGGGCCTCTGCCCTGGGGTCGCGACTCATCGTCGCTGGCGGTGGCGGGGGACCCGGAGGTGCGGCACCGAGCAACCAGGACAGCGGCTATGCGGGCACGTCAGGTGTTGGAGGCGCCGGCGGCCAAAGCGGCCAGGACGGCCAATCAGTCACGGGCGCCACCTGTGAGGTCAATACGTATCACTGCACCCCCGTCACGTACCCGGGTGGGCCGGGAGGTCTGCCGGGAGAGAATGTCTCGCCTGTCGGCAATGGACAAGGGGCCAGCGTCGCCAACCCTGGAGGGTTCTTCAACCCACCGGTGACCGCCTACAGCCTGGGAGGCGCCGGCGGTGGCGGCTACACGGGAGGGGCGGCAGGGACCTCGGGTAGCGCCGGCCCGAGCAACGCCGGAGGGTTCTACACCTACGACGAAGCCGGAGCAGGCGGGGGTGGGGGCGGTTCATCGTTTGTGGGTGGCGAGGAGACCGTCGGCTCACCCGCCGCCGTCGGAGCCCCGGCCGAGGTGATCATCACCTACGTCCCGGGAGCAGACCCACCGGCCGTGACCCCCGAGGTTCCCACCGTCATGATGCTGCCGACCGCTGGTGTGTTGGTGCTCGGAGGGTGGTTCTTCGTCGCTCGCCGCCGCCGCTCGAAGGAAGCGGTCGAGACTCCGTGAGGCGACCGATCAGCTTGAGATTGATCCATTAGCTTCGCCGAGTCCGGTCGTGGAAACAGTGACCTGGCTTCGCCTCCGGCATGTGCGCTACCCCTTCGGGCCACGAATGCCGAGCGGGGGCTGGCGCACCTCGACCGAAGGATGAAATCGAGACCGGCCGGGCTCATCCTCAGGTCGCATGCGACGGCCAGAAACCCTCCGTCGCCAGGAGAGATGGTCCATGAGTGCTGCCAGTGAGCTGGCGGGCCAGGGTTACCATTGCGTTCGGCGGCGTCGGTTTCCCTGGGCGCGCCATCGTTTGAGCCACCCATGAGAGGAGACCCACGAGCGTGCGCGCACTGCTCCGAGTGTTCAACCAGCAGCCCGTCGCGGCCAAGGTGCCCGAGGTCACCGCGCTGTTCTGGGTGGTCAAGATCTCCACCACGGCGGCGGGCGAGGCGATCTCTGACATGTTCGTCTCGAACAAGAAGGTCGGCGTCGTCGTCGAGGTCTCGATGTTCGTGGTCGCGCTGTTCTTGCAATTCCGGGTGCGGCGCTATTTCGCAGCCACGTACTGGTTCCTGGCGCTGGCGATCGCGACGGCCGGGACCGGCGTCGCCGACACAATGCACCTCGTCTTCGGTATGCCGTATGGGGTTACCTCGCTGTTCTGGCTCGTTGCCCTCGGGGTGATCTTCTATCTGTGGGACCGGAGCGAGCACACCTTGGACATTCACTCCATCACGACCAACCGCCGCGAGAAGTTCTACTGGTCGGTCGTCTTCGCCACCTTCGCCCTCGGCACGGCGGTTGGGGACTTCGTCGCGACCACCCTGGGCCTGGGTTACCTGTCCGCCGCCCTCGTCTTCTGCGGCGTGATCCTGATCCCTTGGGCCGGCTGGAAGTTCTTCAAGTGGAACAGCATCTTTGCTTTCTGGTTCGCCTACGTCATCACGCGGCCGGTCGGCGCAGCATTCGCCGACTACTTCAGCAAGGGCCACCAGGTGAGTGGCGCCAACTTCGGCGACTGGCAGACGGCTCTGGTGATGACTTCGATCGTGGTGATCCTGGTGGCGTACACCGCATGGGCGCGGTACGACATCCAGTCACCCGACGTGGAGATCGCCGGAGGCACGTGACGGCCAGGAAGAAGGCGCCACAGCGCTCATAGCGAGAGGGCGTCGCCGTCGGCGTGCGGACCGACAACGCGGATGCATAAGGTGCAGGCCCATGGACGTCTCGTCGTTGTTGCTCGAGCTCTTCGGACGGATCCCCCATATCGCAGCCGACGCGGCGGAGGGCCTCGACCAAGAACAGTTGTGCTGGGAACCCGCACCGGGGACCAACACCATCGGGTGGCTGGTCTGGCACCTCACGCGGGTGCAGGACCACCACGTCGCTGAGCTGCTCGGCACGGACCAGATCTGGGTCACCGGGGAATGGGCTCGGCGTTGCGGACTTGAGCCCGATCCTTCGAACACGGGGTACGGCCACGATCCTGACGATGTCAGAGCCGTGCGGCCCGAGAATCCGGACGTCCTCCTCGACTACCTGGCCAAGGTGGATGCACGCACGAGCGAAATGCTCCGGGACCTCACTCCCGACGACTTGGACCGAGTCGTGGACCGCCGCTGGCGTCCCCCAGTCACCATGGGCGTGCGCCTCGCCAGCATCGCCGACGACTGCCTCCAGCACGCGGGACAGGCCGCCTACGTCCGGGGATTGCTCGGCCGCTGACGGGCCGCTGGTCACCGTCGGGGCGGCTTGGGCCAGCGGACGAATTCTTCGTAGTGGTAGATCGTCTCGTAACCGAGCGAGAGATAGAGCGGCTCGCCCATTGGTGACGCCTGCAATGAGCACGACGACGCGCCGTGTTCGAAGGCCACGTTGGTGGCGAGCGTCGTGACCAGCCCACCCAACCCCGCCGTGCGCGCGGCAGGAACCGTGCCGACCCATTGGATGCTGGCGATGTCATCGCTCTCGTACGTCATGGCCGTGGCGATCGGTTCCGCGCCGCGCGGCGCCACCACGATCGAGGCCGCAGGGTCCTCGATCATCAGCGCCGTCTCGTCAAAGAGGTCGGAGAGCACCTCGGCGGGCATCCCATAGGTCCCGTACGCCGCCGCGTTCACCGTGATGAAATCGTGGACGCCGGCCTCGTCGTCGACCAGCCGCACCTCCACGCCGTCGACCGGCGGCGGCTCGGGCAGTGGGCCGCGAAGGATCATGTGGGGCGCTCGGCGCCCCGAAGATCTCCATGCCCGCGGCCTCGCAGGCGTCACGTAGGTCATCGTCCTCCTCGCTGTCGCGTACCTTGATGCTGAAGCCCCGGGCGAGCCCGCCGAAGAACACGGCGGCCCGTGCGACGAGCTCGGAACCGGCAAGCGCGTCGTCGGAGCGGAATGCGTCGTTGGCCACGACGGGGATCCAGGTTCCGCCGGCGCACAGCACGACCCCATCTCTCTCATCCAGTGCGCCCTTGCTCCCCCAGCGGGTGAGGGCCCGGTTGAACGCGATCAGGTTCCGGTGGCCGAGCTGCGCCTCGGTGGGGGAGGAGGTCGCCGGCTCTTCAGGGTGAGGAGTCATCGAGGTCATGATGCCTCGCCCGGCGCCGCAGCTCACGTGCAGTCGAGTGTGAAGACCGGGTGACGGGCGGCCTCGGTCGCCCACTCTGCGTCCGTGGAATCAGGTGTGACGCCCTCGAAGAACATCCCGGTCTCGAACTTCCAGCGGCGTAGATACTGGCGGAGGATCGGGAGCCCGCTCGGTCACGGGGATCTCCGTCGCCGTGCAGAGCTGGCGCCGGCGGCCGAGGATCAACACGAGGTGGCCGCCGGCGTGGCGCACGTTGCGCACCCACTGGGTCTCGCCTCGGGGGGCGACCAAGTACTGCGTCCCCTCGATCGACAGGAGGTTCACCGGCGTGTGATGCAGTTTGCCGCAGGTGCGGCCCCGGTGTTCGAGCACCCGTGAGCCCCTGACGCTGACTCCCATGCGGGTCAGGCCGCTCGTGAGCCGATTGAAGATGTTGCGGGTGAACCAGTCGGGTCGCTTGTAGTGGGCGGAAGCCGGCTGCTCGGGGCTGGGGGTCGGTTCATATCCGTCTCCTGGGTGTGTGTGTGTGTGCGTCTATGAACAATGATCCTAAATAAGAACAATGTTCTTGTCAAGTACTTGTGTTCTCGCAATGGATCGATCAACTGGCGCAATGGCGACGGCACGCACGGCCCGAGAGCGGGTCCGAGAGGAAATGTCCGCGGAGATCCTGGCCGTGGCCCGCTCCCACGTGGCCCGGGACGGCGCGGCCGCCCTGTCCCTGCGGTCCATTGCCCGCGACCTGGAGCTGGCGCCGTCGGCCCTTTACCGCTACTTCGACGGGCGCGATGCCTTGATCAGTGCCCTGATCCTCGCCGCCTACGAGTCGCTGGCCGACGAGGCGGAGCGGGCGGCAGGCGAGGCGGAGGCGAGCCTGGGTGGCGACGCCGCGCGCTGGCTCCTCGTGCCCCAGGCCTTGCGCGCGCTGGGCCCTGGGCCGCCCCCACGAGTGGGGCCTCATCTTCGGCACCCCGGTGCCCGGCTACGAGGCGCCTCAGGCCACCGTCGAGCCCTACGCCCGCGTGGCCGCGGCGCTTGTGCGCCCGGTCGTTGACGCACACGCTGCTGGCCGGCTGCGGTTCGACCAGCCCCCACGGGAGATTGCGGACAACTGCGTGCCGCGGTGGCGCCGGTGGCCGACGAGTTACTCCCCGGGATGCCGGTGCGGGAGGTGCTTCTCGTGATCCAGGCGTGGACGACCCTCGTCGGGCTCGTCAGCCTCGAGGTGTTCGGTCACTGGCGCAACACGATCCTCGATCCGGAGCAGTTCTTCGAGGCCGCCCTCCGTGAACTCGCGGACTCCCTCGGTCTCGACTAAGAGGGCGTCGGGACCGCCCGCGCTTCTCAGCGGAGCCCGTCTCGCAGCGCCCGCGCGCGCGGACTGAGCTCCTCGAGCCTGTCTTCGGGCACCCACTCAGCCATGGTTCCGATGAGATCGAACACCAACGCGGCCAGCTGGGCCAGCTCCCGGCTGGGCTCCTCCAGCCTGATCTGCGAGAAGGGGAACGCGACGTTGACACGAGTGGACGGCGCGACCACCTCGGGTGCCTCACGGCGGTTGGTTCCGTACCCTCCGTCGGTCTCGGCGGGGGAGGAGCCCTTCTCAGATGACTTCGGCACGTCCACCATCCTGGTCGCCCCGCGGAGGGAAACGCCAGGGCTGATCGTCCCGGCCGGCAATCCGGTCGGGTGGGACTGCTAGCCCAACACGCTCAGCTTCAGTTCGATCCCGGCATTCGCCAAGAACACGAGCTTGTGCTCGAGGGCGTTCTGCCAGTCGACGATGTCCTTGTTGTACTGCGTGCGGTCGCCTTCCTCGCACGCATGCTCAAGCTCGTCGAACGCTAAGTCTTCGGCGTCCAGCAGGGCCCGGTACTTCGAAAGGAAGTGGTCGTCGATCGGCTGATGCACGTCGTCCCTCCTACTTCGGCCCGACATTTGCGCGCCGGTGCCCAAACGATACTGCTGTCACGCGTTGTTCGCATCGGGCCGGAGCACCACCGCGAAGCACTTGGACACAACGCCCGCACAACTCCGTGGAGGCGGGCCCGGGCCTGAGTTCGCACCGCGGGTCTTACCAGTTGCGCCGGAGGCGGTGGTAAGTCTGCGGCATCAGGTAGCGGAAAACCATGGCAGCGTCGATCAGCCCGGAAGCACTGATCTCGAGCGCGGGGCCGCCTGCCTGCGCAAGTATCTGGCGCGAAACAGTCGCTACGCTGCGGGTCGTCATCCGGGGCGGCCGGCGCAGGCCCCGCCCGAGTGCTCCGAGACCCAGCTCGGTGGCCATGAACGCCGGGTAGACGACGTGCACCCGGATCCCCTTGGGGGCCAGGCGGAACGAGGTCGATTCGGAGAAGGCCGAGAGAGCGGCCTTCGAAGAGGGATAGGCGCCCGGGCCCGGTGAAGGCAAGCGGCCGCCGTCAGACGAGATGTTGACGATCGTGCCCTGCCCGCGCTCGACCATGGCGGGGATCACCGCCAGGCTGGCGGCCACGGGGGCGAAGAAGTTCACGTCGAGGGTGTGGCGGAAGTCCTCTTCCCGAATGTCGAGCAGGCGAACACCTGGGTCCTGCGCCGCATTGTTCACGAGCAGATCGACGGGCCCCCGCGTCTCGGCAACCCCTTCGAGTACCCGCCTCAGGCTGTCCGTGTCGGAGACGTCGCAGGTCATCGTCCCAGACTGTGGCGAATACGCGTGCAGGTCGTCGGCCACGGCGTTGAGGCGCTCGGTGTTGCGGGCCACCCCGATGACCGTCGCGCCGGCCCGGGCCAGATCACGGCACAGCTGGGCGCCCAGGCCGGCCGAGGCGCCAGTGACAACGGCGACCTGTCCGCGGTAGCGCCCACCGAACGCCGGAGGGCGCGCCGAGCGAGAGAGACGGGTGCGGGCCACGCGGCGCGTTCAGGGTGCCAGGTCCGTCAGGTCCCCCAGCTCCGTTCCGAGCCGGGAGGCCGCAGCGGCCAGCACGTCTTGTCCCGCCACGAGCGCCGCCAGGTCGCCGCGCACCCGGACGCGGCCCGCCGCCAACGCATCGGCCGGGTCGAGCTCGCCGCGCGCCATGGCCGCCGCGTCCACGTACCCGAGCACGATCGTCGCCGTGCCCGCCCGTTCGCCGGTGGGGTCGAGCGCCAGGCGGGCGCGGCCCTCGGTCACGGTCAGCACAACGCGCACCTCCGACACCGCCGCGGTCCCCTCGTTGGTGGAGCGGCCGGGGTCGCCCGCTCCACGAGCCGGGTCTGGATCGGCCGGGACGCCCGTGACGATCTGCACCACGCTGAAGGTGCCGTCGGCCGCGGCCAGCGATCCCGCGCCGGCCGCGGCGACGACGTCGGACAGGTCGAGCGCGCTCGAGCGCGTCGTCGAATGACTGTACCCATTCGGGCGAGAGGTAGCGGGCCATGGGGGATCCGTTGTGGGGGGTGGTGCGCTGCGTCCGGAGCGACGCCGGGCGGCGGGGCCCAGAACGCAGGTGGCGCAGCCTACTGCTCAGCCCGCAGAAGCCTCTTGTGCTGGCTTCTTCGTGCGCCCGGTGATCTTGCGCCCGAGCCAGGCGACCGGGTCGTAGCGCGGCGTCGACCACGCGCTCCTTCATCGGGATGATGGCGTTGTCGGTGATCTTGATGTGCTCCGGGCAAACCTCCGTGCAGCACTTGGTGATGTTGCACATCCCGAGGCCCTTGTCGTGAGCCAGCTCCCGGCGGTCGTTGACGTCGAGGGGGTGCATCTCGAGCTCGGCGAAGCGGATGAAGAAACGCGGCCCGGCGTAGCGAGGCTTGTTTTCCTCGTGGTCACGGATGACGTGGCACACGTCCTGGCACATGAAGCACTCGATGCATTTGCGGAACTCCTGTCCGCGCTCGACGTCGATCTGCATCATGCGGTAGCCGCCCTCCGGCTCCGGTCCCGGCGTGAACGGAGGGATCGTCTTGGCGACCTCGTAATTGAACGAGACGTCGGTCACGAGGTCCCGGATGATGGGAAACGTCTTCATCGGCGCGACGGTGACCGGCTCGCCTTCGGGCAGCGTGTCCATCCGCGTCATGCACAGCAGGCGGGGCAACCCGTTGATTTCGGCCGAGCACGAGCCGCACTTGCCGGCCTTGCAGTTCCAGCGGCAGGCCAGGTCCGGTGCGTCGGTGGCCTGGATGCGGTGGATCACGTCGAGCACGACCTCGCCCTCGACGGCGGGCATCACGTAGTCGGTGAACTCACCACCCTGGTCGTCCCCCCGCCAGACCCGCATGGTGACCTTCTCGGTGTCGGTCATGGTTCCGTTGCCTCCTCGAACAGCGCCCGCAGCTCGGCTGGCATCTCGGGCAGGGGCTCGGGGGCGATGGCGATCGGCGCCAGGTACCCGTGCTCGCCGGCCTGGTGCTGCACGAAGTTGACCTTGCCCATCTGCGGATCCGGCCCGGGGTAGTCCTCGCGGGTGTGCCCGCCCCGCGACTCCTTGCGGTTGAGCGCCCCCTGGGCCACGGCGATGGAGGTCGTGATCATGGAGGGCAGGTCCGTGGCCAGGTTCCAGCCCGGGTTGTAAGCCCGCCCGCCCTTCACCTGCACCTTGGCCGTCTGCTGCTTCAGGTCCTCGAGCTTGGCCAGCGCCTCCTCGAGCTCGGGCCCGGTGCGGATGATGCCGACCAGTGACTGCATAGTCTCCTGCAGTTCCTCGTGGACGTCGTAGGGGTTGTAGCCGTCCTCACGCCCGAACGGGGTGAAGGCATCGTCGATCACCGAGGCGACCTCCGCCGCGTCGACGCTCGGCGGACCGGCGCGGCCCTCCGCGAAGTCGGCCGCACCGATGCCGGCCCGGCGGCCGAAGACGATGAGGTCCGAGAGCGAGTTGCCCCCGAGGCGGTTCGCCCCGTGCATGCCGCCGGAGACCTCGCCGATGGCGAAAAGGCCCGGGACGGTCGCGGCCTGGGTCTCGGCGTCCACCCGCACCCCGCCCATCATGTAGTGGCACGTCGGTCCGACCTCCATGGCCTCGGCCGTGATGTCGACGCCGGCCAGCTCCATGAACTGGTGGTACATAGAGGGGAGGCGGCGCCGGATGTACTCGGCGCTGCGCCGCGTTGCGATGTCGAGGTAGACGCCGCCGTGCGGGGTGCCCCGGCCGGCCTTCACCTCGGAGTTGATGGCGCGGGCCACCTCGTCACGGGGGAGCAGGTCGGGCGTGCGCCGGTTGTTGATGTGGTCCTCGTACCAGGCGTCGGCCTCCTCTTCGGTCTCCGCCGTCTCGGCCCGGAACATGTCGGCCACGTAGTTGAACATGAAGCGGTTGCCCTCGGAATTGCGCAGCACGCCGCCGTCGCCGCGTACGCCTTCGGTCACGAGAATGCCGCGCACCGACAGCGGCCACACCATGCCGGTCGGGTGGAACTGCACGCACTCCATGTCGATGACGTCGGCGCCGGCCCAAATGGCCATGGCGTGGCCGTCGCCGACCGACTCCCACGAGTTGGAGGTGTACTTCCACGCCTTGCCGATCGAGCCGGTGGCGAGCACGAAGGACTTGGCGGTGAAGAGCTTTATCTCCCCGCTCGGGCGCATGTAGCCCACCGCGCCCGATATGCGCCCCTCGGCGTCGGGCAGCAGGCGCAGGATCTTGCACTCCATGAAGACGTCGGTCCCCATGGAGACCACCTTCTGCTGCAGGGTGCGGATCAGCTCCAGTCCGGTGCGGTCGCCGACGTGGGCCAGGCGCGCGTAGCGGTGGCCACCGAAGTCGCGCTGGGTGATGCGGCCATCGGTGGTGCGGTCGAACAGCGCGCCCCAGCGCTCGAGTTCGAAGACGCGATCGGGCGCCTCCATGGCGTGGATCTGCGCCATGCGCCAGTTGTTGAGCATCTTGCCGCCGCGGATGGTGTCGCGGAAGTGGACCTGCCAGTTGTCCTCGGGCCAGACGTGGCCCATGGCGGCGGCCATGCCGCCCTCGGCCATGACCGTGTGCGCCTTGCCGAGCAGCGACTTGCAGACGAGCGCGACCCGCAGGCCGCGCTCCTTGGCCTCGATGGCGGCGCGCAGGCCGGAGCCGCCGGCTCCGATGATGATGACGTCGTAGTCGTGCGTCTCGTAGTCGTTGGCCATTGGCTCAGAAGTGGCCGAAGTGAAACGCCGGGTCATGGATCGTCCCGCTGGCGACGAGACGGACGTAGAGGTCGGCGATGGCGACGCCGAAGAGGCTGATCCAGGCGAAGCGCATGTGGCTGGCGTTGAGCGGTGTCACGAACTTCCAAAGCTTGTAGCGGGTCGGGTGCTTCGCGAAGGAGCGTACCGAGCCGCCGCAAAAGTGCCGGCAGGCGTGACACGAAAGGCTGTACAGCCAGAGGAACGCGGCATTGAGGCAGAGAATGACCGTGCCCACGCCGATACCAAAGCCGATGCCCGGCTGGTCGAAGGAGAGGATGGCGTCGTAGGTGAGGATGCAGTTGAAGATGAGGAGGATCCAGAAGAAATAGCGGTGGATGTTCTGGAGGATGAGGGGGAACCGCGTCTCACCGCTGTAGCTGCGGTGTCCGTCGGCGACCGCGCAGGCGGGGGGCGACCACCAGAAGGACCGGTAATAGGCCTTGCGGTAGTAGTAGCAGGTGAGGCGAAATCCGAGGGGGAAGATCAAGATGAGCAACGCGGGCGAGTAGTTCCAGAAGCCCAGCGTCCCGAAGGTGTGGCTGCCGGGCACGCAACTGTTGGCGATGCAGGGGGAGTAAAAGGGCGAGATATAGCTCCGGTGGAGGGCGTCACCGGCGTAGTAGTTCTTGCCGACGAAGGCGGCCCAGGTCGAGTAGACGACGAAGGCGGTCAGGATGACGACCGTGATCACCGGCTCGACCCACCAGTTGTCCTTGCGCAGGGTCGGCTGTTCGGGTCCGCCGTGGACCGCCCCGATGACAACCGGGGTCGTGGTTGCGCTCTCGACCGTCGTCGTCACTCGCACCTCCGTCGTGCCGGGCGAATGGTGAGTCCTCGCGGCCGCTGCGTCATTCCAAACCACACCGGCACCGCTGCAAGTCGCCCCGACTCCACGGCGCGAACCCTATGGGCCCCCCGGTGGCACGTCAAAGACATAAAGAGCATGACTATCAGAGCGATAAGCTCTGAATGTGCAGCTGCATCAGCTCGCCTACGTCCTGGCCGTCGCCGAGGAAGAGAGCTTCACCCGGGCCGCCGATCGCCTCCATCTCGCCCAGCCCTCTCTTTCCCGTCAGGTCCGCCTGCTCGAGCACGAATTGGGGGTGCTGCTCTTCAATCGCGGTCCGGGCCAGGGACGGGTCACCCTCACCCCCGACGGCAGTGCCCTCCTGCCCTTTATGCAACGGGTTTTGGCCGACATCGAGGCCACCGGGGCCGAAGCGCGGGCGCTCTCGGGCATGGCGCGGGGCCACATGGCCGTCGGCGCGACGCCCAGCCTCATTACGAGTGCACTGGCGCCGGCCCTGGTCGAATTCCATGCCACCCACCCCGCTATCGATCTGTCGGTCGTCGAGGCCGGTTCGCACCAGCTCGTTCCCCAGGTGGCGTCGGGCGCGGTCGACCTGGCCCTGGTCGTGCTGCCGGTCACCGAGCCGTTGGTCATGACCACGCCGCTCTTCGACGACCCGCTGGTGCTCGCCACCGGACCCGATCACCCTCTCGCGGGCCGACGGCGCGTGCGGGTCCGCGACCTCGACGGACTCGACCTCGTCATTTTCCGAGAGGGCTACGACCTGCGCGCCGTGACGCTGGCGGCCTGCCTCGATGCGGGGGTGGAGCCCCATCTCGTCTGCGAGGGGGGCGAGATGGCCGGCGTGCTCTCCTTCGTTGCGGCCGGTCTGGGCGCCGCGGTGGTGCCGGCCATTGCGCTGCCCCGGGACGGTTCGCTCGTCGCCATCCCCTTCACGGCCCCGACGCTGAGTAGGACCGTGGCATTGGCCCAACGCGGCGACCGCGCGCTGGCGCGCCCGGCGCGCGCCCTGGCCGATCAGTTGCTGGCGCGCGCTGCATCGTCTCGGAGGGCGCCCGCGTAGCGCAACCGGTTGCCGTGCGTCGGTTGTCCGCTGCGGCCGTGTCTCCGTCGGGCCGGTTTTTGCCCCCGGGTTGGCGCGGCAACCGCCCCGATGGTTTTTAAAACTGTCAACAATCGTGTGCATAGTTCCCAGAGATGTCCCCAGGACGTTCCTCCCGGGCTGGAGCGGCAACCGCCCCGATGGTTTTCAAAACTGTCAACCATCGTGTGCATAGTTCCCAGAGATGTCCCATGGGCGTTCCTCGAGAAAGTCCCCCGGCCTGCGGAGGCTCGGCGAAATGTCCGGCGACACAAGTGACGCACCCCGCCGCGCCAGGCCGCGATGCATCGGCGTAGGCTTCGACCATGGACGGCCCCTCCCAACACTTCGACCCCTCCGCGACGCCCGCCCCCGGCGGTCTCAAGCCTCCAGACGACCTGCCCCGCTCCCTGGCCGACTTGCGCGCTTCGAGTTGGGAGTCCGTGCCGGTGGCCGAGGAGATGCGGCGCAACACGGCTGCGGCCATCGCCGCCGGGCGGTCGCTCATTCCCGGTGTCCTCGGCTTCGAGGACACCGTCGTGCCCCAGCTGGAAAACGCCATCCTGGCCGGTCACGACATCATCCTGCTCGGCGAGCGGGGCCAGGCGAAGACCCGGGTAATCCGTTCGCTGGTCGGGCTGCTCGACGAGTGGATGCCCATCGTGGGCGGCTCCGAGATCAACGACGACCCCTACCACCCGGTCTCGCGTTTCGCCCTCGACCTGATCGAGGAGCTCGGCGAGGCCGCGCCAGTCGACTGGGTCCACCGGTCTCAGCGTTACGGTGAGAAGCTCGCCACCCCCGACACGTCCATTGCCGACCTCATTGGCGAGGTGGACCCGATCAAGATCGCCGAGGGTCGCTATCTCAGCGACGAGCTGGCGCTCCACTACGGGCTCATTCCCCGTGTCAACCGCGGCCTCTTTGCCATCAACGAGCTGCCGGACCTCTCGGAGCGGATTCAGGTTGGGCTGCTCAACATCTTGGAAGAGCGCGACGTGCAGATCCGAGGCCACCGCATCCGGCTGCCTCTCGACATCATGCTCGTGGCCACGGCCAACCCGGAGGACTACACCAACCGTGGCCGGATCATCACCCCGCTCAAGGACCGCTTCGGTGCCCAGATCCGAACGCACTACCCCTTCGAAACCGTGACTGAGGTCCGGATCATGGAGGGCGAGGCCGACCTGCCGACGGCCGGCGTCCCCGTCCAGGTCCCGAAGTTCATGAAGGAGGTGGTGGCCGAGATCAGCCAGCTGGCCCGGCGCAGCACCCACCTCAACCAGCGCAGCGGCGTCTCGGTCCGCTTGTCCATCGCCAACTACGAGACCCTGGTCGCCTCCGCCGTGCGGCGCGCGCTGCGAACAGGAGAGCCCGTCGCCGTGCCCCGCATCAGCGACCTCTCCTCGCTGGTGCCCTCGACACAAGGCAAGATCGAGGTGGAGGCCATGGAAGAGGGCCACGAGGACGAGGTGGTGGCCCAGCTGGTGGCGGCGGCCACGCTCTCGGTCTTCCGGCGCCGCGTCACCGTCGACGACCCGCAGTCGATCGTGGCCGCCTTCCACGACCAGGTCGTCGTGCATGTGGGCGACGACATGCCCTCGTCGGCCTACCTCGAAGTGCTGGCGGACATCCCCGAGCTCGAGCCCCCGACGCGCAAGCTGGCCGGTCCCGAAGCGGCCGAGTCCGAGTCGCCCGCGCTCATGGCCAGCTCGTTGGAGTTCCTCCTCGAGGGACTGCACCTGACCAAACGCCTGAACAAGGACGCGTCCGGCGCCCGCGCCCTCTACCGCGGGCGCAAGTAAGCCACGTCCATGAGCGCGCGTTACGACTACACCGAATGGGACGGCACCCAGGAGTTCGCCGATCTCGACCCCGACGACTTGCTGGCGGGCCTCACCGACGACCTGCTGGCGGGCGGTGATCTCGATGACGCGCTGCGCCGACTCCTGCGAAGCGGCTTTCACACGGCCGACGGCGACCAGGTCCCGGGCCTCCGGGATCTCTTGGACCAACTCCGTCGACGCCGCCAAGAGATGTTGGCCGAGGGCGACCCGGACGGACGCATGGCCGACCTGACGAGACAGCTCGACGAGATTGAGCAGGACGAGCGGGCCGCCATCGACGACCTCGTCGAGGAGGCGCACGCATCGGGGGACCAGCGGCGCAGCGAGGTCACCGACGACGTGGCGACCGAGCGGCGTATGGCACTCGACCTCCAGCCCGACGACCCGGCCGGCCGCATCGGCAGCCTGCAGCACTACGACTTCGTCTCGTCCGAGGCGCGGGAGCGATTCGAGGAGCTCGTCGAAGAGCTGCGCCGGGAGATGGCCGACACGTTCTTCGAGGGTGCGTCCGACGCACTCTCCAACATGAGCCCCGAACAGATGGCGCGCATGCGCGACGCCTACGACGCGCTCAACAAGATGCTCGAACAGCGCGAGCGCGGCGAGGAGCTCGACCCCAGCTTCGAGGAGTTCATGGCCCAGTACGGCGACATGTTCCCGGGCAACCCGCAGACGCTCGACGAACTCCTCGAGCAACTGGCGGAACGGATGGCCGCAGCGCAGGCCGTGTGGAATTCCCTGAGCCCGGAGCAGCAGGCCCAACTCAGAGGGCTGATGGAGGCAGTGCTCGAGGACATGGACCTGCGCTGGCAGGTCGAGCGCCTGGCCCAGAACCTCCAGCGCGCCGTGCCCGACGCTGGCTGGCAGCGCAGCTACGACTTCAACGGTGAAGGACCGATGAGCCTGAACCGGGCCACAGACCTGGCCTCCCAGCTGGGCCAGCTCGACCGCATGGAGGACGTGCTCCAGTCGGCCTCCACTCCGGCCGCCCTCGGAGAGATCGACCTCGAGCAGGTGACGCAGCACATGGGCGAGGACGCCGCCCGGGCACTCGACCGCCTGGCCAACCTGACCAAGTCGCTGGCCGACGCAGGTCTGATCGAGCAGCAGGGCGGGCGTATCGAGTTGACCCCCCGGGGCGTGCGCCGCCTGGGGCAGAAGGCGCTGGCCGACCTGTTCGGCCAGATCAACAAGGACCGCATCGGGGACCACTCGACCGTGCGCACGGGAACCGGTCACGACCGGGAGGAAACGACGAAGGCCTACGAATACGGCGACCCCCTGAACCTGCACCTCTCGACCACGGTGCACAACGCTGTGCGCCGTAGTGGCTCGGGGGTCCCCGTTCGGCTCACGCCCGAGGACTTCGAGGTGGTCGAGGTCGAGGCGCTGTCCCGGTCAGCCACGGTGCTCCTGTTGGACCTGTCGATGTCGATGCCGATGCGGGACAACTTCGTCCCGGCCAAGCGGATGGCCATGGCGCTCCAGACCCTCATCTCCTCGAAGTTCCCCCGCGACTACCTGGGCATCGTGGGTTTTTCCGAGGTCGCCCGCGAGATCCGCGCCGACGAAGTCCCCACGGCCATGTGGGACTACGTCTACGGCACCAACCTGCAGCACGCGTTGGCCCTGGCCCGGCGGATGCTGGCCCACGAGCACGGCACCAAGCAGATCATCGTGGTGACCGACGGCGAGCCGACGGCCCACATCGACGACTACGGCGAGGTCTTCTTCAACTACCCGCCGATCCCCGAGACCCTGCGTCGTACCATGGCCGAAGTCATCCGCTGCACGAGGGCGGGCATCGTGATCAATACCTTCGCCCTCGACCTCCAGCGCACGCACTATCCCTTCGTGGAGCAGATCGCCCGGGTCAACGGCGGCCGCACCTTCTACACCACGCCCGATGCCCTGGGTGGCTACGTGCTGGTGGACTTCCTCCAACACCGGCGGGTGCTGCGCCCCGCGGGGTAGCGGCACCGGCGGCCTGCTGCGTCATCGGGCTTACCTTTCGGTAAGGCGCGTCGCCGAGGGTTTTCTTTCTTGCCAGGCCCTCGGCGACCTTGGGCGGGGTTGGGCGACGGCACCGATGGCCTCACACCCATTTCACCTGGGGTTTTGCGTGTGTGGGACGACTCCTCCGGCCCGTGCCACGCACGTTTCATGCCTGCAGGTGCCGTTTTCCCCCTTGCACTCGGGAGAAGGGTAGTGAAAGATGCTTACACCGTTGTAACTACACGATTGCCACCTAAGGCCAAGAAGGGGGGCGAACCAAGTGCCCGCTGACATTGTCACCACGCTCTACGGTCGCCAAGAACGAAGCTGGCAACTCCAGGCGAACTGCATGGGTGTCGACCCGGATCTGTTTTTTCCAGAGCGGGGTGCGTCCACCCGCGAGGCCAAGGAAGTCTGCCGCGGCTGTGTCGTCCGCGAGGACTGCCTGGAGTACGCACTGGCCAACGGGGAGAAGTTCGGGATCTGGGGCGGCATGAGCGAGCGGGAACGCCGCCGCCTGCGCCGTGCCCGCGCCCTGGCTCGCCGGGACGTGGCAAGCGCGTCCTAGCTGTCTCGCCTAACCGGCCCGCAGCCGGGACTCGACCGTCACACCCTGGGAGAGGCCTAATTCGGCCCACCGGTTCGCGGGGACGTCGGCCAGCACCACCTGGGGAATGAGCCCGACGAGTTCGCCCCCGCTCACCGCTCCGCCGGCGTGGGCGACCTGGGTGGCCACCTCGTCGTAGAGCCGCTCAGGCCCGATGCGATCGGGGTCGACCAGGTTGCACGACACCTGGGCCCGCCCGCCGACGGCCAGGCCGATGGCGCGGACTTCGGGACGACGCACCAACGGTGCCACCCGGCGGGCCACCTCGGCCGAGGAGACCCAGACGTTGTAGGCCACCAGCACCGGCCGGGCGCCGACGGCGGTGACCCCCGCACGGGGGTCCGCCCGCACCGGCCCGAAGTCGGGGGTCAGGCCCCCAGCACCGCCAAACGCGTGCCGACGGACGTCGGGGAGGCTGCGGGTCCGACCGCCGGGAAGGGGTCCGTAGAGGAAGCTCGGCACACCCAATTCGGCTCCGAGCCACTGGGCGAAGTCGTCGCGCAAGGTGACCGCGTCGGTGAGGTCGTGGGGTGCGGGGCTGCCGGGCTCGTAGGGAACGAAGGGCACGACATCGACCAGGCCGAAACGAGGGTGGGCCCCGGCGTGGTCGCGCAGGTCGAGGTGGGCGACCGTGGCGCGGGAGAGCGACCGGGCGGCCAGGGCGACGGCATCGGCGTGGCCGGCGAGGGTGAACACCGACCGGTGGTGGTCGGGGTCACGGTGGAGGTCAAGCAGTGCGGGCCCGGCGGCTGCGGCCAGCTGTGCCAGGACAGCGTCGTCGCGGCCTTCGCTGACGTTGATCACACACTCGAAGATCACGGCGCCAGCGTGGCACGCGGGGAATCACGCGGAGTGAGTCCCCCCGCCCCTTCCGGGGAGCTACGGGCGACGGGCGACGGGCGCTACTTGGAGACGACGGCGTGGGAGAGGCGGCGGCGGCGCAAGATGCGGCGGCGCTCACGCTCGGAGGCACCGCCCCAGACGCCGTGGTCGATGTGGTGCTCGAGCGCGTACTCGAGGCAGGGCTGGGAAACGGGGCATTCGGAGCAGATGCGCTGCGCCACGAGCACGCCCATCCCGTCATTTGGAAAGAAGAGGTCCGGTGCAACTTCCTTGCACTTCCCCCGGGCCATCCAGTCGGTATTCATCGTTCGGCTCCCTTTTCACGCACATTGTAAGAGACCCGCCAGTCGGGAAGATAGCTTTTGCGGGTAGGAAGTTCGTAAGAATTCCGGCCTGAATTGCGCCCTACCAGGGAGAACGCCACTCCGCCCCCTGGGGCTACGCTGGCGCCGATCGCCCATGCCAGGAGGTGCCATGTCCCCGGACACCGCAGAGGAAGTAGTCGAAGAAGGTGAGCCGGTCGAGCCCATCGGGCACGTGCGCGTCGTCTACCTCGGGCCCGTCGCACCCCACTGGGAGGTGCAATCGGACTACGGACCGCCCGAGGTGATCGAGCAATTCCGCGAGCGCGTCCTGGCCCGGCTCGTGTTGCTCCCCCCGCACGACCCCCAATTCCGTCGCAACAGCGAGCGCGTCGTGCGCGATGCCGAGCGCGAGCAGCTCGCCCTCGAGTGGGTCCTCGACTACGGCGAGGCCTCCTAGCGTCTTGACCCCGCGGGCGCCGCAGGCCGTGACCTGGCGAAACGGCACCCGGATTGCCCCCGAGGCGCCACGTGCGCGACACCCCGGCAGTGGAAGCATGACGGCCGCAACAACTGTCGGGCAACGGGCCACAGGGTCCGCAAAGAGGGGGAAAGAACCGTGGGCCACACCTACACCATGGACGCACCAGTCGTTCAGGACATCCGAGGGTTGATCGGCGAGCTGACCGAAGACGAAGCGGCGCTGGTGCGCACGCTCACGCCGGCGGACATGGAGCAGGCCGCCATGGTCGAGCACCTGTTCGACCTCGGTGACCTCTTAACGACGATCCGCAACGACGAGGACATGGCGGAGTACGTCTACGCCATCGCACCGGGCTGGGACGGCAGTATCGAGACGCTGGTGCTGGGCGGGCGGGTCACCACCGCGTTCGTCCGGTCCGCCCTCGAAAGCCGCATGCCCCAGCGCCGAGTCGCCGAGCGCAGCGGACGCGGGCACCGCGTGCCCCAGCGGGTCAGCTGACCTTTCGGGCTCCCGGCGGCGCTTGGCCGCCGGGTAGATCCCGGTGCGGTGGGTTGCTCAAAGAGGCCTGGCGTCGGCAGGAGGCGGCGGACGTCTTCCGAAACTATGCACAAGCCGGTTGATGGTTTTGGAAAATGAATCGGCGTCGGCAGGAGGCGGCGGACGTCTTTCGAAACTATGCACAAGCCGGTTGATGGTTTGGAAATTCAATTCAGCAGACCGATCCGGGCGAGCCACAGCCCCGGCGCGTCGACCTCGGCCGGCGTCGGCAGGTCGAGTTCGTCGCCCCACAGGCGACCCAGTGCGTCCTCGCCCACGCGCTCGATGACCCCGCTCACGAACGCGCGTCCGCGATCGACCTCCTCCTGGCCGACATCGAGGCCGAACAGTCCCGCGAAGGCCTGCTCTCCCTTCCCCTCCTCGATCCGGTAGCGATACCAGGCTTCACGCAGCGCCGCGGGCGAAGAGGTCAGTGTCTCGGCGATACCGGCCGTGATGTGGTCCACGTAGGCGCCGATGGCCGTCGTCTGCGCCGTCAGGGCGCCCGAGATGTTCCGCTGCTCGGGGGTGATGAGGTCCGAGAGCAACGATTCGGGATCGCCCAGAGCGTCCTCGAGCGCCGCCGGGTCGGACAGGCCGTCGCCCAGGCGCTCGACGATGGAGCGTTGTGCGGCGGCGGCGTGGGCGGACGCGTCGCCGAGCAGCGTCATGAGCGAGGCCCGGACACCGGGCCGGGTCAGCACGGCGTGCATCGTGAGCTCGCGCAGGCAGACCCAGAGCTGGACCTCCTGGAGGGGGAGGCTCCAATCGTCGGCAAAGCGGCCCACATTGCCCGGGACGAGCAGCAGGCTGGGCGACGCGGGCCAGGGCAACGGGAGGGCGTACTGGCCGAAGGCCCGCCGGGCCAGGTGCCCGGCCGCGGAGCCGAACTGCATGCCGAGGAAGACCGGGCCGAGCGTCAGGGCGAACTGTCCGAGCAGGCCGCCGAGGCCGGCCTCGCCTGACGGGTCGAGCTCGCTCAGGTCCGTTGCGGACGGGACCGCGGCCGCGCCCTGCTGCTGGGCCTCCACCATTGATTTGAGGACGGGCCGGTAGGCCTCGAGCGCCCGGAAGCTCCATTGCCCCGGCCCCACGGCCTCGAAGGACACGCCGCCGCCCGAGCCGGTTGCGATACCCGTGGCCTCGGCGACGTGCAGCTCGGCCACCCGGGCCAACTCCTCGAAGGCGATGCGCACCAGCGGGTCTGGGTTCTCGTCCTCACCCCCGTCGGTGGCGACCCCGAAAGCCAGCGTGCGCGCCGCCTCGAACCAGCTGTCCGCCGCTCCCGGCCCCGACCCGATGACCTTGAGCAGGTCGCCGAGGAGACCCCCCATCGGGTTGTCGGGGTCGCTCGATCCGAACATGCTCACCCTCGCATGCTATGAGGACCCGGTGAGGGTGATGTCGACGACCTTGGCGGCCGTGCCCTCCTGGACCGAGAGCGCGATCGCGCTTCCGGGGGCAGCACGTAGAGCCGGGCCCGCAGCTCGGCCATCGTGCGGACCGGCACGGCGTTGACGGCGACGATCACCTGGCCCACCTGCAACCGGTTGGCGGCCGGGCTGCCGGACTGGACCTGCACCACCGTGGCTCCCACGCCGCCGGGGGCGTCGGCGCCCGAGACCCCGAGCCACCCGTGCACGACCCGGTTGCGGGAGCGGAGGTCGCTGGCCACCCCGACCACGAGCTGGCTGGGCAGGAAGGTGGCGGGGGAAGCGGTGAGGGCGGACGCGGTGTAGAGGATCCCCACGACGGCACCGTTGGCGTTCAACAACGGGTCCCCCGCGGCCACCGACGGCGCCGTCGGGGAGGAGCCGATGGACGGCATGCCCCCGGCGGGCCCGCTCGCGATGGCGGTCCCGGTGCCTGTCACCGCGCCGGGCGTGCAGTGCAGCGCGATCGTTGTTCCGCCCGCAGGCACGAAGCTGAGGGTCAGGTCGGGCGCGCCACCGCTCAGGCTGGTGTCGTCCGCAAACGGGGCCACCGGGAGATCCACCGGCACGCTGACCAGCGCGACGTCGGATGCGCTGTCGATCGCCACGACCGAGGCGGGCTCGAGCTTGCCGCCCGGGCCGACCATGACGATGCGGTGGACGCCGCTCAGGAGATCGGCCGTCGTGGCGACGACACCCCCTCGGCGACGGCAACGCCGATCAGCACGACGGTGCCGTGCGCTGTGGTTGCCTGCAGTTGGACCGTGGAGCGTGCCGCCGCCTGGGCCTCGGCCGGCACGGCATTCTTCGGGCCGGCGAGGGTCGTCCACGGTGGTCCGGCGACGGTGTCGGAGGTCAACCCGGCGCCCTTGATCGGTCGTTGCGACGCGGGGGAAAGCAGCACGGCGACCCACGCGGCCACCGCCATGACCGCTCCGACGCCGACGAGCAGCATGATGGCGCTGCGGTAGGGATGGGTCGGCGGGGCGTTGAGGAGCAGGGGCGGCTCGCCGCCGGATGCGGCGACCTCGCTCGGGTGGCGCCACAGCCGGTCGTCGGGGTCGATCCAGCCCCGGAGCGGCGCGTCGGACCCGTCCTCGGCGCCCTCTTCCGGGCCTGGCTGGTCCTCCTCAGGCTCGTCGGGTGCGTCGCTCACCTGGGCGACGATACCGAGAACGGGCCTGGAAATAACGTCGCCGGATGGGTCGGCCGTACCATGTGCCTCCATGGCGCGCGACCTCGCGATCGATCTCGGCACGGCCAACACCCTGGTTTATGCCAAAGGGAAGGGCCTCGTGCTGAACGAACCGACCGTGGTCGCGCTCGACTCGCGCAGCCGCGAGGTGTTGGCCATCGGGACCGACGCGTGGCAGATGATCGGCCGCACGCCGGGCTACATCGTGGCCGAGCGGCCGCTGCGCGGTGGCGCGATCACCGACTTCGAGGTCACCGAGCGGATGTTGAGCGTGCTGCTGCACCGGGTCGGCGTGAGCCGGATCAACCGGCCCAAGGTCCTCATCTGTGTGCCCTCTGCCATCACGGCGGTCGAGCGGCGTGCAGTAAAGGAGGCGGCGCGCCGGGCGGGCGCGTCGGCCAGCTTCCTGATTGAGCAACCCATGGCCGCGGCCATCGGGGCCGGGCTGGCGATCCACGAGCCGGTGGGCAACATGGTCGTCGACGTCGGGGGAGGCACGGCGGAGATGGCGGTCATCTCGCTGGGTGGTGTCGTGGCGGTGCAGGCATTGCGTTGTGGTGGCTTCGACTTCGACGCCTCGATCCAGGCGTACGTGCGCTACCGCCACGGTGTGGCCATCGGCGAACGCACCGCCGAGGCGGTCAAGATGGCCATCGGGTCGGCTGCGCCCTACAAGGGAGAACAACAAGCTGAGATCCGCGGTCGCGAGGTCGCGACCGGGCGGCCCAAGACGGTGATCCTCGCACCGTTCGAGGTTCGCGAGGCCCTCGAGGACAACGTGGCGTCGATCGTGGGGGCGGCGGCCGAGTGCCTCGGCGAGGCCCCGCCCGAGCTGGCCCAAGACATCATGTTCGAGGGGATCCACTTGACCGGGGGCGGCGCGCTCCTGCGCGGGATGACCCAGCGCCTGGCCGACGCCACGGCCGTCCCGGTGCATCTCGTCGACACCCCGCTCGAATGCGTAGTGCAGGGTGCCGGTGTCTGCCTGGAGTCCTTCGACCGGCTCAAGCGGTTGTTCTCCATGGAGGACTAACCCGGGGCCTGACCGGAGGGCTCGGGCCCCGGGGAGTCGGCCGGGCTCTCGTCGAGCAGCTCGCCGGCGGCCTGGCGCACCTGCCAGTCCCGGTCCAGCGCCGCACCCCGGAGTGCGGGCTCCACCCTAGGGTCGTCGAAGCCGGCCAGCGCGACCGTGGCGCGACGACGGACGGTGGGCTTGTCGTCCAGCGCGGCGAGGACAGCGGGGAGCCCGTCGGGGTCCCCGATGGCGCCGAGTGCGGCGACGGCGGCCTCGCGGCACCGCGCATCGCCGTGTCCGGTCGCAGTGGCCGCGAGCACCGGCACGGCCGGCCGAACACGGCGCTCGGCCAGGAACCAGGCCGCACCGACCACCACCAGCGGGTCGGGATCGTCCAGCGCGGCTGGTTACGGCGCGCGGCAGGGTGGACCGCGAGCCCGGGCCCCGTATGGACACGGCGGCCTCGACGGCGCGGCGGCGCACCGCAGGTGCACCCCCGCGCAATGCGGTGGTGACGTCGTCGGCCGTGAGCACACCGAGACGCTCCAGCGCGCCCAGCGCGGCGGCCTGGACGGCCGGGTCTGGATCGCCGAGGCCATGGCGGGCCACGGTTGCGTCACCACGATGGCCGGAAAGGGCGACGAGACGACGGCGCAGCTCGGCGCGGCGGACGGCGCCCACATCCGTGGCAACATCGTCGCTCACCCTCCGAGTATGTCCGACCCTGACGCGTCCGCCGACGGGGGAGCCGCGGCGATCCCCTTCTCCAGCGACGCCGGCCCGACCGCGGCCGGCGTGTCGGTACCGCCGTGGCCGGCCGTCCCCCGCCGGCGCCGGCGCCGGATCTGGCCCGCCTTGCTGGTGTTGCTCGCCTTGGTCGTCGTGGCGGGCTGGATCGCGTCGCGCGTCTCGGTCAACTACTTCGTCATCACACCGGGGGACGCCACACCGGTCTCCCAGTACATCGAGGTGCCGGCGGCGGACAACCATCCCCTGACGGGCAAGATCCTCCTGACGGACGTCTATGTGACCCAACTCAACGCACTCAACTACCTCCAGTACAAGTATCTCGACTCGAACAGCGAGGTGGTCTCGGGGCCCGAGTTGCTCGGCCCGACGCCGAACCAGAACCAATTCCTGAACCAGGGATATTTGCAGATGGCCCAGGCGCAATCCGCTGCGACGGCGGCCGCGCTCACCCACCTCGGGTACAAGGTCGCCGCCACCAACGCGGGCACACTGATCTACGGGATCCAACCCGGTTCCCCTGCGGCCAAGGCGTTGCACGTGGCGCAGGTGATCACCGCGGTGAACGCCATCCCGACCCCGACGGCCTGCGCCCTCGTCGGCGCGCTGCACGGACTGACCCCGGGGACGAGCGTCTCGCTCAGAGTCGAGGAGTCCTCCATCAACAACGTCGGACAGTTCGTCGACGGACCCATCGTCCACAAGTCCGTGACGCTCGGCACACCCCCCAAGGGTCTGGTGGGCAGAGGCTGCGGGCCGCCGACCAGGCCGACGGCCTACCTCGGCATCGATCCCCAGACGCAGCAGGTCTGGCACTTCCCCGTGAAGGTGACCGTCCACACGCAGAACATCGGCGGCCCGTCGGCCGGACTGGCCATGTCGCTGGGCATCATCGACAAGCTGAGCAGCGGCCGGCTCACCGGCCACCGGATCGTCGCCGCCACGGGCACCATTGACCAGAACGGCAACGTCGGTGACGTCGGCGGCGTGGCCGAGAAGACGATCGCCGTGGAGCGGGCAGGGGCGACGGTCTTCTTCGTCCCCGCCGTGGAGGGCCGGACCGCGAATTCCAAGGCCAGTACGGGGCTCCATGTCTATGCGGTCAGCAACTTGAACCAGGTGCTGCGCATCCTCAAACGCCTCGGGGGCAACGTGCCCACCAATCCTGTGCCGGCCCAGGCGGCGCCGTAGGCTCTGGCAATGCCTGAAGGCCGCGCCCCATCTCATCGGCCCGGATCGCGACCGGGGACATCGCACGCCATTCCTTCGCCATCGCCCGGCGGGGCTTCGACACCGACGAGGTGCGGGCGTATCTCCAATCAGTGGCCCGGAGCCTCGAGGGGCTCGAGGAGCGCGAGCAGGAATTGCGGACCGCACTCGCGGAGGCCGAGGAGCGGGCGGCCCACCCGGTGGTCGACGAGGCCACCTTGACATCCTCGCTCGGCCAGCACAGCGCGCAGATCCTGCGCCATGCTCACGAGGAGGCTGCCCGCATCGTCGTCCAGGCGCAAGAAGGCGCCGCCACTCTGCTGCGCGAGACGCAGAGCCAGGTCGACGAGTTGCAGGCGCGTACCGAAGCCTCGGCCGCAGAGCGCGTCGTCGAAGTGGAGTTGCTGGTCGCCAACGCACAACAGGAGGCACGGGTGGAGAGCGAGCGAATCCTCACCGAGGCGAAGGCGGAGGGAGAGGCCATCATCGCCCGGGCCAAGGACGAGGGGCGGGCCCTCCTCGAACAGGTCCAAGAAGCACGGCGCCGGGTGCTGGCGGACCTGGCAGCACGCCGACGCGGGCTCGGAAGGCAGATTGAGCAGCTGCGGGCCGCCCGGGACGAGATGGCGGCGTCCGTGCTCGGCGTCCGCTCCAAGGTGGACGGGATACTCAGCCACCTGGAACGGACCGACGACGAGGCGCGGGCGGCCGCGGCGGCGGTGGGCGACCAGCTCCGCGTGCACGGCCCCGCGGAGGGCCCCCTCGACCAGGACGCGATCGATGACGCCACCGAAGCACCCCCGACGGGATCCGCGCCGGCGACGAGCGGGGAGGGGCCCGGCGAGCCGGGGGAGGACGACGGGGAGACCGGCGGCCCGGCGCCGTCGGTGGACGAGCTCTTCGCACGCATCCGCGCCGGGTCCGCGGCTGCGGCGGCGGCGCCGTCCGAGGTGCCGGCCGAGGCTCCGGCTGGCGACGTCGCGGAGCCGTCCCCGGTCCAGGGGGAGGACAAGGGTGATGCGCTCAAGGCTGCGGCGCCGGAGTCACGCACGGCGCCCGAGGCACGCGCCGTGCCAGAGGCCGATGCTGGGGCGGAGGCCGACGCCGTGCCAGAGGCCGACGCTGCGGCGGAGGTGGCGCCCGGGCCTGATGACGAATTCGATCGCGCGGCGCGACGAGTTGCTGGTGCCCGTGACGGCCCGGTTGGCGCGGACGGTCAAGCGCGCTCTGGGCGACGACCAAAACCGGCTGCTCGACCGACTGCGCAACATGCCGTCACTGACCGGGGACGAATTGACAGGCCCAGAGGACGAGCACGATGTGACGTTCGCTAACGCGGCGCGCGGTCACCTGGCCGAGGCCTTTGCCGCCGGGGCGATGTTCGCCGGAGCCGAGGCGGCGGCCGGGCCCCAAGGCCACGCGGCGGATCAGTCTGCGGCCGCGTTCGGCGCGTGTGATCGTGACGATGCTGCGGCGCCAGATCGAAGAGGGGACGGGGGATCCCGTCGACCGCGTCGGTGCCGCCTTCCGCGAATGGCGCGGCGAGCGGGTGGAGCGCTTGACCGGTGACTACGCCACCCAGGCGTTCTCCGCCGGCGTGGCGGCGGTCGGCGCGGAGCGCAAAGTGCGCTGGGTGGTGACGACCGCCGGCGGATGCTCGGATTGCGAAGACAACGCGCTCGCTGGTGCGGTGAGCGCCACCGAGATGTTCCCGACCGGCCACGCCTATCCGCCGGCCCACTCAGGGTGCCGCTGCCTGGTTGCGCCCGTGGGCGACGAGGCCTCTTGAATGTGGGTGCCGCCGCCGCGGCCGCCCGCGGCCGCTGACCACCGCTGCTAACCACCGCTGCTGACCCTCGAGGGCACGTCGTGCCTGGCCGTGGGGGCAGCGGTGTCGGACGTTAGGCTCCCCCCGTGCGCATCCCCAGCGATCTGACCGCTGATCCCAAGCCGCCGCGCCGCCGGCGTGCCCGCTGGTGGTTGATCGGCTTCGTCGTCGTCCTCATCATCTTGCTGGTCTCGCTACGTTCGTTGGCCGGTCTTTATACCGACAGCCTGTGGTTCTCCTCGGTGAATTACCACAACGTCTTCTCGACGTTGCTCGTGATCAAGCTCGGGCTCTTCGGTGTGTTCGGGGCGATCTTCTTCGCCGTCCTGTGGGTCAACCTCGTCGTGTGCGACCGCATCGCCGGCCACGACATCGTGCTGGCCCAAGACGACGAGTTGGTGCGCCGTTACCAGCAGTACGTGCGGCCCTACGCCGGCCGGCTCTACGTGGCGCTGGCCTTCGTGCTGGCCTTGATCGGTGCGTCCGGGACGATCGGCCAGTGGAACAACTGGATCCTGTTCCGCCACGGCGGCAACTTCAACATGACCGACCCCCAGTTCGGCAAGGACCTCGGCTTCTACGTCTTCGACCTGCCCTTCTTGACGTTCGTGGTCGACTGGACGCTGGCCATCCTGATCGTGACGCTGGCCGTCTCGGTCGTGTTCCACTATTTCAACGGCGGGATCCAGCCCCAGCGGGGCCTGCCGCGGGTGCGGCCACCGGTGAAGGCGCATATCTCGGTGCTTCTGGCGCTGATCGCGCTGGACAAGGCGGCCGGCTACGTCCTGCAGCGTTGGTCGCTCGTCAACGCGCAGGACGGCTATGTCAACGGCGCCGGCTACACGGATGTGCACGCTCGCCTGCCGGCCGAGACGCTCCTGATCTACGTGTCGATCTTCGCAGCCGGGATCCTGCTGTTCAACATCCGCCGCCAGGGCTGGACCCTCCCGGTGCTGGCCGTCGGGATCTGGGCCTTCGTGGCACTCGTCGTCGGCATCATTTACCCGGCTCTGCTGCAGGCACTCAAGGTGACGCCCGCACAGAGCTCGCTGGAGGCTCCGTACATTCAGCGCAACATCGAAGCCACCCGGGCCGCCTACGGGCTGACCAATGTGGCGATTCACCAATTCCAGGCGACGACCGCGATCAGCGCGAGCCAGACTGTGCTGGCCAGCCCAACCATCAACAACATCCGGCAGTGGGATCCGGACCCGACGATCTCGTTACAGACGTTCCAGCGGCTGCAGGGAATCAAGCCGTACTACTTGTTCCCGTCGCTTGGGGTCGACCGGTACATCCTCGGCGGGATCCGAACGCCAGTTCTGACCGGAGTGCGTGACATCTCGTCCTCGAACCTTCCGGCGACGTCGTGGGTGAACGTCCACTTGCAGTACACCCATGGCAACGGGGCCGCCGTGGCCCTCGCCAACATGACCAACTCCAAGAACCCCGTCTTCGCGGTGCAGGAGGTGCCGCCGACGTCGTCGAACGGGATGCCGGCCATCACCCAGCCGTCGGTGTACTTCGGGCTCAACGAGTCGGGCTATGTCGTGGCGAACACGAAACAGGCCGAGGTCGACTACCAGCTGGTGGGCGGTGCGCCGGTGGAGAGCCACTACCAGGGGAGCGGCGGCGTCCAACTGTCGTCGGTCTTCACGCAGGCCGCTTTCGCTCTGCGGCTCGGGGATTTCAACCTGCTGATCTCGAGCCAGATCACGGACAAGTCGCGCATCATGTTCGTGCGCGACCCGGTGGCGATGGCGGCGAAGGCGGCGCCGTTCCTCACCTTCGACCACGACCCCTATGGGGTGATCAACAACGGGCACATCGACTGGGTGGTCGATGGCTACACGACGACCGCCGGCTATCCCTATTCGCAGAACGCCAACACCCAGCAGGTGGCGGTCGGGAGCACCCTGCCTGGGAGCTACAACTACGTGCGCAACTCGGTGAAGGTCGTGATCGACGCCTACTCGGGCAAGATGACCTTCTACGCCGCCGATCCGAAGGATCCGATCCTGAAGGCGTACGAGGCAGCCTTCCCCCACATGTTCACTTCGATCACGACGCTGAGCCCCACCCTGCAGTCCCACCTCCGGTACCCGCCAGACATCTTCTCCATTCAGTCCGCCATCTACGGGCGCTACCACCTGACGAACCCGCAGAACTTCTACGCGGCCAGCAGCGCGTGGCAGCTGTCACCCACCGCAGGAGCGGGGCCGCAATCGCAGGCGCTCCTGGCCCAGAACACCTACAACAACCAGGGCGAGTTGGTCTCGTCGACGCCAGCCAGGATGGCACCGCAGTACCAGGTGTACTCGCTGCCGGGGACCGATCCCACCAAGCAGCTCTTCACGGTCTCGGATGGGTACGTCCCGGCGTCGCAGGCGAACCTCACGGGCTCCAACCAGAACTTCAACCTGTCCGCGTTCATGGTGGGGTTGTCGGATCCGGGCCACTACGGCCAGTTGAACCTTTACGTGACGCCGCAGGGGACCCTGGGCCCGGCGAACGCGGATGCAGAGATCTCGGCCGACAACACGGTGTCCTCGGACATCACTCTGTTGAACCAGCACGGGTCTGAGGTATTGCTCGGCGAAACCTTGATGGTCCCGGTGGCGAACTCCATGATCTACCTGCGCCCGCTCTACGTCTCACCCACGACGAACCCGCAGCCGCAGCTGGCTTACATGGTGGCGGTGCTCGGCCGGACGGTCAAGATCGAGACGTCCCTGGCGGCCGTGCTGTCCGACATCCTCCAGACCACGGTGTTGCCGTCGGGGACCGGTGTCTCGTCGAGCGGGACCGTACCCACGGCGCTGGCCGGAATTCTGCAGACGGCCCAGGCCGACTACAAGAGCGCCCAGGCGGCTCTGACGGCCGGGAACCTTTCGCAGTACCAGACGGAGATCCAGGCCATGGAGCAGGCGATCAACCAGGCCCAGCAGGTGCTTGGTGCGACCGGGGCCACCACCACGGGGTCCACGACGACCACAACCGTGCCCTCGGTCCGGGGGGGCAAGTCGTCACCGAAGAGCGGCACCGGAAGCACCACCACCACGACGACGAGTACGACCACGACCACAACGACGGCGCCGACGAGCACGGCACCCAAGGGGGGAGGCACCGCCACGTCTTCGACCACGACGTCGACGGTCGCCTCGGCGTCGCCACCTTCCTCGGGCTGAGCACCGGGGCCCCGGCGCCATTCCGGCGCGTTCCGAATCGGTGGGCTGACGGATTGCCGGTTGCGGCGGGCGCCCGAGGGTCCCATGATGTCGGAACGGAGGCGCCGCCACGAAGTCCGGCGTGACGAAAGGAAGACCCCGATGGGACTGCTCGACAAGGTCAAGGACAAGGCGACGCAGGCCACGGAGATGGCCAAGGATGCGGCCGCCAAGGGCCAGGCGAAGCTCGACGAGTCACAGGCCAAGAAGGCGGCCGACGCGATGCTGCGGGATCTGGGCGCGGCGTACTACGCGACCAAGACGGGGCGGGCCACCCCGACCACCGAGGGTGACACCCAGCGGCTGGTGACGGCGTTGCAGCAACACGAGTCCGAGCACGGCGCGATGACGCTGGCACCCGAGTCCCCCGCGGCGGCACCGACCGCGGCTCCGAGCGGCGCACCGGTCCCGCCACCCCCGCCGCCTCCCCAGGCCGCCGACCCGGCCTCGCCACCACCCCCACCCCCAACTGCTCAGACGCTGTAGGGCAGTTGCGCCCTCGGGGAGCGCTGTGGCCGGGCTTCAGCCTCGGGTGTAGAGTCATTGCTCCGCCGCGGGGTGGAGCAGTCTGGTAGCTCGTCGGGCTCATAACCCGAAGGTCGGAGGTTCAAATCCTCCCCCCGCCACCAAAGAAAGCGCAGGTCAGGCCCCACTTCTCGGAGTGGAGCATCGGATGGTTTTCGGCTTATGGGCGGCCAATTCGTCCCCGTTCAGGCCGGATTACGGTGCGGGGGCACTGGTCAGCTCTCCTATGCAGCGCCTCCAGACCGACTGCGGGTGTGAGAGCTGGATAAGACGACTTCCAACAGATACCTAGTCTGGCACCCGTCCGGCTACTCGACCTCCGATCACCACAATTCCCTGGGCGGTTCACTTCTCCGATGAGGACGCCGTGTGCAGGCGTAGGCGATGTCCCCGACGCTTTGCTTGATGAGTCGGCGACCACGCACAAACCACGAACTTACGGGATGGAGCGTTCGCCCGGAGAGCGCGAGACTCGGCTTTGATGTGGCCTGCCGGAGACACCGTGAGGAACCTTTCTCATTGGCGCGTGGTTGGCGCTGTCGAGGGACTCTTGTGGAAGGCGCTCGCACGCTGATGGCAGCACAGCGAGTCGAAGTCGTCCCGTGTGCCACCTGCGGCACGAAGAACCGGGTACCCGATCGTGCATCAGGTGTCCCAAGATGCGGCAAATGCGGTGCGGCCCTCCCTTGGATCACGGAGAGCGGCGATGACGAGTTCGACGCGATCGTCGAGGACGCCGCCATCCCGGTGCTCGTGGATATGTGGGCAGAGTGGTGCGGGCCGTGCCGAATGGTGAGCCCAGCCCTGGAGCAGGTGGCACGGGACTTTTCGGGCCGGTTGAAGCTCGTCAAGGTGAACGTCGACACCTCGCCGGTGCTCGCCCGTCGTTTCGAAGTGCAGGCCATCCCAACCTTTCTGCTTGTCGACGGTGGCACCGTCGTCGCGCGCCGTACCGGAGCGGCTCCGCTCGCGGAGATCCGGCGGTGGGTGGACAGTTCGCTCCCCAGTCGCACTCGCTGAGAGGATTCGATCTCCTCTTGCTCAACGGGAAGTTTGTGGATCACGCGACCCCCAAGAGTGTTTCCAAAGGGAGGGCGTCCGGAGCAGGCGTCAGTTCTCGTCGGCGAGCACCGCCTCGATCTCGAGTTCGATCCTAACTTCCTTACTGACCAAGAACCGCCGGTCTCGAGCGTCTGGTTCCACCGCACGTCGAAGTCCTCGCGGTTGAAGGTCGTCGTGGCAGTGAAACCCGAGCGGACCTTTCCCCAGGGATCGATGCTGATGCCGGGGAATTCCATGTCGAGGCTGACCGGACGAGTGACATCGCGGATCGGCAGCTCGCCAAGAACCTCCCACCGGCCATTACCTGCTGGGACCGCGCCGAAGCCCCGGTACCGCAACTCTGGATAGTGGCGCGGTACCCATCATGTTCATGGTCCCTCAGCTTTGTGTCGTCCCCTGTCCGCGTAGTAGATCGCTGAGCTCGACGCGCTCACTCACCTTCGACGTCCTCTGAGTCGCCAGTGCCCCGCCTGCATCGGTCAGGACGACGAACTGGCCTCCAGATCGGCGTGCAGCTCGGCCTGGGTAACCGTGGCCGGGCCGACCCGACCCTCCGGAGAGTGTCACGGCCAAGTACCAAATTGTGCCAGGGGCTGCGTCCTCTCTGTCACGTTCCCAAATGGTGCTCAAGACCCAGCAGCATCGGGCATCAGGCAGAAGGGGCGGCCTTCGGGATCCAGCATCACGCGCCAGCGGTCACCTCCGGGCTGGAACTCGGGCACTGTTGCTCCCAGCTTCATAGACGCGACCTCCGCCATTGCGACATCGGGCACTCGCAAATCGAGGTGGTACTGCTTGGCGTGCTCGTCATCGGGCCATCTCGGCGGGGTGTAGCCGTCGATCCGGCCGAACCCGATGGAGGTCGTTCCATCCGAGACCATCGAATATTCGTCCTCGCAGTGGGGCATCTCCCAGCCCAGGAGCGCCGAGTAGAAGCCGGCCATCGCACGGGGATCAGCGCAGTCCAGATTGACCATGTACAGGCTCGCCAACCGCTCGGAGCTCATCGCGCATCTCCCGAGGCCCACATCTTCCCTCGTAGCCTGATTATTGAGTGAGTCATACATATGAATCTAGACTGTCCTCTATGGACGAGTCAACCGGGGCGCGACAGGCGAATCTGATCGCCACTCTGGCGGTGGGGCTCAACGACCGCATCCGCGATGCCGAGGAGACGGCGGCCGGTCACGGATCAGCCGCCCCGGCGGCTTTGGTGGCGCTGCACGAGTTCCTGGGTGGCGCTTCGATCGACCAGCTCCGACAAGTCGTCGGGCTCACCCCATCAGGTGCGGTACGTCTGATCGACAAGCTCAGCGAATCTGGTCTCGTCAAGCGTGGTCCTGGACCCGACGGGCGATCTCGCGCAGTGACGCTCACCCGTCGTGGCAGCGACGCAGCACGGCGGGTCTTGGCCGCCCGCCGAGCAGTGACCGAATCACTCTTGGCGGGGCTGAGCACCAGCGAGCGCGAGAGACTCACACCACTACTGGAACGCCTCCTCCACGCATTAACCGCAGCACGACTCGGCGAACGGGCAAGCTCCAAGACTCCGCCGGGCGGATGGCTCTGCAGGCTCTGCGACTTCTCCGCATGCGGTCGTGACGAGGGCGCCTGTCCGGTCGCTAACCTCAGCGAGCTGGCTGTGGAGCGTCAACTTGAAGGGTCCAAGACCGCGAAGACGCAGACATACAAATGATCGGCCAAGGCACGGCACAGTTGGCATCTCTCTCATGACACTCGATTCAGCGGAGCTGATCGTCTCGAACGTCGCTGCCTGGCGGCGATTGTTGGCAAAGCGCCCTTCGGACTCAGAGGGTGTCTGGCTGGTTCTCGCCAAGAAGGGCACAACGCGCCCAACCTCGCTCACTTACGACCAGGCCCTCGAGGAAGCCCTCTGCTGCGGCTGGGTCGACGGGCAGCTCGCCCGCCGCGATGATGCCACCTTCCGGCGACGATTCACCCCTCGTCGTGCAGGCAGCGCCTGGTCAAAGCGCAACATCGCGATCATCGAACGACTGACCGCTGAAGGTCGGCTGCGTCCAGCCGGGCTTCGTGTGGTGGAGCGCGCAAAGGCCGATGGGACCTGGGACGCCGCCTATGGCGGTGCCGCTAGCATCGAGGTCCCTGACGACCTGAAAAGGGCGCTCTCCGTCAACCCCCGGGCCTCGAAAGGCTTTGCACGGCTCGACAAGGCGAACCGCTACTCCGTCCTCTACCGGGTCACAACCGCCCGGCGTCCCGATACCCGTGCGCGGCGAATCGAGCGGCTGGTCGACACGCTCGCTCAGGGCCACGTGATTCATCCCGAGCCCAAGGGACGATGATTGCGCATGTGGTGACGGGGTGGCTGGCGGACGGGCCGCTTTCGTAGCGCCCGGAGCATTCTGCGATGAGCACGCCAGGGAGGGCACCGGGAGGCCCGAAATGCGTCGAGGTGGACAGAATGAGTGCCGGTTTCTCGGGGCGCTCTCGCTCGGCGGCCGACATTGAACGGGCGCCGTCCCGCTCGACGTCTTGGGCGACACCATCCAGCCGTTCCCGAGCTTCTCGATGATCTTCGCCGTCGCGCTGAAGCTGCTCCTTGTCCAAGTCACTTCCGGGCTCCAGGGGGTAAGTTCATCACGACGACGAGCCGACGTCGACCTCTACAGAACCGCGGTTAACCCGAAATTAGGAGCACGGAGACGATGATGGAGTTTCTCGTCCAGTTCGAGCTCACTATCCCGGAGGGCGTTTCCGAGTCCGAAGTCGAAGACCGGAAGAGGGACGAAGCTGTCGCGGCAGACACGTTGGCCAATGAGGGGCACCTCGTTCGGCTGTGGCAGACCGCGGGCGGCTCCGGCCCGTCGACGATTCTTGGTCTCTATCGTGCCAGCACTAGGGCAGAACTTGATGCACTTCTGGTTGCTCTGCCGCTATACGAATGGATGCATATATCCATTACGCCACTCGGCCAGCATCCGAACGACCCGGCGAGGGCACAAGCGGTCCCTGAATGAATCTGCTCCCCGAACCTCGCCTCACGAAGATCCTCCGTTTGGAGGCGAACATCGGCGAGGTCCTCGATGGAGGGAACGTCCCCCAGGGGCGACGGCGAATCGTCTCCCTGACCGGAGGCACCTTCGCCGGGCCTGAACTCAACGGCACTGTCCTGCCGGGAGCCAGCGCCGATTGGCAGATCATTCTGCCGGACGGCACGGCACTCGGCGACATCCGCTTCACACTCCAGACTGATCGCGGCGACGTGCTCTATGTGCGCTCGCAAGGAGTGCGCCACGGGAGCGCGGAGGTCCTCGCTCGCCTGAGTCGCGGTGAGGAAGTCGACGCCAGTGAATACGTCTTCCGCACGTCGACGCAGATCGAGACGGCTGCAGCCGATCTGGACTGGCTGAACAGAGGCGTCTTCATTAGTGTCGGCGGTCGGCAACCCGGAGCCGTCATATACGAGATCTACCTCGTCGAATGAACGCGCCGCCCGACAGGACAAGAAATCAGGATTCGTCGCTGTCGGGCCGCAGAGTCGCGGTCATCACCGGTGGTTCCCAGGGTATTGGCGCAGGGCTCGTCTCCGGGTTCCGACGAGAGGGATACGCAGTTCTCGTCACCCCTCGCTCCATCGGCGTTGCGGACGAGGACGACTACCTCACGGTCACGGGCGACATCACGGAAGCGCAGACCGCTCGGAACGTCGTGGAGCAAGCGCTCAATCGGTTCGCACGGATCGACTGCCTCGTGAACGACGCGGGAGTGTTCATCGGAAAGCCCTTCACGGACAACACGGCGGACGACTACGCCACCATCATCTCGGTGAACCTGACTGGGTTCTTCTACCTGACCCAGCTTGTCATTCGTCAAATGGTCACCCTGGGCAGCGGCCACGTGGTCAACGTCTCCACGAGCCTCGTGGACCATGCGGACAGCACCAGGCCGGCCGCGCTGACTGCCCTCACCAAGGGTGGTTTGGCCGCCGTCACACGCTCGCTGGCGATTGAGTACGCGTCACGCGGGATTCGGGTGAACGCAGTCGCTTTGGGTGTAGTGAGGACCTCGGACGACCTTGCTTCCTGTGCGGGAATGGCAGCCCTGCACCCCCTCGGCCGGCTCGGCGAAATCAGTGACGTTGTCGACGGGGTCCTTTACCTTGAGGGCGCCACGTTCGTCACCGGGGAGACGCTCCATATCGACTGAGGACAGGCCGCCGGACGTTGACCCCAACTACGGTGGGGCTGTACGCAAAGGAGTTCTTATGGCGCACACCATTCGTCATACGGGATAATGCGTGACGAGGCGGCCAGTAGATTGTGGACGTTCGTGAATCGAATGAGTGTGTCGTCACCTGGAGGTGGAGTTCCTATGAATGCGTTGGTGACCGGGGCAACAGGGTTCATTGGATCGGCGATCACGCGCCAGCTGGTGAACGACGGCGCCGAAGTCAAGGTTTTAATGCGAGACAACAGCGACGCCCGAAACCTGGAAGGGCTTGATCTTGAACGCGCCCACGGGGACATCCGCGACGCCGACTCGATCAGAACGGCCCTCCGCGGCTGCGACACGCTGTTCTTAGCGGCCGCCTATTTCACACACTGGGCTACCGATCCGAAGCACTTCTACGACGTGAACGTCGGCGGTACCAAGGCGTCGCTTCGCGCCGCCATGGACGTCGGCGTCTCCAAGGTGGTGTATACGAGCACCAACAACGCCATCGGCGCCAACGGGGCAGTGGCCTGCGACGAGGAGGCGGAGTTCAACTACTGGAACACGGGCGACCACTATTCGATCTCCAAGTACCTCGCTGAGATCGAGGCGTTCAAGTTCGGTGCGAAAGGACTGCCCGTCGTCATCGTCAATCCAACACTCGTCATCGGCACGCATGACATCCGGCCGACTTCCTCGGGCCAGCTCCTCATCGAAGTGGCATCGGGCAAATTGCCCGCCTACGTGGAGGGCTGGCTGAACATCGTCGACGTGGAAGACGTTGCTCGCGGCCACATCCTCGCCGCGTCGAAAGGCCGGATCGGAGAGCGGTACCTCCTCGGCAACCAGAACGTGACGGTAGGCGAGTACTTTCGAATGATTGCCGAGGCGGCGGGCGTCGCACCCCCGCGATTCAAGGCGCCCTACCCAGCAGCGTTGGCGGCTGCGCACGTTTACGAATTCGTATCGCGCTTTACGAAGAAGCATCCCGTCGCCACCGTCTCCGAGGTCAAGATCGGACACCTCGGCGAGACCTACGATTGTTCCAAGGCCATTGCTGAGCTCGGCCTTCCCCAGACGCCTGTTCGTGAGAGCGTGCAGCGGGCCGTTGACTGGTTCAAATCCAATGGCTACATCAAGTGACTCTCCGAGCTGACGCTCGGGCTGACCGTCGACTGCGGGAATCACGACAATGAGAAGGAGAGCCACTAACGACTTTTGGAAGAGGCAGCTGGCCTAACCCGTAGTGAAAGCGCCTGGTCGTGATATTGACGCTGCGAGCCCACGGCACGCCCTTTCAGATGATGATCCGCTTCTCATGGCGCGACGCAGGAGGCGGTCATTGACCCCGACGGCGCGAGGCGTGGAGGTACCGGACCAGATCTTGTGGCTGCCATCCCGGCACCAATTCGGTGCCGGTGAGATCGCGGACGGGGCGGTCCAGCTCCAACAAGAGTTCGATACTGGTGGTGTCCAGACCCGTTACCACGTCGGGATCGGCCGTGAGCAGGGCAATGACCGCCTCGACCATGGTTTCAACCGGTTCGCAGACCTCGCCTGGGATCAACCCACCTGTCAACACCTTCGGCGTGGCGATCGCGGCCAGAGGGGAGAGGATGTTTACAGAGATGCCCTGGCCGTGCGTCTCTGCGGCGACTCCCTGCGACATCCGGTGCAGGGCTGCCTTCGACGCCCCGTAAGCGGTGCCAGCGCGGACGCTCGGTCCCTCTGCATAGGGCGGCCCCGACAGCGGCTGGGCGGCGAGGGTCCCGATGTTGACGATCGAACCGCACGAGCCGCGCTCCTGCATACTGGCGATCACGTGCTGGTTCAGTAGCCAAGCTGCCTTCAGGTTCAGCTCGAGCACTCCCTGCAGTCGGTCCAGCGTCACTGCGCTGAAGGGGGCGAACATGGACCGGGCCGCCACGTACACCAAGTAGTCCACCGGCCCGAGTGCCTCTTCAGCGCGGGCAACGAGCGTGTCCCGGCCGCCGCCCGGATCGGCAAGGTCACACGCGAACATCGCACCGGCCCCGCCAACAGATTCGACCTGAGACAAAGTCTCTCGCAGCTTCTCAACAGACCGGGCACAAATGGCGACGCGTGCTCCTTCGGCCGCCAAGCGAACCGCGCAGCCGGTCCCAGTACCGCCTTGGCTGGCGCCAGCGATCAGTGCCACTTTGTCCTGGCACGCATCACTCATGTTTGTATCCTGCCCAGTCCTGTCTCGTCGACGTTGTGTTGGCGGCTTGAAAATGAGGCTGTGGGTAACACGCCTTGGATGCCACCCACCCAAATCCGAGGAGCTGTCATGCAAACGTTCCTTCCCGAACCTCTACATCGAAGGCGACGCCGGGATTGAGAATCCGTCAGGAGAAAGCGCCCTGGATGCGACGTTGCAAGGAGGGCTTTGAATGGACCCTCGAGCGCTCGGAGGTAGCGCTTCCGTTGCTCGCCGGATTCCGTGCTCGTCCGATACTTCACCTCCCATTGTCATCCCGATCACCTAGATTGACTGCAGCAGTTCATGCCGTTTGGCCTCCCGCTGGGTAGCTGGAGAGGTGGATATCTCCGTCGCCGGTATGTCCGCGAACGCTTGGACTTGGCCGATCTGGACGTATCGACCTCGGCCGTCCGATGAACGAGCGGACTTTTGCTCCGATGAATTACGTCGTGAGGGAACCCCCGTTCACCTGGATCGTCTGGGCCGTCACCCACGATGCCTCGTTCGAGGCGAGCCAGACGCAGGCGGCGCCAACGTCTTCAGGCGTTCCGGTACGACCAACTGGGATCGACTTGGCTTGGTGCGCCGTTATCTCTGACTCGTCGCGCGTCATCAGCCCGATCGCGATGGTGTTCGCCGTGACACCGCTGCGCGCTATCTCCAGCGCTAGCGATCGAGTGAAAGAGATGCCGCCCCCCTTCCCGGCACTGTAGGCCGCCACGCCGATCCCCACCCCTCCTGTCCCTGCGCCCGAAGAGATGGTAAGGATCCGCCCCCACCCGCGTTCGCACATCCCGTCGATAACAGCCTTGCAGCAATTAATGACGCCGTAGAGGTTGACCTGAATGGGACCGGGCCACTCCGATGGATCGACCTCGCGAAACGGCGCGGCCCGCATGCCCCCGACTCCTCCATTGCCCGCATTGTTGACGAGGATGTCCACTGGGCCCAAGCGGTCTCCCACATAAGCCACGCTCGCCCTAACCGACTCGAGATCTGTCACGTCGAAGGGACAGTCGATAGCTGAACCCCCCACTGCCTTTGCGACGAGTTGAGCACGTTGGGGGACGAAGTCGTTGACGGCGACCGCTGCCCCCTGCGCGGCCAGCATTCGGGCAATTCCAGCCCCTACGTTCTGGCCCGCGCCAGTTACCAAGGCAACATGGCCGGTCAAGTTGAACATCATCGAACCACCTGCTTTTCTTGTCTCGTACACGTCATTTCCGCTCCTCGCTTTCTCCGCCCGACGCGCCGTCCGGGTTCGCGTTCACATGGCCATAGGGCTCACAAACCGAGGACGCGCTTCAGCCAGCCCCGTTGCGCGGCGAGCGCTTGTCGCGAGATTTCGGCACTCGGCACGCTGCCCGTGAACCCGTGGAATCCTCCCGCCCAGACGTGCAGGTCCGCTTGGACACCGGCCTCCCAAAGTCGACTTGCGTAGGCCACGGCCTCGTCCCGGAAGATCTCGGCTGAACCGACGTCGACAAAGGCTTCCGGCAAGCCCGAGAAGTCGTCCAGCCGCCCCGGCGCCGCGTATGGCGACACGTCAGGGCGGCCACGGGCGTCACCCAGAAGGGCCGTCCATCCAACTTCGTTGTTGAGTCGGTCCCACACGCCGACACCGACATACTGGTGGCTCGAGACCGACCGGTTGCGATCGTCAAGCATCGGGCAGAGCAGCATCTGGGCCCGAATCCTCGGGCCGTGGCGGTCGCGGGCGAGAATGGCGGTCGCTGCTGCAAGACCTCCACCGGCGCTCCCTCCGACGACCAACAGACGCTCCAAGTCGATTCCCAGCGCTGACGAGTGCTCGGCGCTCCAGATCAGCCCCGAGTAACAGTCCTCGATCGGGGCCGGGTGTGGCGATTCGGGCGAAAGGCGGTACTCGACGGTCACGACAACGACCTTGAGCTCCTCCACCCAGTCCAGAACTGCATTGATCCCGGTGAACCGGTCGCCGATGATCATGCCGCCGGGGTGAATGAAGTAGATGCCAGGCAACGGTTCGTGACGTCCAGCAGGGCGGAATACGGTCAGGGCCAACGGTGGTGCACTGTCGGGCCCGGGAGCCGTGTGCTCCTCCCGTTCGATCCTCCCCTCGCGGAGATTGGGCGCAGACTGGCTCGAGGCGTGCAGTTCACGCGCCAACGGGATGCCCTCGAGCGTTAGGGTCGGCGCCTGCGACAGGTACTCGCCAACGGCCAGCTGGAGTTCGGGGTCGTACGGTACAGCGCTCAGCACGGCGACGACATCCTGCTTGTGTTGGCCGTTGCCGGCCCCGCTGCCACCAGCAGGGATCCCGCGACAATCGCGGCACACACGAATGCCCGACCCCAGTGACCTCTCATTGCGTCAACCCCTCGTCGTTTCGGTCAGGGCGGAGTGCCTCCCCAGAGGTAGCTGTCCGGGTCACTGCGGTGGACGATCGCTTCCGCACGGTTCCTGATCATCCTGTCCTGCCAGTCGATGTCGGCGGCGAACCGGCCGTCGGTTAGCCGCTCGTCGGCGTCATGGTCGTGGTGGGCCCAGAAGCTTCCGCTCCGGAGTGCCTCCAGGACCGTGACGGCCACCTCCTCAGGTTCGGCAAGCACGGCGCACACGCCGGCGGATTGGAGACCCTGCTGCACGAGCGGCATGATCTCGGGGTCCCCGGCGAGGTTGGTCTTCGTGAGCGGCGGGAACACAGCGTGGGCGCGGATCAGCGATTTGGTATCCCGAAGCTTTGCGTAGAGGCCTTCCATCAGCGTCAGGACGGCTGCCTTGCTGGTGGAGTAGGCGGGGGTCTGGTACATGACCCCGATGGCGCCGGCGCCCGAGGTCGTGCCGAGGACATCCCCAGGGGTTCCCTGCGCGATCATGCGGGGCACAAACGCCTTGATGCCGTGAAGGATGCCGAAGAAGTTGACGTCGAAGGCTCGCTGCCACTCCTGGGTGTCATCATCGAAGTAGCTGCCGCCAGCCGGAATACCGGCGTTCAGGAACGCAATATCAACCCTGCCGAATTCCGCAAAGACGTGATCGGCAAGCGCCTGCATTGATACCAGATCGGCCACGTCGGCCCAATGACCGATGATGTCGAGGCCGTCGCCCTTGAGTGCGGCAACGGTCGTCTCCAACGTGCTCTCATTCACATCGGAGAGCACAACGTGGCATCCGTGCTGCGCGAGCAGTCGCCCTGTGGCAGATCCAATTCCCCGAGGGCTACCGCCCCCCGTGATGACTGCGACGTTGCCGTTCAAATCGCGCGCCATCGGTTCAGCCGACTTTCACTCGATCGGGGGACTTGTAGACATACTGCGTCTGGAGCTCGGCGTAACCGTCGAGACCCGCGATCCCTCCGCTCCGGCCGATCCCGGAGCTCTTCGTGCCGCCGAATGGGATGTCGGGGGAGACTTCTCCATGATTGTTCACCCAGCACGTCCCGCACTCGAGGCGCGGCGGCGAGCGCCTCGCCCATCGCGACGTCAGCGGTCCAGACCGAACCGCACAGACCGAACTGGGTGTCGTTCGCCGCGGCGATCGCATCCTCGACGTCGCCGAAGGGTATGACCGGGAGAAGCGGGCCGAACTGCTCCTCGTCCACCACCCTCATGCCGGCGTGCACGTCCGTGAGGATCGTCGCCGGGACGAAGTAACCGGAGCCGTCCCGCGGGGTGCCGCCACCTGCGTGTGCACCCTCGTTCAGGGCGTCGTCGAGGAGCTGGCGAACGCGATCGAATTGCGGACGGGTGGTGAGCGGGACCAACGTGCCACCCACCTGTTCCGGGGCTGCCACAGCTGCCTCGGCCAGCCGCGTGAGGGCACGCACCATGTCCTCGTAGATGGACTCGTGGACGTAAAGTCGCTTGATCGCCGCACACACCTGGCCTCCCATCAAGAAGGCTGTCCCGAAGATCTTTGGGGCGACGGCGTCGACATCCACATCCGAAAGGACGATTGCGGCGTCGTTGCCACCAAGCTCGAGCACGGTTCTCTTCAGGGACCTCCCGGCCGCTTCGGCGATCTTGTGGCCGGCTGTCACCGACCCCGTGAACGAAATCAGCCTGGTGGTCGGGTGTGCGACCATTAGGGCACCTAGCGAGTCATCGCCCGCCAGGATGTTGAGAACCCCCGGTGGTACGACGTCCTTCCAGATGTCACCGAGTGCGAGCGTCGCCAAAGGTGTAAAGGGTGACGGCTTCGCCACAACGGTGTTCCCTACGAGCAGCGCGGTGGCGATCTTTTCGCATGCGATAAGGATCGGTGCGTTCCAAGGCGCGATCGCGGCAACGACGCCCACGGGTTTGCGCACCAGTGTGACCGAACGTTCTGCCGTATCCTCCAGAACGTCCACCGGGACGGCGGTCGTCGCTCGGTGAGCCACGAACGATGGCGCGACGTACGCCTCGAGCGCGGCTCCAAGGGCTCCCTTCTCGAGCGCAGATATCGCGACAATGTCCTCGAGCTTCTCGGCAAGGGTTTCGGCCATCGCCTGGAGCACCCGCTGCCGGCCGCCGGTTCCGAGGGCAAACCAGGCGGGCTGGGCCCGCTCAGCCGCAGCCATGGCGGTATCGAGCAATTCGGCAGTCGCCGCGGGGCAGTCCGCAATGACCTGACCGTTCGACGGGTTGTCGACAGGGAACGTTCGGTCGTTTCGAACGATCTGCCCGTCGATCAGGTGCCCCAGGCTCGCTACGCTGCCGATTCCCAACTCTGCCCCCGTGACGATGTCTTTCGTGAACTCGGTCCGCCATAGTAATCACTATGTTGGCGTTCCCGAAAGGCCGGATCCCCGTACCCAGCGGAGTTCCTGCGGGTTTTCTCCATCCCGCAGCTGGCACGCAAGGTCACACGGGACGTGACGTTCGGCGGGCAGGACCTCAAGGCGGGTGAGATGATGCTGTTCTCGTTGGCCGCGGCCAACCGCGACACCCAGTTCATCCGCCGGGCGCGCCAGGTGGTGATCGACCGGGATGCCATCCCGCATTACGCCTTCGGAGCGGGCCCACACCGCTGCCTGGGGTCACACCTGGCGCGGCAGGAGCTCAACATCTTTCTGGGGGAGTGGTGTCGTCGAGTGGCCGACTACGAGCTGACCGCCGACGGGCCGATCAGCGAGCACCGCGGGTCGGTGCATGGCATCTCCAGCCTGCCCCTGCGCTGGACAAGCGCCTGACGGTCGGCGTCGGCCTGGCAGTGGATGTGAATATCGCTTGGCGGAACCGAGTTAGTAGCTGCCGCATGACATCCACTCCCACGCTCAGAGTGCCGCCCACCTCGATGGTTGTGGCGTGCTGTAAAGCGTCGAGGGGCTCATCCGCTGTCGACACCGTCTGAGTTGACATCTTTAGGCACCCCGATTCTCGTCTGGAGCGAGCACTTCTGTGGTTGCATCCGTGATTCCGGAAAGGACGGCTGACTGGACACCCGGATCCGCAAAAAGGCTTGCCACAGCAAGCGTCCCGACGCGAGCGGAGGACTCGGCGACCGCGGCGGCGACGAGGTCAGACCGGCCCACGTCGATCCAAGCAGGATGGATATACGAAGACCGAGTGACGGAGACTGTGTCGCCCAGCAAAGTCGCCGCCGCCCCCACGGCGAGACGCTCCCGCGACGTGCCCGAGACGTCCGCTGGGGGTTCGGCTCCAGCAAGCACCGCAACTGCTGCAACCGTGGCGCCCCAGGTGCGGAACACCTTGGCGCTCGCTGGCGCTTGGGTATGCGCATGGAGGTAGGCGTTCACTGTGGCACTCGTCACGTGATGCGTTCCATGTTCACCCGTGACGGCAAAGAGCGGCTGCGCATCGTTGTCCGCCGAACTTACAAGCGCGCCCACAACCTTGGCCGCCGCCTGGTCGTGAACTGTGACGGTGTGAGGGAGGTGTTCTTTTCCGATGAAATGGAACGTGATGGTCGAACCGCTCGTATCGACGTGGTTCCTCCGAATCGTTGTAAGTCCGTACGTGTGATTGTCTCGGGCGTACCGGTCATTACCAACTCGAAGCAGCCCACGCTCCAAAAGCCTGACTATCGCGGCGGTCACGACGCGTGCGTCGAGTGGATCCTTGCGGTATGGAGCGAGGTCGCGCGCAACCTGAAGGCGTAAGGCAGGAAGGGCCGCAGCGAACAGCGTCATGCGGGCGTACTTGCAGTCGCTGGCAAGGTCTCGGGCCGCCGGAGAGTATCGGTACTGCGTCCGACCGCGCTGATCGACGCCTGTCGCCTGGACTGACGCATTGGCGTCGGAGGACGCCCACACGTCTGCCCATGCGGGTGGAATCGCCAGCCGCTGCAATCGTTCGAGGACAGCCGGGTCGTCTACTGGACCGCCGGCCTCGTCGACCCACTTATCGGGTCGCGCGGTGATTCGGTGAAGCCCAGGCGGCCGGAAGGCTCGGGGGGTTGGCAGCGTCCCACCGCGGGAACGCGTCACTGCGCCGGAGTGTTCCGTCGGCTGTCACCCACCCCAGGACTCTCAGCCCTCAGAAGGAGAGAACGATCCGACCCCGACGCGAGCTCGAGACAAGTTCACGATAAGCACCGCCAGCATTCTAGAGGTCGATCGTGACCCTCCAGCGGGTTGAGTGCCTGCCAGAGCCTCGATATTCGCCCGACGACAGCCGTCCTTAGCTCCCCTTCGTGATGGGTTGAGCGTCGCTCCTTTTTCGTATACGCCCCGACCTGCAGACGTCCTCAGCTAGGGTCCAAATCGAGGCAACGTCTCAGCAAGGAGCGTCGAATGGGACCGTCGGGGTAGCCGGGGGAGCCGTGGAGAATCGAGGTGAACCCACCGGACCGCTACTGGGCGTGAAGGAGGTCGAGCTAGGCGTATGGGTCGCTGGCCCGGCCGCCGGGGGCATCCTGAGCGATTGGGGCGCCGACGTGGTCAAGATCGAACCGCCGAGCGGTGACCCGGCACGCGGCTTCCAGAAGATGCTCGGTGGAGATCTTCCCAGTAACCCTGTCTTCGAGCTCGACAATCGCTCCAAGCGAAGCATCGTTCTGGACCTGTCCTCGTCCGAGGGTCGCGAGATTGCCAATACGTTGATCGATGGGGCGGATGTGTTCCTCACCAACATACGGATGTTGGCACTGGAACGTGTCGGCCTCGATCCCACGTCCCTCAGGGGTCGTAACCCCGCACTGGTCTATGCCATCATCAGCGGGTACGGCCTGACTGGTCCCGAAGCGGATCGGCCGGCGTACGACATTGGGGCTTTCTGGGCGCGGTCCGGAGTGGCGGCCTCCCTGACGCCCCCGGGCGCCGACCTTCCCTTCCAGCGCGGCGGCATGGGCGACCACTCGATCGCGATGACAGGAGCGGCCATGGTCTGCGCCGCGCTCGTCGCCCGCGAACGCACGGGCGTGGGCGACCTTGTCTCGGCGTCCCTCCTTCGCCAAGGCGCTTACACCATCGGATTCGACGTGAACGTGGCGCTGATGTGGGGAAGGCCGATCCGGCTCGGGAGCCGGTCGACGATGACGAATCCGACCGTCAACAACTACACCGCCGGCGACGGGAAGCGCTTCTGGGTCGTCGGCCTGGACGGAGAGCGGCACTGGCCGCCCCTGGCCCGGGCCGTCGATCGCCCTGAATGGCTCACCGACGAACGCTTCGAGACGACGGTGGCCCGACTCAAAAATGGAGTTGAGCTGGTTCGCCTGCTCGACGAGATCTTTTCCACCCGGCCACTATCGGAATGGGCCGAGATCTTTGACGCCGAGCCGGACTTCTTCTGGGCCCCGGTACAGACCGTCGAGGACCTTCTCTCCGACGAGCAGTTCCTGGCGGCCGGCGGACTTGTGGAGGTGCCCGACGAGCACGGGTCCCAGATGATGATTGCCACTCCAGCCGACTTCGAGGTCGAGCCTGCCCAACCGCGATTCCGCGCACCGCGGCTGGGAGAGCATACGCGGGAAGTGCTCGAAGGCCTGGGTTACGACGAATCTCACATCGCCAGTCTGGAGTCGTTGGGGGCGCTCAGGACCGACCCGGCCGGAACGGGAGACCGTCCGTGAAAGCGACCGTTGAATCAACTACGGCGTATTCGAAATCCGGTGGTGGCGAATCAAAATCAGAATGGTCAATCAGCGTCAGATCGCGCGAAAGTCCCACGGAACCCGGTTCAGGTTGTGAGGAGTCTCTTTCCTGGCAGGAGTCGGTAACGGCTTCGTTATCGCGGGTAGAGCGCAACCGATGCTCTCGATCGTGGCGGTCAGGCTCCGATCGTGATGTTGCCCTGTGCGCCTGACGAGGCGATCAGATCATGAGCACTGAGGGTGATCTCGCCATTCAGGAGCAAGCGCTTGTGTTAACGGCCCTGAACCCCACGAAAATCGCACGGATTCAGAAATTCGCTGCAGGGATTACGAACCTGTTCAAGCGTGTGTGAATCGAGAAACCCCAGGCAGTCAATCGGAGCACACACCAGGTTCTGGTAAGACAGGTTCAACCGCTATGCAATCCAGCGACCCCGGCGGTGATAAAACCGATTTGGATCTCGAACAACTCGTCGGCTTCTTGGGGAGTCACCCCGGCAGGATTGCTTCCGGACAGGCGTCCTCGCTGCGCGCCCTGAGCGTGCAGGCTCGACCCTTGTTCCATGGCCACAAAACCGACCGTCGCCCACATGAGAAGCCGGCACGCCTGCACCGCGGCGTCCGCCGACAGGCCTCCTTCACGCATCGCAGCCAGCAACGGTCGGGACGCCTCCACGTACGCATCCCGGGCCGCGCCGAGATAGAGACGACTGTCGGCGGCCAGCTTGAGTCGGTTTCGCAACTCTCGGCACCATCGCTCGGCATACGCAAGCCACGCCTCCTCCGCGCCGGCCGGCGGTGCCAGGTCGGCGAGGAGTTGGTCCGCCACCGCGTCGATCAAGGCAGCCTTGTTCCCCACCCGGGTGTAAAGCGGCATGGGCGAGACACTGAGTCGCTCAGCAACGCTGCGCATGCTCACTGCGTCCAGACCTCGCTCGCGTAAGATCACGATCGCGGCATCGACGATATCGTCGACCTCGAGCTCCAGGTCGTTGTGCTTGCCCATTAGTGCTCCTCGACGATGCTTACGGCGCTCTCGAGCAGTAAGTCGGTCTGCTTACCGAAGAACTCGTGGACCGCCTTCTTCGATTCGCCCCGCAGGAACTTGGCATAGCTGCCCTCCAAGACGATGGCCAGCTTCCAGCGGGCGAACACTTGATACCAATCGATTCCGGCAACGTCGCGACCGGAACGTTCCGCGTAGCGCGCGATCAATAACGAGCGCGCTGGCATTTGCGACCGATCGAACCCGGGACTCGCCACGACGCCGAGGGGTATTGTCCCCTCGGGTCCGGGGTGGAAAATCATGGCCCAAGCGAGGTCGATCAACGGGTCCCCGATGGATGCCATCTCCCAGTCGACCACCGCCAGCAGCTGTGGCGGCGCATCCGGCGCGAAGAGCACGTTGTCGAGCTTGTAGTCCCCGTGCGCCAGGACAGGCACCTGATCGACCGGTCGGTGATCGTCCAGCCACGATGCGACGCGAGCGGCCGACGGAAGGGGGCGACCGTGGTACGAATCGAGCTGTGACATCCAGCGGTCGACCTGCCGTGCGAGATAGGGGCCGGAGTGGGCGAGATCGCCCAGCCCGCGCTTCTGCCAATCCACCGCGTGAATCGCCACGAGTGCGTCGACCAGTTGCTCGAGCGCCAGCGACTGCTCTCGTGGGTTCGCTGTCCAGGCCGAAGGGATCTCGGCGCGCACGGGGACACCGTCGATGCGTGCCATGACGTAGAACGGCGCGCCGAAGACATCGGGATCGTCACATGCCAAGACCGGCCGGGCTATCGAGACCGCCTCGTCCTTGATCGCATCGAGGATACGGAACTCGCGCAGGACGTCGTGAGCCGTCGCCGAACTCGCGTGGCCGGGGGCGCGCCGCAGGACCCACCGCTCTGTCCCCCGCTGCACGCCGAAGATGTCACAGGATCCACCCCCGACCATCGCTTCGACCTCGATGGCGCTCGAATCACCAAGCCGACCGTCAAGAAAATCTCGCAACGTGTCGACTGATTCGGTCATCCGACCAATTCCTGCTCGACGATCTCCACTACCTGCCCGAGGCGTTCGATGACGAAGTCGGGGGAGCAATCCTCGGCTCCGGGCCGGGCGTCGGCGACGAGAAGCGCCGTCCTTATCCCCATAGCCTGAGGTCCAGTGACGTCGTGAGCTGGACTGTCCCCGACGAACAGCACCTGTGCCGCCGTGCAGCGGGCCTTCTCAAGCGCGCAGTCGTAGATGCCAGGATCTGGCTTGCACGACTGTGCCGACTCCGAACTCGTGCACGCGTCGATCGCGGACTCCAACCCCAGACGCCGGACGAGCTGTTCTAGTTGCTCTTCGTCGATGTTCGAGACAATCTGGATATGCAGTCCACGCTCCCGCAGGCCGTGCAAGGAATCGAGGCAGTCGACTCGCAACTCCGCGGCCTCGATCGTCGCTTCGTACTGGCGATCGACCGCGTATCTCGCTTGTTCGTGATCCAACTCCCGGCCGAAAGTTCGCGCCATCGCGATGAAGGCCTGGCCGAAGAGTTCGCGGTGGAGATAATAGGGACGCGACGCGACCAATCGGTAGGCGACTCCCAACCCCTCGCGATAGCTGGCCCGCAGTTCATCATCGGACGCCGTCACCCCGATGGTGTCGCCGACAAACCGCAATTGACGGAGGTGCACGTCACGGAGCATTCGACTGCTGAACAACGTGTCGGCGAAATCGAAGAATATCGCGTCGATAGGCTCCCGGCCGGACCACCCACCGGTGTGACTGGCGACTGACTCCCTCATCATGGAGTGCTTCCTGCCATTTCGTCGACGGCTACACCGGCTGGCGTCGCCAGCGTCACCTTGAGATCACGATCCCTCCGGACTGATACGCACGGTTTCGGTCAACTCGGGCATGGATCCTCGTGTTCTGTGCGGTCATCGCAGGCCCACCTCGGCGCGCAGCGACGCCCACTTCTCCTCGGCCGCCGGGCGACGGCTGGGTATGTGCTCGGTCGGCCATCCCTCAACCGGTGTGTAGCCCTTCAGAACCGTCGCGCGAGGACGGACTTGTGCAGCTCGTCGGGCCCGTCACCAATGGGCCCGAACCTCGTCGAGCGGTACCACTCCTCCACCGGGAGATCGGTCGAGTACCCGAGCGCGCCGCAGACCTGGATCGTCCGGTCGAGCACCGCCAGCACCACCCTCGACACATGAGCCTTGACCATTCCCAGGTCGGCTCTCACCGTGCTGGCCCCGTATCTGTCCATCTTCCAAGCGGTCTGGAAGGTCAGCAGCCGCGCCGCTTGGATCTCGGTATGGGACAACGCGACGTAGTCCTGGACCATCTGGTGTTGCGCGAGCAACTTGCCATGCGATCTTCGCGATACGGCACGCTCGCACATTATGTCGAGCGATCGCTGCGCTTGTCCGAGCCAACGCATGGCGTGGTGGATACGGCCCCCGCCGAGACGCTGTTGAGCAAGGACGAACCCATCACCTGGCGCACCAATTAAATGGTCGGCAGGAACACGGCAGCCCCGAAACACGAGCTCGGCATGGTTCCCGATCTGGCCGAATTCGACCTTGGGGTGGGCCATCGTCCCGATGTCGCGCACGATTTCCATGCCCGGCGTCCCGGTGGGAACCACGAGGATCGACGCGTGCTTGTGCGGTCGCCCATCGGGGTTCGTCTCGGCGAGCACCAAGACGATGTCGGCGACTGACGCGTTCGTGATGAACCACTTGTGACCATCGATGACCCATTCATCGCCGTCTTTCGTTGCTCTCGTTCCGAGAACGGTCGGATCGGAACCCGCGAGAAAGGGCTCTGTCAGTGCGAACGCGCTCGAGATCTCGCCCCGGAGATTGGGCCAGAGCCAGCGATCCTTCTGGGCATTCGTCGCACCGTGAGCGAGCAGCTCCATGTTTCCACTGTCGGGTGCCTGGACCCCGAAGATCGTCATCGACATCATGCAGCGTCCGATAATCTCCGACATCAGCGCGAGCTTCAGCTGTCCCAGACCTGGGCCGCCGAGGCTCGGATCGAGAAATGCTCCCCACAGGCCGCGCTCCTTGACTTTGGTCTGAAGGTGCGCCTTTACCTGCGCCCACTCTTCAGGCGGAAGTTCCCGGATAATGGGTTCGAGCGGGATCAGCTCGGTGTCGATGAATGAGCGCATCCACTGCAACTGCTCTTCGAACTCGGGTTCAGTCTCGAAGTCCCAGGCCACGTCAACCGCCTTCGCCCGGGAAGGCCTCGAGTATGCCGGCGAAGCGCGCCTCGACCGTCGGGGCTTCGCCGGGGTGGGTGATGACCCAGAATTTCCCACCGCGAACGGCTTCGAGGACGCGGACAGCGACCTGCGCGGGCGTTAATCCGGCCGGTCCTGTGAAGCCATCGCGGATCATGAGGCGCACCGACTCCGCCATCTCCGTGCGGTGCTCGAAACCCAACGCGGCCGGCCGGCCGCGTTCGGACTCCATCACCTTGGTGTCGACCGAGCTCGGACAGAGGACACTCACGCCAATGGGTGTCTGGTCTATCGCCAGCTCCTGAACCAGGGTCTCAGAGATCGAGACCACCGCCACCTTGGTGGCGCTGTATGGCCCAATGAAGGCGACGCCGCTGAGAAGTCCCGCTATCGAAGCGGTATTGACTATGTGCGCGGGCGTGCCTTGGTCACGCATGATCGGCACAAAGGTGTGGACCCCGTGCACAACGCCCCAGAAGTTGACGCCCACCACCCATCTCCAGTCGTCGAGGGTCTGGTCGCTGATCAAGTTGAACGTGGAGACGCCGGCGTTGTTGCACAACACGTCCACGCGCCCGAACTGTTCCAGTGTCGTCGCAGCGAGCCGGTCGACTGCAGCGGCATCGGACACATCCACCTTGACGGCGAGAGCGACGCCACCCCCCGTCTGGATATTCTGCGAGACGGCTTCCGCCTCGCCTTCGTCGAGGTCGGCGACGACGACAGCTGACCCCGCTGCCGCAAACGCCTCGGCGAGTGCACGTCCGATACCGCTGCCGGCTCCGGTGATCACTGCCACCTTGCCCGGGCCGATCACGACGTTGTCCTGCATTTCGGTCATGTGTCGCTCTCCCTGTGTATTTGTCAACCGCCGTCGAGCATGATGAGCTCACCGGTGAGGTAGGACGATGCATCGCTGGCGAGGTACAGCGCCGTCCCGACGATCTCCCTAGCGGAGGCGATTCGACCCAGGGCGACCTTGGACGCCATCTGCGTCTGCGCCTCGTCCGACGGCAGAGACGCGTGGAGGCTGTCGGTGTGGAACGTTCCGCACACAATCGAGTTGACCCGGATGCCGCGCGACCCGAATTCCTGCGCGGCCGCCTTCGTCAGCGCGTTCAAGCCGGCCTTCGCGGCGGCGTAGACGACGGTGAAAGGCGAAGGGTACATGGACGCCTTGGAGCTGATGTTGACGACCGATCCGCCCGGGGGCATGTGCTTGGCGCTGAGCGCGATGAGCCGGAGCGGACCCTTGAGATTGACCGCGATCGTCTTGTCGAACAGGTCGGAGGTCACGCCGAGCAGCGACGGGGGGACGGGCGCGATTCCGGCGTTGTTGACGAGCACGTCGATGCGGCCGAACTCCGCAACAGTGACGTCGACGAGCGCTTCGCACTGCTCCCAGTCGCTGACATGGCAACTCACCGCCAGGGCGCGCCGGCCCATCTCCCGCACCTCCTCGGCCACGGCCTCACAGGGCCCGAGCTTGCGGCTGGCCACGACGACATCCGCGCCCGCCTCGGCGAACCCGAGCACCATCTCGCGACCGAGACCCTTGCTGCCGCCGGTCACGATCACGACCTTCCCGGTCGCGTCGAGACTCGGGATCACGGCACCATCACGAGCTTCCCGACCACGTGGCGGTCAGCGATGCGTTGCAGCGCTTCCGGCAGCTCGTCGAACGAGACCTCACCGGTCACTGCATTTGTCAACTGGCCCCCGATCACAAGGCTGGAGAGGTTCGCGTGAATATCGTCGAGCTCATGGCGGGTATAGCCACCTGCAAACACGCCCAAGAGCGACGTGTTGGTGACGACGAGGTCGAGAGTCGCAAGCGTCGGCCATCGACCGCTGGCGAAACCGACGGCGAGGAGTCGCCCATGCCGGGACAGTGCTGCGACAGCGTCCTCGGCCAGGGAGCCGCCGACGGGGTCGAAGATCAGGTCAACCCCCCGTCCGGCGGTGATCTCGCGGAGTGCTGGAGCCACTGGACCCTCGGTGTGGTTGATCGTTGCGTCGGCCCCGAGCTTGCGGCAGAACGACGCGCGGGCTTCGTCGCTCACGACGGCAACCACCTGGGCTCCGAGTGCGCGTCCTAACTGGACGGCGGCGGTTCCGCTCCCACCCGCGGCTCCCAGCACGGCCAGCCACTCTCCCCGAGCGACGCGACCGCGATCGACCAGACCAATCCAGCCGGTGAGGTGCGGGATCCAGAACCCGGCCGCCTCGCGGTCGGAAAGACCGTCGGGTACCGCGAAGGCTGAATCAACTGGGACCAGGCACTCTTCGGCGAATGAACCGAACCCCTCGGTGAAGGCGGTCACGCACATGATGCGGGCGCCGATCGGAAGGTCGACTCCGTCGCCGGTGGCGGTGATCGTGCCTGTCGCTTCCTGGCCCGAGGTGAACGGCAGTGGTGGGGTCAGGGGGTAGCTGCCTCGGCACATCAACACGTCGGGTAGCCCGATGCCGGCCGCCTCGACACGGATGCGGACCTGCCCGGGTGCCGGTTGGGGAGGTTCCAGCTCGACGAGCTGCAGTACGTCGATGGGCTCTCCGGCATCCTGTACCTGCCATACGCGGATCAGGGGATCCGGACGGGAACAGCAGGTCTCGTCATGCCGCAACTCCCTTGTACATGCTCCACCAGCCTGGTCGACGGATGAAATAACAGCGTAATCACGGACCGATCACCCACGTCAAGATCTCGGAGGGGTTCTGCGCTGAAACCGAGCGGGCTCTGTCCCACGAGCGGCTGGGCCAGCTCCGATGCTGAATTCAAGGCTGGTCCGAAGCCCCACCGGGGCTGCTTGGAACGGTCGCAAACTGGACTACGGATTGGTTCATGTGTCGGCTCGGTTCTGACCCCTGCCGGCATCGATGGAGCCCTGGTCTCCCTAAGGGCGGTATCCGAGACCCGACTCATTCGGCGACCTCATCCCACGAAATCCCACGGATTCAGAATTCCAAGCCCAGGCGATCGTGCGAGCGCAGCTCCTTTGCAAAGACGACGCCCTCCTGCATCGCCAACGGAGTTGAACGCAACCGGGTCTTGGGTGAGTACATCCGCGAACTCCGCCAACATCCAAGCCGAGACTCAACAAACGATCCCCGTCGCACGTCGAGCGGACCTCCAAGCTTTGAAGGCACTTCCCCAAGGTGATCGAGGAGGTCGCCGATCTGGCCGTTCTATTGTCCACCCACCAAAAGGAGACCGTTCCATGACCACCTACATGCCAGTCGACCCAGGTGAGGCCGCCGACCTCCTTGCCCTGCAGCGAGACACGCCCATTGGTTCCATAGCCGACGGGTGGAGTCTTGATGAACAGCGCTGCGTGATCCCTCAGCTACCAATGATCCTCCACACTTGACGCGCCGCCAGCCGTCAGGACCACGCCGTGCGAGGTCGGTCGGGGCCTATCTACGACAAACGCGAGCTATCGCGATCCTCGTTCTTGCCATTGTGATCGGAAGTGTGGCATCTGATCTCACCGGCGGTACCTTCTGGGAGCGTCACGCCTTGCTGACCGGCGTGGTCTCGAGCGTGATCGTGGTCATGTTGTCGCTCGCAGTGATTAACGAGGTGCTCGAGCGTAGAAGACGTCAGCGATGGAGCGTCCTTGCGCAATACGTCATGTTCGAGCTGGTTCGCAATGCGCGCATGATCTGGGCTGGGATTCTGGAGCTAGCCGGCCTGTGGCCGACCGAGGCGAATCAGCGCCAGTCCGTCGAGTTAGGTGCCGAGATTGTGCGGGACACCTCCCGGCTGACCGCAGCTGTTCGCGAGATGGTCGATGACGACGATCTCCGTGATCGTTTGCACACCGAAATCGCCTTCTTCGCCGAGCACGCAGACGACGTGCTCGGCCGATGGGCAGCGGTGATGCTCAATACCGAGGTGTACGCCGAAGTGGTCGACCGCCACGTCGAGTTGGCGGGCGACGTGGCCTGGATCGGCGGTCTCCTCGACGCTGAATACCCGCCGGACGACGCTCGAAGGCAGCGGAGGGCTCGCAGCAGTCCAGCAGTGCAGATCGAGGCTGATCTCGGCGGCCAGTGGCTCGCTGACCGGATCGTCGTGATCACCCAACTCGCCGAGGATTTGGATCGAACTACCCTCGACTTGGCCCTGCGGATCGTTCCGGTCGAATGGTGGGAAACACGCCTCGGCACCTGAAGGCCGCCGCCTTGTTGTTCGGGCCCACTGGAGACTTCGACACACGGTCCGCGAGATCCCCCAGCCACAATCCGTGCACCCTCGGGGTCGCCCCAATTCCTCGTGCCTTCCGTGTCTCTCCCCGAAGGTCGGGATCGAGGTTCCGAGCCCTCCCGAAACAGAGAGTCCGTCGAGCGATTCCGATTACCCAGTTGTCGTTTGCTCCTCAATGACGTAGGCCCTCGTCCGCGACCGATCTAGGAACCTCGCCTCATCATCGCTCACTTGCTCCCCAGCGTCGCCTGTCCTGAATTAAGAGTCGGCGCCGGCGGAGGTTGCCTTAGCCGCGCTTCGGAGCGCGTTCAGCGCGGCGTCAAGTGCTGCCGCAAGGGGCTTGGCGGATTGCATCGACTGTGCGAGCAGTAGGCCTCCCTGGAGGGAGGCGAAGGTAGCGAGGGCGAGAGTTTCTGGGTCCGCGTCGGCGCGCAGTCGGCCGGCGGCGACCATGCGGGTCAAGCCCGCTTGCAGGTAGCCCCGCCAGCGGTCCATATGTGCTGTCACCTCGGCGGCGAGCACGGGGTCGCTGCCGATGAGTTCGCTGGTCATCGCCCCGATCGGGCAACCCCAGCAAGGCTGGGAGCTGTAGTAGGCGACGACGGAATTCCGCCAGGCCTCCCATGCTTCCCAGGTATCGAGCGTGTCAAGGAAGGGCCGTTGAGCATCGAGGACACGCTCACTCTGGAAGTCTGCGAGGGCGCGGACGAGGTCGCTCTTGCCGCCCGGGAAGTAGTGGAACAGCTGGCTTTTGCTGGTGCCCGTCCCGGCCCGAATGTCGTTGAGGCTTGTTCCTCCCACGCCACGAGCGAGTACGAGGTCGGCCGCGGCCTCGACGATGCGGGCACGCGTCGCAGCACCTTTGGGGGTGAGCATGACCTCCGACGACATGCCCCCAGCGTACCGGACTGGACCTAGAGGTCCATAATCTGTACTCTTGGACCTTGCGGTCCATTTGTGGTCCCGCACCAAACGGCAAAGGCAACGGAGGAAACGATGGGTTCACGACTCGAAGGCAAAACGGCACTGATCACAGGCTCCACCAGCAACATCGGCGCCGCCATAGCTACCGCCTTCGCCGCTGATGGGGCCCACGTAGTGGTCAGCGGCCGCAATCAGGAGCGGGGCGACGCCGTCGTAGCTGAGATCCGCGCCACGCGGAGGGAAGGCCGATCTGATCGTCGCGGACCTCGACGGCACTGCGGCGGCATCTCGGACGCTGGCCGCTGAGGCCACTCGGGTTCTTGGTGGACGGATCGATGTCTTGGTGAACAACGCCGGCATTTTCCCTAGTTCGACTACGGCCGATACCACCGAGGCGACCTTCGACCAGGTCTATGCAGTCAACGTCAAGGCACCCTTCTTTCTGACTGCGGCGGTTGCCCCGGAGATGGCCGAGCGTGGCAGTGGGGCGATCATCAACTTGGGATCCTGGATCGTTCGACTCGCCGTTCCGGTTGGCTCGCTCTACAGCTCCACGAAGGGCGCCATGGAGACATTGACGAGGGCCTGGGCTGCCGAGTTTGGTCCTGCGGGTGTCCGCGTGAACGCCATCTCACCGGGCGTGATCCGGACGCCTGCCATCCACGGTGACACTCATCCCGCCGAGGCGATGATGCACGGTACGCCAGCCGGACGCAGCGGTACGCCCGATGAAGTCGCTCACGCCGCTGTCTACTTGGCTAGCGACGAGGCAGGCTTCGTGCACGGCACCGTGGTTGATGTTGATGGCGGCCGCGTTGCCGTCGCCGTCGTAGCCAGTTGAACCTCGGCGTCCGGCCGCTCGCGCCCGGCGGACCGCAGCGTCGCCCCGGGTTGGCCTATGCCCGAAAGCTTGGCGACCCCACTTGACTTAGAGTGCACTCTAAGTCTTATCGTGGTCTGTATGAGCGCTGTCGCAACCCAGGACAAGAGCCTCACGATTGCTGAGGTAGCCGACCAGACCAGCGTGAGTGCCCACACCCTGCGCTACTACGAGCGAATCGGGCTCATTGACATAAGCAGGCATGCGAGCGGACATCGCCGTTACTCGTCTCATGACATCGATCGGATCGTGTTCATCGGCCGGCTGCGGGCAACAGCGATGCCCATCCGGGATATCCAACGGTATTTCGAGCTGGTGGCTGATGGGCCGTCAACCGAACGCGAGCGCCTGGCGCTGCTGGAGGCTCACCGCAACACAGTGCGTGACCGTCTCGAAGAGTTCGAGGCGGCGCTGGACGCTATTGAGCACAAGATCGCCTACTACGGCGGGTCCTGCGCTCCATAACCCCCAATCAATCTGAAGGTAGGTGGACAATGACCGTCTCTACGCGCACCCTCGGCAGTCCGAGCAGTCTGACTGTCTCCGCTCTGGGTCTGGGTTGCATGGGAATGAGCGACTTCTACGGGGCCACTTCCGATGATGACGTGGAGTCGATTGCGACCATCCACCGGGCAATCGAGCTTGGTGTCAGCTTGCTCGACACCTCCGACATGTACGGCCGAGGCGCTAACGAAGAACTCGTCGGCAAGGCTATTGCGGACCGTCGCGACCAGGTGGTGCTGGCGACCAAGTTCGGCATCGTCCGTCAAGGAACTGATCCGCTGGTCCGGTCTTTGAACGGCCGCCCTGAGTATGTCCACCAAGCCATTGACGCTTCGTTGCGCCGCTTGGGCGTGAACCACATCGACCTTTACTACCTGCACCGCGTCGACCCTGAGGTGCCAATCGAGGACACCGTCGGTGCTATGGCCGAGCTGGTCGCAGTAGGCAAAGTCGGACACCTCGGACTTTCGGAGCCGTCGGCTTCGACTATCCGCCGAGCGGTGGCGGTCCACCCGATCACGGCTGTGCAGACGGAGTGGTCGCTGTTCAGCCGGGACATCGAGACCCAAGTGGTCCCTGCGTGTCGAGAGCTAGGCGTGGGAATCGTTCCTTACAGCCCGCTTGGGAGGGGTCTGCTGACCGGGGCCATCTCAACGACCGAGACGATGAGTGCCGACGACTTTCGCCGAATGTCTCAACCCCGTTTCCAGGGCGGCAACCTGGAGCACAACCTGCGCCTCGTCGAGGTGGTCAAGCAGGTTGCCGTACGTCATGGCTGCACGCCCGGCCAGACGGCACTGGCCTGGGTTCTCTCCCGAGGTGTCGATGTGGTCCCCATCCCCGGTACCCGTCGGCGTCGCTACCTAGAGGAGAACGTGGCTGCGACCTCGGTAGTCCTGGAAGACGAGGACTTCGCCCTCCTCGATTCCCTTCATGCGGCCGGTGAACGCTACGCCGATCTGGCGGGGGTTCAAGGTGACACCCCCGAGCGAACAGTCCGATGAACCAGACGTCGGACCAGCCACTCTCGGCCGATGGTGGAGTGAAGAACGGCCGCATCACCACCTTGTTCGGCGCCGAGTCGACCGCTGCCGAGGTGATCGCCGGCATTGACCTGAGCGACATGCGGGCCATCGTCACGGGTGGCTCGTCAGGCATCGGGATTGAGACGGCCCGCGCCCTGGCGGGGGCGGGCGCCGAGGTCACGCTTGCCGTGCGAGACACAGATGCCGGCGAACGCGTCGCCGCCGACATTTCAGCAACGACGGGCAACGCCGTCCAGGTCGGTCGGCTCGATCTCGCCGACCTGGATTCGGTAGGCGCGTTCACCGCAAGCTGGAGTGGCCCGCTTGATCTGCTCGTCAACAACGCCGGGGTCATGGCTCTGCCGAAACTTCATCTGACCAGGGAGGGCTGGGAACTGCAGTTCGCAACCAATCACCTGGGGCATTTTGTGCTGGCGGATGGCCTGTACAAGGCCTTGACCGCTGCAGCCGAGGCTCGCATTGTGTCGCTCAGCTCTCGCGGGCACCTTCGATCCCCGGTCGTTTTCGACGACATCAATTTCGCGTCACGCCCCTATGACCCCTGGCTGGCCTATGGGCAGTCCAAGACCGCCAATGTTCTCTTCGCTGTCGAGGCGAATCGCCGCTGGAGCGCAGACGGCGTCACCGCCAACGCGGTCCACCCCGGCGCGATCGCGGCAACAAACCTGTCGCGCCACATGGGCGCCGATGAGCTCGCCGCCGTGCGCAACTCGGGCATGTTCAAGTACAAGACACTGGAGCAGGGAGCTGCGACGAGCATCCTCGTCGCCACCTCGCCGCAACTGAAGGGCGTCGGAGGCCGCTATTTTGAGGATTGCAACGAGGCCGTGGTCCTTAATCCGAACGAACCAGCGACGAGCGGTTCCGGCGTTGCCGCCTACGCGCTCGATCCCGATGCCGCTTCTCGCCTGTGGTCGGTCTCGACCGAAGTGGCTGCAAGAAATGACTCCGCCTAGAAATACACGACCAAGAGATCACCAAAATATGAAACTGACGGCGTCACTGCCGCACCGACTGCACGGGCACGTATGTGGAGTGGCAGGATTGAAGTCATGCCAGATCCCCGCGTCACGGTGGCCGCCGACTTTTTTCGGAAGTTCTTCGGAGGCAATGTTTCAGCCGCCTGCGACCTCCTCGATCCTCAGGTCGTGGACGTCGTACCCGGAACACACGCACTTTCAGGCGTCTTTCAAGGCGTTCAAGCCGTTACGGCGCACCTTTCAACCTTTCTCCGACTCACAGAAGAACCGATCGACGTCCTCGAGTGGGAGGATTGGATGGCTGGGGTCGACAACGTCGCTGGGCTTGCGAAAATTCATCTGCAGCGTGAAGGCCAGCGGCTCGATTTCCGGGTCATTTTTCTCGTCTCGGTGACCGAAGACGACGGACTACATCGGATCTCGAGGATTCAATCCTTTTACAGCGATCAAGCAGCGTTTGATCGGTTTTTCTCAGTCGAGCCATAGCCGCCCCGACCCTGGCGCTAGAATTCGGAGGAGGAGCAATGCCTTCGAAGATCGAGGACTACGCCATCATCGGCGACACGAAAACCGTCGCCCTTGTCGACCGGACCGGATCCATCGACTGGTGGTGCGCGCCGCGAATCGATTCCGCCGCCGCCTTCGCGGCGCTGCTCGGCGATGTGGGCAACGGACGGTGGCTGATCGCTCCGAAGGGCGAGGTGACCAAGGTCACCCGCCACTACGAACCGGAGACCTTGATTCTCGAAACGATCTTCGAGACCGCGACGGGCTCGGTCTCAGTGTCCGACTTCATGCCGCCGTACGACGGCCACTCGATGATCCACCGCATCGTCGAGGCTCGTGGTGGCGCCGTCGAGATGCAGATGGAGCTGATCGTGCGTTACGACTACGGCGCGATCACGCCCTGGGTTACCGCAACCGGTGATGGCCTGGTCCTCGTCGCAGGCCGTGACGGCCTCCGGTTGCACAGCCCCGTCCGTCTCGTTGGCAAGGACAACACCACCATTGCCTCCTTCTCCGTCTCGGGCGACATACGGCGCTCCTTCTCGCTCACCTGGTTCCCCTCCGAGATCCACGCCCCGCTCCCCCTCGACAGCCTGGCTGCCCGCAACCACACGCGGCACTACTGGCACAACTGGGTCGGTCGCTGCACCTATAAGGGCGGATCGCGCGACCTGGTCGTCCGCTCGCTCATCACCTTGAAGGCCCTCATCTACGAGCCCAGCGGCGCGGTCTGCGCGGCGGCGACGACCTCGCTCCCAGAGACCATCGGGGGCAACCGCAACTGGGACTACCGCTATTCGTGGCTCCGGGACTCGACCTTCACCCTTCACGCCCTGTTGGTCTCGGGGTACACCGACGAAGCGGCGGCGTGGGTGGGCTGGCTCCGTCGTGCCGTCGCGGGGACCCCCGGGGAGATGCAGATCATGTACGGCGTCGACGGAGAACGGATGCTCCCCGAGTTCGAGATCGACTACCTCTCGGGTTACGAGGGATCAACGCCCGTCCGCATCGGCAACAAAGCGGTGCTCCAGCTCCAGCTCGATGTCTACGGCGAGGTCCTGGACTCTGCCGTCACGTACTGGCGCAGCCCCATCCCCAAAGAGTCGAACGTATCGCCGGGTCAGATGGTGGCGATTCTCGACCACTTAGAGACGATATGGCGCGAGCCTGACAACGGGATCTGGGAGGTCCGCGGCCCCCGGCGGCACTTCACCCATTCGAAAGTCATGGCCTGGGTGGCCTTCGACCGCGCCGTCACGCTGGCGGAGACGGGTGTCTTACCGAAAGCACCGATGGACCATTGGCGGCAATTGCGAGATGAAATCCATGCGGAGGTCTGCGAGAAGGGCTTCGACTCTGAGCTCAACTCGTTCACCCAGTACTACGGCTCGAAGCTGCTCGACGCGAGTCTGCTAATGCTCGCACCTGTTGGCTTCCTGCCGCCTGATGACCCGCGCGTCGTCGGCACCGTCGAGGCGATTCAGAAGGGGCTCGTCACCGACGGCTTCGTCCGCCGGTACCAGACCGACACTGACGAGGACGTCGACGGCCTGAAAGGGACCGAGGGCGCCTTCTTGATGACAAGCTTCTGGCTCGCCGACAACCTCGCGCTCCTCGGACACCACGACGAGGCAAAGGAGCTGTTCGACCGGCTCTGTGGGCTGTGCAACGACGTTGGTCTTCTCTCCGAGGAGTACGACCCGGAGGCCGATCGTCTGCTCGGGAACTTTCCGCAGGCCTTCTCACATGTAGCCCTGATCAACACTGCCGCCAACCTCTCGATGGCCGAGGCCGGCTCCTCGGTGATGCGCGGTCGCCGTTACGGCCAGCCCAGACGTCGGAGCGCTGCAGCAGGCTGATCAACCACGCGGGGCGGGGCCACCGTCGGGGCCACACGCTCGCACTGCGTGAGGCTCCGCGCTCCCGCCGATTTAGACGGGCGAACGTCATCACAGTTCGTGCGTTAGAAGCCTTCTCGGGTGCCCGTATCAAGCCCTTACCACTCGACGCCGGTGGAAACGCAGAATTCATTCTGCTCCGGGTCTGACATTCTGACCCATCGGGTTCCCCCGAAGCTCCGCACGACTTCGTCGATGCGATCAGCGCCGAGTGCCTGTAACCGCCGGATCTCTGCTTCGATGTCATCGACCACAATGTCAAGGTGCATGCGGTTCTTGCCGACTTTGGGTTCGGGTACGCCCTGAAGGAGGAGCGGTGAAGCAATCCCTTCTTTGGGAACGAGCACAGCCAAATTCGCATCCGTGTAGTAGTCGCGATATTCGAGCGCCTCGCGCCAGAACGAAGCAAGCCTCTTTGGCTCCTCGCAGTCGAGCACGAGTTCCACTCTTGCCCTGTGTCCCATCGCGTGCCTCCAGGAATGCCACTCGGCCAGCGACAATCAGGATACGGGGCCAGCGAGCGAGGTGCGCCGTCGTTGTCGAACTCTCCGCGGTTTTTATCAAGGACGACTGCCGCCTGTCCGGATGGGCGTCGAAAACCGGCATACCCGACGCTGACGCAGACCGCATCTGGCTCGCAAACGGGGGGCAATCGTCGTTCGACGCTTCAAATCAAACTTTCAGCCGTCACGCTTTCGAGACCTTGGGAGAGAGAAGTCTCGTCACCTGGTCGACACTCATGCCGATACCGAATAATGGCTCACCTGGCTGAAGGGCGACGCCGGCATCGAGTGGCCCGGCGTTAACCGCGTCGAATCCGAGCCGATCGATGAGGCACATCACGGCTGCGACCGCGTCGCGGTCGTTGCCTGCAGCAGCCATGGCGAAACGATCCGGTGCGCCCCGAGGTCGCCGTCCTTGGTCAAACTTGAAGTATCCAAGGTGATTGAGACCCTTGACCACTCGTGCTAACGGGAAATGTTGTTGTACGACGACGCTCGTGCCCATTGGTGCTGTCGCGAGGTCTTCGTCGATGCCGTCAATCTCCTCCCAATAGTTCATGGCGTCGACCAGGATCTTGCCGGCAAAGAGATCGCCTGGAAGATCGCGGAAGCGGTGCATCGGAACCGCCAGAACAATGAGGTCTGCGTGACGAACGACCTCGTTGTTTGTGACGGCTCGAGCTCCAGGGGCAAGCACCTCGACAATGAGTTCGATGCGCTCGACGGCACCCGACCCGGAGATGGCAACGTCATATCCGCCGGCAACTGCGGCGCGGGCGATCGCTGTGCCGATCTTTCCAGCTCCGACGACGCCAAGGCGAAGGTCGGTAGCTTCGTAGCCGGACACCGGACAATCCTTTAGGTTCGGGCCGCCGCGTGCGTTCCGACGGAGGCGGGCTCAACCGGAGGTTCTGCGAGAAGCTCCCTTACTCGCGGAATTACCTCCCGTCCATACAGCTCGATGGTCGCCATCTTCTGCTCGTGCGGTACGCGCCCCGTGGCGTAGGCCAGGTCGAATCGACTGAGTCCGAGCAGACGAATGACCCATGCAATCTTTGTGGCAACCGTTTCCGGCGATCCGAGATACAGCGAACCCTCATCGATCTCGGCTTGGAATCGATCCATGGTGGGACGCGCCCATCCCCGCTCGGCAGCTGCGCCCTCGTACACATGAGCCCAATGCGGCCACTGGATTTCCGTTGCTTCCTGATCGGTCCTGGCCACATAGCCATGCGAATGCATACCGATGCGCAGTTGCGGATACCCGTACTTGTCGAGTGCTCGTTTGTAGAGGTCGACCAACGGTGCGAATCGGATGGGAGGGCCGCCAATGACGGCCAGCATCAGGGGTAGCCCGAAACGGGCCGCCCGGATCACCGACTGAGGGCTGCCGCCGACGCCGACCCATGTGGGCAGGTGTCCCTCCGGGAGTGGAGGACTGAGAGACTGATTGGTCAGCGGAGACCGGAACTTTCCGGACCAGGTGACGGGCTGATCTCGTAGCAACCGTGTGAGCAACTCGAGCTTTTCCTCGAAGATGTCCTCGTAGTCGGCGAGATCGTATCCGAATAAGGGAAAAGACTCCGTTAACGAACCGCGTCCGACGATGAGTTGCGCACGGCCGTTGGAAACCGCGTCGAGGGTCGCAAATTCGGTGTACACCCGAACCGGATCTTGTGTACTCAAAACGGTCACGGCTGTGCCAAGCCGGATCCGCTCTGTGCGCCCGGCTATGGCGGCCAGGATGAGAGGCCCTGCAGAGTCCATCATGTCAGGGCGGTAGTGCTCGGCGATGTTGAACGAGTCGATCCCAACTGCATCGGCGAGAACCGCTTCCTCGACCGTGTTGCGAATGACGACGTCGCCGCCGAGTTCCTGACCCGACTCGTCCACGCTGATGGGTACGAACGAGTCCAATCCGAACTCAATGTCCTGGGTAGTCATATCGTTTCCTCGCTTCCTGTATCCACCGTCGATTGACCCATGTTCGGTCAGGGTGCTGTCGATGGGGCGAGTCCGAAGACCTCGCCGAACTGGTCGACCATCAGGTCCCGACCCTTCACCTGGGAAATGGTCTCGCGCCCAACGATCTCCTCCTGACCGGGGAACTGACCTGCCCCACCGGTCGGTCCGATGGGCACTGCGATTGCGACACCCATGGGCTCGTAGTGGGCAAGGTCGGATCGTCCCTGGGCGAGCAGGTTGATGTTGTCCGCCACGGTGGCGGCTTGACGCCGAGCGAAGCCGGCCATCTTGCTGTCGGCGGTGGAGATGTCCCCGACGGCGAAGACCGTTGTCTGTCCTGCCACCTGGAGCGTGGGGCCGACCTCGATGAACCCGTCTGAGCGGCGTGCGGACGCCAGCTTCCTTCCGAGGTAGTCGCTGTTCGGTACCACGCCGTAGCAGCGAAACCAGATGTCAGCAGTCACTTCTGTTCCTGCTTCGGTGGTGACGGTGAAGGCGGCCAGCTCTCCAGGCTCGGTCGGCGGTGCGTGGCGCAACGGGCTGCCCAGTATGAGCTCGACGCGGGACTCGAGCAGTTGACGTCGAAGCTCGGCTTTCAGCTCGGGCATGTACGGACCGCCGAGAATCTCGTCGGCGACATCGAGCATGACGATCGTCTTCTCGGGCCACACATGGCGTATCTCTCCGGCCAACTCAATACCCACCGGGCCCGCTCCGACCAGCAGGACTCGATCGGCCTTTGCGAGTGCACGATTCGTCTGTCGGACCTGCTCCTGGGCGTGATGGGTGTCGACGAGGTCCGTCTTGGCCGGGAATGGGTATCTCGACCCGGTGGCCAGCACGACATAGTCCGCGGCGATCTCCTCGCCCGACGCCGTCTCCACCCGGTGCGGATCGACCATGACGGCTCTCTCCCGAACGACTCGGCCGTTCGTAAGCAGTCCTGTGTAGGGCAGGAAGATCCGCGGGAGCCAGCTGGGATCCACCAGCGCCCGCAGAGCGGCAATGTTGTGCATGAAAGCGTCCTTTGGCTCGACGAGCACCACGTCGCTCGTGTCGTCCAACGCCTTGGCCACGGTGATGCCGCCGTAGCCGCCACCGACGACCACCACCGTGGGTTTCCTTGCCTGATTGGTCTCTGTCATGTCGCCTCCGGTTCGGATCCCTTGCCGTATCTCTGTTGACTCAACTATATTCTAAACAGATCATCATGTCTACAGAGCATCTATTGGACAGCGCTTCTGATCGGAGGCCTTACAATGAAATTGTGGATGACGGCCCTGGTCACAAAGAAGAAGTTGGGGTAGCCAACAGCTCCGACGACGCCTTGGCCGACGATCTCGGGTGGGGCCTGGGAACTGTCTTTCGGGCGTACGTCAAGGCCGCCCACGACGCAGTCGCCGATCTGCCTGGCGGTCCAAGGGGCTACCAGGTCCTTTCCGCTGCCGCCCAGGGGGCTGTTGGTAGCCAGCTGGCCCTGGCCCAGCATCTCGGAGTCGACCGAACCGTGATGACCTACCTTCTCGATGACCTGGAAGCCGGCGGCCTGATCGAGCGCCGTCCTGATCCGGCGGACCGGCGCGCCCGCCGAATCGTCTCCACCCGTAAGGGCAACGAACTTCTCACCAACCTCAATGACCGCCTGCGGGCAGCGGAAGCCCAACTGTTGGCACCGCTGAGCACTGAGACGCGCGTCATTTTCCGTGCCCAGGTTCGGTTGCTTGCCACCCAGCTCGATGCTCTCAACCCGCCCGACAGTCCGTGTGACCTTGCTGATGAGGTGGACGCCGAAATACCCGCTCCTCGCCAGCGCATTCGGCCAGCAAGATCGCGCTAGTGCGAGTAGAGAACGACGACCCTCTGTAGTAGGTGCGGGAGTCGCCCATTTGGCCTCTGGCCGACGCTACCCAGGAGTGATCGTTGCAACGTCTGCGCTGAGTAGCGCAACGTTAGGAACTAGCGGCCTTCTAGTGCGGCGAAGACCCGCAGCGGGTCGAGGTAGTCGCGCCAATGCGAAACCTTGTAGTCCCTCAGTGTGATCACGGAGATGTATCTGTTGCCGTATGGATAGTCGGTGGCGACCACCTTTCCCTCGGACGCGTATTCGAGCACGACCGTGGACGTCGAATCCGACCGGTGTACTCGTAGGTCGTAGCAGCGGTCGAGGAAGAACGTGGAGCCATAGCCTCGGTAAAGCTCAACGATGTTGTCGCGGCCAATGACGCGACGGGGATAGTCGGGCACGGTGATGACGTATTCGAAAACGACATCGTCTGCGAGAAGCTCGAAGAAGTGATCTCCCTCGGCGAGACCCTGCAAGCCCTGTTCGACGATGCGGAAGAACGGGTCCAGGGCACGAAATTCTTCAAAGTCACGTATCAAAGTCGCTCCTCACGGCGGGCGGCATGCCACGGAGATCGAGGTTGGTGGCACACGCTGACGGCGTAGGGAGCTCGGCCTTTAGAACGTGGTTGCTCGTTCGCCCAGGGCGCCCTGGGCGCCGATCCGGTTGCCCAGGTTGTGGCGCGTGGATGCTTACGTGTTCCAGGTCGATCTCCAATGGCCATCCTTCACTTGTCGACGGCGAACTTAGCTGCCAAGACCACGCGGGATCGCGGCCTTCACACTCTTGGATCTCTGTGCAACGCGCAAGTCATGCATGCGTTGAACACGACCGCCGACGTCCTATTCAAACCCGGCGGAACTGCGAGAAGGCCTGACCAGAGCTAGAGGTCGGCGCCTTTGTGAGCGGCCTCCTTCTTCTCAGCTCAGCTGCTCGGCCAGCCCGAGGATGATTCCGCTCGGCCCGCGGAGATAGCAGAGCAGGTAGCTGTCCTCGTAGCGCGTCACTTCGCCAACGAGTTCGGCGCCGTGCGGGCGGAGGCGGGCGAGGGTGTCCTCGATGTCGTCGACGGCGAACATGACGCGGTGCAGGCCCAGCGTGTTCGCCGGGGTGATCTCCGGCTTAGGGGTGATCGCTTTCGGGGTGTGATACTTCGCCAGTTCGAGCCGGCCCGGGGCGTCCGGGATCCGCATCATCGCGATCTCGCTTCGCATGCCGTCGAGCCCGACGACGTTTCCCGCCCAGCTTCCTTCGATCGGCATCCTGCCTTCCAGCTCCATGCCGAGTTCGGTGAAGAAAGCGACGGCGGCGTCGAGGTCGTCGACGACGATGCCGACGTTGTCCATGCGCTGAATCGTCATGTCCCCGAGGATAGGGGCTGGGTCACACCCGAGAGCGGGGATGAGTTCAGTGTCCTCGAGGGCCAATCCTCGGGGATTGCGCATTGCTGCTAATTGGCGCCGACGACGTGGAAATTCTGGTTGACAAAGATGTGGTGTGGCCAGTTGACGCCGATGTTGTGGACCTCGTACTCGCCGTTGCTCAGCTGTACAACACGGTCGATGACACCGCCCGGGTATGCGGCCAGCGCGGCTTCCGTCGCCTTGTTCGCTGTCGTTCCGCTGACGATCGTCCCCGAGCCCTGATTGTAGGTGGCTGGGATCTGCCCAACCGTCTTCGACGTCGTCGGTGCACCGGGCTGGAAGGGGACCACGGCTGGTGCGGAGGAAGTGGTAGATCCGCCGCCTGTCTCTTGAACGGTGACCTGCGTGGCTGTGATGGTCGTTCCGTTGGTCGTCCCAAGTACGAGGACTGGTTCGCCCGTAGTTATGGCATCCGCCGAAGTCGAGTTTGTCCCCTTCATGTACGTCGTGGAGGCGGTCTCGTTGATCGTCACCTTCTGCCCCGCTGTTGTCGACAACGTGAAGCCGGACGTGGACACGCTACTGACCGTGCCGGATGATCCCCCAGCGGCTGGTCAAGATCGAGCGTTGGATCCCCCGCCTCCGAATGCAGTACCGCGGGCGGCGCCACTGATGGGAGCGCCATGCCCTGCTGTTGCCGATGGGGAAGTGGCTGTTGTCGAGGAGGGCGTGGCCGCTGTCGACGATGATGTGGCTGAATAGGTGGCAAGACCGGCTACCGCACACATCAGCGAAGCAGCCACGATCGATGCCCCCTTTCTCTTCGACAGCCATCGCCGTATCGTTGACCACAGCCCGTCCTTGGTTGCAAGGGCGGACCGATCTGGCAAAGATGCTGGCGTGGGAGGAGGCGCAGAGCCGGCGCCGCTTGAACTTCCAGCAGGCGACGGCCCGACTGTTGACCTCGTCTCCTGGGGGCTTGTTGGCTCGTACTCGTTCATGGTGAGGCTCCTTTACGCAATCATCCACGCCGAGAGTCCCAACTGTTCATTTGAAGCCCGTGAAGATGAACTGTGACGGCACTGAGAACTTGCTCCGAATCCTCGACCCTCCTCTGCCGAGTCGGCGGCTGACGCGGACGTTTAAGCCATTCGCTAACCCCCTGCTGAGCCGCTCGATGACCGTTCGTGTCGTTGCCAGTCCGGCCTTGCCCGAGGGTCCAACAGCAGCTGCTCGTCTCCGGACCGGACGTTCGAACTCGTCAGGCAAAGGGATGGTTGGTGCGCGTGCCGTTCTGTGTGCGGACGCCCCATTCATCTAGCCGACGCCGGATGTATCAATGCGCGACATGATGCGGGCCGCATTGCGGCCAAGGCGTCGCAGCTGCTCGGGAGAGAGAACGTCGATGACCAGCGAGCGTACGTGCGCCACGTGCCCGGGAGCGGCCGTGGCCAGTACTTCGAATCCCTTGTCGGTGAGGACGGCATTGGTGAACCGCCCGTCGATCGGATCGGGCTCGCGGCGCACCAAGCTTCGTCCCTCAAGGCGCGTGACCAGGTGCGACAGCCGGGACAACGAAGCGTTGGTGACCTCGGCGAGCGAGCTCATCCGCATGGTTCCATGTGGGCTGTCGGACAACATGGCAAGGACCTGGTACTCGACCATTCCAAGGTTCGAGTCGCGCTGCAGCTGCTGATCGATCGACCACGGGAGCCAGGTCATCAATCGGACAACCGATAGCCACGAGTCCAGCTCTGAGGCCGTGAGCCACTTCACCGGCTCGTCGTTGGTGCCGCGGTGTGCTTCACTGCTCATCGCTCGATGGTACTAGTCACTCGACCTATCAAGTCAACCATCCTCGCCCCTTTGCGCTGGACTTCGCCACGTCGACAACTCCACGATGCGTTTCTCCTTTTCAAAAGCCAAATGAAACGGGCATTCGGACAACTCCCGACTTCAGAGGGGATGCCGACAACGCCGCATTGCTCAGAAATATAACTTGACGGATCAAGTGAAGGGGGTTCACACTGGGTGGGAGAACGAAACAGGAGGTCTCCACTATGCGAGTGGCACTCACCGGCGCAACCGGGTTCATCGGTTCCCACGTATTGACAGCACTTCAAGAGCATGGTCACGAGGTGACGGCGCTAGTCCGTGACGAAAACCAAGCGGTCGCCGCCGCCGCCCGTGGCGCCAAAGCAGCGGTCGTCGACCTTTACGACCGACCGGCGGTCGTGCGCCTGCTGGGAGATGCAGATGGGGCGATCCACACCGCCAGTCCAGGCGACGCCACCAGCGCTGATCTGGATTCGGCTGTGGTCGATGCGGTGCTCGAGGCGTACGACGGTACCGGCAAGGCCTTCATCCTCATCAGCGGGCTGTGGGTCTACGGATCCAACACTTCTATTACCGAGGAATCGCCGTTCCAGGCGCCCGCGATGGTGGCGTGGAAGGAACCGATCGAACGCCGGGTGCTCGATGCCGGAGGCATCCGGGGGGTGGTGCCCGTCTGCAGCGTTGCTTACGGCGACGGTGGGGGAGGGATTCCCGGACTACTGCTTGGTTCGCCCCGAGACGACGCCGGCAACTTAATTATGATCGGGACCGGAAAGCAGCACTGGCCGACGGTGCACGTCGCCGACCTGGCTGACTTCTTTCGGCGAGCCTTGGAGAGTGAATCTGCGCGCGGTTACTTCGTGATCGGCAATGGAGCGATTTCGACCGCTGCCGAAATAACCGAAGCCGCCGCCGTCGCAGCCGGCGCCGCTGGCGCGGTCCCCGGCTCCGAGGAGGAGGCTCGGGCACGCGTGGGTGACTATTTCGCCGAAGTCCTGCTGCTCGACCAAGGGACCAGCGCCGCCAGAGCCCGCTCCGAGCTCGGGTGGGATCCGTCCCGACCGTCGCTCGTAGACGAATTCCGCCGCGGGAGCTATCGCAACTGACACGCCCGACCTAAGCAAAGACATCATTTCGATGACCGTTCACACCGAGATCGGCCCGGCCGAGGCAGCCGATCGCCTTGCCATTCGCGAACTGTTCGACGCTTACGCACGCTGCGCAGACCGTCGTGATGCAGAAGGGCAGAAGGGTCTGTTCACCGTCGACACTCGTTTCGCGGTGTACATGGATGGGCCGGGCGCTGAACCCAGTTACGTGCTCCACGGCCGGGAGGCTCTCTCGCCAGTATTCAACGACCTCAATCGCTATCAGGCCACAATGCACTTCAACGGGCAGAGCACCGTCAACATTGATGGCGAGCGAGCGACCGGCGAGAGCTACACCATCGCCCACCACCTGTTCACCGAAGAAGGAACGCGCAAGATCATGATCGCGTGGCTTCGCTATCTCGACGTTTTCGTAAAGATCGAGGGTGGGTGGTACTTCGCCGAGCGTGAACTCATCCTCGAGTGGAGCGAGACGCGGGCGTTGGGTGCGGCGACGACCTGACGTGCCGGCCAGCCTGCGGTTGTCGGAGGTTCAGCACCTGAGTGCTCGTTTGGGAGCGTGTCATCCAACGAAAATCCCACTCATTCCGAGTCCGGTGCACGCGTGTCAATGTAGCTCAGCGGCATGAAGGATGAGTTCTCGCAGTAGGTGGTCAAATCACGCGGAACCACGCGATCTGCTGACAAGCCAGGAGACGATTGAAGTAGGTCTCAGAACTTCCGGCAGCCCGTCAAAGGCGTGATTGGGACATTCTCACCATCACGCCCTACCGCCGAAGAAACCGGTTCATCCTCCCCGCCATTACCAAGGTACACCAGGGTGGGGGTCTTGCCGCAAGGACCCCTGGCGTGCTGACAATGCAGCGCCACAAGCCGGACAGCAAGCGTCCGAGCGACCGACGGTAGGAATCAGAGGGGCCCCGGGGGCTCAAGAGGGGGGTGGAGGGATGGGCAGCTACGTGCTGGGTTTCCGGGAGATCGACCAGACGCAGGTCGCGGTCGTTGGTGGCAAGGGCGCTCACCTAGCGGAGCTTTCGCGGATCGAAGGCATCCGCGTACCGGCTGGTTTCTGTGTGACGGCGGATGCCTTCCGGCGGATCACGGCGGAAGCGCCGTTGATCGACGATCGGCTTGATCGGCTGTCGTTGCTGAGCCCGGATGACGGGGAGGCGATCCGCACGCTCAGCGCGGAGATACGCCGGACCGTCGAAGAAATCACCATCCCCGACGATCTGGCGGCGGCGATCACCCTCGCGCTCGCCCGGCTCGGCGAGCAATCCGCATATGCGGTCCGATCGAGCGGGACGGCAGAGGACCTGCCGACGGCTTCCTTTGCCGGCCAGCACGACACGTACTTGAATGTTGTGGGATCGGCGGCGATCCTCCAGCACATCAGCCGGTGCTGGGCATCCCTCTTCACCGAGCGGGCCGTGACCTACCGCCTGCGGAACGGCTTCGACCACAGGCTGGTCCACATGGCCGTGGTCGTGCAGCTGATGGTCCTCCCGGATGCGGCCGGCATCATGTTCACGGCCGACCCCATCACGTCAAACCGGAAGCTCGCCTCCGTGGAGGCCACCTTCGGACTCGGCGAGGCCCTGGTCTCCGGCCTGGTGAATGCGGACGTCTACAAGGTGCGAGACGGCGAGGTCGTCGGCAAGGCCGTCGCCACCAAGCGGCTGGCCATCCACGCCTCGCCGGCAGGCGGGACGCAAGAAGAAGCGATCGACCCCGAGCGGCAGAGGAAGCCAGCGCTGACCGATGCCCAGGTCGTGCGACTCGTGCAGCTGGGACGGCAGATCGAGGCGCACTTCGGCCAGCCCCAAGATATCGAATGGTGCTTCGTTGACGATGGTTTTCAGATCGTCCAGAGCCGGCCGATCACCACACTGTTCCCCATTCCCGTGACGGACGACGGAGGGAACCACGTCTTCGTCTCGGTCGGTCATGGGCAGATGATGACCGACGCTATGAAGCCTCTGGGGCTCGCCTTCTGGCAACTGACGACCTCCCGGCCGATGTACGTGGCCGGCGGAAGGCTGTTCGTCGACGTGGCTCTGGACCTGGCGTCGCCAGCGCGCCGCGCCGGCCTCCTGGGGGTCATGGGGAGAGGCGATCCGCTGATCGGGGACGCGCTGCAGACCATCCTCGAACGCGGCGACTTCATCCCGACTCTCCCGGAGGAGGGTCGGGTCAGTGCTCCGACCGGTAGCGTTCCCGCTCCGATCGAGACCGATCCGGCCGTCGTCGCCGAGCTGATCGGACGTAACCAGGTATCCATCGCCACCTTGAAACGCGACATTCGGACGAAGTCCGGATCGGCACTGTTCGACTTCATCCTGGAGGACATCCAAGAGTTGAAGCGGATCCTGTTCGATCCGCGAAGCCATCAGGTGTTCATGTCGGCAATGGAGGCCGCGTGGTGGCTCAACGAGCAGCTGGAGGCGTGGTTGGGCGAGAAGAACGCGGCCGACACGCTCACGCTTTCCGTCCGTAACAACGTGACGTCAGAGATGGGGCTGGCGCTCCTGGACGTCGCCGATGTGATCCGGCCGTATCCGGATGTGGTCGCCTTCCTACAACACGTCGAGGAGGACGAGGATTTCTTGGACGGCCTGTCCGAACGTGCGGGCGGGCGGGAAGCGCGGGACGCCGTTCGGGCCTTTCTCGACAAGTACGGGATGCGCTGCGTCGGCGAGATCGACATCACGAGGCCGCGCTGGACCGAACGCCCCACCACGCTCGTCCCCGTGATCCTCGGCAACATCAAGAACTTCGAACCTGGCGCCGGCGAGCAGCGCTTTGAACAAGGGCGGCAGGAGGCGTCGACGAAGGAACAGGACGTGCTCGAGCGCGTGCGGGCCTTGCCGGATGGAGCGCAGAAGGCCGACGAGACCAAGCGAAACATCGACCGCGTCCGGACTTTCATCGGGTACCGGGAGTATCCGAAATACGGCATGGTCAGCCGCTACTTCGTTTACAAGCTGGCCTTGCTGGAAGAGGCCGGGTGTCTCGTGCAGGCCCAGGCGCTGCGTGAGAAGGAGGACATCTTCTACCTCACGTTCCAGGAGCTCCACGACGTCGTGCGCACGAACCACGTAGACGATCAGCTCATCTCCCAGCGCAAGGACGAGTTCAGGTCATATCAAGCGCTCACGCCGCCCCGGGTGCTCACGTCGGATGGCGAAGTCGTCGCCGGGGCGTACCGACGCGACGACGTTCCGGCCGGTGCGCTGATCGGCTTACCCGTATCGGCCGGGACCATCGAGGGACGGGCCCGAGTCATCCTGGACATGGCGGAGGCCGATCTCGAAGCGGGCGACATCATGGTCACGGCCTACACGGACCCCAGCTGGACGCCGGTGTTCCTAGGGATCGCGGGGCTGGTGACGGAGGTAGGGGGCCTGATGACCCACGGGGCGGTGATCGCCCGGGAGTACGGCTTGCCGGCCGTTGTAGGCGTAGAGCAAGCCACCCGGCTGATCCGAGATGGGGAGCAGATCCGCGTGAATGGAACGGACGGGTACGTAGAGATCCTGCCCTAGATGCCGGGACACCCCGGCGACAACGAAGAGCTGCACCATGACCATGTGCGACTCCGACCGGGAACTACCCACTCCGGCAGTCGCTGAGATGGGTCCGCACGCCTTCGGGTGTCCTTGATCGGCTGAGGCCACAGCCGAAACGAGCGCTCTGGATACAAAGTTCGAACGAGTCGTCGCCTCGCCTGCGAGCGAAGCTACGGATCAGACTCATTTGGGTCCCATGCCTGTCTACCACCAGGTCCTCGCTCGGCCAGTTCGCGGAACTCCTCGGGAACCCGGTCGACGGCGGAGAGGGCGCCAGCGGCGTAGCCAACGGCGGTCCGGCCGAACTTGTCCCGGATTGCGTCGACGGACCGGTCCAGTCCCCATCTGCAGGCTTCGACGACGGATCCCGGTCGGTGCCCCGCAGTTCGCTGAAGGTTAGAGGAATCGAGAGGCAGCTCGAGCTGCAAGGAATGTTCGGGGCACAGGTTGGAGACCGAAATGGCGAGGAGCGTGATTTCGCGTTCTCCTTGATTGTCGGCTATTGCTGACCGGGCCAGTTTTTCCGACGCCTCGGTCAGCGTCAACGTGGTCGAGATCGCAACGGAAAACGTGACAGACCGGGTCACCGAGCGCAGGTGGGCGAAACGGACCCGTACGGTCACTGTCCGGCCGGCCAGGTGTGCCTTTCGCAAGCGACCGGCAACTCTGTCGGCCAGGTAGCCGAGCGTCTCTCGGATCAACTCTGGAGTTGCCTGCCGCCGTCCGAGGGCGGCCTGGGCACCCATGGACTTCGACCGCGCCGGTGCTTCCACGGCCCGTTCATCGACGTTGGCCGAGAGAGCAGACAGTTTTGCCCCGGCGGCCTGCCCGAGCAGGTTGCCCAGAATCGGACTCCCGGCCTTGGCCAGTTGCCCGATGGTATGGATTCCCGCCTCGTGGAGGCGCCGCTCCGTCGTTGCTCCGACGCCCCATATCAGTCCGATGGGAAGTGGGTCGAGAAAGGCGCCCTCGTCGGCCGGATCGACGGCTACGAGGCCGTCGGGCTTGGCCACCTGTGACGCCACCTTGGCCAGGTGTTTGGTGCGGGCCACGCCAACCGACAAAGGGAGGCCGATCTCGTCTCGTACGCGTCCACGGATGGCAGCCGCTATCACAGTCGGCGCTCCGAAGAGATGGACTGCGCCCGCAACATCGAGGAAGGCCTCGTCTATCGACACCCGCTCGACTCGAGGGGTGAAGTCATGAAAGACCGACACGACATCGTCGCCGAATTGTTGGTAGCGGCCGAAGTGGCCATCGACGAACAGGAGATCACCACAAAGCTGGCGGGCCCGCCAACCGGGCATGCCGCCGCGGACGCCGTAGCTCCTCGCTTCATACGATGCCGCCAACACCACACTGCCGCCCACGGCGATGGGCCGGTCCCGCAGGGAAGGGTCCAACAGCTGCTCAACAGAGGCGTAGAAAGCATCGAGGTCGGCGTGCAGGATCGTCGCCCGCCTGACTGGCGGATTTTCCACCCTCGGCAAATTAGTCGAACATATGTTCGCTTCGCCACTGAGCGCCGTCTACAAGCGAGAAGTCAACGCTTCGGCCCGCTATGTGGTATCGAGCACTCAGACAGGCTGGTCTCGCAGCTGGCTCAGCAGCCGCCGAGTTCGGTCGGCCAAGTCTTGTTGCTAGAGCGCCGGCAACGACTCAGGCAGCCCAAACCACGAAAGCACGTCCGGCTCGAAGCGGGTCATAGCACTGATGCGGTCGGCGGCAAGTGTCAGGACGAACAGGCCGCTTCCGGGCCGGAGTCCGGTCTTCTGGTGGCGGTATGCCCCGAAGGCTGGTTGACCGTTCGCCCGCGTCGGCACGAGCGTCCAGCGGCGGCCCGCGGCGAACAGCAGGGCACAGAACTGTCCGAACAGGTCGCGGCCCACGTATTCGAGCGGCATGGGCGGCATCGACATGAACACGTCGTCGGTAAGCAGCGCGACGACCGCATCGAGGTCGGCCGCCTCGTAGGCGCGGACGAAGGTGGCGACGAGCATCTCCTCGGCAGCCGAACCCGCAGCGGGGGCGGGTGCTGGCGGGGAACCGCCTTCTCGTCGCTGCTCCAGGGTGCTCCGGGCGCGCTGGGCAGCGCGCTGTTCACCGACGTAGTGGTGGTGTCGAGCATCTGGGCCACGTCGTTCGCGGGGAAGCCGAGCACGTCGCGCAGGACCAGCACGGCGATCTGGCGCGGCGGCAATAGCTGCAACGCCGTGACGAACGCGAGGGAGATCGACTCGGTCTGTTCGTAGCGAGCTTCGGGACCGAGCGGGACCCCGGCCGCGCCCTCCAGCAGTGAGTCCGGGAACGGCTCGAGCCAGGCGACCTCACCCATCCGGGTGGGCTCGGGTGGAACGACGCCCGAGATGTCCCACGCCTTGGCCGGGCGACGACTGGCGTTGCGCAGCGCGTTGAGACATCGGTTGGTCGCGATCCTGTACAGCCAGGTACGCGGGGAGGAGTTCCCGGCGAACCCGTCGAGGCCGCGCCAGGCGGCCAGCATGACTTCCTGGAGGACGTCCTCGGCGTCCTGGATGGACCCCAGCATCCGGTAGCAATGCACCTGTAGTTCCAGCCGATGCGGCTCGGTCAAGGCCCTGAACGCGTCGTCGTCTCCGGCCCGCGCCCGTGAGATCAGATCGGTCGTCATCGCCCCAGCAAACCCTGTGTAGTCGCCACGTTCGCCCTTGTCGTCCGTCTTCGTCGTTCGCGTTCGTCGTACGCGTCCCCACTGCATAGACACCGGCGCGGCGCTGAAGTCATCGGTCGACCCCCGATCAGTCTGCTGGCCGTGTGGTGTCTACATGTTCGCGCGATGGCCGCGCGGACGACGTCAACCAGGAGAAGAGGTACAGCAATGGCACGAATTGTGATCAGCCAGAACGTCACACTCGACGGGGTCGTGGAAGACCCCACCGGCGAGGAGGGCTCCAAGCATGGAGGCTGGTTCGGCGCGCACGTGGGCGATGACCGCGAGAAGTGGGCCGATGTCGAGTTCGCTGAGGCCCGGACCGCGTCGGCACTGCTGCTGGGCCGACGAAGCGACCAGTACTTCGGCTCGCGGTGGTCCACGGCGACCGGGCCCTGGGCAGACAGGTTGAACGCTTTGCCCAAGTACGTCGTCTCGTCGATGCTCACCGTCCCGGTGTGGACCAACGCGACGGTCCTCAGGGGTGACGTCATCGCGGAGGTGACCAAACTCAAGGAGGCCCTCGACGGCGACATCGTCGTCTACGCCAGCCGCCCGCTGGTCCAGGCACTCATGGACCAGGGCCTCGTTGACGAGATCCGACTGATTGTCTTCCCGGTCGTGCTCGGCAGCGGCGAGCACCTGTTCGGCGAGACCACCGACAAGACGTCGCTTCGCCTCCTCAAGGCCGAGGCGATCGGCCACACCTTCAGCCACCTCACCTACGAAGTCGTCCGGGCCGCCTGAACCTGGTGAACGAGGCAAAGAACTCAACGATGCCACGCACCGACAAGACGGTCCTCATCAATGGCGCCAACAGAGGAAATCAGCGCCGCCCACACCGACGCTGCGCTGCAACTCGGCCAGCGCGTGCGGCTCATCTGGAAGGAGGATTTGTTATCGGATCCAATGGTGCTGGCGGTTGGCCATGCCAGATCGCTTCATCATGACCAGCTATTCCGTGTCGAAGGCATCTTGCTCTCGCCACCCGGTGTAGGCGTGATGCCGAGGACTTGGTGGACAGAGATGCCCCCATCATCAAAGCCATTGGCCGAAGCGGCCATGTAGAGCAGCCAGACTCTGGCGCGCTCTGCTCCGACAAGGGTGACCACTTGGTTCCAGTGGCGCTGAAGATTGGAGATCCAATTTCGTAGGGTCTTGGCATAGTGCTCGCGGAGTGATTCGACGTCCCGCACCTCGAAGCCGGACTGTTCCATGACACGGACCACTTCGCCGACGTCGATCAGTTCGCCGTCAGGGAACACGTAGCGCCCGATGAACGACCCTCGACCCATTCGAGAGCCGCCAATACTCGAGATGGCGTGGTTGAGGAGACGCCCGGCTGGAGTGAGCAGTTGCTCCATGGTCTCGAAGTACGTGGCCATTTTCGACCGCCCAACATGCTCGAACATGCCGATCGAGGAGATGGCATCGAACCTCTCGCCGGTTAGGTCGCGGTAGTCCAAAAGATGGATCTCAATCTTGCTCTGGAGTCCGGCCTCGCCCACACGCTGGTGCGCCAACTCTGCCTGCTCGCTGCTGAGGGTGATGCCGACGACCCGGGCCCCGTAGCGGCTGGCAGCATGCAGCGCCATCGTTCCCCATCCGCAGCCGACATCAAGGAGGCGCATGCCAGGCCGTTCGTGCAGACCCAGCTTGCGACAGATCAGATCGTGCTTGGCCTCCTGGGCCGCCTCTAAAGACATAGTCTCCGTGACAAATCGCGCACACGAATAGGTCATGCTTGGACCGAGCACAAACTGGTAGAAGTCATTGCCGACGTCGTAGTGGTGGCTGATGACCTGTGCGTCACGCTCCTTTGAGTGTCGGATCCCTCGAGGTTTCGCCTCTGCGGTCGGTCGGGGCAATGGAGGGCCGATGGCACCGACTCGCCATGCAGCGGCGAAAGTCTTGACAAACACGGGTAGTCCCAGGTGCAAATCCCGCGGGGCGACAGCGTGGAGGGCCTTCAAGGTGTTGTCGAGGTCTCCGCGAAACTCGAGGTCGCCCGAGACAAAGGCTCGAGCCAAGCCGAGTTCGCCGGGAGACCAGAGCAGCCGTCGAACGGCGTTTGACGAACTCAGGACAATGGTTGCCACTCCGTCAGCCGATCCAATCGAGCTCCCGTCCCAGAATTCGAAGCGCACAGGAAGACGTGTGCCCAAGACCCCCTGCACCAATGGCCGAAGAGCCTGGGCCACCGTGGCCTCGCTCCTGTGTGTTCGGCGCGATGGGACATGCGTTCGAACGGCGGCTGGGGTGGTCGTCGGCGTCCTTGGGTCGCGGATCTCATGCTGAGTACTCACGGCACCTCCTGTTAGATGCTCGTCAGTGCGTACCGGTGTTACCCAGCGACTATATGTACGATCTCAATCGAGCGATGCACGGGGCTGGCGAAGCGACGCGATCGAACGATCGATTGATCGGGAGCTCAGACATCCGTTCTTCTTGAGGGAGCGACTTGAAGCTGTCGAGGGCACCGGTCCGTGCGCGACGAGCTGCTCGCCATCGGGCAGTTCGACGGCCTGCTCGAAACCCAAGTACTTGTCGCAGACTGGCGGGACGAGTACAACACCTACCGTCCCCACCCCGCCCTCGGCATGCGCACGCCGGTCGAGTTCGCCGAGTCACCGATTCTCAAGACAAAACGCCTACGGGGCAATCACTGACGATGAGCTACTCGCCGAGACTCGACTGAACTCACGATATGCCAGAACACGTGCCATTCGTCTTGCTCACCGTCGATGTCAAGGACCAAACCACGTTCACGATAGAAATCGAGGAGTGGTTCGGTTTCGACAACGTAGACCTCTAACCGGTGTTTGACGATCTCCGCGGAATCATCAATTCGCCCATCTCGTTCGGCTCGAGCAAGCAGCCGTCGTGTCAGTTCCTCAGGACTGACGGCGAGATGGACCACGGCCTGGAGTTCGATCCCCTCTACTTCTTTCGCCGTTTGGTATGCAGCTTCGGCTTGCCGCAGGTTCCTAGGGAAACCATCGAGCACGTATCCGCCGCTTCGACTTGCTTGGAGTATTGGCTCAGCCAGCATTTCAAAGATCAGCGCATCGGGCACAAGATCGCCGCGCCGTAGGTAGTCGACAGCCGCTCTCCCGATTTCAGTATCCGCCGCAACTTGTTGGCGCAAGAGTTCTCCGCTGGACAAATGCGCGATTCCGTAGTGTTCGGCCAACTTGGCGGCCTGAGTTCCCTTGCCAGCTCCCGGCGGAGCGACCAATAACAATCGCATTGACCTCACCCTACGTCGCATAGCGGGACGTCGAGGCCGTCCTGCGGCGCTGCTGCGTCGATAACGAAGTGTGTCATGGTTCGAAAGGTCCACGTCGTGGTGGTGGGTGGTACGCGCACGCAAGTGTGTGTTGCAATCGACTGACCGAGCTCCGTCAAGATCATGGATCCATAGAGCCGATGAGTTCATTATCGGCAACAGGGCTAGAACATTTGATGGTGATTGGTGTCACCTCGGCGGACCACAGAAATGGCCCGGCTCAAACTCCTCGTCATGGCAACCAGAGCCAAGTTCCGTATCACATGACCCTGCTGAGCCGTTCGCCTTTACCTTCCGAAAACAGGGCAAGGACTACCGGAAGATGCAACCAATCATCCAATCCGGTTTTCTCATGACCCGAAGGTCGGAGGCTCAATCCCCCTAGGGGGATGAAGGTCCGGGCAGGTCCGAAGGACCGGCCCCTTTGCTGCTCGACGAAGGATCCCCGGCAAGTGTCGCGGTCCGGCGTGCTTCACTGAGTCGCCGCAGGGTCTCGATGAGCTCAGCTTGTGAGTTCACATGGAACTTTCGAAATACGGCAACGAGATGATTCCGCACCGTGCTCTGGCTGAGGTACATGTGCCGGGCTATGTCCGGCACTCGCCGCCCCTGGACAAGGCGCGCAACGATCTCGATTTGACGATCCGACAATCCATCGAGTTCTGGTATGCCGAACGCGTCTATCAGGCCGTCGGATCCGGCCAACACTTCAGCGCGGCGTATCGCTGCGTCGATCCGACTCAGGCGAAGCTCGAGTTCGATCGCCCGGGCCGCGTCTTCGTACGTGACCGGATCCTCGACGGTGTACAGCTCGAGGACGAAAAGAGCTGCCTCGTGACGCCGGTCGAGGGAAACCACCGCGGAAACAAGCTTCGTGGTCGTGCCCTCTCCGGAGATCATTTGCAGCCGCACGATGACCGGGACTCCGGTGGTTGCCAAAGCGAAAGCGCCGAGAAGATCGGTGCGCTGCTGTCGGTCGACAAGGTCGAGCACGAAGGCCCCGGGCGAAACGTCCAAAGGGTCAGGGCGGTTCGGGGAACGTGGAGTAACCCTCTCCACCTGCCAGCGCTCGTCGAGCCTCAACCCGACCAGGGGATCGCCCAGGGTTGCCCCGTCTGCCAGCACGCTCACTACCGGCGCGCTCACCACGGCATCATTGGAACCATCGCTTCCCACCGCGGCCTGGATGCCGACGAGACCGAGGTCCGCCCCGTGTGGCGAGCGGATCGCTCGCGCCCAACACCAGGCGCCCACAACGACTCCATCCGGGCGCCTGAAGCGGAATTGCCCATGGACGGTCTCCAGTACTCCCGTCGCAAGGAGATCGCTGGCGCGAGGAGTCGAGATCTGGCGGTCAGCGAACACAAGATCCTTGAGCTGCACATCGTCCGCCCGGACCACCCCCAGTAGTTCAGCGGCCGGACTCGACAACTCGATGATTCGTGTCGACGGCAGTTCGATCAATAGTGATGCTCTCAAACTCTCCTGGACCCCTCGCTGCCAGTTTGAGTTCCAGAGGTTCTCGTCGCACTGGCGCACGCAGAAATTCGGGATGGAATCCATGCTGCGGAGACCTCCTCGGTGAAGCATGAAACAAAGACTGGCACTATGTTATCGTCTGACAGTGTCATTTGACACCGTCAAATGAATGACCTGTAGAGTCAGCCCAGCGGGAGGGCGTGAGATGGCAGCACGTGGAGAGCGCACGATCCGGGTGGCCGCAGCCGTCCGAGCAGCCCGCGGGCGGCTGGGCTGGAGTCGGGAGACCCTGGCCCACGAAAGCGGATTGAGCTGGTCGGCGATCACCCAGATCGAGACCGGGCGGCGAAGCGATGTCAGGGTGAGCAGCCTTGTTGCCCTCGCCGGCGCCCTCGGCGTGAGCCTGGACTACCTCGCACTCGCCGGCGGGGAACCAGCGAGCGAGCCCGGACCGATGCTGAGCCACCGGGCCTTCATGTACCGATCCGAGAATGAGCTGGCGCAGTTCGCGTCCGACTTCTTGCGCTCCCAGGAGGAGCCGCGGCTTTCTCTGGTTGTTGCGCCGCGACCTCAGTTGAACGCCATCAAGGAAGCGTTGGGCGGAGCCGGCGGCACGGTCGAATTTCGAGATTCGGCGGCTTGGTACACCACTCCGGCAGAAGTGTGCGAACGTTACCGGTCCTTTTTCCGGTTAGCGCAGGCGGTGGGATCCACGTGGACCCGGGTGATCGGGGAGCCCGTGTGGCAGGGAAGGTCCCAGACGGAAATCGCGAACTGGATGCGGTACGAATCGATCATCAACCTGGCCTTCGCGTCGTGGCCTGTGACGCTGGTCTGTCCGTACGACGCTCGTACGGCTTCTCGGGAGTTGGTCGCCGACACGTGTCGGACCCATCCTGAGCTGGCCACCCCTGACGGGACCGTAACCAGCAGCAATTATGAGACGCCAGAACGGTTCGTCGCGTCGGCCGGTTGAACGGTCAGGAGGCCAGCGATGAAGGTCGCCGAGCGACGGAGCGGACTATGACCGTGGAAGACGCGGTAGTCCGCGCCCTCGACATCGGGCCGGAGTCCTCCGCAGCCGAGCGCACGATCGACATCACAACGTGGGGCCGGCGCAGCGGCATCCCGCGCCGCATCGAGGTCTGGTTTCATCGCGTCGAAGGTCGCTGGTACCTGACCGGCATGCCCGCCCCTCGCAGCTGGTACGCCAACGTGCGCGCCCATCCACGGTTCATCGTGCATCTCAAGCACGGGGTTACGGCCGATCTGCCCGCGACCGCGGCGCCGGTCGACGAGGCGACACGGCGACGGGTGATTTCGGCCGTCCTCGACCTGCAAAACCGGCCCGAAATCGCGGCACGGGTCAGCCAACGCCAGCGCTTCGACGAGTGGTTCGCACACAGCCCCCTGGTCGAGATTGTGTTCGACGACGAGCGGTTGCGGACAGCGTCTTCGGGACGGTCCGAAGAGTCCGAACCTCGGTAATTGGGTCACGGGGCGCGCGGGTTCCCCTTCTGCGCATGTGACTTCTGCAGCGTGTCGGCAGCAAGGCATGAGGGCGAATGGGACCGCTCGTGCGGCGACTAGACCGAGAACATCTCGGCACGACCAAGGAGGCTGACATGCCAGCAAGGGGCAGCGCGGAATGGAAGGGCGACGTTCCCACAGGTACCGGGTCGTTCACTGCAGGTGACACGATTAGCGGGGGGTACACATACAAGTCCCGGTTCGAGGACGGCCCCGGCTCCAACCCCGAGCAGCTGATCGCCGCCGCCCACGCCGCCTGCTTCTCGATGGCCCTTTCCAACATCCTGGCCCAGGCGGGCAGTCCTCCCGATTTGGTACACACCGACGCCACGGTCACGTTGAGGCCCGTGGACGGCGTGCCCACCATTACCAAGATCGAACTGGTCACTACCGGTCGGGTTCCCGGTATCGACGAAGTCGCTTTCGTAGCGCACGCGCAGGAGGCGAAGGCGGGGTGCCCAGTCAGCCGTGCGCTCGCCGGCGTCCCTGAAATCACCCTCGACGCAACACTGGCCTCGTGACCGACGCTTTCATCCTCGGAGGGGTGCGTACCCCCGTCGGCCGCTACGGGGGATCGCTCTCGCATCTTCGAACAGATGACCTGCTCGGGCAGACGATGGTGGCCGCGTGCGAGCGTGTCGGTGTCCCGCTTGACCAGGTCGAAGACATCACGGCCGGCTGTGTCAACGTGGCCCACGAGGGAATGGGGGACATCGCCCGCTGGGGCGCGCTTGCCGCGGGCTTCCCCGATTCGGTTCCCGCAGTCACCGTCAACCGCTTCTGCGCGTCGTCGCTCACAGGCGCCATCTTCATCGCCCACGCCATACGCAGCGGCGAACTCGGGGTTGGCGTCGCGGGCGGGGTCGAGTCCATGTCGCGCTCGGGCTGGGCCAATATGAAGGGTGACGCGCCGTTCAGCCCAAGGGGACCAGTCCTTCTCCTCGACACGATGTGGGCCGGGGCCGGCGGACCGCCTAACCCAGATCTGCTCGCTCGCAACGCCTACGTGGAGATGATCAAGACGGCGCAGAACGTCGCCGACCGCTATGAGCTGAGCCGCGAGGAGATCGACGCCTTCGCGCTGCGCTCCCACCACCACGCTGCCGCCGCCCGTGACTCGGGTCGCCTGGCCGCGGAGATCCAACCCATCGAGATCCCGGGGACCAAAAAGGAGCCGGGTCGCACCTTCGCCCACGACGAGACCATCAGAGGCGAAACCACCGCTGAGCAGCTGGCCGAGCTCCCGCCCCAGCCCAACACCACTCAGATGACGGCTGGCAATTCCTCGCCGCTCAGCGATGGCGCCAGTGCCGTCGTTCTGGCGTCCCGCGAGGCCGCCCATTCCCTTGGTGTTGCGCCGCTGGCGCGGGTCGTGGCTTCGGCGACCCATGCCCTCGACCCGCAGTTCATGGGGATCGCTCCCGCCTTCGCAATTGCGAAGGCGCTTGAACGAGCCCACTTGGCACCGACCGACATTGACGTGTGGGAAGTGCATGAGGCATTTGCAGCGCAGGCCCTCGGGGTGTTGCGGGAGCTCCGACACCAGCTGGACGGATTCGAGGTGCCCGACGACCACTTGAACCCCAACGGCGGCGCGGTGGCCATCGGCCATCCCTTTGGGTCATCGGGGACCCGATACGTCCTCACCTTGGCCACCGAACTCAGCATGCGACAGGTTCGCTTCGGTGTCCTCGGCGTCTGCGTCGGGTCAGGGCAAGGGGTCGCCCTCGTGTTGGAAAATGCGCGTGCCGCGTGAGCGGTTCAGCGGCTCGACCTGCTGAGAACGCCAGAACGAGCTGCGTCAACACGGACAAACAGGTCAGCCAGCGCGTCGACAAGTGTCGCCCGCTCCATCGCCAATCGCCCCTGGTGCCACGCCAGGCATAGCTCGCTCAGAATGCCGATCTGCGCGTAGGCGGCGAGGCGAGCCTGAAGGTCCGCCTGCGGGTCCGACTCAGGCGGTGCCATCCCAGCGATTGCCACGTCGATGATCTGTTGCCGAAACGGGCTGAGCGCGCCGCCGTGGGTCTCGGCGAGTAACACCCGAGCAAGACACTGGTCGTCCACCAATGCGCCGACGAACGCTTCGAGCCACGCTTGAGGCGGCCCGCCGGGCTCGGCGGGCCGGAACGGATCGACACGCTCCGACATCACGGCGATTGCATGGTCGACGACCGCGCTCTCGAGCTCGGCGAGCGTCGCGAAGCTCTCATAGAAGTATCGCTTGGTCAGGCCAGCGGTGAGACAGACGCGACCGACGCCGAGTGCGCCCGCGCCCTCGGTTCCGGCGATCTCGAAGGCCGCCCGGACCAGCCGGCTCCGTCGATCGAGGCGCCGATCGTCGGCGCTGACCCCCCGAAAGGGCATCTTCACCTGGTATTCCATCTTGGAGCCAGCCTAGTTGACACCAGCCAGTATCAAAATCTACGGTCGAGAAACCAAACGGTGTCAAGGAAGGAGGTTCGCCGTCTTGCCCTCCACGCCCGTCGACGCTCGCCTCGATCTGAGCGATCCCGACCTGCTGGCCGATCATCTGCCCCTGGGCGAGTTCGCCTGGCTGCGCCGGAATCAACCCATCCGGTGGAATCCGCAACCGTCCGTGGCGGGATACGGCGATACCGGATTTTGGGCGCTGACCCGCCACGCGGACGTGACGGCTGTGACCAGGGGACTCGGGTGGTCGGTGGAAGCCAACTCCGCCTTCGTTCGCCGACTGGACGAGTCCGATCCCACCGGCGAATCCACCAAGGACCTCCTCCTCTGCATGGACCCACCGCGGCACACCCGGGTTCGCAGGGTGGGAAATCGGTGTTTCACCCCGCGCGCCTTGGCCGGCCTGGAGGACGACCTGCGCGAACGAGCTCACCGGATCGTTTGGGCAGCCAAGCATGACGGCACCGGCGACTTTGTAATCGACGTCGCCCGACATCTGCCCTTGCAGGCCATTGCTGGCCTGATGGGCATCCCCGACCACGATCGACAGCAACTCTTTCGCTGGAGCGATCAGATGGCTGGCAGCGAAGATCCGGAGTACGCCAGCCCCGACCTCTCGGGCGTTGTCGAGATGTTCGGTTACGCCCATGCCGCCGCCGAGGCACGGGTCAATGATGATCTTGGGGACGTCACCAGCCGACTCGTGCAACCGGACGCAGATGGCCAACGCCTGAACAGCGAAGAGTTCGCGTTCTTCTTCATGATCCTCGCCGTCGCCGGCAACGAGACCACCCGCCAGGCCATCACCCACGGCATGGTGGCGTTTCTAGAGCATCCCGACCAGTGGGAACGATGGCGGCTCGAACGGCCCGCGGCAGCGGTCGACGAGATCCTGCGTTGGGCCTCGCCCGCAGTGGTCTTGCAACGTACGGCCAAGGAGGACACCGAGGTGGCCGGCCGTTTGGTGCGCAAGGGCGAACGGGTCGGCCTGTACTTCGCCTCCGCCAACTTCGACGAGGAGGTATTCGACGACCCCGGGCGGTTCGACATCGGCCGCTCGCCGAATCCCCACGTGACCTTCGGCGGGGGAGGCTCCCACTATTGCATCGGGGCCAACCTCTCCCGACTCGAGCTGAAGGTGATGTTCGACGTGATCGCCGACGAGCTGAGCGACACGAAGTTGATAGGTCCGCCTCGTCGCCTCCGCTCGTCGTGGCTCAACGGGATCAAGCAGCTGCCCGTCACCTATGGAAGCTCCCGATGACGGCGACCACAGCAACGGCATGGGTGGTCAGCCGGCTGGGCGCGCCCACGGACGTCCTCGAAATCCAGACTGTGGAGATTGGCGAGCCGGGTGCCAACCAGATGAGGATCACTGTGGAGGCGTTTTGCCTCGACTTCAACGACATCGACACCATCCGCGGTCGTTACGGTCTGCTGAAGTTTGAACCCCCGTTCGTTGTCGGCATGGCGGCGGCCGGCAGGGTCGAGGCGGCCGGCCCGGGGTGTGAGGCGTTGCTTGGCCGTCGTGTCGTCGGCGTGGCCACGGGGGCACAGGGTGCCTATGCGTCGGCGGCCCTGCTCGACGGAGCGAGTATCCAACAGGTCCCCGAGTGGCTCAGCACGGCCGAGGCAGTAGCGATGTATTTCCCTTACCTGCTCAGCTACCTCGCGCTGCGCGTCCGAGGACGGGTGGGCCCGGGTGACGTCGTGCTCGTCCATGCTGCGGCTGGAGGCGCCGGGTCCGCTGCCGTCCAACTGGCCAAGGCGTTCGGTGCGACGGTGATCGCCACGGCAGGAACCGACGACAAGGTTAACTTCTGCCGAACCCTGGGAGCCGACTACGGCGTGAACTACCGCAACGAAGACTTCGTCGCCTTCGTTGACGATGTCACCAACGGACGGGGAGTCGACGTGGCATTCGACACCGTCGGTGGCGTGGTGACGACGGAGACGTTTCGGGTCATGACGTTCAACGGCCGCCACTTGATCATCGGGTTTGCCTCCGGGATCGAAGCGGAGGAGCGTCCGTTGCCGATCCAACCGAGCATCTACGGGAACTTTGATCTGGTCGGGGTCTGCTTCGCATTCGTCGACTCGCCCCGGACGACTCGCCCGTTCGGGATGAATTTCCTCTCCACTGGGCAGGGCGTCGATATCTGGAACCACGTCTTACACCTGGCCCGGGCCGGAACGATTCGACCGGTGATCGGCAGGCAGATTGACTTCGCCGCGGTCCCGGCCGAACTCGAAGCGCTCGAGCGGCGTGAGACGACCGGTCGTACCGTCGTGCGGACGCCGCCAGGCGAACGCGACCGTTCGGAGAATTGACCACGCGCTGCAGCGGTCAAGCGACTTTCCCCAGCGATCCGCCTGCGAGCGGTGCAGCTTCAGCAGGTGAGATGCATCAGCATCCCTCGGGAGAAGGCATATGAGCATGGACCGACCGTGTGCGGGCCCGTCAGTTTTTGACAGTGATAAAGACGCCCGAACTGAATCCATGCCCGGCAGAGTTGAAGGCCTCAGACAACAAGACATATGAGCCGTTGGGCACCGTCACCGTGTTCCAAACACACAACCATCCGTAGAGAGTCGGCGTGGCCGTGCAGACCACCGGGGCGGCATAGCCGTAGATGCCGCCGAAAAGCCGGAACTCGACGCTCGTGGCGTTCGACGCGGAGGCGTCAAGCAAAGTCGATCCCGACAGCGTCGCCCCGTTGGACGGGATGATAACGTTCGTCGTGGGCGGCGTGTTGATGAAGAGGGGAGCCGACGCACTGTTACTCAGCGGCAGCCCGGCGAGTGTGCCGCCCAGCCGAACATTGACGGTCTCCGGACCCGCCGCAGTGGCTGGGACCGAAAAGTTCCCCGAGAGACTCGGCGGTGAGAAAGTTCTTGCGTTGTAGGTTGCCGGCGTAACACGGACATTCGATACCACCGGAACCGCAGTGCCATGTGGGTCCACGAGGGTCACCGTCACCGCCGGAGGCGAACTCGCCCCTCCTCCGAGTGCCGCCTCAAGTTCGGCCAACGTAGACAACCACCAATAGGTCGTCGTTCCGGGGGCATCACTGACCGACACAGTCTGATTCGGAACCGCCGTCGACGTTGACAGGGCCAGCGTCGGATTCGGAGGGAGCAAGGGGAACCCCGAATATTCGAAGACTGCACTTCCAGCGGCCACGGGCTTAAAGGTTGTGAGGTCGATCATCGCCACAGCGCAGCCGATCAGTCCGGAATTGGCCTCTTGTTGAGTTGGGGGACAGCTGGCGTTCGGGTCGAGGGGCTGGAACGTCGGCACGGTCCAAGTGAGATTCAAGTTTCCGGAAAGGTCGGAGATGGGCAAGGCCTCAGACGCAAGGTCGATCTCCGGGAGAGCTGACAGCAAGGCCAGGAGGCCGGGCAACGAAACAAGCTGACCGGACAGTAGCGGCGCAGCCGCCGGATCGATCCCGAGGAGCAAACTGGTCCCCACAAACAGGTAGGGGTGCAAGGCGGGCAAACCTGTGCATTTGATGACAATCTTGCTGTCCGCTGACACTCCCGACACAAGCGGGAGTGAACTTCCGTTAAATGTGCACTGGGGCGCTGGACTGGCCGCCGGGGGAGTGACCGCGGCGTCAGCTGAAGCACCTGCTGAACTCACGAGGGCAATGCTGGCGAACAGCAGCAGAGACATGGTCACGAAGACTCTGCTGAAACGGACCGGCGACATGGCATCCCCCTTGATTCGCTGTGACATTTCGCCCTGACGGCGCATCCCCTGGGTCTTTACCCACTCCTAACCTACGAAAATCCCACGGCCGGAGTCGTTCCTGGCGATTTGTTCGCGCAATCGACACCTGGGGCTCACCGAATGATCGCGCGCCGAGGGTTGTTCCGTCACCCACCGTGCATCAGCCTGAGTGCTGTGAGGCAACCTGGGTGTTGGAAGCAAGCCGCGACGCGTCTTCGTTTCGGATTTCTCTTGGCACTGGTTGCCGTCGTCGCTTTGTCACTTCCGCCTCTTCCCGCATCGGCCGATCCTGCGGTCACGACCACCTACCTGCATGACAACGCTCGTGACGGCTTCTCCGCAGGCGAGTCGATCATTACGGCGGCCACGGCACCGGGCCTCGCGCTGCAATGGAGTGCTCATCCCGGGTTCCCGGGTGGGACCACCCAGCCGATCGACTCAGGTGGTGTCGTCTACTGGTCCGATTGGCAGGGCACCCTGCATGCCACGAGCGAGACCACGCAAGCCGACCTCTGGACGTATCAACTCGGGACCACGCCGTCGTCGTGCGCCGGCAATGTCGGTCCCGACAGCACACCAACGGTGGCAACCGTAAACGGGATCCCCACCGTCTTCGTGGGTGGTGGCACGGGTCAGTTCCTCGCGCTCAACGCATCGACCGGCACTCTGCTCTGGCAGACCCAACTGGCCTCGTCGTCAGCGGGCTTCGTGTGGGGCTCACCGGCGCTCTACAACGGCAGTATCTATATCGGCCTGGCCTCCGTAGCTGACTGCCCTCTTGTCGCCGGCAAGCTCTTTCGTATCGACGCCGGGACGGGATCTACGGCGGCCACGTTCACGGCGGTCCCCGACGGGTGCACGGGGGCCACCATCTGGAGTTCTCCCACGATCGACGAGACCACCGGTGAAGTCTTTGTTTCCACCGGGAATGGTGACGGTACGTGCGCTCAGCCCGAGCCCTATCAAGAGGCCATGCTCCGTCTCGATCCTGCCACGCTGACCGTACAAGATGCCTGGCAGACTGGTCCGAATTCCGGTGCCGGCGACGCGGATTTCGGCGCAACGCCGACGCTCTTCACCGCCACGATTGGCGGACAGCACGTGCCCATGGTGGGAGCCATCAACAAGAACGGCTACTACTACGCATTTCGACGCGCCAACCTGGCCGCCGGCCCTGTCTGGACCCACTACTTCGCCACGCCCGGCGAGGACTGCGTGCCGTGCGCACAGGACTTCCTGGCCCCGAGTGCCTGGGACGGGACGCACCTGTTTGTGGGCGGAGATGCGGGGCAGATCAATGGCCAGGCCTGCGCCGGCTCATTGAGCGCACTCAGCCCGGACACAGGCGCGGCCCGCGTGGCAGGACTGCCTCGACGGCCGGGTCCTCGGTGCGGTCACCTCCGCGCCGGGCATCGTGGAGGTGAACGCGGGGGATAAGGCCATGGTCATGGACGGCACCAACGGCCAGAACCTCTTCAGCTACACCGAGCCGTCAGGCAACTACTTCTGGGGGCCGGCGGAGATCTCCAGCGGAGTCATGTACGTGACGAACCTCGACGGGTACATACTCGCCTTTGCCCCTGGGCCGCCCGTCGCAACCCCCGAAGCCTCCCTGGCGATCCTTCTTCCTGTTGTCGGGGTAGGGACTGCAGGCAGCGTGTTCGCGTTTCGGCGCCGTCGTGCGAAGGCGCTCCTTGCGAGTGGTTGAGCGCGCCGCTGACAGACAAATGACTCTGGCGGCGAGCAGAGTCCATCGCCAGCCGGGCTTGAGCGCGCTCCAGCGTCGAACAAGTGGCCAATGAAAGGCCACGACTCGCCGGGCCAGAGCGCCTCGCGCTGAGTGCCGTCTGCCGCCGAGCGGAGCGTCTGCCCGATCTGGTCGACCCCAACGACGAGGGACCACGCGAGACCTGATTCGGTGTCGTCACACGGCTGCGGGACGCACCAGTCGAGCAGAGCGTCACGGCTCGATGCCTAATATCGTATAATACGATCTAAGGTATCTCTTCTAGCTGCTTGACAGATGTCTATCGCAACCGCCACTCTGGAAGAGGGAAGAGCAAAAGGAGTCACTATGCGCCTGATCAGAGATGACTTACGCGACCTGCCCCTGTTCGCAGATGCGAGCCGGTCGGAGCTGGCCGCCATCAGTCGCCTGTTGACGGAGCTGCATGTTCCGTCTGGGAGGGTGCTCGTGCACGAGGGTGCCCGCGGGGACGAGTTCATGATCTTGGTCGAAGGCGAAGCCGTCGTCAGCCAGGGTGGGCACCCAATTGCCACCTTGGGGCGGGGCGACCTCGTTGGAGAGATGGCATTGCTGCAAGAACGCGGCCGGGGGCGCAGGAACGCGACGGTGACCACCGTGACCGACACCGTCCTCTTCGCCGGAACGCCGAGCGAGTTCCGGCAGATTCTGGAGGTGGCGCCCTCTGTCGCCGAGAAGGTGCGGCAGACGGTCGCAGCCCGGATCACGCCCCGCGCCGCTTGACCTCGGAAGTCGGCGCCTGACGCTTTGCGTCGGGGGCATTTCCCGTGTCCGTCCCCCGTTAGAACCGAGGGACAGAACTCGGTGGGCACAGGACGCACGTGCGAGCCGCCGGTCGTGCTGTCAGACGTTCGGGCGGGATCGCGGCTCCACACCGCTGACACACGCCAAAAGTGTCGTCCGTGATCCGGCCCAGCGCTCCATCAAGTTCCGCAAGATACGCACATGCCTGGTCCAGCAGTCCAGAAACGCGCGCCCGCTCAAAGGCGATGGTCGATCCCTCTGGGTCGTGCTCGTCGTCAGTAGTGCCGTCAACCGAACCCGCAACGATGTCATTGACTTCAGCCTTCAGCGCCTCAATGCGAGCAAGGGTGGTTTGCTTCTCCGCGTCGAGAAGGCGTTGCATTCCGGACGGGGCCATCGCTCAATTCGTACCGCACTTGGCTGCGGATGCGCTCACCTGCTCAAGCAGCAGGAACCGGAATTCTCACATCCGTGGCTTCGGGGTTCAGCGGCCCCGAAAGGCACAGAGTCGCAGTGCAGGACCGGGCTTGAGCGGCAGCCCTCTGCCAGCAGGTCAAAGGATCTCGCCGAGCTACGGAGTTTTCTCATCATGCCCACCGAATTCAGACCTCATGGCGGAGAGCAGCTTGTTCGCAAATGTGGCTTCTCCCTGCGCGACCAGGCGGCCGAAGAGCGCCGTCGACAGCACCGACGCCGGGGCCCCGGATTCGACCGCCGCCAGAACCGTCCAGCGACCTTCTCCCGAATCTGACACCCTGCCCGTGAACTCTTCGAGTTGGGGAGAGCGAGCAAGTGCGTCAGCCGTGAGGTCAAGCAGCCAGGAGGCCACCACCGATCCGCGCCGCCACACTTCGGCCACGTCGGTCAGGTTGATGTCGTACTGATAGGCCCAAGGATCCCGGAGCGGAGATGTCTCTGCGTCCACCTCGCCCACTTTCGAGCCCGCATTCGCATGGGCGAGGATGTTCAGCCCCTCGGCGTAGGACGCCATGATGCCGTATTCGACCCCGTTGTGAACCATCTTGACGAAGTGGCCCGCTCCGTGGGGTCCGCAATGGAGGTAGCCATTCTGGGCCGTCCCGTCCGCGTTCGACCGGCTCGGAGTGGCCGGCGCAGCTGCCTCACCGGGGGCGATCGTCTTGAACAGCGGGTCCAGATGCTTCACGGTCTCCGCTTCACCGCCAATCATCAGGCAGTATCCCCGCTCCAGACCGAAGACCCCCCCGCTCGTGCCGACATCGACGTACTTGAGGCCAGAATCGGCCAGCTGTCGCGCTCGGACGATGTCATCGCGGTAGTACGAGTTGCCGCCGTCGATGATGATGTCGCCCGGCTCGAGCAGCGAGCTCAGCTGGTCAACAGTGGACTGCACGGCGGCGGCCGGAACCATGATCCATGCAATCCGAGGCCTTTCGAGCTTGGCGACGAACTCCTCGGGGGTCGTCGCGCCGTCGGCCCCCTCGCCCTGGAGCTCTGTGACGCGAGCAGGACTTCGGTTGTAGACGACACAGCGATGTCCGTCGCGCATGAGCCGCCGAACGAGATTTGCTCCCATGCGACCGAGCCCGATCATCCCCATCTGCATCGGCTCTCTTGTCATGGTGTGACGCCCAGCGACCATGGGACCCGAGACGTCCGCCTCGGCTTGCCCGCGGCCGAAGGCAGCTCACGGGCTGGCACGCCCCGTGTCACCGCCGTGATCGGTTCATCGTCGCCACCTCGTCGGCACTGAGCGACAGGCCGGCGGCGGCGATGTTCTCCTCCAGGTGGCCCAGCGAGCCTGTACCGGGAATCGGGAGTACCGAGGGCGAACACGCCAGGAGCCACGCGAGAACAACTTGTCTCGGCGTGGCCCCGTGGCGGGTCGCGATTTCGGCCACCGCTGCGTTGTGCTCGATATCCAAAATGGGCGCCCACGGGAGGAACACCATCTCCTCCTGGTCGCAGAGATCGATCATCGACTCCGAGCTCCGATCGGCGACGTTGAAGCGGTTCTGCACGGAGACCACGGGTGTGAGGGCTTGGGCCCGTCGCAGCTGCGTCTCGGTGACGTTGCACACGCCGATATGGCGGATCTTGCCCTGGTTCTTCAGCTCCACGAGCGCGCCAATGGAGTCTTCGATGGGTACCGACGGATCGGGCCGATGGAACTGGTACAGCGGGATCTGATCCACCTTGAGCCTCCGCAGACTTCCCTCGCATGCTTCTCGGAGGTGTTCGGGCCTGCCATCGACGGGCCACTGATTCGGACCCGTGCGCAGCAGTCCGCCTTTCGTCGCGATGACGAGGTCATCGGGATAGGGCAGGAGCGCCTCACAGATGAGGTCTTCACTCACCTCAGGCCCGTACGAGTCGGCGGTATCGATGAAGTTGACCTCGAGCTCGACAGCATGGCGGAGGACGGCCTTCGCTTGCTCGCGATCAGGTGGATCTCCCCAGATTCCCACGCCCGTGATGCGCATGGCGCCATACCCGAGTCGGTTGACGGTCAAATCACCACCGATGCCGATTGTCCCGGCGGCGGCCGCTGTGATCGAAACAGTCTCGCTCACCTTTAACTCCTTTCACCCGAACTCCATGTACCTTCCCCGGTCCCCCTCATTTGATGCTTTCGCGTGCCGGCGATGCCGTGACACGTTCCGGTTGCGTCACGTCGTCGCGAGTCCACTCCTCCTCCTTGCTCGGTGCGGCGCGCTGCCTCATGGGGTGGGTTCTTCGTTGACCGGGCCGGCGGAAGGATGCTAAGCAAGTGCTCAGCATTTTGAGCCTGATTGGAGCTGCCGTGCCGAGCTATGACTCGATTGACTTCTTCTCCGACCAGTCGCTGGTGGAGGACCCGTATCCGTACTTCGACCATCTGCGGTCGCAGTGCCCGGTGCTTCCGACCGCCCACCACGGCGTGGTCGCCGTCTCGGGCTACGACGAGGCGATGGCGATCTATCTCGATCCCGAGACGTTCTCGTCGTGCAACTCGGTCATCGGTCCGTTTGCGTCCTTCCCGGTGCCTCTGGAGGGCGATGACGTCGGGGAGATCATCGACCGCTACCGAGATCAGCTCCCGATGAACGAACACATGGTGACCATGGATCCGCCGATGCACACGCAGGAGCGCACGCTGATCATGCGGTTGCTCACACCGAAGCGACTCAAGGAGAACGAGGAGTTCATGTGGCGCCTGGCCGATCGTCAGATCGACGAGTTCATCGGGGACGGCCACTGCGAGTTCATTGCGGCCTACAGCCAGCCGTTTGCCATGCTCGTGGTCGCCGATGTCCTCGGGGTGCCCGAAGCCGACCACGAGCGGTTCCGCCAGGGCTTCGGGCTGAGCGGCAATCCCGGTGAGATCGGGGGTGATGCGGACATCGGCCTGAATGCCCTCGGATGGCTCGACGACGTGTTCGCGAGGTACGTCGAGGACCGCCGCCGTGAGCCTCGCAACGACGTGTTGCACGCGACTGGCCCAGGGGACGTACCCCGACGGGACCACACCCGAGGTGACCGCGGTCGTGCGGACGGCGACATTCCTTTTCGCGGCCGGGCAGGAGACAACCGCCCGCCTGCTCGCGGTCGGCCTGAAGTACTTGGCCGAGTACCCCGAGCTCCAGGACGAGCTTCGGGCGCACCCCGAGCGAATCCCAGACTTCATCGAGGAGGCGCTGCGGATCGAGAGCCCGGTGAAGTCGGACTTCCGCCTGGCCCGGCGTTCGACCACGGTCGCTGGGGTCGAGATTGACGCCGGGACGCCGGTGATGCTGTTGAACGGCGCCGCGAACCGCGACCCACGGCATTTCGAGCGCCCTGGCGAGTTCCGACTCGACCGGGCCAACGCCAAGGCCCACCTCGCCTTCGGACGGGGCGTCCACTCCTGTCCCGGGGGCCCCTTGGCCCGGGCGGAGGGGCGTGTCAGCATCGAGCGCATTCTCGACCGCATCCGCGACATCCGGCTCTCCGAGGAGCTCCACGGCCCGCCGTCAGCCCGCCACTTCGAGTACGAGCCGACCTGGGTTCTCCGCGGCCTGCACAAGCTGCACATCGAGTTCACGCCGGCCGGAGCGTCGCGGTGAGGGGCCGCGTGGCCGTGGTAACCGGTGCGGCTTCCGGCATCGGCTTGGGCATCGCCCGTCAACTGGCGGCAGACGGCCACGCCGTGGCGTTGCTCGACCTCGACGGCCACGGCGTCCGGGAGGCCGCGGCCGACCTCTCGAAAGGGGGGAGCGCTGTCGTGGCCCGCGAGGTCGATGTGGCCGACCGGGGTTCCGTGGAGCAGGCGTTCTCGGCCGTTCACGAAGAATGGGGCCCGTCACCATCGTGGTGACCAGCGCGGGTATCGAGTCCTTCGACTCCGTGCTCGACATCACGGCGGAAAAGTGGGACCGGGTTCTGGCGGTGAACCTGACGGGAACGTTCACGTGCATGCAGTCTGGGGTAGCGGACATGATCGCGGCCGGCTGGGGTCGCATCGTGACGATCTCGTCCTCCAGCGCCCAGTCCGGGGCGCCCAACATGGCGCACTACGTGGCGTCGAAAGGCGGGGTCATCGGGCTGACCAAGGCGTTGGCCCGCGAGCTGGCGGGCCACGGCATCACCGTCAACACCATTCCGCCGACGATCGTCGACACGCCGATGGCCCGAAATGCCGAGGCCGCCGGGGACGTCCCGAGCGTCGACACGATGGGGAAGATGGTCCCCCTCGGCCGGGCCGGGACCCCGGGGGACATAGCGGCCGCATGTTCGTTCTTGTGTTCCGAGCAGGCCGGCTATATCACCGGCCAGGTGATTGGCGTCAACGGAGGGATGTACATCTGACGGTGACGGGCGGACCCGTGAGTGTGCAACGTCGCATCGGCACCGAAACCTCGAAGACGCGCGCCACCTTGCTCGACGCGGCCGAAAAGCTCATGCTCGAGGACGGATACGCGGCCGTTACGTCTCGGCGGATTGCGGCCAAGGCGGGGTTGAAGCCCCAGCTCGTCCATTACTACTTCCGCACCATGGACGACCTCTTTCTGGCGTTGTTCCGGCGTCGAGCCGAGCAGGGCCTCGAGCGTCAGGCTCAGGCCTTGGCCTCTGCCCAGCCCCTGTGGGCGCTGTGGGATCTGAGTCGCGATCCCCGCGGCACCGCCCTCACGATGGAGTTCATTGCCCTGGCCAACCACCGCAAGGCCATTCGAACGGAGATTGCGTCTGCGGCAGAGCGCTTCCGCTGCGAACAACTCGAGGGACTTCAGGCTTCGCTCGAGCGCTACGGAATCAGCGCAGACCAATGCCCTCCGATCGTGTTCACGGTCCTGCTGTCGAGCATCTCCCGGTTCCTCGTCATCGAACACGTGACGCTCGGCATGTCGACCGGACACCAGGAGACGGTCGAGTTCGTGGAGGGCTTCCTCTTCCGTTTGGAGGGGAAGCGCCAGAAGACTTCCCGGCTCGAAGATGGGAGTGACATCGGCTAGCGAGGCGCAGGCCGCAAACTCAGCGGGACGGTCGCGGCAGCAACTCCTCTCCTCCGCTACCGAGCAGAAGGGCGCGTTCCGGGCCGTGCCCTTCCAACGCCGGCTTGGAACGGTGCTCGCTACGTCGAGGCTTCGCTCATCCGCGCCCAGCCGTCACCGGGAGCTTCGACATGCACAATCTCCGGCACGGCGGCAAGCCATTTCCGGAGTTGGACGGTCGCGGCCTTGAAGTGCTCCGACTGGACGTGCGCCTCTCCTGCCGCAGCGTCTCGAAACCCTTCGACCAGGAGGTACGTATTCGGGTCCTCGACGCTTCGATACCATTCGAAAAAGAGGTTCCCAGGTTCCGCCCGGGAAGCCGACGTGAAGTCAGCCACGAGGTCGATCCAGTCATCTGCGTATTCGGGACGCACCGGCTGCTTTGCGACGATGAAGATCATTGCGGTCCTCCTTGGCGGACTCTCTCGGGTATGGAAGTTGCTGGGTGTGGCGAGCGCCACTCTCTGTTGCCTGCATGCTGTGGTCCGGTCATCCGCCTCGGAGCTCGCGCTTGAGTACCTTGCCGGATGGGTTGCGCGGCAACGCATCGAGGAACGTAATCTCTTTTGGCACCTTCTCGCGCGCCAATTGGGTGCGGCAGTGCTCGAGGAGTGCGTCGGCGGTCGTGGTCTCGCCCTTTTGCAAAACGACAAATGCCACCGGTACCTCGCCCCATCGATCGTCAGGCGCCCCACGACCGCCGTTTCGAGCACCGACGTGTGTTCATAGAGCACACGCTCGACCTCTGAGCTCGCGATGTTCTCACCTCCTGACACGATCATGTCCTTGAGGCGATCGACGATGAAGAGGTAGCCGTCGTCATCGCGAGTCCCGATGTCGCCGGTGTGGAACCAACCGCCGGTGAATGCTGCCGCCGTCGCGTCGGAGTCCCGCCAGTAGCCCGGGAAGACCTTGGGACCACGCATGACAATCTCCCCTCGCTCTCCCGCAGGAACTGAACGCCCCCGGTCGTCCCAGATGTCGAGTTCGAGGTACAGGCACGGACGGCCAACGCTGCCGAGCTTTGTGACGACGCTGTCTCGGTCGAGAAACGTATCGCCAGAGACCGTCTCCGTGAGGCCGTACGCATCGGCGAACCATGCCGAGGGAAACGTCCGCTGAAGACGCTCGATGAGCGGAATCGGCATCTTCTCGCCGCCATTGATGATCAATCGCACCGACGCCAAATCGCGTCGCTCTATGTCGGGTAACGCCATGATCGCGTTGACCATGGCGGGAGCCAGCCACACGGTGGTCACCCGCGACCGTTCGAGTTCGTCAACCACCGCGGATGCGTCGAACGAGGGCTGAATGATCGTGGTCGCACCGGCGGCGATGAGAGAGGTGGTCGTGAGATCGAGCGCCCCCACGTGGTAGAGGGGTCCGCAGGCGAGCCCCAGATCGGCGCTCGTAAAGCCGAACTCAATGATGTGCGCCAGGTTCTTCCAAGCCAGGTTGGCATGGGTGATCATGACGCCTTTCGGCCGTCCCGTGGTGCCCGACGTGTACATCAAGCGATGGATATCGTCTGGGGCCGCGGAAGCCCTCGCCGCGGTCCGTGTGGTCGCTTCCAGCTCGTTCAACGATGTCCAGCCGTCCTGAACTTGCGCCGAGACACAGGCACGCACCAACCCAACTTCCAGGCCGGTCGTCGCTTCCTTCGCAAGGTCGATGAGTGATGCATCACACACGAGTGCCCGAGCTTGGGAATGGTGGAGGATGTACCGAACCTCTGGAGGCGCAAGTCTCCAGTTGATCGGCATCGCTATCGCGCCCAGATAGTTCGCAGCGAAGATCGTCTGAAGGAACTCGGGGCAGTTGTAGGAGAGGATGCCGACGACATCTCCACGACCGACGCCCCGTTCGGACAGGCCGCCGGCCAGTCTCACCGCCCACGCCGCCGTCTCACCGTACGTGGTCGACGTGCCCTTGAACACGGTGAGCGCCTTCTCGGGTGTGCGGAGTGCGTGATGGGCGAGGACGGCAAACCAGTTCGTGTCTGCGTGGGTTGCCTCTCCGACCATCACCACGGCGACCTCACGTCGTCGCACCGTTCGTCGAGAGCGGGACCCCATGGGACGGGCCGCTAGTGTCACAACCGATGGCCCGAGCCGTAGCGACTGATGACTCTCGACGAAGTCGCGAAATGGCAAGCGCGTCGGCAAGCGATTATCGACACGTCAGCGAGCATTTTCGCGCAGCAGGGTTATCACGCCACGGGTATCACCGAGCTGTGTGTCGCGAATGATCTTGGCAAGGGCGCGCTCTATCACTACATCGGCTCCAAGGAAGAGTTGCTGGCTGCAATCCACGATCGAGTGATGGATGAGGTGATGGTTGGCGCGGATCGTGTGGCACAGGTGGGGGGCTCGCCGCCGCAGCAGCTGGCCAAGCTTGGCGATGAGCTACTCGACGTCATCCACCGCTATCCCGACCATGTGTGGGTGTTCCTGCATGAGTTTCCGGCCCTCACCGGCGACCGGGCCGAGCGGTTTCGTGGGCGGCGCAGGGAGTACGAACGGCGGGTTGAGGCCGTCCTCCGAGCGGGCGTCGACTCCGGTGACTTTCGTGAAATGGACCCGAGGCTGACCGCCTTGGCCTGGCTTGGGATGCACAACTACACATATTTGTGGCTGAAGGCGGGTGGACGGTTGTCGGCTCGAGATGTCGCCAAGCCCTTCGCCGAGATTTTCATGCGAGGGATCGCCACCAGGGCCGAGGGGCCGGCGTAACGGCTCACGGGGCCGAATACCCGCCGTCGACGACGAGTGCCGATCCGGTCGTCCACCGTGACGCATCACTGGCGAGGTAGGCGTATGCCCCGACGAGGTCGGTCGCGGATCCGAGCCCGAGGGGATGGCGGGATGCAATGTCACTCAGTGCGGCCGGGGGAAGGTCGGCGTGGATCGCCGAGCGAAAGGTCCCCGGGCACACGCAGTTGACCCGGATGCCGTCGCGGGCGTACTCGACCGCAGCCACCTTCGCGAGCTGAATCACGGCGGCTTTGGTCGCACAATACGGCGCGGCGTGTGACCATGCCGTGAGGCCGGAGACAGATGCCGTCAGGACGATGGAGCCCGACTGCTGGCCGCGCATGATGGGCACCGCGGCGCGGATGCCGTTGACGGCGCCGAGGAGATTGATGCGAAAGGCGCGTTCCCAGACCTCGGTTGTCAGATTGTGTATCCGACCGTTCGGCGAAAGTACTCCAGCGTTGCTGATGAGCACGTCGAGCCGCCCGAAGCGCTCGAGAGCCAGCGACGTCACAGACTCCACTTGAGTGATGTCGCTGACGTCTGCAAGCTTGAATTGGACGCCCCCGTCCGTTTCAGGAAGGGCGGCCACGGTCTCCTCAAGGGAAGCCGCACTGATGTCGCTCAGGACGAGATCGGTGGCGGGTTCGCCCGCAAGCTGCTGGGACACCGCCGCGCCGAGTGCGCCGCCGGCTCCCGTGATGGCGACCACCCGCCGTGGTGCCGTCATACGAGCAGGTAGCCGCCGTCGACAGTGAGGACGGCGCCGGTGACGAACGCGGAGGCGTTGGAGGCCAGGAACTGGTAGGCCCCGGTCAGGTCTGCCGGTGTTCCCCAACGCCGCTGCGCCGTGTGCGCGGTGATGGCGGCCGAGAGTTCGGGCTTGCTCTTCCAGCCGTTCGCCAGGGGCGAATCGAACCACCCCGGAGCGACGACGTTGACGGTGATGCCGGCGGGGGCCAGGTCGAGAGCGAGACCCTTGGCCAGGCCGACCAACCCCGCCTTGGACGTGCTGTACGCCGTCAGGCCGCGATGCGGGCGTTCGGCGAGGACCGAACCCGTGAAGATCAGTCGGCCGCCCGTTCCCATGGCACGGGTCGCGGCCCGCGCTCCGAGGAACGCCCCAGTCAGGTTGACCTCCAGGACGCGTCGCCAGACCGAGACCTCCGTTTGGCGGGGACCAGCGACGATCGGCGAGATCCCCGCATTGCAGATCCACACATCGACACCGCCCCATTCGGCCACGGTGGTGTCGGCCACGGCCTCGTTGAAGTCCTCGTCCGTCACGTCCCCGCTGAGGACCAGGGTCGGTCCGGGCAGGGTCCCGGCGACCGCCTTCAGGTCCTTCTCCGTACGGGCCACCAGCGCCACTGCTGCGCCTGCGTGCGAGAACGCCTGCGCGAGCAACTCGCCGAGGCCTCGGCTGGCTCCGGTGATCACCACGCGCTTCCCAGTGACCGCACCGGGGTCGGGGAACGACGCAGGGATCTCGATGTGACCGGTCATTTCGGGTTCCACTTTGTACCGACCAGTACACTACAGTTTCGTGGCAGCCAGCTGGTCCTCATCGCCTCCGTTCCCGAAGGCGGAGCTCGTCGAGATGCACCGTCGCATGCTCCTGATCCGAGGATTCGAGGAGCGGGTGGCCGCCCTCTATCGCGACGGGGAGGTCCCCGGCTTCGTGCACCTCTCGATCGGACAGGAAGCGGCGGCGGTCGGCGCGTGCTGGCCGCTGCGCCCCGCAGACGTCATCACCTCCACCCACCGCGGCCACGGCCACTGCCTGGCGAAAGGCATGGACCCGCTCGGGATGTTCGCCGAGTTGATGGCCAAGGACGAGGGCACGAACCGCGGTTGTGGAGGCTCGATGCACATCGCCGACCCGAAACTCGGGGTCTTCGGTGCGAACGGGATCGTCGGCGCGGGCCTCCCCATCGCGGTGGGTGCGGCGGCGGCAGCGCAGTTGCGACTCAATGGCGGCGTTGCGGTGGCGTTCTTCGGCGACGGCGCGCCCGCGGCGGGTGCGTTCCACGAAGCCCTGAACCTGGCCGCGGTGTGGGAACTTCCGGTGATCTTCTTCTGTGAGAACAACGGCTACGCAGAGTTTTCCCTCACATCGGACCAACACGCAGCGGCGCTCGAGCGGCGCGCCGCCGGGTACGGCATCGACTATGTCGCGGTCGACGGCAACGACGTCGTTGCCACGGCAGCCGCCACGGGCAGCGCGGTCCTCGCCGCACGATCCGGTGGCGGCCCCGTCGTGATCGAGGCCGCCACCTACCGGTGGCATGGCCACTACGAAGGCGATCCGCAGCGCTACCGGTCGGCCGAAGAGGTCCACGGGTGGGAAGCGCGCGATCCGCTTCTGACGCACGAGCACCGTGTCCGCGACGCCGGAGTCACTGACGACGAGATCAAGGCCCTCGAGGCAGCGGTGGCCGGCGAGCTCGATGCAGCGGTCGAGGCGGCGCGCCGGCTCCCGGGGCCGGACGCCTCCATGCTGACCCACTACGTGCTCCATGCGAGACCGGAGCGAGCGGAACCGCCACGCCCGCCTGACGACGCGCCGGTTTTCCGCACCATGGACGCCATCCACGCGGCCCTCGAGGCCGAACTTGCCAGCGACGACCGCGTCTTCGTCGCCGGTATCGACGTCGGAGCGGGTGGCAACGTCTTCGGGCTTACTCGAGGTCTGCGAGACAGATTCGGTGACCGGGTGCGCGACACCCCGATCTCCGAGACCGCCATCGTCGGGCTCGGCGTCGGCGCGGCCATGGCCGGGATGCGCCCAGTGGTCGAGCTGATGTACGTCGACTTCCTCGGCGTGTGTTTCGACCAGTTGCTGAACCAGGCCGCCAAGCTGCCGTTCATGACCGGGGGCGCCGCGCCGATGTCGCTGACCGTGCGCACGCAGTTCGGGGCCGGGCGCTCCTCGGGAAGCCAGCACTCCCAGAGCCTCGAAGCCCTCCTCGCCCACATCCCCGGGCTGACCGTCGTCATGCCGGCGACACCGGCGGACACCTACGGCCTGCTCCGTGCCGCCATTCAGGACCCGAACCCGGTGGTCTTCATTGAGAACAGGTTGCTCTACGGCATGAAGGGACCGCAGCCACCGTCCGACTTCATCCTCCCCATCGGCAGGTCCGCCGTGATCCGTTCAGGACGCGACGTCACCCTCGTGTCAGTCTCACGAATGGTCCATGAGGCACTCGCCGCCGCAGAGCGCGTGGCGGACGACGGCATCTCGGTCGAGGTCATCGACCTGCGGACGATTGCCCCTCTCGACATGGCGCCGATCCTCGAATCGGTCCGCAAGACGAGCCGCATCCTCATTGCGCACGAGGCGGTCATTCCGTTCGGCATCGGCGCCGAGATCGCGGCGACCGTGGCGCGCGAGGCCTTCTGGGACCTCGATGCGCCGATCGAACGAGTCGGCGCCGCGGCGACTCCCCCGCCCTACGCACCTGAGCTCGAACGCGCCTGGCTGCCTGACCGAGACGACATCACGGAGGCCATCCGTCGGCTCGCGGCGGTCTGATTCAGCACCCCAACGCGCGAGCGATCACCAGGTGTTGGATCTCGTTGGTGCCTTCACCGATTTCGAGCACTTTGGAGTCGCAGTAGAAGCGGGCGACCGGCGTGTCGAGCATGTACCCGAGTCCGCCGTGGATCTGCACAGCCTCCGACGCCGCCCACACCGCCACGCGACTGGCCTTCAGCTTGGCCATCGCCGCCTCCTTCTGGAAGGGCCGACCGGAATCACGCAACGACGCGGCGCGATAGGTGAGCCACCGCCCCGCCTCGAGCTCGGTCGCAATGTCGGCCAGCTTGAATTGGACGGCCTGGAACTTCGAAATCGGCCGCCCGAACTGCACCCGTTGACGCGCGTAGTCGGTGGCCAGGTCGAGAACGGCCTGGGTCAGGCTGAGGGACAAGGCGGCAATGGAGATGCGGCCGACCTCGAGGGTGCGCAGGAATTGGTTGAGGCCGAGATCCGGATCGCCGACGAGGTGCCCTTCGGGAACCCAGACATCGTCGAAGTACAGCTCGCGGGTGTCGAGCCCCCGCCACCCGATGCCCCGCATCTTCGGACCCGTGGTGAACCCGGCGGTGTCCGTCTCGACGACCAAGGTCGCGAACTTCGGCGCCTGGCCCTCCTCGCTCTCGGCGCGGGCCAACAACGTCACCCCAAAGGACATGTCGGTCCCGGCGTTGGAGATGAACGACTTGCGCCCGTTGATCAGCCAGCCACCGTCCCGCGGCTCGGCACGCGTGCGGATCCCGCGTGCGTCGGAACCGGCATCGGGTTCGGTCAGCGCGAACGCTCCCAGCGCACGCCCCTCCGCGAGGGGTCGCAGCCAACGCTCGCGCTGCGCGTCGGTGCCGAAGAGGAGCAACGGCAGCGAGCCGATCGTCACGTGGGCCTGCCATGCCGCGGCCACGGACTGATCGGCCAGCCCGATTTGCTCCATGGCGGCGACGAATCCGGTCGTCGACATGCCGATCCCGCCCCACTCCTCAGGGACGAGCATGCCGAGGAGGCCCAGCGCGCCCATCTCTCGCAAGAGGTCGGTCGGGCACCGGGCCTCCTCCCAGGCGCCGGGTGCACGCGGTGCGATCTCGTTCTGCGCGAAGTCGCGGCAGAGCCCGACGAGGTCACGTTCCGCTTCGCTGAGGGAGAAGTCCATCAGGTGATCTTATTGGACTGAGCGGTACAAAAGCGGTAAGCTCCGAACTGATGCCGTCCGATCGCGCACCGCACGTGCTGCCGCACTTCAGCAGCGCGGAAGAGGAGCGCCGGCACCGCAAGCAGCGGCTCGCCGCAGCCTTCCGGCTGTTCGGGCACTTTGGCTTCGACGAGGGTTCGGCAGGGCACATCACCGCGCGCGACCCCGAGTGGCCCGACCACTTCTGGGTCAACCCACTCGGGATGAACTTCAAGCAGATCCGCGTCAGGGACCTCTTGCTGGTGAACGACCGGGGCGAGGTCGTCGACGGGACCTGGCCCGTGAACACCGCCGCCTTCGTGATCCACTCGCAGATCCACTCCGCTCGCCCCGACGTGATGTCTGCCGCACACGCGCACTCGGTACACGGGAAGGCCTGGTCGTCTCTGCAGCGCTCACTCGATCCGCTCACCCAGGACGCGTGCGCCTTCTTCGGCGATCATGTGGTTTTCGACGACTACACCGGCGCGGTGCTCGACCCCGAGGAGGGCAAGCGGATCGCCCACGCGCTCGGTGGCTCCAAGGCGGCGATCTTGGCGAACCATGGCCTGCTCACGGTCGGACACTCGGTCGACGAGGCCGCATGGTGGTTCATCACGATGGAGCGCACCTGCCAGGCGCAATTGCTCGCCGAGGCCGCCGGCACCCCCGTGCTCATCAGGAGTGACGTGGCCGAGAAGACGGCCGCGCAGACGGGCGGCCACGCCGCCGGGTGGCGCCAGTTCCAGCCGCTCTACGACTGGATCACCGCCGTGCAGCCCGACCTGTTTGACGAGTAGCTCCGCCGTTCCCTCTCAGGTGCCGGGGTCGGTTTCCTCCGGCCGCAGGTGGGCCATGAAGGTGGCCGACCAGTCCGTGAGGTCGGCCGGGACGCTGTAGCCGGTCTCGTCGTTGATGGCCGCCCAGTTCCGGGCCACGTCTTCCATCGTCGGCTCTGGCCCGCGCTGGACGTACCCCGTCGTCGACGCGATGAACAGGCGCGCGAAGCGGCCGAAGCCGGCCGTGTAGATCTCGCCGCTGACGGGGCACGACTCGTGGGCGAGGAAGGCGGCCATCGGCGCCACGAGTGCCGGCGACATTTCCGGGGCGCCTGATCCTTGGCCCGCCATCCGTGTCATCGCTGCCGGTGCGATGAGGTTGACCGTGATCCCGTGGGGACCGCCGGCGACGCTCAGACTGCCGCGCCAGGCCGATCACCGCACCCTTGGCCGCGGCGTACGACGCGTTGGTGGCCAGCCCGAGCATCCCGGTGGAGGTCGTCATCACGATCCGGCCATAGCCCCGTTCGACCAGGTGGGGCCACGCGGCGCGGGTCGTGTTGAACGAACCACCCACATGCACCGCCAGGTGCCGGGCGAGGTTGTCTGCGTCTGCCTCCGGGAACCCGGCCCACCTGATGATGCCGGCGTTGTTGATCACGATGTCGAGGTCCCCGAACTCCTCGAGCGCCGCACCGACGAGCGTCGCTGCGCCGGACTCGGTTGCCACGTCGCTGGCGTCGGCGAGGGCAATCCCGCCCGCGGCCACGATCTCGGCGGCCACGCCGGCGGCCGGCCCGGTGTCCGCTCCGGTGCCGTCCATCGTCCCGCCGAGGTCGTTGACGACGACGCGAGCCCCCCGCTCCGCCAGCAGCAGCGCATAGGCGCGGCCGATGCCACGGCCGGCGCCGGTGATGACGGCAGTGCGCCCTTCGAAGCTGAGCTCGCTCAGGCGGCCACCGAGGTCTCGAACCCGAGCAGCCGACCCAAGGTGCCACCGACAAGTGCGGCCCGCTCGTCGGTCGGAAGGTCGCCGAGCAGCTGCGCGATCAGTTCTCGGCTCCCACGGAACGTCCCTTCTGCGTGCGGGTAGTCGTTGCCCCACACGATGGTCGACAGCCCGGTGATGTGCCGGCAGGCGACCGCCACGGGATCGTCCTGGAAGGAGATGTGGAACTGGCGCCGGACGTAGTCGCTCGGCAGGAGCGGGTAGGGCCATTTCTCGTTCAGGCGGAACAGCTGCGCCATGCTGGGCTGGTCGTTGGCGGGGCGCGTCTCGTCCCAGTAGCCGAGCCACCAGTCGGCATCCTGGCCGATGCCGGTGACCCAGCACTTGTCCATGGCGCCCACCAACGACGCCAGCCAGTGGGCGTTGAACTCGATCAGCGCGAAGTGGAGGTCGGGATAGCGCGCCGGAACGCCGCCGCCGATCAGCTCGCACATGATCTGCTGGGGGACCATCGTGCTGTAGATGCATTGTGTGACCATCCGCTTTGCCGCCGATTTCTCTGTCATCGGCTGATTGACCTGGGCGGCTGATTCCATGACCACCTTGAGCGTCGTGGAGGCCGGGTCGTTGACCTTCACGCCACCGGTCTGGGTGTGAATGAACACGTGGACGCCGTTGGACTGGGCCGCCGCCCACACGGGGTCGTACTCCCGCGCGTAGTACGGCTTCGGTGGCACCGCAGGGAGGAGAATGGCGCGGAATCCGGCGGCGGCCACCCGCTCGATCTCGGCGACGGCGCCGTCGATGTCGGTGAGAGGCACGGGAGCGGTCGGCGCCAGCCGCGAGAAGTACGGCTGAAAACGCTCAATGACGTAGTCGTTGTACACATGGGCGTGCGCCATGGAGAGCTCGTGGTCGTCGGAATAGAGTCCGAACAACGAAAGGTTGGGATGCATCACCTGGATGTCGACACCGTCGAGGTCCATGTCGTCCAGAATCTGATCGGGGTCGCCTTCGGGCATCCGCCCGCCGGTCTGGCGGTACCGCGAGATCGTCCAACCCTCGAAACCAGGCGTATGCAAGCGCCGGAAGATCCGGGCGCCACCTTCAACGAGGGGCTCAATCTCGAAGTCCTCCTCCCAGACGGCTCGATCCCGCAGGTGTTTCGGCAGACGGGTGCGGAAGAGATCCGTGGGTTCGAGCAGGTGGCCATCGGCAGAAACGACCAAGTCTTTTTGTGTCACCGTGGCGACCTCCCTGCGCGGGACTCGACACCCGCGTCGAGCCGGAACGCGCTTCGCGGCAGGCGTGAAGCGCGTTCGCAGACTAGACCAACCGGTCGGTACATTTCAATGCAGGACGACGGGCCGACGGTCCATTGATGCCGGAGGGAAGAACAACCATGACGAAGCGCTGGACGCAGCGCCCACCGGGCTCCACCTGGGGCGATTGGGGCGACGACGACGAGCTCGGCCGTATCAACTTGCTGACCCCCGACAAGGTGCTCCAGGGCGTTCACGAGGTCGAGGCCGGTCTCAGCTTCTGCCTGAGTTTGCCGCTCGACTACCCCGGGGGGACCGCCTTGAACCAGCGCCGCCGCCCGCCGGTCCTCGCGCCGACCGAGGACATGCGGGGCAACCCCGACACCTTCTACAACGTCCACATGAGCGCGATGGAGGAGGGAGACCCTCGCTACGTCGACGTGTGGGCTGACGACGTGGTGACCCTCTCGCTGCAGTATTCGACGCAATGGGATTCCCTGGCGCACGTCGGGGCCGAGTTCGACGCCGACGGCGACGGGATTGAGGAGGCGGTCTATTACAACGGGTACCGCGCCGGAGTCGATCTCGTCGGGCCACAGCCCGACGCCGAGGGGGTCGGAGGCCTCCACCGTTGCTTTGCCCGCCACCTCGGGCTGGAGCATATGGCCTCGACCGGCGTCCAGGGGCGTGGCGTCCTCGTCGACCTGGCCCATCACCTGGGGCACGACTGGCGTGGGGTCGACCGCACGACGCTCGAGGAGATTCTGGCGGCGGACCAGGTGGTGATCGAGCCTGGCGACATGCTCCTCTTGCACACCGGCTTCGCCACCAAGGTGCTCGAGTGGAACCGTGATCCGGATCCCGTGAAGATCCACATGATGTGCACCTATCTCGATGCGCGGGACGAGTCCTTGTTGGAGTGGATCGCCGAATCACAGATCTCCGCGCTGGTCGCGGACAACTACGCCGTCGAAGGACTGCTCGGCCGCGATCGCAACGAGAGCCGGCATTCGTTCCTGCCGATTCACCACCTCTGCCTCTTCAAGCTCGGGGTGCCGCTCGGCGAGATGTGGTACCTCCATGAACTGGCGGCGTGGCTGCGCGCCCACGATCGCAGCCGGTTTCTGCTTACCGCACCGCCGCTCCGCCTGCCCGGAGTGGTCGGCTCACCTCTGACGCCGGTCGCGACCGTCTGACGAGCGCGAGAGCCGGAACGACTTGTAGTCGTTCTCAATGACCTTGGCGATCTCCTTGAAGAGCTTCGGCCGGCCGCCCGAGTTGAGCAGGTACTTGCGCGGCTTCCCGGGGATGTTGGACCCGAAGAAGTAACTGCTCTCTCCGAAGGGACCGTTCCCCGCGCCCTTGTCCACCATGGCGGTCCAGTCATCCTCGGCCGCGGCGTCCACCTCGATCGTGTCGTAGCCGTGCTCGCGCACGTACGTCATGGCGTCAGTGATGAAGTCGACCTGGTCGCCGTTGTAGCGCGGGTTGTTCCCGGCTGCGGCGTGGGGACCACCGGGGAAGAAGAGGTTGGGGAAACCGTTCGTCTGGACGCCGAGAAAGGTCCTCGGGCCGTCGGCCCAGTGATCCTCGAGCGCGAGGCCGTTCCGTCCACGGATACCCATGCGGGTGAGCGCGCCGGTGCCGAAGTCGAACCCGGTCGCCCACACCACGATGTCGAAGGGCCGCGTACCCTCCACCGTCTCGATCCCCTCTTCGGTGACGCGCACGATCGCGGTCTGCTTGAGATCGACGAGCGAGACGTTGGGCCGGTTGAACACCTCGTAGTAGCCGGTCACGAACGGCGGTCGCTTCTCGCCGAAGCGGTGGTCCTTTGGGATGAGCTTGTCTGCCACGGCGGGATCCTCGACGAGGCCGCGGATTTTGCCGGTGATGAACTCGCACCACTCGGCGTTGGCGGCGGGATCGAACAGCAAGTCGGTGTAGTTGCTGCTGAGCTTCGAGAAGCCCGGACTCCTCCACATGATTTCGAAGAACGCTTTCCGTTCCTCTTCGGAGTCGTCGAAGGTGGCGCGATCGTGTGGCGGGTGGAGGAACCCGGCGACCGAGGTGTTCAGCACCTCGCGCATCGAGCGCGAATCCGGCCCGGAGCCGTGCCTGCTCCTCGGGAGTGATCGGTGCGTTGTTGAGCGGCGTGCACCAGTTCGCGCTGCGCTGGTACACCGTCAGGGAGGCAACCTCGTCGGCGATGGCCGGGATGATCTGCACACCGCTCGACCCGGTTCCGATGACCGCGACGTGCTTTCCGGTGAAGTCGACCGGGCCCGGCGGCCAGAGTCCCGTGTGATACGACTCGCCTCGGAAGTCCTCGCGGCCCGGCACGTCCGGGAAGTACGGCACCGAGAGAACGCCCGTGGCCGCAATGAGGAACCGGGCCCGGAGAACCGAGCCGTTGCTCGTCGTGACGGCCCACCTTCCCGACGCTTCGTCGTAGTCGGCCGCGGTGACCTTGGTGCCGAATCGCATGTGCCGGCGGAGATCGAAGCGGTCGACCACGTGGTTGAGGTACTGCTCGGTCTCGGGCTGCTCTGCGAAGTGCTCCCGCCACTCCCATTCGTCGAACAGCTCCCGCGAGAACAGGTAGGCGTAGGTGTAGCTCTCCGAGTCGAAGCGTGCCCCGGGGTAGCGGTTCCAGTACCACGTTCCGCCCGCGCCGTCGCCGGCTTCGGCCAGCTGCACGGAGAAGCCCGCGTCCCGGGCGCGGTACAGCTGATAGATGCCGGTGATGCCCGCGCCAACGACCAGCACGTCGGTCTCGGTCGGCGGCCGGCGCGGACTGTCGTCGGGTGCGGGTTCGGGAGATGTCGTCATGGAGCCGCGAACTGCGTGGGTCACCGTGTCATCCGCGGCCCGCTCCGCAGGCTGCGCCGTCTCGATATTGTACCGACCGGTTAGTATACTCCTGCGCACGGAAGGGTGAATGGGCCACCATGGCGATTGTGGATCAAAAGTGGTCGGCGCTCCCGGTGGCCCATGCGATGGAGGTCCCGGACCGGGTCCCGAAGCAGCGCTACTTCGATCCCGACTTCTACCAGATGGAGGTCGAGCGCCTCTGGCCGCGGGTCTGGCAGATGGCATGCCGGCTCGAGGAGATCCCCGAGGCGCGCGACTTCGTCGAGTACGAGATCCTCGATCAGTCGATCATCGTGCTGCGCACCGACGACGGGGAAGTGCGCGCCTTCCAGAATGCCTGCCGGCACCGCGGCGTCAAGGTCGTTGAGGGCCGAGGGAAGCTGAAGAGCGGTTTCACCTGCCCTTTCCACGGCTGGTGCTACGGCCAGGACGGCAAGAACACCTTCGTCTCGAAGGCGAAGACGTTCTCCGAGCACAACCTTCGCCCGGAGGACCTGAATCTCACGCCCGTGCGCTGCGAGGTTTGGGGCGGGTGTGCCTGGGTCAATCTCGACGACGACGCGCCGCCGTTGCGAGAGTGCATCGAGCCGTTCGCCACCATTCTCGATGCCTGGAAGGTGGAGTCGATGCGCGCCGAGTGGTGGCACGCGTTTCGTCTCCCCGTGAACTGGAAGCTCGCGGAGGAGGCGTTCCTGGAGCAGTACCACGTGATCGAGACGCATCCCGAGCTCGTCATCCCCGGGCGCTTCCCGCCCCGCAACCCGGAGGCGTTCGACCCGAAGGTCTTCGTCGATGCCGAGCTGCACTACCTCCACGTGATGAGCGACGGCATGGCCGGGATGGTCCACGCCAACGATGTGCGCGTCGCCGAGGGCCTGAGGGACATGGTGCTGCCCGCCGACCCTTCCCGGGCGATCCCCGAATGGCATCACAGGCTCAACGAGGCCGTCACGAGCTGGCACAGGGCCCAGGGGTCCGACATCCCCGACATCAACGAGCTCGACGCCCAGGGCTTGAACGAGTCGATGTTCTTCTGCTTTCCGCACTACTTCGTGCTGCCCATGTACAGCAGCGCCTCTGCCTATCGTTTCCGCCCGCTGGGTCCCGAGGAGACACTGATGGAGATCTGGTCGCTCACGCGATTCGCGGCGGGGAGTGACCTGGGGCGGCCCACGCCGCCCGAGCCCTGGGAGTTCGACGACCCGCGGGTGCCGCCGATCCCGACACAGGACTTCTCGAACCTGCCGCGGCAGCAGCGCGGCCTGCACGCCACGGGCTTCGAGTACATGCGCCTGTCCGAGGGAATTGAAGGAGGCGTCGCCAACTTCGAGCGCACCGTCGACGGTTTCCTCGCCGGCCTTCCCCACGAGAAGCTGCGCCAGGCGCTGCACGAAATCAACCTGAATCCACTCGAGCGGCCCATCGTCGATCTCGGGTTCGAGGGCGGGTGATGGCAGAGACAAGCACAGCAGCGACCTACGCGCAGACCGTTGCCGGCGTCCGCGCCACTATGGCCGCGTACGCGCAGGCGCTCGACGACGGCCGGACCGACGAGGTCGTGGCCACCTTCTGCGCCGACGGCTCCCTGGAGATGCCGGGGACGGGCACGTATGCGGGCCACGCCGCCCTCCGCGAGGCCTTCTCTAATTGGAAGCCGAGGCAACCCCAGCGTCACCTCGTTCTCAACACGCTCGTCACCGACTGGAACGACGACGAAGCCTGCGCCAGCAGCGACGTGATCTTCATCCTGAAAGGGGAGGACGGCTGGGCGATACAGCTCGTCGGGCGGTATCACGATGTGCTCCACCGGGCCGAAGGAAGGTGGCGGTTCCACCGCCGGACCGCGGAGTTCGTCACGTCGTGACCAGATCGCCGACATCGACCCCCCGGAGCGGCCGGGTCGCCATCGTCACCGGCGGCGGCTCGGGTATCGGGTTGGCCATCAGCGAGCGGCTCGCCGCCGATGGGGCGGCGGTGGCCGTCCTCGACCGCGACGCCGCCTCGGCGGAGGACGCCGCCGCCAAGATCTCCTCCAGTGGCCTCCCGGCGATCGGCGTCGAGGCCGACGTCACCGACCGGGCCCGCGTGGAGGCGGCGGTGGCCGAAACCGCTGCTCGCCTCGGTGCTCCAACGATCCTCGTCAACAACGCCGGGCTCCACCTGTTCGGTCCGTTCCTCCAGATCGACGAGGACACCTGGCGGCGGGTGCTCGACATCAACCTGACCGGCACCTACCACGGCTGCCAGGCCGTGCTCCCGCACATGCTCGAGGCCGGTTGGGGCCGCATCGTCAACATCTCCTCGTCGAGCGCCCAGGGTGGCCAGCCGTTCATGGCGGCCTACGTGTCGTCCAAGGCCGGGGTCATCGGGCTCACCCAGGCCCTCGCGCTCGAGTTCGGACCCAAGGGCATCACGGTCAACACGATCCCTCCCGGGTTCATCGACACCCCGATGCTGCGCGCCCAGGAGGCGAAGGGCCTTCTCGGGGCCGGGGTCGACGAGCACGCGGCGCGCACCCCGGTCCGCCGCATCGGCCGTCCCGAGGACGTCGCCGCCGCCACTGCGTTCCTCGTGAGCGAGGAGGCGTCGTACATCACCGGTCAGGTGTTCGGCGTCAACGGCGGGCGCAAGACCTGACGTGGGGCGAGTCGACCCGATCCCGCCGGGTCAGTGGCCGCGGGAGATGCGCGCTGCCCTGGCCCCGCTCCAGCCACCAACTCCCCGAGACCCATCTCGGCCCAAGGGTCTCAACCTGCTCGGACTCCAGGCCCACCACCCGGCGCTCACCGGTGCCTACAACCAACTCATCGGGCATCTGCTGTACGGCTCGACGATCACGGCCCGCCAGCGTGAGTTGCTCGTTCTCCGGGTGGCCACCCTGCGTGCCTCCACCTACTTGTGGGAGCAGCACGCCGAATCGGCTGGTGACGCCGGTATCACCGGCTCCGAGGTCGAGCGGGTGAAGGTCGGTCCCGATGCCGAGGGTTGGACGCCCGTGGAGGCCGCGCTGCTGCGTGCCGCCGGCGAGCTGGTGCAGAGCGCGGCAGATCGGCGACGCGACGTGGGTGACCCTGACCGCCGAACTCGATACGCGCCAACTGATGAACGTGGTGTTCACCGTCGGTGCCTACGACCTCCTGGCCATGGCGTTGCGCACCTTTGCGGTGGAGCTCGATGATGACTTGGGGAATCGGGCCTCTCCCTGAACCCATGACGTCGCAAGCGGCCGGACCACATGGCGGGCGTCCTGCCCTGCGGCTGCGGGCCGCTAGGTCTCGAGGCGCTCGAGGAGGCGCACGGTGACGGTCTCGCCCGCTTCCTTGCCGATGGCCGCTCGCAACTCGCTCTTAACGGGCAGTTTGTGCGTGCCGTCGCCGAGCGCCATGAACGAGCTGCGGAAGGGCTTCCCGTCAACCGTGCCGCGCACCTTGACCAGTCCCCGGGTGCCGAAGTAGTCGGCCGATCCTGGCATGACGATGTACGTCCACCCACCCTTCTCGGGACTCCGCTGCAGCGTCGCCTCGAACTGCTTGTGCAACTTCACGACGTCTCCTTCCGTTGCCGCGTTCAGCCGCGCACCGCGTCCGGCCCCGCACGGCGGCGAGGCACCGTGCGGCGCCAATTGTGCCGTTCACGTCGTTCGACGGGGGCCAGCTTTGCAATTCATCGAGCGTCGCCGCAGAACGTCCTCCGGCCCTCGACTCTCGGGCAGGGCAACCCTCGGTGCGGGACCCGGGACGCGCTCGACGACAAAGGGAACAAATCGCGACGTTCCGGAGCGATGAATTTGGAGCGATGAATTTCGGGCGGCGCTGCCGTCTCGTCAGTATGACCCTGGTCAAGGCCGATGCTCATGCCGCGTTGGTATCGTCGCGTGGTGTGACGGTCTCGACGCTCCTCTCCTCCGCCGACCTGGAGCCATACCGAAGGGAGTTGAGCGGGTACTGCTACCGCATGCTCGGCTCCGGTTTCGAGTCCGAGGACGCCGTGCAGGAGACCATGATCAAGGCTCTGCGCGGCGCGGCTGCATTCGAGGGCCGTTCCAGCCTGCGGTCGTGGTTGTACCGAATCGCCACCAACGTCTGCATCGACATGAGCCGGCAGGTCCAACGCCGCGCCCGGCCGATGGAGATGGGCCCGGCCTCGCCCCCGGACGACTCCTTGCTCGGCCCCATCCATCCGGAGGCGACCTGGGTGATGCCGCTCCCCGACGCCAGCGTCGACCCGGCGGACATCGCCGAACATCGGGAGTCGATCCGCTTGGCGTTCGTCACTGCGTTGCAGCACCTCCCTCCGCGCCAGCGCGCCGCGCTCATTCTCTGCGAGGTGCTCCGCTGGCCGGCGGCCGAGACGGCGGAGCTGCTGGGGACCAGCCTGGCCTCGGTCAACAGCGCGCTCCAGCGGGCGCGCGGCCACTCTTGCCACGCTGCCTGACGCCGGCCGCCCCCGTTCCCTCGACCCCGAGGACACCGAGCTGCTCCAGCGCTACGTGGAGGCGTTCGAGCGCTACGACATCGATGCCCTGGTACAGCTGCTGCACGACGACGCGGTGCAATCGATGCCGCCCTTCGCCATGTGGCTCCAGGGGGCGACCGCCATCACCCAGTTCATGCTCGAACCGGGACCCAGCACCTGCCGGGGGTCGAGACTGCTTCCGACAAGGGCGAACGGTTGTCCGGCCTTTGGGCAGTACAAGCCCGACCCGGCCGGCGGATGGGAGCCGTGGGCGATCCAGGTGTTGGAGATCTCAGAGGGCAAGATCGCCGAAATGTCCTTCTTCCTGCACCCGCTTGACCCGGAACGACTCTTTCCCTCCTTCGGCCTTCCGCTCCACCTCGACGCGTAGGCCCGCCAATTCGAGCAGGTCGACCATCTCCGGGGCGAGGTGCACGATGGCGATCTGCCGCTGTGCCCGATCCGCCTCCAGGATCCAGCGGGCCAGCGTGTCGAGAGCGGAGAGGCCCGGCGCTCCCGTGCCCTGCATGACCAACGTCGCGGCCGGGGAGCCCTTGCCGTCCACTGCCGTCATGTGACACCAAAGGGCCATCACCATGGTGGACGGCAGCGTCGGCGCTGCCTCATCGGTGGTGTGCATGGTGGACGAGAGCGAGGAGCGCCGCCCGCGTCGGTGTCCCGGTCGGTCGCCGACCCCGAGACTACGGTGCCCAGGCATATGCGCTGTGGGCCGCGCCGTCTCGGAGGGTCAGACCATGCACGAACCGTTTGACCTCACGGGGAAGGTGGCGATTGTGACGGGGTCGACCAAGGGACTCGGGCGGGCGAGTGCCGAGGGTCTGGCCCGGGCGGGAGCCGATGTGGTCGTCTCGAGCCGCAAGCAGGACCTCTGCGATTCCGTCGCAGCCGACATTGCGGCGAGCACCGGTCGCCGAGTGCTGGGTCTGGCCTGCCACGTCGGTGACTGGGAGCGCTGTACCGGACTTCGTCGAAGAGGTGACGAGCCACTTCGGCCGGATCGACGTCCTGGTCAACAACGCCGGCATCAATCCCGCCCACGTGCCGATCTCTGACATGACCCTCGAGTACTGGCAGAAGATCCTGTCGGTGAACTTGACCGGCCCGTTGCGGATGGCGCAGCAGGTTGCCGCCGTCATGCGCAGCCAGGGCAACGGCAGCATCATCAACATCGCCTCCTACGCGGCGTATCAGGCCGGCTGGGGCAACTCCGCCTACGGCACGTCCAAGGCAGCACTCGTCAATCTCACCAGGGCGATGGCAGCGGAATGGGCGCTCTTCGGCATTCGGGTCAACGTGATCTCCCCCGGGGCGATCAAGAGCGAGATGACCGAGGGCGCGAACCGCGCCTCACCCGGGTTCTACGACACCATGGCCGACGCCGCTCTGCAGAAGCGGGTCGGGGAAACCCACGAGATCGTGGGACCCGTGGTGTACCTGGCCAGTGACGCATCCTCCTTCGTGACGGGCGAGGACCACCTCGTTGCCGGCGGCCTCCGTCGGTGACCCATGGCGACGGCGGTGACTGACCGCATTGCCGCGCGTACCTAGCTCTCGAAGCTGCGGGTGGTGGCGACCGCTGCGACGCGGTCGTCTTTCGAGGCGTCCCGGATCACGACTCGCCCAAGTCCGTTGCGCACCTGAGCCGTCGCGACAGCCGGCCCGACGCGGACCGGCTGGAGGTAGCGCATTCCCAGCGACGACAGTGTGCTGCCCTGCGACAACGAGACGACCGCCTCCTCGGCGGCCAGCGTGATGAGGCCGCCGTTGAGCGTATTCGACGCGTTGATCGATTCTTCCGAGTGCGACAGCGTTGCCACGCCGGGCTCCCTCCGTTCGCAGCCGGCACGTTCGGCAAACGGCACCCTGAGCCGCGCACCCCGGGGGAGTACCTGGTCGACGCTCGTGCGCATCCTCATGCGCAACGACGTGTCGGGTGCCACCATGAACGACCCGGCAGCGAATGCGATCGGGTCGCCGTCCTCGGTGGTGAAGTCCACGCTTGCCACGAACACCGAGCGACCCGACTTCACGATCCTCCCGACGCCGTGGACGTTGCCCGAGCCAGGCGCCGGTCGGTAGAGGTGGACGTCGAGTTCGAGCGTCACGGGGACGCGCGGACTCATCACCTCGGCCGCCAGGAGGCCGCCGACGGTGTCGGCCCAGGTCGCCAGGATCGATGTCCGGAGGTGCCCGGTGCCCGGGACGTGCATCTCGGGAGAGACGGGAGCGGAGCCGTGGAGTTCGTCGCCCTGCCGCCGTGTGGCCCAACCGAGATCGCGCAGGACGTGGCTTCCCGCTGAGGCGTCGGCCTCCTCGCTGATCGCTGCGGCCATCCATCCTCCTCGTGGTTGCGCCGGGCGCCTTTCTAACTCGCCGTCGACGTCGATGTCACAATCGGGGGAGTGCGAGGGGCAACCGATGAACCGGAGGCTGACGTGAAGGAGCAACGACGAGGCCGCAGGATCGCGATGTCCGCGCCGGAGCGCGACGAATTCCTGCGAGGGCAGCGCACCGCGAGGGTCGCCACCGTGGGAGCCGACGGCGCTCCTCACAATTCGGCCCTGTGGTTCGTGTGGGACGGCACGGCGCTCTGGCTCAACACCCTCGTCAAGAGCCAGCGCTGGGCCAACCTGCTGCGCGATCCCCGCGTCGCTGTCCTGGTCGACGCAGGCGAGAACTACCTCGATCTGTGCGGGGTGGAGCTCATCGCTCGGGTGGAGCAGGTCGGCGGGGCCCCGCGCGGCGCCGAGCCCGATGCTGCGCTGGAGCTACCCGAGCTCCTCTTCGGGGAGAAATATGCCGGTGGCCGGTTCGTCCCGGACGGGCGGCATGCGTGGGTCCGCCTGGTTCCTGAAAAGATCGTCAGCTGGGACTTCACCAAGCTCGGGGCGGGATGAGCGGCGCCGCCGGGTGAGGTTTGGCGAGGTTTCCTGGAACTATAAACACGTCAGTTGATAGTCCCAGAAACCTGCCGCGGGCCCGGGTACGGCGTCGTGCCGGCTGCGCCGCCGAGGGCGGGTCGTAATATTGACGTCAAAGTCGATAATCCACTAGTCTCGTCGACGCCGGCGAGCACGGCGTCGGGCCGCAGTACGCGGACGGCGCGACTCCACAGCTGACACGATTCGAAGAGAGACGGAGGTGGCCATGCCCAAGATCGCTGTTGACTTCCCGGTCTTTGACGCGGACAACCACATGTACGAGACGACGGACGCCTTCACGAAGTTCCTTCCGAAGGAGTACGAGGGACTGGTCAAGTACGTGCAGATCAACGGGCGCACCAAGATCGCGGTGCGCAACGTCATCTCCGAGTACATCCCCAACCCGACGTTCGAGGTGGTCGGTCGCCCGGGCGCTTCGGAGGAGTTCTTCAAGAACGGCAACCCGGAAGGCAAGTCTCGACGCGACATGATCGGCAAGCCCATCCGGTCGCCCGAAGCGTTCTTTTCCCCCGAGCCCCGGCTCGCGCTGATGGACGAACTCGGGCTCGACCGCGCCCTGATGTGGCCGACGCTGGCGAGCCTGCTCGAGGAGCGGCTGAGCTCGGACCCGAAGGCCACCCACGTCGTCGTGCACGCGTTGAACCAGTGGATGCACGAACACTGGACCTTCGACTACGAAGGGCGGATTTTCGCATCGCCCGTCATCACGCTTCCGATCGTGAGCGAAGCGATCCGCGAACTCGAGTGGGTGGTCGAGCGGGGAGCGAAGCTCATCCTCATTCGGCCCGCTCCGGTTCCCGGCTACGAAGGGTTCCGGTCGTTCGCGCTGCCCGAGTTCGACCCTTTCTGGCAGCGGGTCACGGAGCTCGACATCACCGTCGGCATGCACTCCTCCGATGACGGGCTGACCAAGTACTACAACCTGTGGGAGGGCAAGCCGGAGGGAGAGCACCTGCCCTTCGCCGGAGCGTCGCCCTTCATGGACGTCATGCACACGCAGGGGCGAGGGATCTTCGACACGGTGGCGTCGTTGCTCGGTCACGGCCTCCTCTCCCGGTTCCCGTCGCTGCGGATCCTCCCTGTGGAGAACGGCTCGGCTTGGGTGCGCCCGCTCGTCGATGCCATCGGCCAGTCCTACGCGCACAACCCGTCGCTCTGGGACGAGGACCCGTTGATGGTGTTCAAGCGCAACGTCTGGATCCATCCCTTCCACGAGGAGGACCCGCGCGGCCTCATCAAGCTCGTGGGCGTCGACCGCGTCGTCTTCGGCTCCGACTACCCGCACATCGAGGGGATGTCCGACCCACTCTCCTACGTCGACGAGCTCGACGGCTTGCCGCACGAGGACATCGCCCGGGTGATGGGCGGCAACCTCGCAGAAGTGATGAAGGTGCCCTTCGCCGCCTGAGCGGCGGAGCGGCGGCTACCCCAAGCGCCCGAGGAGGAACCCGGCGACGTCGGTGGCCGGTGGGAACGATCCGGTGATCCCGGAGCTGATGTAGCCGACGTCGGTGATCATGGTGATGCCGGTGATGGACACGGCCGCGTCGCTGCAGAGGAACACGAGCGGGTACGCCTGCTCCAGCGGGGTCGAGGCCTCGATGGCCGCCTCCTCGCGATAGTCGGCGCCGAAACCCAGCCACATCTCCTTGTTGGCCTGGGCCAGCGGGGTGTCGGTGGGCCCCGGGCAGATGGCGTTGATCCGGATCCCCTGCTTGAGGAGGGAGAATGCCTCGCGGGCGACGTAGGCGCAGACGGCCTGCTTGGAGTGGAAGTAGTCGGCGAAACCGTGCTCGACCGCCCAGGCGGAAGCCGCATCGAAGTCGGCCGTGTCCAGGTACTCCTTCAGCGTCTCCAGGTTGGACTCCCAGCCGAGTCCGGCCGCGGACGATATGAAGCCGATCGCCGAGCCGCGGGAGAGCATGCCGCCGTCGAGCATCCGGTTGATGAGGTGGCGGTGCCCCACGAAGTTGATCTTCTCGATCCCCGGGGTGCCGTCAGCGACGCCGGCGCAGGAGAACAGCGCGTGTACGGGACCCCCGCACTCGTCCACCGCGGCCTCGATCGACGCTTTGTCGGCGAGGTTGACATTGATGGCCTTGGCGCCTGGAAGGGTCACCTCGGCGTAGTCCATCACCACCACTTCGGCGCCGGCGTCCTGTGCCAACTCCGCCGCGGCGGCACCCATGCCCGTGGCACCGCCGACGACGACGACCCGCTTGCCGTCGTAACGAAATGCATCGAACAAACCCATGTGCGTCCTCCTGATGAACGAGTCGGGACTACCCGACGACGGAGCGGACCTTGAGGTCCACGATGGTATCCCAGTCGATGCCGAGTTCCTCCAGGATGGCGTCGCCGTGCTCGTTGAACTCGGGGGCCCGGCCGGCCGGTGCCGGCGCGCCGTCGAATTGCACGGGCGCGGCCACCAGCTGGAAGGGGGACCCCGACGCCGTCTCGCAGTCCTGGATGTAACCGTTGGCGATCGCCTGGGGGTCGGCGGCGGCCTCGAGCGTGTCTTGCACGAAGCACCACTGCCCGGTGAAGTCGGCCAGCATCTCGCGCCACTCGGCCACGGTGTGCTCGGCGAAGGCGGTGCGCAGGATCTCCTGCACCTCGACGCTGTGCTCGAGCAACGCGGCGTGATCAGCGAAGCGCGGCTCGTGTGCGAGCTCGGGCCGGCCGATGGACTCGCAGAGCGGCGGCCAGTACTTCCCCGCCTGGAGGCAGCACAAGGAGACGTAGCGCTCGTCCTTGGTGACGTACGTGTTCACCAAGGGATTCAGACGGAGCGATCCCGTTGGTGGGCCCTGCCACGGGACGTTGGTCACCAGAGAGAGCGCGAAGGCCTGGCCCATGGCCCACATGCCCGTGCCGAGCAACGACACGTCGACCGTCGATGCGTCGCCCGTCTTCTCGCGGTGGTAGAGCGCGCCCATGATCCCTCCGGCGATGGTCATGGCGCCGATGGAGTCGCCGAAGCCCGGAGCGGGGGGATGGGGAAGGCGGTCCGAGTCGGCGGGCATGCCGCCGATGGCGACGCCGGCGCGGTTCCAGAAGGCGAGAGAGTCGTAGGAGCCCTTGTCCGCGTCCGGGCCCCGTTCGCCCTGCCCGGTGCCGGCGACGTAGATGATGCTCGGGTTGTGCGCCCGAATGTCGTCGATCTCGATCTTGAGCTTCTTGCGCACCCCCGGCAGCTTGTTGGTGAGGAAGACGTCCGCCGTGCCGGCGAGCTTGTAGAGGATCTCGAGCCCCTCGGGCGTCGTCAGGTCGAGCGCCAGGCTGCGCTTGCCCCGGTTCGAGTGCTCCAAGAGCGCGTGGACGTCCCCCGTGATCGACACCACCCCCGTCGAGGCCAGGCCCCGCATGGCGTCGCCTCGCTCTGCGGGCTCGATCTTGATCACCTCAGCACCCCAGTCGGCCAGGAGCGCGGAGGCTGCCGGCACGAACGTGTGCTCGGCCACCTCCAGGACGCGGACGCCCTCCATCACTGCGGTCACGTGCATCCTCCCAGTCTCGAGGTCCAAGAGATCCTCGGCGTCAGGGCCACGCCGGGCCCGGCCCGGGCCCCCGAATCTGACTCTGACATCGACGTCGATGTTACCAAAGCCTCAGAGGCACGCACCGGGGGCGTCGGCCTTGCGGGGAGTACGCAGGTCATGGTTGGGGCGCAACCTCGACCACCACTTTGCCGACGGCCCGACCTTCGGCCAGGTGGCGCAGGGCGGCCGCCGCCCCGGACAGGTCAAAGGTGGCGCCGATGAGGGGCGCCGCCCGCCCCTCCGTCAGCAGCTGCAGGAGCTCGCGGTCGTTGCGGGCCATCTCGTCGGGCCGGTGCCGCGCGAACTCGCCGAACTGGAAGCCGAGGATGTGGATTCCCTTCAGCAGGACCAGGTTCAGCGGGATGCGGGGGATGGACCCGGACGCGTAGCCCACGGTGACGAAGCGCCCGCCCCAGTGCAGCGAGCGCAGCGCTGGCTCGGCCAGGTCGCCGCCGACCGGGTCGACGACGACGTCCGCCCCGTCGGGTAGCGCCTCGCGCAGGGCCTGGCGCAGGTCGCCGGCGCAGTGGTCGATGAGGCGCTGTGCGCCGCAGGAGCGCGCCGCCTCGAGCTTCTGCGGGCTGGAGGCCACCGCGGTCACGGTCGCCCCCAAGAGCGCGCCCAGCTGGACGGCAGCCGAACCCACGCCGCCACCGGCCCCGAGCACGACGAGCTCCTCGCCCGGCTCGAGCGCCGCCACGGTGCGCAGCACGTGGTACGCGGTGCGATAGGCCACGCCGAAACTGGCCGCCGTGTGATCGTCCACCCCGGCCGGGATCGGCATGAGGGACGTCGCCGGCACGACGATCTCCTCGGCCAAGGCGCCGACGATGGCCGAGCCGAAGACGCGGTCGCCAACGCCGAGATTGTCGACGCCCGGCCCGACCTCAATGACCCGGCCGGCGAACTCGCTGCCCAGGATGAAGGGCGTCGGCACCGACACCTGGTAGGTGTTGGCGACGACCAGCACGTCGGGGAAGTTCGAGCGCGCCGACGTGCACGCCGACGCGGGCCTGTCCCGGGCCGAGGGGCGGTGACGGCACGTCGGTCACCTCAATCACCTCGGGGCCGCCGTAGGTGCAGCACAGCGCGGCGCGCATGGTCAGCTCACTCCTCGACCGGGTCGGTCCGTCACCCGATGCGCAACGCCCACCAGCTCAGTCCGGGCCCTGCGCCGCCAGCACCGCGTAGTCGGTCGACTCCGCCAGGTCCGCCGCCGCCTGCATCAGCTCGAGCACGATGGGCCCGAATGCGAGGAGCTTCTCGTCGTCGCCGGCCCGCTGATAACCCTGCTCCAGGACGACGGCCAGCTTCCACTTGGCCAGGACGCAGTAGAAGTCGATGTCGTCAACCTGGCGGCCGGATGTCTTGGCGTAGTGCGCAAGCATCTCTGCCCGCGACGGCATGCCGGTCATGTCGACGTAGCCGCCGGCGCGGTCCTCGTCGTCGCTCGTGTCGTCGGGCCAGGACTGCATCACCCAGCCCAGATCGAGCTTGGGGTCGCCGACGGTGCCCATCTCCCAGTCGACGATCGCGGCCAGGCGTGCCGGCGCACCGTGCTCGAACATCACGTTGGCGAACTGGTAGTCCCCGTGCATGAGCCCCGGGATGTAGTCGATCGGCCGATGGGCGCGCAGCCACGCCGCCGCCTCCTCGAACCCGGGCAGCTCGCGGCCCTTGATGCGCTCGAGGAACGCCGTCCACCGGTCCACCTGGCGTTCGTGGAAGCCGTCGGGGCGGCCCAGGTCGCTCAGGCCCTTGGCCTGCCAGTCGACTTTCGAGAGCAGCGCGATGCCCTCGGCGAGCTGGAAAGAGAGCCCGCGCCGCTCGTCCATGTCGGCGTCGAACGGTGGCGGCCAGGCGCGGCGGGTGGACATCGGCGACCAGCCGTCCACGAAACCCATGAGGTAGAAGGTGCGGCCCAACACCGCGGGGTCGGTGCACACGGCGATGGCTTCGGTGTGCGGCACGTCGGTGCCGGTGAGGGCCTCGATGATCCTCCACTCGCGCACGATGCCCTCGTCCCGGCTGGCCGGGGCGCTGGGTGGGGGAATGCGCATGGCGCAATGGAGGTCACCGCGGCGGAGCTCGTAGATCTCGTTCTGGCTGCCACCAGAGATGTACCCGTGCTCCAGCGGGGCGCCGACCCCGAGGCCCTGCGCGTCCATCCACGCGGTCAGCTTGTCGACGTCGGCGATGCTCGGCGCGTCCCCGACGGGCCAATCCGCCTCCTCGGTCGCGCTCACAGGTTCCCCACTTCCAGCTCGAGGTACTCGGCGAATTTGGCCCGGGCCGCCTCCTGCCGCCGGGGGAGCCACTGCGTGGGCCAGACGTCGTCGCTCGGGGTGTAGTCGCGCAGCACCTGGCGGGCCACGGTGACCTTGTGGACTTCCGTCGGGCCATCGGCCAGGCCCATGACGCCGGCGCCGTGGATCATGCCGAAGAACGGCATCTCATTGGTCGTGCCCAATGCGCCGTGGACCTGCATCGCCCGCCAGGCGATGTCGTGCAGCACCGTGGGCATCACGACCTTGGCCGTCGCAATGTCCTTGCGCACGCGCTTGTAGTCGTTGTACTTGTCGATCTCCCACGCCGTGAAGAGCACAAAGAGCCGGAACTGGACCAGCTGGGCGTAGGAGTCGGCGATGTAGCCCTGCACGAATTGCTTGTCTGCGAGCAGGCTGCCGGCCGTCTCGCGGCTCAGCGCCCGCTCGCACATCATGTCGATCGCCTTCTGGGCCATGCCGATCGTCCGCATGGCGTGGTGGATCCGCCCGCCGCCCAGCCGGGTCTGGGCGATGACGAACGCTTGGCCGTCACCACCGAGCAGCGCCTCGGCCGGGACGCGCACGTCCTCGTAATGGATCAGCGCGTGGGAACCCTCGTTCATCTGCTCCCCGTAGAGGCCGACGTTGCGCTCGATGTGCACGCCCGGCGTGTCCGTTGGCACCAGGAACATCGACATGCCCTTGTACGGGCTCACGTCGGGGTTGGTCACCGCCATGACGATCAGGAAGGAGGCCGTCTTGGCGTTGGACGAGAAGTACTTCCACCCGTTGATCACCCACTCGTCCCCGTCTTTGACTGCCTGCGTCTTGAAGAGCGTGGGGTCGGCGCCGGCGTGGGGTTCGGTCATGGAATAGCTGGAGAAGCACTCGCCGTCGAGCAGGGGCTGAAGGTAGCGCTTCTTCTGCTCGTCGGTGCCGTAGTGGGCGATGATCTCCGCATTGCCCGTGTCGGGGGCCTGGCAGCCGAACACGACGGACGCCCACTGCGAGCGGCCCAGGATCTCGTTCAACAACGCCAGCTTCAGTTGGCCGTAACCTTGGCCGCCCAACTCGGGCCCGAGGTGGGTCGCCCACAGGCCCTGCGCCCGCACCTGTTCCTTCAGCGGGTCGATCGCCTCCCGCCGCTTCCCCTCCAACGGCACGAACTGCTGGTGCGGGAACACCAGGTCGAGCGGCTCGACCTCCTGCCGGACGAACTCGTCCACCCAGTCCAGCTTCTTCTGGTACTCCGGATCGGTCTCGAAGTCCCACGCCATGTTGCGCCCTCCCTCGGTAGGGGACCAGAATATGATTCTGGCAATCAAGAATGCAATACCGGAACCCGAGGCGGACGTCGCCGGACGCATCGTCCGTCGCACGCTGGCCAAACGGGAGAACGAATACGCGAGCGAGGTCCGCCGCCTGCTCGATGCTGCGCTCGAGGTCATGGGTCGGTGCGGCACTTCGTCCCGCCCGCGCGTGGCCGACATCGTGGCCGCCGCCGGACTCTCCAACGAGGCCTTCTACCGGCACTTCCGTTCCAAGGACGCCCTGGTCACCGCCCTCCTCGAGGACGGCGGTGAACGGCTGCGGAGCTACCTTGCCCACCAGTTGGCGAAGGAGGCGACGCCCGAAGGCCAGGTCCGGCGCTGGGTCGACGGCGTGCTCGCGCAGGCGGACGGGGACATCGCGGCCACCACCCTGGCCGTGCTGTGGAACGGGGGCAGCGTCGGCGGGGGGTTGGCGGCGGGACGGCATTTCGCCAGCGCGCCGCTGGCCTCGCTGTTGCACGCGCCCTTCGCCGCCCTCGGCAGCGACGCACCCGAGTTCGACGCCGCGCTCGCGGCGCATGCCACCCTCGGCAAGCTTTCGGACTGCTTGTGGCAGCGCGTCGCCCCGGCCCGGGCCGAGGTCGACCAGGTCGCCAGGTTCTGCTTGCGTGCGGTCCGGCGCTGAGCGGTCTCTCAGCCCCCGGCGTCGCGGCCGAACTGCTCGGGGACCCAGCTCGGTGCGCGCTTCTCCATGAACGCCTGCATCCCCTCGCGCGGCTCGGGCGACTCGTCGAGGGCCCAGAACATCGTCTCGTAGTCGATCAGCCCGTAGCGCTCGTTGATCATCCGCTTGACGTGCATGCGCGCCATGGGCGGGGTCTGCAGGATCTCGCGCACGGCCGCCACGGCGGCATCCCTGAGCTCGTCGTGCGGGACGACGCGGGAGATCACCCCCAGCCGCTGGGCTTCGGCCGCGTCGAAGCGACGCGCCGACAACAACAGGTCGCGTGCGACGGCAATGCCGACATGGGCCGGCAGGACCGCGGCGTAGGTGGCATCGGGGATGCCGCGCAGGAGCTCGGGCACCCGGAAGGTGGCCCGGTCGCTGGCCACCGCGATGTCGGAGAGCATGGCGATCAGAAGGCCGCCGGCCTGGCAGATCCCGTTCACGGCCGCCACGACGGGCGCCCGGCTGTCGCGGATGGTGAGGAAGGGCAGGATGTCCTGACCGATGTCGGGCGGTTCCACGTCGCCCGGTTCGGCGCGACCCCCGAGGTCCCCCCCGGGGGCGAAGACGTCGCCCGTCCCCGTGATGATCATGGCGGCCAGGTCCGGATCCTTGTTGACGAGGCGCACTGCCCGCTTGATGCCGAAGTACATGGCGGGTGTGAGGGCGTTGCGCGCCTCGGGCCGGTCGATGACACACCAGGCGATGGCGCCATCGCGCTCGAAACGCAATCCGGCGGCGCCGAGATCCTCTGCCACGCATCCCTCCCTCGTGTTGGGTGGTCCGGGCGGACACTACAGCGCACCGCTCCGTGCCGGCCATGCCGCGTCGGCCTAACGTGTGCGCCGAGCCGGGTCCTCCCGGAGAAGGAATCGGAACGGAACATGACGGTCGGCATCGTGACAGGGGCGGCACGAGGGATGGGTGCGGCGTGCGCCGCACGCGTCGCGCCGCTCGTTGACGTCCTGCTCGCCGTCGACCGCGACGAGCAAGGAAACGCCGAGGCGGCCGAGCGCCTGTCGCAAAGCGGCGGCGTGCGGGTCGAGCCGTTCACGCTTGACGTCACGGACCGCGACGGCATATCCCGCCTGGCGGCGCGGGCGTCGGACCTCGGCCCGCTCCGGGCTGTCGCCCATGCCGCCGGGGTATCGCCCACGATGGGCGAGTGGCGCGAGATCGTCGCGATCAACCTCGTCGGGACCGCGTTCCTCGTCGACGCCTGTCTTTCCCTGGCGGTCGAGGGGACGGCCGTCGTGTGCTTCGCGTCGATCGCCCCCCTGCTCGCGCTGGGGCAGAGCGACCTTGCCGCCGATGTGGTGCTCGACGATCCGCTCGACTGGTCATTCCTCGATCGTCTCCGCGACGCCGTCGGCCCCGAGATCGAGGATCCCGGCACGGCCTACAGCTGGTCGAAGCGAGGCGTGCACCGGCTCGTCCGGCGCGAGGCGGTGCGCTTCGGGCGCGCCGGCGCTCGCATCTGTTCGGTCACACCGGGCATCATCGACACGCCGATGGGCCGACAGGAGGCTGCGGCCCAACCGACCATGGAGATGCTCGTGCAGCTGTCCGCACTCGGTCGTGAGGGCCGTGCCGACGAGGTCGCGGCCGGCGCCGCCTTTCTCCTCTCCGACGACGCCAGCTTCGTCACCGGGATCGACCTCCCGGTCGACGGTGGCGCCGTGGCGGCGATCCGCAGCGGGGGATTGGCGCCGGCATGAGCGGCGAGGTGGACGTCAGGGACCTGCTCGACCCCGAGCTGAGGCCGGTGCTGGGCGGGTTCGAGCTCCCGCCCCTCGACCACGACGGGATCGCCACGATGCGGGCCGCGTCGTTCAAGACGCCGGGTCTCTCCGACGCCGTCACGCGCACCGAGCACCTGGTGCCGGGTGACCCCCCGGTCCGGGTGCGCGTGCATCGGCCGGCCGGTGCGGAGGGGCCGCTCCCCGCTGTGCTCACGCTGCACGGCGGCGGCTACGTCATCGGCTCGTACGACATGGACGACCCGCTGCTCGACGAGTGGTGTCCGGCGTTCTCCATGGTGGGTGTGTCGGTCGACTATCGGCTGGCGCCCGAGACGCCCTATCCCGGGCCGCTCGATGACTGCTACGCCGCCCTGCGCTGGACTTACGACAACGCAGCGGAGCTCGGCGTCGACACCGGGTCCATCGGAATTCACGGACTGAGCGCCGGCGGCGGCCTGGCGGCGGCCCTCGCACTGCTCGCCCGCGACCGCGGCGAGGTCCCTCTCGCGTTCCAGCTCCTCGACTGCCCGATGCTCGATGACCGCCAAGCCACCCCTTCCATCCGGTCCGCCGGGCTCTACGTGTGGAACTCCGGGTCGAACGAGTTCGGCTGGCGGGCCTATCTCGGCGGGCTCTACGGGGCCGAGGATCTCCCGCCGTACGCTGCGGCGGCCCGGGCGACCGAGTTGGCCGGCCTGCCACCGACATGCGTGATCGTCGGCTCCATCGATGGCTTCCGGGACGAGGACGTCGACTACGCCCAACGGCTGAACCAAGCCGGCGTGCCCTGTGAGCTCCACGTGATCGCCGGTCTGCCCCACGCCTACCTGCTGGTGCCCGATGCGGCGGCCGTGCGGCTGGCGACGCGCAGCAGGGATGACTGGCTCGCTCGTCAGCTCACCCGCCTGCGCGCCCCCTGACGACCGCGTCGACGTCGGCGCATTGTCCGCTGGGGTACCCCTTCGGGCTCCGCATGCTGGTCATCGGACTGGGGATGATCTTCAGCGGGTTTCTCATGGCCACGAGATATCGCGAGCGCTCCGGCGCAACGCCCTCCCGGGTCCGTCGGAGGTCCGAGCGGCGGACCACGCGACGAGCATTTCCAGAACTGTCAACGAGTCCGTTGATGGTTCTGAGAACCATCCCCGGGTGACGGCAGGACCCCCGCCCGAGCCGGGTCAGAGTGCGCCCGCGCCGCCAGACCTCGCCCGGATCATGGCGTCCTGGACGAAGGAGGCGGCGAGCTGGCCGTCGGCCCGGAAGATGTCGCCGCGCCCGTAACTCCGGCCGTGCCCCGCGTACGAGCTCCACTGTTGGAGCAGGTGCCACTCGGAGGCGGGGCAGGGCTCGTGGAACGTCAATGTGTGACTGAGCACGCCGGTCGAGAGCGTCCGGTGCGCCTGGGCCTGGCCCACGCCGGCGTGCGGGCGCATGGCGGTGCCGATGAGGAAGCCGTCGGTCGAGTACGCAACCAGCGCCTGATCGGTCTTGGGATCAGCGGGAGCGCCGACGAAGCGGATCCACACGTCGAGCTCGGGAGGGCCGACCAGCTCGGGGTCGTTGAGGTCGACACCGCCGACGATGCCGACTTCCCAGGCGCCCACGCTCCGTACGGCGGCAACGTCGTCGGGTCTCGCGTTCGTTCCGGGGGTGTCGGCGTGCCGGATCACGTCCGGCTCGTCGGCACTGAGGAGCACCAGCGAGCGAGTGCAGATGTCGTCGCCTTGGCTGACCGTCACCGTGCTGCTCGCCACCGAGCGTCCGCCGTGCATGCGCTCCACTACAACGTCGAGCGGGTTGTCGGGCGACGCGCCGCGGGCGAACACGGTGTGAATCGTCTTGACGGCCTTCCCATCCTGTCCGGCCAGACCGGCCATCACGGACTGGGCGAGAAGCTGACCCCCGAAGACCACACCGTGGTCCGACGCGAGATTGGTGGCGCGGTAGCGGTCGGTGCCGACCGGCTCGAGCGACAAGGCGTCGAGGAACGCGTCCATGGGAAACATCGGGCCTCCTTCTCTGCGTGGGCTTCACTGTGTGGGCTTCATCTGCTTGGCTTTTGGGGGCCAGCGCCCTGGCACCGACGATCATGACCCGGCGGGCCCCGGTCCGACCTCCGGGCCGGCGGTGGGGGGCGGCGGGAGGCCGTTTCCCAGGCTGACGGCATCCTACAGCGATTTTTGACGACGACGTCAAAGTCAGATACCCTCCCGAAGAGGGGCTTCCCAGGCACACGCCGGCGGGCTGCGTACCGGGCGCTGCACTGTGCCACGGTCCCCGTGACCGAAATGCAGATGACGAGAGGAAGAGTGCCGTGACCGAAGTGAAGGTCAATCCCGAGTCGAGGATGCTGATCGACGGCAAGCTGGTCGACGCCGATTCCGGCCGGACCTTTGACAACGTCAACCCGGCCACCGAGGAAGTCATCGGACAGGTGTCCGACGCCTCGCCCGACGAGATGCAGCGGGCGATCGACGCGGCCCGACGCGCCTTCGACGACACCGACTGGTCGGTGAACCGCTCGTTCCGGAAGCGCTGCCTGGAGCAACTGCACGAGGCGCTCCAGGGCGAGCAAGAGGAGCTGCGCGAGCAACTGATCCTCGAGGTCGGTTGCCCGCGCATGACGACCAACGGCCCCCAGCTCGACGTGCCGCTCTCCGAGGCGTTGGCCTACCCGGCCAAGGTCATCGAGGAATTCGAGTGGGAGACGGTGCTCCCCGACGCGACCAACATGCAGGGCAGCCTCGACTCGCGCCGGATCTGGCGCGAGCCCGTCGGTGTGGTGGGCGCCATCGTCCCGTGGAACTTCCCGGTTGAGGTCACGCTGCACAAGCTCGGACAGGCTCTGGCCACGGGCAACACGGTCATCGTCAAGCCCGCGCCGGATACGCCGTGGAACGCCACCTTCCTGGGGCGTCTCATCGCCGAGCAGACGGACATCCCCGCCGGCGTGGTCAACGTCGTGACGTCGTCGGACCACATGGTCGGGGAGGAGCTCACGCTCTCGCCGAAAGTCGACCTGATCTCGTTCACGGGCTCGACTGCGGTGGGGCAGCGCATCATGGAGAAGGGCGCCGCCACCATGAAGCGCGTCTTCCTCGAGCTGGGCGGGAAGTCGGCCACGGTGGTTCTCGAGGACGCCGACCTCGGCACCGCGACGTTGATGGGCATGGGCGCCTGCTTCCACGCCGGGCAGGGCTGTGCCATTCAGACCCGGATGCTGCTGCCGCGCTCGCGCTACGACGAGGGCGTGGAGATGCTGAAGGGTCTTTTTGCCGCGGTGCCCTACGGCGATCCCCAGCGTCCCGACGTGATCATGGGGCCGCTGGTGTCAGCCAAGCAGCGCGAGCGTGTGCTCGGCTTGATTGAGAAAGGGAAGGCTGAAGGCGCCACGCTCGCCGTCGGCGGCAGCCGTCCCGCGGGCGACGAGTTCGCCAAGGGCTGGTGGGTCGAGCCGACGCTCTTCACTGACGTCGACAACTCGATGACCATCGCCCAGGAGGAGATCTTCGGCCCGGTCCTCGTCGTGATCCCCTTCGACGACGAGGACGATGCGATCCGCATCGCCAACGACAGCAAGTACGGCCTGTCGGGCGGGGTGTTCTCGGGGTCGGTGGAGCACTCGCTCGCGGTGGCCCGGCGCATTCGCACCGGGGGTCTCAGCATCAACGGCGGTGCCCCCTACGGTGCCGACCTCCCCTTCGGCGGGTTCAAGCACAGCGGGATCGGGCGCCAGAACGGCATCGCCGGGTTCGAGCAGTACTTGGAGATCAAGTCGCTGGCTTGGCCGGCCGCCTGAACGTCGAGGAGCGCGACGTGACGGTCACCAGCCCGCAGGACCTCTACTACGACCCCTATGACTTCGCGATCGACGCGGACCCCTACCCGGTGTGGAAGCGGATGCGGGACGAGGCGCCCCTCTACTGGAACGAGAAATACGAGTTCTACGCGATCAGCCGCTACGACGACGTCGACAAGGCGATGCTCGACTGGGGGACCTACAGCTCGGCCCGGGGCTCCGTCCTCGAGCTCATACGGTCCGACTTCCCCATCCCCCCCGGCAGCATCATCTTCGAGGATCCGCCGCTCCACCACACGCACCGCGGGATCCTCTCGAGGGTGTTCACACCCCGAAAGATGAACGAGCTGGAGCCCAAGGTGCGCGCGTTCTGCGCGGACGCGCTCGACCCACTCGTCGGGTCGGGCGGGTTCGACTTCATCGCGGACCTGGGCGCGCAAATGCCGATGCGCACCATCGGCATGCTGCTCGGGATCCCCGAACAGGACCAGGAGGCGATCCGCGATCGGATCGACGAGAGCCTGCGGCTCGAGGAGGGACAGGAGCCGGCACTGACCTACAAGGAAGCGGATACCCAGCGCGACCTGTTCGGCGACTACATCGATTGGCGGGCGCAGCACCCCTCCGACGACCTGATGACGGAGCTCCTCGAGGCCGAGTTCGAGGACGGAGACGGCGCCGTGCGCAGGCTGACCCGTGAGGAGGTGCTCAACTTCGTGAACTTGCTGGCCGCAGCCGGCAACGAGACGACGACGCGCCTCATCGGCTGGACGGGCAAGGTACTTGCCGAGCATCCAGAACAGCGGCGGGAGCTGGTGCTGGACAGGTCCCTTGTTCCCAATGCCATTGAGGAGGTGCTCCGCTATGAGCCCCCGTCGCCGGTTCAGGCGCGCTACGTCATGCGGGACGTCGAGCACTACGGCCGGACGGTTCCCGAGGGTGCCGCCATCGTCCTGCTGAACGGATCAGCCAACCGCGACGAGCGGCACTTCCCGAACGGCGATCAGTTCGACATCCACCGCGACATCGGCCGCCACCTCTCGTTCGGTTTCGGGGTGCACCTCTGCCTGGGTGCCGCGCTAGCCCGCCTCGAAGGGCGCGTCGCACTCGATGAGGTGCTCCAGCGGTTCCCCGAATGGGAGATCGACTACGAGAACGCCACGCAGGCCCGCACCTCGACCGTGCGCGGCTGGGACAGCCTCCCGGTGCACACGTCGTGAGCGCCATCGCGCGGGAGAGGAGCCAGCACGCATGAACATGGACGACATGATTTTGGTCAGCATCGACGACCACATGATCGAGCCTCCGGACATGTTCGAGAACCACGTCCCGAAGAAGTGGCTCGACGATGCGCCCAAGGTCGTCCACAACGAAGACGGCATCGACCAGTGGGTCTTCCAGGGCGAGAAGACCAGCACGTCCTTCGGGATGGCCGCCACGGTGGGCTGGCCGTCCGAGGAGTGGGGTTTCAATCCGGGCACCTACACGGAGCTCCGTCCCGGGTGCTTCGACGTGCACGAGCGGGTGCGGGACATGAACGCGAACGGCGTGCTCGGCTCCATGTGCTTCCCCACCATGGCCGGATGGAACGCGCGCACGTTCGCCGAATCGAGGGACAAGGAGGTCGCCCTCGTCATGCTCCAGGCGTACAACGACTGGGCCATCGACGAGTGGTGCGGCGCCTATCCGGGCCGCTTCATCCCGCTCGGGATCGTCCCCATGTGGGACGTCGAGGCCGCCACCACAGAGGTCCGCCGCATCGCCAAGAAGGGTTGCCGGTCGATCAGCTTCCTCGAGACGCCGCACGTGCAGGGGTTCCCCAGCTTCCTCTCCGGCTACTGGGACCCGATGCTGGCGGCGTTGAGCGACGAGGGCATGGTGCTCTCCCTGCACATCGGCGCGGGGTTCGCCGTCATTCAGCGGCCGGAGGAGGCTCCGGTCGACCATCTTATGGTGCTCGCCTGTCAGATCAGCGCCATCACCGCGCAGGATCTCCTCTTCGGCCCGACGCTGCGGCGGTTCCCGGACCTCAAGGTCGCCCTGTCCGAGGGCGGAATCGGCTGGATCCCCTTCTACTTCGACCGCATCGACCGCCACTTCCAGAACCAGCAATGGCTGCACAGCGACTTCGGCGGGAAGCTGCCGTCGGAGGTGTTCCGCGAGCACATCCTGGCCTGTTACATCACCGATCCCTCCGGCCTCCTGCTGCGGGACCGCATCGGTCTCGACATCATCGCCTGGGAATGCGACTACCCACACACCGACACGACGTGGCCCGAGTCGCCCGAGTTCGCCTGGAAGGAGTTTCGGGACGCCGGGGTCACCGCCGAGGAGATCCACAAGATCACGTGGGAGAACGCCTGCCGGTTCTACGGCTGGGACCCCTTCGCGCACACGCCCAAGGAGCAGGCGACCGTCGGTGCTCTGCGAGCCGGTGCGCGCGACGTCGACGTGACGCGCATGCCGCGTGAGGAGTGGCGCAGGCGGAACGAAGCGGCCGGCATCGGCGTCGTAGCGTCCGTCTGATCCGATGCTGCTGGGCCTGACCGACGATCAAGAGTTCTTCCGGGCGACCACCGACCGCTTCTTGCTGGAGCAGGTGCCGCCCGACGCGCTCCGCGCCTTGCGCGATGACGCGGCGGGTTTCGAGCCGTCGTACTGGCGTCGCGGTGCCGAGCTGGGGTGGACGTCGCTGTTGGTGCGTGAGGAGCACGGCGGCGGAACGATCAGCGGCGCGGGGCTCGTTGACCTCAGCCTCGTCGCCTACGAGTTCGGCCGTCATGCCGCGCCGGGACCCCTCGTGGCGACCAACGTGGTGGCCGCCACCCTGAGCGCTCACGACACCGCCGCCGCCGTGGTGGCCCAGCTGCTCTCGGGGGCGGGGATCGCGTCGTGGTGTGCCCCGGCGGCGGGGCCCGACGGGTGGCAGCCGACGGTGGAAGCCCGCTGGGAGGGATCCGGCGTCGTTCTGCGCGGCGAGGCGCGCCTGGTGGAGTCGGCGCAACAGGCCGACCATCTGCTCGTCACCTGCCGCGACGAGGCGGGGATCACGCAGGTCCTCGTGCCGGCGACGACCCCGGGTGTCAGCCGGGCCCCCCTGCACACGGCCGACGTGACTCGTCGCTTCGGCATGGTCACCTTCGACGATGCGACGCTTCCCGCCGAGGCCGTCGTGGGAGACGTCGGGCAGGCGGCCGCCGACGTGGACCGCCAATTCCAGATTGCTCTGGTGCTGCTCACCGCGGAGTCAGTCGGGGCCATGCAGGCCGGATTCGACATGACAGTGGAGTGGGCCTTCGACCGCTACTCCTTCGGGCGGCCGCTCGCGTCGTACCAGGCCTTGAAGCACCGCTTCGCCGACATGTTCACCTGGCTCGAGGCGAGCCACGCGATCAGTGACGCCGCCTGTGTCGCGACCGAGGAGGGCGCGGAAGGCGCGGCGGAGCTGGCGAGCGCGGCCAAGGCGTACGTCGGCGAGTACGGCACACAGCTGCTGCAGGATTGCGTGCAGATGCACGGCGGCATCGGCGTGACGTTCGAGCACGACCTCCACCTGTACCTGCGACGCTTCACGGTCGACCGTGCCCTGGCCGGGACGCCGGCCGACCATCGGCAGCGCATCGGGGCACTGCTGGGCGCCCGGGAAGGGGACGCGGCATGAGCGCGCTCCGGGCCGAGCAGGCAGACGGCACCGACGAGGCCGAAGATCTCGAATCCTTTCGGCAACGGGCGCGCACCTTCATCCGGGCCAACTTGCGGCAGGTCACGCCCGAGGAGATGCGATGGGAGCGCGCCATCGGAAACGATGAAGCCGAGCTGGAGATCGTCGGGCGCGACCGGGAGATCCAGCGCATGCTCTTCGACGCTGACCTGGCGGGCATCTGCTTCCCGCGCGCCTACGGCGGCCAGGGTCTGACGCCGGCGCACCAGAAGGCGCTCAACGAAGAGCTGGCGGGTCACGAGTATCCCTCCCGGCTGCAGGTGCCGACCCTCTCGCCCTGCGCGGCTGTCCTGCTCGACTTCGGCTCGGAGGAGCAGAAGCTGCGCCACATCCCCGCCATCTTGAGGGGCGAGGAGTTCTGGATGCAGTTCCTGTCGGAACCGAGCGGCGGCTCCGATGTCGCGGGAGCCTTGACCACGGCGGTGCGGGACGGCGACCAGTGGGTGCTGAATGGGTCGAAGGTCTGGACCTCGGGGGCGTGGTGGTCGGACTGGGGGTTGTGCCTGGCGCGCACCAACTGGGACGTCCCGAAGCACCGCGGCTTGACGGTGTTCATGCTGCCGATCCACCAGCCCGGCGTCGAGGTGCACCGCATTGAGATGCTCAACGGCTCGCGGGAGTTCTGCCAGGAGTTCATGACCGACGTGATCGTCCCGGACTCGGACCGCGTCGGCGACGTCGACGACGGCTGGACAGTGGGAACCCGGTGGATGACGCACGAGCGCATGCTGTACAGCTCGCCCTACGTCACCGAGCCGGCGGGGACGACCCACGGGAGGAGCGACACGGCGGGGGTGCTGGCCATCGCGCTCGAGCAGGGCCGCATGGACGATCCTTCCGTGCGCGACATGGTGGGCGAGGCCCGCGTGCTCGAGCTCGTCGGAGAGGAACTGCTGAAGCGGGTCGGCGACACGATCCGGTCGGGTCGCATGTCCGATCAGGTGGCCGCCGTGGGCCGCTTGTTCAAGGGCACGATGCAGGCCAGGATCGCCACCCTGGCCTTCGAGGTGGCAGGCGCGGAGGGGGCGGCGTGGACGGACGACAGCGCGGCATCTATGAGCGCGATCAACTTTCTCATGCGCCAGGCGGGGAGCATCGGAGGTGGGACGACGGAGATGGCGCGCAATGTCATCAGCGAACGGGTGTTGGTGATGCCGCGGGAGCGCTCGGTCGACCGCGACGTCCCGTTCCGTGACGTGCCGCGGAGCCGGGGCGCCGGGACGTAGCCTGCGGCGGTGCGCAAGGGTGGGGTGACGAAAGTGAGATTCAGGAACGTGGGTACACAACCGTGGCGATAGCGAAGGTCAACGGGCTGTCGCTCGGCTATGAGACGATCGGCGAGGGTCAGCCGTGGGTCATCACGCCCGGCGGCCGCTTCACCAAGGAGTCCCAGGGTGTGCGGGAGCTCGCCGTCGCCCTGGCCGCCCAGGGCAACCGGGTGCTCATCTGGGACCGTCCCAACTGTGGCGAGTCCGACGTGTGTTTCGCGGGGCCGTCCGAATCGGCCATGCAGGCCGACGCGCTTGCCGCGCTCCTCGAACACCTCGACATGGTGCCGGCCGTCATCGCGGGTGGATCGGGGGGTGCCCGCGTGTCGCTGCTCACGGCCTCACGCCATCGCCACGACGCCGCGGGCCTGGCGATCTGGTGGATCAGCGGCGGGGTCTTCGGGCTCCTGTCGCTGGCGACGCACTATTGCGGCGGCTCACTTGCTGCGGCCTGGACGGAGGGCATGGAGGCGGTGGCGGCTCTCCCGGAATGGGCGGAGGTGCTGGAGCGGAATCCGTCGAACCGGCAGCGGTTCTTGGACCAAGACCCCGCCGACTTCATCGCCAGCATGGAGCGCTGGATGCTGGCGTACTGCCCCCGCGACGACGAGCCCGTGCCCGGACTTCCCGACGCCGACGCGCGTGGGTTGGACATCCCGGCCTTGGTCTTCCGGAGTGGCGACAGCGACGTCCACCACACCCGGGCCACCTCCGAGGCGCTCGCCGCGATCCTGCCCAAGGCCACGCTGGTGGACCCGCCGTGGGGCGACCGCGAATGGCTCGAACGCCAGGGAGCGAGGGGGGAGGGCCTGTTCGCCCGGTGGCCCTTGCTGGCGCCGACGTTGCTGGAGTGGCAGGCCGAAGTCCTGCCCTGAGCCGCCGTCCGAGGAGGAGGCTCTCTACGTGTCCGGCACCCCGAGCGCGTTGACGAACAACCTCGTCAACTGGTCGACCCCTTCGTCGAATTCGCAGTCGAGATACCCCTGCACGAACCACATCTCGGGGAAGCGGTAGGTCATGGCCCCAAGCCCGTCGGCGGCGATCGCCGGATTCAGACGTTGGTCGGCGAGGCCGTGACGCTGCATGCGTCGTATCGAGTCCGCGATCTGGGCTGTGTAGACGCGATGCCGTTCGGCGCGGATGGCGTTGAACTGCTCGTCAAAACGCCACACCTGTTCGATCACACCCATGATCCGAGCCTCGTCGCGGTAGCTCTCCAGGTGTTGGCGGATCGCCTCGTGAATCCTCTCGTACGGCGTGGCAGAACTCGTTGGGTCGAGGATCACCTCGTTGAGCGGAGCGCTCAGACGCTCGTCCACTTCCGCCGCGACCTCGCGAAAGACCTCCTCCTTGGACTCGAAGTAGTGGTAGAAGGACCCGTGCGAGAGGCCGGCTCGCTCTGCGATGTCAGAGATGCGGGCGTCAAGGAACCCGTCTTTCTCGAAGACCTCCTTGGCCGCACTGAGCAGGCGGGACCGAGTCTCGACCCCCTTGCGCGACCGCGGCCCACTCGGCTTTTCGCCCGTCAGCGGCGGAGTAGTCGACACGTCATCCTCCTTCCGTGCGGATTCGGGGTCGGCCGGCGTCACGAATGTACCCTTGGCCGTCCGTTGGGACGCGGACGATGCGTCGAGCGCCGGCTGCTGTCATGTGCCGGCTCGTTGGAGGAGGAGGACGCCCGATGGGGTGCCGCCGCCCGAGGTGACCACGGCCGTGCGGGCGTCGACGATCTGGCGGTCACCGGCATCGTGACGCAACTGGAGAACGGCTTCGTGGATGAACCCGAACCCGTGCGTCCGTCCCTCGGAGAGCTGCCCGCCGTGGGGGTTGACGGGGAGATCTCCGTCGAGGGCGATGCGGCGCCCATCATCGAGCCAGTCCCAGGCCTCGCCGAACCCGCAGAACCCGAGACCCTCGATCCATGAGATGGCGTTGAAGGTGAAACCGTCGTAGATCAGCGCAAGGTCGACCTCGGACGGCTGCACGCTTGTGCGCGTCCACAGGTGCGCCGCCTGACCCAAGACCTGAGGTTCGTGAGTGAGGGTGCCCTGGTCCCACGAGACACGCTCCAGTATCTGGGTGCCCACGGCCTCGATACGCACCGCCGGCCGGGGGAGGTCGCCCGCGACCGAGACATCCGAGACGATCACTGCAATCGATCCGTCGCACGGCACGTCGCAGTCGTAGAGCCCGAACGGCGACGTAATGGGCCGGGCCGACAGGTAGTCGTCCATCGTCATGGGCTCCCGGTAGATGGCCGCCGGGTTCAGGGCGGCGTTCTTCCGCGCGTTGACGGCGATCAGCCCCAGCATCTCGCGGGGCGATCCGTAACGATGCAGGTACTGGTTCGCGTTCATGGCGATCCAGTTCGCGGCCGACATGGCGCCGAAGGGCGCCCGCCACTCCTGGAACGGTCCGGAGACCCGCTGGCGTCGCGCACCCCCCGCGGCACGGACGCGCTGGGCGGCCAGCGCCGCATACGTGGACTCCCAAACGGTTCGAAAGCACAGCACGTGGCGGCAGAGACCCGCGGCCACCGCCATGGCAGCAGCGATGATCGACCCTCCGGGCCCGGGAAGGTCGCCGCCGCCGTTGATCCAGGTGGGGTGGATCCGCAGGGCCTCTTCGATGGCGCTCGGCCCACCCTCGCTCATGCCCATGGCGCCGGCACCCGGGTAGGTGGACAACCCGTCGATGTCGTCGAGCGTCAGCCCGGCATCACTCACCGCTTCGAGACACGCGTCGACCGCGAGCGACAGCGGATCGACCATCAGCCGTCGCCCGATCCGGGACCGTCCGATGCCACTGAGAACGGCCCGGTGTTCGAAGCGCGCCGCACCGAGGGGCGCGCGGGGGAGTGGTCGTTTGGGCGGCCCGACGCGGTCGACCGGGTCCAGGGAACCGGTCGGTTCGAACAGCGGCAGCCACACGTCCTCGTCGGGCTCGAAATGGACGGAGACCTCCTGGCCGATACGGACGTCCTCGGGGTCACACCCGACGATGTTGGTCGTCAGGTGGACGCGGGGATCCTCCGCCAACGCGACGTTGGCGATGACGTAGGGCGGATCGAAGTCGGGCAGCCAGCGGTGGGCGTTGACCGTGAAGCCCACGACCGTGCCCCGGCCCGACACCGGCGTCGGTTTGGCGGACCGGCTCCGGCAATAGGGGCAGATGGGTACCGGCGGGTGCACGAGCTCGCCGCAGTCGGTGCAGCCCTGGATCCGCAGGACGCCGTCCGCACCGGAGGTCCAGAACCAGTCGTTGAACGGCGTCAGCTCAGGGAGTGGCCTCATAATTGTGGCCCGACTTGGGCGGCCGTCGCGGGGGGCAGACCGGGGCCGCCAGCGGCAGCGGTATTGATTTCGACGTCGCTATCGAACACCGGGACCCATGTTAGGCGTTGGGCCCGGGCGGAGCCCGGAGGTAGGTCCGCCCCGTTGCGCTTCAATGGACCGCATTCTAACATCGACGTCAATGTTGAACGATATGCTCGTCATCGACGCCGACTCGCACTGGTGTGAGGCGCCCGACCTCTTCACCAAGCGGGCTCCCGCCGCTTTCCGGGATCGAGTTCCCCGGGTCGAGGAGGTCGACGGGCAGTTGATGTGGGTCTTCGACGGTCATCCGGTCGGCCGCTACAGCGCGGGAGGTGTCATCGGGCGGGACGGGGCCAAGGAGAGCGCGCACCGCGCGCTCTTCGAATGGACCCACGACGACATCCATGTCGGTGCGTACGACCCCGAGGTCCGCCTCGGTGTGCTCGACGAGTGCGGCATCGACGCGCAGATCATCTTCCCCAGCACGATCGGCCTCGGGGGCCAGGACCTCGGGGCGGTCGACGACCCGGCGTTGCGCCGCTTGGCGATAGAGATCTACAACGATGCGATGGCTGAGATTCAAGCCGACTCGGGCGACCGCCTCCTGCCCTTGCCGCTGATGCCGGCGTGGGACGTCGATGAGTGCGTGCGGGAGGCGAAGCGGGTTGGAGGACTCGGGGTCACGCGGCGTCAACATGACGTCGGATCCGCAGGATCTCGGGGCGCCGGACCTGGCCAACCGGGCCTGGGATCCGTTGTGGGAGGTCTGCTCCGAGATGCAGCTCCCGGTGCACTTCCACATCGGAGCGAGCGTGACCGGCATGACCTTCTACGGGCAGTACCCCTGGGCGTCGCATCCCGACAACACCAAGCTGGCCATCGGCGGCACGCTGCTGTTCATCGGCAACGCACGCGTTGTGACCAACCTCATCCTCTCGGGGATGTTCGACCGCCACCCAGAGTTGAAGATGGTCTCCGTCGAGAGCGGCGTCGGCTGGATCCCCTTCATCCTCGAGGCGCTCGACTACGAGATGTCAGAGAACGCACCGGAGGAGCTCTCCCAGATGAAGAAGCTGCCTTCCGAGTATTTCAAGAGCAACCTGTACGCCACCTTCTGGTTCGAGAACAACCGGAACAAACTCCCTGAGCTGATTGAGGCGGTCGGTGAGGACAACATTCTCTTCGAAACCGATTTCCCGCACCCGACGTGCCTCTACCCGAGCCCGCTGCAGAGCGTGGCGGCGAAGATGGAGACGCTGACCCCCGAAACCCGCCGGAAGATCTTCGGCGAGAACGCGCGCAAGCTCTACCGACTCTGAGGGAACCATCTCGCCTCTCGCCTCTGGCGTCCGCCGGTGCGGCGTCACTTCTCTGATATTGACGTCGCAGTCAATATTGGGTAGCGTGAGCCCTATGCCGAAAACCTGCGATTTCCCTGTCTTCGACGCGGACAACCACTTCTACGAGACGAAGGATTCCTTCACCCGTCACCTGCCGGACCGCTACAAAGGCGCCATCGATTACGTGGATCTCCGCGGGCGCACCAAGATCATGATCAGGGGCACCGTTAGCGACTACATCCCCAACCCGACGTTCGAGGTCGTGGCCCGGCCCGGGGCCCAGGAGGAGTACTTCCGCAACGGGAATCCCGAGGGCAAGTCATACCGCGAACTCATCGGCGAGCCGATGCGCAGCCTCCCCGGCTTCCGGGAGCCGGCGCCCCGCCTCGAATTGATGGACGAGCTCGGCGTCGACCGCTCGCTGATGTTCCCCACCCTCGCCAGCCTGCTCGAGGAGCGCATGCGGGACGACCCGGAGCTGACGCACGCGGCCATTCACGCTCTGAACGAGTGGATGTACGAGGAGTGGAGCTTCAATTACGAGGACCGTATCTTTGCGACACCGGTCATCACCTTGCCGATCGTGGAGAAGGCGCTGGAGGAGCTCGAATGGGTGCTCGAGCGGGGGGCGAAGACCGTCCTCATTCGGCCTGCGCCCGTTCCCGGATACCGCGGCTCACGTTCTTTCGGGTTGCCTGAGTTCGACCCCTTCTGGAAAGCGGTGCAGGAGGCCGACATCCTCGTCTCCATGCACTCTTCCGACAGCGGCTACACGCGCTACCAGAACGAGTGGACCGGCCCCGCCGAGATGCTGCCGTTCCGGCTGGACCCGTTCCGGATGATGAGCGTCGGCAAGCGGCCGATGGAGGACACCATGACGGCCTTCTGCTGTCACGGTGTGTTCGCCCGGTTCCCCGAATTGCGAATCGCATCGATTGAAAGCGGTGGCGACTGGGTCGCCGGCTTCGTGGCGCACCTGGCCGACGTCCATCGGAAGATGCCCCACGCCTTTGACGGCGACCCCGTCGAGCAGTTCAAGACGCACGTGTACGTCAGCCCGTTCCACGAGGACAACCTCGCGCTTCTCATCGACACGATCGGGGCCGACCACGTGCTCTTCGGGTCGGACTACCCGCACCCAGAAGGGCTTGCGGAGCCCTGCAGCTATGTGGACCACCTCCCGCCGGGGATGGCGCCCGACGACCTGGAGAAGATCATGGGTGGCAACCTGGCTCGCATCATGCGAATCGACGTACCGGTGGGCGCGGCCAAGTAACCGATCCTCCGCAGCCGCCCTCCCCGTCGAAGCAACAACCGATGTCAGCGGGAGCGTCGTGCGACGGCGGCACGCCGCGATCCTCGCTTTCTAAGTAGTGTCACCTGACCACGAGTTGCGCCTGCCGAGAGGGAGCTGAAGATGCCTGATTACAAGTTCGTGACGTACGAGACACTTGACTCGGGCAGGGTCGCCCGCATCATGCTCAACCGACCCGAGGCGCGGAACGCCCAGAACAGGGGTCTCCTCGTCGACCTGCACGATGCGTTCCTGCACGCGGAGGCGGACGACGACGTACGCGTCGTGATCCTCGGCGGCATGGGTCCGATGTTCTCGTCGGGACACGACATGGGCTCCAAGGTCTCCCTGGAGGAGGGGATGCCGGGTCCGGGCCAGCACCCCACGCGCAAGATCAACGGTGCCACCCGCAAGGGCGCCGAGAGCCTCATGCTCCAGGAATGGCATTACTTCTTCGAGAACACGCGCCGGTGGCGCAATCTCCGCAAGATCACGATCGGACAAGCCCATGGCGACGTCTACGCGGCCGGCCTGATGCTCCTGTGGGCCTGCGACCTGATCGTCTGCGCCGAGGGAACCAGTTTCGCCGACGTGGTTGGAACCCGGCTGGGGATGTGCGGCGTGGAGTATTTCGCCCACCCTTGGGAGTTCGGGCCGCGCCGGGCGAAGGAACTGCTGCTGACGGGCGACTCCGTCTCCGCCGACGAGGCCTACAGCCTCGGCATGGTCAGCAAGGTGTTCCCTGCGGACGACCTCACTGACCGAACGCTGGAGTACGCGCAGCGAATCGCACGGTTGCCCACCATGACCGCCCTCCTGATTAAGGAGTCGGTCAACCAGAGCGTCGACAACATGGGCTTCTACAACGCCCTCAATGCGTGCTTCACGTTGCACGAGTTGAACCACTCACACTGGGCGCAGGTGAACGACGACGGCTACCCCGTGGCCAAGGAGGACGCGGGCATCCCCAATTGGAAGCAGGCGCCGCCGATCGTGCCCGCGCTCAAGGACAAGGTCCGCGCCGACCAGTGACGGCCGACCCGGTCGCGTCGGCGACCGGCATCCGTCGCCGACCCCATCGGTGGCACGACGCCGACCCGGTGCGGGTGACCCCCGGGAACGGCCTGTTGCGGTTCTTGAAACCGGAACTCTCCTTGGCGGGGGAGAAGGCGATAATGTAACCTCCGTAATCGGAGAACGTGGATTCCACACCAGGTCAAAGGCCTATTTAGGCGATCTGCACAGCACACCGGGCCTGGTTAGTATCAGTATTGACGTCGACGTCAGAAACTCCCGGCTCAGGGCGGGAGAAGGGGTGGGTGCCAGATGCTGCAATTCGTGATCGCCGGTCTGGTGCTGGGGGGGATCTACGCGATCGCCTCCGCCGGTCTGGTCATCACGTACACGTCTTCGGGCATCCTCAACTTCGCCTTCGGCGCACTGGCCTTCTTCGTCGCCCGCTTCTACTACTACCTGCACACCCAGGAGAGCTGGGGCATTGCCCCGGCCGCGATCGTCTCGGTCGGCATCGCCGCACCCGCGCTCGGGGTGCTGCTCTACGTCATCCTCTTTCGCCACCTGCGGTTGTCCTCGCCGTTGATCAAGGTGGTCGCGACCATCGGCCTCCTCGTGGCCATTCCGTCCCTGGCGACGTTGATCTTCGGAAACCAGGCGATCCAGCAGGCACCGGGGCTGGCACCTGAGCCCGTCCACGTGTACCAGTTCCTCGGCGTCCCGGTGACGTTGGACCAGATCATCGTGTACATCTGCGTCGTCGCCACGGTGGTGATCGGCGCGCTGGTGCTGCGATACACCGACGTCGGCCTCAAGGTGAGGGCAATGGTCGATTCGCCGGCCATGACCGATCTGTCCGGGACGAACCCGACGACCATTTCGGTCGGTGTCTGGGCTGTGAGCACCTTCTTTGCCGGCCTGTGCGGCGTGCTGGCGGCTCCCATCATCGGGCTCGACCCCAACAACTTCACACTGCTCATTGCGGCGTCGTTCGCGGCGGTCATTGCGGCGCGGCTTCGGAGCCTGCCGATCGCCGTCGGGGTCGGGCTCCTCATGGGGGTCGCCACCTCTCTCTTCCAGCGCTACCTGCCGCCGGCGAGCCAATGGACGACAGAGATCATCGATGCCGTGCCGTTCATCGTCATCGCGCTGGTGCTCATCTACAACCTCGTCCGCCGAGGCCGGGTGGGAGACACCGAGGGGTGGGGCGGGGCGCTGGACCGGGCCATCACGCCGCAGGGAGAGAGCCGGCTCGGGGGCTCCACCCACAGCGTGGTGGAGCAAGCCTCTCTCAGCGTGTTTTCCAAGTACGCGGGTCCGGTGCTTCTCATCGCCCTCGCCGCCGCGTTGCCACTCGTCGTGCAGGGCTACTGGGTGGGCCTGACCGCGGAGGCCTTTGCGTTCGGCGTCATCTTCTTGTCATGGACGATCGTCACCGGAGAGGGCGGCATGCTCTGGCTTTGCCAGATCACCTTCGCGGGAGTCGGTGCGCTGACGACGGCCCAGCTCGCCAACAACCATGGATGGCCCGTGCTGGCCGCGGTGGCCGCCGGCGGCGTCGTCGCGCTTGTGCTCGGCGTCATCGTCGGGTTCTTGAGCATCCGCCTCGGTGACCTCTATGTGGCGCTGGTCACGCTCACCTTCGGGCTCCTGATGGAGAACCTCGTGTTCACGCTGCCGAGTTTCGTCAACCAGGGCCTGGGGCTCAACCTCAATCGCCCCGGCTTTGCCACGACCGATCTCTCGTTCGCGTACCTCTGCCTGGTGGCGTTCGTCATCATCGCGCTGTTTATCGTGAATTTCCGGCGTTCGACCACGGGGCTCGCCCTCAATGCCGCCCGATGGAGCGATGCCGGTGCCCGGACGTCGGGCATCAGCGTCGTGCAAATGAAGGTGATCGCCGGTGGGTTGGCGGCCCTCGTCGCGGGTATCGGGGGAGGGCTGCTTGCGTTGGCGCAGACGTCTTTTCAGCCCAGCGAGTTCGCGACCTTTGCCGGAGTCGTCTGGCTGGCGGTGCTGGTGACGATCGGTGTGCGTTCGAACGCAGCAGCCCTAGTCGCTGGGCTCTCCTTCGTGATGCTGCCGGCGATCACGCAGGCCTATCTGCCGACCTGGACGGCGAACCTCCTGCCGGTGCTCTTCGGTCTCGGCGCCATTTCGGCGGCGAAGTACCCCGACGGCGTTCTCGCGGAGCAAAGCCGGCGGCTGCGCCGGCTGGTGCTCCACTTGAGGCCGACGCAACGCGGCGACGGGCCGTTCGCCGCCGAGATCGGTCTGCACGCGGCCCCAGTCGGGACGATGGACGCAACGCCGCGGGTCGCGGAGCACATCTCGTGACGCCGGCCTCGGCCGAGACCGCCGTCCCGAGTCGTCCGACCGCCGAGAATGTGCCCGCCCTCGTGGCGAGCGACATCTGTGTTCGCTTCGGCGGATTGATGGCGCTTTCCAAGGTGTCCCTCGAGATCGAGCCCGGCACCATCGCCGGCCTGGTGGGCCCGAACGGTGCGGGCAAGTCGACCTTGCTGGCAGTTTTGTCCGGACTCCTGCATCCCAATACGGGGAAGGTGTGGTTGCGCGGCGAGGACATCACGAAGACCTCGGCCCGAGCTCGCGCGCGACCCGGGGGCTGGCTCGGACGTTTCAACAGCCCGAGGTGTTCTTGGGCTTGACGGTGCGCGAGCACCTGGTCTTGGCCTACCGTGCACGCGTCGAGCGCATTCGACTGTGGCGCGACATGTTCGACCCCAGATGCCTCCTGCCGGCATCGTCGGCCGAGAACGAACGAGTGGACGGACTCCTCGAGGTTCTCCGGCTCACGAAAGTGGCCAAGGCCCCGGTCGCCGCGTTGCCGCTGGGCATCGTCCGCCTGGTCGAGGTGGGCCGTGCCCTGGCCAGCGATCCCCACGTGCTGCTCTTGGACGAGCCGCTCTCCGGGCTCGACATGAAGGCGTCGGAGAACTTGCTCACCGTCTTCGGGAACATTGTCGAGACGAACGAGCACGGTCTCTCGCTCGTCATCGTCGAGCACGATGTTGCCGCGGTCTTGGCTCTGTCGAGCACCGTCTTCGTCCTCGACTTCGGAGAACGAATTGCTGCAGGGAGCCCCGAACACATTCGCAACGATCCGGCAGTTCGAGCGGCCTATCTGGGTGATAGCGAGCCTGCGAAGCGCTCGGCCCCCGTCCGAGCCGCCGTCCCAGCCCCAACCCCAGCGGCGGCGGGACAGGGCATGGGCGCAGCCACGGACCCGGGGACATGACCGATTCATTGCTCGAGGTCCAAGATCTCGACGTCTCGTACGGAACATCCCAAGCGCTGTTCGGGGTCTCGATTCACGTCGATCCTGGCACCGTCCTTGCCGTCCTGGGCGTCAACGGAGCGGGCAAGAGCACCCTGGCCCGTGCCATTTCGGGCCTTGTCGCCCCGACCGCAGGACGCGTCACATTCGAGGGGAAGGACATCACCGGACTCGCCGCCCACCGCATCCGGCGGATGGGACTGACCTACATCCCCGAGGGGCGTGGGATCTTTCCCGGCCTCTCGGTCGTCGAAAACCTACGGATGGCGGTCGCCCAGGAACGGCGCTCCGAACGGGCCTCTGCCATCGGACGCGCCGTCGAGCACTTTCCCGTACTCGGCAAGCGCAGTTCGCAACGTGCCGGAAGCCTGTCCGGCGGCGAGCAGCAGATGCTGGCACTGGCTCGTGCACTCGCGGTCTCGCCCAAGCTCATCATCGCCGACGAGATGTCGCTCGGACTCGCACCTCTCATGGCCGAATCGGTGTTCGAAGGGCTCGAAGAAGCTCGGCGATCGGGGATCACGATCGTGCTGATTGAGCAGTTCGTGCACCGCGCGCTCTCGATGGCGGACAGCTGTGTGATCCTGACCCGCGGCCGAGCCGGCTGGTCTGGGCCGGCCTCCGAGGCCGGCCCTGAGGTCATTGACCAATATCTGGGAGAAGCCGAGCACGCGACCGGCGCCGGAGCCGTGGGCGGCGTATAGTTCCGAACGTTCAGTACAAATAGGGGAGGGTCCGGGGGGATCCCAAGGCGCGAACCAGCCGCGACGTTCGTCGGGCGGTGACGGGTCGTTCACCCGATCAGCACATGTTCGGACTCACGATGGAGGAAAGATGCGCGTACACCGGACGATGAGCAAGGCCGTTCTGGCCGCGGTGGTCATCCTGCCCGCGGTCACTGTCGGTGCGATGGCGACCACCGCGGCCGCCGCCCCGGCGCCGATCACGATCGCGTACATCACAGACGAGACCGGCCCGGGCTCGTCTCAGAACGGAAACTCACCGTCGGGGTTCTTGGCACGCATCGCCCTGCAAAATGCTCAGGGCGGCGTGAGCGGGCACAAGCTCGTCCCCCTCGTGATCGACGACCAGACCAGTCCCTCGGCGATCGCCACCGCGGTGCAAGAGGCCGACTCCAAGGCGTTCGGCATCGTCTCGCAGAGCCCTTTGTTCTTCCTCGCCGACAAATACCCCAATCAGGCTGGTGTTCCCGTGACCGGTTCCTATGACGACGGGCCGGAGTGGGGGACCCAACCGTTTACGAACATGTTCGCGTCGGACGAGGGCAGCGTCGATCCGAAGTATCCGCTCAACACACAGATCGGTAACTTTCTGAAGGCGCACGGGGGGACGGTGCTCGGTGCGTACGGATACTCGATCTCGCCGTCCTCGAGCCGCGCCGCCATCGCCACTGGTAAGTCGTTCCAGCACGCCGGCGGCAAGGTGGGTGTGCTCAACACGACCGTTCCCTTTGGTGGTGTGAACTTCACGAGTATTGCCCTCGTGGCCAAGCAGAACAACGTCGACGCAATGGTCCCGGCAATGGACGCCAACTCGAATTACGCATTGGCGACTGCTCTCAAGCAGGCCGGCGTCAAGCTCAAGGCCACCCTGTTCGCGACCGGCTACCAGCCCGACGTGATCAACTCTCCGGTCTGGAGCACCCTGCAGGGCGACTACTTCTTCTCACCGTTCCGCCCGTGGCCCCTTGCGAACGCCGGGACGCAACAGATGCAGGCTGCCATGACGAAATACGCGCACTTCACCAAGACCCAGTTCCCGAGCTTTGGCCAGTACGAATCGTGGCTCGGCGCCGATCTCATGATCAAGGGCTTGCAGCTGGCCGGGCCCAATCCGACCCAGGCCGCCGTCATCAAGGACTTGCGCGGGCTGAAGTCCTACAACGCCAATGGGCTCCTCCCGAACCCCATCAACTACTCGACGATCTTCGGACACGACGCCGCGCAGACATGCTCCTGGGTCATGCAGGCTCAGAAGACCGGGTTCGTCGCCGTGTCGTCGAAGCCGGTCTGTGGGACGGACCTACCAGGGACGTCGACGGCGGGCTAACCGCTCGAGGTGGCAGGCAGGGCGCGTTCTCAGCCGATTCCGAGGTTTCGTCACCCTATTGACATATTACTGTCACATTTGTAATAACTGAAGAGTGGCAAACGTATGGCACAGAGACACGAGCCTCTTTGACTGCTCCATAACCTTTGTCGCCGGGCTGAGCTGAGCCATGGCCAACGTCTGGCATGGCTTACCTACGCTCGGTCGAAGTCCAGACGCTGCTGCTTCTGCTGCACGGAGCCGAAGACGTCGGAACAAACTGACGGTCCTGGCGGCTCTGGGCGTGGTGGTGATTGGTGCTGCCAGTTACGCAGGCGTACGACTCTGGGACAACTTCACGCAGTCCCTCGGCAAGACGTTGGATGGCCTTGGTCGAGGCCTTGAACAGATGCAGCAAATGATGGAACTAGGCGGTACTGCTGCCAATGCAGCTGCAAGCGTTGCCTCTTCACAGCCACCTGGTTCACTCACTGTTGCGAGCCTGAACGCCGCACTCCCACAGTATCAATGGGTCGACGGTGCGACGAACGTTCCCTACTCGGCGAAGCGACCCATCGTCGGCATGACCGCCAATGCGACACATATCGAGACCGCTGTCCAAGACATGGATGGCTCTTGTTCCTTTGGCCTCACCATCACCTCAAGCACAGACCCCTTGACCACCGAAGACCATGTCCTGGGTCTTGGTAGGTACTACCGCCTTGTGGGTCCTGGCACTTACTACCAGTCCATTTACCACGCCCCTCAATGCGCCGCCGACCAAGCGCCAACCTCAGGGTGGATTTCCTGGCCTCAGAGTGTCCCCTAGATCTCATCTCGCGCTCGGTAGCCGAGCAATCGTTTCTTCTGGATCTCCTTGATGTAACAGACGGAGGAGTGATGTACGAGTTCCACGAAGGCTTAGGTCGAGGGTCACATCTGAGCCTGGTGATGCCGCCGAGCAGAGCCGAGAGCGCCAAGTGGTGGATCGTGACGCTTCTGCCAGTTCTCCCCTTTGTCGTGCTTAATGCGGTCGCCATTGCGGCAGTCATGCTCTGGTATCACCCAGCGAAACAGCAGTCTGGCTTCTTCGACAACCTGGGACAGGCAGTGCAAGCGATGCAGTCCGGTGGTAGCGCTGCCAATGCCGCAGCAACCGCTGCGACGCCCCAACCACCAGGCTCTTTGAGTGTGTCGGCACTGAACGCCGCACTTCCAAAATATGAATGGGTCGACGGTGCGGTGAATGTGCCTTTTTCGGCAGAGCGACCCGTCGTCGGGATGATCGCTCGTGGGACTCATATCGAGACCGCTGTTCGACCCGCTCGGGGCCAGTGCTCCTTCGGCCTCACCGTCACCTCCAGCACAGACCCTCTGATTGCCGAGGACGATCTTCCAGGTCCCGGCACGTACTTCCAGGCCGTGGACCAAGCCCCATGCGCAGCTAGCCAGGCGCCGACTTCAGGGTGGACGTCCTGGACTCAGGGATTAGAGGGTCTGCCCTGAATTACACCGTCGGGCTGAGCAAAGGTGTCACGGTCTACTCGTAATGTCGAGGTTTAGACCGCTGGTTCGGCCGAGATTCCAACCTCCACCATGACGGGTTCAGAACCAACAGGGGCCCACCGCAATGTGGCTCAACGGAGCCGCCACTTCGGCCGAGCCATCTGGAACGTCTCCTGGCCGTCGGCGATGTTCTCGAACTGCGTTCCGAGCGAGACGAAGGAAGACACCTGGGCCAGGGCCTCTCGTCGAGACAGCTCGTGGGCCATCCAGACGGCTCTCACGGTGCCTTGGATGGCGTAGACGGGTGCCGAAGCGATGGCCCGGGCGACCCACATGGCTCGCTCCCGCAGGTCCGCGGCCGGAACGACCTCCGACACCAACCCGAGCTGGTAGGCCCGGTCGGCCGACATGCGCTCGTGCGCTCCGAGCAACGCCACGCGGAGCGTCTCGCCCAGTGGGAGCTTCTGCAGCAGATGCATCGATTCGAACCCAGCCACCATGCCGTAGGTGACGTGCGGGTCGAAGAACGTCGCGTGCTCCGCCGCAACGATGATGTCAGACTCGCCGAGCAAGTAGAGCGCGCCACCACAGGCCATGCCGTTGACCGCAGCCACGACGGGCTTCCAGAGGTCGTTTTGCTTCGGGTTGATGTTCACACCCGGGTCGTTGTACTGGAACGGAGTGGACACGGGACCAGTGCGATTGTGCATCTTCTCCCGCTTTTCCTTGTCTCCGAGGTATCCCTGCTCAATGGACTCCTCACGGTCGATGCCCGTGCAGAAGGCCTTTTCTCCGGCACCGGTCAGGATCACGACTCGGACGTCATCATTCCTGCGCAGTGAGCGCCAGAGCTCCCGGAGCTCGGACTGCATCTTCTGATTGAACGCGTTGTGCACGTCCGGACGATTCAAGGTGACGATGGCAACCCCGTCATCCTCCTCGTACAGAAGTGTCTCGAATGCATCCACTCGGTGCCCCCTTTTGCGCCCTTCACGGAGATCGGCCGCCTCTGCGTCACAATAGCTGGACAGAATCTTGCTGCTCAGGGCGTCATTCGGCGGACGGCAGGTTGTGAACGACGTGGACGCGGCCCTCGTCGAAGCTCAGGAGACCCTTCAGCGGGGCGGACTCAGGCAAAGGATCCTCGTAGCTCCATGCGACGTCCTCGAGGACCGTATCGCCCAGGCGGGCAGTCCAATAGCTCGCCGTGCCCTTGTAGGGGCAGTAGGTGTGCGTCGCACTCGGCAGCAACAGATCCATGCGAGCGTGTCTCGGGTCGACGTAGAGGCGGGGCTCCAGTGCGGTCTCGTACACGGCAACGGTGTCCGCAGCGTCGACGAGGGTGGAACCTGCAGCTTCGACCCGAAGCCGGCGCTGGGTCCGGAGGCAGTCAACCCGGTGGTACGGGTTCCGCGGATGTCCGAAGACCTGCTCGTCCTCTTCGAACCACTGGTCGACCGCATCCCACTCCACGGTCACGTAGCCAGGGGCGTCGACCTCCGGCGTGGCCGGAGGTCCCCCTACGTCCCCGGCGGGGAACGCGTACGTCGGCGGCCGGCCGGGCCGGTGGATCAGGAGGACTCGTTCACTGTCGATCACGCAGCGCGCACCGCGGGTCGCTCACGCGTCGCCTGAAGGGCTCTATGTAGCTGACGTGATCCGGTATAGGGGCGGTGAAGCGTCCGGCTGGGTGTGCGCTCAGGGGTCCCTTGCCCGTCGTGAGACTCATAGCGCGGTGCGTTCGTCGAGTACCGTGACGCCTGCAGGCAACGGCCGCACCATGGCGTCCACGGTGAAGGACGCGATGAGCTCGCCGTCCTCGTCATGAACCCGGCATTCCGAGTGCGTCATCCCGTCCCCTGCGAAGGTCGACTCGTGGTGATAGAGCATCCAGTTGTCGGCATGAACGTCGCGGTGCAGCGACAAATTGATCGCGTTGATCCCCATGGAGAGGGTCCGATGAGCCTGGGCCTGACCGACGCCCTGATGCGGCCGCAGTGCAGCGGCGATTGAGAAGTGGCCGGTCAGCTGCGCCAGGAGTCCGGCATGCAGGCTGGTGTCCTTCGGGACGGCCCGGAAGCGGACCCAGACGTCCAGCGTGGGAGGGCCGGTCGGCGCGTCGGGATCGTTGGTGTACGCACCGTCCACGACCCGAATGTCGCGGCCCGTCACCCCCATGTCGAGGGGTGGACTCTCGTCGGGCCCGGGAACCCGCGGGGACGGCGCGGCGTGGCGGATGACGTCAGGGGACACGACATTGAGGAGCATCGTGCCGGTGGCGCAGCGGCGACCCTCCTGGAGGACCTGCACGGTCAGAGCGGAGAAGACCTTTCCGGCCGTCAGTTCCCCCAGCTCGAAGCGGAGCGGCAGGTGAGCGTCGGCCGGTCGAAGGTAGACCATGTTGGCCGAGACCACGCGCCGCTCTGGCGCGGTGGCGCCCCGCGGCGACGATCGCCTGGCCGAGCATCTGACTCCCCTCAACGACGGGGCGCCGGCCGTCGCTCCGAGCGACACTGGTGAAGCAGAGATCTCCGTCCCGCTGCACGTCGAGCAGGTCGATCAGATGGAAGGCGTCACCCCAGGCGGGAACCGGCGTGACCGTGGCATCCTCGTCGGCCCTGCGACTAGATGCGTTGCGCATGTCCGTGCTCGGTCGGGCGCCGTCGCACTGCCGGGTGCCCACCCGTGGCGCTCACGTCGGCGGCGCTGACGACGCGCGGGGCGATCGTGACCGAATGCATGGAGACCGCTCCCCCTGACGCAAGAGCGAGTCAACGATCGCAACCAGGTCCTCGACATCGACAAAGGCCCCGCTCATATGCTCGAGCCAACGCGGGAAGAACTCCGCGGCACGCTCCGGGTCCCACTGGTCGGAGAATCCTGTGGCCGAATCGCCCGCACCACCGACGCATTCGCCGACGACCAGACGGGTGAATCCGATGGTCGGATGCTCGACCCTCCACGCCTCCACGAGCTTGTCCAATGCCGCCTTGCTGACCGCATAGGCGCCCAGACCGGGCCAGGGCGGCGTGTGGGACGGCGCTCACCGACGAGAGGTACACGGCGGTGCCGGACGAGTCGGTGAGGTAGGGGATCGCCGCAGCGGTGACGAGCGCCGCGCCGATGACGTTCGTGTCGAACACCCTCCTCCAAGTCTCTGCATCGGTGTCGATCAGGCTCGCGAGAGGCCCGATCGTGGGAGTGTAGACAAGGGCGTCGATGCCGCCGAGGTTCTTGACGGCTGCGGCGATCGCCGAATGGCACGACTCTGCACTCGTGACGTCGCACTGGAGGGCCACGGTGCCGCCCCCGGCTTCAGCCGCGGCGGTATCGAGTCGGTCCAGTCGGCGTGCCAACAGCGCGGTGCGTGCACCGCGCTGCGCGAGCCCTATCCCTATGCAGCGCCCAAGTCCACTCGAAGCGCCAACGACAACGGTTCGCAACTGACTCCCTCCCACGGCGTGTTGCCCTCATAGTAGACGGGTCGTCCCCTGCACTCCCCGGGGCGAGGAGGGATCGGTGCTCGACCGAAGGAACGAGGGCCGTCCTCCACAGAGAACCGCCGGAGAGGCAGCGTTGCCCGGTCCCTCGTGCATTCGTCGCATCGTTCACCCCACTCGCTGCCGGGCCCATTGGACTCGTCCGGCAGAGGCATCACACGCCGGTCTCGGTCTAGCGTGCCGCTGTGGCCGAAGCCCGGCGCCTCAATTTCGATCCCATTGCAGAGGCGGAACGGCAATGGGAGAACCATGGCTGGTCCGAACAGGCGGGAGCGATGGCGGTGGTCACGTCCATCATGCGGCTGCAACAGGTTTTCCTGGCCCGGGCCGACTCCGTCTTGCGACCCCTCGGTCTCACCTTTGCCCGGTACGAGGTGCTGATGCTGTTGTCCTTCTCCCGGCAGGACGCTCTGCCGCTGGGCAAGATCGGTGAACGGCTCCAGGTCAACGCCGCCAGCGTCACCAACGCAGTCGACCGGCTCGAGGCGGACGGCCTTGTCACCCGACGTTCGGATCCAGACGACCGTCGGGTGACTCTCGCGGGTTTGACCCCGGTGGGGCGCCGCACCTCGACGGAGGCCACGCGGGCGATCAACGAGGAAGTCTTCACAGACGTCGGTGTGCCAGAGGCGAAGCTGCGCCGCCTCTTTGCCCTCCTGGCGGAGCTGCGGCAGGCGGCCGGGGACTTCTCGTAGGCTGTTGCGACTTACTTTGACATCAAAGTAATATGGATGTGGTGTCCAACCGGGAAACCTGGCAGGAGGCGTTTCGACGCTCCCCGATGCGGCCGGCACGCTTCGAGACGATGTCGGGCGTCCCCCTCGAACCGGTGTACGGCCCCGACGACGCGGAGCGGCCCGGCGTGTACCCCTATACCCGAGGCCCTCACGCGTCGATGTACCGCTCTCGCCTGTGGACGATGCGCCAGTTCGCCGGGTTCGGAGCGGCGTCCGACACCAACGCCCGCTTCAAGGAGCTACTCCGGGCCGGTGGCGACGGCCTGTCGACCGCATTCGACATGCCGACGCTCCTCGGGCGCGATTCCGACGATCCGCTTGCCAAGGGCGAGGTCGGCCGGGCGGGTGTCGCGGTCGACACCGTGGCGGACATGGAGACGCTCTTTTCGGACATCGACCTCGCGAAGGTCTCGACCTCCATGACGATCAACTCGCCGGCGGCGCCGATCCTCGCCATGTACGTCGGGGTGGCAGACAAGACCGGCGTCCAACGCGGCGATCTTTCGGGCACCCTGCAGAACGACATCTTGAAGGAGTACCAGGCGCAGAAGGAATACGTCTTCCCACCGCGCCCGTCGGTGCGCCTTGTAACCGACGTGATGCGCTTCTGTGCCGCCGAGTTGCCGCGCTGGCATCCCGTCTCGGTCTCGGGCTACCACATCCGCGAGGCCGGCTCGACGGCCTCCCAGGAGCTCGCCTTCACGCTGGCCAACGGTTTTGCCTACGTCGAAGCGGCGATGGCGGGCGGCCTCGGTGTCGACGAGTTCGCCCCGCGGCTCAGTTTTTTCTTCAACGCGCACAGCGACTTCTTCGAGGAGATCGCGAAGTACCGGGCGGCCCGGCGCATCTGGGCTCGGTGGATGCGCGAGCGCTATGGGGCCAACGAGCCCCGTTCCACCCAGTTGCGTTTTCATACCCAGACGGCTGGAGTGTCACTGACCGCGCAACAGCCCGAGGTCAACCTGGTCCGCGTCGCCATCGAGGCCTTGGCGGGGGTGCTCGGGGGCACACAGAGCCTCCACACCGACGCCTTCGACGAGGCGCTGGCACTTCCCACCGAGCACGCAGCGCGGCTGGCGCTGCGGACCCAGCAGGTCATCGCGGAGGAGTCCGGTGTGGTTCACGTCGCAGACCCCCTCGGCGGATCATGGTTCGTCGAGGAGCTCACCGATGAGCTGGAGCGCCAGGCCGAGGCGGTGTTCGCCCACCTGGAAGAGGCGGGCTCGGGCTCGATCCTCGACGGAGTGATCTCGTGCATCGACGACGGGTGGTTCGTCAGCGAGATCGCGGATGCCGCGTACGCCTTCCAGTCCAAGATCGCCCGCGGCGAATGGGTCCAGGTCGGGGTGAACGGCTACGTCGAAGACGACGGGGTGGCGCCGTCCACCTTGTCCATTGACCCCGCGGTCGAGACCGACCAGCTCGAGCGCCTGGCCGCCGTCAAGCAGGCCCGTGACGACGAAGCGGTGCGTGCCTCGCTCGCCCGCATCGCCGCCGACGCCGCTGACCCGACCCGGAACCTCATGCCCGCGCTCGTGGAGGCGGCCCGCACCTTGGTGACCGTGGGCGAGGCGATGAGCGCCATGGAATCGGTCTTCGGTCTCTACTACGAACGCCACGTCGTCTGACGTGGCGCACACAGGTGCGGGCGATCGGCCGCTGCGCGTGCTGATGGCCAAAGTAGGCCTCGACGGGCACGACCGCGGCCTCCGCGTCGTGGCCCGCATCCTGCGCGACGCGGGGTGCGAGGTCGTCTATGCGGGGCTGCGCCAGTCTCCCGAGACCATCGTGGCCATGACGACACAAGAGGATGTCGACGTCATCGGCGTGTCGATGCACAACGGAGCGCACCTGACTTGGGCCCCCGCGGTCGTCACGGCGCTACGCGCCGCTGGTCTCGAGACCCCGGTCGTCATCGGTGGCATCGTCCCACCAGCCGACGTCAGCGTGCTGCTCGCCGACGGTGTGGCCGCAGTGCTCGGTCCCGGAGCCTCCAACGAAGAGGTCGTCGACACGGTGCGTGCCGCCGCAGGTCGCTCCGGGGCCGGCGCCACGACCTAGCCGAGCTCGACCTCGTGCCGCGAGGGGCGTCACCCCAAGGCTCCCGCCGTCCAATACCGTTCGAGCGCAGGCCGCAGCTGCCGGCTTACGAGTTCGATGCGTGGTCCGGTCGAGCTCGTGTGATAAGCCCAGACCGCCGAGCCGTCCGGGCGGACGCCGGTGGCCTCCGCCTCGTAGCCGTGGGCGACCAAACGGCCGGCATCGGTCGCCACATCATCGGACCAGTAGCCGAGATGATGGATGTGTGACCCTGGTACCGGAACCCAGAGCGTTCCCGGCATGCTCTGGATCAGCTCCACCCTGGGCTCGGATTTCGAGTAGGTGAACCGCAGGTCCAACTCCGCCTCGCCCGTGGCGAGCACCACAGGGGTGCGGACCGACACCTCGGAGCACCACTCGTAGGCGAACAACTCGGTCAGATCCGATAATGCGGCGCACAGGTCGTTCACGACGATGCCCACGTGGAACTGGTCGCTCGCCTTCAGCACGGCTCGACCACGACGCGGATCGCTCTGGACCTCTTGTCCGATGCCACGCGGAATGCCTCGACCGCATCTTCGATCGGGAACCGGTGCGTGATGACGGTGCGGGCGATGTCGGGGTCCTCGGCCAGCATCGCCGCTGCCTCATCCATTTCACGGACGTCGTCGTGTACGCAGTACCCGAGGGAGGGAATGAGCCGGGCTTCTCGGTGAAAGAGCGGCATCCAGTCGAGTTGCACCGGCCCGAAGTGAACTCCCAGCACGACGATGGTGCCGCCGGGCGCCACGAGCCCACCGCACCGGGCGAGACTTTCCTGTGTCCCCGCGGCCTCAACCACGACGTCGTACTGGCCCTCCGTGCCAACAGCGGCGCCGAGCCGCTCCCCGGCCTCCTTTTGGTGCTGGTGCCGCGCCTCGAGCGCCACGCTCTCGCACCCACGCCGGCGCGCGCCGGCCACCGCGAGCAAGCCCAGCGCGCCCGCGCCGACGACTGCGACCCGGTCACCGGGCCCGGTGCCGGCCAGGCCCAGGGCGTGCCAGGACACGGAGGCCGGCTCCACGATGGAGGCGTCGGACAGCTCGAGTCCTGCTGGCAAGGCAACGAGCCGGTCCGTCGGCGCGCGGAACTGCTCGGCCATCCCACCGTCAGCGCTGATCCCGAGCGCTCGCTGCCCATGGGTGGGGCACAGGTTGTACGCACCGCGCTCGCACTGGTCACACTGCAGGCACCCGTAGATGGCCTCGACGACGACGGGTGTTCCGTCGGCTCTGGTGCCGGCGAGCTCGTGCCCCAAGACCGCCCTGCTGCCGAACCGGATGTAGCTCAGGTCCGAGCCACAAATGCTCGTGGCCTTCATGGAGAGGACCTCGCCGGTTCCCGGCGGTTCGTCCACATCGACCAGGGCCACGCCACCCTCCCAGCTCCGCACGGCCCTCACGGGGCGTCCTCGTCCGCGGGACCCTGTCGTGCCGGCTGGGTGGGCAGGTCGGACTGCAATCCAATGCTGTTCAGGACACCGGCAAGGCAGAGGTAGCCGCCGATGACGAAGAGCAGTTCGAGGATCTCGGCGCTGTCGAAGAACGCCCCCAACGTGCTCCAGGTCTCCTCGCGGACGGCAAAGCCATCGATCATCTCGTCCACCGCCGCCAATAGCGCGCGCTCAATGGGCGTCCAGACATCGGCGCTGGGCCCGAGAGGGATCGCGTCTACTTGTGCCTCCGTGAGGCCGGTCTCCTTGCCGCTTCGGACATGTTGGGTCCACTCGTAGCCCGAGTGCGTCCGCCAGGCGACCCGCAGTATGAGGAGCTCACGGTGTTCCGGACGCAGCTTGGCGTCACCGCCGGCAAGCATCGCGGTGAACGGGAGCCACGAAGCGCTGAGGGGCAGATGGTGCGCGAGCAATTCGAGGACGACCGGCATCGGGGGCGCGTCGGGTGCGCCCGACAGGTAGAGCTCGGGGCGTCGCAGGTACGGCAGCAGCACTGATCTCGCGTGCTCGTCCCACTGGGCAAACGGGAGCGGTGCCACACGTGGCTCGGACGACGGAGTCATGGACCGGTGCGGGCGGCGCTGGGAACGATGACGTGTGGGCGCATGGCAAGAGTGCACAGCCTGCAGTGGTGGCGCTGGCGAGAATACGCAAATGTCAGGCAGTATGCGGCATGGCTGCGCAACCGGCGCGATCCGGTGCCTATCGGGTGGTCCAGTGGGCCACCGGCAACATCGGGCTCTGTGCGTTGCGGGCGGTCATTCGGCACCCGGATCTCGAGTTGGTCGGGGTCTACGTGTACTCGGACGCCAAGGCGGGAGAGGATGCCGGCGCCCTGTGCGGCGTGGACCCGACAGGGGTCATTGCGACCCAGGTCGTCGAGGACATCCTGGCGCTGCGGCCCGACTGTGTCCTCTACATGGGGGACCGGGCCGACGTCGACCTCCTCTGCCGTCTGCTGGAGTCCGGAGCGAACGTGGTGACGACCCGAAGCGAGTTTCACCGACCGGCCAGCCTCAATCCGACCGTGCGCGAGCGGATCGAGGAGGCGTGCCGGAAGGGCGGCGCATCCCTCCACAGCACCGGATCGAGCCCAGGTTTCATCACCGAGGCAATGCCGCTGGTGCTGACATCGGTCCAGCGGCGACTGGACCGGCTCACGATCGAAGAATTCGCGGACATGTCTTCGCGGGACTCCCCAGAGTTGATTTTCGACCTCATGGGCTTCGGACGCGATCCCTCGACCTTCGATCCCCGGGGAGTCGAACTGCACGGAGGCGCGGCGTTCGCGGGGTCGCTGGGCGTCGTCGCCGACGCCCTGGCGATGCCGCTGGACGAGGTGGTTGCGAGCGGGGAGGTTGCTGTCGCGCGCGAGACGGTCGAGATCGCCGCCGGCAGGATCGAAGCCGGGACGATCGGCGCCCAGCGCATGAACGTCACGGGGATGCGCCGAGGGCAACCGCTCCTGTGCTTCAGTGCCAACTGGTACCTCACCACGGACGTGGAGCCGATGTGGGATCTCCGGGAGACGGGCTGGCACCTGCTGGTCGAAGGTGACCTTCCCCTCGACGTCGACATCCGGTTTCCGGTGCCTCCGAACGAATGGGCGGCCACCTCGCCCGGGGTGACGGCGCATCGCCCGGTCAACGCCATTCCGTACGTCTGCGCGGCCGAGCCGGGCATCCGCACGATCGTCGACCTGCCCCAGATCGTCGCGCGACTCGGCTGACGGCGGGTGCACGGGTCGATCGGCGAGGCGCTCCGCAGGACATGAGCACCGTCGGAATCGTGGTTGGAAACCCAAAGCCGCGCTCACGGACGCTCGAGGTTGCCGAAGCGGTCGCACACGCTGTCGCTGGTCCCGTCGGGTTGGCGGACGCCGAACGGTTCGTCGTCGATCTCGCCGAATACGGGCCACTGCTCTTCGACGCCGCCTCCACTCGGGTGAGGGATGCGGTGGAGGGCATCGCGGCATGCCCACTCGCCGTGGTGGCCTCGCCCACCTACAAGGCGAGCTACACCGGGTTGTTGAAGTCGTTCTTGGACTGGTTCAGCACCACCGGCCTTCAGGGCGTCACGGTGATCCCGGTCATGGTGGGCGCCGCGCCGCACCATGCGCTCGCCGTGGAGGTCCACCTGCGCCCCGTGCTGGTCGAGATCGGCGCCACCTTGCCGACCCGCGGTCTCTACGTGACCGAAGCACAGCTGGGCGAGTTGGAATACGTGATTGGGAGATGGTTGGTCGAGGCCGGACCGCGCCTGCACGCCGCGGTCGGTCCCAACCCGTGATCCTCGTTCCCGAAGAGCCGCCGCAGGAGAGTTAGCGCGTCGCGTCGCTGTCCTCCTCAGGGAACCCGCCCGGTCTTTTGTGCCCATGGCCTCTGAAAGTAACATTATTGAATGACAAGAGCGTCGTTCTCACGCACGCGGCGTGGTGCACCGCCGCCAGGCCGACCGTCAGCACAAACTTCGTGACCCCGTCGACCATTCCGGCAACACTGGCCACCACCGCCGACCAGTTCGGCGACCGGGTCGCCGTTCGCGACGGCGCGACCGGCGTTTCCTACGAAGAACTTTCGGGGGCCGCCCGGGAGTTCGCTGCCGCTCTGGTGAGTACCGGCCTTGAGCCGGGCGACCGCGTCGCCATCTGGTCGTCCAACAGCCTGGAGTGGGTGGTCGCCGCGCTGGGGATCTTCTCGGCCGGCCTGGTGCTCGTCCCGGTGAACACCAGGTTCAAGGGCATCGAAGCGGCCGACATGCTCGTGCGGAGCCGGGCCCGTGCTCTGATCACCGCGACGGACTTCCTCGGCAACGACTACGTGACCATGCTCGAGGACACCGGGTTCACGCTTCCGGACCTCGACACGGTGATCGTGGCTCACGGGCCGACGACCGGACGCGCCACCGACTGGCACGGATTTCTCGCTCGAGCGACGCCGGAGATGCGGGCCGAGGTGGGCCGGCGAATGGTCGCGCTCGGGCCGGACGATCCATCCGACATCCTCTTCACCTCCGGGACGACGGGCGTCGCCAAAGGCGTGGTGATGACGCACGGCCGCACGCTGGCCGTCGCCACGGACTGGGTGGCCATGACCGGTCTCACCGCCGGAGACGCTTATCTGATGGTCAATCCCTACTTCCACATGTTCGGTCTCAAGGCCGGGATCCTGGCCGCAGTGGCGAGCGGGGCGACCATGCTGCCCGAGCCGGTGTTCGACGTGGACCGCGTGCTGTCACGGGTCGCCGCCGAGCAGGTGACGGTCCTGCCCGGCCCACCGACGCTCTACCAGGCCATCCTCGATCACCCGGACCGTGACCGCCACGATCTCTCGAGTCTCCGGGTCGCGGTGACGGGAGCAGCGGACATTCCGGTGCAGCTCATCCGCCGCATCCACCAGGAACTCCCGTTCTCGAGGATCGTCACCGGCTACGGGCTCACCGAGGGCGGCACCGCCTGCGCGACGTCGGAAGGCGATGATGCCGAAGCGATCGCGACGACCGTGGGCCGGCCCCGGCCGGGGTTCGAGCTGCGCGTGGTCGATGGCGCTGGTGCTGAGGTCCGTGCCGGGGAGGCCGGTGAGGTCCTGATCCGGGGTGGCAGCGTCATGCTCGGGTACCTCGATGATCCCGGCGAGACGGCGAAGGTACTCTCGCCCGACGGATGGCTGCGCTCCGGTGACCTCGGCGTCATCGACGGCGCGGGACGCCTGCGCATCGTCGGACGGGTCAAGGACATGTTCATCGTCGGCGGCTTCAACGCCTACCCGGTCGAGATCGAGAATGCGCTACTTCGGCATCCCGCGGTGTCGCAGGCCGCGGTGATCGGCATCCCCGACGAGCGACTCGGTGAGGTCGGCATGGCCTTCGTCGTCGTGGGTCCCGAGCCCGTCACTGAGTCGGAGATCATTGAGTGGAGTCGGGCGCAGATGGCGAACTACAAGGTTCCGCGGGCCGTCGCGATCGTGGACGAGCTTCCCCTCAACGCGACCGGGAAGGTCATGAAGGAAGCGCTGCGTAAGCGAGCGGCTGGTCAGGGCAATGAGGCGGCCTCGTGACTGCGCCCGAGCCTCCGGGCCTGGCCGCGCTCGCCGACCTGCGCGTCGTGGAGCTCGGGGTGTGGGTCGCGGCGCCTGCGGCGTCCGCTCTCCTGGCGGACTGGGGCGCGGACGTGATCAAGGTCGAGCCGCCGACCGGCGATCCCATGCGCAATGCGTTCGGGTCGCTCGGGATCGGACGGGACATGTCGAACCCGGCCTTCGCGCAAGACAACCGCGGGAAGCGGAGCATGGTCCTCAATCTGCGAGACCCGGGCGACAGGGAGCAGTTCGAGGAGTTGCTGGGCACGGCGGACGTGTTCCTCAGCAATCTGCGCCCGGACGCCCTCGACGCGCTCGACCTGGAGCCGGTGAGCACGGTGGCCCGCCATCCACGGCTCGTCTACTGCAGCGTCAGTGGGTATGGGCTGCGGGGGCCGGACCGCAATCGGCCCGCCTACGACATCGGGGCCTTCTGGGCCCGCTCGGGCCTTTCGGTCCAGCTGGCCAACAGTGAGGGTGTCCCGCTCAACGCGCGCGGCGGCATCGGGGACCACATCAGCGGGCTCGCCGCCCTGGCGGGGCTGCTGGCTGCCGTGCTCGAGCAGCGCCACACGGGCCGCGGCCGTGTGGTCGAGGTGTCGTTGTTACGGACCGGGACCTATGTCCTCGGGTGGGATCTCAGCCTGCAGGCCGCGCTGGGCAAAGTCGCCCGGGCCGAGGCGCGCCATTCGAACCAGACGCCCCTGATGAACTCGTACCGGACCGCCGATGGGCGTTGGTTCTTCTTGACCGGATTGGAGGCCGACCGGCACATCGACACCGTCTACCGCGCCCTCGGGCGCCCGGACCTGCTCTCGGACCCACGCTTCGCTGATGCCGGAGCCATCCGCCGCAACCGCACCGAGGTCATCGCCGTTCTCGACGAGATCATCGCCGAACAGACATTGGAGGTCTGGGCCGAGCGATTCGACCGGGCCGGCGTGTGGTGGGCACCTGCCCACGGTCCGGCGGAGGTGCTGGAGGATCCGCAGCTGGCCGAGAACGACGGCTTCCTCCACGCGCCCGACGCCGTCACGGGCGAGACGCAGCGGTCGGTCAACGGACCCGTCAGCTTCTCCGACCTCCCGACGCGAGCGGCGGCGCCGGCGCCGCAGCTCGGGCAGCACACCGACGAGGTGCTCTCCGAGCTGGCCGGGCGACGCGCCGGAGGAAGGGTCAGCCCTGAGCCCGGGCGCGGGCCAGCAGGCCGCGGGCGATGACCAGCCGCTGAATCTCGTTGGTCCCCTCGCCGATCACCATGAGGGGGGCGTCGCGGTAGTAGCGCTCCACCGGCAGCTCCGTGGTGAAGCCCACCCCGCCATGGATGCGCATTGCCTCCATGCTGAGCTCGAGCGCCGTCTCGCTGGCGAACAGCTTGGCCATCCCGGCCTCGACGTCGCAGCGCAGCCCCTGCTGCCGTCGCTCCGCCGCATTGCGGGTGAGGAGCCGCGACGCCTCCAGGCGAGTCGCCATGTCCGCCAGTTTCAGTTGAATCGCCTGGTGCTCGCCGATGACCTTGCCCATCGTTTCCCGCTGCTGGGCGTAGGCCAGCGCGGCGTCGAAGGCCGCGCGGGCAACGCCAACGGCCCGGGCGGCGATGTTGATCCGACCGATTTCGAGGACGCCGAGGATCTGCGGCAGCCCGCGCCCCGCCTCCCCGATCAGGTTGGCGGCCGGAATACGGTGATCGGTGTACGCCATCTCGACGGTCTCGACCCCGCGGTAGCCCAGCTTGCCCACATGCTTGCTCACCGCAATCCCTTCGAAGCGCGGTCCCGGCTCCTTCTCGACGATGAAGGCGGAGATGCCCTCCTCGGACCGGGCCGCCAGGGCGACGATGGCCGCGCGCTCCCCGTTGGTCACCCAGGCTTTCGTGCCGTTGAGAATGTATTCGTCTCCGTCGCGCTGGGCCCGGCACGCGATGTTGCGGGTGTCGCTGCCGGCATCAGGCTCCGACAGCGAAAGGGCGCCCCGGCGCTCGCCGGATGCCATCTGCGGCAGCCAACGGTGCTTCTGCTCCTCGTCGCCGTGGATGAGGATCAGGGTGGCGGCCATCGTGTGGGTATTGACGATGCCGGTGAGGCTCATCCAGCCGTAGGACAGCTCCTCGATGACACCGATGTAGGTCAAGAGGTCGAGGCCGAGCCCGCCGTACGCCTCGGGGATGGTGACGCCAAAGAGGCCGAGGTCGCGCATCTGCCCGACGATCTCGGCGGGAAAGGTATCGGTCCGTTCCAGTTCCGAGGCGACCGGGATGACCTCGCGCTGGACGAACTTGCGGACGGTCCCGATGATCTCGGACCGGACGGCCTCGTCGACAGTGTCGGTTGGCTCGTTCGTCACGCGGTCACCGACCCACGCACGCACGCGCTGCGGCGAGAGAGGCGCGTGTCGTCGGGAGGGCCTTCCTCACGGCGATAACCATACCTTTCGCTGATGTTGACGTCGATCTCAATTCGGAGAAGAATGTTTCCCCATGGCGTCGGGCCTCATGCATCACGGGCTCGAGTCGGCGGCCTCCCTGTTCCCGCAGCATCCCGCCGTGCTGGCGCAGGAGGACGTCTGGACCTTCGCCGACCTCGACCGGGGCGCAAACGCCTTCGCGGCGCACCTCGCCAGCCATGGCGTCCGGGCCGGCGACCGCGTGGCCGTCATGACGTCCAACCGGCCCGAATTCGTGATCGCCGTCCACGCCGTGAGCAAGCTCGGTGCGGCTGCCGTCCTGCTCAATCCCGCGTGGAAGGCCCTCGAGGTCGAGCACGCCGTGGGCCTGACGGCTCCGCGCTACGGCATCGCGGACGGAACGGCGGCGAGCGTCCTGTCCGAGCGTCTGGGTGCGCCCCGGGTCCTCAACCTCGACGATGCCGGGGCGTCCGAGCCCATGGACCCGAACCGCCCCGCACCTCCTTCCGGCGTCAGCCTGCAGGAGAGCGACGACGCCGTCCTCGTCTTCAGCTCCGGGACAACCGACCGCCCCAAGGCGGTGCGCCACACGCACCGCTCGATCTGCCGCGGCACGGCCCACTGGGTCGCCGCGCTGGGCCTCGGTGCGGAGGACCGGTTCCAGGTGGCGACGCCGCCGTCGCACATCCTGGGCCTCTTGAACCTGCTGGCTGCCGCGGCCGCAGGGGCAACGGTCCGACTGCACCGTCGCTTCGACCTCGACGAGGAACTCCGGCGGATCGAGACGGAGCGAATGACCCTGGAGATGGCGGTTGCCCCGATCGCCCTGGCCATGGCGAACCATCCCGACCTCGAGCGCTACGACCTTTCGTCCCTGCGCTACATCATGTGGGGCGCGACGCCGGTCACGGCCAGCGTCGCCGAGACCGTGACGGCGCGCACCGGCGTCCGCTGGCTCCCGGCCTACGGGTCCAGCGAGGTCCCGGTCATCGCGGCCAACCCGGTCGGTGCGCCAGGCTCGTGGCGCTTGGATTCAGCGGGGCTGCCGCCCGCAGATGTTGCGCTCCGCGCCGTGGATCTCGGCACGGGAGCGGTACTGGCGCCGGGTGGCGTGGGCGAGATCCAGGTGCAGAGCCCGTCGGCGATGGCCGGCTACCTGCCTGAGGAAGAGACGGCCGACGCGTTCGCCGACGGGTGGTACCGCACGGGCGATGTCGGGTGGCTCGAGCCCGAGGGCTGGGTCCACCTGACCGACCGCTGCAAGGAGATGATCAAGGTGAGCGGCTTTCAGGTCGCGCCGGCCGAGATCGAAGCCGTCCTGCACGGCCACCCCGCCGTCGTCGACTGCGCGGTCTTCGGCGTCGCCGACGGGCAAGCGGGCGAGGTCCCGGTCGCCGCAGTCCAGCTCGAGCCGGGCTCCGGCGTCACGGCCGCAGAGCTGCAGGACCTCGTCGGCGAGAAGCTTGCCACCTACAAGCGGCTGCACCACGTCGTGATCGTCGACGCCGTCCCGAGAACGCCGTCGGGCAAGGTGCTCCGCCGCACGCTGCGGGACGAGTGGACGCCCACTTTCGCCCGGGCGACCGCGGCGCCCTAGTGGACGTCCGCCTCTCGCCCGAGCAGATTGCGTTGCGCGACACTGCCGTGCAAGTCGTCGAACGACTGGGAGTCGGCGCCGTCGCGCACCTCGAGAACTCCGAGCGCTCCGCCAAGCTCGAAGCGGCGGTGGACGCGGCCGGCTGGCGCGAGCTGCGCACTCCGGCCGAAGACGGAGCGCCCTGGGGCTCTGCCGTGGAGGTCGCCGTCATTGCTGAGGAGCTGGGCCGGGGTTTGGCCGACGTCACGTTCCTCGGTCCGACCCTGGCGGCGGAGCTGCGTCGTCTGACCGGTGCCCCCGCTGCGACCGGGCACGAGACCGTGGCGCTCACGGCCGACCTGTCGATGCCCGCGTGCGCCGGCGAGGGTCTCGTCGAAGCCGGAGCGGTGGCGATCGACGCAGCAGCCGCGACCGTCGCCTTGGTGCTCGTGCCCGGCCCGGACGGTTACGCCCTCGGCGAGATACTGGTCGAGGGCGCCGCAATCGGCGCCGATCTGACCCGACCCATGGCCCGGTTGAGCGCCCCGGCGCACGCGGCCCCGGTCGCGGGCCAACGCCGACCCCTCGGTCACGATGACCTCGCCAGGTGGCAGAGCCTCGGCTTGGCCGCGACCTGCGCAGATCTCGTGGGGACCATGCGCGGTGCTCTGGCGCTGACATGTGACTACGCGCGGGTGCGTCGCCAATACGGGGTACCCATCGGGTCCTTTCAGGCCGTCCAGCACCTCCTGGCGGACGCATGCGTGGCCATCGAAGGCTCGCGCAGCGTCGCGCTGCACGCGGCGTGGGCGGTCGATGCGTTGCCGGCTTCCAACGCGCTGGCCGCGACCTCGGCGGCCAAGGCCTACTGCGCCCGCGCCGCCCGCGGGGTCTGCGAGACAGCCATTCAGGTGCACGGCGGAATCGGCAACACGTGGGACTGCCTCGCCCACGTCTTCCTGCGACGGGCACTCGTCTCCACCGAGTTGCTCGGGGGGATCGGTGCCAACCTGGCCCGGGTGCTGGCCAGCCGCGGGGTGGAGGTCGACGATGGACTTCGCTGACTCCGAAGAGGAGCTGGCCTTCCGCCTGCGCTTGGGCGACTGGCTCGCGCACAACAATCCGGGCCTGCCACCGTCCTCGACGACCGACGAGTACTGGGCCGGGCAGGCCGGGTGGCACCAGAGCCTTTACGACGCGGGGTTCTTCGGCCTGTCCTGGCCGACCGAGATCGGGGGCCACGGCCTCCCGAGCGTCTACGAGGTGATCCTCGACGAGGAGCTCATCGCGGCCGGCGCGCCGCCGCGGCCGAGCGTGGGGTACCTCGTGCAGGGCATCGTGCGCCACGGGAACGAGGACACGCGGCGGCGCTTCCTGCCGGGGCTGGTGAACGGTCGCGAGCGCTGGTGCCAGGGGTTCAGTGAGCCCGATGCCGGCTCGGACCTCGCCTCGCTGCAGACGCGCGCCGAGCGCGAGGGGAATGAGTACGTGATCACGGGCCACAAGGTGTGGACGAGCTACTCGGATGCAGCCGACTGGTCCCTCGTCCTGGCCCGCACCGATCCCGACGTTCCCAAGCACCGGGGGATCTCGGCCTTCATCGTGCCCATGCGCCAGCCCGGGATTCAGCAGCGCCCGCTCAAGATGATCAACGGTGTCATGCGGGAGTTCGGCGAGGTGCTCTTCGACGGCGCCAAGGTCGACGCGGCGAACATGGTCGGTGAGCCCGGTGAAGGGTGGGCTCTGGCCATGACGGTCGTCAGCCACGAGCGCGAGCCGGGCGAGCTCGGCTATGTGGCGCGCTACGGCAAGCTCGTCAACGACCTCATCGACGCGGTCAACGAGCGCCCTGCCGCGTGCGACCCGGAGCAACGCCGCGACCTGGCCTGGGCGATCGTCGAAGCCGAGATGCTGCGGTGCCACGTGACCCGCCGGCTCTCGGACCGCCTGGACGGACTTTCACACGGGCCCGAGGGCTCCGTCGACAAGCTCCTCATGACCGCGGCCGAACAAGCGGTCGGCCATGCTGCGCTCTCCATCGGCGGCGCGTCCGGCCAGGGCAGGGACGACACCTGGCTGAAGGTGTACCTCTACAGTCGCGCCCAGAGCGTCATGGGGGGCACGTCGCAGATTCAGCGCAACCTCATCGCGACCCGGATCCTGGAGCTACCGACATCATGAGCACGTACGAGCTGCCCGACGCGTTGCAGGTCCGAGACGACGGGCCGGTCCGCGTCATCACACTGAACCGGCCCGAGCACCTCAATGCCACCAACCACGTCCTCCACGCCGGCCTGGCGGCGCTGTTCCCGCAGCTCGACGCGGACGAGGGCGCTCGGGTCGCGGTGATCACGGGCGCGGGGCGCGCCTTCTCCGCCGGCGGCGACTTCCGCTACATCGACGAGCTGGCGAGCGATGCCGCGCTGCGGCACACGTCGCTCACGCACGGTCGGCAGATCGTGACGGGGATGATGCGCTGCCGGCTGCCGATCGTGGCCGCCGTGAACGGTCCGGCGGTCGGGCTCGGCTGCAGCCTGGTGGCGCTCTCGGACATCGTCTTCATGGCGGAGAGCGCGCACCTCGCCGACCCCCACGTGCTGGTCGGGCTCGTCGCCGCCGACGGCGGCCCCTTGGTCTGGCCGTTGCTCACGAGCCTGCAGTTGGCCAAGGAGTACGCGCTGACGGGTGACCGCATCCCGGCCCGGCGCGCGGCGGAGATCGGGCTGGTCAACCACGTCTGCGCCGACGACGAGGTGCTCGATCAGGCCATGGCCTGTGCCCGGAAGATCGCTCGGCTGCCTAAGGGGGCAGTCGAGGACACCAAGCGGGTGATCAACATCCAGCTCGAACGGGCCGTCCTCGCTGCGCTGGACTTCGCACTGAGCGCGGAGGACCGGTCATTCACGACGCCCGAGCTCCGAGCCAACCTCGACAAGCTGCTCGCGTCTGACCGCCGTCAGGAAGGGTGATCGGGCGACGCGCTTCGGGGAGCCGGCTGCGGGGCGGGCCCTCGAACGTGTCCATCAGGTCGAAATTCCGGCGGCCGCACCGGCCCGCTCCGCCAGCCACCCGCCCAGGGCCTCGCCGGCGCTGAGCACGTGCTGCTCCGCGAGGGAGCGGGCAGCCTGGCCGTCACCGCGTGCCATCGCGTCGAGGAGTGCGGCGTGCTCGCGATGGCTGCGCCGCTCCTGCTCGGGGAAGAGTTCGAAGTAGTTGCCCGGCACGACCCGCACCGCCTGGCGTAGGTGAGTCAGCAGGCGCGGTGAGTGCGCCGAATAGTTCAGTGCCCGGTGGAAGGCCCGGTTGGCCCCCACCACGTCGTCGGCTTCGTGGATGGCGTCGGCAAGCGAGCGGAGCTGGGCCAGCTTGGACGGCGTGATCCGTGTCGTTGCCATCTCGGCCGCTTTGCCCGCGAGCGCCGCCAGGATGGCGAAGCTGTCGACCACGTCCTCAGGCGTGATCCCCACCACGGTCATGCCGCTGCGCGGGGTGATGTCCACGAGCCCCTCGTAGGACAACTGGAGGAGCGCCTCGCGGACCGGGGTCCGACTGATCCCGAACTCTGCCGTGAGCTGATCGAGATCGAGGCGGTCACCGGGCCGCAGGCGGCCGGTCAGGATCCGATCGCGCAGCTCGCTGGCCGCCTGGGCCCGGACGGTTGTGCTGATCAGTTTGATATCTGACATATTACATATTACATTCGGACAGTTCCGAAAGGGGGAGCAATGGCCGACCCGACGAAGCGGCAGATGGCTCTGGTGGGCTTCATGCAGGCAGGCAACGCGACCGTCTACGCCGGCTCATGGCGCCATCCCGCCACCGAGCACGGCTTTCTGACGGCGGGCTACTACGAGAAGCTGGCTCGGACCCTCGAGCAGGGGTGCTTCGACCTCATGTTCTTCGACGACCGCCTGGCCATGCCGGGGATCTACGGGGGGTCGGTGGCCGAGGCGGTCCGCACCGGCGCGCGGCCGGTCAAGCTCGACCTCAGCATCGTGCTCGGGATCGTCGCGGCCGTGACGGAGCACATCGGGCTCGGCGCGACGTACTCGACGACCTACTACTCGCCCTATCACGTCGCCCGCACGTTCGCGACGCTCGACCACCTCTCGGGCGGCCGGGCGGCGTGGAACGTCGTCACCTCGGTCAACGACAGCGAGGCCCAGAACAACGGCATGAAGGAGGTTCTGGCCCACGACAAGCGCTACGACCGGGCCGACGAGTTCCTCGAGGCGACCACGGGTCTGTGGGACAGCTGGGACGATGACGCGCTGGTCCTCGACCGGGACACGCCCCTCTTTGCCGACCCGGCCAAGGTGCACGAGCTCAACTACGACGGCGAGTGGTTCTCGGTCAAGGGTCCTTTGACGGTTCCCCGCTGTCCGCAGGGGCGCCCCGTCCTCCTTCAGGCGGGGTCGTCGGGTCGGGGTCGGGACTTCGCTTCCCGTTGGGCGGAACTGATCTTCACGGGGGACCCCGACATCGACATCGCCCGCGCGCACTACAAGGACCAGAAGGAGCGCATCGACGAGGGCGGACGCGACCCGGACTCGGTCAAGATGCTGCCCATGGCCTACACCGTCGTCGGCGAGTCGCCGTCCCACGCGGAAGAGCGCGAGCAGCTCTTCCTGAACGACCTGGTCGATCCGATGGCGTCGCTCACGCTGCTCTCCGAGCTCATGAACCACGACTTCTCCGGCCTTGCGCTCGATGCACCCATCACCGACGAGCTCATCGAGTCGGTGTCGGGCATCCGGGGCCTCGTCCAGAACATCCGTACGCACATCGGCGGCGACACCGTGAGGCTCGCCGACCTGGCGGGGCACCGGGCCACGCTGCTGCAGGGTCCGCGCTTCGTCGGCACTGGGCCCGACATCGCCGACCAGATGGAGGCGTGGTTCGACAGCGGTGCGTGCGACGGCTTCGTTATCGCCGCGACGCACGCCCCGGGCGCCTACGAGGACGTCGTCCGCCTGGTCGTGCCCGAGCTCCAGCGCCGTGGTGTGTTCCGGGATCGTTACACCGGGACGACGTTGCGCGAGCATCTGGGTCTTGAGCGTCCCGCCTCCGCCCACAGTGGCTGAGCCGCGCCGCCCGCTGGAGGGCCTTCGGGTGATCGATGCGGCCACGCTGGCCGCGGGCCCGATGGTGGCCACGGCATTGGGCGAGTTCGGTGCCGACGTCATCAAGGTGGAGCAGCCAGGCGTCGGGGACCCCCTTCGGACCTGGGGCGAGCTCAAGGACGGCATCGGCCTGTTTTGGAAGAGCATGAGCCGCAACAAGCGTTGCGTCACGCTCGACCTCAGGAGCCCCGACGGTCAGGAGCTCTTCCACCGGCTGCTCGACGTCAGCGACGTGGTCGTGGTGAACAACCGCCCCAGCGCCCTGGTCAAGTGGGGCCTCGACTACGAGTCGGTTCATGAGGCCCACCCCCGCCTCGTGATGCTCCATGTCAGCGGCTACGGCCGGGGTGGCCCGGCCAGCGACCGTCCGGGGTTCGGCACTCTGGCCGAGGCCATGAGCGGGTTCGCGGACATCACCGGCCAGCCGGATGGGCCCCCCACGCTGCCCCCCTTCTTCTTGGCCGACGGTGTCGCGGCCCAGTCCGCCACCTACGCCGTCATGATGGCCCTCTACGACCGCGACCTCCACGGCGGCGGCGGCCAGCTCGTCGACGTCAACCTGGTCGAGCCGCTGGCCCGGCTCATCGAGACGGCGACCCTGGCCTACAGCCAGCTCGGGATCGTCCCCGGCCGCGTCGGCAACCTGCTGCCGGCCAGCGCGCCGCGCAACGTGTACCAGACCTCGGACGGCAGGTGGGTCGCCATCTCGAGCGCGTCGCCCAACATCACGGTACGCCTGTACCGGGCCATCGACCGGGCGGACCTGGCCGAGAACCCCGATTATGTGGACCCCCTGCAGCGTCAGGCCCGCGCCCACGAGGTTGACGTGCTCGTCGCCGGCTGGATCGGCGCGGCGGACGGTCGACGATGTGATGGCGGTCTTCGAGCGCGCCGAGGTGGCGGCGGCCCCCATCTACGACGCGCGGCAGCTGCTCGCCGACGACCACTTACGGGCGCGGGGCACCTTCGTGGAGGTGGACGATCCCGACTTCGGGACGATGACCGTCCAGGCGCCGGTGGCCCAGCTGAGCGAGACCCCGGGCGGGATCGACCACCTCGGCCGTGGGCTCGGCGCGGACAACGACGCCGTCTACGGTGGCCTCCTCGGCCTGGGCCCCGAGCGCCTGGGCGCGCTGCGGGCGGCCGGAACGATCTGACCCAGGACGAAGGAGGCACCGTGCGCGCACCTCGAGCCCGACGTTCCGAACTGGCCACGCCAGCGAGCAGCGAACGCATGTGCGAGAAGGCCCCGTCGGCGGGGGCCGACCTGGTCTTCCTCGACCTCGAGGACGCCTGCGCGCCGGCGGCCAAGGAATCGGCGCGGTCGACGGCGGTCGGGGCGCTCACCGGGCTGGACTGGGGGCGGACGGTGCGGGCCGTACGGATCAACGGCATCGAGACCCCCTGGTGTTACGGCGACATCATCGAGGTGGTCACCGGGGCGCGCGACGCCCTCGACGTACTGATCGTGCCCAAGGTGCGGTCGGGCCGCGACGTGTGGTGGGTCGACGTGCTGCTCGGCCAGCTCGAAGCCAAGCTCGGCCTGACGCGGCCGATCGGCCTCGAGGTCTTGATCGAAGAAGCCGAAGGGTTGGCCAACGTGCTCGACATTGCAAAGGCAAGCCCGCGGCTCGAGGCACTCATCTTCGGTGCGGGCGACCTCTCGGCGTCCCTGCACGCGCGGGTGGACGGCAACTTTGAGCCAGTCGTCCCCTACCCGGGAGACTTCTGGCACTTCGCCCGTGTCCAGGTCCTCACCGCAGCGCGGGCAGCCATGATCGACGCTGTCGACGCTCCCTATCCCGCCTACCAGGATCCCGGGGGGTACCGGCAGTCGGCGCTCCAGGCCAGCGCGTTGGGTTACGACGGCAAATGGGCCATCCACCCCGGCCAGGTGCCGATTGCCAACGAGGTCTTCTCCCCGACGGCCGAGGAGGTGGAGGAGGCACGCCAGTCGATGGAGACCTACCGAGAGGCCGAAGCCGGTGGCGTGGGTGCGATCGGGCGCGACGGCCGGCTTGTCGACGCCGCGCACATGCGGCTCGCCGCCAACACGCTCCACAAGGCGGCGCTGGGGGGCACCTCCTCGGGTTCCGAGGTGTAGGGCATCCCACCAGCCGAGAAATGTTCGGTGCAGGCCTCGCCCGCAGTGCCGCTGGGGCTTCGGCGTTCGGCTCCGCACCGCGTCGTCAGAGCGGGCCCGAGAGCCGCCCTTGAGGGACGGGATCGTGGCGGATATTCTCCGTCATGAGAATGTAGTTCTCCACCTCGCTCGAGGGTCTGGGGATCGCAACGCGGAGGAGAACCCATGAGCGACTTCGAAGAGATCGACTTCTTCCGGGGCAACGAGCTGATCGCCGACCCCTATCCCTACTACGACTACCTGCGATCGAAGTGCCCGGTGCAGCCCGAGTCCCACCACGGGGTGGTCATGGTGACCGGCTACGACGAGGCGGTCAGCGTCTACACCGACACCGCCACGTTCTCGTCGTGCAACGCCGTGACGGGTCCGTTCCCCGGCTTCCCCGTCCCACTCGAGGGCGACGACGTCAGCGAGCTCATCGAGGAGCACCGCGAAGAACTGCCCTTCAGCGACCAGATCTTGACGATGGACCCGCCGAAACACAAGGCCCACCGAGGCATGCTGATGCGCCTGATTACGCCCAAGCGGCTCCGGGAGAACGAGGAGTTCATGTGGCGGCACGCCGACCGCCAGATCGACGAGTTCGCCGCACGGGGGGAGTGCGAGTTCATCAAGGACTACGCCGGACCCTTCACGCTGTACGTGATCGCCGACCTGCTTGGTGTGCCCGAGTCCGACCACGAGTGGTTCCGCCAGGAGCTGCAAGGCGGCCACCGCCCCGAAACCCAGGGACTCGGCAGCACAGGGTCTGGTTCGCTCGGCCACAGTCCCCTCGAGTTCCTCTACGAGCGGTTGACGGCCTACGTCGAGGACCGCCGGCGCGAGCCCCGCGATGATGTGCTGACCGGGTTGGCCACCGCGACCTTCCCCGACGGTTCCACGCCGGACGTGATCGACGTGGTGCGGGTCGCCGCCAACGTGTTCTCGGCGGGTCAGGAGACCACGGTCCGCCTTCTGGCCTCCTCGCTCCAACTGCTCGGAGACCGTCCCGACCTCCAGCAGCTCCTCCGCCAGGACCGCGGAGCGCATCCCGGGCTTCGTCGAGGAGTGCCTGCGCATGGAGAGTCCGGTCAAGGGCGACTTCCGGCTCAGCCGGACCGCGACCACCGTGGGTGGCGTCGAGATCCCGGCCGGCACGACGGTCATGGTGGTCAACGGCGCTGCAGGGCGCGACCCGCGTCGATTCGAGGAGCCAGGCGAATTCCACGTCGACCGGGCCAACGCGAAGGAGCACCTGGCTTTCGGCCGTGGGCCTCACGCCTGTCCCGGGGGGCCGTTGGCCCGGGCCGAAGCGCGCATCAGCATCGAGCGGCTCCTGGCACGCATGGGGGACATCGAGATCTCCGAGTCCGCCCACGGCCCGGCGGGGGAGCGCCGCTACGAGTATGCGCCCACCTACATTCTGCGCGGCCTCCAGCGGCTGCATTTGGAGTTCACCCCGGTCGGCTGAGGATAAAGGCCCAGGTGAAGCGGCGTCCGGGGATAGGTTCCAGAACGGAAACGCCCTTCTCATTTGCTGAGAGTAGTGATATCGTGGCTTGCGTCGACACCCAGTGATGAGAGGACGTGGTCATGGCACGTTGGCCCAAGCCGCCCGAAGGGAGCTGGACCGAGCACTTCGGGCTCGGCACCGAGCCCATCTCCTACGAGGACTCGATCTCACCGGAGTTCTACGAGCTCGAGCGTGAGGCCATCTTCAAGCGCGCCTGGTTGAACGTGGGCCGGGTGGAGCAGCTGCCGCGGAACGGCAGTTACTTCACCAAGGAGCTCGTGGTGGCGCGCACCTCGGTCGTGATCGTGCGCGACAAGGAGGGCCAGGTCCGCGCGTTTCACAACGTCTGCCGTCACCGGGGGAACAAGCTGGTCTGGACCGACTATCCCCAGGAAGAGACGAGCGGGACGACCCGGCAGTTCGTCTGCAAGTACCACGGCTGGCGCTACGACCTCGACGGCTCCTTGAACTTCGTCCAACAAGAGCAGGAATTCTTCAATCTCGACAAGGACGACTACGGGCTCGTCCCCGTGCACTGCGACGTGTGGGCAGGGTTCATCTTCGTCAACCTGGCCAAAGAGCCCGAGCAGAATTTGCTGGACTTCCTTGGCCCGATGATTACCAAGCTCGAGAACTACCCCTTCGAGAAGCAGACCGAGCGCTGGTTCTACCGCGCCGAGGTGAAGAGCAATTGGAAGCTCTACTTGGACGCCTTCCAGGAGTTCTACCATGCGCCCGTTTTGCACGCGAAGCAGACGCCTCCCGACCTGTCGATGGCCATGCAGCAGGCCGGGTTCGAGGCGCCGGCGTACACGATCGACGGCCCACACCGAGTGGTGAGCACCGCCGGCGTCCACCCGTGGACGCTGGAGCCCAACATGCTCAAGCCCATGGAGATCATCACCCGCAGCGGGCTCTTCGGCCCGTGGGACGCGCCCGACCTCGGCTACGACCAGAAGGAGGCGGGGATCAATCCGGCTGGATGCGACCCCTGGGGCCTCGACTCCTTCCAGATCTTCCCCAACTTCGTCATCCTCGTCTGGGGGCAGGGCTGGTACCTGACCTACCACTACTGGCCGACATCGCACAACACGCACGTCTTCGAAGGCACGCTCTACTTCGTGCCGCCCAAGACGCCGCGCGAGCGCGTGGCGCAGGAGATCGCCGCCGTCTCGTTCAAGGAATACGGGCTCCAGGACGCCAACACGCTCGAGGCGACGCAGACGATGCTCGAGTCGCGGCGTGCTCGAGCGGTTCCCGCTGAACGACCAGGAGGTCTTGTGTCGCCATCTTCATCGGGTGGCGGCCGACTGGGTAGACGACTACACGAAGCAGCACGCGGAGGTATGACGCAGATGACCAAGTCCTACTTGCCAACCGAGTTCTCCGACCTGGAGCCATTTGCCGCCGCCTGGTGTCTGGCCACCGAACCCGAGCGCTTCGCCGCCCGGATGGCCAGCAGCATGGACGACATGCAGTCGTTCTACGACGCCATCACCCCCCGGGCCGAGGAGTCCATGGCGTACTGCGACAAGTTCGCGCTCGACGACATGCCCGAGGACGCCCGGAACCTGCTCTATCTGTTGTACTCCATGGTGATGGTCTCGTTCCCCGTCGAGTGCTGGGGGCAGCCTCGAGTGCCCGATACGGGCGCCGCCTACTTGGACCTCCTGGTCGAACCTGGTCCCTGAGCCCATTCCGGGTCACAGCGCCTCGTATTCGACGGTCACCGCCTGACCGCGGGGGAGTCCCTGGCAGGTCAGGATCCAACCCTCCTCGACCTCCTCGGGCGTCAGCGCGTTGTTGACCCGCATCGCAGCTGCTCCCTCCTTCAGGAAGGCCATGCACGTCGCGCAGTTGCCGGACTCGCAGGAAAAAGGCGGCCGCAGTCCGGCGCGGCGGGCCGTCTCGAGGAGGGTATCGCCCGGTTTGTAGCCGACCACCACCGTCTTCCGGCCGAGGATCACTGTCACCTCGTTCGGCACGTCTTGCAGGTCCGAGGCGGCACCGACCGGACCCGCCTCCGCCGCGGCGTCCTTTTCCTGTTGTTCCACCAGGAAACGCTCGATGAACACACGGTCCTGCTCCACGCCGAGATCCTTCAGCACCGACTCGACGAGATTCATGAACGCGCCCGGTCCGCAGATGTAGAAGTCGGCCTCGCGCTGTCCCGCCACGAAGGCGTCGATGGACTCGGCGTTCAGGAACCCCGCATCGGAGTCGAGGTGATGCCGGATCTCCAGGCGGTCAGGGTGGCGGGCGCGCAGTCCGGCGAAGGCATCGCCGAAGATCACCGACCCGGGATCACGGTTGGCGTACAGCAGCTTCACCGGGCGTTCTGTGGTGGCGAGCACGTGCTTGGTAATCGACATGACGGGGGTGATGCCGCTGCCGCCGCAGAAGGCCAGAACGGGACGCGCCGCGCTCTGCGGGCAGAACACGCCGGCAGGCTTGGTCAGCTCAATGGCGTCACCCTCAGACAGATGGTCCAGAAACCAGTTCGAGACTTGCCCACCGGTCACGCGCTTGACGGTGATGGTCAGGTCGCGGTCCGTCTCCGGGGCGCTCGACATGGAATAGGAGCGCAGCTGCTCGTCTCCGTCAAGGTGCACCCGGAAGGTGCAGAACTGTCCTGGCTTGTAGCGGAAGGTCTCCTGCAGCTCGTCGGGGACGTCGAGAACGAAGGAGCACGCGTCATGCGTCTCGCGGATGACGCGTTTGACCCGGAGCGTGTGGTAGCCGTGCTCCCGCAGGACGGGGTTGTGGTCTCGCACCGCGCCGATGAACTTATGCAGGCGTCGGCCAGGCCACCGACTTCGTCTCGAGGTACTGGTCGAATCCGGCGAGCCCGTTCTGCCGGCCGATCCCGCTCTGCTTGTAACCGCCGAAGGGAATGTCGGCCTGCCCGATCGGCATACCTCCGTTGACCGCGAAGGTGCCCGTGCGGATGCGCTCGGCGACCGCGAGGGAGCGTTCCAACGAGCCGGAGAAGACCCCGCCGGACAGCCCGTAGACGCTGTCGTTCGCGATACGAACGGCGTCATCATCGTCGTCGAAGGGGATGACGACAAGGACCGGGCCGAAGATCTCCTCTTGGGCGATCGTCATGGCGTTGTCCACGTCGGTGAAGAGCGTTGGCTCGACGTACCACCCCTTCGGCAGGGCGGCTGGGCGGCCGCCACCCAATGACAGCGTCGCTCCTTCCTTCACGCCCTTCTCGATGTAATCGAGGACACGGTCCCGTTGCTTGGCGGAGATGAGCGGTCCCATCAGCACGTCGGGCCGCTGGGGGTCCCCATAGGCCACCGAGCACAGAGTGGCACGAAGGATCTCGACGCCCTCCTCGTAGCGGGACCGGGGGAGCAGCATGCGCGTCTGGATCGCGCAACCCTGACCACCGTGGAAGCACACCGCGATCCCCGACGGCACCGACGTGGCGAAATCGGCGTCGTCCAGCACGATCGTGGCCGACTTCCCACCGAGCTCCAAGAAGACTCGCTTGAGGGTCGCCGCACCCTTCTCCATGATCCGCTTGCCGATGGCCGTCGATCCGGTGAACGAGATCAGGTCGACCTTCGGCGAGAGGCTCAGCTCCTCCCCGACGAGGTGGTCGGACGACGTCACGACGTTGAGCACACCGGGGGGGAACTCGGTGTGCTCGGCCACGAGGCGGCCGAGGCGCGTCGCGTTCCACGGCGTATCGGGTGCCGGCTTGAGGACCACGGTGTTGCCGGTGGCGAGCGCCTGCCCGAGCTTGTTCAGTGTCACTTCCACCGGGAAGTTCCACGGGACGATCGCACCGACGACCCCGATCGCCTCCTTCCAGATCTGCCTCGTGTTCTGCGTCCCCCGGCGGTCGACGATCTGGGGGAGGTCAGTCCGCCACGCGAATTCGTCGATCAGCTTTACCGGGTAGCGGAGCGCACCGTCCAGTGGGATGTCCAACTGGTTGGCGTAGGTGATCAGTCGCGGGCACCCGACCTCGAGGATCAGCTCCTCGCGCAGCGCCTCCTGCTCACGCTCGAGTGCGTCCTGGAGTTGGGACAGGCACTCTTTGCGCCGGGCGCGGTTGGTGGACCAATCGGTCCCGTCAAAGGCACGGCGGGCGGCGTCGATCGCCCGGAGCATTTCGGTGTTGGACGCGTCGGCGACGGGCCCGAGGACCTCTTCGGTCGCTGGATTGACGTTGTCAAACGTCTGGCCCGAGTCGGCTTCGACGAGCCTGCCGTCGATGAGCATCCTCGCTTCGTGGTCAGCCACCGTGCCCCCGACCTCCCCGTGCCGGCCGTGGTTTCTCACCGGCCGGAAATCCAATTACCAAAAAGCGTTATAAGCATAATCGAGCGGGCTCCACCCGCTCGGGACTTAGGACCTGAGCGGATTGATGCTCAGGTTGTCGCGCGGCCTGGGGCGCCGAGTAGGCGTCCGGCGGATGAGCGATTACATATGGTTGCACATATATATGAAATGGCGTATGATGCGCAGATGCCGGCCGCGCTTGAGGTCCTCGACGTGATCGCCGAACCGACACGGCTGCGGATCCTCGACGCGGTGCGCGAGGCGGAGTGCTCGGTGAACGATCTGGTCGAACGCGTCGGGATGCATCAGCCGGGCGTTTCTCGTCATCTCAAGGTGCTGCGCGACGCCGGGCTGGTGGAGGTCCGACGGGATGCCCAACGGCGCCTCTACCGGCTTCGTGCTGAACCGCTGATGGACATCGATGCGTGGCTGGAGCCCTATCGAGCGCACTGGGCCGGGCGGCTCGATGCGCTGGAGCATCACCTGGAACGCACCTCCACACAGATCATCCCGACTTCGAAGGAGCGCAGATGAACGATCTGACCTCTTCCGCCTACGACGGCACCATGGAACGCACCGCCGACGGCGGGGTCATCCGATTTGAACGACATCTCGCTTATCCGATCCGTGACGTGTGGGATGCGATCACGAATCCAGCCCGGCTGTCGGACTGGTGGCTGCCGTTCGACGCTGACATCACCGTCGAACTCCGAGAAGGCGGCCAGATGGTGATGGCCGCCACTGGTGAGGAGTCGATGACGGTCACGTGCACGATCCTGCGCGTTGAGCCGCCGGTGCTCCTCGAACACACCCACGTCGACCCCGGCTCGTACATGCGCTGGGAACTCGAAGGGGTCGAGACCGGGTGCGTGCTACGGCTGAGCCATTTCGTCACCGATCCGGCCGCGGCGATCGAGAGCTGCTACGTCGTCGGACTGCACGCCTCGCTGGCTCGTCTGGTGCCCTGCCTCGCTGGTCGCCCCATTGCCTGGGATTGGGATGGTTTCGCCGACGCTCAAGCTCACTACGCCACCGTCGGCCTTGCACCGGCAATCGGAAACGAACATGAGTAATGACGCGAGAGCGCAACCAGAAAGGGTTCCGATGACACAGTCCGTCCGCGTTCAGAACTTTTGCGTGTCCAGCGATGGATACGGCTCCGGCGAGGGGCAAACCCGTGATCGCCCGTTCGGCCATGCCGATCCGGGTGCGCTCTTCTTCTGGGCGGGCGACACCGCTCACTGGCCCAACCGGACCGAACCCGGGGGAACCTACGGCCTCGACGACTACTGCACGCGCGACTTCACCAACAACATCGGCGCCGAGATCATGGGGCGTAACAAATTCGGTCCGCAGCGGGGACCATGGGAGAACTACGACTGGCAAGGATGGTGGGGGGACGAACCCCCGTTCCACACGCCGGTGTTCGTCCTTACTCATCATGAGCGACCCGCGATCACTCTGGGGGACACAACGTTCCATTTCCTCGATGCATCTCCGAAGGACGCGCTGGCGCAGGCATTCGATGCCGCCGAGGGCAAGGACGTGCGAATCGGCGGGGGTGTTGCCACGGTCCGGGAGTTCCTCGACGCCGGTCTCATCGACGCGATGCATTTCGCCGTTGCGCCGGTCGAACTCGGTCGCGGCGAAAGGTTGTGGGCGAGTCCCGACGAACTTGTCGATCGTTTTCAGTTGGAGCAGATCCCGAGCCCGAGCGGGGTGGTGCATCACTTTTTCTGGCGGCGGTGAGTGCCGCACATCCGCTGAGGCCCTCAGAGCGCGAGGCTGGGCGGCAGCGCCCCAGTCCGGAGCACCTCGGCACCGAGCTCGGCCGTGAGCGCGCTCCCGGCCCCAAGAAGCTGGTCGAGCACGACGGTCCGGCGGTAGTAGCGGTGGAAGGGGTGCTCGGTGGTGAAGCCGATGCCGGCCAGCACCTGCTGGCAGTGGCGGGCGACGGTGAGTGCCCCCCGACCGGCGGAGGATTTGGCTATGGACGCGTTGACCGGCGACGGTTCGTCCCACGCGGCCCCGAGCAAGGCCGCCGCCGCTTCGATGGCCACGAGGCTCTCGGCCAGCCGGTGGCGGACCGCCTGGAACGAGCCGATGGGCCGCCCGAACTGCGTCCGTTCCAACGCGTGCGTGCAGGCCAGGTCCAGCATGGCCCGCGCCGCCCCGACGAGCTCGTGGCCCAGTGCGAGGTGCCCCAGGGCGACCGCGCCCGTCCAGTCGACCGGTCCGGTCGGCGCTGCGCTCTCCGCCGGGACGTCTCCGGTGACTTCGATCATCCCGAGCGCGGGATCGAGACCGCCGACCAGCCGCAGCGAGAGCAACGACGTCGGCACTGCGAGGGCGATGTGCCCGCCCTCGGCCCGGGCGACGACGTGGACCGTGTCGCCGTCGGAGAGCTGGGCCGTCGCAAGGCCACGCACGGCCACGGAGTCGCCGGTCCGCTCCCCGGCGCCCTCTCGTGTCCGCAGCGGTGGGAGCAGGACCAGGGACGATCCCGGGACGTCCAGTCCGAGCGCATCGCCGAGGAGCCAAGCGAGAGCGGAGGAAGCCACGTTCGCGGCACCCTGGCACTCGAAGAGCAGTGAGACCGCGGCGCGACGGTCCGCGGTCAGCGCGTCCGGCCAGCCCAGATCGGTCAGCGCGCCGTCGAGCGCCGACCCAGTGCAGGTAGTGGTGGCGTGACGGATGCCGCGGTCGAAGAGCGCCAGCTCGTCACCTTCCATCAGCGGTCCTCGCCGAGGTCGAGCAGCCGCCGGGCGATGATGTTGCGCTGAATCTCGGCGCTCCCTCCGTAGATGGTGGCCGCCCACGAGTAGAGGAACTCGGACCGCCAGCGTTGGCTCGTGGCATCCTCCCCGCTCGCCAGGTCTGCCCCGAGTCCCTCGGCGACGAGGTCGAAGACGGCCTGCTCGGCCGTCGCGACCAGGACCTTGTCGATCGACGTCTCGGGTCCCAGCCTCTCGCCGGCGGCGAGCCGCCGTTGGGTCGAGCGCGAGCGGGCCCGGAAGGCCCACAACAGCTCGGTGACCTCACCCACCGCGGCGGGAGTGAGCGCACCGGGCGGCGCGGCCGCCACCAACTGCTGCAGCCGGCGCTCGAGGTAGGCGGCCCGGTGCCACAAGGCCGTGCTCCGTTCGTAGGGCAACAGGTCCATGGCGATCGACCAGCCGCGGTCGACCTCGCCCAGGAGCCGGTCACCTGGCACGAACACCTCGTCGAAGAAGACCTCGCAGAACTCCTCGGCCCCGTGCATCGTCTCGATCGGCCGGACGGTGATGCCGGAGCTGTCCATGTCGACGAACAGCGCGGTGATCCCCCGGTGTGCCGATTCGGTGGTTCCCGTCCGCGTGAGGAGAACGCAACGCTGGGCGTACTGCGCGAGGCTCGTCCAGACCTTCTGACCGTTGACCTTCCAGCCGTCGTCGGTGGGCGTGGCGCGGCAGGCGAGCGCGCCGAGGTTGCTGCCCGTGCCCGGCTCCGAGAAGCCCTGGCACCAGACTTCGTCGCCCCGCAGCAGGCGGGGCACCATCTCCGCGGCGAGCACGTCGGGCGCGTAGTCGATCATCGTCGGCGCCAGGACCTCGGGCATGGAGTAGATGCCGGGTTCGACGAAGTCTCGGGCGGTGAGCGCCTCGCCGAGGTAGGCACGCAGCAGGGAGGAGCCCCCGAGCCCGCCCACCCGCTCGGGCCAGCCCATCCGCATGAAGCCGGCATCGAAGGTCAATCGCTTGACCTTGTTGAGGTGGTCCATCTGCTGGTCCAGGGTTCCGCGTGCGCCGTAGTCGGGGGCCAGCTCACCCCGGTTCTCGTCGAGCCAGTCGTCGAGCGCCACCTTGAAGGCTTCGAGCTCCATCGGGTTGGGCTTAGCTGGCCGACTCGGCGGACGGCGCCGGGCGCGTCGGATCGTGCGGGCGCCCCGAGTCCCGAGCCCCGCTCTTTCTGAGGAAGGTCATCGCCCGCGTCTGCAGCCGCCACCCGCTCTGGGTCCGGCGGTAGGTGTCCGTATACCAGCCAATGCGCATCTCGTGGTCGAGCTGGGCGATGAAGCACAGCGTCTGGAACCCCGTCCCGGCGGACCCGTGAAGATCGAGCACCGGAGTCCCGGTGAGGAAGAGGCCCTTCGGTGCCGCCGCCACCAGGGCTGGGAAGTCTCGGAGGGAGTAGGTCGAACCGAAGGCGCTGTAGGTGCCGTCGGGCGTGAAGACGCCCATGACCGTCTCGATGTCGTCTTGGGTCATCCCGATGGCGTAGCGGGCGAGCAGCTGTTCGACCTCGGTGATGTCCGCGACCTCCGCGGGATCCATCGTCAGCCCCGCGGTGCTGCGTCCACGCCGCCGGCGGAGAGGGATTTCACGCGGCCACGATAACAGCACTCTCCTTTTCCGGGACCGCCCTGCACTGCCGCCGGGGCAAGAGGTCCAGGTGACCGCACTGATGTGCTGCCGACACCGGCGCGTTCGGACGGGAGCAGGCGTGCCGAATTTCTTCCCATCCGGCCAGACCTGAGGGAGAGTGGTGCTCTCAAATATGGACAACGGATAAGCTGACCCGATGTCAGCTGAGACCCCAGCAGCCGGGGCGGCGCCCGCCGACGCCCCGCTCCGGCGGCGTGATCTGGCGGTGGCCCGCTCCCTCGACACCGCGCGGCTGCGCAGCGAGGGCCGGGTGCAGCGGTTCCTCGACGCGGGGTTCGAGCTTCTCGCCCGCGCCGAATCGGGCAAGGAATTCACCGTCCAGGAGGTCGTCGACCGCTCCGGTCAGTCCCTGCGCAGCTTCTACCAGTACTTCGCCGGCAAGCACGAGCTCCTCCTGGCCCTCTTCGACGAGGCGATCCGGTCCACGGCCGACCGCCTCGAGGAGCAGATCGCCCGCGAGGACACCGCCCTCGGCCGGCTGCACTGCTTCGTCGTCGAGTACTACCGCATGTGTCTGCCCGCACCCAAAGGGCGGCCGTCCAAGAACAATCCGACACCCGTCATGGCGGAGTTCTGCCACCAGCTGCTGACGGCGCATCAGACCGAGGCGTCGAGGGCCTTCGATCCGCTCGTCACCCTGCTGGAGAAGGTCCTCGAGGATGCCGCGGAGGCCGGGGTGGTCCGACCGGGTCAGCAGCACGCGGACGTGGCCGCCGTGATTCTCTCGACCATCATGTTCAACGCCGCCTATGCCTGGACGATCAGCGGCAGCGAGGAGCCGCGCAACGGCGAGCGGGACGCCCAGCAGATCTGGGAGTTCGTGTCTGGTGGCATTGTCATCAGTCCGAGCAGCTGATCGACCCCACCTCCCGGCGGTCGAGCGGGCTCAGATCACGCCCGAAGTGATGGAGCGACAGACGCGAGAAACGCCCGGGTGCGCTCGGCCGAGGCCCTCATCTCCTGGCGACCCTCGCCCAGTGGCACGATCCGCACGTTGAAGTCGGTCACGCCGGCACTGGCGAAGCTGCGCATCCTCTTTTCCATCGTCGCCTCGCTGCCGCAGACGAGGACGTCGCCGATGGCCCGGGCGTCGCCGTGCTCCATGAGGCGCACGTAATTGGGCGAGTCCACGACTTCGCTGAGGACGCGGTTCGTCCGCTCCACGGCGGCCACGATTTCGTCGTCGCGGCACAGGCACACGGGAACCCCCGCCAGGATGCGGGGAGCAGGACGGCCCGCCGCCTCCGCCGCCTTCGCGATCTGCGGGACGACGTGTGACTCGATGGTGCGCTCGTCGGCCAGCCACAAGCTGGTTCCCGAAGCGCGTTCCCCCGCCAGCTTGAGCATCATCGGTCCGAGTGCCGCGATCATCACCGGCGTCGGAGTGATGTCGGTGACGTCGAGTGGGTTGTGGATGCGGAACAGGTCGTTCGTGACGTCGACCATCCCCGGTCCACTCAGCGCCTGGTCCAGGACGTCGAGGTAGCTGCGCATCGTCAGCACCTGGCGCTCATAGGGCAAGCCGAGCATGTCCCCGATTATCCAGTGGTGCGACACACCGAGCCCGAGGACGAAGCGGCCACCGCAGACGGCCTGGGTGGAGAGGGCCTGCTGGGCCAGCGCGATCGGGTGCCGGGGCTGGATCGGCACGATGGCCGTGCCGATCTCGATCCTCGACGTGGCCGCACCGAGGAGCGTCGCCGCCGTCATGGCGTCGAACTCGTCGGGGATCTGGGGTGTCCAGACAGAGTCCAGGCCGGCCTCGTCGGCCCAGCGGGCGTCGGCGCCGAGTTTCTCGACCTTGGTCGCGTAGCGACCCCGGTCGGCACTGACCTGAAGACCGATCCGCATCCCGGGGCTCCTTTCAGGCGGGAAATGCCCTTCTCAATTACAGTACATACTGCTATCGTCTGCTGCTAGGACACTTGACGTCACCGTGCCCCGTCAATAGCATTTGCCCACCTTGTTGGCATGTTTCCGCTCCGCGGGCCCGTGAGGGCAACCGCTCGGAGTGCGACGCCAGCCTGCCGAGAGGGCGAGACCAGTCGAGAGGGAGAGGTGCACGTGGGGGGTCAAGACGTGAGTCGGGTTGCCGTCGTCACCGGCGGCGGGTCTGGCATGGGCGCCGCGATCTGCCGGCACCTGGCCACGCAGGGACACAGGGTCGCGGTCCTCGACATCAAGGAGGACAGCGCCCAGCGGGTAGCGAAGGAACTCGAGGCCGATGGTGCCGCCGCCCAGGGGGCCGGGGTCGACGTCAGTGATCGTTCCGCAGTCGACGCGGCGCTCGCGACGGTGCGCAGCGCATTCGGACCCGTCGGGATCATGGTCACCAGCGCGGGCATCGAGGGGTTCGAGTCCTTCCTCGACATCAGCGCCGACGCGTGGGACCGCATGATGGCGGTCAACCTCACTGGGACGTTCCACTGTCTGCAGGCGGTCGTTCCCGACATGATCGGGGCGGGGTGGGGGCGCATCGTCACGATCTCGTCATCGTCCGCGCAGTCGGGCACGCGGCGGATGGCGCACTACGTCGCGTCGAAAGGTGGTGTGATCGGACTGACCAAGGCGCTGGCTCTCGATTTGGCCCCCAACGGCATCACGGTCAACACGATCCCGCCCGGCGTCATCGACACGCCGATGATGCGGCGGCCGATAGAGACGGGAGCCATGGACCTCGAACAGGTGCTCGCCCGGGCACCGTTGGGGCGTCTCGGCACGCCGGACGACATCGCGGCGGCCTGCGCCTTCTTGTGTTCCGAAGGGGCGGGCTACATCACCGGGCAGCAGATCAACCTCAACGGCGGGTGGTACCTCTGAGCTCGCGGCTCGGCCGGCCGCGGCACGCTCCTGAGGCGCCGCCCCCGACGTCGTAGGGGAGGACAGCATGGACACGATCACCACCAAGAAGCTGGGCGACAGCCTGGGCGCCGAAGTGGTGGGGATCGACCGCGATGACCTGCGGCACGACGACACGTTGCCCGCCTCGTGCATGCGGGCGCTGGAAGAGAACGGCGTGTTGGTCTTCCGCGCGCTGCACATCGATGACGAGACGCAGATCGCGTTCTCCAAGAAGCTCGATGACCTCGGGAAGGCCGCGCCCGCCGAGCCACCCCGCATCTACATCGTGTCGCTCGATCCCACCAAAAGCGCGACCGCGGCCTACACGCAGGGGACGTTCAACTGGCACATCGACGGCGCGCAGGACGACGTCCCGACAAAGGCCACGGTGCTGAGCGCGCACGTCGTCGCCGCCACCGGCGGGGAGACTGAGTTCGCCAGCACCTACGCGGCGTACGACGACCTCGGTGACGAGGAGAGGCAACGCTACGACGGGCTCCGAGTGCTCCACGTCTTCGAGGCCTCGCAGCGCCTGGTGAACCCGGACCCCTCGCCCGAGGAGCTGGCGCGCTGGCGCGAGAAACCCGATCGGGAGCATCCGTTGGTGTGGCGGCACCAATCCGGGCGGCGCTCTCTCGTCATCGGGGCCACCGCGTCGCACATCGTGGGCATGGACCTCGATGAAGGCAAGGACCTGCTCGCCGGCCTCCTGGCCCGGGCCACGACGCCCGACCGGGTCTACCGGCACGACTGGACGGTCGGCGACATGGTGATCTGGGACAACACCGGGGTCATGCACCGCGCCTGCCCCTACGACCCGTCCTCGGCCCGTGAGATGCACCGCACCACCATGCGCGGCGACGAGCCGATCCGTTAGCCCGATCCGAGAGGAGAGCTCTCCATGAGCGACGTGACCATCCTGCGTGCCGACCGGTGGGTCGACGTCGAGGCCGGCGAAGTGCGGTCCCCGGCCGTCCTCGTTGTCGAGGGCAACGAGATCGTGGGGGTGAACCCCGCCGAGCTCCCGATCACCGCGACCGAGATCGACCTAGGTGATCTGACGCTGCTCCCCGGCCTCATGGACATGGAGCTCAACATGCTCATCGGGGGCCCTGGCGGCCCGGACGGGCTGCCCGACCCGATGCATGGGGTGAAGGACTCGCCCGTGTACCGGACGCTGCGCGGAGCGGTGAACTGCCGCACGACGTTGCTGGCGGGCTTCACCACCGTCCGGAACCTGGGCCTGATGGTGTACACGGCTGGCTTCCTTCTCGACGTCGATCTGGCCCAGCGCGGTCGACCAGGGTTGGTTCCCCGGTCCGCGCATCATGCCGGCCGGACACGCCATCACGCCGACCGGCGGCCATCTTGACCCGACGATGTTCCAGGGATTGGCGCCCGGCATCATGCCCCAGAGCGTGGAGCAGGGCATCGCCAACGGGGTGCCCGAGGTGCGCAAGGCAGTCCGCTATCAGATGAAGTACGGCGCCAAGCTCATCAAGATCTCCGCGTCCGGTGGCGTCATGTCGTTCAGCAGCGCGGCGGGGGCGCAGCAGTACTCGGACGAGGAGTTGGCCGCCATCGTCGACGAGGCCCACCGCAACGGGCTACGGGTGGCGGCACACGCCCACGGCGACGCCGGGATCCGGGCCTGCATCCGGGCCGGGGTCGACTGCATCGAGCACGGGTCACTCGCCACCGACGACACGATCGAGCTGATGGCCGAGTCCGGGACGTTCCTGGTCGGCACGACCGCGCTCGCCGACCACATGGCGCTGGACCGCATCCACCCGATCCTGCAGAAGAAGGCGGCGGAGATCTTTCCCCAGGCCCGGCAGATGTTCGGCAAGGCGCTCGCAGCCGGCGTCAAGATCGCCTGCGGTTCCGACGCGCCGGCCATCCCGCACGGGACCCAGGCCGACGAGCTCATCGCCATGGTCGACCGCGGCATGTCGCCGATGCAGGCGCTGCAGGCGGCGACCGTCACGAGTGCCGAGCTGATCGAACGGGAGCACGACCTCGGCCGGCTGGCTCCTGGATACCTGGCCGACGTCATCGCGGTCCCCGGCGACCCGACCGTGGACATCAAGGCCACCAAGGACGTGCGATTCGTGATGAAAGACGGTCAGGTCTACAAGGGTCTCGGGCGTACCGATGGATGAGGAAGCGCAGCTCCAGGCATCCCTCTGCCAGGAGTTGTCCCCACCGTTCGTCCCGACCCCGCGTCGCGTCCCGTACGATGTGACACTCGCTGATCGTCCCTGAGGAGCTCGTCATGCGTGTCGTCGTCGATTTCGACCTGTGCGAGAGCAATGCCCTATGCATGGCCGCTGCCCCCGAGGTCTTCGAGGTGCGCGACGACGACTTCCTCTACCTGCTCGACGAGAACCCTCCCGAGGAGCTGCGCGCGAAGGTCGAGGCCGCGGTGCGGTCGTGCCCGAAGCACGCCATCACGATCGAGGACTGACGCCCGGCCGCAGGCTCCGTCGTGGGTTACGAGACGGTCGTCGTGCCTGGGAGGTCAACCCCGCACGAGGGCTGGCTCGAAGACGGGACGAACCCGTTCTTCTCAGCGATCATGTACCAGCCACAGAATGTTTTGGGGTCGTGACCAAAGTTGGTCGAGTAGTTAGTCGTGCCGGCCAGGATTCCGTTGCCGTTGTAACTCTTGAGATTGCGCAGCGCTGTTATCACGCCGGCTCGGGTGGGGTTCTTGCCGGCCTGCTGTAGGCCCTTGATCATAAGGTCAGCCCCCAGCCACGACTCGTACTGGCTGAAGTTCGGGAACTGGCCCGGCTTGAAGTGCTCATACTTCACGAGCGCCGCCTGCATCTGCTGGGTTGCGGCGTTGGGCAGCTGGAAGGGGCGGAAGGTGGTGACGAAGTAGCCGCCCTGCACCGTGTTCCAGGCGGGAGAACCGATGAGGCTCGTTTCGAATCCCGTCGGGAACACCGTGACCTTCGGCTTGACGCCGGCGGCCTTGAGCGCGCTCGCCAGGGCGATGTTCGAGTTGTCGTCGAGCGAGGCATAGAAGGCGTTACACCCCTTTTGCTTGGCCACGAGCGCCGCCGTCGTGAAGTCCACCCCTCCGAACGGGACCGAGGTGTCGAGGACACCTTCCTTCCCACCGGCATGGACGAAGGACTCCACGGTCCCTCGCGCCGAGCGGGACGAAGAAGGCGAAATGCTGTACCCGTACGAGCACACGACGGTTCCACCGTGGGCCTTCATGAAAGACCCGATCCCTGTATTGACTGGGTACTTCGGGTCGACGCTCCCGACGTCGGCGGCGAACATGTTCGTGTTGTAGGGCGGCGTGCCCCATTCTGGCCCGTCGAAGAACCCACCCGTGACCGGTACGCCCTGTTGGTTGGGGTACTTGGCTGCGAGGAAGAACAACGGGCTCGTCGAGACGATGCCGAAGGCGCCCTTGGAGAGGGCGTCCTGCACCGCAGTCGCGATGGCGGTTGGACTCGTCTGGTCGTCCAAGACCATTCCCGTGAGCTTGTGCCCGTTGACCCCTCCCTCCGCGTTCTGCTGTGCGATGCGGGCGTTGAACCCCACCGCCGCCTGGCTGAATTGTGAGGAGCCGGGACCGGTCAGCGACGAGATCATGGCGATGGTGATCGGTGAACCCGACGTGGCCGCGCCCCCGCGGTCACGCCGATCGCACCGACGTCGATGACACCTGCGAGCAGCAAGGTCACAATCGCGAACCTGCCGATATGCCTACCGAAGTACTGAGACATCGAACCCCCCTTTGGGTCGAGCGTCATTATGCTGAACGCGCCGACCCGGATGTGGGCAAGGCCGCCGAGGGCAGCAGTTCTCACTGGGCGACTCGAGCCGATGTCCCAGTTCACGGGCCCTCTTCGTGTCCGCGCTGGCTCTGTGAGATTCTTGGGTTTTGTCCGCCAACCTGGGGGAAAAGGCGGATGCGCGATGCGATGCCAGCGGCGATGGACCGGAAACCGAGCCTCGCCCTCGTCGACTGATCCCCCGAATCCCAAGGAGAACGCCAATGCAGATCCTCCCCAAGCAGCCGTCCATGAAAGGACCGGCCGAGTGGTTCACTGGCGACGTCTACATCGATCCGATCGCCCGGGGACAGGAGCCGTCCCACATCCAGGTGAATGCTGTCCACTTTACGCCCGGAGCTCGCTCCGCCTGGCATTCCCACACCCTCGGACAGACCCTCTACGTCACCGAAGGGCTCGGTCTGATCCAGACCCGTGGTGAGCACGTGCACGAGATCCGACCCGGCGACATTGTCCAGACGCGCTCAGAAGAAGAGCACTGGCACGGCGCCGCTCCCGGGCACTTCATGACCCACATCTCGATGACCGAGAATGTGCCCGAACGGCCCGACCGGTGGGGCGCACACGTCACCGACGCCGAGTACAGGAGCGACCCGACGCTATAGCGGGCAAGCGGCTGTTCGAGCAGCATCGCCGGGTCCCAGGATCTGCCCGTTGAGGGTGTCGTGGAAACCTCCGGTGCTCACGCGGTGGCGACCTCGAGCAACGCATCCGCGACGCTTTCCGGTTCGGTCAGCATCAGGTCGTGGCCGGTGTCGATATCCCACAGCCGGCCCTCCGCGCGGGCCCGATCCATCAGCTCCGGGTCCCGCGTGGCCAGGGTCGACGTGCAGACGATGTGGTACTGCGGGATCGCCCAAAGTGCCGCCTCGTTGGCCAGCTCCAGTGGCTGTGTGAAGCACTGCCAGGGATGGGCGGTCAGGCGCTCGGCCATCCAGGCCAGGTCGGCGGCGTCTGTGACCCCGTAGAGCAGACCGGCGTCGGGTGAGGGGAGCAACACCAGCTCCAACCCGTCGACGACCTCACCGAAGGGGCGGACCGCCTCGATGACCGGGCCGGCCACATCATGAAGCGATTGGCCATTGCCCGGAGTCGCCGCGTCGAGGTAGACGAGCCGGCCGATGCGTTCGGCGGCCCGGTCGGCCGCCCCCGTGATCACCATGCCGCCGTAGCTGTGACCCACCAGGATCACGTCGCGCAGGTCCTCGTAGTGAAGCACTGCTGCCACGTCCTCAATGTGTCGCGTGAGATCCACGCTGTCGTCGAGCAGGTGGGCCCGCTCGCCCAGGCCGGTCAAGGTGGGCGTGAGCACCTCGTGACCCGACGAGCGCAGGATGCGGGCGACGCGCTGATAGCACCATCCGCCATGGCCGCCTCCGTGGACGAGGACATACGTCGCCACCGGTACCTCCCTGTCATGCTCCCGCGTCCTTGACGCGGCAGGATGACGCGCACGGTAACAGGCTGTCCTACCTGGGCGGAATAATCGCGCGGAATCGCGGCTGAATTAGGTATGACGATTCCCTTGCTGAAGAAGCTGTACACGGCCGAAGCCAGTGTCCAAGGCGGACGCGACGGTCACGGGCGATCCTCCGACGGCGTCTTGGATCTCGATATCCGACCGCCGGCGGAATTGGGTGGAACGAGCGTCGGGACCAATCCCGAACAGCTGTTCGCTCTGGGGTACGGAGCCTGCTTTCAGAGCGCGATGGGCGTCGTGGGCCGTCGTCTGGGCGTGGACACCAGTGCTTCGACCGTCACGGCTCGGGTGTCGTTGGGCACGATACAGGGCGGCGCATTCGGTCTCGCGGTGGAGCTCGTGGTAGCGCTGCCCGGCGTCGACCGCGCCGAAGCGGAAAAGGTCGTCGAGGCGGCGCACGAAGTGTGTCCCTACAGCAATGCGACCCGGGGCAACATCGAAGTTGACCTCACGGTGGTCTGAGCAACACGGATTGGGCAGCCCCAACGACTCACTGTTCCACGTGCCATTCCCGCGCCAGCTCCTCGATCCAGGCCGCCGCGTCGCCCGGGCTCGCCGGAGGTGACTCGACCAGCACAACCTCGGTGACGCCCAGAGATCCGAGGCGCGGCAGGTCAGAGGGAGTGGCGTCGGCGAGCGAGACAGCGATCCGCAGCGACTCCAGGGCACGACCGTGTCGTTCGGAGGCCGACCGGAGGGTCTCGAGCCGTCCGGGAAGTTCCTCAAGGGTGAGGTTGAAGCCGTACCAGCCGTCGCCGTAACGCGCCACGCGCTCGAGCGCTCCCTCGCTGTTGCCGCCCAGCACAAGCGGGATCGGGCGTTGGACCGGCTTCGGGAAGCAACGCACCTTCTCGAAGCGCACGGTCTCGCCGGCATAGGACGACGGGTCGTTCAGCCACAGCGCCCGCATCGCCTCGACGTACTCCCTGGTCCGTGCACTGCGTCCTTCGAACGGCACGCCGAGCGCCGCGAACTCTTCGCCTGACCAGCCGATGCCGACCCCGAGGATGACGCGCCCCTTCGATAAGACGTCGACGCTCGCGGCGTGCTTGGCCACGATCACGGGGTTGTGTTCGGGGAGGAGCAGGATCCCGGTGGCGAGCCGTATCCGGCTCGTCGTCGCGGCCAAGAACGCCAGGACCGCGAGCGGATCCAGCCAGTCGGCATCGCTCGGCACGGCCATGCGCCCGTCGTCCGAGTACGGATAGCGGGAATCCTGACGGTCCACCATGACGACGTGTTCACCGGCCCAAAGGGTGGCGAAGCCGCACCGCTCAGCCGCCCCTCCGACGGCCCCGATCACCGCGGGGTCAGCGCCTGGCCCGATGCCCAGAGCGTGGAGGCCTACCTGCACGGGCCCAGTCTCCCTCGCAACGTCGCTCGATTGCGCCGGTCAGCCCCGCTCCGCCCTCACGGACGCGCCGAGAGGGCGGAGGGGGACTGCGTGTGGATCAGTTCACTGTTGGTTCTCTCGGTCCCGACCGCCCACGAACCGGAAACCCGACTTGGTCGTCGTGGTGCATGCCACCGTGAAGGTATGAGATCGACCGTAAGACACGAGCCTGAATAGCCGATGACGAGACCGTGATCGCTGAGTTATTCCTCGGTGACGTTTTCGGAGCACCGCAGAAACAGGCAGAGATCAGTGGCAATCGTCCCGTGGCCGCCACACGAGTCAGCCTTGGGTGAAGCGGTGGGCGGCGTCGCCGCCGAGTCGGCCTGGTGGCAACATCCGTCCACATGCCACCAGCGCCAGTGCCTGTGCGGGCCCTGAGACGAGCGCGCCCGTCCCGCACGACCAGTCCAGGTCGTCGGCCCGCAATTCCAGACCGGAGAGGTCCACGCCGAAGAGGTTGGGCGATCCGGGGCCGGCGACGATTGAGAGCACCCGAGCGATGCGCGGGTCGGGAATTCGCCGGTCAAGGGGGACCGCCTCAATGATGTCGAGCTCGTGGATGACGCAGTGCGTCAGCGCCCCTCTAACCCCGCCCCCCGGTGGCTGCCAGCCATGCAGCATGTCGGACCGGAGAGCCGAGAGGAGGGTCGCGGTGGGCAGCGCACCGTCCCTCGCCGCGATGGTGTCGGACAACAGGGTGAAGTCGCCTCCGGCGGCTTCCAGCTGTGCCATGAACTCCGGGCCCGAATAACGGGCTGCCATCGTCATGTGCGCCACCACCTCCCGGGTGCCCCAGCCCGCGCACAGCGAGGGCGCGTCCCACACAACCGGATCCGAGGCATCCAAGAGGTCGGCCAGCGCGCAATACTCGGCCGCGATGGCATTGGCCAGATCGTCGTCAGCGTGGAGGGCAGGATCGAGCGACATGTCGTGTCGGCCTATCTCGATTCGGCGTCTTGTTGGCCTGACCGGGTCACTTCGCCGAGATAGTCGGCGAAGCGGTCGAGCGAGGTCAGCATCCCGGCCTGGACCTCGGGGGAAAGGAAGGCCTCGGGAACATACGTCTGGTGGATCCGCACCTCCGTGCGATCGGGACCGAGGGCGACGAACTCAGTGCGCACCCGCATGCCCGAATCCCGCTCCGTCCAGGTGAGCAGTTCGGGCTCGCAGACCTCGTCGTAGATGGCACGCGTGGGGTACTCACTGCCATCGGCGTTGTTGACCATGACCGTCTCGAATACGCCGCCCGGCCGGGCATCGACCGTCATGCGGTCACGCGGAGCAGACACACCGGTGGGACCCCAGAAATGCGTGAGGTGGTCCGGATCGATCATGCAGCGGAAGACCAGCTCCCGCGGCGCCTCGAACACCCGGCTGAAGCGCAATTGGTTGGTCGCGGTCGAACCCGCTCTTCCGGGATCACCCATTACCGCGGCCCTTTCCCTTGCGTTCCGGCGCGTGCTGCAAATCAGCCAGGAGCGCGTCGAGTTTGTCGAAGCGCTCGCCCCACAGTCGCCGGTGGGTGGCGATCCAGTCCAGCGCGCCGTCGAGGGCTTCGGGCTCGAGATGGCAGGGTCGGAACTGGGCCTCGCGCCGCCGCGAGATCAGGCCGCTGCGTTCGAGCACCTTGAGGTGCTTGGAGATGCCGGGCAGCGAGATGTCGAACGGGTCGGCCAGTTCGCCGACCGTCGCGTCCCCCCGGGCCAGCCGGCTCAGGATGGCGCGCCGTGTCGGGTCCGCCAGCGCGGCGAAGGCGGCATCGAGCCCTTCATCGGTCAGGGTGTTCACCCAGGTATTTAACCAAAGGGTTAGTTAGCTGTCAAGTTAACTATGGAACCCTCGAGGTGGGCGCACGCGACGGCACGCCCTCCGGGCCGGTAGACCGGACCAACAAGCCGCATCGTCCTCAGGACGGGCGGGTCCAACGTCGGTGGCGAAGGAGAAAGAACTCATGGACAGCCCGCTCGGCCCTCTTCGCGCCTCGGCGGTCCGCTTGCACAAGCGGGTCCAAGGTCTCGACGACAACCAACTCGAGGGACAGTCCTACAGCAGCGACTGGTCGATCGCTGACGTGCTCTCGCACCTGGGCTCCGGGGCGGTCATCATGCGCCACAACCTCGAGAACCTCCTGGCCGGGCGTCCGCCCACGGAGGACTTCGCGCCGTCAGTGTGGGACGTGTGGAATGCGAAGACGCCACGGGCCAAGGCGGACGACGGGCTGATCGAGGATGAGCTTCTGCTCGAGGCGTTGGAGGCAGTCAGTGAGGCCGACCGCGAGCGGCTCGCCTTCCCGATGGGACCGCTCTCCTTCAGTTTCGACCAGGCGGTTGCCATGCGGCTCAACGAGCACGCGTTCCATTCCTGGGACATTGAGGTCGCCCTCGACAAGGACGCACGACTCCCGTCCGACGCGACGGCTGTCGTCGTCGACAACCTCGCGCTCATCGCGCGCTTCACGGCGAAACCGAACGGCGAAAGACGGACTGTGCGATTGCACACCAAGGAACCCGAGCGGGATTTCGCGCTCCGCCTCGCGCCCGACGGGGTCGAGCTCGCAGCCGATGACAGCAGGCAGGAGCCGGACCTCGTGCTTCCGGCTGAAGCGTTTTGCCGTCTCGTCTACGGGAGGCTCGACCCCGCCCATACGCCAGCCGTCATCGATGAAAGCGCGTTGCTCGACACGTTGCGCACCGTCTTCCCCGGGCCCTAGGCGAGCGAGCCCGTCGCGGGAACTGTCACTGGACAGCACCAGGCAAATGCCAGCCACCCTCGGTCAGCACTGCGGCCTGAGTGGAACAATAGAGTTCCGCTCAACGCGAGTGTCCCAGGAATGGCGTACGACATGCACAACGACCAGTCAAACCGAGATGAGTGGCCCTAGGCCGTGGATCCCGAACGCGACTGGGTGCACCGCACCGCGAGCCTCCGCGGCCTTTCGTACCGTTTCGCGGTGCGCAGTGATGACGAGCACCTGGGTCGGCAAATAGACGCGCTGTTTGCAGGCTTGCGCGATCCGGAGGTCGCGGCGCCCGCGGACCACTGGTACTCGTTGACGACGACACCCGCCAGCGCGGGCACAGTGACCGTCGACGTTTGGCGCGACGGCGTGTCGGTGGCGCTCGGACAACGACCTCCAGACGCCCTTGGGTGGGTTGTATGGGACGTCAACCGTGCGACGGCGGAGGCCAGCGGGAACCACCTGCTCCTCCACGCCGGGGCTCTCGACGCGAGCGGTGCCGGCGTGCTGGTGCCCGGCGCCTCGGGATCGGGCAAGTCGACCCTCGTGGCGGGTCTGGCCCGCGCTGGGCTGGGCTACCTGACAGACGAACTGACCGCGCTGGACCTGGCGAGCGGCAAGCTCCTGCCGTACGCCAAGCCGATCACCATAAAGCCGGGCAGCTTCGCGGTCCTGGGTGATATGGCCCCCGACGCGACGGGCCTGACCGGGAACGATCCGCGTGAGGACGTCTGGGCGCGCCAGGAGTGGCTGGTCGCGGTGGGGGAGGGCACGGGGCGCCACATCGGGGGGCCGTGCGATCCCGGTGTGGTGATCGTGCCCCGGTTCGATGCTGGCGCTGAGACCCGTCTGTCCCCGCTCTCGGACACCGAGGCGTTCTTCGCCTTGGCGCTGCACACCGTCAACCTCGTCCAGCACGGCGCGGTCGGAACGGCGGCCCTCGGCGAATTGGTGGCGCGGTGTGCCTGCTTCGCGCTCACGATGTCGGGACTGGACGAAGCCTGTCGGCTCGTGCACGGCCTCCTGGGAGAGACGGTGCTGCCGGTGCCGCGGGGCGGAGGCGGGCATGACCGCTGAATGGCCCCGCCGAGGATCGCGACCGCTGCGCCGGGAGGGTGTCTCGGCGGTTGTGTTGGACGACAATCTGGCCCTCTACGACGAGGTCGGCCAACTCCTCATCCTGCTCAACATCAGCGCGGCCGAGGTGTGGGAGCTCTGCGACGGCGCGACGAATGTCGACCAGATGGTGCGCCAGCTCGCCGAGGCGCATCCAGCGGAGGCCGGCGTGATCGGTGAAGACGTGCGACAGACGGTGCGCAAGCTGGCCGATCTCGGACTGGTCGCGGATGCCGCACCCGAGGTGGGCGCCGGGCCCGCCGGCAGCTAGCGGCCGAACCGCCCCCCGACGGGTCGAGGCGCAGCCGAACCAAGAGTTGCCACCCAGGCGGCAGTTGTGGAGGATTGGGCGTGTCCATCGTTCGCCTGTCAGGCGAAACAAGCCCCGACGAGGTGTCGGCCATCATCGGGCGAGACGGTGCAGTAATCGTCGAAGGCGTGGCAACGGCGTCGCTGCTCGGTCGCATCGAGTCCGAATTGCGCCCGTACCTCAATGCAACACCAACCGGGCCTGACGACTTCAGCGGCAGCCGGACCCGCCGGACGGGCTCGCTGATCGCCCGATCACCCTCGTGCCGCGCGCTGGTCATGCACCCGCTGACGCTGGGCACGGCGCGCACATTTCTCGGGCATGCCACGAATATCCAGTTGCACCTGACCCAGGCCATCGCGATCGGACCAGGGGAGACGCCGCAGCCCATCCACCGAGACCAGTGGGCGTTCGACTTCTTCCCCTTCCCACAGGGGTACGAGGTCCAGTGCAACACCATTTGGGCCCTGAGCGACTTCACCGAGGAGAACGGTGCGACTCGGGTCGTGGTGGGAAGCAACCTGAGGGAGGACAAGCTTTCGTTCGGCCCCGATGACACCGAGCCGGCCGAGATGGCGCGGGGTTCGGTGCTGTTCTATTCGGGCAGCGTCTACCACGGTGGCGGGGCCAATCGTTCCGGGGCGACGCGCATCGGTCTGAACATCACCTACAACGTGGCCTGGTTACGCCAAGAGGAGAACCAGTACCTGTCGGTGCCGCGCGAGGTGGCGGAGACACTGCCGACTGAGTTGCTACGGCTGATGGGCTATGACCGCGGGGCGTACACGCTCGGGTACATCGACGACTTGCGCGATCCGATCGAGGCCGTTCGACCCGGAACCGGCTCGGCAGGCTTCGGCCTCGGCTCGTAACAAAGCCACGCGGGCGCCTGCGCGAACGTTCAGATCGCGCGCGAGCACCGCTACCGTGGTGGCGTGCCGGTGGACATCCGAGTGGCCACAGCGGACGACCACGACGACTTGTACCGGGCCTTCAGCCGCATCGTTGGAGCGCACGAGGGGTTCCCGCAGATCCCGCCCCTCACGCGCGTGGACTTCGTCGACTATTGGCTCGCACACTCGTCGGCCGTGCTCGTCGCCCGGTTCGAGGGTTCGCTCATCGGCGCCTACTACGTCAAGCCCAATTTCGTCGGGCGAGCGGCACACATCGCCAACGCCGGCTACTTCGTCCTCGCCCCCTATCGGAGCACGGGGGTCGGGCGGACCCTGGTCGAGCACTCCTTGCGGGAGGCGCGGCGTCTCGGGTTTGACGCCATGATGTTCAACCTCGTGTTCGAGTCCAACACCGCCCGCACCATGTACCGTGGCCTGGGCTTCGAGGAGGTGGGGCGGATTCCAGGCGCCATCGAGGGTGAGGACGCGGTGATCTACTGGCGCAGTCTCGAGGACATCGATCCGTGAACGGCGAGGATGTCACGGTGGAGCAGCGCGGCGCCCACGTCGGTGTGGTGTGCCTGCACCGGCCGCCCAACAACTACTTCGACACCGCGCTGGTCGAGTTGCTCGCCGGAGCATACGAGGAGCTGGACGGCTCGGGATGGTGTCGGGCCATCGTGTTGACGTCGGAGGGTCGGCACTTCTGTGCGGGGCTCGACTTTGCCGCCAACGCCGGCCAGGACATCGCCGCGCTCTACCGCGGTGCCCTCCGCCTCTTCGCCGCGCCACTGCCGGTTGTGGCCGCGGTGCAGGGTGCGGCGATCGGCGGTGGCTGCGGGCTTGCACTGTCGGCGGACTTCCGGGTGGCCTCGTCACAGACGCGCTTCAGCGCGAACTTCGCCCGGCTGGGCTTCCATCATGGCTTCGCGCTGAGCGTCACGCTCCCGGCGGTGGTGGGGCGCCAGGCCGCGGCGGACCTCTTGCTCACCGGTCGGCGCGTCGGCGGGGAGGAAGCGCTGGCCCTCGGCCTGTGCGACCGGCTGGCCGGTGACGGCGACCTGCTTGCGCAGGCCCTCGGGTATGCGGGGGAGCTGGCAGCCTCGGCTCCGCTGGCCGTCCGCTCCATCCGGGCCACGCTGCGGCGCGACCTGGTCGAGCAGGCCCGGCTCGCCATGGAGCGTGAGTGCGCGGAGCAAGTTGCGCTGCGCGACACGGCCGACTTCGCCGAAGGGGTGCGCGCCGCGGCCGAGCGCCGGCAACCCCGCTTCAGCGGGGCATGAGCGTGACCGGCCCGGTGGACCACGAGCTGAACACGTCCTTCTGCTGGGCCGACCACCATGGCCCGTTTCGCTCGCTCACCGAGGAGCAGGCTCACGAGTACGACGAGCGAGGATTCTTCGTGCTGGAGGACGCGCTGGGGGCCGCCGAGGTGGCGGAGCTGCTGGCGGCGATCGACCCCTTCGAGGCGCACCAGGAGGAGGCGCTGCGCGCCATGGAAGGCGGCCGGTTCTTCATTGCCCGCGCCGACGAGATCACCTTCACCACCCACCTCGTGTTGCGCTCGGCATTGCTGCGGCGTTTCACCTCCTCCGCGCTGCTCGCCGATGTCTGCGCCGACCTCATCGGTCCCGACGTCCGACTGTATTGGGACCAGGCCGTGTACAAGAAGCCGGGGACCGAGTCCCCGTTCCCGTGGCACCAGGACAACGGGTACGCGTTCGTCGAGCCGCAGCAATACCTGACCTGTTGGGTTGCCCTCACCGACGCCACCGAGGACAACGGCTGCCCCTGGGTGGTACCGGGCCTGCATCGCCGGGGCACCCTGGCCCACGAATACTCCGACATCGGCTTTGTCTGCCTGCGCGATCCGGAGGACGCGGTGGCGGTCCCGGCGGCAGCGGGGAGCATCGTCGTCTTTTCGTCGTTGACACCGCACTCGACCGGCCCCAATCGCACCGACGGTGTGCGCAAGGCCTACATCGTGCAGTTCGCTCCCACCGGCGCCGCGGTGATGAGGAGCGAACCGGGCGGGGTGGCGACGAGCATCACCGCCGATGACGAGTTCCGACAGTACGAGATATTGCGCGGGGGAGAGCGGGTCATCCCTTTGCCCTGAGATGACCCGACCAAGCAAGCTCCCAGCGCCGAACTCCTCAGGCGGTGTGGGCAGATCGCCTGAACACGCGTCGCGGTAACCGCGCGGCCCAGCGGATCCGACCCCGGATCCCGTACCCCGACACGAGATGCACGAGGGCCACCTTCATGCGCCGTGTCCTGCCGTCGGTGATGGTCAGCGCGTAGTCGAGCCGGTAGCGCGGGAGCTCCCGCTCAGTGAGCGGCCGGGTTTCCGACAGCAGCCGTCGCATCTTCTCGCCCCGCCGGCCACGAGTCGGCAGGGCGAACAGGCCCGGGGGCGAATCGACTCCCGCACGTCGCGCCATCGCCAGGGCCGCACCCACGACGGTGACGCACTTGACGTCACGGGCGACTGTGTGGACCGCTTCCCAGTCGACCGGGCGACCGGTCTGCGACGCATCGTGCACGATCATGGCAAGGTCGGCAATCCAGATGAGCCGGCAGAACCGGTGGTGCGGCTTACCGGCGTGCGCGGCCAGCACGACGAGCTCATCGGTCAAGGACAAACCGAAGGCGGGTGTTCCCGCACACGCCATGGGTTGGCGACGCTTCCACAGCGCTATGGCGTCGAGAGCGGTGACGCGCTGGGTGGTTTGCTCGAGCCCGTAGTGCAGTTCGAGGAAGAGCGAGGGCACGTCGGGATGAGTGAGCACCGAGTCGTAGAGGTCGGTACCGGCGGGGCGAGCGACCCGCCAGCCGACTGCCCGCAATGCCTCGAGAGACCGACCGTGATCCGCCAGCGGCAACAGCACGTCGATGTCATCCATCGGCCGCAGGCCGGGCTCGGGGTACCGGCTGGCCACTGCCGGCCCCTTGAGCACAACCGGCTCCAGCCCGGCGTCGGTGAGCGGGCGGATTGCCAGCGCCACTGCCCGGGGGATGAGGAGCAGCGCCTCCATCCGGAATGCGTGTGCGGTTGCCTCGACGCGGTCACGCTCGGGGCCGAGGGCGTCGCTCGCTTCGGCTGTCTCCACGGCGCGCCAGAGCAACGGCACGAGGCGGTGGTCAACGGCGGCGGCGGCGGCCACAGGCAGTTCGGCACCAAGGTCGAGCGCGCGCCACACCGCCGCCGGGTCGGGATCGGGACGGCAGGCCTCCCAGAGCAGTCTCGCTGTCTGCACGGTGGCGCCTGCTTCCCAACGCTGACGGATCAACGGATCAACAACTCGAGTGGCGCGCATCCCGATTCAATCTTCATGCACCCCAGAGGTTTGCAGGCAATGGATGCGCATGCTGCATCTTTCGGCCAACTCGAAAAGAGTCCGCAAAATTCGCCTGTTACAGTAAGAAGCAGGCGAAGCAGCAGTTATCAGACAGGAACGATTAGTCGAAGAGGTTTTGTTTTAGAGGCGAACAGGGGTGGCATCCCTGTTGCTCGTAGGGGGCGTCTGCCGTACCTCAGCACACGAGAATGAGGGCGGTAATCAATGGGGAGCGAGTACATCCAGCCTGGCGGGGCTGGATCTCTGAACGAGGCGGGCCTTGCCCGCACGCAGCATCAGCGGATCTCACGACGCGCGGCGCTGCTACGGATCTCGGCGGGAAGTGCCGTGGGAGTCGCCGCCTGGGTGGCCCCTGAGATCCTGACGGCCAAGCCGGCCGCCGGCGGCACGCTGTCAGGTCCGCCGGGCACGAGTGCCCTCGTTATCTCACCCGGGACCCCGGGCTTGCAGCCAACCACAGGCTCGACGTCAGACGGCCCGCCCGCAATTTTGTCGAGCCTGGCCCAGACGGGTCTCGATCTCAAGCGGGACGCGGAGATCGGAGCAACCATGATCGTTGGCGGCTGGGCCATGCGCCGGTGGGCCAGCCGGCGGGCGGCCCCTGCAACAGAGGCCGCGGCGACGGTGGACAGGACAAGGCCGGGTCCGCCGACCTAGCTCTCCGGCGCAGCAGTAGCCGTGGGCCGTCGGCCTCGTGGAACGTTCGAGGGTTCCTGGGTCATCCGCTCGACGGACCCGGTGGGAACGCGCCGCTGACCACGACCGTGGAGGCGGTGACGCTGCCGTCGGTGCGCTTCGTGCCCTGCACGCCGATGAACTCGCCGACCTTGAGCGCAGACGCGCTTGATGTCGCCGTGGTCGTGCCTCCCGTCAGGACCTTGAACTGGGTGCCTGAGGTGTAGGCGACCGTGGTTGATTTCTTGTCCCTCGTCTGCACGGTGATGTCGTTGTCACTGAGCGCGATGATCTTCCCGCCCACGGTGGGCCTGCCCAGACCAGCGGTGAGGCGGGGGCCCTGGGTACCCCCCGTCGGTCCGGCACCCGGTGGGTTCGTGCCGGAGCTGGCGGCGCCGGCGATGGGGGTGAGGACGCCGAACACCGTGGCGAGGGCGCCGCCCGCAACGAGTGCCCGGCGCGGCGTCGACCAGCGCCAGTGGGCGCCGCGCCGCGACCTGGGGAGCTCGCTGTCGGGGTTGCCGGGGTTGCCGGTGTCTCCAGCCGGACTCTGCGCTGCTGTGTTCGTCATTGGTTGCGCTCCTGCTCTCATGCGACACGGCGACCTGCCGTATCTGCACCCTGTGCGACCGGTGTGTGGTTTTGCTGCGATGCCGCTGAGGCCCCGGTCACAGTCGCGCTGCTCCAGCCCCGGGATCGCGTCGCTCGCCACTAAGGTGGACAGCTGGGCGGCAGCATTCCGACCAAGGGGGTTTCCATGACACACATCGCGCCGGTGAAGAACTGGGCGACCGACTTCGACGTGATGGACCCGCGCTACCTGGAGGATCCCTTCAGCATCTGGGACGAGCTGCGCCAGACCTGTCCCATTCCCCACACGAGCCGGCGCAAGAGCAGCTGGATGCCGCTGCGCTACGAGGACGTCACCGCCATCGCCCACGACATCGAGCACTTCAGCTCGCTCAAGGTGGCCGTGATCCCGGCCGACGAGGACGACGACCCGCCCGACATCGGCGGTCCCAACCTCGAATACGGGTTGCCACCCATCTCCTCGGACCCGCCCTTACACACGTGGACCCGCAGGCTTCTCCTGCCGTGGTTCTCGCACACGCGCGTGGACAGCTACGTGCCGTTGACCCGGGCCTTGTGCCGCCAGCTGCTCGACGGGTTCGCCGGCGCCGGACACGCTGACGCCGCGGCGGACTACGCCCAGCAGATCCCTGTCCGGGTGATCGCGCACATCATGGGAGTCTCCCCCGACCTGTCCGACACGTTCACCGGATGGGTGCGCGACGTGCTCGAGTTCGCCGACGATCCGGAGCGCCGCCTGCGAGGCGTGGACGGCCTCCTCAATTACTTCCTGTCTGAGCTCGAGCACCGGCGCCACAATCCGGGAGACGACCTCCTGAGCGAGCTCTTGACTACTGAGGTCGAGGGTCAACCGGTCGACGACGGCATCGTGCTTGGCATGGCGGCGCTCGTCCTCATCGCCGGCATCGACACGACGTGGAGCGCAATCGGCTCCTCTCTGTGGCACCTGGCCGCGCACCCCGAGGACCGCAAACAGCTCGTGGCCGAGCCCGGGCTGATGCCCACGGCCGTCGAGGAGCTCCTGCGGGCCTACGCACCGGTGACGATGGCGCGTGAGGTGACCGAGGACGTGGTCTACGCCGGCTGCCCCATGAAGGCGGGAGACAAGGTGCTGATGAACTTCCCCGCCGCCAACCGCGACCCGGAGGCCTTCGAACATCCCGAGGTGGTCCAGCTGGACCGGGCCCATAACCGGCACGTGGCGTTCGGTTCGGGGATCCACCGCTGTGCCGGCTCCAATTTGGCCCGCATGGAGCTGCAGGTGGCGCTGGAAGAATGGCTCCAGCGCATCCCGGATTTCTCCCTCGCGGAGGGCGAGGAGATCACCTGGGCCGGCGGCCAGGTCCGCGGCCCGCGTGTCCTCCCGGTGGTGTTCGAATGAAGATCCGCGTCGACCCCGACAAGTGCCAGGGCCACGCCCGCTGCTACGGCCTGGCGCCAGAGATCTTCGACGTCGATGACTACGGGCAGGCGTCGGTGATCGTCGACGAGGTCCCGCCCGAACTCGAGGAGAAGGCCCGGCTGGCCGTGGCCAACTGCCCCGAGTACGCCATCGACATCGTTAGCGAGTAGCGGACCCGGCCCGGCCTGACCGCGGGTCAGACCGCAGCGAGCGCGACGGACTCGCCTGCGCCGTCCGCCAGCGCTTCGGCGCCCGCAGTGCGAGCTCGCCGCCGGATGAGAGTGAAGGCGGTCGTGGCCGCGAGGCCCAGCATGACGGCGCTGAAGACGAAGGCGTTCGTGTACCCATGGATGGCGCCGGCCTCCAACGAGGCGGGCGACCTGCCATGGGCGGCGACGTAGGAGACCGTTGCGGTGGTGGCGATGGTGTTGATGAGCGCGGCACCCATCGTGCCGCCCATCTGCTGGGTCGCGTTCACCAGCGCGCTCGGCCACCCCGGCGTCCTGGTCGCCGACGCCCAGGAGCGCGGTGCTGCTCATCGGCACGAAGGACATGCCCATGCCCAGGCTGACGATGATCTCGGCCGGGAGCACGACGGACACGTACGTCGAGTGAACGTCGATCGTGCTGAAGAGGACCAGCCCGACCGCGGCCATCAGGAGCCCGCTCCCCATGACGGCGCGCGGACCGAAGCGGGGGAGGAGGCGACTCCCCAGCATGGCGCCGGTGATGATGCCCAGGGAGAAGGGCACGAAGGCGAAGCCGCTCTTGAGAGCCGAGTAGTGCAGCGTGCCCTGGAAGTAGTAGGTCAATGAGAGAAAGGTGCCGAGCAGGGCCGTGCCGGCGAGCAGCGAGGCCAGGAAGGACCCACCGCGGTTGCGGTCGAGAACGATGCGCAGGGGGAGCAATGGGTGCTTGGCCCGGTACTCGATCACCACGAAGGCCACCAGGAGCACGGCGGCGGCCGCAAAGAGCTCGAGCGTGGTCGAGGCGCTCCAGCCGTCGGTGCCGGCTTTGGTGAACCCGTAGACGAGGGCCAGCAGGCCGCCGGTGACCGTCGCCGCGCCGGGGAGGTCGTAGCCGTGGTTGGCCGAGGCCCGGCTCTCCGAGACGACCCGCGTGGCCGCCAGGGCGGCCAGGATGGCGATCGGGACGTTGATGAGCAGCGTCCAGCGCCAGGAGGCGAACTCTGTCAGCACGCCTCCGAGGATGAGGCCGATGGCGGCGCCGCCGCCCGCGATGCCGCCGTAGACGCCGAAGGCGCGCGCCCGCTCCTTGGGCTCGGTGAACGCGACGGTCAAGAGTGAGAGGGCCGCTGGCGCCATGACGGCGGCGAACGCGCCCTGGAGGGCGCGGGCGCTGAAGAGCATGGCGGAGTCTTGGGCCAGGCCGCCCAGGGCCGACGCGGCAGCGAACCCGATCAGGCTGAAGACGAACATCCGCTTGCGCCCGAAGTAGTCCGCGATGCGACCGCCGAGGAGGAGGAGCCCGGCGAAGGAGAGGGTGTAGGCGGTGAGCATCCACTGGCGGTTGGCCGTCGAGATGTGCAGGGCGCGCTGGGCCGATGGCAGGGCGATGATCACCACCGAGGCGTCGAGCACCACCATGAGCTGGGCGACCGCAATGATGGCCAGAGCCCGGAAGCGCCTGGGGTCCGTGCCTGGCGCCGGGCCCGCCGGCTCGGCGGACTGGTCGGTGTGCTCGATCGTCGAGGTCATAGTCGTCTCCGTCTCGGGGCGGTCCGCTTCCGATTGCTTCTGGCCCGCCGGTGCCGCCCAGCTGGGTCGGGTCTGGCTTTGGGCTCCGCAATGCCGTACAATCGGAAGAGGAGTACTGGTTCCACTTAGACTATACGGAATCAGAGTTCCGTTTGTCAACGGGGGAGGGAGTGGTTTCGGTGGTTTCCAGATCGACCGGGGCGGAAGTGTCTGCGGCTCCGTCCGATGGATGTGCGGCGCGCCCACTGCGGGCCGACGCGCAGCGCAATCATGAGCGCATCCTGGAGGCGGCCGAGATCGTCTTCGCCTCCGAGGGCGTCGACGTGCCGGTTGACGTCATCGCCGAGAAGGCCGGTGTCGGCGTGGGGACCTTGTACCGACATTTCCCCACCAAGGAACGGCTCTGCGGGGCCATCCTGCTCCAGCGGCTCGAGGGGATGACTTCGGACGCCCGGGCCCTGACCGAGGCAGAGGACCCCGGTGCCGCCTTCTTTCAATTCCTCGAGCATGTCGTGGAGCTGGGCGCCGTCAAGAGGGATCTCGTCATCGCAGTCACCGGGGCCGACCCCGAATTCGAGCGGGCCGCCGCGCCGGTCAAGGAGGAACTCCTCGAGGCGGTGGGCGTCCTCCTGCGCCGGGCCCAGGAGGCTGGGGCGGTGCGCTCCGACGTGACGGCGCCGGTCGTGGTGACGCTGGTCGGAGCGACTTGCCAGGCCGCCGAGCACACGGGCGCTCCGCCGCCGTGCGACATGTGGCACATCGTCTGCGACGGGCTGCGGCCTCAGGGCCAGGGCTGAGGCGGGGCCGGGCCACCCCCGGCTCGCCCGACTGAGCTATTCCGCGGCGTCACCCCCGGCCCTCAGGCGCAACATCTCGCCGTAGGAGTCGATCGGGCTGTGCAGCGAAAGGCCCCCGTCGCACTCGATGATCTGGCCCGTGACCCACGCCATGGCGTGGAGGGCGACGATGGCCTGAGCGATGTCGTCGGCCTCACCGAGTCGTCCCAATGCCGTGCGGTCGGCAACGCCGGCGAGCCAGGGCGAGCCGTCCACGGTTGCCGACGGTCCGCGTCCGAGCATGGGCGTGCGCGTGACGCCGGGCGCGACGGCGTTGACCCGCAGGCCCGCCGCGCCCCACTCGGCGGCAGCCACCTGCACCAGCATCGACAGCGCCGCCTTTGAGGCGCAGTAGAGGCCCATGTTGCGATCGACCAGCCGCGCGCTCGATGCTCGACACCGCGATGAACGAGCCGGCCACCTCGCGTTCGCGCATCGCGGCCGCCCAGGCGCGCATGCACAGCCAAGGGCCGCGGGTGTTTACCCGCATGACCCGGTCGAAATCCTCTGGTGCGGCATCTGCGAGCAACCCGGAGTGTCCGACCCCGGCGGTCACCGTGACGCAGGTCGGCATGCCCCAACGCCGGAGCGTCAGGGTCACTGCGTGGTCGATCGCAGCAGGTTCCGTCACGTCGCAGGTCACGTCGTGGGACCCGGCGATGTCCCAGGTGACCGTCCGCATGCCCTGGCCCCGATGGGCCGCGGCAAGGGCCGTCCCGATGCCCGAGCCGCCGCCGATGACAAGGGCAAGCGGCTCGGATCCGCCGCTCACGTGGCTCTCGTTGTTCTCACCGGCCCAGACCGTACCCGGCTGGCGGTGACAGAATCGTGGCCTCATCTCCCACCCGGAGGCCCGTTGGCGAAGGTGCACCACTCAGCGATTGCGACGCGTGACGTCGAGGCGAGCCTGGTGTTCTGGCGCGACGGCCTCGGGTTCGACGTCCTCATGGACCATTCCTTCGCCGGGCCCTGGCCCGAGCTCTTCGCGGCCGAGTCCACGACGCTGCGCTCCGTCTTTCTGGGCGACGCTGCCGCCCCCGAGAGCGGCATCGTCGAGCTCGTCGCCCTGGAGGGCATGGCTCCTCCTGGTCCGGAGATCGCTGCGCCCGCGGAGGGCTTCTTCTTGCTGTCTCTCTACGCCGACCTTGACACCGTGCTGCCGCGCCTGGCGGCACTCGGCGTGGGCGGTAATCCGACCGTGACCGCGGTCGGCCCCGTCCGGCTGGCCGTGGTGCTCGATCCCAACGGCGTCCGAGTGGAACTGATGGATGACCTCGCGCGCGACAATCTGGCCGGACTCGGCGGCGACGCGTGACGACGACGATCCACGAGGTCGACGCGGGTCCGGATTACGCGGTGCCACACTGGCGCATCGCCATCATCGGGGCCGGGGCGGGCGGCCTCGGCCTGGCGATCCGGCTCGTGAAGTCCGGGCGGCGCGACTTTGTGCTCTTCGAGGCCGCCGACGGCGTCGGCGGCACGTGGAGGGCAAACACCTACCCCGGCGCGGCATGCGACGTGCCGTCCCATCTGTACTCCTACTCCTTCGCACTCAAGCCGGACTGGTCGAAGACCTACGCGGAGCAGCCCGAGATCCTGCAGTACTTCGAAGACTGCGCGGACCGCTTCGGCATCCGCACCCATCTCCGGCCCCAGACGCGCATCACCGCCGCCCACTGGGACGAGGGCGGGCGGCGGTGGCGCCTCGCCGACGCGGTGGGGCACCGTCTACGAGGCTGACGTGCTTGTGAGCGCGATCGGGACCTTCACCGCCCCGTCGGTGCCGGACATGGAGGGACTCGACTCTTTCGCCGGGCCCTGCTTCCATTCTGCGCACTGGGAGCACCAGCACGACCTGGAAGGGCGGCGGGTGGCCGTGGTCGGGACGGGAGCGAGCGCGGCGCAGATCGTTCCGGTGGTCGCCACGCGTGCGCAGTCCGTGTCCGTCTACCAGCGCACGCCCCAGTGGATCCTGCCGCGTTCGGACAAGCCCTTCACCGAGGAGGAGAAGCGCCGTTTCGCCCGCAACCCGATCGCCATCCGGCGCCACCGGAGGGAGATCTATTGGGCCTTCGAGAACACCATCGCCTTCCGCCATGGCGAAGAGGGCGCCGAGCAGCTCAAGGCGATCGCACTTAGCCATCTCGACTATCGGATCAAAGACGACGAACTGCGGGCCAAACTCACTCCGGACTACCCCTTCGGGTGCAAGCGCACGCTCGTCTGCAGCGACTTCTACAAGTCACTGCTGCGCGACAACGTCGAGCTCGTCACCGAGGGCATCGAGCGCGTGGCTGCGCACTCCATCGTCACCGTCGACGGGCGGGAACGACCGGCGGACGTCGTCGTGCTGGCGACCGGCTTCAAGGCGGCCGAGTACCTGGCGGGCATGGAGGTCGTGGGCGTGGGTGGGCGGCGTTTGCACGACGACTGGTCCGAGGTGGCGCACGCGTACATGGGCCTGACGGTGTCGGGGTACCCGAACTTCTTCATGCTCTACGGACCGAACACGAACCAAGGCGGTAATTCGATCATCGTCATCCTCGAGGCGCAGGCCAGGTACGTGCTCAGTGCGCTGCGGGCCATGCGGCGGCACCGCGCCCGTGCCGTCGACGTCCGGCGCGATGTCATGGAGGCCTACAACCACGAGCTGGGCGAGGCACTCGACGGGACCGTGTGGAGCGACGGCTGCCAGAGCTACTTCAAGAACGCCAACGGGAAGATCGCCACCCAGCTGCCCCAGACGTCGCGATGGTACGCCAAGAAGACACGGCACTTCCGGATGCGAGAGTATGTCCGATCATGAAAGCAGCGGTGTACTACGAGACGGGCGCGCCCGACGTGTTTCGCTACGAGGACGTGCCGGACCCGGTGCCCGGACCCGGCGACATCCTGGTCGAAGTGGAGGCGGTCAGCATCGAGGGCGGCGACACGCTCAGCCGGCTCGGCGGAGATCTGGCCCGGGTGCCTCACGTGGTGGGATACCAGTGCGCGGGCACCGTGGCCGAGGTGGGCGCCGACGTGCGGGGCTTCGCGGTCGGGGACCGTGTGGTGACCGTGGGCCTGGACGGTTCGCACGCGGAGCGGCGGGCGGTACCCGAGGGCTTTGCCTGGAAGATCCCCGACGGTGTCTCGACCGACGCCGCCGCCTGCGTGCCCGTCCCCTTCGGGACGGCCGATGACTGCCTCTTCGAGTTCGGCCGCCTCCAAGCGGGCGAGACCGCGTTGATCCACGCCGGAGCGGGCGGGGTGGGCATCGCGGCGATCCAGATGGCCAAGCGGGCCGGGGCCCGGGTCTTTGCCACCGCTTCGAGCGACGACCGTCTCGAGCGCCTGCGCGAGCTGGGCCTCGACGAGGGCATCAACTACGCCACGCACGACTTCGTGGCCGAAGCGCGCCGGCTGACCGACGGTCGCGGCGTCGATGTCGTGGTGGACTCGGTGGGTGGCGTGACCTTGCAGGGGAGCATCAACCTCCTCGCCTACCGTGGCCGCTGCGTCACGGTTGGGGACGCCGGGAGAGCGGCGGCGGAGCACCTGGACATCTCCGGGATGCGCCCCAACAACCAGACACTGTCCGGGTACTTCTTGGGCGCCGAGCTGCTGTTCTTCCCGCGCGCCCACGCCATGATCGCCGGCCACCTCGACGCCATCGCGCGCGGGGAGCTCTCGGTGGTCATCGACCGCACCTTCCCGCTCTCGGACGCCGCGGGAGCCCACGCCTACATCGAGAGCCGCCAGGCCTTCGGCCGGGTGCTGCTCGTCCCCTGAACGCTCCGCCCCGGCACGCCCATTCCGCACCTGACCAAGGCTGGCCTCATCCAGCCGGCGTTGCGCGACGACGACAACTTCGCCGACGAGGTGGTGGTGGACGCAAGCGCGGACCCCATGGCGCAGCTCGTGGCCTACACCGGCCGGCAGCCTTGACTTAGGAGGCGGAGGTCCCGCGCCAGCGGCGCTCGAACGGCAGGCGCCAGGTGCGGGGTGCAATGAGGTCGTAGATGGTGGGCGGCCCCCAGCTCCCCTTGGGATACGGCTGGACCGGCGGCGGGTTCTCCAACAACGGCGTCGAGATCTCCCACAGGCGCTCGATGCCCTCGGCCGTGTTGAACAGTGTGTGATCGCCGACCATGGCGTCGTGGATCAGCCGCTCGTAGGCCTCGAGCACGTCGGCGTCCTGTCCGGTCTCGTGCAGCGCGAACTGCAGGCTGAGCTTCTCGAGCTTCATGCCCGGCCCGGGCTTCTTCCCGTAGAAGGACAGCGAGAGCTTCGAGGAGTCGGCCAAGTCGAAGGTGAGGTGGTCGGGCCCCTGGGTCCCCATGCCCGAGTCGTCCGGGAACATCGACTTCGGTGGCTCGCGGAACGCGATGGAAATGATCCGCTCGCCGCCGCCGAGCTCCTTACCGGTGCGGAGAAAGAAAGGCACGCCGGCCCAGCGCCAGTTGTCGATGTCGCAGCGCAGGGCGACGAACGTCTCGGTGTCCGAGTCCGGAGCCACCCCCGGGATGTCGCGGTAGCCCTCGTACTGGCCACGGACGACCTGGGATGGATTCAGGGGGCGCATGGATCGGAAGACCTTGTTCTTCTCCTCGTTGATGGGACCGGCCGAGAGTGCAGTCGGCGGCTCCATGGCCATGAAGCCGAGGATCTGGAACAGGTGGGTGACCACCATGTCCTTGAACGCGCCTGTGGCCTCGTAGAAGGCCACGCGGTCGTCGACCCCAAGCGTCTCGGGCACGTCGATCTGTACGTGGTCGATGTGATCCCGGTTCCAGATGGGCTCGAAGAGGCCGTTGGCGAAGCGGAAGGCCAGGATGTTCTGCGCCGCCTCCTTGCCAAGGAAGTGGTCGATGCGGAAGATCTGCTCCTCGTCGAAGTACTGGTGCAGCATGTCGTTGAGTGCCCTGGCGCTGTCCAGGTCGGTACCGAAAGGCTTCTCCATGATCACTCGTGACCGTTCGACCAGCTTGGCGTCGGCCAGGAGCTGGATGACGGTGCGGTCCGCGGCCGGGGGATGCTGAGATAGTGCAGCCGGCGGGGCTCACCGCCGATGGCGTCCTCGGCCTGGTGGACGGCCTCGGCCAGGACCTCGGGCCCGGCGGAGGTGGACACGAAGGTCAGCCTCTTCTCGAAGTTGGCCCACTGCAGCAACGAGATCTTGCCGGTGGCGTACTGGTCGCAGGCGTGGCGGGCCAGGTGGCGAAACTCCTCGTCGCTCATGTCACGCGTCGAACTTCCGACGATCCGATACTCGGGCATCATGCCGGTCATGGAGAGGTGGAGCAGCCCCGGCAGGAGCTTCCGCGCGGCCAGGTCGCCGGTCGCCCCGAAGAGCACGATCACGTGGGGCTCGAGTTGGGACGTTGGTGTTGCCGAGTTCACCGTCTCGTTGCGGTCGACGACCTCAGTCATGCCGGCCTCCGCGCGTTGAGCTCGGACACGTTGGCGCCCATGATCTTGGCGACAGACTCGGAAGGGAGCTTCTGCAGCTCAGTCACCCAGTCCGTCGGTTCGGGCAGTCCCTCGACGTGCGGCCAGTCCGACCCGAAGATCACTCGGTCGTCGCCCATGAGGTCTACGATCTCGTTCACGTCGTCTTCCCAGAACGGGTTGATCCACACCTGACGCCGGAAGGTGACCACCGGATCCTCGGCGAAGTAGCCGGGCATCCGCCGGGCGGTCGTGCGCAGCTTGTGGAACAGGGGTGCCAGAAACTCCGAGCCGTTCTCTACCGACGCGACACGGACATTGGGAAAACGGACAAAGAGCTTCTCGAGGATCAGGGTGGCGAGGAAGTCGTGGGCCGCACGCTCGATGGCGAACATCTTGATGCTCGGACGTCCCCCGCCGCCTCGGAACGAGGCCGAGAAACCGTCGACCGCATACCCGTTGGAGGACAGGCCCGCGTCGCCGGCGTGCACGACGACGGTGATGCCGGCCTCGTTGACCCGGGCCCAGAAGGGGTCGAATGCATCGTCGGCGGGGGACCGGGGCCCAGCCGCGGTCGTGGGGGCGGCCGCCCGGAGCACGACGGCGCGGGCATCCTGGTCGAGCGCCCACTCGAGCTCGCGCACCGCCTCGTCCACGTCGGCCAGCGAGATGTAGGGGGCGGCGAAGATGCGGTCCCGGTACGCCATGCCCCAGTCCTCGGCGAGCCAGCGGTTGAAGGCCCGGAAGAGCAGCACGACGGCACCGGGGTCGTGTTTGAGAGCCTCCTCGTAGAGCATGCCGAGGGTGGGGAACAGCCAGACCTTGGCGAGGCCCTGGGCGTCCATGGTGCGAAGTCGGGCATCGCGGTCGCGGTACTCGGGGCGAATCGGCTCGGATGACCCCATCAGCTCGTGCATGGGGCGGCCGCCGGGGTTGCCCCGGAAGTAATCGACGAGCGCGCCGGCCGGAGCGATCGGATTGAAGGTCGGGTTGGTGACGGCGCGGCTGATGTGGCCGCCCAACGCGTGATAGCGCCGCCCGCCGACCTCGACCCACTCGATCACCCGCGGCCCGAGTCGGGGGTCGAGGTGGCGGGTGAAGGCATCGAGCGCCTCGTAGTAGTGGTTGTCGGCGTCGAAGACGGGCGAGTCCAGGATGGTGGGCATGGTCAGCCTTCCGCGAGCGGCGTGCGCAACACCCGAGACTCTATTGGGTGTGAGTCGGTGGTCCCGCCGCCGTGTGGGCGACCCCTGGCGGGTCGACCGCCCAGGCAGGGGCCTGCCCCCATTGCTCGCCGTACACCAACTCGGGAAGCGGTCGCCGGCGCACCGGCCCGTGATGCCCCTGCGGGCGCCCCACGGTGATGGTCGCCATGATCTCGACTCCCTCGGGGATGCGCAGCAGGGCCCGGAGCTCGGCGTCCACCGCGAACTGCCAGTTCGTCAGCACGCCGCCGTAGCCGAGGGCGCGGGCGGCCAACAACAGGTTCTGGCAGGCCGGGAACACCGATGCCCCGTCGCTGTAGCCGGTGTGGCGGTAGGGCACGAAGCAGGCCAGGATCACAACGGGCACCGTCTCGTACGCGTCCACGTAGTGCTGCATGGTGCGCGCCATGCCGCGCCTTGGGTGAGTCGGCGTCGGCGCCCGATCCCTTGTCGTACCCGTCGGCCTCGCGCTTGACCGTCCAGAAACGGCGTGCGCCCTCGCCGAGCAGCCGTTTGGCCTCTCGCGCCACCGGCCCCTCGGTGAGGACCACGAAGCGGAAGGGTTGGCGGTTCGAACCGCTCGGAGCCCTGGTGGCGGCGAAGAGGATGTCGCGCAGCGTCTCGTCGGGGACCGGCTCGTCGGTGTAGCGCCGGATGGCCCGCGTGGAGATCAGACCCTCGTAGAGGGAGACACCGTCCTCACCCTGGTGCTCCGGTCCGGGTCCTGCCATGGCGGGACCCTACCAACGGTCGTGCGACGCCGGGTCGTGCGCGCTGGGCCCTGAGTCCGGCCCTCGCCGATCCCGGGTGGGGGCGTGCGCTAGGTTGCGGCGCCGTGCCGGGCCGGAACCTTCTTCTGCGAACCGCCGCGCTGGCCGCCGTCGCCCTTGCCGCCGGCGCGTTCGCCGTGACGCCACCCGCGGCGGGAACCGCTTCGAACCAGCAGGTCGACACCATCCCTCCGCTCACGTACCTCCATGTCGTCTCTCGTGCCGGCTTTCCGAACCAGACCCCGTACCTGGCGGACCCGGCGGGGCGGCAGGTGTTGCTGCGCGGTGCGGCTGCGGTCGGCATGGAAGACGTCGCCTACCCGAACGCCAACGGCGGCCCCGCCCTCTTCCCCGTGGCACCAGCTGCGTACGCCGGTCGCTGCCCGAAAGCCTCACCGCTCATCCCGCAGCCGCCACTGTGCGAAGTGCACGCGTCCCTGCCTGCGTTCCAGCAATCTGTGGCGCCGGGTAGCGGCGACGATTTCGCGCAGATGCGTGCCCTCGGGTTCAACGTCGTCCGCCTGGTGCTGAATTGGAGCCAGTTGGAGCCGACGGCGGGGACCTACTCGGCCACCTACCTGAACCGCGTGGCCCAGGTGGTGGGGTGGGCGCGCCAGCAGGGGATCTACGTGATCCTCGACATGCATCAGGACCAGTACTCGCGCTACATCGTGCCCGTCGCCAAGGGCACCGCCCCGGCGGGGTGTACACCTTCGGGCGGTGGTGACGGAGCCCCCGGCTGGGCCGTGCAGGCCATTGGCAAGCCCGGGTGCGCCCTCTTCGGCATCGGCGAGCTGAACCCAGCGGAGTCCGCCGCCTTCGCTAACTTCTGGCAGAACGCGTCGGTCGGAGCCCCCCGGGGGCAGGCGCCCGGCACCGGTCTGCAGGACCACTACATCGGCGCGCTCGGCGGCACTCGCCCAGCGCTTTCAGAACACTCCGGCCGTGCTCGGGTACGAGCTGATGAACGAACCCCAGCCCGGGTCGACCGGCTCGACCCCTGCGGGCAACGGTTACGAGACGAGCAGCCGGGACCTCTATCCGTTCTACACGCGGGCGACCGAGGCCCTCACCGGCGAGCGCGACGGGTTGGCGTCGTGCCCGGCAAGCGCACCCACCTCGCTCACCAACGCGTGCGCGTATCCGCAGCTGGCGTCGGTCAGCCGCCAGCAGATCTTCTTCGAGCCGCTCGCCTATCGGAACCTCGTCGACTTTTCCTTGCAGGTGAGCAAACCGTTCTCGTCGTATCCCAACCTCGTCTTTGCCCCCCACGTGTACACCTACGCGTTCACGATCGCTCAGGTCCTGTTGGGTCAGCCGGCCAAACCGGGCGGGTTCCCGCCCACCTTCACCTTCGGCTACCAGACCGCCGCGGCCGAGGCCCAAGCGATGCACGCTGCCGTTCTCACGACCGAGTTCGGCGACTCTTCCGGCACCGACCCCACCATCCTGGCCCACGAGCTTGCCGCGCAGGAGGCGACGCAGACCGGTGGCACGCTGTGGGCGTGGAAAGGGTTGTCGAAGGTGGCGGGATCGTGCTGGTGCACGCGCTGGCAGCACTCGAGCTACCAGACGACCGCCAACGGCACGCCCGGGAAGGGAAACCCTACGGCGGCGCCCTCGCAACAGGATCTCCTCATTGCCAGCCGCCAGGAGCAGATGATGCGGGTGTGGCCGGCCGCCACCGCCGGCCGCCTCGGTGCCTACGCCTACGACCCCGCCAGGCGCGCCTTTGCGATGGTGGCGACGACGACGTCTGCCGGTCACCGCGGCGACTGGCAGACCGACACGGTTATCTCCATACCCTCCACGGTGCGCGGGCCGGTACGGGTCACCGGCGCAGCCGTGCTGGACGCGGTCGCCGCACGCCCCGACGGGACCCGGCTCGCCTATGTCACGACGTCGGCACCGAGTGCTGGGTCCCTGAGCCGCTACGGCGTGACCGTCGGCTCGGTTCCCGCGTCCATGGCCGCTGCAGTGCTGGCGGCGGCCCTGAACCCGCCCCAGCCGATCTCCGAGCCGACGGCACGGGCTCTTGCCCTCGGGGCATTGGACGCGGCGGCGAACTCCCCGGATGCTTCGCTTCGCTCGACCGCGCAGCTCGTCCAGGGCCTGGCTGGCATCGTTCTCGGAGCGAGCGACCCCAACAGCGCGGCTGCGCCCTGATTCAGTCCGGCGTCGGACCCACTTCGAGGCCCATGCGCCTGATCGCGTTCTCGCCGAGGATGCCCCGCCGCTCCTCGTCGGAAAGATGCGGCAGTGCCATGAGCTGGTCCACGGTGCGGTCGAACTCGTACCAGGGAAAGTCCGTGCCGAACAGGACGCGCTCGGCTCCGACGTCTTTGATGAGGTGACCTAACTGGTCGGCGCTCGGCGCCTGCGGCGCCCCGGTCCAGGCAATGATCTCGCACAGGTCGAACGACACGGTCGGATAGGCGGCGGCGAAGGGCGCCACCTGGTGCCAGCTCGCCCCGCCCAGATGGGCCAGCACGAGGTGGAGCCCCGGGTGGGCCTCCAGGACGGCGCCGAAGGCGAAGGGGTCCGAGGCCGGCCAGGGGCCGCGTGAGGCGCCAGAGTGCGCCAGCACGCTCAGTCCGAGCTCGACGCACATGTCGTACGTCGGGCCGAGGCGCGGGTCGTCGGGCGAGAATCCCTGGAGGAGGGGGTGGATCTTGATCCCGCGTGCGCCTCGCTCGGCGGAGTGGCGTAGGTGCTCGGCACCCGCCCTGCCGCCTAGCGAGGACGGGTCGGCGGCCACCAAAGGCGTCAGGTGAGGGGACCGCGCCGCGGTGGTCAGGACCCAGTCGTTGTAGGCCCGCAGCCGGTCCGCCTCCCCGGGCGCGTCGGCGTCGGGCACGAACATGCCCAAGACGACGCAGTGGGCGACCGGCCCGTTGTTGAGTGCTGCCCCGAGGTCCTCGACCGTGCCCCGCCGAGCGCCGAACGCCACCCCGCTGTGCGAGCCGTATTCCCAAATGTCGTACCCGTCGCGCACCGGGTCGTCGGGCCGTTCGAAGAGGTGGACATGCACGTCGACGATGCGCGGGTCGCTCACAGCGCCTCCTCAGAGCGCCATCGTGGCTAGCGCGGCATAACCCTGCGCGCCCGCACGGAGCGACCGTAGGCTGACGTGCTCATCCACCTGGTGCGCCATGGACTCCACCCCGACGCCGAAGCCGATGGTGGGGATGCCGCAGACGCCGGCGGAGTACGACCCGTTCGTGCAGAAGGAGTAGTGCGTGGGCGTGGGGTCGAGCCCGACCGAGGACAGGGCTGCCGTTGCACCGATCACGAGGGCCGAGTCCTCAGGTGTCCACCAGGCCGCGGCGTACTCGGGGAGCGCAAAGCTGCGTCCGGTCCAGGTCTCAAATGCGGCCTCGACAAGCTGCACGTGGAGCCCCGGCCGCTCGGGCCAACCGGCCCAGGCGCGGCCCGCTGCGTCACGCAGCAGGGCGACCACCGAATCCGGTGTCTCGCCAGGGAGGAACCGGCAGTCGAAGCGCGCCGTTACCCGGCCCGGGATGGTGGACACCGATGGATAGGGATCGGAGAGGAGGTCGATGCAGTTGAGGTCACGGTGGCCGAGGCGCGGGTGACTGGGGTGTTCGATGCGACCGGCCTCGACGATGAGCGCGGCCATGGCATGAGCCGCGTTGAGGCCGATCGCGGCGTGTCCGGCATGACAGGCTCGCCCCGTCACCTGCACTTCGACCTTGGCCCGGCCGCGCTGCCCGATGCACAGGCGGGTGTCGTTGGGTTCGCTGGTGATAAAGGCGTCAGGCTCGAGCGCCGCGATGGGTTCGGCCAGGGCACCTCCCTCCATCTCCTCCTCGCACACGCTGGCGACTACGACAACCCGCGCCGCGAGCTGCGGGGCTGCCGCGGCGACGCCCCAAACCGCGGCCGCGATGGACGCCTTCTGGTCGCAGATACCGAGGCCGTAGAGGTTGCCGTCGCGTACTTCGCCCCCGAACGGGTTGACGCTCCACCGCTCGGCGGAGTGAAGGGGGATGGAATCGATGTGACCGTCGATCATGAGCGTCCGCCCGCCGCCCGGTCCGACGGACCCGACCGCGTTGCCGCTCGCGTCGACCTCCACGGAGTCGAAGCCGGCGCGCTCCATGGCCGCCGTGACCAGTCCGATCGCAGGGCGTTCGGTGCCCGACACGCTCGAGGTGCGGGCCAGGTTGGTGGCCAACTCGACCATCGCGGCGTCGTCCACGGCGTACTGCAGGCTCATCGCGTTGCCACCGCCGCCCGGGCGTCCCGGGCGGCGGGTACGAGGAAGCGCCCCAAAGGAGCCGCCGCAGCTTTGCCGTTCTCGTAGACGACGGTCCCCCGCACCAGCGTCGCCACGACCACTCCGGGCAGGGCGGAGCCGGCGAAGGGCGAGCGCCGATGGCGCGAGTGCAACGTGGCGGGGCCGACTTCCCAGCGCGCCTCGAGGTCGACCAGTGCCAGATCAGCGTCGCAGCCTGGCGCGAGGGCTCCCTTGCCGGCCAAGCGGCAAAGCTGGGCCGCGGCGGTGCGCAGGCGGACGATGTCGCCCAGGGACAGCGTCCCGAGCGACAGCAGGACCGAGAGTGTCGTCTCGACTCCGCTCACGCCGCCGAAGGGATTCTCGCCGTCCTTCTCCTCGGGCGGACAGGGCGAGTGATCCGAGGCCACGCTGTGCACCACGCCACCGGCCGTCAGCGCGTTGAGACGCCGGCGGTTCTCCTCGTTGCGCAGCGGCGGGCAGCACAGAGCATCGGGCCCGAGACGCGCCGCCGCGGCGTCGTCCAGGGCCAGGTAGTGCGGGCATGTCTCGACGGTCGTGCGAGGCCAACGCCCGGCCTCCACGACGGCATCGGCGGAGGAGCAGTGGACGACGTGCAGTGCGGCGCCGTGGGCGGCGGCGGTGCTGCCCGCGAGCGCGACCGCCGCCACCTCTGACGCGATCGGGCGGTCCCGACCGTCTGCGCCAAAGTGCCGCGGGTCCTCGCAGTGCACGGCGACCGGGAGCCCGGCACCTGCAGCGGCGCCCATGCCCAAGCCGAGCGCGTCTTGCCCGCACGGCGGGAACTCCGGCCACCCGCTCTCGCACAGGAATGCCTTGAGGCCGATGACGCCCGACTCGAGGAGCGGGCCGAGGGATCCCGCGTTGTGTGGCACGAGACCGCCCCACAACGCGAAGTCGACGAGGGACGAGGCCGCCGCGCTCTCCCGCTTGGCACGGACGGCGCCGGCGTCGACGGTCGGGGGGTGCGAGTCGATGGGCATGTCGACCACCGTCGTCACGCCACCGGCAGCGGCCGCCAGGCTCCCTGACTCCCAGCCCTCCCACTCGTCGCGGCCAGGAGCGTCGAAGTGCACGTGTGCATCGATGGCGCCGGGTAGCACGGCGAGGCCGTCCGCCTCGATGACCCGGGCGGCGCGCCCGCCCTCACCGGCCGGAGTCACCGCAGCAATGGTGCCTCCCTCCACGACGACGTCGCGTGCCGCTCCGCCGAGCGCACAACCCCGAATCACCAGGTCTGCCGTCATCCGGTCGTGGCAAACCGCTCGGCGAGCTCGCGCGTCAGCCGGGGCCACACGATTGGGTCGTGGCCGGGGACGAGCGCGTAGCCGTGCTCGGCGGCGAGGCGCTTCAGGCGCCGGATCGGCTCGATCGTCGCCTCCGGGGGCACGCCGACTCTGCCGCCGATGGGGAGCTCGTGCTCGATGTTCTCCGTGAGGTCCGCTGCATCGAACGCGAACACCAACCCCCCGCCGCCCACCGAGTCGTCGAGGTCGACGACGAAGCTCTGATGGCCGGGGGTGTGTCCGGCCGTGAGCACCGCGTTGACGCCCGGCGCGATTGCTCCATCGCCTTCGGCGAGGCGCCAGTCGATGGAGGGGTCGTCATAGTCGACGCGGAACATGGCGTGCCGCTCGGGATCGGGATGCCCCGACAGGCCGTACTCGACCTCCGCCCGCTGGGCGTGGACCGGTACCCGCCCGGCGAAGTGGCGTAGCCCACCGGCGTGGTCGTTGTGCAGGTGGCTCAGCCCGACTGCGTAGATCTCCTCCATGCGGATGCCCGCGTCAGCGAGGGCCTCCTCGAGGGGCTCACCGGGCCCTGGGAGCACGGGCCGGAAGGCCGGGTCGCCATGGAAACGACGCCGCAGCGCGGCGTCACGGATCAGCGCGGGGTTGAACCCGGTGTCGAGGAGCAGCCAGCCGCCGTCGCACTGGAGGAGCACGCCGGGCACCGGCTCACGCAGACGCTCCTCGGGGGGCGCCCCGTGCACGGACACCGATTTGGGCAGATCCTCCCAGCCGAGTGTCAGCAAGACGACGCGACGCACACCCGGCATGGTCATACCTCCGATGGGCCGAGTGCGAGCCAGCCGGCGGGGAGCTCCAACCCCGCAGCGAGCGCGACGACCGCGTCGTCGATGCCGAGTGCGTCGTCAGAGCCGCATGACGCGCCTCCGGGCTCCCATCCGTCGCGCGCCGCGTAGCGCGAGCCGCCGGGGATGGGGCCACCCCAGACCGCCAGGGCGATACCCCCCACCCGCACGATGCGGGCCAGTGATCGCCCGCCGGTCTCGCGTCGCTCTGCGACGCCGACCTCGTCCCCGGGCAATGAGGCCAGGACCCAGTGCTCCTCGAAACCCGGTCCCCGCTCGTACATCGCCCGGGCGACCCGGTGCAGCGTGCTCACATCGGGATGGGCCGGGTCGCGCTCGAGCGAGTCGAGGTCGTGGGAGAACGTGACGTCGCCGCCTGCGACCTCCACCGTGCCGGCGAAGGCTTGCACCACGTCGAGCGTGTTGGTCGTCACGTTGTCCCCCAGGGGGGTGCGCAGGTCACAGAAATGCCGGCCGACTTGCAGCCACAGCACCTCGCTGACCTCTTCCATGGGTCCATTACCGATCCGGCGGCCGTCCCTTCGCCACGCTCCCTGCACGTCGGTCAGCTCAGCCGGCCGCTCCGCCGTGCCACGCATGGCGTCAATCATCGGGCCACCCAGCGAAGGAGCGAGGCATGGAAGCGGCGGATCGGCTCCTCATGTGTCCGGGCCAGTGCGCCGACGCCGAAATGCGGCGACGCCGCACCCCGCTGCATGCTCTCGCACGCCTCGATGTCCTCGGCCATGAAGGCGCGGATGGATGAGACCAGCGCGTCGGCGTCGGCGCCCTCGGTCGAGCGCACCCGCAACGTGAGCAGCGTGCGCTCGGGTGCGACGGGTAGCGCGTCGTACGTCGCGAAGTACTGGTCCGTGCTCACCAGCATCAGGTTGGGAAAGAGGAGGTAGGCGCCGATGTGGTGGCGAATGCCGGTGGGGAGCCAGTCGAGTGCCGCAGCAGTCGGCGGCGCCTTGAGCGGCTCCGTGCTCCACCAATTGTCGCCCAGCGACTCCCACCGGAAGCCGTGGTGGTCGTAGTCCGCCAGCGAGCGCTTGTGCAGATACCACAGGTGGTAGACGTCGATGTGGTTCTCGACCAGCAGCTTCCAGTTGCAGGCCGCCTCGTAGCGCACCACGGCGACTTGGCGGAGACGGGGGGCCAGCACGGCGCCGAGCCGGTCGTCCAGGCCCGCCATGGTGGCGTGCAGCCCCGGTGCGTCGCTGGAGGGGTTGGCGAAGACCATGCCCCCCCACTCGGCCACCGGCGCGGCGACCAGGCCGAGCGCGCACTGCTCCAGCCCGGCGAATTGCTCTTCGTACTGGGGCACCCGGGCCAGCTCACCCGTGCTGGAGTAGCTCCACTGGTGGTAGGGGCACGTCATGAAACGGCCGACCGTCCCGGAGCCCTCGAGAAGGATGATGCCGCGGTGGCGGCACACATTGTGGAAGCCCCGCAGGATGCCGTCCTCACCCCGCACGACGGCCAAGGGGATCCCGCCGGGCGATGCCGTCACATAGGACCCGGGCGCCTCCAGCTCTTCGGCGTCGGCTACCAACGCCCAACTCCGGGCGAAGAGCCCATCCCGCTCCGCGTGCAAGACGGCGGCGTCGGTGTAGAGGCCCGAGAGCGATGACGCCCCCAGCCCGGCGTACCCGGACGTGCCGAACGGTGCGTCGTCGACCAGGCTCACGGCGCGCCAGCGCCGAGAGGCCCACCGGCGGCCGTCTCGTCGAGGTAGTCACGTTGGGTCATGCCGAGCCGCCGCATGGCGGTGCCGGTGAGGGCCTCCAGGACGCAGCGGTGGGCGAACAGGGCGGTGATGTTGTTGCCCGAGTCGTACGGGGGGCTGACTTCGACGACATCCATGGCAACCATCCCGACCTCGGCGGACATGCGGCGCACCGCACCAAGCACCTGCGCGCTGGTCAGACCACCTGGCTCCGGGGAGCCCGTCCCCGGTGCGTGGGCGGGATCAACGGCGTCGACATCGACGGAAATGTAGAGATGGTCGGCACCGCCCGAAAGCGCCTCGTCGATGGCGCGTTCGAGCACGGTGTCGAAACCGTGGCGCTGCACCTCGGCCATGAAGTGCGAGTGCATGCCCTGCTCCTCCATCCAGGCCACGATGTCGGGGGTCGGCCAATAGCCCCGCAGGCCCACCTGGACGAAGTTGCGGCCGAGGACGGCGCCGCTCTCGATGAGCCGTCGCATCGGGGTGCCGTGTCCAGCCAGGACGCCTTGCATGTCGGGAGCCGTGTCGGCATGCGCATCGAAGTGGACGATGCCGATCTTTCCGTAGCCGTAGACGTCGGCCACGGCTGTCGCCGCGGGCCACGTAATCCCGTGGTCTCCTCCGAGAATGATGGGAAGGGCTCCACCTTCGAGGATCTCGGCCACGAACGAACGAATGTTCTCGTAGGTGCGGTCCGTACTGCCGATGATGATCTCGGCGTCGCCGTAGTCGCACACGGTGAGGTGTTCGAAAGGGTCAACCCGCACGTGTAGATGGGGCCGCCCGTACGGCGGGGCAGGCAGGTGGTCGCATGTGCGGATGGCTTGTGGTCCCATGTGGGTACCAGCGCGCGTGACTGCCGTGCCGTCCCAGGGTGCGCCCCCCACCGCGACGTCGACCCCTCCGGCGCGCAGGTCCGCCGGCGTCAGACAGACCGGCAACTTCATGAACGTGGGAATGCCCTGCCATGCGAGCTCCAGCTCGTAGCGGTTCAGGCTGATGGGGCCGGGCGGCCGTTCCGTCACGTCATCTCCTCCTCATTGTCAACGGCGGGCGGGCTGTCCCTACTCATTGGAGTGCGACCCTCGGATCGACGACCGCCTGCAAGATGTCCACGATGGCGTTGATCACGACGTAGAAGACGCCAAGCACGAGGGTCACCCCGGCGATGGCGGGAAAGTCCGCGACGGGGATGCTCTGATCGGTGTAGAGGCCGATGCCCGGCCACGCGAAGACGGTCTCGATCACAACGACACCGGCGAACATGAGGCCGACCTGTAGGCCGGTCATGGAGAGTGCGGCCGACAGCGAGTTGCGCAGCGCGTGGCGGAAGAGGACCGTCCGCTCGACCAGTCCTTTGGCGCGGGCTGTTCGTACGAAGTCCGAGCGCATCGACGAGTGCAGCGAGCCGCGCAGAACCCGGCCGATGGACACCGCAGGGCCGATCGCGACGCAGAACGCGGGGAGCGCGAGGTGCTGCACGCCGTCCCACACGGTGGCGAACTGAGCCGTGTACAAGCGCGTCCGAAGATGATCATCCCCGTGGGTCCCGTGGGGGCGTTGATCACGCCCGTGTCCCCGCTGGCCGGGAGCCAGGTGGAAGTCCCCGTTCAGAATGAGCACGCCGAGCAGGGCCAAGAGGAAGGCCGGCACGGAGGCCCCGGCGATCATGAGCACGCGCAGGAAGGAGGCGCCGCGCCATCGGCCAGCCGACGCCAGGCCGAGCGCGGCGCCGAGCACGAGCGCCATGCCGAGCGCGGCGAGCGAGAGCTCAATGGTGGCCGGGAGGTACGCCGCCAGGTCGGTCGACACGGCGCGGCGGGTGCGCAGAGACTCCTGCAGGTCCCCGTGGAACAGCCCGGCAACGTAGTGGAAGTACTGGTTGATGACCGGCTTGTTGTAGCCGAGGATGGCCGACTCCTTGGCGATGGCGGCCTTCGAGGCGTTGGCCCCGAGGTACGAGTGGACCGGGTCGGCGTGGCTCAGCTTCTGAAGCGAGAAGATGATCGCGGTCAACACCAAGATGATGGCGATCATGGCGCCCAGCCGCTTGACGAGGAACAGCGGCAGGTCGCTCATACACCCAGTCCTGTGGCGTCGGCCACTGCGTCCCCCGACAGGTTGGCAGCGAGTGCGAGGAGCGCGACACGCGATGCCCGGCATGACCGGGATCCACCACTGCTGCAGCAGGAACTGCAGCCCCCGGGCCGCCATGGCTCCGAGCTCGGGCGCCGGCGCCGGCGCGCCGAGGCCGAGGAAGGAGAGGCCGGCCAGCGTGACGACGAGGTTGCCGACATCGAGGCTGGCTGTGACCACGATGGCCGGCATGGCGCCGGGCAGCAGGTGGCGCAGGCCGCGCCGGACGGGTCCAGCCCCCGCCAGCGCGGCCGCCTCGAGGTGGGGCCGCGCCGCCGAGGGCGCGCACCTCGCCGCGCATGATCCGGGCGTAGAAGGGCCACCACACGATGGCGACGGCCAGGAGCACGTGGGCGTAGCTCGGCCCGAGGGCGGCAGCGATGGCGATGGCGAGAAGGGGGCCGGGAAGGGCGAGGAAGAGGTCGGTGATGCGCATCAACAGCGTGTCCACCCACCCGCCGGCCACGCCGGCGACGAGTCCGATCAGGCCGCCGATGACCACCCCGGATGTCACGACGATGAGCACGCCGACCAAGCTGGTGCGCAACCCGAAGAGGACCCGGCTGAAGATGTCGTAGCCCACCTCGTCGGTCCCCATCAGGTGGTCGCCGTGGAGCGGCGGCGTAAACGGGAGGCCCGAGGGGACGATGGGGCTGTAGGGGGCGATCAACGGGGCGAAGACGGCGAGAACCACGAGGAGCCCGAGGAGGATGAGCCCGATGCGGTCCGCGTTGGTCGCTCCGGTGAACACCTTGCCCGCACTGGCCACCTTGACGACGCCGCGCCGTCGGGCGCCGCCGGGGACGAATGCTTCGGCGACCGCCATCAGCGCGCGCCTCCCGCGACCATGTCGCCGAGGAAGATCGGGCACGCGACGGCGCGGCCGCCGTCCACTCCGAAGGGAACCAGCGGCGTCTCTACCGATGCGCAGGACTCCTGAGCCATGGGGCAGCGGGGGTGGAATTCGCACCCGCTGGGCGGGTCGAGCGGGCTCGCCGGCTCGCCCTGTAGGCGCGTCGTGCGCCGGGCCAGGTCCGGGCACAGCCGCCAGCAGCGCCTGGGTGTACGGGTGGGCCGGCGAGGCACAGATCTCCTCGGCAGGCCCGCACTCGACGATCCGGCCCAGGTACATCACGGCGATGCGGTCGGCCACGACCCGGGCCGCGGCCAGGTCGTGGGTGACGAAGAGGACGGCGACGCCGAGCTCCCGGCGCAGCTGCGCCGATGAGGTTGAGCACCGTGGCGGCCAGCGAGACGTCGAGGGCGCTGGTCGGCTCGTCGCAGAGCAGTACATCGGGCGGGACGACCGTGGCCCGGGCCAGTGCGGCCCGTTGGCGCTGCCCGCCCGAGAGCTGCGCCGGCTTGGACTCGGCAACTTCCGGCGGGCAGCCCGACCCGTTGCAACGCGGCCTTGACACCGCGTACCCCGTTCGGCTCGTGTCGACCGTGCTCGGAGCGCAGGCGCTCACCGACGAGTTCACCGATCGTGAGCCATGGCGTCAGCGACGCGCCGGCGTCCTGGAAGACCATCTGGGGTCGGGCGCCGCGGCCGAACTCGATCGTGCCCGAATCGATGGATCTGCAGGCCGGCAATAGAGCGGAGCAGGGTCGACTTGCCGCATCCGCTCTCGCCGACCAGGGCGACGGCCTCTCCCTTGGTCACCGTCAGGTCGACGCCGCGCAGCGCCTTGAGGCGGTGGCGGTGCAACGTGGTGCCGATGGGGAAGCTCTTGGAGACGTCGTGGATCAGCACTGCCGGCGGAGGACCTCCGGTCAGCACCGAGATCCACCGCCGGCCACGGCGGGGGCCGTACCTGCTCGGTCGCTTTGCGGTCGGGGTCGTTCCAGCGGATGCAGGCGGCGGCTGGCTCGGGTTCGGCCGGCCCTGGATACCCGCTGCAGTTCCGGCAGCGCGGCGTCGCACGCATCGACGTGGAAGTCGCAGCGCGGGCGCGAACGGGCAACCGGGCGGGTGAGCTCTCGGGTCGGGCGGCTCTCCCCTCAGCGTGATGATCGGCCGGCTGCGGTCGCACTCGAGGACGAGCCGCGAGCGCAGCAGTCCGCTCGTGTACGGGTGCACGGGCGCTGCAGGACCGCCTCGGCACCCCCGATCTCGGCGAGACGCGCGCCGTAGAGGACGGCGATGCGGTCGGCGACCTGCGCGGCCACGCCCAGGTCGTGGGTCACGAGGATGAAGCTCGTCCCGAACTCGTCGCGCAGCGAGGCCAGGAGTTGCAGGATCTGGGCCTGCACCGTCACGTCGAGCGCCGTTGTCGGCTCGTCGGCGATGACGAGGGAAGGCGAACCCGCGACCGCCATGGCGATCATGACCCGCTGGCGCAGGCCGCCCGACAGCTCGTGGGGGTAGGCCCGCATGCGCCGCTTGGCTTCGGGCACGCCGACGGCGTCGAGCAGGCGGAGCGCCTCGGCCGTCGGAGCCGGCCGCCTCCGCAACCTGGTGGCCCACCCGCATGGTCGGGTTCAACGAGGTCATCGGGTCTTGGAAGACGGCCCCGAGGTGCCGGCGGCGGACGGTTTCGGCGCATCGTCCTTGCTGGCGGTGACCATGTCGGTGCCGCAGACCCGGGCGACCCCGGTGATGGCCGGCCGGGGCCGGTCGGGCAGCAGCCCGAGCAGCGTGAGGCCGAGGACGCTCTTGCCCGAGCCGGACTCGCCGACGAGGCCGATGATCTCGCCGGGTCTGACCTCGAACGAGACACCGCGCAACGCGTGGACCTCATGGCCGCCGCGCTCGAAGGTGACGTGCAGGTCCTTCACCGACACGACGGGGTCCTTGGCACTGCCCGCCGACGGCGCCGCCTCGGTGGTGGCGATCTCGGCCACGACGCCCTCCGTGATCGGGGAGATGGTCACGGCTGGAGCGCCCAGCGGAACGGGTCCAGGTGGCGGGGATCGGTACCCGAGAGTCGCTCGGGATGCCACTGCACGCCGAGGAGCCTGGGGCCCTCGACCGCTTCGATGACGCCGTCGTCGCTCCAGGCTGTGGCGCGCAGCATCTGCCCCGGGTCGGCGATGGCTTGATGATGGATGGAGTTGACCGTCTCCACGGAGCCCAGTACCTGGGCTGCCACCGACGACGTCTCCCCCCGAACCCGGTGCACCGGTTGGTACTGGTGTTCCTCGTCCCAGTGGCCCTCGATTCCCTTCTCGGGCAGGTCGGGTACGAGGGTGCCGCCGCCCATGACAGCCAAGAGCTGCGCGCCGCGGCACACGCCGAGCACTCGCTTGCGCTGCGCGATGGCGTGCTGCACCGCCACGATCTCGGCGAGGTCCCGGGTCGGGTCGACGTCCATGAGGAGGTCCGGCGATCCGGCGGCGCAGGCGTAGTAATCGGGATCGACGTCTCCGCCGCCGGTGACGACGAGCGCCCCGCACTGGTCAACCACGTCCGTGAGCGCGTGGGGGTCCACGTCGGGGCCCGCGGGCAGGAGCAGCGGGATGCCACCGGCCGCGGTGACCGACGATACATAGCCGCGGTGGGTCGAGTAGCGCTCGGCAGGTGAGCGTCCGCAGAGAACTCCCACCAGCGGCGCGGCCATTAGGCGGTGACCGCCCTTTGGGCCCCGGCGGTCAGCGGTGGCTCCTCGGTGCGGCCGCGCTCGACGGCCAGCGACATCGACGAGACGACCTCGTCGAGGAGCCAGTCGCCCAGTTGCGTCGTCGCCTCCGACGGCCTCCCGGTCACGCCGTTCCTCGAGAGGACCGGTGCGGTGTAACGGAAGACCAAGCCCTCGGTCCGGTCCTCATCGTCGGCGTTGGCGAGCTGGTCGAGGCGGACATGGTCGGGTGCCAGGGCAAGCATGAGGGAGGTCTCGGCCCGGTTGGCGTGCACGTCGTCGCCGTCGGCCAGCGTCTCGCTGTGCGATGGCGGGCGTGAGGGTCCACCAGTTCAGGACGCCGAAGCGGAGGTCGGGTCGGTGGCGGCGCACGTGGTCGCCGGCGACGGACAGCGACGCCTGGTTGCCGAAGTGGCCGTTCACCGCCAGCACGCGGCGGACGCCGCTCGTGGCGGCCCACTCAATGGCGTCGCGCACCACGTCGGCCAGCCGCTCGGGCGGTAGCGACAGAGTGCCGGGCAACTCGGTCCCGTGGCCATAGCTGCAGCCGACCGCCACGGCTGGCAGCACGGGCGCGCCTGTCCGTGCGGAGACGGCGTTGCACAGCTCACTGGCGATGATGGTGTCCGTGCCCGTCGGCAGGTGCGGGCCGTGCTGCTCGGTTGCTCCGACGGGGAGAAGCGCCACCTCGTGCGGTCGCGACTCGAGGTGCGCTTCCAACTCCGGCCACGTGAGGTGCTCCCAACGCACCGGTCCGATGAACGGGTTCGTATCCATGTCCTCAGAACATCGTCAGGTAGGTCTCGCGCTCCCATTCCGAGACGCGGGTGTGGTAGGCGTCCCATTCCGACACCTTCATGTCGGTGTAGGCCGTCACGAATTCCTTCGGGAAGACCTCGTGGGTCAGCGGGTCCTCGTCGAACGCTTCAATGGCCTCCAGGAGGTTGCGGGGGAGGCGCGGTCGCCTGCACGTCGCCTCCGCTCGGCCCCGTCTTCGACCAGTCGTAGGTGAGGTCCTCGACGGGATCGCCCGGGTCGAGCCCTTCGGCTACGCCCTCGAGGCCCGCGGCCAGCAAGAAGGCGGCGGCCAGGTAGGGGTTGGCGGCCGAGTCGACGCCTCGGTTCTCGATGGCGGGCCGATTGCGGGGCAGCCGGAGCATGCACGACCGGTTGTTGTCGCCGTAGGCGGCCCAGATGGGGGCCCACGACACAGTGCCGTCGGAGAGGCGCGGCTGCAGCCGCTTGTAGGAGTTGACCGTCGGCGTGCAGATGGCTGCCAGGGCGGGGGCGTGGCGCATGATCCCGGCGGCGAAGCCGTAGGCAACCTTGCTCCACCCCCGGCCCCGGCTGTCCTCTGGGTCGCGGAACAGGTTCTGCCCGCTCTCGACCTCGGTGAGGCTCATGTTGAAGTGGGCACCCGAACCCCAGGCCTCCGTGTAGGGCTTGGGCATGAAGGTCACCATGAGCCCGACCTGCTTGGCGATCTGCTTGGCCATGAGCCGCAACAGGGTGACCCGGTCCGCGGTCACCAGCGCCGGTGCGAAGTCGAAGTCGAACTCGACCTGGCCGTCGCCACCCTCGTGGTCGAAGCTGAAGACGCCGAAGCCGCACTCGTTCATGGCGCGGACCATGGGGTCGAGGAAGTCCATGACGTCGAGGGTCGCCTCGACGTCGTAGCCGGCGTCGGTCGCAGCCGGCCCGACGGCTTGTGGGGGATCAGGTACTCGCCGGAGGCGGCGGACAGGTCGCCGGCAAACGGCTTGCACCACGTAGAGCTCGGGCTCGATGCCCAGTTGGAGCTCGTACCCCGTCGCGGCTGCGGTCTCGATCTGGCGCTTGAGGATCGAGCGGGTGCAGTGGGCGAAGGGCTCGGTTCCGCCGTAGTACAGGTCGGCCGTCATGTGGGCGAACCGGCGGTCCCAGGGCAGGATGCACAACGTGCTCGGCGTCGGGGACCGCCACGCACTCGTCCTCGGTCGGCGTCATCTGGCCGAGGTTGCCCAGGCCCCGCGGCGTGTAGCGCTCGTGCCCGGCCAGGAGGTCGGGCAAATGGTCGATCGGCACGCATTTGGACTTGGCCCGGCCGGCGATGTCGACGAAGGAGGCGAAGACGTACTCAACTCCCTCCGCGGCCAGGCTCGTCGATAACTCGGCGTGCTTCTCGTCTATTTCGAAGATGGTCTGCATCTGTGCTCCCGTCTGCAAAAGAGAGAGCCCGGTTGGTCGTAACCTCCCGGGCTTTTATCCCTCCGTGTCATGCTGCGATCGCAGCATGTGCACCTCTCGGTCCAGGCCGCCCACATGGGGTGCGGAACCCTAGGTGCGATTCAGTTGTCCGATGTCGTAGGTGTCGCTATCCGATACGCCTCTCTTCGCATGGTGTGCGGTGACGTCGTCGTGTCATCCGGGGTGCAGCACGGACAGGTTGAGCATCTCGGGGTAGGCGACGATGTGCGCCTGCGGGACACCCTTCAGCCAGGGCTGGGCGACCATGGCGTCTTGCTTGTTGGCGATGTTCAGCCAGCAGCCCGTGTTCACCGCATTCTCAATGGCCTTGTTGTAGGCCGCGTTCGATCCCGTCGTCACGGCCTGCGTGTTCAGGTTGGCCTCGTTGGGCACACTGTCGCAGTTCATGTACTGGAGCCCGCCACTGGCGTCGAAGCTGATGTGGGTCCAGGTGTACGTGCTGTACGTGTCCGGCCAGAAGTAGTCGACGAGCATGTTCGGCGTCGACGCCCCCTGGGTTGCCGACGTGTTCCCAATCCATCCGTAGATCGCCGACGTCTGGTAGCCGACGACCTTGGTCGACAACCCGAGGGCTTGGAGCTCTGCCCCGATGTCTTCGGCGAGGAGCTGGTCGTCGGAGGCAGACGTGTCATAGCCGACGGTGAACGTCTTCTGGGAGGCGGGCAGGTTCTTCACCAGCGCCTTGAGCTTCGCGGGGTTGTATGGAATGTTCTGCTGTCCGTACGGCTCTGGGATGAGCCCCTTCGGCCCTGCTTGCATCGCGACGGTGGCTCGGCCCGGGAAGATGCCGGCCACCAGGTAGGGGACGTTGATCGCCTCGATCAGCGCCCTCCGGTTGGATGCGGTATTCAGGAAACTCTTGTTCTCGTTGATGTAGGCCGTTTCGGACTCGAGCGTCGGCAGGTGGTAGGAGGCCACGGTCGACTTGGTCTTGTACTGGGCGATGACTGACGTGGTCATGTCGTGCAGGATGGCTGCAAGCTGCCCGTCGTTGAACTGGATCTCCTCGGTGGACAGGTTGTCGATGACCGGAAGGTTGACCGTCGTGTAGTACGGCTTGGGCCCCCAGTACTGCGGGAACGCCTGCAGCTGGTACATCACTCCGACCTTGGCTTCGGTGAGTGTGTAGGGCCCGGTCCCGACATCGTGCGTCTGCAGGTAGGTCTGCGCGTTGTCGGATCCGGCGTTGGCCGCCAGCGCGGTCGGGCTCATCATGGCCGGCCCGTACGGGGAGGCCAGGAAGTCGAGGAAGGCCGTGTTCGGCGTCTTCAGCGTGATGACCGCCTCATAGGGGTTCGGAGTCGCGATCGATGCCACTCCGGAGACCATGTAGGCCGGGCCGCCATTGACTGCGGTCCTGCGGGCAAAGTCGGGAGCGATGGCCGCCGAGGTGAACTGCGTGCCGTCGTGGAAGAAGACCCCGTGGCGCAGCTGGAACGTGTAGGTCAGCCCGTCCTTTGACACGCTCCAGCTGGTGGCCAGGGAGGGCTCGAGGACCCGGGCCGGTGTGTTCGACTGGTAGGTCAAGAGGCCCTGGTACAGGTTGCGAGTGAGCAGGAGGCCCTGTCCGGCGTAGTAGACGTCGGGGTCGGGCGGCTGCCCGGGGTCCTGCAGGAAGCTCAGGTTCAGGGTGTGACTCGTCGGGTAGGAGGCGGCACCGGCCGGCGACGAGCCGGCCGCGCCGATCGGCACGGCAGCGAGGGCGGTGAGACCGCCCGTGAGAACGATGCGCCGACCGGCACGGGCAAGCGCGGTGAGACTGCCGTTCATGCTGCTCCTTTGTGAGTTGTTGCTTGATGGGAAGGGGCGTACGACGCCAGCGCGTCGAGCATCTCGTCGGTCGTGCGGCACGCTCCGTGCTGGAGGTACTCCATCGCGCTGAGCGACGCAGCGTGTCGTGCCCGGGTCGAACCGATGACGCAGTCCGAGACGACGCGCATTCGGTAGTCGTTCTGGTGGCCGTCGGCGAACGTGTAGTGGATGCAGACGTCGGTGAGGCCGCCGATGAGGATCAGCGTCGAGGCATCCAGTCCTTTGAGGAGGATCTCGAGGTCGGTCCCGAAGAAGCAGGAGTAGCGGCGCTTCGCGATGGCGTACTCGCCGGGCCCGGGGGTGAGGGTCGGCCACAGCTGTGTGCCGTCGTCACCCTCCAGGCAGTGCACCCCTTCATCGCCGTCGAGCTCGCGGCCGAAGTCGATCCCGTCCCGGCGGTGTTCCTCCGAGAAGAACACGACCGGGATGCCCGCGCTGCGAGCGGCGGCGACGACGCGCTCGGCGTTGGCGATCAGTTCCTCTTGCCCGTTCATAAGGGCAATGCCGGTCTGCTCGGCGGGGAGGGCGTACCCGCGCTGGATGTCGACGGAAAGCAGCACGGGTCGGCCGAAGATCACGGGCGCCCTCTGATCCATCGCACCTCCTCGCGTGCTCGGTGTCGCCCCCGCTCCAGCTGCTGCACTCAACGAGTCGATTGAACCGCCGTTCTGTTTCAGGGTCACATCGAGAAAGTTTCCAGACGATGAACAGCACGCGTCGAAACCTGTTGTTCATCTGACTTCGCGCTCTTGTGACGTGCGCGCCACTGCCCGCAATCGACTGGGCGTCACGCCGCAGACGCGCAGTGCCGCGTCGGCGATCACGACGGGTGTCGTGGCGCGTCGCCGAAATTGGGGTCGCGCCGTGATGACACTCTCCACCAGACCAAAGACGAGTTCGCCCGTCGTCGTGGGATCGCCTCGCACGAAGGCACCGCCGTCGCATCCCCGTGCGATCTGGCGGACGTAGACCCGGAACAGTTGGTGCCGTCGCCGCCAGAACCATTCGAACTGGGGACCCCGGACCTCAGGCAGGAGCTGCAGCGCGCCGATGTTCTGCGGACCCCGGCACAGGTTAGCCACATCAGTGCAGGTCAGAGACCATAACGCCACGTCCGGCTCGTCGCGCATGCGCGGATCGCTCCGGACGGCATCGAGGGTTGGCCGCAGGGTTCGGTCGAGCAGCTCGGTGAGCATGTCCTCCTTGCGCGCGAAGTAGTGAAAGAGCGAGGCCTGGCGCAGTCCGGCCTGGTCGGCGATGGCGTGGGTCGAGGTCGCGGTGTACCCGTTGGCCTCGAAGAGTCCTGCGGCAGCCATAAGGATCTCTTCGCGCACGCTGCTGGCGAGATGCCGAGGAACGACGCGGGGGCGCCCCACCGGGCGGGTCGGCTCGGGCTTGGCGCGCGCCGCCATTGTTAATGGTCCGTGAAGGTCGTTCGCACGACCTGGATTTCTATCAGGCGATAGATAATCATCACTGACCCTGAGGCAGCGTCAAGAAGGACGGGGATGACCAGCCCGAGCCCGGGCCGAACGGCGACCACGGCGGGCGCGCGCGCACACGCCCGCGCCCAGGTCGACACGCTGGCGGTGCACATGCCGACGGTGCCGGCGATCCGGTACTCCGAGGTCCCCGCCCACGTCGACCCGTCGCGGCTGGTGTGGGCCGAAAAGGTCGCGCCGGGCGGGTACACCAACAAAGTGGTCGCGGCGGGGACCACGGTCAGGTTGCACGACATGGAGGCGGACGCCTGCGCCCACCTCCTTCTCTTCCGGGCCGACCAGCCCTGGGAGCGGCTGTGCGTCGCCGACACCGTCAAGGTGCAATGGCAGGCCTACAGCGGTCCCGGGCAACTCCTGCTCTCAGACCAGGGCCGGGTATTGGCCACGCTGACGTCGGACACCTCGGGTCACCATGACAGCATCTGCGGCACGACGTCCGTGCTGGGCAACACCGAGCGCTACGGCTCGGGGAACCCGGAGGGCCCGTCCCCGGCGGGGAGGGCGCTCTTTATCCTGGCGGCGGCCAAGCACGGCCTCACCCCCAGGGACCTGCCACCGAGCATGTCGTTCTTCAAGGGGGTGCACGTCGACACTTCCAGCGGGCGGCTGGTCTGGGCGGACGGCTGCGGTGCGCCCGCCGCGGTCGAGCTGAAGGCCGAGCTCCCTCTGGTGGTCCTGGTGGCGAACACCGCCCACCCGCTCGACCCACGTGCCGAGTGGCAGTCGTCCACCCTCGAGGTGCTGGCCTGGTCCGGGGAGCCCACCGGCCCAGGGGATCCGTCATGGTCGTCGTCTCCCGAGCGCGAGCGGGCCTACCGCAACACGGCCGACGACCGGGACGCCAGGACGGGAGGGAGCAGCGGTGCAGCTGGTTGACGAGGTAATCCCGCCCCGAGCGCCCTGGTCGAGCATTGTGCCCGCAGGGGGCACCCTCGAGATCGTCGACCTGTACGGCAATCAGGCGGTGGACTTTCTCTTTTACCTGGCGGCCGACACGTCGGAGCGCTACAGCGCTCCCGACACGGTGGCCCGTCAAGGGTCGATATTCCTGACCGTCGGGAGCGCACTGCGCTCGAACCTCGGCCGCCCGCTCCTCACGGTCACAGCCGATCAGGTCGGCCGGCACGACACGCTCGGCGGTGCCTGCTCGAAGGAAGCCAACACGCTGCGCTACGGCCATCACACAAAGGCCGAGCACGCCTGCGTGGAGAACTTTCTGGCTGAGGGTGCGCGTTGGGGCCTGGGAAAGCGAGACCTTGTCTCCAACATCAACTGGTACATGAACGTCCCCGTCGAGGAGGACGGCACACTCGGCATCGTCGACGGGCTGTCCGCCCCCGGGCGTTCCCTCACTCTCACCGCGCATGCTGACGTGCTCGCGCTGATCTCGAACTGCCCGCAGGTCAACAACCCGTGCAACGGCTTCAACCCGACCGCAGTCCGCGTCGTGGTCGACGCGCCATGAGCGGCGCGTGCCTGTGCCGTCAGCTTTTGTTCAGGTGCTGGCCCGGGGGTGGTTCTGCACACCATAAACCGATCTGTTTACAGTTTGTGGAGACATCCTCGGGGCTCGCACGGCTGCGGCGAGGCTCGGGCCCGGAGCGGAGATCAAGGGTGCCGCATCCATGAGTCTCGAATGCCTGCTGGTGGCCAACCGCGGTGAGATCGCCGGCCGTATTATCGCGACCGCCAAGGCGATGGGCCTCCAGACCGTGGCGGTCTTCTCGGACGCCGACAGGAGCGCCCCGCACGTGCGGATGGCGGACCGGGCCGTGCGTCTCGGTCCGGCTCCCGCTCGGGAGAGCTACCTCCGTGGCGATGCCGTCATCGAGGCGGCAATGGCGACTGGTGCGCGCGCCGTCCATCCGGGCTACGGCTTCCTCTCCGAGGATCCGGCCTTCGCCCGAGCGGTAGAGTCGGCTGGCCTTGTCTTCGTCGGTCCGACGCCCGCGCAGCTCGAGCTATTCGGCGTGAAGCACACGGCGCGCCAGGCCGCTGCGGATGCGGGCGTGCCCTTGGTCGAAGGCAGCGGGCTCCTCGGAGGCTCCGACGAGGCGGTCGCGGAGGCCGAACGCATCGGCTTTCCCGTGATGCTCAAGGCAACCGGCGGCGGGGGCGGCATCGGGATCCAATCCTGCGAAGGACCCGACCAGCTCGTCGAGGCATTCGAACGGGTGGCACGGCTGGCCAGTACGAACTTCGGGAACGACGGTGTCTTCCTCGAACGACGGGTTGTCCGGGCCCGTCACGTCGAGGCGCAGGTCCTCGGCGACGGCCGGGGCGACGTGGTCATCGTGGGTGACCGGGACTGCAGCCTGCAACGAAGGAACCAGAAGGTGGTGGAGGAGGCCCCGGCGCCGAATCTTCCCGACGAAGTGCGCGCGGTCATCGCCCGGACGAGCGAGCAGCTCGCCCGGTCGGTGCAGTACCGATCGGCCGGCACGGTCGAGTTCGTCTATGACGTCGAGCGGGCCGAGGCCATGTTCCTCGAGGTCAACACGCGGCTCCAGGTCGAGCATCCCGTGACCGAACAACTCTACGGCCTCGACCTGGTGGCGCTGATGCTGCGCGTGGCCGACGGCGACCCCGACGCGCTGGAAGTTGCCCGCGCCGCCCGGCCCTCGGGCGTCGCGGTCGAGGCCAGGGTCTACGCCGAGGACGCCGAGCGTGACTGGCAACCCAGCGCCGGGCTGATCACTTCTGTGCGCTGGGGCGACGGGGTCCGTATCGACGGCTGGGTCGAGACCGGGACCGATGTGGCGGCATCCTACGATCCGCTGCTCGCCAAACTGGTCGCCACTGGGCCGGACCGCGCCGCCGCCGTGGCCAAGTTACGCGGCGCCCTGAACGCCAGCGTGATCGGCGGGATAGAGACCAACCTTGAGTTCCTCGCGGCTGCGTTGTCGTCGCCGGACTTCGTCGCGGGCACTCACACCACAGCGTCACTGGCCGCGGTCGACTTCGTCTCGCATCGCATGGACGTCGTGCGACCCGGGACCCAAACCACCGTGCAGGCATGGCCGGGCAGGCTGCACTACTGGTCCGTCGGTGTCCCCCCGTCGGGCCCCATGGACGACCTCTCCTTCCGGTACGGGAACCTGGCCCTCGCGAACCCTGCGGGTGCGCCCGGGTTGGAGGCCACGCTCGACGGTCCTGCGCTCCACTGCAGCGCTGCGACGTGGGTCTGCGTGACGGGCGCGCCGACGTCGGTCACGATCGACGGTGGGCCCGTCCCGATGTGGGAGCCCGTCCTCGTCCCGGCCGGCTCGACACTCGAGGTCGGACACATCGGACCGCCGGGTATCCGGGCTTACGTCCTCGTCGGTGGAGGTTTGGATCTTCCCGATTACTTGGGCAGCGCGGCGACGTTCACGTTGGGGGGACTCGGAGGGCTCGGAGGCCGGGCACTCCGCCAGGGGGATGTCTTGCGCCCGGTGCACGCGGCCGAGACAGGCATGCCGGCGCCTCGGGAAGCCCTGCCCGCGCGGCCGGAGTTTACTCAGGACTGGGTGATGACCGTCGTCCCGGGTCCCCATGCAGCGCCGGAGTTCTTCAGCGAGGCGGACCTCGAGGCGCTCTACGCGACCAGCTGGCTGGTCCACTTCAATTCGGCGCGCACGGGAGTGCGCTTGCTCGGACCGCGGCCGGAGTGGGCGAGGTCAGACGGCGGCGACGCCGGGCTCCACCCGTCGAACATCCACGACACGCCGTACTCAGTCGGGGCGATCAACTTCACCGGCAACCTGCCCATCCTGCTCGGACCTGACGGCCCCAGCCTGGGCGGCTTCGTCTGTCCGGCGACCGTCCTGAGCGCCGAGCGCTGGAAGCTCGGGCAACTGCGGCCCGACGACCGCGTCCGCTTCGTGCCGCGCGCCGTTGGAGTCCGCGGTGTGCGGGACAACGGTCGCCGCGACCTCTCCGGCGTCCTGGCCCGTCGAGCGGGCGGCTCGACGCCCGCCGCGACCTACCGCGCCAATGGCGACGACAACATTCTCATCGAGTACGGCGCCATGGAACTCGACGTCTCTATGCGAGCACGGGTGCACGTATTGTCCGACCACATCGAGGCGGCCGGGCTCGATGGCATCATCGACCTCACCCCCGGGGTACGCACGCTGCAGGTGCATTTCGACCCTGGCGTCACATCGCTCGACCGCGTGCTGAACTCCGTCGGGGCGATGGAGGAGGCACTCCCGAGCTCCGAGGAGCTGGAAGTGCCGAGCCGAGCCATCCACTTACCGCTCTCGTGGGACGACCCAGTCACCCACGAGGCAACCGCGCGCTACGCCGCCGGCGTGCGCGACGACGCGCCGTGGTGCCCATGGAACATCGAGTTCATTCGCCGCATCAACGGGCTCGGCGACGTGGAAGAGGTGCGCCAGACGGTGTTCGACGCCACCTACCTCGTCCTCGGGTTGGGGGACGTGTACCTGGGGGCGCCACTGGCCACGCCCATCGACCCTCGGCACCGCCTCGTCACAACCAAGTACAACCCGGCCCGGACGTGGACGGCCGACAGCACGGTCGGGATCGGTGGCGCCTACCTCTGCATCTACGGGATGGAGAGTCCGGGCGGCTATCAACTGGTCGGCCGCACACTGCAGATCTGGAAGAGCCACCGCCACCATCCCCCCTTCGAGCCAGGCGTCCCGTGGCTGCTGCGTTTTTTCGACCGCATCCACTGGCACCCCGTCACGGCCGACGAGTTACTCGACGCCCGGGCGGACTTCGCCGCGGGCCGCTTCGACGTGCGTATCGAACCGGGGACATTCCGGCTCCATGAGTACGAGGCGATGCTGGCACGGGAGGCCGAGTCCATCGGCCAGTTCCGCGCCCGACAGTCCGCCGCCTTCGCGGCGGAGCGGGGAGCCTGGGCGGCGGCGGGCGAGTTCGAGCGGCGGGACGAGCCCGCGACGAGCGCGCCGGTCCCGGCGTACCAGGTGCCGCCCAATGGGACGCTCGTCACCGCACCCATGACCTCGAGTGTGTGGAAGGTCGCAGTGCAGCCAGGAGACCAGGTGGTGGTCGGGCAGGCAATGGTCATCATCGAGGCGATGAAGACGGAAACGGCGGTGCTCTCGCCGTGCAACGGGGCCGTGCTCGACGTTGTGGTCACGCCCGGTATGCAGGTCACGTCGGGGGCGCCGCTGGTGGTGGTGGCAGCGGTGTGATGGTGTCCGGGCCGCAGTGCCCCTAGCCCACGATGCGGCCAAGCGGGCGCTCGACGCCCGCGATGCGGCGCAACGCGCTGAGGCGTGGATAAGTCGCGTGCCACCTGACGTCTTGATGGCCGAGGCAGCCCGCATCGACGGCGCTACCGCCGCAGGCGGCCACCTCCCTCTGGCCGGCCTCACGTTCGCGGTGAAGGACAACATCGACGCCGCGGGCATGGTCACGACGGCCGGGTGCCCGGCCTACGCGTACGTCCCGGTCGCGGACGCGCCGGCGGTGCGGGCGCTGCGGGAGGCCGGCGCCCTCCTCGTCGGCAAGACCAACCTGGACCAGTTCGCGACCGGACTGGTCGGCACCCGCAGCCCCTATGGTGCCGTGCGCAACGCCATCGACCCCGAGCGCATCTCGGGGGGCAGTAGCAGCGGTTCGGCCGTGGTGGTGGCTCTGGGCGAGGCCGATCTCGCGCTCGGGACCGACACCGCCGGTTCGGGCCGCGTCCCGGCAGCCCTCAACGGGGTCGTCGGCCTCAAGGCCACGCTCGGCGTGGTCTCGACGGCTGGGGTCGTGCCGGCGTGCCGGTCGTTCGACTGCGTGAGCGTGTTCGCGCCGGACGTGGACCTGGCCGAGCGGGCCATGGCGGAGCTCGTCGGACCGCTGGGGGACGCGCCGGGCCGGCGCGCCTTCCCGCCCGACTCGCCCCTCGGGGCGCACGGGCGGCCTGTCGTGGCGCGCCCGTCCGACGAGGCGCTGGGTCCGCTCGCCTCCGGCTGGCTCGAGGCGTACGCCGCCGCCGCGGCGGGCTTGGCCGCCGCGGGCTGCGAGGTGGTCGAGATCGACCTCGGGCCTTTTCTCGCTGCGGGGCGACTGCTCTACGGGGGTGCGTTCGTGGCCGAGCGCCACGCCGCCGTCGGCGCCTTCATTGAGGCGAAGCGAGACGAGGTGGACCCGACCGTCGCGGCGATCATCCTCGCAGCAGGGAACTTGGCCGCCGATGCGTTGGTGCAGGACGCGGAGCGCCTGGCCACCCTGGCCGCTGCGGCCACCGCCGAATGGTCACGCGTCGGCGCCCATTCGTTACTCCTCCCGACCACCACGCGGCACCCGACGTTGGCGGAAGTGGCCCGGGACCCCGTGGCGATGAATGCCGAGCTCGGGCGCTTCACCACGTTCTTGAACATGCTGGACATGTGCGCGGTCGCCGTCCCGGCCGGATCGGTCTGCGGCCTACCCTTCGGGGTGAGCTGCATCGGGCCTGCTTTCAGCGACCTGGTCCAGCTCGACCTCGCCCGTCGCATAGTCGGGCAGGAACATCTGGCTGCGGACTCCTGGCGTGACGCCCGCCGCGGTCGTCTGTGCCCGCCCGCCATCCCGCTCGCCGTTGTCGGCGCGCACCTCGCCGGACAGCCGCTGAACCACCAGCTGACCGAACGGGGAGCCCGCTTCCTCGGCTCGGCCCGGACCGCTGAGTGCTATCGCCTGCACACGCTCGCCACCGATCCGCCAAAACCCGGTCTGCGCCGGGTCGCTGCGGGTGGGGGAGCGGTGGCGCTCGAGATCTGGGAGCTGCCCCCGGCCGGATTCGCCGACTTCGTTGCGTCCGTGCCCGCGCCGATGACGATTGGATCCGTGCGCCTTGACGACGGCACGACGGTCCCGGGCTTCCTGTGCGAGCCGGCTGCGCTCGAGGGTGCACCCGACATCACCGTCCACGGAGGGTGGGCGGCGTACCTCGCCTCGGGACGGGCTCAGGAGCCGGCCGGCACCCGGTCGAAGTAGAGGCCGGGCTGGCGTTCATCTTCGAGCAGCGCGGCGAGTCCTTCCCTCTCGTACGCCAGGTGCAAGTCGATCCGGTGCACCAGGAGCTCGGCCTTGCCCATTCGCCCTGGGACGGCGCGGCTGGCCTCGGCCACGACCGTCCCGGTGGGAGCGACGATGCGGCTGGCCCCGAGGAGCGTCGACGTCGAGTGGGAACCCACCTGGTTCGACTGCACCCACCATTGGCTGTTGGTCAGGGCCAGCGCTGGATAGAGGAGATCCCACGCCGTCGCGCCCTCGACCTCGTAGGCCGACGGGGCGACGATTAGCCGTGCCCCCCGCAGCGCCAGCGTCCGCGCCACCTCGGGGAAGTCGCCGTCGAAGCACACCACCAGCCCGACCATCCCGAGCGACGGGTCTTCGAACGTGGTGAGTCGGTCACCGGGCGAGAACACCACCGTTTCCCGGGTGGGCGGGTAGAGGTGGGCCTTGCGGTGCCACGCCACGAGCTCCCCGCGCGGGTTGAACACGATTGCGGTGTCGTAGAGCTTCCCGTCGTCGCCCAGCTCGGGGACGCTCCCCGCCGCCAGCCACATCTCGTGGCGGCGGGCCGCCTCCGCCAAGCGCTCGCTACGCGGCCCCGGCAACGGCTCGGCATCCGAGCGTGCGTCCTCGGGCAAGGTCTCGGGGTCGTAGCCGCAGGACCACAGCTCGGGCAGCACGAGGAGCTCGACGCCGCGGGCGGCGGCATCGTCGATCATCCCCAGCGCAACGCTGAGGTTCTGGCGCGGCTCACCCGGGACGGCAAGCCATTGTGCTACCCCGACCAGCAGATCCCGCTTCACGTCGACACCCGATCCGGATCCCCGATCTTCTCAGCCGCGCCCCAGGCCACCATACGGTCGCAACGTTCAGGGATGGTTTCTCGCTCATTAATGCACTGTTACAAGCGCAGCGCCTCGTTGCGGTGTCCTGCTGGGTCCTCCGTAGGAACCGGGGTGACCTCTTCTCTCGCCGCCCCCACCATCGTCGACTCCTCGGCCATCTCTGTCACAGCGCCACCTGGGCGCTGCGGGTCACGCCGACGTCCGCCGCGCCATCAGGGTGAGCAGGTCATAGAGCACGTGAGCGGCGGCGACCGCGGTGATCTCGGCGTGGTCGTAGGCGGGCGAGACCTCCACCACGTCGGCGCCGACGATAGACACGGGCTCGAGCCCGCGGACCAGAGCGAGCAGTTCGCGGCTCGTCAGTCCGCCCGCCTCCGGCGTGCCCGTGCCGGGCGCATGGGCGGGGTCGAGGACGTCGATGTCCACCGACACGTAGACCGGAGCGTCGCCGATCCGGTCCAACATCTGGCGTAGCACCTCGGCCACACCGCGGGTGGCGACGTCGTCCGTCGTGACCTGCGCGTACCCCATGCCGGCGTCGTCGGATAGGTCGGCGTCCGAGTACAGCGGGCCCCGCAACCCGACGTGGACGCTGCGGTCGGTCCGCAGCAGACCCTCCTCCCAGGCGCGGCGGAAGGGTGTGCCGTGGGTGAAGCGTTGCCCAAAGTAGGTGTCCCAGGTGTCGAGGTGCGCGTCGAAGTGTACGAGGGCGAGCGACCCGTGCCGGCGGGCCGTCGCTCGCAGCAGTGGCAGCGCGATGGTGTGGTCGCCCCCGATCGCCACCAACCGCCTGCCACCTTCAAGGAGCGCATCGGCACCCGCCTCGACCTGCGCGACCGCTTCGTCTGCGCTGAATGGCGTGCATACGATGTCGCCCGCATCGACGACCTGGGCCAGCGCGAAAGGTGAGGCGTCGAGGGCCGGGTTATAAGGGCGGAGCAGGCGCGAGCCCTCGCGCACGGCCGCCGGACCGAAGCGCGCACCGGGCCGGTAGCTGGTGCCGCCGTCGAAGGGGACGCCGACCACGGCGATGTCCCAGCGGGGCACTTGCTCGGCGGTGGGCAAGCGGGCGAACGTCGAGATCCCGGCGAAGCGGGGGACCGCGGTCGCGTCGGTTGGACCGACGGGCTCCTGGGCCCGGGCCATCAATCGTCGATGGCCTGGTAGACGAGCGCGCGCAGCTGGGCCCGGAAAGGGTAAGCGACGGAGGGGAACAGCTGCGTCATGAAGACCGCGAACAGATCCTCGATCGGGTCGACCCAGAAGGCCGTGCTCGCCGCGCCGCCCCAGTAGAACTCGCCGCCTGAGCCGGCCATGCCCGTCGCGGCGGGGCCGAGCCCAACGGCGAAGCCCAGGCCGAAGCCCACGCCCTCGAATCCCGCCTCGCCGAAACCGCCGACCGCCATGTCCTGCAGGGTCGCCCCGCTGGGCAGGTGGTTCACCGTCATGAGGTCCAGGGTCTTGCGCCCGAGGACACGGCGCCCGTCGAGCTGGCCCCCATTGGCCAGCATCTGGCAGAAGCTGACGTAGTCGCGGGTGGTCGACACCAGGCCGCCTGCGCCTGAGAGATACGAGTGGGGGCGCAGGATCCCGTTGACAAAGGGGCCCTCCATGAGTCGGGGCGTGGTGGCCGGGCGGTACTCGTAGCAGGCCGCGAGACGCGAGTGCGCGGACTCGGGGACGAAGAACCCGGTGTCGACCATGCCCAGCGGCTCGAAGATCTCGCGCTTGAGGTAGTCGTCGAAGCGCTGCCCGGAGAGGACCTCGACCAGTCGGCCGACGATGTCGGTCGACAAGCCGTAGTTCCACTGCGTCCCGGGATGGAACTTGAGGGGATGCTCGGCCAGGAGCGCCGTCACGCTCTCGAGCGTCTGCTCGCGCCCCGAGCGCGGCGCGCGCCTCGGCGAAGGCAGCGTCGATTGGATTGTTGGGGAACAGCCCGCCCGGCAGGCCGGTCGTGTGCATGAGGACGTCGCGCATGTTCATGGGCCGCTGCGGCTTCACCAGATCGACTGAGCCGTCGTCCTGTACGACACCAACCTTCTGGGTACTCCATGCGGGGATGTAGCGGCGCACCGGGTCGAGGAGCTGGAACATGCCGCGTTCGTAGAGCTGCATGAGCGCCAACGACGCGATCGGCTTGGTCATCGAATAGATGCGGAAAATGGCGTCGTCGGCCATGGGGACACCGCGCTCGCGGTCCATCAGCCCGAACGAGCGGTGGTAGGCGACGTGGGCGCCCCGCACGACGGTGATCTGGCACCCGGCGATTTTCCCGGTGTCGACGTAGTTGGGGACGAAATGCTCGGTGATCCGCTCCAGGCGGGTCTCGCTCATGCCCGCTGCGTCGGGCTCGATCTTCACCCTGACCTCCTTCTCACTCTTCCTCAGTTCTTCTGCGTCTGTTTCTTCTGTTTCTGTTCGCGCAGGTACGCCGCGGTGCCCTCGAGGTACTTCCCCACGTCCTGCGCCTTGGACGCTGCCACGGCGTGGAACCACTCGGGCACATAGACCTGGGCCGCCCCGGCCTCGAGCCCGGCCAGGATGGCGTCGACGCACACCGAGACGGGCTCAGCCGCCACCGGCAGGTCGGGGACGTCGTTGTCCGGGAGGGTGAACAGCTCGGTGTCGATCACGCCGGGATACACCACCATCACCTTGACTCCGTTCTCCCACAGGTCCACCGCCATAGCCTCGGAGAACGCCGTGAGCGCTGCCTTGGAGGCGTCGTAGGCCGCCTCGCCTGGTGCGCTCAGGGTGGCGGCGACCGACGAGATGTTGACGATGGTGCCCGACCCTCGGGCCAGCATCTGCGGGAGCAGGTCCATGGTGAGGCGCATCGGCGAGAGGTAGTTGACGTGCATAACGGCGGTGATGGTGTCGATGTCGAGCGCGGTGACATGGCGGCGCTTGGGGATACCGGCGTTGTTGACTAAGAGGTCGACCCCGCCGAAAGCATTGAGCACATCGACGGCCAACTGGTCCACCGCGTCGGGGTCGGCCAGGTTGACCACCCACATGCGGCTGTCGGGGGAGTGCTTCATGCAACGCCCCACCACCTCGGAGAGCAGCTCGGCCCGGCGCCCGCAGATGCCCACGACGGCGCCCCGCTCGGCGAGCGCCTCGGCCAGCCCGGCCCCGATGCCCGACGAGCCCCCGGTCACCAGCGTGCGGCACCCCATCAGGTCCAAGGCCATCGTCCTCACCCACTTTCACTCGACGACCATGCTCACCTTAGGCACAGGCGGCATCCAGCGGGTATTGACATTCTGTTGACGCGCCGCCCCGGCGCGTTGACATCGGGTTCACAAATGCACGGCGACGATTGGTGCCATGGCTGACTTTCTCGCAGTGCTTGGCATCGTGGGCTTCGTCCTCGTGATGCTCGGTCTCATCTGGGCCCTGGACCGGGTATGACCTGGACTCAGGGACTTCTTCTCGCCCTGTCCTGCGTGATGTTCTTGTACCTGGGCGTCGCCATGTTCAAACCCGAGAAGTTCTGAGGTGACCCTCACCTGGACCATCATCACCCTGGTCGTCGCCCTCGGCCTGACCTGGCGGTACCTCGGCTCCTACATGGCCGCCGTCTTCGAAGGGCGGGTGCACTTCTTGGGCTGGGCCGAGCGGCCGGTCTACCGCCTCCTCGGCACCAGCCCTGAGAAGGAGCAGAACTGGAAGCGCTATGCGGCCTCCATGGTCATCTTCTCCGCCGTGGCGATGGGCGTCACGTATCTGCTGATCCGTATCCAGGGATCGCTGCCACTCAACCCGCAGCATTTGGGCGCAGTTCCCCAGGCGCTGAGTTTCAACACTGCCGCATCGTTCATGACTAACACCAACTGGCAGAACTACGGCGGCGAGACCACGATGTCGTACTTCTCCCAGATCGGCGCACTGACCCTGGAGCAGATGCTGAGCCCGATCATTGGCATCGCCGTGGCTATCGCCATGGTGCGCGGCTTCTCCAGGCGGAACTCCCCGACCATCGGGAACTTCTGGGTCGACATGACCCGCGGCCTGCTCTACATCGTCTTTCCCATCGCGTTCGTCGCGGGGATCATCTTCGTCGGCCAGGGCGCCGTGCAGACGCTGCTCGGCACGGTCAGCATCCACGACTCTCTGAACGGGGTGAACCAGACCATCGCCCGCGGACCGATTGGCTTCATGGAGTCCATCAAGCAGCTGGGCAACAACGGGGGCGGATTCCTCAACCAAAACTCGTCGACAACCTTCGAGAACCCGACGGGCCTCACCAACTGGCTGTCGATCTACCTGTTGCTGGCCATCCCATTCGCCCTCACCTACACCTTCGGCAAGATGGTGGGCAGCATCCGCCACGGTGCGGCACTGCTGGCGGCCATGGTGATCATCTTCGGGGTTTGGGTGGGCGGCGCCAGCTACTACGAGCACCAGAACAACCCCGCGGTTGCTGCCGCCGGCGTGACTTCCACCGTGGGCAACACAGAAGGGCACGAGGTGCGCTTTGGTGACACCTCGACCGCTGTGTTCGGGGTGGCGTCGACCAACACCTCCACCGGCTCGGCCGACGCCTCCTACGACTCGTTCACCCCGATGGGCGGCTTCTTCCTCATTAGCGGCATGATGCTGGGCGAAGTGACCCCAGGAGGCGCGGGCAGCGGCCTCTACACCATCCTCATCTACGCCATCATCGCCGTGTTCATCGGCGGCCTGATGATCGGGCGAACGCCCGAATACCTCGGGAAGAAGATCCAGGCCAAGGAGGTCAAACTGGCCGGCCTCGGGGCCCTGGTGATGCCGCTCATCGTGCTCATCTTCACCGCCATCGCGGTATCGATCCACGCCGGACGTGCCGGTCCCCTCAACGCGATCCCGCATGGGTTCACCGAGATCCTCTATGCCCTCACCTCGCAGGGGAACAACAACGGATCTGCCTTCGGCGGTCTCACCGGCAACACGACCTTCTACAACGTGATCGGCGGCATCGACATGCTGATCGGCCGGGTCGGCATCATGATCCCAGCGCTGGCCCTCGGCGGCGTGCTGGCCGCCAAGCCGACGGTGGCCGAGGGGCTCGGGACCTTCCGCACCGACAACTCCATGTTCGTCGGCCTCACCATCGGCGTGATCATCATCATCGGTGGCCTGACGTTCTTCCCTGCTCTTGCCCTCGGCCCCATCGTCGAGCAGCTCAGCCACGGATTCTTCTAATGACCAGCCACGGAAAGTTCTTCTCATGACGATGACAACCACTCCGCCGGACCAGTCGGGACCGGCCAACACGCCGCACGGCGTGGCCGAGTCACGGAGCCTGTTCGACGGGCCGATCCTCCGTAAGGCCTTGGTCGACTCCTTCCTGAAGTTGACCCCCAACGTGCAGATCCGTAACCCGGTGATGTTCGTCGTACTGGTGGGCACGATCGTCACCTTCATCGAGGCGATCGCCCACCCATCGACCTTCACGTGGTCGGTCACCGTCTGGCTGTTCTTGACAGTCATCTTCGCCAATTTCGCCGAGGCCATGGCCGAAGGACGGGGCAAGGCTCAGGCCGACACCCTGCGCAAGATGCGCTCGGAGACCGAGGCCCGCCGGCTCCGAGCCGACGGTACGGAGGAGCTCGTGCCGGCCGCCGAGCTGAACAAGGGGGACACCGTCGTCTGTGAGGCCAACGACCTCATCCCCTCCGACGGCGAGATCATCGAGGGCATCGCCTCGGTGGATGAGTCGGCGATCACCGGTGAGTCCGCCCCAGTCATTCGCGAATCGGGAGGCGACCGCTCGGCCGTCACCGGCGGCACCCGGGTCCTGTCCGACCGCATCGTGGTGCGCATCACGGCCGAGCGCGGCCACACGTTCCTGGACCGGATGATCTCCTTAGTCGAAGGGGCTAACAGACAGAAGACGCCAAACGAGATTGCCCTCACAATCCTCCTCGCCGTCCTGACGATCATCTTCATACCCGTGGTCGTGTCGCTCGAGGCCTTCGGCATCTTCTCTGGGACAAGCGTCTCGGTCGTTGTCCTGGTGGCGCTCCTCGTCTGCCTGATCCCGACCACCATCGGCGCGTTGCTGTCGGCCATCGGGATCGCCGGCATGGACCGCCTCGTCCAGAAGAACGTGCTGGCCATGAGCGGCCGGGCCGTGGAGGCAGCCGGCGACGTCCAGACACTGCTGCTGGACAAGACCGGCACCATCACCATGGGCAACCGGATGGCATCGGGCTTCTTCCCCGTCGGCGACCACAACGACCGCGACCTGGCCGATGCGGCCCAGCTGGCATCGCTCGCCGACGAGACGCCTGAGGGTCGCTCCATCGTGGTCCTGGCCAAGCAACTCTTCGACATCCGAGAGCGCCACCTCGAGGCCGGGCACGTCTTCGTGCCCTTCTCGGCCACGACCCGCATGTCGGGACTCGACTTCGACGGCCGCCAGATCCGCAAAGGGGCCGCCGATTCGGTGAAGCAATGGGTGGCGGAACAGGGCGGCACCGTGCCCGCCGACCTCGATCCCATCGTGGAGCGGGTCTCCCGCGCTGGCTCCACACCCCTGGTCGTCGCCGACGGCTCCGTGATCCTCGGCGTCATCGAGCTGAAGGACGTGGTGAAGGAGGGCATTCATGAGAAGTTCGCCGAGATGCGCTCCATGGGCATTCGCACGGTCATGATCACGGGCGACAACCCCCTGACCGCGGCCTCGATTGCCCAGGAGGCCGGTGTCGACGACTTCCTCGCCGAGGCCACGCCAGAGGCGAAGTTGGCGCTCATCCGCCAGGAGCAGGAGGGCGGCAAGTTGGTCGCCATGACAGGGGACGGGACCAACGACGCCCCCGCCCTGGCCCAGGCTGACGTGGGTGTCGCGATGAACACGGGGACCACGGCGGCCAAAGAGGCCGGCAACATGGTCGATCTCGATTCCAACCCGACCAAGCTCATCGACGTCGTCGAGATCGGCAAGCAGCTGCTGATCACCCGGGGCTCGCTCACGACGTTCTCCATCGCCAACGACGTCGCCAAGTACTTCGCCATCATCCCGGCGCTGTTCGCCACCCTGTACGTGACAAAGCCCGGTGTTCCGGGACCGTTGAACACGCTGAACATCATGAAGCTCCACAGCCCACAGAGTGCCGTGCTCGCGGCCGTCATCTTCAACGCGCTCGTGATCGTGGCGCTGATCCCGCTGGCGCTGCGCGGAGTCAAGTTCCGCGCCGCTGGCTCCGCCGCCATCTTGCGGCGGAACGTGTGGATCTACGGGGTGGGCGGCATCATCGTCCCGTTCATCTTCATCAAGCTCATCGATCTCATCCTCGTCGCGCTGCACGCCTACTGATGGAGTCCTTCTGATGCCCGTCCTCGTCCACCTCCGTCGTGCGGTCGCTCTCGTGGTGGTCGCGCTCGTTCTGACCTTCGCTTACGCCTTCCTCGGCACCGGGGTCTCCCAACTCCTCTTCAACCACCAGGCCAACGGATCGATCACCGCCAACGGGTCGACCCTGATCGGCCAGAACTGGTCCCAGACGAGGTGCCCCGGTAATCCGCTGGGCAGTTGTGTGTTCCAGGGTCGCCCCGATGCTGTGGGACCCTACGCGGGCTCGCTCAAGCCGGTCGCCGCCGGGGGGGACAACCCCCTGCAAGCCAACAACATCCCGGGCCATCCCGGCGTGCTCAACAGCGGCTCTTCCGCGGCGACCAATCTCGGTCCCCGCTCCAAGACCCTGTTGTCGAACACGCAGGCGCTGGTGGCGTACTGGAAGGCACGGGGCGTCAACCCGACACCGGACCTCGTGACGACGTCGGGCAGCGGGTACGACCCCGACATCAGCCAGCAGGACGCACTGGTGCAGATCCCGATGGTGTCGCAGGCCACCGGGCTGTCACCCTCGGTGCTCAGGAGCTTGATCATCAGCCACACCCAGGGCGCCGAGCTCGGTTTCTTGGGAACCTCGTACATCAACGTCCTGCAGCTGAACGAGGCGCTGGCCCAACTCGAGCAGAGGTGATCGATGCCGCCGGCGCCACCGCCATCGCGGCGTTGGTGTTGCGGCAGCGCGCAGTCGTCGCCGGGACGATCGAGATGGTTGCGTCCTTCGAGCGGCCGTGGGTCCGCACCGATGCCGTTTTGGACGACGGGACCGGGACGCTGATGCTGCGCTTCACAGGCCGCGCCTCGGTGCCGGGCTTTACCACCGGCCGGCCGGTCGTGGCAGAGGGCACACCGGGGCTTGTGCGCGGCGCCCTCGTGATGATCGATCCGCTCTATTCGTTCACCGGTGAGGGATGATCGTCGACGAGAAGCTGGTAGCCGATGCCGGGAACCGTCTTGAGGATCGTGCCGTCCTCGTCACCCAACTTCTTTCGCAGCCGGTGCGTGTACACACGGACATAGTTGGACTCGACGCCGTATCCCGGACCCCAGACGTCCTTCAGAATCATGTGGTGGGTGCAGACCTTCCCGGCATGCCGGGCCAGGTAGGCGAGGAGCTCGAACTCCTTTGCCGTCAGCTGCAGCGGCGAGCCCGACAGCGTTGCCATGTGGTGGACGAGATCGATGTCGAGATCGCCGACCTCGAGCGTCGTGGGGTGCTCCCTTCCCTCACCCTCCCGAGCGCCCGAGTGGCGCAGAGCGACCCTGAGCCGCGCTTCGAGCTCGGCCATCCCGAACGGCTTGGTGACGAAGTCGTCGGCCCCGCCGTCGAGGGCCTCGACCTTGCGCCGTTCGTCGCCGTAGGCGGAGAGCACCACAATGGGAACGGCGGAGAACTCACGGATGCGCCGGCACACTTCGAGCCCATCGGAGTCGGGCAGGCCGAGGTCGAGGATGACCAGGTCTGGTACCGCCAGCGCGACCTGGGTGATGGCCTCGGCACCGGTGTTCGCCGTCACGACCTCGTCGCCGCGGGCCGTGAGCCCGATGCGCAATGCCTTGAGCAGCGAGGGATCGTCGTCGACGACGAGGATTCTGGTCATGCCTCAGACCGGAACCGGTACTGCGGTCTCGCAAGGGACGGTGAAGACGACGCGGGCGCCGCGTCCGAGATGCGGGATCGATCCAGATCAGACCCCCATGTGCCTCGACGAAAGCCTTGGCGATGGCCAGCCCGAGCCCGGCCCGGCCGCCGCCGCCGTTCTGGCTGAACATCTCGAACACCCGCTCCCGGTCGTCGCGGGCGATGCCCGGTCCGTCATCCGTCACCGAGATTTCCACCCGAGTCGCCGCGCTCCCCGGCGCGATGCGCGCCCCGATGCGGATGACGCTGTCGTCGGGGGAGAGCCGTTCGGCATTCTCGAGCACGTTCGCCAGCACCTGGCTGATGAGCACGTGATCGATGCGCAGCAGCGGAAGATCGGGGGCCACCTCGGTCTCGACCCGTCTCGGAGCGACGATTCCCGCGAGCGACTCCAGCGCCTCTCCTACCAGGTCGTCAAAAGCTATCGGGGCGGGCCGAAGCTCGAGCGCTCCCGCCTCGATCCGGGTCATATCGAGCAGATTGGTCACCAGCCTGGCCAGTCGGTCCGTCTGCAATTCAATCAGCTCGAGCAGCTCAGTCCGGTCGCCGGGACTCAGTTGGACGTCGGTCCGCCGCAGGCTCGACACAGCCGTCTTGATGGAGGCGAGCGGTGTCCGAAGGTCATGGGATGCGGCCCCCATGAGCGCGTTGCGCCAGCGGTCGATCTCCTCGAGGAGGCGCGTGCGCAGCGCTTGCTCCCGAAGGCGAGCCCGGTCGATGGCGAGGGCTGCCTGGTTGGTGAACGTGCCCAGCAGGCTGCGGTCCCGCCCAGCCAGCCGCACCTCTTGGAGCACAAGCATGCCCACGGGCCGGTTGCCCGCCACCAACGCCAGCGATATCCGCTGCGGCGCGTCGCCGACGACGAGTCCGAGGGAACGAGTCTGGCCCCCGCCCGCCGTGAGGGAGGCAAGATCCTCGTCAGTCGGAGCTTGGCCGGCGGTCGCGGCTACCCACAGCGATGCACTCGACCACGGTGCCTCGCCGTCGCCCTGTGGCAGGACGAGGGCGGTCCAGCGCGGGCCGAACACGTCCTGGACTGTGTCCGCGATGTGTGTCAGCAACTGGGTGAGGGTGAGATCGCCGATCAGGGCCTGGGAGAGCTCATAGAGCCGAGCCGTCTCCTCGGTGCGCCGGAGGGCCTCTTCCCTGGCGTTGCGCAACTGAGTCACCACCTGGGCGACGATCAGCACGACGACCACGTAGACCACGACCGCGAGCCAGTTCTGTGGAGAGCGGACGGTCAGGGTCGAGTAGGGCGGGAGGAAGAAGTAGTCGTAGACGAGAAAGCCCGCCACTGCGCCGACGGCGCCGGCAACAAAGCCCCCGATGACCACGCCGACAAGTGCGGGCAACACGAAAACGAGGGCCGGCAGCGCGATGCTCGAGGTGCGCACGGAACGGAAGCATCAGCGCGATGAGCGCCGCCAGGCTCGCCAGGGTCACAACGATCCCCAGGGTGGCGTGCTGGTACGTTCCCCTAGTATCCAGCCTGCCTCGCATCACGTGTGTCACAGCCTTCGGTCTACCGGCATGACGCCGGCACCCGAGTGTACCGACGACCTGACGTGGCGCCGCGAGACGAGGTGGACGTGAGCGGCACCGCCAAGAGCACGGGCGAGGACGAGGGCGTCCGACCCACCGGTCGCTTCCGCGTCTATCTCGGGGCGGCGGCCGGCGTGGGCAAGACGTGCGCCATGCTGGACGAGGGATGGCGGCGGTTCCAGCGCGGGGCTGACGTAGTCGTCGGGTTTGTTGAAACACACAAGCGGCCCTACACGATGGAGCAGATCCGGGACCTTCCCGTCGTGCGACGCAAGAAGGTCGAGTACCGCAACTCGACCTGGGAGGAGATGGACCTCGATGCCGTCCTGGCCCGCAAGCCCGCGGTGGTGCTCATCGATGAGTTGGCCCACACCAACGTGCCGGGTTCGGGTCGCCACGAGAAGCGGTGGGAGGACGTACTCGAGATCCTCGACGCCGGCATCGCCGTCATCACCACCGTCAACATCCAGCACATCGAGTCGCTGGCGGACGCCGTGGAACGGATCACCGGAGTCGGCGTGCGAGAGCGAGTGCCGGACTGGGTCGTGCGCCGGGCCGACCAGCTCGAGCTGATCGATTCTTCGGCGGACCAGCTGCGGCGCCGGATGCTGCACGGCAACATTTATCCTGAGGACAAGGTCCCCTCCGCGTTGAACGGCTTCTTCAGGGCCGAGAACCTCGCCGCGTTGCGTGAGCTCTCCCTGCGGTTCGTGGCCGACGAGACCGAAGAGGAGATCCTGGAATTCCTCCGGTCGCAGCGGCGCGGCGGGGGAGCTCTGGGAGACGACGGAGCGGATCATGGTGGCGGTGACCGGCGCGCCCGGGAACGCCTCGGTGATCAGGCGGGCAGCGCGCATCGCCGCCCGAGTGAAGGCGCCTCTCGTCGCGATCCATGTGACCACGGGCGAGGACGACCTGTCGAAGGCCAGCACGACGGAGCTCCAGGAGCTCGTCAAGGCTGTTGGCGGCAGCTGGCAGACGGTGCAGGGCGACGACGTGGCCAAGACGATCTTCGCCGCGGCCATCGACCAGCAGATCACGCAGATCGTCGTTGGTACGTCGCGGCTCACTCGGTGGCAGTCCATGACCCGGGGCTCGGTGATTCAGCAGATCCTCCGCATGGCGTCGGAGAACGACATCGACCTCCACGTGATTGCCCGCAGGCTGGAACCCAACGGGCGCCCGCCGGCGGATGACGCCGGTTAGCGTCCCGAAAGGTCGCCGAATGCCGCGTCGGCGGCGAGGCGCGCTGCGTGTTGCATGCACTTGTTGAGATGGGCCAGTGCCTTGGCACGGCGCGGGTCGCGGGCCAGATATTTGGCCAGGGCGACCGGATCGGCTGAGCCGTCGGGCTTGCTCAGAGCGAAGACCGCCTGGTCCACGATGCGCTCGTCCGGCCGGTCGCTGATGCCGCGGTACACCGACCAGGCGACACCCGCCTGCTCACAGACCTCTGCGACGCCAGCGGCCTCCATGTCCACGGCTCCGAAACCCCGAGCGAGGATTGGGCGCCACACGTCATCGTCATCGAAGAGCCCGTCGGTGGTCATCAGGCCACCAGAGCCGCGCCGCGGTGGAATGGGATGGGTCTCGTACTCGGTTCCGTCTGGGTAGAGCTGTACCCGACTCGGCACCATCAGAGAGCCAACGGGCAGCTCCGGGTCGAGGCCGCCCGCGATCCCGATCACCATGACGTGCTCGCAGGGGCCCGCCGCGAGGGCCCGGTGCGTCGCGTCCCGGGCCAGTGCCGGACCCATCCCGGTCACGAGTGTCACGACGGACCAGTCTCCGACAGAGCCCGCATGAGTAAAGACGGAGTCAGCGTCCGCCGGTCGCAGCCCGAACGACTTGACAATTGCCTTGAGCTCAGGCTGCATCGGGGCAAGCACAACCACCCGCTTGGCTGGGGCTGTCACCTCCTCATCATGCCCGATCGTTCGCTAGCGTGGGCCAACCGTCCACGAGCGAATGGAGAGGCCATGCCGAGCGCCGAACAGGTGGTCCGAGACTTCTGTGCCGCAGCGAGCACGCGGGACCCCGAGGTGCTGCGCGGCTTCTTCAGCGACGATGTCGTCTATCACAACATGCCGTTGGAGCCGGCTGAGGGTATTGAGGCCACCATGGCGGTGATCAACATGTTCGTGGGCATGTGCGAAGCGCTGGAATTCGAGATCCACCACCTCGCCAGCGAGGGGGGAACCGTGTTGACCGAGCGGACCGACATCTTCACGATCAAGGGCAAGACCGCCCCCCTGCCCGTCATGGGTGCCTTCCACGTCGCGGACGGAAAGATCACCGCATGGCGGGACTACTTCGATATGGCGCGGGTGACGGCGATGCTGGAGGCGGGGTAGAGGCCCGGCCGCCGAACATTCCGCACCGGAGGGAGACCGCTCATGGGGGACTGCCTCAGTAGCTGTGGCACTGCCCTGGTGCATCGGGCGGTCCTCCGACGAACCGCGCCTCCCAGGCCAGCTGCACCGACAACGGCGCGCTGCCGGCGGTCGGGTAGCCATCGAAGTGGTTCCACGCGAGGATCCCGAAGTATCCGGCGTACGGGTCGTTGCGACCGCCCTCCTCGCACATGGCCGTCGGCATCCATGCGGCCGGGATCGTTTGCTGTTGGGCGGCGACGGCCTGAAAGAAGGCCAGGTCTTTGAAGAAGGTGGCCTGTTGGGCCGCCTGGACTGCGTTGGCGTAGGTCACCATCTGTGCGATCTTGCGCGCCTCGGAGAAGGACATCAACTTGTCGGAGATGTGCACTCCATGGCGCACGTCGGCACCCGGGTGCGAGCTGATGGCCTGGTGCCCGGTCACCCACGCTGAAGCCGCGGGGGTGCTGCTGAACAACGTGAAAAGAACTGCAGGTGTGGCTATGACGGCCATTGCCGTCGTGAGTGCTGTGCGGATTCGCACGGCACCTCCCTTCGTCGGGCGCGTTCACGCGCCACGCTCTGCTCGGTGTGGGCGGGCTCCGGCCATTGCATTCGTGCCCCGAACGGCGAGCGGGAAGGCGTCGTCCGTTCTGGCTTGTTGCCGCAGGGTGTGCGGCCGGCTGTGTAAAACCCTTCGGAGTTGTTGCTCGGTGTCGTCCTCAATCCGGGGCCCCGGCACGCCGGGACCGATCACGGTTCGGTCCTATCTACGGTTCGTTCCTCACAGCCCGCAGACGTAGCGTGTCGTCCAGGGCTCCCAGCCCCGCTGGGAGAACAGCGTCAGCGCGGCAGCGTCCTGCGTCGCCGGTGGGTACGACTGGGCCGGACCCGGCAACCCCGTGACGCTCTGCCACGTGCCGTTTCCGAACTGGTATGCGCCGCCGCCGCCCTCGCCGTAGTTGCCGCCGGACTCGTGTTGACGGATGCAGGCCCAGTCGGCCGTGTTCGTGCTGGTGGAATCGGACGAGCCGGACGGTGCGGTCGCCGGAGCGGGCGCAGGTGCCGGTGCCGGTGCCGGTGCTGCTGCGGGTGTTGCTGTCGGCGCCGGCGCCGGCGCCGGCGCCTGTGGTCGAGCTGCCGCGGCGGCGGCTGCCTGTGCGGCGGCCTGTTGCTGCTGCTTCTCTCGGGCCACCGCATTGAAGAAGCGAAGGTCGGCGTAGAAGGTCGATTCTTTCTGATGCGCCGTCACGGCGTTGTAGTAGGTCGCCTGCTCGTGCGCCGCCACGGCGTTGTAGTAGTTCGCCAGCTTGGCGATCTTCTCGGCTTGGGCGAACGACATCAACTTGAATGTGATCTTCGCCGTTCTGTGTTGACTGACCGCCTCGTGGCGCGTCACGCGCGCCGAAGCTGCGGGGGTACCGCTGAACAACGTGAAAAGAACTGCGGGTGTGGCAAAGACGGCCACCGCCGTCGCGAGTGCAATGCGGATCCGCACGGCACCTCCCTTCGTCGGGCGCGCCTTCGGCGCGCCAGGCTCTGCTCGGTGTGGGCGGGCTCCGGCCAGTTGCATTCGCGCCCCGAACGGCGAGCGGGAAGGCATCGTCCGTTCTGGCTTGTCGCCGCAGGGTGTGCGGCCGGTTGTGTACAGCCCTGATTGCTCCTGGGTGTCGTCCTCGTTTCGTGGTCCCGGTTCGCCTATGGGTAGGCGCGTCGAGACCCGGTTGGTCTGTGTGCGTCAGATCGGCCAACCGCACTTCCTCTATGCAGCCGGAAATCTGCTCACGGCATGCAACTGAAAAGGTCGATCTGACTTTGCGGGCGACAATGTAGCAGGAAGGTCCGCAGAGCCCCTACTCAGACCCACCATACCGCTCTGAACTGGGAGTTTAGAGAGATAGCTTGTGACAGAAATCACAAAGCCCCAGGTCGCCACGGCCGATTTGCATCAATAAGCAACATAAAAATGTCTTCAATTTCCAAAAAACAGCGCCTGACCAGTGACAACGCTGCGTGGCATAAGAGCCCCGAGAAGCCCCACACCCCGTGCAACGGCGCCACGGTCCTGCGTAGGGTCCCCTGCCGAAACGCAGAACGAGGAGGTCACAGGTGCCATCGAGGATCACTGTCACCGAACGGGACCGTTACACGGTGGCGGGTTTGATCCGGCACCTGGCGGGGGTTGTTCCGGACAGTGAGATGCTCGTGCTCGGCGCCCAGCGGCGGAGCTGGAGTGAAGAGCTCGACGCGGCGTGCCGTGTGGCGCAGGCGGCGGTGCGGGACGGGCTGGGAGTCGGCGATCGCATCGCCTTCCTTGACCGCAACGGGATCGTGTACTTCGACTTCCTTTTCGGGGGTTCGCTCATCGGCGCGGTGAACGTGGCGGTGAACTGGCGGCTCGCCCCACCAGAGATGGCGGCCATCATCAACGACTCGCACGCCCGCGTCCTGGCGATTCATTCGGACTACCTGCCGGCGCTCGACGCGATGGAGAGTGCGCTTCCGGCGGTCGAGCGCATCGTGGTCATCGGGCTGGACGACTCTCGCACCACCTGTCGCGATCCCCGCGCGGTGTCCTATCTCGCGTGGACCGAGGGGTGCTCCACCGATGATCCGGGCCATGTCGGCGCGCCCGACGACGTGAGCATGCAGCTCTACACCTCCGGCACGACTGGACTGCCGAAGGGCGTCATGTTGACCAACGCCAATTTGTCCACGGCGGTTGGCGCGGCGGACGACACGTTCAACATCTCGCGGGACACCGTGAGCCTGGTGGCCATGCCCCTCTTCCACATCGGCGGTTCCGGTTGGGCGTTGTGCGCGATGTCTCGCGGCGGGCGTTCAATCATCGTGCGCGAGGCCGACCCGCTCGCCTTGCTCCACCTGATTGCCACCGAGCAGATCACCGAGATGTTCGTCGTACCGGCCGTCTTGATGATGCTCCTGGGCACGCCGGCGATTTCCGCCACGGATCTCTCGAGCCTCCGGCTGGTCTTTTACGGAGCCTCCCCCATCTCAGAGGATGTGCTGGTCAAGTGCATGGCGTCGTTCGGCTGCGGTTTCTGCCAGGTCTACGGGATGACCGAGACGACCGGCGCCATTACCGCACTGCCGTTTGAGGACCACGACCCGGACGGACCCAGACATGGACTGCTGCGCTCCGCCGGAAGGCCGCACGATTCCGTGGAGCTGCGGATCGTCGATCCGGACCGCGGCACGGACGTGCGACTCGGCCTGGTCGGGGAGATCTGGACCCGTTCGCCGTACAACATGGTGGGGTATTGGCAGAAGCCTGACGAGACCGCCGCGACCATCGTCGACGGGTGGCTGCGCACGGGTGACGCGGGGTACATCGATGCGGAGGGCTACCTCTATCTGCACGACCGTATCAAGGACATGGTCGTGAGCGGGGGCGAGAACATCTACCCGGCCGAGGTGGAGAACGCGCTGCTCTCGCACCCTTCGGTCGTCGACGCCGCGGTCATCGGTGTCCCCGACGAAAGGTGGGGTGAGACCGTCAAGGCCATCGTCGTGCTGGCCCCGGAAGCGGAACTCGACGAGGCGGGCATCATTGCGCACTGCCGCGACAACTTGGCCCATTACAAATGTCCCACATCGGTCGAGAGCACGGACGTCCTGCCGCGCAACCCTTCCGGCAAGGTCCTGAAACGTGAACTCCGTGCGCCCTACTGGGCCGGCAAGGAGCGAGCCATCAACTGAACAGAGCGAAAAATGGACCAGGCGCCGGTTGTGGCGAACTAGCCAAACGTAAAGTCGTACGCCTGCACGCCGGGGGAGACGGTGAGGGTGAGGACTCCCGTTTGCAGCGCGCTACTCGACAACAGCGTGTACAGCTTGGGGATGCCGGCGATCGGCAACGTCGTCAGGTGACGCCCGTTGTAGGACACGCCGACGCTGCCGTGACCACTCATCACCAGATAGACGTCGCTCGCGGTGAACTGCAGACCGAGCGTGGCGTTCGAACCGGCCGTCGCCTCCTCGCTGTGAACCGTCCAGGTACCGCCGAGGGCGAGACTGTTCGACGCAATGGTCGCAGGCGGGTGGTACGCCATGGTCTTGTCCGGGACGACCTGGGTGCCCACCTCGTTGCTCAGGCGGGAGTAACCCACGTAGCTTTCCGGAGTCATGACGCCGTTGGTCGGCGTCTTGTCAGGGACGTCAGTGCGGGGCGGCAGAGTGGTCACCCCGTTCGCGGTGAGCAGCATCCTGATGTTGTTTTCCATGGTGCCATAGCCACCCTCGCCGAAGTTGTAGGCGCGCACGACGCCTGTCGGGTCAATGAGGTAGTCCGCGGGCCAGTAGTTGTTGTTGTAGGCGCCCCACGTGGCCAGGTTGTCGTCGACCGCAACCGGGTAGTCGATGCCGAAGTTGCCCGCCGCACTCTCCACGTTGGACACCACGTGCTCGAATGCGAACTCCGGAGCCGACACACCGACGACTACGAGACCGTTGTTCTTGTAGTCGTTGTACCAGCCCTCGACATGGGGCAACGCCCGCTGGCAGTTGATGCACGAATACGTCCAGAAGTCGACCAGCACCACTTTGCCGCGCAGCTGGCTCAACGTCAGGGCCTGGTTGCCCGGCGTGTTGAACCATGCCGTGATGCCGGTGAAGTTCGGGGCGCGTCCGAGGTTGGGCAGGTTCGTCTTGTTGGCCATGAACACGGCCGGCTTTTGCGGAGATGTTCCGCTGGCGTGCGGAGTTGTCGTGGTCGTCGCGCGGCCGGCCGCCAGGTGCCCGCTCTGCGAAGTGCCGGCGTCGGTGGCCGCGGAGGTGGCCTTCTTTCCCTCGAGGCGCGCGTTGGCGGCGGCGAACTGGTTCTGGTGCTCACCACTCAGATGCTGGAGCTGGGTGCAGGCCGAATTCGTCGACTCGACGTGATTCTCGAGGGCGGTCGTGTATCCCGGAATGTCCCGTTGCAGCCCCCCCAGCCAGTTAAAGGCGATGGCCAATGTCGTGACGCCCAGGATGACGCCGGCAACCCGGCGCACCGTGGGCAGCCGGTTGCGCAGCGATGACCAGGAAGTCGTGGCGCGCTGGGCCACCACCGCCAGGATCAAGAGGGGAACGGTGACGCCCAGCGCGTAGAAGACGGTGACCAGGAGCGAACTCGTGCCCACCCGGTGATGGGCGGCCGCCACCGAGATGGCGGTCAGCACGGGTCCGGCGCACGGGACGAAGATCAGGCCGAGGCTCAGGCCGAGGACGAACCCACCTCCCTCCGTCGCGTAGCGAGAGGCACCAAGTCGGGCGAAGGGGCGCTCAATGACCTCGCTCACCTTGGGCACCAGGAGCCCGATCGACAACGCCGCCAGCATGGCGACGCCGAGCCAGAACAGGAGGTCCTGGGGGAGGTGGAGGAAGCTGAGCAGGGACGAAGCGAAGAGGACGGACAGGCTGAAGCTCACGACCAAGCCGGCGATGATCACAAAGGGCCGCGCCTTGCTGGTCCCCGTCGAGCCACCCGCCATGACCACCGGGATGACGGGGACGATGCAGGGCGACAACCCGGTGATCAGTCCGCCGAGGAACGCGACGAGGAGAAGCTCACCCATGGAGATCTCGAAAACGCGGATGGTCAGGCACCGACGCTGCTCCTTCGGGTACACCCCTCTGCGGTGAAGCTAGCTGGCGGGGGTCCGAGAGAGGTGTCGCCCCAGAGGTATGACGGGAGCATCGGCAGACTGCAGACTGTCCGGCGGTGATCAACGTCAATTGGGTTTTCTTGGGGGTCGCGATCGGAGCCCTCGGCACGTCCGTCTACCTACGGGACACCCTGCGGGGAACGACGAAGCCCAACCGGGTGACGTGGCTCCTCTGGGCCGTTGCGCCGTTGCTCGCCGCAGCGGTCGAGTTGAACGGGGGAGTCGGGCTACGCACCCTGCCAACCTTCATGGTGGGCTTCATGCCGTTGCTTGTCTTCGCTGCGTCGTTTTACAACCGTGACTCGGTGTGGAGGATCCGCAGGATCGACTATGTGTGCGGCGCCATGTCGGTGGTGGGCACCATCGTCTGGCTCGCCACCCGCAACGGAGTCCTCGCAATCTTGGCCGCCATCGCCGCCGACTTCCTGGCCGGTGTGCCCACGCTCATGAAGAGCTGGACCAACCCGGAGACGGAAACCGTGCACTCCTACATCGGGGCCGTCATCAGCATGACCATCCTCTTGCTCACGATTCAGCAGTGGACCTTCGAGGTGGCCGCGTTCCCCATTTTCATCGTGTGCATGGCGTCGGCCGAGGTCATCCTCGTGGGTTTCGAGCCTGGCCCGCGTTGGCAGCGCTCGCGTCGCCCCCGGGCATCGCTGGCCGAACCGGCGCCGCCGAGATAGGGCGCACGGTCGTACCCGCCTGCTAGGAAGGCGGCGAGAAAGCAGAAGCTGAAGGGAGCCATCTGTGCCCAGCGCCCATGTCAACGGCATCGACATCGAGTACGTCACCGAGGGTGACCCGGTTGATCCCGCACTGTTGCTCGTCATGGGTCTCGGGGCCCAGCTCATCAGCTGGCCGCCGGCCTTCGTGGACGGATTGCGCGAGCATGGCTTCTTCGTCATCCGCTACGACAACCGAGACTGCGGTCTATCGACGAAGTTCGAGGGGCTACCGCAGATCACGGCGCTCTTCACTGGCGACACGTCCACGGCGTCCTACCGGGTGGAGGACATGGGGGACGACGCCGCCGCGTTGCTCACCGAGCTCGGCATCGCGCGTGCTCACGTGGTCGGCGCCTCCATGGGGGGCATGATCACGCAGGCGCTTGCGATCAACCACCAGGAGCGGTTGCTGTCCGCCTGCTCCATCATGTCGACCACGGGCGACCGCTCCGTGGGTGCGCCAACAGGCGAGGCGATGAGCGCGTTGTTGCGACCGGTCGCGACCAGCCGTGAGGAGGCCATCGAGGCCAGCATGGCCGGGAGCCGGGTGATCGGCTCACCGAAGTACCCGACGGACGAGGGCATCCTCCGGACCCGGGCGGCCGCCGCGTACGACCGCTGTTACTGCCCCGACGGCACGGCCCGCCAGCTGGCCGCCATCCTCGCCTCGCCGGACCGCACCGAGGGGCTCCGGGGCGTGCGCCTGCCCTTCCTCGTCATCCACGGGGAGGCCGACCCGCTCGTCACGCTCAGCGGGGGTCAGGCCACGGCCGCCGCGGTACCGGGCTCGAAATTGGTCACGATCCCGGGCATGGGCCACGACCTGCCCGAGCCCCTGTGGGCCGAGATCACCGACGCCATCGTCGCCAACACCCAGCTGGCCGCCGTCTGAGCCTGCTCAGGCTTCGAGCGCGTTGGCCGCCGCCACCGACGCCAGCCAGGTGGCACTCGGTTTGACGGTCCGGGCGAAGGTCTCGCGGTCGACGTTGACCATTCCGAACCGGGGCCGGTACCCGAGCGCCCATTCGAAATTGTCAAGCAGCGACCAGTAGGTGTAGCCCCGCACGTCCACCCCCTCGGCGATGGCGTCGAGCACACCGGCGAGGGCCTGGCCGACGTAGTCGATGCGCTGCGTGTCGTCGGTCGTGCCGATGCCGTTCTCGGTGACCAGCAGGGGGACGGCTCCACGGGTGTATTCCCAGGCCCGCCGCAGGCAGTTGCCGAGCGAGGCGGGGTAGAACTCGTAGCCCATGTCGAGCACGGGCACCCCGTCCTCGTAGCCAGCCCAGCCATCAGGACCGATCAGCATGCGGGTGTAGACCTGCACTCCGAGAAAGTCGTCGCCCTCGACCGCATCGAGGAAGACGTCTTCGGCGTGGTGGCGGATGCTTTCAAGCTTCTCCTCGCCGCCTGCGGCGAGCTGGTAATCGGTCATTGACAGCGTCAGGCCGACCGGGACTCCGGGTGCGCCGGACCTGATGGCGTCGACCGCCACTCGGTGCGCGTCGACGAAGCGTGCCGCCACGGTGCGAGAGAGTGCGACGTCGCTCTTGCCCGGCGGGAACATGCCGGCGTGCCAGCCCATCGTGGCCACGATGTTGGGCTCGTTGATGGTGCAGGCTCTGGTCATCACGTCGCCCAGCGTCTCGGCCACAACCGTGCAGAACCGCCCGAAGCGCTCGACGGCGAGGTCGGTCTCCCAGCCTCCTTGGGCCGTGAGCCACCGTGGGGTCGTGAAGTGGTGGAAGGTCACGACGGGGTCGACCCCCCGCTGGCGCAGCCCCTCACACTGGCTCCGGTAGTGCGCGAGTGCGGCACGGGAAAACTCACCGTCCGCCGGCTCGATGCGGCTCCACTCCACCGAGAACCGGTAGTTGTCGAGCCCGAGGCCGGCGACGAGGTCCGCGTCCTCCTCCCAGCGGTCCCACGAGTCGCAGGCGTCGCCGGACGGCTCGGAGCATCCCGAGCCGGACGTGTGCTCGAATTCCCACCAATCGTTGTTGGTGTTGCCGCCCTCGATCTGGTGGGCCGCCGTCGCGGTGCCCCAGGTGAAACCGTCGGGGAACGCCCGTCCCCGTCCTGAGCCGGCCATGAGCGCTCCCTCCCCCTGCGATGGGTTGCTGGACGGCACGGTATCGTTCCCTGACGATGGCGTCACATTCCTTGCCGATGACTCACGTCCCTGGTCCGGACCCGACGCCGTCCGACGACCCCGTCGCCGCTGTTCGGGCCCGGGAGGTTCCCGATGCCATGGTGGAGGCGCACGGGCTCGTGAAGCGTTTCGGGGACTTTGTCGCGGTTGACCATGTCGACTTCAGTATCGGGAGGGGGGAGTCCTTCGGGTTCCTCGGTCCGAATGGAGCGGGCAAGACGTCGACCATGCGGATGATCTCGTGTATCAGCCCACTGAGCGGGGGGACGCTCCGGGTTCTCGGGATGGACCCGGCAACCGACGGGCCCCGTATCCGCGCCCGGATGGGCCTCGTCCCCCAGGAGGACTCGCTCGACCTCGAGCTGACGGTGCTCGACAATTTGATGATCTACGGGCGCTACTTCGACATGCCTAAGAAGGTGATCCGCGAACGGGCCGACCAGTTGCTCGAGTTCGCCCAGCTGACCGACCGCGCCCACGACCGGGTCGACCCCCTGTCGGGCGGCATGAAGCGCCGCCTCACCATTGCGCGGGCCCTCATCTCAGATCCCGACCTCCTTATCCTCGACGAGCCGACGACAGGACTGGACCCCCAAGCCCGCCACCTGCTCTGGGACCGCCTCTACCGGTTGAAGCAGGACGGCGTCACCCTCGTGATCACCACGCACTACATGGACGAGGCGGAACAGCTCTGCGACCGCCTCGTCGTGATGGACAAGGGTCGCTTCGCCGCGGAAGGCACGCCACGCGAGCTGATTGCGGCTTTCTCGACGAAGGAAGTGGTCGAGCTGCGCTTCGCGCCGGGACGCCACGAGGAGTTGGCGCCGGCGCTGGCGGCGCTGGCGGAGCGACAGGAGGTCTTGCCCGACCGCATCCTTCTGTACACCGACGACGGCGACGCGGCATTGGCCGAGGTGGCCCGCATGGGGCACGTGGCCGAGAGCACGCTCGTGCGCCGTTCCACGCTCGAAGACGTGTTTCTGCGTCTCACCGGCCGCTCCTTGGTGGACTGATCCGTGACGGCAGTGAGTGGCGCGGGCGCTGCCGGGTGGAGCGGCGCTGTTCCGCCACGGCGACGAGGTTGCGGTCCGCCGTCTGGCCACTCCGATGTGGCTGCGCGCCGCCCGTTACTGGGGCTACCAATACAGGCGGACCTGGCGGAGTTCCGTCGTGACGAGCTTCCTCATCCCGGTGCTGTACCTGGCAGCCATGGGGGTGGCGCTGGGCTCGCTCATCGACAAGCACTCCCACGGAGTCGATGGCGTCACCTACGTGGCCTTCCTGGCTCCTGGACTCCTGGCGGGTACCTGTATGCAGATCGGCACCAACGACGCCACCTACCCGGTGATGGGGGCGATCAAATGGGTGCGGACGTACTTCGCCCAGCTGGCGGCGCCACTCAGCGTCTACGACGTCCTGCTCGGGCACCTGGCCTGGATCGCCGCCCGCCTCGCCATCGTGGTCTCGATCTACCTCGCCGTCATGGCGGCATTCGGCGTCGTCTACTCACCCTGGGCCCTCCTTGCCTTGCCGGCCGGCGTGCTGACCGGTGCGGCGTTTGCCGCGCCCGTCAGCGCCTTCGCCGCCACCCAGGACAAGGATTCGTCCTTTTCCACGCTCTATCGCTTCGCCATCATCCCGATGTTCCTCTTCTCGGGCACCTTCTTCCCCATCACGCAGCTCCCGACATGGCTTCAGGTGGTGGCCTACGTCACGCCGCTGTACCACGGCGTGACGCTGTGCCGCGATCTCACGCTCGGCCAGGTGGGATGGGCGGACCTCGGGCATGCGGCCTACCTCTGCGCCTGTGTCGCGATCGGCTATTCAGTCGGCCGGCGGACCTTCGCCAAGCGGTTGGTGGTGTGAGCCGGTGGCAGTGAGCACGACGGGCGCAGCCTCGGTCTCCGACCGGAGGCCACCAGGCGTCGCCACGCGGATCACGCCGCTCGCCGTCCTGGGGGGCCGCCATGCCTCCAGGGTGCTCGAGCGCAACATCCTGGTGTACCGGCGCTCCTGGATCTTCATTGTTTCGGGCTTCTTCGAGCCGCTCTTCTATCTCCTCTCCATTGGGATCGGCCTCTCCCACCTCGTCGGGCCCGTCAATGTCGACGGCCGACTGGTGCCCTACACCGCCTTCGTTGCGCCCGGCCTGCTCGCCTCGTCGGCGATGAACGGCGCCATGCTCGACTCGACCTTCCTCGTCTTCTTCAAACTGAAGATCGCCAAGACCTATGACGCCATGCTCTCGACGCCGCTCGGAGTGGGCGACGTGGCCATTGGCGAGCTCAGCTGGTGCGTCCTGCGGGGCGCCCTGTACTCGGCGGCCTTCCTGGGCATCATGGCCGCCCTCGGGTACGTCGTCTCCCCCTGGGCGGTGCTGTGTTGGCCGGCCGCGGTGCTGATCAGCCTGGCCTTCGCATCAGCCGGCATGGCCGGCACTACCTACATGCGGACCTGGCAGGACTTTGACATGGTCTCGCTCGCCTTCATCCCGTTGTTCCTCTTTTCGGCCACCTTCTACCCCCTCACCGTGTACCCCGGCTGGCTCCAGGCCGTGGTGCGGGTCACCCCCCTTTACCAGGGGGTGGTCCTCGTCCGCGCCGCCGACCTGGGCATCTGGAGCTGGAGCCTGTTGGGCCACATCGCCTACCTGGTGGCGATGGCGGTGGCCGGCGTGGTCATCACCCGGCGCCGGCTCGGTGCTCTTCTCCTGCCATGATCGACCGGTCCTGACGACCGGTACCGTAGGGCCGCATTTCCGAACCGAAGAGGACGCGAAGCAATGAACATCGTGGTGAGCAACGTCAAGGGGGGAGTCGGTAAGACGACCACCGCCGTCTACCTGGCGGCCGTCGCGGCGGCCCGCGGCCGCGGCCCGATCCTGCTGGTCGACGCCGATCCCCAGGGGTCGACCGCCGAATGGTACGACGCCGATCCACTCGAGGGGGTCGAGCTCGTCGAGGGCCCCTCCGTCCGGACCGTGAGCAAGGCGATGGGGCAACAGGACGGCATCGTCGTGGTCGACACCCCGCCCGGGGAGGGGAACGTCGTGCAGGCTGCGCTGGCCCGAGCCGATGCGGTCGTCATCCCGACCCGTGCCGGGGGTGTCGAACCCAACCGGGTTGTCGCGACATTGGAAATGACGCCCCGGAACATTCCGGCTGGTGTCGTCATCTGCTCGGCCCGGCTGGGAACCAACGACCTCGAGGCCACCATCGAGTGGTGGAACGAGCTGAAGATACCGGTGTGGGGGATCGTGCCCGAGCGGGTCTCCATCGCAAGTGGGCCTGCGGCGGCCCTGTCGCGAGAGGGACTCGAGCACTACGACAAGGTGCTGAGGAAGGCGACGGCCAAGACACGCTGAGAAGGAACTCAGCGGGAAGCGCTCTAGCGGTTTGGAACCGACTGGAGCTCGGCGTGGAAGTGACTGTCGATCCAGGCGACGGGTGCCCTTCCGTGCAGTTGGCCGATGAGCTCGGACAGGAACCAGCGGCGCGCTGCCACGCTGGTGGGCGACGCCGGGAGGGTCAGCAGTCGCTGCGAAAGCCCAAACTCGTCCGCCTCTTCCAGCATGGCGTTATAGAACTCGCACGCGACGACGGCGGACTGGGGCAGTTCGAACGTCCAGTCGAAAGAAGCGATCTGGTTGTCGACCGCCCCCTGCCACATCTCGTCCATCCCCGCGCCCAGGCCGTTGAAGCGCGTCCCCATCTCCGACAGGAGCACCGAGAGACGCTCGGGTAAGACGGGCGCATCCGGGGAGTTGGCCTCCCGTTCTTTCATGAGCCGCAACTCTCGGAAGAGCGCCTCGTATTCCTCGCTTGACTTTTGCAGCAGCGTCACCGGTATCCCGATTAAACGGATCGATACGATGGGTGATCCGTCGGTTGCACCACGACGGTCGGAATCGGCGAGCCCCGCGAGGTCGAAGCGAAAGCTCCCGTCGGAGACGCTGACGGGTGAGACGGGGAAGTCGACCGGCAACTCGAACCACACGATCTTGCCGCCGTCTACTGCTTGGACGCCCCAGTTCGACGCGAGCGTGTTGAAGAGGGTCAACCCTCGACCGGTCGCTGCTTCTCTGCCGTACTCCTTAATGGAAGGAAAGGCCGGGTTGCCGTCGGCGACGTCCACCCGGATGCGGTCGGGGAGGATGTGCAGGGTGACGCACATCGGCGTGGCAGCGTGCAGCACAGCATTGGTCACCAGTTCTGAGGTGAGGAGTGCAGCGCAACCGGTGACGTCGGCCGGAAGATCGCGGAAATGCGCCGTGACCCAGTGTCGTGCGACGGGGGTGCTCTCCACGACGGGCTCGAGATGCAGAGTTGCCATGCCATCACGTGTCGTACCCACTGGCTGGGCGGTTATGCGCTCCTCGCCGACACCGGCGTAGCGGAGGCACAGCACGACGACGTCGTCGACCCGTTCCTCGGTGCTGAGCATCGACGCCAAGGTGGCGGCGGGTCGCTCGGGCCAGGTCTCTCTGGCAATCGACGTTGCGATACCGGCGAGCCGCTCCATACCATCGGTGATGAGCTCACCCCGGCGTTCGATCAGGCCGTCCGAATACATGATGAGCGAGTCGCCACGTTCCAGAACCAATTCGTCCCGGGGCCGCGGCGCACCGTTGAGCCCCGCCGCGATGAGGAGCGAGCGTTGCATCGGGCAGAATGTCACGCCGCCGTCGGCGCGCACGACGAGCGGGGGTGGGTGGCCGGCATTGCTCAGCACGACACGCCCGGTGGAAGGGGTGATGGTCCCCACGACGGCAGTGACCACCCTGTCTTCGATGAGAGTGTCGAAAAGGAGGTCGAGTGACCCCAGGACCTTGGTCGGCGACAGGCCGGACACGGCGTAGGCGCGGATGGCGCTGCGCACCTGCCCCATCAGTGCGGCTGCCGGCGCACCCTTCCCCATGACGTCACCCACGCTGAAGAAGACGGAATCGTCGTCCAACTCGAACACGTCGTACCAGTCGCCCCCGGCGTAGGTTCCGGCCACACCTGCCCGGTATTCGGCGTCGAGCAGCAGCCCCTCGACATCGGGCAGCGAGTCCGGAAGCACGGCGCGTTGGAGCACTTCGGCGACAATGTGCTCGCGCTGGAAGCGTGTTGCGTTCGACAGGGCGACGCCGGCGCGGCTTGCCACTTCGGTCGCCAGCGACACGTCGTCGGCCTCGAAGACCCGGCCCGGCCCGTCGATAAACGTCATGACGCCAATCACTTCGCCGTTGGCCGTCAACGGGACAGCCAGCACCGTGGAGAGACCCTCGGGCTCGACGCTCTGCGGGCCTACATCGAGGGGCGCCAGCTGCGTCCGCCCCGTCCGGTAGGCGACCGCGGCCGGCGTGTCGGAGCTGAAGGGGACGCTCTCGGCTCCATTGTGGTGCTCGAGCGGCGTCGGCCCGGGATCGCGCATGTCGAGGCGGACGAGCCCGCTCTCGCTCGGAACCTGGACGACGCATGAATCCGCCAAACGTCCTTCGACGAGCCTCATCGTCCGGCGGATCACCGTTGTGGGCTCGAGGCTCGAGCTCAGGAGCCGAGTGACTTCAGAGAGGAGGGACAGTCTCTCGCGGCCGGCCTCTGCGTCACGCAGTGCCTCCCTTTCGTGTTCGAACACCTGGGCGCGCTCAAGAGCCTGCGCGGTGAGCCCGGCCAGGGTGGAAAGGAAACGGAGGTCTGGCTCGCTGGGCTCGGGCTGGGCTACGAAGGCCAGGGAGAGCACTCCAAGGGGCCCGACGCTCCCGACGAGCGGCTCAGTGACGATCGTGACCGGCTGCGCGAGCTCGTCCAGCACCCGCGGCACGACCTCTGCAGCGACGTCCTCGCCGGACTCGCCACCATCGATCGTGACCACGACCGTGCGACCACGTGTAAAGCATGCGCCGGCGTTGGTGTCCTCCACGGGCACCAACCCGCGAAAGGAGTGCCGGATGCCCACTGCTCGCAAGGCAGGAGAGCTCCCGCTCGCTTGCGGTCGGGATCCGGACCACTGCGGACTGCGCCCCGAGGGCGCGCCTGCCGCCGGCAATGGCAGCATGGGCCACGTCGCCGGGCGTGGTTGCTGCGGCCAGTGCGGAGCTGAGCTGGTGCAGATGTTGGCTCCGTTGCAAGTTGACGAATTCGGTCAGTGTCAGGCGGGCCCGCTCGACAGCCTGGGCGGCCGCGCCGGTGATGGTGAAGAGAAAACTTCGATCGGGCTCGGTGATCTCGCGATCGTTGCCCCAGTGAACGACGACGACGCCGATCGTGTGATCGGAGACGACCAACGGGACGATGGCCAAGCCACGGAAGCGGCTCGAACCGAGTGAGGCGTAGATGTCGTGTCGCTGGCGCTGCAGGTCCAGCAGCGACTCGGCGAAGAACGCGATGCGCTCGCCCAGGATCGGCCCTTCGAGCCGCAGCGAGGTGAGTACCCCGTCGATCGGCTCCTCGGGGTCATAGCCGAACCGGCGCAGCGTCCGCAGCATTCCACGCTCGTCAAGGAGGGCGAAGGTGGCGGCATCGACGTGCAACTCGTCGCGCAGGGCGGCGAACACCGCATCGGCCACCTGGGCAGGGTCCGCTGCGGTCGTGAGGGCCCGCGCCATGGTCTGCATCCGCTGCGCGGTCTCGGCCGCCACGCGCCGCCGCCGCTCGTTCCGCGTCTCTGACCGCGCCGTCCAGAGCTGGACGTTGCGTTGACCGCGGAGATACGAGATCCACATTGCCAGCGCGGTGGCAGCCAGCTGCGTGACAACACGCAGCGTGTGGTTCAACTCCCCGTAACTATGCGGGGGCGTGCTGATGACGAGCGCAAAGAAGGCGGCCAGGAGGCCGACGACGGCGACGCGTGAGGGTCGGGCAAAGGGTGCAGCGATGAAAGGGGCGATTGCCAGAAACCCGATAAGCGAGACGTTCCCCCCGTAAATGGCGAAGACAATGGCCACCGTTGAGACCCACACGAGGGCAACGAGGGTCGCGACCGCCTCCGCGTGATCGGCGCGATCACTCCGGGGGGTGGCGTGAAGCTCCTCGTCTCCAGATTCGGTCACGTTTGTCTCCCCCCGGATGCAACCGCCGGGCTCTTCGCGGAAACGCTATTCCTCCGGCGGACCTCGGGCGGCACCGTCGTTCCTCCGCCAGGTAGTCGTTGAGTTACCGCTCGGATGTAAGCCCAAGGAATGTGCGAGGCTCCAAGGAGGTTTAGGTTGTCCGCCCCGGGGCTATAGAACCGCTCGGGCCAATCGCCATTGCATGACGTCCCGAGGGTCGCGGGGAACGCCCCCACATGAGGCAGGAGCGCGGAGTGGATCAGGAGTTTCGGATAGAAGAGCGGGCGGGCGTCTCCCCCCCGGTGATCGCCGTGAGCGGGGAGATCGACGTCGCGACGGCGCCTCAATTGCGAGAGTGCCTCCACAGCGTCATCGCCACAGGCGAGGCGACGGTTGTCCTGGACCTCCTCGGGGTCACGTTCTTGGACTCCACCGCACTGGGCGTGCTCGTCGGCGCACTCAAGCGGTGCCGCGAGCTGGGTGGTGATCTCCACATCGTCGTGGCGGACCCGCGGATCATCAAGATCTTCGAGATCACTGGGCTCACCAACGTGTTCACGATTACCGATTCTCTGCAGTCCGCGGGGGCGTCGTGACCACTCAGGCCGAGCTGCTCGACACGGCGCGCGGATCGAGTTGAGATTTCCGGCGCAGGGTGACCTGATCGTCCTGGCCAGGCTCATCACGAGTGCCGTCTCGGCTCGCGCCGGCTTCGACATCGAAGAGTTGGAGGATCTGCGGCTTGCCGTGGGGGAACTGTGCCTGCTGACGCTGCAGGGAAGCGACACCCGGTCCGGGGATCTTCGCCTCGAGCTCACGGTCAATGGAGACGGGCTCGGGGTCGTCTGCACCCTCGAGAGGGCAGCGGCCGCTGATGTCGGCGCCCCGGAGCTGGCCGAGATGGCCCAGTTGAGCGAGCAGATCCTCGACGCATTGGTGGACGAGCACGGGAAGGAGAGCCAGGACGGCTCGGTGCGGTCGTGGTTACGGAAGCGCCGGGGGGGGCATGCGGAGTGACCGAGGGCCGGGAACGCGATCCCGAGCCGCAGACCGAGGAAGCGGGACCTGAGCGACCACCCCTCGATCCTGCGGCACGCGAGGATCTGATCACCGCCAATCTCGGATTGGCCCACCAGCTCGCTCGGCGCTTCTTGCACCGCGGCGAACCGCTGGACGACCTCGTGCAGGTGGCATCCGTCGCTCTGGTCAAGTCGGTCGACCGCTTCGATCCGACGCGAGGAGTCGACTTCGCCGCGTTTGCGACGAGGACGATCATCGGTGAGTTGAAGCGTCACTTCCGCGACAAGGGCTGGGCAGTACGTGCCAGCAGGCGAGTGCAGGAGCTCTACCTCGAGCTCGGGCACGCGACTGCATCCCTGGTCCAACAGCTGGGTCGCAACCCCACCGTGGCCGAACTCGCAGAGGCGACTGGAACGAGCGAGGAAGCCGTCATTGAGGCCATTGAGGCCGGACAGGGTTACCGCGCCTCGTCCATCGACGCGTCGGAGAGCGAAGACGATCCGCTCTCGGCGCGGCTCGGCGAGCAGGACGGCAACTTCGACTCAGTGGAGGACCGGGCACTCCTCGGACCCGCGTTGGCCACGTTGCCGGCCGCGTGAGCAGGCGATCATCCGGATGCGGTTCGTCGACGGCCTCACCCAATCTGAGATCGCGGTTGCCGTGGGCGTCAGCCAGATGCACGTGTCCCGCCTCCTGACGTCCAGCCTCCAGAAACTTCGTGATGGCATCGGGCAGGCAGAGGTCGAGCGGACGTAGCAGCCGACTATTTCAGGCTCTCGAGCTCGAAATAGCCACGGAAATGGTGGCGAGATCCGGGATCGCGGTCGGGATCTGCCCATCTAACCGAAAAAACGGGCGCAATTCTGGTGGCAGTTGAGTATCGTGCACGCCACAACCTCTTGGAACGGGGGCGCACATGGTTCATCTCGATGCGGAGCTGGCACGTAGGGAGGGGACCGAGAAGGGGCTGAAGGGGGGTGCCCTCGGCTTCGTCTCCTCGGTCGTGGTGGGGGTGGCGTCGACGGCGCCTGCGTACAGCCTGGCGGCGACGCTCGGATTCGTCGTGATCGCAATAGCCGGCCTGCAGGCGCCGATCATCGCGATCATCGCTTTTGTCCCGATGCTGTTCGTCTCCTACGGATACAAGGCTTTGAACAGCGCTGACCCCGACTGTGGCACCACGTTCACGTGGGGCACCCGGGCCTTCGGACCCAAGACCGGCTGGTGGGGCGGCTGGGGGATCGTCGTGGCCGACATCTTGGTGATGGCCAGCCTGGCCCAGGTGGCCAGCGATTACCTCTTCCAGCTTTTCGGCGCGAACGGCATCGCCAACAATCCGAGCAGCGGCTGGGTGCTCCTCGTCGGGGTCGGGTGGATCGTGGCTATGACGGCCGTCTGCTACGTGGGGATCGAGGTCTCGGCCAACTTGCAGAAGGTCCTCCTCGGGATCGAGCTCACGATGCTGCTGATCCTCTCTGCCGTGGCCTTGTTCAAGGTGGGCAATGGGACCGCCCCGCTGGGCCACCTCACCCCGAGCGCGTCCTGGTTCAATCCGTTCTCCGTGCCGGGACCTGAGAGCTTCATGGTCGGCTTCACCCTGATGCTCTTCATCTACTGGGGATGGGACACCGCGGTGTCGGTGAACGAGGAGACCAAAGAGCGCGACAAGATCCCTGGCCGGGCCGCGGTGACGTCCACGGTCATCCTCCTCGCGACCTACGCGCTGGTCATCATGGCGACGCAGTCCTACGCGGGCGTCGGGACGACGGGGATCGGGCTGTCGAACCCGAACCACAACGGCGACGTGCTGACCGTGCTCGGAGGCTCCATCTTCGGCACCTCTGGCTTCGGCACGTTCCTGACCAAGCTGCTGGTGTTGATGGTGTTGAGCTCGGCGGCCGCCTCCACGCAGACGACGATCCTGCCCACGGCGCGCACCACGCTGTCGATGGCTGTATTCAAGGCCATCCCGAGCGCATTCTCCCGGATCCACAAGCGTTTCCTCACGCCCACGGTCTCCACACTCACCATGGGCGGCATCTCCATCGCGCTCTATGTGACGATGAACTACCTCTCAAACGGCAGCGCGGTGATTCGAGATTCCGTGTCCGCGTTGGGCGTGTGGATCGCGTTCTACTACGGGCTGACTGGGCTCTCCTGTGTCTGGTACTACCGCCGCACGCTGACCGAGAGTGGCCGGAACCTCTGGCTGCGTGGCATCCTGCCAGGCGCCGGGTGGCTGATGCTGTGGTTCGCCATGGGATGGGCGTTCTGGTACTACTGGAAGCCCGTTAACTCCTATACCACCTGGGCAATGCCGGTCACGCACTGGCACATGGGCGGCGTCTTCGTGCTGGATGCCGGAGCAGTCCTCCTTGGCATCGTGCTCATGCTCATCTACTCCCAGCTGCGGCCAGCCTTCTTCCGGGGCGAGACGCTCAACCGAGACACCCCAACGCGTGTGCCATCGGACATCGGCACGCCGGTCGGGCTGTTCGGGATCGAGCCGTTTGACGAGGCCGAGGTGTCAGGCGGAGCCGAGGCGACGAAGGATACGGACGCGGAGCCGAAGCCGGGGTAGTCCCGTTCTCGCCGGCTCCGTGGGCGATCCGGGTCGCCGAGCGGTCCGCTAGACCGTGGTGGCGGCCGATCACGGCAGCCTGGAGACCGAGGTGGAGACGCAGTGACGAACAGACTGGAAGGCACGGTCGCCCTTGTGACCGGTGCGAGCAGCGGCATCGGCGAAGCCACATCCCTGGTGCTGGCCGCGGAGGGCGCAGCCGTGGCGCTCGTGGCCCGGCGACGCGACCGGCTGGAGGCCCTGGCCGAGCGCATCGGAGGGACCAGCCAGACCCTGGTGATCGAGGCGGACATCACCGACCGTTCCGAGGCGGAGCGCGCCGTCGCCACTGCGGTAGCCGAGCTCGGACGGCTCGACACGCTGGTCAACAACGCAGGCGTCATGCTGCTCGGGCCCATCGTGGGCGCACCCATTGAGGAGTGGCAGCGCATGGTGAACATCAATCTCCTCGGACTGCTCTATTGCACCCACGCGGCGCTGCCGCATCTGCTCGCCGCGGCAGAGAACGAGCCGCGCTCCGTCGCTGACCTCGTGAACATCAGCTCCGTCGCCGGGCGGGTGGCGCGCCTCAACAGCGGCGTCTATAACGCGACGAAGCACGGCGTCAATGCTTTCAGCGAGTCTCTCCGCCAAGAGGTCACGACCCGCCACGTCAGAGTGACCCTCATTGAGCCGGGGGCGACCGCGACGGAGCTGGCCTTCCACAACCGACCGGAGATCCTCGAGGGCATGGCCCAGACCTTCGGCGGCATAGAGATCCTCCAGGCCGAGGACATCGCCGAGAGCATCCGGTATGCGGTGACGCAACCGCGCCGGGTGGCCGTGAACGAGATCCTGGTCCGGCCGACCGAGCAGGAGCGTTGAGATCGAACGGGTCGTTGTCGTGGGATGTACGGGGTCGGGAAAGACGACTCTGGCCATTTCCCTCGCCAAGGCGCTGGGCTCTCTCCATGTGGAGCTCGACTCGATCTTTCACCAACCGGGGTGGACGCCGCTGAGCGACGAGGAATTCCGTGCGCGGGTGACTGAGGTCGCCGCCGCGGAGCGCTGGGTCGTCGACGGCAATTACTCCGCCGTGCGGGACATCGTCTGGGCCAGGGCGGACACCGTCATCTGGTTCGACCTCCCCTATGCCACCGTGCTCGCGCGCACCGTCCGCCGGACGGTGCGGCGGGTCGTGACACGCGAGGAGCTGTGGAACGGCAACAAGGAGCCGTTCTCCAACCTGTGGTCGCTGAACCCAGAGAAGTCGATCATTTCCTGGGCGGCGACGCGCCACCGGGTCTACCGTCGTCGCTACAGCGAGGCGGAGCACGACCCGCGCTGGGCGGCCCTGCGGTTCGTGCGACTGCGCTCGCAGGCGCAGGCCGACGCGTATGTGGCGGGCGTGGTCTCCGCCACGACGAAGGAGGAGTGACCATGGACCTCGAGCTTGCGGGCAAGGCGGTGCTCGTCACGGGAGGCACTGACGGCCTCGGCCTCGCGCTCGCGCAGCGGTTGGCTCGGGAGGGGGCGGCTGTCGCAATCTGCGGCCGGGATGAGGAGCGGCTGGGCGCAGCCGAGGAGAGCCTGCAGGCCCAGGGTGGTGACGTACTGGCACGACGGGCCGATGTCTCCCGGCCCGAGGACATCGAGGGCTTTGTCGACGCCGCAGTGGCGCGGTGGGGGCGCATCGACGGCCTCGTCCACAACGCGGGGCGCTCCGCGGCGGGGCGTCTTGAGTCAATCGACGACGCCGCCTGGGAGGCGGACTTTCAGCTGAAGTTGATGGCCGCTGTTCGGTTGACCCGCCTGGCGCTGCCCGAACTCCGAGCGGCCAAGGGCTCGGTGCTGTTTACCCTGGCCATCGGGGCGAAAGGACCGGGGCCCGCCAGCGAACCGAGCTCGGTCACCCGAGCGGCCGGCATGGCGCTCATGAAGGCGCTCTCCAAGGAGCTCGCGCCCGACGGCATCCGGGTGAACGCCGTGCTCATCGGGCTCATCGAGAGCGGGCAATGGGTCCGAGGCGCCGCCGCGGGCGGCGTCGAACTGGAGGAGTTCTACGAGCGCTTCGCCAAGAACGCCGGCATCCCGCTCGGCCGCTTCGGGCGCGCCGAGGAGTTCGCCGACCTGGGGTGCTTCCTGCTGTCTTCCCGCGCCTCTTACCTCACCGGGACGGCCATCAACCTCGACGGAGGCCTCTCACCCGTCGTCTGAGGGCTCACTGTTGTAACCCTCGGTCGTCGTGGTGTCGCCGCCGCCGCGCTCCTCCAGCCCGATGGCGAAGCCGTCGATCGCGTCGAGACGGGTGAGGGCATCGACGTGGGGCCGGCCGTTCCCGCCCCACTTCGCCTTCGCCGCCCGGCGGGCGCTGAGCATGTCCTCGGCCACAACGAAGACGACCTCGTGGTCCTCGCCCATGCGGCCCGGGAGGTCGCCTCCCAAGAACGCGGCGAAGAGGTGCACGCCGGCAGCGTAGCGACTACGAAAGGGACCCATGAATACCGAAGAACTCCAAGGCAGAACGATTGTCGTCACCGGCGTGACCGGACAGGTGGCGCGCCCGCTGGCGACGGCGCTGGCGCGTGACAACCACGTCGTCGGGGCAGCTCGCTTCTCAGACGCCGCTGCCAGAGCAGAGCTCGAGACCGCCGGAGTCGAATGCGTGCCGGTCGACCTGATGTCGGGCGATGTCGGTGGCCTACCGCAGGACGCCGACTACGTGCTCAATTTCGCAGTGGCCAAGACCAACGACTGGGAGGGGGACCTGGCGGCCAATAGCGGTGGTCTCGCCCATCTCATGGAGCACCACTGCCGCGCCCGCGCCTTCCTGCACTGCTCGTCCACCGCCGTCTACAAGCCCGACGGGCACCGGGTCTTCAAAGAGGATGGGCCGCTGGGCGACAACCACGGCGTGTGGCCCTTCCTGCGCACCTACAGCATCTGCAAGATCGCGGCGGAAGGGACGGCGCGATGGGGGGCTGAGCGATTCGGGCTTCCGACCACGATCGCCCGCCTGTCGGTTCCCTACGGCGACAACGGAGGATGGCCGGCGATCCACCTGCACATGCTGCTTTCGGGTCACGCCATCCCGGTCCACGTCAACGCGCCCAGCGTCTATCACCCGCTGCATGCGGACGATATCGCCGCCATGGTGCCCCGCCTGCTCGCGGCGGCGTCGGTCCCGGCCGTGACCGTCAACTGGGGCGGGAGTGAGCCGGTCAGCATCGAGGAGTGGTGCACCTACCTGGCGGGGCTGGCGGGAGTGGAGGCCCGGTTCGAGCCGACGGAGTCCACTATCGATAGCGTGGAAATCGACACGACCCGCATGCACCAGATTGCGGGGCCCACGACCGTTCCCTGGCGCGACGGGATGCGGCGCATGGCCAAGACGCTGCATCCCGATCGGGTGGTGTGAGCGCGCTCCGCTTCGAGCTTTGCGACCCAGCGGAGCTCCCGGCCGCCGACCTCCTGGCGGCCATGCGGGCCGAGCTCAACGACGCCTACGAGACGATGAGCCGGCTCGACAACCCGCCGCTGCGGCCGGCCGAGCTGCGCGGGCCCGCCGGCGCCTACCTCGTGGGCTACGAGGGTGCGGCGGCGGTCGCCGGGGGAGGGCTACGCCGCCTCTCCGACGGCGTGGCGGAGATCAAGCGCATGTACGTCCGCCCCGTGGCGCGGCTCACGAGGCGTGGCGGGGGCGCTCCTCAACGCCCTCGAGGACACGGCGCGTGCCCTGGGCTACCCGTCCGTGCGCCTCGACACGGGTCCCAAGCAGGTGCACGCGCTGACGTCTCTACCGCTCCGCGGGGTACGTGGACGTGCCGCCGTACAACGACAACCCGTTCGCGTGTTTCTGGGGCGAGAAGCGACTCGGGTGAGCGTGGGCGGTCGGTCCCGGTTCCTGGTCAGAAGGTCCACACCTCCACGACCTGACCCGTCTCGGGAAGCGCCCCCGTCCCTTCGTAGGTGGCCCGAGCGGGCTCGTTGTCATCGTCAGTGACCACCCACATCCCGTAACACCCCAGGTCGCGGGCCAGCGCGGCCAGTCTTTCCACGAGCGCCCGCCCGATGCCGCGGCGCCGGGCATCCTCGTCGACCGCCAGCTCGTAGAGAAACATCTCGGTGCCCTTGTCGGGATGCGTCACCTCCACGCCGGTGACGAACCCGACGGCCCGTTCGCCCTCGTAGGCGACGAGGAGGTGATGGCCGTCCGCGGCGAGGAACCGCGCCGTTGCGTCGGGCTGTGCCGGTCCGTCCAACAGGTGGGAGGCCGCCGTGACGAGCCGGTCGTCACCGGGGCGGAGTGCCCGGATCTCCATGGGAGTCAGCGCTCATCGGGACGCGCCTGGAGCGCGGCCCACATCAGCAGCGGCTGCAGCGGAAGCCTGGCCCACGCCAGGGCGCGGTTGTCCGCCAGACCAGGGTTGCGCCCCGTTCCGGCATCGAGAGCCATCTGCACGTTGGCGGGGAAGACGCCCGCCAGCACGGCGACGCTGGCCGCGGCGGCCCAGCGGGAGCGGCGGACCAACCCGGCGGCGCAGGCCAGTTCGGCCAGTCCGCTCAGGTAGATGAGGTTCGTGTGATGCTTCTCGGGGATGGCCCGCGGCATGGTCGCCGCGAACACCTGCGGGCGGACGAGGTGCACGACGCCGCTGCTTGCGAAGGCGGCGGCCAGCGCCAGCGGGGCTCGGCGCCCGAGGCTGCTCACGACCGGCACTGTACTGTGGCAGCGTGAGCACACAGGTGACGATCGTCGGCGGCGGCAGCTATCAGTGGGGACCCGAGCTGATGGCGGACCTCTTCGGGACGCCTGCGCTGGCGGGCATGCATCTCGTGCTCCAGGACATCGACCCCAGGCCGCTCCCCAAGATGGAGGCGCTCGCCCGCAAGCTCAACGACGCCATGGAGGCCAAGGCCACCGTCGCCACCACGACGGACCTTCGGGCCGCCCTCGACAACGCCGACTTCGTCATCGTGTGCATCTCGACCGGAGGTTTCCGCTCCATGGCGGTGGACCTCGACGTGCCCGCGGCGCACGGCATCACGCAGACCGTGGGTGACAGCGTCGGCCCCGGGGGCGTCAACCGTGCGCTGCGCAACATCCCCGTCCTCGTCGGCATCGCCAAGGCGATGGAGGAGTGCTGCCCCGACGCCTGGATGCTGAACATCACGAACCCCATGACCGCCCTGACCCGCTCGGTATGCCGCGAAACCAGCATCAAGACAGTGGGGCTGTGCCACGAGGTCGGAAACTTCTGCATGGACCTGGCCATCGCGCTCGGCCGCCCGTTCGAGGCCGTCTCGGCGTCGGTGACCGGCGTCAACCACTTCCCGGTACTGACCTCGCTCGAGGTCGACGGCACCGATGGGTTCGACGCGGTGCGCACCCTTGTCGACGAGGTGGGCGGTCTGGAGTCGTTGGCCCCGTTCGAGGGGCGCCCCGAGGCCGAGAAGTTCTCCAAGCTCGACTTTGCGCAGCGTCACCTCTTCAAGCTGACGCTGCTCGACCGGTGGGGGACCTTCCCGGCCGCCGGGGACCGCCATCTCGCCGAGTTCGTGCCCTTCGCCCTCACCGCCGAGTCGGGCTGGGGATCGGCGTACAACATCGAGTTGAGTCCGATCTCCCGGCGTGAGGCGCATCAAGCCGAGTACGTGGCCGACGTCGATGCGTGGCTGGCGGGCACCAAGGACCTCCAGACCTGGCAGTCGGGGGAACTCCCCTCGCCGATGATCCAGGCCATGCTGACCGGGGAGCCATTCGAGGCCCCGGTGAATATCCCCAACACCGGTCAGGCTGTCGGCTTGCCGCCCGACGTGGTGATCGAGTCCATCTGCGTCATCGACGGAGATGGCATCCGAGGGCGCGACCGCTCCGTCCTGCCACACCCTTACGACGAGATCGTGCGGCGCCATGTCGCCACCCAGGAGCTCACGATCGAGGCCGCCCTCCGGGGTGATCGATCGCTGGCTGGCGAGGCGTTCGCTCTCGACCCGCTGGCCGGACGGGGCGACTTGCGCACCATGGAGGACATGGTCGACGGGCTCCTCGCCGGCACGGCGGAGTGGCTGCCCCAATTCGCGTAGGGCAGCCATGGCGTCTGGAGGATCACGCATGCACATCGGATTCATCGGGCTCGGCGCCATGGGGCTGCCGATGGCGAGCCACCTCGTCGCGGCCGGCCACGACGTGACGGTTGCGTCGCGTGGCCGCGGCCCAATTGACGCCGCAGTGTCCCAAGGGGCGACCGACGGAGGCTCGCCGCGGGGCGTGGCGGAGGCATCGGAAGTCGTCCTGCTATGCGTCCCCAACTCACCCGAGGTCCTCGAGGTCGTGGACGACATGCTCCCGGTGCTGGGGCCTGGGAAGACCGTGGTGGACTGCTCGACCATCGACCCCGAAGTCGAGCGAGCCCAGCACGCCCGCGTCGGTGCGATCGGGGCGCGTTACCTCGAAGCCCCGTTGTCGGGAGGCACGGCCGGCGCGCACAAGGGGACTCTGACCTTGATGGTGGGCGGCGATGCCGGCGTCCTGGCCGACACCATGCCGGCGCTCGAACCGTTCTCGAATCTCGTCGTGCACGTGGGGGGCCCGGGCATGGGCCAGGTGGTCAAGTTGTGCAACCAGCTGATCTACGCCGCGCAGATGACGGCGACGGCTGAGGCCACGGCCCTGGCGGTCAAGTCCGGGGTCGACATGGACAAGCTGTACCAGGTGCTCACCCACGCCACCGGCGACTGCGTGGCGGTGCGGACCCGCCTGCCGGTGCCCGGCGTCGTCCCCGACAGCCCCGCATCGAACGGCTGGCGGCCGGGCTTCATGACCGACCTGATGGCCAAGGACCTCGACCTCGCCCTCGCCTACGCGGCGCGCTGCGGCGTGCCTGCGGCCACGACGGCGACCGCGCGCCAGCTGCTCACGGCGGCCAGCACGGCTGGTTACGGACGGGAAGACTTCTCCTCCGTCGCCAAGGTCGTGCTGGCGCTGGCCGGCGCCGGGTGACCGGATCGGGGCCGCTGCCCATCCCGGCCCTCGTCCTCGCCGCGGACCACCGCGCCCGTGCCGTGTTGACGACGGAGAACTGGTCCGAGTTCTTCGGCTCGTTGGCCCAGGCCCTGCCGTTCTGTGACGGGATCCTGGCCACCGCGCAACCGCTGACCGCCCTCGCCGAAGGGGGCCACATCGCCGCGCGGCACCGCACCTACCTCTCGCTCAACCGGACCGGCCTGGCTGGCTCCGCCTTCGAGCTCGATGACCGCCTGGTGGCCAGCGTGGGCCGGGCCGCCTCCGATGGATGGACGGGGATCAAGCACATGACGCGCATCGACTTCGGCGACCCGGTGACGGCGTCCGCCTTGGAACTGTTGGGCCAGGTGCTCGAACAGTCCCGCGAGGCGGGGCTCGAGGCCCTCGTGGAACCTCTGGCGTGGCACGAGGGCCGGATCCGACGGGACGTCGACGCCGTGGTGTTGGCCGCCGTCATCGCGCACGACATCGGGCGCGCCGCTCCTCAAGGTTCCCGTCCCTGCCGCGAGCCCGGGTGCCGAACGCCAGCGTGCCGTCGCCCGCGTCGTGGCGAGCGTCGGTGTACCCGTGCTGTTTCTGGGTGGACCCCGCACGGGGGAGGGCCGCGACCACGTGCTCGAGGAGGTGCGCGACGTCATGGCGGGCGGAGGCGCCGGTATGGCCATGGGTCGCACCGTCTACCAGGACACCGACCCGGCCGAGATGGCTGGTCTCGTGGGCGCACTGGTGCACGAGCGGTGATCCTCACCATCGACTTCGGCACGACCGTCACCAAGGTCGGTCTGTGGGGTGACGGAGGCCTGGTCACCCTGGCCCGTTCCGAGCTGACCACGACGCATCCCCAGGTCGGCTGGGCCGAGCAGGACCCGTTGCGCTGGTGGACCAGCTTGGTCATCGCCTGCGCCGAGGCTCGGGCCCAGGCGCCGCGGGCGTTCGCCGAGGTGGACGTCGTCGCCTGCTCGGGCGCCCGGCAGACCTTTGTCCCGGTGAATGCACAGGGAGACCCGATCGGCAAGGGCATCTTGTGGTCCGACCACCGCGCCGCGCTTGCGGCACGGGCCCTGGCCGAGCGCATGGGTGGCGATGACATCAACCGTGCGCGCACGGGGATCCCGCTCGACGCCGGAGCGGTGGCGGCCAAGCTCGCCTGGTTGGACGAGAACCAGCCCCAGCGCATGGAGGCGGCCCACGTCATCTTGTCGCCGCGGGACCTGGTCGTCTACCGCATGACGGACCAGATCGTGACGGACGCCACGTTCGCGTCGCGCAGCGGGTTGTATGACTTCGACGGCAATGCCGTGCGGGAGCTGGCCGGTCCCGGGCTCGGCAAGCTCCCGACTGTGGTGGCCTCCGACACCGTGGTCGGTCAGCTCAAATCCGTGCCGGGCGCCGAGCTCGGACTCCGCCCCGGCACCCCGGTGGTCATCGGCGCGGGCGACCGCCAGTGCGAGGTGCTGGGCTCGGGCGCGTCGGAGGACCACCCGATGGTGAGCTGGGGCACGACGGGCAACGTGTCGGTCCCCGTGCACGAGCGCCCGGTTCCCTCGCCGGCGGGCGCGGTGGTGACGCGGGCGGCGGACGGGGGCTGGCTCCTGGAGGGCGGGCTGTCCTCTGCGGGATCCTTCCTGGCCTGGCTGGGCCGGTTGATCAACCGCACACCCGAGGAGCTGGCCCGCCTGGCGGGGGAGAGCCCGCCCGGGCGCGCGCGGCGTGGTGGCGGTCCCCTGGCTCGACGGCGCCCGCGCCCCGTGGTGGCGCGACGACGTGCGGGCAGGTTTCATGGGGCTGGGCGCCGCTCACGGGCCGAGCGACCTGGCCCGCGCGGTGATGGAATCGGTGGCCTGGGACGTGTTGCGGGTGATGGAGGTGGTGACGGTTGGGCGCCTGGGCGGATCGACCGCGGCGGGCGTGACGCTGGGCGGAGTCGGCTCGGGACTGCCGGTGTGGGTCGAGGTCCTCACCTCCGTCCTGGGGGTGCCCGCGCTGCGCCACCGTTCGGGCGAGGCGGCGTCGGCCGGCGCCGCGTTGCTGGCCGGGAAGGCGCTCGGCATGGGGCTGACGCTCGACCAGCTCGACCCCGTGGAGGCGGTGATCGACCCGGATCCGGCGGCGGTCGAGGTCTACCGAGGCCTGCGGCAGCGCGTCGACCACCTGGCCGAGGCCGTGATGGCCGCGACGGACTCGCTCCCCGGATCCGACCGCAGCACGTCCTGACCAGTGCGCGTCCCGCTCGCCTACGGCCGGCACGGGACCTCGGTGGAGGTGCCCGACACGGCGGAGGTCGTGCTGCCGGTGGACGAACCAGGCCTCGATGACGAGGCCGGGGCCATTGCCCAGGCGCTGCAACGTCCGGCGGCCGGTCCGCCACTGGGCGATCTGTTGGGGCGTGGCGTCCGAGTGGCGGTGGCGTTCCCGGACCTGACCCGGCCCATGCCCAACCGCACCGTGCTCCCGCCGCTGCTGACTGCGCTGGCGCGTGCCGGCGTGCCCGACGACCGCATCACCCTCTTATGTGCCACCGGAACCCACCGCCAGGCCACTGCGGCGGAGATGGAGGAGCTGATCGGTGCCGCCATCGTGGCGCGCTACACGGTCGTGGACCACGATGCCACGAGCGACGCGCACGTGCGGGTGGGCGAGGTGGACCGGACCCCGGTCCTGCTGCAGCGCGAGTACGTCGAGGCGGACGTGCGCATCGTGACCGGGTTCGTGGAGCCGCACTTCTTCGCTGGCTTCAGCGGCGGCCCCAAGGGGGTCTGCCCGGGGTTGGCCGCCACCGAGACCATCCTGGAGGCGCACCATCCTCGCCGGATCGCAGATGCCCGCGCCACGTTCGTCACCCGCACCGGCAACCCGGTGCACGACTTCGTCCGGGCCGCGACGGCACTGGCCCCGCCGCACCTGTCCCTCGACGTCGCCATCAACCGGGCCCGCCAGGTGACCGCGGTCTTCGCAGGGCCGCTGCCCGATGCACACGACGCCGCCTGCGCGCACGTGCAGGCCTCCGCCGTCCGCGAAGGTCGGCGCGCCTTTCGATCTCGTCGTGTCGACCAACGGCGGTTACCCGCTCGATCGCAACCTCTACCAGGCGGTCAAGGGCATGGCCGCGGCCGAGCGGATCGTCCGCGACGCCGGGACGGTCGTCATGGCCGCGGCCTGCGAGGACGGGATGCCCGCAGGCGGGGCGTTCGCCCGCCTGCTCGGGGGAGCGTCGACTCCGGCCGAGCTCGCCGGTGCGTCCGGGGGACCCGAGCTCGACCGCTGGCAGGCCCAGGTGCTGGGCGCGTGCTCTCCCGGGTGGAGGTGTACCTCCACAGCGCGGGGCTGGACCCGGCGGAGATTGAGGGCGCTCTGCTCGTGCCGGCGCCCGATCTCGACGGCGCGACAGCGGCGGCGTTGGACCGTCTCGGCCCCGGGGCGCGGGTCGCCGTGATGCCCGAGGGACCGCTCACCGTGGCGACGGTCGACCCGTCCGTGAGGTCAGCTACCCAGACCTGACGCCGATGTCAGGGATAGAGTGCCCGCGGCAGTGCCCAACGATCCGCTGTTCGACTTCGCGGTCCCGGAGGATCTGCTGCAGGAGGCGGTGGCCCACGTCAAGGACGCCGACGTGGTCGCCGACCTGGAGGTCATGCCCGGGACGGGCGAGGGCAAGCCGCCACCTCTGCTCGGCATCCTCCGGCACTCGGGCTACTCGCCGCTCGTCCTCATGACAGCGGCGGCCCTCGTGCCCGGCACCTTCGGCAACGGGATCGCCCTGGTCGGCAAGAACCTCGAGACCTCGTTCCACATGTCCAACGCGTCGCTGGGGGCGGTGGCCTTCATCGCCCAGGTGTCGCAGCTCTTGTGGGCCGTCCCCCTCGCCCTGTGGGCAGACCGCGGCAGCCGCAAGCTGGTGGCAGGTGTCGCGCTCCTGATCTTCGCGGGCTTCGGCAGCCTCATGGCGATCTCGCCCAATGTCTGGTGGTTCGCCCTCCTCTATCTGGCGGCCTCGGTGGGCACCGGAGTGAACAACACGGTGCACAACTCATACCTGGCCGACGCCTACCCGACCGAGGGTCGGGGACGGATCTTCAGCTGGCACAACCTTTCGGACCCGCTCTCGCAGACGGTCGGGATCCTGATCTTCGGCTACGTCGTGACGATCGCGCACAACTGGCGCTACGGGCTGCTGGTCGCGCTGGCCGGCATCCCACTCGGCTTCGCCCTGTTCACGCTCCGGGAACCCGAGAAGGGAGCCAATGAGAGCAGTCACATCCTCAAGGCGTCGGGCATGGACCTCCAGTCCCAGCAGGAGAAGGCGCCCCGGGTCCTGCTCGGTTCGGCGGTCACGAGGCTGCTCCGGGTCCGTTCGCTGTACTACGAGCTCGTGGCCGTCGCGATCTTGGGTTTCGCCGGGACGGGTGCGCCATTGTTCGGAAACTTGTTCTTCATCGACAAGTTCCACCTCAACACGGCCCAGCGCAGTGAGGTGTACGCCATCATCGGACTGGCCGCCTTCCTGGGGCTGCCGCTGGCCTACGTGTTCGGTGATCGCTACTTCCGTCGCGCGCCCCAGCGCCCGCTCGTCATCGCCGGAATCTGCATCACGGCCTACGGGGGGCTGTACGTGCTGTCGCTCTACATGCCCCAGCTCTGGATGGTCGTGACCCTCCAGTTCCTGGCCAATGCGGCGGTGTCTCCGCTCGCCATCTGCATCTTCCTCACCCTCGCTGCGACCGCCCCACCAGAGATGCGCACCATCTGCTTCGCCATGTTCGGCGTCTATTCGCTCGTCTTCGGCGGCTTCGCCGGCTCGGTGGTGTTGGGTGCGGTGTCCGACGCCATCGGCGGCCTGCACGGCATCATCGTGGCGCTCACGCTGATCTTTCCCGTCTGTGCGGTCGGCGGGCTCCTCCTCGTCATCGGGTCGCGCAGCGTGCGCCGGGACATCACCCTCGTGATTGAGGATGTGATCGAGCGCTACACGGAGGGCAAGCGGCGTGAGGCCGGAGGCGGCATCCCTGCCCTGCAGATCCACAACGTCGACTTCTTCTACGACACCAACCAGGTCCTCTTCGACGTCAACCTCGAGATTGAGGACGGGGACATGGTGGCGCTGCTCGGGACGAACGGGGCGGGCAAGTCGACGCTGCTGCGTGCGGTTTCGGGCTTGTCCCACCCTCACCGTGGGGTGATCCGCATCTTCGGCATGAACGCCACCTACCTGGAGCCCGAGCAGATCATCGACCAAGGGGTGGCCCTCCTGGTGGGCGGCAAGATGACCTTCCCGGGGCTCAGCGTGCACGACAACCTGCGCATCGGGGGTCATACGCTGCGGCGCGATCGCGCCCGCGCCAGTCGGGCCCACGACGAGGCGCTGGAGGCCTTCCCCGAGCTCGCCGAGAGGTTGGACCAGCCCGCGGGCACACTCTCAGGCGGGGAGCAGCAGATGCTCGCCCTCTCCCGCGTGATGATGACGGGTCCACGCCTGCTGATGATCGACGAGCTCGCACTCGGGCTGGCACCCATGACCGTGGAGCGGCTCATGGGCATGGTGCGGCGTATCAACGAGTCCGGGACCACGGTGATCTTGGTCGAGCAGAGCCTCAACCGCGCGCTGAGCCTGGCCCAGCGATGCTTCTTCATGGAGCGGGGCGAGATCCGCTTCGACGGCCCCACCGCCGAGCTCATGGCGCGCGACGATCTCCTGCGCCCCGTCTTCCTCGGCACTGCGGCCGCAGGCCTGGGTTAGGCCTTGCTCGCACTCTCGGCGCCCGACTTCGTTCTCGTCCAGGGCGTCTTCTATGGCCTTGGTTACGGGCTGCTGGCGCTCGGTCTCGTCCTGGTGTACCGGACCAACCGGGTCTTGAATTTCGCCCAGGGCCAGATCGGCGTCATCGCGGCCGTGTTCCTCGTCAAGCTCACGGCCGACTTCAAGTTCAACTACTGGTTCTCCCTGGCGGCGTCCGTCGCGCTGGCCGCCCTCGTCGGCGCTCTCTCGGAGCTGGTGCTGCGCCGGCTCTTCAGCCGTCCCCGGGTGCTCGTGATGGTGGCCACCATCGGGTTGAGCTACGTGCTGCTGGCCCTCACCGCGCTGCCCTTCATCCGGCCGTCCAACCTCTACAAGCCCGTCCCCGTGCCGTTCGACTTGTCCTTCTCGCTCGGTCCCTTCATCATCACGCCCACCGAAGTGCTCACGCTGATCGTGGCCCCCATCGTCACCGCGGGCTTGGTCCTGGCGGTCCGGTTCACCTCGTGGGGCCTGGCCATGCGCGCCATGTCGGAGAACGCCGACTCGGCCCGCCTCTCGGGTGTCTGGATCCGCCGCACCTCGACCCTGACCTGGACGGTGGCCGGCGCGCTGTCGGCCTTCACTGCCATTCTCAACGCTCCGAACCAGACCAGCGCCCTGACGCAGGCGCTCTCGCCCGACCTCCTCCTCTACGCGCTCACGGCGGCACTCATCGGCGCCATGGTCAACCTGACCGTCGCGTTCATCGCCGGCGTCGGGATGGGGGTCTTCCTCGAGGTGCTCGCCTGGAACGTCCCGTCGCCGGCCAAGCAGCAGTTCGTGGTCTTCCTCGTGGTGATGGTCGTCTTGCTCGTGCGTGTCCGTGCATTGCGCAAGGGGGCCCGGACGGCGGAGCGGAGCACCTGGCAGCACGGCGCAGTGACGACGATGCGGGCCGGCGTCGACCAACTGCGTCGCCGGGTCTCGATGTCGGGGATCGGGCTCGTCGTCGTGGCCGCCGTGCTGATGCCCTTCGTCCTCTCCGTCGGCAACGACGTCCTCTTCAGCCAGATCTGCATCTATGCGGTCGTCGCCCTGTCCTTGACGATGCTCACCGGTTGGGCGGGCCAGGTCTCGCTCGGGCAATTCGGGCTGGTCGCGGTGGGCGCGCTTGTGGCGGTCCACCTGGGGAGCTCGCTGCCCCTGCCCCTCGTGATGCTCTACGGCGGTGCGGTCACCGCGCTGGTGGCCATCCTCGTGGGGCTCCCCGCGTTGCGCATGCCCGGACTCTTCCTCGCCGTCACCACGTTGGCGTTCGCCATCTTCATGCAGAACGCAGTGCTGGCGACCCCCTGCATCACCGTGCCCGGGATCAACAAGACCCTGTGCACGGGGCTGCCCAACCCGGCCTACACCTTTGTCAGCCGACCCTCGCTGTTCGGCATCAGCCTGAGCTCGCAGCGGTCCTTCGCGTGGTTCTCACTCGGCGTCCTGCTCCTGTCCGTCTACATGGTCCGGATCTGGCGCGACAAGGGCGTGGCCCGGCGCCTGGTCGCCGTGCGCGACAACGAACTGGGTGCGGCGGCGATGGGCATCCCGATCCTGCGCACGAAGCTGTTGGCCTTCGGACTGTCGGGGTTCATGGCGGGGTACGCGGGGGTCTGCTTCGCCTTCGCCACCCAGCAGCTCAACAACACCGACCTGACCTTCGACCCGACGACCTCGTTCGTCATCATCTCTATGGTGGTCATCGGCGGCCTGGGCTCCATCCCGGGCGCCATCCTGGGCGCCCTCTACCTCGAGGGACTGCCGGCGATCTTCGGCTCAAACCCGACGATCCAATTCATCACGAGCGGCCTCGGGCTCATCGCCTTCATCCTGTATCTGCCCGGCGGCCTGGCCGAACTGCTCCGGCGCTTCGGCGACCTGGTCGCCGTCGCGATCCGGGCCGCCCAAGAACGTCTGGCGTCCCGCCGCGCCGGGCCGCCGGTCGCACCCTCGCTGCTCGCCGACGGAGCCGACCAATGACGGCGGTGGCCCCGCGGGACACCGCCGCAGCGCCCGCGCGCCACCCGCGCGCCTCAGTGTCGACGGGGTGAACGTGCACTTCGGCGGCGTGCACGCGCTCAATGGCGTGACGTTCGACGCCGAGCCGGGCGCGATCGTCGGCCTCATCGGCGCCAATGGCTCGGGTAAGACGACGACGCTCGACGTCATCTCAGGGCTGGTGCCACCGCAGTCGGGCCGCGTGCGTCTTGACGGTACCGACCTCACTGAGTACTTACCCGAGGAGCGCCTCGGCGTCGGGATGGTCCGCTCCTTCCAAGACTGCCGGCTCTATCCCGAGCTGACCGTGCTCGACGTGCTGCTTCTCTGCGAGGACGCGCGCCACGAGGTGGCGGTGCTGCCCACCACGCTCCGCCTCCCGTGGGCCCGCCGGGCCGAGCGGCGGAAGCTGGAGGCGGTGGACCAGGTCATCGCCGCCTTCGGGCTCGAACGCTTCCGCCACCACCGCACCGCCGAGTTGTCGACCGGGACACGCCGCGTCGTGGACCTCGCCTCCATCGTCCTGGCCCATCCTCGGCTGCTCCTGCTCGACGAGCCGACAGCAGGGATCGCCCAACGCGAGGCCGAGGCGTTCATCCCACTCCTGCGACGCCTGCACCAGGTCGCCGACACGACCATCGTCCTGGTCGAGCACGATGTGCCGCTCGTCTTCGAGCTCTGCTCCACGGTCGTCGTCATGGAGTTGGGGCGCGTGGTCGCGGCGGGGCCACCCGAGGTGGTCCGCGCTGACTCCAAGGCCCTGGCCGCCTACCTTGGTGCGAGCGACGAGGCCCTGATGGCGTCAGGACCGATCGCTGGGGACGGCGGCACAGACCGCAACGAAGGAGGGTGAGGATGGAAGCGAGCTTGGATGTTTCCGCGCGCCGGGGGGCGTTCCACCCGCTGGCGCCGTTGGGCCGTTCCTGGCGGCGCCTGCGGCGCCGCCCCCCGCGATGCAGGTGCGCACGGCCGTCATCGTCATCGCCATCGTCGTCGCCCTCGTGGCGTGGCTCCTCCTGGCGCCGTCGGGGACACCCGGCGGGGCCGGCAGCGCCGGTGCGGCCGAGGTGGCGAGCGCCACCGCCGCCGGCACGCCGGTCAGCCAGGCCAGCACCAGCACGAGGGGGATCAGCGCGACCGCCATCAACATCGTGTTCCCCGTCGTGGCCATCAACAGCGAGGCGGGGCGGTTCGGGTTCGCCCAGGACAAGGAATACAACGAGCAGACTGCGTCCATTCACCTTTTTGTCGACCAGATCAACAAGGCAGGCGGCATCAACGGCCGCAAGATCAACGCGATGATCGTCAGCTTCGACCCGTCGAACAACGCGAACATGCAGTCGTTGTGCCAGCAGTGGACGCAGGGGAGCCCGGAGGTGTTCGCGGTCCTTGACGGCATCGGGACGTGGACGCAGGACAACCAGCTGTGCCTCACCGCGCAGGGCCACACGCCACTGATCAGCGCGTGGTCCACGACGACGAACTGGACGCAAATGGGCTCGCCCTACCTGTGGTGGACGGGCCCCGACCAGTCGCCCGTGCTGGCCGCCACGGTGCAGTGGGGCCTGAGTTCGGGCCGGCTGGGTCACGGCAAGAAGGTCGGGGTGGTTGTGTCGGACCAGGCCGGCGACCAGGCCGCGCTCAACTCCTACCTGCTGCCCGACCTCAGGAGGGCGGGGATCACGCCCCAGGTCACCACGGTGGCCGGGAACCCGTCCCAATCAGCCACCACCAGCTCGGACGCGCAACTGGCCGTTGAGCGGTTCAAGGCTGCGGGCGTGCAGTCCGTCTTTCCGCTGCTGCCCGAGAACGCGTTCTTCCCCTACCTAGCCGCAGAGAACGCGCAGCAGTATTACCCCCAGCTGCTGCTGAGCGACTACCAGTCCACCATTGAGGTCGCGCTCGGCCTGATCCCGGTGCCGTACGAAGCCGCGCTCAACGGCCAGGAAGGCGTCACGACCGAGACCCTGGGTGGCTTCGACGACGCCCGGCCCCAGAGCCAGGGTGGCTACGACCCGGGCGTGCGCTCGTGTTTCCAGACCTGGCACGGCTACCACCCGAAGCCGATACCGGGCACGGAGTCCTTCTACATCGAGGAGCAAGGTCCCATTCAGGCATGGTGCGGAGCGATCAGGCTGTTCGCCACGGCGGCCAAGAACGCTGGCCCTGACCTGAACCGCCGCAGCTACGTCGAGGCCATGTCGAAGATCACTAACTTCCCCGGCACCCTCTCACCCGTGTGGAGCTTCGGCCCGGCCAAGTTCTACGGCCCGACCCAGTATCAAGTCGTCAAGATCCACAACAACGTGCCGCCGTCGTCGCAGTGCAAGTTGAAGACGAACCACAAGCCGCAGGGCACGTGCTGGGTGACCGTGCAACCGTTCAAGCCGTTGCCGGCGTCGTGAGGCGGTCGGTCGGGGAACCGGCCCTGCAGGTTCAGACGATGACCGTCGGGCTCGGTGGCCGGCCCTGCAGGATGTCCCCGAAGCGCGTCTCGACCGCAGCGTCGAGCTCTGGATGGGTGAGGATGTAGAAGCGGTTGGTGCGGACGGCGTCGATCACGCGCTCGGCCACCGCCTCCGGTGGGATCCCGGTGTCGACCAAGCCCTGTATGACGGTACGCATCTCCACTGGACCGTTCTCCCCTTGACCGGGCGCCCATTGGGGCCGGTTCCGGTCCGACTCGGCGATGCGAGTCTGGACGAAGCCGGGGCACAGGACGGAGACCCCGACCCCGGCCGGCGAGCCCAGTGCTTGGAGGTCCTTGAAGAGGGTCTCGGAGATGGCGACGACCGCCTGCTTGGTCGCGTTGTACGGGCCGAGGAAGGGCGCCGTCGCAAGGCCGGCGATGGACGCCGTGTTGACCACATGGCCCTCGCCCTGCTCGATGAGCAAAGGCACGAAGGTCGCCACGCCGTGGATGACGCCCCACAGGTTGACCCCGAGGATCCAGCGCCAGTCCTCCTCCGAGATATCCCAGATGGGTCCGCCCAGGCCGACGCCAGCGTTGTTGTGGACGAGGTGTACTGCGCCGAAGCGGTCCAGCGCCCGGTCGCGCAGCTCTCGCACGGCCGCCGCGTCGGCCACGTCGGTCACCACGCCGATGGCCTCGGCCCCCTGGCCGGTGAGCTCGTCCTCGGCCTCCTTGAGCGGCCCCTCTTCGATGTCGGCGATGACGATGCGCATCCCCTCGGCGGCCGCCCGCGCTGCGACCGCCTTGCCGATCCCACTGGCCCCACCGGTGATCACGGCCACCTTGCCCTGTAGATCGTCCATCGGACCCTCCCTGACCTCGTCGCTCGTGGTGCCGACGCAGTCAAGCACGGCCTCTTGGCAGGAGCCAGCGCCGTTCGAGCCGGCGGCCAGGTTGGCCTCAGAGCAAGGAGAACGTTCCCGCCTGCACCATCACCAGGACACCGATGGTGCAAAGCAAGATGGGGACGGCCACGGTGCCCAGACGAGTCATCGTGGTGCGCGCTCCGGGGTGACGTCCCCCGACCAGGATGAGCGCCGTCACGGCCACCTCTCCAATCACGAAGACCGCTGCGGTGGCTGTCAGGTTCGTCGCCCCACCGACCCGGAAGAGAGGGATATAGGCGGCGAGGTTGTCACCGCCGGCCCCAATGGTGACGAGTGCGGCCGCGGTCAGGCTCCGACCAACGGCCCGGTCGGCCGGTCGCCCCATGCCTCGCTTGCCTCCCGCCGATTTCGGGCTCGGCGCAGCGTGGTGCCGTCGCAATCCCACGAGGCCCCGGAGCCCAATGGCCAGCGGGACGAGGCCCAAGAGGCCCACCACGGCCGATGAGATCTCGAAGAGCACCACTGCGGCGGCCGCGGCCACCGCAACGAGGAGGGTGAAGCCGATGATCTGTCCGGTCGCGATGCGGCGGGCCCGGTCGAGGGGAGCACCGGCCACCATGGCCGTCGTCACCAGGCAGTTGTCGATGTTGGTCCCGACGAACGCCGCCGCCGCAATACCGAGGTCCGCGCCGAGGCCTGCGGCCGCCAACGCGGCCGTCAGCCGGCGGGCAGCGGCATCGCCGGCCCGTAGGGCTTGTCGCCCCGCAGGGTCACACGGTGCGCGTAGCGGGCGGCGTCCCCGTAGTCGTCCAGCGCGTAGTGCATCGTGGCCCGGTTGTCCCAGAACGCCACCGATCCGGTCCGCCAGCGGAAGCGACACGTGTACTCAGGCTTGATGCAGTGGTTGTAGAGCATTTCCAGGATGTGGTGGCTCTCGTTGTCCGACAGTCCGAAGATGGTGCGGGTGAACTGCCGGTTGACGAAGATGCCGTTGCGTCCGGTCTCCGGGTGCGTGCGCACCACGGGATGCAAGGCGGGGAGCAGCTTCTCGCGCCACGTGCCGTCCCACTCGTAGCCGCCCCGCTCGGCCACGTCGGCAGCGAACCATGGGTCGTGATGGATGGCGATCAGCTGCTCGCACAAAGCGCGCACCGGCGGGGCCAGCCCGTCGTAGGCGTCCTGCAGACTGGCCCACATGGTGTCGCCGCCCACCGCGGGGGCCTCGAGCATGTAGAGGATGGAACCCATGGCGGGCGTCTCCAGAAAGGTGACATCGGTGTGCCACCAGCTCGCTCGGTCGACCTTGCCGTCGATGGCGAGGACCTCGGGACTTTCGTCGATGGAAGGCAGGACTGGGTGGGCCTCGGTGACGGTTCCGAACTGGCGGGCGAAGTCGGCTTGCTGCTCGGCCGTCAACGACTGCTCCCGGAAGAAGATGACATGATGCGCGTTCAGCCCGTCGCGGATGGCCCGCACCACCTCCGGAGCAAGCGGGACCGAGATGTCCACCCCCGAGATCTCGGCCCCGATGGTGGGGGAGATCGGCTGAATGCTGACGGTGGTGGCGAGGGTCACGCTGCAATTGTGCCCGAGTACGCCCGGGAGCGCGGGCACGTCAGGTCGGAGTGGCCCGATGCCGCCTCATGGGCGTGGCCCGATGCCGCCTCATGGGGCTGGCCCGATGCCGCCTCATCGGCGTGGCCCGATGCCGCCTCATGGGCGTGGCCCGATGCCGTCTCGGCGTGGCCCGGATGTCTTCCAGAACTGTCAACGGCCTCGTTTAGAGTTCCGGAAAGGCCGTGGGCGGCTTCAGGGCCTCGGGAATGCTGGGGGGCTTCAAGGCCAGGGGGCTGCGCCGCCGCCACGCCTACATTGGCCTCCCATCCAACCGCCGTCACCCGCACGAAAGGGCAGTCCATGAGCGATGACACCGGGGGCCTCGTCCTGACTCCGCCGGCCCGGAACTACTCGCCCTGGTACCAGTGGATGACAAGGTTGGCTGCCACCACCCACGAGGACCCGCTTCCCGAAGGTGACCCCGCGGCCCTCGGCGCCTGGGTTGAGCGTTGCCGCCAGCGCCTCGGTGAGCTGCTCGGGGCACAACCTGCGCCGGTCCCTTTGAACGCGGAAACGCTCGAGTCGGTCGCCTGCGACGGCTACCGGCGGGACAAGATCGTCTTCGACACCGAGGACACCATGTCGGTCCCGGCATACCTGCTTGTCCCCGACGGCCGCGTCGGTGGGCGACCGGGAGCGGCCGTTCTGGCCTGTCACGGCCACGGACCGGGAAAGTCCCAGGTGGTCGGTCTCGAGCACACCGACATGCCGAACGCCGACTACGCGCTGCAGCTGGTGCGCCGCGGTTACGTGGTGCTGGCGCCGGACCTGCGTTGCTTCGGCGAGCGTCTGGACTGGAACCCCGAGGATCATTACGCATGCGACACCAACCTCGTCCACGCCGCCATGGCCGGATGGAACCCGCTGGCCCAGAACATCTGGGACCTACAGCGCTGCCTCGATCTCCTAGAGCACCACCCGCTGGTCGACCCGGACCGCATCGGCATGGTCGGGATCTCCTACGGGGGCACCGTCACGCTCTTCACGGCAGCCGTTGACAGCCGCGTGGCGGCGTCGGTGGTCAGCGGCTACTTCTCCTCGTGGGCCGAGAGCCACAAGATGCCATGGAACATGTGCGGATCACAGATCATGTACGGGATGCTCGGCCGGATCGAGCACGAGGACCTTGCCGCGCTCGTCGCGCCTCGGCCGCTGCTCGTGGAGTCGGGCACCGAGGATTTCTTGTTCCCGGTTGCCGCGGCCGCAGAATCGGTACGGCGGAGCCGTCTCGTCTATGCGCAGCGCGGCGCCGCCGAACGATTGGTGCATGACGTGTCCGAGGGAGGTCACCAGTGGTACGGCACCGAGGCCCTGCCGTTCCTCGACCATTGGCTCGGCCAGGAGGACTCCGCCGAGTCGGACTGAACGAGGCGACCTCAGGCGTCCCGACGGCGCGACTCGCCCCGCGCCTCGGCGGCGTGCCGGAGGACCTGGTCGAGCGACGCTTGGGGTTCGTCTTGGCCGCTGGTCCCCGAGCCCCGAGCCTCAAGCTCGGGCTTGCTTTCCGCAGGTTCCTCTGAGTCGCGGTATTCCGGCCCGAGGGCGTCCCGGAGCCAGTCCCGCCAGCGCCGCTTCCCGCCCTGACGGTGCACCATCGCCTCTACAGAAAGCCGCGCAAGATCGTGTCGAACGCGGATGCCAGCACGACCTTGCCCTGCGCGTCCTTGGCGGTGGGGACCGAAACGGGGTTAGCGGTGGGAACGTGCATGAGGGAGAGGACGGCGGAGACCGGAGTCCCCGGGCCGAGATAGATGTGCGACGCCACCTGTTCGATCAAAGAGGTGGTCCCGGTCGGGTCCGAGATGAGCGAGGTGACCGCAAGTCTCCCCGTGGCCAGTTGGCCGAGGCTCGACGAGGGGTCGACCATGTGCAGATCCACTCCCACGTAGTGACTCACGGGAATGCCGAGGCGGTCGAGACCCGAGATGATCAGCGCCGGTCGGTGCAGGCTGAGCGTCTCGATCGGGACAGTGCCCCCGCCCGGCTGGGGTAGACCGAGCGCGCTCGGGATCTTCAAGACGTTGGTGTGGCCGCCGGTGTCGTGGAACACGAAGATCTGTTCGCTGTGGTTGGGCCCTTTGACGATGGCCAGCAGGTCGTTCTTTCCCCGCGCCAACAGCGACGCCGGCACCCCCACGTGGTGGACGGCGTGATCGATGCGGTAGAGGCTGATGCCGATCCACAACGCGGCCAGGGCGAGCAGCACGACGAGGGCGGACCCGGAGATGATGAGAACGCGGTTCAGGACCTTGTGGCGCCGTGGCCGGGGCAGGGCACTGGGCGAACCCAGGCCCAGTTGCGCCGTTGCTGTCGCGATGGTCAAAGCCCCTCCGTCGAGCGCCCAGGCCTGTGGCCTTGCGCTCCGAGATCCCCGTGCCCGCAACCTACGGAGCGGTCATTGCCCCCCCGTTGCCCCACGGGTTCGATGTGGTTGCTGTGGCTTCGCCGGGTAGTGGCGCGCGTCGGCGATGCTGGTGGCATGGGAGAGGACCGCGACCGACGGCCGGGCCCGGCCACGGTGGCCGCACAACTGTTCCACTACACGTCGCCCGACGAGGACAGCGCCCGCTGGTGGGACTTCGACTTCCGACCCGGCGACATCGTCGTCAGCACCCGGTCCAAATCGGGCACCACCTGGGTCCAGATGATCTGTCTCCTCCTTATCTTCCAGACACCTGACCTCCCCGGCAGCCTGGGCGCGCTCGTCGCCCTGGCTGGACCACCTCGTCCGGTCCAAGGAAGACGTCTTCGCCGCGGCTCGCCAACCAGAAGCAGCGGCGCGTCATTAAGACGCACACGCCACTCGACGGTGTGCCCTTCGACGACCAGGCCACGTACATCGTCGTGGCCCGCCACCCCCTGGACGTCGCGGTCTCCCTCTATCACCACAGCGGCAACATCGACCGCCGGCGTATGGCCGAGCTGACGGGGCAGCCGGAGGCCCCGCGTTCACCGCTGCCCCCGCTGCACGAGTGGCTCTTGGGGTTCATCGACTGGGACGGCGACCCCCGAGCCTGGCTCGACACGCTGCCCGGTGCGATGCTGCACCTCGGCGACGCGTGGAGCCGTCGCCACTGGCCCAACGTCGTGCTGGTGCACTACGACGACCTCGTTTCGGACCTCAACGGCGCCATGCGCCGGCTCGGGGGACTGCTCGGTATCCCTGTCGACGAGGCTCGCTGGCCGGCGCTCGTCCATGCGGCCACGTTCTCAGCCATGCGAGAGGGTGCCAGCGCGCCGGACGCCCTCGGGGTGTTGAAGGACCCGGTGGCCTTCTTCCGTCACGGGGTTTCGGGTGACGGCGTGCGGCTCCTGAGCAGCGGCGAACGAGCGCGCTATCTGGCCCGCGTCGCCACCATGGCGCCGCCCGACTTGCTGGCCTGGCTCCACCGCGAGGGAAAACGGTGAGCGCGGCCATCGTGCCTGACGACAAGGACTGGACCTGGGTGCTGCAGAAGCCGTGCCCTGAGTGCGGTTTCGACGCGTCCTCCCTGCCGCTCGAGTCGGTCGCCCCGCTGTTACGGGGCAATGCCGGCACCTGGGAAGGAATTCTGCAGCGGTCGTCCCGCGAGCTCAGGCGACGGCCGTCGGCCGACCGCTGGTCTCCACTCGAGTACGCCTGCCACGTGCGCGACGTCTGCCGGCTCTACCACGAGCGCCTGGGTTTGATGCTGGGTGAGGACGACCCGCTCTATCCGAACTGGGACCAGGACGCCACCGCCGTGGCGAACCGTTACCGAGAGCAGAAGCCCGCAACGGTGGCGGCGCAACTATCGATGGAAGCGACCCGTCTGGCGGATGCGTTTGCTGCAGTCCAAGGCGAACAGTGGCAACGGCGGGGCCGGCGCAGCGACGGCGTCTCCTTCACCGTCGCCGGCTTCGCCCGTTACATGATCCACGACCCGGTCCACCACCTCCACGACGTCACCGCGTCGGCCGGTGGTCTGACGCTCCCGGCGTCCGGGTCCTCAGTCGGGTAGGAGCCGCGCCGAGTCGGGTTCGAGATGCAGGGTGGCGTGGGAGATCGTCCGCAGCGCCGACGCGGGGCAGGACGGGGCGATGGGTCCGGTCAGGGCATCGCGCACCGGTTCGGCCTTGCGCGCTTCGGGCACGATTGCCAGAACACGGCCGGCCCGGAGGAGTGCGGGGATGGTCACGGTGATGGCGTGGGTCGGGACGGCGTCGAGATCCGCGAAGTGGCCCTCGTTCACCTGCTGCATGCGGCAAGCGGCATCGAGCTCGACGACCTTGACGTCACGCGGGTCGGCGAAGTCGGCCACCGGCGGGTCGTTGAAGGCGAGGTGCCCGTTCTCCCCGATCCCGAGGCAGCACAGGTCGAGCGGATGCTGGTGCAAGAGCTCGCTGTAGCGGCGGCACTCAGCCTCGGCATCGCCGAGACCCTCGACGTAGTAGGCGGCGCTGGGGTGGGCCGGCTCCACTATGCGTTGGCGGATCCAGCGTTGGAAGCCCGCTGGGTGCTCGGGTCCGACGCCCACGTACTCGTCCATGTGGAAGACCACGGTCTCGGCCCAGGGGACCGCGACGGTCTCCTCCACCAGCGCCTGCACGAAGGCGACCTGGGAGTTCCCCGTGGCGAACATCACGTGGGCGACGCCCCGGGCCTCCACGGCGGCTCGCATCACGCCGAGCGCCTCGTCAGCGGCCGCCCGCGCCATGGCGGTTGCGTTTGCATGCACGCGTACCGTCACACCATCGACCGTCCGGGTCCCGCGCCACACGGTGATCAGCATGCCAGGCGCGCCTCGGTCAGACTGGGCCGGTGCGTGACGTGAAGCCGCCCGGGGCGGCCCACATGGAGGCGGCCTGGAAGGCGGTGCGCCGTTTCCTTGCGGTGACTCCCGTGATCGGCACCCCCCAGCTTGGGGACACCGTCTCGGTGAAGGTGGAAACCGTCCAGCCGACGGGCTCCTTCAAAGTGCGCGGCGGCCTGGCCGCGGTCTCGGCCACGCTGGAGCAGGACCCAGGACGCGCCGTCGTGGCGTCGTCCGCCGGCAATCATGGGCTCGGCTTGGCGTTTGCCGCCTTCAAGCTCGGCGCGCAGGTCACCGTCGTCGTTCCGACAGGCGCCTCGGCGGCCAAGGTCTCGGCGCTCCGGCAGTTCGACCTGCGCCTGGTCCTTCACGGCGAGGGCTACCGCGACGCAGAGACGCATGCCCTCGAACTCGCAGCCCGCGACGGGAGCCGCTATGTGTCGCCCTACAACGATCCGGACGTGATCGCCGGGCAGTCGACGGCAGCGCGCGAACTACTCGAGCAGGTGCCGAACCTGGGCACCGTCGTCGTGCCCTGTGGGGGAGGCGGCCTGCTGGCCGGCGTGATCCTCGGGCTGGAGGGGACAGAGGTCCGCGTCGTCGGCATCGAGTCGGAGGCATCGCCCTCCATGAGCGCCGCGCTCGCTGCGGGGGCGATCGTGCCGATCGACGTGGAGCCGACGGTGGCCGACGGGCTCGCTGGCAACCTCGAGCCGGGTGCGGTGACCGTCGACCTCGCCCTCGAGCACGGGGTCGAAGTCCTCACGGTGAGCGAGGCCGACATCCGCTCGGCCATGGCTTTCTCGGCTACCAAGATGGGTTTGGTACTCGAGGGCGCGGGCGCGGTCGGCGTCGCCGCCCTCCGGGCGGGCGTGGTGCAACCCGATGCCCACGGCAAGGAGACCGTGGTGCTGCTCACCGGGCGCAACGTGGCCCCGAATCTGCTGTCCGAGGTGCTCCATTCCTGAGTTCAGCGCCAACGGAGCCACGCTCAGCTACGAGGTGACCGGCGACGGGGAACCGCTCCTGCTCGTCGCCGGCTGCGGGCAGCCCGCCGCGGCGTGGCACCTGTCGCTGGTTCCAGCGCTGGCAGGTGCCGGGTACTCGGTCGCCACGTTCGACAACCGGGGAGTGGCGCCGTCGTCCTCACCGCCCGCCCCCTACCGCGTGGATGAGATGGTGTCCGACACCGTTGCCCTGCTCGACCACCTCGGCTGGGTCGACCCCGTCCGCCTCGCCGGGCATTCCATGGGCGGGTGGATTGCCGAGATGCTGGTGCTCGATCACCCCGAGCGCGTCCGGGCCGCCGCGCTCATGGGCAGTGCCAACAAGCCGACGTCATGGGAGATCGCCATCACGACGGTCGAGCGAGATCTCGCCCGCCTGGATTACGACCTCCCACCCCTCTTCTATGCCACCGAGACCCTGCGCTACCTGCCCATCGCCGACATCCAGGATTCCGAGCTCGTGAGCACCTGGCTGTCACTCATCGGCGAACTGCCCGTCTGGCCCAATCCCGGGCGGCTGGGGCAGTACGAGGCCGCCCTCGCCTGGTCGAGCGACCCCGTCCGTACCACCCGTTGGCCGGAGGTGCGGGTCCCGTGCCTCGTGCTGGCCTTCGAGCACGACGTGGACTCGCCTCCCCGCTACGCCCGCAAGGCCGCGGAGGCCATCCCGGGGTGCGACTACCGCGAGGTCGCCGGTGCCGGCCACATCGGCATCCTGACGCATGCCGACGAGGTCGCCCGGCACTTGGTCGAGTTCTTCGCCCGGACCTGACGCCTGGCGGCGGGCAGCTGGCCGCGGGCGGCTGGTTGGGGCTGGCGCCAATGTGCTCGTTTTGTCGGGCGCGTCCCCACCCAACCCGGCGACATGCCGTATCTTCACGCAGCAGGCCTGGCACGGGAGGGGAGGTCCGATGCGAACCCGGCGATGGCACTCCAGGGGAGGCGGCGCCCTGACGGCGACCGCGCTGGCGGTCGCCGCGCTTGCCGTTCCGGTGCTGGTGGTGACCGTCCTGTCGGCACCGGCTGGCGCGGGAGCGCGGCCCAACGCCCTACCCGACAACCAGCCCCCTGTTCCCGCCGGCAACCCCTTGACGGTGTTCGCCAAGGACGGGCCGTACAAGGCCGGGGTGGCCTTCGAGACGACCGCCGTTGGTGACACCGTTGTCGTCACCTACCCGGTCGACCCCGCGACGGCGGTTGGCAAGCCCACGTACACGGTGAACCTGCTGCGGTGGTTCACCGGCTCCCCGACGGCGCCCGTGCCCGCCGGCCTTCCGCAGAACCTCCCCACCACGCTCTCAACCGACGCGTACCAGAGCGTGCCGGCCAGCAACGCAGGCCCGTTCCCGGTGGTCATGTTCAGCCACGGCTACGGCGGCTACCCCGAGCAGTCGTCGTTTCTCACCGACCACCTGGCTACCTGGGGGTTTGTCGTTGTGGCGCCCGATCACCGTTCCCGCGACCTCAAGGCCGTGCTCAGCGGGACCACCGGCCAGGGACAAGACGATGTCACCGACCTCCGCCAGGCACTCGACCTTGCCCGCGCCATGAACGCAGCACCAGACGACCTCCTGAGTGGGAAGCTCGACCTGCACCGCGTGGCCTCCCTCGGCCACTCGGCCGGAGGCGCCGCCGCCATCACCTTCGCCGGCGACCCCGACGTGCGCACCTACATCGGCCTCGCACCGGCCGCAGGGACCCCGCCGCCGCCCAAACCGGGGATGATCATGCAGGGAACGTCGGACAAGGTCGTCAACCCGGGCGGCACCGTCAAGTTGTTCGCTCGGCTCCCGGCGCCCAAGCGGCTCATCCTGGTGCACGGAGCCGGCCACAACGTCTTCGCCGACGCGTGCACCATCGGGGCCGCTCAAGGCGGCCTGGTGAAGTTCATCCAGACGCTCAAGCTGCCCCCCGCCTTCGAGGCGATTGCGGTCGACGGGTGCAGCGCGCCCGACGTGGCGCCGCCCACGGCGTGGCCGCTCGTCAACCAGGCGGTGACGGCGCAGCTGCGGTGGGGCCTGGGGATCGACCGCAGGCCCGTCGGGCTGGGTCCCGGTCTCGACACTGCATTCCGGGGCGTGACCGCCACGCAGAAGAACTGACCCGCACGTGCGGCAGACTGGGCGACGATGCAGAGCATTCAGTTCGACATCGACACATCCCGCGCTCGGATCGTCGACCTGACAAGAGAGCTCGACGAGTTCTGCCGGGGCAGCGGGGACGGCCTGGTCAACGCATTCGTGCCCCACGCGACGGCGGGCCTCGCGCTGATGGAGATGGGCTCGGGTTCCGAAACAGATCTGCTCGCCGCGCTCGAGCGGCTCCTGCCGCGCGACGATCGCTACCGTCATTCCCACGGAGCACCCGGTCACGGAGCGGACCACCTCCTGCCCGTCCTCGTCAGCCCGTCCATGACGCTTCCCGTGCTCGAGGGCCGCGTCGCCCTCGGCACCTGGCAGTCCCTCGTCCTGGTCGATCTGAACGTGGACAACCCTCGCCGGCACGTGCGCTTTAGCTTCGTGCCCGACCCTGAGGGGTAATGCAAGCCCGCAGGTAGCCTCCCGCCCGTGAGAGAGGAATCAGATGAACGTTGCCGTCATCGGAACCGGTTTCATCGGGACCACGCTCGGCCGGGCGATCTCTCGGTCCGGACACGTCGTCATCTTCGGATCTCGCCACCCCGATGAGACAGTGATCGCCGATGCGCCGGCTCGGTTTGCTTCCATCGGCGAAGCGGTGGCGGACGGTGACGTCGTCATTCTGGCTCTGCCGGCAGCGGCGGTGGAGGAATTCGCAGCGGAGCACCGGGAGGCTCTCGACGGCAAGCTCGTCATTGATGCGACGAACAAGATCGGCGCAGAGGTGGTGAACAGCCGGGCGAGCCTGCCCCCTACCGTTCGCTACGCCCGGGCGTTCAACACGCTGGGCGGGGAAAACCTGGCTGATCCCGTCTTCGCCGAGGGGAGGGCAGACATGTTCTTCTCGGGGCCGGAAGAGGACCGCGCCACCATCGAGACCGTCATCGATGCCGTTGGGCTGCGCCCCGTCTACGTCGGCCCGGACGAGGAAGGGCTAGTCGACGACATGTTCCTCTTATGGATCGCCCTCGCCGTCAAGCAAGGGCGCGGGCGGCGGCTGGCCTTTCGGCTTCTCGATCACTGAGCGACCAGACCGAATCTCACCGGTCCCGGGTGAGCGTCGCGCTCGGCCAGCGCTTTGAGGGTATGCAGCTGCTTTCGCATCATGATGAGGTCGCCAGTCGGCAGCAGGAACCGGTTGACCCGCCCGAGTACGCCGCGAGGCACGGCCACGACCAGCTTGGCTACCAGGCGACTGGCGTCCTTCGATGCAGGGGTGACCTGGTAGGTCACCGCGACCCGACCGAACAGCCGTGTTGCCGAGTCCAAGCTGATGGACGAACCCTCTTCGAACGACACGAGGCGGAAGATCATGAAGCGCTGTCCGACGGCGAGCGCATCGAGGCCCGGCGTCAGCGCGCGAGGGCTCCTGCGACCGCAATTGTCGACGAGGTCGTAGCTGTACGGGGCGACGCGGAGCTGGCACAGCCAGCGGAACACCAGCGGCGCGGGCGCGGCGACGTCGACGGCCCGGAACAAGGTGAGGTCCGGGCGCGCCACGAGGTCGTCACAGGGATACGGAGCGTCACGCTCGGCAGCAGAAGATCCCCATGTCTCAATGATGGAGTGCCGCGAGCTCACTTCCACCCCTGCATGACGTGCTCGAACCACCACTGGGGAGCCGCTGCGGTGAGCATGCTCATCTCCCAGTAGTCCCACCATCTGGTGATCTTGCCGTCGCGCAGGATGTGCACGGAGGCGACGGGTAGCGCCATGGTCTCTCCGGTCGGCCAATCCCAGTGTTCGATGTGCTCGGTCATCACGGCGTCGTCGCCTGCGACCAGGTTGAGCCGCTCGTCATGCAGACCGGACAGCTTGCCGAAGGCCAGGGTCAGGCGCCTCGTGATCTCGACGGGACCGCGGGCCACATCGTCTTCGGGGGTCGAGACGTCGGTGTACTCACCGTCGGGTTCGAAGCGAGCCACGAGACCCACCAGATCCTGGTCGTAGAGGTCGTCCCAGAAGCCCTCGATCACGGTGCGGTTCTCGTCGGCTTTCGTCACTCGGTACCCCCGTGGACTACGAACTGCCTTCAGGCGACCGAACCTAATGGGGTCTGACCTACTGCCGCTCCGCGGCACCGGCCATCCGTCACTCCGACCATGGAGGCGGCGACTCCCAGTCGATGGTGAGGCCGGCGGCCGCGTCGGGGTGGTCGTGCAGCCAACGACGGGCGAACGGACACCACGGCACGAGCGTCAGGTGTTCCGCGTTGGCGCGCCGGAGCGCCGCCCGGACCAACTGGCCGCCAATTCCCTGCCCACTCAACGTATCGGGGACCTCGGTATGGACCAGGATCAGCCGGTCGCCCTGTAGGCGGTACGCCAACTCGGCGTCAGCCCCGTTCCGGCGCAGCACGAAGCGGCTGGCGGTGGGGACGTCGACGACCTCGACGCCGTCGGCAGAAGTGGTCATGGGAACGCCTCCGCAATCGTTGCTGCCACGTACCACCATAAGGGTGTAGAAGAAAGACAATGAGCGGTCCGGTCGCTACCGACGATGCACCGCCCACGCCCGAAGGACCATCCCGGGCCGGCGGGCCGGTCGTCGAACTTGAGCCCGGACGCGTCACACAGGTCGGCTCGCTCCCCGTGCGCCGCGTCCTCCCGCATCGCCCCAGGCGCACGGTCGGGGCCTGGTGCTTCGCGGACCATGTGGGTCCCGTTCCCATAGGCGAGGCGGGTGACGTGGGCATCGGGCCCCATCCCCATATGGGACTCCAGACCGTGACCTGGCTGGTGGCGGGAAGCATGCTCCACCGCGACAGCCTCGGCTCCAAGCAGCTCATCCGGCCGGGCCAGCTGAACCTCATGACGGCCGGGCATGGCGTGGCCCACGCGGAGGAGGACCCCGGCATGAGCGGGGGAGAGCTGCACGGGATCCAACTGTGGGTGGCGCAACCCGAAGCCACCCGGGACGGTGCGTCGGCCTTCGAGCACCACGAGGACCTCCCTGGCCTCGAACTCGACGGCGCGCGGGCGACCGTCCTCATCGGTGAGTTCGCCGGTCTCGAGTCGCCGGCCCGGCGCGACACGGAGCACGTCGGCGTCGAGCTCACGCTTGAAGCGCCGGGGGTCGTGGTCCCGCTGCGTCGCGACGACGAGCATGCCCTCGTCGTGCTGGAGGGCGAGGTGTTCGTGAGTGGGCACTCGGTGGAGCCGGGGGTCCTGGCCTATCTCGGCACGGGGCGCAGTGAGTGCCGGCTGGACGTCGTGCGCCCTGCCCGCGCCCTGCTGCTCGGCGGGGTGCCCTTCCCCGAACCCATCTTGATGTGGTGGAACTTCGTTGCCCGCAGCCGGGAGGAGATCTCCGAGGCTCGGCGGCAATGGATGGCAGACGACGGCCGCTTCGGCACCGTACGTTCGTCGCTGGCGCGCATCGGGGTGGGGGCGCCGCCCTGGGAGTGAACGATCTCTGCGGAGCTACCAGTCCCCCCAGCCGGGCGGGCTTACCGTCCCGGTCACGGTACGGGGGTCCACCGGGGCCTTGTCTTGGGCCGCCTGGTACACGGCGAAGCAAAGCTTGAGGACGTCGGTGGCCTCGGAGGCGGTCATCGCCGCCGGGGTCCCGTCGAGCAGCGCACTGACGAAGTGCTGCGAGGAGCGGACGAAACCGGCGCCCCAATCGGCATCGAGATCGGTGAACTCGGTGGTCTTGCGCTCGTGCGGCGTTCCCGTGAAGAGCATGACGGGGGCGAGGTCGAGCAGCTCACCGGTGGCACGCGTGACCCAGATCTGACCCTCGTCCCCCGTGATCTCGAAGAATTCGTCGGCACCGTAGTACTGCGAGCGCATGTAGAAGTTCGGCGAGTACTGGACCTCCATCATCCCCAGCACATCGGGGTCCTCGTATTCGAAGATCACGGCGCAGGGCTCGAAGAAGAAGTCGCGGCGTCGGACCACCGCCTGCACCGAGGTGATGTCGAGGTCGAGCAGCCACAGCGCCATGGCGTACTTGTGCACCATGTCGTCGAAGAGGTGCCCGCCGGCGCTCCGCTTGTCCAGGCGCCAGCCGTAGCCTTCGGGACGCAGCGCGGCCTGGAAGGCGGAGTCGGTCTGGCCGACGATGGTGCGGATGCGCAGTGACGTCGGCTTGCCGATGGCGCCGTCGGCCACCAGCCGCTTGGCCAGCTCGAGCGGCGGGTAGTGAACGAAGCACTCGCTGATGCGCAGGATGCGGCCCGATCGCTCGGCCGCCGCCTCCATGTCGAGCGCGTCCTCGACCGAGTTGGCGACCGGCTTCTGGACCGACACGTGCTTTCCCGCCTCGAGCGCGGCAATGACGTGGTCGTGGTGCAGGTGGGTCGGCGTCAACACCTCAACGGCGTCGATGGAGTCGTCGGCAAGCATGGCGGACAGGTCTGAATAGAACGTGTCCGCCCCCCACTCCTTGACGGCCTGGCGGCCGACCTCCTCGTCGGTATCGCAGACCGCGACGACGTCGCAGCGGGGATCCTCGACGTAGCCCCGTACGTTCATGGCCGCGATGTTGCCGGCGCCCAGCACGCCCAGCCGGACCCTCTCCATCACACCCTCCCTTTTGCCGACGGCCCGCCTACGCGTCGGCTCCGAAAGCCCCCCCGTCCCGAGCGGCTGCTATGCGATTGTCGTCGTAGCCGAGCACGGAACGCAAAACGGCTTCGGTGTGCTGGCCGACTGTGGGGGCCTTGGCAGGGTGCGGCAGGTCCTCGCCGACGAAGTGCAGCGGCGTGAAGATCTGATCCGCGCCCACCTCCTCGGCCGGCAAGAGCGGGAAGCGGTCGGCGAACTGTGGATCATTGAGCAGGGTCCTGGGCGTATTGACCGGCGCGATGGGGTGTTGACCCGCCCGCCGAACTCGAGCCATTGCTTGGCCGTCTTTGTGGCGAAGATCGAGCGCAGCTCGCCCTGGAGCTCGCGGTTGCCGCGGGCGTGGTCGGCGTATTTCGATCCCGGCCAACGGTCGAAAAGGTCCATCCGGTCGAGCGCCTCGCAGAAGTTCTTCCAGAAGGCCTGTTCCGATGCCATGAAGAGGACATGCTCGTGGTCCGAGGTCTCGTAGACCTGATACCGAACCCCCTCGACCATCCCGGCGGTTCCCGGTGCGCGCCGCTCGAAGTTGTCGGCCTTGTTGCCGGTCACCTCGGACTCGGGTCGTTCGTAGGCCCTCCAGGTCTCGCTGCGATACCAGTCCAGGGCCGCCGCGGCGTCGGACTGGGCGACGTCGATCTGCGAGCCCTCGCCCGTCGCGCGGGCCCGGATGACCGCGGCGAGGATCCCGAGTGCGCCGAAGAGCGGACCGGCGTTGATCCCGATGGACACGTGCTCGGGGATGTACGTGAACCCGTCGTCGTCGGTGGCGACCTTGACGATGCCAGCCCAGGTGTCGTAGGCGATCCCGTGGCTCGGGTAGTCGCGATAGGGACCCGTCATCCCGTAGCCCGAGATGGTGCAGAACACGAGCTTGGGGTTCGTGCTGCGCAGGTCCTCGAACCCGACGCCACGCCGGGCCAGCGCGCCCGGCCGCATCGCCTCCACCACGACGTCGGCATCGGCGGCGAGCTCCTTGAAGATGCCGATACCCGCGTCGGTGCGCAGGTCCAGCACGAGCGACTGCTTGCCGCGGTTGAGGTGCAGGTGCATCAGCGAGGTCCCCTCGACGATGGGCCAGGTCATCTCGCGGATGTAGTCACCCGCCGGGGGCTCCACCTTGATCACGTCCGCGCCGAGGTCGACCAGGGCCGTGGTGATGGCGGCCGGCCCTAGGGCCGAGCACTCGATGATCCGCAACCCGTGCAACGGCGGCGTCGTCGTCATGGGACCTCCTTCGTCGAAGGCGGGATCGTAGCGGCCTCGCCACGGGCGCCCGGAGCCCGACCCCGACATACTGGACCGGTGGAGACGGATGCCCTCGACGACGCCTTGACCGTCTTCGCCGCCACGGCTCCCTCCTACGGGCCCGTCGGCCTGGCCAACCACGGGCCCATGGTCGTCGAGGCGCTGGCACACCTCGGCCGCCAGGAGGCCATCGCGGGATGGGTGGAGCGTTACCGGGTGCGGCTCGACGACGCGCCGGCGCCGGCGGGCCGGCCGTTGACCGAGGAGGACTGGCCCGCCGCCCTCGGGCAACGGCCCCGCTACGCCGAATGGCTCGCCCTCTTCGAGAGGGAGGTGGCGGATCGGCCGGCCGCCGCCGTCGTGGGGGAATGGGCGCCGCGTCTGTTTCCCGGTGCGATCGGGGCGGCGGCGCACGGACTGATCCGCACCGCGCACGCCGTGCGCGGTCTGCGCGCGGCCGACACGGCGCCGCGCCGCCTCGAGGCCGCCAATGCGCTCGCGTTCTGGGCGGCCAGCTACGAGGAGTTGCCCGGGCCGCCACTCCTGATCGGGCGCGAAAACGTGCCCGAGGCGCTGGCAGATCTGCCGTACCTCCCAGAAGAGGCGCCGGTCGCGGTGCTCATCAGCGACAGGGTGGCGTTCGTGACCGAGATCGCCGACGAGTTCGAGCAAGCGGTCGCCTCGCTCGGCTGGAGCGGAGAGGCGGTGGAACTCCTCGACGAGTTCGCGTCCGGCGGGGCGGCGGCCTACCTGCGCAACGCAGATGCCGGGGGGGCGATCGCCCTCTTGCACGCCATCACGTCGCCGCTGGCTTGCGAGCTGTTGCTTCCCTGGCTGGCCCCCGAGGACCGCGACGCCGCGCTCGGGTACGCCTGGCAGGCGGTGGCCGCGCTCCACGTCGCCTACGACGACGATCGCACGACTCCCATCTCGACCGAGGGCGCGCCATCGGTTGATGCGCTCGTCGACCGGGCTGTGGCGTCGGGTGACGAGCATGCGATCAAGCTGACGGAAGCCGCGCTGCGCAGTGCGCACCGGAGCGGGGACCCCAGCCTGTTGCTGGCGGCGGCCGACGCCTGCGCCCGCTTCGGAGGCTGAGGCGGACCCGCGGGGCGGCTTGCGACCGCCTTGGCTAGATTCGCCGCGATGGAGTACCCGCACGCTTGGCCGGACAGGAATAAAAGTCAGCCCCCTTTGCCTCGGGGCGATGATGTTCGGGGCCTGGGGCACCCCCGACCACGACGAGTCGATCCGGATCATCGACGCCGCGCTCGACGCCGGCATCAACTTCGTGGACACCGCCGACGTCTATTCGTTCGGCGAGTCCGAAGAGATCGTCGGCAAGGCGCTGGCGCGGACGAAGCGGCACAAGGTCGTGCTGGCGACCAAGGTGCACGGCCAGATGGGGCAGGACCCCAACGCCCAGGGGAATTCGCGCCGCTGGCTCCTCGCCGCGTGCGACAACAGCTTGCGCCGGCTCGGCACCGACTACATCGATCTGTACCAGATCCACCGGCCCTCGCCCGAGACCGACATCGACGAGACCCTGGGTGCCCTGACTGACCTGGTGCGGGCGGGCAAGATCCGCTACTTCGGCAGCTCGACGTTCCCCGCTCACGAGATCGTCGAGGCACAGTGGGTGGCGGAGCGCCGGGCCCGCGAGCGCTTCGTCACCGAGCAGCCTCCCTACTCGATCCTCGTGCGCGGGATCGAGAAGGACGTCTTGCCTGTGTGCCAGAAGTACGGCATGGGCGTCCTCTCGTGGAGCCCTCTGGCCGGCGGGTGGTTGTCGGGCGCGTTCGGGCCGGGCAAGGAGAACGCCAGCCGCCGCTCCGCCATGTTGCCCCATCACTACGACATGTCGATGCCGGGGAACCAGCAGAAGCTCGACGCCGTCACCAAGCTGACAGAGCTGGCCGACAGCACAGGACTGAGCCTTCTTCAGCTCGCCCTGGGGTTCGTGCTCGAGCACCCGGCGGTGACCGCACCCATCATCGGCCCGCGCACCATGGAGCATCTCGAGTCCCAGCTGCCCGCGCTGGAGTTGCGCCTCGGCCCGGACGTGCTCGACCGGATCGACGAGATCGTGCGCCCCGGCACCGACCTCAACGACACCGATGTCGGCTGGGTGCCGGCCGCTCTCGCCGACCCCTCGCTGCGCCGCCGCCCCCGCTGAGGGGCGCGCCTATGGTTGGCTCCGTGCCTCGGCTCGTCCTGCGCGACGCCACCGTGCTCGACGCTGACGGCGCCCGTCCCGGCACCACGCTAGCGATTGAGGAACGGCGCATCACGACGGTCCGCACGGGCGCGGCGGTCGAGGCCGGACCCGAGGACCGGGTGGTCGACCTCGGTGGCCGCACCGTCATGCCGGGAATGGTGAGCAGCCACTTCCACGCCACCTACCACGAGCTCGGTTCGAAAACCGCGCCGTTCGGGCTCGAAGAGCCCCCGGCCCTGCAGGCCGTTCGGGCGGCCCATCACCTCGAGCTGCTGTTGCGCAGCGGTTTCACCGGCGCCGTCAGCGCCGGGGCGCCCTTCGCCATCGACGCCTCCATGAAGGCCGCCATCGCCGAGGGCCTCTTCCCCGGCCCCCGCCTGATGGCCGGCAGCCGCGACGTCAGCACGACCGGGCACGCCGGCGACCGAAGCTTCCCCTGGTACTGGGACGTCGGTGCCCGCGGCGCCATCAACCGTTCCGACGGTGCCGACGAGTTCCGGCGAGCCGTCCGGGAGGAGATCAAGCAGGGGGCCGAGATCATCAAGATGTTCGTCACGGGCGGTCACGGCACGGTGGCCCCGAGTGAGCGGATGGAGATGACCCGCGCCGAGCTCGCCGCCGGGATAGAGGCGGCCCACGAGCGTGGGGCGCTGGCGCGCGGCCACATCGCCAATCGTCAGGCCATCCACATGGCGCTCGATGCGGGCATCGACGTGATCGACCACGGCGACGGGCTCGACGAGGCAGCGATTGAGCGGATGATGGAGCTGGGGACGTTTCTCGTCCCGAGCCAGCTGTTCCCGGCACGGTTCGCCGAGATGATGGGGGGTGGCGGTCTCGGGTTCGGCGGGGGCATGGCGGCCGACATGGAGCGGGCGCTTGCCATCCTGCCCAAGGCGAATGAGGCCGGGGTCAAGCTGCTGTGTGGCGACGACTACGGCGCGATCAGCCTGCCCCACGGCCGCTACGCCGACGAGCTCGAGTTCTACGTCAAGGAGGCGGGGATCCCGCCGCTCGACGTGATCCGCTGGGCCACCCGGAACGGGGCCGAGCTGATGGGTCGCGCCCACGAGCTCGGTTCGGTGCGGGAGGGATTCCTGGCCGACCTGCTCGTCGTCGACGGCGACCCCCTGCGTGGCATCGGGGTCCTGCAAGATCAGGCCAGGCTGCTGGCCATCCTGAAGGGTGGGACGCTGATCAAGGACGAGCTGGCCGCACTCGGGCACGGCGGGTGACGGTCACGGCGATACCGTGCCCCCCATGATCATCATCGCCGGCTCGCTCACCTTCGATCCTTCTGACCGCACGGACGTGCTCGCCAGCCTGGCTGAGGTCACCGAGGCCAGCCGGCGGGACGCGGGGTGCGTCGAGTACACGTGGGCGGAGGACCTCGAAGCCCCCAACACGTTCTGCTTCTTCGAGTGCTGGGAGTCCCAGGCGTTACTCGACGCGGATCTTGCCGCGCCGCACGAGGTGGCCTTCGGCGAGCGGAATCTCAGCCGCATCACCGGCGCCACGGCCAGCATGTACCTGGCCTCCCCGGCCGCCGGGAGCGAGGAGCCGCCGGCGGCCTGAGCGACCGGTAGCGTCCTCGTCCCATGGGTCGGTCGTCGCGCGCGCTGCCGTGCACTTCGGCGCGCGAGCGGTCGATGCCTTCCCGCCTGCCCTCCGGCGGCGTGTGCGCGGTGCACTCGGGAGGCCGGGCCCGAGGCCCGTGTCGCTGGACCACCTGGACGAGGAGCTGGCCCGGGCCACCGAACTGATGGCCACCGCGCCCGACGAGGCTCGTGCCCGCCTGGAGGGAATCGTGCTCGCGGTCCCGACGCCCCCGCCTGAGGACCCGTTCTCGGCCGCCTACCGGGAATGGACCTGGGAGCTCTATCGCAGCATCTCGGGGCGCGCCTCCTACGACACGTCTCACGAGGCCTCCCCGTTCGACCTGCCGGTCGCCCTGGCGCGGCCGTTCCCGTACCAGAGCGGATCGCTCGCCCTCGTCGGCCGCGACCTGGTCGCCCGCGGTCACCTGCTCGACTGCTTGGCCGAGGTGTTGGCGACGGGGCCGGCGCCGGCAATGGGAACGGGAACAGGAAAGGCATCGGCCCGGAGGATCGTCGAGTTCGGCCCCGGGTGGGGAAATCTGACCCGGGACCTGGTGGCGACGGGGCTCGATGTCACCGCGGTCGAGCTGGACGAGAAGTTCTGCACCCTCATCGAGCAGCGCTGCGACGGGCCCGGACGCCTCACGGTCGTGAAGGGCGACATGCTCGGCTTCGCCACCGAGGAACCGTACGACGCCGCTGTGTTCTTCGAGAGCTTTCACCATTGCGCCGACCACCTCGCGATGTTGCGCCACTTGCACGACATCGTGCGCCCGGGCGGGTCCGTGCTGTTCGGTGCCGAGCCGGTGCAGCGCCTCGACTACCCGTGGGGCCCTCGTCTCGATGGCCTCTCGGTCTGGTCGAGCCGGACCTACGGATGGTTGGAGTTGGGGTTCGACACCGGCTACTTCGACCGGGCCCTCGCCCGCACCGGTTGGCGAGGGCGGCGGGTCCGTCTCGGTGCGGCGATGGGTGAGCCCGACGTGATCGTGGCCGGGCCGGCGGTCTGACCCCGTCGCATTGTGCCCCTGGTCCTCAGGCGGGCGGCCTTCCGGAATGGCTCCGGCTACGTCGTCTTGATCAAGCCGCCGTCGATGATGAAGTTGGCCCCGGTGACGTTGGCCGTGCGCTCGGACGCCAGCAGGGCGACCAGCGTGGCGACCTCCTCCGGAGTCGTGAACCGTCCGGTGGCGAAGCCCCCGATTCCGGCCACCACCGAGTCCCGGGCGGTGGCGGCGTCAACGCCAGTGGCCGCAGCGACGGTCTCGGCCACGCCGTGGTCGCCCAACCAGAGGTCGGTACTCACGGGCCCCGGTGACACGCAGTTGACGCGGATTCCCTGGGGACCGAATTCCTGTGCCAACGACTTCGAGAAGTTCAACACAGCAGCCTTTGCCGCGCCGTAGTCGATCGTCCCGCCGTCGGGCTGAAAGAAGGCATTGACCGAGCAGACGTTCACGATGGCTCCACCGCCTTGGGTAACCATGGCCGAAAGGGCGGAGCGGCTGGCGCGCAAGGTCGTGAAGAAATTCATCTCCATGGCCCATGTGAAGTCGTCATCGGTCGTTGACAGAAAGCCATCGAGCCGGAGCGCCACGGCCCCCACGTTGTTCACGAGGATGTCGACCCGTCCGTATTCGTCGAGAGCGCGCTCTATCAAACGTGCGGGCGCGTTCGCCTCGGACAGGTCGACGGCAACCGCGATCACGTTCCCCAGCCCCAGCAGGGTTGCGGTACTGCGCGCTCCTGCAACCACCCGCGCCCCCTCGTCGGCGAGCTCTCGCGTGACGGCCATGCCGATTCCCTTGCTCGCCCCGGTGACGACGGCGACCTTGTCTTCGAGCATGAGGTCCATCGGGGACTCCTCGTGGGTGGAGCGGGGAGAGAAGATCTATCTTCACACTTGCGGAGTGGTGCGGCGGTCTCATGAGGATTCCGTTGAGACCCTCGATGGACCGTCGGACACCTCTGCGAACTATCACCGGAAGGGTTTACAGTCCCAGAAAACTGATGGCGGTCGCGGGTGTCCCCGCGACAGCGGTTCGGATTTCAAAGGACACGTCGGGCCGGCGGACACCTCTGGGAACTATCAACGGAAGGGTTTACAGTCCCAGAAAACTGATCGCGGGCGTCTCCCGACGACAGCGGTCCGGATTTCAAGGGACACATCGGGCCGACGGACACCTCTGGGAACTATCAACGTAAGGGTTTACAGTCCCAGAAAACTGATCGCGGGTGTCCCCCGCGACAGCGGTTCGGATTTCAAAGGACACGTCGGGCCGACCGCCCACCGAGGGCGCTAGTGACGCTCCATGCTCTGGACGTCGAAGTAGATCGGCAGGAGGTACTTGACGTAGAAGGCGTGGACCGTCAGCCCGGGGTAGTCGAGGTCCTTGTAGTGCTGGATCTTCACGCGATCGTCCTTCTCGGCGTACCGCTCGCACGCCTCCAACAGGCTGTCGACTTCTTCCCGCGAGTCCTGCAACAGGCCGAGGTGGTCGTAGCCGGGCGATGCCATCGGCTTGTCGCTCTCCGCCAGGAGGAGGAACTGGTCGGGATCGGGCATCAAGAGGTGGCAGGACTGACCGACGACATCGGTGTCGAGACCCGACCAGCCGAAGACGGAACCGTAGAACGCATCGATCTCCTCACGGAACTCCTGGGTCAGGGTGCCGATGGGAAACGTCAGCTCCATGTGATTGAAGCGCATGATCTGCTCCTTTCCGGAACCATCTCGGGCCCACGATAGATCCCAGGCGGGTCTCGTACGAAGGACGTCGTCAGGCGAGGATGTTGACCGCCCGGGAGATCACCACCGCCACCGTCACCAGGGAGAGCAGGGACTGCAGCATCATCAAGAGCTTGGCCCAGGCCGTCAGCGGCATGGTGTCGGTCGGGCTGAACGCCGTTGCATTGGTGAACGAGGTGTAGAGGTAGTCCAAGAAGGTGGGTACCCACCCCGGAGCCGAGCCGGGCGTCGACATCTGCGGGAAGAGGAAGTCGGGCTGGCGATGCTGCGGTTCCTGGCGCATCGCGGGTCCGCCGCGGTCGAGTTCCCAGTACCACAGCCCGAACACGATGATGTTGGTGAGCCAGATGGGCACGGACGCGTAGACGATGGGGCGGCCGGTTGACTTGGTGCCATAGAGGAGCGCGTGCAACAGCTCGACAAGCGTCACCACGTTGACGATCGTGATGATGGCGATGAGGGACACACCGATGACGCGAAGGCGAACCTCCTCCTTCGAGATGTGCCCGGGATTAGCAATGAGGATGACGACGATCAATGCCACTTCCAGGCCCGGGATCAGGCCGCGGAACCCGAGTCCCTGAATCAGGGTTTGGGGCAGAGGGAGCTGGAGCACTGCGGCAGCCGCAATGGCCAGCAGGGCCGGCCACCGTGGTTCGCCCTTCGACGCAATGCCCCAGGCGACGGCGTCGTCCCGTCGGTGCGTCGATGCGTCGGTCACCGCTCCACGGTACCGAGGGAACTGCGAGAGTTAGGGGATATTGGAACTCTCTGAGATCATCGCCGCAGAGTTGTCGTCGTGGGGGATGTCCGACGTCGAGCGCACCGTCTTCGGCACCGACGACCCCTCGGAGATCGACGGCATCCTCAGTCAACACTGCGTGGCGCGCCTCGGGGAGCGCCCCGCCGACGGCTTGTTCTACCGGTCCTCGGTCGGGTGCGTGGCGGGCGTGCGTCTGGCCTCGGGCCGCCAGGTCGTGCTCAAGGCCTACCAGGACCGGTGGTCGAGACCCTTCCTCAATGCGACGCTCGCCGTCCAGGCGCATCTCGAGAAGCTCGGTTTTCCCAGTGCCCGCCCCCTCGGTGCGCCGTCCCCCCTGCAGCCCGGCCGGCCGAACCTGGCCACGGCCGAGACCTGGCTCCATGACCCGGGCATGTCCGCACACCGCTCGGCGGGGGCCCGCCGCGCCTCTGCGGCCGGGCTGGCCCGCCAGGTCGCGCTCTGTCGTGACCTGCGCGGTCTGCGCGGTCTGCGTGGGCTGGACCAACACCCGCTCCGCCGTCCCGCCGTCGGTCTCTACGCCCAGCCCCACAGCCCACTCTTCGATTTCGCCCTCGACGCCCAGGCGGCCCGGTGGATCGACAGTTTCGCCACCCGGGCCGTGGCGCTCCGAGATGGCGGGAGGGAGGCGGCCGTCATCGCCCATACGGATTGGTCGGCCCGCAACGTCCGCCTGCACGACGGCGACGTCGTCGCCGTCTACGACTGGGACAGCGTGGCGAGGGTGCGCGAGAGCACCGCGGTCGGTCAGGCGGCCGTCACCTGGTCCGTGACCTCGGAGCCCGGAGGATCGGTGTTCCCCTCTGCACCGGTCGTCGCGGCGTTCATCCACGACTACGAGCAGGCCGCCGGCTCTGCGCTCAGCGAAGCCAAGATTCGGGCGGCCGGGGCTGCCGCCGTGTGGACCCTGGCCTACACGGCCCGCTGCGAGCATGCGCTCGAGGCAAGCGGGCGAGCACGACCGGACCAACGTGGTGCCCGTGATCGCCTGGCCGCCGACGGCGAGATCCTCCTGGACATGAGGCGCGAGTAGCCGCCTCGGGACCGAGTTCCGAGTCCCGAGTCCCTACACGGTGTCCTGGCGGGGCATCGACTGGTGCAGCGGCACCGGGTAGCGCGGCAGGTTGGGGTTGAGGTTGACGATGTCGAGCTGGGAACAGCCGAGCGCCGCCATGTCCGCCATCTGGTCGTGGGCGGTGCTGGGGAGCGCAGGCACCGACGCGTCCGAGCGACCAAGATGCAGTGTCGACGTGAGGTCGCCCACGGTCCGCCGCCGCCACGGCGAGATGTTGGGGGCGCGCACCTCGAAGCGCTCCTCGAGGAAGCGCAGTTGCGACGTGTGGTCGAAGACCTGCGAGGCGACGTGGCCCCCGCGGCTGAAGGGGGAGAGCACGAGCATGGGAACGCGGAAACCAAGGCCGACCGGGCCGCGCCGGCCCTTGGCGTCGGCGGGCAGTTTCGGCTGGGTGAGGAACTCGCCCGGCGCGCCCGCCGGGGGCACCGGCGGCGGCACGTGGTCGAAGAACCCGTCGTTCTCGTCGTACATGTGGAACAGCACCGTCTTGGACCACACCGCCGGGTTGGACACCAGCGCGCCCAGCACCTGGCTCGTGAACCACTCGCCCAGAGCGGGTGGTGACGAGGGGTGCTCGTCGTATCCCGCGGGCGGGAGGATCCAGCTGACGGCGGGGAGCTGCCCCGTCGCCACGTCGCTCAGGAAGTCCGCTGGATACTGGGGCAGGAACGCCTTCTGGTACAGCGCCGAGCGCGGGTCGCGGTACTGGTGGAACCAGGGGAGGATGGCGTCGGTGGCGATCATGCCGTTCTTCTCGATGAAGGCGGGCGAATAGATCGTCCCCTGCGGGTTGTACACCTTCCACGTGACGCCGGCGTCTTCCAGGACCTCGGGCATCGTGTCCCAGGTGACGCTGTACACCGCATCGGGCGAGTGGCTCGTGCTGAGCACGGGGCCGCCGGCATGCCCCGACGGATCGAGCGTGCCCGAGAGCGACAGCAGCCGGTTCGGGTGCGTCGGGCCGAGGACCGAGCAGTGGTAGTTGTCGCAGAGCGTGAACGCGTCGGCCAGCGCGTAATAGAAGGGCAGATCGCGGCGCCGGTAGTAGCCCATGGTGAGGACGCCCTGCTCGGGTCCCTCGAACTCCGCACGCGTATGCGTGGCGACAAAGGCGCCGTTGGTGCCCGCCCCCCGGCTCAGGTGCTGTCCCTCCCAGCTGTGGTCGAGGTCGGTGGTGCACTCGCCGATGCCCGAGGCCGTGTCGAGGTGGAACGGCAGCAACGTCCGCTCCCGTCCGCCGGGCCACGCCTGCGCGAACACACCGAGGGACCCGGCCGGGTGGTCGTCGAAACCTCGCACCCCGCGATAGGTGCCGTAGTAGTGGTCGAACGAGCGGTTCTCCTGCATGAGGAAGACGACGTGTTCGATGGCGCCGAGGTCCGAGCCGGCCGGCTGCGTTGCCGACGCCGATTGGGCCATGGCCGCCGCCCCGGCCACGCCGGACCGGTTCATGGCGGCCACCACCCCGGCGCCACCGGTCGCCAGCGCGGCCGCCAGCAGGGTGCGCCGGTCGAAGCGCGCCGCGCCGCTGCGCGCCGCGGCCCGTGCGCGCCGCGCCCGTGCGCGCGCTCGACGTGACACCGTTGTGCACGCTGGGCGTCATACCGGCTCGATGAGCGTGGGGTCGTTGTTCCGGACGTTGCCGATGCGCTGCCCAACGGGATGGTGCACGACGGTCCCCGCGGGCGGTGGGCGCAAGAGCGCGCGCAGCTCCTCGGTGTCCTCGTTGGCCGGGTCGAGCCAGAGGTCGAAGGTGGCGGGATCGAGGATCACGGGCATGCGGTCGTGGATGCCCTCCATGTCCGCGCCACCCGGCGCGGTGATGAGGGTGCAGCTCCGGACATAGGGCGCGTCCTTCGGGGCGCCCTTCGCACGCCAGCGCTCCGCCAGTCCGGCGAAGGCGAGCGGCGCGCCGTCGGCGCGGGTGAAGTAGTGCGGCTGCTTGTTGCCCGTCTTCGTCTTGTGCCATTCGTAGAAGCCGTCGGCGGGGAGGATGATCCGCCGCTTTTGGAACGCCTCGCGGAAGGAGGCCTTGGTGGGCACCGTCTCGCTACGCGCGTTGAAGAGGCGACTGCCGGCCTTCGCGTCCTTGGACCACCAGGGGATGAGGCCCCAGCGGAAGGACATGAGGAGCCGCTCGGCGGCCGGGCCGTTCTGCTGTGCGCCACCTTCCCGACCGCCGCTCTCCTGTTCCCCGCCCTGGTCCCCTTCTGGCGGGCGTGTCGGGCGGTCCCGGACGCCGAGGACCTCGTCGGTGGGGGCGACGTTCCAGCTGGGGTGAAACTCGGGATCAACGCCCTCGGCCAGGGCGGCGTCGAAGTAGCGGGCCAACCGGGCCGGGGGCGTGTAAAGGGCGAAGCGTCCGCACATGCGGCTGCATTGTGACGTACGGGGCCCGGTCAGGGCGCTACGGCCTCTGAACTGGCCCTTTGCCTCCCTGAGCGGGGGACACATGACCTCGATAGAGTGCGAACATATGTTCGCCTCTTCTGCCGGAGACCCGCCGTCCCCCCGTGTCCGGGCGCTCCCCGCCGGGCTGGCCGACCGGGTCCGTCCCGCCACGCCGGTCGCCGGGCGCACCCTACCGGTGCCCCCGCCACTGGCCCCCCTCTTTCCCGGTGGCGCCCTGCGCCGCGGGACGACCACCACGGTGACGGGGCAACCGGGCCACGGCGCGACCACCTTGGCGCTGGCGCTCCTGGCCGCGGCGACGGCGTCCGGGAGCTGGTGTGCCGCGGTCGGGTTGCCCGACCCCGGAGTGGTGGCGGCGGCCGGGCTCGGGCTCGACCTGCGCCGGGTTGTCTTCGTGCCCCACCCGGGCAACGGGTGGGCCGAGGCGGCCGGCGATCTTCTCTCCGGGGTCGACGCCGTCCTGGTGCGCCCACCCGGCCGGGCCCGCCTGACGGCGGCGCGTCACTTGAGTGCCCGGGCCCGCGACCGCCAGACGGCACTGGTGGTGCTGCTCGAGGGTGCGGGCGCCTGGCCCGAGGGTGGCGATCTGGTGCTCTCGGTGGGGGCGGTCGAGTGGGAGGGCATCGGCCGGGGCCACGGGCACCTGCAGGGTCGGCGGGCCGAGGTGCACGTCAGCGGGCGCCGCGCCGCCGGCCGGGCCACCGAGTGCTCGCTGTGGCTCCCCGCCGGCACGGGCGCGTTGGCGGCGGCGGACGACGTGCTGGCAGCCAAGAGTGCGCGGAGCGAGATGGGGGAGACGGGCGCGCCGGTCGGACCGATCGGGGGCGCCCCCGATGACGGGCCGGAGGCGGCCTGAACGACGCGGGTGGAGAAGAAGGCAAGAAGGCGTGGAACGGTTGGTCGTCATCTGGTGCCCCGAGCTTCTGGAAGAAGGGGCGAGGGGAGAGGAGGCCCGGCGGTTCGCCCGCGTCTTGGCACACGCCGGTGAGCTCTGCCCCTGGGTGCACCCCGTCCGGCTCGGGGTCGGCGCGCTCCCTGCCCGCGGTCCCGCCCGCTTCTTCGGCGGCGAGGAGACGGTGGTGTCCCGTCTGGCCGAGACCGTGGACGAGGAAGCCAGGGTCGGCGTGGCCGACGGGCTCTTCGCCGCGGTGTTGGCTGCCCGCTCGGAGCTGATCGTCCCGGCCGGCAGGACGGCGGACTTCCTCAGCCCGTGGTCGGTGGCCACGCTGGCGCGGCCTGACCTCGCCGTCACCCTGCAGCGGCTGGGGGTCACCACCCTGGGGCAGTTCGCCGCATTGCCCGCGGCCAGCATCTCGGACCGCTTCGGGGCGGACGCGGCGGCCTGCCATGCGGTGGCCCGGGGTGAGAGCGGGGAGCTGGCCGGGCTGCGCGACCGCTCCATCGAGCGCAGACTGCGGGTGGCCCGGGGCGAGGATCCCGATCGGGGGGCCGACGCCCCGGCCCCACCCTCCCAACCCGGTTTCTTCGGTGGCGCCTCGGAGGCCGACGCCCGGGCGGCCCGTTCCTTCGTCCGGGTGCAGGAGCGCCTGGGGATCGAGGCCGTGCTGATAGGCCGGGTGCGCGGTGGCCGGGACCCGGCTGGTCAGTCGGTGCTGGTGCCCTGGGGCAGCTCCGAGGCGGATCCCGGCCCGGCGTCGGCGCCGTGGCCCGGCCGGCTGCCGCCCCCGGCACCCACCGACGTGCTGCGTGTCCCGCCCCGTGCCGAACTGGTCGACGCCGAGGGGAGCGCCATGGTGGTGAGCGGCCGGGGGTTGCTTGCCGCTCCGATCGACCGACTGTCGGTCGACGGCGGTCCGTGGGAGCACGTCGTGGCGTGGGCCGGGCCCTGGCCGGTGACCGAGCGCTGGTGGTCGGCGCGCCGCCGCCGGGCCCGTCTGCAGGTGGTCACCGCGGAGGGAGTGGCGCGCCTTTTGTGCACCGAGCGGGGCTGGTGGTGGGTGGAGGCGCTCTATGACTGAGCGACCGCATGGCTGAGTACGCCGAGCTGCACGCGCACTCGGGGTTCAGCTTCCTCGACGGGAGCAGCGACCCCGAGGAGCTGGTGGCCGAGGCGCACCGGCTCGGGCTGGCCGCGTTGGCGCTGACCGATCACCACGGCTTCTACGGGGTGGTCCGCTTCGCCGAGGCGGCGCGGGCGTGCGGACTGCCGACGGTCTTTGGGACCGAGGTGACGCTCGCACCGGCGAGCCCGCGCACCGGCGAGCCCGACCCCACCGGGGCGCACCTCGTCGTGCTCGCCAGCGATCCCGACGGCTACGCCCGCCTGTCGACGGTGCTGGCTGACGCCCACCTCCAGGGCGGGGAGAAAGGGCGGCCGGTCTTCACCCTCGACGCGCTGGCGCGCGCCGCGGGCGGCCACTGGCTGGTGCTGAGCGGCTGCCGGAAGGGGGCGATCCCCGCCGCGCTGATGGATGCCGGGCCGCGGGCGGCCTCCCGGGAGGTGGGGCGCCTCGTCGACGCGTTCGGGCGCGCCAACGTGGCGCTGGAGTTGTGGGACCACGGGGACCCGCTCGATACGGCGCGCAACGACGCGCTGGCGCATCTCGCAGTCGAGTGGAACGTCGATGCCGTGGCCACCAACAACGTGCACTACGCCACGCCGCACGGGTTCCGCCTCGCCACCACGCTCGCCGCCGTCCGGGCGCGCCGCCCCCTGACCGAACTCGAGGGTTGGCTTCCGTCGGGCCCGTCGGCCTGCCTGCGTGGGGCGGCCGAGCAGACGAGGCGGTTCGCCCGCTGGCCCGGCGTGGTCGAGCGCGCCGCCGAGTTGGGGCGCGCCTGCGCGTTCGACCTCCGCCTCGTCGCGCCGCGGCTGCCCGACTTCCCCGTCCCCGAGGGCATGGACGAGCAGGGCTACTTGCGCCACCTGGTGACCGAGGGCGCGCGGGCACGTTACGGGCCGCCGGAGGCCGAGCGCGTGCCGGGCGCGTGGAAGCAGATTGCGCACGAGCTCGACGTGATCGGCCAGCTTGGCTTCGCCGGCTACTTCCTCGTGGTGTGGGACATCGCACAGGTGTGCCGGCGGCTCGATATCTACTGCCAGGGGCGCGGCTCGGCGGCCAACTCGGCCGTCTGCTACGCGCTCGGCGTCACCAACGTCGATGCGGTCGACCTCGGGCTGCTCTTCGAGCGCTTCCTCTCCCCGTCGCGTGACGGGCCGCCCGACATCGACGTGGATATCGAGTCGGAGCGACGCGAGGAGGTGATCCAGTACGTGTACGAGCGCTACGGCCGGCGCCACGCGGCACAGGTGGCCAACGTCATCACCTACCGGCCGCGCTCGGCTGTACGCGACGTCGGCAAGGCGCTCGGGTTCACCCCCGAGCAGGTAGACGCCTGGGCGGCGGGCATCGACGCCGGGCACAGGCGGGGACCGTCGTCGGCGGCCGCGGTGCACGAGGCGGTGGCGGACGGGTCGGGCGAGTCGGGCGAGTCGGGCGAGTTGGGCGGCGTGCCACGGCTGGTGGCCGAGCTGGCCGCCGAGGTGCTCGACCGCCCCCGTCATCTCGGCATCCACTCGGCCGGCATGGTGCTGTGCGACCGGCCGGTCGTCGAGGTGTGCCCGGTGGAGTGGGGCCGTATGCCGGGGCGGAGCGTGCTGCAGTGGGACAAGGACGACTGCGCCGCCATCGGCCTGGTGAAGTTCGACCTGCTCGGCCTCGGCATGCTCGAGGCACTGCACCGCATGGTCGACCTGGTGCGCGACTTCCACGGGGTCGAAGTCGACCTGGGGCAGCTCCCTCAGGAGAACGAGGTCTACGACCTGTTGTGCCGGGCCGACACGGTGGGGGTCTTCCAGGTCGAGAGCCGAGCCCAGATGGGGACTCTTCCCCGGGTGCGGCCGCGTACCTTCTACGACATCGCCATCGAGGTCGCGCTCATCCGGCCCGGCCCCATTCAGGGCCACGCGGTCAATCCCTACATCCGGCGTCGCCGGGGCGAGGAGGAGGTCACCTACCTGCACCCGTTGCTCGAGCCGATCCTGTCGCGCACGCTCGGGGTCCCGCTCTTCCAGGAACAGCTGATGGAGATGGCCGTCGCCATCGCCGGCTTCACCGCGGCCGACGCCGACGAACTGCGGCAGGCCATGGCGGCCAAGCGTTCGGCGGCGCGCATGGAGAAGATGCGGGCCCGGCTGTATGAAGGGATGGCGGAGCGCGGCGTGACCGGTGCGGTGGCCGACCAGGTCTTCGAGGCGCTGGCGGCCTTCGCCAACTTTGGCTTCCCCGAGTCGCACTCGGTGTCGTTCGCCCACCTCGTGTACTCCTCCGCCTGGCTCAAGCTGCACTACCCGGCGGCCTTCACGGCGGGTTTGCTCAACTCACAGCCCATGGGCTTCTGGTCGCCCCAGTCGCTGGTGGCCGACGCGCGCCGGCACGGGGTGCGCGTGCGCCGGCCCCACGTGAACCGCTCAGAGGTGGGGGCGTCGTTGGAGGGGTCCCACTGCGATGCGGTGCTGCGGCTGGGGCTGGGGTCGGTGCGTGGGGTGGGTGCGGCCACCGCGGAGCGCATCGTGGCCGGCCGGCCCTGGCGCGGGGGCGAGGACCTGGTGCGGCGGGCCGGCGTCACCCAGGCGCAACTCGAGACGCTGGCCGCCGCCGGCGCGCTCGACCCCGACCACGAGCCCGGACCCGGACCCGGACCCGACCCTGAATCCGAGGACGGCGAAAGGGAGGTCCGGGGGACGACGGCTACCCGGCGCCGGCTGCTCTGGGCCGCGGGGGCGGCGGCACAGGGGACGCCGGACCGCCTGCCCGGGATCGTGGTGGGAGCCGAGGCCCCACCGCTGCCCGAGCCCAGCCTCTACGACTCGGTGGGCGATGACCTGTGGGCGCTCGGGTTGGCCCCCGACCGCACGGCCATGCATCTCGCCCGCGAGCGGCTCGAGGCGATGGACGTGATGACCGCGGTGGGCCTGGAGGCGCTGGATGACGGCGCGCGGGCCATCGTGGCCGGCGTGGTGACGCACCGCCAGCATCCCGAGACGGCGCGGGGCGCTGTGTTCGTGAACCTCGAGGACGAGACGGGGCACGTCAACGTGGTCTTCTCACGTGGCGCGTGGGCCCGTTGGAAGCACGTGGCGCGTCATGCCCCCGTGTTGCTGATCCGGGGGCGCGTGCGGAAGGGGCAGGGGGCGATCAGTTTTGACGCAGAGCGGGTGGAGGCGCTCGTGGTGGGGACGGCGGTGCCGGCGAGCCGGGACTTCCGCTGAGGGAGATCAGCACCCCGGAGACGGCTGAGAAGCCCTCTCAGCGGTTGAAGGACAGCCCGGTAATGTGCTCGAGTTCCGCCAGCGCCTGGTCGGGGTCGGTGACCTTGATGGTGTGCATGCCCAGGGCACGGGCAGGCTTGAGGTTGACCCCGAGGTCATCGAGGAAGACCGACTCCTCCGGCTCTACGCCGACCGCGGTGCAGGCGAGCTCGTAGAAGCGGGGATCGGGCTTGCGTACCCCCAAGACCCGTGATTCCAAGATGGCATCGAAGAGTGCGTACACGGCGGTCACCTCTTCGGAGACAACGCGCTCAGTCAGCGCAAAGTTGTTCGTCAAACAAGCTGTCTTGTAGGTCGTCCGACATGTTGCGATGGCGGCGACCATCTGGGGGCGAATCTCGCCGGAGAGCCGCTCGAGCACAAGCCGCCCATCGAGCTCATGGCCGAGCGCTCGCGCTTCTTTGGCCCATTGCGCCCCAAAGGCGTCGACGCCAATTTCGTTGCGCTCCAAACGGGCCCAGGCGTTGTCGTCCGGGTTTGTGGCATTGACGCTGCGGATGAATCCCCGCGGAAGCCCACGTTCGATCTCCAGGTGTGCAAACGCCTCGAACGGGCTGGACGAGATGACACCGCCGAAGTCGAACATCACCGCCCGTATCGCCACCCGCTCCTCCTGAGCTACCTGGTGCGTCCGTTGCCCAACCAGGCAATCGGGAACCTTGCTGTTGTCACGGAGCGGGACCCTAGTTGTCACCACGCAACGGCCACCGGCGAGGCTCGATGTCGGGCAGGCGAACTTCTCAGCTACAACTCAAGAGGCCGCGGTAACGTGCCGCAGTCGTCGTACGGAGGAGGCCCTTATGCCCGAGTTCCCGGCTATCACTCATGTGGCCCTGACAGTCAACAGTCTGGATCGCAGCGTGCCATGGTACGAAGCGCTCTTCGATTCCAAGCCTGTCCTCGATGAGGACACCGGACCCTTCCATCATGTTGTGTGGCTTCTCGGCGGGACGCTTGTCGGGATCCACCAATTCCCAGACTTGAAGAGCACAGAACCGTTCGAGGAGCGGCGCCCCGGGCTCGACCATCTGGCCTTCGCTTGTGCCAACCGTGCCGAGCTGGAGGCTTGGGAAGCGCGTCTGAATGAGCTTGGCATTTCCAACGGTGGGATTGTCGACGCCCCGTATGGCTCTGGCCTGTCCTTTCGTGATCCGGACAACATCGCTCTCGAGTTCTTTGCTCCTCCCGGGTAGTCGACGGGCGTCCTGACGAGATTCGGCACACTTCCCAAGGCGCCGGCTAACGGGCAGGGTTGCTCTCGTCGCGCTGCGGCGGTGCGGAACCCAGCGCGGCCGCCTTCGCCGTGAGGTAGTCCCGCTCACGGAGGTTTGCGCTCTCGGCTGCTGCGGCGGCGTACTCGGCCCGAGCGTCCGAGATATCTCCCCTCAGTTCCAAGAGGTGGGCCCGCACGGCGCGCAGGCGGTGCGACCGCGCCAGCGGTCCGGAGCTCGACAGCTGGTCGAGGACCCCGAGCCCCGCGTCGGGGCCCTCGATCATCGACAGCGCGACAGAACGGTTGAGGCGCACGACGGGGCTGTCGGTCAACTGCTCGAGTAGCGTGTAGAGGGACAGAATCCGCTCCCAATCTGTGTCCTCGTAGCGCGGTGCGGCATCGTGCAACGCGGCCACCGCGGCCTGTGCCGCGTATTCACCCATCGGGCCCCGCTCCAGCGCGACGGCGGCCAGGGCGGTGCCTTCGGTGATCAGGGCGCGATCCCAGAGAGAACGGTCCTGCTCGGCCAGCGGGACGAGCGCGCCCTCCGGTGTCGTGCGGGCCGGCCGCCGCGCCTCGGTCAGCAAGATCAGCGCGAGAAGCCCGGCCACCTCGGGATCGTCCGGCAGCAGCTCACGAAGCAGGCGCACCAGGCGGATCGCCTCGGTGGCCAGGTCGGTGCGATGGAGGTCGGGGCCACTACTCGATGCATAGCTCTCGTTCAAGACGAGATAGATGGCGCGGAGCACCGGGGCGAGACGCTCACCACGTGCTCGAGCATCGGGCAGGGAGAACGGTTCGCCGGCGTCGGCGACCGTGCGCTTGGCTCGGCTGATGCGCTGGGCCATGGTGGCTTCCGGGACCATGAACGCGGTCGCGATCTCCCGCGTCGTCAGTCCGCCGAGGGCGCGCAAGGTCAAGGCGACGGCCGACGCGGGTGGCAACGAGGGATGGCAGCACATGAAGAAGAGGGTCAGGGTGTCGTCTCGTCCCGACGCGGGCGCCGGCCGTTCCCGCGACCACGAGGCAGCGAGATCTTCGCGCCGGCGCCGTGACTCGTCGCTGCGGTACAGGTCGGCCATGCGGCGTGACGCCACACGCACCAGCCAGCCGAGTGGGTTCTCGGGAAGGCCGCTCGCGGGCCATGTTGTGGCTGCGGTCACCAGCGCCTCTTGCACCGCGTCCTCGGCGTCAGCAAAGTGGCCGTAGCGGCGGACGACGGCGCCGAGGGCCCGGGGCGCCAGCTCGCGCAACAGGCCCTCGACGCCGGAGCGATCGTTCACACCTCGGGGTCGGGGGCGCTCATGATCTGGCGGACCTCAATCCGCTGGCGGATCGGTGCGCCCGCTTGACCGGGTGCTGCTGAGGCCTGTGCGGCGATCTCCACCGCCCGCTCGGGTGTGTCCACCTCCACGATCCGGTAGCCGGCGAGGAGCTCCTTGAACTCGGGGAAGGGGCCGTCGGTGACCAGCGGCGCCCCGGTGCCGTCGGACACAACGAACCGGGCGTCGTCGGGACCGGCCAGCCCCTGGGCGTCAATGAGCTCGCCGAGCTCCTCCAGCTGGCGGTTGAGCGCGTGCTGGAACTCGATGTGGGCCCTGACCTCTTCGGGCGTCCATTCGTTCATGGGCGCACAGTCCGACTCGACGCCCCCGTAGTTCTGCAACAGCATGTATCGCATTGCTCCATCCTTCCCGTTCTGCGGCACCCTCGCGGCGCCGCTCGTAAGGAAGTCGGAGCCCGGAACGGGTTCTCGACAGGGATCGGCAAAAGATCCTTGCCGGACCTTGACCTGCCGATCGACCGGACGCTCTCGTTAGTCGAGCGGGCTGATCCCCTTGGCCGTGAGGAGGTATGCGGGCGCCGCGGAGGCGTCGTCGTTCGCCAGGCCTGCGAGGCCCTGGCCGACCTGGTCGAGGGTCAGAGGGGTGCCGAGCTGGTCCAGGTACGCCTGCTCGCTCAGCTCGTTGTACTCGGCATAGGTGGCCACGTAGGCAGCACCGAGGTCGGTGACGGGCGTGAGTTGGGGAAGGACCGAGACGAACCTGATCCCGAGTGCGTCGTGGGCGGACTTGAAGCCCGCGTAGGCGCTGATGAACGTGATCGTCGCCTTGGCACCGGCGTAGCCGCCGCTCATCGGCGATCCCCGGAGGGCCGCCCCGCTGGAGAGGCTGATCACCGTCGAGCCGGGCGGGAGCGGGGCGCGCAACGCTTCGCGGACGAATTGGAAGACGTGGTGGACGTCGGTCTGCCAGTTGACGCTGAAGTTCTCCCACGTCTGCTGCGCCAAGGATGCGGCCTGCGGTGTCGCTCCGGCGTTCAGCACCAACGTGCGCGGCTCGTACAGTGCGATGAGCTTCGCGGGGAGTCCGGGTTCGGTGACGTCGGCCACCACGGGTGTGAACGCTTCGCCGAGTTGTTCGTGGAGTTCGTCGAGTGCAGCCTCGCTCCGGGCCACGCCCACGACATGGAGGCCGCTCGCCACCAGGGCGACCGCTGTGGCGCGCCCGAAGCCTCGACTGGCACCGGTGACCAGTGCGGTGGTTCCTACCGAGTGTGAAGTGCTCATTGCTGTTCCTTTCTGTTTGATGATGCGCTTGCGAGGTGGCCGAAGCCGATCAGGCGACTTCGGCAGCAGGCTCGGGCGCCGGGATGTCGCGTTGCATGGACTGAGCGACGGCCCGGGACAGTTCCTTCCGCCGGATCAGGGCGAAGGTGACGGGCACGGCAGCCAATCCCGTCAAGCCGCACACCCACAGCGCCAACTGGAAGCCGCTCGTCAGCGCAGCAGAGGTCGGATGTCCCTGGGCCACCAGGGAGTGGAAGCGTGTTGTGGCGACCGTCGATGCGACGGCGACACCGATCGCTCCGCCCAGTTGTTGGGAGGTGTTGATGAGCCCGGAGGCCACCCCGGCGTCACCCTTGGCGACGCCGGCGAGTGCTCCGATGGAGACTGGGATGAAGGCGAAGGCCGTGCCGGCCCCGGCCACGAAGAACGGTCCGGCGAGGTTCTGCCAGAAGTGCCCGTCCACCGGTATCTGGGTGGCCCACAGGATCCCGCTCCCGATGAGGGTCATCCCGAACGCCATGACGATCTTGGCCGAGGTGCGGGTGACCAGCATCTGCGACAGGCCGGCCAGCGCCACCGAGGTGACCGATGCCACCAGCCAGGCCATGCCCGTCTTGAGCGGGGAGTACCCGAGCACCTGCTGCATGTAGAGCGTTCCGACAAAGACGAATGTGTAGAAGCTGGCGGTGAGGAGGAAGCCGACCGCGTTCGAACCGGCGACCGTCTTGATACGGAACAAGCGCAGCGGCAGGAGCGGCGCCTCCACACGTGTTTCGACGATGAAGAACGCGACCAAGAGGACCGCAGACGCAGCGAGCAGGGCGACCGTCCGTGTGCTCCCCCAGCCGACCTGAGGCGCCTGCGAGATTGCGTAGACGAGGAGCACGAGGCCCCCGGTGATGGTCAGCGCTCCGAAGGGGTCGTACCGGCGACGCGTACTCTCCAGTCGGCTCTCGGGCACCACCCGTCGAGCGAGCAGCAGTACGGCCGCGCCAATTGGCACGTTGAGGAAGAAGATGAAAGGCCAGCCCGCGTAACGGGTGAGCAGCCCACCGGCGAGCAGGCCAACCGTGGCACCACTCGCTCCGAGCGCACCCCAGACGCCCAGCGCCTTGTTGCGCTCGGCCCCCTCTTCGAACATGTTCATCACGATGGAGAGCGCGGCGGGCAGCACCAGGGCCGCGCCGAAGCCCTGGAGCGCTCTCATGACGATCAGGAATGTGTCGGTCGTGGCCAGCGCATCGGCAACGGATGCTCCGGTGAAGATCGCCATTCCGACCATGAACAAACGCCGGCGCCCCAGCATGTCGGCCGCTCGCCCTCCGAGGAGCAGAAAGCCACCGAACGTGATCCCGTAGGCGGTCACGACCCACTGCAGGTTCGACTCTGAGAAGTGCAGCTTCTGGCCAATGGTGGGCAGGGCGACGTTCACGATGGTGAGGTCAACAATGGTCATGAAGTACGCCACCGCCAACACGGCGAAGGCGCGCCACCGTCGGAGGGGTTTGGCGGCTCCTCCCATGCCGAGATTGAAGGGTTGGTAGTGGTCGAGGGCAGTCAACGGGTGCCTCCTTGCTGGTGGTTCGGTTCTTCCACCCGTTGAAACACCGACCATTCCGGAGATTCACCGATGAATTCGGGACTCGGTTGGTGTTGCTACTTTCAGGGGGTCAGCCTGGGAGAAAGGATGACGGCAGCCATGAACGAGACCACGCTCACTCGTGCTCAAGCGGGAGATGGTGATGCCTTCCAGGAGCTCGTCGAGCCTCATCGACGCGAGCTCCTCGTGCACTGTTACCGGATCCTCGGGTCGCTCCAAGACGCCGAGGACGTACTCCAGGAGACTCTCTTGTCCGCTTGGCGAGCACTTGATCAGTTCGACGGCCGTTCCTTGCGGGCCTGGCTGTACCGCATCGCGACCAACCGCTGCTTCAACTATCTCCGTGACGGATCGCGCCGCCCGCAGTCGGTCCTGCTGGCCGAGCCGACGCCGGCGAACGCGGGCCTGGTCAGCTCGGACGAGCCCTGGTGGCTCGAACCGTATCCAGACGTGCTCCTCGACGACTTCACCCTCGGGCCCGAAGCCAGGTATGACGCGCGCGAATCCATCGCTCTTTCGTTCGTAGCCGGATTACAACGTCTGCCCTCCCAACAACGCGCCGTGCTCGTCCTGCGCGACGTCTTGGGGTTCTCGGCGTCCGAGGTCGCCGGGATCCTCGGCACCACGTCCACCGCGGTGAACAGCGCCCTGGTGCGAGCGCGCGACGGGTTCCGCCCGGACGGGAAACCCGAACTGGTCCCGTTGCCGCGTTCGGCACGCGAGTCGGAGGTCATTGACCGGTTCGTCGACGCCTTTGAGCGCGGTGACATCGCCCAGGTCGTCGCGCTGTTGACCGACGATGCCAAGCTCACCATGCCCCCGGAGCCCGTGGAGTGCCACGGACCGCGGGAGATCGCCGCCTTCTTCCAATCACGACGTTTCTGGGGTCATGGACTCCGCTTGGTCCCGACCCGAGCCAACAATCAGCCCGCGTTCGGGTACTACCTCCCCGACCCCAACTCGTCGATCGCTCGAGCCCACGGTCTGGTCGTGCTCAGCCTTTCTGACAATCGGGTGTCGGCCATCACGCGGTTCGGCGACACGGCCAACCTGGCCCGCTTTGGGCTTCCCCGGACGATCGCGGACGACGGGCGCTGACGACGCCGAGGCTCAGGGGACGACGAGGCCGCGGCCGGTCACCATCGGGAGGTCGAGGGCGGTCACGAGGCCTGGCCGGGCGGCGATGACCGCCGGGACGGCGTTGACCAGACGCATGGCAGTGGCCTTGAGCCCAGCCGTGTTGTGGTCGCCGTCGGAACCCATGAGCTGGAGATCGAGGGTGTAGTTGGGCTCGCCGCTGATCTGGACCCGGTAGCAGCCGTGACCCGCAGGCTGCGGCCACGCCGCCCCGAGGTCGTCGCGCAGTCGGGTCACGTGTTCGACCACGATCACAGGCTTGTCCCCGACCATGCCGCGGACCTCGAAGTGCAACGCGGCTGCCGTCCCCTCCTTGATCGTCCCGGCATCGACCTCGAAGTCCTCGGGCGCCGCCTCGCGCTCGTACCACTCGGTGACATCGCTCAGAGTCAGACCGAGGCCGGCGGCCATCTGGCGCACGACGCTGCCCCACGCCATGGTCAGCACGCCGGGCGACAGCAGCATCGGCACCTCGTGCAGGTCGCGACCGAAGCCCATGATGTCGAACAGCACCATCGGCTGGTTGTAGGTGTTGTAGTTGAGCACCTCGGAGCAGCGCACCTCCTCGATGCGCTCGCAGATACCCGAAAGAACGAGCGGGAGCGCGTCGTTGGCGAAGCCCGGGTCCACGCCGTTGACGAAGAGGGAGACGCCCGCCTTGGTCGCCGCCGCGATGAGCGGGGCGGCCATCGGGTCACCCGCCTCGGGGTATTGGAGAAAGACGGGACTCGAGGACACCACGTTGATGCCCGCGGTCAAGAAGCGCTCGAGGTCGGCCAGGGCCTCGAAAATCCGGTCATCGGCCATGGCGGTGTGCACGATGCAGTCCGGCTTCAGGGCGAGCAGCGCGTCGACGTCGCTTGTCCCTGCCACACCGAGCGAGTGGCCGAGCCCGGCCAGTTCACCGGCATCGCGGCCCACCTTGTCCGGGTTGGAGACGAAGAGCCCGACCAACTCGAGTTCTGGGTGGACGTCGATCCCGGCGATCGAATGGCGCCCGACGTTGCCGGTGCTCCACTGCACGATGCGATACGGCATGGGGACGCCTCCTTTGAGGGATTTTAAAGATCGGGGAGCGGAAACTCGAGGTTGGGTGACTGGAGACCACCGTCGACCTCGAGGATCTTGCCGGTCACATAGGACCCCGCCGGCGAGACCAGGTAGAGGATGGCCGACGCGATGTCGTCGACATGTCCGAGGCGCCCGAGCGGCGTGGCCTCCTCCATGGCGGTGCGCAGCTCGTCACTCGACATGACGATGTCGAGGGCCGAGGTGGCGGTCGACCCGACGCCGATCGCGTTGACCCGGATGCGCGGGGCGAGGTCCCGGGAGGCGAGCCGGGTGTATTGCTCGAGGGCTCCCTTCACGGTTCCGTAGGCCAGGTAGCCGCGGCCGGCGACGTGTCCCATGACCGAGGACACGCTGACGATGGCCCCACCGGGGTGCTCGCCCTCGAGCATGCGCGGGACGGACGCCCGCAGCAGTGCGTGCCCAGCTGAGACGTTGAAGCGAAAGGCCTCCTCTAAGAACCGCGGCGACGTGTCGAGGAGCGGCCGGGGCATGGTGCCGCCCATGTTGTTGATGACGATGTCGAGGCGGCCCAGCTCGCTGAGCGCGGTCTCGGGCAGGGAGGTCATCAGATCGAGGTCGGTCAGGTCGCCCGGCACGACGACAGCGCGTCGTCCCGCCGCCTCCACCTGCTTGGCCACGCCGCGCAGTTGGTCCTCGGTGCGGGCGGCCAGGACGACATCAGCGCCGGCCTCGGCGAGGGCCACTGCGGTGGCGGCGCCGATGCCGCGCCCGCTGGCGGTGACGATGGCGACCTGGTCGGTAACGAGGAATCGGTCGAGGATCATGCGGCGAATGTAGTTGGCGGCCCTTGATGGCGCGCCTGGCGGCTCACGCTGACGCAGCCCGCCCCTCTCAGGTACCCCCGCCGTCTGGAGGTGCCGGCGCTCCGATACGAGCAATGAGGTCGGCCCACCCCGTCTGGTCCTCGAGGACCGGGAAGGGTTTGGGCATGACCTTGGCCTTCACCTCGTCGGGCAGGCTCAGGTCCCCTCCCGTGTGCCCGACACTGAAAACACGCTCGGGCCGGGCGCGCCCCACCATGGAGCGGCCCCACCTCCACAGCGCGGTGAAGCGGTGACCGAACCCGTTGAGGAAGGCCAGGTGCACGAACAGCCAGACCACCCAGCCGGGGAACCCGCTGAGGCGCAGCCCGCGCACGTTCACGATCGCCTTGAAGCGACCGATGGCGGCCGCGCTGCCGAGGTCGCGGTACTTGAACGGCACGCTGTCGCTGCCCTTGAGCCGCCGCTTGATCGTGTTGGCGGCGTGCAGTCCGCCCTGCATGGCCACCTCGCAGATGCCGGGAAGGTTGTTGATGGCTGCCATGTCGCCGATGGCGAAGACTTCAGGATGTCCGGGCAGACTGAGGTCGGGGAGCACGGCGATCCTCCCGGCGCGGTCGGTCTCGGCCCCGGTGGCCTCGGCCAGAATGCCGGCCAGCGGCGAGGCCTGGACGCCGGCGGCCCAGATGACGGTGCCGCAGTCGAAGCGCCCCTTGTCGCCCTCCGCGCCCTCGGTGTCCACCCCGAAGGGATCGACACCGACCACGCGCAGTCCCATCCGTAGCTCGACGCCCATCTTCTCGAGCTCGGTAGAGGCGCGCCCCGAGAGGTGACCGCCGAAGGTGGCCAGCGGCTCTTTGCCCCCGTCGACCAGGACGACCCGGACCGTCGCCGGCTCGATGCTCCGGAAGTCGTTCCGGAGACTGCGGTAGGCGAGCTCGCGGATCTGCCCGGCCAACTCGACGCCTGTCGGTCCGGCTCCGACGATCACGAAGGTCATCCAGAACTTTTGTAGCGCGCGATCGCTCAACGTCTCGGCAAGCTCGAGAGCCCCGTAGACGCGGCGGCGTAGCTCCATGGCGTCGTCGATCGTCTTCATTCCGGGGGCGATCATCGCGAACTCGTCGTGGCCGAAGTACGACTGCCCTGCGCCCCCCGCAACGATGAGGCTGTCATAGGCGAATTCGGCCGTTTCGCCGGGGAGCGACGCCGTGTGCACGACCCGCCGCTCGAGGTCGAACCCGGTCACTTTGGACAGGACGACCCTCACGTTCTTCTTCCGGCGCAGCGTGTGCCGCAGCACGGGCGAGATCTCGCCCGGCGAGAGGATGCCCGTCGCCACCTGGTAGAGGAGCGGTTGGAACAGGTGGTGGTTCCGCTGGTCGATGAGCGTGACGTCGACCTCGTTGGAACGAGACAGCAGGCGGGTGGCAGGCAGGCCGCCGAAGCCGCCACCCACGACGACGACGCGGTGGCGCGCGGTCGCATTCACCGTGTTCGCCTCGTCAGGCGGTCCGCGGGGGGGCGGTCACGTCACTCTCGGCCTCGATCAACCTTCCGACTGCGTCAATCAGGGCGAGGTGGGTGAAGGCCTGGGGGAAGTTGCCCAGGTGCTCGCCCGTGGTGGCGTCGATCTCCTCCGCGTAGAGCTGGAGCGGACCGGCGAAGGCCAGCAACTTCTTGCACAGTGCCCGCGCCCGTTCCTGCTCCCCGATCATGGCCAGCGCGGTGACGAGCCAGAAGGAGCAGATGGTGAACGTGCCCTCCTTGCCCTCGAAGCCGGTGTCCGTCGAGTCGACCTTGTACCGCAGCACCAGGCCGTCCTCGGTCAGCTCGTCGGCGATGGCCAGCACCGTGGCCCGAACCCGTTCGTCGTCGGAGGGTAGGAATTCGAGGATGGGGATGAGGAGCAGTGACGCGTCGAGCTCGTCGTTGTCGTATTGCTGCCGGAACCGACCGCGCTCGTCGACGCCTCTGTCCAGGATCTCGGCCTTCAGCTCGTCGGCGGCCTTGCGCCACTGCTCGGCTCGGTCGTGGTCGTTGCGGGTCCGCGCCATGTCGGCGCCGCGGTCCATGGCCACCCAGCACAGGACCTTCGAGGCCGTGAAGTGCTGGGGATCACCCCGGATCTCCCAGATACCCTGGTCTGGGTCGCCGGAATGCTCGATCGCTGCGTCGACCAATTTGGCGAGGCCCTCCCAGACGGGATTGACGATCTGCGCGGCGCCCTGGCGAAGGTAGGTGTCGACGGCGTCGAGGATCATCCCCCACACATCGTTCTGGTGCTGGTCCCAGGCGCCGTTGCCCACCCGCACGGGCTTGGAGTAGCGGTATCCGGTCAGGTGGTCGAGGGTGTGCTCGGTGAGGTCCTTCGTGCCGTCGATGCCGTACATGATCTGCAGGTTCCAGTCCGTCCCGGCCTCCGCGGCCACAGCCTCGAGCACGAAAGCGAAGTACTCAAGCGCCTCCCAGTCGAACCCGAGCCGGTAGAGCGAGCGCAGCATGAATGACGAGTCGCGGATCCAGGTGTAGCGGTAGTCCCAGTTGCGGGCTCCGCCGGGTGTCTCGGGAAGGGAGGTGGTCGCCGCCGCCATGATGGCCCCGGTCGGTGCGTAGCTGAGACCCTTGAGCGTCAGGGCACTGCGCTCGATGTAACTGCGCCACGGATGATCGGGGAATGTCCCATTCGCCAACCACTCTCGCCAGTAGGAGACGGTGGTGCTGAGTTGGGCCTGAGCCTCCTCCACCGTGGCGGGGGCGTGCCCCCCCCAGGACAGCGCGGCGAAGGCCGACTCGTCGAGTCCGAGGGTGGTGCGGCCGTAACAGCGCGCCCCTGCTGCGCCGAGACGCAAGCTTGACGAAAGCGTGAGCAGAGGATCGCCGGGAGGCGGGCACACGGTCATGGAGTTGTAGCCGCCGGCCTCGTAGGACCAGGCCCCGGTCTGCGACCCGTACTCGAAGACGGGCACCGCATTGGCCACCACCTCGACGCGCCCTCCGATGCAGGTGGCGAGCCGCAGGAGCGTGCCTGCCGCCCCGATGTCGCCCGGGGCACGCCGATAGTCGGAGCGGCGCTCCTCCTCCTGGCCATAGGCGCGCATGACCATCAGGTCTTCGACGACCAGCCACCCCGTGGGCGTGTGCCAGGTGGTCTCGAGCACCATGGTCCCCGGGATGTAGCGGCGATGATGGGGCACCGACGTCCCCATGGGCCCGAAGCGGAAGTTGCCGGCGGTGCGATCGAGCAGGGCCGCGAAGATGCTGGGAGAGTCGGGCCGGGGAAGGCACAGCCACTCGACGGAGCCATTGGGGGCCACGAGGCAGTTGGTCTCGCAGTCCGAAAGGAATCCGTACTCGGCGATCGGGGGAAAGCTCTCTAGTTGGACGTCTGCGGCCGTTTCCTCGCTCACGTCCACGATCGTAGGGAAACCGGGAGCCGCTGTCACCACCCGGAGCGAATGAAGTTCGTCCGCACACCGAGCCGTCTGTCGATCGTGGCCCCGAGGGTGACCAAAGGGTGAACGTGAGACAGCGCCGGCCCCGGCTGCTTCCCCGCCGCCGTACGGATCGGTAGCGTGCGACCATCGCGTAACAACGCGCGCCCGCAGACCGGCGCGGCACGGAGGTGCACATGGCAGAAGAACTTCAGGGCAAGGTCGCCATCGTCACGGGCGGCAACAGCGGCATCGGCAAGGCGGTGGTCCTGGCCCTGGCGGCGCAGGGGGCGAGCGTCGTCATCGACTATGTCTCCAACGAGCAGGCGGAAGAGGAGCTCGAGCGGCAGATTGCCGGCCTGGGGGAGAAGGCCGTGGGGATCGAGGCCGACGTCTCCAAGATCGAGGACCTGCAGCGGATGGTCGACACGGCAGTCTCGACCTACGGCCGGCTCGACGTCATGGTCAACAACGCGGGGATCGAGACGCGGACCTCGCTGCTCGACACCACCGAGGGGCAGTTCGAGAAGGTCATCGCGGTGAACCTGAAGAGCGCGTTCTTCGGGACCCAGCTGGCGGCCAAGCAAATGATCGCCCAGGGCGGCGGCGGCCGCATCATCAACATGACGTCGGTCCACGAGGACTGGCCCATGCCCGGTAATACCCCCTACTGCCTCTCGAAGGGCGGCATGCGCATGCTGACGAGGACCGCAGGCGTGGAGCTCGCCCCGCACAACATCTGCGTGGTCGGCGTCGGCCCTGGCGCCGTGAACACGCCGATCAACGCGCAGACGATCAACGATCCCGCGGCATTGGCCAAGCTCAACAGCGCCATCCCGATCGGCCGCATGGCCGAGCCCGAGGAGATCGCCTCTGTGGTCGCCTTCCTGGCCGGCGACGGCGCCAGCTACATCACGGCGACGACGATCTTCGCCGACGGCGGGATCATGCAAAGCAGCCCCGGCCTCTGATCTGACCCACACGCGGGAGCGCGTGGAACTGTCAGGTCTCCGCAGGCGTCGTGGCCCCGGTCGGCGGTGGTGCGACGGCCTCCGTGTCTTCTTCGCCCCCCACCCGCGGCACCGAGAGGCGTTTGCGGAAGATGTGGTAGCTCCATGCTTGGTAGATGAGCACGACTGGAAAGACCACAGCCGCCACCACCGTCATCACCTTCAAGGAGTACGGGGGACTCGCAGTGTTCTTGATCGTGAGGTCATAAGCGGCGTTGGTGCTCGAGAGCATCACCCGGGGATAGAGCTCGCTGAAGAGCGCACCCACCGCAGCGGCGATGCCGACGGCGGCGGCAGTGAAGGCCCAGCCCTCCGCCTTGGCTTGGGCGGCCCAGGCGGCGCCGATGACGGCCATCAGGCCCAAAGCCTCGATCGGCTTGGGCACGAAACCCGTACTGAGGCCAACGTGGATCCAGGTCATGAATCCGAACGTGACCAAAATAGCCACCAGACCGATGGCGGCCGACGCTTTCTGCGCTCTCTCGTGAATCTCGCCCGTCGTCTTGAGGGTCAGGTAGGTGGCGCCCATGAGGAGCGAGAGCACCAGCAGGGTGAGCCCGGACCAGAGGCCGAACGGCGTGAGCAAGTCGAAGAAGTTGCCGGTGAAGTCGTGCGAGCTGTTGATGGGTAGGCCGTGGAGCAAGTCGCCCAGCGCGACCCCGATGAGGAACGGGATGAGCGCGCTGCCTACGGTCAGAGCCCACCGCCACGAAGTGCGCCAACGGGAGTCGTCGAACTTGCGCTGGTACTCGAACGAGACCCCCCGCGCCATCAGCGCAGCCAGCAGAATGACCATGGCGAGATAGAGGGACGAGAACATCGTGGCGTACCAGCCCGGGAAGGCGGAGAACAATATTGCCCCCGCCACGATCAGCCACACCTCGTTGCCGTCCCAGACGGGCCCGATCGTGTTGACCACCACCCGGCGCTCGAGATCGTTCCGCCCGATGAACGAGTGCAGCATGCCGACGCCGAAGTCGAACCCCTCGAGCACGAAGAAACCGGTCCAGAGGATGGCGGCGATGACAAACCAGAAGTCTCCGAGTGTGATTCCTCCCATGTCGACCTCCTAGTAGACGAGAGCCATGTCGTCCTCGTCCTCGTGGGACGAGTCGGGCCCGGTGTCAGGGGATGTGGTGCCGGTACCTCCGGGGCCGCCCTCACCCTCAGAGGTGATCTTGGCCAGCGGGTCGTCGCCGATGGAGCGGCGGCCGAAGCGGATCATGAGCCAGCCATCCGCCACGCCGAGCACCGCGAAGATCAGATAGAAGACGACGAGCGAGATCCAGATGTCCGTCGTGGAGACCGAGGAGGACACCCCGTTCTTGGTGAGCATGAGACCCTGGACGATCCAGGGCTGCCGTCCGTTCTCGGTGAGCATCCAGCCCGCGGTGTTGATCAGGAAGGGCAGGATCACCACCCAGGGTGCCGTTCGCAGGAACCACCTGGCGTGGTCGAGCTTGTGGCGGTAGAGGAGCCAGGCCCCCCACAGCGCGAAGAGGAAGACCAGTGAGCCCAGGTAGGCCATGACCCGCATGGACCAGTACTGGATGAAGACGTTGGGGATGTAGTTCCCCGGCCCGTATTGCTGCTGGTACTGCGCGTTCAGGTTGTTGAGCCCCTGCACCTCGCCGTCGACATGGTTGGTGGCCAGGATGGACAGCAGGTCGGGGACCTCGAAGATCTGGGTCGGGGTCTGGTCGTTGTTGCCGCCACCGATCTGGAAGAGCGAGAACGCGCAGTGGCTGGGGCAGGTGGTCCACAGCGCTTCGGCGGCAGCGATCTTCATCGGCTGGTACTTGCCCTCGATGACGCCGAGCTCGCTGCCCACGAAGAGGTTGAGGGCGACGGTCGGCAACAGGACCACCAGCGAGATGACGGCGGTGCGGCGGAAGGCCTCCACCTGGTTCTTCCGGTACAGGTGCCAGGCAGACACGGCCAGCATGATGGCGGCGCCTGTGACGAGGGAGGCCACGATGACGTGGGTGTAGCCCCACAAGAAGACGGGGTTGGTGAAGAGGGCCCAGATGTTGTTGAGCTGGGGCTGGTGGGTGCTGTTGTTCGTTGTGTACCCGACGGGGTGCTGCATCCACGAGTTGGCCGCCATGATGAAGGCGGCTGAGAGCATCGTGCCCGCCGCCACCAGCCAGATGCAGGCCAGGTGCGCCTTCTTCGACAGACGGTTCCAGCCGAAGACCCAGATGCCCAGGAACGTCGACTCCAAGAAGAAGGCGACCAGCCCTTCCATGGCCAGCGGCCCGCCGAAGACGTTGCCGACGAGGCGCGAGTAGGTGGACCAGTTCATGCCGAACTCGAATTCCTGAATCAACCCCGTCACGACGCCGACGGCGACATTGATCAGCAACAGCGACCCGAAGAAACGGGCAAGCCGGCGGTAGGTGTCGTCGCCGTTGCGGTACCAGGCCGTCTGCAGCAGGGCCACGAGGAACGCCAGCCCGATGGTCACCGGGACGAAGAGGAAGTGGTAGATGCTGGTACTGGCAAACTGCCAGCGTGCGAGGTCCAGGCTCACGGAGTGTCGCTCCCTTCGTTCAGCACTGAGGCGTCGAGCACCGCAGTGAGCCCTTCCGGCAGAGCGGGCGGGGCGGGCCGAGGTTCTGGGACAGACCGGTCGCTCATCAACTCGTCCCACCACAGGCCGGCGTAGCGACCACCGGTGGCCACGAGGTCGCCATGGGTGCCGCGTTCGACGACGCGCCCCTCGTCGAGGACGATGATCTCGTCGACCTGGTCCAGCCCGACCAGGCGGTGCGTGATGAAGAGCGTCGCGCGGCCCTCGGTGAGGGCGAGCAGGTCGGCGCTGAGGGCGTCGGCGGCAGCCGGGTCGAGGTGTTCCGCCGGCTCGTCGAGGATGAGGATGGAGAAGTCGGCCAGGAGGGAGCGGGCGACCGCCACGCGCTGGCGCTGCCCACCGGAAAGCCGGGCGCCGTCAGGACCGACTCGGGTGGCCAGGCTGGCGGGCAGCCCGGCGAGCCAATCGCCCAGGCCGACCCGTGCGAGCACCTCCACCAGCTCGTCGTCTTCAGCCGAGCGCCGGCCCACCCGCAGGTTCTCGGCCAGGGTCGTCGCAAACAGATGTGGGCTCTGTTCGACCAGCCCGACCACCCGGCGCACCTCGGCGGAGGACAGGTGGTCCAGCGGGACGCCGTCGAGCGTGGCTTCGCCGTCGTCGATCGGCAGGAAGCGCACCAAGACTTCGGCCAACGTCGACTTGCCGGCCCCGCTCCGTCCGACGAGTGCCACCCGGCGTCCCGGGGTGAGATCGAGATCAACCCCGCGCAGGACCGATCGCTCGGTGCCGGGGTAGCCCGCCCACACTGAGCGCAGGCGGAGGGCGTGCGGTGCCCTCAACCCACCGGGAAGCGGCTGCGGGTTGTCCGGCTCGTCGACGGGTGCCGGAGCGTCCGTGGCGGCGAACACGCGCCCGGCCGCCGCGCGCGAGCGCTGCAGTGCCTGGGTGGCCGCCGGCAGTGGGGCCACGAGTTCGAAGGCGGCGAGCGGGACGAGCGCCAGCACCGCCAGCAGCGCGCCGTCGAGATGGCCGCCATAGGTGGCGTGCACTCCGAGGGCCAGGGCGCCCCAACTGGCCAGTCCGGCCAGTGCGGTTGTCAGGCCGAGCCCGATGCCGGTCGTGCCCGCCCCCTGGCGCGCCGTGGCACGCAGCCGGCGATCCGCCCGTGCAATCAGCTCCACCTGCTCGGTGGTGCCGCCCATGACGGTCAGTTCGGGCGCACCCTCAATGAGGTCGACCACTGCCGCGCCCAACTCGCCCCGCGCCGACGCCTGTTTGGATTCCTCCCTCCTGGCCAGGCGACCGGTCAGCCAGGGCACCACGGTGGCCGAGATCAGGAGGGCCACCAGGAGGACGGCACCGGCGCCGGGGAGGAGCATCCACATGACGGCGACGGCGCCCGCCCCCACCAGGCAAGCGACGGCGAAGGGCTGGATCACGCGCAACACGACGTCCTGGAGTGAGTCGACGTCGTCGACCACCCGGGACACGAGATCGCCTCGGCGAAAGAGGGGAAGGCCGGCCGGGGCGATCGCCTCGAGCCGGCCGTAGACACGGACGCGCAGGTCGGCCAGCACCCGGAGGGCGGCGTCGTGCCCGACCAGCCGCTCGCCGTAGCGGAGGAAGCCGCGCGAGAGCCCGAAGACCTGCACGCCCACAATGGCCAGGGTCAACGACGCCTCGGACGGGTGCAGTGCGGCGCGCGAGATGAGCCAGGCCGAGGTGCCCATCAACGCGATCGACGCCCCGATGGCGCCGGCCCCGAGCAGGGAGGCCTGCGCCAGCCGGCCGCGGGCGACGCGGGCGATGCCGAGCGTGCGCCCGACCGTGGCCGGGCGGTCAGCCTCTGGTTCGTAGACGGTCGGGCTCATGCCGCCACCACCGGGAGCGGGAGGTACACGACGCGGTCGGCCAGGGCGGCAAGCGCGGGGCGGTGCGCCACGACCAACGTGGTGCGCCCCTCGGTCAGCCGGCGTACGGCGGCGAGCACGTCGGACTCGGTCTCGGCGTCCAGGCTGGCCGTCGGCTCATCGAGGACGAGGAGTCGGCGCGTTCCGTACGAAGGCGCGGGCCAGGGCGAGACGCTGGCGCTCGCCCTGGGACAGGCCGGCGCCGCCGTCACCGAGCGGGGTGTCGACGCCGTGGGGGAGCCGCCGCACGACGGATGCCAGTCCCGCCGCCTCGAGCGCGGCCGCCACCTCGGCTTTGCTGGCGCCGGGTCGCCCGACCCGGATGTTGTCGGCCACGGAGCGGGCGAAGAGGTGCGGCCGCTGGGGTACCCAACCGATGCCGGCGCGCCACGTCGTCGAGGTCGAGGTCGCGCAGGTCCACCCCGCCGAGCCGGACCTGTCCCGAACCGGGGCGGCGCAGCCCGAGGACGACGTCAAGGAGAGTGGACTTGCCGCAGCCGCTCGGGCCGGTGAGCGCAACGATCTCGCCCGGTTCGACGACGAGGTCGGCTCCGTGCAAGGCCGGGATGCGTCGGCCCCGGTAGGTGACCTCGAGCCCGGTGATGCGGATGCTGGTGTCCTGCGGCCGGACCGAGCCGCCCACTCCCTCGCTGACCGGCGTCTCGAGCAGCTCGAAGACCTGCTCGGCCGCTTTCATTCCGTCCGCGCTGGCGTGGAAGTTGGCGCCGAGGGCGCGCAGGGGCAGGTAGGCCTCGGGCGCCAGGACGAGCACGAAGAGGGCGGCGTGGAAGTGCATGTCCGCATTGAGCAGCCGCAGGCCGACGGCCACGGCGACGAGCGCCACCGAGACAGTGGCCAGTAGCTCAAGGATCAGCGACGAGAGGAACGTCAGCTTGAGGGTGGCGAGCGTCGTGGTCCGGTAGCGGTCGGTGACCTCCGCAATGGCCCGGGCCTGGGCCTTGGCCCGCCCGAAGACCTTCAAGGTGGGCAGGCCGGCTACCACATCGAGGAAATGGCCGGCCAGACGCTGGATCGACCGCAGACGGGCCGCCGTGCGGTCCCGCGTCGTCAGCCCCACCAGGCCCATGAAGACGGGGATCAGGGGCACCGTCACCGCGATCAGGGCGGCCGAGATCCAGTCGGCGCCGGCCACGACGGCGATGATGGTCACCGGCACGATGACGGCCAGGAAGAGCTGGGGCAGGTAGCGGGCGAAGTAGCCATCGAGCGCGTCGATGCCGGTCGTGACGAGCATGGTGAGGCGACCGCCGTCTTGGCGGTCGAGGCCGGCCGGCCCCAGGGCGGCGACGTGTTCCGCCGCCGAATGCCGCAGCTCCGACTTGGCCGAGGCGGAGGCCCGGTGGGCTGCCCGCTCGGTCGCCCAGGCCAGGACGGCGCGCCCGGCGATGACGGCCAGGAGGAGGCCGAACGGTGCGCGCAACGAGGAGAGCGACCCGTGGTGGAAGAAGGCCTCGTTGACCACCGTCGCGATGAGCCAGGCCTGTGCGACGACCAGGACAGCCGTGGCGCCGCCGACGGCGATGGCCAGGACGACGAAGCGCCTGGTCGTGCGCGCGTAGCGCAACAGCCGGGGGTCGAGAGGGCCGCGCCGTCCGGCGCCCGGTGCGGACGCCGACGCCGTTGGCGATGTCGCCGCCGGTCGCGCTCGGGCCACCGATCTCCCTATGTGTCCGTCGCCGGCCGGAGCGTGCGTGTGCGCGCCCTCCCGCACCATCGCGCGGTCATTGTGGCAAGGAACCCGGGGGGACGGGATGGTTCAAGAACCCTAGATTGACACTTTGGACGTCGCTCGTCACCCCGATGACGGCGACGGCGAAGTGCGGTCTGTTGGCGTCACGCGATCCCAGATTCGCTTCTGCGCAAGCAGCATGATCATCCCGACGATGATCAGGATCGACACATGGAGGAACGAAACCCAGGCCTCGCTCCACGAGGCGTGACTGATCGACAAGCCGATGTCGGAGGCGGCCGAAGTGGTGGTGACAGAGATGAACATGCCGATGACCGTGCTCGCTCTCGATTCAGTCAGAGACGAGGGGTCCTCATCGTCCTCTTCTGTCGGACACATAAGCTCGCACAGAGTCATGTCCATGTCCGATCACACCTACACGACCACGGTCGGGAGTCAGACATTGGAGCTCCCGCTCGTCCCCCTTTCGGACGACCTGACGATCGCGCTGCTCATCTGCGTAGACCTGGGCGTCGCGTTCGCCGAGACGGCGGGGCGCGAACTGGCCGAGCTGATGCGTCCGGCCGAGCCCGAGATCGTCGTGTCCGTCGCGACGATGGGGATCCCTCTTGCCATCGAGGCCAGCCGGGCCCTCGGTCTGGACGATTACGTGATCCTGCACAAGACGCCCAAGATCCACCTGGGCGAGACGTGGTCGGAGCCGGTGTACTCCATCACCACCGACAAGCCACAGCGCCTCCGCATGGACCCCGCCCGCGTCGACGCCGTGCGCGGCCGTCGCGTGGCCGTCGTCGACGACGTGATCTCCACGGGCGCGTCGCTCTCGTCGGCCCTGCGTCTCGTCCGCCGCATGGACGCGGAGCCGGTCGTTATCGGGACCCTCATGACCGAGGGCGGCGCCTGGAAGGACGCGCTCGGCGAGGACGCGGCCCTGGTCCGCACCCTCGGTGCCATGCCGCTGTTCCATCCCGACGGACCAGGCCGCCTGGTCGAGGACTGGGGCTGACGCCCCTCCTCAGGCCGTCAGGACCCCCTCCTCCCTGAGCAGCTGGTCCTGGACGTCGGCCTCCGTGCGCACCGCCCGCAGGGCAAGGATCAGATAGACCGCCCCGCCGACGCCCATGCCCAGGAAGATGCTGAAGTCGCCCCCGAATCCGAAGGCGTCGCGAGTGTGCGACGTGACGAGATTGAGCCACCGCGGCAGGTGGAAGGTGGCCGACAGCGCAGAGATGGCGGCGAACATCCCGACGACCTGGGCCACCAGCGCCGGCCAGAAGAAGCCGCCGTTGCGCCAGTAGAGCGAATCGCGCCCCGTCTTTTGCAGCTCGCTCGGCACGTAGCGGTACCGGCGCAGGGCCCAGTCGACCAGGAAGATGGCGCACCACGGTGCGATCCAGATGATCACGATGTCCACGAAGTCCGACAGGTACTGGGTGAAAGAGGCGCTGAAAATCGCCCACATTGTCACCGCGAGGGCAATGATGCAGTCGACCACGACGGCCTGGTAGCGCTTCACGGGGACGCCGATGGCTTGCAAGGTGACGCCCGACGAGTACATGTCGAGGCTGTTGACTCCGAAGAGCTGCACCACGGCGAAAAGCAAGAACACCACCACGAACCACGAGGGGATGGCGGACGCGTGGGCGAAGGGTAGGAAGCCACCGGCGCCGGTCCCGATGTGGAGGACGAAGGTGCCCACGACCGCGCCGAGGGTCATGATGAGGATCTCGGGCACCGCCGTGCCGAGGAAGACCCAGCCGACGATCGCCTTCTTGGACGTCTCGGGTTTGCAGTAGCGGCTGTAGTCGTTGCCGTTTTCGGTCCACCCGAGCCCGCTGAGCGCAATGGTGAAGGCCAACGCTTCCGTGAACGATTGCCAGTCACCGCTCGTCTTGACGACCTGCAGGTTGGCGTGCGGGATGGCGAACCCCAGCATGACGGCGAAGAGCACGACGAAAGGGACCACGAGGAGGCGCAGCGTCTTGACGATGGCGGCGTGCCCCAGGAAGGGAAGGATCCCCTGAATGAGTACGGCGACGATCACGAGCACGACCTTCGCCGGGTCGCCGGGCAGGAACCCGGCCTTGATCATAAGGACGAGCCCGGCCCCGACGATGAGGATGAGGCCCTCGACCTCGAACCCGATCTGGGTGATCCAGTTGAAGAACGAGATCGGGCGCCCACCGTTGGGCCCGAAGGGCGCCCGGTTGATGGCGAAGACGGTTGTGCCGGTCTGCGGACCCTGGAGCGAGCAGAGCCCGAGGAGGAAGTAGGACAGGTTGCCGAGGACGATGACGACGAGCACCTGAGCGAAGGTGAGCCCGAAGGTCATGAGGATGGCGCCGTAAATGAAGTACTCGATCTGTACGCTGGCGCCGGCCCACATGCCGAACACGTCCCGCGGCGTCGCCCAGCGTTCGCTCTCGGGAATGAAGTCGATCCCGTGTTGCTCGACGTGGAACGCCTCATCGACCTCTGGGTCGTGAATGACCGCTAGATCCTCGGCGATTGCCACCGCAAACTACCTCCCTTGTTGTTGCCTCCGTGGAGTCGCCCTGCCCGGGTTGCTCCCCGGGCGCCGCCCTCGGCGCCGTCTCCACGCACTCCACCGGTCGGGTCCGGTGCACCTCCTGCGAGCGACCGAAGTGTGCGTCGACCCACACCATGTGTGCTGGCGGGCGCGGCGGTCAAGCGGACCTCGTCAGACGAGGCGTGTAGAACACGAGCCATGCACGGGGCGCTGATGGTGTGCGGGACCTCCTCGGATGCGGGGAAGTCCACGCTGACGACGGGCCTGTGCCGGTTGCTCGCCCGCCGCGGTGTCGCGGTGGCCCCGTTCAAGGGTCAGAACATGTCCCTCAACTCGATGGTGACGGCAGACGGAGGTGAGATCGGACGGGCCCAGTGGCTCCAGGCGGCGGCCGCTGGCGCCGAGGCCGAGGTCGCCATGAACCCGGTGCTGCTCAAGCCGACGGGTGAGCACACCTCCCAGGTCGTCGTGATGGGGCGGCCGACCGGGCTCCTCGAGGCAGCCCGCTACCAGCAGTCCAAGCATGCGCTGGTCGGCGTGGTCGATGCCGCGCTGGCGTCGTTGCGCGCCCGGTTCGACGTGGTCGTCTGCGAGGGGGCCGGGAGCCCCGCCGAAATCAACATCCTCGATGACGACCTCGTGAACCTCGGCCTGGCGCGGCGCGCCGGCATCCCCGCCGTGGTGGTCGGCGACATCGAGCGCGGCGGGGTCTTCGCACACTTGTTCGGCACCGTGGCGGTCCTGCCCCCCGAACTGTCCACACACGTGCGCGGGTTCGTCATCAACCGGTTCCGGGGCGACCGTGCGCTGCTCGGCGGGGCGGCCCAGGAGCTCGAGGCCCGCTGCGGCGTTCCGACGCTCGGTGTCCTGCCGCACCTGGGATCGTTGGATCTCGACGCCGAGGACTCGCTCGCCCTGGTGCGGCCCTCCGGGCCGCCACCGCCGGCGTCCGCCGGGCTCGACGTGGCGGCCATCCGCCTGCCCCGCCTCTCCAACTTCACCGACCTCGACCCCCTCGCGCTCGAGCCGGGTGTCGGGGTGCGCTGGGTCGACCACGAGAGAAACCTGGGCCGGCCCGACCTCGTCGTCATCGGTGGGACCCGGTCCACGGTGGCAGACCTGCGCTGGCTGCGCGACAGCGGTCTCGCTGGTGCGCTCGAGTCCCTCCGCACCGCTCCGTCGCCCCCGGTGTTCCTCGGCATCTGCGGCGGGTTCCAGATGATGGGCGAGCAGCTCCGTGATCCGGGCGGCGTCGAGTCCCCCGAACGCTCGTCGCAGGGGCTCGGCTGGCTGCCCGTGCGCACGGTCTATGAGGGCGAGAAGGTCACGAGGCTCACGGCCGCCAGGGCTCCCGACGGCACGCGCGTCCACGGCTACGAGATCCGCCACGGGCGTGTGCGGCAGCGGCCCGGTTGCCTGCCGTGGCTCACCGGCCAGACCGCGGACGAGCCCCAGGGCGCACGTGACGCCGCCGGCGGTGTTCTCGGCACGACGTTGCACGGGCTCTTCGAGGATGACGCGTTCCGGAGCTGGTTCCTTGGTTTGGTGGCGGCGTGGCGCGGCCACACGTGGCGGTCGTCGGGGTACTCCTACGCAGCCGCGCGCGAGCGCCAGATCGACCGTGTCGCCGATGCCTGCGAGGAGCACCTCGATACCGAGCAAATGTGGCGGCTGGTCTCGCTCAGCCCTCGAGTACGGCCCGCATGAACTCGACGGACTTCTCCTGCATCGCGCGCGCTTGGTGCTCAATGAAGCGCTCGACGATCGGGCCGGCGCCGAAGATCTTGACCCGAGCGTCGAGCGAGAATGTCTCCATCGTGCAGGTGCCTTGGCGGTCGAGTCCGATGGCCCCTTCAATGTGCGTCTTGTCTGCCATGGTGCCCGGCGTCATGGTGAAGGTCGCCCGGGAGGCCACCGGGTCGAAGGTGGTGACCTCGGTGGTCGAGACCTCGTCGCCGAAGATCTTGCGTACCGGGCCCGGCATAGGCGGTCGCTGCCCGTAGCGCAGGGTGCGGACCAGGCCGCCTGAGAGGTCGCCCTCCTGGGACAGCACCTCGGCCGAGGTCGAACCGAGGGCCTCAAGATGGAGGCGGACCGCGAAGTCGAGATCGAAGTAGAGAGCCCAGAACGCCTCAGGCGCACACTCCCAGCCGTACACGAGCGACAACTTCATGGCGCCAGGTCGAAGAGGAGATGCTGCCCGAGGTCCCCGGTGAGATCGATCGCGATGTGCATCGTGACAACCTGCCATCGACCCTCGACCCGCTCGTAGGTGTGCCGGTAGCGGCCGGCGATCACCGGCTGCAGGGTGAGCACGCCGGGCACCGCCTGGAACACGGTGAAGTAGGAGCGGCTCGACGCCGTCGTGCCCTCGTCGGAGACGTCGACCATGACGTTCGTCATGACGTGCTTCGTGCGCGGGGTCCCGTCCTCGTAGCGCCGCGTGGTCATGGCGTACAGGCCCGCGATCGCCTCACGACCCGCCACGGCGTCGCCGAACCCCTCGAAGGTCAGGGTGGCGTGCTGGAGCAACGCACCCACGCCGTCGAAGTCACCGGTGTCGATTCGCTCGGCATAGGTGTAGATCAGCTTCGTGATCGCCTCGGCCGCGGTCTCCTGCACGGCCAGATTGTGGCACCGATCACTCCCCGAGGAGGCGCCCGAGGGCGCCCGCCAACCGGCTCGGGCGTCCGTGGCGGGTCTCGCTGCGGTCCGCCAGCTTCATGGTCCAGAGGCCGGCGTTGACCTCGAGCCACCGCAAGGGTTCGGGTTCCCAGCGGGGCGACCGGTGTCCGACCCAGGGGAGATGGGTGAGCGGTGAGTCGGCGCCGGTGATGAGGTCGGCCAGCGTGCGGCCGGCCAAGTTGGTCGTGGCCACCCCGTCGCCGACATAGCCGCCCGCCCAGGCCAAACCCGATCCCTTGTCGTACCCGACCGAGGAGTGCCAGTCGCGCGGGATGCCCAGTGGGCCACCCCACGCGTGGGTGAAGCGGGCGCCGTCCAAGGCGGGGAACAATTCGGTGAGCGTGCGCCGCAGCAGCGCGTGCACCCCCGGCTCGACGTCGAAGTCGGCCCGCACCGTCGAGCCGTAGTGGTACGGCGCGCCGCGCCCGCCGAAGGCGATGCGACCGTCGGCCGTCCGCTGGCCGTAGATGATCATGTGGCGGTGGTCGGCGAAGGTGGCGCGACCCTCCAGACCGGCGGACGACCAGAAGGCTTCGCCGAGGGGCTCGGTCGCCACCATGAGCGAGTAGACCGGGACGATGTCCCGGTGGAACCCTGGCAGGGTGGGCGTCCATGCCTCGGTGGCACGCACGATGACATCCGCGTGCACGGTCCCCCCGCTGGTCACGACAGACGGGCCGGCCCCCGCCCCGCCGGGGCGGATGTCGAGCACCTCTGTGTGTTCGTAGACCTGCACGCCGCGTCGCTCGACCGCGTCCGCCAGGCCCCGCGCCAGGAGCGCCGGCTGCAGAACCGCACAGTGCGGCGTGAAGGTCGCGCCGAGGGCGCCCGCCGCCCCAATCACCAAGGATGTCTCCTCGGGCTCGAGCCAGCGCAGGTCCTCCTCGCCGAGGCCCAGCACCCGGGCCCGCTCTACCTCGTCCAGCGCCCGCACCCGCTGCGCCTCGCTGCGCACAAGGTCCACCGACCCGCCCTTGGTGAAGTGGCAGTCGATACCCTCGCTCGCCGCGGTGGCACCGACGACGTCGATGGTGTCCTGCAGCGCTCGCCGCATGGCGTGCATGGCGTCGGGGCCGTGCCGGCGCGCCAAGGCGGCGTCGGACGTGGCGAACAGCGCCGAGCACCAGCCACCGTTGCGCCCTGACGCTCCGAAACCTGCCACCTCGCGTTCGACGACCGCGACGCGCATCGTCGGGTCGGCCAGGGCCAGCGAGTGGGCCGTCCACAGGCCCGTGAATCCGGCGCCAACGATGCAGACGTCGACGTGGAGGTCTTGGGTGAGGGCCGGGCGGGGCGGCAACGGGACCGGCACGGCCTCCCACCACAGCGAGAGCCGTTGGTACCCCGAGACGGCCCCCGGCGTTACATCCGGCGCCACGCCTCGGAGAGCACCTCGCGCAGCGTGGAGGCCATGAAGTCGATCTCCTCCTGGCCGCATATCAGCGGCGGGGAGAGCTGCACCACCGGGTCACCACGGTCGTCGGCCCGGCAGATCAGCCCGGCCTCGAACAGGGCGCCCGAGAGGTAGCCCCGCAAAAGGCGCTCGGACTCGTCGTCATCGAAGGACAGGCGCGTCTCCTTGTCCTTCACGAGCTCAATCCCGTAGAAGTACCCGGCCCCGCGGACGTTGCCCACGATGGGCAGGTCGTAGAGGCCTTCGAGTGCCGAGCGGAAGGCGCCCTCCGTGGCCTGCACGTGCTGGAGGATCTGCTCTCCCTCGAACACGTCGAGGTTGGCCAGCGCCACCGCACAGCTCACCGGGTGGCCCGCGAAGGTGAAGCCGTGCAGGAAGGACGCACCCTCAGCGAGGAAGGGCTCCATCAGTCGGTCGGAGGCGATCATGGCCCCCAACGGTGCATAGCCCGACGTGAGGCCCTTGGCCACGGTGATGATGTCGGGCTGGTATCCGTAGCGCTGGGCGCCGAACCAATGACCGAGTCGCCCGAAGGCACAGATCACCTCGTCGGAGACCAGCAACACGCCATGGCGGTCGCAGATCTCGCGGACCCGCTCGAAGTACCCGGGCGGTGGCGGGAAGCAGCCGCCCGCATTCTGCACCGGCTCGAGGAACACCGCCGCCACCGTCGACGGGCCCTCCCGGACGATCGCGCGCTCTATCTCGTCAGCGGCCCAGCGGCCGAAGGCGGCCTCGTCGTCGGGATACACCTCGGCGCGGTAGAAGTTGGTGTTCGGCACCTTGATCGCACCCGGCACGAGCGGCTCAAACGGCGTCCGCAGATCCGGGATGCCCGTGATGGACAACGCACCCATGGAGGTGCCGTGGTAGGCGATATAGCGGCTGATCACTTTCGTCCGCTGCGGCTGCCCTTGGAGACGGAAGTACTGGCGGGCGAGCTTCCAGGACGATTCCACCGCCTCGGAGCCACCGGTCGTGAAAAAGACCCGGTTGAGGTCGCCGGGAGCGTAGGCCGCGAGCCGGTCGGCAAGCTCGATCGCTCGGGGGTGCGCATAGGTCCAGAGCGGGAAGTAGGCGAGGGTCTCGGCCTGCTTGGCACCTGCCTCGGCGAGCTCCGTGCGGCCGTGCCCGATCTGCGAGGTGAACAGGCCGGCCAGCCCGTCGAGGTAGCGCTTCCCGTGCTGGTCCCAGACGTAGGCGCCCTCTCCCCTCACGATCACTGGTACCTCGTGGTCCTCGTACGAACCCATTCGGCTGAAGTGCATCCACAGATGACGCCGTGCCTGATTGCTCAGGTTGGAGTTCTCGGGATTCGTGCCGCTCATGTGTTCCTCCGCTCGGGGTCGCTCATCGCGTGCCCCACGTGTAGGTCTGTTTGGCCAGCTTCAGGTACAAGAAGGTCTCGGTGCCGCGGACGCCGGGTATGGAACGCACCGAGTCGTTGAGCACGTGCAGCAAGCGCTCGTCGTCCTCGCAGACGATCTCGGCCAGGAGATCGAACCGGCCGGCACACATCACGACGTAGTCGACCTCGTGGAGAGCCGAGAGCTTCTCGGCCACGAGCCGGGCGTCTCCCTCCACCGAGATGCCGACCATGGCCTGGCGGGTGAAGCCGAGCTGCAGCGGGTCCGTAACCGCGACGATCTGCATGATCCCCGACTCGCGTAGGCGCTGGACACGGCGGCGGACGGCCGCCTCGGACAGCCCGACCTCCTCGGCAATCGCTCCGTAGGGCTGTCGCCCGTCCCGCTGCAACGCTTCGATGATGGCCCGGTTGGGCGCGTCGAGGAGGGTGCCCGCCATGACCCCGCCGTCGTTCTGGAGACCCGCCTCCACCGCATCATCGGTGTCGGGCATCTCGCACCTCGCTTCACTCGCAATCACCGAGGCCGAAGCTCCGGATATGCAGAATTGTGTCATCTTACCCACCTCAGTCAAGCAGAATTAGTCATATTCTGGTCCTGACAGTTCGAAAACGCTTGTTGAGGACCGAATCATCTGTGATCCTGTAGCCAACTCGCCACGTGGTGAAGGAGCGGCATGCGCAAGTTGCAGAACTTCGTCGGAGGGGCCTATCGAGACGCCGAGGACGGGCCCACCGCACCCCTGATCAACCCCAGCACCGGCGAGCCCTTCGCCGACGCGCCCGTGTCGGGACCGGCCGATGTCGACTCGGCGCTTCGGGTCGCCGCCGACGCCTTCGTCTCCTGGCGCCGCACGACGCCTTCCGAGCGGAGCCTCGCGCTCATCCGCATCGCCGATGCCCTGGAAGCGAGAGCTGAGGACCTGGTCCAGGCCGAGTGCGAGAACACGGGAAAGCCGTACCAGCTGACCATGGACGAGGAGATCCCGCCCATGATCGACCAGATTCGCTTCTTCGCGGGAGCGGCACGCCTTCTCGAGGGCTTGGCGGCGTCGGAGTACATGGCAGGCCACACGTCGTTCATCCGTCGGGAGCCGATCGGTGTGTGCGGAGCAGTGACACCATGGAACTACCCGATGATGATGGCGGTCTGGAAATTCGCCCCCGCGCTGGCCGCCGGGAACACGATGGTGCTCAAGCCGTCGGACACCACTCCGGTCACGAGCCTGCTCATGGCCGAGATCATGGCCGAGCACCTCCCAGCGGGGGTGTTCAACGTGGTGTGCGGTGACCGCGATACCGGGCGGGCCCTCGTGGTGCACGACACGCCGGCAATGGTGTCGGTGACCGGATCGGTCCGGGCTGGCATGGAGGTCGCAGCAGCGGCCGCCCCCACCCTCAAGCGGGTCCACCTGGAGTTGGGCGGCAAGGCGCCGGTCATCGTCTTCGACGACGCCGACCCCGCCGCAGCGGCCGAGGGGATAGCCGGCGCCGGCTACTTCAACGTGGGCCAGGACTGCACGGCCGCCACCCGGGTCCTCGCGGGACCGCGAGTGCACGAGGAGCTGTTGGCGGCACTGGTTGAGCAGGCCGAAGGAACGACCGTCGGGGGCTCCGACAACGAAGGAGCCGACTTCGGGCCGCTCAACAGCGCCGCGCAGCTGGAGCGGGTGCGGGGCTTCCTGGAGCGCACCCCCGCCCACGCCTCGGTCATGACGGGCGGGGCCCAGGTGGGCGACCGCGGCTTCTGTTTCGCGCCGACGGTGGTCGCCGGCCTGCGGCAGGACGACGAGATGGTGCAGTCCGAGGTGTTCGGTCCGGTGATCACCGTGCAGGAGTTCAACGACGAGAAAGAGGCCCTCGAGTGGGCCAACGGGGTGCAGTACGGCTTGGCCTCCTCGGTTTGGACGCGTGACCACGGCCGGGCCATGCGCATGGCGCGTGACCTCGACTTCGGCTGCGTGTGGATCAACACGCACATCCCGCTGGTGGCGGAGATGCCTCATGGCGGCTTCAAGCGCTCGGGGTACGGCAAGGACCTCTCGCTCTACGGCTTCGAGGACTACACCCGCGTGAAGCACGTCATGAGCTACATCGAGGAGTAGCGCATGATCGTCGGGGTCCCGAGCGAGGTGAAGGCGGACGAATACCGGGTGGCGCTGACGCCGGCGGGGGTGCGAGAGCTCACGTCGGCTGGCCACGCCGTCTACGTCCAGAAGGGAGCGGGCGACGGCTCGTCCCTGCCCGACGCCGACTTCGTACGGACCGGAGCGAAGATCGTCGACTCCGAGGAGGACGTCTGGGGAACCGCGGACCTCGTGTGCAAGGTGAAGGAGCCGGTGCCCGAGGAGTACCACCTCTTGGGGCTGCGTTCGGGACAGACGCTCTTCACCTACTTGCACCTCGCGGCATCGCGCGAGTGCACGGAGGCACTCGTCGCGGCCGGCAACGTCGCCATCGCCTACGAGACCGTCCGCCAGGAGGACAACACGCTCCCCCTGCTGGCGCCGATGAGCGAGGTGGCGGGGAGGATGGCTCCCTTAATGGGCGCCCACCACCTGATGCGGCCCGGTGGGGGCAGGGGAGTGCTCGTCTGCGGCGTCCCGGGCGTGCGGGCTGCCCGCGTGGTCATCCTGGGCGCAGGGGTGGCAGGGATGGCCGCGGCCACCATGGCCGTGGGGATGCACTCGGAAGTGTTCGTCCTCGACCGCAACCTCGACAAGTTGCGCGAGGTCGACCATCACTTCCGGGGCGCGCTCGAGACGATCGCCTCGTCCGAACACGCAATCGAGGAGATTTGCCTCGAGGCCGACATCGTGATCGGGGCGGTGCTCGTCGTGGGCGCCCGGGCCCCCCGCCTCGTGTCGGACGCACTGGTCGAGCAGATGCGGCGCGGTTCGGTGCTCGTTGACATATCCGTGGACCAGGGGGGCTGTTTCGAGTCAACCCGTCCGACCACGCACTCGAACCCGACGTTCGAGGTGCACGGGTCGATCTTCTATTGCGTGGCCAACATGCCGGGCGCCGTTCCCCACACGTCCACCCATGCGCTGGCCAACGCCACGCTTCCCTACACGCTGGGCATCGCCAATCTGGGGTGGAAGGACGCCGTGCGCGCCAATCATGCCCTGGCCGAGGGGGTGAACGTGGCGAACGGCAACATCGTCTACCGGCCCGTGGCCGAGGCCCACGGCCTTCCGTTCACCCCGCTCGCCGAGCTGTTGGACTGACCAGTCCGGCGGTTCCCCGCTCGCGCTCGTCGAATCACCTTCCTCGGTCCTCCGTCGCTCAGGCGCAGCGGGCAGACTGGTCGCGCATGGCGGACCTCCCGGTTCCCGAAGATCCTCGCTCGCCCTCCACGGAAACTGGGCGGCTGACCGAGCGCGTGTCGGACGCAGAGCGCGACCGCACAGTGACCCTCCTCCGCGAACACGTCGTCGACGGCCGCTTGACGCTCGACGAGTTCTCCGAGCGGATCGGGCTGGCGCTCGAGTCCAGGACCCGGGGCGACCTCGAGGCCCTGCTGGCGGACCTCCCAGCCGTCGTCCCTGAGGAGCCCGGCGTCACGCCGCGCAAGACCCGACGCTGGCATGTCGCGGTCATGAGCGGGCACAGCACCAAGGGCCGCTGGCGCATCGGCGCCAAGACGAACGCCGTCGCCGTCATGGGCGGGTGTGACATGGATCTGCGCCGGGCACAGATCGACGGGCCCGTGATCGAGATCACGGCGTTCGCCTTCTGGGGGGGTGTCCAGGTCACCGTCCCGGAGGGCTTCGAGGTGGAGCTCCTGGGCTTCTCGTTCATGGGGGGGCGCTCCTTGCGGGTACGGGACGTGCGCCGCATCCCGGGCTCGCCGCGGATCGTCATCCGTGGGTTCGCGGTGATGGGTGGTATTGAGGTCCGGAGCCGTCCCAACCGGTCGGGCCGGCGATCGCCCAGTCGGTTTCCGAAGGTGTCCTCGGCGTGATGGACGCTCTGGGGTCCTACCGGGGCCCGCCCGCCGGCCCCCCCGATCTGACCGCGCTGGGCAAGGACATCCGCCGCCAGCTGCACGCGCAGCGGCACGGCCCGCGGCGGGCGGAGCGGCACGACCGGCGCACCGAGGCCTCGTCGCCGCCGGCGGCCGAGGACAGCGGGCTGCCCACCGACGGCACAGTGACCATCCTCTTCTGCGACATGGTCGACTACGCGGGCATGACCGAGCGGCTGGGTGACCAAGTGTCCCGTCAGGTCCTGCGTGAGCACCACCGCATCGTGCGCGACGCGCTGGCGCGGCACGTGGGCCGCGAGATCAGCGTCCAGGGGGACGGCTTCATGGTCGCGTTCGGAGGGGTGGCGCGCGTGCTGCGTTGCGCCGTTGCCATACAGCGGGCCGTTCGCGACTTCGTCCCGGCCGAGGGCGCAGAGCAGATCGCTGTCCACATTGGCATCCACACCGGCGACGCGGTGGCCGAGGGTGACGACTTCCTCGGGCACACCGTCATCGTGGCGAGCCGGTTGGCCGACGCCGCCGGCCCAGGTGAAATCCTGGTGTCATCCCTGTCCGAGCAACTCGTCCAGGGCTCCGGGGAGTTCGCCTTCGACGGGCATCGCGAGACGCACCTCAAGGGGATGACGCGGGTGCAGCTGTCCGCCACGCTCTCCTGGGCCGAGTGAGCAGGTGGTGGACACCGGCGTCTGGGAACGGGCCGGACTGTACGACCCGCTCGCTGCCGGGGCCGCCGAGCGCCTCGCCCTTCTCCAGTACCTGACCGAGCGCGGCGCCACCATCGAGCAGATGGTGGACGCCCATCGTCGGGGCACGCTGCCCGGCGTGGCCAGTGACCTCGTCACGCAGGGCACAACCATGGCGCGGGTAACGGCCATCGCCGAGCAGAGCGGTGTCGCCCTGCCGCGCGTCCTGCGTGCGCTGCTGGCGGCCGGCATCCCGGCCCAGGCCGACACCGAGGTCCCCGCCGACCTCGTCGGCTTGTTGGCCGTCTTCGAGCAGGCGTCCGCGCTGATGGGCGACGAGGCCATCCTCGCCTTCACCCGCGTCCTGGGGGCGTCGGCCATGAACATCGCCGAGGCCGCCATCGCCCTCTTCTTCGCCGAGCTCGGCCCGGGGACCGTGCGGGAGGGTCCGGACGAGCTGGCCCGTGCCCGGATAGCAGAGGCGGCCACGACGGCGTTCACTCAGGTCCCCGACGTTCTGGTCCGCATGGTGATGGACGCCTTCGAGCGGGCACAGCGCCGGGCCGAGCTGGCCCGCAGTTGGCTGGCGCCGTTCTCCGACGACGAGGACGGTGGCGGTGGCGGGGCCGGGGGCGGGGCAGAAGGCTCGACCGAGGTCGTCGCCCTCGGCTTCGTCGATCTGGTGGGCTCCACCGCGTGGGCCCAGTCGGTGAACCTGCGCGAGCAGAACCTTGCGCTGACCCGCTTCGAGTCGGCTGCGTGGACGTTCGCCGTCCTCAACGGAGGCCGCGTCGTCAAGACGATCGGCGACGAGGTCTTCTTCGCCGCCCCGACAGCGGAGGCCGCCTGCCGCATCGGCACGGAGGTGTGCCGGGCCGTGGGCGACGACGATCTCCTCCCGCCGGCGCGCGGGGCAGTGGGCCTGGGCCCTGTCACCCCCGCGAGGGGGACTACTTCGGGCCGCTCGTGAACCTCTTGGCCCGGCTGGTCAAGGTGGCCGCACCTGGCGGGCTCGTCGTCACCGAGGCGGTCGCAGCGGACCTCGCACCCGACGCGTGGTCGCTCCAGCCGTTGGATCCGGCCGACCTCCGGGGCATCGAGGGCCCCGTCCGGGCGTTCGCCGTGGAGCCGAAAAACGGCCACCCGACGACGCCACAGATGCCACCGGCGGCCATCGGTTAATCTGACGGGTCGTCAGATTCGTGGGCGGGGCCGGTATCGCCGGCCGTGCGCACCCGGCCCGGAGGTCACCGCACCATGGACTTCGAGTTCTCCGACGAGCAGCTCGCGTTCGTCAAGGAGGTCGAGAGCTTCCTCGATGCCAATGACGACCCCGACGTGTTCGACCTGACTCGGGAGAACATGGCCCAGATTGTCGACACCCCCAAGCGGCGGGCCTTCATGGCATCCCTTGGCGAGCGGGGCTGGCTTGGCATGACCTGGCCCAAGGAATATGGCGGCTCCGAGGGCGAAGGTGTCTACGAGTACCTCCTCAACGAGCAGCTGGCCGGGCGAGGCGGGCCCCAGATCGGCAAAGGCGTCGGCATCGTCGGCAAGACGATCATCCGCCACGGGAACGAGCGACTGAAGGCCGAGTTCCTGCCCAAGATCCTCCGTAACGAGGTCGAGTTCGCAGTGGGCTACTCAGAGCCCAACGCCGGGTCCGACGCCGCGTCCATGCAACTCAAGGCCACCCGCGACGACGGCGGCTGGATACTGAACGGCCAGAAGACGTGGACGACCTCCGCTCACTTCGCCGAGTGGTATTGGGTCGGCGGCCGCACCGATCCCGAGTCCAAGCACGCCGGCATCACACTCTTCCTCGTCCCCATCGACCAACCCAACATCACGGTCAACGCCATCTGGACCATGGGCGACGAGCGCACCAACGAGGTCTTTCTGAACGACGTCTTTGTCCCCGACGACTACGTCGTGGGCGAGGTGAACCGCGGCTTCCAATACATCTCCGAAGCGCTCGACCTCGAGCGCTTCACGATGTTCACCTTCTCGCCCATCGCCCAGCGATTCGAGCTGCTCGTCGAGTACGTCAAGACAACCACCCGAGACGGCGTCCCCCTCAAAAACGACCCCGTGATCCGCCAGCGTCTGGCCCAGTTGGCCACCCAGCTCGAGGTCGCCCGCGTCATGGGTCTCAAGTTCGTCTACGAGTCCGCCAAGGGCGGCGCCGCACCCACCGCCGAGGCGTCGGAGTACAAACTGTTCGCCACCGAGCTCTCCAAGCGCCTGGCCAACGCCTCGATGGACATCGCCGGCCCGGGGAGCCAGCTGCGCGTCAAGACCGACGACGCGCCCATGGCGGGCCGCGCGGAGTCGACCTACCGCTACACCGTCATCGACACCATCGGCGGCGGCGCGTCCGAGATCCAGAAGAACATCATCGCCCGGCGCAAGCTCGGTCTGCCGAAGAATTTCTGAGGTGTCCGCCGCGTCGTCCTCCCCAGGTCCCCTTGGCGGGGTCACCGTTCTCGACCTCTCGACGGTGGGCCCGGCCGCGCGCTGCACAAGGCTTCTGGCCGACTATGGCGCCCGCGTCGTCAAGGTCGGTCCGGTACCGTCCGCCGGCGCGACGCCGATCGAGCCCCCGTACTTTGCCTACAGCGGTCACCGCGGCATGCACCGAGTCCTTCTCGATCTCAAGGACAGCGAGGGCAGGGAGGCGTTCCTTGCTTTGGCCGCGGCAGCCGATGTCGTGGTCGAGAGCTTCCGTCCGGGCGTGGTCGACCGCTTGGGCATCGGCTACGACACGGTGTCGGCGCGCAACGCCGGCATCGTGTACTGCTCCACAAGCGGCTACGGCCAACGGGGCCCGCGGGCGGACTGGGCCGGCCATGACATCGACTACCTCGCCGTGGGCGGCTACCTGGCCATGAGCACACCGGGACTCGACGGCGCGCCACCCCTGCCCGGTGCCACGGTGGCCGATGCAGCCGCCGGGGGCATGCAGGCGGCACTGGCCATCACCGTCGCACTGGCCGCACGCGCCGCGTCCGGCCGGGGTGCGTACCTCGACGTGTCCGTGGCCGACGGGGTCCTGTGGCTGATGTCACTCCTGATCGACGAGCATCTCGCGCTCGGCACGAGCCCGCGGCCCGGCCACGACCTCCTCACCGGGCGTTACGCCTGCTACGCCACCTACCGTGCGGGCGACGGCAAATGGCTCGCCGTCGGCGCCATCGAGTCCAAGTTCTTCGCCAACCTGTGTACCGCGCTGGGCTGCCCGGAGTTCGCCGGCGCCCAACTCGACGACGACGTCCAACCGGCCATCAGGGCCGCGTTCGCCTCTGCCTTCGCCACCCGGACGCCGCGACCAGTGGGTGGAGGCGCTGGCGAACGCCGATACCTGCGTGGCCCCCGTCCTCGAGGTTTCCGAGGTTGCCGACCATCCGCAATTCTCGGCTCACGGAGTGGTGACGACGGCCCAGCACCCGACCCATGGGGACCTGCGGCAGCTGGAGCCCCTGCTCGCTGGGATGGAACGGCCTGCGGCACCGGCGTCGCTACCCGACATGACCCAGACCGACTCGGAGCACCTCTTGAAGGAGGCCGGCGTCGACGGCGAGACGGTCGCCCGCTGGGTGGCCCGGAGGATCGTGGCGTGAGTGGCGCCGACGTGGTGGCCGAGGCGCGCGATCGCATCGGCAAAGAGCAGTACCCCGAGGTGGGGGAGTTCCCCGTCGAGCGCGGGTACGTGTGGACGTCGTGTGCCTCGGTCGAGAACGGCAACCCCCTCTTCTGGGATGACGACGTTGCCGACACCCTCACCGGTGGCCCCGTTGCGCCTCCGTCCATGGTCTCGGTGTGGTTCCGGCCGCACCACTGGGCTCCGGGTCGCACCAAAGAGGCGCTGCCGCTGCAGGTGCATTTCGACCTCAAAGAGCATTTCGGGCTCCCTGAGGCCGTCATGACCGACAACACAATTGAGTTTCACACGCCCGTCCGCATGGGTGACGTGCTGCGGACGCATCAGATCCTGCGCTCCATTAGCGACGAGAAGACCACGAAGCTGGGCACCGGCCGGTTCTGGGTCATCGATGTGCTGTACAGCAACGCTGACGGCGAGCTGGTGGCGGTCGAGTCCTACACCGGGTTCGGCTACCGGCGTGACGACTCGACATGACCGTCATCGTTGCCCCCCGGCTCCTGTTCGATGACGTGGCCGCCGGCGACGAATTGCCGCCGCTGGACTACGAGGTCACCGCCACGACCGTGGTACTTGGCGCCCTAGCCACACGCGACTGGCGGCCCATGCACCATGACAAGGATTTCGCCGTCCACCGCAACGGCACGAAGGACATCTTCTTGAACACGCCGAACCAGGCCGCATGGTTCGAGCGCTACCTCACCGACTGGAGCGGGCCGCACGGCAGGCTGGCGCGCGTCACGTTCCGCATGAAGGGTTCGGTCTTCCCGGGCGACACCATGTCCTTCAGGGGTGTGGTGGAATCGACTGAAGTCGACGTTGCCGGTTGCGGGTTCGCCACGGTCGCGGTGACTCTGGCCGTTGAAGGTGACCCGAAGACGACATGCCTCGCTCGTCTCGCGCTCCCGCTGAGCGACGACGACAACCCCTGGGCACGCCGAGGCGACCGGTGGCGACCCTCGCCCGCGCCGTCGTGACACCGCAGTCCTCCGTCCCGGCAATCACGAAAGAGGCTCTCCGTGCTGGACCTTGATTTCGACCAGGAGCAAGAGCTGTTGCGCCACACGATGCGTGACGTGCTGGCGCGCCACTGCCCGTTAGATGTCGTCCGCGCCATGGAGGACGACCCCGTGGGCTATCCGGCGCCCCTGTGGGCGCAGTTGGGCGAACTGGATCTCATCGGACTGTTGCTCCCCGAGGAGTACGGCGGGTCGGCCATGTCGCTCATCGAGGGTGTGGCGCTCTACGAGGAGCTCGGCCGGGCGTTGGCCCCGACGCCTCATTTCGTGAGCGCTGTGATGTGCGGGGGCGTATTGGCGGCGGCCGGGAGCGAGGCGCAGAAGGACCGCTGGGTCCGCCCCGTAGCAACCGGAGAGGTCATCGTGACACCCGCGTGGCTCGAACCGGAGGGCGGATTTTCACCTCGTGGTGTCGAGACGCGCGCCGTCGCCGAGGGTTCCGGGTTCCGCCTCTCGGGCATCAAGCGACATGTGGCCTTCGCCTCGTCGGCAGACCGGCTCGTCGTGCTTGCCCGCACCGGTGAGGCCCCCGACGCCGTCGATCTGTTCCTCGTGGACCCCACCACACCCGGAGTGAGTCTCCGTCAGCAGTACAGCCTGGGATCTGACACCCAGTACGAGGTCACGCTGTCAGGCGCTGCGGTGGGCGACGAGGACCGAATCGGGCCCCCCGGCAGCGGCTGGCACACCTGGCAAGAGGTGCTCGAGCCAGGACTCGTGCTCCTGGCCGCACAGGCCGTCGGGGGCGCTCGCTATGCGCTCGAGATCACGACCCAGTACGCCAAGGACCGGCAACAGTTCGACAAGCCGCTGGGCGCGTTCCAGGCCCTCGCCCACTACCTGGCGGACGCCGTGACCAACCTCGACGGGGCGGAGCAGCTCGTCCACGAGGCCGCCTGGGCCGGGGCGAGCGGGCGACCCCTTACGTCGCTGGCGCCGATGGCCAAGCTGTTTGCGTGCACCACTTTTCGCGACATCACGGCAACGGCCCAGCAGATCTTCGGCGGAATTGGATTCACACTTGACTTCGACATACAGCTCTATTTCCGGCGCGCCAAACAGCAGCAGCTGATGTGGGCCAATGACCGCGCGCTGGAAGATGCGGTCGCACTCGACCTGCTCGACTGACGTCGGCGCACGAGCCCCGGGACGCCGTCTCCGTCAAGAGCCACGTCGCCAGACCCCCCGGGCGGGACGATCGAAGGTTCAGGGCTTTGCGTAGTCGGCGTAACCCTGCCAGTCGATGACCACGCAGGGCTCATCCCCGACGACCCACGCGTCATGCCCAGGGGACATCACGGCAAAGTCACCCGGTCCGTACTCCATCTCCTCGCCGCCGTCCATGCGGACCACCATCCGTCCAGATACGAAGTACCCGGTATGGGCCGCCTCACAGCTCTCCGTTTTGGCGATGGGCTTCACGTGATCGGACCACCTCCAACCGGGAAGAAAGGTCGCTCGACCAACCGCACCATTTTCCGTGTTCACCACCTGGAGCTGACCCTTTCCGCCTTCGAACTTGCGGGTCTCGTCCGGTGAATCGAGGCTCTTCCGAATGAGTGCTGGCATTTCCGGACCTCCCTGGTTGGTTGGTGGACTTCAATTGTGGCGGATCACGAATTGTGGCGGATCACGAGGGCGTCTGCTTGGGCTCGCTCGGGCCACAGACCACTGGGGACGTTGGTGTTCGTCCCCACTCGGCCCATGATCCGTCGTACACGCTAACGCCTGGCCGGCCGAGAAGGTGCGTGAGGACGAACCAGGCAGTCGCGGCGCGACCTCCGATGGTGCAGTAGAGGATCATCTTGTCGGCATCGATATCATCGAGTGCTGCGAGGATTTTCTCCAGGTCCAGTAGTGGCCGGAACGAACCCACGTTGTCGTAGAGCCCCTCGATTGGCAGATGCAGCGCAGAGGGGATGTGTCCGGCACGGCCTCCCGGTTCGAAGCCGCCGGACGGCCAGAAACACTCGCCGCGGTACTCCGCATTGCTTCGTACATCGACGATTGTGATCTGAGGGTCACCGATTGCTCTCTCAACCAAGGTTCTGCGGGCACGCAGGCTTCGGTCTTCGGCCGGAAGGTCGTAGCGGGCGATTGGCATTGAATGGACTGCCACTGAGCGAGGGGCGCCTTCAGCCAGCCACGCGTCCCGCGAACAATTGAGAATGCGCGCGTTCCGGTGACCGTAGAGGTTCATGAGCCACAGACCCAGAGCGGGGGCGTAGCCGTAGAAGACGACCGTTGAATCGGGCTCTATGCCTGACCGAGCGAAGAGCTCTGCGACAACGGTCGGGTTCACTGGGCGGTAGTCGGGTTTCTTGAGGTCCTGGTAGATATTCCACAAGACAGCACCCTTGATGTGCCACTGGTTGTAGGCCGCGGGGCTCACGTCCACCTCCACCACGCGCACCCTGGGGTCATCGACGTTTTCTTCGAGCCATCGTCGGGAGACCAGGATCCCGTCAGTCGCTGTCTCCAGGTGGCTTGAAGCCGCGGTCATGGAGTCTGGACCGGAACCGTTCGGAATTGAGCTACCGAGAATGTCGTTTGGAGCGGAACTCATGAAGGAGTTCTACGCCTCCTATGTTGTCGGAACCTTGGCAAGAAGTTGGAACCCATCGGTCCCAAGCCCAGGTGGGGTGACCGCCAAATCCCGAGAGTGCGAAAGGGACCTACTCCACCTGGATCCAGCCCAACAGATCGTCTCGTTCCACGGTCTCCAAGAGGGCTGGGTGGTCTGTTCGCATGTGTCCGCGAATCGTGGTGACAAGCTCATCGTCGGTGGACCCCCGGGCCACATAGCCGCACTCACATCGGATGATCCTGGCCATGGCACCCTCCATTCAGGTCCTCCATCAACAGTATTGCCAGAATGTTGGCGTGACCTTGGCGTCAACTTCTGGAAACAGAATCCAACTCTGCGGTCCGACGGTCATCGAAAAGGCTGGGGAGAGGCTGGATGCTCTTCTTCCGGGCCCTCAAGGTCGCCGCTTGTTCGCCTACCTCGTTCTCAACCGTCATCGCACCGTCAACAGGGGTGAGTTAGTCGAGGCTTTGTGGAGAACCAATGCACCACCAGCGAGCGCCAGTTCCCTGAATGCCTTGCTCTCCAAGCTTCGGCGGGTCTTCGGCGCCGACGCCATCGACGGGAGATCCGACATTCGTCTGGTTCTCGAAGGCGACTTCTGGATAGATGTCGAGGTTGCGGTCGAAGCCGTTCATCGGGCGGAATCTCGGATCGCACTGCAGCAGTGGACGGACGCGTGGGGACCTTCGCTCGTGGCCCTTTTCGTGGCCGAGAGATCGTTTCTGCCTGGGGAGGAAGGAGACTGGGTGGACGAGGAGCGCTATCACCTTCATGAGGTCCGGCTTCGGTCGTTGGAGGCTCACGGTGAGGCGGGGCTGGAGATAGGCGGGACCGAGCTGCCGGGCGCGGTGCGAGCGGGTCGCCGGCTGGTCCACCTCGCTCCACTTCGAGAAAGCGGATACTGCCTGCTCATGCGGGCACTTTCCCGGCAAGGCAATGTGGCCGAGGCGTTGCGCGTGTACACAGACGTGACGACCATCCTTCGCGAGGAACTCGGGATCCTCCCGAGCGCGCCGACCCAAGCGGTCTACGAGCAGCTCCTGGTCTAGGTTCACTCTGGAAGAGCGGCGGCTTTGGTTGCATGAGTCCGATCAGACGTAGCACTAGGTTGCTCCGCTCATGCCGATGACGCCCGAAACGCTGAGCCTGGAGGAGGCACGCCGCGTCGCCCTCTCGGCACAGGGTCTGCGCGGGCCACGCGCCGGCGGAGGGGTGGCGGCGATGGTTCGACGGCTCGGCGCGGTGCAGCTCGACACGATCTCGGTACTGGCGCGGTCGCACGAGCTGGTGGCGTACGCCCGTCTCGGAGCCGTCGGCCGGAACCGGGTCGAGCGGGCGTACTGGGGGCCGGGGAGCTCGACGTTTGAATACTGGTCCCACGCGGCATGCGTGGTACCGCTCGAGGACTGGCCGGCCTACGGCGTGACCCGAAGGTCCCGGGACGCCAAGGGGAGGCGCTGGCATGTCCTTGAGGAGCACGACAAGAGCTGTGCCGATGTCGTGGCGCGCCTGAGCGCGGACGGCCCGCTGACCGCCAACGAGCTCGGTGGGGCCAAGAAGGGTGGACCCTGGTGGGATTGGTCGGAGATCAAGATCGCAGCCGAATGGCTTCTCGACATCGGTGTGCTGGTCTGTCGCGAGCGGCGCGGCTTTCAGCGCGTCTACGACCTGGCCGAACGCGCCATCCCCTACGAGCTGCGGTCCCAGGAGTGGCCCGATGAGGAGTGCGCAAGACACCTCGTCGCCGCAGCGGGCCGCTCGCTCGGCGTGGCGACAGAGGCCGACCTGGCCGTGTATCACGGGGTGCCCCGATCGCTCACCCGCCGCGTCCTGCCCTCCACGTCGCTCGTCCCGGTGGCCGTCGAGGGCTGGCGGCAGGCCGCGTTCGCCGACCCCGCCACGCTCGGAGCGCTCAGCACGCGGGCCCGGGGTCGGAGCGTCCTGCTGTCGCCCTTTGACTCTCTGCTCTGGTACCGCGAGCGGGTCGAGCGGCTGTTCGGCCTCCGCCATCGGCTCGAGGCCTATACCCCGAAGGCGAAACGGACCTATGGATATTTCGCCATGCCGGTGCTCGCGGGCACGAGGATCGTCGGGCTGGTCGACCCTGCCCGCCGCGGGGACGTGCTGGTGGGCAAGCAAGTGACACTGCTCGATCCCCGCGCATCGGAGCACGTGGCGCGCGCGCTGGTTGAGGCGGCGTCCTGGGTCGGCTGCACTCGGGTGGCCGTCGAGCGCGTCGATCCGCCGGCGGCGTCCCGAAACCTCGCGCGTCTTCTGGAACTGGCAGATTGACTATCGCGGCCGTAGCCGCGGCACGAATTGCAGCGCCATGACCGCGAAGAAGTCGCGCGTCCAGCCGGACAGATACTGGGAGGCTGGTCGGTTCTGCCCGGGAACCTGCGCGACCAGCGGCGCGCCCGCGGCCGCGGCGGCGTCCATCTGGACCCATTCCGGATTGATGTCGAGCTGCATTGCGTTGACAGCGCCGGCGCTGAGCAGTGCCGCCGAGAGGTCCGCTGGGAGGAGCGACGCCCCTCCGCCATAGATGATGTTGCCGAGCGCGTCCTCGCCGACTGCGCTGCGGGCCACGACCATGGACCTGTTCACCGTGGCACCCCAGGCGGCCGGAGATCCGACGTTCGGGCTGGCTACGCCGCCCGTGATCAGCGGAGCCTGGTTCTGGCGAACGCTCGCGACCTGCTCTCCGACAACGGGCAGCCCGGCGCCCCATATGCCGATGTGTGCGGAGCCGTTGGTGTCAATCACGAAGCTGGCCTTTCCGGGAAGGAGCGGGGACACCACTTGGCCCTGGACCTCGACTCCGCCCTGTCCGGCGTTCATCTTGAAGCCACCGTTGAACGCGCCGATGAGGAAGGGCGCCTCATCAGGGGCAATCGCCGGGCCACGGTCTGGCGGGATCGTGGCGAGGTTGGTAGGCGGGTCTGTGCTCCCGATGTGCAGGTCGAAGACGGCGCTCCCGGCGTCGAACCGGGCCAGCGTCACGACTCGACCGGACGGAGAGGTGAACGCCCGCTCCTCGACGGCGAGCCCGGCTGCGTCCTGGCTGACGACCGCCCAGGGCGGCGAACTGGCAGGGGCTGTCGATGGCGTCGTAGTCGTTCCCAGTGCCGTTGTGGACGTCTCGACCTGCCCGTCGGTGGCCGTCTGGGGTCGATCGGCTGGTACCGAGGACGGCACGCGCGAGGCCGCGGCGGTCGAGCCAGTCGTCACAAGCAGCAGGACCGTGGAGGCGACGAAGGCGGAAGATCGGGGCCGTGGCACGCGGCCAGCGTACGAGTCGTCCGCTCTCATCTTGGGTCGCGGCGCTACGACCCCAGCCGGGAGGGGACGTCACCCCTCGGCGTAGCGCTCGGCGATCCGCTCGAAGGCGCTGACATCGCCGTCGTAGGGTCCGGTCTGTGCAGGATGGTGGATGACGAATTGGTCGAAGCCCAGTTCGACGTAGGGCGTGACGAGTTCGTCGAACTGCGCCACGGAGTCGATCACCGGCTCGGTCGGCGTCCACAGCAGCACTTTGTTCATGGTGGATGGGTCCCGGCCTGCGGACGCGCAGGCAGCCCGGAGGAGCAGAAGTTGTCGCCGCACGGCCTCGAGCACCCGGTCGGCGGTGCGGGCTCCGGCCCCAGTAGGCCCGATCGTCACCCAGCTTTGCCCGTAGATCGCGGCCAGCCGTGCTCCTTTCGGCCCTCCGGCGGCGATGGTCAGTGGAAGCGGCTGTTGCAGTGTGCCCGGAGTACTGGGCGCCTCGTCCACGGTGTAGTGCGGCGTTGTCATGGATGCGAGTGCAGCGGGGTGGCCGTCGGTGATTGTGCGCAGCACCTGGAGGAACTCCTCGAAGCGTTCAAGGCGCTCTGCCGGCGTCCACGGCTCCTGTCCGAGGGCAGTCGCGTCGAAGCCTTCACTCCCTGGCCCCAGCCCGAGGTCAAGACGCCCCCCGCTGACGTCATCCAGAGTGATCGCCTCGCGGGCGAGGGTGACAGGTTGGCGGAAGTTGGGCGTGGCGACGAGTGGGCCAAGCCTGATGCGCTTTGTGACGACGGCCGCCGCGGCCAGTACCGGGACCGCCGCGTGCCACGGCCCATCGGGCATCCCGCCCCAGCGGATGTGATCGTAGGTCCACGCCGTGCTGAAACCAGCGCCGTCGGCCCACTCCCACTGCCGCCGTGCCTCGTCCCACCGGTCGGTGGGCAAGATGACGAGGCCGATGCGCATCACGCTGAACCTACCTGGGCCGGGTACCTTGTCGCCGTGCCCAATGATGCCCAATCCCAGAGATGGAATAACGAGCAGTGGGCTGCGGCCTGGCCGAAGCGGGAGAGGATGACTGATGCAGTGTCGCCCTACCTCCTTAAGACCGCCGATGCACAAAGGCATCAGAGGGTCTGTGATATCGGCTGTGGCGGCGGCGCCCTCACCATCGCGCTCGCCGGGATCGTCGGGCCCGATGGCGAGGTCGTTGGGATTGACATCTCCGCGCCCCTGCTCGATCTGGCGCGAACCAGGGCGATGAAGTCCGGCGTGCCCAACGCGCACTTCGTGCAGTCCGACGTCCAGACCACATCCCCCGGCCAGGCGCCGTTCGACCTTGCCGTAAGCCAGTTCGGCGTGATGTTCTTCGACGAGCCGACTGCAGCTCTCCGGACCATCCGCAGCTTGCTGACTCCGGGCGGGCGCTTCGTGTTCGCGTGCTGGCAGGGCGTCGAGCACAACCCATGGCACGTCGTCACGGCGCTGCGACCGATGCTCCCGCCCCCGCCGGTCCCTCCCCCGGGGAAGAGCCCCGTGGGCCCCTTCGTTTTTGGGGACGATGAGTATGTGCGCGACCTCCTCGGGGCGGCGGGGTTTGCCGTCGTCGAGGGCACGTCACACGAGACCACGGTGCGGGCTCCGGCCAGCGCCGTGATCGAACGGTCTCTGCTTCACTTCATGGGAGTCCCACCCGAGCGCGAAGACGAGGCGCTGGCCGCGGTCGAGCGCCACCTCGACCGCTTCGCCGTGGGGCCGGACGACTACGACTACCCAATCGCTTTCATGGTGTACGAGGCCGTCAACCCCAGTTAGCACACTGGGGCCGCCCGAATGGTGTGCTAACCCAGATGCGTGGCTGGGTACAGCGGAACGCCGCTACCGAAGAAGCTGGGGATCAGGGAAGGATCGACACTGGCCCTGATCGGGGCGCCGATCGGGGTGATCGACGACCTTCCACGTGATGTCACGGTGAAGCGCCGGGCGCGCGGCCCGGCCGACGTCGTAGTCGCCTTCTTCACACAGCGGCGCGAGTTCGAGCGCCGTATCGGGGTGCTCGCCCGCATGGTGTTTCCGTCGGGGGGCCTCTGGGTCGCCTGGCCCAAGCGGGCCTCGGGGGTCGAGACCACCATGCACGAGGACGTCGTGCGCGAGGTCGCGCTGCCACTCGGCCTCGTTGACAACAAGGTGTGCGCCATCGATGACACCTGGTCGGGCCTCCGCGTCGTGTGGCGGCGTGATCGCCGGACCTGACGGCTAGAAGAAACCGATCCGCGAGACGGGCCAGATCCGCAGGTCCACTTTGCCGACGATCGTCGATTCGTGAACGGGCCCCCAGTAGCGGCTGTCGCACGACTGGGTCCGGTTGTCGCCCATCACATAGACGACTCCGGCCGGTATCCGGTAAGCCTGGTGCAGCGAGAAGGGCGCGGCAGTCGGCCCCGCAAAGGTCTGGGTCTGGGCGGCCGCTGGTAGCCATGGCTCGGGCAGGACGTGGCCGTCGATGTAGACGCGGCCGGCGGACAGCGAGATGGTCTCACCGGGGAGGCCGATGATGCGCTTGACGAGGTCCGACACGGGAGGCCCGGCGCAATTCTCCTGCGCCGGGGTCGAGAACACGATGATGTTGCCGCGGCCCACGCCGTGCAGGTGGTAGCTCAGCTTGTCCACCACGATCCTGTCCCCGATCTGCAGGGTCGGCTCCATGGAGCCCGACGGGATGGAGTAAGTAGCGACGACGAAGGCCCGCAGGAGAATGGCCACGAGAACGGCCACGACGACGACTCCGAGTAACTCCACGATCCATCGGTTCGACCGCTCCGACTCGGCGACATGGCCATCCGCGTCGAGCGCCGAGGCCGGCGCGTTGGCCGGTCGGTCGTCGGCGTCCATCGCTCGAGAAGTATTACCCGGGTCGCATCACCCGGCCGTTCGGCCACGCCTGTCACCGCTCCAGGGCAGGATGGGAACCATGGCCAGCGCCGTCATCTTCGATTTCTACGGCACCCTCGCCCGGTGGGCCGACGACCACGGCCACAATTACGAAAGAGTCTTTGCCGCCTATGGCTACACGCTCGAACCGGCCGTCCTCGAGCACTACTTCTCGCGGTACGACGGGGTGGATCATGCTGCGCACTCGGTCAGTGAGGAGGCATACGAAGCTTGGGTGAGGACCCGTCTACGAGCTCTCACCAGTGCAAGTGGCGTCCATGGAGCGCACGTCGAGGGCGTCATTGATGCCTTACGGGACTCAGATCGGGGCCGAATGCTGGCCTACCCCGAGGCGGAGGTCACGCTGTCATCACTGCGCGATGCCGGCCTGTCCATCGGTGTCTGCTCCAACTGGGGGTGGGAGCTCGACGCCTTCCTCAGTGAGGTCGGACTCCTTCATCTAGTTGACTCGAGCGTGACCTCGGCCCGGGCAGGGACGCGCAAGCCACATCCAAGCATCTACACCGTGGCCGCTGGGTCGCTCGGCGTCGACCCCGAGCACGTGGTTTTCGTCGGCGACTCGTGGGAGCCCGACGTGCGGGGGCCGCAGCGGATCGGCATGACGTCCGTCCATGTCTGGCGTGAGGAGGAACGTCTCGGGCAGAGCGCGCCTCTCCTCGAGGCCGGCGACCACCGTGTCGCGGATCTGACGGGCGTCCTCGGCCTCCTCGGGGTCAGCGAGCGGTACCCACAGGCGGCCGCCCGTTCTCTGCCAGCCCCGCGGCAAGTTGAGCCCGGTCCTCGTCGGTCAACGGCCGAAACCCGATGACCGAGCTGCCCAGCGGATTCCACCAGACGGGATCGTCGCAGGCCCACGCCTCGGCCCGGAGATCCACCTTTGTCACCTTGCCTGTGGCGGTCTGGGGGAGCGAGGTGGAGATCCGAACGTAGCGTGGTCGCCACTTCGGCCCAAGGTCCGGCTGTGCCGCCAGCCACCCAGCGAAGGCATCGGGGTCGAACGTGCGGCCCGGCACCGTTTCGAGGGCGGCCATGACCTGGTCGCCGGCGCCCGACGCTGTGTCGGGAACGGGGTAGACCGCCACGACGGCAACGTCGGGGTGGCGCGAGAGGATCGTCTCGACCGGACCGGCCGCGAAGTTCTCCGAATCGACGCGGAGCCAGTCACCGGTGCGCCCGGCGAAGTAGAAGAACCCGTCCGCGTCCACGTAACCGAGGTCTCCGGTCCAGTACCAGCCGCCGCGCAGCCGCTCCCGCTCGGCGTCTTCGCGTTGGTAGTACCCCTCGAACTTGCCGCGTCCACTGCGGTTGACGATCTCGCCGATCGCCTGGCCCGCGTTGAGAAGTCGCCTATCGCCATCGAACTCGGCAGGGGGGCACTCCTCACCCGTCTCCGGGCTGATGACGGCCAGGTCAATCCCGTCGACCGGCCTACCCAAGGCGCCTTTGGGCATGCCGAGCACCGGGTTGACGGCAGCGCCACCCTCGCTCTGGCCGTAGCCCTCGATCAGGTAGCAACCAAAGCGCTTCCGGAATCGGTCACGATCACGGACCGAGGCCTCGGTCCCAAAGGCACTCTGCAGCGTGTTATCGGCATCGTCGGCCCGCTCGGGCGTGGCGAGGATGTATGCGATGGCCTTGCCCACGTAACTGAACTTGGTGGCGCCGAAACGCCGCACGTCTTCAATGAAGGCAGAAGCGCTGAATCGGGGACGCACCGCGATCGCTGCGCCGACCATGACCGCCGGTCCCCACAGCGCCATGAGCGCGTTGCCGTGGAACAACGGCATGGGGCAGTAGCAGACGTCGGCGGCTGTGTACCCGTAACCGGGGGCGGCCACCTCGGCGATGCCGGCCAGCCTGCCCTGGGTGCATCGGACCGCCTTGGGCACCCCCGTGGTCCCAGAGGTGAAGATGAGGAGATACAGCGCGTCTTCCGCGACGTCGCCCGCCTTGTCGACGAGGTCCTGAGCAGCCGTCCTGCCCGCGAACTCGGCCAGCAACGCCTCGTAGCGCTCGGTTCCGGTCACGAGCACCTTGTCGTCGTCCAGTCCGAGCGACAGCCCCTCGAGCAGGTCGGCGCCATCCGCGTCCGTGACGATCAGGGAGCAGTCGGTGGCTCGGATGTCAGCGGCGAGGGCCTCGCCCCGTCGAGTCGGATTGATCCCGACGATGGCCGCCCCGGCCAGGGCGATGCCGTTCAGCCAGAACAGGTAGTCGGGACCGTTGGGGAGGAGGACGCCGACATGGGGCTTGCCCGTGCCGAACATCGACTGTGCGAGTGCACCTCGTGCCGACCCCTCGAGCACCGCCTCGCGCCACGTCCAGCTCCCGGCGGCCGAGAGGACGCCGGTGCGGTCGTCTTCGGCGCGGGCCGCGACCATGGCAGCGACCGTGGTCACCGCAGCGCGCCGCCTTCGAGCGCCCACCCGGGGGTCCGGCGCACCAGGCTTCGATCGATGGAGTCGACCGTTGCCGCGCCGCAGAGCGCCATGGCCCGTCGTAGCTCGGACTCGTACCAACGCAGCAGCGCCGCCACGCCGTCGGCCCCTCCGGTAGCGAGCGCCCAGAGGGAAGGGCGCCCGACCAACGTCGCCCGCGCCCCGAGGGCCAACGCCTTGACCACGTCGGGCGAGCGGCGGACGCCTCCGTCGACGTACACCTCGGCCCGGCCCGCGACGGCGTCAACGATCTCGGACAGGACATCGGCCGTGGCCGGGGCGTCGGCAAGCTGCCGGCCGCCGTGGTTCGACACCACGACCGCCGCCGCCCCGGCCTCGACCGACCGCAGGGCGTCGTCCGCCCGTTGCACCCCCTTCACCACGACGGGCAGTGAGCTCAATCCGGCCAGCCACCCGATGTCATCGGGTGTGATCGCCGGATCGAACTCGTGGGTCACGAGGGCCATGAAACCGCCCTCCCGAGCGCTGTCGGTGCTCTCACCCGCCAGATTGGGGAGGGCCAGGTCGTCGGGCAGATGCACGCCCATCCGCCACTCCCGCAGCCGGAGCCCCGAGACGGGGGCGTCGACCGTCAGGACGAGGGCTCGATAGCCGTGCGCAACAGCCCGGCTCACCAATTCGGCCGTACGCGCTCGCTCCCGCAGGATGTAGACCTGCATCCAGCGCAGGGCGTCCGGAGCGGCGCCGGCCACCTCCTCGAGTGGGCAGGTGGCGAGCGACGAGAGGATCATCAGCACCCCTGCCGCGGCCGCCCCCCGGGCGGTGGCCACCTCCCCCTCAGGATGGGCCAGTCCCTGGATCGCCGTCGGCGCGATGGCGACGGGCGACGCGACGGGCTCCCCGAGCACCGTCGTTGCGGGCGACACCTCGTCTATACCGGCCAGCACACGGGGATGGAGCTGCCAGTGGCTCCAGGCGGCCACGTTGCCCTCCAGGAGGCGCTCGTCGTCCGCCCCGCCCGAGTAGTAGGCGTACGCCATGTCCCCGATGGCGTGCCGGGCATCACGCTCGAGGTCCTCGAGAGAGAGGTCCGTGACCAGGGGCGTCGTCCCGCGCAGTTCGAGGCCGCCCGTCTCGGGGTTGTGCCCCGAGGTGCTGGTGCTGGCAGGATGAGCGGGCACGAGCCGCATGGTAGGCGGCGCTCGTGCACGACACACTCGTCTGACAAGGGGGCAACAGTTGCGATTCTCGTATGCGGAGTCGATGACCGACCCGTCGTACTACCTCCCCCTGGCGCGGGCGGCCGAAGCGGCTGGATACGACTCCATCGTCATTCCCGACAGCATCTGCTACCCCGAAGTGTCCGACACCACCTACCCCTTCAATCCCGACGGGACCCGGGAGTTCCTCGAGGACAAGCCCTTCCTCGAGCCCTTCTCGCTGATCCCCGCCATGGGCGCGGTCACCGAACGGATCCGCTTCGTGACCTTCGTGATCAAGCTCCCCATCCGCCAGCCGGTCCTCATTGCCAAGCAGGTCAGCTCCACTGCCGTGCTGACCGGCAACCGCCTGGTCCTCGGGGTCGGCACGAGCCCGTGGCCCGAGGACTACGCCATCTGCGGCGTCCCCTGGGAGCGGCGCGGCAAGCGGATGGACGAGGAGATCGCCATCATGCGGGGGCTGATGGCCGGCGGGTACTTCGAGTTCCACGGCGAGGTCTTCGACGTTCCTTCTATAAAAATGTGTCCGACGCCGAGCGCTGCCGTGCCGATCCTTATCGGCGGACACCACGAAGCCGCCCTCCGCCGGGCTGCCGTCGACGGCGACGGTTGGTTGCACGGCGGCGGCGACGCCGGACGACCTCCCCGGTCTCCTGGAGCGCCTGGCCGCACTGCGCAAGGAGCACGGCACCGACGCCAAGCCGTTCGAGGTCCATGTCATCTCGCTCGACGCCTACAGCCCCGACGGCGTCAAGCGGCTCGAGGAGCTCGGTGTCACCGACGTCATCGTCGGCTTCCGCTGGCCCTACGGGACGGAGCAGGACACCGAGGACCTGCAGACGAAGATCGACAACATGAATCGGTTCGCCGATGACGTCATCGCCAAGGTCCGTTGAGAGGGAGGGAAAATCACATGGCTGACGAAGCGCTGACCGCCCGCGAACTCGGCATCAGGTCCAGGGCCGCCGTCCACGCCCGAGACCGCGACGCCTGGTTGGATCTTTTTAGCGACGACGCGGTGGTGCAAGACCCCGTTGGACCATCGCCCTTCGACCCGGAGGGGAAAGGCCATCACGGACGGGAGGCCATCGCCGCCTTCTACGACACGGTCATCGGGCCGAGCGAGGCCATCACCTTCGAGATCACCGAGTCGTACCTGTGCGGCGACGAGGTGGCCGACCACGGCGTCATCCGGACCACGCTCGCCGGCGGCACCCACCAGGCCGTCGTGCGTGGCGTGTACACCTACCGCAGCAACGGCGAGGGGAAGCTGGCGGCACTCAGGGCGTATTGGGAGTTCGACGCGCTGGAGCTGGTGGAGCTTGGGGGCTGAGACGCTCATGCGCGTGATGGTCCGGGACGGACTGTTCACCGACGACGATCCGCCCGCGCTGCTGGGCACTCGCTGCGGGGCCTGCGGGTCCGTCCACTTTCCACGGGCCGACGCGTGCACGTACTGCGCCACCGAGCACCCCGAGCCCGTGGAGCTCTCAACCCGCGGGACCCTGTGGGCATGGACGGCGGTGACCGCGGCACCGCCGGGGTACCAGGGCGAGGTCCCCTACGGAATCGGGGTCGTCGAGCTGCCGGAGGGGGTGCGCGTCATCACCCGGCTGACAGTGGGCGACCCGGCCGCGCTCTCCCCAGGTCAGGCGATGGAGCTCGAGATCGTGCCCCTGCACCGCGACGAGGACGGCAATGACGTCGTGACCTATGCGTTTGCTCCCGTGGTCGCGTCGTGAGTGGCGTTGCGATCACTGGCGTCGGGCTGCACCCGTTCGGGCGGTTCGAGGGCGTTTCCACCACGGACATGGGCGTCGTCGCCGTCCGGGCCGCTCTCCACGAAGCTGGCGTCGGCAAGGGCGACTTCCAGGCCGCGTTTTGCGGGACTGCCTACGGCGGGGTCGCGACGGGGCACAAAGTCCTGAGCCGGCTGGGCATGACCGGCATGCCGATTGTCGATGTCGAGGCTGGATGCGCCAGTGGCAGCGCAGCCCTCATGCTGGCCGCCGCTGCCATCCGGGCCGGTCAGTACGACACCGTCGTTGTCTTCGGGACGGAGAAGATGCCAAAAGGCATCATCCGCTCCTCGTTCTTCGAACCCTGGCAGGAGGAGGCGGGTCTGGCGGCGACACCCGCCTTCTTTGGGCTGCGGGCGCAGCGGCTGTGCCTGACGTCGGGCGTCACCAAGGACCACCTGGCCCGCGTGGTGGTAAAGAACCGTCGGCACGGGGAGGCGAATCCCGACGCAATGTTTCAGAAGGAAACGTCCGTGGATGAGGTGCTCTCGTCGCGCGTCGTCTGCGAACCGCTGCACCTCTTCATGCTGTGTTCGCCCAACGAAGGCGCGGCCGCGCTCGTGCTGCGGCGCGACGACCTGCCCTCCGGCGCCCATCCGGTCAAGCTTGCCGCCGCCGTGTTGCGCTCCCACGTACCGGGTCCGGTCCTCAGCGAGTCGACACCGTTGGCCGGGCTGGCCGACGACGCGGTGCCCGCGCCGACCACCCTGGCAGCGACCGCCGCCTACACGGAGGCCGGACTCGGTCCCGAGGACCTCCATGTCGTGGAGTGTCAGGACACCGACGCCGCCCGGGAGTTGCTCTCGTGCGAGGAGCTCGGCCTCTGCGAACCGGGTGGCTCGGCCGCGTTGCTGGACTCGGGTGCCACGTCGCTCGGTGGGCGGCTGCCCGTGAACCCGAGCGGTGGGCTGCTGTCCAAGGGTGAGCCGTTGGGAGCCTCCGCCGTCGGCCAGGTGGTCGAGCTGGTGCGCCAGCTCCGGGGCGAAAGCGGGCCGCGGCAGGTTGAGGGCGCCAGGGTCGCCCTCTCTCACACCGTGGGGCGCGGGGCCAATGCCGGAGTCGTCATCCTGACGCGCTGAGCGGGGACAGTTCTGCACGATCGTGGAGTTCGAGTGGGTTCGTACGAGGCTGGCTGACGGCCGGACGGGCAGGTAGGACTCAGTCGGCGTCAAGCCGGTCCAGCAGTTCGGGGAGCTGCGAGAGCGTCGTAACGACCGCGTCCGGAAGCTCACCCTCGTGGCCAGAGTGTGGGACGAACCTTCCTTCGCCGTCCCGGTCGATCCAGACAGCGCGCCAGCCGGCACGTTTCGCCCCGACCACGTCGTTGAGGGGGTGGTCGCCGACAAGCACACAGGCCGAGGGCACCACTCCGAGTTCGCGCTCGACCACCTCGAAGATGCCTTTGTCCGGCTTGGCCACGCGGTGGTCCTGTGCGAACACAACCGACTCGAAGTAGCGGGCCAGTCCGACCTTCTCGGGCAATCGGCTGCCGTTGGAGAGCAGGCCCAGGCGGTAGCGGGCGTGCAGGGCGTCCAAGCAGGGCAGTGTGTCGGGGAAGAGAGCGGGATCGCGGTCGCGATGGTGGAAGTATGACCTACTCAACTGCTCCGCCAACACGGCGTCTGCCGCCTCGTCGCCCCCTTCCGCGTTGCGCCGGCGCTGCAGCGTGCGGGAGAAGCCCTGGACACGCAGGGCGGCCAGGGACCACTCGATCCTGTCCAGCTCCACTCCGACGGCAGCGCGGTCGCCTTCGAGGTCCCGCCACTGCAGCGCTGCGCTGAAGGGTCCGGGCCGGGCGAGACGGATCTCGTCGACGACGGCGATCAGGGCCTCGCGCATGACGCGGTCGGAAATCCCACAAGGTCTGGTCCCCGTCGAAGAGGACGGCCTCGATCATCGGTGCATCAGGCGAGGAGGACGACCTTGCCCAATTTGGCTCCCTTGGCGAAGCGCTCATACGCGTCCTCCGCCTGGGACATGGGAAAGACGTCGCACACGGGAACTGTGATGCGCTCTGCCGTGAGGAGGGGCAGCACGTGGATGCCTACGGCGGCCGCAACGTTCGCCTTCTCCCGCTTGCTGCGGGTGCGCAAGGTGGAGCCACTGATCTGGGCGCGCTTCATCATGACCTGCATGAGATCGAGTTCCATCTGGCCGCCGCCGCCGACACCGATGACCACGACGCGGGCCCACGGGGCCAGATGCGGGAAGACGGCGCCAAGGCTGGGCGCGCCGATCAACTCGAGCACGACATCGAAGGGACCGTGCTCGCCCTCGGCTCCCGGTTCGATGACCGCTGCGGCGCCGAGCGCGGCGACCGCGTCCCAGCGGTCCCGGTCGCGCACGGTGGCGGTCACTGTCGCACCAGTAGCCGCGGCGAGTTGCACGCCCGCGGTGCCGACGCCGCCCGCCGCTCCGCTCACCAGCACCCGCTCGCCCGCCTGGAGCCCGGCCTGCAGGAAGAGCCCGTCGAAGGCGGTCGTGAACGCTTCGGGGAAGCCCCCCGCCACGGGCCAGGGTACGAAGTCGGGGACGGGCAGCGCGTGGAGCTCGTCGACGAGGGCAAGGGTCGCCTGTGCACCGCCCCCGACCACCGCCATCACGCGGTCGCCCGGAGCGAAGAGGGAGACCTGACGCCCGACAGCGACAACCTCGCCAGCCAGTTCCATCCCAGGGATGTCCGTCGGCCAGCCGGGCGGGGCGGGATAGAGGCCGACCCGCTGCAACAGGTCGGCCGAGTTGAGCCCGGCGGCCCGCACAGCGACAAGCAGCTCCGTGTCACCCGGGACTGGGTCCGCCCGCTCCTCCCAGTGCAGCTGGTTGTCGCGGATGACGACGGCGTGCACGGCGCCCACCCTACGTGTTGCCCGAGCGGGCGCTCACTTGGGCCCGGTAGGGTCGGGCCATGGCTCTCTACGACATCCCCATCCATACCCTCCAAGGTGAGGACGCACGGCTCGGCGACTACGCCGGCCAGACCCTGCTGTTGGTCAACGTGGCATCGAAGTGCGGCCTGACGCCGCAGTACGAAGGCCTCGAGCGGCTGCAGAAGACCTACGGCGACCGCGGCTTCACGGTGATCGGCTTCCCGTGCAACCAGTTCATGGGTCAGGAGCCCGGGACGGCAGAGGAGATCGCACAATTCTGCTCGGCCACGTACGGCGTCAGCTTCCCGCTGATGGAGAAGATCGAGGTGAACGGCGAGGGTCGTCACGCCATCTACTCCGAACTGACGGAGAAGAACGACGCCGAGGGCAAGGCGGGCGATATCACCTGGAACTTCGAGAAGTTCCTCGTGTCACCGCAAGGCGCCGTCGTGGCGCGCTACCGGCCGCAGGTGGAGCCGGAGGACCCGGCGATCGTGGGTGACATCGAGGCGCAGCTGGCCGCTTGAGCTCGGCACCCCCCGCTCCGGCGGGGTTCTCAGCCGCCATCTTCGACATGGACGGCCTCCTCATCGATTCCGAGGTCCTCTGGCACGAGGCGGAGATCGAGATACTCGGCGCCCTTGGAGTGCCGCTGGCCGCCGATGGCTGCCGCTCCACGAAGGGCATGTTCGTCGGCGAGGTGACCGCCCACTGGCACCGGTTGTACCCGTGGTCAGGCCCCACGCCGGACGAGCTGGCGGTCACGATCGTCGACCGTGTCATTGAGTTGATCCTGAGCAAGGGTCAGCTCAAGCCGGGTGCCGAGCGCGCCATCGACCTGTGTGCTGGGCGTGGACTCTCGCTCGCGGTGGCCTCGTCGTCGGAGTACCGCCTGATCGATGCTGCGCTCGACCACTTTGACCTGCGGGGCCGCTTCACGCTGGTGCACTCGGCCGAGGACGAGGCCTACGGCAAGCCGCACCCCGCCGTGTTCCTCGCCACGGCCGCCGAGCTCGGAGCGTCCCCGCGCCGGTGCGTTGTCTGGGAGGACGCGCCCGCCGGGGTGCTGGCGGCGAAGGCGGCGTGGATGGCCTGCATCGCCGTACCCGAACACGGCGAAGGCCATCATCCCGCCTTCGGCTTGGCCGATCTCGTGGTCGACTCGTTGCTCGACGTCGACGGCTCGGCCCTCGACGAGGTGGCGCGCCGACATACAGGAGGCGCTGCGGCAGTGCGCGGCTGAACGCGGCTCAGTCGAGACGCTTGGCGAAGCGGATGTGACAGACGGAAAGCGGACGCCCGTCGACGTCGGTGTCGAGTCGCTCCCATCCGGCGGAGTCGTAGAGGGCGACGGCTTCGGGCTGGCGGTCGCCGGTGTCGAGCTGAAGGGCAGTTAGACCGAGCTCACGAGCTGCGTCCTCCAGTCCCTCCATGAGACGTCGGCCAAGACAGTGGCCCCGCCAGGCGGGGTCGACCCAGAGGCGCTTCACCTCGCCGATCACCGGCCCCACCCGGCGGACGCCCACTCCGCCGGCCGGGCATGGCACGTCGGGCGGTCGTGCAACGAGGAAGATCCCTTCGGGTGGCTCGAACATGGCGGCGGTCAGCCCCCGCTCGCTGTCGTCGAGCCAGCCGTAGCGATCCTCGAGCTCCGCTTCGGCCTGCGCCACCACCCAGCGGGGGCCATCGTCCCCGTAGGCCTCCCGCCCCAGGACGACGCCCGATGGAAGGGCAGAAGCGGACCGCGTCATACCCTCTATCCTTTCCGAGATGGCCGGGGCGTCCGTTCCCCGTCGCCGACGCCACCTTTTTCCCGTGTTCTCGCCCGTCCCCCCTGACATCGACTTCGTCGCCCTCGAGAAGGCTGAGCTGGACCGTTGGGCCGCGCACCGCGTCTTCGAGCGCTCCATTGAGCAGCGCGAAGGCGCTCCGCCGTGGGTGTTCTACGAGGGACCCCCGACCGCCAACGGGATGCCCGGCCTGCACCACGTCTGGGCGCGGGTCTACAAGGACCTCTTCTGCCGGTTTCGCACCATGGAGGGGGCCTACGTGGCGAGACGTGCCGGGTGGGACACCCACGGGCTCCCGGTCGAGGTGGAAGTCGAAAAGAAGCTCGGTATCACCAGCAAACAGCAGATCGAGGAGCAGGTCGGCATCGCCGAATTCACTCGTCTGTGCCGCGAATCGGTCTACTCCTACGTCGACGAGTTCGCTCGGCTGACCACACGTATCGGCTATTGGGTCGACATGGACAAGGCGTACTGGACGCTCGATCCCACCTACATCGAGTCGGTGTGGTGGCACCTCCAGCAGCTCTTCGATCAGGGCCTGCTCTATGAGGATTTCAAGGTCGTGCCCTACTGTCCGCGATGCGGCACGGCACTCTCCAGCCACGAGCTCGGTCAGCCCGACGTGTACCGCGACGAGGAGGACGAGTCAGCCTACGTCGCGACTGCGCCTGGTGGACCCGGACCCCGCCGTAGTGGGCAAGGCCGCATGGCTGGCGGTGTGGACCACCACGCCGTGGACCCTGCTGTCCAACACTGGGGTGGCGGTCAACCCAGACCTCGTCTATGCGGTGGTCGACGAAACGCTGATGGCCGACGAGCTGGTGGATGCGGTCATGGGGGACGGCGCCAGCGCCCGCGTCACGACGAGATTGCCCGGCGCGGCTCTTGTCGGCCTGCACTACGAGCGGCCGTTCGCCGACCTCGACGCGACGCCCGGTGCGGACGGGTGGCGGGTGGTTCCCGCCGACTACGTCACGACCGACGAGGGCACCGGTCTGGTCCACCTTGCCCCGGCCTTCGGCGAGGTCGACCGCCAGATCGGCCGGGCCAACGGCCTCCCGTCCCTCAACCCGGTCGGACCAGACGGCCGCTTCACGGCGGACATCGAGTGGCTGGCCGGCCGTGATGTCCGTGCCGCCAACCATGACATCAACGACCATCTGGAGGAGGCCGGCCTGCTGATCCGGCGTGCCCCCTATGTGCACTCGTACCCCCACTGCTGGCGTTGCCGCACCCCCCTGATCTACTGGGGCAAGCCGAGTTGGTACATCGCAACATCGACCCGCAAGGACGATCTCCTGGCCGCCAACGCCACGGTGGACTGGCACCCGGCGTACATTCGGGACGGTCGCTTCGGCGAATGGCTGGCCAACAACGTCGACTGGGCTCTTTCCCGCGACCGCTATTGGGGCACCCCGCTGCCGATCTGGCGGTGCGGCCGGGGCCACCTTCGTTGCGTCGGGTCGCTGCGCGAGCTCTCGGACCTATGCGGGCGTGATGTCACCGGGATCGATCCTCACCGGCCCGCCATCGACGATGTGACCTTCGTCTGCTCCACCTGTACGGCGGAGGGAAACGACGACGAGCTCTCGGTGTCACGGCGCGTCGAGCCCGTGATCGACGCCTGGTTCGACTCGGGTTCTATGCCAGCCGCCCAGGTGGGATATCCGCACGCGCCGGGCTCCGCCGAGGCCTTCACGTTCCCGGCCGACTTCATATCCGAGGCCATCGATCAGACGCGGGGCTGGTTCTATTCGTTGTTGGCGATCAACGTGATCGTGTTCGGCGAGAGCCCGTACCGCCACGTCGTCTGCCTCGGCCACATCGTTGACGCCGACGGCCGCAAAATGTCCAAGTCGCTTGGCAACATCATCGATCCCTGGCAGATCCTCGATACGCGGGGCGCCGATGCCATGCGATGGTGGATGTTCAGCCAGGGGTCGCCGTGGACCCCGACGCGGGCGACCCTGGGCGCCATCGACACCGCCATGCGCGAGATGTTGCTCACACTCTGGAACACGTTCAGCTTCTTCTCGACCTACGCGTCGCTGAACGAATTCGACCCAGCCGACCCAGGCATCCCGGCTGCGGCCGACCGCAGCCCACTCGACCGCTGGATTCTCTCGCGGCTGGCGAGCACCACGTCGACGATGACCACTGCGCTCGAAACCTACGAGCCCTTCAACGCGGCGACGGCTCTGTCCGACCTCGTCGACGACCTGTCCAATTGGTACGTCCGCCGCAGTCGCCGGCGGTTCTGGCGCACCGACCCCGATGCGCCCGCCGGCGACACCCTGGCCGCGCAGGCAACGTTGCACACCGTCTTGACCACCATCTCGATGATGTTGGCGCCCCTGTGCCCGTTCGTGTCGGACACGATGTGGCGTCAGCTGACCGGTGCGGCAGAAAGCGACTCGGTGCATCTCGCCGACTGGCCGAAGGCGGACACGGCTCTTGTCGATCGTCAGCTCGAGGCGCAGATGGCGCTGGCTCGCCGGCTGACCTCTCTTGGCCGTGCCGCCCGCAGCGAGGCAGCGGTCAAGGTGCGTCAGCCCCTGTCGCGCGCCCTCGTGTTCCTACCGGCTGACGCGCCTGAGATCTTGTACGACGTTGTGGCCGAGGAGCTCAACGTCGACGAGATCGACACGGGAGATGAATTGGGCGATGTGCTCACGTTCGAGCTGGTGCCCAACTTCCCCACCTTGGGCCCGAGGCTCGGCAAACGGGCCCAGGAGGTCAGAGGTGCCCTCGCCGCGCTCGACGGAGCGGCGGCGTCGGCGGCGCTCGAGGCCGGCCACCCGGTGACGGTGCTCCTGGGCGGTCAACCAGTCGAGTTGTCCGCCGAGGACGTGTCGCTGCGGGTCCGGGGCCAGCCGGGGTTTGCCGTCTCACGCGAGGGCGGCGAGGTAGTCGCACTCGACCTCACCCTCGATGACGACCTGCGCAAGCGCGGGCTGGCCCGCGAAGTCGTCCGTCTCGTCCAAGACCTGCGCAAGACGAGCGGTCTGGAAGTCTCCGACCGCATCATGCTGCACGTCGTGGGCCTCGATGCATTGTCAGACCACTTCACGTTCATCGCCCGCGAGGTATTGGCCGTCGAGATCGTCATCGGCCCCGGCGAGGGCGACGGAACGATCCTCGACCTCGACGACGACCTCCTCACCACGGAGGTGCGGGTGTGGCTGCAGAAAGCCGGCCCCGCCGGCTGATCCGGACTTAGTCCCGGGGCCGCACCCCACCCGGGAGGCCCCGGTCGGGTCCGGGCGCCGTCACGACGGTCCAGAGCGGTGATGGCCGCGACGTCATCACCCTCCCTGTCGGGCCGGCAAAGGTCAGTTCCCCGTTGGCGTCCCCGGACATGATCCATTGCCGACTGTGCACGAGGTGATGGTGGTGTTCACACAGAAGCGCGAGATTGTCCAGATCGGTGCGCCCACCCGGCTTCCATGGCGCGACGTGGTGCACGTTGGTAAACGTCGCGTTCGTGCAGCTGGGGAACCGGCAGTGGCGATCACGCCGTGCGATCTCTCGGCGTTGGGTGTCCGAGGGCCATCGTCGCGCCCTTCCTTCGTACATCGTGTGTCCGACGTCGTCGTCGACGGCCAGCACGATGGTGGCATCGCAGGCAATGCGGCGCAGTGCCTCCGAGCTGACGAGGCCGGCACGCTCGAGCTCGCCGGCCCGGTCCGACAGCTCTCCGGATTCCTCGATCAGCGCACTCAGCGGGATGTGCGCGACCACGACGTAGGGGCTCGCACTCCTCCGAGCGCTCTGGCCATTCTCGGTACGGATCAGTTCGAGGAAGCTGTCGCACAGACGCTGGTCCCAACGGGTCTCGCCGTCGGAGGGCATGCGTCGGGCTCGGGACTCGAGGCAGGCGCGGACCTCGGCGTAGGACTCGGGCGGCAACTGAGCCGTTACCGTCCGGAAGGTGTCGTTGAAGCGGACGGAGCGCGCCTCGTGGTCCGCTTTTGACTGCGTGGCGGGTGCACCCCGCGTGGCACGGGCGAGCTCGCTCAGTTGACGCACGGTGCATTCCCTGGCTCGAGTTGCCAGGTCCCGGTCGGTCTCGGGGGTCGCCGCGTCCGCGACGGCGCGCACCTTGTCGAATGTCAGCGCACCTTCAACGAGCCCAGCGGCCAGGTGCGGGAGGTCGAAGAGCCGCTCGCCCACGTGCGCCCAAGCCCGCGCCGTTGCGACGGAGACCCCGCAGCGCTCCACCATCCAGGCCTCCAGTGACGTCGCGCCGTCCTGCCGCCAACCCTCGCGCCGGTCGAGCTCCCCGGTCAGCTGCACAAAGAGCCCTGCCAAGGAGGCCATCTGACTTGACGTCTGAGCGGCCATGTGCATGATTGCCTCGGTGGACAACGTGGTCACGTCGACCGGCGGCGGATTCCGATCTATCGCGACGGGAGGCATCGACGGGGAACGGTCCCCGTTGGGAGGAAACTGTCAGCAGCCGGCGTCGAGCAGTTTCGTGAGCACCCTCGAGAGTGCGACACGCTCGCTCTCGTCGAGATGGGCCATGAGGTGACGCTGAATGCCGTCGACGTGCGCGACCACGGCGCGCTCGAGCACAGTGCGCCCGTCGGGCGTCAGTACGACGTGGATGCTCCGGCGGTCGCTCGGGCAGTTCACCCGCTCCACAAGCCCGGCGTCGGCCATGCGGTCGACCAGGCGAGTGACTCCACCCGTTGTCAGGGCCACGTCGGTGCTCAGCCGGCTCATCGTCAGTCGCCCCTCGGGCGCGGCGCCGACGTGGATGAGGACGTCAAAGAACACCATGGGGATGCCGACGGACTGTTCGAATTCCCGCCCCAGCGATTCGGTCAGCTGGCGTTGCGTTCGGACGATGAGGCCCATGAGCTGAAGCCGCTCATCGTTGATCTGACCGAGGATGCCGCACGTGCCGTCGTCGTTACGTGGCCCGACCCGACCCTCGTCCTCGCCCTTGGTGGGGATGGTCGCCGTTCCCATACCGCTCAGTCTCTCCTGAAATCAGTTAGCAATCCTAGTTTCGTTGCTTGACAAGTATCTGTCTAGTCAGATACTATACCGACAATGATCATCCGATCAACCAAGGAGACGGAAAAATGACCAGCACAACGACATCGACACTTCCCCAAGTGGGGAGCTACGTCATCGACCCGGCCCACACCGAGGTGGGCTTCATCGCCCGCCACCTCATCGGCACCAAGGTACGGGGCCGTTTCACCGACGTGTCCGGTACCTTCACGGTCGCCGAGAAGCCTGAGGAGTCCACGCTGGAGGCGGTCGCTCAGGCGGCCAGCATCCACACCGGCCAGGAGCAGCGTGACGACCACCTGCGGACCAATGACTTCCTCGACGCCCCCAACTACCCCACGATCAACCTCAAGAGCACGGGGCTGAAGCGGGTCAACGACAGTCACTGGGTCTTGACAGCCGATCTGACCATCCGCGGCGTGACCAAGTCCGTCGATTTCGACTTGGAGTTCCTGGGTGAGGGCGCAGCGATGCAAGAGGGCAAGACCGTCGTGGCGTTCTCCGCCCGGGCCGAGATCGATCGACGCGACTTCGGCGTCAGCTTCAACCACTCGCTCCTCGACGGCAGCGTCGTGGTGGGCAACAAGGTCGTGATCGAGATCGAGACCGAGGCCGGCCAGGCCAGCTGACCTCGAGCGGAGCGGTGGCCGGCCCGGATCGGGCCGGCGCCGCTGGGTACGCTTCCTGGCCATGCCGTCACCACCCGCGGGCCGCCTGCGTGCCGTGCCGGCCACCGAGCTCCGCCCCATTACGACTAAAGGCAGCGACGACACCTTTGTCCTCGCCGTTGACCTGGGAACCGGTGGGCCCAAGGTGGCGGTCGTGTGCGCTACCGGGCGCATCGCGGCACACGCGTTCGCGTCAGTCGGCATCGACCTGACCGAGGACGGTGGTGCAGAGCAGTCACCCCGGGCTTGGTGGGATGCCGTTGTGTCGTGCGCCCGACAGGCGCTGGCCGAAAGCGGCGTGGCACCCGAACGCGTTGTTGGAATCGGGTGCACCTCGCAGTGGTCCGGCACCGTGCCGGTGGACGACGCCGGGGAGCCCGTCGGACCAGCCATCACGTGGATGGACTCGCGAGGCGCGCAGGCAGTACGTGAGACTGTGCGCGGGGCCCTGAACGTCCAGGGATATTCCGCCCCGAAGCTCGCTCGGTGGGTGCGGCGGTCGGGAGGGATCCCGAGCCTGTCGGGGAAGGACCCGGTGGGGCACATCCACTTCCTGCGCGAGCGACGGCCCGACGTGTACGCGGCAACGGCGGTGTTCCTCGAGCCTGTCGACTACCTCAACTTGCGCCTTACCGGGCTGGCCCGGGCCTCGCACGACTCCATCACCGTGCACTGGGTCACCGACAACCGTGACATCGGTGCCGTTGCGTACGACGACTCCCTGGTCGAGATGGCCGGCCTCGATCGATCCACGCTGCCGGAGTTGGTGCCAACCGGCAGCGTCCTCGGCGGCCTGGCGCTCGGCCCGGCCGGCGAGCTGGGTTTGCTCCCCGGGACCCCCGTGGTCGCCGGCACCGGTGACCTGCACTCGGCCGCCGTCGGCTCCGGCGCCGTGGCCGACTTCGACGCGCACCTGTACATCGGTACGTCGAGCTGGATCAGCTGCCACGTGCCCTTCAAGAAGACCGATGCATTGACCAACATCGCGTCGATACCCTCGGGCGTTCCCGGCCGCTACCTCATCGCAGACGAGCACGAGACCGGCGGGGCCTGCCTCACCTGGCTGCGAGACAACATGCTCTTCCCCGGCGACACGCTGGCCGCAGGGGTGAGCGCTCCCGACGGGTTCTTCGGCACGCTCAACGAGATGGCGGGTGCGGTCCCGCCGGGCGCCCACGGCGTCCTGTTCACACCTTGGCTCAACGGCGAGCGGTCACCGGTCGACGACCACACGATCCGGGGCGGGTTCCACAACATCTCGCTCTCCTCGACCCGCGCTGACATGGTCCGGGCCGTCTTCGAGGGCGTCGCCTTGAATTCGGCTTGGTTGCTCGGGGCCGTAGAGAAGTTTTGTAAGCGTCGGCTCGACTCGCTTGCCTTCGTCGGTGGCGGCGCAAATTTCGGACCTGTGGTCCCAGATGCACGCCGACGTGATGCGCAGGAACATCCGCCAGATCGCTGACCCGGTGCTGGCCAATGTGCGCGGAGCCGGGTTGCTCACCCTCCTTGCCCTTGGTCACCTGACCCTGGAAGACATCCCTCGCACAATCGAGGTGAAGGCCACCTATCAACCCGACCCCTCGTCAGCGGAGCTCTACACGTCGCTCCTGAAGGAGTTCGTCAATCTGTACGACAAGACGAAGGCGATCCACAAACGCCTCAACGGCCGCAGACTGCGCGACGTTTCGTCCCAAGGCTGATTGCCAAGCCGCCGCCCGGGTCCGTTCAGCCCCTCGCCGCGCGCCGCAACAGTGAGCGGGCGCGTCCCGGCTGACCCGAACCCTTCGTGACGATCAAGGCGAGGGAGGTTGTCACGTAGCCGCCCAGCTGGGTGCGGAGGTGGACGTCGGTGTAGGGCGGCACGTCGACGTGGATATCCTCAGGAGCCGTCCCCTCGCGGTAGTCGATGTCCACTGCGTGTCCAGCCCGCCGCAGGCGGTTGACGAGCGCCTCGATATCGCGTCGGCGATAGAACACAGTGCCGCCGGACTCCATGGTCTCGTCCCTGGAGGAGACGAGATACTCCGTCGTGTGCACCGCCGTCCCGCCCGTCTCCAGGCAGTCCATCTGCGCGACGACGAAGTCGGCCCCGGCAGCCAGGGTGCCCAGGTGTTCGAGGGCGCACGACGACCATGTGAAGTCGAAACCGCCCAGGTCGCCCGGGATGGCGTTCATGTCGACGTCGCGGTAGCGGACATGCTGCGCGAACGCGTCGTCGGGACACAGGGCGAACCTATTCAGGTTCTCCAGCCCGCCGGCCCACTCCACCGCGGAGTCGGTCCAGCCGGACGACACCGCCAGTTCCCGGGGCTGGTCCGTGGCGACGAGGTCACAACCCTCGGCAGCGAAGAGCGCGACGAGCGGCTCCTGCCCGACACCGAAGCCGAGGCCTGACTTCCCAGGTGCGAGCAGGCCGCGTTCGCCCAGCGCCTCGGCGATGAAGAGCCACTCCCACATCTTGCGGTGCAGCAGGACGTTGCGGGGGTCCTGGTCCGTCGTCGTCCACATCGGGCGGAGACGCTGGGCCCAGGCGAGCAGAGCCGGGGAGCGGAGCGACTGGGCCGAACACAGTTGCGAACGCAGCATGAGCGGGCGACCTTACCGGTGACTGATGGGCTGCTTTGTCCCAGGGCCGCTCACCCTCGCCCTAGACCCGACCCGACCCCGTCGGGCTGTTACATCCGCTCGAAGTTCCGAGCTAGCTCCCAGTCCGACACGTGGCGGTTGCTGGCCAACCACTCCTGTTCCGCCGTGTTGAGCAGATGGTGGTGCACGTCGGGGCCGAAGGCCTCGAGCGCAACGGGGGAGTCGCGCAACTCGGCGATCGCCTCCACCAGGGTCGAGGGGATGCGCGGCACGTCCTTCGCCTCGTAGGCGTTCCGCGGATAGGGGTCGCCAGGCTCGAGTTCGTGATCGATGCCGTAGAGGCCCGCCGCAATGGAGGCGGCCAGTACGAGATACGGGTTGACGTCCGCCCCCGGGATGCGTGACTCCACGCGGCGGCCTGCGCCGTGCCCGACCGCCCGGAAACCGCACGTCCGGTTGTCCTCGCCCCACACTGCGGCCGTCGGAGCCCAGCTGCCCGGCACGTAGCGCCGGTAGGAGTTGACCGTTGGCGCGGCGCACCAGGCCAGCTGGCGCGCGGCGTGCAGCTGGCCGGCCATGAAGCGGCGTCCGATCGTCGAGAAACCGCTCGGGTGCGACGTGTCAGCCATGAGCGGCTCTCCGGTTTCGCCGTCCCACAGGCTGGTGTGCACGTGGCAAGAGGAACCCACGTCCTCCATGGTCCATTTGGCCATGAACGTCGCTGCCCGCCCTTCTTGCGCTGCGATCTCCTTAATTCCGTTCTTGAAGACCAGGTGGTGGTCCGCCGTGACGAGCGCCTCGTCGTAGGTGACGTTGACCTCGTGCTGGCCGCGGCCCGCCTCGCCCTTGGAGAACTCGACGGGGATGCCGGCGCCGCGCATCTCGTTGCGGATGCGCCGCAGGATGTACTCCTCCCGCGTGGTCTGCAAAAGCTGGTAGTCCTCAATGGTGGACATGTGAGGCGTCAGCCCCTTCCAGCCCTTGGCGTCGGCTTCCTCGTAGGAGTCGCGGAAGAGGAAGAACTCGAGCTCGGTCGCGCTACAGACGCGCAGCCCTCGGTCGGCTGCACGCTCGAGCTGGCGCCGCAAGATCTGCCGCGGCGACACCTCGACCGGCACGCCCCCGGCGTCGGTGAGGTCGCAAACGACCAGAGCTGTCCCCTCCAGCCACGGGATGCGCCGCGCCGTGGCGTAGTCCGGCCTGCACACGACGTCGCCGTACCCGGTGTCCCAGTTGGTGAAGCGGTAGCCGGGCAACGGGTTCATGTCGACGTCCACCGCCAGCAAGTAGTCGCATGCCTCGATCCCGTGCTCGGCCACGTGCGAGTCGAAGAAGTCCGCCGTGACCCGCTTGCCCACCGGGCGCCCATGCATGTCGGGGAAGGCCACCACGACGGTGTCGATCGATCCGTCGGCAATCCCTGCATCAATGAGCTGGCGTCCAGGCATGCGCCATGTTGACCGCGCCGTGGGCAAGCGTCCAACCCATAGGTACGCTGGGCAGGTGAAATTCGTCCCCGCGACGTCCGGATCAGGCACGTGATCCCGCTCATCGGCGTCTCCACCTACGTGGCCGATGCCCGGTGGGGCTCTTGGGAGCGCCGCGCCGCCGTGTTGCCGGAGTCTTACTTCGAGCTGGTGGCCGCAGCCGGCGGACGGCCCATGCTGCTGCCTCCCTCGAGCAGCGCGCTCGGCGGACCTGAGGCCGGGGCGAACGAGGTGATCGCCGTGCTCGACGGCCTGGTGCTCACCGGCGGGGGCGACGTCGACCCGCTCGCCTATGGCGAGGAGCGCCGCCCCGAGGTGGCCGGCGTCGATGGGACCCGGGACGCCAGCGAGCGCGCCCTGCTTGCGGCCGCGCTGCAGGTGGATATGCCGGTCCTCGCCATCTGCCGCGGCTGCCAGGTCCTCAATGTCGAGCTCGGTGGCACGCTGCACCAGCATCTGCCCGACGTGGTGGGCCACCTCGACCACCGCAGCGCCCCCTACGTGTTCGGCGATGTCGGAGTCCAGACCGTGCCGGGCTCGCTCGCCGCCGGCGTGTTCGGGGATCAGCCAACCGTCCGTTGCTCACACCACCAGGCGATTCGCGAGCTCGGTCACGGGTTGGTCCCCACCGCGCGGACCGCCGACGGCGTGGTCGAGGCGGTCGAGCTGCCGTCCGCCCGCTTCGTCTTGGCGGTGCAATGGCACCCTGAAGAGGCGAGCGATCAGCGGCCCTTCGACGCGCTGGTGGAGGCTGCCCGGGACTACCGCGACGAGCGGTCGGTGCGCCGGAGCGCGTGACGTGTCAGAGTCCGTGACTCCGACCGTCACCGGCCGGGTCGCGGTCGTCACCGGCGCCAGCCGCGGACTGGGCGCGGGCATCGCGGTGCATTTCGCCGGTTCGGGCATGCACCTCGGGCTGTGCGCTCGCCACCGGCCGGCCTTGGCTGCGCGCACGCGGCCGACGGCACGAGACGGTCACATCGTTGCCTCCGAGACACCGGTCCTGTCCGCCGTCGACGTGACAGATCATGCGGCGCTCGCCCGCTTCGCCGGCGACGTCATTGCTCGATTCGGCCGCATCGACCTCTGGGTGAACAACGCCGGCCTCTTGGGTCCCATTGGCCCCCTCGTCGAAGCGGACCCGGCCGAGCTGGCGCGCACGATCGAGGTCAACGTCACTGGGGTCCTCAACGGGACCGCCGTTTTCGCGGAGCACGTACGGGCCCGGCCGGGCCACGGCGTGCTGGTCAACATCTCGTCGGGTGCCGGGTCGAAGCCCTATGCCGGCTGGGCCGCCTACTGCGCCTCCAAGGCGGCCGTGGACCAGCTCACCAGCGTGATTGCACTCGAGGAATCGGACCACGGACTGCGGGCCTACTCCGTGGCGCCCGGCCTGGTGGACACGGACATGCAGGTGGCGATCCGTGCCGCAGACGAGGCGTCGTTTCCCGAAGTGGACCGGTTCCGCCGGGTCGCGGCCGAACAGCGGTTTAACTCTCCAGCCTGGGTGGCCGAGCACATCCTGGCCATCGTGTTCGGGCCCAAACCGCCCGAGGCGGTGACGCTGCGCCTCCCGGACCAGCCCGTGCCCGGGCTCGCCGGGTAAGGTCTGCGCCCATGCCGAAGAGCGGTTCCCGAAAGGTCGTCAAGCCGGTAGCTGCCGCCGCCGTGACGCTGGGGACGATCGCCAGCATCTGGTGGTTCGCGCTCAAACCCCGCCGCAAGGCCAAGAGCGCCGGGATCACGAACTCCAAGCAGTAGCGCCGTCGCCCCGTTGCCCCGTAGCGTCACCCCGTCGTCGTCAGCCCCTCCACCAACGCCGGCAGGCACTCGCCGATCGACCCCTGGACCACGACATCGGCCAGAGAGTCCATCTCGGTCGGCCCCCCGTTGACGATGATGACCACCGCGCCGTGGCGGACGGCAACCGGCACCAGCCCGGCGGCGGGGAACACGGCCAGGGTGGAGCCCACCGCCAGCAGGAGGTCACACGCCCCTGCCGCCTCCTCCGCCCGGATCAGGTCCTCGGCCACCAGGCTTTGGCCGAAGCTGATCGTGGCCGACTTGAGGATGCCGCCGCACATCGCCTCGTCGGCACCAGGTACGGGCACGATGCAGGTCGGGTCGACCTCGCCCGCCCGCACGCGCTCGTGCACTGGCTCGGCGGGTTGGCGGTCGCCACAGCGCAGGCACACCACGTCGAGCGCGCTGCCGTGGATCTCGACGATCCGCGCCGGGTCGCTGCCGGCCTTCTGGTGCAGCCCGTCGATGTTCTGGGTCACCAGCAGCTCCAGCCGGCCCGAGCGCTCGAGCTCGACCAGGGCCTGGTGCCCCGCGTTGGACACCGAGTCCCACATCGGCGACGTGAGGCGGTTCTGCCAAGCGCGCCGTCGCAGCTCGGGATCGGCCACGTAGGCCTGGAGCGTGGCCGACTTCTCGGCGGCCGGGTTCTTGGTCCAGACCCCTTGCGGGCCGCGGAAGTCGGGGATGCCCGAGTCCGTCGATATACCAGCACCCGTCAGCACGACGACGCGGCGCGCCCGCTCGAGCAGCGCCCGGCCACGTGCGATCGCCGCGGTCGGGACCTCGTAGGACGACGTCTCCATGGCAAGGGCAAGCGTAGACAGGGCGTACGCTGCCTCGATGCCCGGGGGCGCCCCAACCGTGGAGCTGTTGCACGCCGCCGACGCGGAGGACCGTCAGCGCCGGGCGGCCGGCGCCCTGCTGGCCCGGGGTTGCACAGAGGGCGACCGGGTGGCCTTCGCGCTCGGGTCGTCGGCCGACCTGATCTGTGCGGTGCTCGGTGCGGCCCGCGTCGGCCTCATCCCGGTGTTGCTCAACGCGACCCTGACCGAAGCCGAGCGCGACCTCCTGGCCGACGACGCCCAGCCGGCGGTGCGCATATTCACCGCGGCGGACCTGGCCGGGCTCGCCGAAGGCGACCCAGCTGAGCTGGCTCCGTACCCGCTCACCCGCCCCATGCACTACACCTCGGGCACGACCGGCCGCCCCAAGGGCGTGACCACCGGCATCTGGGACGAGCCGACGGCCCGTGCCGTCTTCGAGGACGAGGCGGCCGTGTGGCACTTCGAGCGCCAAGACCTCCATCTGGTCTGCTCGCCGATGTACCACACGGTCTCGGTTCGTTTCTGCACCGGCACCCTGCTGTCGGGCGGTTCACTCGCCATCCTGGGCCGCTTCGACGCCACGACCGCGCTCGATGTCCTGCGCCGCCGCCGCCCGACCACCGCCTTCCTCGTACCGACCCACCTGCAACGGATCCTCCAGAGCCCGGACCTCGGCACCGACGAGACGTTCGGCTCGCTGCGCCTGCTCGCGCACGCGGGCGCGCCCTGCCCCGAATCGGTCAAACGAGCGACCATGGCCCGAGTGCATCACGGCGTCGTGTGGGAGTTCTACGGCTCGACGGAGGCGCAGTTCACGGTCTGCTCGCCCGAGGAGTGGCTCGAACGCCCGGGCACCGTCGGGCGCGCCCGGCCGGGGCGGGGGCTCACCATCGAGCCGGTGGAGGACCCGTCCGAGGGCGGCACCATCTGGTGCGACATGCCCGCCTTCGCCCGCTTCAGCTACTGGGGCAACCCCGCGGCCACGCGGGCGGCGTGGCAGGGCTCGGCCTGCACCATCGGCGACCTGGGCCGCCTCGATACGGACGGCTACCTCTTCCTCACGGGCAGGCGCCACGACCTCATCATCAGCGGCGGGGTGAACGTCTACCCGGCGGAGGTCGAGAACGTGCTGGCCGCCGTCGACGGCGTCACCGAGGTCGCCGTGTTCGGGCTGACCGACGACGAATGGGGGCAGCGGGTCTGCGCCGCCTACGTCGCCCGTGGCGCCCCGGTGGCCGTGGAGGATGCCCTGCGGGCCGCCGCGTCGGCCGGCCTGGCCCCGTACAAGCGGCCCAAGACGTACGTCGCCGCCCCGGACCTGCCCCACACCGCCACCGGCAAGCTGATGCGGCGGGCCGTCCCGGAGCACCTCGGGCTCGCGGACTGACGCGATCGGACCCGGACCGGCAGATATTTGTCCGAAGCCGGTAAGACTGCTGCTATGGCCTTCGCAACCACCAACCCCGCCACCGGAAAAGTCGAGAGGGAGTTCCCGGCCCACACCCCCGAGGAGGTCGACGCCATCCTCGGGCGCGCCGTTGCCGCGTTCGCCAACTACAAGACGACGACGTTCGGCGAGCGGGCCCTCCACCTCATCACCGCGGCCGCGCTCCTCGAGGCGGAAGTGCCCGACATCGCGCGCATCCTCACCACCGAGATGGGCAAGACGTTCGCGGCCGCCAAGGCGGAGGTGTCAAAGTGCGCGGTCGGATTGCGCTGGTTCGCCGACCACGCCGAGGATCTGCTGGCCGACCAGCAGATCAAGACCGCCGCCACCCAGTCGTACGTGCATTACCAACCGCTCGGCCCCGTGCTGGCCATCATGCCCTGGAACTTCCCCATGTGGCAGGTGATCCGGTTCGCCGCGCCGGCGCTGATGCTCGGCAATGTCGGGTTGTTGAAGCACGCGTCGAACGTGCCACAAACGGCGCTCGCCATCGAGGACCTCTTCCGCCGGGCCGGTCTGCCCGAGGGCGTGTTCACCAATCTTTTCGTCGAGTCCAAGGACATCGCCACGTTGATCGAGGATCCGCGCATCGCCGCCGTGACGCTGACCGGCAGCGAGCGGGCGGGCATGTCGGTGGGAGCGGCGGCCGGACACGCCATCAAGAGAAGCGTGCTCGAGCTCGGGGGATCGGACCCCTTCATCGTGACGCCGTCCGCCGACCTCGACGCGTGCGTGCGCACGGCCGTCACCGCCCGGGTGCAGAACAACGGTCAGTCGTGCATCGCGGCCAAGCGGTTCATCACCGTGGGCGACGTCTCCGACGAATTCCTGTCTCGCTTCACCAAGGCGATGGATGCGCTGGTCGTGGGTGACCCATTCGACCCCGCAACCGAGATCGGTCCAATCGTCACCGAGGCCCAGCGCGACGAGTTGGTCGCCCAGGTGGAAGAAGCGCGTCGCCAGGGCGCCATCGTGCACGCCGACGCCAAGGTCCCCGAAGGCGACGGTTGGTGGTTCCCTCCGACCGTGCTCTCGGCTGTCACCATGGACATGGCGTTCGCCCAGGAAGAGATCTTCGGCCCCGTGGCCATGGTGATCGCGGTGCCCGACCTGAGCGCAGCGATCGAGGCCGCGAACGCGACCACCTTCGGGCTCGGCTCGAGCGTGTGGAGCGACGACGACGACGAAATCGCCCGGTGCGTCGAGGAGATCGAGGCCGGTGCCGTGTTCGTCAATGCCATGGTCGTCTCCACCCCCGAGCTGCCCTTCGGCGGCATCAAGCGGTCGGGCTACGGGCGCGAGCTGTCCGAACTCGGGCTGAAGGAGTTCGCCAACGCCAAGACGGTGTGGATCAACTGAGCGGGCCGCGTCCTGAGCCGGCCGCGGTGACGACCTACCTCGACCACGCCGCCACCACGCCGCTGCGGCCCCAGGTCGCCGCCGCCATGGCCGAGGTCCACGCGTCGCCGCTCGGGAACCCGACCGGCAGCCATCCCCCCGCCCAGCGGGCCCGCCGACTGCTCGAAGAGGCCCGCGACGAGGTGGCGGTGTTCCTCGGGCGCGATCCGGCCGACGTCATCTTCACCTCGGGGGGAACCGAAGCGGCCAACCTGGCCGTCCTGGGGACACTCGAGTCCGCCCGGTGTGCGCGGGGAGAGGCCGTGCTGCTGTACTCGGCGGTGGAGCACCCGGCCGTGCTCGAGTCGGCGCGGGCAGCGACGCGGGCCGGCGTCGAGACGCGCGTGCTGCCCGTCGACGACGCCGGCGTGCTCGACCTCGACGCGCTCTCACGCACCCTCTCGTCGCACTGCACGCTGGTGGCGGTGATGACGGCCAACAACGAGACCGGGGTCGTGCAACCGCTGCGAGCGGTCGTCGACGCGGTGCGGCGCCACGCCCCCGACGCCATGGTCTTTACCGACGCCGTCCAGGCCGGGCCCTACCTCGACCTGGCCGCTGTGGCCGCCGACGTCGACCTCGTGTCGCTGAGCGCCCACAAGATCGGGGGCCCGGTCGGCATCGGCGCACTGGCGGTGAGGTCGCGCGTGGCCCTGGTGGCGCGCCAGCACGGGGGCGGCCAGGAGCGCGACCGGCGCAGCGGGACCCAGGACGTGGCCGGTGCGGTCGGACTCGCCGCCGCGCTGCGCCTGGTGACGGCCGAGCGCGCCGCGGCGACGTCACGCGTGGCTGCCCTGCGGGACCGGCTCTGCGACGGCCTGTTGGCGTCGGTGTCCCGGGTGCACCGCACCGTACCCGCCGGCGTTGCTGTGATGCCCGGGCACCTCCACCTCTGTCTGGGGGGCATCGAACGTGAGGAGCTCCTGGTCGCACTGGGCCACGAAGGGGTCTGTGTCTCGGGCGGTTCGTCGTGCGCCAGCGGGGCCCTCGAGCCCAGTCACGTCCTGGCCGCCATGGGCGTCGCGCCCGCTCTGGCTGCGGGTGCCGTCCGCTTCACCTTGGGGTATGACACCGCCGATGCAGATGTGGCGCGCGCCCTCGATGTCGTGCCGGGAGTGATCGAACGCCTACGGCGGGAGCGGTGAACGGCGCCGACGAGTGTCAGCCCGGTGGCACACTGGTTCCATGCGGGTGCTGGTGGCCATGTCGGGAGGCGTCGACTCCTCGGTCGCGGCCGCGCTCCTCGTGGAGCAAGGCCATGCCGTGGTGGGCGCGACCCTCAAGCTGTGGGGCGGCCCCTCCGACTCCGGTTGCTGCTCCGTCGCCGACGTCGACGACGCCCGCCGGGTGGCCCAGCAGCTGGGCATTGCCCACCATGTGTTCAACCTGACCGAAGAGTTCGACCGTCAGGTGGTGGCGCCATACGTGGGCGAGCACGCGCGGGGGAGGACGCCAAACCCCTGCATCGAGTGCAACCGTTCTATGAAGTTCGACCGCCTGCTGCAGCGGTCCGAACGCCTCGGCTTCGACCGCCTGGCGACGGGGCACCATGCCCGCGTGACCGGCGACCTCACGTTGCGGCTGCGCCGGGGGGCGGATGCAGCCAAAGACCAGTCCTACGTGCTGTCGATCCTCGGCCAGGACGCGTTGGCCCGCGTGCTCTTCCCAGTGGGCGAGATGACGAAGGACGAGGTGCGGGCCCACGCGCGGCGTCTCGGGTTGCGCACCGCAGGCAAGCCCGACAGCCAGGACGTGTGCTTCATCGGGAGCGCGCAGGGTCGGCTCGGGTTCCTGGCCGGGCGGATAGAGCTGCACGCGGGCGATGTCGTGGACGGCGAAGGCCGCACATCAGGCACCGTGGAAGCTGTCGAGCTCGTCACGGTCGGTCAGAGGCGCGGCATGGGCCACGGAGACGACGGTGCCCGCCGCTACGTGACGCACGTCGACGTGGCGGGGCGCCGGGTGACCGTCGGGAGCGCGGCGGAGGCGCTGCGTTCATCGGTCCGGCTTCCCGCGGCGTCGCTCACGTGGGTCGACGGGCCCCTCGTCCCCGGGACCCGGGCGGTGGCGCAGGTGAGCGCGCACGGGCGCCCGCTGTCCTGCACCGTTCACCGCGACGACGCGGGCCTGGTCGTTCGCTTCGATGCCCCGCAGCGGCCTGTGGCGCCAGGCCAGACCGTCGCGCTCTACGACGCACTCGACCCCGACGCCGTCGTCGGCGCGGGCATCGCCGCCTGACCGTGGTCGCCACGAACGCCGCCCGGGGGGACGAGACGAAGGGCGGCAGGGTCCCGCCCAAGGCGGCGGCCCGCGCCCAGGAACTGCGCGAGCTGATCGCCCACAACAACGAGCTGTACCACACGCTGGACGCACCCGAGATCCCCGACGCCGAGTACGACCTCCTTGTCGTCGAGCTGCGCCAGCTGGAAGAGGAGTATCCAGAGCTGGTGACGGCCGACTCGCCGACCAACACGGTGGGCGCCCCCCCTTCGGGACTCTTCGCAGAGGTCCGCCACCGCGTCCCCATGATGAGCCTCGACAACGCGTTCGACGAAGCCGAGCTGCGGGCCTGGGCGGAACGGCTGCGCCGCCAGGATCCCGATCTGGACCTCGGTTCGCTCCCCTTCTCCGCTGAGCCCAAGGTCGACGGCGTGGCCATGTCGCTGACCTACGAGCGCGGCAGGTTCGTCCAGGCGGCCACGCGAGGAGACGGGGTGACCGGAGAAGACGTGACGGCGAACGTGGCCACCGTGTCGGAGGTCCCGAAGGAACTGGCTAAGGCAGGCGGTCCCTATCCCGAGGTGCTCGAGGTGCGGGGCGAGATCTACATGCCGGTGGCCGAGTTCGAGGAGATGAACAAACGGCAGGCCGACGCGGGGGAGCGTCTCTTCGTCAACCCGCGCAACTCGGCCGCCGGCGCACTGCGCCAAAAGGACCCGGCCGTCACGGCGACGCGGCCGTTGCACTTCTGGGCCTACCAAGTCGGAGTCGTGGAAGGCGCGCCGCCGAAGCGGAGATGGCCGGGGGCGACGCAGACCGACACGCTGGCGCAGCTGGCCAAGGCCGGGTTCCCCGTCAGCCCCGACGCCCGCCGCCTCAAGGGAATGTCCGCCGTCGTGGATCGCTGCCGCGAGCTGGCCGAGGTCCGCCACGACATGGCCTATGAGATCGACGGTGTCGTCGTCAAAGTGGACGATCTGGGCCTCCACCTGCTGCTGGGCGCCACCTCGCGGGCACCCCGGTGGGCCATCGCGTTCAAATTCCCTCCGGAGGAGCGCACGACCCGCCTCCTCGGCATCATGGTCTCCATCGGGCGCACCGGTCGGGCCACGCCTTTCGCCCGCCTCGAGCCCGTTTTCGTCGGCGGCTCGACGGTCGGGCTGGCGACGCTCCACAACGAAGACCAGGTGGCGGCGAAGGACGTGCGGCCGGGGGACCTCGTCATCGTGCGCAAGGCCGGCGACGTCATTCCCGAGGTCGTCGGGCCGGTGCGCGAGGGGCCCGGGGTGCCCGCCCGGCGCAAACCAAAGTGGAAGTTCCCGACGTCGTGCCCGTCGTGTGGCGAACCGCTGGTCCGACTGCCGGGCGAGAGCGACACCTACTGCACCAACATCGACTGCCCCGCCCAGCGGGTGCAGCGCATCTCGCATTACGCCTCGCGCTCGGCGATGGACATTGAGGGGCTGGGCGAAGAACGCGTCGTCCAGCTCGTCGCCGCGGGACTCATCAACGACGCGGCGGATCTCTACGACCTCACGGTCGAGCAACTGGTCGGTCTCGAGCGGTTCGCGGCGATCTCGGCGCGCAACCTGGTCGGGGCGATCGCGGCGTCGAAAGGGCAGCCACTGAGCCGGCTCCTCGTCGCACTCGGGATCCGCCACGTCGGACCGACCGTCGCCCGCGCCGTGTCCCGTGCCTTCGGCACGCTCGAGGCCATGGAGGCGGCGACGACGGAAGAGCTGGCGGCCGTCGACGGTGTGGGCGGCATCATCGCGGCCAGCCTGGCCGAGTTCCTCTCGGCCGAGACGAACGTGGCCGTCGTCGGACGCCTACGCGCGGCCGGGGTCTCCACGGAGGAGCCGGGGGCCGCCGGTGCGACGGGCGGGGGAGCCGGGGCGGCTGGCGACCAAGAGCAGACGCTGGCCGGAAAGGCGGTCGTGGTCACCGGCGCGGTCCCCGGTTACACCCGGGAGGGGGCCGAGGAGGCGATCATGGCGCGGGGCGGCACGTCGCCGGGGAGCGTCTCGAAGAAGACTTTCGTCTTGGTGGTCGGGGAGGCGCCGGGCGCCAGCAAGCTCAAGAAGGCGGAGGAGCTCGGCGTCCCCATGCTCGACGCCGTGTCCTTCGAGTCGCTGTTGGACACGGGCGAAATGCCCCGATGACCTCGACTGTTGCTGGTCGGGAGGTGTCCACCGGATGCGTGTGCGGAATCGGTAGCCTGAGTGCGCCCCGATGCCCCTGATTACTGACTCCATCGGCCGGGTCCTTGGGAAGCGGTACCGGCTGCTCTCCGCACTGGGCACCGGCTCTTCGGCCCACGTCTACCTGGCCGAGGACGTGTCGCTGCAGCGCCATGTCGCGGTCAAGGTGCTCCAGCCCGGACTGGCCACCGACGAGGCGTTCCTCAAACGCTTCCGGGCCGAGGCGCGCTCGGTCGCCTCTCTGAACCACCCGCACGTCCTGCGCGTCTTCGACTGGGGCGACGACACGGACGGACCGTATCTGGTGTTGGAGTATCTCGGCGGGGGCTCGCTGCGCGACCTGCTCGACCGCGACGTGCGCCTCTCCCACTCGCAGGCGGCGCAGCTCGGGACCGAGGTGGCGCAGGGGCTGGCCTACGCCCACGTCCGGGGACTGGTGCACCGGGACATCAAGCCGGCGAATCTGCTGTTCGACGAGGAGGGCCGGGTACGGGTGGCCGACTTCGGCGTGGCCCGCGCGCTGGCCGAGGCCGCCTGGACCGAGCCGGCGGGCGCGATGGTGGGGACGGCGCGCTACATCTCGCCGGAGGCCGCCGAGGGCAAGCCCGTCGACGGCCGGGCCGACGTCTACTCGCTGGCGCTCGTTTTGTACGAGGCGGTGACGGGGACGGTGCCCTTCGTCACGGACACGACGATGGGCACGCTGGCGGCGCGCATCGGGCAACCGTTGCCGCACAACGTCGCGCTCGGTCCGCTCGACGACGTCCTGGCCCGGGCGGCGGCGCCCGACGTGGCGGCGCGCCTCGACGCCGCGGGACTGGCCGCCCGTCTGGGCGCCCTGGCGTCGGCGATGCCCACCCCGGCCCCGCTGCCGCTGGTCATCCCACGCCTGGACGCCGCGGCGCCCATCGCCAGCTTCCGGGCGCCGGGTGTGTCCGAGCTCACGGACTCGGGGGTGGTGACAACGTCCTCCACCGCAATCGCGCCAAGCGTCGCTGGCACACCGGTCGGCACCAAGGCCGGGCCAGGGGAGATCTTCGACGCCGAGCCCTTCGGCGCGGCCGCCAGCCGCCGGCGGGCCGCCGCCGCCGCGGCCGGTTCCAAGCCGCCCCGGGGGGACGGCGGAAGACGTGGTGGATCGTGGCGGCCATCGCGCTCGCGGTGCTCGTGGCCGGCGCGCTGGTGGCCGCCTTCGAGTCGAGCGTCTTCACGGCGTCGCACCCCACGCCGGCGCTGGTGAACCTGCCGTTGGCCCAGGCCCGGGCGGACGTGGCCCGGGTCCACATGAACCTGAGCCTCGGGCCACCGGTCAAGTCGATCTCCGTGGGCGCCGGCTCCGTCGTCTCGCAGAGCCCGAAGGCCGGTGTGTCCCAGAAGGAAGGCTCCAGGGTCACCATCGTGCTGTCCGGCGGGAAGCCCGACGTCAGCGTGCCCTCGCTCACCGGTATGACGTGCGCCGTTGCCTCGGCCCAGCTGGCCTCGGCACATTTCCTGTCGGTCTGCTCGCCGGGGACCTACTCCAACACGACCCCGACGGGTCAGCTGGTCCTGTGGTCGATCAATGCGACGGCCAACCCGACGAAGGCGCCGTACGGGAGCACGATCACCCTGGTCCCGTCCTTGGGCCACACGCCGGCCACGGTTCCGAACATCCCGACGACCTACAGCTTCGCCCAGGCCCAGGCGGCGCTGCAGGCGGTGGGTTTGACCGCGACGCAGAACCCGCAGTCGGACGCGACCGTCTCGGCGGGGAACGTGATCTCGACCAACCCGGCCAGCGGCGCCCAAGCGCCCTACGGCTCGTCCGTCACGGTCAACGTCTCGACCGGTCCGCCGATGACGACGGTGCCCAACGTCTTGGACGACACCGTCGCTCAAGCGACGACGGCCCTGCAGAATGCCGGCTTCACCGTGTCCGGCGTGTCGGGTGCGCCGGACAACAAGGTCAGCGGTACCCAGCCGTCGATCGGCTCGACGGTGCCGACCGGCTCGTCGGTCCAGCTGTCCACCAAGTAGTAGCCGCCGGCGTGGCGCTCCCGTTCGACCCCTCCTGCGACCTCTGCGAGGCGGCGCGCCTCTCGGAGTGGCACCACGAGGACGATGTGTGCTGGGTGGCCGACTGCGAGGTGTGCGGGGTGCCCATGGTGGTGTGGAAGCAGCACGGGCCCACGCCGCCCGAGGGCGACCTCACTCACATGGTGGCTCAGCTGACCCGGGTGGCCGACGCCCGCTTCGGCACTGGCGAGTGGTCGGTCGACCGCGTCATGCGCCAGATCCCGGACCACTTCCACGCCCACGGGCGCGACCCGAACTGGTGGTTCCGACTGCGCGGCATGCGCTGAACGGGTCGCCCGCTCCGGCGGTCTGAGCCGACCGCCCGGCCGAGAATCGGCCGAATTCGGCGCCGGTAGGGTGGGCGAAATGGAGGTTTCCCCGGGCGAGCGCTCTGACGCGCTCCTGGACCCCGCGTCCGACCCGGGTGGCGGCGCCATGGGCACGCTGGGGGACGGCTCGGTGTCGACGAACTGGTTCGTCCTGTTGCACCGCCGGGTTACGGCGCGGGCGGTGGACAGCCCGCGCTACCAATGGTGGGCCCTCGTGGCGTTGCTGGCGGGGTTGCTCTCCCTCAACATCACCTTCACCGTCTTCGTGGTCGCCCTGCCCACCGTCAGGGCGGACTTCCACACGAACTTCTCGGTGCTGGCGTGGGCCTCGACCGGACCGCTGCTGGCCTTCGGGGTGGCCGCGCCGTTCTTCGGCAAGGCGGGGGACCTCTTCGGCCACCGCCGTCTGTACCAGTTCGGACTGCTGGGCGCGATGGTCAGTGCGATCCTCACCGCGACGGCACCTGACGTCGGGATGCTCCTGTTCGCGCGCGCCCTCGACGGCGTGATGGGCGCGGCCACCGGCACGGCGTCGATGGCCATCATCCTCGAGCTGTTCGCGCCCGTGGACCGGGTCAAGGCGCTCGGCTGGTGGTCGCTGGTGGGCGCCGGTGGGCCCGTCCTCGGCGTGACGCTGGGCTCGCCGGTGATCCAGTTCTTCGGTTGGCGGACGTTGTTCTGGGGCCAGCTGGTGCTCCTGATCATCGCCTCGGTGGTCGTCGCGGTGCTGCTGCCGTCCGGCCGGCGGACACGGACCGGGGACGGCCCACGAGGCGTGCGGGAGCGGTCGCGGGTCTGGGAGGGCATGGACTGGGTGGGGACCTGGAGCCTGGCCGGCGCCGTCACCGCCGCCATGTTGGTCCTCAGCATCGGCCCCATCGTCGGATGGACCTCGCCCGGCGTCATCGCGGCTGGCGTTGCCGCCGCCGTGCTCGCCGGCACCTTCGCCTGGCGGGAGGCCACCTTCGCCACCCCGCTTGTGCCCACCACGTACTGGCGGCGGCGCAACTTCATGTTCCCCATGGGCACCAAGGGCTTCTCGAGCTTCGCCTACTTCGGCGGCTTCTTCCTGTTCCCGCTCCTCATGGAGCAGGTCTACGGCTACAGCGTCTCTCAGGTCGGGTTCATCTCGGTCGCCCGCCCGCTGCTCTTCGCGGTGAGTGCGCCGATCGCGGGCTACATGGCGGTGCGGACCGGTGAACGGACGGCGACCCTGTTCGGTACCGGCTCGCTCTTCGTCTCCATGGTCCTGTTCGCCACGCTCTCCCCGTCATCGGGACTGTTCGTGATCCTGGTCGCGCTCGGCCTGTCCGGCCTGGGCATGGGTGTCTCCATGCCGGCGACCTCGGCGACGATGTCGAACGAGTTGGCCGCGTCGGAGTACGGCGTCATGAGCGTGGCGCAGCTCTTGGCCACCCAAGTGGGGGAGGTCGCCGGGATCCAGGCCGTCCTGACGATTCAAGAGTCGATCGCGCGCCGCTCGGGCCTGGGCAACGTGCAGCACAGCACGGCGCTGCTGCACAGCTTCAGCGTCCCGTTCTGGGTGGGAGCCGGCATGGCCGCGCTCGCGGTGGTGTGCGCGCTATTCATCCGGCCGTTGCGCCGGACGCAGCTGGTGGCGGAGGCCTCCTGACGGGGCTATTCGGTGATGTCGCGCAACCGGGTGGCCAGGTCCGCCGCGTTGGGGTCGGCGGCCGCCGGCGTGGCCTGGAGCGCCATCAGTTTGGCCATGTCGCCCTCGACCCGCACCTTGCCGGCCATGAAAGCCTGCATGCCCGCCTGCGGGTTCCCCTCGATGAGGATCGCCTTCGCCGTGTCGTAGTCGACCGTGACCTTGAGGTCCTGCTCTTCCAAGTGGCCCACCTCGAGCACGAGCTCGCCGCTCGAGGTGTCCATGTGGGCGAGGATGTCGTCGTCGGAGAAGGGCACGCCCGTCACCACCAGGTTCATCCGCACCACGTGGGGGATCGGAGGGTCTTGCCCTCGTACTCGGCGCGGATCTTGCGGGCCTCGTCCAACCACTCGTCGCTCAGGAACGGGTACGACGGCATTGCGGTGCTCCTTCGTCTTCGGTCTCGCACACGATGCCCCGCCCGGAGCCATGTGGCCGCCGGAACCCTACTCGCCTCGCCGGTAGGCTGCCGGTGCGTGGCAACCCCCATCATCCCCGGTGCAGAGCCCTATTCGGCCGTCGGCGACGGCCGCGGCGCGCTCGTCCTCCATGGCTTCACCGGCAACCCCCAGTCGATGCGCGGCCTCGCTCTCGCGCTGGCCGACGCCGGGTTCACCGTGGAGCTGCCGTTGCTGCCGGGCCACGGGACAGAGATCGCCGACATGCTCAACACGGATGGCAGGACTGGTCCGAGGCCGCAGAGGCGGCCTACTCGGATTTGGCGGCGCGCAGCGACGCGGTCGTCGTCGTCGGCCTCTCCATGGGGGGGACGTTGGCGGTGTGGCTGGCCCAGCACCATCCCGAGATCGTGGCCCTGGCTCTCGTCAACCCGCTGCTCTCGCCTCCCGACGAGGGCACGGTGTCGCTGGTCGAGTCGATGCTCGAGGGTGGCGACGAGATCGCGCCGGGTATCGGGTCCGACATCGCCCTGGAAGGGTCCGTCGAGTCGGCCTATGCCGGGTTGCCGCTGCGGGCCGTGCTCTCGCTGTTCGCCGCAGCCGGCGAGGTGGCTGCGGAGCTCGAGGCGGTGACCTGCCCCGTGCTCGTCTTCACCAGCCTCCAGGACCACGTCGTCGACCCCAAGTCGAGCGAGCTACTGGTGGCGCGGGCCAAAGGCCCGGTCGAGCAGGTGCTGCTGGAGCGGAGTTTCCACGTGGCCACGCTGGACTACGACAAGGACGAGATCGAGGCCCGCACGGTCGAGTTCGTGACCGGCGTGCTTCCCGCACCGCACCCGTGAGCGAGCCGGGAGCCCGCGCCTCTCGGCCGCGAGGACGTGGTGCACGTCGCGCGCCTGGCCCGGTTGGCCCTGAGCGAGGACGAGGTCGACCTCTTCACGAGGCAGTTGCGTACCGTGCTCGAGCATGCGGCCGACGTCGCGGCGCTCGACCTGGCTCACCTGGAGCCGTCCTCCCACCCCATCGCGCTGCAGAACGTCCTGCGGTCGGACGAACCGGAGCCGAGCCTCGACCGCGACGAGGTCCTGGCGGCGGCTCCGGAGGTGGAAGACCACCGGTTCAAGGTGCCCCGGATCGGCGGCGCGGCGCCGTGACGAGCGCGCGCTGGCAACGGCGGCCGCGGTGCGATCCGGACAGCAATCTGCGCGCGAGGTGGTGGAGGAGGCGCTGACCGCGGTGGCCGACGGTGACGGCGCGCTCAACGCGTTCCTGAACGTCCTCGGCGAGGCGGCACGGGCGCAGGCCGCACAAGTCGACGCGGCCGTGGCCGCCGGGCGCGATCCGGCCCGCTGGCCGGTGTGCCCATCGCGTTGAAGGACAACCTGTGCACGCGGGGCACCGTGACGACCTGTGGCTCGAAGATCCTCGAGGGCTGGCGGCCCCCCTACGACGCCACCGTCGTCGAGGTGCTGCGGCGCGCCGGGGCGGTGGCGTTGGGCAAGACGAACATGGACGAGTTCGCCATGGGGGAGCTCGACCGAGAATTCGGCGTTCGGCCCCACGCGCAACCCGCGCCACGAGGACAAGGTCCCCGGCGGCAGCAGTGGCGGCTCGGCGGCAGCAGTCGCGGCCGGCTTCGTTCCGCTGGCCCTCGGCTCGGACACCGGGGGGTCGATCCGCCAGCCCGCCGCGCTGTGCGGCGTGGTCGGGATGAAGCCAACCTACGGGCGCGTCTCGCGCTACGGGCTGGTGGCCTTCGCGAGCTCTTGGACCAGATCGGACCGTTCGCCTCGTCGGTGGAAGACGCTGCGCTTCTCTTCGACGTGGTGGCCGGGCACGACCCTCGGGACAGCACGTCGCTGTCATCGCTGCCGGAGCCCACGCTGACGTCGGTGCACGGCGGGACGGAGGGCATCAGGATTGGGCTGTGCCGCGACCTGGTCGACGGCTGCGCAGCGGACGTGGTGGCCCGGGTGCACGAGGCGGCCGACGCCCTGGCGGACGCCGGGGCGAAGGTGGTGGAGGTCTCGGTGCCCGAGTTCTCCTACGGGCTCTCGGCCTACTACCTCATCGCACCCGCGGAGGCGTCCTCCAACCTGGCCCGTTACGACGGGGTCCGCTACGGGTTGCGGGTCGACGGCGAGGATGCGGAAGCGATGAACATCGCCACACGCACGGCCGGGTTCGGCGCCGAGGTGAAGCGCCGGGTGATGCTCGGGACCTACGCGTTGTCCGCCGGCTACTACGACGCGTACTACGCCCAGGCCCAGCGGGTGCGCACGTTGGTCATGCAGGCCTTCGACCGGGCCTACGAGTCAGTCGACGTACTGCTCGGCGCCACGGCGCCGACGACCGCCTTCGACCTGGGCGCGAAGATTGACGACCCGATGGCCATGTACATGAACGACGTGTGCACCATCCCGTCCAACCTCGCGGGGCACCCGGCCGTGTCCGTCCCCTTCGGCACCGGCGACGACGGGCTGCCCGTCGGCGTGCAGGTGCTGGCGCCCGCACTGGGAGAGGCAACGCTGTTCCGTGTCGCCCGGGTGGTCGAGGCCCACGCTCCGCTGGGGGAGGCTTCGTGAGCGCGGGCTGGGAGATGGTGATCGGCCTCGAGGTGCACTGCGAGCTGGCGACCACGACCAAGCTGTTCTGCGCGTGCCGCAACGCCTTCGGCGACGAGCCCAACGTCAACATCTGCCCCGTGTGCATCGGACTGCCCGGCTCACTGCCCGTCCTGAACGAGCACGCGGTCGAACTGGCCATGCGCATCGGCGCCGCGCTGCATTGCGAGATCCGACCCTCCGAGTTCGCCCGGAAGAACTACTTCTACCCGGACCAGGCCAAGGACTACCAGATCAGCCAGTACGACCGGCCCTTGAACACGGGGGGCTGGCTCGAACTGCCCGACGGCTTCCGGGTGGGGGTCACGCGCGCCCACATGGAGGAGGACACGGGCAAACTCAGTCACGTTGGGGCGAGTGGCCGCATCAACGCGGCGGACTACGCCCTGGTCGACTACAACCGCTCGGGGGTCCCGCTGGTCGAGATCGTGAGCGAGCCCGACATCCGCTCGGTGGCCCACGCCCGGGCCTACGCCAGCGAGCTGCGGGGCATCTTGGTGGCGACCGGTGCGTCGGACGGGAAGATGGAGGAGGGTTCGATGCGCGTCGACGCCAATGTGTCGGTGCGGCCGGACGGCACCAGCGTGTACGGCACCCGTTGCGAGATCAAGAACCTCAACTCGCTTCGCTCGCTGGTCCGGGCGATCGACTACGAAGCGGCACGTCAGATTGCCATTCTCGAGGTCGGGGGCGTCGTGGCTCAAGAGACCCGGCACTGGGACGAAGCGGCCGGTCGCACAGAATCGATGCGTTCGAAGGAGGAGGCGAACGACTACCGCTACTTCCCCGAGCCTGACCTGGTCCCGCTGGGGCCAGACGCGGCCTGGCAGCAGCGGGTGCGCGCCTCCCTCGGCCCCATGCCGGCCGACCGCAGGGCGGGCCTGGCCGCCGCCCTGGGTGGCGCGCCGAGCGACGCGGAGGCGGACCAGATCCGTGCCGTCGTCGACCTGGGCCTCGACGCTCTGGTGACAGCTGCCGCGGACGCCGGGGCGCCCGTCGCGCTCGCGTTGGCCCGTGCCGCCAACGAGGTGGCAGCGCAGAGCGAGGCCGCCCGTCGACTCGACGCCGGCTCCTTCGCCTCCCTCCTCGCCTTGGAGTCGGGCGGCCGACTCTCCGCCACGCAGTCCAAGGCGGTCCTCGGGGCGCTGCTCGAACGCGGCGGGGGAGACCCGGCGGTGCTGGCCGAGGAGATGGGATTCGAGGCGCTCGGCTCCGATGTGCTCGGTACCGTGCTCGACGAGGTCATCGCTGCCCACCCCGACGAGTGGCTCCGGTTGGTCGCCGGCGACGAGGCCGAGGTGAAGAAGCTGACGGGGATGTTCACCGGCGAAGTCATGAAGGCCACTGCGGGTAAGGCCAACGGCAAGGACGTGAAGGCCGAATTGCAGCGCCGACGGGGTGAGTGAGCGTCTGGACCCACGCGAGGGGTTAGGCCTTGACCTTCACACGGTGTGAGGCCATAGAGATGGATGGTCATGTTGAACATCGGAGAGTTCGCACGGCTCGGACAGGTCTCGCCCCGGATGCTCCGCCATTACGACGAGACCGGCCTGCTCAAGCCCAGAAGCGTCGACCCAGCGACCGGGTACCGGTCCTACGGGGTGGCGCAACTTGGCCGTCTCCACCGACTGCTCGCGCTGCGAGACCTCGGTTTCTCTCTGCAGCAGATCCGCCAGGTGCTCGACGACGATCCTCCCGTGGAGCAGCTCCGGGGCATGCTGCGGCTGCGCCAGTCCCAGATTGAGCGGGAGGTCACCGGCGAGCAGGCTCGAATGCGCCGGGTCGACGCGCACCTCCGCGCGCTTGAAGAAAGGAGCATCGCAATGTCGACTCTCGACGTCGCCGTGAAGCACACCGAACCCGTCCGCATCGCCGAGGCGTCCGGCCTCGCCGCCGGATTCGGGCATGAGAATCTTGGGCCCTTGTTCCAACAGTTGGTGCCTCAGGTCCTCGGCCACCTGGCCCAGGCGAACGTCCGACCGGGCATCATGATCGCCTGGTACGAGGAGCCACACGACGACGGAAGCGTGGTTCTGCACGCCGGCTTCGACGTCGCCGACCAGGACGTCTCCGGGTCAGACGGGCTCGACTTGGTCGAGCTGTCCGGTACCACGGTGGCCTCCATCATCCACCGCGGGACGATGGAGCAGATCGCATCGGTCTACGAGGCGCTGGTTCGTTGGATCGAGGACAGCGGATACCGATTGGCGGGGCGCAGCCGCGAGCTCTATCACGAGTGGGACGACGACGAGCCAGAGCGCAGCGTTACCGAGCTGCAGATGCCGGTGCTGACGGACCGCCCTTAGTCCAACGTTCCCGACATGTAACGGTCCAGCGTGGGTCCCGCCCAGCGCGCGATCTCTTGTGGCGTTGTGGTGGAGACGGGCGGCACGCGCAGGATGTACCGGGTGAAGGCGAGGCCCATCAGCTGTGACGAGACGAGCGACTGCCGCCGCCAGGTGAGCGCCTCGCTCTCGCCGGGGTTGCTTCCCTTGACACTCCACACGCGCTCGCTCACGAACTCGCGCATGGCGTCGGCCACGCTCGGCGAGGCGGCCATGGCCGCCACGCACGAGGCGAAGGAAGAGCCGGAGCCCTCGGCGAGGTCCCACATCGTGAGGAAGCCCACGATGACGCCGGCGCCCGCGGGGGATCCTGCATGGTCCGCCACCGTGCGCGGGTCGAAGGGCAGCGCCATGGCGGCGACGAAGAGGCTGGCCTTTCCGTCGAAATAGTGGTGCACGAGCGCGGGGTCGACGCCGGCCTCGCGGGCCACGGCCCGGAGGCTGGTCCCGTCGTAGCCCTTCTCCGCGAAGACGCGTTTGGCCGCCTCGACGATCTCGCCCCGGGTGTCGGCGTTGCCGGGCCGGCGACCGACTGCGCTCATCGGCCGCCGCGACCGAATCGGGAGGTCACGGGGTATTCACCAGCGGAGAATTCGATGGTAAAACTCATCAATGATGAATCTTATGGTGGGTCGGCCGTGGCGCGTGTGACAACGGCGACGCAGATGGAAGAGACCCTGCTCGGGCGGCTGGCCGGACGCTGCTACGACCGCAGACGTCTCGTCCTGGCGGTCTGGTTCCTAGCCCTCATCGGGATGACGGTCCTGGCCCAGGTCGTCGGCACCCACTTCGAGAACAAGTTCACGGCGGGGAACACGCCCTCGCAGCAGGCCACCAGTATCTTGCAGGCGAAGTTCCCGTCCAAGGCGGGCGACACGGCGGATGTCGTGTTCCACACCGCCACGCCGATCGCCGCCAACGAGGCTGCCATCAATGGCGTGGTGGCCCGCCTGCAGCATCTGCCGTACGTGCAAAGCGTGACGGGCCCCTTCTCGGCGGCCGGGCGCGCACCAGATCGCGCAACACGGCAACATCGCGTTCGCCGAGATCCAATTCTCCAAGGCCACACCGGACATCCCGACCGGAGCGATCAAGAAGGTCATCACCACGGCGCAGGCGGCCGCGCATGCGGGGTTCCAGGTGGAGCTCGGGGGCCAACCCATCTCCGCCGCCGCCACGGCCGCCCCCGGTCCGAGCGAGGGCATCGGGATCACCGCCGCCATCCTGATCATGCTGCTCGCATTCGGGTCCGTGGTGGCCATGGGACTGCCGGTCATCACAGCCCTCTTCGGGCTCGGTATCGGCGTCGCCCTGCTGGAACTCGTGACGCACGTCCTCGTCGTGCCGCAGTTCTCGCCCTCCATGGCCGCCATGATCGGCATCGGCGTGGGCATCGACTACGCGCTGTTCATCGTTACCCGGTACCGGCAGGGCATCTTCGAGGGGCGCGAGCCCCGCGACGCGGTCGTGACGTCCCTCATGACCTCCGGGCGCTCCGTCCTCTTTGCCGGCAGCACGGTGGTGATCTCGCTGTTCGGCCTCTTCCTCATCGGCCAGCCCTACATGATCGGTCTCGCCACGGCATGCATCGCCGCCGTGTTGATGGTGTTGATCGCCGCACTGACCCTGCTGCCTGCGTTGCTGGGGTTCGCGGGCAACGCCATCGACAAGTTCCATCTGCCGGGATTGCTGCAGAACGGTGGCCCGCCACCCAAGAACGGCTTTTGGTACCGCTGGAGCCGCGTGGTGCAGCGTCGTGCGTGGATCACCGGCGCCTTGGCACTGCTCGTGCTCGTGGCGCTCGCCCTCCCTCTGTTCAGTATGCGGCTTGCCTTCACCGACGCAGGAAACGATCCGACGTCACTGACGACCCGGCAGGCCTACGACCTGTTGGCGCAGGGATTCGGTCCTGGCTTCAACGGCCCGCTCGTGGTGGCTGCGGACATGCACGGTCCGGGTGACCGTGCCACCGTCGACCGGCTCCAACGGGCCATCGCAGCCCACCGCTCCGGCATCGCCTTCGTGGTCCCGGCGCAGTTCAACGCATCGAACACCGGCGGCGTGATCGTCGTGTACCCGACGACCTCGCCGCAGTCCTCACAGACCGTCGCCCTGGTCCAGTCGTTGCGCAACGACGTGGTTGCGCCCGCCGTCGCGGGGACGGACGTCAACGCACAGGTAGGTGGGCAGACGGCGGGTGGCATCGATGCAGCCGACTTCCTAGGCCACCGGCTCTTCGTCGTCATCGCGGCGGTGCTGATCCTGTCCTTCTTGTTGCTCATGGTCGTCTTCCGGTCGGTGCTGCTGCCTCTGAAGGCAGTGATCATGAACCTCCTCAGCGTCGGGGCCGCCTACGGCGTCATGGTCGCGGTGTTCCAATGGGGCTGGGCGGGGAGCTTCATCGGCATCGGCGAGAAGGGACCCATCGACCCGTGGATCCCGGTGGCGATGTTCACCGTCCTGTTCGGCCTGTCGATGGACTACGAGGTATTCCTGCTCTCGCGGATACGGGAGGAATGGCTGCGGACGGGCGACAACTCGCTGGCGGTCGCGGACGGGCTCGCCGTCACCGGCCGCATCATCACCGCGGCCGCCGCCATCATGTTCTGTGTCTTCGCCTCGTTCATCATCAAGGACCCGCTGCACATCCTCAAGGTGTTCGGGCTTGGACTGGCCACGGCGGTGCTGCTCGACGCGACGCTCGTGCGCATGGTGCTCGTGCCGTCCATCATGGAGCTCCTCGGGCCGCTCAACTGGTGGATGCCGCGCTGGATGCAGCGGTCGATCCCGACCATCGGCGTGGAGGTCACGCCGGCCGCCGTGCCCACACCCGCCTGACGCGGCAGGTCGGCGCGGGGGTCGGCCGTATGCTGGTCGCCCATGCACATCGACCGGGGAGCGCGCGCGGACGCCAAGATCCGTGGCCACGGGGCGCCCGCCCCGTCCAGGCTCAGCACGACGGGGACCCGCTCGCGTGAGCCCCGGCACAACGAATCGGGGCCGGTGGGCACACTCGTGTCCCTGAACCCCGGGCGCGACGTGCAGAGGGTCGGCACGGCCGCCTTCCTCGGTGAAGACATCAATAAGATCCACGACCCGGTCTGGGCGGTGATCGGCAATCTCGGAGACAGCCAGTGCTATCTGGGCGTGACGGCGAAGGTGCAGGCGGTCCAGGCCGCCTTGTCCCGCCGCATTGCCGAGGACGGCCTTCGGGTCCGATTGATAGCCCCGGCGTTCACTCTCGGGGTGTCGGACGGCCAGCTCAACGGCACGCCGCAGATGCGGTTCTCCCTGATCGGTCGGGAGCTCGTCCACGACGTCGCCGACGTCCACCTGGCGGCGAACAGCGTTGCTGGACTCATCGCCGTGGTGGCATGCGACAAGCCCCCAGTCGGGACACTCGCTGCCGTCCTCGAGAACAACACGCCGGCCGTGATCCTCTCCGACGGCCCGATCAGGCCCGGGATCGACCCGGAGACCGGTGCTCGGATCGATCTCGTGTCCGCCTTTCAGGCGGCAGACCAGGACGCCGAGGTCAGGACCCGGTTCGCACTGCACGCCTGCCCCGGTCAGGGCAGCTGCGGAGGCATGTTCACCTACAACACGATGCAGACCTTCATCGCTGTTCTGGGCCTCGAACCGCTGCACATGGTGTCCCCTGCGTCCGATGACCCACGCCGGCTGACCGAGTTCCCCGATCAGACGGTCGACTGTCTGCTCACCATGACGAGCCGGGGCATTCGGCCACGCGACATCGTGACGCCCTCGTCGCTGCGAAACGCTCTCACGGTCGCCATCGCCATGGGTGGTTCGACCAACGTCGTTCTGCACTGCGTCGAGATCGCCCGCGCCGCGGGCATCGACCTTTGGGGCGACGTTCTCAGCCAAGACGAGTTCAACCAGTTGGCGCGGAGGTTGCCGGTGCTCGTCAATATGCGGCCCTTCGGTGACTATTCCATGATGGACGTTGACGCCATGGGCGGGCTCCAGGTCATCGTCAATGAGCTCCTTGCGGCGGGGTTCCTCGACGGTGACGCGATGACCTGCACCGGTGAGACCTTGGCCGAACAGGTTCGACGGCTTGCCCCGCCGCCTCCCGATCAGGAGGTGATCCATTCGGTCGAGACGCCGTTCAAGGACACCGGAGGATTGCGTCTGTTGCGGGGCAACCTGGCGCCTGAGGGCGGAGCCGTCTTGAAGGTCGCCGGCGTCGAAGGTGGCGTCAAGGAGGGGGTCTTCACCGGTCGAGCCCGGGTCTTCAGCGGTGAACGTTCGCTGATTGAGGCCCTCGACCGGCATCCGGACACTTTCCAAGACAACGACATGGTGGTGATCCGCTACGAGGGGCCCCGCGGCGCTCCCGGTATGCCGGAACTGCTCGACCCCACGTCGCGGATCACGGCCCTATGCCGGGAGCGGAACATCACCATTGCGCTCATGACGGACGCGCGCTTCTCGGGTGGCTCGGTTGGTCTGGTGATCGGGCACGTCGCGCCCGAGGCACTTCTCGGGGGACCGATCGCACTTGTCGAGGACGGAGACACCATCGTTGTCAACGTGACGACCGACCGCATCGACTGTCTGCAGCTGGACGAGCCCGACGTGCTCCTGCTCCGAGCCACGACGTGGCGGGCCGCAGTCGACGGCAACGGTGGCGTCCACCCCGACGTCACGCCGGTGACCGACCGAGTCCTGACGCGGATGCGAGCGACAGCGCTTCCTGCCCTCCTCGGCGGAGGCATGGGGGCACCTTCGCCGACCTGACCTCTGCTCAGTCCGATGGCGCTCGTCTGGGAATCAGACTCGGGCGTGGTGTCCTCGAGGGTCGGAACGGCCGCAGGGCGTTGGGGACCACTCGGGCGACGGTCGGCGCGGGACGGCCGCCGAGTGTTCCGCAGACCATAAACGACCTTGTTTATACACCCAAGGCATTCGCATGGAGAGAGAGGTCGGTGATCGACCCCGGGGTTGTCCTGACGATTCGGGCATGGCACAATGAATGCCTCATGCAGGCACGCAGCTCCCGACCCGAGATTCTGGTACTCGTAACGTAGGCGCGCGCCCACATCGCAACGCGCGCCTCACGACCTCCCGCACCGGGGGGTCTTTTCAATTCCGGACCGATTCGAACGAGAATGCAAACGCAGCGGAACAGGGGAACCACATGAAGATGACTGGGGCACAGGCCCTCATCAAGAGCCTCGAGATGCAGGGGGTCGACGTCATGTTCGGCCTGCCCGGCGGGGCCATCCTGCCCGTCTACGACCCGATCATCGACTCCTCCATCCGCCACATCCTGGTCCGCCACGAGCAGGGCGCCGGACACATGGCCGAGGGGTACGCGATGGTCACCGGCAAGCCGGGGGTGGCGATGGTCACCAGCGGCCCCGGTGCCACGAACATCGTGACACCGCTGGCCAACGCCTACATGGACTCGACCCCGCTCATCGTGGTGTCGGGTCAGGTCGCGACGGGCTCCATCGGGACCGACGCCTTCCAAGAGTGCGACATCACGGGCGTCACCATGGGCATCACCAAGCACAATTGGCTGATCAAGGACGCGGCAGAAATCCCGCGGGTCGTGGCGGCCGCCTTCCACGTGGCGACAACGGGTCGGCCGGGTCCCGTCCTGATCGACCTGCCCAAGGACATCTCCAATGCGTCCATGGAGTGGTACTGGCCGTCGTCGGTCGACGAGCTGGACCTCCCCGGCTACCACCCGGTGACCTTCGGCGACCCGGTGCTGGTGGGCCAGGCGGCCGAACTCATCGCGGCCGCCCATCGACCCGTCCTCTACGTCGGGGGCGGTGTCCTCAAGGCCCGCGCCGCAGAAGCGCTGCCGCGTCCTGGCGGAGCGCACCGGCATCCCCGTTGTGACGACGCTCATGGCCCGAGGAGCCTTCCCCGATTCGCACCCCCAGGCGCTCGGGATGCCCGGTATGCACGGGCACTACACCGCGGTGACGGCCATGCAGAAGAGCGACCTCCTGGTCAGCCTGGGTGCCCGTTTCGACGACCGGGTCACCGGCAAGATCAGTGCCTTCGCGCCTGATGCCAAGATCATCCACGTCGACATCGACCCCGCCGAGCTGGGCAAGGTGCGGGTCCCCGACGTGGGCATCGCGGGGGACTGCCGCCGGGTGATCGAGGAGCTGCTGCTCGCCATGGACGCCCGCGGCGATCGGGCGCCGGTCCAGGACCTCGGACCTTGGTGGCGGCAGATTCGCGAATGGCAGGAGCGCTTCCCGCTCCACTATGCCGACGCCGACGGCGGCGCGATCAAGCCACAGAACGTCGTCGAACAGCTGCGCGACGCAGCGCCGGTCGATACTGTCGTCGTGGCCGGCGTGGGACAGCACCAGATGTGGGCCTCGCAGTACTGGAACTTCGAGCACCCCTACACCTGGGTCAACTCGGGCGGCGCAGGCACGATGGGATTTGCCGTCCCGGCCGCCATCGGGGCCAAGGTGGGTCGGCCGGACCGCACCGTCTGGGCCATCGACGGCGATGGGTGTTTCCAGATGACAGCCCAGGAACTGGTGACGGCCAGCTCCGAGCAGATCCCCGTGAAGATCGCCATCCTCAACAACGCGTACCTGGGCATGGTGCGTCAGTGGCAGGAGATGTTCTACGGCGAGCGGTACTCCGAGGTGTACCTGTCTCCGGACCTACCCGATTACGTGAAGTGGGCCGAGGCCATGGGCTGCGTGGGCATCCGCGCCGAGTCACCGGAGGACGTCGGGCCCGTCATTGAGAAGGCGAATGCCATCGATGACCGCCCCGTCGTGGTCGACTTCCGCACGGACGCCTTCGAGAAGGTGTTCCCCATGGTGCCGGCCGGTGCCTCCAACGACGACATCGTCGTGCACCCTGACCAGCTGGCGGCCCGGTGACGCCGGCGCAGCTGAGCGCGCTGGCGGGGGGCAAGTCCACCGCGCCGCGGCACCACATCCTCTCGGTCCTGGTCGAGAACAAGGCCGGGGTGCTGGCCCGCGTGGCTGGGCTGTTCAGCCGGCGTGGATTCAACATCTACTCGCTGGCCGTCGCCCCGACGGACGAGGACGAGCACTTCAGCCGCATCACCATCGTCGTGGACGTGGAGTCGGCACCGCTCGAGCAGGTGATCATGCAGCTCGACAAGCTCATCAATGTCGTGTCGATCGGCGAGCTTTCCCCGGCCCAGGCGGTCGAGCGCGAACTGATGCTGGTGACGGTGGCGGTCGGCCCGACCGAGCGGTCGCAGGTCATTCAGCTCGTGGGGGTCTTCGGCGGCGAGGTGGTCAGCGTGGGCACCGACCGCCTCACGGTCATGCTGGCCGGTCGCCCCGAGAAGATCGATGACTTCGAGGGACTCTTGGAGCAGTACACGGTCGTCGAACTCCAACGGACGGGCCGGGTCGCACTGCCTAAGCTCGAACGCCACTGAACGCCGAACACAAGCCTGCAAAAGTCAACACGAGAAATATAGAGACCAAGAGAAAGAGCTGACGCCATGGCCACGCTGTACTACGAATCCGACGCAGACCCCAGCCTGATCGCCGGCCGCAAGGTCGCCATCCTGGGCTACGGCTCACAGGGCCACGCCCACGCGCAGAACCTGAGGGAATCCGGCGTGGACGTCCGGGTCGCGCTGCGTGAGGGTAGCTCGAGCAGGCGTAAGGCCGAGGAGGCCGGACTGCGCGTGACGTCGCTCGCCGACGCCGCTGCAGAGGCCGACGTGATCATGATCCTTCTCCCCGACACCGAGCAGAAGGCGGCTTACGACGAGTTCGTCGCGCCCCACCTCAACGACGGCGACTGCCTCATGTTCGCCCACGGGTTCAATATCCGCTTCGGGCAGATCGTGCCGCCCCCTGGCGTCGACGTGACCATGGTGGCACCCAAAGGACCGGGCCACCTGGTCCGCCGCACCTACACGGAGGGTGGTGGCGTTCCGTCGCTCATCGCCGTGCACCAGGACGCGACCGGGAAGGCGCGTGATCTCGCCCTGTCCTACGCGCACGCGATCGGTGCCACCCGGGCCGGCGTGCTGGACACGACCTTCGACGAGGAGACGGAGACCGACCTCTTTGGCGAGCAGGTGGTGCTGTGCGGGGGGCTGACAGCGCTGGTGACGGCGGGGTTCGAGACACTGGTCAACGCCGGCTACCAGCCAGAGTCGGCGTATTTCGAGTGCCTCCACGAGCTGAAGCTCATCGTGGACCTGATGTACGAGCAGGGCATCGCTGGCATGCGGTACTCCATCTCCGACACCGCCGAATACGGCGACTTGACCCGGGGTCCCCGGGTCATCAACGACGCCGTCCGGGCCGAGATGCAGACGATCCTCGAAGACATCCGCAGCGGCGCCTTCGCCCAGGAATGGATCGCCGAGAACAAGGCGGGGCGCCCCCGCTTCGAGGCGCTGCGTGAGGCGGGCAAAGCCCACCAGATCGAGTCTGTCGGACAGGAACTGCGCGCCATGATGCCGTTCATTTCGGCCGGGAGGACTCGAGTGCAGGACGCCTCAGGCGGCTGACCAGGGGATTCACTACGAGGTCCTCGTCGGGCCTTGACGCTGACATCGTTCTGATGTCATAGTGACACTATGAAGATGTCACTGGTGGTCGAGGGGCTGCGTGCCGACGCGATCAGCGTGGCTGAGCTCGGCGACGACACGGTGGCCGAGGTCGCCGAGCGCATTGCCACACTGCTGGGTCGGTCGTTTCCCGCGCGCATCCTCGACCTGCTCTCGGACGTTGCAGCCGAGTTGTCGGCCGAGTTGCCGGAGGGACGGGTCGAGATCCGCGTCGCCGGCGACGATATCCATCTGGCCTACGTCGAGGACGAGCACGTCCCGCCCGGCGACATTGATGGCGACCTGTCGGCCCGGATCACACTCCGGCTGAGCGATGGCCTCAAGACGCGCGTCGAGGAGCGTGCCGCGACCGAAGGCGTCTCAGTGAACTCCTACGTCGTGCGCACGCTCGAGCGAGGGACGTCGACCAACAAGAGCTGGACCGGACGCGGGGGAAACCGCCTGCACGGCTACGGCACCACCTGAAGGGAGCAGCGGACATGGAAGAGACATTCGAGACCCCGGGGATCGTTCACCTCTATGTGCAGAATGAGGTCGGCCTGATCGCCATCACCGCGAGCACGACCGATACGACGGTCGTTTCGCTCGAGCCCGCAACACCGGGCGGCCAGGAGCTCATCGAGCGCGCCACGGTCGAGTGCCGGTCGACTCCGAAAGGAGCGGTTGTGGCCGTAAAAGTCCCAAAATCGCTCGGCAAGCGTTTCGTGCGGCGCAACGCGGTTGCCGTGCGGGTAGAGGTGCCGGCAGGGAGCGACGTCAAGGTGGTTGCCGGTTCCGCCGACGTCGAGGTCACCGGGCCGATCGGCACCGCCGACGTCGCCACGGCGAGCGGGGACGTCTCCACCGACGACGTCGCTGGCGACGTCACGGCCAAGACGGCGAGCGGCGACATCACGCTGGGCAACGTCCGCGGCGACCTGCGGGTGCACACGGCATCGGGAGATCTGCGCTGCTCGAGCGTGGCCGGTACCGCCCTGTTCGCAACCGCGACGGGCGACCTCGAGCTCGGGGCCGCGACGAACCGGCTGGACGTCAAGGCGACCTCGGGGAACGTCCGTCTGGGCGAGCTCTCGCACGGGGCCCGAATCGTGAACGTGTCAGGCGATGTGCGAGTGCTCTCGGTCGACGAGGGCACGTTGCACGTCCGCTCGGTGTCGGGCGACGTTTCGGTGGGCGTCGCCAAAGGAGTCGAACTCCATGTCGACGTGGAGACGATGTCAGGGGTGGTCAACTCGGAGATCTCTCTCGACGGCGCCCCAGGCACGGCGCGCCCCGAGACGCGGGTCCATCTGAGCGTCCGCAGTGTGTCGGGCAACGTCGACATCGCCCGGGCGCTCGAACAGGTCGCCTGACCCGCGGCGATCAGTCGCGGTCGCGATGACAGACGGCCTCGAGCATGATCCCGAAGGGATCGAGCCAGAAGGTCGCAAAGTACGGGGGCGGGTACTGCGGCCACTCCTGGGGTTCGTGGAGGACGGTGCTGCCGGCAGCGCGCACGTGCGTGAAAACCGCGTGCACCGCCGAGCGGGTGGGGACGACGTAGGCCAGATGCTGCAGACCGGTGCGTTCCCGTGAGTAGCCGGCGTCCTCCTCGGTCGATCCGTACAGGAACAGGTAGGCACCGCGCCGACCGCCCGCCGGCATGAACGCGACGGCGTCCTCGGTGGTCATGAACGGTTCGTAGCCGAGAAGGGGCATGAGTGGGCTGTAGTAGGCGGCCGCGCGCTCCAGGTCGGGGACGTTGACGCCCAGGTGGCCCAGCACACGATGATTTTCGCCGAGCGCCTGCCTCGGCGCACCTCGGGCATCTCCCGGCTACATTCGGGAGGTATCGAAGGAGGTACCGGTGCAGCAGACCCGCCTCGACGAATCCCCCGAGTACGCCACGCGGCGCGAGGAGCTGCGGCAGGCCGAGGTAGAGCTGATGCAGCACCGGGAGCAGGTGGCATCCTTGCGGCGCCGTTTGCCGCCAGGCGCGGCCATTGAGGACTACGAGTTCTTCGAGGGACCCCGCGACCTGGACGACGGCGACGAGCCCGTCACGACAGTGCGGCTCAGCGAGCTCTTCACGTCGCCCGATCGGGCGCTCGTTGTCCAGCACGCGATGTACGGCAAGCGCCAGACATCGCCCTGCCCAATGTGCACCTTGTGGATCGACGGTCTGAACGGCGATGTCCGCCACATCGAGCAGAACGCCGACTTCGTCGTGGCCGCGGCGGCCGACCCCGCCGCATTGCGCGCCCATGCTCGACACCGTGGTTGGGACAACGTTCGGCTCTTGAGCTGCGGTGACAACACGTTCCAGTACGACCTGGGCGCCGAAGACAGAGAGGGCAACCAGGATTCGACTGTCTCGGTCTTCACCCTCGACGCCGACGGTTCCCCGCGCCACTTCTATAGCTGCCACCCCCGCATGGCCGACGACATCCCCGAGCGTGGCATCGATCTGCTCGCTCCGGTTTGGCACCTCTTGGACCTCACGCCAGACGGGCGGGGGGACTGGTACGCCAGCCTGGACTACTGAGTACCGACATGCCCTTCATCCGACCATCCGAGATGCTCGCCGGCGAACCACTGAGAGGGTGGAGCGGCCGCTTCCTCCACTCGGCCAATATGACATTCGCGCACTACGACATCGCGGCCGACGCCACCCCGCTCCACGAGCACCAGCACGAGCAGGAGGAGGTGTGGCACATCGTCGAGGGTGAAGTTGCCCTTTCCATCGCCGGTGAGGAACAGGTGCTCACCGCCGGTTGCATCGCGGTGGTGCCTCCCGACACCCCGCACTCGGTACGGCCTCTGCGTGCCTGCCGGGCCATCATCGCCGACTACCCGCTGCGGCCCAATCTGCCCGGTCTTTCGCGCTCTCGGTAGGCGGGGCCGCTGACAATCCGGAGGGAGATCCGGCCAAACTGTCGGCCATGCAGCGTCGATCTCCGCGGACCTGCGCGTTCGTGCTGCTCGCAGTCGCGGTCACCTCGGCCGCCCTGTTGCTTCAGATGGAAGCCGCGTCCGCCACGAGGTCCGCGCTGCCGACGTTGCAGTCCCCCGTCTTCACAGGCGCCAGCGTCAGCGGCACCGCGGCGGTCTCGGGCCCCATTCGGGCGCCAGGCGGCCCCTACCTTTACGACACCCAGGGACGCATTGTGTTCTTCCACGGCGTCAACGCCGTGTACAAGCACCCGCCCTACGTACTCTTCCCCGACGCGGGCAAGCCATGGAACTTCTCGACCGCGGACGCCTCCCTCATGGCGAGACTGGGCTTCAACGTGGTGCGCCTCGGGATCACATGGAGCGGCCTGGAGCCCGGGACCGCACCCCCCAACGACCCGGCCATCTGCGGCCTCGGGGCGCCAGCGGACCCGCACCAGTTCAACCAGGCCGTGTTTGACCGCTACGTCAACCGGGTGCGGGAGACGGTGAACCTGCTGGCTCGATTCCACATCTACACGATCCTGGACATGCACCAGGACGTGTACAACGAGATGTTCGACGGCGAAGGCGCACCCAATTGGGCGGTGTGCACGGACGGCGTCCGGAGCGTCGACGTGCCGGGGCGCTGGTCTCAGACCTACGGCTCAGCGGCGGCAGGTATCGCCTTTGGTCACTTCTGGCGGAACGACGTCCGGGGCAACTTGCAGGGCGAGTACGACAGGGTCTGGGGCGACCTGGCGCGGGCGTTCCGGGGGAACCAGTGGATCCTGGGGTACGACCTCTTCAACGAGCCCTTCTCCAGGTCCCTGGTGCTCTTCGGTGACGAGCACTTCGACGCCCAGCTCGAATGCTTCTACACAGGCCGGAGCCACATCGGTGCTCCCCTGCACAACGCGCCAGCCCTACAGTGCCCGGCGGCCGATCCCGCCAATGGGGTCGTGCCGACCGTTTTGGCCCACGATCCCACCCATCTCATTTTCGACGAACCGGACAACTACGGGAGCCGCGGCCTCCCGACGTATCTCGGGCCGATGAATCTGCGCAACCTCGTCTTCAACGTGCACATCTACTGCGGTGCCCGTAGCCCGGTAACCGGGAATCCCACCGACCTGGCACTCTGCGCCGCTCAGGACGCACACTCGCTCGGCGTGCGGGGCGAGGATCGCGCCGAGATGGCCTCGGGCCCCCAACCCGGAGGTCCGGCGTGGCTCGTCTCCGAGTTCGGCGCGACCAAAAGCGCGCCCTTTCTTGAGACCGTCGTGAGCCTGATGGATGCGAAGCAAGTCGGATGGGCCTATTGGGCGTGGAAGTACTACGGCGACCCCACAGGAAGCCAGGCCGAGTCGCTGGTGATGGCCGACGGCAGGCTGCGTTCGACCGCCCGTGTGCTCAGCCGCGCGTATCCCGAAGCCATCGCCGGCATCCCGATTTCCTTCGGCTTCTCGCCCGCGACCGCGCGGTTCAACCTGACCTACGTGCCCGACCACAAGATCCATGCCCCCACCGTGATCTTCGTGCCGACGGGACTCCACTACCCGCACGGCTATTGCGCCCGTGTGTCGGGCGCCCGGGTGACCTCGGCAGAGGGCGCCGATCTGCTGGAGGTGCAGAATGCCCAGTCGGGCCATCGCGTCAACGTGGTCGTGACGCCGGGCGACTGCAGGTATCGCGGCGAGGACCGCCGGACCCACGACCGGGCATAGGGTGGCGGCATGTGCCGGAACATCACCACTCTGCGCGGTCTTGAGCCCTCGGCTACTCCCCAGGAGATCGAAGCGGCGGCCCGCCAATACGTCCGCAAGATCAGCGGCGTTCAATCCACGTCGCCACAGACCGAAGAGGCGTTCGAGCGCGCCGTCGTGCTGGTGACCGAGGCCAGCGCGACACTCCTGGCGTCGCTGCCGCCCCGCCGGCAGCCTCCGCCGACGCTCCCTCCGCTGCGCCGGATTGCCACCAAGGCGGCCTCTCGCTGAATATCCCTTGACAGTTATATGCTGAAGAGGGAATACTAGCTGTGTGACCGTGACATTCGAGGTGCTGGCGGAGGAGAGCCGCCGCCGTATCCTCGATCTCCTCGTCCAAGAGGAGCGGCCGGTGGGGGACCTCGTCGGGATACTCGGCCTGAGTCAGCCCGCGGTCTCCAAGCACCTCAAGGTGCTGCGCTCTGCCGGGCTGGTCGAATCCCGGACCGACGCCCAGCGGCGGATCTATCGCGTGCGGCCCGAACCGCTTCGGGAGGTGGACGAGTGGTTGGAGCCCTACCGGCAACGGTGGGCCGGGCACCTGAACGCCCTGGAGCGCCACCTCGAGATCATGGAGGGAGAGTCCTGGACATGAGCGCACCTGTGGACATGGGCAGCGGGTACGGCACCCTCGAATGTTCCGCCCCCTCGTCCATCCTGCGTTTCCGTCGAAGCCTGGCCCATCCACGGGACAAGGTGTGGAGTGCCCTAACGGACGACACCCACCTGGCCGCGTGGTTTCCGACCACCATCGAGGGTGAGCGCGTCGCGGGTGCCCCGCTTCGCTTCTCCTTCCGCGATGCCGAGGCCGAGCCCTTCGTGGGCGAGATGCTGGCCTTCGTGCCCCCGACGCTCATGGAGCTGCGCTGGGCCGACGACGTGATCCGCTTCGACCTCGAGCCAGAGCCCGACGGAGCCGGGTGCGTCCTCCACTTGACGGTGACGTTCCCCGAGCACGGCAAGGCGGCCCGGGACGCAGCCGGGTGGCACGTCTGCCTCGAGCAGTTGGAGGCCGAGTCCGGCGGCACCGTCGTGCCCTGGCAGGCCCCGGACCGCTGGCGGGTCGTCTACCGCGCGTACGTGGAGCGGTTCGGCCCCGAGGCGTCGACCATCGGGCCGCCGGCAGAGTGGGAGCGGGAGCACGGGCCGTCGGACGACGAGGACGACTGAGCGGCACGGGTCGCGACGCCGAGGGGGCGACCGGCATCAACCATTCGAGATCCTCGGCCCACCTCCGTAGACTGACCGTCCGCTGCGGTCGGCAACCGAGAACGGATCTCCCCCAATGAGCATGCAAGGCAAGGTCGTCGTCGTCACCGGCGCCAACGTCGGCATCGGGCTCGAGACCGCGGTGGGCGTGGCGGCGCTCGGGGCAACCACCGTGCTCGCCTGTCGCAACGCCGGCAAAGCCGAGGCTGCCGCCAAGGAGGTCACGCAGCGGACCTGGAACGACGACGTGCACGTCGTCTCCTTGGACCTGGCCGACCTGGCGTCGGTCAAGCGGGCGGCCGACGACATCCTCTTGCGCTGGGACCGGCTCGATGTCCTCGTCAACAACGCGGGGGGCACCTGGTCGGCGCGGCAGTTGACGACGCAGGGTTTCGAGCTGACGTTCGGCGTCAACCACCTGGGTCACTTCTACCTGACCGCTCTCGTGCTCGATCGCCTGCGTGCCGCCTCGCCCTCGCGCATCGTGAATCTCACGTCCTTCGGGCACCATGCCGCGTGGCATGGCATGCGATTCGAAGATCTGCAGAGCGAGAAGCGCTATGAGGGAATGGAGGCCTACTGCCGCTCCAAGTTGGCCAACGTGCTCTTCACGCGCCAGCTGGCGGCACGTCTTGCTGGCAGCGGGGTCACGGCCAACGCTGCACACCCCGGTGTCGTGCGCAGCGGGTTCGGCATGGACGGCGACCTGACGGGATTCATGGGCTTGGGCATGCGTCTCATCCGGCCCTTCGAGATCAGCCCACGGCGCGGCGCCCGGACCAGCATCCATCTGGCCGCGTCACCCGACGTCAGCGCCAAGACCGGGATGTATTGGGTCCGCGCCAAGCCGGGGCGCATGAGCCGCAACGCCCGCGACGACGAGGCGGCGGCGCGCCTGTGGGACGAAAGCGAGAAGCTGCTGTCTGAGGCTGGCTTCGCGGTCGCCTGATCAGGCGTCCCTGGTCGCCATCCGCCACGCGCCGATGGCGGTCCAGAACACGAGCCACCCAACGATCACCAACGACGCCGCCAACGTGGACTCGGGTATCAACATGTCGAACGGTCCGCCACCTCCGCCGCCACCGCCACCGCCGAACGCAAACGGGAGGCCGCCTGGCTCGATATGGGCCATCGCCACGCCCACGATGCCCCGCTCGGCGTTGACCAGGTGCGTGATCACGTGGCGGCTGAAGAGTGGCGTCAGGATCAGCTCGAGGATGACGAGGAGGATCACCGGGACCGTCCGCTGCCCCATCAGCGAGGCCAGCCCGAGGCCGACGATGAACCCGATGGTGGCCTCGAGAGCAATCCACAGGCCGACTTCGACCATCAGGGAGGTCGACGGGACCAAGAAGTTGGATTGATAGGCGGCGTAGTCCTGGTTGGCGACCGCAACCGCAAACGCCCGAATCTGCGCCGGGGATTCACTGGCGGGTACGGTGATCGTCCCGCCACCCTTCGTCTGGATCACCGTCCCGGGCGGCGGGCCGCTCGATTGTCCGCCGCCACAGGGCACGTTGGGCGGCGGGCCGTTCAGCCCTTGGCCCCCCCTGAAGTTGAAATTGCAGATGACCTTGTCGGCGTGCGACGCCGCCCAGCTGTCCAGGGCAGGACGGGACAGCCCCGATGGCACGTTCACCCCGTCGAAGTTGAGTTGCGTTGGGGCGGCGAACACGCACACCGCACAGACGATTGTGTACCCGACCGCCACGATGGAGATCACGATGGCCAGTCCGGCCGGGATCCGCGCGAAGTACAGGGCCAACCGGGAACGGCCGGTGATGACCAGGTGGCGGAACATCCCCTCGGTGAGATCGGTAGACCCCGCCGTACACCCGACGACGGCCGCCACGATGAACCCGAAGACGTACATGAAGCCGAGCACCAGAATGGTGAAGATGCTGTAGCCGCCTGCCGGCCCGTAGGACTTGGGAGCGACAGCGTGCGTGATGAGGCGTACCCCGAGGAAGATGACCGGGATGCCGATGTTGACGGCGACCAACGCGATGATGAGTCCGCGCCGCCGCCGCAGCTCCATGAAGCGGGTCGTGATCATGCCCCACGTCGGGATCCACGAGCCTCGGTGATCGCTCCGCGTCACCACCGGCGCCGGAGCGGGAGCCGGACCCGGTGCCGCTGCGCCCAAGTCAGAGATCGTCGTCATTGGTCTTCTCCCAGCCGGCGCGTCACTTCTAAGAACCACGCCTCCAGCGAGGCCTGGATGTGCTGGAGGCGGTAGACGGAGATCCCACCCTCGACCAGAGCACGGTTGATCTCGGCGACGACGTCGCGCGACGTCCCTTCGGGCAGCGAGATGGCCAGACCCTCGGGACTGATCTGCACCTGTGCGCCGAGCCTCGTCCCGTCGAGCAGGGTGCCGGCCCGCTCGGGCTCCGAGCACTCGACCTGGAGCTCGAAGGATGAACCGGCGAGGAGTTGGGAGATGGGTCCCTGCCGGATCACCTTGCCGCGGTCCACGATGGCGACGGCATCGCACGTGCGCTCCACCTCGTCGAGCAGGTGGGAGGACAGCACCACCGTGCGGCCCTCAGCGACGAGGGACTGAATCATGTCGCGGATGTCGAGCATGCCGCCAGGGTCGAGCCCGTTCATGGGTTCGTCGAGGATCAGCAGTTGAGGGTCACCGAGCAGACAGGCCGCCACCCCCAGGCGCTGGCGCATGCCCATGGAGTACTTCGACACTTTGTCGCCGGCCCGGTGAAGGATGCCCACCCGTTCGAGCACGGGATCGACGCGGCCCTTGGCCGCCGGCTCGCGTGCCGCGGCGAGGATCTGGAGGTTCTGGCGCCCAGTCAGATGCCCGTGGAACCGGGGCTCGTCGACGATGGCTCCGACGCGCGCCAAGGCCAGGTCGCGGTGTCGCGGCACCTGGTGGCCGAGGAGCGCCATGGTGCCGGCGTCCGCGTGGGTGAGTCCCAGCAGCACTCGGATCAGCGTGGTCTTCCCCGCACCGTTGGGGCCCAAGTAGCCGAAGGCGACACCACGCGGGACCAGGAGCTCCACGTCGTCGACGGCGACGTTTTCGCCGAAGCGCTTGGTCAAACCGTGGGTCTCGACGGCCCACTGGCTCCCTGCCCCCATGGGAGCGGGGGAGTCGGTCAAGGTCGCCGTACTCATGCCCTGACCAGCGTGTTCTCGTGTCTGCTGCTCACTCGACGCGCACCCCGCCTCTCCGACCGACTCGCTTATACTGGGTATACTACAAAGCGGCGCGGGGATGGTGGCAGCGCGCCACAGAGGGGTCGAAGCACCAAGTACCCCCCACCTAGTCGCGGACTTTGGGGCGGCCGCGCTTGGGGAGTGGCGCCGCCTGATTGGGCATCCGCCCCGCGTCGCGGAGCGCCTGGCGCAACAACAACTCGACCTGGGCGTTGACGCTGCGAAATTCGTCATTCGCCCAACGAATCAGCGCGTCGTGGACCGCCGGATCGACGCGCAGCATGACCTGCCGGCGCTCGCTCACGTATAGAGCGAACCGGCGTTCACGATGGGCGATGGCGGCTGGTCGCCACAGAGCACAACCATGAGGTTGCTCACCATGGCTGCGGTCCGCTCCTCGTCGAGGGAGACCACGCCACGCTCGGAGAGGGCGTTGAGGGCCATCTCCACCATGCCCACGGCGCCCTCGACGATGCGCGAGCGGGCGGCGACGACGGCGTTGGCCTGCTGGCGCCGCAGCATCGCCTGCGCGATTTCCGGCGCGTAGGCGAGGTGGGAGATGCGGACTTCGACGATCTCAATCCCGGCGATGGCGACCCGCTGTGCCACTTCACGGGCCAGTTCGGCGGCGACGATGTCTGTGGAACCCCGCAACGACGTGCCGGTGTCGGTCGTGTCGTCGTAGGGGTGGACGGTCGCCACGTGGCGCAAGGCCGACTCGGCCTGCACGGTGACGAAGTTCACGTAGTTCTCGACCCCGTACGTCGACTTGGCGGTGTCCGCTACTTGCCAGACCACGATCGCGGCGATCTCCACAGGGTTGCCGTCGGCATCGTTGACCTTCAGGTGATTGGTCTCGAAGTTGCGCACCCGGATGCTGATGCGACGGCGAATCGTGAGCGGCAGTACCCACCAGAAGCCGGGGTGAACGACCGTGCCGACGTAACGGCCGAAGAACTGGAGCACCGAGGTCTGGCCCGGCGGCACGATGACGAGCGAGATCAAGATGAGGACGCCGACGACCAACGGCAACCACAACAGGCCCTTGTCGTGTTGCGCGGTGAGGACCATTCCGACGACGCAGGCGGCAAGCACCAGCACGCCCAGCCAACCGTTGATCGCCAGAGCGGGGCGTTGTCGGATGTCAACCCGCGCTCCTTGCTGCCCGACGGGCTCGGCGCTGGTCGGTGACTCGACGCTGCTCATGGCGTGCTCCTCGCTTAAAGTGATATCAAAGTGATAGCACTTTTAGCGGTGGAGAGTCAACCACCCACGCCCGAGCAACGCCGCCACAGGCGCCAGCTGGGCCGCGGGCGTCAGCTGGCCAGCGCGCCCACGATGTAGTTGACGCACGCGCACAAGGACGCCACGTCCTCGGGCTCGATGGCCGGGAACATCGCGATGCGCAACTGGTTGCGGCCCAGCTTGCGGTAGGGCTCGGTGTCAACGATCCCGTTGGCCCGGAGCACGGCGGCCACGCTGGAGGCATCGACCGCATCGACGAAGTCGATCGTCCCCACGACGTGGCTGCGGTCGGCCGGGTTCTCGACGAAGGGCCGGGCGAAGCCGGACTGCTCCGCCCAGGTGTAGAGGATCTCGGCGGATCGGTCGCAGCGCGACGCCGTCCACTCCAGGCCGCCGTTGGCGTTCATCCAGTCGAGTTGCTCCGCCAGCAGGTAGATGGTGGCCAGTGCAGGCGTGTTGTACGTCTGGTCCTGGACCGAGTTGTCCACCGCCGTCTTGAGGTCGAGGAAGGTGGGGATCCAGCGCCCCAAGGCGGCGATCTGGTCCACCCGCTCGAGCGCGGCCGGCGACATGAGGGCGATCCAGAGCCCTCCGTCGCCAGCGAAGCACTTCTGGGGGGCGAGGTAGTACACGTCGAAGTCGGCGGCCTCGACCCGCAGCCCACCTGCGCCCGACGTGGCGTCGACCGCCACCAGACCCCCGCCGTCGGCGGGGAGCGCGGCGCCCAGCGGCCGCCGGATGGCCATGGAGACTCCGGTCGAGGTCTCGTTGTGGGTGAGGGCGTAGAGGTCGACCGAGGCGTCCGCCTGTGGCAGCGGGTGCGTGCCGACCTCGGACTCAATGACCTGGGGGTCCTTCAGATGAGGCGCCGACTTGGCGCAGGCGGCGAATTTGGAGGAGAACTCGCCGAAGCTCAGGTGCTGGCTCTGTTCTTCAATGAGGCCGAACGTCGCGGCATCCCAGAAACAGGTGGTCCCCCCGTTGCCGAGCACGACTTCGTACCCGTCGGGCAGGGAGAAGAGCTGGCGGAAGCCGGCGCGCACCCGGCCCACCTGCGACTTGACGGTCTTCTGCCGGTGACTGGTGCCGAGATAGGTCTTGGCCACCTGCGCGAGGGCATCGACCTGCTCGGGTCGGACCTTCGAGGGACCGGACCCGAACCGGCCGTCGGAGGGAAGCAGCTCGGCGGGAATTGTGATGTCGGGGATCTCTGGCACGTATGAAATCATTGCATCCGTGACGACACCCTCCTCCGCGCCGACCGAGCTCCGCCGGATCTCGCGCCGCGCCGCGGCGGTCGCGCCGTCCGCCACCCTCGCGGTCGATGCCAAGGCCAAGGCACTCCAGGCGGCCGGGGAGCACGTCATCGGATTCGGTGCCGGCGAGCCGGACTTCCCGACCCCGGCCCACATCGTGGAAGCTGCGGTCGCGGCCTGCCTCGACCCGGTCAACCACCGGTACACCCCGACGGGTGGGATCCCGGCCCTGCGCGAGGCGATCGCGGCCAAGACCCGGCGCGACTCCGGCTTCGAGGTCACCGCGGGCCAGGTGCTGGTGACCAACGGCGGCAAGCAGGCCGTGGCCAACGCGTTTGCCGTCCTGTGCGACCCCGGCGACGAAGTGATCGTGCTCGCCCCCTATTGGACGACGTACCCCGAGTCAATCGCCCTGGCGGGCGGGACGCCCGTGATCGTGTCCTCGGACGAGACGACAGGCTTTCGTTCCTCGGTCGAGGACCTCGAGGCCGCGTGGACGCCCAACACCAAAGCCCTGCTCTTCGTGTCCCCGTCGAACCCGACCGGGGCCGTCTACCCCCGCGACGAGATCGAGGCCATTGGGCGGTGGGCCCTCGACAAGGGGATCTGGGTCCTGACCGACGAGATCTACGAGCACCTCGTCTACGGCGACGCCGAGCACCACTCCATGCCGGTGCTGGTGCCCGAGCTGGCCGACCGCTGCCTGGTGGCCAACGGAGTCGCCAAGACGTACGCCATGACCGGGTGGCGGGTGGGGTGGCTCATCGGGCCGGCCGATGCCATCGCCGCGGCCACCAACATCCAGAGCCACGAGACGTCCAACGTGTCGAATGTGTCGCAGCGCGCTGCCCTCGCGGCCGTGGCGGGCAACCTGGACGATGTCGCAATGATGCGAGCCGCCTTCGACGACCGCCGCCAGACGATCGTCAAGATGCTCAACGTCATCGACGGGATCGTGTGCATCGAGCCAGAGGGCGCCTTCTACGCCTTCCCTTCGGTCAAGGGGCTGCTCGGGCGGTCACTCCGGGGACAACGTCCGGCGACGAGCGCGGAGTTGGCCGAAATCTGCATCAACGAGGCCAAGGTGGCGGTGGTGCCCGGAGAGGCCTTCGGCGCACCGGGCTACTTCCGCATGTCCTACGCCCTGGGCGACGAGGACCTGGTCGAGGGCGTCTCCCGGTTGGCCGGCCTCTTCGCGGAAGCGCATGACTGAACCGCATCAGCGGGGGGAGTGAGGAGACCACCGCGGTGGCACGGGTACTCGTAACGGAGAAGATCGCGCAGAGCGGGCTCGACTTGCTCGCCGACGCGGGGCATGACGTCGACGTGCAGGAGGGGCTGAGCCCCGAGCAATTGCTCGAAGCGGTCGCCGGGGCCCACGCGCTGATCATCCGCTCGGCCACCAAGGTGACGAGCGACGTGCTCGCCGCGGGCACCGCATTGCAGGTGGTCGGGCGAGCGGGCGTCGGTCTCGACAACGTTGACGTCGACGCTGCCACCGAGCGCGGCGTCATGGTGGTCAACGCCCCGACGTCGAACATCCTCTCGGTCGCCGAGCAGGCCATGGCCCTGCTCCTCGCCCAGGCCCGCAACATCCCTCAGGCACACGCCGCGTTGGTGGCGGGGCGTTGGGAGCGTTCCAAGTGGGAGGGCGTGGAGTTGCACGGAAAGGTGCTGGGCGTGGTGGGCCTGGGGCGCGCCGGCTCGCTGGTAGCCCAGCGCGCCCACGCCTTCGGCATGGAGCTCATCGGCTACGACCCCTTCGTCTCCCAAGAGCGGGCCCGGGCCATGGGGGTGCGCTTGGTCAGTATCGAGGAACTGGTGGCCCAGGCCGACTTCGTCTCCATCCACACGCCGAAGACCCCTGAGACCATCGGACTGTTCGGGCGGGACCTTCTGGCCAAGGCGAAGCCGGGCATCCGCATCGTCAACACAGCCCGCGGCGGTATCGTCGACGAAGAAGCGCTGGCCGACGCCATCCGGGACGGTGTCGTCGGCGGGGCGGGCCTCGACGTCTTCGCCACGGAGCCCTGCACCGAGTCGCCGCTCTTCGAGTTGCCCCAGGTGGTCGTGTCACCCCACCTCGGCGCGTCCACCGAGGAGGCGCAGGACAAGGCTGGGGTCACCATCGCCGAGCAGGTCCTCCTCGCGCTGGCCGGCGACTTCGTGCCATACGCAGTCAATGTGGCGGCGCGTGACGTCTCCGATGTCGTACGCACCTTCATGGGACTGGCCGAGCAGCTGGGACGCTTCTTTGTCGGCTTGCACGACGGGCTGCCGGACGCCATCGACATCGAGTCCCAGGGCGAGCTGGCGGGGGAGAGCACCGGCATCCTCACGCTTTCTGTGTTGAAGGGCATCTTCGGCGGGTCCACCGAGGAGCCGGTGTCCTACGTCAACGCGCCCCAGCTGGCGGCCCAACGCGGCCTGCAGGTGCGCGAGTCGTCGACCGCAACGTCCCACGACTACAAGTCACTGATCACACTCCGCTCGGGCTCGCACTCCGTCGCCGGCACGCTGATCACCGTCGGCCTCCGCACCGAACCCCGAATCGTGATCGTCGACGAGCATGTCGTGGAGGTCCCGCCATCGACCCACATGCTGGTGGTCCGCAACGACGACCGGCCGGGCGTAATCGGCATCGTGGGCACCGCGCTGGGCTTGGCCGGCGTGTCCATCTCCTCCATGGCCGTGGGGCCGAGCCCCGAGGCGTCGACCGCCATGATGGTGATCTCGACCACCACGCCGGCTCCGGACCTCGTCGTGGAGCAGTTGCGGGGCGACGAGGGGATCCTCGACATCCATCGCGTCACGCTCTGAGGGTCTTGTTGGCTTTGGCTTTGGTTTTGGTTTTGGCTTCGGCCTCTCGGCTGGGAGCCGCCGGGTGGTTTTCAAAACTCTAAACGGGGGTGCTTATAGTTTTGGCAACCATCGCCGCCCCCGTCTGCGGGAAGGGCTCACTTGTCCCCGTCGCGCAAGCGAAGGACCGAGGCCGTCAGAGGCCTACGACGTTCAGGCGCCGGGATTGCGCGGCACGGCGGGCCACGTGTCGAGGCTGCCGATGACGGGCTCGCTCCCGTTCGAGCGCGCGCGTCGGCGCGCGGTCGAGCATCACCTCGCGCAGGACGGCCAGCACGGCAATGACGAGAGCGGCGCGGATCACGGTCCGCAGGAGGCGGCGCATCCGCCCACGGTAGCGTGAGCGGACATGGCCACTTTCCGCAGCATCGCGCCGATCTTTCCAACGGCGGACCTCGAGGCAATGCGATCGCACTACGAGGCGTTGGGCTTCGGCGTGGATGTGCACACGGGTGGCTACGGCACGGCGGAGCGCGACGGCATTCGCATCCACTTCCGTCACGTACCGGGCCTGAGCCTTCAGCCCCAGCACCGCGGCGCTGCCTACATAGCGGTCGACGACGCCGACGAGCTCCACACGGAGTGGCGGGCGGCGGGAGTGGGCGAAACGGGCGACCTCTTTGATCCCGGTTTCGGCGTCTGGGAGGCCGCGCACACCGACGGCGACGGGAATCTGCTGCGTTTTGGCTCAGCGCTGCGGCGCCCCTGACTCCTGATGCCTTGACGGCAACCCCGCGGGATGGGAGAATTCGAGGCCTCATGAAGGCCACGACCTCCGACCTGCTGCTTACCTGACGGCGAACGCCACATCGCGTTCGCTCGCAACCTCCTGCGCCAACGGCCAGGAGGTTTTTTGTTGGGCCGGTACCGGTACGGGTCGTGGGAACAGACAGCGTTGACCAGAGACGTCAGACACAGAGAACAGAGCAAAGACGAAAGGGACGGAGAACATGGTTGAGGGACAGAAGGGGAGTGGTGGCGACGTGGAGCGGGGTCACCTGGCCCTGCCCTGCGACCCGTCACCGATGCCGTTCGACAAGTACCGCTCGCACGTGCCGCTGGTGCTGGCGGATCGCACCTGGCCCGACCGCCAGTTCACCCGGGCGCCGCGCTGGGCCAGTGTCGACTTGCGCGATGGGAACCAGGCGCTCATCGACCCGATGGACCCCGAGCGCAAGCTGGCGCTGTTCCAAATGCTGATCGACGTCGGCTTCAAGGAGATCGAGGTCGGGTTCCCCTCCGCCTCCCAGACCGACTTCGACTTCCAGCGGCTCATCATCGACGAGGGGATCGTGCCCGACGACGTCGAGATACAGGTCCTGGTCCAATGCCGCCAGGAGCTGATCGAGCGGACGTTCGAGTCGCTGGCCGGCGCACCCCGTGCCGTCGTGCACTTCTACAATTCGGTCTCCGAACTGCAGCGGCGCGTCGTATTCGGGCTCGACAAGCCGGGCATCATCGAGATCGCGGTGAAGGCAGCCGAGCTGTGCAAGAAGTACGAGGCGCAGGTTCCCGGAACCGCCATCCGCTACGAGTACTCGCCCGAGAGTTTCACCGGGACCGAGCCGGACTTCGCCGTTGAGATCTGCGAGGCGGTCATGGACGTGATCGAACCGACGCCCGAGCTCCCGATGATCCTCAACTTGCCCGCCACCGTCGAGATGTACAGCCCCAACGTCTACGCCGACGTGATCGAGTGGTTCGGCCGAACAATCAAGAACCGCGATGCCATCGTGCTCAGCCTGCACCCACACAACGACCGGGGCACCGCCGTCGCGGCAGCGGAGCTGGCGGTACTCGCGGGGGCCGACCGCGTCGAGGGCACCTTGTTCGGGAACGGGGAGCGCACGGGCAACGTCGACATCGTGACGCTGGCGATGAACCTCTTCTCCCAAGGCATCGACCCGACGCTCGACTTCAGCGACATCGAGAAGGTGCGTCGCGTGGCCGAGTACGCCACCCGGCTGCCCGTCCACCCGCGCCATCCCTACGCGGGTGACCTGGTGTACACCGCGTTCTCGGGATCGCACCAGGACGCCATCAAGAAGGGCATGGCCGCCATCGGCGACCACTACGACGAGTGGGAGGTGCCCTATCTGCCCATCGACCCCAAGCACACCGGGCGCACCTATGAGGCGATCATCCAGGTCAACAGCCAGTCCGGCAAGGGCGGGGTCGCCTACGTGATGGACACCGACCATGGCTTGGACCTGCCGCGGCGCCTCCAGGTCGAATTCTCCAAGCGCGTGCAGGCGATCACCGAGGAGAGCGGGACCGTCATCGGCTCGGGCCAGATGTGGGACGTCTTCGAGGAGATGTACCTGCCCGAGGATGCCGGGCTGCGTCTCATCACGAGCGAAGTGTCGACCGGGCGCGGCCATACGACCGTCACCGCCCAGGTGCTCATGGACGGAAAGCACCGCACTGTGAGCGGTGAAGGCAACGGACCGATCGATGCGCTGGTTGCCGCCCTCAAGGCCGATCTCGGTATTGTGCTGGAGGTGAAGGACTACTCCGAGCACGCGTTGACCGAGGGCTCGGGTGCCTCGGCCGTGGCGTACGTAGAGTGCTCGGGGCCCGACGGGTCGACCTGGTGGGGCGTCGGACGCGACTCCTCCATCCTCGATGCGTCGCTGAGCGCGGTGGTCTCCGCGGCGAACAGAGCCCGCACAGGGTGATCCGCCCGGCGGTGGAGGACGACGTCCCGGCGCTCGTGGCGATGATCCACGAGCTCGCCGAGTTCGAGAACCTCTCGGACCAGGTGGCGGTCACAGAGGACGACCTTGTCAAGGTGCTGTTCGGACGTGAGGCGTTCGCGCACGACTTGATCGTGGAGGACGGCGGCGGTGGCGTAGCCGGGCACGCGCTGTGGTACCGGACCTTCTCCACCTTCTTGGGCAAGACCGGCATCTGGCTCGAGGACATTTATGTCCGGCCGGAGCACCGTCGCAAGGGCTATGCCAGTGAGTTGCTCGCCCACCTGCGCGATCAGACTGACGGGCGCATCGAGTGGGACGTGCTCGAGTGGAACGTCCCGGCCATGGATTTCTACCAGCGCTTGGGCGCCCGGCCCATGGCCGGCTGGACCCGGTACCGCTGGTTCGAAGGCTGAGGCCACCGCCTCCTTCGGCGGCAGCAAGCTCGGAGCCCGCCCACCGCACGACGGGCTTGACTTGGCACAATAGTTAGTCTTTACTTACCGTAAGTGAAGACTTACCTCGATGCCCTCGACGCGCTCGGCGACCCCACCAGGCGGGCCATCTTCGAACACGTTGGAGACCGGCCTTCCGCCGTCGTCGAGCTTGCCGCGTTGGTGCCCGTCAGCCGGCCCGCTGTCTCCCAACATTTGAAGGTCCTAAAGGACGCTGGCCTGGTGCGCGACGTGCGGGTGGGTACGCGCCGCATCTACAGCCTCGACCCCGACGGCATCGGCGAGCTGCGGGATTACCTCGATCGCTTTTGGAACACCGCGCTGCACTCGTTCAAGAACCGAGTCGAACAGGAAAACGGAAAGGACACGCGTGATGAGTGACACCCAGGCAACGGAAGTGCAGTCGTCGATGACCGTGAAGGCGCCGGCCGATCAGGCCTTCGCCGTCTTCACCGAGGACATGGCCAGCTGGTGGCCACCGGAACACCACATCCTGCAGGCGCCGCTCGACAAAATGGTGTTCGAGCCACGCATCGGCGGCAGCATTTACGACGTCGGCGCGGACGGGAGTGAGTGCCACTGGGGGACTGTCCTCGCCTATGAGCCTCCTCACCGGGTCGTGTTCAGCTGGAACATCTCCTTGCAGTGGAACCTCGAGCCCGACCCGGCCCGGGTGAGCGAAGTGGAGGTCCGGTTCGTGGCCGAGGACGCAGGGAGCACCCGAGTGGAGCTCGCGCACCGCCACCTCGATCGGCACGGCGAGGGTTGGGAGGGCATGCGCGACGCCGTCGGCTCGCCCGAGGGTTGGGGCGCGGGCCTGGCTCGCTTCGCCCAGCGGCTCCAGGGTGCCGGAGTGAACCGCTAGCCGAAGCCGCCGCTCGGGATGTAGGGGCTCGGCGGCCCGTCCATGCCGCGCACCATCACCGGCCCGTAGGGCTGCAATTCGATGCCCGCCTGCACCACTTCGCAGATGGCCCACTGCTGCGCCGAGGTCAGCCAGTTGATCTCGATGGTCTCGCCGGCCGGCGTCTCAGCCAGCATGGCCCGCAGCACCAGAGAGGCCGACTCCTCCTGGCGCGCCCCGAGGGTGACGATCCGCTCGTCCCGGGAGACGGCGTATGCCTGGTCGGCGTGCAGCAGGAGCCGGTTGCCGGGCTGGGTGAGCATGGCCACGATGTCGACGGTGCGGGACGACCCGCGCACCTTGCGGTCGATGGCGGCGACGACCTCGAGCTCGCGCGTACCGACCTCGGCCGGCTCGTAGCGCTGGACCTCGGGTGGACGTTCCACTGCGCCTGGACGCATGACGCCAAATGCGGCCACGACGGGGTGCAGGACGAACCCGAAGCTGGTGTACAGCGCCATCGCCTTGGGGTCGCGCGAGCACTGGATGGTCCCGGGACTGTGCGGGTCGCCGTGCGAGAGGGCGAGGCGGAGCAACTCGCGGCCGACCCCGCGGCCCTGACGGCCCGGCACGGTGCCCAGCTGCGAGAGCATCCAGTAGTTCTCCCGCACGAATGACTGCGACATTCCGACGACTGTCCCGTCGTCTTCGGCCACCCACGACCCGTCGGGGTCAGTCCCGAGGAAGTGGCGCGTCCGATCCTGGCGCCGCCGCTCGTCCTGAATGGAGTTGCCGGTGACGGGCAGTCCGTGGCGGGCCAGCATGGCCAGCAGGCCGCTGTCGAATGCCGCCACCGCGGCGGGCACGTCGGCCTCGGTCATCTTGCGGAACGCCACCACGGGACGTTCAGGCCGAGGGCAGGAAGGCGGGGCGGCGGCGCTCGAACGCCGTGATTTCGTTGACGTACCGGAGCGAGAGACCGATGTCGTCCCACCCGTTGAGCAGGCGCTGGCGCGTGAACTCGTCGAGGGGGAAGGTGGCGGTTAGTCCGGCCGCCGGCGCCTCGATCGTGCCCTGCGCGACATCGATGGTGATCTCGAGCGACGGATCCTTCTCCACCGCGTCGAGAAGAGCGCGATCGAACTCCTCCGTGACCTGCACCGGGAGGAGACCCTGCTTCGTGCAGTTGTTGCGGAAGATGTCGGCAAAGCGCGACGACACCACGGCCTCGAAGCCGTAGTCCATCAGCGCCCACACGGCGTGCTCGCGGGACGAGCCGGTGCCGAAGTTGTGCCCGGCGACCAGGATGGTGGCGCCCACGAACTCGGGATTGTTGAGCACGAAGTCGCGGTCGTCGCGCCACTCAGAGAAGAGGCCCGCACCGAAGCCAGTCCGCTCCACGCGCTTCAGCCAGTCCGACGGGATGATCTGATCGGTGTCCACGTCTGTTCGGTCCAGAGGGACGGCGCGTCCGGTCACCACCACGACTGCCTTCATCAGTCCAGGTCCTCTGGTGTCGCGAACGTCCCCGCGACAGCGGTGGCAGCGGCGACCACGGGCGAGACGAGGTGCGTGCGCCCCCCGCGCCCCTGGCGCCCCTCGAAGTTGCGGTTGGACGTCGAGGCGCAGCGCTCGCCAACCGCCAGCTTGTCGGGGTTCATCGCCAGGCACATGGAGCAGCCCGGTTCGCGCCATTCGAACCCTGCGGCCGTGAAGACCTTGTCCAGTCCCTCTGCCTCGGCCTGTTCTTTGACCCGGTGCGAGCCGGGCACGGCGAGGGCGCGCAGTCCCTGGCGCACCGTGCGGCCTTCGAGCACCGCGGCGGCGGCCCGGAAGTCCTCGATACGAGAGTTCGTGCAGCTGCCCAAGAACACGGTGTCGACCCTGATCTCGCGCAGCGGGGTCCCTGCCTGCAGTCCCATGTAGACCAACGCGCGCTCCGCCGCCTCCCGGTCACCCGCATCCGCCAAGTCTCCGGGGTCAGGAACAGCGCCGGCGATGGGCGCCACCTGGGAAGGATTGGTGCCCCAGGTCACCTGGGGCGAGATCGCGGCGGCGTCCAGGACGACCTCCTTGTCGAAGATGGCTCCGTCGTCGGTGGGCAGGCTGCGCCAGAAGACCAGAGCGGCGTCCCAGGCCTCGCCGGTCGGCGCGTGGTCACGGCCCTGAACGTACGCGAAGGTCGTCTCGTCCGGCGCTACGAGGCCGGCGCGCGCGCCGGCCTCGATGGACATGTTGCACAGGGTCATCCGTGCTTCCATGGACAGTGCCCGGATGGCCGAACCGCGGTACTCGATCACATGACCCATCCCACCGCCGGTCCCGATGGTGCCGATGACGGCCAGGGCGACGTCCTTGGCCGTCACGCCAGGGGCGAGCTCGCCCTCGACGGTCACGGCCATGGTCTTCGGTCGGACCTGCGGCAGCGTCTGTGTCGCCAGCACGTGCTCCACCTCGCTGGTGCCGATGCCGAACGCGAGTGCTCCGAAGGCGCCGTGCGTCGAGGTGTGGCTGTCCCCGCACACGATGGTCATTCCCGGCTGCGTCCAGCCCTGCTCGGGCCCGATGATGTGGACGATGCCCTGGTTGGCGTCGCCCATCGGGTAGCAGGTGATGTTGAACTCGGCCGCATTGACGCCGAGGACCTTCAACTGCTGGGCCGAAATGGGATCGGCGATCGGCTTGTCGATGTCCGTGGTGGGGACGTTGTGGTCGGCGGTGGCGACCGTCAGATCGGGTCGCCGCACCGTGCGGCCGGCCAACCGCAGGCCGTCGAAGGCCTGGGGCGAGGTGACCTCGTGGATCAGGTGCAGGTCGATGAAGAGCAGGTCGGGCTCCCCCTCGGCCGCGTGGACGACGTGCGCGTCCCAGACCTTCTCGCTGAGTGTCCGGGGCGCCATCAGCGTTCGACGGCGACGATATGGACCGTGAGCGTGCCGCCTGGTGCCCGGTACTCGACGGTGTTGCCGGCGCCGCGGCCCACCAGGACCTGACCCAGAGGCGAGCTGGGTGAGACCACGGGCAGGTCGCCCTGGCGCTCCTCGATGGAGCCCACGAAGAACTTCTGGGTGTCGTCCTCGTCGTCGCCCTCGTACCGCAAGGTGACCGTGCTGCCCAGCGACACTGACCCGTCTTCGGAGCCGGCTTCGTCGACGATCTCGACCTCCTTGAGCATGGCCTGCAACATGCGGACGCGCGATTCCATCTTCCCCTGGGCGTCCTTCGCCGCGTGGTAGTCACCATTCTCACTCAGGTCGCCCAGTGCCCGAGCCGCCTCGATGTGCTGTGCGATCTCGACCCTGCCGCGGGTGGTGAGGTCCTCGAGCTCGGCCACCAGGCGATCGTGCGTTGCCTGGGTCAACTTGGTCGTTTCGGTCTTGTTGGCGGAAGTGTTGGTCACGGCGTTGTCCTCCGGAAGGCGGCGGGCGTGCGGGCGGTGCGCTGCACGGCGCCGGCGCAGACAAGGCTAATCGGCCCCAGGTGGGGCGCCGGTCGGCGGCCGCACCCAGTGTTGACGGGGCGGTCTGACTGCGAGAGACTAGAGCGGTTATGCGCCGCTCCGAGCACCTCGTAGGCATTATTCATTAGGCGCGCCCCCTCCCCGCGCGCCGTCGAACCGTCCACTGCGTGGGCGGTTTTTCAATTCCCGGTGGATGTCACCGGCGACAGCGCAACGGGTGGACGAGATCCAAGAGGAAGGGAAGCAGGAAGAACGTGAGCACGGGGAGCACAAAGCACCGGGTGGCCGTCATCGGCGGTGACGGCATCGGGCCGGAGGTCTGCGCCGAGGCGCTCAAGGTGGTGGCCGCATCCGGCGTCGACCTCGACACCACGGACTTCGACCTGGGGGCGGCCCGCTACCAGCGCGACGGTGCGGTCCTCCCCGACGAGACGCTGACGGAGCTGCGGGGCTTCGACGCCATCCTGCTGGGCGCCGTCGGCCCACCCATCGGCGACACCTCGGTGCCACCGGGCACCCTCGAGCGGGGCCTGCTGCTGCGCCTCCGTTTCGAGCTCGATCTGTACGTCAATCTGCGTCCCTTCACTGGTGTGCCGGGTTCGATCGCGGAGGGGGCCGACTTCACGGTCATACGGGAGAATACGGAAGGGACGTATGCGGGCGAAGGCGGTTTCCTGCGGAAGGGAACGCCATACGAGGTGGCGACCCAGGGGTCCGTCAATACCCGTATGGGAGTCGAGCGCTGTGTTCGCTTTGCGTTCGAGCTCGCCGCCCGTCGCCCGGCTCATCACCTCACTTTGGTGCACAAGACGAACGTGCTGACCTTCGCCGGCGACCTGTGGCACCGGACCGTCACCGAGGTCGCGGCGGAACACCCCGACGTCGACTGGGACTACAACCACGTCGACGCGGCCTGCATCTACCTGGTCGAGCAGCCCGGACGCTATGACGTCATCGTCACCGACAATCTCTTCGGCGACATCCTCACAGACCTGGCCGGGGCCGTCGCCGGCGGAATCGGCTTCGCTGCGTCGGCCAATCTCAACCCGGCTCGCACCGGCCCCTCGCTGTTCGAGCCGGTGCACGGCGCCGCGCACGACATTGCCGATCAGGGTATTGCAAACCCGTTGGCCGCCATTCACTCGGCCGCGCTCATGCTCGAGCACCTGGGTGAGACGGATGCGGCGGCCCGCATCCTTAAGGCTCTCGCCGCCCAGGTCGATTCCATGTCAACCTCCACCCCGGGTCAGTCCACTGCCGCAGTGGGCGACGCCATCGCAGAAAGGCTGTAGCCGCCATGCCCATCACCCCCACCGACAAGATCTGGATGGACGGCGAGCTCGTCGACTGGGCGGATGCCAAGGTGCACGTGCTCACCCACACGATGCACTACGGGTCCGGCGTCTTCGAGGGCATCCGCGCCTACCCGACGAGCCGTGGGGTGGCCGTGTTCCGGCTGGGCGACCACATCCGGAGACTGTTCGCCTCGGCCAAGATCTTCATGATCGACGTCCCCTACACGGTTGACGAGATCGTCGAGGCGACCCGCCTCGTCGTGCGGGCCAACGGGCTGCGCGACGGCTGCTACCTACGACCCCTCGTCTACCTCGGTTACGGCGAGATGGGTCTCAACCCGTTGCCGTGTCCTGTGAACGTGGCGGTGGCGGCGTGGCCCTGGGGCACCTACCTCGGTGACGAGGGTGTCGCGAACGGCGTCTCGGTCAAGGTCAGCTCGTGGCAGCGCCACGATCCCAACGCCGTGCCGACGGCGGCCAAGGGCACCGGCATGTACGTCAACTCGTCGCTGGCCAAGGTCGAGGCGATCAAGGCCGGCTACGACGAGGCCATCCTGCTCGCGCCCAACGGCACCGTGAGCGAGTGCACCGGGGAGAACGTCTTCATCGTGCGCAACGGCGTGATCTTGACCCCCAATACGGCTGACGCCGGCGCTCTCGACGGCATCACGCAGGATTCGGTGGAGACGATCGCCCGCGACCTTGGGTACCAGGTGCGCCACCAGTCGATCATCAGGACCGACCTCTACCTGGCCGACGAGGCCTTCCTCACCGGCACGGCGGCCGAGGTCGTGCCGATTTGTGCCGTCGACGACCGCCCGGTCGGACCCGGCCACCCCGGGAAGATCACCAAGGAGATTCAGCAGACCTACTTCGCCACGGTGCGGGGCGAGATCGACCAGTACAAAGAATGGCTCGACTATGTCGACTGACTCCGCCACCGCAGACGCCCACAGCCACGGTCGCATTCGCCACACGCACACGCACGGTCACAGCGCGCACGGGCACGACTACGCCCTGCCCGACCTGCCCGAGGCGGTCGACATCTTCGACACCATCCTTCGGGACGGCAGCCAGCAAGAAGGGCTCTCGCTGACCGTCGACGACAAGCTCAGGGTGGCGGAGCAACTCGACCACCTCGGGGTCACCTACATCGAGGGGGGCTGGCCCGGAGCCAACCCCAAGGACATCGAGTTCTTCGCGCGGGCCAGGAAGGAGCTGAAACTCGGCACCGCGACGCTTGTGGCGTTTGGTTCGACGCGGCGAGCTGGGGTCAAGCCCGAGCAGGACGCCGTCCTGGCCAACCTGGTGGAGGCCGGCGCACCCGTCGCCTGCATCGTCGCCAAGTCGTGGGACCGCCATGTCGCCGAGGCGCTGCGCACCTCGCTCGACGAGGCAGTGGCAATGGTGGCCGATTCCGTACGGTACCTCCGGCAGCACGACCTGCGCGTCTTCCTCGATGCGGAGCACTTCTTCGACGGCTATCGCCGCAACCCGGAGTTCGCTCTCTCAGTCCTGGCCGCGGCCGAGGAGGCTGGTGCCGAGGCATTGGTGTTGTGCGACACCAACGGCGGCTCGCTGCCCGACGACGTCGGCCAGGCCGTGGCCGACGTGCGCGCGAGAACGAGCGCACAGCTCGGAATCCACTGCCACAACGACGCCGGCTGCGCCGTCGCGAATTCTCTGGTGGCCGTGCAGGCAGGCGCCACCCAGGTCCAGGGCTGCATCAACGGGTACGGCGAGAGGGCCGGCAACACGGACCTGTCGGCCGCCATCCCCAATCTGTCGCTGAAACTCAACATCCGCACCATCCCGGCGGACCGCATGGAGCGGCTGACGCCGGTAGCACACCACATCGCCGAGGTGGTCAACATCGCACCCAACCCCCAGCAGCCCTACGTCGGCAACTCGGTGTTTGCGCACAAGGGCGGTCTGCACGCCAGCGCGGTGGCGCGCAGCGCCGACCTCTACGAGCATGTCGAGCCCAACGTCGTGGGCAACGGCACCAGGGTGGTCGTCTCGGAGATGGCCGGCCGTTCGACGCTGGCGATGAAGGCGGCCGAGCTCGGTCTCGACCTCGACGGAGAGGTCATCGGTCGGGTCCTCGACGAGCTGAAGCGACTCGAGCACGAGGGATACCACTTCGAGGTCGCCGACGGCTCCCTCGAGCTCTTGCTGCGACGCGCCGGCGGCTGGGTCCCCGACTACTTCACGGTCGAGTCGTTCCGCGTCATCACCGACCACGGCGAACGCAACGATGCCGAGCGAGGTGAGACCCCGGCAGCGAACGCAGCGCGCGGCGTGATGACCGAGGCCACGGTCAAGGTCCACGTCGGATCGGAGCGCATCGTCGCCGTCGCCGAGGGCAACGGCCCGGTCAATGCGCTCGACGCCGCACTACGTGGAGCGATCGGGGCGAGGTTCCCCGCGCTCGATCACATCCACCTGACCGACTACCGGGTCCGCGTCCTCGACTCCGGCCGCGGGACGGGTGCCGTCACCCGGGTGCTGATCGACACCACGGACGGGGAGCGGACCTGGACCACGATCGGGGTGTCGGAGAACATCATTGAGGCCAGCTGGCAAGCCCTCTACGATTCGATCGTCTTCGGCTTGCTGCACGCCACCTGAGGGAGGGGCAGCGGCCGACGATACGAGGGGGTTCGAAGGAGGTCGTCCGTGACTGCGTGGAGCCGGGTCGCAGCGTCGTTGGTCGGCCTCCCCGCGCCACAGACCACCCACGTGTCGGTGGAGCGCGACCTGACGGCCAAGATGCCCGACGGCACCGTCCTCCTGGCCGACCGCTGGTTCCCGGCACGGTGGTCGGACGAACGGCCGACCGTGCTCATCCGGACCCCGTACGGGCGCCATGTCATGGGCCCTCTCGGGCGGCTCTACGCGGAGCGCGGCTACCAGGTCGTCGTGCAGAGCTGCCGGGGCACGTTCGGCTCGGAGGGCGAATGGGTCCCCATGCGCCACGAAAAGACCGACGGCCACGCGACGCTCGCGTGGGTGGCGGCGCAGCCTTGGTTCGACGGCAGGTTGGTCATGTGGGGCGGGAGCTACCTCGGCCTTACGCAATGGGCCGTCGCCGAGGACGCACCGGACTTCGTCAAAGCCCTGTCCTTGCAGGTCACCGCGTCGAATTTTCGTGACGCCATCGTCTATCCGGGCGGCTCCTTCGCGCTGGAGACGGCGTTGGCCTGGCTGTATCAGCTGCAGCACCAGGAGCTCGGTTGGCGGACCGTGCTGCGTACCCAGATGCGCAGCAGCGGCTTACTGCGGAGCGCCTGCGACGTACTGCCCCTCGGCAAATGCGACACGGCGGCCCTCGGCCAGCCCGCACCCGTCTACCAGGACTGGCTCGCCCACAGCGCGCCCGGCGACCCGTGGTGGGACCCGGTGCGCTTCGGTCAGCGGGTGAACTCGGTGCCACCGGCGAGCGTGATCGGCGGGTGGTATGACCTCTTCCTGCTGGCCCAGGTGGCCGACTACGAGGCCCTCCGCGGCGCTGGCCGACCGGCGCGCCTGACTATCGGACCCTGGACGCACGCGAGTCCGGGACTCTTCGCTGAGACGGTCCGTGACGGGCCCAGGTGGTTCGACGAGCAGCTCGGCGCGCACCCGGGCAGCGAGCCCCGGGCGTCCGTGCGGGTGTTCGTCATGGGATCGCGCACCTGGCAGGAGTTCTCGCTCTGGCCACCGGCCGGAGAGACGCAGCGGTGGTATCTCGGGCGGTGGGGAACCCTGGGGCCGGAGCCGCCGGATGAGAGCGCCCCCGATCGCTTCCACTACAACCCACACGACCCGACGCCCGCCGTCGGCGGCCCATCGCTCAACGTCCGCACGGCGGGGCGCAAGGAGCAACGCCGGCGGGAGCATCGCCATGACGTCGTGACCTACACCAGTCCGGTGCTGCTCGAGGACCTCACCGTTATCGGCCCGGTGACGGCAACACTGTATTTGCGCTCGTCGCTGGAGTACACCGACTTCTTCGTGCGTCTTTGCGACGTGTCGGAGAAGGGCCGGTCGTTCAACTTGAGCGACGGCATCATCCGCCTCGAGCCCGGCACCGTGCACAAGGGGGAGGACGGCATTTTCAGGCTCGACATCGCACTGTGGCCGACGGCGAACATGTTCCGCGCGGGCCATCGCATCCGCCTGCAGGTGTCGAGCGGCGCCCACCCGCTGTTCTGCCGCAACGCGGGCACCGGCGAGCCGGCGGCGACCGGCGCCAATCTCCGCGGCGCGGACCAGGAGGTGTTCCACGACGCCGACCGTCCCTCCTCGATCGCGTTGCACGTCGTGCGGCTCCTTCAAGAGGAAGCGCTCGGTGAGCGGGAGGTCGGGGCGCTCGGCACCCTGAGCTAGTGTGCGCGCATGACGCAGCCCACGTTCGTGCCCATCGCCGAAGCGGACGAGGTCCGGCCGGCCCGGCACCTGAACGTGCCCGGACCATGGTTCCCCTCGCGCCCCGCCGAGGTGGTGGGGCCTGTCCGGCGGCGTGGACCCTCCATGGGCACTCCGGGACCCGATTCCGGCTTCGCGTTGCGGTTGGCCCGGCGATTCGATCACCAGCTGAACCTTGGTGCGGGCGAATCTGAGCACGACGCCCTCTTCGGCGCCGCGCTCATCGCCGCCAAGCGGGCCGCTCTCTTCGGCCGGGCACCCAGCATCTACGACGTGCAATTCGCGCTGCATCTGTGGGGGTTCCTCGACCACGCGCCGCCGGAACTGGTGGCGAGACGACGCGCCGCGTTCTCCTCCCTCTCACACGATTACGTCGCGCAGCGGCAGCTCGTCGGATCCATTCCCGAAGAGATCTTCCTGCTCAGCCCTGAGGGTGCGCGCCAGTACGCCCTGGGTGGTGCAGCCGCCGCATAGGCGCCGCAGCATCCATTGCCTTGGACGACGCCCCGGCCATCGACCCGCTCGAGATCGAGGCGAACGGCCTGACGTTCTCCGGGCGGGCCTGCGGGCCGTCCGACGGGCGCCGGGTGCTGCTCTTGCATGGTTTCCCGCAGACCTCGAGGGCCTGGCGCGACGTGTTGTTGGAGCTCGGGCGGGCCGGCTACCGGGCCGTGGCACCCGACCTGCGCGGCTACTGCCGCGGCGCCCGCCCCACCGAGGTGAGCGCCTACGCGACCGAACACCTTCTCGGTGAGGTGCTCTCGCTGGCCGACGCCATGGGCATGGAGACCTTGGACCTTGTGGGGCACGACTGGGGCGGCATGCTCGCCTGGATCGTGGCGGCGCGCCACCCCGCCCGGGTCCACTCGCTGAGTGTGATCTCGACGCCGCATCCGCTCGCCCTGCAGCGCGCGCTCCTCAGTGGCGGTGGCGCCCAAGCCGCCTACGGCGCGGACATGTCCGTGTTCCGCGAGCCTGAGGCACCCGAGCGGTTACTGCTCGGTGCCGACGGCTCGGGGATCGGGTTGGCGATACTCCTGGCGGAGACCGGGCTGGACGACGAGGACGCATCGGCGTACGTGGCGGCGCTCACCGAGCCGGGCGCTCTCACCGCGGCCCTGAACTGGTACCGCGCCATGGACCGCAGCCCCCTCCTCGACCTGGTGCCGGTGACGGTCCCCACGCTCTATGTCTGGTCCACGGGTGACCGTGCCTTCGGGCGCGCCGCCGCCGAGGACACGGCCACGTGCGTGGACGGCCCGTATGCGTTCGAAGTGTTGGAGAACGTCCCGCACTGGATCCCCGAGATGGCGTCCCGAGAGCTCTCCGAACTCCTGGTCCGCCACCTGGCGACCCACCCACCCCACTGACCCTGCTAACAGGGTTAACGGTCGGCGGCGGAGCCTGCGAGAATGGGTCGGTGAGCGCCGCCTTCGCACTGACCGACGTCCAACGAGACTTCCGCGACACCCTTCGTTCCTTCTGCGAAGAGAAGATCGCGCCCCACGCCGCCGAGGTCGACCGCAACGCAGAATTTCCGTGGAAGTCGTTCGAGGCCTGCAAGGAGATGGAGTTGCCCGCACTTGGCATCCCCGAGGCCTATGGCGGAGGGGGAGCCGACGCCGTGACGCAGGCGATCGCGGTGGAGGAGCTGGCGCGCGTCTGCGCCTCCACGTCCCTTTCCGTTCTCATCTCAAAGCTCGGGATGATGCCGGTCATGAACTGGGGCTCGGAAGCGCTAAAGCAGGCCTACCTGCCCCGGGTCGCCGCGGGCGAAATCCAGGCCAGCTACTGCCTGTCCGAGGCAGACGCCGGGAGCGACGTGGCATCGATGCGCACCCGAGCCGTGCGGGACGGGGACGACTACGTCCTGACCGGCTCGAAGTACTGGATCACCAACGCCGGGATCTCGGACGTCTATCTCGTCTTCGCCAAGACCGACCCCGACGCGGGCGGGCGCGGCATCTCGTGCTTCCTGGTCGACAAGGAATGGGGGATCCGCATCGCCAAACACGAGGACAAGATGGGCATGCGGGGAAGCCCCACCGGCGAGGTCGTGCTCGACGAAGTGCGCGTCCCGGTATCGAACCGCATCGGCGAGGAGGGGCAGGGTTTCACCATCGCCATGCACACGCTCGACCGCAGCCGGCCCACCATCGGGGCGCAAGCGGTCGGGATCGCGCAGGGCGCCATCGACTACTCCGCGGCCTACATGAAGCAGCGGCACGCCTTCGGCGCCCCCATCGCCGACCTGCAGGGACTGCGTTTCATGCTGGCCGACATGGCCATGCGCAACGAGGCCGCCCGCGCCCTGGTGTACCGGGCCTGCGGCATGGTCGACCGCGACCCGGGCAACGAGCTCACGATGTTCGGCGCCATGGCCAAGGCGTTCGCCTCGGACGCATCCATGTCGATCACCGTCGACGCCGTACAACTCCTCGGAGGCTATGGCTACACGAAGGACTTTCCCGTCGAGCGCTTCTTGCGCGACGCCAAGGTGACGCAGATTTACGAGGGGACGAATCAAGTGCAGCGGGTGGTCATCGCCCGGGAGCTGCTCAAGCACGTTTAGCGCGCTTGGTCTGGCGGCACGGCGGTTGGCGCCCGGCGACCAGGCCCGGGCAGACTCGTGGGGCCATCGCAAGAGGCCAATGCTAAAGTTAGAACAGGTTCTAAATTTCGCCCACCGGGGCAGCCGGCCAAGGGCCGGAATTTGTAGCAGGAGGAACGTCCGTCATGGCGCAACCGGTAATCATCGAGGCGGTCCGCACCCCAATCGGGAAGCGCAACGGGTGGCTGTCGGGCCTGCGGGCGCCCGACATCCTCGGGGCGGCGCAGGTCGAGGTCGTCAAGCGGGCGGGCATCGACCCCGCCTCGGTCGAGCAGGTGGTCGGCGGCTGCGTCACCCAGGCGGGGGAGCAGGGGTTCAACGTGACCCGGACGGCCTGGCTCCTGAACGGCTTGCCCTACGAGGTCGCCGCGACCACGGTCGACTGCCAGTGCGGCTCCTCACAGCAGGCCAACCATTTCGTCAACAACCTCATCGCGGCGGGTGCGGTGGACACGGCGATCGGGTGCGGTATCGAGGCGATGAGCCGGGTGCCGCTCGGGGCCAACGCACGCGCGGGCGTTGGCCGGGCCATTCCCGAGGACCTGCCCTACGACATGCCCGACCAATTCACGGCGGCGGAACGCATCGCCACGAAGTACGGCATCACCCGCGACGACGTCGACTGGCTGGGTCTCGAATCGCAGAAGAAGGCTGCCGTGGCGGTGGCCGAGGACCGCTTCGCTCGCGAGATCGTCGCCATCGAGGCACCGATCGTCGGCGAGGAGGGTCCCACCGGCGAGCACTCGGGCGAGAAGATGGTGGTCGCCAAGGACCAGGGCCCCCGCGACACCACGGCCGAGGGCCTGGCCAAGCTGAAGCCCGTGCTGCCCGACGGCATGCACACAGCGGGGAACTCCTCGCAGATCTCGGACGGCGCGGCTGCGGTGTTGTGGATGTCCGAGGACCGGGCCAAGGCCGAGGGCTTCCGGCCCCGGGGGCGCGTCGTGGCCCAGGTACTGGTCGGATCTGACCCCTACTACCACCTCGACGGTCCCATCGCGGCGACGACCAAGGTGTTGGCCAAGGCGGGCATGACCATGAAGGACATCGACCTCTTCGAGGTGAACGAGGCCTTCGCCTCCGTCGTGATGAGCTGGGCCAAGGTGCACGACGCCGACATGGACAAGGTGAACGTCAACGGCGGCGCTATCGCCATCGGCCACCCCGTGGGCGCAACCGGCAGCCGGCTGATCACCACGATCCTGCACGAGCTCGAGCGCAGCGACAAGACCTACGGGCTGGTGTCGATGTGCTGTGGCGGCGCGCTGGCGACGGGCACCATCATCGAGCGGCTGTAGGGTTCGCCCCACTCGAACTTTCCGCACCGGCGCCTACCTCTGGAGGGGACCGTGGAATCCATCTCGACTGAACACCTGACGTTCGAGCGCGACGGCGCGACGGCCATCGTGACCATGAACCGTCCCGAGGCGAAGAACGCGCTGAGCCTGCCCATGCTGGTCGGCATGAAGGACGCCTGGTTGGAGATCGACGCCAACGACGACATCCGCTGCGCCATCCTCACCGGGGCCGGGGGCACCTTCTGTGCCGGCATGGACCTCAAGGCCATGGGGGGGAGCGACGCCGAGAAGTACCGGCCTCGCATGGACGAGGACCCCGACCTGCACTGGAAGGCGCTCTTGCGCCACTACGACCTGCGCAAGCCGCTGATCGCAGCTGTCGAGGGCTGGGCGGTGGCCGGCGGGACCGAGATCCTGCAAGCCACCGACATCAGGGTGGCCGGCGCGAGCGCCACCTTCGGGATCTTCGAGGCCAAGCGGGGCCTCTTCCCCCTGGGCGGCTCCACGGTGCGACTGCGCCGGCAGATCCCCTACACGCTCGCCATGGAGCTCCTGCTGACGGCGCGCCCGGTGCCGGCGGAAGAGGCACTGCGCATCGGGCTCATCGGCCACGTCGTGCCCGACGGTACGGCGTTGGACACGGCGCTCGAGATCGCCGCGACGATCGGGGCGAACGGACCGCTGGCGGTGGAGGCGATCAAGCGGAGCGTGCGGGAGACCGAGGGCATGTCCGAGGTTGACGGCCTTGCCCGCGAGCTCGAGATCGGTTGGCCCATCTTCTCCACCAACGACGCAGCCGAGGGGCCCAAGGCGTTCGCCGAGAAGCGTCCGCCCAATTTCACCCGCACGTGAGCGCGGACGCCCCCGAGGAGGGCGGGGCCTCGGAGGCGATCGGCCCCGGGGAGGGATTCCCCGGTAGTGACGGCCCGCCGACCTCGACCGGCGACGAGCCGCGTAACCGGCTGGCGGCCGCCCTCCGACGCATCAGCGCGGTGGCAGTGGGGCAACCCCTCGAAGACGAGGAGATCACGGGCGCGGCGGCGGAGCTCACGGCACTGGCCGACCGGCTCGAGTCTGCGGCGCCCGCGGCCAAGCGGCGCCGCCACGAACCCGGTCCGGGCGGGATCCCCGGCGTGCACCCCCAGGACTACTTCCCGACCAGCCCGATGGTGGGCTACGGCAACCCCATCGCTCCCCCCGTCGAAGTGTGGGCCGTACTCGGCGAGGACGGGCAGCGGGAGCTCCGGGGCCGTGTCACCTTCGGCTACCCCTACGAAGGGCCGCCGACGTGCGTCCACGGGGGCGTGATCGCCGAAGTCTTCGACGAGATGCTGGGAATCTCCAACCTGCTGATTGGCCAGGGTGCCATGACCGGGACGCTGAAGATCCGGTACCGGCGTCCGACGCCCTTGTTGGCGCCGCTCGAGTTGGCCGCCCGCAACACGGGCCGGGAAGGGCGGAAGATCTTTGCCTGGGGCGGCATCTACTACCAGGGCGAGCTGACCGCAGAGGCCGAGGGGATCTTCATCGAGGTCCCGCCGAACCGGATGCTCGACATTGTGAGCGGCAACGCGAGGGGCTCCGAGGCGCCGCTGATCGACCCGAACTGGCAGCGCATGATGGCCGAACGGGCCAAACGCGACGCGAACGGTCCGGGAACGCCGCCATCCTGACCATCTGAGTCAGCGCGGGTCGCGGGCGACGAAGCAGCCGGAGTCCGTGCTGATGCGCAACGCACCGCCGCTCGACTGAAAGCGGTCAGCGACCAATTCCTCGAGGGTTCTCCGCTGCCCGGGCGAAGCCTCCTGGCTGGCCGCGGACGAGGCGATGAAGGCGATGACGTCATCCGGACTCGTGCAGACCATGGTGCTCGGGTACTGCTGCCAGTGGACGGAGCCGAACCGAGAGGCGAGGATTGCCTCGCCACTCGACTTCCCGAAGCGACGATCTAGAAAGTCGAGGGGCGACCAGCCGAACGCCTGGCGCGACAGGTCGGCGACGGCGTCGAGGTGTTGCGGTCCGTTCGTGGCAGCCAGGAGCACACCGCCGGGCCGGAGCACCCGAGCCAGCTCGGCGGCGGCCCGCGGCGGATCAGGCACGTGGTAGAGCATGTGGTTGGCCAGGGCAACGTCGAACGCGGCGTCGGCGAACGGAAGCTCCTGGACGTCGCAGGATCGGGCCTCAACCAACTCGATGGTGGCCAGCGGGACGACGGTCCGTGCGGCCGCGGCAAGCATGCCATCGGAGAGGTCGGTCATGGTGAGCCGCAGGTCGGGGAGGAGCGGCGCGACGTTGGCCCAGAGTGTGCCCGTGCCACAACCGACCTCGAGCACCTCGGCGTCTTCGAACCAGTCGATCTGGCCGACCAACCACGAGAACCAGGGCTGATCCGCTCTGGTGTACTTGGTGTGCAGCGCGATTCGCGCGTTGAGGTTGGTCGGATCCTTGTACTGGGACTCGCGCAAGTACGTCTGGTCGGTGCCCAAGCCCTGTCGGGGTCGCACCGGCCCATGGTACGGCGCCGACCCAGTGGAGCAGACGCGGCAGGCGACGACGCTCGCGCCCGGGTGCGACGGTCGACCGGTTCCGAGTCAGTGCGCGGTCTCCCTCGAACGATGTGACCGCAGATGCTCCACGCCAACCGCTGAGACCGAGATCAATTCGCCCCGTCCTGGCACATACTCGCGCGCAAGGAAGCCTCGGTCATTGGCGTCCTCCCACACGGGCAAGCGCGGGCACGACGTCCGCCAGGCGTCCATCACTTCGGGGTACGGCCGAAGGCCGGGCCCCAACCATTCGAGCAGGTCGAGAATCAGCGATTCGACGGTTTCGGACGGAGCTTCCATGGGATTGTCGCTTGACTCAGGCGCTACCAGACACCGGGAAAGAGCCTCCACACGACTTGTCGTTGATAGGCCTCGTACTCATCGGATGTCGCCAGCAGGCGCTCCTCGACGATGGCACGACCGACGTCACAACCAACGAGGAGCAGCATCACGGTCACATTCCACAACGAGATGCTCTGAAGCACGTACCCGACCAGAACGATGAGGTAGCCGGCATACAAGGGATGTCGGACGACTGCGTAGGGACCACGACGGACGACCCCTCGATCCGCTGCGACAGATCCGAAGGAACGCCCGAGGGCGAGAAGAGATGCGACGGAGATCGCCAGACCGGTCAACTGAAGGGCGAGCCCAACATCGAGACCCCAGCGATAGTGTGCGCCGCTTGGTTGGAGCAGCACACCACCGAACGTGCCGGCGAAAGCCAGGACCCAGTCTCCGATGCGCCGGCTGACGGCGCGTGGCGAACGACGAGCCAGAAACGCGATCATGATCCACATCTGTTGGGCAAAGAAGGCGACACCGATCAAGCGGCCCGAATCGATGTAATAGAGCAAGTAGCGCCGAGCGAAGAGCGCCGCAACGAGCGCTCCACTCACGCTCATGGCGACTCGGCCCAACCGCCGAACGTCGGGGCGCCTCGACGCCGACGTGAACCACGTCGTGATGGCGGAGCATCGCGTTTCGGGTGTTCTCAGGGCCGGACGGGAGGGAGGTGACAACCTCATCCCCCCAATCATCCGCCTTGTCACCGGCACAGTCCAGGCCCCGCTTCGGCTCGTCGGACGTGGCGGGCCCTTCTCAACGGCGCTCAGAGCGCCCGCTGCACGCCCTTCCAGTAGGGGTCGCGCAGCTTGCGCTTGTAGAGCTTGCCGTTGGGGTCCCGTGGCATCTCGTTCGTGAAGTCGACCGACTTGGGCGTCTTGAACTTCGCCAGCTTGTCGGCGCAATAGGCCAGGATCTCCGCCGCCAGCTGGTCGCTCGCCTCGACACCCTCGGCCGGCTCGATGACGGCCTTGACCTCTTCGCCCCAGTCGTCGTGGGGGATCCCGAACACGGCGGCGTCCCCCACCTTCGGGTACGAGAGGAGAACGCTCTCGATCTCGGCGGGGTAGATGTTGGCCCCACCCGAGATGATCATGTCGATCTTGCGGTCGCGGAGGAACAGGAAACCGTCCTCGTCAAGCAGACCGACGTCGCCCACGGTGAAGAAAGTGCCGATGCGGTTCTTCTGTGTCTTCTCCTTATCGCCGTGGTACTCGAAGTCGGCCGATTGCATAGCCATGTAAACGGTGCCAATGACGTTCGGCTCCGTGATCCGATTGCCGTCGTCGTCGAAGATCGCGATCTCAGAAATCGGCCACGGCTTGCCAACGGTACCGGGCTTCTGCAGCCATTCCTCGGCGGTGACCAGAGTCCCGCCCCCTTCGCTTGCCGCGTAGTACTCGTCGACACTGTTCCCCCACCAGGCGATCATCTTGTGCTTTACGTCGACGGGACAGGGGGCCGCGGCGTGGATCATGTGGCGCAACGAGGATACGTCGTACTTCTCCCGAACATCCTCGGGCAGCGCCAGCAGCCGGTGGAATTGGGTTGGCACCATGTGCGAGGTCGTCACGCGTCGCTCTTCGATGAGCCGCAGCATGTCCTCTGGCGCCCACTTGTCCATGAGGACGATGGTGTGCCCAAGATGCATGGAGGCGCTCCCGAAGCGCAGCACCGCCGTGTGGTACAGCGGCGAGCCGATGATATGGACGTTGTCGTCCTGGGGCTGGATGCCGAAGAGGAACAGCAGACCGGACAGCCCCAGCGCCGCCTGTTCGGGCGTGATGCCGAGGAGCTTGCGGTAGATGCCCTTTGGGTTCCCCGTCGTCCCCGACGTGTAGTTCATGACATCGCCGATGGTGCGGTCCTCGGGCAACGACGTCGGTTGACCGTCTCGGATGGAGGCGTAGGAGGCGAACCCCGCAATGTCGCCCACGCCGAGGCGGCCGTCGGAGTCGAGACCGACCTCGTCGGCGGCCGCGGTCGCGACAGCGGCGAAGCGCTCGTGGGCGACGAACGCCTTGGCGCCAGAGTCCTTCAGGATGTAGGCCACCTCTGGCGCCACCAGATGGTGGTTGATCGGAACCAGGTACCAGCCTGCTTGCAGGGCAGCGAGGTAGACCTCGATCATCTCCGCGCCATTGGGCAGGAGCGTGGCCACGACGTCACCCGTCTCGAAGCCCAGAGCCCGTAGTCCGTGCACCAACTGGTTGGCATGGCCCAGCAATTCCCCGGCCTTGACGTCGTCGCCCTCGGGCGTGACGAGAGCGAGGTAGTCGGGGTCTTCTTGGGCCAGGGCCCAGAAGCCGAGGTCACCCATCAGCACTCTCCTTGCAGACTCGCGAGGCAGGTGCAAATGGCAGCCCCCGCCACCCGCAGGCTAGAACGTGTTCTAACTTCAGGCAATTGTGACCCCCGGGCGCCGAGGCACCCGAGAGAGCAGGAGACTCGTCAATGGCAGGGTTCCTCGCAGGCAAGGTAGTGGCCGTCACCGGCGGCGGCGGCGGCATCGGGCGGGCCGTGGCGCTCGCCGCGGGGGCGGAGGGAGCCAAAGTGCTGGTGGCCGACTACGGCGTCGGCATGGCCGGCGAAGACCCGAGCAGCGAGGTTGCAGAGGGGGTCGTTGCCGAAATCACGAAGAACGGCGGCGAAGCCGTCGCGGTGGCAGACGATATTTCGAAGATGGAGGCGGGAGAGCGGTTGATCACGACCGCGGTCGAGACGTGGGGTCGTATCGACGGCGTGGTCGCGGTGGCCGGGATCCTCCGAGAGCGCATGCTCTTCAATATGTCGGAGGACGAATGGGACGCCGTCATCGCGACACACCTCAAGGGCCACTTCACCGTCTTCCGTGCCGCCGCGGCAGTCATGCGCAAACAGGAGGGCGGGGGAGCGCTCGTAGGGTTCACGTCGGGTGCGTTCGCCGGCAGCGTCGCGCAGGCGAACTATGCCGCGGCCAAGGGAGGCATCGTGTCGTTCGTGCGGTCCGCCGCCGCTGGCCTGTACCGCTATGGCGTGACCGCGAATGCGATCGCGCCGGTGGCGCGAACACGCATGTCCGCCAACGTGCCTTCTGAGCTGGCGGAGATGGGGGACCCAGAGGACGTGGCACCGATGGTCGTATACCTCCTGAGCGACCAGGCCAAGCACGTCACCGGCCAGGTGTACACCGTCGTCGGTTCGAAGATTGCCGTGTGGAACCAGCCCGCAGAGGTCAGAGCAGTGTGGGCCGAGGGGCGCTGGACGCCTGAGCAGATCGCGGAACGGCTCGACAGCACGGTCGGTCAGGAGCGGATGGGTTTGATCGACCGTCTGGAGCAGATTCGCCAGGCCGCGGCGTCTGGAGACCGCCCCAACGCCTAACTGCTGCCGTCAGACCAGCCGGTGGAGGCGCGGCTGGGGCCGCACCGCGGCATAGACCTCGACAGAATTCCCCTCGTGGTGCGCCGTGACGACCGTCGCCGTGCCCAGTTGTCTCGTCGAAGACGCGGCTCATGTTCTTGCCCCAGGCGACAGCGGAGCGGGCGATCTGGCGCTCCGCAATCTCCCACGGTGGGATGCAGACCTCGACCTGGTACATAGGTTCGAAGGTGATCACGTGGGTGGGCGCCGTGCCGTGCACGGCCAGCCACTCAACCTTCTCCTCCTCGGTCCAGATCTTGTCGTTCATGATCGGCATCCTCGGCTGGACGGTGGCCATCGGCGGCACCTCCTCCCGACCCGCCATATCGGCAGCATCAGAAGAAGCCTTGAGAGCCCCCGGACCTACGTCAGTGTCCGACGATCGGCCCTCGAACCGCCTCAGACGCCTCTACGGCGCGTGCCCCCCTTGGATGCCGCAACGCCGTTGCACCCTGGCCGCGGCTCGTCTCAGCGGCTGCCGGCCGTGCCATCCACCGCGAGACTGACCCCGTTCCCTAGCCTGTCCAGTGCGCGGGATGCGGGCAGCGAGCGCCACGAGAGGCGGTTCGGAACATGGAGGACGAGGCGACCGACAGTGTGGGCTCTCGGTTCGACGAGGGCACGGACTGCACTGCGGGGCTTCGGCAAGCGCTGCCCGACATCCGCCCCTGGTGCGAAGTGGGATGGATCTTCAAAGATGGCGACGCTCTCGCCATAGAGCGCCAGGGCGACCGTACGCGCAAGCGCACCGCTCGGGTTATCCACCAACGCGACGAGTAGCCGGTTCCGGTTCCGGAACGGCCGCCGCGCTCAGGCGGGTTGGTCCGCCCCCTCCACCTGCACGGCAGCACCAGACGCGTGGTGCGTCCGCAGCCATTCCTTCCAACGGGCCCGTGTGCGCACGAGAATGATCGCGCCACCGGCCACGAGCAGGATGCCCGCCAGCTGGACAAGGGTCGAGCCCACTCGGCCGTCCTCGCCGAGCCAGAGGTGTTCGTCGAGGGAGCGCTCGATGCCCCACAACACCATGCCGGTGCCGAGGACGATCCCGGAGGGGTACCCGATGCGACGGGTGCCGTCGGGCCAACGGTCGAGCCGCCGTTCGATGGCGATGAGGATCAGGTAGACGGTGAAGTCCTCCAATGCCTGGAAAATCGGCACGGGCAGCCGGGGTCCGGGCTGCCCGGCGTAGTACATCCCGAACCACTGGTGCGTGGGGTGGCCGCCCCCTGCCACCATGAGCTGGGGGCCGAGCAGACGGCCCATGGCCCAGCACGCCATCAGCACGGGGGCCACCAGGTCGAGCGCACGGCCGAGGGGCAGCTCGGGACAGCGGCGCCGCGTGAGGATGATGCCGGTCGGTACCGCGGCCAGGAGGCCGCCGAACGACGAGAGACCGCCGTGCCAGACAGCGAAGACGTCGCCCGTGTTGTGGCTGTAGAAGCTGAGGTTCGACAAGACATGCATGGCTCGGGCCCCGACGACTGCGGCGACGATGATCCAGAGGAAGACGGGAGCGAACCAGTCGGTGCGGTACCCGTTGTGGCGCAGACGCCGCTCGAAGTAGACGAACCCGAACCAGAAGGTAAGCGCGAGCCCGAGACCGTAGGTGTGGACCTGGAGCGGCCCGATGTGGAATTCGACGGGGATCGGTCTCATGACGCGGCTCGGGCAAGATTAGGACCGGCGAGCGCAGGTCAGGGGTGCAGGTGCTTGCGTGCGGTACGAAGAACGGAGCAGCCGGTCAGGGCCGGCCGGCGCCCGCGAAGCCACTGCCCAGGCGGAGGGATGTGACCCACACCGAGGCACCGGTATAGGGCGCCTCGATCATCTGGCCGGGTCCGACATACATGGCGACGTGGTCGCCGCCCCCCGGGCCGTAGAAGAGGAGGTCGCCCGGTTGCAGGTCGCTGATGGGGACGGGCGTCGAGTCAGCCATCTGTGCGCCCGAGAAATGCGGCAAACCGACCCCGACCTGCCCCCATGACCACGCCGTGAGTCCTGAGCAGTCGAATCCGGAACCGGGAGATTCGCCGCCCCAGACATAGGGGACCCCGATCTGGCTCTCGGCCGCCTGGACGGCACCGGCGCCGCCCGCCGCAGTGGGTGGAGGCGGTGCCTGTTGGAGGCCGGTCAGGCTGGCGGCCGAGCCCCCCGAGGAGCTTGCTACCGCAGGTGCCGCTGAAGCGGCCGCAGCAGTCGCGGCCGCGGCGGCAGCAGCGGCAGCAGCCTGACGCGCCGCTGCTGCCTTGGCGGCGGCGGCAGCCTCTGCCTGTTGCTGTTGCTGCACGAGCTGAGCGATCTGGCCCTGCTCTTGAGCGAGGGCATTCTTTTGTTGCTGCACGGCCTGCGCGTTCTGCGCGACGGCATTCTGTTCGACGGTCACCTGCGCCTGTGCCTGCGCCTGCTCGCCTTGGAGCTGGCTGACCTGCGCGTTGAGCGAGTTCTCGGCGGTGTGCAAGTTGTCGACGGCAAGCGAGATGTCGCCCTGCGCGATCTTGTTGTACTCCGTGGTGGCGCCAAGGGTCTTCTCGTTGCCGCTGAAGATCGGGTTCTGTGTGGCAGCCGTTCCGTCGGTGATGTAGTTGGCCACGGCGGCCTTGGAGAGGGTGGACTTGTCTTGGGTGACCTGGGCCTGGTCGGCTGCGATGTTGGCTTGGGTCGTCGCAATGTTCGTGTTGATCTGGGAGAGGTGATAGCGCGCTGCGTCGTACTGCTGGCTCAGCGCCGACATCTCATTCTGAGCTTGGGCCAGCTGCGCCTCGATTGCGGCGGCCTTGGCCTTGGCGTCGGTGATGGAGTCCCCGGCCGCTGGGCGCGCCAAACCCACCACAGTGCTCGACAACACTGTGACGACGGTCAATGCGGGTATACCTACCCGCTGGAGCACCCGGGCACTCCTTAGAGACCGCGGCGTGGAGTGGTTATATAGCCGCTCTACGTCAGTCACGATTCGACCATTCTTATAGCAAGCCCCTGAGCGGTTCAAACACCGTCGGTACGAAACGCCCGTGTGCGGTCGTACCAGTGGTACGAAAGGCCAGCTGGCTCGTTGAAATAGGAGTATTCGAAGTTTTCGGCGATTCCGTGCGCCGAACGAAGCAGAAAGAAACGGCCGTGACCAACTACGGTCAAAGGTGCATGGGCGAAATGATCGTATTCCCGAGCAACGGATCGACGGCCGGCGGCTATTTGGCGGTGCCCGAGAGCGGGCCCGGGCCAGGAATCATCGTGATCCAGGAATGGTGGGGACTCGTCGAGCACATCATGGACGTATGTGACCGTTTCGCGAACGCCGGCTTCGTCGCCTTGGCCCCGGATCTCTACCACGGGCAGAAGGTGCGACCGGGCGAACCCGACGAGGCGGGCAAGGCGATGATGGCGATGACGATGGAACAGGCCGCGCGCGACATGAGCGGCGCGGTGGACGAGCTGCTGCGCCGGAGTTCGGGCGACAAGGTCGGGGTCATCGGCTTCTGCATGGGTGGTGGACTCGCTCTCGTGTTGGCGACGCAGCGTCCCGACGCCGTCGGCGCGGTCGTCCCGTGCTACGGCATTATCCCGTGGCCCGACGCGCAGCCCGATTACGCGGCAATGTCGGCCGCCGTCCTCGGCCACTATGCCGAGAAGGACAGCTTCTTCACTCCGGAGGCCGCCAACGCGTTGGCCGAGCAGTTGCGCGCCATGGGCAAGTCGGTCGAGATCATCGTCTACCCCGGCACGGACCACGCGTTCTTCAACGACACGCGCCCCGAGGTGTACGACGCAGAGGCGGCGCGCTCGCTGTGGGACCGTACGGTGGCGTTCTTCTCCGCGCACCTTCGCTGAGCCGACGCCGCCGGTCCGGCGGTGGCACGGCCGGGGTGGCCCGGAGCAGTCCCCGTAGGTCCGTTTGTTACGATCGGCTCATGTCCGCACGTTCACGCGACCTCCCTCGCCGCTCCTGCCTGTCCACCCCGGGTTCGAACGAGAAGTTCCTGGCCAAGGCGCCGACCGTCCCGGCTGACATGACCTTTCTCGACCTCGAGGATGCGGTGGCCCCGCTCGAGAAGGAGAGCGCCCGGCCCAAGGTCGTCGACGCCATCAAGAACCTTCCCTGGGACGACCGGGTGCTGTGCGTGCGCGTCAATGCGTGGGACACCGAGTGGACCTACGGCGATGTGATCGAGGTTGTCGGCAACGCGGGCGAGCGCCTCGACGAGATCATGTTGCCCAAGGTGCAGTCCGCGGCGGAGATCATCGCGCTCGACCTGTTGTTGACCCAGGTCGAGAAGAAGTCGGGCCTGCCGGTCGGCCATATCGGGATCGAGGCGCAGATCGAGACGGCGCGCGGGCTCATCAATGTCGACGAGATCTGCGCGGCGTCCCCTCGGCTCGAGACGATCATCTTCGGACCGGCCGACTTTGCCGCCAGCATCGAGATGCCCGTCCTCACGGGTGGGATCGAGATTCCCGAGTACCCGGGCGACCACTTCAATTACGTCTTCAGCAGGATTCTGATGGCCGGGCGGGCCAACGGGCTGCAGGTGATCGACGGACCGTTCCTCAAGGTGCGCGAGCTCGATGCGTTACGCGCCTACGCCATGCGCAGCCGCATGCTCGGCTACGACGGCAAGTGGGCTCTCACACCCGACCAGGCCGTTATGCTCAACGAGGTGTACTCGCCGACGCAGGAACAGTTCGACCGGGCCTTCGACATTCTCGACGCGTACCAGAAGGCCACCGAGGACGACCGCAAGGGCGCCGTCATGTTCGGCGACGAGATGATCGACGAGGCCAGCCGGAAGATGGCCATCAAGTTCGTCAGCCGTGGCGAGCGCGCCGGTCTCACCCGCAGTCCCGGCTGAGCTTCGCCACCGCCAGCCGCGCCAGCTTCAGCCGATGAGGCGGCGCGCGATGACCTTCAAGGCGAGCGTCTCGTCGGCTCCCTCGAAGATGGAGAGCACCCGGGCGTCGACGAAGTAGCGGCTCACCGGGAACTCTTCCGCGTAACCCATGCCGCCGTGGATCTGCATGGCCTCGCGCGTCACCCATTCGGCGGCGCGGCACACGTAGGCCTTGACCATCGAAGCCTCGAGAGTCCCCTCGCCACGCGCCATGAGGCGGGCGACATGGTACGAACCCTGGCGCGTCGCCTGGATGATGACCGCCATGCGCCCGAGCTTGGCCTGGGTCAACTGGTAGTCGCCGATCGGTGACCCGAACACCTTGCGCTCGGCGGCGTACGAAGCGGCCGCCTCGTAGGCGGCCTGCATGACGCCGAGCGCGCGCGGCCGCCGTCTGCAGCCGTCCGTTCTCGAAACCCTGCATCTGGAGGTAGAAGCCCTTGCCCAGCCCCTCGCTGCCGCCGACGAGGTTGGCCTCGGGGACGAACCAATTCTCGAAGGCCAACTCGTAGGAGTGCATGCCGCGGTAGCCGATCGTGTCGATGGGGCGACCCTCCAGGCGTCCCGGCGGGACGTCGGCTGGGCGGTCGGGCGCGTCCTGCTGCGAGAAGACGAAGCCGTGGCCGTCGCCGCGCGGCTTCTCGACGATGAACATAGAGATGCCGCGGTGGGCCAGGGAGCGGTCGGGGTCAGTCCGCGCCAGGAGCATGAGGACGTCCGCCCGGGCGGCGAAGGTGCACCACGTCTTGACGCCGTTGATGATCCATCCGCCCTCCACCGGCATCGCCGCGGTCACGATGTTGGCCACGTCGGACCCGTAGTCAGGCTCCGTCACCGCCACGGCGGCGAGGATCTCGGCCGAGGCAAGTTTGGGAAGCCACTGTTTTTTCTGCTCCTCCGTGCCGCCGTAGACCAGGGCCCGGGTGAGGATCTCGGGCCGGGTAATGAGCGATCCGCCGACGCCGAGCGAGCCCCAGCTCAACTCCTCGGTGGCGACGACCATGCCCAAGTAGTCACTCTCCCCGCCGGTTGCGAAGCCGCCGAACTCCTCGGGCACGGACAGACCAAAGCCGCCCAGTTCAGCCAGTCCTTCGATGACCTCCTCGGGTATGTCGGCGTTGGCCCGGTGCACGTGTTCTGCGTGGGGTCGCACCTTTTCCTCGGCGAAGCGGTGGAAGGTTTCCCGGACCAGCTCGAAGTCATCCCCGAGGTGCCGCGGCCCCTCCGTCCGGGCCAGTCCGGCCAGGACCGAAGGTTCGCGCTGCGCCTCGAGGAAGGCGGCCGTCGGCGCGGCCCAGTCGGCCTCGATCCCCCACAGCGCCTCGCGTCCGGCCACCTTGCCGGCAAGATCGGCGACGACGTCGGCCACGAACGCGGTCGCGATACGGGCCTCGACCGCTCCGCGCTCGCCATATTCGAGGGCCGCACGTGCCGTGGCGACTGCGGCGGCAGCGTGTGCCACGTCGTAGGCCACGACTTGATTGGCGTCGACGCCACCGCGGTCGCGGACCGAGGCACAGCCCCGGTCGACGAGGCGCTGAGCGACCTCGACCGCCTCGGCGGCGCCGGCGATCCGTGGTACCGAGGGCGTCGTCACGGGGTGCGACCCTACTGGCTTGCCCGAGCGCCCCTCTGCGGGAGGGGCACGCGTTGCTGCTCAGCCCCGACGGCCGATCACCGTCACGAGCGGCGGCAGGACCACCGGGTCGTCGCCGGGGTCAACCCCCGTGAGTGACTCGAGATAGCGCGCCACCGGTCCGGGTCCGACACCAGCGGGGGCTTCGGCCCAGGCGTCGACAACCTCGAGCCCGGCGTCGAGCACCAGCGCGGGCAACAGCGCGCCGACGTCGGGATGGCGGGCATCGGGCATCGACAGCGGTGACCCGGCGATCCGTCCCGCCGACGTGATGGGTTCTTGAGCCACCACCCACCCGCCGGGCCGGACGGCGCGCGCCATCATGCGGACCACGTCGACGGGCTCGAGCACGTGGAGCAGCAGGAAGCGGCAGAAGGCGAGGTCCACCGCCTCGGGCAGCGAGAGATCCTCGCCGGCCTGTGTGAGGGCGATCACCTCCGCGTGCGCCGCGGCGGCGCGGGCAACCTCGTCGCGCGCAAGGGGGTCGCTGTCGACCGCGTAGACGCGGCCATCACGGCCGACCATCTCGGCCAGCGCGACTGACACGTCGCCGCCCCCGGCGCCGACGTCGACGCAGCGCCATCCGGGCCCGAGCCCGAGGCGCAACAGTGCCGTCGCCAGAGGGCGGCGGTAGACGTCGTCGCGCAGCCCCTTGAGCTCACTCACTGCGCCCGACCGCCCTCGGCTCCTTCATTGGCCCGCACTCTACGGTGCCCCACCAGCAGACGCCCCGTGCCCCGTCCCGGCGGACTCGGATGACGCACCCCGCCGGGATCTTGTCCCTCTTTCTCGTGCAACCCGGGCGGACCGATAACCTCCTTCCCCGTGAAAGTGACGATGTTGCTGTGTGACGCAGCTCAAGTGGCCGACGGCAAGCTCTATATCCTCGGGGGCGGATGGAGCATGACGGGCCCCGACCCCGTCCCTTCCGCTGTCGCGTTGAAAATCGACGTCGACTGGCACGAGGCCGAGGCGTCACATCACTGGGAGCTTTTCCTCGAGGATGCCGACGGCCGGCCGGTGCTGATGGAGACAGCAGAGGGGACCCAGCCCGTCGAGGTTCGCGGCGAATTCACCGTCAGCCAGCCGCAGGGGATTCCCGAGGGCTCCCCGATCGACGTGGCCCTGGCCGTCAACCTGGGGCCCATCCCGCTGGCGCCGGGGACCCGCTACGCCTGGCGGCTGACCATTGACGGTGAGTCGTTGCCCGGCGCGTCACTGGGCTTCACGACCCGTCCGCGCCCAGAGGTGGCCGAGTGACGGTATACGACCGCCCGTTCGGCCGCTACCTCGAGGACTTCGTCCCCGGCGACATCTACCGCCACTGGCCCGGCAAGACGATCACCGAATACGACGACCACTTGTTCTGCATGATGACGATGAATCACCATCCTTTGCACACCAACGCGTGGTTTGCGGAGCACGAGACCGTGCAGGGCAAGAACGTCGTGGTGGGCAACCTCGTCTATTCACTCGCCCTCGGGATGAGTGTCCCCGACGTCAGCGGTTCGTGTATCGCCAATCTCGAGGTCGAATCGCTCCTGCACCGCTCGCCCACCTTCCACGGCGACACGATCTACGCGGAGACGCGGGTGCTCGAGTCCACGCCGTCCAAGTCGAAGGACGACCGGGGGATCGTGACCGTCGAGACCAAGGCCTTCAACCAGCGCGGCGAGGAGGTCTGCTACTTCCGGCGCAAGCTGATGGTCTGGAAGACGGCGTCCGCCCCGGCGCGGCAGCGGCCCTACGGCGACGACGTCTGGGACTGAGGCCTCGTTCGGGGCCGACCGGGTGCGGCGCTTCCGGCGCCAGGTGCTCGAGTGGGGTGCCGAGCACCGGCGGGACCTGCCCTGGCGGCGCACGCGGGACCCATGGCGGATCCTTGTCTCCGAGGTGATGCTCCAGCAGACCCAGGTCGAGCGGGTGGTGCCCCACTACCGGCGGTTCGTCGCCGCCTTCGGGACTCCGACCGAGTGCGCCGCGGGCGGGCCCGGCAGCCGTGGTGCGCCAGTGGTCAGGCCTCGGCTACAACCGGCGGGCCCTGAACTTGCACCGAGCGGCTGCCAGCGTCGTCGGCGACCACGGCGGGAGGGTGCCGCGGGAGGACGCAGCGTTGCGCGCCCTGGCCGGCGTCGGCCCTTACACGGCGCGGGCCGTGCGGTCCTTCGCCTTTGGGGAGGACGTGGCGGCCGTCGACACCAACGCAGTGCGGGTCCTCGCGCGTGCGTTCTCGGGTGTGGCCCTGACGCCTGCCGTGGCGACCCGGTTGGGCGACCGGCTCGTCCCCGCCGGGCTCTCGTGGGAGTTCAACCAGACCATGTTCGACATCGGCGCCACCGTGTGCACCGCAGCGCAGCCCAACTGTGCGCGCTGCCCGCTGCGCCGCCAGTGCGCGTGGCGCCGCGGGGGAGGGACCGGTCCCGACCCGTGGCGACTGAGTCCGGCCGCGCGTCCCCAGGGAGCGTTCAGCGGCTCGGACCGACAGGGGAGGGGCCGGCTGCTCGAGGCGCTGCGGCACCGCGGCGGTGCCGCGGGAGCAACTCGCCGGAGCGTGCGGCTGGCCAGACGATCCGGCCCGGGCACAGCGGGTGGCGGGTTCGCTGGTGACCGAGGGCTTCGCCGGGTGGTCCGGAGGAAAGGACCCCGTCCTCCGCCTCTGCTGACGGCGTGCCGGCGAGGTGGCCACGCCTTGGTGGTGACGCTTAAGGCGAGGTCAGGAAGGCAACGATGCGCTGGTTCACGACGTCGGGCCGCTCCACGTGCAAGAAGTGGCCGGTGCCGTCGACGATCTCCATGGCGGAGCCCTCGGCGAGGAAGTCGAGGGGGGACCCGATCGACGTGAGCAGCATGCAGTTGTCGTCGCGGCCGTGGAGATAGAGCGTCGGCTTCGGCGTGGGCAGCAGCGAGGCCGCCTGCTCGTCCGCCAGCTCGGGGACCTGCAGCGAGGGGTCGTAGAGGGCGCGGTAGTAACCGATGGCGGCTGCTATGCCCTCGGGATCGCCGATGGACTCCTTCACCCGCGCGACGTCCCACGTGCCGTCGTAGCCCGGGGACCAGTCGCGCCAGAGGTGGTCGATGAAGGAGTAGTCATCGAGCGGCAGCGCCACCTCCGCCAGCGGCGAGAGGAAGAAGAACATGTACCAGCTCCGTTGGAGCTGCGCGTAGCTGAACAGTGACATGCCGATCGATGCCGTCGGGGGCACCGCCATGGTGACCGCGCGTCGCCAGCGCTCGGGCGCCGTCGCCACCGCGCCGTAGGTGGCCAGCGCCCCCCAGTCGTGGCCGACCACGACGGCGTCGGGCCCACCCCCGCATGCCTCGTGCAGGGCATTGAGATCGCGCACCAGAGCCCCGAGCTGGTAGCGACCGTCGGCGGGAACCGGGGTGGGGGCGTAGCCGCGCATGAACGGCGCCACGGCGTGGAAGCCGGCGGTGGCCAACTCGGGGAGCAGGTAGCGCCAGGTGTGGGCGGTATCGGGGAACCCGTGCAGGCACAGTGCGAGCGGCCCGTCCGCGGGTCCGTCGGAGAGACAGGCGAACTCGAGACCGTTCGCAGTGATGGTCCGCTCCTCCATGCGTGCAGAACGTAGTGGCCCGGCGCCAGCTAACGTCGCGTGGGTGAACGTCACGTTCTACGGCGTGCGGGGGTCGTGCCCGTGTTCGGGGGACCGGTATCGAAGGTACGGGGGGAACACGTCGTGCCTCGTGATCGATATTGAGGGGGACGAACCGCTCATCGTCGATCTGGGGACCGGCCTGCGTGCGCTGGGGGACGTCATGCACCGGGAGGTCCGCGCGCTCGGGACCCCGATGCAGGCCACGGCGCTCCTCACGCACCTGCATTTCGACCACATTCTGGGCATCCCCTTCTTCGGCCCGCTGCACGACCCCGGCGCCCGCCTGACCGTGTACGGGCCGGCGCAGCCCAAGGGCACCCTGAAGGACGCCCTCCATGCGGCGGTGCAGCCGCCCGTCTTCCCGATCCACATGGAGCAGTTCCGCGGCGAGCTGATCACCGTCGACGTCGGCGCGGAGGACTTCTCCATCGGCTCCGCCAAGGTCATGGCGCGGCCCATCCCGCACAGCGGCGTCACGCTCGGCTTCCGCATCGAGGCGGAGGGCCGTTCGGTGGCCTACATGTCCGACCACCAGGCGCCGCTCGACCGCCGCGCCATTCCCGACGCCGTGCTCGAGTTGTGCCAAGGGGTCGATCTGCTGATCCACGACGGCCAGTACACCGACGACGAGTTCTCGGACAAGGCCGACTGGGGCCACTCCACCGCGGCCTACGCCGTGCACGTCGCGGCCGAGACGGGCGCCCGGCGCCTGCTGCTCTCACACCACGACCCTTCCCACACCGACCGCGAGCTCGACCGGATCCTCAACCAGGCCCGTCGGCTCCCCGAGGCCAAGCGCGTCGACGAGGTGTCCTCGGCCCACGAATCGCAGTCGATCGACCTCGGCAAGGCATAAGGCTCGTGTCGGGCCTCGACCAGGCCCGGTTTCGCGAGGTGCTCAGCCACTTCGCCACCGGCATCACGATCGTCACCGCGCTCGAGGACGGCGAGCCGGTGGGCTTCACCTGCCAGTCGTTCGCCGCACTCTCCCTCGACCCGCCCATGGTGATCCTGGCGCCCGCCCGGAGCTCGACGAGCTGGCCCCGCATCGCCCAGGCGGGGGCGTTCTGCGTCAACATCCTGGAGGAGCATCAAGAGGCGCTGGGCCGAGCGTTCGCCGTGTCGGGCGGCGACAAATTCGACGGCGTCGCCTGGTCGCCTGGCATCACGGGGTCGCCCGTGATCAACGGTTCCCTGGCCGTGGTCGAGTGCCGGCTCGGCGACATCTTCGACGGAGGGGACCACGAGCTGGTCACCGGTCACGTCGTGGCCATGGACATCGCCGAAGGGTCCCCATTGTTGTTCTACCGGTCCGGCTTCGGCCGTTTCGCCCCCTGACGGGGGAGCCGCTACCGTTCGCCCGATGCCAGAACTGATCCTTTCTTCCGTGATCGACGACGTCGTCGTGGTCCGGCCCGACGTGCACGGCGACGAGCGGGGCCGCTTCGTCGAGACCTACCGTCGCAACTGGTTCCCCAACGGCCGCGAGATGGTGCAGGGCAACCGTTCGGAGAAGCAGGCGGGCGCACTCGTCGGCCTGCATTTCCACCTTCACCAGGCGGACTACTGGTACGCCCTGCGGGGGCGGCTCCGGGTCGTCCTGCACGATCTGCGGCTGGGGTCGAGAACCGACGGTGCGACCGAGGTGATTGAGCTGGACGGTGCGGTGGACCAGGGCATCTACATCCCTCCGGGTGTCGCCCACGGCTTCGCCGCACTCAGCGACATCCTGCTCACGTACCTGGTGGACAACTACTACGACCCGGCGGACGAGCTCGGGTTGGCCTGGGACGACCCGGCCGTCGGGGCGGACTGGGGCGTCAGCGAGCCCATCCTCTCGGCGCGCGACCAGAGCAACCCGCGCCGCAGCGACATCCCCGAGAACATCCGTCCGCGCCTCGCCGGCTGAGCCTCTTCCGGCGCTCGGGCGCCGGCTGCCCGGGTTGAGACGGATCGCCCCCACTTCGCTCCGCCGGCCGCGGCCCTTTGCGGTTGACGCATCCTGTTGAATAGGGCTTAGTGATTGTGGGTGGGATCGTCGGTGTGGTGGTCGTGCTGGGACTCGCCGCGACCGTGCTGGTGCGCCGGCGCTCCCACGACGACGTGCACTCCGTGGAGCATTATCACCGCCAGCTGCACACGCTCGAGGAGATGCGGACGCACCTCCCGGTCGCCAGTCACCTGAACGGCGACGACGAAGCGTCCTTCCCGGCCAGCGCCCTGCGGGTCTCGGGGTCGTCCGCGGTGCGCCTCACCGAGCCGGGGCGGCCGGTTGTCCCACCCGCACCCCCGCCGCCGGTGGCGAACCCCGCCGAACCGGTGACCTTCGAGGAGGACGGCCCCGAGGCGGTCCATGCGAGCTTCATGAGCGGCAGCGAAGACGCCGTCATGGAGTCCATCAACCACCGCCCCCGTCGCCTCGGCTGGGCCTGCGGCCGCGGTCGCGGCCGTGATCGCACTCATCGTGGTGTTGATCATCACCGGGATGCACACGAGCTCGCCGCCGCGCCACGGGAAGGCGACGGCCACGACGGCCACCACGCCACCGGCCCATCATCACGCTGCCCGTCACGAAGCCACGACGACCTCGACGACGCTCCCCGCCGTGTCCGCCGTCTCCGCCCCGCAGGCCGGCACGGGCCAAGGGGCGACCTATCAGGTGGCCGCCCCCAATTACGCACTTTCCCTCTCTGCGACGACGGGCGCGTGCTGGGTCGAGGCCACGGACACGGCAACGGGTTTGGTGCTCTTCACCGCCACGCTCTTCTCGGGCCAGTCGCACACCGTGGCAGCCACCGGTCCCGTGACGGTGATCGCCGGGGCGCCGGCCGCCTTCGCGGCCACCGTCAACGGCGCAACCGTGTCGTTGCCGGCGGGGTTCCAGGCGCCCTTCACGCTGAGCTTCCAGACTCCCTCCACGGCTTAGGTGTCAGCGAGCGGGGCGAGGCCCAGCGCGTCGAGGAGGAAGGCCAGCACCAGAGCCTCCTCCTTCCACGCTTCGTAGCGGCCCGACGGCCCTCCGTGGCCTGCCCCGAGCTCGGTGTGCAGCAAGACCCTGGTGGTCGGCGACACGGAGCGCAATTTGGCCACCCATTTCGCCGGCTCCCAGTACGAGACCCGGGGGTCGTTGAGCCCGGCGGTGACGAAGAGGTCGGGATAGGTGCGCGGCGTCCCATCGGGGTTCTGGCCCGTCACGTTGTCGTAGGGGGAGTAGGTCAGCATGCGGCGGTAGGCCGCCTCGTCGGCCAGCGGGTTCCCCCACTCCTCCCACTCGCCGACCGTGAGCGGGAGCTCGTCGTCGAGCATCGTCGTGACGCAGTCCACGAAGGGCACCTCGGCCACCAGGGCGCGGAAGAGGTCGGGCGCCTCGTTGGCCACGGCGCCGATGAGCAGGCCACCGGCCGACCCGCCCCGGCCGGCCAGTGGCACCGGCGCGGGCGATCCCCGCCCCGGTGAGGTGGCGGGCGCTGGCGATGAAGTCCGAGAACGTGTTGGCCTTGTGCTCCATGCGGCCGCCCTCGTACCAGCCGCGGCCCAGCTCGCCGCCACCGCGCACGTGCGCGATGGCGAAGACCGCGCCGCGGTCGAGCAGGGAGAGCCGGTGGTGCGAGAAGGACGGGTCGATGCAGATCTCGTAGGCGCCGTACCCGTAGAGCACGGTGGGCGCAGGCAACGTCAGCCCCACCCGGTGGACCACCGAGATCGGGATCCTCGTCCCGTCGGGGGCGACGGCCCATTCGCGGTAGGTGGTGTAGCGCGACGGGTCGAAGTCGCCCAGGACCGGCTCCTGCTTGAGCAGCGTCTCCTCCCGGTCCGCCAGAGCGACCTGCAGGACGCTCGACGGCGTGACCATGGAGGTCCGGCCGATGCGCAGGACCGCCGCGTCGGGCTCGGGGTTGGCGCCCAGCCAGGTTGACGAGGGGCTGTCGATGGAGGGGACGATCCAACTCGACGCCAGGAGGTCGTCGTCGAAGGGGTCGCTGCGCTCGGGCAGCGGCAGGACGCGTACCCGGGTCTGCGCCTCGGCGCGCTCGCTCAGAACGAGAGCACCACCGAAGGCGTCGACGTCCTCGACGCGCACGCCGGGGCGGTGCGGTACCACTTCGCGCCAGGGGGCGTCCGATCCCAGTGCGTCATGGGGGGCCGCCAGGACGCGGAAGTCCTGCGCTCCTCGTTGGTCAGGACAACGAACCAGCCCGCGCCGCCCGAGGCTTGCGTGAGGTGATCGACGGCGTACTCGACGCCCTCTCGGCGTGGGATCACGACCGGGGCTCGCTCAGCGGGGCGTCCGAAGGGATGGCGAGCCATTCGGTGGTGTTCGTGCTGTGCAGCCCGATCAGCACGAAGGCGTTGTCCCGGGTCGAACCGGCGCCGAGGGAGAAGCGACGATCCCTCTCCTCGAGGACGAGCACGTCGCCGGCGGGATCGGAGCCGAGGCGGTGGCGCCACAACCGGAAGGGGCGCTGCGCCTCATCGAGGCGGACGTAGAAGACGAAGTCGGCGCCGGCGGACCAGGCCAGGCCGTACCCGGTCTCGGGCACCGACTCGGCGGCGATCGAGGTGGCGTCTCGGCGTCGAGCGGCCGGAAGCGCAGCTCGTACTTCTCGTAGCCGGTGCGGTCGGTCGAGTAGGCCAGCCACTGGTGGTCGTGGCTCACCGCGGCGCCGCCGAGGGCGAAGTACTCCGCGCCCTCGGCCAGCTGGTTTTCGTCGAGGAGGATCTGCTCCTCGCCTCCGGGTTCGCCGGCCGGCGGGAGCTCGTCGCGGCCGCGGGCGGGTCGCCGGCAGTGGATGGCGTAGTCCTTCCCCTCCTCGGTGCGCGTGTAGTACCACCACGGACCCCGCCGGGCCGGCACCGACATGTCGGTCTCCTTGATGCGGGCCTTCATCTCTTCGAAGAGGGCGCCACGCAGGGTGCCGAGCGGTGCCGTCTCGGGTCGGTGTAGGCATTCTCGGCCTCGAGGTAGGACAGGACCTCGGGGTCCTCCCGGTCGCGCAGCCAGAACCAGGGATCTTCCCGGTCGTCTCCGTGGGCCGAGACGACGTGGGGGCGGCGGGGGGCACTCGGGGGGGCGGCCATGGAGGAAGAGCCTGCCACGCGGCCGACACGGTGGTGGCGGGAATGAGACGTTTCGGCAGGCCCGGGTAGTTGTTACTATCTACGTAGGAGAAATTTTCCCCTCCCCGACTTCAGGAGCCACATGGCCACAACGGATCTCGACCTCGGTCGCTACCAGCTCGGCTGGAGCGACGCCGAGGACTACGTCTTCAAGCCCAAGAAGGGGCTGAACGAGTCCATCGTCCGCGAGATGTCCGAGATGAAGGGCGAGCCCGAGTGGATGCGGGACTTCCGGCTGCGCGCCCTGAAGCACTTCGAGCGCAAGCCGATGGCGCCCTGGTTCGCCAACCGCAGATGCCCAACCTCGACTTCGACGACATCTTCTATTACATCAAGCCGACGGGCGGCCAGGTCGACAAGTGGGAGGACCTGCCCGACGCGATCAAGAACACCTACGAGAAGCTCGGGATCCCCGAGGCCGAGCGCAAGTACCTCTCCGGCGTGACCGCGCAGTACGAGTCCGAGGTCGTCTTCCACCGCAACCGCGAGGACCTCGAGGCCCAGGGCGTCCTCTTCTCCGACATGGACACCGCCGTGCGCGAGTACCCCGAGATCGTGCGCAAGTGGTTCGGCAAGATCATCCCGCCCAACGACAACAAGTTCGCCGCCCTCAACTCGGCCGTGTGGTCGGGAGGCTCGTTCATCTACGTGCCGCCGGGCGTGAAGGTGGACATGCCGCTGCAGGCCTACTTCCGGATCAACGCCGAGAACATGGGCCAGTTCGAGCGGACGCTGATCATCGCCGACGAGGGGTCGCAGGTGCACTACATCGAGGGCTGCTCGGCGCCGGTGTACTCGACCGACTCGCTCCACTCGGCCGTCGTCGAGCTCGTCGCGCTGCCGGGCTCGCGCATCACCTACACGACGATCCAGAACTGGTCGACCAACGTCTACAACCTCGTCACCAAGCGAGCCCGCGCCGAGGCCGAGGCGCACGTCGAGTGGATCGACGGCAACATCGGCTCGCGCCTGACGATGAAGTACCCGTCGGTGTACCTGATGGGCCCGAAGGCGAGCGGCGAGGTGCTCTCGGTCGCCTACGCCGGGGCGGGCCAGCACCAGGACGCCGGCGCCAAGATGTACCACATCGCGCCGGAGACGACGTCGACCATCGTCTCGAAGTCGATCTCCAAGGACGGCGGCATCACCACCTACCGGGGCAAGGTCCACGTCGACCCCGAGGCGCACGGGTCGAAGTCCTTCGTGCGCTGCGATGCGCTCCTCCTCGACGACGAGTCGATCTCGGAGACCAAGCCCTACATGGAGGTCGGGGAGCGCGACGCCCGCATCGGTCACGAGGCCACCGTCTCGAAGGTCGGCGACGACCAGCTCTTCTACCTGATGAGCCGGGGACTCTCGGAGCAGCAGGCGATGGGCATGATCGTGAACGGCTTCATCGAGCCGGTGACCCGGACGCTGCCCATGGAGTACGCGGTGGAGTGGAGCCGCCTCATCGAGCTGCAGATGGAAGGCTCGGTCGGCTGACGACCGGACGCCGACTCGACTGCGGCGTGGCACCATAGAGCCGTGCCGATGCGCGAGGAATGCATCCACTTCCAGAGCCGGACCTACGCCTCCGGCGAGGCGGCCCGGTTCTGCGTGCTCGACCTCGCCCCCGAGGCGCCGTGGCGTTGCCCCGAGAACTGCCCCTCGTACCACCGCCGCATGGCCGACGTGGGATGGGTCCACGGCAGCCTGGTCGAGCCCGCGCTCGAGGACGAGCCCGGGGTCCGGTGGACCGACATCGCCGAGCTCCTCGGCTCGGCCGAGGACATCGTCAACGAGGTGGCGCCCCGACGTTCTCGAAGAGGTGCGGGCCGAGGACGCCCGGCGGGAGCGCTCTGCCAGGCGCTGGTGGCGTCGGAAGCGCTGAGCGCTCGGCGGCTGCCCGCGCTGCTACCGCCCGGTGAACCTGGGCGTCCGCTTCTCCATGAAGGCCGTGACCGCTTCAGTCAGGTCGTCGGAGGCCAGCATCCCCGCATTCCAGGTGGCCACGTAGTCGAGGCCTTCCGCCACCGTCTTTCCCTCGATTGCGGCCAGGACGGCCTTGGTGCCCTGTACCGCCAATGGGGAGTTGGCGGCGATCTCAGCCGCCAGAGCACGTGCCGCCTTGAGTACGCCCTCGGCGTCGGTCGTCACGTCGTTCAGCAGACCGATCTCCTTGGCCCGCTCGGCGGTGATGTCCTTGCCCGTGTAGGCCAGCTCAGCAAGGTGGCCCGGACCGATGATCGCCGGCAAGCGCTGCAGGCTGCCGAGGTCCGCGACGATCGCCATCTTGGCCTCCCGGACGGAGAACACGGCGTCGGAGGAGGCCAGGCGGATGTCACAGGCGGCGATGAGGTCGACGCCGCCACCGATGCAGTAGCCGTGCACCGCTGCGATGACTGGCTTGGGGCAGCGCGCGATCGCCGTGATGGCGTCTTGGAGCCGAAGCACCTCGCGGCGGCCGGCCCGCGCCCGGGCCGCCATGGAAGCCGCGGTCGTGCCCGTACCGTCCCCGCCCGCCGCCCCCGCTCCCGCCCCCGCCGCGTCGCCCGCCAACACGCTCCCCATCTCCTTGAGGTCGAGACCGACACAGAAGTGGGGCCCCTTGGCCGCGACGACGACGGCTCGCACCGCCGCGTCCTCTCCCACGACGGCCATGGCGCGGGGGAGGTCCCGCCACAGGTCCTGGCCCATGGCGTTGCGCGCCTCGGCCCGGTCCAACCACACCGTGGCCACGCCCTCGTCGTGCTCCATGCTCAGCACCGGTGACTCAAAACCAGCGAATTCCTCCCATGCCCCGCAGGCTAACCGCCTGGTGGGGAACCCGATGGGGGGCCACTAGAGTGCATGGGCCGCCTTCGCACCCGAAAGAGGATTTGACCCTGCATACCTTCAGCGCCGAGGCGTCCGCGGGCCTTGCGGGCCCCGATTGGCTCCGCGAACGGCGGGCCGCCGGTTACGCGGCTTTCGCGTCGACCCCGTTGCCCTCCGAGAGCGAGGAGGTCTGGCGTTACTCGCCGATCAATGACCTCGTCCTCGAGGAGTTCGCGCCGGACGCGCCGACGAACCCGGCCCCAAGCCGAGTTCGCCCGGAAACGACCTGCTCGCCGCCCTCCGCGGTGCTCTCGGGTCAACGGCGGGCACCGTGCTCGTGCACGACGGTCGTCCCGGGGCCTTCGCCACGGCCACGACCGGACAGGCGGCGGGTTTCGCGTTCGGTCGGGCCGACGAAGTGCCGTCGTCGCGCGACCTCATCGGGTCGGTGCAGCGTGGCGGTGATGCCCTGGTTCGCCTCAACGATGCCTTCACCCCCGATCCCGTCTTCGTCGATGTGCCTGCGGGAGTCGACGTGGAAGAGCCGGTGCTGGTCGTCCACTGGTGCGAGCCGGGATCGGCCGCATTCCCGCGCACTGTCGTGCGGGCCGGCGAGGGTGCGCGCCTTTCCGTTGTCGAGGTCTTCGCCGGCGCCGAGGGCGCGAGGCGCTCGCTGGTCGTCCCGGTGACCGAGCTCTCGGCCGCCCCGGGCGCCTCGCTCTCGTACGTGTCGCTGCAGATCCTCGGCGGCGCAGCCTGGTCGATCGGCCGACTGGCGGCGCGGGGGTCGAGCGGGTCGTCGTTGCGCACCTTCACCGTCGGCCTCGGTGGCTCTTATGGCCGGGTGCGCGCCGACGTCGCGCTGGACGGCAGGGATGCCTCATGCGAGGTGCTCTCCGCGTACCTGGGCGACGGGACACAGGTGCACGACATCCGGACTCTGCAAGACCACGAGGCCCCGCGGACCACGAGTGAGCTGCTGTGCCAGGGCGCCGTTGCAGGGCATTCGCGGTCGGTCTACAGCGGGCTGATCCGGGTCCACCGAGGTGCGGTCCGCAGCGACGCCCGCCAGACCAACCACAACTTGGTGCTCGATGAAGGGGCGCACGCCGACTCAGTGCCCAACCTCGACATCCTCGAGAACGACGTCAAGTGCTCTCATGCGTCGACGGTCGGGCCAATCGACGAGGACCAGCGTTACTACATCGAGTCGCGCGGGGTGGCGCCCGAGGTAGCCGAGGCACTCATCGTGCGGGGCTTCTTCGATGCCATCATCGACCGGGGACCGATTCCCGCTCTCTCCCCGCTCCTGGCGCGCGAGGTGCACGACCGCCTCGGTACGGCCCTCGGTGGCCGGCGGGTGGTCGCCGGTGTCTGAGACCGTGGTGCTCTGCAAAACCGACGAGTTGGCGCCGGGCGAGGCGCGGCGCTTCGACGTGGGCGGACGCCGCATCGCGCTGGTCCGCTGCGGTGACGAGACGTTTCATGCCGTGGACGACGAATGCAGCCATGAGGACTATTCGCTGGCCGAGGGTGAGGTGTGGGCAGACGAGTGCCAGATCGAGTGCCCGCGCCACGGCAGCACCTTCGACCTCTTGACGGGCGAGCCATGCTCACTGCCCGCGACGCGGCCCATCAATGTCTACGAACTTGCGGTCGACGGCGACACCGTGTCCGTGGTGCTGCCGTGAGCGACGAGCACGTGCTCGAGGTGCGCGGCTTGCACGCGTCGGCGGGTGGCCGAGAGGTGCTGCACGGCGTCGACCTCACGGTGCGCAGCGGCGAGGTGCACGTGATCATGGGGCCGAACGGCTCGGGAAAGAGCACCCTGGCCCACGCGCTCATGGGCCGTCCCGGAACCGAGGTGACGGCCGGCAGTATCACGTTGGACGGACAGGAATTGGTGGGGCTGCCGGCCTGGAGCGCGCCCGTGCCGGACTCTTCCTTGCGCTGCAGCATCCGGTAGAGGTGCCGGGCGTCAGCCTCCACTCGCTCCTCGCCGCAGCAGCAGAGCGAGACGGCGACGGCGCCGACGTGGGAGTGGACGTGCCGGACGTCGCCCCGACTAATGCACTCAGTGACCGCATGCTCGAGGAGGCCAAGGGCGTCGGCCTCGACCCCAGGCTGCTGCGCCGCCCGCTCAACGTCGACCTGTCGGGCGGCGAGCGCAAGCGCACCGAGATGGTCCAGCTCGGCGTCCTCCATCCTGCCGTCGCCATCCTCGACGAGGTGGACTCGGGGCTCGATGTTGACGCGCTGGGAGAGGTGGCGAGCCGGCTGCAGCAGGCCACCACGGAATGGGGCGTGGGCATCCTTGCCATCACGCACTTCAACCGGTTCCTCGTGCAGCTCGAGGCTGACCTGGTGCACGTCCTGGTCGACGGTCGCGTCGTTGCCACCGGCGATGCAGCCCTGGCGTTGCAGTTGGAGCAGACGGGGTACAAGGGGTACACCGAGCCGCATTGACAGCGCAGCCACAGGCGCCGCCGGGCTGACCTGCACGCGGGGAGCTGCCGCTAATTCGGCGAGTGCGCTTGGTACCGTTGCTCGTCATGGCGAACGGTCGTCCGACGGGCGACGGGTCGGCGCAATCCCCCCGAAGACGCGTTGGCCGGACCGCGAACCAACAGGGCCTGGCCGCGCTCGGCCGCGAGATGCGTTCCGGGTCCGATCCCGCCAGCGTGGCCAACGAGTCAGGACTGCGGTCCCTGGGCGCGCGCATCGATGCCGCCGGGGCACGGCCCAAGCGGACGACGCGGCGCAGTGGAGCGCCCAGGTGGAGTCGGACCAAGAAGATCGTGGTGTCGGCCCTCGCTGCCCTCGTTCTGCTCGCGGCAGTGGTCGGCGGCGGCTACGCCTACCTGTGGTACCGCTACAGCCAGATCAACAAGATCCATGTTGCTGCAGAGGTGTCCTCCAATGGCGGCCCGTTCACCATGCTCGTCATCGGCTCGGATACGCGCGTCGGTGAGTCGAGCGCCGCGGCCCAGGCCTTCGGGTCGGCGTCGGCGGTCACGGGTCAACGCAGCGACGTCGTGCAGCTGTGGCGCGTCACGCCGTCGACCAAGCAGATATCCATCATCTCCATCCCACGTGACACCGTCGTGTCCATGCTCTCGCCCGACAGCCAGCAGTATGGGCAGTACAACCGGATCAACTCGTCCTACAACTCGGGCGCCAACCAGTTGGTGAAGACCATCACGGCCAACTTCGGCATCCCGATCAACCACGTCGTCCAGGTCGACTTCGCGGGCTTCCAGGACGCCGTGAACGCGCTGGGTGGCATCTATCTCAATTTCCCCTACCCGGCCAAGGACGCCTACTCGGGCCTCAACATCACGACGCCCGGCTGCCAGCTGCTCAACGGCGCCCAGGCGTTGGCGGTGGCGCGGGCCCGCCACTACGAGTACTACGCCAACGGCTACTGGCAGTACGACGGGACGAGCGACTTCGGGCGGATCCAGCGACAGGACGTCTTCATCAAGGCCCTCATGGGCGCGGCGAAATCGAAGGTCAACCCGCTCACGATCAACGCCTTCCTCGGCTCGGTGCACCAGGGCATTCAGATCGATGACGGCTTCGGCTTCAACGAGCTGATCGGGCTGGCCCTCACCTATCACTCCTACAATCCGGCGGGGCTGCAGGGACAGACCCTCCCCACGGTGGCGGCCAACGGTTTCGGCAGTCTCGGAAGCGTGCTGACCGTGGACCAGCCGGCGGCCCAGCAGATGCTCGTCAACGTGTTCGGCTCCAGCCTCGTCACGCCCACCAATCCGCCGCCCGACGCATCGGGCAACCCCAATCCGCCGCCAACGATCACGCCGACGACCGTTGTGCCGGCGAGCACGGCCACGCCGGCTTCGGGGAGTGCGGCCGCCACGCCGGCGGCGACCGCGCCGCCCTCGTTCAACCCGACACAGTGCAGCCCTGCCTAGGGAGTGGACGGAGGGGCGTTCCGTGGACCGGCCACTTGTCCGCCGGGACTCTCCACAGATCTGTTTCTCGTCCTGGCACCACTCAGCGGAGACCGCCTCCGATGGAATCTGCTTCTTCGGGAACCGGCCGCCCGTGCTCGCCGGCGCCGTCACGGCGGCTCAGCTAGGACAGCTAGGACGCTTCGGCGTCCACCTCGTCGAGGCCCTGGGAGAGCGCGTTCCAGCTGAGGGTCGCGCACTTGATGCGCACCGGGAACTTCACGACGCCCTGGAGCGCGGCGAGCTCACCGAGCTTGTCGAGGTTGATCTCCTCGGGCTCCGCGGCCTCGGCCCCGTCCCGGTCGCCGTCATGCTCGAGGGTGGCCTCGTGGATCGACATCATCCCCTTGAAGGTGTGGATGAGCTGGCGCACCTCGCCGACCGGCTTGCCCTTCACGGCGGCGGACATCAACGACGCCGAGGACTGGCTGATCGAACAGCCCGAGCCACCGATCTTGAGGTCGGACACCTTTCCGTCCTCGACCACCATGGAGACCACGACCTCGTCGCCGCAGAGAGGGTTGAAGCCCTCCACGCGGTGCGCCGGCGGTGAGTCGAGCTCACCGCGATTCCTCGGTGAGCGGTAGTGGTCCAGGATGATCTCGCGGTAGAGCTCTTCAAGGTCGGCCATCAGCCGAACAACCTACCGGCTTCGAGCAGTCCCTCGATCAGCACCTCGATGTCCCGCTCGTCGCTGAACAGGGAGAACGACGCCCGCGCCGTAGCCTGGACGCCCAAGCGGCGCATCAGGGGCTTGGCGCAGTGATGGCCCGGCCGGACGCACACGCCGAACTGGTCGAGCACCTGAGCCAGGTCGTGCGCGTGCACGTCGCGGTAGGACAAGGACAGCACCCCGCCGCGGTCGTCGCCGGCCGGAGGCCCGAAGATCCGAAGGTCGGACCCCAACTTCTCATCGAGGCGGGCCAGCGCGTGGTTGGTCAGCTCCAGCTCGTGGGCGCGGATGCGGTCCATGCCGATGTCGTTCAGGTACCTGATGGCGGCGGTGAGGCCGACCGCCTCGGCGATGGGCGGCGTGCCCGCCTCGAAGCGGGCGGGAGGGGGCGCCGGGCGGAAGGAGTCGAGCTTCACGTCGAGGATCATGCCGCCGCCACCGAGGAAAGGGGACATGGCGTCGAGCAGCTCCGCACGTCCCCACAGCACGCCGATGCCGGTCGGCCCCATCATCTTGTGCGCCGAGAAGGCGATGAAGTCGACATCGAGGTCGCGCACGTCGACCGGCGCGTGCGGGACGAGCTGCGCGCCGTCGGCGACCACGATCGCCCCGGCGCGGTGGGCCACGTCGGTCACGTAGCGCACCGGGTTGATGGTCCCGAGCACGTTCGACATGGTCGAGACTCCGACCAGTTTGACGCCGTCGAGGAGCTGGTCCAGGTCGTCGAGGACGAGCCGCCCGTCATCGTCGATCGGGATGTAGCGCAGGTCGAGTCCACCGAGCTCCTCGGAGAGGATCATCCAGGGGACGATGTTGGCGTGGTGCTCCATCTCGGTCAGGAGCACGGCGTCGCCGGCGCGCAGGTTGGCCCGGCCCCACGTGTGTGCCACCAGATTGAGCGCCTCGGTCGTGTTCTTGGTGAAGACGACCTCGTGCGCGGGATCCGGCGCGCAAATGAAGCGTCCGGCCACCACCCGGGCCCGCTCGTAGAGTGCGGTCGCCTCCTCGGCGGTGGCATAGACGCCTCGGTGCACGTTGGCATGCGTGGTCTCGTAGTAGCGCGTCATGGCGCTGATGACCGCCTGGGGCTGGAGTGCAGAAGAGGCGGAGTCGAGGTAGACGATGGGCCGCCCGTTGACCTTGCGCGCCAGCAGGGGGAAGTCCTTGCGCAGCGCCTCGACGTTGAGCGGCGCGGCGGCGGGCGTCTGTGCCGGCGGGGAGACGGGCGTCATCGCCAGGCCTCGTAGCCCTCGGCCTCGACCTTGGCCGCCAGCTCGGGGCCGCCACTGGCGACGATGCGCCCGTCGACGAGCAGGTGCACGACATCGGGGACTAGCTCCTCCAGCAGACGCTGGTAGTGGGTGATGGCGAGCACGCCCAGCTCGGGGCGCGCCGCTCGCACGGCCCGCACCCCGCGGCTGACGACGCGCAGCGCGTCGATGTCGAGGCCCGAGTCTGTCTCGTCGAGGACGGCCACTAGCGGCTCGAGGAGCGCCATCTGCAGGATCTCGTTGCGCTTCTTCTCGCCCCCGCTAAAGCCCTGGTTCAGGTGGCGACTGGCGAAGGACGTGTCCATGCCGAGGCGCTCCATCCACTCGGTCATGAGCACCCGGACCTCGAGGACCGACACGTCCTGTCCGGAGCGCTCGGCCATCGCCTGGCGCAGGAATTGCGTCACCGACACGCCCTCGATCGACTCGGGGTACTGGAACGCGAGGAAGAGGCCGGCCTTGGCCCGCACGTCGGTCGACCAGTCCGTGATGTCCTCGCCGTTGAGCAGGATGTGGCCTGCCGTGACGGTGTAGGCGGGATGGCCCAGCAGTGCCCCGGCCAGCGTCGACTTCCCGGCGCCGTTCGGGCCCATGAGGGCGTGGATCTCGCCGGCCCCGACGGCCAGGTCCACGCCGCGCAGGATGGCATCGTCCTCGGCGGACACGTGAAGGTCCCGGATCTCGAGCAGCGGCGGCGAGGTCGACATCAGCTAAAGCTTACCTTTTTGGTCGGGTTTTCTGACACGGGTCGGAGAACCGGCCCGACGGGAGGCGTCGGTGCGGCCCTCACCAGCCCCGGTCCACCCATTCCTGCAGGTGCGGGGCCTCGTTGCCCACCGTGGTGGACTGACCGTGGCCCGGCAGGACGAGGGTGTCGGCGTCGAACTGGGCGAAGATGCGCCGGTCGATCGACCCAATGATGGTGTCGAAGTCGGCGTTTTCGAACGAGGTGTTGCCCGGGCCGCCCGGGAAGAGGGTGTCGCCGGTGAAGAGCAGGTTCGTGCCCTCGACGGCGAAACAGATGGACCCGGGAGTGTGGCCTGGGGTGGCCAGGGTCTTGATGCGCAGGTCGCCGACCTCCAGTGTCTCGTCGTCGTCCAGGATGAGGTCGTAGCTCGGCAGCATGCCCGCGTCGGCGCTGGTCACTGCGACCGAGATGCCGGCGTCGCGCACGGCGGGCACGGCCTGGATGTGGTCCCAGTGCCCGTGGGTCTCGACCACCTGGCGCACGCCGAGGCGCTGGCAGATCTCGAGGAGGGCTTCGTGCTCGTTGGCGGCGTCGATCAACATGGCGTCACCCGTCCGGCGGCAACGCAGGATGTAGACGTTGTTGTCCATTGGGCCGACGACGATCTGGTGGACCTCCGCCGCGGCGTCGCTCCAGACTTTCTCCAGCTGTCCCATGTTCCCAGCGTGACACACCCCGGAGGCGTCTGGTCGCGGCATCTCGTCGTCTGGTAGACACCCTTGTGAACCAAGCGACACACCGCCGGCGGGGCTGCCGGGGGGAGAGGCAGAGGAGCCCAGGCATGAATTTCGCCTTCAGTGATGAGCAGGAGGAGTTGCGCGCGGCCGTACGCCGCTTCCTGGCCGAGAAGTCACCCGAGTCCGAGGTGCGCCGCCTCATGGACACGACCGAGGGCTACGACCCCGCGGTATGGAGCCAGATGGCCGACCAGCTCGGCTTGCAGTCGCTCATGATCCCCGAGGAGTTCGGGGGATCCGGCTTCACCTATGTGGAGCTGCTGGTGGTGCTCGAGGAGATGGGCGCCGCTCTCCTGTGCGCGCCCTTCTTCTCCTCGGTGGCTCTGGGTGCCAACACGTTGCTCACCTCCGGCGACGACGAGGCCAAGAAGACATTCCTGCCCGGGATCGCGTCGGGGGAGACGATCGCCACGCTCGCCATCACCGAGGACAACGGGAAGTGGGACTTCAGCGGCATCGAGTGCGCGGCCGAGCAGAAGAGTGACGGGTGGCAGCTCACCGGCCACAAGATGTTCGTACTCGACGGGCACGTGGCCAACCTGATCATCGTGGCGGCGCGCACGGCGGCGGGCGTCTCCCTTTTTGCCGTGCAAGGCGACGCCCCCGGACTGACGCGCACACCCCTGCCGACGATGGACCAGACGCGCAAGCAGGCTCGGCTCGAGTTCTCGGGGACCCCGGCCACGCTGATCGGCACCGACGGGGGGGCCGAACCGGGTCTGTCCAAGACGCTCGACCTCGCAGCAGTGGCGCTTGCGGCCGAGCAGGTGGGCGGAGCGCAGCGGGTTCTCGACGCGGCGGTCGAGTACGCCAAGACGCGTATCCAGTTCGGGCGACCGATTGGCAGCTTCCAGGCGATCAAGCACAAGTGTGCCGACATGCTGCTGGAGGTGGAATCGGCCAAGTCGGCCGCCTACTACGCCGCCTGGGCCGCCGCCGAGGATTCGGACGAACTCCCCGTCGTGGCCAGCCTGGCTAAGTCGTACTGCTCCGAGGCCTACTTCCACGCCGCGGCGGAGAACATCCAGATCCACGGTGGGATCGGCTTCACCTGGGAGCACCCGGCGCACCTCTACTTCAAACGAGCCAAATCGTCGGAGCTGCTCCTGGGCGACCCGTCGTACCACCGCGAGCTGCTGGCACAGCGCATCGGGATCTGAGAGATGGCGGGGCCATTCAGGCTCCTGTCGGGACCTGCCGGCGACCTGACGTCGTACGCCAGTTCCACCGCGCCGGGCTCGCCCATCCGGGGTCACGTCGTGCTGTGCCACGACCTGCCGCGCCCCAAGGGTTCGGCCGCCGACGTCGCTCTCACCTTCCCCGCCCTGGCCGACCGACTCACGCGTGAGTCGGGCTGGCGGGTCGTCACCGCCGCGTTGCGCGGCGCCGGTGAGTCCGCGGGCGACTTCTCGGCGCTGGGCTGGCTGGACGACCTGACCTTCCTGGCCGAGACCGAGATCCCCGAGTCCTCACCACGCCTCGTCGTGGGCTTCGGTTTCGGCGGGGTGCTTGCGCTCCACCTGGCCGCCGGGGACGACCGGGTGGCCGGGGTGGCCTGCCTGGGCACGCCGGCCGACCTCGGGCCGTTGACCCGGGATCCCGAGGACCTGCTCGCCCGCTGCCGTCGCACCGGCGTGATCACCACGCCCGGGTTCCCCACCTCCGTCGAGGCCTGGTCCAAGGAGCTCTCGGTTCTCCACCCGCCGGAGGACGCGGCGCTGCTGAAGGGCAGGCCGCTCCTCATGGTGCACGGGTCCGACGATCCTGACGTTCCCCTGGCCGACGCCCGTTCTCTGGTCGATGCGGCCAGCGGGCCCTCTGAGCTGCACGTTGTCTTCGGCGCGGGTCACTGGCTCCGGGCCGATCCCCGGGTGATCGCCATCCTGGTGGGCTGGCTGGAGCGGCGCCATTAGGGGTGCCCACAACGCGCTGAAATGCGCGAGCCCAACCTTCCGAGGAATTGAGAGATGAGCGTTCAGGAGGCAGCGACCTTCACCGTGGTGCTCGACGAGCCCCGTGCGGTGAACGAGCCACCTCCTGGCGCCAAGGCGGCTGCACCGCTGGCCCGGGGGGGAATCGTGGCGGGCCCCCCCGGGCCGGGTGCGGACGAACCCATGGGCGCCGGCGAAGCCGACCGCGGCGAGGTCAGGCCGCCGGTGGCGCGTTACTCAACGCTCGATCGATCGCGTCGCGCAACGCTTGCGCCGCGTACCGGGCGTCCGGCGCACGGGTCAGGTAGCGCACAACCACGAAGTGGCGGACGCCGGCAGCAGACAGAGCAGGAATACTTTCCGGCGTCACACCACCGGTCACGAACACGGGAACACTGGAGCGTTCGCTGGCCAGAGTGACATAACCCGTCCCCGTTCCGGCTCGCCCCGGTTTGGTGGGCGTGGCCTCCACGGGCCCGGCCGAGATGTAGCTGACGTCCTCTGCCGCCGAAGCGGCCAGGTCCTCCGGGCTGTGCGTGGACAGGCCGACGATGGCACCCGGGCCGAGAATGCGCCGGGCCAATGAGACCGGTGCGTCGTCCTGACCAACGTGGACCCCGTCTGCGCCGACCTCGAGCGCGAGGTCGGGCCGGTCATTGAGCACGAATGGCACGCCGTGCTCGCGGCAGACCGCCGCGGCGACGCGGGCACGGGCCAACAAGGGCCTGGCGTCGAGGTCCTTGTCGCGCAGTTGCACGACATCTACCCCGCCCGCGATGCAGTCAGTAAGGAAGTGGGCCAGGTCAGGCCGGTCCGGCGTGCAGAGGTAGAGGCGGCAGGCCGTGAGGTCGGGCGCCGCGGTCACGTGCCGGCGCGGGCCCGGGCCTTCGCTGCCTTCTTGGTTGCCCTGACCGTGGCCAGGCTGTCGGCGTCGACGATGTCGGCCACCGAGAGATGGGTCCCGGGATCGCCGTAGGGAGAGCTAGCTTCCCGCCAGCCTGCAGGCTGCACGCCGAGCTGCTTGCCGAGCAGCGCGGCGAAGATCTTCGACTTCTGCTCGCCGAAGCCCGGCAGTGAGCGCAGCCGGCCCAAAAGCTCGTCACCGCTGCGGACCCCCTTCCAGATTGCATCGGCCTTGCCCCCGTATTCTTCGGCCACGGTCCGGCTCACCGCTTGGACCCGTGCCGCCATGGAGCCGGGGTAGCGGTGCAGGGCCGGCCGTTCCTTGAAGACGGCGGCGAGCTCGTCGGGCTCCATGGAGGCGATCGACGCCGCATGAAGCGGTCCGTCACCACCGAGGCGGCGGGCCAGCTCGACGGGAGACGAGAATGCCTTCTCTATTGTCACCTGCTGGTCGAGCACCATCCCGATGAGCAGGGCCAGGGGATCACGACTCACGAAGGCGTCAGCCTCATCGTCGCCGCTCAGGTGGAGCGCGATCGCTGCCATGCACAGATCTTTGCACGCCTCTCGGCGCCGGCGGACGTGACCAGGGGGCGCGGCGCGGGCAGACTCGCGTCATGCACATCCCCGCCAAGGTTGACTACGGCATCCGTGCCCTCCTCGCCCTGGCCGCGGCCGGGACACCGCAGACGGCGGAGTCCCTCGCCGGCGAGCAGGGACTGCCACCCCGCTTCCTCGGCGCAATCCTGGCCGATCTGCGCCGGGCCGGCGTGGTGGCCAGCCAGCGGGGCGCCGAGGGTGGATACCGGCTCGCCCGGGATCCCGATGCAATCACCATGGCCGACGTGATCCGCGCCCTGGACGGGCCCCTGGCCGAGGTGCGGGGATTCCGGCCCGAGGCCACCAGCTACGACGGGGCCGCCGAGAACCTCCAACAGGTCTGGGTCGCCGTGCGGGCCAGCCTCCGCTCGGTGCTCGAGCAGGTCACCCTGACCGACGTCATCTCGGGCAAGCTGCCCACCCATGTCCAGAAACTGGTGACCGATCCTGATGCCTGGGTCGCGCACTGACACCGAGGCTGCGGGGTCCGTGGCCGTCTCGGCCACGGACTACCTCTGGTTTGCCGACCTGGCGTTGGAATCGATGGCCGCCATCGTCGAGGAGCTGGGTGACGAACTGGCCAACCGGCGTCCGCCGTTCCGCGACGCCAACTCCGCCTACGTGATCCTGACGCACTGCCTGGGTGTCATGGAGTACTGGGCCGGCGCGACCGTGGCCGAGCGACCCATTGAGCGCGACCGGGATGCCGAGTTCAGCGCGGCCGGTGACGTGGCCGGCCTGCTCGGCCGCACCGAGATCGCTCGCAGGCGCCTGCGCGAGGACATCGCCGGGCTGGACGTGGACGCCTCGGCGCCTCCCGCCGGTGTGCAACCCGATCCCGACGAACCGGTGCCCTACGCGCACGCCAAGGGCGCCGTGTTGCTGCACGTCCTCGAGGAGCTGTTCCAGCACCTCGGCCAGATGGAGATCACCCGCGACGCGCTGCAGGCGAGCCAGCCGCGATGACGCCCGAAGACGACGCGGTCCCCATCGCGTGCAGCCTCGATGCCGGGTCGCTGGTGGGGCGGGTCGACGAATGGCGGGCCCTGGTCGCGTCGTCCGTCGTCTCGGTCGAGTCGGACGAGACGACGGTACGCATGGTGCTGGCAGAGTCACCGACGGCGCTCGCCGCCGCGGTGTCCCTGGGTCAACGGGAGAAGCAGTGCTGCGCCTTCTTCGAGGTCTCCATCGACCTCGAAGCGGAACGGCGTGTGCTGGTGCTCAGGGTTCCCGACGGTGCCGAGGAAGTGATGGCGACGTTCGTGTCCCTTGTCACACCGTGAAGGGGGCCGCGCCGCTTGGATCGATACCGAGGTCGACGATGGCCTTGGACACGATGGCGGGGTCGATGCGCCCCTGGAGAGCCAGCTGCTGGAGGACGGCGACCACCAGATGGGACGCGTCCACCTCGAAGTACGCGCGCAGGGCGTCCCGCGCGTCGGAGCGGCCGAACCCGTCGGTCCCGAGCGATGTGTAGGGGCGCTCGACGAAGCGCGCCACCTGGTCGGGTACGCCACGCATGTAGTCCGTGATGGCGACCACGGGATCGGGTCCGGTACCGAGGGCGGCAGTGAGGTAGGGGATGCGGGCCTCGGCCTCGGGATGCAGCCGGTTCCACCGCTCCACCTCGAGCGCCTCAGTGCGTAGGTTGACCCACGAGGTCACGGCCCAGGCATCGGCGCCCACGCCGTAGCGCTCCGCCAACACGCGCTGCGCCTCGAGCGCGACGCTCCACATCGGCCCGGAGAAGCACAACGTCGCCCGGAGGTTGCCCGCGGTCTCGGGGGCGGAGGCGTAGCTGTAGGCCCCGGCGATGATGCCTTGGCGGATCGCCGCACCCTCCGCGCCTTCGGGCAGCGGCGGCATCGGGTAGGTCTCGTTGTAGAGCGTGAGGTACCAGAAGCGGTCCCTGGGATCGGGCCCCAGCATCTCGGAGCTGGCCGCCTCCATGATGACGGCCACCTCGTAGGCGAACGAGGCGTCGTAGACCACGGCGGCCGGGTTGGTGGACGCCAACAGCGGCGACTGCCCGTCGTCGTGCTGGAGGCCCTCGCCCATCAGGGTCGTTCGCCCCGCCGTGCAGCCGGCGAGGATGCCCCGGCCGCGCATGTCGCCGAGCAACCAGGCCAGGTCGCCGACCCGCTGGAAGCCGAACATGGAGTAGAAGAGGTACACGGGCAGCATCGGCTGCCCCCATGTCGCGTAGGAGGTCGCCAGCGCGACGAACGTGGCCAGCGCGCCGGCCTCGGTGATCCCCTCCTGGAGGACCTGGCCGGATGAGCTCTCCGCGTAGTTCAGGGGCAGGTCGGCATCGACCGGCACGTAGTTCTGGCCGTCGGGTGCGTAGATCTTGGCTTCGGCGATCAACGGTTCGAGCCCGAAGGTCCGAGCCTCGTCCGAGACGATCGGTGCGACGAGCGAGCCCACGGTGGGGTCCCGCACCAGATTGCGCAGCAGCCGGGCGAAGACCATGGTCGTCGACACCGACTGCTTCCCCGATCCGGTGGCGAACTCCTCGAACACCTTGGCGTCGGGCCGAAGTGGCGGCGTGGGCCGCACGACCCGCACCGGGAGCGGGCCGTCGAGGACGCGCCCGCGGGCCCGCAGGTACTCCATGGCATCGGAGCCTTCGGCCGGGCGGATATAGGGCGGGTCGCCCTCGAGCGCGGCGTCGGGGATGTCGTCGGTGAGGTAGAGGCGGTCGCGCAGGGTGCGCAGCTGCGCCTTGGTCATCTTCTTGATCTGGTGCGTCGCGTTGCGGGCCTCAATCTCGGGACCGAGCGTCCAACCCTTGATCGTCTTGGCCAGGATGACGGTCGGGGCACCCCGTTGCTCGGTGGCGAGCTTGTAGGCCGCGTAGAGCTTGCGGTAGTCGTGTCCGCCGCGGGGGAGCGACACCAACTCGTCGTCGCTCAGGTCCTCGACCATCTTGCGCAGCCTGGGGTCTGGGCCGAAGAAGTGCTCCCGGATGTACGCCCCTGACTCGACGGCCAGCTTCTGGTACTCGCCGTCGAGCGTCGTGTTCATGCGATCGAGCAGGACGCCGTCGATGTCCTTGGCGAGCAAGGCGTCCCAGCGGGAACCCCAGATCACCTTGATCACGTTCCACCCCGCACCGCGGAACACCGCCTCGAGCTCCTGGATGATCTTCCCGTTGCCGCGCACGGGGCCGTCGAGCCGCTGCAAGTTGCAATTGACCACGAAGATGAGGTTGTCGAGGTGCTCGCGACCGGCGACGCCGAGGGCGCCGATCGACTCGGGTTCGTCCATCTCGCCGTCGCCCACGAAGCACCAGACGCGGCTGGCGCTGGTGTCGACGAGGCGGCGGTTCTCGAGGTATCTGTTCACGTGGGCCTGGTAGATGGCGGTCAATGGACCCAGGCCCATCGACACCGTGGGGAACTCCCAGAAATCGGGGAGCGAGCGGGGGTGGGGATAGCTGGGCAACCCGTCCCCGCCCACCTCGTGGCGGAAGTTGTCGAGCTCCCTTTCGGTCAGGCGCCCCTCGACATAGGCCCGGGCATAGATGCCCGGCGAGGCGTGCCCCTGGAAGAAGACCTGGTCGCCGAAGCCGCCGTCGGCCTTGCCGCGGAAGAAGTGGTTGAAGCCGACCTCGTAGAGGGCAGCCGAGCTGGCATAGGTGGAGAGGTGGCCGCCGATGCCCTCGGTGCGCGCGTTGGCGCGAGTGACCATGGCCGCCGCGTTCCAGCGGATGTAGGCGCGGATGCGGCGCTCCTGGTACTCGTCGCCGGGGAACCACGGCTCGGCGTCGGCGGGGATGGTGTTCACATAGGGCGTCGACACCATGGCGGGGAAGTCGACCTGCTTGGTGCGCGCCCGCTCCAGCAGCTTCATGAGCAGATAGCGCGCCCTGGCGCGGCCATGGGCGTCGACGATGGCATCGAACGAGTCGAGCCACTCCTGGGTCTCCCCGGGGTCCGTGTCGGGAACCTGGTGGCTGATGCCATCGAACAGCATTCCTCCACGGTATCGGCAGGAACGGGAACATCCTGACCGGTGGTCGCGGGTGTTACACATTGGGGCCATGCCCACCGACGCCACCTCGATCATCGTGTACACGGACGGCGCGTGCAGGGGCAATCCCGGCCCGGGCGGGTGGGCCTGGGCGGTTCCCGAGGGGCCCTACGCCAGCGGTGCCGAGCCCCACACCACCAACCAGCGGATGGAGATCACCGCCGCGCTCGAGGCGCTGCGCGCCCTTGTGCCCGAGGCGCCGCCGGCGATTCAGGTGGTGAGCGACTCGACCTACGTCGTCAAGTGCTTCACCGATGGCTGGTGGCGGGGATGGCTGCGGCGCAACTGGAAGAACTCACAGAACAAGCCGGTGGCCAACCGCGACTTGTGGGAGCCGCTCATCGAGCTCGCCGTGTCGTCTGCGGTCGACGTCAGCTTCCGCTGGGTCAAGGGTCATTCGGGCGATTTCTGGAACGACCGGGTGGACGAGCTGGCCACGCTGGCGGCTGATTCAGGGCACGGCGCGAGCGGCTGAGCATGGCCGCCGCCGATCTGGCGGCGGCGGCACGGACGGTAGGCTGCACTAGAGCACGTGCGGGACGCGAGCAGGGTTCCAGTGGTGCGATCGGGACGTCTTCGGGGGGCCGAACGCGCCGGACGAGCCTCGCGAGAGAAGGAAGAGGACGGGCGATGGCCACCGAGGAAGAGTTCGACATCGTCGTGATCGGCGGCGGTCCGGGCGGCTACGCCACTGCCCTCTACGGCGCCGCCGCGGGCCTGTCGGTTGCCATCGTCGAGCGGGACAAGGTTGGTGGGACCTGCCTGCACCGCGGCTGCATCCCGGCCAAGGAATTCCTCGAGACGGCGGCGGTGCGGCGGACTGTCGAGGGCTCTCACGAGTTCGGGATCGGTGTCTCGGGAGTCTCGGTGGACTTCGCAGTGAGCCAGGACCGCAAGAACGCGGTCGTGGACAAGCTCTTCAAGGGCTTGTCGGGGCTGCTGAAGGGGCGCAAGGTCACCACCCTGACCGGCACGGGCACCCTCAAGGCAGACCGCCACGTCGAGGTCGTCGACGGGGAGGACGCGGGCCGGGTTCTGGTCGGCCGCAACGTCGTCCTGGCGGCGGGATCGGTGCCCCAGACGCTGCCCGGCTTCGAGGTCGACGGTCGCTGGGTGATGACCTCGGACGAGTTCCTCGACCTCAAGGAGCTCCCGGCCTCGGTGGCGGTCATCGGCGGCGGCGTCATCGGATGCGAGTTCGCCTCGCTCCTGGCCGACCTCGGGACCAAGGTGACGATCCTCGAGGCGCTCGACTCCATCCTCACCGGTTGCGACGACGACATCATCCGTCTGGTCGGCCGCTCCTTCAAGAAGCGCGGCATCGACATCGTGACCGGCGTGAAGGTCGAAGGGCACACGCCCGCGCTGGACAGCGGTGTGACGACGGTGACGGCGGGGGAGCAGACCTACGACGTGGAGGCCATCGTGGTGTCGGTGGGCCGGCGCCCCCGGACCGAAGGGTTGGTGGCCGACGGGGTGGGCGTCCAGATCAACGAACGCGGCTTCGTCGTGGCCGACCAGTACCAGCGCACGGGTGTCGACGGCGTCTGGGCGGTCGGCGACATCGTGGCCGGCACGCCGCAGTTGGCCCACGTGGGGTTCGCGGAAGCGATCGTCGCGGTGAAGGGCATGCTGGGCGAGCCGGTCGTCCCGGTCGACAACGGCAAGGTGCCCTGGGCCATCTACTGCCACCCCGAGGTGGCCTTCTGCGGCATGACCGAGGCGCAGGCCAAGGCGGCGGGGATCCCGATCGTGACCAAGAAGGACCCGTTCGGCGGCAACAGCCGGGCGCAGATCATCGGCGACACCGAGGGCGTCGTGAAGATCATCGCCGAGCAGCGGCCCGACGGTACGGCCGGGCGCATCCTGGGCGTGCACCTCTGCGGACCGTGGGTGACCGAGCAGCTCGGCGCGGGCTATCTCGCCGTCAACTGGGAGGCCTTCCCCGACGAGGTGGCCCAGTTCATCCAGCCGCACCCGTCACTCTCCGAGACCTTCGGCGAGACCATGCTGGCGCTCACCGGAAGGGGACTGCACGTTGGCTGACGTGATGATGCCGCAACTCGGCGAGACCGTGACCGAGGGCACGATCACCCGCTGGATGAAGGGGGTCGGCGATGCAGTCGAACGCGACGAGCCGCTGTTCGAAGTATCGACGGACAAGGTCGACTCCGAGGTGCCCTCTCCGGCGGCCGGCGTCCTCACCGAGATCCTCGTGCCCGAGGGCGAGACGGTCGAGGTCGGCGTGCGGCTGGCGGTGATCGGCGACGGTGCCGGGTCGGACGGACACAGCGGGGCGCCCGCGGCAGCGACGACGGAGGCGCCGGCCGCTGCACCACCGCCGCCGGCGGCCCCACCTCCACCTCCACCGCCACCGCCACCTCCACCACCGCAGCAGCCCACAGCACCTCCGCCGCCCGCCGCGGCGGCGCCTGCGCCCGCACCGGTGTCCGCCGTGGCGAGCGACGGTGGCGGGGATGCCCTGCTTCTGTCTCCCATGGTGCGCAGGCTGCTTTCGGAGAACGGGATCAGCGAGACCGAAGTGACGGGAACCGGTGCGGGCGGTCGCATCACCCGCGACGACGCGCTGCGTGTCGTCGAGGCGCGTCGCACGGCGGCCCCGTCGGTCTCCTCCCCGGCTCCCGCGTCGGTACCCAGCGCCCCCACCTCCGCCCGCCGCACCCGCGTCGCCGCCTTCGCCGGTGTTCAGCGCGCCGGCCCCACCGTCCGTCTCCATGGCCTCGTTCCGTGCGGCCGGGGATCAGGTGGTGCCCTTCTCGAACATGCGGCGCCGGACGGCGGAGCACATGGTGCGATCCAAGGCCACGTCGCCGCATGCCTTCATCGCCAACGAGGTCGACTTCGAGGGCGTCGAGCGCGTGCGCAAGGCCTGGGGAGAGCGCTTCAAGGCCGAGGAGGGGTTCAGCCTGACCTACCTCCCCTTCATCGCCAGGGCGGTCGTCGAAGCACTGCGCGATTTCCCCTTGCTCAACGCCTCGGTGGTCGACGACTCCCTGCTCGTGCACGCTGAGATCAACCTCGGGATCGCGGTGGACCTGGCCCACGAGGGCCTGATCGTGCCGGTGATCCACCGCGCCGAGGAGGTCACGCTGCGCGGGGTGGCCCGGCGGACCCGGGACCTGGCCGAGCGGGCGCGGAGCCGCCAGCTGAACGCGGACGACATCGCCGGCGGCACGTTCTCCATTACCAACGACGGTCCCTTCGGCACCTACTTCACGGTCCCGATCATCAACCAGCCGCAGGTGGCGATCCTGGCCACCGACGGCATCGCCCGCCGGCCGGTCGTGGTGACCCAGCCCGACGGGTCCGAGTCCATCGCCATCCACTCGACCGGCATCCTCGGCGTCAGCTGGGACCACCGGGCCGTCGACGGCGCCTACGTCTCCTTGTTCCTGGCGCGGGTCTCGGATCTGCTCGGCAGCCGCGACTGGGCCGCAGAGCTCTGAGGGTCGGGCGGGTGCTGCGCATCCGGGTGCTCGGGACGGTCCCGTACCACGAGGCCTTTGCGCTGCAGCACGCGCTGGCCACCGAGGCGCGGGACGACTACGTGCTGCTCTTGCAGCACCCGCACACCTACACGCTCGGGGCGCACGCCGACGAGCGCCACGTCCTCGTCGAACCCGCGCTGGTCGGCGCCACGCTCGAGCACACGGACCGGGGTGGCGACGTCACCTACCACGGCCCGGGTCAGCTCGTCGCCTACCCGATCGTGAGCGTGGCCGACGACCCGGCCGCCGGCCCGACGCACGTTCATCGCCTGGAGCGGATCGTCATCGACACGCTGGCCGACCTGGGGCTGGCCGGCGCGTGCAGCCTGGACGGGTATCCCGGAGTCTGGGTCGGCGCTGACACGCCGGACCCGCGCAAGATCGCGGCCATCGGCGTGCGGACGATACGGGTGGCGTCGGGGCGCCGTCGCACCCTCCACGGAGTTGCGCTCAACGTCAGCTCCGACCTCGAGATGTTCGGGCACATTGTGCCGTGTGGGATCGAAGACCGCGGTGTGACCTCGCTGCGGGCCGAAGGAGTGGAGGTACCGATGGAGGCGGTCGTCGACGCCTTCGTGGCGCGGGCGGCCGCCGTCTTCGGCGACGGGCAGGTCGAACGCCACGACGTGGTGACCGGACCCGCCGACACCGCGGTGCACCGGACGACGGCGGCCGGCGACGAACGGCCGCTGCTGCGACGCCTGCGCCAAGCGGGTGTGGCGCCCGAGGACGGCCTCGACATCGCGGAGCGCAAGCCGTCCTGGCTGCGCGTGCCCGTGCGCATCGGCAAGGGCTACCGCCAGCTGGGGGCGACCGTCCACGACCTCGGCCTCGTGACGGTGTGCGAGGAGGCGGGTTGCCCGAACATCTACGAATGCTGGGCCGACGGCACGGCGACGTTCATGATCAACGGCGACCGCTGCACGCGGGCGTGTGGCTTCTGCCAGGTGGACACCCGGCACCCCTTGCCGCTCTCGCCCGACGAGCCTGACCGGGTGGCGGAGGCGGTCGAGCGGATGGGGCTCGGGCATGCCGTCGTGACCTGTGTCGCCCGTGACGACCTTCCCGACGGCGGCGCCGGCGCCATGGCGAGCACCATCCGGGCCATCCGGGACCGGACGCCCCGTACGACGGTCGAGGTGCTGATCTCCGACTGCCGGGGCGACCGCGCGTCGCTCGACACGATCTTCGAGGCTCGCCCGGATGTGCTGAACCACAACATCGAGACGGTGGCCCGGCTGCAGCGGGCCGTGCGGCCGTCGGCGGGGTACGCACGGAGCCTGGCCGTTCTGGCCCGCGCCGGGCAGGCCGGGCTGGTCACCAAGTCGGGTTTGATGGTGGGGCTCGGCGAGGGCGAGGACGAGGTCGTGGCCACCATGGCCGACCTACGCGGCGTCGGCGTCTCGATCGTCACCATCGGGCAATACCTGCGCCCGAGCCGGGACCACATGCCGGTGTCGCGCTACTGGACGCCCGAGGAGTTCGAGCGCTTGCGCGGTGCCGGCACCGAACTCGGCGTGGCCCACGTGGAAGCGTCTCCCCTCACCCGGTCGAGCTATCACGCCCGCCAGGCGGCGACTGCGGCGTCCGTGGCCCACTGAACGGAGTTCCGTTCCACGAGCAATGCACAACCTCAACGCCTTCTGGGACGGCCCGTGGGAGCTGGGCGAGGCCGCGCATGAGAGCGGATCGATGCCACCGACCGCGGATGTACGCTTCGTTGCTCCGGGGTACCGAGGCCTCGACGGCGGGTAAGGGTTCCGTGATGCCAGAGGATCGCGACGTCACAGGTCCGAGGCAGTCTCGGATCGCCCATCGGACGGCACAGCTCTCCGTCTGGAGCCGCCTCCTGCACCGAATCGACCATGTCAGCTCGTTGCCGAGCGTGGCCGTGGCCGTCATCCTCCTCATGCTCGTGTGGGTCGTTATCGGAGTGGCAATCGGGTTTCCGAGCCGGTGGATCGCAACATTCGAAGTCGTTGCGTCCGGGCTCACGCTGCTGATGGTCTTCGCCATTCAGCACACGCAGGCGCGGGAGCAGGCTGCCACGCAACGCAAGCTGGACGAACTGATACGAGCGTTACCAGGAGCTTCCGAGAAGTTGATGATGCTCGAAGAGGCACCAACGGACGTGATGCAGGAGGTAGAAGAAGACCACCGGGATCAGAGAACCGAATCGCTCGCTGAACACCCCCACGAGGACGGTTCTGCGCCACTGAGGTCGACACCAGGGGGGGGCCATGACCACACTTGAGAACAGGCCGAACACCGCCCTTCTCGTCGTTGATGTGCAGCACGGCGTCGTCGAGGGGGCACATGCGCGGGACGCGATTGTCGCCAATGTCGGCAGACTGGTGGAGAAAGCGAGGCATGAAGGTGTGCCCGTCGTCTGGGTCCAGCACTCCGACGAGGGGCTGAAGAAGGGGAGCGACGGCTGGCGGATTGTCTCCGAGCTGGCTCCGGGCGAGGTCGAGCCGCTCATCGCAAAGGAATACGGCGACTCCTTCGAGGACACCACTCTCGAATCCGTGTTGTCGGGCCTCGGGGTCGGCCGACTCGTCGTCGTTGGTGCGCAGACTGACGCGTGCATCCGCTCGACGTTGCACGGGGCGTTCGTCCGCGGGTACGACACGACACTCGTCAGTGACGCCCACACGACAGAGGACCAGACCGCCTGGGGGGCGCCCCCGCCTGACCAAGTCATTGCGCACACGAACCTCTACTGGAGCTTCCAGTCGGCACCGGGTCGGCAGGCGGGGACGGTCGAGACCAAAGACGTGGACTTCAGCGTGCCCTGAGGTCCCTGCGACGCTGACTGCTCCCGATCCACGACCATCCGCGGACGGACAGACCGTCTATGCAACTATGGTTGAGTGAACCCTTGGCGCGCGTTCACGCGCCCGAGCCTCGTGCGGGCTCCAAACGATCGCTCCTGGCGCCGCCGGGCGGCGTGGCGGGCGACGCTGGCCGCTGCGTTGACGACGGTGGTGATCGGCGGTCTCGGCGTCATGAGCCAGACGGGCGGCGCGGCAGCGCCTTCGGGCTGGTCCATCGCCACCGTGCCAGGGACCGGTGCGGATGACATCCTTCTCGGATCGACGTGTGTCAACGCCGTTCAGTGTTGGGCCGTGGGGATCTCGATCCAGAACATCAACGGCCCCGCGACGTACGCCCCGATCGTCGAAACGTGGAACGGCGCATCTTGGACGCTGGCGCCGCAGCCGCCGCTTCCGCCTGGCCAGGGCGGAGGGTTCTTCGACCTCTCGTGCCTCAACGGATCCGACTGCTGGGCCGTTGGGGCCGCGCTCAACCAGCCGAATGGCAACGGCAATCCCGCGGCGACGCTCATCGAACATTGGAACGGCTCCGCCTGGTCGATCGTGCCGAGTCCCACCCCGACGGCGAACGGCGCGGCTGGAGCCATCCTGCACCATGTGACCTGCACGTCGACGTCCAACTGTGTCGCCGTCGGGGACTCGAACGACGGCACCGGCATGAGCCTGAACGCGCTGATCGAACAGTGGAACGGTGCGACCTGGACGATCGTCCCTGGCGCTGCCACCGGGCAGCCCTTCGACCAGCTGACGAACGTGACGTGTCTGGCCGCGAACGACTGTTGGGCCGTGGGCAGTGCCGGGCCGGCCCAGCAGAACCCCAATTTCCTCCCCATCTTCCCCAATGCGATCGGGGACCAGGGGCTGATTGAGCACTGGAACGGCCTGTCCTGGTCGGTGGTGCCGAGTGCAACCGAACCGAGTCCCAGCGGGGGCTACCTCAACGGTCTCGCGTGTGTCACCGCCGCGAATTGCTGGGCGTCGGGTTCCACGACCGACAGCAGCGGGATGGCGTCGGGGATTCTCCTGCAGCGCTGGAACGGTTCGTCTTGGACGAATGTCTCGTCATCCGCTCCCGCGCCCAATCCTGCGGCGGGTGCCATCCTGAGCAGCATCTCGTGCCTCAGCGCGACACAGTGCTGGGGTGTGGGCTCCTCGGGAAGCTTCGGTGGCGGCGGCGGCGGCAACTTCCAGCCGCAGAGCTTCATAGAGAACTGGAATGGCTCCGGCTGGTCGATCGACCCCAGCCCCAATGTGACCGCACTCAGCTTCTTGAACACGATCAGCTGTGTGCAGGCGGTCGCGTGCCTGGCGGCCGGAGGCTCCCTCACGCAACTGCAGAACGACCCGGGTCTTCGACCGCTGGTGGAGCAAATGGCATTTCCGCCGGCCTCGAGCCAGGGCATCGTGCTGGGGGCCCGTGACGGTGGCGTCTTCAATTACGGAACGACGCAATTTGCCGGCTCCATGGGCGGACGACACTTGAACGCACCGGTCGTCGGGATCGCGGAGACGCCTGACGGCGGGGGCTACTGGTTGGTCGGGTCCGACGGTGGGGTGTTCAACTACGGCGACGCGCATTTCTTCGGCTCCATGGGCGGCCAGCGCTTGAACCAACCTGTCGTCGGGATCGCAGCCGCCGCCGACGGTCAGGGCTACTGGCTGGTGGCCAGTGACGGCGGCGTGTTCAACTTCGGCAGCGCCCGCTTCCACGGCTCCATGGGAGGCCACCACCTCAACGCGCCGGTCGTGGGCCTGACCGCGTCGTCCGACGGCGGTGGGTACTGGCTGGTCGGATCCGATGGCGGTGTCTTCAACTACGGAGATGCGGCCTTTTTCAAGTCTGCCGGCGGCCAGCACCTCAACGCGCCGATGACCGGCATCGCCGCCGCCGCCGACGACGGGGGGTACTGGCTCGTGGGGTCCGACGGCGGCGTGTTCACGTACGGAGACGCCACCTACGTGGGCTCCGTTCCGGGTCAGGGCATCGTCGGCCAGCCGCCTGTCGTGGGCATCAGTCGGACCCCGAGCGGAAGGGGATACTGGCTCGTGGGCGCCAACGGCGCCGTCTATACCTACGGGGACGCCGCGTTCTTGGGAGCACCGAACGCGAGCAAGCTCGTTGCCCCCGTGTCGGGTATCGCCTCTTCCTGACCACGCGCCGGAGTTGGCGAGCTGAGGCCTGCCGCCTGAAAAAGGTGCCTCAGACGAAGTCGGAGCCGCCGTCGGCGTTGACGCAGGCCCCGGTCACGTAGCCGTTGCGCTGTGAGACGAGGTACGCCGTGAGCGAGGCCACCTCGTCGGGGAGGCCGGCCCGCCCGAGGTCGGCTGGTTGGTGGAAGGTCGTGCGGATCCACGACATGACGTCGTGCGGATCGGCCGGATTGAGGCCTGCGGCGGCAAAGGTCTCCTTCAGGTTCTCGGTGAAGCTGGCCGTGACGATGGAGCCCGGGCAGACGGCGTTCACGAGGATCCCTTCGGGAGCTAACGACTTGGCCAGATTCTTGGCCAGGCTCGTCACGGCGGCCTTCGATGCGGTGTACGCGACGAGCATTGGACTCTGGCGCTGAATCGAGTGCGCCGAGAAGATCGCGATCCGGCCCCACTCGGCTGCACGCAGAAGCGGGAGTGCTAACCGCACGCTTCGCACGGCAGACATGGTGCCGAGGCTAAGGGCGGAGTCCCAATCGGTGTCGTCGAGCTCCTCGAAGCGACCGGGACCCGGTCCGATCGTGTGCACCAGGATGTTCAAGGCACCCCAGCGATCCGCCACCTCGCCGAAGCCGCTGGCAATGGAGGCGGGGTCCGTCATGTCCACGCTGATGCCAACCGCATCCGGGCTTCCGGCGGCGCGCAGGGAGGTGGCAGTCTCCTCGAGAGCCTCCCGGCCCCGCGCCATGACCGCCACCTTGGCTCCGTCCGTCGCGAGGATCTCGGCCACGGCCCGACCCATGCCCTTGCTCCCACCCGTCACGACCGCCGTCGCGTTCGCCAGTCCGAGATCCACGTCCAACCTCCCTCTCCGTCGCCATCAAGTGATCAGCCGATCAGCCGATCAGCCGATCAGCCGATCAGCCGACGGCATCGTAGGTGTCCAGATAGGGCAGAAACCGCTGACGGACCTGATCGGTTTCGAGCCCAAAATCCGCCAGGTCGTAGGCGTGCCGCCCATGTGAGCCCGGCTGGTGGGATGCGGCCCACCCGGCCACCGCCCGGCGCGACGCGTCGTCGAACGTGATCCCGATGTGGTCAAAGGCAGCGTCGAGTGCCGCGACCGGGTCCACCTGGAGGGCGTCGAACGACAGGTCGGCGAAGCGCTCGTCACCGACCCGGTCCCGAAAGTCCATGGCGCGCGACACGGCCAGCCACCAACGATCGAGCTGCTCGGCACCGAGCTCGGCGGCATCGTCCCGTTTGCTGCTCCAGCTCCGGCAGTAATGGATCAGGCTGCACACGGAACCCAGCACCTTGGCGGGGTCACGATGACTCCACAGGAACCTCGCGTTCGGATATGCCTCGAGTAACGCGTCAAGGGCGAACATGTGCACCGGGGTCTTCAGGTGCCACAGGCGTGGCGGGCAGTGCCACTGCAGCAGGCGTAGGACACGCCGGTGGTAGCGGTACGTCCCACGCATGTCACAGTCCGTGACCCACGCCAGATAGGACGGGACTCGTCCGAACCCGTCGAAGTGCACGGTCCGGAAGTTCATGCCCAGGAGGTCCTGGCACTCGGTTGCGGTGGTCGCCTCCTCGTGATGCATGGTCTGCATGAGGGGGAACATCTGGTTCATCATCGCCAGTCCCGCCTCTGTGTCGGCGATGCGCGGATCGGTGTGCTCCGTGGCCGATTCCGGTGGGGGGCACGGCGACGAGGACTCCCAAAGGCGGAGGGAGCGGAACTGAGGATCGGCGGCGACCAGCTGGCTCAACGCGGTTGTGCCCGTGCGTGGCAGCCCGATGACGAAGACCGGACCTTCGACCTCCTCCGCCTCAATGGACGGGTGCGCGCGATAGGTGTCCTCGACCTGCAGCCGCGACGACAGCAGCGCCACCAGCCGAATGCGCTGCATGAGCTCGCCCGTTTCGGTGAGGTCGGCCTCCAGGTTGAAGGCTCCGACGAGACGCTGCAGACCATCCCGGTGTTCGCCGTCGCCGAAATCGCTCAGCCCCGTCTGTGCCTTCGCTTCGGCTTCCAGCTCTTCCGCGTCCAGCGTCATCGGCAGAATCGCTGGCTCACGGCGAGTCGGCGGCCGTCGATGGTGGCTCGTCGCTCCTCAGGCGTCACTCGCCGGGTCCGTGCGGGCAGCGAGGCCGCGACATCGGAGAACGGGACCACACGGGTGGTCGGGACCGGTGCGGTGTCGGTACGGACGCAGCGCAGAATCACAGGACCGGCGCTGTGCCCGGCCGTGTCGAGCCAGTTGGCGACGCCGGGATCCTCGTGCGCGATGACCGTGCGCATGATGCCGTCGTCGTCCACCTCGGCCTGGTGCCCGTTGAGGCTGCTCTGGTGCCGGCCGTAGTCGATGGTCTCCCACCAGGGATTCCCGAGCGAGAAGCTCCAGTAGAGGCCTTGGGGAGGCGAGACCTCGACCACGAGCGCCTCGTCCGGGCCGAGCTCCCACGATCCGATGACGGGTCGGTTCTCGGCGGCTGCGCCCATTGCTGTCCCATCGAGGGGTGGGAGAAACGTGTTGGGAGCCTCGGGGCGGGAGAATTGCAGGAAGAAGTCGAGGTTGCCCACGACGAAGTCACCCAGGGCGATCAGCTGGCGGGCAATCACGGCACGCTGGTCCACCGCCGGTCGGGGTGTCCCTTTGGTGCGTTTGCTGATGCGCTCGATGGACAGGGAGGACGCCACCTCCCTCTCCCAGTCGTAGAAGAAGTGCCGCACCACCAGCTGTGTCGCGTTGGCGGCGGTCGGCAGCCAGTTCCCCTCCTGGAAGTCCTCAGAGAGGATGAGCTCCACTTCGCCCTGTGGCCCGAGATTCAGTTCGTCCAAGAGCACATTGGCGGAGGAAGCCATGCCCGCCATCGACTGCAGCCCGACGTAGCGGGCCGAGCCACGGTTCCCCCACAGGCGGTAGGTCTCTCCGCCTCGCAGCGGTGCGCCCGTGTAGATGCAGTCGGGGCAGTCCATGCCCCACTTGTAGACGCCATCCACGCCCGAGGGCCGCACGGCGAGCACCGGATCTGTCTCGGCCCGGAGGGCTTGGTCCAATCCGGTACCCAGAAGCACGAGCAGATGGCGAAAGCCCGCAGCCACGTCTGCTTCGTTCCGGGGCACACCGTCGGACAACACGACAGCGGACGCCTTGCGCAAGCTATCGAGCAGATGGGACCACGCACGCCCCGACAGCAGGTCGTCCGCCGTGGCGTCCCCGGCGCGGGCAGCCTCGCTGACCGAGTGGGGCATCCACGACGGATTGACGAACTGATCCGTCATGCGCAGTGTCGCGTGCGCGTCTTAACAACTGGGAACACCGGCATGACCACCCCCGTAGCGAATAGGCGTCGCCATGCTTCCGTACGGGGGGAGGCCCGTCAACTGCCTCCCGAACGAGATCACTCCTTCGGGGAGACGCTGCGCGTAGCGTGTGGCCGGGAGGAGAGGCGTGTCACAGCGGGCGGTCATGAGGCGACGTCGCGGCGCATGATCGGAGCCGCAATACCCACGCTGGTCCTCATTGGCTTGGCGGCGGTGCTGGCGCCGATCATTTCGGAGGGACTGCGCAGGTTCGTTGCCGTGCCCGAAGTCGTGATCCAGATCGTGTTCGGGATCCTGCTCGGGCCCTACGTGCTCGGGTGGGCGCATTCGAACACGATCGTCACCGCGCTGTCCGATTTCGGACTGACATTCCTCATGTTCCTGGCGGGCACTGAGCTCAATCTGGCGACCATGCGTCAGGGTCACCTGGGGCGCGCCGCGGGATCATGGGTGGCCTCCCTCCTCGTCGCGCTGTGCGTCGGCATCGCGCTCCATGCGACCGGGTTGGTTCTCGACTCCACCGTGGTTGCGCTCTGCCTGACCACGACGGCGCTCGGGACCCTGCTACCCATCCTGCGCGACGGCGGGGTTTTGCGGACGACGCTGGGGCCGGCGATCCTGTCGGTCGGGGCGATCGGTGAGTTCGGACCGATTGTGGCGGTGGCCGTCCTGTTGACGGACCGTAACGCCGGGCTGACCTTGCTCCTTCTCGTCGTCTTTGTCAGCGCGGCCGTGATGGCCGCGCTCCTGGCGATGCAGGTGCGGCCACCTCGCTTCGTCGCGCTGCTGCGTCGGCACCTCCATTCCACCTCGCAGCTACCGGTCCGGATCTCCGTACTCCTGGTGGTTCTGCTCGTCTTCCTGGCGATCAAGCTCAGCCTCGATGTCCTGCTCGGTGCTTTTGCGGCCGGCGTGGTGGTTCGCCTCTTCATCACGGGGGAGGACAGCCAGCCGATCACCAACAAGTTGGAGGCAATCGGGTTCGGCTTCCTCATTCCGATCTTCTTCATTGAGAGCGGAATCACCTTCGACCTGCACGCGCTCGTTCATCAGCCCAAGGTGTTGCTCCTCGTTCCCATGTTTACCGTGATCTTCCTTGTGACCCGTGGGGCACCGACCTGGGCCTTCTTCCGCGGCGCCGTGCCGAGGGTGGAGGCCCGCGCGCTGGCCTTCCTCGCGGCGACCGGGTTGCCGCTCATCGTCGTCATCACGACGCTCGGTGTCGACGAACACAAGATGAAGCCGCAGAATGCAGCGGCCCTGGTGGCTGCCGGCATGCTGTCCGTTCTGATCTATCCAATAATTGCGCTCAAATGGCTCGGCACCACGCGGGGGCCCGGCGGCGCCACCGTGTTGTCAGAGCAGCCCGCCGAGGACGGCGAATGACCCCGTCGATGGCGGTCGCGGGCGCATGGGTGGCATGCCCGCACCATCTGGTGAGAGCCTTCATCAGACGAGGAGGTGCGACATGCTCCTGAACGGGTTTAACCACGTGGCAATCCTGACCAGTGACACCCGACGGTTCGTCGACTTCTATCGAGATGTCTTCGGGGCAGAGGTCACCGGTGAGCAGCACATGGGGGAGGAGGGCCTCCTCACCTTTGTGCGCGTCGGGGCGCACGCCGAGATCAACCTCTTCCAGGTGAATGGCAACAGCGAGGCCGAGCGTCAGGTGCCGATGTTCGGCCGGGGAAGGATCGACCACATCGGACTCCAGGCTGAGTCGCTCGAGTCCTTCGAGGAGGCCAGGCGGCGCTTGATCGCCCGTGGGGCCGCCGACGAGTTCGTCACCGACTTCGGTCCGGTGCTCTCGGTGTTCTTCCGCGACCCCGATGGGCTCGAGGGTGAGGTGTGCGTGTCGAATCCCGACGCGCGCTCCGGTGTCACGAATCCACCTGGAACGCCCGCCGCCCGCTATCGATAGCCGCTCCTCCCCTCGCTCGGGGTTCAGGAGTTTTGGGTCTGGAGATGCACTTCCCGTGCCCCGCTCGGCGTTCTCCCGGGCGCCGAATGACCGAGCAGGTCGGCTGCTGGGTCGGTGCAGCCGGCGATCCAGAGCATGGACGAAGGGTCGTGTGCATCGGGTATCTCACCTACGACGACCTCCGGCCCCAATGGCGCGAGTCCCGATCCCCCGTTCGCTCACCATGCACCGCGCTCGCGACACAGCCGCCTCTTCGAGTCGGGCTCTACCTGCGTCGTCGCACCTCAAAACAGCAACCCATTTCCCGTCCAGGTCAGCGGCAGGTTTGCCTGCCTGTGCTCCGGGCATGACATTGCGAACAGCGACGACGGGTGCGACGGACGGATGGAGTAACGGATGGACAATTCACGTGACGAGCTCTTCGGTGACGGCCTGCCTTCGACGCCGTCACTCGCCCTCGCGACTGCCATCGGTCTCGTGTCGCTCGGCGTCTTGATCGGCACGGTCACCCTCGTTGGACTGATCAACCTGGCAGGCCGAGGGGCGCGCCGCCACAGGTGAGCCATCGAAGGCCCGGCGAGATCGTGTCGTGACGACGTCACCGAGCACCGGCAGCGAGACCACACGGCAACGCAACAACCGCAATCTGAGTGATCTCCTGCAGGAGCTCCGGGTGGCCGGGCTCGGGGTGCAGCTGCTCTTCGGTTTCCTCCTGGCGATGCCATTCACCGTGCGGTTCGCTCAGTTGAACCAGGGACAGCGCGACCTCTACAAGGTCAGCCTCCTCTTTGCCGCCCTTGCCACGGCACTTCTCATTGCCCCGGTTGCGTACCACCGCTGGGTGTTCCGGCGTCACGAGAAGGGCCGATTGCTCAACTTCGCCAATGTCGTCGCGATCTTGGGCTTGGCGAGTGTCACCGTCGCAATCAGCGCAGCCGTCTGGCTTGTCGTGTCGTTCGTCGGTGCGACTCCACTGTTCTCCGCCTTCGCGGCCGTCGTCACGGCGTCCTTCGTGGCTCTCTGGTTCGCCGTGCCGATCGCCGTCCGACTGGGGACCGACGAGGAGGAGGGCTCCACCGAGTCCTGAGCCGTGCACCGCCGGCAGGCGTCGGGCCGAACGAGGTGGACACCTGGCCGGCGGCCCTACTCGTCGTACCCGCCCGTGAAGAAGCTCGGGTGCGGTCGCGCCGGCGCCGTGCGGAAGAAGGGGCGCACACGCGTCTCCATGAGCTCCGCGACGACGGGGGCCCATTGGGGGTCGGGCAGCAGGTCGCTGTCCTCGGCCGGGTCCTCTGACAGGTCGAAGAGCTGACATGGAGCCACCGCGTCCTCGTCGACGACGAGCTTGTAGCGCTCGGTTTCGAACGCGGCGAAGCCCCAGTTCTCGCTGACCGCGACGCTCCGGGGCGCCGCGGCTTCGCCCCGGACAGAGGCGAGCAGCGACTGCCCGTCGCTGTCGGGCAGGTCGGGAGCGCCGGCGATCTCGCGCACGGTGGTTGGCACGTCGAGCTGTTCTACCAGCGAGTGGACGACACGGGACGGGCACCCCCCGGGTGGTCGGACGATCAACGGGACGCGAACGGCCGGCTCGTAGAGGACGCACTTGGACATCAGTCCGTGGTTTCCCGCCATCTCCCCGTGGTCGCTCGTGTAGATGATCCACGTGTCGTCCAGGATCCCTTTGCGCTCGAGCGCGTCCACCATGGCCCCGACCGCGTGGTCGATGACCGAGATGTCGGCGGCATAGGCGCGGCGCATGCCTCGGATGGCATCGTCGGTCATCGTCTCAGAATCGGACACCCACAGGAACGAGTTCAGAAGGGCGCTGTAGCGTCCTGCTCCCTCCACGCTTGGTCGCCGGGTCGAGGATGGCATGGAGATGTCGACGTCACGGTAGTGCTGCACTGCCTCCGCGGGAGCGTCCCAGGGGTCGTGGGGCCCCGGAAAGCCGACGAAGAGGAAGAACGGAGCCTCGCGGTCGTATCGCTCGATCCAGCTCACGGCTTCGAGTCCGTGCCACGTGTCGACGTAGGCCTCCAGGGGCAGGGGCGTCGGTGTGGCGTCCCACATGGGCACGCATTTCGTCGCGTTCTGCCCGTCCTCGTTCTCGCCCTGGTAGCTGCGGTCCGCGATGTGTTTCTTGTAGGCGTCGAGCAGGTGTCGCTGCGATAGGAAGTCGGTGTAGCGGCTCGGGATCTTGCTGACGAACTTGTCACCGGTCTCGAAGACCTCGGCGAAGCCCAACGCCTCCAGCCGCCCCGCCATATCGTCGATGTGCGACACCGTGAGGTTCTCGTCGAGGTACAGATGGGCCTTGCCGAGCAGCGACGTGTGGTAGCCGGCCTCCCGGAGCGCCCGGACGTAGGTCGGGCTGTCCTGCGGTATCTCGGCCCAGTTGGTGAAGACGCCGTGGTCGCGCACATAGCGTTCCGTCATGAAGGACGCCCGGGACGGCATGCACAGGGGGCCTTGGCACGAGACCCGTGAGAAGCGCACGCCTGCGGAGGCCAGGGCGTCGAGGGACGGCGTGCTGACGCTGGGGTCTCCCGCGCACCCCATCATGTCGGCCCGGTGCTGGTCGGACATGACGAGCAGGATGTTGGGGGCGCTGGTGGTCACTCGAAGCCCTTTCCTTTCGCTCGGGAGCCTGGTTGTCGGCGCCGGCGGATCTTCGCGCGGATCGCCGCAGCGGGCCGGGTTGGCGTTCCCTCTGGCGGGACCCCGAGTGTGCCCCAACTAACCTATCGCCACCCCCGGACCGCGACCTTGGAGCCCACTGCATGCCGTTTGATCTGAAGAAGGTGCTGGACGAGCACACGGGCCAGAACTTCACCCTCCATTCCAAGTACATCAATCCCCAGCTGCCCCGGGTGCTGGGCACGATCGAGTTCGATCGTTTCTACGTCAAGGGCGAGGGCTGCTATCTCATTGACGACAAGGGGAACCGATACCTGGACTTTCTGTCCGGGTTCGGGGTTTTCGCACTGGGACGGGGCCATCCGGCCATCGTGCAGGCGCTCCACGATGCGCTCGATGCCGATCTCCCCAACCTCGTACAGATGGACTGCTCGGTCCTCTCGGGCATCCTGGCCAAGGAGCTGGTCGCCCGCTCGCACCCCGGGATCGAACGGGTCGTCTTCACCAACTCCGGCGCGGAGGCGGTCGAGAGCGCCATTAAGTTCGCACGCGCCGCGACGAAGAAGACGCGCATCCTCTACTGCGACCATGCCTTCCACGGCCTGACGACCGGGGCGCTCGCCCTCAACGGTGGCCAGGAGTTCCGGAGCGGTTTCGGACCCCTGCTCCCTGGGTGCGACATGATCCCGTTCGGCGACGCCGCCGCGCTGGCCCGAGAGCTAAGGCGGGGAGACGTCGCGGCGTTCATTGCCGAGCCGATCCAGGGCAAAGGTGTCAATCTGGCGCCCGACGAATTCTGGCCGGAGGCACAGGCGCTCTGCCGAAAGCACAAGGCGCTGATGATCCTCGACGAGATTCAGGCTGGTCTGGGCCGGTCCGGGACATTCTTCTGTCACGAGCAGTTCGGCATCACACCGGACATCATCACGGTCTCGAAGGCGCTCTCGGGGGGGTACGTGCCCGTCGGGGCCATGCTGAGCTCTGCCGCAGTCTCCGACAGCGTGTTCAGCTCTATGGACCGGGCCGTCGTCCACTCCTCGACCTTCAGCACCAACCAGCTGGCCATGGTGGCGGGGCTGGCCACGCTGCAGGCGTTCGACGACGAGGACATCCTCGACCGGGTCCAAAGGACGGGCAAGGCATTCACCAAGGCGCTGCAACCCTTGGTCGAGCGGTACGAGTTCCTCCACGAGGTCCGGGGGAGAGGCCTCATGATCGGGCTGGTGTTCGGCGAGCCCTCGTCCCCCAGTCTGCGGCGCCGTTACCGGATGATCGAGGCATTGCGTTCCGCCTTGTTCTCGCAGATGATGGTTGTCCCGCTCTTTCAACGTCACCGCATCCTCACGCAGGTGGCAGCCGACAACATGAACGTGGTCAAGCTCCTCCCACCGCTCATTGCCGGCGACGACGAGGTCGAGCTCTTCACCGACGCGCTCGACGACGTGCTGGCGAGCGCCGAACGGGGCTCCAGCCTGATCTTCGAATTCGGCAAGACGATGGCCCGGGGCACGTTGCACCGGAGAGGGCTGTGAAGCTCGGGTCGGGCGACAGGGTCCTGGTCACCGGGGCCAGCGGGTTCATCGGCGCCGCCGTGACGCGCCACCTCGTGGCCAGGGAGCAGGAAGTCATCGCACTCGTCGAGCCCGGGGCCGATGTCGGGAACCTCGAAGGGCTCGACGTCAAGCAGGTGGTCGGCGACCTCCGGAGCGCCGAAAGCGTGCAGATGGCGATCAGCGGGTGCCGGGCCGCCTTCCATGTGGCCGCGTTGTACCGGTTCTGGGCCAGCGACCCCAGCGCCTTCTACACGGTCAACGTCGAGGGGACGCGCAACGTCTTGGGGGCAGCAGCGGAAGCCGGAGTCGAGCGACTGGTGTACACGAGCACCGTCGGCACCCTGGGGCTCGAGCACGTGAAGGGATCCGGATCGGCCGACGAGCGGTCGTTCCCCGACGTCCGGCATCTGTACGGTTCGTACAAGCGCTCGAAGTACGTGGCCGAGCACGAGGTGTTGCGCGCCATCGCCCAGGGACTGCCGGCGTCGCTGGTGCTGCCGACCTTCCCGCTCGGGCCCGGTGACCGCGCACCCACGCCCACTGGCAGGCTCGTTCTCGACTTCCTGAACGGGCGGATGCCGGGATTCGTCGACACCGTGCTGAACGTGGCGCATGTCGACGACGTGGCGGCAGGCCACGTGTTGGCCCTCGAGAACGGGCGCACGGGATACAGCTACATCCTGGGCGGGGAGAACCTCACGCTGCAGCAGCTGCTCGGCGAGCTGGCGTCCATCACCGGGCTCCCCGCGCCGCGGATCAAGGTCCCGCGGTCCGTGTCCCTTGCCGTTGCCGCCGTATCGGAGTTGGTCGAAGGGCGACTCCTGCGCCGGCACCCCTCCGTCCCACTCGAAGCGGCCCGCATGGCGACCTCCCAGATGGCCTTCGACGATGGCCGCGCCCGCCAGGAGCTGGGCTACGCACCCCGTCCCGCTGCCGTGGCACTCGAGGACTCTGCCCGTTGGTTCGTCGAGACCGGCAAGGTCGGCAACCGCCGGCTCAGCCGGATCCACTGGTCCCCCCACAGCTAGCCGAGTACAGCTAGCGGCGGGAGCCCCCGGTTTCGGTGCCCGTCGGGCATCGGGCACACTGGTCGCCGTGGCGCCACAGTTCATCTACACCATGCGCGGCCTGGCGCGGTTCTACCCGCCCGACCGCGAGGTTCTCAAGGGCATCAACTTGTCCTTCTATCCCGGGGCGAAGATCGGGGTCATTGGGGCCAACGGGTCAGGGAAGTCCTCGCTGCTGCGGATCATGGCGGGCGAAGACGACGGCTTCACCGGTGAGGCACGCCTGACTCCCGGGTTCACGGTGGGGTACCTGCGGCAAGAGCCGCAGCTCGACGAGTCCAAGGACGTCGCGGGCAACGTGGCGGAAGGGGTGGGCGAGGCGAAGCAGCTGGTCGACCGCTTCAACGAGGTGTGCGACGCCTTCGGTGCTCCCGATGCCGACATCGATGCGCTCCTCGCAGAGCAGGCTGACCTCCAGTCCAGGATCGACGCCGCCGGTGCCTGGGAGCTCGACCGCACTTTCGAGATCGCCATGGACGCACTGCGGCTCCCACCGGGCGACGCCGACGTGCGAACGCTGTCGGGTGGTGAGCGTCGCCGGGTGGCTCTCTGTCGCCTGCTGCTGTCCAAGCCCGATCTTCTTCTGCTCGACGAGCCCACCAACCACCTCGACGCGGAGTCGGTGGCGTGGCTCGAGCGAACCCTCCAGGAGTACGCGGGCACCGTGGTGGCGGTCACACACGACCGCTATTTCCTCGACAACGTGGCCGGCTGGATCCTCGAGCTCGATCGCGGGGCCGGGATCCCTTGGGAGGGCAATTACTCGTCCTGGCTCGAGCAGAAACAGGCACGGCTCGGCGCAGAGGAGAAGGCAGACCGCTCCCGGCAGGCCGCCCTCGAGCGCGAGCTCGAGTGGATCCGCATGTCGCCCCGGGCGCGCCAGAGCAAGGGCAAGGCGCGCATCACCGCATACAACGACCTGGTCGCACAAGCCGAGGCGGCGGAGCGCCGGGCCGACAAGGTGGAGCTGGCCATCCCGCCCGGGCCCCGCCTGGGCGACCAAGTGGTCGAGGCCAATGGAGTGGCGAAAGCATTCGGCGACCGCCTGCTCGTCGACGGGCTCACGTTCAACCTTCCTCCCGGCGGCATCGTCGGCATCATCGGACCCAACGGGGCCGGCAAGACCACCCTCTTCAAGATGATCGTCGGCGAGGAGCAGCCCGACGCCGGGACCCTCACCGTCGGGGCTTCCGTCCAGCTGGCCTACGTCGACCAGTCGCGCGAGACACTGTCCGCGGATTCGACGGTCTTCGAGGAGATCACCGGGGGTGCGGACCGCCTCGTGGTGGGCGGTCGCGAGATCCACGGCCGCGCCTACGTGGCCGGGTTCGGCTTCAAGGGCAGTGACCAGCAGAAGAACGTCGGGCAGCTCTCCGGTGGGGAGCGGAACCGGGTGCTCCTCGCCAAAGTGCTGAGCAGCGGCGGCAACGTGCTGCTTCTCGACGAGCCGACCAACGATCTCGACGTCGACACGCTGCGGGCACTCGAGGACGCGCTGCTGGCCTTTCCGGGCTGTGCGGTGGTCATCAGCCACGACCGCTGGTTTCTCGACCGCATCGCCACCCACGTGCTCGCGTTCGAAGGAGAGTCCGAAGCCCGGTGGTGGGAAGGGAACTTCACTGACTACGAGGCGGACCGGCGCAAGCGCCTCGGGGTCGAGGCCGACCAGCCCCACCGCCTGCGCTACAAGCCGCTCGTCCGCGACTGAGCGGGCGGCCCCGGGGCGCGACGCCCCGTCCACAGTTCGCTCATCTCTTGGTAAGGCGTGACGCACGGGGGCCCGTCGGCCACCCACACCCGCGGCGGGTCGCTGCCGTCGCCCACCCGCACGATGCACGACGACCTTGTCCCGAAGCCCTCGAGGTGCACGCAGTTCGCCGCGTTCGGCCGCTCGTCATCCTGGGGGATCCGGTGATCGGCCAGGACGCGGCGGAAGGCGTCCACCACCGTGTCGCCCCGGGTCGGGGCGCCCAGCATCGTGCGTACGAGGTCGACCTTGCGTGAGGGCGCGCCGAGCGCACGGTTCTCCAGCACGTGAATCCCGGGCGGGAGGGCGACGGCGGACGGGGGACCGTCCCCGGTGAACTCGACGAAGAAGAGTGAGGTGCGGTCGCCGACGAGCAACCACGAACCGTTGTAGTCCTCGGGCCTATACGCGCCGAGGAGACCGTCGACGGCGTGGCGTGCGGTCTCATGGCGGGCCAGGGCCAGCGGCAGTTCACCGCGCGAGCGCTTAGACGGGTCCTTGGCGTCTCCGAGGGGCTGGTTCGTGAGACCGGCGCACACCCCGTGCTCGTTCACGGCCAGCCACGTGCCGCCCGAGAGCTCGTCGCGCCCGCCGATGGTCCGCGGCGGCCCTTCGTCGAGGACCGTGACCGACGTCGACGGGCGCTCGAGGACCTCGTCGCGGTTGGCGCCGACGATTAGCGGCTCTCCTGCGACGAGCTGCGATGCGACGACAAGCAGGCACATGGGGGTTCACACCCTACCGAGGACTCCGCCACCGCCGTCGCGCCAGCACTGGTGGATGCACCCGCCGTGTCGGAGTGCGGGCTACCGTTCGTCCATGCGATCCCGTGCCGCCATCCTGACCGTCGTGCTCGGTCTCGGGGCCCTCGTCCTGTCGCCGGCACTCCCGGCCGCCGCGAAGAGCTCGCCGAACCTGAAGGCGCTGACGAACAGCATCAACAACGCCAAGCATCTGACCTACCTCGCCCAGTACACGGCGGTGAACAACGGGCAGAGGACGATCGTGACCATCGCTCAGTCCCCTCCCAAGTCAAACTTCACGACGTCGAGCGGCAGCGTCATCAACAACGGGAAGACGACGTACTACTGCTCGACCAGCTCGGTGGGGAGCGGTAATTCGGGCAACACCGGCGCGACGTCGAACTCGGGGTCGACGGGATCGTCCTCGCCTCCGGCATCCCAGCAATGTCTCTCGGTGAACGGCTCCAACCCGCTGCTCGGGCTGGAATCCGTCTTCAGCCCGGCCGTTGCCCTCGGGGCCTTGGCCGAGGCCAAGCAGGGGCTGGTCTCCCGGCTCCTCGGGATCAAGGTGTCGTCCTCCTCCGCGACCTTCGCCGGGCAGCCCTCGACCTGTGTCACCGTCTCCGTGCGGGGCCATGGTGGCAAGTACTGCGTGACGAAGCAGGGGCTGCTGTCGTATTCGGGCACCGCGTCCTCGTCGAACTATTTCGAACTGACGAAGTACTCGTCCAGCCCGCCCGCCAGCCTCTTCAGCCTCCCGGCGGGAGCGACCACCGCGACGCTGCCCGGGGGAAGCTCCACCCCGTAGACAACGGATGACGGATGACGGATGACGGATCGCTGGCAGAGTAGCGGCGTCCCCCGTGGCGCGGCGTACGACCGCCGCTTCGAGGACTTGGCCGCGACCGGCAAGGACATGCACGGCGAGGCGGCTCTGGTGGATTCCTACGGTCCGGGCTCCGTCCTCGATGCGGGCTGCGGCACCGGCCGGGTCGCCATCGAACTCAGCCGCCGCGGCCATCTCGTCGTCGGCGTCGACGTCGACCCGGGAATGCTTGAGGCGGCACGAGACAAGGCGCCCGGCCTCGCCTGGGTGCAGGGGGACCTGACCGACCCGGGGCTCGACCTCGGTCGCACCTTCGACGTCGTGGTCATGGCCGGGAACGTGCTCATCTTCGTCCCCGCCGGCACCGAGGATCGGGTCATTTGCAACGCGGCGCGTTGGCTTGCGCCGAATGGCCGGCTCGTGACCGGCTTCTCTCTGCGCCCGGGCGGATTCGGCCCGCATGAGCACGACGCCCTGGCCGCCCGTTTCGGGCTCGTCCTCGAGGACCGCTGGTCGACCTGGGACCGACGGCCCTTCGGCGCGGGTGGCGACTACGCCGTATCGGTGCATCGCTCGAACGGCTGACTCCCCCGGTTCGGGGCCCACGCACGCAACGGAGAAGCAACACCTGGCCGCTTTGCCGCATCGAACGTGCACGCCGAGCGCCCTTCGTTAGGCTTGCCGGCATGGGAACAGAGGAGCTTGATCCGATCGATCACCACATCATCGAACTGCTGTCGCACAATGCCCGCAGGACGATGGCCGACATCGGTGAACAGGTTTCCCTTTCGGCGTCAGCCGTGACCCGGCGCATCGAGCGCTTGGAGCGAACGGGTGTGATTGCCGGCTACACCGTCGTCGTCGATCACCGGAAGGCCGGACGGCCGATTCAGGCCTTCACCGAGGTGCGTTTCGCCGGTACGGCCGATCTGCAGGAGATCAAGGAGACGGCGACGCAGCTCTCAGAGGTGCAGGCCGTGTTCACCACGGCGGGCGATCCCGATGCGCTCGTTTGGCTCCAGGTGCCCGACGTCGAGCGGCTCGGGCAGGTCATTGAGCAGTTGCGCCGCCGAGGCCGCGTCACCGGCACGAAGACCCTCATCGTGCTCGACACGTGGTCGCGCCACCGGGCCCTCGAGGCGAACGGCCTCCCCGTCCACCCGTAGTGCGCCGGGGGGCGGGGCCGTATGGGGCGGCGGTGACCATCGCTGCGCTGTCACTGATCATCAGCGGGTGCGGGGCGACGCCGAAGACCTCGGGTGCTGGGACGACCTCGTCGACCGCGCGCACCACGACGCCGACAACGGCGGGCACGGCGGGTCCGGCGGGTCCGGCGGGTCCGGCGGGCGTATGGTCCAAGGCGATCCGCGTCGCGCCGGGCGCCAACTTGTCGGTCGTTTCGTGCCCCGCCGCCGGCATCTGCCTCTTCGGATCGGCGACCGGGCAGACCTACCGGTTGGTCTTCGCCAAGGTGGGCGCCCTCGGACCAGCGGTCCCGGCTCCCTCGCCCCAAGGCGCCTCCTACCTGTCGTGCGCCGGCGCTGGCTTCTGTGCGGCCGCACCGAACCTGAACCAGGTGGCGCTGATGCATGGGTCTGCCTGGCAACCGCCGGCCACCCTCCCCGCGGCTCAGGGCATCACGGCCATCGACTGCACGGGGCCCACCTTCTGCATGACCATCGACGGCGAGGGCAATGCCTTCGCCTTCAACGGCAGCAGCTGGTCGGGCAACCTGGGCGCCTGGGGGGCGGCCAACCAGATCTCGTGTGCCTCGCCTTCCTTCTGTGTCGCCGCCGAGGGTGGTCCCTCGGTGTGGAACGGGCACATCTGGACGCAGCCGACCAATACCGACACCCAGGGCCAGCTCAACTCGGTGTCCTGCGCGTCAGCGTCCTTCTGCGTGCTGGTCGACAGCAGCGGCGCCGTGCTGACCTGGAACGGCCTCGCCTTCTCGGCGCCGGCCTCCATCGCGTCCGAGCCGGCGCTCACGGGGACCAACGCGTCCGGGCTCACCGCCGTCTCGTGCGCCAGCCCGACGTTCTGCCGCGCCGTCGACTCCATCGGGCGGGTGTTCGGCTGGAACGGGACAGCGTGGAGCCCGGGCACGCTCATCGACAACGGCCACGCCCTGAGCAGCATCTCGTGCCCGACCACCACCTACTGCGTGGCGGCGGACCGCTCCGGCAACGCGTTCGTCTCCACGTAGCGGGGAACGCGCCCCGACGGCTACCACGCCGCCAGTGCCGGTGGGTCGCCCCGCCCGATGACCCAGGCCAGCAGGCGCGCCGGGTCCGTCCGCTCGGCCAGCCGCGGCAGCTCCCTCGGCAGCCAGGCCGCAACCAGCTCGGGCGGGAACGGCACCGCGGCCAGGCCCAGGTCGCCGTGGTGCACCACCACCTCGCGCCAGCGCGACAGCACCGCGTCGCGTGAGGTCTCCACCACGCCGCGCGCGGTTCGGGACGGAGCGTCCCAGGCCGCGGCGGAGAGCTCCGCCATCGTTCGCTCGACCGCGGCTCGACGTGTGCTGCACGTCGAGCACCAGCTCGACGGCAGACCGTCCGGCGCCGGCTTCGATCTCCGCTCGCCGCTGTTCGAGACCACCCGGGTACTGGTCACGCTGTTCACCGCGTGCCGCACCTTCAAGCCGCCACACCACGCTGTCGGCGTTGCGGGCGATGTGGGTCAGCACGTGACCGACGCTCCAGCCGGGCAGCAGGCTCGGGGCACGCGCCGCGGTGTCACTCAGGTCGGCGAGGGCGGCGTCGAGTGCCGCGTGGGCCGCCGCGCACCCGCCCACCCATGCCGCGGGCCGTCCGTGACCCTCGGGGGTCACTTGATGGGTATGGAGGACTGCCCGTCGAGCATGTCTGCCATGACGGCACGGATGAAGTCGTCCGCCTCCTCGGTCATGCCCCCGGCCACCCCGCCATAGATGGCCCCCGACCGGGGCGCCTCGTGCGCGTGCTCCTTGGCGTACGCCACGGCGTCCGCCAGGTCCGCGGCGAACTCGGGGACCACCTGCGGCTGGGTCTGTGGCCGTGTCACCGCCATGTGCAGCGCATTGGGATACTGCTGCCCGTTGAAGCGCCACCCCTTGGTCCGCATGAAATCGTTCACGTGGTAGATATCGAATTCGTCGGAGGTGAAGGAGAAGAGGAAGGTCGGCCGGCCGACGAGTCGCAGCTCGGGGTGCGCCGTCACCGCCTCCTGCATGGCGAAGGACGTCTCGAAGATCTGCCGCGCGTAGCCGAGATAGCCGGCATGGCCGAGTTGGACCATGGAGGCCCAGGTGGCAGCGATGATTCCTCCGGACCGGGAACCCTCCATGCCCGGCGAGGTGTACTTCCCACCGCTCCAGTCGGTCAGATAGAAGTACTGCGCGTTGCGCAGTGCCTTGGAGCGGAAGCTCAGGACGGACGACCCCTTGAAGGCGTACCCGTACTTGTGGGTGTCGGCCGAGATGGAGGTGACGCCCGGGACGGAGTAGTCGAACGCAGGGATGTCGTAGCCCAGCTCCCGGCCGAAGGGCAGGATGAACCCGCCGAGGCAGCCGTCGACGTGGAGGCCGATACCCCGCTCGAGCGCGAGATCGGACAGATGGGCGATCGGGTCGACCGTGCCATAGCCGTAGTTGCAGGCCGACCCGATGAGCGCCACGGTCTGCTCGTCGACGTGGTCGCGCACCCAGTCCAGGTCGACCTGGGTCGTGACCGGGTCGACGGGTGCCTTCCGCAGCTCCACCCCGAAGAGGTGGCACGCCTTGTCGAAGGCGGGGTGGGCCGTCTCGGGCTTGATCACATTGGGCCGCGTGACGCCGCGTTCCTGCGCGGCGTGCTCGCGGTAGGCCAGGATCGCGTGCATGATGCTCCCGGTCCCTCCCGTGGTCACCAGGCCGCAGGGGTCGTCTCCCGCCGCCACCGCCGCGTCACCCGCGTGCAGCCCGAGCGTCATGGCGATGATCTCCGCCTCGAACTTCGTCGCGCTTGGACACATGTCGCGCTGGAGGACGTTGACGTGGGCGAACAGGCCGAAGGCTTCGTTCATGAAGTGGTAGTGGTCGTGGTCCCCGCAGTACATCGTGCCCGAGCACTTGCCCGTCTCCCAGAACGTGTCCTCCTCGGTGGCCATGGTGCGCAGCTCCGCAAGGACATCCTTCCGGCTCATGCCCTGCTCGGGCAGTGACCGGTTGATGGCGAAGCGGTCGGCGTAGGGGTAGTCGCTCATCGTCTGCAGCCTCCTTCAGGCGGGGTGGCACGGGCAGCCGCCGCCGTGGCGCCTCGACCGTCGGACACGAGACTATTCAATTGAGTCGATCCGGCGGACACGCTGGGCGATGATGGCGCCGTGCGACGGCCGCCCGTGTTGACCTCGCTGCGGGGCTACCGGCGCGACTGGGCCAGCGCCGACCTGGTCGCGGGCATCACCCTTCTCGTCATCGCAGTGCCCGAGCAGCTCGCGACGTCCCGGCTCGCGGGCATGCCTCCCGTCACCGGCTTCTACGCCTTCATCGCCGGAACCCTCCTCTTCGCACTCTTGGGTTCGAACCCGCAGATGTCCGTGGGGGCGGACTCGACGATTGCGCCCCTCTTCGCGGCCGGCGTGTCGGCGCTCGCGCTCACGGGATCGACCCGCTACGTCGAGCTGGTCGCCATCTTGGCCGTGATGGTCGGCCTCATGGTGATGCTCGTCAGCATCCTGCGCCTCGGGTGGATCGCCGAGTTTCTCTCGACACCCATCGTGACGGGCTTCCTGTCCGGCGTGGCGGTCATCATCATCGCCCACCAGCTGCCCGATCTCCTCGGCCTGCCACCGACCGGCGGCTCCAACCAGCACCGTTTCGCCTACGTGCTCACGCACCTCAACGCGATCAACGGGTGGTCGCTCGCCCTCGGGCTCGGCGTCATTGCTGTCATGGCCTTGAGCGCCCGCGTCGACCGGCGCGTGCCCGGTGCGCTGATCGGCATGGTGGGCTCGACCGCGCTCGTGGCCGCGCTGGGCCTGCAGGCCCACGGCGTCGCCGTCCTTGGCCCGGTCAAGACGGGCGCACCCCACCTCGGCCTCGAGGGGCTGTCGTTGTCGACCTTGGGGACGCTGGCGCCGCTGGCCGCCGTCGTGGCCCTCGTCGTCGTGACGCAGACCGCCGCGACCACGCTGCGCTTTCGCTGACCAAGGTGGCTACGACGTCGACGCCGGACGCGACTTCTTCGGCGTCGGTGCCGGCAGCGTGGTGGCGGGGCTCGTGGGGTCCTTCCCGGTGGACGCCAGCCCGCCCCGCACCGGGGCGGTCGTCACCGCCGGGGGCCGCACCCAGGCGGGCCCGCTGGGAGCGGCCGTGGCCATGCTCGTCTTCCTCCCGTTCGCCGGCCTGCTGAAGGACGTGCCGCTGGCCACACTGGCCGCCATCTTGATCTTCGTCGCCTTCCGGCTCTTCAATCGACGCGACTTGGTCGCCATCGCACGCTTCGACCGCTTCGAGTTCGCCCTGACGGCAGTCACGCTGCTGGCGGTGGTGTTCGTCGGGGTGGAGCAGGGAATCGCCGTCGCCGTCGGGCTCGCCATGCTCGACCGCATCCGCCGCGACGCCCGGCCGCAGCTGCACGTGCTCGGGCGCCTCCCGGGCAGCACCAGTTGGACCCCGTTGTCGGCGGATCCGCACGCGACGCCAGAGTCCGGCGTCCTGGCCGTCCTCTTCGCCACGCCGCTCTGGTACGCCAACGTGACCCACTTCCGCGAGGAGGTCGTCCGCGTGCTCGCAGCCGCGCCGGGCACGCATGTGCTTGTGCTCGACACCATCGGGATGTCCGACATCGACTTCACCGGATCACGTGCGTTGGAACAGCTGCTCCGCGTCTGCGAGCGCGGCCACGTCACCTGCGGCGTGGCCAGGGCCGACGGGCGCCTGCGCGACAACATGCGGCGCAGCGGCCTGGCCGCGCGCATCGGTGAGGACCACTTCTACCCGACCGTTGATGCTGCGGTCACCGCACTCGCCGGGCCACAACCGAAGCCCTGAGCGCGCCGCGATCATCCCGGCTCGGCGGAGACGTCCGAAAGGCGACGCACGTGGCCCACCTCCAATTCGGCTCGCACGGGCCGGTGGTCCGAGCCCGCATGGGGGAGCACCTGGCCGACGACGGGGTGCAGCGCGCCGCGCAGGAGGATGTGGTCGATCTGGCTGTGGGGCCGCCAGGTCGGCCAGGTGGGGCCTTTCACCGCCCGACGCCAGCCCGGCATGAAGAGGCGGACGAGCGGACCCCAGGAATTCATGTCGCCGGCCAGCACCGCGTCGGGGCGGGCGTCCGTTCGCAGCTGGCGGCGCAGCTCGGCCCAGTTCTTGTGCGACCCGAAGAGGAGATGGGACATGTGGGTGCCCGCCACCGAGATCGGCCTCCCGTCGACGGTCAGGTCGACCACCAGCGCGGCCCGCAACACGCGGTCCGCCCGCAGGACGCCCATATGCAGGAGTCGCCACGCCTCAATCGGCAGCTCGGGGCGGACGAGGATGGCGATCCCCATCGTCCCGGGCTCCGCCTCCTGCCAGCGCGCCATCGCGTGCACGCTCTCGGGCAAGGGGCGCACGCCGTCCATGTAGAGCGCCCTGTTGCGATCGGCCCACACCGGACGCGCCAGCCACGAGGCGGGGGCGTCGGGCTGGGGCCGGATGCGGCGCCCGTGCCCGATCGGGTGCGCCACGATCTGATAGCCGAGCGCGCGGGCTGCTTCGCCGGACTGCCCCCCGGCGTCGCCGCCCTCGCTCGTCCAGGCCTCCTCGAGCACGACCACGTCGGCATCGAGCGCGGCGATCGCGCCGACATAGTCGTAGGGCCTGCCCCACCCGTCCATCCCGCAATGCATGTTGTAGTTGGCGACGCTGAGCACGGTGCGCCCAGACGATAGGCGCGCCCCCGTTGGTACGATCGTCGCGGTGCCAGCGGACGCGTATCTGGCTCGGCGCCTCCGCCCGTTCACCACCACCATCTTCGCCACCATGTCCGAGCTGGCGTTCGCCACCGGCTCGGTCAACCTCGGCCAGGGTTTTCCCGACACGGACGGACCCGACGAGATGCGCGAGGTTGCAGTGGCCGCCATCCGGGAGGGGCGCAATCAGTACCCACCGGGGAACGGGATCCCCGAGCTGCGGCACGCCATCGCCGCGCACCAACGCGCCTGGTACGCCATGGACCTGAATCCCGAGACCGAGGTGCTGGTCACCGTCGGCGCCACCGAGGCCATCGCCGCCACCTTGCTCGCCCTGTGTGAGCCCGGCGACGAGGTGGTCATGTTCGAGCCGACCTACGACTCGTACGCCGCCTGCTGCGCCCTGGCCGGCGCGGTGCCGCGTCTCGTGCGTCTGCACCCGCCCGACTGGTCCTTCGATCCCGAGGAGCTCGCCGCCGCGGCCGCCTCCCCGCGGGCGAAGCTCGTGTTGCTCAACTCGCCGCACAACCCCACCGGCAAGGTGTTCTCGGCCGACGAATTGGCGCAGGTCGCCGCCCTGTGCCGGGCCCACGACCTCCTGGCGGTGACCGACGAGGTCTACGAACATCTGATCTTTGAGGGGTCGCACGTCCCGTTGGCGACGCTGCCGGGGATGCGCGATCGCACGCTCACGATCTCTTCGGGCGGAAAGACCTTCTCCTTCACCGGGTGGAAGGTGGGGTGGGTGAGCGCCGCCGCGCCCTTGGTCGCCGCGGTGCGGGCGGCCAAGCAATTCCTCACCTACACCAGCCCGGCGCCCTTCCAGCTGGCCGTGGCTCACGGGCTCGGTCTGGCGCCCGAGACGCTGCACGGGTTCGCGGCCAACTTGGCGGCCAAGCGCGACCTGCTGTGCGACGGGTTGGACGCCCTGGGCTACGCGGTGTACCGGCCTGCTGCCACCTATTTCGCCACCACCGACATCGGCTCGGTGGCACCTGGGGTGAGCGCCGTCGACTTCTGTCTCGCCCTGCCCCGGCGTTGCGGGGTCGTCGCCATCCCGAGCTCGGTCTTCTACGACCCGTCGGACCCCGGGGCCGGCCGGACGCTCGTACGTTGGGCCTTCTGCAAGCGCGACCGCGTCTTGCGTGACGCGTTGACCCGCTTAGCATCGTGATGAGATGACCATCCCGATCACCTGGGTCGACGCGTTCAGCGAGGTCGCCTTCGCGGGCAACCCGGCGGCGGTCTGCGTCCTGAGCGCGCCGCTTGCGGACGAGCGCATGCAGTCCATCGCCTTCGAGCTCGGCGTTTCCGAGACGGCCTACCTCACCCCCACGGACGACCCGACGACCTTCGGCCTGCGCTGGTTCTCGCCCGCCACCGAGATTGACCTGTGCGGCCACGCCACCTTGGCGTCGGCGCATGTCCTGCGCTCCGCCGGCACGGTCGACGGCCGTGCGACGCTGACCTTCCACACCCGGAGCGGCCCGCTGCGCGCCGCCTTCGACGGTGACCGGATCGAGCTCGACTTCCCCGCCGACCCAATGAGGCCCGCACCGGTCCCGGATGCGCTGCAGGGGCAATGGCCGCCCGGCGCCGTCGTCGCCAGCGGGGACACCGGCTTCTTCACCTTCGTCGTCCTCTCCTCGGCCGAGGCCGTCGGTGCGTACGTGCCCGACCTGGCCGCCATCGCGGCCACGGGGGCCAGGGCGCTGCTGCTGACCGCAGCGGCCGCGCCGGGTTCGGGGGCCGACTACGTGCTGCGCGTCTTCGGGCCGAACGTGGGGATCGACGAGGATCCCGCCACCGGCTCGGCCCAGTGCACGGCCGGCCCGTACTGGGCCACCGAGCTGGGGCTTCCCACCCTCGTCGCCCGGCAGCTCTCCCGGCGCGGCGCCCTGCTCTACGTCGCTCCCGATGGTGAGCGCGTGCGCATCGCCGGGCACGCGACAACGGTGCTCACCGGCCACCTGTGCTAGGGATGCGCGTCATGGGGAGTCCGGCGATGGGGGCCTCCACGGAGGGCCTGCGGGCCCTCGTCGAGGGCCACGAACCCGCCACACGCCGTGAGGCGGCAGCCCGTGACCTCTTCCTGTCCGAGCTCGGCCGCCTGACCGAGCCCTGCGACGAGCACGCAGATGCCACCCACGTCACGGCGTCGGGCATCGTCGTCGGCCGGCGCGGCACGGTCCTGCACCTCCACAAGCGTCTCGGCATCTGGATGCAGCCCGGCGGCCACATCGATGCGGGGGAGACCCCCGATATGGCGGCGCAGCGCGAGGCGACCGAGGAGCTTGGCCTCCACGTCGAGCACCCCGCCGGTGGCCCCCGCCTGATCCACCTCGACGTCCACGTGGCGGCACTCGGCCACACGCATCTCGACCTGCGCTACCTGTTGCTCGGGGCGGACGGCGACCCCCATCCGCCGCCCGACGAGAGCCCGGACGCCCGCTGGTACGACTGGGACGAGGCGATCCTGGTGGCCGACCCCGGCCTTCTCGAGGCGCTCCCCCTGGCCAAGGCCGCGTTCGAGGCGCTGCCGTGACCGACACGCTGACGCACCTGCTCGCCGTGCAGGACCTCGACACGTCCATCACCCAGTTGCAGCACCGGCGCGACGCGCTCGCCGAGGCCTCCGGGCTGGCGGGGGTGGAGGCAGAGCTGGCCGAGCTGGAGGCCCGGCGCGTGGACGCCGCCGCGCGCCGGGCGGAGCTGACGGCCACGCAGCGTTCCCTCGAGGAGCAGATCGCCGGCATCTCCGAGCGCCGCAGCCTCATTGAGCAGCGGATGTACGCCGCCACCAGCTCGTCGGGGCGCGATCTGCAGGCCATGAACGACGAGGTACGACACCTCACCGAGCGGCGGGCCGAGCTCGAGGAGCTGGAGCTGGTGGCGATGCTCGACCAGGACCCGGTCGACGCGGAGCTGTCCGCCCTGCGCGAGCGCGCGCGCCGCTGGAGGCGCAAGCCGAGGAGCTGCGGGCCCAGGTGGCCAGCGACGAACTCGAGATCGATGCGGCGCTCGCCGCCGCCATCGGGTCGCGGGCGGCGGAGGCGGCACTCCTCCCGGCCGCGCTGTCCGATCGCTACGAGAAGCTGCGGACGCGCCTCAAGGGCGTCGGCGCGGCGCGGCTCGTGGGCAATCACTGCGACGGCTGCCATCTCGAGCTTTCCTCGGTCGAGGTCGAGAAGATCCGCGCGCTGCCGCCCGGCGAAGTCGCAACGTGCGAGCAGTGTGGCCGGATCCTCGTGCCCGGCTGACCGGGTGCCCCGGCCATGCTGATCCTGGTGCGCCACGGCGAATCGGTGGCCAATGCGCAGGGCCTGCTGCTCGGGCGGACCGACGTCGAGCTCACCGACGCAGGCCGGGCGCAGGCCGTGGCGGCGCGTTCGTTGGTGCGCAGCCCGGTCGTCGAGGTGCGCACGAGCCCGCTCAGCCGGGCCCGTGACACGGCCGGGCTCTTGGCGCTCGGTCCGCCCGTGGCGGTCGACGACCGGTGGATCGAGGTCGACTACGGGGAGTTCGAGTGCCAGCCCCTGGGAGGCATCCCCGCCGAGGTGTGGCAACGGTGGCAGAGCGACCGCGACTTCCGTCCCGAGGGTGGGGAGACCTTGGCCGAGGTCGACCGGCGCATCGCGGCCGTCTGCGAGGAACTGTTCGCTCTCGAAGGGGTGGGAGCCCGCCGGGCTGACGGCGATGTGGTCGTCGTCAGCCATGTGACGCCGATCAAGGCGGCCGTCGCCTGGGCCCTCGGGACCTCGGACCTCTATTGGCGCCTGCACCTGCGCACGGCGTCGGTGACGCGTATCGGGTGGAACCGTGACGCACCGATCCTGCATGGCTTCAACGAGGTGGCGTTGGCGCCGCTCCACGGCATCACGGCACAATCACCTGGTGCCTGATCCCTCACCCTCGCTCGCCGCGCTCCGCCCACTACCGGGGTCGGGCGAGGATCCCGTCCACCGGCGGACCATCACCATGGAGGTGTTCCAGCGAGGCGACTCCTTCGTGGTGATCGGCACCCTCCACGACGAGCGACCCTGGGCCACAGCCACCGACGGCCCGCGCCACCTGCATCTGATGGAGCTCGGGCTGGTGGTCCGACGGGCCGACCTGATCATCGTCGACGCGGCGGCCGACATGCAGACGTTCCCGCATGCGGAGTGCACCGAAATTGAGGCGGATTTCCGCGAACTGGTCGGGCTCTCGGTCGCCCGGGGCTACACCCGTGCCGTCCAGGAGCGTTTCGGTCGAGAGCGCGGCTGCAGCCACCTCGAATTCCTGGCCCGGGCCATGGGCCCCGTCGTGGTGCAGGGCGTCACCTCGGCGTCAGCCTGGCGGGTGGAGTTGGGAGACGGCGAGCGCCCGGAGCGCGAGGGCGGGTTGGCGTTCTTGACCAACACGTGCCACGTCTGGGCCGAGGAGGGCCCGGGCCAGCAGAAGATCGCGGCGGGCTGGCGACCGGGCAAGCTCGAGTACCCCGCGCCCTCGGCGGTCGAGATCCGGCGCCGGACGGCCGCGGCGGAGCCCGCCGACGGAAGTGCCGCCGGCTGACTACGAGGCCGACGGCGGGGCCGGGGTCATGGATGCCGCAGGCGCCACGTCACCGGCGGCCCACATCGCGGCGAGCGACGTCAGCATGTGGGCCATGACCCGCTTGGCGGCGCGCACCGGGTTGCCCGAGGTTGTGCGCAGCCGTTCCCAGGTCTCCCACGAGGACGCCGTGTCCAGCGCGCCGAGATACTCGGACTGAAGGTCGGCCGAGACCGCCAGTTCGGGGGCGAAGGTCGCTTTGAGGTTCTCGAGGAGCAGGCCGTCGGCGGCGCGCAGGCCCCGGGACACGCCGAGCGACGACGGCACGCGGCGAACCAAGGCGCGGCGCACCGGCGAGATCTCCTCGAACAGTGCCGCGCGGTGGGACACGGTCCGCTCGATCCTCGTGGCCAGCGAGAGCCTAGGAGAGAGGCGGGGCAGGTCGGACCACTGGCGACGCAGTTGGAGGACGGCGACGAAGTGGTACAGGTCGTCCATGTCGGTGAAGTGGTGGAAGACGAGACGGAGGGACACGCCCGCCTGCGACGCCACCACTTTGGCGGTCGGGTCGGGGTCGCCGGCTCGTAAGAGCTCCATCAGTGCCTCGGCCACGTTGAGCCGGGTTCGGTGTCCGCGGGCCCGGCGGCCGTCGGCGACGCGTCCCTCTGGCACGGTGTCGACGTCCGTCGGTGCGCCCCGGTGGCCGAAGGGATCGGGCTGGGCGAGGCCGAGGCCGGCGCCCCCTCCGCCCCTTCCGACCGGTGCGGGGGAGATTGGTACCACTGGATTCCACCTTCCTGTCTGTGGAGGGAATCCGACGAAGGCGTGATTCTTGCGCCCGGGTCCGAAGTCGCACCGAATTGTTGCCGCCGGGAGGGCCGGCGTCCATCAACGGACGCACAATGGAGTCGAAACGGACGCACAAAAGAGTCGAGGAGCCCTGTTCCGGCTCGGGCCGGGCGCCGTGCCGGCAGTACCCGGGCGGGTCGAGCTGCCGGGACCGTCCCGATCGGGGAGATCGGTCAGCCGGGCGGCGACGCGACCCGCCCCGCCTCGAGGGCGACGGTCGTGTCGCAGCGCGCCGCCTCGGACGCCCGGTGCGTGATCGACGAGGACGCTGCGCGCCCCGGCCGCGCGCGAATACGGCTGCGATGAGCTCGTCGGCCAGCGTGCGCATCGAGGCCGCTGGTGGGCTCGTCGAGGATGACGACCGGTCCCGGGGCGAGCAGCGCGCGGGCCACCGCGAGCCGCCGCCGCTCACCGCCCGAGAGCGCGACCCCGTCCTCGCCGACGGGCGTCTCGAGGGCCTCGGGCAGCGTGGCCACCCATCCGTCGAGCCGGGCGGCGCGCAGCGCAGCGGCGATCTCGTCCTCGGTCGCGTCGGGCCGGCCCAGGGTGAGGTTGGACGCGGACCGTGCCGGCGAACATCTGGGCCCGCTGGTCCGCCAGCGCGTACGCGCCCCGGGCGTCGCTCTGGGCGAGGCGCTCCACGTCGGTCCCGCCGAGGGACAGTGTGCCCTCCTCGAGGGGCCAATAGCGCAAGAGCGCGGTGACGAGGCTCGACTTGCCGGCGCCACTCGAGCCGGTGACCGCAGCCCGACCTCCGGCGGGGAGGCGGAGGTTGACGCCGTCGAGGGCGCGGGGCAGGCCCGGCCCGTAGCGGAGGGCGGCGTCCGTCGAAGGCGACGTCGGGCACCCCCGGCGCTCGGGCGTCGGGAGCCGCGGGGTCCTCGCACCGGCACGGGCACGTCCTCGAGGGCGAAGAGGCGGTCCGCCGAGGCGCGCACGGCCAGCGCCCGGGCCACGGCGAGTGGCACGCCCGGGACCGTCTCGAAGGTCGCCAGCACGGCCAGGGGGAGCACGGCCACCATGACCTGGCCCAGGTGGTGCGCGTGGACGGCGGCGACGCCGAGCGCGAGGACGAGCGGTGACGGCCGCGGCGAGGCAGACCCCGATGACGAGCGCGGCGGCGGTGGCCAGGCGCGCGTGGCGCCGGTCGAGCGCGTCGGACCGGGCACCCAGCTCCGCGATGGCGTGCAGCGTTGCGTCGGTCGGCGCCGAAGGCCAGGAGCTCCGGCGCGCCGCTGAGCGCGTCGACCACCTGGGCGGACAGCGCGCCGGAGAGGGCGGCCTTCTCGTCGTCCCCGCTGCGCCGCCAGGTGAGGAGCTGCCGGCACGATCAGGGCGACGCGCGAGGGGGAGGCCGAGCGCCAGGGCGGCCCAGGGCAGGATCAGGCCGACCGCGACCGTGCCGATCACCGCCGCGCCGACGGCGATCGCCACCGGCAGCACCGTGCGGAGGTAGAGGTCCTGGAGGGCGTCGACGTCGTCGATGGCCCGTGCCAGCAGGTCGCCACTGCGCCATCCGGCGAGCGCGGCCGGCACCCGCGGGGTGAGGCAGTCGTAGAGCCAGACCCGCCACCGGGTGAGCGCGCGCAGCGCGGCGTCGTGGCCGACGAGACGCTCGGCGTAGCGCAAGGGTCCACGCAGGAAGGCGAGGACCTCGACGGCGGCCAGGATGCCGACCAGCGCTCCGAGGCCCGGCCGCAGCGCGGCCCGGCCCACCACGTACCCCGAACCGGCCAGCAGGCCGATGGTTGCTGCCGCAGACGCGAGGCCGAGCAGGCCGGCCAGGGCGAGCCGCCCGTACGGCGTGCCCGGCTCGGCCAGCACGCGGCGCGAGAGCACCCCGGCGGCTCACGGCGAGACCCCCAGCGGGAGCGGCGACGACGCCCCCAGCGTGCGCGATGGCGTCGAAGTGGGGGAGGAGGACCGGCTCGTGCGCCGCCACCACCACCGTGCGCCCGTGCAGCCACGGTTCGATCGCCGGGCCGAGGCGCGCCACCGTGGGGGGGTCGAGCGACGCCGTGGGCTCGTCGAGGAGAAGGACGGGTGCGGGGCAGAGCAGGGCGCGTGCGAGGGCGACGCGTTGGCGTTCTCCGGAGCTGAGGGTGAGGCCGTCGTGGCCGAGGGCGGTCTCCAGCCCGTCGGGAAGGTTGGCCATCAGATCGGACAGGCCGACGGCGCCGAGCACGCGGTGCAGGTCGGCGTCGGTGGCCTCCGGTGCCCCGAGCCGCAGATTCTCCGCCAAGGTCGCATGGAAGAGGTGGGGCCGCTGGGGCAGCCACGAGAAGTGGCTCCGCCACTCCGCCACGCTCTGGGCGCCGCAGGGCGCGCCGTCGAAGGTCATGGAACCCTCGCTCGGCTCGACGAAGCGCAGCAGAGCCGCCAGCACCGTCGACTTCCCCGACCCCGAGGGCCCCGTCAGCGCCACCCGGCTCCCGGGAGGGGCGTCCAGGGAAAAGGACGCCAGGGCGGGGCGGTCGCGGTCGCGGTGCTCGTAGTCGACCCGCAACGCGTCGACGGCGAGCGTGGCTCTGCGGCCGGTTGGCCGAGCCGCGGGTTCCGTCGCCGTGGGCGGCGTCGGTGGGGACTTCCGTCGCCAGGACCTCGACGACCCGCGCCGCCGCGGCCTGCCCTTCGGTGCTGGCATGGAACTCGGCGCCGGCCCGGCGCAGGGGGATGAAGACCTCCGGCGCCACCAGCAGCACGGCCATGGCGGTCTGCAGGTCCAGCTGCCCCCACAGCAGGCGCAGGCCGAGGACCATGGCGACGAACCCGACCCCGAAGCCGGCGATCATGTCCATGGCGAGGGCCGAGAGGAAGGCGACGCGCAGGGTGCGCATGGTGGCGGCCCGCACGCCTTCGGTGGCCGCCTCGACCTCCCGTCGCCCCTGGTGCTCGCGTCCAAAGGCACGCAGGGTGGGCAGGCCCTCGACGAGTTGGAGGAACCGGCCGGCCAACGATCCCAACCGCCGCCACTGGCGCTCCGAGCGCTTGGTCGACTCGCGCCCGAAATGAATCATGGTGAGGGGCACGGCGATCACCAGCGCCAGGACGACGACGAGGGACAGCCAGTCCTGCGTGGCGATCCAGGCCAGCAGGATGACGGGGATGACGGCTGCCGCGGCCGCCTGCGGGAGGTAGCGGGCGTAGTACGTGTGGAGCGAGCGCAGGCCCCGGGTGGCGGTGAGCGACAGCTCGCCCGGCCGCTCCCCGGCGAGCCAGCCCGGTCCCAGCGCCAGGGCGCGGCGGAGCAGCTCCCCACGCAGCGTGGAGACGACGCGGTCGGCGGCGGCGTGGGCCGACAGGTCGCCGGCGCTGTGCAGGACGGCACGGACAACGATGGCGACCCCGACCACGACGATGGCGGGGACCACGGCGCTGAGCGGCGCATGGTGCAACAGCGAGCGGTCGACGGCGTGGGCCAGCGCGACGGCTTGCACGACCACGGCCACGCGCGCTCAGGGCGCCGACGGCCAGTGCGATGCCGGCGACCCGCCGCAAACCGGGAACCCGGGCCGCGAGCTCCGGGTCGACCAGGCGCGGCCGGCCGGAGCGAGAGCGGATGGCGCTTACAGGCTGAATGTCGTGTCCTTCACCTCGACCGGTCGCCCGATCAGCCCCTCGCTGACCGCGAGGCGGGCGGTCCCCGCATCTTCGCAGGTGGCGGCCGTGCGGACCCCATCGGCCAGGTCCGCCACGATGGCCGTGCGCACCGGTTCGAGGCCCGCGGTGCCGCCGTAGGTGACGGTGAAGGAGGCCACGGTGCCCGGCACCGGCCCGGTGGGCGGCTGCTCGATGACGGGGACGACCTCGGTCGCCGCGGTCGCCTCGGCGGCCAGGTCGGCCAGGAGCGGCGCGAGCCCCGGTCGGGGTGGCGAGGCCGACCACAGAGCCAGGCCCGGCTTGGAGAGCATGCCCGACACGGTCGTGAGGAGCCCCAGCTCGCCGGGTTCTTCGCGCAGCCGGCGGCCGAGCGCGCACAGCGCCTGCAGCACGAAGTGGTTGAACGGGCCGCCGGCAAATGCCATGCCGCCGGTGAGCGTGGGGGTGCCGGCGGGATCGAGCCCGAGCTCGCTTTGTTGCACCCGCACCGCGGCCGGGAAGCACGAGTACACCTCGGCGAGGTCCAGCTCGCAGAGCGGCCGTCCGATGTGGTCCTCGGCCGCCCGGCCGAGCACTGCCATGGCGGGCCAAGCATGCAGGCGTCGACGCGCCGTCAGCGTGACCGCTTCGGAGCAGTGCAGCGCCACGTGGGGGAAGAGCCAGCGCTCCGGGGCGACGCCGGCCGCACGCGGGCGCGTCGACCGAGCAGATCAGGAGGGCCGAGGACTGGTCGACCGTCCATTGGCTGGCGTGCCATCGGTTGTAGGGGTAGGCGAGCGGGCGGTTGTGGGGCCCCGGTGTCGCGATGTCAGCCGCGTCTCGTGGCTCCGGGAAGGCGGCCTCGGGGTTCTCGCCCGCGACCGCGTTGAAGCGCGCCCAGAGGGCGGCGATCTCGTCGCGCTGCTGATCGGACGTCAGGCCCCGCACGCCTGCCAACGCGTTCTCGATGAGTGCGTACTGCTGCACCGGTGGCAGCACGATGCCCGCCGACTGCTCAATGGGCGCGACGAAATCCGGGGGCCGGGAGAGCACCTCGTCGGGCGGCGCGTGTTCCTCGTCGACCTCGACGCCGCCGCCGCGGGCCCAGGCCCGCGCCTCGCCGCCCACGACGACGACGGTGCTGGAACGGCCGGCGGCCACCGCCGCCAGGGCGTGGTTGATCACCTCTTGCTGCGACACACCGATCTGGCCCAGGACCGCGCGTGCCCCGGGCGCGCCGACACGCCGGGCCACCGTGCGCCCCGGGTCGGTCAGCGACCACGTCCCTTGCGGCACCACGAGGCAGTCGACCGCGGCGAGCAGTTCCGGGGTGCCGGCATCAGCCGCGGCCGCCCGCACGGCGTCCGTCATCAGCTCGGCCACCGGCGCGCCGACGGCCGAGGTGCCGAGCCCGACCAGCACGGGCAGGCGCGGGTCGAGGGAGCGGGAGGGTCCGGCCACGACGCTCGATGCTACGGTCCGGCCATGCCGACCGGCGATGCAGGGACGCGGGAGGCCGCGCTCGCCGGGTTCACCAAGGAGTCCTTCGAGGCGGACGGCAAGCGGCGCGACGTCTACCGCATGGGCTCAGGCCCCGCGGTGATCGTGATCAGCGAGATCCCGGGCATCACCCCCAGCGTGGCGACGTTCGGCCGCCGGGTGGCCGCCGCCGGGTGCACCGCAGTGCTGCCGAGCCTCTTCGGCCAACCCGGGCGTCCGGCATCGGGCGGCTACGCCCTGGCGTCCATCGCACCGGCCTGCATCTCGCGCGAGTTCTCCGCCTTCGCGCTGAAGAAAACCAGCCCGGTCACGGTGTGGCTGCGCCAGCTCGCCGCGGCCGAGCACGAACGCTGCCGCGGGCCGGGGGTGGGCGTGGTCGGCATGTGCTTCACGGGGGGCTTCGCGCTGGCGATGATGGTCGACGACGTCGTCGTGGCCCCGGTCCTCAGCCAGCCGTCGCTGCCGTTCCCCATCACCAAGAGGTTCAAGGCCGACATCGGGATCTCCGACGACGACCTGGCCCGGGTGAAGGAGCGCACGGCCACCGGGACCTGCCTGCTGGGCCTGCGCTTCAGCAACGACCCCTTCTGCTTCGCCGCGCGCTTCGAGACGCTTCGCCGCGAGCTCGGCGATTCGTTCATCGCCGTGGAGATCGATTCGGCGCCGGGCAACCCCTACGGGCACCCCAAGCAGGCGCACTCGGTCTTGACCGAGCACCTGGTCGACCAGGAGGGCACGCCGACGCGGGCGGCGCTCGACCAGACGCTCACCTTCTTCCGGGAGAAGCTCGGCGTGGGCTCGGGCCCCGGGCCGCGCCCGGAGGGCATGGGGCCGTAGAGCCCCGAGAGCCAACGAGAGCCGGCGAGCCAACGAGCCGTCAGGCCGGGGACGCCACGATCTCCTCGCAGACGCGTTCGCCCGAGCGCACAGCGCCGTCCATCGCGCCATAGGAGGTCGATGCCGTCTCGGTGCCGGCCCAGTGCACCCGCTCGACGGGCTCGCGCAGCCGGCGGCCGTACTGGGTCAGCACCCCGGTGGGGAAGTGGCCCATGGAGCAGCCCCTCGTCCACTCCTCTGCGGCCCAGTTCTGCTCCAGGACCTCTATCGGTTCGGCGGCTTTCGGGCCGAGCCGGGCGGTGAGCATGGTCACGAACGCGGCCCGGCGCCCCGCCGCGTCGAGGGCGGCGAGGGCACGAGCCCGGGGTCCGGCGGCGTAGCCGGCGACGACACCTTCGGGATGGCCGGGCTGTGTCGTATCGAGGGTGACCTCGATGTCGTCGTCGGTCGCCACAGTGGCGCCACAAATACCGTCGGCGCGCCAGAAGGGCTCGTCGTAGAGCGCGACCATCTTCACCTCGGTGCCGGCCGGGATCTGATGGAGCAGCAGTGCGTGGTCGGCGGGGAGCGGCGGGTCGAAGCGGATGCCGGCGGCAAGTGCCCGCGGCAGCGCCAACACGACGCGGCGGGCCGTCACCACCGCCCTTGGGCCGGTCACGGTGACCCGGTCGTCGTGCTGCGTCAGGGCATGGACGGGAGACGAGGGCACGACGGCGTCGCCCAGCTCTGCCGCCATGGCGTCGGGCACCTGCCCGACGCCGCCCTCGAACTGCGAGTCCTGGTACCCGCCGGCGATGGTCATGAGTGCCTCCACCCCGCCGGCCGACCGGGCCAGAAAGAGCCAGTTGAGGAGCGAGACTTCCGAGAGATCGGCGGCGAAGCACGCGCGCACCGTCGCCTCAATGAGGTCGCGCCCGAGCCGCGTGGGCACCCGCCTCGGGCTGAGCCAGGCCCGCACCGACATCGCGTCCCAGCGCGCCGCCGCGGGCGCCTCCCACGGCGCGTCGACCGGGACCTTCTTGGCCATGGCGTTCAGGCGCGCGATGCCCTGCGCCGCGCTCGAGGAGGGCCAACGGGCTGACCCGCGGGATGTCGCCCCGGTAGCGGCGGACCTTGCCGCCGGTGGCCAGGACATTGTCGCCCTGCACGTAGGTGGGGAAGGTGGCCACGCCCATCTCCTTGGTCAGGGCATGCATGCGCTCGTGGTGCGGACCGACAAAGCAGCCGCCCATATCGACGGGCACCCCGGAAGAAGAGGTCCGGGTCCACACCCGACCACCGACGCGGTCCCTCGCTTCGAGGACGACCACCGACCGCCCCGCCTGGGACAGCCGCCGTGCGGCGGTGAGCCCGGCCAGGCCGGCGCCGACGACACAGACGTCGGCCTCCATGCGTCCGGGTGCGTTCCCTCGTGTGCCGGGCATGCGCCACCTCCTGGGATCGGCATCACGCTAACATGCGTGCCGCCCGCATGTAGATGTCAACGAGGAGGAGCGCGGTGGCCCCCACCAAGACGAGCGACCGGCCACGGGAGAGTCAGGCGGCCCGATCGGCCCGCACCCGGGCCGCGTTGCTGCGCTCGGCCCGCGCCCTCTTCGCCGAGAGTGGATTCGCCGAGACGGGCCGGGAGGAGATCGCCGAGCGGGCCGGTGTGACCCGGGGCGCGCTCTACCACCACTTCGCCTCGAAGACGGAGGTGGCGGCGGCCGTCGTGGCCGAGATCGAGGACGAGTTGGTCACGCGCGTAGTGGCGGCCGCCCTCGAGGGGCGGGGCCTGCGGGACCAGCTGCGGCGCGGCTGCCGGGCCTACATGGAGGCCTGCGCCGACCCGAGCATGGCCCGGATCCTGGCTGACGCGCCGGCGGTGCTCGGGATCGAGGCCTGCCGCGCCCTCGATGCGGCCGCCTGTATCCCGCTGCTCCGGAGCGCCTTCGGCCGGGCGGAGCAGGAGGGCGTCGTCGTGCCGGGAGATCCGGACGTGGCCGCCGCCCTGCTCCTGGGTTTCCTCAACGAGGCGGCCGGACTCATCGCCGCCGCACCGGGCGACCGCGCCCTGCGGGCGCGGGTCGAGGCAACGGTGGACGCCTTCGTGGACAGGCTCTTCGGCTGATTCCCTTCCGTGTGCGCCGGCCCCACCAATTGAGCCGACCCCACCAATTGAGCCGACCCGACCATTGAGCCGACCCCACCAATTGAGCAGCGCCGGTCGAGGTGGGAGAATGGCCGGGCCGATTGCCCAGCCGGTGGGGGATCCTCCGCCTGCATCCCGACGAGGAGTGCCCATGTCAGAGTTCGTCATGACCATCGCGGGTGAGGCCGCTCCGACCGAGGGGACCTTCGGAGTCCACAACCCCGCCACGGGCAAGGTCTTCGCCGAGGCGCCCGAGTGCACCCGCCAGCAGCTCGATGCCGCCTTCGACGCCGCGGCGAAAGCGGCCCGCGACTGGAAGACCGACGAGGCGGCCCGGCGGGCCGTCCTGCTGCGGGCGGCCGACGTGCTGCTGGCGTCGGTGGAGCAGCTGGCGCCCGTGCTCACGGCCGAGCAGGGCAAGCCGCTCGCCGACGCGGGGGTCGAGGTCTTCGCCTCGGCCATCTGGAGCCAGTACTTTGCCAATCTCGAGACGCCCACGCAGGTGATTCAGGACGACGCCGCCGCCTACGTCGAGCTGGCCCGGCGGCCCCTCGGTGTCGTGGCTGCCATCACGCCGTGGAACTTCCCCCTGACGCTCGCCTTCTGGAAGATCGCCCCCGCCCTCCTGGCCGGCAACACCCTGGTGCTCAAGCCCTCGCCCTACACACCGTTGACCACACTCAAGGTCGGCGAGCTGCTGCGCGACGTGTTCCCTCCGGGCGTGGTCAACATCGTCAGCGGCGAGCGACGAGCTCGGTGGCTGGATGACCTCGCACCCCGTGCCGCGCAAGATCAGCTTCACGGGCTCGGTGGAGACGGGCAAGAAGGTCGCGCTGTCGGCCGCTCCCGACCTCAAGCGGGTGACGCTCGAGCTCGGCGGCAACGATCCCGCCATCGTGCTCGACGACGCCGATCCGGCCTCCGTCGCCTCGGCGATCTTCAAAGGGGCCTTCAGCAACAACGGGCAGGTGTGCTCGGCGATCAAGCGGGTGTACGTGCCCGAGGCTCTCTACGACGACGTGGTCGAGGGGCTGGCGGCGCAGGCGCGTGGCGTCAAGGTCGGCGAGGGCACCGAGGAGGGCGTGACGCTCGGCCCGATCAACAACGAGCCCCAGTACGAGCGGGTCAAGGAGCTGGTGGCCGATGCGCTCGAGCACGGGCGCGACGGCGGTGACGGGCGGGAAGGCCATGGACCGTCCGGGCTACTTCTTCGAGCCGACCATCCTGACGAACCTCTCCGATGGGACGAGGATCGTCGACGAGGAGCAGTTCGGACCGGCGCTGCCCGTCATGGCGTATCGAGACCTGGGCGACGCCATCGACCGGGCCAACGCCACCCACTTCGGCCTGTCCGGCTCGGTGTGGAGCGCCGACCCCGAGCGGGCCGCCGACGTCGCCGCGCAGCTCGAGTGCGGCACGGCGTGGGTGAACACCCATCTCGCGTTGGCGCCCCAGCAGCCCTTCGGCGGCTTCAAGTGGAGCGGCATCGGCGTGGAGAATGGGCCCTGGGGCCTCGCCGAATTCTCCGAGTTCCAGGTGGTGTACCGCTCCAAGGCCAAAGAGAGCTGAAAGGGCTTTCCGCCTCGGGGGGTCCGGTGCCTGAAGCGACCTCTCCACCGCCACAGCTGTTCGGGTTGGCGTCGGTGCCCGGTTGGGAGGGTCCGCTCCAGACACCCTGTCTCGACAAGGACATGGCGGACGAGGTCTTCCAGCTGTCCCTCAATCAGTGGGACCAACACGCCTACTTCAACTACACCGACCGGAACCCGTCCGGTGGGCTTCAGTGGACGTTCAATGGACCGATCTTGACGGAGGCCTACAGGGACTCTCGGAGGGCCGTCAGGTCGTGGTCGCGAACGTCGAGAGTTTCGTCAGCCCGACGGCCGTCGCCGACGCCGACAACGGACGGCGCTACCTGACCGGCGCCATCGTCGTCGATCTGCCCTATGCCGTTCCGTATCTGTCGGTCGTCCGACCGTTGCGATCCCTCTTCGGCGGCCACGGCTGGCGCAGCGGAGACAAGGCGTTCGACAAGGTCTTCCACGTGCAATTCCCGCGGCACGAGGATGACGGGGCCGCTGAGGTGCTGCTTCCCCTCGTCCCGCTGATGGCGAGCCGCGACGATTGGACCTTCAGTTTCTTCGGGCCACACCTGCTCTGTGTCACACACAGCCCTTTTGCATCGCCATCCGACGTCCAGCGGACCCTTGGCCAGATTGAGCAGATCGTTGCGCGGATCGCTCAGCCGACCGGGCCGTCTGGCGCCCAGGCGCTTCCGCACGTGCCCGCCGGCTCTGTCGACGATCCCGACGCGTTCGAACGGCAGCTGGCTGGAATGTCGCCTGAGGAGCAAGCGAGGTTGATCGTTGCTTCCGGACGTGTGCCCCCCGGTGTCACCGAGGAGCAGGTGGCCGACGCGATCCGCCGCGATCAGAAGTAAAGGGCGGCGCGCCGCCCACAGCGCCGGTGGAGGGGCGGCACCTCCGTCGCACCTCGACGATTTCCTCACCGTCACCCGGCCATCCGGATGTCCGGTCGAGCCGCGGGAAGTCCGTACTGCGCACCCGGTGCTTGGGTTGTTCGACAAACGTGAGGGTTCTGTAAGGGATACGGGCATTCCGGCAATTCGCGGTGCGGGAGGTGGAAGGCTGGGAACGTGAGCGCGGAGAACGGAACGGTCATCGTCGTGGAAGACGACCCGCACATTGCCGATCTGGTGGACCTGTACCTGCGCCGCGAGGGCTTCCGCGTGCTGTTGGCCGCCGATGGTGAGAAAGGCATGGAGATCTTCAAGCAGGAAGAACCGTGGATCGTGATCCTCGACGTCGGTCTCCCGGGTCGGCGCGACGGATTCGACGTCTGCCGCGAGATCCGCGTCCGTAGTTCGGTACCCGTTCTCTTCCTCACCGCGCGCGACGACGAGGTGGACCGGGTCCTCGGCCTCGAGCTGGGTGCCGATGACTACCTGGTCAAGCCGTTCTCACCCCGGGAGCTGGTGGCACGGGTCCGCGCCATCCTGCGCCGGACCCGGGAAGGTCCGGCTCCACAGGAGGTGATCACCCTCGGCGACCTCGTGGTCGACCTGCGGCGGCGAGAGGCACGCCGGGCCGGTGAGGTCGTCGCACTGACGACCCGCGAGTTCGATCTGCTGGCGTTCCTGGCCAACAACGTGGGCCTGGCCCTGTCGCGCCAACAGCTGCTCGACGGCGTCTGGGGGTGCGACTGGTACGGCGACGAGCGCACGGTCGATGTCCACGTGGCCCAGCTGCGCAAGAAGCTCGGGTCCGATCTTCCGCTCGCCACCGTCTGGGGCGTCGGCTACCGGTTCGGCTGACCGTGCGGCGACGACTCCTGCTGGCCATGGTCGGCCTCGTCGCCGTCGTGCTCGTCATTGCCGGTGCGGGCAGCCTGCTGCTGACCCGAAACGCGGCGCGCACCCAGGCGAAGCAGCAGCTGGTCTCGGAAGCTAACTCGCTGACGGCGCCCAACAGCACGCGCTCGCTGACGGTGCTGGGGGTGGTGGCCAAAACTCTCAAGCTCGAGAACGCAGAGATCATCCGGATCAACCCCTTGGGCACGGTCGTGACCCCGCTGCCCAAAGGGCTGACACAACAAGACCTCAACGTTCCCGCGTTGCAGTCCGGCGAGACCGTGTCGGGCCAAACGGGCAATGTCGTGTACGCCGTTGCGCCGGTCAAGCTCACTGCGAGTGAGACGCGCCGGCTGCAACGTCGGCACCTGCCCGGCACGTTCGCTGTCCTTCTCACCCGTGATGTCAGCGGCCTCGGGCCGAGCTGGGGCTACTTCATCGCCGCCGGCGGAGCAGCGCTCCTCGTCGCCGCGCTGGTGGCGTGGCAGATGAGCCGCCGCATGGCTCGCCCGCTCGTGGAGGCGATGGAGGTCACGGGGCGCATCGCATCGGGGGAACTGGCGAGCCGAGTCCCCGTTCGGCGCAACGACTACCCCGAGTTCGCGTCGTTGGCTGGCTCCATCAACGACATGGCACAGCGCCTGGAGGACAGCCGGGCCCGGGAACGCCACCTCTTGCTGGCCGTCTCTCATGACTTGAGGACGCCGCTCACGTCCATACGCGGCTTCGCCGAAGCCATTAAGGACGGCGCCGTTGAGGACAGCGGCCAGGCGGCGGACGTGATCATCGCCGAGTCGCGTCGGCTCGAGCGTCTCGTGGGCGACTTGCTCGACCTGACGAAGCTCGAGGGTCGGCAGATGTCGATCACGATGCGGCCGACGGACGCAGGGGAAGTGGTCGCCACGACCGCGGAGGGATTCCGGCCGGCGGCGGCCAGGAGCGGGATGGCGCTCGTGTTGCAGGTACCCGGGGGAGAGGGTGATTCGGGGTTGCCCGCGGCCGCGCTGACGGCAGCGAACCCGGTCCACCCCGTCGCGGCGGATCCGGACCGGCTCGCCCAGCTCCTCGCCAATCTCATTGAGAACGCCATCGCATTCGCCCGGACGACGGTCACCGTCACCATGACGGCGGACAGCGCCGCCAACGCCTGCGTCATCACCGTGGTCGACGATGGGCCTGGTATCGCCCCCAGCGACCTGACCCGAGTGTTCGAACGGTTCTACCGGGCCGACCGGGGGCCGAACCGCCAGATGGGATCTGGGCTCGGGCTGGCCATCGTGGCGGAGCTCGCGACGGCCATGGGTGCCAGCGTGCGGGCGGAGTCGCCGGCCACCGACGACGGTGGATCCCGTTTCGTGGTGACGCTCCGCGACTGGCCTAACGGAGTGCAGCCCGAACCCGCACCCGTACGGTTCTGAGCCCTCCCGCCTTGGCGCTCGGACGTCGTCATTCCGGTCGTCAAATTTGCGTCGCCCAGGTGTACGGTTCGACCACATGGACGTCCAGGAAGCAATCAAGAACGCGCCGCTGTTCGCCCAACTGTCGAAGAAGGACATCAAGCAGCTGGCCGCGACCCTCAACCAGCGATCGTTCCCGGCTGGCACGGTCATCATTGAAAAGGGGAAGCCCGGCGTCGGGTTCTTCGTGATCGCCAGCGGGTCCGCCACTGTGACAGTGGGGGGGAACCAGCAGCGGGTACTGAAGGCGGGAGACCATTTCGGCGAGGTGGCGCTGATCGACGACGGCCCGCGTATGGCCGAGGTCACGGCCGAGACCGATCTGGAGTGTTACGCGCTCGGCGGCCTGGCAGTTCCGGCCCTTCGTGCAGGACCACCCCGACGTGGCGTGGGCGCTCATGGAGTCCTTGGTCAAGCGGATCGTGCGCGACTCCGGGGGAGACCACCAGGTCTGATCCCTGGAGCTCACGGCGGGCCCCGCATGTGGGGCCCGGGGATGCCTCAGCGCACCGGATGTGACGCCGGCGTCGAGACATGGGGCAGCGCGGGGCTGATGGACGACACCGGAGCGACCGACAGGGTCGTCGCGGGTTCCATGACCAGGACGAGGGCGCGGTAGGTCAGGGCGTACGCACCCACGCCGACGAGCACGCTCAACGCGAAGGCAGCGGCAAGCTTCGACCACCGCTGGTCCCTCGATATCCGAATGGTGGTGCGTGTCCCTCCGGTCGTACTGCCCGAGTGACTGGCCTGGACGTCCACATGGGAATTTCGGCCGTTTTGCCCCAGAGCTTGAGCGTCATCGTGCGCCCACCTGCCCGAACCCGAACGGGTTCGGCTCTCCTCGGCCCGTCGCGGTGACGTGCGGGTTTGGGCGGCGACTCGCCCAGGGGCCAGGGGATGCACCCTCTGGCAATCGCCCTTCGTCTTGGTTGATTCTGAGCCTGGCGGTACGAGCAGACTGACAGCGCTCTTCGCTGAGTGACCAGGTCGGACCGGAATTACGTTGGAGTGATGACGACAGCGATGACGATTCCGACCCCGTCCCGTCGATCACCGCCCGCAATCGGGTGGCGGTCGAAGGTCAGCCATTTCTTCCGGCCGAGACCAATCCGTGGGGGTCGGCACCGAGACGTGCAGGGCAACGCAGTTCGGGCCGGTGTGCTCGGCGCTGGCGACGGACTGACCACCAACATCTCCCTCATCCTCGGGGTGGCCGGTGCCACCACGAACGGCAGCACCGTGCGACTGGCGGGGATTGCGAGCTTGCTCGCTGGCGCCTTTTCAATGGCCGCGGGCGAACTCGTGTCGGTGAGGGCCCACGACGAACTCGTGCAGCACGAGATCGACGTGGAGCGCCGCGAGCTCTCGGACGATCCTGCCGGTGAGCAACAGGAACTTGCTGCCATGTACCGGGCCGAGGGCGTCCCGACGGCCGACGCCGACACCGTGGCACGGATCCTCATGGCCAATCCCAAGCTGGCGCTCGATACCCACGCTCGCCTCGAGCTGGGCATCGACCCAAACGACAGGGGCTCCTCTCGGCAGGCGGCGGCGGTGTCGTTTCTGTCGTTCGCCGTCGGCGCGGTTCTCCCGCTCCTTCCCTGGTTCATCACGAGCGGGACGCCCGCTGTGCTCGCCTCCATCGTTGTGGGAGCGGTGGCCGCATTGTCACTGGGGGCGAGCATCGGCTCCTTTTCGGAACAGGGGAAATGGCGTACCGCTGGGCGCCAGCTCCTCGCGGTCGCTGTGGCCGCGTCGGTCACCTACGGCGTGGGCCACCTCCTCGGTGTGAAGGCGAGCTGACCTTGTGGCACGTCATGTGACGATGCGTCTGGCATCGCTCACCTTCACTGCTGCGGCGAGTCGGACCTCCACTGCCACGTTTGCAAGGGCAGACATCGGTGAATGGTTGGAATACATGGATCAGCGTCACCGGGACCACCGCGGACACAGTGACGACCGGAGCAATCAGCGCGTTCGAGTTCCACTGCGAGGTTCGCGCCGTGTTGACCAACTCGCTCAACTCAATCCCTTCCAACGCGGCCACCATCACCCCCCATAGGACGTCGTCCAGCGGGTGTCACAGAAGGCACGGGCATGACGGAGCCCGGCCTGAGGCCGGCTGGGATGACGGCTGGGCCCATGACCAGGGAGGGGGACACATCTTCCGAACAATGTCCACCCCCAGGTGCAATATCAGTTGACACGTTGCAGTCGGGCTGTTCCAATACCAAACGCCGAAATGAAGGGAGACTTCCATGCACATCCAACGTGCCTCGTTCCTGAGCTCTGACTGGCTTCGACAGCCGCTTCGGGCTGTCGGTGCAGCGGTCCTGCTCTTGGGGGTCGTCGCCGTCGTCGCCGTCTTGCCAACCCGGGCGGCCTTCGCTGACCCGAAAGCCGTGCCGCACACCACTGGGGCTCCCTTCACGTCTCACAACGCCCCGGGTTTTCCTGGGACGAGGACCACGGCACCCTTCAACGAGTGTCCCCAGATTGGCTACGACGCGAGCTGCGGTCTGCTTATCTCGGTCAGCAACAACGGTGAGCAGGTCCAGCAGGACAACAACAACCAGGCCACCGGCGTCGCGCCGATACCTGGCCAGCAAATGCCATTCGACAACATCGACGACACGCTCGTCGGAATCGTGAACAATTTCAAGCAAGCCGATCTTCGCCCTCCAGCTCTCGGGCACGTCGACTGCGACCCCGCTCTTCGGTTTCGAGGGTGACGGCGTGTGCACGTACGCGACCGGCGGCTCCAACACCAATGGCACAGGCGGTGGCGGCCCGGTTGGTGGCGTAGGTCAGCCCCCGGCGGGCTTCACGGGCGAGGGTTACTGCACCACCGCACAAAAAGCCGGGGGCTCCGGCGGCATATCCGACCCGAATGGCAGTGACTACCAGGGTCCGACGACAACCTTCTCCAACATCAGCTCCGACACGACAACCGGTGTCGTCAACTTCGCCGGAGGCCTGGCCCCTGGAGCATCGACGTACTTCTCCCTGGAGAACTCGTTGGCCTCCAACCAGGTGAGCGTCCAGTTCGGCTACTGGGTGGCCGCATCCGATGGTGGCATCTTCGCCTACGACGCCCCGTTTTTTGGCTCCATGGGCGGTAAGTTCCTTGTTCAGCCCATTGTCGGGATTGCCGGCGACCCCCGCACCGGTGGCTACTGGGAGGTGGCGGCCGACGGCGGCCTGTTTGCCTTCAACGCGCCGTTCTTCGGCTCCATGGGCGGCAAGCCGCTGAACTCGCCCATCGTCGGGATGGTGGCCACGCCTTCGGGGCTCGGCTATTGGGAGGTAGGGGCCGACGGCGGCATCTTCAACTTTGGTGACGCCAAGTTGTACGGCTCCATGGGTGGCAAGCCGCTCAACAAACCGGTGGTCGGCATCGCCACCACACCCGACGGCCTTGGCTACTGGGAGGTTGCGAACGATGGTGGGATCTTCAACTTCGGTGACGCCGCCTTCTTGGGCTCCATGGGCGGCAAACCTTTGAACAAGCCGGTCGTCGGCATCGCGGGCGACCAGGCGACGGGCGGCTACTGGGAGGTGGCGTCCGACGGTGGCCTGTTTGCGTACAACGCGCCGTTCTTCGGCTCACCGGCTTCAATGACCCTGAACAAGCCGGTCGTCGGGATGGCGTCGACACCTGATGGCCAGGGGTACTGGGAAACCGCGACCGATGGCGGCATCTTCAACTATGGGGATGCCTTCTTCTGGGGCTCCACCGGTTCCATCACGCTCAACAAGCCTGTGGTTGGAATCGCTGGCAGCAACGCCTAGGCAGAACCACAACCAGCAGTACGACTGTGCCCCCGCGAGTAATCGTGGGGGCACAGTCGCGTCCAGAGGCAGTTCGCGCTGTCCCAGGCTCCGAGCAGGAAACTGACACTGTTGTCGTGAGATCGTCGCGCGCCACACTGAAGCCAGGCGAAGTTCATCCAGTGTTCGCCGCCCCGTCACGGAGAGCGCAATTAGCGATTGTACAATCGCTGCGACTCACTAAGCATCGACGCGATACCCGAAGGAACGTTCCAGCGAGCGCGGTCTCAACGTCGCTCGCTACCTACCTGAGCGCGGAGTGGCCTAATGACTGGTGCAGTGCCGTCGTCGAAAGAGCACCGCCGTGACTTCACGCGGGAAACCCGCACCCAGGTTCCTGTGGCACCACAAACTGGGACGCCATTGGGCGTCAAGGAGGAGGGCTGGGGCGCCGAGTTCGACTCCCATGCGGTTCGGTACGAGGAGGTTGTCGATCAGTCAGTGTCCTTTACGGGAAGAGATTCGGCGTTCTTCGCGGCTCGGAGGGTGGAGATTCTCGAATCGATCGTTCGTCCTCACCCACTTGAAGGGCTTTCCGTTCTCGATGTTGGCTGCGGGACCGGTACGACGGATCGTTTGCTGAGGCCACGGGTTGGGAGTCTCTTCGGCCTCGATATGTCTGAGGAGATGCTCGCCAAGGCCAGGACCAACGCTCCGGACGCGGACTTCGGCTGGTACGACGGAGACGGACTCCCATTTCCTGACGAAGTCTTCGACGTGGTCATGACGATCTGCGTGCTCCATCATGTCCCGATATCTAGCCGGGTTAAGTTCATCAGCGAAATGGTTCGAGTTGCTCGACCCGCCGGTGTCGTCGCCATATTCGAGCACAATCCGCTCAACCCTTTGACCCGCCACGCCGTGAACAGGTGCGAACTCGATCGGGACGCGGTCCTCCTCTCATCCCGTGAAACGATGACGTTATTGCGGTACACGGCGGAATCGGAGCCCAGCCTTCGTCACTTCCTTTTCTCGCCTCTCGGTGGCCCTGTTGGCCGTGCGCTCGATCGAAGTCTCCAGCGCGTGCCGCTTGGAGGGCAATACGTCGCATCGGTGCGGCGTCCGCATCAGACCGGGGTGTGCGCGGCATGTCGTCGCAGAACTGATTTCGCCGATGCGCACCGGTTGCCCAAAGACCTTGTCCACGAAGGGAGCGTGTGACCTTGGGTGGAAGGTCCCGGCCCGGACAGTTCGTCACGGCTTAATCACCCGACCAGCAACCCAGGATCAGGTCGGCGATGGTGTAGCCAACGTCCGCCGAGCTGGTAGGCGGCGAGCCAAACTGCGACGGCAACCCAGAGATGTCGACCAGCAGGACCTTCCAGTCCTTACGGACAACGACCGAGCCGTTCCGTGTGGTGTAGGCGCCCTGACCCAGACCATTGACGGTGCCCGTGTTACCAAGACTTGAAGCCAGCGAACGGAAGTACGCGTGCGTCTCCGGCCAGCTCGACAGCTCCTTGACCGACAGTGTGAACGCGCCGCTGGCATAGGCGTACCGACATGAGTAGAGGTGGTCGACCCACGTCGGAGTCTGTACGACGCCCGTCACCCCGAGAGTCCGGCGGATGTTGCGCTGCGCTTCCGGAGCACACACCATCTTCGAGATTTCCGACGGACGGAGGCCAGCCGGCAGGGGTGCCCTGGCCGCCGTGGCCTGGGAGCTCGTTGTGCCGGGCGTTCCGCAGGAACCGACCACGACTGCCGCGCCCAACACGAGTACGCAACTGATCGTCCTCGATGAGCACCATTTGGTCAGAATCTGGTCCACACCGGCACCGAGAGAGGCCAAACGAGAGGCACGGCCACGAGGAACAGGACATCTTCGTCGTACTCCCACCCGGACCATTCTGTCCGACAGACGTGCGAGTGGGTCGTCAGCGGGCGTGAGCCACCCCAGCGGCACGGGAAAATCGCTCGCGGGCTCGGGCTCCGCCGCCATTCCCCGGCCTCGAAGGGGTCGACGCCCCCACGAGAAGGAGCCGCGCCCCGTCACCGATGCTTATGTCGCGGTGGCAACGAGCCGAGGGAAATGAGAACCTCTCGAAAGGCCGGTGGACTCGTCGTGCTCTTCGCCATTTCCCTTACGCTCCTCCTCGTCGCAGCCGGTCTCGTGGCGATCCCTCTGCACATCGGTTCGCATGTGGAGCTGCGGAGACTCACCGTGGACGCGCAACGCTTCGAAGACCAGCTGCATAACCATCGCGAGCTCCGTTAGAGGTACTCCGGGAAAGGTGACGGCACCGGACCAGTCCGTCACACCGGGGAATTGGAGATCGACTGTGAATCTGACGTCCACATGAGTCTCCGGCACATCTCGTCCGAGGAACCGTCGCCCGACTCGACGGTACTCTTGCGAAATGCGACCCCTTCGGTACTTCATCAACGTCACATTGGACGGGTGCTGCGATCATCTTGCAATCCCCTCGGACGAAGATTTGCATCGTCACGCGGCCGAGAACCTCAACCAGGCCGATGCCCTCCTCTTTGGCCGGGTGACTTACGAAATGATGGAAAAAGCGTGGCGGCCGCCGGCGCCCACGGGGGCGAGACCTGATTGGATGGAACCCTTCGCCCAGACGATCAACGCGGCAAAGAAGTACGTCGTGTCGAGGACCCTGGAGCAGGTCGATTGGAACGCGGAACTCGTGCGCGGGGATCTGGGCAGCGCCGTTCAGCAACTCAAGCGGGAGCCGGGCCAGGGACTGTTGGTGGGAGGTGTGAAGCTCCCACTGGCGTTGACGGAGCTGGGATTGATCGATGAGTACGAGTTCATGGTGCATCCCAGGCTCGCGGGCCACGGGCCGACGTTGTTCGCGGGGCTATCGAAGCATGTCGACCTGAAGCTCGTGAGCCGGCTGGAGTTCGGCTCGGGGGCAGTGGCCATGCGGTACGAGCCGAGAAGCTAGCCATCGGGCTTGCTCGCCCTAGCTGGCCGCATCATGGAGCCCTGGTTCGCGGTCTTGCGCGCCCCACCCAGCGGTTCCCTCCGCGGCGGCCCACAGACAAAGCCTTGGCCTGGCTCACCTCCCGAGCCGGCGCGGTGCGCGAACGAACAAGCCCCTCCAGCTCAACCCGTTGCCCACCCGCCATCTCCAAAGCCCCGGCCGCGGCCACCATCCCACCCGCATGACGACGGATCACTTTTTAAGCGACACCACGAGCGACAGCCATACGAGCGACCCAGCGCTGGACATCCAAATGGAGTGACCACAACGGCTCGAGTCGTCTCGTGCGTGTCGCGCAAAGGTTTCCATTTCGTCACGCTTAGGACACCGAACCCGGATAGCAGACGGCTAGCTTCCTGTGAGCACGGCGGAGCAAGGGAGGCTCGTTGAATTCCGATGGATGGCGACCAGACCGCTTCAGACGTCACGAGTACCGCAACGTCGTCGACGGCCCTCCAACGATGCAAGTTGACCGAGCCACGGTCCGCCCCGCAATCCCCAGGCCCGTATTAGAGCGTCGGAAGAAACGGCGTCACGGCCGCTTGAACCTCGGTTTGCACCTGGGTGCTGTTGGAACGCAACGGACTGCCGGTCCCGGTATCGCCTCGAATCGCAATCTCCCGACTGTGACACATCCCTCGGCCGGGAGGCCCGACGATCCTTTGCGTTCAGGACCGACGCGAGACTCGACCGGCAACGGGTGGACGGATCATGTCTAGTCGCACCAAGGTGCTCGTAACGATAGGCGCAGTTGCCGCGGTGGCGGTCGCCGTGATCATCGTGGAGCCGGGCAAAGGAGGGCCGTTGCGCTCCATCAGTGCCAAGCGAGCTCCTACGACGCTGCCGACGAGCACCACATCGACGGCGCCGGCGGTTCCTCCAACCACTGCCCCAACGGTGCCCGCGTCGACGTCACCCTCACGCGGACCGTCCACGTCGGCATCATCCAGCCCCCTACCGACCCCTGTGGTCACCCGCGCTCCGGGGCCCGTGCCTGGTGCAACCGGTCCGGCCACGGGCGCTGCCCCGTCTCCACCGGTTCCAGCCCAGAGCAGCCAGTCGTACAACTATACGTCGACCGCGCCGGCGCCCCCCAGCGCAGACGTCCCGCCGAACCCGGACTTCACCGCGCCGTGCCACACTCCGGGCGAACAAAGCGTCTGTATCGCAGATACGGTCCAGGCGATCAACAACGCTCACATGATCGAAGGCGTTCCCTCGATGCAACTTCCTTCCACGTTTGCCGGCCTCAGCCTTCCCAACCAACTGTTCGTGTTGATCAACTTGGAGCGCGTCGACCGCAATTTGTCACCCATTACAGGTGAGCTGACCAGCCTTGACCAACTCGCCCAAGTGGGTGCGCAGAACAATCAAGACCCTGTTGTGCCCCCAGGTGGCCTTCAAGGTTTGCCCGTTTCGGCGTGGGTAGCAAACTGGGCATCAACGGGTACGAATGTCGACGCCGTCTACGAGTGGATGTACAACGATGGGCTTGGGAGCCTCAACTACGACTGCACGACAGCGAACCCCTCCCGATGCTGGGATCACCGGGACACCATTCTTGGTTTCCAAAACGACATGAGTAATTACGGCGGATCACTCTCCTTCGGCGCCGCGACGCTTCCCACCGCAACGGGAAACACATCGGTCGCGATGGTCATCACTTGGTCGAATCAGCCCATCGGCGGTTACTACTCCACATGGAGCCAGGCAGTAGCGGCCGGGGCAAAGTAGGGCGTCGCAAGTCCAGAACTGCCGCGTCGACGACAGCGTTAGGGCAAGGTCAGTACATTCCCCCGGGTCGGACGCGCCGGGGAAGCTTTGGTCTGGAGTTGGGCGCGACATTGGTTGTCTGGGTTGTCAGTCAGCGACCGCTTCGCGTCTCTCTACGGGTCAGAAGGATTGATCGCCAACGGGCAGTGGCGCTTGCGACCGTGACGCCGCCATTCGGTGGCGAGCAAGGGCACGAGCGCAGACAGTCTTGGCTGACGAGTTTGCCGACCGATCGGCGTCATTGTTGTGTTCGCTGTTCTTCGGGCCCTTCAGCCATGAGAGGCGGAATGTCCAGCCCAGAGGGTTTTGGCGACCTCACGAGGTGTGGGGTCACGGTGAGCCTGTAGGTGGGATTCAGTGATGGTCAAGGCCTGACTGATGCGTCGACCATTGTTGCCACGTGTGCATCTCCCGAAATGGTTCCATGGCTACTCGTCAAATATCGTTTGGGATCGCCACCGCGAGGCGCAACAACGAACACCTCTCCAAGGAGTGAACTTGTCAAGACTACGTAAGGGTCCGTCGAGAGCGTGGCTTGTTGGAACTTCAGTTGGCTGCCTGGCCGCCCTTGTTACTGCGGTCGGTCCAGCAACTCTCGCTTCGGCCAGCGGAACTGCCACGACGCAACTCTCGGTGACCTGGGTTCCGAGCTACGCCGCACCCGACACACCGGCGCAATACAACAAGGTCGGCATCCTCAAGGTTGGCCCGAGCTCTGCCAAGAACGTACTCGTCTTGGAACCGGGCACTTCGGCCGGCAGTGCATATTTCGTGCCCCTGGCTGAGTGGATCGTGTCCAAGACGCCGGGATGGCAGGTGTGGTCGGTCGAGCGGCGAGAGAACTTGCTCGAGGACCAGTCGGAGTTGAATCTCTTCAAGGAGGGTAGAGCCACGGCTACCCAACTCTTCAACTACTACCTCGGATACATCAAGGATCCGAGTGTTGCGCATCACTTCCAGATGATTCCAACCTCGTCCGTCGAGTTCGCCAAGAACTGGGGAATGAACGTCGCCGTCCAGGACCTTCACTCCGTGATCGGAACAGCCAAGAAGCTAGGTGGCAAGGTCGTCCTGGGTGGCCACTCGCTCGGCGGCGCGGTCGTGACCGCCTATGCCACTTGGGACTTCAACGGGAAGCCAGGAGCCGATCAACTGGCTGGACTCCTTTACATCGACGGGGCCAGCAGCCCCACGCCCGAGGCACTTGGCCCTGGCGGGGTTCCCGCACCCACGACCGCCGCGGCGGCGACGCAGGAGCTTCAAGCTCTCGACGCTCCGTCCGTGTCTCCGTGGCTGAGCTTCGGCGGGATCACGGCGCCCTACGCCGGTCTGTTCAATGCTTCGGGGTCCGCTGCGGCACTGCTCGATCCCGACGCGCCCTCTCTCGGCCAGGCGTCAGGGTTGCTACCGGCCAATATCGTCCCGCCCGTCAGGGTCTCCAATGTCGGCCAATACGGCTATGCGCTCAACGTCGCCACTTCGCCTCCCAGTCTCGGGGCGGCACAGGCGCACCTCGGAGAAGGAGTGTCGTCCCAAGGCCCGGTTCACGGGTGGAACGGCACCGGTGCGCTGACCCCGATTACGCGGTTCGCCACCATGTTCTCCGGCGTGGGAATCAACAACACGGACGGGACCGAGTGGTACTTCCCGCAGCGCCTGACCGATGACATGGCCGCCGTCGCCGACGGCAACGCGAACCCTACTCAGAGTGCCCTCGACGTCCAATCCACCATGGGCCACCATCTGCCGCACAGCCTGCTGATCTACGCCTTCGGCGCCCACCTGGGCGGATCGAGAGTGCTTACCGCCACGAAGATCCTGGCGCAACAGTCCAGCATCCCGATGAGTCACCTGACCCTGATCGACGAGCACACCACCTACGCTCACAACGACCCGGCCGGCGCGTATCCGCACAACATCTTCTTCAGCCACCTCGTTCCGTTCCTCGAGAAGGTCGGCGCGGGCAGCTCATAAATCCGATTGAGATCGCGACATGCATCCGACGCGTTCCTATGCGGTTCCCTCCATCCAGGCCGCGAACTGTTCCCAAGTTGCTGTCCGCGGATGAGACTTGAAAGGCATCCAGTCGATACCGCCTCGGCTTATCTGGACCTTCCCCATCAACTCGCCGTCAGAGCGGACATCGAACTCCACGTCCACGTTCTTCACGGTGATCGGGTGGGAAAGGTTCATCGTGACGTCATGCGTTGCCATGGCAACAGAGCCTAAAGGGACGGTGGGCGAGTCATTGTGGAACGCCGCCACAGCCGAAGAGCACAACCCCCGGGGTACGCCTAGGCTGCAAGCTTCCTGTGAGTTTCGAGCGTTTCGGGGTGGGAGCCAACGTCGCTGTGCGGGTCGTTGGAAGAGGAGGTGGCGGGGCGTGTCAGAGATTTTGATCAGACACCCACTTCAGACATGCACTGATCTCGCCAGGAGGACCGAGAGGATGGAGTTGTGACAGCGCCATTTCTTGACGGCTGGATGCAGCCATGAAGATCCCGTCCGCTGCGGGGGGGGTCGAGTCCCGCGTCAGGCCCAGGCGTTCGGCATCTCGAGTGGGACTCCTTGGTGCATGCATCGCGCTTCTTGGTGCCGTACTGAGCCTCTTTGCCGTTGGAGCGCCGTCCTCGGCGGCGGCTTCGTTCGCGACCAACACCGCGCCAGTGGTGACCACGCAGCCGACCAGCCAGCTCTACACGACCGGGCAGACGCTCACCTTCACGGCCGCGGCCAGCGGCACCCCGACCCCAACGGTTCAGTGGCAGTTGTCGGTCAACGGCGGGAGCACGTGGATCACCCTCTCGGGGTACACGTCGGCCTCGCTGACGACCGGAACGCTCAACGGGTTCGAGAATGGCTGGGAGGTTCGGGCCGTGTTTACCAACTTGGCCAGCTCAACCCCCTCCAACGCCGCAACGATGACTCTGGCGACAGCGCCGGTCGTGACCACGCAGCCGACCAGCCAGCTCTACACGACCGGGCAGACGCTCACCTTCACGGCCGCGGCCAGCGGCACCCCGACCCCAACGGTTCAGTGGCAGTTGTCGGTCAACGGCGGGAGCACGTGGATCACCCTCTCGGGGTACACGTCGGCCTCGCTGACGACCGGAACGCTCAACGGGTTCGAGAATGGCTGGGAGGTTCGGGCCGTGTTTACCAACTTGGCCAGCTCAACCCCCTCCAACGCCGCAACGATGACTCTGGCGACAGCGCCGGTCGTGACCACGCAGCCGACCAGCCAGCTCTACACGACCGGGCAGACGCTCACCTTCACGGCCGCGGCCAGCGGCACCCCGACCCCAACGGTTCAGTGGCAGTTGTCGGTCAACGGCGGGAGCACGTGGATCACCCTCTCGGGGTACACGTCGGCCTCGCTGACGACCGGAACGCTCAACGGGTTCGAGAATGGCTGGGAGGTTCGGGCCGTGTTTACCAACTTGGCCAGCTCAACCCCCTCCAACGCCGCAACGATGACAATGCTCACTGCGAATGCCTCCTCCGCTCTCGCCGTATCGGCCTACCAGTCCCTCCAGCAGAATCTCTATCTGCCGACGAACCAGCTCTACAAGGGTGACGGCACCCAGTTTTCATTCCTGTGGCCGTTCACCAATGCCACAGCCGGGACCGACTACCTGGCCGGCGTGTCCGGTGGCGCGCAGTACCTCCCCGACGTCGCGGCACGCTTGGCTGGCCTGCTTGAGTACCGCGACACCTCTGAGACGAGCCCGACCGGGGCTTCCCAGCCCGCCGCCTTCGAGTCGGCCGTGGGGCCACCTTTGGGAACCGGTGGAGCCACCTACTACGACGACAATGCTTGGGTGACCCTCGACCTTCTCCATCAGTACCAGCTCGACCACGACGCCTCCGCGCTGCAATTGGCGGAGCAGACCTTCACGTTCATCGAGACGGGCTGGTCCACCAATCCCAGTGCCCCATGTCCCGGCGGCGTCTACTGGATCGACTCGTCGAGTAGCTATCAGCGCAACACGACCTCGACCGCAGCAAGCGCGGAAGCGGCGGTCGAGCTGTACCAGGTCACCGGCTCTTCGAGCTACCTCGACTGGGCCGAGCAGATGTACAACTGGGTCAACCAGTGCCTGGCCGTTCCTGCCGGCAGTTCCAACGCCGGGCTGTACTACGACCACATCAACCCCGATGGAACGATCAACACAGCCATGTGGAGCTACAACCAGGGCAGCATGATCGGAGCAGGAGTGCTCCTGGCCAAGGCCACGGGCGACCGCATCTACCTGCAGAATGCCGACAACACCGCCCAGGCAGCTTTGTCCTTCTTCGGAACGGGAACGGAGTTGGACACCCAGGGCCCAGCTTTCAACGGGATCTACTTCCGCAACCTCTTCTTGCTCAACCAGGTCGCACCCAACAGTGGCTACGCGGCCGAGGCGCAAACCTACGCGACCTTCATGTGGAACGGCCAGCGCTCTCCGTCAACGGGTCTGTTCTCCTCCACGTCGGGCGTCGGCGTAACCCCGGATTACAACGTAAACGGCACGGCACCCATGGTCGAGCTCTATTCGCTGCTGGCCGGCAGCGCACCATAGGTTGTCGCCGTGTTCACGGTCGCTTGGAGCCTCCCTAGCGCACGTGGATGACTGAGCCTTGAGGTCGGGCCCCGTGCGAGCGGAAGGAGATCTCGATTTCCGCGGAACTTTGGGCGTCGATCGAGATGCTCCGGTTGGGTTTTGCGGCCATCCGACTGGTGTTCGACCTCGCTACCTCGATGTCAGAGGAAGAACTCCATGCCCAAACGACGGAGCGATACTGCGTCGTCCTTCAAGCTCTGACGCGATCACCTGTGATCGAGGTCACCTCCAGGGTCGGTAGCAGAGAATCCTGATGTGGTCCGGTTCCGGCGAACCGGAGCACCCTCTGGCCACTTACAGATCAATCTTGAGTGATGACCCCAGCCAATTGACGAGCAGATGACCGGCATGGGAGGGCGTCCCAGGTGTGAAGGCCGTTGTACCCTTTTATATCGGAGCCAGTTACACCGCCACCGCTGATGGGGTGGTGGGAATACTCTGTTCCGACATCGTCTTCCAGCTCAAATCGGGGGATGCGCAAGCGCCAGAGCTCCTCACGATTCATGACCCTGAAGTGTTCGACGGCCCACTGATCCATTCCGACGGTGTCGGCCGCCAGGGCGGCCGCTAGTTCGGGAAATGCCGCATCGGCGTCTGGCACGGGGCTCATGTGCCAGCGGATCAGCGTGACGGAGTCGTCGTACTCGACCTCATCAATCCGCAAGCGGCCGCCGAAGGCATCGACGGTTTCGTGCGGACCGCCGATCCGGCGGGGATAACGGGGTATGAGACTTTCGTGGTCGGGTTGGGGAGGCTCGCCCTCTCCGAGGTAAACCAATCGAATCTTGCCGGGCTCGGCCGGGCCGGGCGGATCAAGACCGATTGTCCGCCACATCTTGTCTCTCCACTGAACGGACTCTTCTTCGGAGATGGCGTTGACGTACCGAAGAGCTTCGAGGGTCGAGTTGAACGCAGTCAAAATTCGGGAGCGGTTGCTGATCACATCAGCCCATGGAACGGTCCTACTAATACGGACATGGAGCAGCTTTTCCGCTAACAACCACTGGACTTCTTGATCCACAGCGTTCTCCGTTCGGGGAGGGCCGAGATGAGATCAAAAGCCTAGATACATCGCAGGCTCCGTGGCACCGTCCCCGATCGCCGGGTCGAAGGTACACTTCGGCGCGTTCAGGCCAGGGCGGCCGCAGAGTTGGCTAAGCCCGGTCTGACGCAGATCAAGAGTCAAGGAAACTCGTGCGTCGTTGGCAGCGAGTGTTCACACGGTTGGACCGTCCGGATTCGACTCGAGTGCCGACGCCAAACTCGAGACGATGGCTCCTGGTGCCACCGACCGGTTCAGTCCGCAAAAGGGCCGAATGAATGCGAGCGCATCTCTTGGTTGATTTCTCTAGGCGTCGACCTTAAGCCGACGTTATGGGAAGCCGATACTCAAGGCGGAATCGTTGCAGCTCGCCGGCGTGGTGAACGCCTCGGGCGGCGGAGAGAAGGAGAACTCAATGACGCTTACGATTCGCGACCGTGCATTTATCCTGTTAGCGGGGCTGGTCGTTATCGCCGTCTGCACAATCGTCAGTTGCCTGCTCCCGGCGGGAGCAGCCAGCCCCACTGCGGGCTACACGATCGTGTCGGCGACGGGTACCCCAGCTACGGCGTGGTGTCCCCAGGGCACCGAACTCTTAGGAGGAGGCGGGAAAGGGACCGAAAAGCACACCTACACCGCCTCGGGGGTCAATAGCTATCCGGAGACGCGCCCGTATGGTCAGTCCTCTGGATGGACGTACCACGTTCGCTACAGCGGCTACAACATCCTTGAGACCACTGCATACGCCATTTGCGCCAAGCTCTGACCGTCCGGCCGACGGGCCTCTTGGTGTGCGCCGGCGATCGGGACAGCACCGGTGCTCGAATGTGCCTCACTCCACAAGTGGTCTTTGATTGGAAGGGTCGCTACTACGGTCCAAAGTAGCGAGCCTGAGTACTCATCCCACCTTCCCGGCGAAACATCACCACCACACGGTGGGGTAATGGCGGTTCGAGTGCTGGGAGAGGTTGTTCACAATCACGGCGACGGCAAGCAGAATCATGGATCCCGTCAGTACAGGTGTGAGGACGAACACGTAGCCGAGTCGGTGTACTTGTACGGGGCCGAGCACGGCGATCAGCGCAGTCGCCCCGGCCGGAGGATGCAAGCTATGGGTCATCTGCAAGATAGCGATTGTCGTGGCGACGGCCAGGGCACCTGCAAGGCCGACGTGCGCCCCCAGTACCTTGTACGCGGTCACCCCAACTGACGCGGCCACCAATTGACCGATGATGAGGTTGCGCGGTTGCGCAAAATCGGAATGTGGAGCTCCATACAGCAATGCTGCAGACGCGCCGAACGATCCGATGAGAAACAGCCTGGTTGAAACGGGAAGATCGACGTAGAGGCTCGGAATCGCAATCAGAAAGATCCCGATTGCGGCTGCACCCCAGCTGAGAAGCACGACTGAGATCGGCTGTCTCGTGATGGTCCGCGAACGGGTGCCACGCATGCGCCCCGAAGTATTCGGCCAATTGCGAGTCTGGTCGTGCCTTTCCCATCCATTGAAGTTATCTAGTGTGAGCGGCTCTTCCCTGGCTATCCGTTCCATTCAATTCCATGGAGAAGAATTGACACTCAACCCCATGGACAAGAAGTGACAGCGACTGCTCTCCGAGCTGGCGTACTAGGACACTTCCGGCCCTGACCTTGTCTGGCGAGATCAGGCAGGCTGCCCTCCAGGACCATCTCACGGTCCACCGTGAGCGGTTCACACACACCAGGGCGGTGGGGGTCTACCGAATACCGCAACGCACAGTCGCGAGGAGTCATAGTTTGGCCGAGGTGCGGACACGACCCCCCGACCTCGACGACGAAGCGGTGACCACATCGCTGGCCAACGATTGGGGAGTCGAAGCGGCGTCCATCTCTTATGTGCCCGAGGGCGGAGGCAGCCACCATTGGAAGGTCGTCGACGTGTCTGGCGGAGTCTTCTTCGTACGGGCCGACGACCTTGACGACAAGGACTGGCTCGGCGACACCAGGGACGTCGTCTTCGAGGGCCTGGGCCGAGCTCTCGCCACCGCAGGGGCGCTTCGCACCGATGCCGATCTGTCGTTTGTCGTTGCACCTCTGCCTGCCGCGGACGGCACGCTCGGTCGCCGCCTCACCCCTCGCTATGCCATTTCGGTGTACTCGTACTTGCCTGGCGTCTCATATCCGTTCGGGCCATACACGGACGAAGGTGTGCGCTCAACGGCGTTGGAGATGGTGACTGCGATTCATAGCGCCACTCCGACCGTCGGGCACCTCGCCCCGCCGCATGTACCAAGGATCGGGCGCCGTGACCACCTCGACGCGTTCCTCCGCGAGCCCGACCTACCTTGGAATACCGGACCGTTTGGCCGTCCAGCTCACGACCTCCTCGCACCGCATGCCGCCACGCTCGCTGAGGTGGTGCGCGCCTATGACGACTTGGTCGAAGCCACTTCAGATGCAAGGTCGGCGACCGTCGTCACCCATGGGGAGCCCCACCCGGCCAACGTCATGCTGGTGTCCGGCGCCCTTGTGCTTATCGACTGGGACACCGTCGCCCTGGCAGCGCCGGAGCGTGACCTGTGGATGGTGGCACCTGAAGGCGATGACGTGTTCGGCCGATATGAGGCTGCAACCGGCCACAATGTCGATCCCGCGACCATGACCCTTTACGCCCTCCGCTGGTATCTCGACGACATCGCCAGTGCCGTGCAGATCTTCGGCTCCCCGCATCAGCTGACAGCTGATACGCAACACTGGTCGGCTTATCTCGCCTCACGCGTCGGGTCATTGGGCTCGTGGCGGCGGGTCCTCAAGTGAGCCCGCGAGGTGAGTGAGCACGCCTCAAGGCCGGCGTTCGGGGATACCTCAGCCGGTTGGGGTCATCTCGGCTTGCGCCACCGGCCTGACTTGCGGACTCCGGCCCAAGAGGTCGGGGAATCCGGACGCCGGAAGGCTCCGCTCGATCAAGGTTGACCGACGACGACCGAGTAGTCCTGAGGCAAACCAAGCTCGGTCGCCCGCGTCGTTCCGATGCGGTAGGCGCCGACGTGATGGAGGATTTTTCCGCCGGGCTGGGCGAATCCCCCAAAGAACACCCAGCGGCCGTCGGGTGACCAGGTCGCGAAGCCGTACGGTTCGCCGTACTCGGCGATCGATCCTGGGACGGGCCGGACGGTCCCTGTGGCCACGTCGACGATAACCAACTTCATCACCTGCCCGTTGAGACCGGGTCCGAGGATGTGGTCGGGATGGATGAATGCGGCGATCTTGGTCCCATCGGGCGAGAAGGCGCCTCCGCCGATGAAGCCGAGCCTGCCTGTTGGAGCGATCACCCGATCGAGTCCTGTGGTCAGGTCGGTCAACACGAGCTGACAGTCCCCTCCTGGGTAGAAGCAGTGGCCTCGCAACTGCCGCAGCCACGCAACGGTCGCGTGTCCGTCAGCTGTCGTGGTGTCGATCAACCAGGCGCCGAGGTCCAACACGTGACCTATCGAGCCGGTCCTCGGGTTCCAGATGGCGAAGGACGGCGAGGCGGTCGGCGAGGCGCTCGGGCTCATAGGGGCGGTCACCTTCTGGACCACAATCCCCGATGCCGTGGAGCGAGGTGGGTAGGTCAACGCGTACCCGCTCGGTACGGTCCACGGGCCGCCGACGACGGCGCCGCTGTTCGAGAGGAGCGACACCGTCCCAGTTTTTGACTGACCCAGAGGAGCCTGGTCCGTCGTGGTGGCCGCATACAGTTCGGACTTCAAAGGAGACGGGAACACCAGCTGCCCGTCGCCGATCCGCGTCGCAGCACTCGAGGGCCACCCCAGTCGGTAGACCCCGCTGGGAGAGCCCGCGAACAGCTCCGAGCCGACGCGCGCGATACAGGCCAAGAGACATGAGTAGTCACCCGGGGGACCCGGAATCGAGCGAACTCGGCCGTTGGCTGGGTCTCCGACCACAAACCCGCCCAATCGGGTCTCGTTGGCACCGTCCCACACCAGCAGCGCGTCAGGCGGGTTTTTCGCGAGCACATCGGCGGATGTGACGGCCGAGGGGGACAATCGGCGCGACGGAACCGCGACCGACCCGCCCTGAGACCCAGACGAGAGGGATGACCACAGCCGCCACCAACAAAAGACTGCCAGCGCCAATAGTGATGCGGATCCCCCGACGTCGCCGACGAGCCTCTGGAAACAGTGCTTCGGCATCGTCACTCGCTGGTGGGCTCGGTGCCTCGTCGGTGATAGTCATGGCAGTTCCTGTATCAACTTGAGTACGTCACTCCGCCGGTAGCCGTATCGGCGGGCGAAGGCCATGAACTCGCGGGCTTGGCTCACGACAAGACCACGCTCGGGCGCCCCCACCACGGTCACGCCGCGGCCACGGCGGAACTCAAGCAGCCCCTCGTCACGCAATATGTGCATGGCTCGAAGGACCGTGTTCTTATTGACCCCGAGCACGGCAGCGATGTCCTTGGCCAACGGCAGACGCTCTCCCGGAGCAGCCTCACCTTCGGCGATAGCCTTTCGTATTTCCGCCGCAACCTGGTCGTGCAAGGCAACCTGTTCATCCCGGTCAATCCTCATCTCCAACATGGTCCTACTTATAGTAGGTCCATACCTTTTGCGGTGTAAAGGGCGGCTGCCTGCCCCCGAGGTGCCGCAGCGTGGCACCCAGTGCCGGCGTACGGGGGCAGGTTGATTCTGACTGCACGTGGCACGACAGTCGGATCCGAGCTATGACCTCCTTGCGATCACAATCAGCTCTGGCTCACCCGGACCCGACGGTCGCCCATCCCAGTCGCCAAAGACACTTTCGACTGAGAATCCCGATGAGGTGAGAGATTGTCTGAGCAACTCTTCGCTGCGGAATCGAAGGGCGAAGGGTGAAACCAGCTCCTCATTGCTCTGCAAGAGCCGTCGGTGGCCGATCGCGTAAACGACATCGTCCTCCACGTTTGTTACCTCGGTCCAGGACTCGATTCGACCGTAAAGGGAGTCCGGGATTATCCGCTTGCGACCAGTCCAGCGTTTCCACTCGCACGCTCGCGGGTCGCGGCTCTCGAAAGCCAAATATCCCCTCGGCCTAAGAGCTTCCCTCACCCCAGCCAACGCCTCCAGCCAATCGGCATCCTTCAAGATGAACTGGGCTACGTGGCCACTCATGATTGCCAGGTCCGCGCTTGGCATTCCTAGTTGCCCAGCACCACCCTGGACCCACTGGACACCGTCCGCTCCTGGCTTTTGCAGGGCCACTTCCAGCATCACAGGTGAGGGATCAACCCCAATCATTCGATAGCCCCTCCTTGCGAACTCGAGAGTGATGATGCCCGTACCGCACCCAAGGTCGACGACCGTCTCAGCACTGACCTCCTCAGCAACGCCGAGATAGAAATCCGGTTGCGTCCCGCGCTCGTATGAGTTCACCGCGTCGTAGATCACTACCTGGCGCGGAACGGTGAACTCGGGAATAGGCATGGCTCAAGTATCGGCTACAGAATTGGAGGGGTAGTTCCCTTCGTGGCCCGACTGCCGGGCGACGAACTGGGGCACCCCTCGGCACTGCTAAGTAGCGGCATATCCCAAGCAGTGCTTAGCCGTCGTCGGCGGTAGTCGATCCAAGGCCAGGTGGGGCGACCCAGGGGGTCTGCCAGAACACCTCGATAAGGGACACTAAGCGCTCGTCGTCCATGACGAACGCGAGCGTCTCCTCAAACTGCGATAACCCGCCTCGTGCGGGGTGGGCAGTAACTCGGGCGAATGCTGACTGTCCACCGGGCGCGTAGACGATCCGGTGAAGATCCCAAGTGGTTCCAGAACCTTCCGCCATCAACTCGAGGAGACGGTCGCGTCCGACCGTACGATCGCCCCAGGGTCCGACCCGCTCCACGTCCGGTGATAAGAGCGCGCCGGTACCCGGCCAGATCGTTCGCGATCAGGCACTCAACAGCCGCTCGATTACCCCACCTGCACGCTCGATCATCGACGCGCCTCCTTCGCGGCAAGCATGCCACCCACCCGATCGGTAGCGAAACGACCCCGCCGAAGCTAGGCCACAACGCGTACCAACATGACGCCCGACCCCGGCGTTAGGGGACACGTCCTCGCCGTGGCAATGATGTTCATGAAGACTTCGTTGCTCTCGCCGCTTGGACCCGCTTGGTTAAGGCTCAGGGTTCCTCGATGGTCCGCTTGAAGGTGAGGGCGCCGCCGCTCGGCCATCCGGCTGGCAAGAATCCGGTCATGGGCGTGGCGTGCGCTCCGGGATCCCACGCTCGCCCCTCTCCGTCCTCAAGTTGCATTATCAAGCGAGGATCATTGCTTTCCCGGTTGGGCTGCCACCTCAAAACGACAGTCATCTCCGTCTGCTTTGAGCCGTCAACCATGCCAGGAGCCTACGTGGTGGTCCTCAAGATTCCGCCCGGCTGTCGACGCACGGCCACATCTATCTAGTGCCCCACCGTCCCGGCGTTCGGGGGCAGGGGCGGCGTCCTCTGCCCTGGGGATACCGTGGGCTTGAGTCGTTGATGACTCGATTGCACAGGAGGTGTCTGGAAATGCCCAACGACAAGGCAGTTGATAGCAATCTTCAAGGTATGGATGATCTGGACTTCGTGGGATGGAACAACGCCGACTGGACCGGCGTCTTCGCTCACCATCACACGGCTGATGTCCTAGTGGACTGGCAAGGACAACCGACGACCCACGGCATCGAAGAGCACATCGAAGCCATGAAGTCATACGTCGAAGAGAACGGGCGCGGTACACCGCCGCAGATCACTTCCCACCCGATCAAGTTCGGGTCCGGAGAATGGACGTGCGTCATCGGGGAGTTCGAGAGCGGCGCCCGTATGGTGACCGTTGCGAAATGGCGGGGCGGCGCAATCGCTGAGGAGTACATCTGGGCGTAGCACCGACCCGGCGGACAGGGGCACCTACTACAACGATGGCGCTCGCGCGTTATGGTGCACCTAGGGGAGAGCTACCCCTCGCCCTGGCCTATCCGCGGGCTGCTCGCCGACGAGCGCCCGAGATCTCGTGAGTCGAGTCCTCTAGGTTGACCCGCAGCAGCAATGAGACCCACGTCCGATAGGGCGCCCAGGCTGAAGTGATGACAGCGACATCGTCATCGTCGAAATGGGCGCGGTCGTACGCCAACTTGATGGCGTTGATGAGTCGTGGCTCGTGTCGTGGCGCCCAGTCGGGGTCGCCGGCGCCCCTCAGCAGGATCAACTCCGCGGAGAAGTCGCCGATCCCGCCGAGTTCCTTGAGTTGGTCGATTGCCTCGGAGCGCGGGAGCGCCCGCAGCGCTTCTGGATCGAGCCTGCCATCGAGGGCAGCTCGAGCGATCCCGCGTAGCCACTCAGGCTTGCGACCCGAGAGTCCGGGAAATCCCTTGAGATCGACCAGTCGCTGCGGGGAAGGAAAGGAGAACAGCGTTGCTCCAGCGAGCACAATCGCGTGCCCGAGCTGCTGTGCCATCTTCGCCTTGACGGCGGCGGCATGGATCATGCGGATCCGGTGCCCGATGACCGCCCAACACGCTGCCTCGTACGGGGTCCAGAAGCAGACTGGGCGCAGGCCCGGGTATTTCCCTTGGAGTCCCGTCACAACGTCGTCTCGCTGTCCGACGTCGGGGAACTCCCGTGCATCGACGTCGAGCGAGAGAATCCGAGCGACGTTGGACGTAACGGCCTCGGGACTGACATCTCCTACGAACGACCCGATCACCTTTCCGGCTCCTTCTGCCACCCGGACGGCGACGGGGTGCCACAGCGGTCCGGCACAGAAGGCGAGATCGAGGTGGTTCGGAGGGGAGCTTTCGTACCCGGCAGGGGTGAAGCCCTCGAGGAATCGGATGCTCGCCGCCAAGGAGAACGGACCCGTGTACCCGACCTCAAATGTTCCCCCATCCGCATGCGAGATACCGCCGGACCGATCAGCCATGGATCGTGATGATGTAGCCATCGGGATCCTCGAAGGCGAAGGTCAGCCCGAACGGACCCTCGAAGGGGGGCGTAACGATGGCGACGCCGGCTTCGGCCAGCTTGGCGTGAAGGGCGCTTGGATCGTCCGCCTTGAGCCAGAGTGCGACGCCCCAGCCCAGGTGCTCGACTTCGGAGAGGTCCACTGAGGGCACACGGAGGGCGAACGGGATAGGTGTCGTGGCAAACACGACCGCCCCGGGTGGGCTCTGTGCCACGCGATCGAGTCCCAACTCCTCGGTGTAGAAGCGGACCGAAGTCTCGAGGTCACTCACCTGCAAGGCGATGAAACCTGGTCCAATGGTCTTCATGTTCCTCCTTGTTAGTATCAGGTACCCTGATAACCTTATATCAGGGCACCTGATAAGTAAAGGAACCCGATGGGAGCCATTGACGAGCCGGAACCGAGGACCGAGGAGATGTCCGGCTACCTCATCAAACGAGCACAAGCCGCCATCCACGTCTGCCTAGAGGAGATCGTCTCCGCGCACGGCCTCGGCATCCCCCAATATGTCGTCCTGTCCTTCCTAGCCGAGACGCCGGGTCTGGCTAATGCCGACCTCGCCCGGCGAGCGTTCGTGACCCCGCAATCCATGAATGAGGTGCTCAAGCAGCTCGAGTCGACCGGCCTGGTCGAACGTCGCCGGAACCCCGCGAATGCCCGCATCCTCAACGCGTACCTGACCCGCACTGGCACCAGGAAACGGAGTGCCGTAAGCGTTCAGGTCCGGGAGTTGGAGGCACGCATCTTGAGCGGCCTGACGAGCGACGACCGCCAGACTCTCAATCGGGCGCTCCTGATCATCATTGACAACGTGACACACTCCTGAGGAGCAACGCCACATGAGTGGGGGTATCCCATAACGCTGTGAACCTCCTCAAGCGCGCGGATAGGTCCGTTGTGCAGAACTGTCGCACCCTCCCGGCGGACGGGGCACCTATGACTCACCTCCCGGAATGTGCCAGCCACCCGTCGAACGAGCGGCTTCCGGATCACTACTCGAATCTCCACGCCTTAACTGCCATCAGGTGTTCGCCAATCGTGATTTTGAGGGACACAGGAGGGACGAAGTTTCGGTCGCAGGAACATTGTCCCTGTTCAAATGCCATTGTGACGGTGAGCCGGCCTGTAGGCGGGATTCTGTCCAGCTCCCGAAGGAGCTTGGGTGGCCATCCATCTGAGCGGCCTACCTGGGGAACCCTCCCTCTCAGGAGGCGGGCGAGCAGCCCATTTCCCACGCTTGGCCTTGCTCCGGGTGGGGTTTACCGAGCCGGCGGGGTCACCCCCGCCGCTGGTGCGCTCTTACCGCACCCTTTCACCCTTACCTGTGCGGACCCCGAGGGCCCGCCATCGGCGGTTTCCTTTCTGTGGCACTGTCCTGCGGGTCTCCCCGACTGGCCGTTAGCCAGCACCCTGCTCTGCGGAGTCCCGACCTTCCTCGACACGATCCCGCAGTGCGGCCCGTGCTGCGGCCACCTGGCCGACTCACCGTCACCTCTAATTGCACGTCCGACGTCATGGCCGTCAAGGTCGGAGCAACGCTCCGGACATGCGGATCGGTGCTGTGGTCCGCGGGTCAGGGCTTGGATGAGCTCCTGCGGCGGCCGTTGACGGCAATGACCGCGTCGGCGATCGCAAACCACAGACCGAAGGCAATCTCATTCGGCATGCCCTCCGGTGACTCATTCTGGACCCGCGGATGAATCCGCCTAACTGCTCTGGGGAACGGATTGCGCCCGAAGTAGTGCAGCACCGGCTTGTCGGCGTCGAGTAGCGCCGCCCCGGCCATCGCAGCGATCGTTGCGCTGCGGGCCCGCCGATCCACTGCCTTCGAACCACACACCATCACTAAGAGACCCAGCAGGCCATCGCGCCTCGCGTATCGAAGGAACAGCTGCCTGTCGGCTTCGCTGTTCAGTTGACATCCCCAGTGAGGCACCATGTCCAACGCGAGGTGCGAGCCGACGCCGACGGCGAAGGCCGTCACAGGATGCCGCTTGAGGAGTCGACCGATCACCACGCCGGAGAGCACATGATTCGTGACGAACATTGGCCTTGTGACGCAGGCTAGACCCAGGCCTTGGCGGTTTCAAGGTAGCGATCACACGACGAAATAAACGGAATGCTGCACCCCAGATGGACGGGGTACACGTCAGAACAATTCACCTCAAGTATGGTGAAGAAAATGCCGAGGCGATCTCCCATGGGTCCAGGGGCTCCCCGCAAATGCGAAATCCATGAGTTTACGTCAAGGCATCGGACGCACCCGTAACCATCGGCACGGCGTCTGCCACCGATGTGGCTGGGCCGGACCGGTCTCGAAGGTCGGGCGGGCGGACCGCGCTCGCCTGAAGACTGGAAGAGCGTTCGGGCGTTTGTGTGACGAATGCGTTGACTATCTCCTTGGCCGGCGTTCGGACGCGACGGGTGTGCCAGTCTCTCGGAGGACCAAGCTTCTCCATCGCCGAGACGTGGCCTGAACGGCGTTCATCATCGAAGTTCCCACGATCCGATCGTCGGCGCTGTCCTCGCTCTCGTCCGCTTTCAGGCTCTCCACCTTCAGCGTCAGCCCACCACGTCGGGTCCCGTCGGCCATCCCGATCTCTCGAGCCGCCCGGGGATAATCCGCGCCAGCGTTTCGTGCCGAGCCGGTGCGTTCCGCGTGGATCGTCCTGAGCACTCGGAGGCCATCGGAGAGTGCGTTGAGGTTGCTTGCGCCGTAATGACGGTGCATCTCGAAACTCGGAACCTCTGTCACTCGGAGGCCGGCCTTCGCGATTCGCACATTTATTAGCGTCTCCACCTCGAATCCGTCACCCCAGAGCATGGTCCCACTCTCGGAACCCTCGATTTCCGCCGCATTGAGTCGCATCACGTCAAGGCATTCTCGGCGGAACGCGTTGTAGCCGTAGCAGAGGTCCGTGTATCGGGTTCCGTATAGCACGTTGACAATCCTGTTGAGCCAGAAGTTGCCGACTCTCCGCACCAAACTGATATCGAGGCTTCCCCCGCCGGCGAGGAACCGCGATCCCTTGGCGAAGTCGGCCCCCTCTTTCAGGGCAGCCATGAAACGTGGGATCTCGGCCGGGTCGTTCGAGCCGTCAGCGTCGATCATGACGATGAATTCACCCGTGGCCGCGGCAAAGCCACAGGCAAGGGCATTTCCCTTGCCCTCTCGGTTCTGGCCGACGATGGCGATGTCCGGTCTCAGGAGCTGCGCAACCCTAACTGTGTCGTCGGTCGAGTTCCCATCGACGAGGATCACTTCGCAATCTGTCGGCAGCTTTAGAAGAACGTGCGGCAGGTTCCGCGCCTCGTTTTTGGCCGGAATTACGATGCTCACACAGGGCTCTCTCTGGCGCGGTCTGGTCAGCGGACCGACAAGGGTCATCTCCTCGGGCGGCACCGTGAGTCCAGCCCCAGGAACTCCCGATCCGTTGGCGGGCTCGGTGAGCTGCCTACTTGCAGAGCCATTCCGTCGGGCTTGCCGCGTGTCGCCCACCCCATTTCAGTCCACGCCGATATTTCAGACCGTCAACGGGGCAACCGGCGTTTGACCTGTTTGATGGTGACGGCGGATTGCGTGCGGGGATAGAGCCAATCGAACCTTTCGAGGCAACATTTGGACAACTTTCGAACAATGGAGGGATGCTGGCGGTCAAGATGTCCATTGCGCAGGCCGGGTGAGCACACTGGGTCCGTCTCGGTCGTTCACGCCGCAGTCAAGACGGCTCATTGAGCGCTCCCGATGCGGCGACGAATGCGCAAAAAACGACGCCCTTGTGCTGGAGAAGGCCGGCCTCTGATTGACGCTGTTGTCACCCGCCGAGACGCATCGTCGATCGGGCCGGTCGTTCGTATGACTGGTTCGGGGCGAACCTCGGCCTTTTGCAGACTCGCGTGCTTCAAGCCGTGGTATCGGAGCGTGGGCGAGATCGTCGGCCGAAGGTCACCGGTTCAATAATCCACCGGACACGTGACGGGGTTCGTCTTCTCAGCGCTGGTCATTTGACCCCCTTTAGGATCGGCCTGTGAGGTGCGCCGGTGCAATGTGCCGTTGGCTTCTTCGGCCTGCCCACGGAGCCGCGCGTGAGCGCGCGTGGGCCACTGCCGCAGCCTTGAAGCGCCACCAGAACCATGAAGTCGATCGGCGGCAGCGAACCGAACCTAGAGCGGCGTCGCCTTTTTACGACTTTCGGGTTCCTTGTCTCCAAGCAGGGCGCCACCGCAGTGATCGGCCTTGGCTATTGGGCGGCTGTAACCCACCTCTTTGAAGCCCGGGATGTCGGTCTCGCGGCGGCTGCCGCATCGACGGCACTGCTCCTCGCCGCAGTCGGTGCCCTCGGTATCCCGCTTTTCCTCCTGGCGGAACTCGAACTGATGGCACCTGCGGAGCGACGCGTCGTATTCACTACCGGACTCGCTATCGCCGCGATGGTTGTCGCCATCTTGTCGATAGGCACGATGGCACTGTCCCCCTTCCTTGGGGAGAGTCTGAGATTGATCGGTGAAGACCCAGTCATGGCCTCGCTGTTCGTGGTGGGTTCAGTGGCGACCATGGCGGGGTTGACTCTCGACAACGCCGCGATCGGACTGCACCGCAGCGCGGCGCAGCTGTGGCGCGGCAGCCTGAGCTCCATACTCAAGCTTGCCTGTGTGGGCGTCCTGGTCCTTGCCTCGACCCGCACGAGCACCGGTCTGATCTTTGCCTGGGCGTTGGCGCTTTGTGTTTCTTTTGTCGTTTGCATACCGATGCTCGGGTTGCAGCCGACCTACGTCGGAGGAGGAACGCTCCATCATCGTGCGGCGCTCGTACATCGCTTCAGGACCCTGTCTCTCCAGCATCACGTGCTCAATCTCTCCATCGGTTCGACCTCCTTCATCGTTCCGCTGCTGGCTACTCTGCTGATCTCCCCATCGGAGGTCGCCTACTTCTCGGCTGCGTATCTGCTGTCCGCCACCATGTTGATCATCCCGTACCTGCTCGCACTCTCCCTCTTCGCCGAGCGCGCCGGCGACCCCGGTCTCCTCCATCGCCACGTGCGCCGGACGCTGCCCCTTGGGCTGGCCCTTTCGGGAGCACTTGTGCTCGCCGTCGAGATCGCGGCTCCGTACGCACTGCGCCTCTTCGGCCCTGCCTATGCGGCGAACGGCACGACCGCGCTGCGCATCCTGATCCTGGTCGGGCCGGCCTACGTGATCAAAGACCACTATGTGTCGATCTGCCGGGCCCAGGGTCGTCTTTCTCACGCCTCCAAGGTCATGGCGATAGGGACCGCGCTCGAGGTAACGGCATCGACGTTGGGTGGAGTCTTCGGAGGTCTCAGCGGGATCTGCTTCGGCTGGGCGATCTCGGCGTCGTGCGAGGCCGTCTTCCTGCTCCCTGCGGTGCTCCATATCTACCGGTGGGGCCCCGCGGCGAGGCCGAAAGCGGATCCGACAGAAGCCAACAGCCCGACTGAGCCCAATCGGAATTCAGTTAGCGCTGGGCAGGCCGGACCTAAGGCTTTCGTACAGCGTCTCGACCTTTCCGACAACTGCGGATGCGGTGAACGACCGCGCCCGGTTGAGTGCCTCTCGCCCCATCGATGCGGAGGCCTTCCGGTCGTTGACGACAGTCCAAAGGGCAGTGGACAGCGCGTCGGGGTCGCCTGGGGCCACCAAGAGCCCCGTCACTCCATCATCCACCAAATCGGTGATCCCTCCACTCGCGGCCGCAACAACCGGCCGGCCGAGTGCCATTGCCTCGAGGACCACAGTCGGACAGCAGTCGGGTACGATCGAGGGAACAACGACGACACGGGCCGCCTGCATGAGGTCGATCGCTCCCGCGTGATCGAGCAGTCCGCGCAACTCCACCTGATCCGGAAGGTCGTGTGGCGTGTCTTCGAGCACCCGTCCGGCCAGTACCAGGCGGGGACGTCCGCCCAGTCGTTTGTGCGCCTCGATCAGCACTTCGATGCCCTTGTCCCGAGTCAGGTCTCCGACGAACACGATCGGCCCCTCCGGACGTGGGGCGGCCTCCTCGACGAGAAGGTTGTCGGCAATGAAATTAGGGATGACGGCATAGGGACTTCTTCCGGGGAGCCCCGTACTGACCGCGACGCCGGAACTGACCGGGACGAACATGTCCACGTGTCTTGTCCGCGAGCGGCGGGCCAGGACGTTCGCCAGGGCGACACCCGGGCCGACCACCGGCCCGTGCCGCGCCGAGGCGCAGCGGACACAAGCGATCGGCCCCGGGCCTGGACAGACCTGATCGTTGCGCATGAGTCTCTTGGTGGCACAAACGTGGCTGTAGTCGTGCTGGGTCAGCACGACGGGTACGCCTGAGCGGCGTGCCGGTCCGATGGCCGAGCCGACACTCCAGTCGTGAGCATGAAGGATGTCGAACCGGCCGACAAAGAGCAGCCGTCGGATCGCGCTCCGAATCCCGGGGTCCACGATGGGCATCGCATGCGGCCGCGTCGAGTCGCTGTAGAGCTGGGGGAGATGTTGAGCAGTCGTCCGCACGCGATGGAGGACGACGGCCCCGTCCCAAGTCGTTCCTGCTGGACCCTCAGCGGCGATGGTGACCACCTCGACGCCATGGCCCCGATCCGCGAGGGCATGCGCCAGATTTCGGACATGTTGTTCTTGTCCGCCGGCCGCCGGGGGGTAGAACTGGGTCAACATCAGCACTCGCATGCCGGACGTAGCGTAGGCCGCATTGCGTCGCCGCTGCCTGGACACGGCGCAGGACGCAATCCTTGACGGGGCTGTCGGGAGAACTGATGCGTGAACGTCGCCAACCGGCGCTTGAGGCCGTGGAACGGCCATCGACCGGAACGTCTATTGTCTGTCCGGTCAAGGCGATTGGCGGCCGTGGTGTGTTCCTGCTGCGGGAGGTGTCGGTGAGAACAGGATCGAGAGAACAGTCCGAACCCGTGACTGAGGACTCACCCGACGTGTTGCGAGGACGCAACCGGTACCGCGACGACGAGCCACTGGTGCGGCGCAGGGCGCTGGCCGGTGTCAAGCGAGTAACCCACTCGGTCGTCCGTGTTCGCCGCGCTCAACGTAGGCTCGTGCTGATCTTCGGGTGCCAGCGCTCGGGGACCACGATGCTCCAGCAGACGGTTCTCGATCGGTCCTGGCGGGTTCTGATCGTTGAGGAACACGACTCTCGCCTGGTTGGCCGCCACCCGCAACCCGGCGAGACAGTGTGGCAGGACTATCCCACGGTGTTGAAACGACTGCACCGCGTTCCGTTTGAGGTGGTGGCGGCGAAGCCTCTGGTCGAGAGTGACCGGGCCGTTGAGCTCATGGACGCCGCGGATCCGGTAAAGGCGATCTGGATGCTCCGTCATTACGACGCCGTTGCACGGTCCAATGTCGAACGGTTCGGCATGGAGAATCCCTATCGGGATCTGCAGCCATTCTGTGACGATGACCCGCTCGACTGGCGCTGCCGGGGCGCGAACACAAAGACCCGTGAGACGGTGCTGAATGTGATGAAGGGCGGGCTCTCTCCCCTCGACGCGGCCGCGATGTTCTGGTGGGCTCGGAATCAGCTCTATTTCCAACAGCGCCTCGATTCTGATGGGCGCATTCGGATCATCCGCTACGACCGACTCTGTAACAGGCCGGAGGAAGTGGTCGAGGCACTCTCTGATTACATCGAGATTGCGTTGCCCCAAACTTCGATCGCCGCCAAAATTCGTCCACGACCCGACAGCCGTGGGGTGACGGACCTTCATCCGGAGGTTGAGAGGCTCTGTCGCAATTCGTGGGAATCCTTCGCGGGATGTCCGGAGCTTTAGGGCAATGAAAATGCCATGAGGCGGAGGAGCTCACTGATTCTCTGCTATCACCGCGTCGTGGAAGGTGTCGATGACCCTTTCGGGCTCTGCGTGTCCCCCACCAACTTTGCTGCCCATCTCGACGAGATCGCGCGGTACGGTCAGCCGTCGACTCTGGCCGAACTGGCGCTTCCGTCGCGAAGGGCCCGGGTGGTCGTGACCTTCGACGACGGGTACGTCGACAATCTTCTTAACGCGGTGCCGATCGCGGAAGCCAAGGGGTTTCCCATCACCGTCTTCGTTACAAGCGGCGCCCTCGGCAGCGACCGTGGCTTCTGGTGGGATCGCCTGGGCACGCTCTTGCGTTCACGTCCGTCCGAAGTCCGTGAGATCTGTCTGCCCACGCAAGGAGGAACCGTCCGGATCGGAATCGGATCTTCGCAGGCGAGCGCCGACCTCCAGTCGGTTCGCCGCCACCTCTTGCCGCTCCCGGTGGCGGAGATCCATCGCGTCCTCGATACCGTGTCGGAGCAATGGGCGAGCTCCGCTGCGGCCCCTCCGGACGCTCGAGCGCTGACGCCGGACGAGCTCGTCAGGCTGGCGGCCTCAACGGTGGTCACGCTCGGCGCCCACACCGTCGACCACGTGCGCCTGCGAGGTCTTCCGGTGGCGGACCAAGCGCGGAACATCTCCTGCTCCCGGGACGAGCTGGAACGGTTGAGTGGGCAGGCGATCTCCGACTTCGCCTACCCCTACGGGGGCCTGGACGCTTTCGACGACAGCTCGGTGGACGCAGCGCGCTCAGCAGGTTTCAAGAGGGCATGCACCACCATCCCGGGTAACGCCAAGCCCTCATCGGATCCGTACCGCCTCCCGCGCCGTATCGTCATGAACTGGGGTCGCCATCGCTTCAGGGTCAGCCTGCTGCGCTGGAAGCTCGTTCCCCGACACTGATCTTCGAGCAACTCATCTACGAACGATGAGCCCCCTTCGCGTCGCAATGGTGAGTCCCCGATACATGCCGTACATCGGTGGGGTCGAGACACACGTGAACGAGGTGGCGCACAGGATCTCCACCAGAGGTCTCGATCTGACCGTGCTCACCACCGACCTGACTGGTGAACTGCCACGATTAGAGCAGGATGGACCGCTGACGGTATCGCGGCATGCCGCGTGGCCCAGCTGGTCTGATCTCTACGTATCGCCGTCGCTCGTTCGGCAGATTCGCGGAGGAGGATACGACCTCGTCCATGTGCAGGGTGTCAACACCTTCCTGCCCCCGCTGGCACTCGCCGCCGCTCAACGGTCGGGAGTTCCCACCGTGGCAACATTTCATACTGGCGGCCACACCAGTCGTATGCGGACGAAGCTCAGGGGAGCGCAGTGGCAGGCGCTGCGACCTCTGCTCCGGCGGACGAGGGGGTTGATCGCGGTGAGTCACTTCGAGGTTGAGACATTCGCACGCCGACTCGGACTTGAACAAGGGAGGATCCGGCTCATCCGCAACGGAGCGGAACCGTTCCCGGTCGGCGGTTCGCTCCCCCAGGTCTCTGGATCGCCTCTCGTCTGCTCGGTCGCTCGACTCGAGCGGTACAAGGGACACCATCGCCTGATCGCTGCGATGCCGGCCCTCCTCGAAGTCGCACCTGGTGCCCACCTGGCCGTGGTCGGTCGGGGCAGTTTTGAGCGCGAGCTGCGTCGCCTGGTCGCACGGTTGCAGGTCGAGCATGCCGTGACGTTCACCTCGTTCGACGCCACGCAGCGTGAAGCGCTCGGCTCGCTCATACGGTCCAGCGATGTTGTCGCTCTCATGAGCGACTACGAGGCGAACCCGGTTGCCGTCATGGAGGCCCTCGCTGTTGGTCGGAAAGTGGTCGTCGCCGACACCTCCGGGCTGTCGGAGCTCGCGTCGGAGGGACTGGCCACCGCTGTTCCGCCGAACGCGTCGCCGCGCCTGCTGGCCGGAGTGCTCGCCAGGGTGGCGAGACGTCCCGATCCGGTGGCTCCCGATCTGCCGACCTGGGACGACTGCGCGGACCAGGTGCTCGGACTGTATGAGGAAATTCTCTCGCAGTACTCTGACTAGTGAGCTCGGGCGCAGCGGAGAGCCAAAGATCCATCCACGTCGAAACTCTGCAACCCGAATTATCTCGACACGGCGGACGAGGCTGCGGGAGACCCTTCAGCTGACAGCGGGACGCTCGGCGCGTCGTTGTAACACAGGCCGGATGGTTCGGTGTCACGACCATCTGGGCGCCAGATCGACCGCGGCCCGGCATCGCGTCACGCACGATCGAAGTCACCGAACCCCTCAGGAGACGAGAATCGCGTTCCGGCCTCGGCGGCCCGGCTCTAGACCTTCACGACATCATGTGCGCGGGTATCGCCTGCACGGTGACGTCTAGGGTTCAGTCGATTCCGACACCACCGTGCTCCCTTCGGCCAGAGGCAAGGATGATCACCAGTACAACGGCAAGGCCCCCGAGTCCGATGACGGTCGGAGATAGTTCGGTGGGAATCGTCGCCGCGGCGACGACCATCCCGAACACCATGCTGCCGACAATCCACCTGACAGAGGTCCGGTCGATGTTTCGTAGCGGCTTTCGACGCCGACGCACTCGAACGAACGCAACGATCGCCACCGCAATGGCTGCCGCCATGACAACGGGATCTGTTCCCGTGGCCCCGGACCAAGGTCGTCCCGACGGCAATGGTGGAACAGCCAACAGGCGAGACACGTCGTAAATTTGAATCGGGCCGTTGTCGTAAACGCGACCAATGGCCGGTACGGAGCTGAATTTATTCAGCTCGGCGGCAGTGAGGCGGGTGCCCGGCTTGGCCTCGCCTGGCTCGAAGTAGGTCCCGAATACCGGTAAAGATGACGCCAGCCGCCGGTCCACCACGATGTAGCGAATGTGATCCGTTCGGATCAGGCTGAGGTCGTTGCGGTCAAAGCGACTACCAAAGAAGAGAGGTGCGGGGTCGACGAATCCGCCGATTCCCGTGACCAGGTGGACGTCGGCGAAATCGGCCAGCAAGGCTCCGCTTTGTCGGTCGGCGGCCACATTCGACCCCGCCACCAAGTGCGTGGTGGCCCATTGGGCCGCGGCCAGCGAGGAAGCGTCGATCGAACGCTGATTCGCTCCGACCAGGTATGGGCCCGGTACATAGGTGATGTCAGGTCCGGAGCCGAAGATCATGCTCCCAAGGAAACACACTGTGGCAATCAAGATTGTTGCGACGACCTCCAGAATGCGTCGCTTCTCGGAGAGGCGGGTGGCCAACCAGCTACCAATCACTATGGCCATGCCGAAGAAGATGAACGTGGTGGTCCGTTCTCCGACTTGGGAGCTCCCCGATGAGATGCTGGCAACCATGGCCAGTGGATATGCGGCGGCCACCGCAACAGGAAGAAATCGAAGCACGCAGCGAACGGCCGTACGCCTCCGGATCACGGCGAGCACGGACGGACAGAGCAGCAGGCAGAAGCAGGCCACGCCGGCCAGCATGACCATCATCTCCCAGGACGAAGAGCCGCCTTGGCTCGAGTAGGTGTGGAACAGTGGTCGACTGCTGTGGCCTTGCCCAATGGCGGAACTGAAACCGTTCGAGGCGTCACTGAAGATCGGCCCTAGGTAAAAGACGAGATGACTTCCCACGAACGCAGTCCAACCGGAGACGAGGATGACGTTTGCCGAAGCAGCTAGTCCGATAATGCGAGCCTCCTCGTAGCGACGATCTATCAAGAGCCCTACCGTCCAGACGACGAGCAGGGCGGCGGTCAGCCACGCCGTGAGGTGGTGCGTGGCCACCAGAGCGCTCATGCTGGCGAGAGCGAGCAAGAAGTCGCGGTGGGCGTGAATGAATCCACGTCGGCTCACCGCGGCCGACGACGCGGAGCGGTCAGAGAGGGAGGTGGTGGTTCTCCTTCGGGACTGCGTGTCCAGCGATGACATCAGAAAGTGCACCGTCGCCACGGCAAACGCCAGTGCCAGGGGACCGTAGTCCCAGGAGGCGAAGGTGTAGAACGATGGATTTGCCGCGTAGACGAGCACGCCGATTCCCGCCGCGCGCGCTGAGCGGCAGAGCCTCTCGACGACCAGGAACACGCCCAGAACAACCACGATCCGCTGCGCCACTACCACAAGCAGCTGGGCGAGCACCACCGGCAACCCCGTCATCCACTTGACGGCGACTGTGAGCAACTCCAGCCCCGGATAATAGGAACTGACCGGCAAGAGGCTGTTATGGACCAAGAGCGTCCTGTTGTAGAGAAAACCGTTCAGGGTGGCCCCATGGATCAGCTCATCGAACCAGTCGAAGATCAGCGGACTACGAACGTAGTAGGAGGCAAGCAGCCCAAGCCCAAGGGCCAACGACACCGCTACCCGCTCGGATCTGTCAGCGCTACCGCTCAGAAGCCGCCAGGCACAAGGGACGAAGATCGAGAGGAGTCCGACAAAGAACATTGGGAGGGCTGGCGCCTCGTGACCTGCCCGGGCCAACGCGTCCCCCAGCCCGGTCACCAACAGCCCCGCTCCGACGAGGGCGACGACGGTACCCAGTCGCGAAGTGCTCGATGGGCCAGGGGACAGCGGGCGGTCCGTCGCGTCGCGACCGAGAATTGACGATGGCCACTGCGAAAGCACCCTGACCGCAGTCATGATTAGGCTTTCGCGGGAAGGCAGTTGGACACTGTGAGGCCGACTGATGTCAGCGTCGAACACCGGACTTCACCGTGAGCGACAGTGAGCGAGGTACCGGGAACGGCCCGGCGTTCGCGTTCCCAGGTTGTGCTGGGGTGCATCGGACTGGTTCTCTTCGCGACGGGAATCCTACTGGCAGCCGTTACAGCCGGGAAGGAGTGGGAGCCTCCCGTCGAGTTGTCCGTTGTCCACGACCAGGCCGGGCGATTGTTTGCCAGCGTGGAATTTGGCTCGACGGGACCAACGGCGCTGCGGCTTGAGGTTGTCGCCCACGGCAAGGTTCTGTGGTCATTCCCGCTCGCACGCCACGCCGCCGCACAAAGGGTCATCCTCCCGAGCCGCCTCCTCGGCCCCAAGTCACGCGTGGTTGTGGTGTCGAAGGGTCATACCCTGCGTGAGGCTAGCGGGTGACAAGTATTGAACAGGGTGCGATTGTGATCTTGGCTGCGGGGAGCGTCGGGTGAGCACCGAGCCTCAACGAGCGGGTTTGCCTTGCGATGCGGATGCCCGTGGACGGCTGCCAACATTGTCAGCGATTCCCCGAAGATATCCAGCGACGGTGCCGAGAAGCCCGACGCATATCATGGCGGAGCGGGTAAAGCCCCAGTAATCACCCCGGAGAGTGCATCGCAGGCCGTCGAGGACACCGCGGGGCAACGTAGAGAGGACGTATCTCCGCTCGCTTGACAAGGCTTGATCGCGGCCGGCGCGCTGGGCTACTGCTGCCTTCGATATTCCCTCTGCGTAACAACGCCTGAGGAAGTAAGGGACCCTCGCACGTTCTACCGCGACATGGTGGTAAACGATGGCGTGGGGGACATGGAGGATTTGCGCTCCAACGAGGATCCGCCGCAAACGTATGGCGAACTCGGTCTCCTCGCAACCCAGCGGGTGCGAGCCGACGCGTCCCATCGCCGTATCGAAGGAACCGATCACATCGAAGACCGAGCGCCGGAACGACATGCCGGCGCCGATGAGATTTCGTTGAGGTTCCACGGCGGTCGGCAGACCCAGGTAACTGCAGCCGACGACCCAATCGAATTCGCGCGGGAACCAACCGGGGCGGACTCCTCCAGGCCAGACTGGAATCGCAACCCCACCTGTACCCGCGACATCAGAGCGGTACTGCTCGAGCAGCTCCTCTAACCAGCCGGGATCCGCTTCTGCGTCATCGTCGAGGAAGGCCACAACATCACCAATGGCGAGTCGAACGCCGGTGTTCCGCGCACCGGACAGACCCTGCTCGTCCCCATTTGGACACACTTCGACGTCGCTCGGGAATGAAGACTGAGCACGCTCGAGCAACTGTGGATTGTGATCGATGACGACGAGGAACTGATCGGGAAGCCGCCGCTGGGCGCGCAAGGATGCGACCGCATTGAGGAGTGAGTCCCAGCGACGCTCTGCAAAGGCGCATATGACGACCGTCACGGTGCGCGGTTGTCCGAAGCCGAGCCGACCTTGCAGGCTTTCGACTCCGAGGGGAGTCGGGACGACGCCCGACGTGGGGTCCGGTCGTGGTTTGCCGCTCTGTCTTCTGACGTCGCCAGAAACCTGTCCCATGTCCCCACCCGCCACACGATGCGCATGAATACCCATCGTGTCTCCTCCTCCGGCGCTCTCGGCCCCAATAGCCTCGACGGCGTCGGCAGAGCGCAAGATCCAGTGTTTCATCACCTCCGAATGTGTTCAAGACGAACGGTCGGCCGGTCAGGTAAGGAGTCGGGGCACGAGCGGCTGTGCCGTCGAGATGGCAGCTTTCCTGTGTCCGGCTCGCGGCGCACAGGTGGCGACGCATCGACTTCGACGGACCCGATTGACGGCCTTGCCTCAGACGGGCACAGTATTCCTACTCGGTTGCGGAGAGGCGAGTGATGGTTGCAGAACCCGTAAGGCACGTCACCAGGGCGATCGGACAAATTGCCCTCGACGACGGCTTCCCCGAGCGACCCGTGGAATTCATCCATGATCTCCACCTCGAAGACCGCTTGGACCTCGCGGCAGTCGCAGATCTCGCGGACCGGCTGCCACGCCAATCGGTGATCTCCGACACAGCGGCGCAGCCCCTTCTGGTTCCTCAAGGGGGTCCGCCTCGGGGTGCCCTGGAACGTCCTGGCGACGTCATCCGCGATTTGTCCAACGCCAACGCCTGGCTCACCTTGCTCAACGTGGAAGACGATCCCGGCATGGCAGAACTCATGAACACCCGTCTCGACCAGCTCGAATCCGGAATGCTCGCCGAGCAGGGCAGGATGCGTAAGCGGGTTGCGTTCGTCTTTGTCTCCTCCCCGAATTCGGTGACGCCAGTCCATTTCGACATCGAGCACAGCCTGTTGATGCAGGTGCGGGGGAGCAAAACGGTCAGCGTCGGGTGTTTCGAGAGCGACGCCGTTCGACGACACGAGATCGACAGGTACTGGGACGGGTCCCACGGGCGGATTGAGACTCTACCTCGGGAGGTCGCCGCGTACACTCTGAAGCCGGGGCGGGCGGTGTACATACCCGCTGGCACTCCGCACTGGGTGCAGAACGGTCCCGACATTTCGTTGTCCGTGACCCTCACGTACTTCACCAATGCCACCGTGCGCGAGAACCGCATCGAGGACTTCAACTCTCGGCTTCGGCGGCGGCACCTGAACCCGCGCGAGCCGGGGCGTTCGGCCACCGTAGATTCGGCCAAGATCTGCGCCATGGGTGTCTGGGCCATCGGACGACGACTCCGGTTCGCCGCAGTCGGTCCGAAGCAGCAAAGGGGCCAAACCCCTGCGGATGGAGCGGACTACCGGGCGGAGGGGACGTAGGCGGTCAGGCCTTCCACCGACCGATCGTGGATCTCCCCAAGCGAACGCATCGGACGGCTGTTTGCGCGGCCTGGGACGTGGCCGCCCTACTGACACCCCCAAACCGCCCTACAAGCCCCTTGCCTGCGACCAGCCTCAACATCTCCCGATGGTTCGGGGCGAACCGTCCCTTGTAGGGCTCGTCGCCTCGGAGGAAGTCGACTTCGTTGAAGCCCCGAGCACAGGCGTCGTCGATGATGGCGGCGAGCAAGACAGTTGTCGTCCCCCGCCAGCGGGGATTGTCAAGCCGGGCGCTTTGATAGAGGCTCACACGACCGCCCACCTCGAACGCCACCACGGTAGCGACGACCAGGCTGTCGTTCCCGAGTTCGTGCACAACCACCTCATCAGCCTCAGCCGCACCAGCGCACCCAGCCGCAAAGCGATCGAAGACGGGAAGGAAGCGGGAGCGGTTTCCCCACTGCGACCGATGGAGCTCGCGCAGAGTTTCGAGGCGCCCGAGGACGGCTCCGCCTCGGATCGTCCGATGCGCCACTCCATCGGCCGCGAGGAGGGTAGAAGAGCGACGGAGTTTCCGACGGAAGTGCGGGGGCAGCGTGGCCCGGTACGCCTCTGCGCTGTCGGGCAACGTCGTAAAGGGGGCGACTGCCATGGGCTCGCAACGAACATGGCCGGGCAGCGCTTCGATCAACAGTGACCCGGTCCGAATGCCCTGGAGGTCCAATAGGCGCCCGCCAGGACGACAGAGCCAGTCCCTGAGGAGGCTAACCACCTCGGCTTCGTGGCCGGGGGCGGCCAGAAGATCGAGGTGGTCCGGGCACAACGAGCCGCCTCCCATCATCCGGATGCTTGGATACGGATGCCGGCTCTCCAGGGCGAGGCCTCCGAGGAGGCGCGCCTCGTCGACAACGAGCAGGAATTGGCGGCCAGATCCGCCGGCCCCGGTCAGCCACCACGATCGCAGGAAGGGCGACGGAAGCAGGGAAGAATCCACCAGTTGATCCCACTGCGCGGCCCACCCGCCGAGGACACGGACGTCAAGCAGGCTTGGCGGAGTCACGAGGGGGTCTCGCGCCACACGGTCACGATCGGAGGGCGGGCGCATCGCTTCAGCAGTCGCCCCTCTATCGGCCCGAACATCCTCACGCTCCATGTGCCGGCTGCCCGCAGCCATCGCCGGCGTCGTTCGAACCCACCTTAGGGAGTCGTCGCCTCCGCGAGCCACAGACTCGGGATCGTGCTCAAGAGGTCAGAAAGATGGAGCGACGCACTACGAGTACGCCTGTACCTCGGCAACCTCCATGGAGGAGGTGGGCGTGTTCGCAGTTGTCGGCGTATGGAACCCTGCTTTCTGAGAAGCCACCTCGAGCTCCAGCATGATGTCGTACGGCTCCGGGGTGATCGTTGCAGTTGACTCCAGCGTCTGCCACACCTGGTGACCGTCGAAGTAGGTAGTGATCGACACGCCAGGGATGTACCGGACACCGTAGGTGTGATATCCAGCTGATATATCGACGCCGCCGGGCGTGCCCCAGTTTGCCCCCGTCTGCGATCCGACGGTGGGGAAGTAGTTGGAGCTACCGCTCTCGTTCATCGGACCGATATTGCCGTACATGCCCCCCTCGAAACCGTCGATCTCGTTGAACGGGGTGCCCCCGACAGGAGGCAGAAACCAGAGCGCAGGCCACATACCGTGGCTCATGTCGGGCATTTTTATCTTCGCTTGCACGTACCACCCCGTCGACGGCAGGGTGAACTTTCCTTCGGTCGTGACGATGCCGCTGATCCACGGGTAGGTGCTCGCCCATTGATTCGTGTTGGGCTGCGCCGTCAGCGTCAGACCGTTGTCCACGCTCACCTGTGAAGGCCCGTACATCGACTGGACGTACCCTGTGCCGCCGTTGGCCACCGAGGTCGGCCCCGAATACGGCAAGGGCAGGTTGCCCTTGTTGTTCCAGACAACTCCCGATGATCCCAAGTAGGTCACCCAATTCTTGGTGTCGAGGGTCGTCCCGCTGAACTGGTCGTCCAAGATCAGCCGCTGGGCCGTGTAGCCGGCTGGAGCCGGCATGCCACCGGACGGTGCGGTCGTCGTCGTCGTAGTCGTTGTAGTCGATGGAGTGGTCGTCGAAGTCGTCGATGTCGTCGAAGTCGTCGAAGTGGTTGTTGTCGTCGAAGTCGATGTCGTCGATGTCGTCGACGTCGTCGAAGTGGTTGTTGTCGGCTCACCGGTCGACCGTTGCGGAGCGTAGGTCGGATCGTTTCCGTTCGAGACGACGAGCGTGTAGCTCGGCCGGACCGGGTGGACGATGATGCCGGTCACGTAGGCCCCTTGACCGGGGGCCAGCGAGCTGTCACCGGCCAGCGATCCGTTATTGGTCGCGTTGCCGAACGCGAAGACCTCGCCGCTTGTGGCGACGAGCCAGTAGCCGCCGCCATCGGGAGTGGGCGCCATCGCCACGATGCGCCCGGGCGAATTGATGGCCTGGGTCGAGCTCGCGAAGCCCGCGTCTCCGTACGGGAACACCTCGCCGTCTGTTGCCACAAGCCAGTAACCGCCGCCGTCGGGGGTGGGCGTCATGCCGACGATGGGTTGGCTGAGGTTGAGGCCGGTGGCTGCCGGGGAGCCGTAGAACTGCGCGTTCCCGAACGAGAACACCTCGCCGTTGGCCGCGGCGAGCCAGTAACCGCCGCCATCGAGTGTCGCCGCAATGGCGACGATGCTGGAGTTGAGGTTGCTGCTCGCGGCCGTACCTTCGTACACGGCGTCGCCGAAGGGGAAAACGGCGCCGCTTGAGGACGCAAGCCAGTAGCCACCCCCGTCCGGTGTTGGCGCTATTGCGACAATGAGCGACGTCCGGTCCGAGCTCGGGAGGGACCCGTAGGACGGCGCACCACCGCGGCTGGCCACCTGGCCCGAGCTGTCGGTGGTCCAGAACCCCCCAGCCGGGTCGGCGGCCAAATCTCCACCAGCTCCATAGTTCTGCGTGAGCGTGGACGACGGCTGCTGAGCGCCAGACGATGTCGGCAAGAGCACTGCCGGGGCCACGAGCCCTCCAGCCACGATTGCCGCGCAGCCGAGAGATTGTGCGATGCCCACCAGCCTGTGCACGGAACGGTAGGTGGGGATTCGGGCGCTTGGGCGCCTCATTGGTTCAACGGTACCGTGATTGCGGCCCCCCACGCGAGGTGTTCGGCGCAAAGTTCATCGAACCGTCGCGAAGGGGCCATCCTCCGCCGACTTCCGAACCGGCGGTGGCCGCGGAGACAGGGCTCGCGCTGTCATGGCAGATCTGCAGGCCTACATCCCGTGTTGCTACAAGGGCTCGATCGCCGGGAGCACATCCTCACGCTCCATGTGCCGGCTGCCCGCAGCCATCGCCGGCGTCGTTCGAACCCACCTTAGGGAGTCGTCGCCTCCGCGAGCCACAGACTCGGGATCGTGCTCAAGAGGTCAGAAAGATGGAGCGACGCACTACGAGTACGCCTGTACCTCGGCAACCTCCATGGAGGAGGTGGGCGTGTTCGCAGTTGTCGGCGTATGGAACCCTGCTTTCTGAGAAGCCACCTCGAGCTCCAGCATGATGTCGTACGGCTCCGGGGTGATCGTTGCAGTTGACTCCAGCGTCTGCCACACCTGGTGACCGTCGAAGTAGGTAGTGATCGACACGCCAGGGATGTACCGGACACCGTAGGTGTGATATCCAGCTGATATATCGACGCCGCCGGGCGTGCCCCAGTTTGCCCCCGTCTGCGATCCGACGGTGGGGAAGTAGTTGGAGCTACCGCTCTCGTTCATCGGACCGATATTGCCGTACATGCCCCCCTCGAAACCGTCGATCTCGTTGAACGGGGTGCCCCCGACAGGAGGCAGAAACCAGAGCGCAGGCCACATACCGTGGCTCATGTCGGGCATTTTTATCTTCGCTTGCACGTACCACCCCGTCGACGGCAGGGTGAACTTTCCTTCGGTCGTGACGATGCCGCTGATCCACGGGTAGGTGCTCGCCCATTGATTCGTGTTGGGCTGCGCCGTCAGCGTCAGACCGTTGTCCACGCTCACCTGTGAAGGCCCGTACATCGACTGGACGTACCCTGTGCCGCCGTTGGCCACCGAGGTCGGCCCCGAATACGGCAAGGGCAGGTTGCCCTTGTTGTTCCAGACAACTCCCGATGATCCCAAGTAGGTCACCCAATTCTTGGTGTCGAGGGTCGTCCCGCTGAACTGGTCGTCCAAGATCAGCCGCTGGGCCGTGTAGCCGGCTGGAGCCGGCATGCCACCGGACGGTGCGGTCGTCGTCGTCAAAGGTGCCGCGGTGGCCACGACGGGCTTGTTGAGGCCCACACCGCCAGTGGAGCCGTAGAAGGCGGCGTCCCCGTAGGCGAAGACCCCTCCGTCCGAGGCCACGAGCCAGTAGCCCCGGCCGTCGGGGGTCGCGGCGGTGGCCACGACGGGCTTGTTGAGGCCCACACCGCCAGTGGAGCCGTAGAAGGCGGCGTCCCCGTAGGCGAAGACCCCTCCGTCCGAGGCCACGAGCCAGTAGCCCCGGCCGTCGGGGGTCGCGGCGGTGGCCACGACGGGCTTGTTGAGGCCCACACCGCCAGTGGAGCCGTAGAAGGCGGCGTCCCCGTAGGCGAAGACCCCTCCGTCCGAGGCCACGAGCCAGTAGCCCCGGCCGTCGGGGGTCGCGGCGGTGGCCACGACGGGCTTGTTGAGGCCCACACCGCCAGTGGAGCCGTAGAAGGCGGCGTCCCCGTAGGCGAAGACCCCTCCGTCCGAGGCCACGAGCCAGTAGCCCCGGCCGTCGGGGGTCGCGGCGGTGGCCACGACGGGCTTGTTGAGGCCCACACCGCCAGTGGAGCCGTAGAAGGCGGCGTCCCCGTAGGCGAAGACCCCTCCGTCCGAGGCCACGAGCCAGTAGCCCCGGCCGTCGGGGGTCGCGGCGGTGGCCACGACGGGCTTGTTGAGGCCCACACCGCCAGTGGAGCCGTAGAAGGCGGCGTCCCCGTAGGCGAAGACCCCTCCGTCCGAGGCCACGAGCCAGTAACCCGAAGCCGACCTCGATCCACCGGTGGCGGCTGAAGCATGTGGCAGAGCTGTGGTTACACCAGCGACGATCGCGGCCAGTACCGGGACGAAGCAGGACAAGACGACCGCAATGGTCAGGACGCGAAACCAGACTTTGCCGCCCATAACACCATCCCAAGGTCTGCAGCGGTCCAAGCGGGATCACCGGATCGGCCCCATGGACCACTGCCGTCCTCTCGGGGTATCGGCGCGCATTTCGACGCCCCTGAGCGCGATTCGTTACTCGCAGTCCGCGATGGAGGGGGTAGAGGAGGCACGGACGCGGGCATGAGTGCGCTGTATGCCTGAACGTGGGGAGCGGGTCCGGGCTCCAAGCACCTCGTGGGACAGGGAGGGCGGCCTGCATATCTGAGTTCGATCTCACGACCTCAGCTCCCCTTCAAGTCACTCCGTTACAAGTCCGAGATGTGTCGCGGATCACGGCGACAAGGCATACGCCTGAACCTCGGCAACGGTCATCGGCGAAAGATTCGGAGACCCGCCAGTCGTGTGAAAACCCGACGTGTCTGCGTTGGCCTGTGCGTTCCAGATGACGATCTCATAGGGGGTGGTGCTAATGCTGTGAGTCCACGAACCGACCAACCGGCCATCGAAGTACGTCTTGATTGAGCGGCCGGGAACGTACTCCATCCCGTAGGTGTTGAACCCAGCGTTCATTGGAGTGGGGGTGGCGTAACCAAAGTCGGATTGGCTGCCCGACGGCGTGTGGTACGTCGACACGAAGACGCGGTTGGCTGGAGTTGCGTTTGAGAGTCCGGCGCTCGCAGGTGTGAATCCCGCTTCCTGGAGATCGATCTCTTGACTGCCGCCTCCGCCACTCGGATCGATGAACCAGATGGCGGGCCAACCCCCCCGGGAGGAATCCGACATCTTGGCCTTGATCTGAACGTAACCGCTCCTCAGTACGAACTTGTCACGCGAGGTCACGACCCCCGATCTGTACCCGTAGCCCAGCGATGAGTATTTGGTGTCCGGCACCATGGTGAGGGTCAGTCCGTTATTCACTGTCACCTGCGAGGGCGAAAAGTAGGTCTGGTGAACCTGGGTCCCGGCTGCTGAATCACCGGCAGGAAGGGCGCCGGAATTCCAGATCTGGGCGCCCTGACCGCCCATGAAGGTGTTCCAGTGTGCAGAATCGAGCGACGTGCCAGTGAACTGGTCATCGAAGATGAGCTGACCAGCTGAATAGCCAGCCGGTGGTGCCATCCCTGTTGCGTTACCGGTGTTGAGCGTCAGCAAGGTGCTCACCAGAGCGACGGCCACGCACGCAATGATGAGCGGCGTCTTCCGTATCCGCCGATGCAACGGTGGAGGATGCGTGACCGCGCGCTGTGAATGCTTCAGCTCGTGGGTGTGCCGATCAAACCGACCACAGAGAGTGCACTCATACTTCCAGAAGGCGCGGTCGAGGCCCACGCCCAATTGTTAGCACCAGGGTAAGGATTCGCTACGTGCGTCCAATCCTGATGACTGAATGAGCCGCGGCCACCTGCGAGTCCAGGGGTCGAGGGCCGCGCTCGTCGCGGGAACCGCCGAAATGCGGAACCCCGCCGCACCTCGTCTGGGCTGAATCCGGGCTTGGCGACGTTGGCGGTCTGCCAAGCCGTGGTTGACGGTGAGCCGGCCTGTAGGCGGGATTCTGTCCAGCTCCCAGAGGAGCTTGGGTGGCCATCCATCTGAGCGGCCTACCTGGGGAACCCTCCCTCTCAGGAGGCGGGCGAGCAGCCCATTTCCCACGCTTGGCCTTGCTCCGGGTGGGGTTTACCGAGCCGGCGGGGTCACCCCCGCCGCTGGTGCGCTCTTACCGCACCCTTTCACCCTTACCTGTGCGGACCCCGAGGGCCCGCCATCGGCGGTTTCCTTTCTGTGGCACTGTCCTGCGGGTCTCCCCGACTGGCCGTTAGCCAGCACCCTGCTCTGCGGAGTCCCGACCTTCCTCAACACGATCCCGCAGTGCGGCCCGTGCTGCGGCCACCTGGCCGACTCACCGTCACCTCTAATTGTGCCACTTCCGGCCATGTGGTGGTGACGGCACAGCGCCTCGGTAGGGTGTCGAGGATGTCCGGCGGCACCCGTCAGCTCTTCGATCCCGAGGCTCTTCCGCTGGCCACCGCCCCGGAGGACCAGACCGGTTCCGGCGGCACCAACCCCGACCCCGCCGAACGGCCGGGCGTCCTCTCTATCGGTGCTCTCTACGAGAAGGTCGACGGTGCGCTGAGCCAGGCCTTCCCCCGGAACCGACACGTGTGGGTCCGAGGGGAGATCCAGCATCTCTCGGACCACCGGTCGGGCCACCTCTACTTGAACCTGGTGGACCCCGAGGGAGACGACTCTCCCGGGAACCGGGCCCGAGGCGGTGTGCCGACCCTCAACGTGAAGTGCTGGCGCAGCTCCTGGGCGCCGCTACGGCATGCGCTGGCCAAAGAGGGTATCGAGCTCGCCGAGGGCATGGTCGTCGTGTTGCGCGGCTCACTCGATCTCTACCGCGCCAAGGGAGAGATCAGCCTCATCCTCGTCGAGGTGGACGTCACCGCCCTCTTGGGGCGTATGGCCGCCCAGCGAGCTCAGCTCCTGCGCAAGCTCGAGGCCGAGGGTCTGCTCCGGCGCAACGCCTCGCTCCGCGTGCCGGAGGTCACGATGCACGTCGGCCTGATTGCCAGCCCGGGGACCGAGGGATATCAGGACTTCTTGGGGCAGCTGACGGGATCGGAGTTCGGCTTTCGCGTTTCTGTCGTTCGAGTCAGCGTGCAAGGGGCCGGGGCACCTGCCGCCATCTCGCGTGCGCTGAAAGTGCTGAGCCGGAGCGACTGCGATGTCATCGCGATGGTCAGGGGCGGGGGAGCACGGGCCGACCTCGCCGCGTTCGAGACCGAGGTCGTCGCCGCGCGGTGGCCGACGCGTCCAAGCCCGTGTTCACGGGTATCGGCCACACCGGCGATGAGACCGTGGCTGACATCCTCGCGGCGCGTGCCTGCATCACGCCCACAGAGTGCGGGCACCAGATCGTCGTCGCGACGCGGCGCTGGTGGGGGAGCCATGTGGCGGAGCCAGCCGAGTTCCTGGCCCGCCGCGTCCCGACCTTCCTCGGCGACGCGTCGGCGCGTGACGCGCAGGCGCGGGCTCGGCTCACGGCGGCGGCACGCCACCAATTCCGCGTGCACCAGGAGCGCCTGGCCACGAAGGCGACGTCCCTCGGGCGGGCGGCACCCAGCCGGCTCGAGGCGGGCGAGGCCGCTTTGCGGACCTGCGCCACTCGGCTCGGACCGCTTACGCTCGGGCACCTCGGGCGCCAGGACGAACGTCTGCATTCGTGGCGCCGGCTCCTGGCGGCCTACGACGTGGACCGCCAGCTCGAACGGGGCTACAGCCTGACCATGACGCCCGCGGGCCGGCTCGTGCGCTCCGCCGGCGAGCTGGTCGATCAGCAGGAGATCGTGACGCGCTTCGCCGATGGGACGGTGCGCAGCCGGGTCGATCGGGCCACAACACGCGAGGATGTGGCGCCCACTGACGTGCCAGGAGGACAGCGGTGACCATCTCGGATGATCCCCTCCCCGTCGAGCAGCTCAGCTACACCGATGCCAGCCGGGAGCTCGATACGATCGTGAACTTCTTCGAACAGCGCGAGGTCGACGTCGACGTGCTCGTCGCTCGACTGGAGCGGGCCACGGCGCTGATCGACGAGCTCGACCGGCGGCTGCGAGCGACGAGGTCCCAAGTGGAAGAACTCGTCCCCCGACTCGAAACGCTGGCTACCGAGTCGGCTGGCGCCAAGGAGGGCGGTGACGGAGATGAGTGAGACCGGAACGGGCACTGTCGCCGGCGCGTCCGGCGGCAGCGAACGACTCTACTTCCGCCAGCTTCTCTCGGGCCGCGACTTTGCCCGCGACGACATGATGGCCCGCCAGATGGTCAACTTCGTCTACCTCCTCGGCGACCGTGAGACTGGTGAGGCAGTCGTGGTCGACCCGGCCTATGCGGTTCAGGATCTCCTCGACATCCTCGAAGCGGACGGCATGCGCCTGACCGGTGTCTTGGGAACCCACTTCCACCCGGACCATCTCGGCGGCCAGATGGGCGGGTGGTCACTCGAGGGGATCAGCGCCCTGCTCGAGAAGGTACAGGTGCCGATTCACGTGCAGGCAGACGAGCTGCCGTGGGTCGAACGCACCACCGGCGTCGGCCCGTCTGACCTTGTCGGCCATCACAGCGGCGACGTGTTGCCGGTGGGCCAGGTCAAGGTGGAGCTGATCCACACGCCGGGCCACACGCCGGGCAGCCAGTGCTTTCTCGTGGACGGCCGGCTGGTCGCCGGTGACACGCTGTTTCTCGAGGGCTGCGGGCGGACGGACTTCCCCGGCTCCGATCCATTAGCCATGTACGAATCCATCCACACTCGCCTGGCCCGGGTTCCCGATGACGCAATCTTGTTCCCCGGCCACCTGTACTCCGCCGAAGCGTCCCAGAGCATGGGCGACACGAGGCAGTACAACTACGTGTTCCGGCCCCGCTCCCCCGAGGAGTGGATGGCGATGTTCGGCGGGTGACGCCGCGGGGTGGGTTGACCACGGACAGCACGGTCGTCGTCGTGGGCGCGTCACTTGCTGGGTGGCGCGCCGTCGAGACGCTGCGCACCGAGGGCTTCGAGGGCACCATCTCGCTCGTCGGCGACGAGGAGCACCTTCCTTACGACAGGCCGCCACTGTCAAAGCAGGTGCTCGCTGGGACGTGGCCTCCCGAGAAGGCCGTGCTGGCGGACAAGCGGCGTTCGAGCGAGCACCGTGTGCACGAAGTGCTCGGCCGTGGCGCCGTACGGCTTGACGTCGAGGGACACAAGGTCGAGTTAGACGACGGTACCGTTCTGCAGGGAGACGCCGTCATCATCACGACGGGTGCGGCGCCCCGCCAGCTCCCCGGCACCGAGGGTCTGGGCCAGCACGACGGCCTCTTCACTTTGCGCACACTCGACGATTCCATCGCTCTACGGGCTGCCGTGACCGCCGTTGACGCACCGCGTGTCGTGGTCATCGGAGCCGGGTTCATCGGTGCCGAGGTCGCCTCGACCTGTGCCAGTCTTGGGTGCCGCGTCACCGTCCTTGAAGCGCTGGACGTGCCGCTGCGTAACGTCTTGGGTCCGATGATCGGTGCGCATTGCGGGTCGTTGCACGGCGCGCACGGCGTTGACCTCCGTACGGGTGTCACCGTTCTCGGCGTCCGCAAGGCGTCGGAACGCAATGAAGATGATGGAATTGGCGCGGATGATTCGAAGGACCGGTTGGTCATCGAGCTCGGCGGTGGCGAGGTCGTGCCTGCCGACGTCGTGGTGGTCGGCATCGGGGTCACTCCCTCGACCGATTGGCTTTCCGGCTCGGGACTGACCGTCGAGAACGGTGTGGTCTGTGACGACCGTCTGTTCGCCGCCGAGGACATCGTCGCCGCGGGGGACGTGGCACGCTGGAATTGGCGGCATGACGGTGCGGAGGAACACATCCGGATTGAACACTGGCAGGTTGCTGCTGAAGCCGGTGTCGCCGCCGCACGCAGTGTGCTGGCCGGACGCTCCGATGCGCCGTCGTTCACGCCGATCCCGTATTTCTGGTCAGATCAGTACGGAATCCGGTTTCAGGTGCTGGGCAGCCCCAGCGGGAACGACGAGGTGCAAATCGTCGACGGATCATTCGCTGACGGAAAGTTCGTGGCATTGTTCGGTCGGGCCGGTCGCCTACGCGCGGTGATGGCAATCGGAAAGCCGCGGCAGCTCATGGGGTTCCGGCCACTGCTCGAAGCCGGCAGCAGTTGGGATGCCGCACGAGCCCATCTCGCGGGGTCTTGATTCGGAGGGCGAGCCAGGCGTGCCGCTGCCGATGAGCTGCAGTTCGTCGCCGCATTGAGGAAAATTGTCATGTCGTTGCGCAAGGGCGAGTTCACAATCGACAGGCGCGTCGGGTTCGAGAATCAAATCTCGAATGGCGGCCCGATGCGGACTGGCGAAAGGAATTGCAGTGCCCCCCTCAGGCGTGCGCAGTAGCAATGGCGCCCACAGTCTGCACGCTCGCGCGCTCGTCGACTGTTCATCGATAGCTGTGTTCCGAGTCTGCACGCCCCGACGGGCCACGCCATTTCGATCGCCCCCCAGACAGTGCGGATGGAGCGGACGAGCACTGTTGGCCTACCTCGCGCTGGGTTCTGACTGGGCCGGCCATGGCGCTGCAGCGTGTGCTGCTGGCAGGCTCAGCGAACCACTGGGCAGCGCGAACGGACCCGCCGTTGTTCCGTCGCCCGGGATGTAAGGGACGACAAGGAACAAATCGTGTCAGCCACCATGCCCGGCCCGGAACAGATCATCGCGATGTTGCGCGAGATGGAGGAGCTCACCAGCCAAGGCATGTCGGTGGCGGTCGCCGCGACCAAGTTGGGGATCATCCTCGAGCAGGAGAACGCTCGCTTGAAACGCGTCGCCGATGAACATGCGCGGCGACATCTCAATCCTCCGGGATCTGAACGGGTGGACCAACCTGAGCTTTACCCAGCGGAGAGACGCGGTCGACTACTTGGTCCGTCACTTCGCCATGTCCGAAGATCAGGCGTGTTCGCTCGTCGGTCAGAACGGGTCGACGCAGGCAAATGACGCGAGCAATTCGCAAGAGGGTCAGGCCTTGGATGCTTCCGGAAACGGGCACGACCGGGCCTCAGAAGACAGACCCAAGCCCGAGGGTCCGAGCCCGGTGCGACGCCCGGGTGTTCTGAGTGACCCAGGCCGCCGCATGATCAGCCTGAGGGACGAGCTCGCACAGTTGGCCCTCGACTCACCAGTGGCACGTGCCGTGGGCGCCCGCGCTCTCGTGGCGAGACTCGAAAGACTGATCCCGCCGACTCCTAAGAGACTGATTCGTTTCCTGCTTCGGTGTCCGCAGGGGACGACACGTAACCGTTCACTTGAGGGTTAGCGTGTGGTCCATGGAGCCCGAGGACGTCGCGATCTCGTAGACCCCGGCCATCGAAGCCATTTCGCCTTCCGGGCCGGGCGTCCCCATTGGGTTCGCGAGCCGCGGATGCCAAGCGTTGTTGGTGCCGCGACGTCGGGCCAATCGGCTGGCTTGTCGGCCCACATGTGGAATTGCAGCCGATGGCAGCCCCTTTGCTGAACCTGCTCAACACGCACGTGCTCATCTCCGCGGCGCGCCAGCGTGTGACGGGAATGCCCCCGGCCCCGGGATCGAGGGGGCCGAGCATCGGGCACCCCGCGGCCGGCAGTCGTACGGGGCAGTGCATCACGACGAGTGAGGGCTCGTGATTCTGAAGGCTGATCAGGCCATTAGGGCCAAACGGCACTCTCAATTGGAGCCGATCAGCCCTAACCGGGTCTGACTAGAAGGTTTAGCTTGCAATGGCCGAACCTGCGGACCAACGCCGAAAGGCGCCGTTTATCGGCAAGATGGCGGACTGACTTAAGCGCAATTGTTGATTTATTGCGTTAAAGTCCCCCCGGCGGCAAAGAGTTCCGGGATGTTCTTACTTGGCGAGAGTGGAAGGAAACGGGCGGTATGCGACTGGCTTGGCAGAACTCGAGATTTTCACGTCGTAATGGAACCGGATCGGGGCGCAAGGCTCGTCAGTTCGGCACGGTCATTGAAGCGGGGATGGCATCAGTTCTGGTCGTTGCCGGCCTCATCGTGTTTGCCGGATCGGCTTCCGCCCACAACAACATCGTTCATTCGAGCGGGAGCTGCGGCCATCCGGCCGGAACCGGGGCAACGATCACGTGGACCGTCGTCAACGACTTTCCCGCATCGGAGTCTGGCAGTGCTTCTGCCACCGGCGGCGGTCTCAACACCACCGCATTGAGCATCGCCTCGTCGCCGACCTATCCCGCCAACGCCTCGAACCAGGTGTTCACTCAGACGCTGTCTGCCGCGGAGCTGGCGACGCTTCTGGCGACACCGAGCCAGACCGTCACGTTCAACTGGTCCGCCACCTGGACTTCGCATCCGGTCTTTTCGACGACCGGCTCGGGAACGTTCAACCTTTCCGAGCTGGTAAACGGCTGTGTGGCGCCCGCTCCGATCGCTTCGCAGACCACCACGCAAGCCTCGGCGAGCGGGATCGTCCTCGGCCAGAGCGTCACGGACACCGCGACCGTGACGGGTACCACCGCAGGGGGCCTGCCCACTGGGACCGTCGCCTTCACCGTGTGCGGTCCGATGGCGTCGGCCGCAACGTGCCCGGGCGGTACACCCGTGGGCACGCCGGTGACGCTGAGCGGCTCCGCGGTTACCGCGACCGCAACGTCGGCCTCGTTCAAGCCCACGGCGCCTGGCACGTATTGCTTCGGAGCCGTCTACACCCCAGGTCAAGGCTCGAACTACTTGACGTCCAGCGGCAACACCAGCGGGGCGGTCCAGTCGAACGAGTGCTTCTCGATGACGGCGCCGAACTTCACGGTGACCAAGGCCGACATGCCGGGAACCGGCACCGCGGTGCCGCCGAGCTCGACGATCAACTACACCATCGCCATCAAGAACGTCGGCAACGCAGCCGGAACGGCGACGGTGACTGACGTAGTGCCCTCATCCCTGACGGTTAAGGGGACGCCGACCTGCGTGGCTACCTTGCCCGACACCTGCACCGTGGCCAACCCGAGCGGGAGCACCTGGACCTTCACGGTGAACCTGGCCGCCGGTGACAGCGCCACCGCGACCTTCGCCACCACGGTGGCGGCGAGCGCCAGCGGGACCGTCACAAATACGGCAACGATCACCGATGGGGCGTGCACGACGGCATCCGGCTGCTCGTCGACGGTCTCCAACCCGGTGACGCTGGTTACCACCGCAGTCACGCAAACGCCGCCGACCACGCCGGCCACCACGCCGGCCACCACGCCGGCGACCACGCCGCCCAGCACGCACAGCACCGCGCCCGTCACCTCGCCCAGCACGACTCCGACGATCGCCTTCACAGGTGCACCCTTGTCGCAGCAGTGGTTAATCGGCCTGGCGGCCCTGATGCTGGGCTCGGGCCTTGTGTTCCTCGCCCGCTGGCGTCGCCGCATCCCCCGCCACGCAGCTTCGAAGAGGTAGGCCTGGTCTAGGGAGGAAGGTTTCTCGAGAGTGAACTCCTTCTGGGCGGGGGCGGTACCCGCTTAGAAGGAGATCCCCGAGAGCTCCGGGATGGTTGCTTGGGCCTTCGCCCTCGCAGCCAACCAACGCTCCCGGGCGGCTGCCCGGACTGCCTCGTCCGCTCGGGGCTCGACCGTACGGCGTGGCGAGAACGTGTCCGCCAGCTCCTCGGTCGATCCATAGGTGCCGACGGCCAACCCGGCCAGGAGGCCTGCGCCAAGCGTCGTCGCCTCCAAGACCGGCGAGACCTCCACGGGTCGGCCGATTGCCTCAGCCAGCGCGTCGACGAAGACACCGTTGTCCGACATGCCGCCGTCGATGCGCAGGGTTCCGATCGGGTAACCGCTGTCGTGCTCCGTGGCCTCGACCAGGTCTGCACCCCTGTGGGCCACTCCCTCGAGGACGGCCCGCACGACCTCGGCCCGTCCCGAGCCCCGGGTGAGGCCGATCAGGGCGCCCCGGGCGCCGAAGTCCCAGACCGGGGTGCCAAGGCCGAGGAGTGCTGGAACGAACCAGACGTCCCCCGAAGTCTCACACCGTGCCGCCACGGCCTCGGATTCGGCCGACGTCGCGATGATCGCCGAGGTCGTCCCGCAACCACTCGACCGCGGTCCCGGCCGACAGCATCACCGCCTCGGTCCCCCAGGTGGCCTGCCCTGACACCCGGAAGGCGACGATGGGAAAGGTTCCCGCGTTGCCGCGGCCGGCGATGGTCGGGCCGTGACCCGGTCCGGTGCATTGGTCGAGCATCCCGCCCGTGCCAAAGGTCGCCTTGGCCAGGCCCGGCAGGGTACAGCCCTGGCCGACGAGCGAGGCTTGCTGGTCTCCGGCGATGCCGCAGATGGGGGGCGCGCCCAGTACAGCGCCTGCCGCACCGACGCCCCCTGAAGAGTCGACGATTGCCGGCATCATTGGGAGAGGAATCCTGAGCTTCTCGAGCAACCGCTCGTCCCAGTCGATGGTTGCCGGGTCGATGAGGGCAGTCACGGCGGCATTCGTGGCATCGGTGACGTGGAGCGCATCGGAGCCCGAGGCGGCGCCCCCCGAGAGGGTCCAGGCGACCCAGCTGTCAACGGTCCCAAAACACAGCTCGCCCCGTTCGGCCCGCGACCGCTCAGGGTCGACTTGGTCGAGGATCGCCATCAACTTCGTGGCTGACGCGTTGGGCGCGAGGCGGATCCCCTCGCCCTGGAGCACGAGGCAGGTTCCGACGGTACGCAGGTCCTGCCAACCGATGCCCGGGGCGAGGGGCCTTCCCGTCGAGCGCTCCCACACGATGCTCGAGGCCCTTTGGTTGGCGATGCCGACGCCGGCTACCGGGCCCCCCTCGCTCAGTGCGGCATGGGCCATCGCCAGGACGTCTTGGGCCATGCGTGCGGCGTCGAACTCCACGAGACCCGGCGCGGGCGAGTCGGGGAGGAGGCGGACATGGTGTTCGTGCTCGACGCTGGCATCGGGGCGCACGATGGCGGCGCGGACACCCGAGGTGCCGACGTCGACGACGAGAATGCTGCCCCCCGGTCCGGTCATGTCCAGGGCGCGGGTCCGAAGGGAGAGGCCAAGCCAAATTTGCCCGGGTTGAGAATGCCCTTCGGATCGAACGTCTCTTTGAGACCCCGGAGTACGTCGAAACCCGAGCCGAGGGCGCGGGGCAGGAAGCGGGATCGGTTCAATCCGATGCCGTGGTGATGACTGATGGCCGCGCCGTGGGCCAGCGTGATATCTGTCACGACGTCCCATGCGTGGCGGTAGTAACGCTCGCGCCACGCGTCGTCGCCGTCGGGACCGCGCCCGCCGAAGGTGAAGTAGAGACACGCGCCATCGGTATAAGCGTGCGATTGGTGTGCCGACGCCGCCAGCGTCCCGTCAATCGCCTTGAGCGCGCCAACCACGTCCTCGAAGAGGCCGGGAAGCGCAGCCCATGCTCCGGACACCTCGACCGTGTCGACAACGATGCCGCCGCGCCAGAGGGGAGCCAATGCCGACACGTCGTTGCGGTGTCCCAGCCAACGCTCCACCAGCTCGATGTCGAGGGGATGTGCGCCGGACTGGCTCGAACATTCGTCGTCGACGACGACGATGCTGCCTGCCAAGATCTCTGGGTCGGCCTCATCGAGGACGATGAGGACGTTCGTGTCCGGGTGCTCGAAGTTGCGCTCAGACTCGGTCTGGTCATACAGCCGTAAGACGGCCGGCGTGGCGCCGCGGCGGAGGATCTTGCGGCAGGCCTCGAGGCCAGCCGCGAACGTGGTGAACCCGAAGGCCCGTCTCTCCTGTGCCCTCGGGAGCGGGTGGAGGCGGAGGCGGGCCTGGGTGATGATGCCGAGGGTGCCTTCGCTGCCCACGAAGAGCTGGGTCAAATTCGGCCCGGTCGCAGCGCGCGGGGCCTTTCCCTCCGTCTGCACGATGCGGCCGTCGGCCAGCACGACTTCGAGCCCGACGACCATGTCCTCGATCTTCCCGTAGCGGGTCGAGTACTGCCCAGCGCCGCGGCAGGCCAACCACCCGCCGACGGTGGAGAGATCCATCGACTGGGGCCAGTGGCCCACGGTGTAACCGTCTCCAAACTTGGCGAGGGCGGCCTCGAGATCGGGACCGAAGGTGCCGGCCCGCACGTCGGCCGTGAGCGAGATCTCGTCCACGTCCTTCAGGCCCGCCAGCGCGGTCATGTCGAGGGTGATGCCGCCATGCACGGGAATCGATCCGCCGCAGACTCCACTGCGCCCTGCCGCTGCCGTCACTGGCACGCGCGCCTCGTTGCAGGCCGCCAGCACCTCGGCCACCTCTGTCGCTGAGGTCGGCCGGACCACTGCCGCGGGGCGCTGGGGGACGGCGCCCTCGGCAGCCCAGCCGATCGCCAGCGGCCACCAGTCCCGGCCCGCCTCGGCCCTGGCATCGTCGTCGGTGAGGACCGTGGCTCCGCTGGCGGCGATGCGGTCTAGGAGGGCGGGTGGGACCTCGACGTTGCGCGCGCCCAGGCGGTCCTCCACCCCGCCGGGCGCCCCGTCGATGGGAGTGACGGGAGTGGGTTCTGTCACGGTAGGTCGAGGCCGGCGGTCAGCAGCTCCTTTTGGCATGAGCCCGTGAATCGGGCCACCTGCTCAGCCGCCTCTCTCTCGTCCCAGCCCATATCGGGTGCAATGAGGGCCGCGATGGCCGGCGCTGCCTCCATCGTGCTGTGCGCGCGCTGGATGGAAGCCCTCGTCCGTCGCGACACAACGTCGTCCAGAGTTCGGGCCATCTCCTCGCGGACCGCGTAGACGACCTCCGCACCGATGTAGGGCAATCCCGCCACGACCGGTTCGAGCAGCTCTGGGCGGTCGCCGGCCAGTGCGAGCACCGCGGTGGACTCGGTCCCGTAGCGACCGAGGAGATGCGCCTGGGGTTGGGCCATCGCCACCGGATCACGGGTTCTGGTCGTCGCGCCAATGAGGGGAAGAGACTTGGTGAGGCAGCGTCGCCGGCGAGGAGACTCGCCGAGACGACTCACGACGACGTCGACGGTGTCCTGCGCCATCTTGCGGTACGTCGTGAGTTTGCCGCCGGTCACCGTCACGACGCCGTGCGTCGACGTCCGGACGGTGTGGCGGCGCGACAGGTCGGCGGTGCGCTCCGAGACGGCCCCCCCTTTGGCCCGCGGCGCCAGGAGGGGCCGCAACCCAGCCCAGACACCCGTCACGTCGAAGCGCGTGAGGTGGGAAGTCGTGACGTTATTGGCGGCGTCCAACAGGTAATCCACGTCTTCAGGGGTGCAAACAGGATCGTCGAGGGGACCCGCGTAATCGGTGTCGGTCGTGCCGAGATAGACGAGGTCGGTCCCGGGCCAGGACACCACGAAGATTGAGCGCCTGTCCTTTGGCACCGGGATGACCGCGGCAATGTCACACGGCAACCGGTTGGCGGGCACGGTCACGTGCACGCCCTTTGCCGGGCGGATGGCGTGCGGGTGCGTGCCTTCGTCAAGGGCGCGCACTTCGTCGGCCCAGACACCGGTGGCATTGACGACGACCCGTGACCGAATGGGGAAATCGGACGCCTCGTCGTCTGCCGTGGCCCGCACCACGGCGCCGTTGACTGATCCGCTTGGACCGGTGGTGAGGCGGACGACGGGGGTGTAGTTGGCGACGGCGGCCCCGTACTCGCACGCCGCGGTGCGCGCCAGTGTGAGCGTGAGGCGAGCATCGTCTGCCCGAGCATCGAAGTAGAGAAAACCGGCGACCAGGTGATCGGTGTTGAGGGTTGGGAGGTGCGCGATCGCCTCGTCTTTTGATACCTCACGGTGTCGTTCGCCGATGCGCCAGCCGCCGGTGAGGTCGTACATCCAGAGAGCCGTGGCATACGAGCGAGCCATCGCCTTGGACACGACACCGTCGCGTCCAAACAGGGGGATGAGAAACGGCAACGGGGAAACGAGGTGCGGGGCGTTGTCGAGCAGGCGCTGCCGCTCGGCCAGGTTCTCATACACGAGGCGAAACTCGCGCTGCTGCAGGTAGCGGAGGCCGCCGTGGACCATCTTCGATGACTTCGACGATGTCCCCGACGCGAAGTCCCCCTTCTCCACCAGGGCCGTCTTCAGACCGCGACTGGCGGCATCGAGCGCAACACCCGCGCCGGTGACCCCACCTCCGATGACGAGGACGTCGAACTCCTCGTCGGCGAGGCGGCGCAATGCGTCGTCACGGCGAAAGGGGTGCACCGATCAAGCCTGCCACATCCGCCCCGGACGATTCGTGGGCGTCAGCTGCCATCGGGGTAGCTCCGGCGGTGCAGCCCCATCGGATAATGGGGCAGCTTCGCGGGGCGTCGCCGCACTCTGGCGCGCCAGTTGACTCCAGTGCGTTGGCCCAGAGGACCGAGAACACAAGCCAGGGCGACGGCTCGTCTCGGCTCTACGGGATGTCCTGTGGCGGAGTCGATGTCCGCCTCCTTGTCGAGTTCGGGTGGAGGCAAGGAGCGCCTGCGACAGCAAGGTGGAGAGGGAATTCCGTCGACACCTGTTGCCTCTTCGCGCTCTAGGGTGCCGCTCATGCAGTTGGCGCCCGGCGACCCGTGGGCGGCTTATGCCCGCACGGTGGTCGAGGTCCGACGGCCCCTTGAGGGGGACGTCGTGGTCCGAGCCGCCCTACCCGGGGCGGCCAGCGCATGGCCGTGGGCATCCGCGCAGGCCGTGCACATCCTGACCGCTTGGGACCCGGGCGACGAGCGGCCGGGGGACGAGGAGAACCGCGCTCGTCAGTCGGCTCTGGAGGACGAACTGCGCCTCCGAGCGGGCGCTCTCTGGAGCGCGGTGGGACTTGATCCGTGGACGGGACACCGCGAGGAAGGGGTCGTCGCGAGTGGGATCGCCGAGGGCGAGGTACTTGCTCTGGGCGCCCGCTACCGTCAGGACGCCGTCTTCGTGTGGACGCCGGAGGAGTGGATCATCGCAGCGTGCACCGGGGGTCGACGGCTGGCGCTCGGTTGGTCGCTGGACCTGCCCGGACCCAATCGATGAGCGGCCGCATGGCCTCGCACGGCCCAGCGGCGGTGTGGCCCTCGCTATCGGTCTGGGTTTCGCAATCCCAGGTACCCGACGGGTCGCCCGATCGTGGCGCGGCGCAGGCCACACGTGACCACCCCGCGGAGACGAATTGGCTTCAGGGCGACACCGAACGCGCCGATGTGCCTCGTGCAGGACGGTGTCGGAACCGACGTGTTGGGAGCAGGAGCGCCCGAGGTCGGACCGCGCCGGACGAGCGTTGGCGGCGCTTCGAGGAAGGACGGGGATGGAACGCTTCGAGGAGGGCTGGGAGTACGAGCCCGAGGTCGACTCTTGGCTGGAAGCCGAGGCCGACCCTGAGGAGCTCTACCTCAGTCTCATATCGGACGAGGAGCGTCACCGATACTGGTCCGACAGCGTGTGGTCCCACGACACCGCCGACGAAATGCCCGCCGACTCGCTGCTCTTTTCGACTGGCGGCGCGGAGATGGAGCTGTGCCGAGAGATCCGCCTTTCTGAGTTGTGGGACCTCTGTCAGCGCCGACCCTGCACGATGGAGGAGTTCCTCGAGCTCTCGACTCTCGTCACCGAGGTCAGCGGGATACCCGGTTCGTTGTGCATCGACTGCGCCATGCTGGAACGCCCGAACGTGCGTGCCAACTGGGCCTTAGCCACCACGACCCTCTGCCGCGGGCATCTCCGCTTTCGTCTCGGCCATGCACAGATCGACGGGGGCAACACCCAGCGCTCCGCTTAGCGACCCCCCGGCCTCCGTCGCCCGTGCAGAATGGGGGTGTGACGTTGGCCGCCCGCGTCTTCGCTGCCTCCCATCTGAGCGGTACGTTCGTCCTGCGCTCGGGTCGCACCGCCGACCACTACTTCGACAAATACCGTTTTGAGTCCGACCCGGTTTTGCTGGCCGACATCGTCGAGGCGCTTGTCCCGCTCGTGCCCACCGGGATCGAGGGTCTGGCCGGACTCGAACTCGGGGGTGTTCCGTTGGCCACCATGTTGTCGTCGGTGACCGGGCTGCCGGCGTTCTTCGTCCGCAAACAGCCGAAGAAGTACGGCACCGAGCGGATCTGTGAAGGCGGAGATGTCGCAGGCCGCACCTTGCTCATCATTGAGGACGTGGTGACGACCGGCGGCCAGATGGTGCTCTCGGCCCAGGACCTGCGCTCTGAAGGTGCGGTGGTCGAGCATGCAGTGTGCGTGATCGACCGCGAAGGCGGCGGAGCCGATGTCGTCGGAGCGGAGGGCATCACGCTCCAGGCCCTCTTCAGTATGAGTGAGCTCGAGACGATCGGCACGGAGGCAAGCCCTCCCTGACGCGGTTGGGACACCGCCGCAGGTGGCGGACCGATTTTGACAACGATTGTCAAAATGACCGAGCGGCCCGCTATCCTGACACCGCTATGCAGTCGCCGGACACGCTGACCGATCTCTTCCGTGCTCACGGGCGCAAGATCACTGCGCAGCGCCAGTGCATCTTCCGAGCCCTCGAGGGCGACGTCACTCATCCGTCAGCGGAGAGGGTGCACGAGAGGGTCCGCCGCGAGATGCCCAACGTCTCGCTCAAGACCGTCTACCAGACCCTCAACGACCTGGCCGAACTGGGCGCGATCAGCGTTCTCGAGGTAGGGACGGGTTCGGCCCGTTTCGACCCCAACGTTGAGACACCGCACCACCACCTGGTGTGCCGCTCTTGTGGGAAAGTGCGCGACCTGACGGCGGACTTTCCCGGGCTGCAGGTTCCCCGGCGAGCGGCCCGAGGCTTCGACGTCGACAGCGCCGAGGTCGTCTTCCGGGGTCTTTGCGACGAGTGCAAGCAATCTCAGCAGTAACCACCACAGCGGACCACAACCAGAAAGGCACCAATCACCATGGCAGCACTGAAGGGGACCCAGACCGAGGCGAACCTCAAAGAGGCTTTTGCCGGCGAGAGCCAGGCCAACCGGCGCTACCTCTACTTCGCGCAGAAGGCCGACGTCGAGGGCTACCCCGACGTGGCAGCGCTCTTCCGTTCGGTGGCCGAGGGTGAGACCGGCCACGCGTTTGGCCACTTCGACTTCCTCAGGGAGGTTGGCGACCCCGTGACCGGGGTGCCCGTCGGCGCCACCGAGGACAACCTCAGGTCGGCGATCGAGGGCGAGACCTACGAGTACACCGAGATGTACCCCGGCTTCGCCAAGACGGCCCGAGACGAGGGCTTCGAGGAGATCGCCGAATGGCTCGAGACGCTGGCCAAGGCCGAGAAGTCTCACGCCGGGCGCTTCACCCAGGGACTCGAGTCCGTCTCGTAAGACAGCGGCCGCCATGACCGCCACCTACGACCCCACCGATCCCAAGTACTTCGACCCGGCCGCGCTCCGGGAAGAGGTGGACCGCGTCTTCGACCTGTGCCACGGGTGCCGGCTCTGCTTCAACCTGTGCCCGTCGTTCCCAACGATGTTCAAGTTCATCGACGCCAACGACGGGGACGTGGCAGCGCTGACCGATGCGGAGCGGGACCAGGTCGTCGACGAGTGCTACCAGTGCAAACTCTGCTACGTGAAGTGCCCCTACGTGCCGCCGCACGAGTGGGAGCTCGACTTCCCACGGCTGATGAGCCGGGTGCACGCGGTGCGCCAGAAGGAGGGGGTCGGGGTCAAGGAGCGCTTGACCGACCAATTCCTGGCACGCACCGACGCGCTGGGGCGTGCGTCGGTGGCGGCGGCACCGGTGGTCAACTGGGCCACCGGCACGCCGGGCTCTTTGCCGCGTCGGGTCATGGAGAAGACCGTCGGGTTTGGCCTCGGAGCGGCTCCTGCCGCCGTATGCCAAGCAACGCTTCACGACCTGGTTCAAGAAGCGGCGCCGTCCGCGCCGCAGCCCTGGGAGCCGGAGCTGTCTCGGTGTTCCCGACCTGCTTCGTGGAGTACATGGAGCCCGACGTGGGCCGGGCCATCGTGGAGGTCTACGAGCACAACGGCGTCGCCTGCAGCCTGCCCACCGGCACCAAGTGCTGCGGTGCCCCGTGGCTCCATTCGGGGCACGTGGACGAGTTCACCAAGGCGGCGCGCCGGAACGTGGCCGCTTTGTCCGCCGAGGTGCGCGCCGGGCGCGACGTGATCGTGGCCCAGCCGACCTGCGCCTACGTCGTCAAGCGGGACTACCCGATTTACGCCCCGGGGACCGACGCCGACCTGGTGGCGGCGCACACGTTCGACCCGGCCGAGTACCTCATGCTGCGGCAGCGCGATGCGGACGACTCGTTCACCCTGCGCGACGAATTTCCGGGTCGCGACGACGGGCTCGGTGCCCGCCTCAGTGACTTATCACGTGGCTTGCCATCTGCTGGCCCAGAACACGGGCCTGCGCAGCCGCGACCTCCTCAAGGTGGCCGGCGTGAGGTGCTCGATCGTGCAGCGCTGTTCGGGCATCGACGGGACCTGGGGCTACCGGGCCGAGAACTACGACCTGGCCCGACAGGTCGCGGCCCCGCTGGGCCGGGAGATCGAGGCGGCGGGGAACGAGGTCGTGTGCGGCGACTGCCACCTGGCTAACGGATCGATCCTCCAAGAGACGGGGACGCAACCCGAGCACCCGCTGCAGCTGATGGCTCGGGCGTACGGCGTGGGTCAGCGTGACGGTGGGGCGGCGTGACGGAACCGCCCGGGGCAGCGGCGGCAGGACTCACAGTGGCTGACGTCCTCGACCTGCGGGCCTACGAGCGGGTGCGCGAGGACTACCGGGCGCGAGTCATCGCCCGCAAGCGCAACCGGCGCGTCAACCTCGGTCCGATCATGACCCTGGTCTTCGAGTGCCTCGACACAGTGCGCTTCCAGGTGCAGGAGATGGCCCGGGTGGAGAAGATCATCAGCGACGATGCGATCCAGGTCGAGCTCGACATCTACAACCGGCTCTTGCCCGGGGAGCGGGAGCTGTCGGCCACGCTGTTCATCGAGCTCACCACAGACGGATCGTTGCGGGAGTGGCTCCCGCGGCTGGTGGGGATCGAGCACCAGATCGGCGTCTGGATCGATGGCGACCTGGTGACCAGCACGCCCGAGGCCCAGCACGCCGCCGCCCTGACCCGGGAGGCGGTGACGTCGGCGGTCCATTATCTGAGGTTCGGCTTCACCGAGGCCCAGGTTGCGGACTTCCGGGACGCCGCCGAGGTCGCCCTGGTCTCGACCCATCCGGCGTACGAAGCCCGCACCATCCTGACCCCCGAGGCGCGGGGCGAGCTCCTCGGCGACTTGCTTGGGACAACAAAACCCATACCGATTGGCTGACCAGGGACAATTCTGTGCGCATGTCTTTACACGCACTTAGGACTTAAGCCATACTCTCCGTTCGCCGAAATTTGGGGATGGTGTCATCGGTCGTTGCACCGAAAGAGCCCCCGAACAGGGCGAAAGTCAATATCCGTCCCAATATCCGTTATGAGGAAGTGTTTCCGATGATCGCCACCACGTGGCGCAAGCTCGCCGCCTGCCGGGGCCTCGACGTCGAGGCGTTCTACCCCGTCACCGAGGACGAGGCCGATGCGGCCGAGGCCAAGGCCGTGTGCGCGGTCTGCCCGGTCCGCCAGGCGTGCCTCGAGCATGCTCTGGCCCACCGCGAGCGCGAGGGAGTTTGGGGCGGCATGACCGAGCGGGAGCGCAGGCGGATCGTGCGGCAGCGTCGCAAGTCGGCCTGAGCAGGCCCGACCACACCTACTTCTTCGCTGTCGTCGTCGTCTTGGGCGACGCCTGCGTCGTCTGGCCCAGGCTGCAGGGGTACGGGTTCCACGGTTCGGGCTGGGTGTTGGCGTAGACATTCGAGGGGATTGTCGTCGTTGTCGTCGGCCCGGGTGTGGTCGTCGTCGTCGTCGTCACGGCGCCTCCCGTCGGCGGCGTCCCGGTCACGGTCAGCTGCGATCCGGCGATCAACAACGACACGGTCTGGCCGGTCAGGCTTTGGTCCGGCACCAGGGTGACGGGGCCGTCGGAGCACGGAGGCGAGGGTGTCAGCGGCCCCGAGGCCTGCCGGCCCGTAACGGATCTCCGACGGGCTGCCCGTGACAAGGGGGGAGGGCGCGTCGGTGACCTGCGCGACGTTGAACCCGTGCGCCGTGAGGGCGGCGGCTGTGGTGTGCGCGATGCCGTTCACCGCGGACGCGTTCATGACGTTCACGTCGACCAGATGGGCCGGCTCGGTGGGGACGGTCGTCGGGGCGCTCGTGCGCGTGTGCGTCGCCGGTGTCGGCGCAGGCGCGGTCCCGATCCGATTGAAGGCATCGATCATGTTCTGGGCGTAAGGCTCCGCCTCCTTCAGCACGTCGGCCCCGCCGTAGGTGACGAATCCGAGAGTGGGCAGCGTCTCGGTGACCAGGTGCGACGCCGGGGTGCTCCGGAAGTCCTGGGCGAGGTTGAGGAGGTCACTCTTGCTCAGGGTGTCGTCGATGGTCAGGTTGCCCACGGCGGCGCCGATGAAGGAGTTGACGGTGAAGGGATTGAGGGAGGACTGGTTCACTTTGGCGAGCACCGCCCGGAAGAAGGCGTCCTGGCGCTGGATGCGGCTGAAGTCGGACAGGCCGTCGCCCTCCCAGTAGCCGTTCGAGTTCATGTAGGAGAGGTGGCGGCTGCGCACGAGCTGCAGTGCCGTCGTCCCGTTCACCGTTTGGCAGCCAGTCGTGGTCACGTCGAGCCCCGTGTAAGGCGTCCTTGACCTCGGTCGGGAAGTCCATGGTGATGCCGCCCAGCGCGTCCACCATGCCCGAGAACCCGGGAAGTCGACCGACATGTAGTGGTTGATCGGAATGCCCAGATCCTTCTCGATGGTCTGGACGAGGAGATCAGGGCCCGAGTCGAAGGCGGCGTTGATGCGGTTCATGCCCGAGATTCCGCTGACGTTACCGGGGATGTCGACCCAGAGGTCGCGCGGGATGGAGAGGACGGTGACCGTCTTGGCAGCGGGGTCGAAGCGGGCCACCATCGTGACGTCGCTGCGCTGGCCGCCGGCGTTGGCCCCGTTGCCGAAGGCGTTGACCTGGGTGGCGTTCGACACGAAGGCCCGCGAGTCCGAGCCGACCAGGAGGAGGTTGAAGGGCTTGCCGGCGTGGGACCGGCCGCCAGGTGCTTGGCGTGGATCTTCTTGATCTGGTCGAAGCGGTAGGTGGCGTACAGGTAGAGCCCGCCGGCGCCGACGGCGGCGATCAACACGATGAAGGAGAGCGCGTAGAGGGTGCGGCGGCGCCAGCGGTGCCGGCGCTTCTGCTCCTTCTTGTGTGACTTTCGCAGCTCGGCCTGGAGGTCGGAGCGGGACGCGGACTCGACGAAACCCCTCGCGGGTCGGGTTGCTCGTGGGATCCGGGTGTCGTCGGGGGTCAAGAACCAGAAAATACCTGGCCGGACGGTCCGGTAGCCTTCGCCGGTGCACTTCGACCTCCCCGACGAGCTGCTCGAGCTCCGCGATTCCGTACGCCGCCTGGCCCAGGACAAGGTGAAGCCCCGGGCCCGGGCGATCGACAAGGAGGGCGCCTACCCGCAGGACATCTTCGAGGCGTTCCGCGACGCCGGACTGCTCGGGCTGTGCATCCCCGCCGAGTACGGCGGATCGGGCGCCGGGATCCTCGGGCTGGCCCTCGCCATCGAGGAGGTGGCCAAGTACTCCAACACGGCCGCGCTGATGCTCCTCTTGACCCGGCTGCCCGACCGGGCCGGTCATGATCGCCGGGACCGAGGAGCAGAAGCAGCGCTACCTGCCGGGGATCTGCGACGGCACGCTGCGGGCCGCCTTCGGGCTCTCCGAGGCCCAGGCGGGCAGCGACGTCATGGGGATGCGGACCCGGGCCGTGCCCGATCCCGGGCATCCGCCGGCGGCTGGGTGCTCAACGGCACCAAGTGCTGGATGTCGGGGGTGCGGGAGGCGGACTGGTACACCGTCTTCGCCAAGACCGGCGACCCCGCGAGCCGGGCCCACGACTCGGTGACGCGCCTTCATCGTCGAGCGGGCATGGGACGGGGTGGAGGTCGGGCGCACCGACCACAAGATGGGGGTCCGCGGCGTCGACACCGGCGAGCTCGTCCTGAGCGACGTCCGCGTCCCGGCGGAGAACGTGATCGGCGAGGTGGGCGGCTTCCGCCTGGCCATGCTCGGGCTGAACGCCATGCGCCCCATCGTGGCCGCCCGGGGCATCGGCCTGGCCGAGGGCGCGCTCATGTACGCCACCGACTACGTCCAGCAGCGGGAGGCCTTCGGCAAGACCATCGCCGACTTCCAGGGGATCCAGTGGGAGATCGCCAAGTGCGCCGTCGACATCGAGGCGGCCCGGCTGCTCACCTACCGGGCGGCCGTGCTGGCCGACGCAGGGCAAGTTCACCAAGGAGTACGTCCCGTACCTGTCGATGGCCAAGTACCACGCCACCGAGCTGGCCGTGCGGGCCTCGTCGCTGGCCGTCCAGCTGCTCGGCGCGGCCGGCTACATGGAGGACCACCCGACCGAGCAGTGGTACCGCGACGCCAAGCAGCTCACGATCGTGGAGGGCACCTCACAGGTGCAGCTCGGCCTGATCGCCCGTGGCGTGCTGGACCGGGACCTGTGGTGGGACTGATCGTGGCCCGAGCTGGCCTGACGCCCGGCGCGCCTGTCGCGGCGCGAGTCGCTGCAGCGAGGCCGAGGCCGAGGAGGCGCTCGGCGTCGTCCTGGCCGGGGAGGCCACGCCGGCTCAGATCGGCGCCTTCCTCGCGCTGCTGCACGCCAAGGGCGAGACGGCCGAGGAGGTCACCGGGTTGGCCCGGGCCATGCTCGACGCACGCCGTGCCCTGCCCGCTGGGCGAGACGGGCGACGGCGTCGTGGTCGACCTGGTCGGGCACCGGGGGCGACCGGCTGGCCAGCATCAACGTGACCACGCTGGCCGCGTTCATCACGGCCGGGTGCGGCGTGCCGGTGTGCAAGCACGGCAACCGGGCCGCCTCGTCGTCGGTGGGCACGGCCGACGTGCTCGAGGCGCTGGGGGTGGCGATCGAGATCGGCCCCGAGGGCGTGGCCCGCTGCGTCGCCGAGGCGGGCATGGGGTTCTGCTTCGCCCAGCGCTTCCACCCGGCCATGCGCTTCGTCGGCCCGGTCCGCAAGGAGCTCGGCGTGCCGACCGTGTTCAACTTCCTCGGCCCGCTGATCAACCCGGCCCGGACCCGCTACCAGCTGGTCGGCGTCAGCGACCCGGCCATGGCGCCGATCATGGCCGGCGTCTTCGGCGCGACCGGCAGCCGGCACACGCTGATCGTGCACGCCGACGACGGCCTCGACGAGCTGAGCGTGACCTCGCCGTCGACCGTGCTCGAGGTGCGCGGCGACGGCTCGGGCAACTTCGAGGTGACGCGAGTGGCGGGTCGACCCCGCCGCGCTCGGTCTCGCCCCGGCCACGATGGCCGACCTGCGGGGCGGCGACGCCGCCTTCAACGCCGGCGTCATCCGCTCCGTGCTCGAGGGCGAGCAGGGGCGCCCGGCGCGACATCGGCGTGCTCAATGCCGCGGCGGCGCTCATGGTGGCCGGGCGGGTCGACGACCTCGAGCGACGGGGCTGGCGCTGGCCGAGCGAGTCGATCGACAGCGGCCGGGCCGCTCGGCGTGCTCGACGCCCTGGTGGCTACGTCCCAAGCCGAGCTGCGCCGGCAGCCGGGCTGACCCGCCAGGCGCGGCGCGGGTGCGTGGGCCTCGGGTTCGAGGGCCGGCGAGTCCGGGTCGGCACAGCGCGATGACGCAGCCGCCGAAGCCGCCGCCGGTCATGCGGGCGCCCGAGGACCCCGGGCTGGGCCAGCAGGTGCTCGACCAGCTCGTCGACCGCCGGCACCGAGACCTTGTAGTCGTCGGCCAGGCTGCGGTGCCCCTCGGTCATGACCGCGCCCAGGCCGCGCAGGTTGCCCCGGGCCAGGAGCCGCTCGGCCTCGCGCACCCGGGCGCACTCGGTGACGACGTGGCGGGCCCGCCGGCGCAGGACGGGGTCGGCGAGCGCGCTCAGGTCGCCGAGCTCGCAGCTGCCGAGCGGCTGGCCGAGGATGTGGGCGGCCCGCTCGCACTCGGCCCGCCGGGTGGCGTAGGGCGTGCTGGTGAGCAGGCGCGGCGCCTCGCTGTGGACGATGACGAACGCGGCCTCGTCGGGCAGCGCGACGTGGCGCGTCTCGAGCGTGGCGAAGTCGATGTGCAGCGCGTGGCCCGGCCGTGGCGGCGGCGATGGCGAGCGGATCGAGCAGACCCACGTGCGCACCGGCGCTGCGCTCGGCCTCCTGGCAGTGCGCGGGCGAGCGGCGAGCGGGTCGCGGTCGTGGCCGAGCGCCAGCAGGAGGCCGACCGAGAAGGCGGCGCTCGAGGACAGGCCCGCCCCGACGGGCAGGGTGCTGGTGGCCCGGACGGTGCCGCCCGTCGGGGGTGGTCGGAGCCGCAGGAGACCGGCCGCCAGGGCGGCCTCGGGCGGGAACCGGGGCGGCGTCGCCCAAGGCGAATCTCGAGCGGCTGGTCGGGGAACTGGTCCGAGTGGATCCCCGACGAGGAAGCTGCCGGGCTTCGGCGTGAAGGTGACCTCGGTGGCCAGCTCGATGGCCATGGGCAGCGAGAGGCCGCCGTTGTAGTCGGTGTGGTCGCCGATGATGGTCACTCGTCCGGGGGCGCGGGCAGTGGGCACCACCCCAGCTTGGCCGAGGGCGGGCCGGCTTGACCGCCGCGGGAGGCTCGGGTCACGATCCTGCGATGGCCGACCGCAGCGGACCGCTGAGCGGGATCAAGATCATCGAGCTGGCCGGGATCGGGCCCGCGCCCTACACCTGCATGATGCTGGCCGACGCCGGCGCCCAGGTCCTACGCCTGGAGCGGGCCGCGCCCGGGGCGGTCGAGCGGGGCGAGCGAGTCGCGGGCCTCGGGCGCCGGGCCGTACTGGGACCTGCTGAACCGGTCCCGGCCTTCGGTCGGCATCGACCTCAAGAACCCCGACGCCGTCGAGCTCGTCCTCGACCTGGTCGAGCAGGCCGACGGCTTGATCGAGGGCTTCCGGCCGGGTGTGGCCGAGCGGCTGGGCGTCGGGCCCGAGGCCTGCTTCGCCCGGAACCGTCGGCTGGTCTACGGACGCATGACCGGATGGGGCCAGGACGGCCCCATGGCCTCGATGGCCGGGCACGACATCGACTACATCGCGATCGGCGGGGCCCTGTGGTCGCTGGGCCGGGCCGACTCGGCGCCCGTGCCGCCGCTGAACCTGGTCGGCGACTTCGGCGGTGGCGGGATGTTGCTGGCCTTCGGCATGGTGGCCGCGCTCCTCGAGGCGGCCCGCTCGGGCGAAGGGCAGGTGGTCGACGCCGCCATGGTCGACGGCGCGGCCTCGCTGATGACGATGATCCATGCCTTTCACCTCGACGGGCATGTGGAACGAGCGAGCGCGGTGCGAACATGCTCGATACGGGCGCGCCCTTCTACGAGGTCTACGAGACGGCGGACGGGCAGTGGATGGCGGTGGGCGGCATCGAGTCGCAGTTCTACGCGGCCCTGCTCGAGGGGATGGGCCTGGCCGATGACGCCTCGTTGCCGGCGCAGATGGCGCGGGAGCACTGGCCGGCCATGAAGGAGCGCTTCGCCGCGGTGTTCAAGACCAAGACGCGGGACGAGTGGACGGCGGTCTTCGACGGCACCGACGCCTGTGTCGCGCCCGTGCTCTCGCCCTGGGAGGCGCACCGGCACCCGCACAACGTCGGCACGTGTCGACCTTCGTTGAGGTCGACGGGGCGGTGCAGCCGGCGCCGGCGCCGCGCTTCTCGCGGACGCCGTCGAGCGGTGTCGCAGCCGCCGTCGCCGCCCGGGGCGGACACGGTCTCGGGCTTGCTCGAATGGGGCGTCGACGAGGAGGTCGTCGCCAAGCTGCGGGAGTCGGGCGCGCTCAGCTGACCTGATCGTCGGTCGACGCCGGGTGCTTCGGAGCCGCTCCAGCGGCGGTGTCGCGATCGATCAGATCTTGACGACGGGGCAGGTGATCGTGCGGGTGATGCCCTCGATCTGCTGGATGTCCCGCACGACCATGCGCCCGAGATCGTTCATCGACGGCGCCTCGCACGGTGGCGATGACGTCGTAGGGACCGGTCACACCCTCGGCGACGACGACGCCCGTGATGGCCTTGACCTGCTGGGCCACATGCGCCGCTTTGCCGACGTCGGTTTGGATCAGCACGTACGCGTGCACGGTCACGGCACACCGTACATTGGCGTGGTGGCGATGTCCCCGAAGATCGAGCAGTTCAAGGACATGGCCCGCCAGGCCCAAAAGGACCTGTTCGACCAGGCCCACCCCATCGGCCGGCTCTCCCTGGTGCAATGCGCGATGCTCGGCGGCGGAACCGTCGTCACCATTTCGCTGGCGGGCTCGCTCTTCTTCTCCATCTCGCCGGACGCCGCCGACCACAAGGTCCTGCTGTACCTGCTCTTCACCCTGGCCCCCTTCGCCATCGTGTCGCCGCTGCTCGGCCCGCTCATCGACCGCAGCCGCGGGGCGCGCCGGCCTCATGGTCGTCTCGTCCGCCGTCGGGCAGGTGGTGCTGTGTCCCCTGATGGCCACCCACATCCACAGCCTGCTGCTGTTTCCGCTCGCCTTCCTGGTACTCGTGTGCCAGAAGCTCTACCTCGTGACCAAGGGCGCTCTCGTGCCCGAGATGGCCGCCCTCGACGGTTCGGACTCAGAGAGCGAACAGGCCGGCTACGCCACGCTCAACGCGCGGTTGACGCTCCTCGGCACCCTGGCCGGCTTCGTCGCATCGATACCGGCCGTGATCCTCTACAAGATCGCCGGCTCTCCGGCCGTGCTGGTGTTCGCCACGATCGTGTTCGTTGGCGCTGTGGTGGCCGGCGCCCGGCTTCCGGTGTCGACGAGCCGCCGGGCGGAACAACTTTGGAGCGACGACTCGAGCAGGGTGCGCGAGTACGGCCAGGAGGGCGAGGCCCTGACGCGCGAGCAGGACCTGCTCCGGTTGCAGCCGTTCGCCAATCCCGAGGTGATGCTGGGCCTGAGCGCCATGTGCATCGTCCGCGGTCTCACCGGTTTCATGACCTTCATGCTCGCCTTCGGGCTGCGGCGCATGCACGGCGTGGGCCTCTACTGGTACGGACTGGTCCTGGCGGGCAGCGGTGCCGGCGCCATCGTCGGGCTCGTGTTGGTGGGGCGCCTGCGCAAGCGGATGACCGAGCAGCAGCTGCTGCTGTCCTCGCTGTGGCTGATCGCCGCAACGGCGGGCGGCTGCGCCGTGTGGGGCACACTGTTGGCGCAGGTCGTCCTCGCCTTCATGGTCGGCCTGTGCGGTGCCGTGGCCCAGCCCTCGTTCGACGCCATGACCCAGCGCTACATCCCCCTGTCGGCGCAGGGCCGCGCCTTCGCCCGCTTCGGCATGCGCCAGCAGCTGGTGTGGGTGGTGGGCTCGCTCATCCCGTTGATCGTCGTCTTCACGCTCCCGCAGGGCGACGCGACCATGGCGGTGCTGGCCGCGCTCGGCGGCCTGTCGTACGTCTCGGGCCGCCGCGCCGCGCACGCGCCACGGATCGTGCGGCGGGACTACCGCAATCTCGGTGAGGTGGGGGAGGCCGGGGGGTGACGCCGTGGCCGGGCCGTCAGCCCAGGCGCTTCTCCAACGTGTCGACCTGGTCCGCCAGTGCCTCGGGGAGACGGTCGCCGAACTTGGCGTAGTACTCCTTGATGAGCGGCACCTCCGCCCGCCAGCCCTCGATATCGACGCGGAGGAGCTCTTCCATTGTCTTCGGTGCTGACGTCGAGTCCGGTGGTGTCGATGGCGTCGACCGTGGGGACGGCGCCGATCGGCGTGTCGAGGGCGGGCGCCCTTGTCCGCCACCCGGTTGAAGATCCACTCGAGCACCCGCGAGTTCTCGCCGTAGCCGGGCCACAGGAACTTGCCGTCGGCGTCCTTGCGGAACCAGTTCACGTAGAAGATCTTCGGCAAGGCGTCGCGATCGGGGGCCTCGGCGCCGATGTCGAGCCAGTGTGCGAAGTAGTCGGCCATGTTGTACCCGCAGAATGGCAGCATGGCGAAGGGGTCACGGCGCAGGTTGCCCACGGCGCCGGCCTGGGCCGCCGTCGTCTCCGACGCCATGATCGAACCCAGGAACACGCCGTGGTCCCAGTCATGGGACTGGAAGACCAGCGGGACCACCGAGGCGCGGCGGCCACCGAAGAGGATGGCGCTGATCGGGACTCCCTTGGCGTCCTCCCACTCGGGGGCGATGGCGGGGTCCTGGGCGGCTGGCGCGGTAAAGCGGGCGTTCGGGTGGGCTGCCGTGGTGCCCTTGGCCGGCGTCCAGTCCTCGCCCTTCCAGTCGGTCAGGTGCGCCGGCGGCTGCTCGGTCATCCCCTCCCACCAGATGTCGCCGTCGTCGGTCAGGGCCGTGTTGGTGAAGATGCAGTTGCCGTCGAGGGTGAGGATCGCGTTCGGGTTGGTGTGGACGTTGGTGCCGGGCGCGACCCCGAAGAAGCCGGACTCGGGATTGATGGCGTAGAGGCGGCCGTCGTCGCCGAATTTCATCCAGCAGATATCGTCGCCGACCGTCTCGACCTTCCAGCCTTCGATCGTCGGGATCAACATGGCCAGGTTCGTCTTGCCGCACGCAGAAGGGAAGGCGCCTGCGATGTAGCGGGTCTCGCCCTCGGGTGAGGTGAGCTTGAGGATGAGCATGTGCTCGGCCAGCCAGCCGTCGTCTCGCGCCATGACCGAGGCGATGCGCAGGGCGAAACACTTCTTGCCCAGCAGCGCGTTCCCGCCATAGCCCGAGCCGAACGAAACGATCTCGCGGGTCTCGGGGAAGTGGACGATGTACTTGTTCTCAGCGTTGCAGGGCCAGGCGACGTCCTCTTCACCGGGCTCGAGGGGCGCGCCGACTGAGTGCAGGCAGGGGACGAAGTCCCCGTCGTCGCCCAGCACCTCGAGGGCGCCCTTGCCCATCCGGGTCATGATCTTCATGGAGACGGCCACGTAGGCGGAGTCGGTCAGCTGGACGCCGATGTGGGCGATGTCCGATCCGAGCGGGCCCATGGAAAAGGGGACGACGTACAATGTCCGGCCCTTCATGGCGCCCTTGAAGAGCCCGTTGATCGTTTCGCGCATCTTGGCGGGCTCGCACCAGTTGTTGGTCGGGCCGGCGTCGATCTCCTTCTCCGAGCAGATGAAGGTGCGGTCTTCGACCCGGGCGACATCGCCAGGGTCCGAATGGGCCCAGTAGCTGTTGGGGCGCTTGGCATCGCTCAGGCCGGTGAACGTGCCGGCATCGACCAGCTCCTGGCAGAGCCGGTCGTACTCGTCAGCGGAGCCGTCGCACCACTCGATCCGGTCGGGCGTGGTCAATGCAGCCACTTCCTCGACCCAGGCCAGGAGTTTGCGGTTCTTAGTGGGCGCCATTTCTGGGAGATCAGCTCCTTCGTCCGACCGGTTTCGGTGGGGTCCAATGCTAGGCATGTGCCGTGGTACCCAAACCTCGACGCAGTACACCTGTGGCTAGTGAAGATGAGGTTCTAGAGCGTATCCGAGGCATCGTCGGAAACGGAATTGGGGCCTTCGGCTTGCGTGACGACGCCGCCGTCGTGGACGTTCCGGGGGGTGGCTCGGTGGTGGTGTCGGTCGACAGCGTGGTGGACGGCGTCCATGTCGACCTGTCGCTCTGCAGCCCGGCTGACGTGGGCTGGAAGGCGTTGATGGGCGCCCTGAGCGACCTGGCGGCGATGGGGGCGGCTCCCCTGGGGGCGCTGGTGGCGCTGTGCGTGCCGGGGGGTTCGGGCGAAGGTGAGGTCGCCCTTGGGGTGATGGCCGGGGTCGCCGAGGCGGCGTCAGCGAGCGCCTGCCCGGTGGTGGGGGGCGACGTGTCCGGGGCGGCGGGGCTGGTGGTGGCGGTCACGGTGCTCGGAGCGGTAGAGGGTGGCGGGGCCCCCGTGTCGAGGGCGGGGGCCCGGTCCGGCGACGTGCTTCTCGTGACGGGGCCGTGCGGTGGTGTCGGCGGCCGGTCTGCGTGCGCTGCGGGCGGGAGCCGGCACGGGCGAGGCCTACCGACGGCCGGTCGCGCGGCTGGCCGAAGGTGAAGCGGCCCTGCGGGCCGGGGTGCACGCCATGATCGACGTGTCCGACGGGTTGGCGATGGACCTCCACCGGCTGGCCGACGCGTCGGGGGTGGGGTTCGTGCTCGACGAGGTGCCGGTGGCCGCGGGAGCGACGCTCGAGGAGGCCCTCGGGGGCGGGGAGGACTACGAGCTGCTGTTGGCACTGGGGGAGGGTCAGGTGCCCGGGCTGGTCGATCAGTTCGCGGCCGCCGGGTTGCGTCTGCCCATCCGGATCGGTGCTGGCACTGCTGATCCCGGCGTGCGGACGCTGGGTGGCAGGGAACTCGAACGGCTCGGGTGGCAGCACCGGTTGGGGTAGGCCAGTCGGCATCAGGGGTGAACACCAAGTCCTCGCTTGGGCGACGTCACCGATGGGGGTTTCTTTCGCCGAGAAATGCCAGGCGGATCCCCCTCTGGGCAACCTCGCCTGCGGCAGGTTTCTGGAACTATCAACTGACGTGTTTACAGTTCCAGGAAGGACCGCCAAAGCTCGCCCGGCGGGTTCTACGACAACCTCGCCTGCGGGAGGTTTCTGGAACTATCAACTGACGTGTTTACAGTTCCAGGAAAGACCGCCGAAGCTCGCCCGGCGGGTTCTAGGACAACCTCGCCTGCGGGAGGTTTCTGGAACTATCAACTGACGTGTTTACAGTTCCAGGAAAGACCGCCGAAGCTCGCCCGGCGGGTTCTAGGACAACCTCGCCTGCGGGAGGTTTTTGGAACTATCAACTGACGTGTTTACAGTTCCAGGAAAGACCGCCGAAGCTCGCCCGGCGGGTTCTAGGCCAGTCCAACGAGCGTTGACTACGCTGAGAGCGGCGATTGGGCGGCGAAGGCGAGGTAGGCGGATGTTGTCAGTTGTGATCAGCGTCACGATATTCGTAGTGACGATCGTGGCGTGGGTCCAGATCATCACGAAGGCCGGCTATTCGGCTTGGTGGATCCTGCTGCCGCTGGCCATGCCCGTCGTTTACACCATCACCGTCGTGGTGTTCATTAGCGACGTGTCCGGAGCATCAATCGGTGCGGTCAATGTGAACAGCCTTTCCAATCAAGTCGGCTTCCTCTACGTACTCGACTTGTTGGTGGTTCTCGCCAACTTCATCATGTTCTTGGTCTTCGCCTTCTCCGATTGGCCTGTGATGCAGGAGGCTCGCAGCGGGCGTCGCCCGAGTGGTGGGATGACCTTTCTGCCACCGAGGCCTTCTGGCGGCCTGCCCGGCATGGCACCGACGATGGTCCCAGGTGCAGCTCCAGCTGTGGCCGTGGCTGCACCTCCGTCCCCCCACGTCGAGGGCAAGGCGGCCGGTTGGTTCACTTCAGGTGCGCTCGGTTCGGGGGAACAGAGCTATTGGGACGGTAGCTCGTGGACGGCCCGGCGGCAGTGGAAGGATGGTGCCTGGGCCGACTTGCCCACTGAACCGCCGCAGGGACCAGCCGAGGACTGACCTTGCGCCAGGGGCCAATGAGACCGCGGCGAGTCGGGACGCTGCTCGGAGACGCCGAGGGTCAGCTGGCGGCGGGCTCGTGTGTCCGGCGCGGCGGCTTGGTCACCTTGCCGGCTCGGATGCACGAGGTGCACACATGGAGACGCTTCGGCGCGCCGTCCACCATGGCCCGCACCCGCTGCACGTTGGGGTTCCAGCGCCGCTTCGTGCGCCGGTGCGAGTGGCTCACGTTCATGCCGAACGAGGGCTTCTTTCCGCAGATCTCGCACACAGCTGCCATGGGGTGAACCTTCCTGAGGGAGGCCGCGGTTGTCGGACCACGCAGGCCTTCACGAACGGCTCAAAGGTTAGCATCCCAACTCATGACCTCCCCGGCGACCCTGGACGCCGACGACCTCCGCGCCGTGATGGGGGGCTACAGGGACGCCCTCCGGATGCACCAGAGCGACATCAACCGGCTGAACGTCTACCCGGTGCCCGACGGGGACACCGGCACCAACATGGCCCTCACGTTGGAGTCCGTGGTCACCGAGCTCGAGGGCGTCGAGGCCGGTCTGGGTCTGGCAGAGGTCTGCAAGGCGATCGGGCACGGGTCGTTGATGGGGGCCAGGGGGAATTCGGGCGTGATCCTGTCCCAGCTCCTGCGCGGGATGAGCGAGCGCATGGGGTCGGCCGGGAAGGAGGGCGTCGGGCCCGAGCTGCTGGTCGAGTCGATCACCCATGCGTCCGAGTTGGCCCGCCGGGCCGTGGTGCGTCCTGTGGAAGGGACGATTCTCACCGTGGCCTCGGCCGCCGCGGCGGGAGCGGCACACGGGTCGGGCCTGGTGGGCGTGGTCGAGAGTGCCCGCGGCGAGGCGGCCGACGCGCTGGCGCGGACCCCCGAGATGTTGCCCGTGCTGGCTCAGGCCGGGGTGGTGGACGCCGGGGGCGCCGGCTACCTCCTCCTGCTCGATGCGTTCCTGCACGTGCTCGACGGGCGTCCGTTGCCCGGTCCGTCGGGTGTCGAGGCACCTGACCTGACAACCCTCAACGGAGGCTGGCCTGCGGGGGCGCACGGCGAGGTCGCCGGCGACGACGCCGTGCATGTCAGCGATCTGCGCTACGAGGTGATGTACCTGCTCGCGGCGCCCGACGATTCGATCGAGGCCTTCAAGGAGGTGTGGGCGGGCATCGGCGACTCCATCGTCGTGGTGGGGGGCGACGGCCTGTGGAACTGCCACATCCACACGAACGACATCGGGGCAGCCGTCGAGGCCGGCGTGGACGCCGGCCGCCTGCAGCGGATCCGGGTGACCGATCTCGACGAGCAGGTCGAGGAGGAGCGTTGGGTGCGTGAGAGCGTGGGCGCCCCCGGGGCGGGACCGAGTGAGGAGGGGACGGGCCCGCCGCCCACGACGAGCGTCGTCGCCGTGGTCTCGGGCGACGGGATCGGGCGCATCTTCCGCTCGCTCGGCGTGCACCACCTCGTCGTCGGCGGCCAGACGATGAACCCCGCGACGGCCGACCTGGTCAAGGCCGTCGAGTCGGTCCCCTCCGACGAGGTCGTGATCCTGCCCAACAACAAGAACATCCGCCCCGTGGCCGAGCAGGTCGACTCGCTGAGCGGCAAGGCGGTGCGGGTCGTGGCGACCGGATCGATCGTCGAGGGGTTCGCCGCGCTGCTCGCCTATGACCCGGCCGCGGCGGTGGACGCCAACGTCGCCTCCATGAGCGAGTCCGCGGCGCGGGTCGTTCCTGCAGAGGTCACCCGGGCGGTGCGCGATTCGATCACCGACGCCGGTGAGGTGCACGAGGGTGACTACATAGGGATCTCGCGGGACGGCGTGGTGGCGATCGCCGACAATCCCGTCGTCTGCACCCGCCTTCTCCTGAGCAGGCTGCTCGACGAGTCGCACGAGCTCGTGACGCTCATCGAAGGCGAGGGGGCACGGGTCGCCGACACGAGGCGGATTGAGGAGTGGCTGTCGGAGGAGTACCCCGACGTCGTGCTCGAGGTGCACCAGGGCGGCCAGCCCCTCTATCCGTACCTGTTGGGTATTGAGTAAGGGCCGCACCCTCGGCGACCTGAGCGCCCGGCCCGTGTCGGTGCTCGAGTCGGTGTCCGAGCGCAAGGCGGCCCGCCTGGCCGAGTTCGGCGTCGAGTCGGTCCTCGATCTGGTGACGACGTACCCGCGGCGCTACATCGACCGCACGCGCCAGGCCGACGTCTCGGGACTCGAGGTTGGTGAAGAGGCCGCCGTGCTGGCGTCGGTGCAGACGGCGCGATCGCGGCGCGCCCGCAACGGACGGGCGGTCGTGGAGCTGACCGTGACGGACGACACGGGCCGGCTGGCTGTCGTCTTCTTCAACCAGCCTTGGCGGGTCAAGCAGCTCGAAGCGGGGACCGAGGCGATCTTCTTCGGCAAGGTCGGCGAGTACCGCGGCGCCCGCCAGATGGTCAATCCGGTGGTCGACGTGGTGGCCGGGGTGACGCCGGGCCGGCGCACGCTGCGGATCCTCCCCGTCTATCCCGCCTCGGCGAAGGCAGGACTGACGTCGTGGGAGATCGGGGAGTTCGTGGAGGAGGCACTCGAGCGGGCGGGCGAGTTCGTCGACCCGTTGCCCGACGAGTGGCGGTCTTCTCTCGCATTGTGGGAGCGGACGGAGGCGCTCCGGGCCATCCACGCCCCCGAGTCCCTCGCTGTCGTCGAGCCGGCGCGCCGGCGGCTCGTCTTCGACGAGCTCTTCCGGCTGCAGCTGGCGCTGGTACTGCGGCGTCGCGCCTTCGAGGTGAACGCCCGCGCGCTCCACCACGACGTGTCGCCGCGCGAGGTGACCGGCTCGGTGGCGGACACCCTCGTGGCGCGCTTCTTGTCCCGGCTGCCCTACGAGCTGACGAAGGCGCAGCGCCGGGCCTTGGCGGTGATCGTGGCAGACATGGCCGGACCGTTCCCGATGCATCGGTTGCTCCAGGGCGACGTCGGATCAGGCAAGACCGTTGTCGCCGTGGCCGCCCTGTTGGCCGCGGTGCAAAGTGGGTACCAAGGTGCGCTCATGGTGCCGACCGAGGTGCTGGCCGAACAGCACATCTCGGCCGTGCGCGCCTTGCTCGGCGACCTGGAAGGCCCCGGCGGCATGGGCGGCGGCGAGGTGCGCGTCGAACTGCTGACGAGCCGCGTGAAGGGCAAGGCGCGCACAGGGGTGCTCGACGGCCTGGCGTCGGGTGACGTGGGCATCGTCGTCGGGACCCACGCGCTCTTGACCGAGGAGGTCGCGTTCGCGGCGCTCGGGTGCGTGGTCATCGACGAGCAACACCGCTTCGGCGTGGAACAGCGGGCGACACTGCGGTCCAAGGGGGCGGACGGTGATCCAGACCTGCTGGTGATGACGGCGACGCCGATCCCGCGCACGGCCGCCATGGTGATCTTCGGTGACCTCGACCTGACCACGCTCGACGAGCTCCCACCGGGCCGCATCCCGGTGACCACGGAATGGCTGCCCGGCGAGGGGCCCACCGGGCAAGCCCGTGCCTGGGAGCGGGTGCGGACGGAGGTGGCGGCGGGGCACCGGGCCTTCGTCGTCTGTCCGCTCGTCGGGGAGTCGCTCCGGGTCGAGGCCAAGTCGGCCACCGAGGAATTCGAGCACCTGACGGCGGGCGAGCTGGCCGGGTTGAAGGTCGGACTCATGCACGGGCAAATGGCGTCGGCCGTTCGGGAGGACGTCATGGACCGCTTCCGGGCCGGCGAGCTCGAGGTCCTGGTGGCCACGACGGTGATAGAGGTCGGGGTCGACGTGCCCGAGGCGACCGTCATGGTCGTCGAGAGCGCCGACCGCTTCGGAATCGCCCAGCTGCACCAGCTCCGGGGTCGCGTCGGACGTGGTTCTGCGCCCAGTTGGTGCTACCTGCTCGGCGGCGAGGAGGGCAACGAGCGGCTGACGGCCGTAGCGGGCTCGACGGACGGGTTCGTGCTGGCAGAGGCAGACCTGCGGGTGCGGGGAGAGGGCACGTTGCTGGGCGCCCGGCAGAAGGGCCAGAGCGACTTGCGGCTGGCATCACTGACCGATCCCAACGACCTTGCGTTGTTGGAAGAGGCGCGCCGGGTGGCCGAGACTCTGGCCGAGCAGGACCCGCAGCTGGAGGCGCACGCCGACCTGGCCGACGAGGTCCGTCTGCTTCTCAGTGAGGACGAGGGGGAATACCTCTTCAAGAGTTAGCTGCTGCTTCTGGGTCTCGTCCGATCGACCTCTTGCCCTCTTGCCTGCTTGCCCTCTTGGCGGAACCTGCGGATCCTAAACTATCAACGACCTTGTGCATAGTTTTGGAAGACATTCCGCAGGGCGGCCGTAGGGTGGGCCCGATGCGCGTCATCGGAGGCCGAAGCCGCGGGCGACGGCTGGCGGCCAAGCTCCCCGCCTCCGTGCGGCCGACGTCAGACCGGGTACGCGAGTCGATCTTCGACATCCTGGGCTCACAAGGCGGCGTGGAGGGGTTCGACGTGGTCGACCTCTTCTGTGGCAGCGGGGCGCTCGGGGTCGAGGCGCTCTCCCGCGGGGCCGCGGTGGCGACGTTTGTCGACCTCAGCCCCGAGTCGCTCGAGGCCGTACGCACGAACCTCGCCGCCGTGGGGCTCGGCGACGAACCGGTGACCCTGGTGCGGGCGGTGCTACCGGGGTGGCTCCAATCCTCGGCCGCACGGGACTTCGACCTCGCACTCTGCGACCCCCCGTACGACTTCGCGGACTGGGAAGCCTTGCTGGGCGCCCTGCGGGCCAGGATCGTCGTGATGGAGTCGGCCGCGCCGGTGGTGCTCCCCGAGGGCTGGGTGATCACGAGGGAGCGGCGGTACGGCGGTACGCTCGTCACTGTGGCTCTTCGGAACGGAACCAGCTCGTGAAGGTCGGGCTCTTCCCGGGATCCTTCGACCCCTTTCACAACGGGCATCTGGAGATCGTCGAACGCGCCAGCCGTCTGTTCGACGAGGTGATCGTTGCGGCGTTGCGCAACCCACAAAAGAGCAAGCCCCTCTTCGACCTCGAGGAGCGCCAGGCCATGCTCGAGGAGGTGGTGGCACACCTCCCTTCGGTGCGGATCGTCTCGGTGTCGACCTTGCTGGTCAACGTGGCCCGCGACGTCGGAGCCTCTGCGATCGTGCGCGGGCTGCGCGCCGTGTCGGACTTCGAGGCCGAGATGCAGATGGCCCAAATGAACAACCACCTCTCCGGTGTGGAGACGATCTTCATCCCGACCAGCTCGAAGTACTCGTTCGTGGCCTCCAAGCTCGTTCGCGAAGTGGCGCGTTTCGGGGGTGACGTCTCGGCGTTCGTGCCCCCGGTCGTGGCGAAGCACCTCGTGGCCAAGTTCGAGGGACAGGCGGAGGGCGGGAGCGCCGACGCATGAGCGAGCCGTTTTTGGACGTCGACGAGGAGCCGCCGGTCGAAGAGGTCGGTATCGAGTCGATCCTCCACCGATTGCTCGACCTCATGGCGGGCGCCAAATCGATGCCGCTTTCCTCGTCCGTGATGGTCTCGCGTGAAGAGGTGATCTCGCTCGTCCACTCCGCGCTCGAGTGTCTCCCCGACGAGTTGCGCCAGGCGCGCTGGCTGCTCCGTGAGCGCGAGGAGTTCATGGCGGAGCGGAGCCGTGAGGCCGAGGCGCTGATGGACGAGGTCCGCGCCCAGGCGGAGCACATGGTGCAACGCACCGAGATCGTGCGCCAGGCCAACTCGGTCGCCCAGCGCATCCTTGACGATGCCAACGAGGAGGCACGCGCCCTGCGCCACCAAGCCGAGGACTTCGTCGACACGAAACTGGCCGGTATGGAGATCGTGCTGGACCGACTGACGAGGACCGTGCAGGCCGGCCGGGCCAAGCTGGCCGCGCCGCCGGTCGCCGGCATGGCCGTCGACGAGGGTCCGGGGACGGAGGAGGACGGCTTCTTCGACCAGGACCAGTCGTAGTGGGCGCCGATCCCTTCGTCGTCCACGTGGCGCGGTTACGCCGCTCTCCGCGCCCGCGGGTCCATGAGGTGCGCCGCGGCGAGGTCGCCCTGGCCGGGCCGCTTTCCGAAGCCGTCGACCCTGGGCGCAGTGTGGTGCCCGCGGGCGCCGAGGTCGAGATCGATGTGACGCTCGTCCCCTTCGAGGGTGGTATCGAGGTCGAGGGCACCGTGACCGCACCGTGGGTCGGCATCTGCCGGCGCTGCGCCGAACCGGTCTCGGGGGAGCTGCAGATCCCCGTGCACGAGCGCTATGCCGACGCCCCGTTGGCCGGCCCATCCGACGAGGAGCTTTACCCGATCATCGACGACGACATCGACCTGGGGCCGCTGCGCGCGACGCCGTGGTGCTCGAGCTGCCCATGGCGCCATTGTGCCGGGACGACTGTGCGGGGCTGTGTCCCCAGTGCGGAGTGAACCGCAACGAGGGCGACTGTGGCTGCGTTGCCCCACGCGATCCCCGGTGGGCTAACCTCGACGTGCTCCGGTAGCCGGCTCCCTCGGGCCGGTTCCGTCCGTGAGCGCCTCGTGCGCCCCGACCCGATTGTTGGAGACTGTCCATGGCTGTCCCGAAGAAGAAGAAGTCCAAGGCCAAGGGCCGCAGCCACCAGGCCGCGGCGTGGCGGCTCGGCCGCCCCCCCGCAGCGTGTGTCCGCACTGCCAGGCGAGCAAGACGCCACACGTCGTGTGCCCCAGCTGCGGGTGGTACAAGGGGCGCCAGGCCGTCGAGGTCGACTGACTTGAGCCGCCGCGGCGAGCGTCCGTCCCCCGAGACGCTGGCCACGCTCCCCGTCGCCGTCGACGCCATGGGCGGCGACAAGGCCCCGGGCGAGATCGTCGAGGGCGCCCGCCGGGCCGCCGAAGAGCACGGGATCGGGATCGTGCTGGTGGGGCCACCCGAGCAGGTGGGCGACACCCAGGGCTTGGAACTGGTGGCTTGCACCGAGGTCATCGGCATGGACGAAGACCCCGCTGGCGGCGTGCGCCGCAAGAAGGACTCCTCCCTGGTGCGAGCGGCCGAACTGGTGCGCGACGGGAAAGCCTCCGCGATGGTCTCGGCCGGGAACACCGGCGCGACCATGGCCGCCGCCCTGCTGCGCATGGGCCGTCTTCCCGGCGTCGTGCGGCCCTGCATTGCGACGCCGCTGCCCCGTTTGGGCCGCACGCCGGCCGTGCTGGTCGACGCGGGGGCCAACGCCGAGTGCACGCCCGCCATGCTCTTGCAGTTCGCACAGATGGGCGCCGCCTACGTGGCGGCTCGTTTTGGCACCGAGTCCCCGACGGTGGGGCTCCTCTCGATCGGCGAGGAGCCGACCAAGGGCACGCCGCTGGTCAAGGAGACGCACGGGCTGCTCGCGGCGGCTGCGACGAAGAGCCCGGGCGCGGACGGTTTCGCGTTTTTCGGGAACCTCGAGGGTCGCGACCTCTTGCCCTCGCCGGCCGACGTCATCGTGACCGACGGGTTCACCGGGAACGTAACCCTCAAGACCCTGGAAGGGTCGCTGCGGTTTCTCTTCGACACGATGCTGGGCGTCTTCGGGACCGACGACGCAACCCGCGAGGCGGCCCACGTCCTCCTCCCGCATCTCCTCCCCCTGGCGGCCCAGTTCGAGCCGGAGAACACCGGGGGGGCCATGTTGCTCGGGACCGACGGCATCTGCGTGATCAGCCACGGATCCTCGAATGCAACGGCCATGATGAACGCGGTGCTCGTCGCCCACGAGTGCGCCACACGGGGCTTGGCCGACCATGTGGCTGCCGCGGTGCGCTCCTCCGAGCCGGGGTAAAAGCCCAGTTCACAGGGGACAAACGGGCGGTTGCGGCCCGAAAACGCCTACACTGGTGCACGTGCCAGCCGAAACCCACACGAATCAGGGGCCCCTCGACCGCAAAGGGGTGTTCGAGCTGATCAGGGACCAGCTGGCCGACATCTTGGAGACTGACCCCTCCACCATCACCGAAGGCGCCTCCTTCGTCGAGGACCTCGACGCGGACTCCCTCGCCCTAATTGAACTGGTTGAAGCCCTCGAGGAGGAGCTGGGGGAGCGGACGGTGGGTTTCCGCATCGACGACGAGGACCTCGAGGACCTACGCACGGTCCGGGATGCAGTTGACTACGTCTACGCCAAGCTCGAGGGGGGTTGAACCGGGAGCTGAGGGGGCGGCCAAGCTGGCCGAGCGACTTGGCCATACCTTCGGCGACCTGAGTCTTCTTCGCCATGCGCTCGCGCACCGCAGCTGGTGCGGCGAGCAGGAGGGCGGTGCGCCCTCCAACGAGCGCTTGGAATTCCTGGGTGACGCGGTGCTCGGCCTGATCGTCGCCGGCTACAGCTACGACCGCTTCCCCGACTTCGCCGAGGGGAAGCTGGCCAAGGTCCGTTCTGCTGTCGTCAACGCCCGCGTGCTGGCGCAGGTGGCCGGTCGGCTCGGGGTGGGTGAGGTCCTCCTCCTCGGACGGGGGGAAGAAGGGTCAGGCGGCCGGACCAAAGCGTCCATCCTGGCCGACGCCTTCGAGGCCATCCTCGGAGCCGTCTACCTCGACGCCGGCTGGGAGGCGGCTCGGCAGCTCGTGCTGCGCGAGCTCGGCGACGCCATTGAGCGGGCCGGCGAGGAGCCCGACGATTTCGACCACAAGAGCAGGCTGCAGGAAAAGGCGGTCCGTGACGGCGAGGGAACGCCGCGCTACGTCGTGGTGGGTTCTGGACCCGACCACGACCGGGCCTACGTGGCTGAGGTGTACCTCGGTGGGACCCGTTGGGGGACCGGCGAGGGGCGATCCAAGAAGGACGCCGAGCAGGAGGCCGCCCGCGCGGCCTGGGAGGAGCTGACCGGTGCCTGAATTGCCCGAAGTCGAGACCTTGCGCCAGGACCTGGCGCGCGAGGTCGTCGGCCGCAAGATCAAGAGCGTGGCCGTGGCCAACGGGCGCTCGGTGCGCCGCCACGCCTCGGCCAAGCACTTTCGTGCCCTGCTCGAGGGGAAAACCATCAAGAACGTTGGGCGGCTGGGCAAGTACTTGCTGCTCACGCTCGACAGCGGCGACACGCTCGTCGTGCATCTCGGCATGAGCGGGCAGCTGCTGCGGGTCAAGTCGCCCAAGGACCCCAAGCCCAAGCACACCCATGTCGTCATCACCTTCACCCAGGGCGGCGAGCTGCGCTACGTGGACCCCCGGACCTTCGGCGAGCTGTTCGTGTCCACGCCGCCGCTCAAGGCGGACGGCACGCCGCTCAGTCCCGTCTCGGGGACGGCCGGCGGCGACGGCACGGCCATCCGCAAGGCCATTCCCGAGCTGTCCCACCTCGGGTTCGACCCCATTGAGGACCTCATGAGCTGGGACCGCTTCGGAGCGCTGCTGCACCAGCACCACGGCGGGATCAAGCCGCTTCTCATGGACCAGAGCTTCACGGCAGGGATCGGGAACCTGTACTCCGACGAGATGCTCTACCAGGCCGGCCTGCGCTACGACCGGCTGGCGGACTCGCTGACGGCGACGGAGGTGCGGCGCCTCTACCGGGCCATCGTGGAGACGCTGGCGGATGCGATCAAGCACCGGGGCTCGTCGCTGGCCGACGAGCAGTACCGCGATCTCTTCGGCGAGATCGGCGGTTTCCAAGGTTCGCACCAGGTCTACGACCGCGAGGGCCAGCCCTGCCGGCGCTGCCGCAACATGATCGTCCGGGTTAAGAGCGGAGGCCGCTCGACCTTCTTCTGCGAGCACTGCCAGGTCTAGAGAGAGAGGGGCCGATCCAGGGAGATATGGGCCGGGGTAGTGCGGGATCGTCAGCGATAGTCCCCACCGACGCCTAGGCACCCGATAGGGTCGCCCCGATGTTCCTGAAGTCGCTCTCCATGAAGGGCTTCAAGTCCTTCGCGGACCCGACGGTGCTCGAGTTCGAGCCGGGGATCACTGTCGTCGTCGGCCCCAACGGCAGCGGCAAGTCCAATGTGGTTGACGCGGTGACCTGGGTCTTGGGCGCCCAGGGCCCCCGTTCCCTGCGCTCGGCGAAGATGGAGGACGTCATCTTCGCGGGGACCTCCTCGCGGCCCCAGCTGGGGCGGGCCGAGGTGTCGCTGACCATCGACAACTCGTCGGGCAAATTATCCATCGACCTTTCCGAAGTCACCCTCACCCGCACGCTCTTCCGCTCGGGCGACAGCGAGTACGCCATCAACGGGGCGCCGTGTCGGCTCCTTGACATCCAGGAGTTGCTCAGCGACTCGGGCGTGGGCCGCCAGCAGCACATGATCATCGGCCAGGGGCAACTCGACACCGTGCTCAACGCGCGGCCCGAGGACCGGCGCGCCATCATTGAGGAGGCGGCCGGCGTGTTGAAGCACCGCCGGCGGCGCGAACGGGCCGAGCGCAGGCTGGCCGCCACGGCCGAGAACCTCGAACGCCTGGGTGACCTGGTCCGCGAGGTGCGGCGCCAGATCCGCCCCTTGGAGCGTCAGGCGGCCGCCGCCGCGCTCGCACGACTCGGTGGCGTCGGAGCTGTTGGCGGTGCGCCGGTACCTGGCGGGCACCGAGCTGGCCGACCTGGTGGCGCGGCGCCGGGTCGCCGCGCAGAGCCTGGCCGTGTGCCGCGACGAGGAGCTCGAGCTGCACGACGCGCTCGAGCAACTCGACGAGGAGGCGACCTCCACGACCGCGGAGCTGTCGTCACGGCGCGAAGAGGACCTGGCGAACGCACTGGGCCGGGTGCAGGGGCTGGTGGAGCGTGCCCGCGGGCTCTCGGGCGTGCTGCGCGAACGGGGCCGCGCCGTCGCGGCGGCACTCGATGCCAACGCCGACGTCGACGTTGTCTCGACGCTCGAGACCGAGGCGGCCCGCCTGGCCAGCGAGCTCGCAGTGGCAGAGGCCGAAGAAGAGGTCGGCGGCGCGCCCGAGCGCGCCGAGTTGGCTGCGGCTCTCGCGGCGCTGGACGAGGAAACCGCGGCGCTCCGGGAGCGGTGGTCGGCCGTCCTGGGCGACGACGCCCCTGACCAGGCGATCGCCCGGGTCAGGGCCCGCACCGAGCTGGTGGCCCGCTCCGCCGCCCGAGAGCAGCAGGACATCGATGCACTGGGCGCCCGAGTCGGTGCCCTCGAGCAGCGGGTGGCGGGCACCGCGGTACGGGCCGACCTGCTGACACAGGCAGCCGAGGAGCTCGAGCGAGCCACCACCGGGCTGGAGTCCGACCTGAGCGCCCGCAGCATCGAGTTGGAGGCCGCCGCCCATGGGGCCGAAGCGGCCCAGCTCGCGGCGGATGCGGCCGAGGAGGCGCGCCACCGGACGGCCGCACGAGCCGAGGCGCTGGAACGGGCGCTGTCGGACCTCCAGGGGGCGGGCGGGCGCGAGCTGCTCCGCGAGGTCGACGGGGTCGTCGGCTCGCTGGTCGACCTGGTCGAGATCGACGAGGGCTGGGATGCCGCCTTCGAGGCCGCGGTGGGCGCCGGCGTTGCCGCGGTCGTCGTCGACGGCCGCCGTTCCGCTCAGGCCGCGCTGGCGACCCTGCGCGAGCGCGGCGTCACGGGCGCCGTGCTGGCACCCCGCCAGTCCGGCGCCGCCGCCAGCGCCGAACCGCTGCCGCCCGGCAGCAGTGCCGAGCGCGTGCGCGGTCACGTCCGGGCGCGCCGTGGCGGGACCGTCGCCGAGTCGGTCCTCGACACCCTGGTGGGTCGGGCGGTACGCGTCGACGGCTGGGAGGAGGCGATCGACCTCTCGCTCGCCCGCGACGACCTCGTGGTGGTCACGCCCGAGGGCGATCGCTTCGCCGCGACCGGTTGGCGGGTGCGCTCGGGCACAGGGGTGGTCACGGCCGCTGCCGTCGAGGAGGCCCGGCGCCGGGCCGAGGAGGCAGGCGCGACCGCGGAGCTGGAGCGGGCTCGCCTCACCGAGGCCCGCATCGCGGCTGGCGCGCACCCGCGACGCTCGCGCCGCAGCCGAGCGGGTCGTCGACCGCCACGGCTCGACCTGCGAGGCGGGGCGCATCGATCGCGAGCGGGCCGCCGAGGAGCAGCGTCGCCTGACCGGTGAGCTCGACGACGCCCGGGCGGCCTTGGCGGCGGCGCACCAGCGCCTGGCCGACGTGACGGCCGAGCAGGCACAGCTGGCGGGGTCGTTGCCGGAGCTCCAAGAGGCGCTGGAGGCTTGGCGGGCGCTCGAAGAGCGGCGGACCGCGGCCTCCCGCCTCCGCCAGGAGGCCGAGGTGCGCGTGGCCGGCATCGCGGAGCGGCGCCGGGTCCTGGGCGAGCGCCAGGCCGAAGTGGAGCGCCGCCTGCAGGGCCACGCCGAGGAGCGGGCCACGGCGGCGTCGCGCCGGCGCCGGTTGGAGGCCGAGGGCACCGCCCTGGCCCGACTCGAGACGCTGGTCGCGCGGGAGCACGAACGGCTCGACGGCATTTTCGCGTCGCTCCGTCACGACTACCAGGACCAGGTCGACGCAGTGCGGGCCGGGGGCGAGCGCCTCGAGCAGCTGCGCCAGGACCGCCACACGACCGAACAGCGCCTCGAGGCCGTGCGCACACGCACCCGCTCGCTCGACCTGGAGGCCAACGAGGTCGACCTGCGCACCGAGGCCTTGCACGAGCACATCGCGCGTGAGCTCGGGACCGCGCCCGCCGAGCTGGCGGGGCTGGCCGAGCCCGAGGCGCCTGAGGGCACGACCCTCATGCAGCACGCCGAGGAGCTCGAGCGCAAGCTCGTCGCGCTCGGACCAGTGAATCCGCTCGCGTTGGAAGAACTCTCGGCCCTCGAGGAGCGCCACAAGGATCTCGAGGCACAGGTCGACGACGTGCGCGGCGCCCGTCGTGAGCTTCACGAAGTGGTGCGAACGCTCGACCACGAGATCATGACCTCCTTTGCCGCCGCCGCGGCCGATGTCAACGAGCACTTCTCCGCGCTCATCGCCATGCTGTTCCCGGGCGGCACGGGCCGGCTGGTCCTGCTCGAGCCCGACGACCTCCTGAACACGGGCGTCGAGATTGAGGTGCGTCCGGCGGGCCGCAACGTCCGGAGGGTGTCGTTGCTCTCAGGCGGTGAGCGTTCGATGGCCGCGCTGGCTTTCCTCTTCGCGGTGTTCCGCAGCCGGCCCTCGCCTTTCTACATGATGGACGAGGTCGAGGCGGCCCTCGATGACGTGAACCTCAGCCGTTTCCTGGCCCTCGTGCGCGAGTTCCGCGACGAGGCGCAGCTGCTCATCGTGAGCCATCAGAAGCGCACGATGGAAACGGGGGACGCGCTCTACGGCGTGACCATGGCGCCCGGCGGCTCGTCGCAGGTGGTCAGCCAGAAAGTGGAGAAGGAGAAAGAGCCCGCGTGACGGGCACGCTCACCTACGTCTTTATCGGGATGGCCGTGTTGGCGATCATCGCCGGGGTGGCGGCTGTGGCCCGCACCCGACGGCGCGTCCGGGAGGACGAAGAGGAGTACGACGACGAGGGGGGCGAGGCGACGTACGCAGAGGAGGCGGCGGCGGTTGCGGCCGCCGAGGCTGCCGCTGCAGCGGCGGCCGCTGTGAAGGCGGGTGAACGCGGGGGCGACGCGCCACCTTCATGAGCACGATCATCATCGTCCTGATCATCGTGGTGGCCGTCCTGGCCATCGCCGCCGGGACGATCGCTGCCACCCGCTCGCGCCGGCGCGGCGGGCGCGGCACGACTGTGCTGCCGGCACCGCCCTCGGCACCACCGACGCCGCCGCCCCAGCCACCGCGGACGACGGCGACGCCGACGGCGACGGAGCGCGCGCCGGTCGAAGCGGAGCCGGCCGCTCCGCCAGCTGCACCGCCAGCCGCACCGCCAGCAGCACCGCCAGCCGCACCGCCCACCTACCGAAGCCGCCTCGGCAATGTGCGGGGGCTCTTCAGCGGGGCGGTCGCCGCGCTGCGTTCCGGCCGGATCGACGCGGCTACCTGGGACTCATTGGAGGAGGCCCTCATCCGGGCCGACGTCGGCGTCGCCACGGCCAACGCGCTCCTCGCGGCGCTCCGGGCGAAGGTCGAGGCCAGGGAGATCAGCGGCGGCGGCGACTTGCTCGAGGCACTCGGGAATTCCATCCGCGAACTCCTCGAAACGGTGGGCCCGCGCACGATGCGCCTCGACGGCATTGCGGGATCACCCGACGTCTGGCTGATCGTCGGCGTGAACGGAGTGGGCAAGACGACGACGATCGGCAAGCTGGCCCGGCGCCAGTCGGCGGCCGGTCACTCGGTGCTGCTGGCGGCGGGCGACACCTTCCGGGCTGCGGCCGCCGACCAGCTCGCCATGTGGGCCGAGCGCACCGGCACCGAGATCGTGCGGGGCGCCGAGGGAGGTGACCCGAGCGCCGTGGTGTTCGACGCCGTCCAGCGCGCGGCGGCACGGGGCAACGACCTCGTCCTGGCGGACACGGCTGGCCGCCTGCACACCAAGGTCAACCTGGTCGAAGAGCTCAAGAAGATCCGGCGAGTGGCAGGACGCGAGCCCGGCAACGTCACCGAGGTGTTGCTGGTGCTCGACGCTACGACGGGGCAGAACGCGCTTGCCCAGGCCCGCCAGTTCACCGAGGCCGTCGAGGTCACCGGCATCGTGCTTACCAAGCTCGATGGCACGGCCAAGGGGGGGATCGTGATCGCGGTGCAGCGCGAGCTCGGCCTGCCCGTGAAGCTCGTCGGCCTCGGCGAAGGACCAGACGACCTGGTCGACTTCGATCCCGACGAGTTCGTCGACGCCCTCCTCGGGCTGGACTGAATCCGCCATGCGCCGGGAGGGACTGCTCCAAGCGTCAAGGGACATAGGACACAGGCGTCGCTAACGTGCATCCATAGGGGCAGTCCGACCGCCCAATCGGAGGGACGAGGCAATGAGCTCGACTTCAGCATCGAACGGCAGTGACGACCGCAGCGATCTGGAGGCAGGGGAGGCAAGCGTCGACGCTGGGAGTGAGCGCGTCCGGGACCTTCGCAATCTGACGGATCAGCAGAAGATGATCATCGCTGTCGCGCTGGTCGTCCACATGATCGTTGCCGCGTTGACGCTGCGCGACCTCCGTCAACGCCCGGCCGCGGCGATACGGGGTCCCAAGTTGCTCTGGGGCGCGTGGATCAGGCTGAACACGACGGGATCGATGGCCTACTGGCTCTTCGCCCGCCGCCGGCCCTCCGATCCGCTCTGATCAACTCCAGCGCACGTTGACCCGGTCGAGGAACAGGTCGAGCACCGACGCGTCTCCCTCGATGGTCAGCGGATCCGGACCGGAGCGGTTCCACAGCGCAAGGTAGAGGTCGCACGCCGCCCCGGTCACCGCACAGGCGGCCGCGGCACCTTCGCCCGTTTCCTTCGTGGTGGTGACGCCGTCGCCGTCGAGGTGCAGTGTCCACCCAGCATCCACATCGCGACAGCGCACGGCCAGTGCGGTCGGGCTCTCAGCCCGCAACTTCGTGGAGCGGCGTGGGACGAAGCATGTCAACAACTCGTCGACGCCGTCGGCCGCGAAGGGCGGCGCGAACGGGTGCGTCACAACGTCCGACGCCAGCTCGGCGTCGACCCGATGGATCGCCGTCTCGTGCGCCTGCCGACGGGCCCACATGGCGAGCGGAGAGGGCGCGGGAAAAAGGTCCAACAGTCGAGGTCGGCCGGTGCGGTCGTCAGCGCTGTGACCAACGCGGCGAACCCTTGCCGGAACCAGCCGGCGAGCTCGGTGTCGTCGGGCCATGTGCCGACGATCTCGTCCAATCCGGCAGTGCGCACTTCGGTGCGCGCGTCAGCCACGTAGCCGGTGGCCCAGCGGTGCACGCCGCCCGTGTGCCGCACAAGGTCGCGCATGGTCCACTCGGGGCATGTCGGGACGGCGGCCCCGGGGTCCGCCCTGTCCACGGCCGCCGCCATCAGCTCGCCCTCGTCCCGCAGGGCGTCGATGTGGGCGGAGACCTCCATGTGTGATGCCCGCCGGCTCAGTTGACCTGGAGGAGATCGATGACGAAGACGAGCGTGTCGTTGGCGGCGATGCCAGGCCCTGGCGCCTGGGCTCCGTAGCCGAGGCTCGGCGGGATGATCAGCTCGCGCCGGCCACCCATCTTCATGCCGACGACACCCTTGTCCCATCCCGGGATCACCTGTCCGCCGCCCAGAGTGAACGAGAACGGCTGGCTCGTCCACGACGACTGGATCATCTTGCCGCTGGAGTAGGTCGCCAGCACGTACTGGACCGTGACGTTTTTCCCCGACGCGGCGACGGGGCCGGTGCCGGTGATCAGGTCGGCGCTTTCCATCTTTGTCGGGGCCGTACCAGTCGGGACGGTGACGGTCGGTGCAGTTCCCGCGGTGCCGGCGGGGGAGCGGTCTGCCGGTGCGATAGGGGCGATGGCGACCAACGCGCCCCCGCCCGGGGCCGTGGTGGAGGTCGCGCCTGCTGCGGCGCCCGTGGTCGAAGTCGTGGATGCTCCGCCTGCTGCGCCCGTCGTGGCCGAGGAACTCGACGAGTTCGACGGCGACGAACTGCATGCGGCCAGGCCAAGCGCGCCGGCGGCCGGGATCACGAGCGCGACGGTACGCAGCTTGAAAGAACGGAGCGACATGGGGCGAGAAGGTAGCCGTTCGTCAGGGCCGTGGGGTAGCAGGGTCAGCGGGTGACGCGGTAGGGATCCCATGCCGGAGGCGCTGCGCGCAGGTGTGCCGCGACGATGGCGCGCACGACATCGGCCTCCAGGCTGCTCTCCGCCCCGCCCGCGGGGGAGAGGCCCGGCGTCAGGCCCGCCACCCCTCCGGCGATCCATGTGGCGGTCCCGCCCGCCCGCCGCTCTTCGGCGGTCAGCTGCGATGCCAACGGGCCCAGGTCGACGCGTGGGCGCACGACGCGGCTGCGGTACTGCACCCAACTCTCGTAGCGGTAAGCAAACTCGTAGCGGCGCCCCCGGATGGTGAGCAGCGCACCACGATCTGTGGCGTTATGGACCGCCATGGGGTGCAGGCCAGCCGCCGCCGCCCACTGCCCGCCGAAGCGGTGGCCGCCGCGATCGGGCGCGGCCTCGGGCACAATGACCACTGCGAGATCCACGTCGGGCAATTCCGTAATGGTCACCGCGCCGGATGCCAGGGCCGCCTCGCTGGCCCCGAGCGTCCCGTCTTCCTCGGCCCACAGGTCTCGGTAGCGATCGGGTCTGTCGCAGATCTCAGCCACTCGGCCGAGCAGCTCGCTGTACAGTGCCGCCGTCCGCGCGTCGTCGTCGGGCGGCAGGCCCGGCAGCGGACTTCGCTCGGGGTCAGCGAAGGCCGAGAGCACCATGGAGATACGCGCTGCGGTGCGCGACGAGGTCACGGCGAAGTCGCCCGCCCGCGCGACCTCTACGAGAAGGTCCCGGCGCGCCAGCGCGTCGTCCGGACTTGCGAGCGCAAACAGCCCCACCAGTCCGTCCTGGTCGAAATGATTGTTCGACACGGCCTCTGCGGGGCTGTGGAGGTCGAACGCGTCGAGGTAGGCGAAGGCCATCTGGGCCGAGAGGTCCGCCGCGAATTCGGTTGGGCTGTCGATGCCGGGCCAGTGGGACAGGCAGAGCACGGTGCCCTCGGCTGGCGAGCCGTCCACGATCACACTCGGCGCGCCGGTCAGGTCGCCATAGGGGACGTAGTGCAAAGCGGGAGCGCGCCGGCCCACGCTCGGAGCGTACGGGGTCGTACGGGTCCTTCGTCCCCCCGGGTGTCTTTCTGAAAACTATAAATAGGTCCGTTGATAGTTCTGAGAAACGTCGACTGCGCTCCCGTCTGCTGTCCGTGGGCATGGCGCCACTAACCTGAGTGACCATGTTCGACGCCCTGTCTGACCGCCTGGAGCGGATCTCGACCCGGCTCCGGGGCAAAGGGCGCATCAGCGACGCCGATCTCGACGAAGCGCTGGGCGAGATCCGCACCGCGCTGCTCGAGGCCGACGTCGAGCTCACCGTCGCCCGCCGCTTCTGCGACGGCATCCGGCTGCGGGTCAGCACGGAGGCCCTCTCCAAGAGCCTGACCCCGGGCCAGCAAGTCATCAGGGCCGTGCACGAGGAACTTGTCGCCGTGCTCGGCGGTGAGACGCTCAAGCTCAGCTACGCGTCCCGGCCACCCACGGTCGTGCTGATGGCTGGGCTCCAGGGCTCGGGGAAGACCACCAACTCGGCCAAGCTTGCCCTGTGGTGGAAGCAGCAGGGACGGAATCCACTCCTCGTCGGCGCCGACTTGCAGCGGCCGGCTGCCGTCGAGCAGCTGCGCGTGCTCGGGGAGCAGGCGGGCGTCACGGTTTTCAGCGAGCCGACCGATCCGGTCCGCTGCGCGAAGGCCGGCGTGGAAGAGGCTCGGCGGCTGGGCCGGGACATCTGCATCATCGACACCGCTGGCCGGCTCACGATCGACGCCGACCTCATGGAGCAGATCCGCGCCATCTCGGCCGCGACGGAGCCCCACTACACGTTCTTGGTCATCGACGCCATGATCGGCCAGGACGCGGTGGCCACCGCAAAGGCCTTCCACGACGCGCTCGAGCTGAGCGGCGTGATCCTGACCAAACTCGACGGTGACGCGCGCGGTGGCGCCGCGCTGTCGGTGAAGGGTGTCGTCGGCCGGCCCATCGCCTTTGCCAGCACGGGCGAGCGCCTGGTCGACTTCGACCTCTTCCACCCCGACCGCATGGCGGAGCGGATCCTGGGCATGGGCGACGTGCGGAGCCTGATTGAACAGGCGGAGCGCACCATGGACTCCGATGAGGTGGCCAAGAGTGCCAGCCGCCTCATGCAGGGCCAGTTCACCCTCGAGGACTTCCTCTCCCAGCTGCGCCAGGTCAAGAAGATGGGCTCGCTCGGCGGCCTGATGCGGCTCATGCCGGGGATGTCCAAGGAGATGCGCCAGGCCGCCGGCCAGATCGACGACGGCGAGGTGGCCAAGGTCGAGGCCATCGTCTGCTCCATGACCCCGGCGGAGCGCAACGACGTCGCCTTGATCGACGGGTCCCGCCGCAGCAGGGTGGCCCGAGGCTCCGGTACGTCGATCCAGGACGTCAACAGCCTGCTGAAGCAATTCAAGGAGATGCAAAAGATGATGAAGGGGATGGCTTCGGGGAACATGCCCAACCTCCCCGGGATGCCGTCCATGCCTGGGATGAGTGGCCGCGCCGCCCGCAAGATGGCCCAGCAGGCAGCAGGGGCCGGGCTGCCCGGCGCCCCGGGTGCGCCCGGCGCTCCCGGCGGCCCCGGCGGGGCCGACTTCGACATGCTCTCTCAGCTGATGGGCGACGGCGACGAGCTCCCCGCGGGGATGCCCGGCCTGCCCGCCGTGGGGGCCGCCCGGCCGGCGGTGACCGTCAACAAGGGGACCAAGAAGAAGAAGAAAGGCGGGCGGGTCACCCCGCCGAAAGGCCGGTAGGTCCGCCATCTGCCAGAATGGGCAGTCGGGCACGCCCCAGATCGAGTGCGGGCAGGCCCCAGATCGAGTGGAGGAATCAGTTCGTGGCAGTCAAGCTCCGCCTGGTGCGGATGGGTAAGAAGAAGCAGCCGACCTATCGAGTCGTGGCTGCCGACAGCCGGTCGCCCCGTGACGGCCGCTTCCTGGAGATCCTGGGCACCTACGCGCCCAGGGGAGCCTCGACGGCCGAACCCGACGCCGTCATCCAGATCGACAACGAGAAGGCAGTGAAGTGGCTGGTCAACGGCGCTCAGCCGACCGAGCGGGTCGAGCGTCTCCTCAAGACTTCCGGCGCCTGGGACGAGTTCGCCGCCGCGAGGGCGAAGTGACCGATCTCTACGAAGCGGGCGACATCAACCAGACCGGTGGCGGGCAGGTCGACGAGGTCGACGAGTTCGACGATGAATTCGACGACGAGGCCGACGAGGGCGGCGACGGCGGCGAGGGGAACGAGCGCAGCGGAGCCGATGAGGGCACGCCTCTGGCCGTTCTCGCCTACCTGGCGCGTTCACTGTCCAACGACCCCGACGCGGTCGTGATCGACACCGAGGAGCGCCGCAGCGGCCTCCGCCTGAGCCTCCACGTGGCCCCCGACGACATGGGCCGGGTCATCGGGCGCCGGGGCCGCACGGCCCAAGCGATCCGGACCCTGGTCAACGTGGCGGGCGCCAAGGACGGCGTCCAGGCCAGCGTGGACATCGTCGACGACTGAGCTGCTCAAGGTCGGCCGGGTCACCAAGGCCCACGGCTTGCGGGGCGAGGTGGTCGTCCAGCTCTGGACTGACCACACACAGCGGCTGGACCCGGGCACGGAGCTCGCCTCGGCCCAGGGCACCGTGCGCGTCGTGTGGTCCAAACCCTTCGGCGGTGATCGCTTCATCGTCTTGTTCGAGGGGATCGCGGACCGGACGGCCGCCGAGCGGCTGCGGGGGATTGAGCTCGAGGCGGAGCCCATCGACGAGCCCGGCACCATGTGGGTGCATGAACTGGTCGGTGCGGCGGTGCGGGACGCTTTCGGGACCGAGCTAGGCCGGATCGGGGCGGTGGAAGCCAATCCGGCGAGCGACCTCCTGGTGCTCGAATCGGGCGCGCTGATCCCGCTCCGCTTCGTCACCCACCACGACGCTGCCGCGCGCATGGTCGAGGTCGACATCCCCGAGGGGTTGCTCGACCTGTGAGGCGGTCGCCGTCGTGAGGATCGACGTCTTCACGATCTTCCCCGAAGTCGTCGCCGGTTACTGCGGCGTGTCCATCCTGGGTCGGGCGGCCGACGCCGGAGCCCTCGACGTGCGGGTGCACGACCTGCGCCAGGGCGCCAGCGACCCCCGGCGCTCGGTCGACGACAGCCCGTTCGGCGGCGGCGCCGGGATGGTGCTGATGGCCGAGCCGTTGTTCCGGTGTATCGAGGCGGTGCCGGACCTGCCGCGGCCCCTCTACCTGCTCGCGCCCGGTGGGCGGCGCTTCGATCAGGAGGTGGCGAGCGAGCTGGCGGGACTGCCGGGGTCGTCGGGGCCGGCGGGGCTGGCGGGGCCGGCGGCGAGCAACGGCGGGGGGTTCTCCCTGCTGTGCGGCCGCTACGAAGGTGTGGACCAGCGGGTGGCTGACCATCTGGTCGACGGCGAGCTGTCGGTGGGCGACTACGTGCTGGCCGGGGGGGAACTCGCGGCGCTGGTTGTGGTGGAGACGGTGGCCCGACTTCTGCCCGAAGTGCTGGGCAATGAGGACTCGCCGCTGGAGGAGAGCTTCACGGACGGCCTCCTCGAGTACCCCCAGTACACCCGACCGGCCGAGTTCCGGGGGTGGGCGGTGCCCGAGGTGCTGCGCTCGGGGGATCACGGCGCGGTGGCGGCCTGGCGCCGCACCCAAGCCCTGCTGCGCACCGCGGAGCGGCGCCCGGACCTGATCGAGCGCCTGGTCAGGGCGTCGACACTCAGCGCGAGCGACGTGCGGGCCCTGGCCGAGCACGGCTACGATGTTCCGTCCGGCACTGCGCCGGAGTGACCGAAGGACTCCTCCCATGCACCCCACCGAAACGATCGATCGCGACAGCCTGCGCGACGACATCCCCGAGTTTCGCCCCGGCGACACCGTCAAGGTCCACGTCCGGGTCGTCGAAGGGAACCGGGAGCGGGTCCAGGTCTTCCAGGGCGCAGTCATGCGGCGGCAGGGCGGTGGGGTCCAGGAGACGTTCACCGTGCGCAAGGTGAGCTTCGGTGTGGGCGTCGAACGGACGTTTCCGGTGCATTCGCCCACGATCGCGAAGATCGAGGTCGCCACGCTGGGTGACGTGCGGCGGGCCAAGCTCTACTACCTGCGTGACCGCCACGGGAAAGCGGCCAAGATCAAGGAGCGTCGTGTGCCCCGGGGCAAGGCCGTAGCCGCCGCAGTCGTCGAGGACGTCGTCGAGGACGACGAGCTCGAGACCGAGGTGGATGAGGTCGAGGCGGTCGAGGCGGTCGAGGCGGTCGAGCTGGTGGACGAGATCGAAGTGGCGGGCCAGAAGGCCACCAGGGCCGGTAAAGGGGCCGATAAGGAGATCGCGGACGAGTAGGACCGGCGCGGCATGAGCGAGGAGGACCTCGAGCGCTACGAGTCCGAGATCGAACTCGGGCTCGTTCAGGAGTACCGAGCCGTCCTTCCGGTCTTCGCCTATGTCATTGAGACGGAGCGCCGCTTCTACCTGGCCAACGAGGTGTCGCTGAACGTGCGGTCCGACACGACGCCGGCGTGCATCGAGCTCGAGCTGCGCGACGCCTGGGTGTGGGACATGTACCGCCCGGCTCGCTTCGTGCCCGAGGTGCGTGTGGTCACGTTCCGAGACGTCAACATTGAACGGCTGCCCGAACAGGAGCTCTGACTCTGATCCGCCGGCGTGGCCGCCGGGGATGGTTTTCAAAACTATAAGTAGGGTGGTTTATAGTTCTGAGAAACGTCGGAGACGTCCCCACGGGCCGCTCCGGCGCGACCGTTCCCCCCGGTGGGAGATGGCAACAAACGCAAGGCCGCCCTGGGCCATCTCGGTGAGGACCGGGCCGCCGCGCTCTACCGCACGCACGGGTACGCCGTGCTGGCACGGAACTGGCGCTGCGCGGCCGGGGAGATCGACCTGATCTGTGCTCGGGGCGAGACTCTGGTCGTCTGCGAGGTGAAGGCACGCAGCCGCACCACCCACGGCCACCCGCTTGAGGCCGTGACGCTGGCCAAGCAGCGCCGGCTGCGCCGCCTGGCCGCGGCCTTCCTGCGCACTCAGGATCGGCGCTGGTCCGAGGTGCGCTTCGATGTTGTCACCATGTTGGGCCGGACGCTGCACATCGTCGAAGGTGCGTTCTGATATCGCGCGGCATAGGGTCGATGGGCATGGAGACCCTCATTGTCGAGCGCAAGGACGGCGTCGTCACCGTGACGATGAACCGCCCCGAGCGCAAGAACGCCGCCAACGGTGTGATGTTGGACGAGCTCAAGGAAATCTTCGCCGAAGTAGAAGATCGCCCCGATGACCGGGCGATGGTGCTCACCGGTGCGGGTGGTGCCTTCTGCTCGGGCGCGGATCTCTCTGACCCCAACGGTCCGGCCACCGACCCGACGCGCTCGGGCCTGGCCCGTATGCGCCGCCTCGGCGACGTGGCGCTGGGACTGCATCACGTCACCAAACCGACCATCGCGAAGGTGGACGGGGTGGCCGTCGGAGCGGGTCTGTCCTTGGCGCTGGGGTGCGACCTCATCGTCTGCAGCGACCGGACCCGGCTCTCCATGATCTTCTCCAAGCGCAGCCTCTCCCTCGACAACGGCGCCTCGTGGCTGCTGCCCCGCCTCGTCGGTATGGCTCGCGCCAAGGAGATCGCGCTCTTCGGAGGCATGTGGAGCGGCCAGGAGGCGGCGGCCATCGGCCTCGTCAACCGGGTGCTGCCCGTCGACGAGCTCGATGCCTTCGTGGACGACTGGGCCACCTCGCTCGCCGCAGGGCCGCCGCTCGCGCTGTCCATGACCAAGACGCTGCTCCATGCCTCCTCGATGTCGTCGATGGAACAGGCGGTCGAAGACGAGGCCCGCTGCCAGGCCCTGAACTTCTCGACGACGGACACCGCAGAGGCCATGGCCGCATTTGGCGAGAAGCGAGAGCCTGTTTTTATCGGGCGCTAGTAGCCTGGAGCTGTGCTCAGCGGAGTTCAAGGTATGGTCGGCGACACGGCGTTGGTGACCAAGGCGATCGACGGCGCGCACCATCCGGGTCGGATCCGGGCCAGGGGAGAGGAGTGGTTGGCAATCCCTCTCGACCCTGACGAGAGTATCGCCGTGGGGACGAACGTCGTCGTCGCGGATGTAGAACGCGGGCTACTCGTGGTCTACGCAGTTGACAGTTAAGGAGGACCCCTCCATGTTGCTCGCGTCAACGTTTGGGACCGTGCTCGTCGGTCTCGCAGCGGGCGTCGTTGTTGTCGCCGCCGGCATGTGGTTCATTTCCCGCTCCCTCAAGATCGTCCAACAGGGGAGTGTCGGCGTGGTCAAGCGCCTTGGCGAGTTCCGCGCCGTCATGCAGCCGGGTCTGCACATTCTGATGCCCTTCATCGACCGGATGGAGAAAGTGGACGTGCGCGAATTCCCGATGACGGGTGACCAGCAGGCGGTCATCACCAAGGACAACGTCTCGCTGCAGGTGAGTGCCACCATCTTCTGCCAGGTGATCGACGTGAAGTCAGCTCTGTTCGAGATCAACGACTTCCAGTTGGCGGTCGACCAGCTTTCGCGCACGGCGTTGCGCGCCGTCTTCGGCGAGCTGTCGCTGGACCAGGCTCTCTCCGAGCGCGAGATGATCAACAGCCGCATGCAGGACCACATGTCCGACCCCACGGCGAAGTGGGGTGTGCGCTTGAACCGGATCGAGATCCTCGACATCACCCCGCCCATGAACGTGGTCCAGGCGATGTCCGAGCAGAAGGAAGCCGAGCAACACAAGCGGGCGCTGATCCTGAAGTCGGAGGGAGAGCAGCAGGCCGCCGTCAACCAGGCTGGAGGCCGCAAGTCGGCCGCGGTGCTCGAGGCCGAGGGCGCCAAGCAGTCGGCCATCTTGCGGGCCGAGGCGCAGATGAAGGTGCTGGAGCTGCAGGCCGAGGGCGAGAAGAAGGCGCTCGAGCTGCGTGGGCAGGGCGAGGCATCCCGCCTCACATCCATCGACACCGCCACCATCAACCCGCACACCCTGGCCGTGCTGCAGCTCAAGGCGCTCCAGGACATCGCCGCGTCAGAGAACGCGAAGATCGTGGTGCCCTATGAGGCGACGAGCCTCATGGGCGCGGCCGAGGTGCTCCTCTCAACTTTGCGTAACGAGAACTTGGGCGACACCAGTACCAACGGTGCGGCACCCCCAGTCGCCACACCGGCGCGGCCGCCAACGAGGGAGCTCCCACCGCAAGACACCTGATCTCGTTGAGCAACGGCTTCCCGAGATTGCACCGGCTCCAGGGGGCCCGGTTACGGCCCTGCCTTGGCGCACGCTCCTGCAGTGCCGAAGGGGACAGGAGAGGCCTTTGAAGGAGCCGCAATCATCACCACGCCGGAGACGATTGAGATCGTGAAGTCGGGACTCGACGGGTAGGACCTGAAGTACGGCGAGGGTCCTGATGTCAGCGACGCGACCGTGACGACGGAAGGACTGACACCGTTGGCCGCGCTGTAATCCGCCACGGCGGTCTTGACCGTCGCGGCGTCGGCTTCGCACGCCGTGATAGCGGCCTGTGCCGGTATGCCGGCCGCCGTTGCGCGCGTTCCTCCGTTCGCGGTCCCGCTCGCGCCTCGGCCAGCGCTGCCGATGATGGTCCCCGCCGGGTTCCCCCCGAGTGAGGAGACCGTCAGCGCCGCGGCGATCCCCAGGATCACGACGACGACCAGGATCCCGATCAGGCCGCAACCGACTCGCACATTGATCCCCTTGACTCTCCCCGCCCGGTGAGGCCGCCAAACCCGCCGGTACATCGTAGTTCTGCGACGACATGTTCTCCGGCCGTGGCCCCCGCGGTGGCCTCCTGCCGCGCTGAGCGAGGAGTTGGGCAAACTCGTGTCGTGCATTGCGGCTCCCACGAGGTCACTGTCCGCCCCGCCGGCCGTTCAGGGGCAGAAGAGGCCATCGAGCGACGCTGTTCCCGTGGGACGATTGTGACATGAAGACGCCGCTTGAGGCTGCCAGGCTCCGGTTCGCCCAAGTGCGGGAGGAGTTTGAGCAAGCCATGGCTGCCCTGAACCTTGACCTACCGGATACTGCAGTCATGACGATGCCGACCACCCGGACGGAACTCGATGCCATTCTCCAGAACAGAGCCGACCTCTTGGGCGAACTCATCCACGGACGAAGTTGCGAAGACCTTGAGACCTACGGGCTCGCATTGCAGCAGGATCAGATGCTGCGGTTCGCGGAAGAGGCGTGTCGCGCGGCGATTGTGGTCGACGGACTGATGCGCGAGATCGACCGATAAAACCGGCTCCGAACCGGGCAGCTATGGACTGTGAGCGTAATCTCAAGTCAATGCGCCGCCCGCCCGCCGATGAATCCCCCGATCTCAGACGAGCGTGGCGCCACACGAGCACACGATGAGGGATGGAAAATGCGCAGGCGCCCAACAGGTGACGCGTGGTAGACGCTGAGCAGCCCGAACGTGGGCCCTCGGGCCTAAGAGGACTGCGGCTTGGCGACACCGACAGGCTGGAGGGGTTCAGCGATGGGGTGATGGCGGTAATCATCACCATCATGGCGTTCAACATCAGGCCCCCGAATGGCGCGTCGTGGGAGGACCTGCACCAGGTTCTGCCCCAGCTGCTGGTCTACGTGCTCAGCTTCGTGTTCATCGGTATCTACTGGAACAACCACCATCATCTGCTGCGGGCCACCGACCGGATGAACGGCGCAGTCATGTGGGCCAATCTCGTCGTCTTGTTCTGGTTGTCGCTCCTTCCCATCGTCACGGCATGGGTAGGCAAGTACCCGCGTCACTCCTTGCCAGCGAGTGCTTATGGGCTGGTCGCGCTCGGGGCGGCGATTGCCTACTGGGGGCTCGTGCGAGTCATTATCCGGGCGAACGGTGCTGAGTCCAGGGTCGCAAGGTCGATCGGGCCTGACTACAAGGGAATCGTTTCGATTGTCCTTTATGCGCTTGCCATTGGGTTGGCCTTCGCCACACCCCTGATTTCGTATGCGCTCTACGTCGCCGTCGCGGTTATCTGGTTTATCCCGGACCGACGACTGGCTCAGTGAGAGTGATGGAGAGGTCGTTTCCTAGTCAGGCGAGCCGGGCGCGCACATCGCCTGCCAGCTCGACGGAGCGAACCGCCGCGTCCGGCCCAACCTCGGGAGGAATTGGTGCCATGGTTCTGATGATGATGTCTGTGAAACCCAAATCCTTGAAGGCCGAGAGTTCCTCTGCGACGCTGTCGGGATCGCCGTAGGCAACGGCTTGGCGCTCGAAGCCCCGGTAGCCGCCGGCCACGAGGGCACTGCCCACCTTCTCGGCTGCGGCCTGGTTGTCGGCGATAAACACATCCTTTCGGATCGGGATGCGGATCGGATCGCGACCGTAGCGAGCGCACGCTTCCCGGTAGATGTCGATATCCCGAGCGGCCGTCTCGGGGGTGAGGTCGGCATTGCCGTACCAACAGTCACCGAGCCGTGCAGCCCGATCGATCGCCTTCGCTACACCCCCACCGATCCACCATTCCACTCCCTCGGGCGGGAGCGGCGCGACCCGGGCTCCGTGGACGGCGAAAGGCTCACTATCAACCGTCTCGCCACGCAACAGGGCCTGGACCGCGAGTATGCCCGCCTCGAGTCGGGCAGCCCGTTGACCCAGATCGGCTCCCATGGCCCGAAACTGTCCGGCACCGGCACCGAGGCCGGTCTGCACGATGAATGGACCGAAGGACATCGCCGCCAGCGTCCCGATCTGCTCAGCCATGAGCACCGGATGCCATAACGGGACCAGAAAGAGGCAGCCAAGGGGGCGATCCGTCCATTCCGCGAGAGCGCGACCGAGCATCGGCACGTTCTGCACGTATCCAGCCGGACCGGTGGAGTGGTGGTCGCCCAGAGTCAAGGTATCGAGGCCGGCCCGATTGGCGGCCCGCACCTCGTTGAGTACCGCGAACGGTCCTTCCCGGTGGCCGTTCGGGCCGTTCGTCGAGAACGTGGTGCCAATCGATATGCCGACGCGCATCACCTCACTGTTTACCCCACACGACTCCTAGCTGCTGATGCAGCGGTCACTCTTATCAAACCCTGTAGGCCCTTTGGTCGGTGGTGCTGTGAAGCCCCATCGCTCGGGTTGCGCTGTGGCATATCTGGCACTGAATGAGCGCACCCGTCAACGACTGAAGCGCCACCGTGTGGCGCCGCTGGTCTCGGTGGTGCTCAGGCCAACGACCATGGAGAAGGTGAATCGGTACAGATGCCAGGGTGGTGGCCCGGCGCTCGGCGCACTGAATGGTGCAGTGAAGGCGTCGTCGGCAACCTCGGCAGGCCATCCCAGGTCCCGGTAAGCGGCAGCCAGCTGTTCCAAAAGTGCGGGCTCGGTGACTCTGGTCGCCTCACCCTCGAGGGTGAGATCCATGCCGGGGAACTTGACCGAGAGCGTGCAGGCTGGGTTCGACTGCAAATTACGAGCCTTGCGTGTTTGGGGCCCGCTGGTGAAATACAGGTCACCGTCGTGCCACACCGCGCCAACGCCGGCGGCATGCGATCGCCCGTCCGGTCGGACGGTACCCAAAAAGAAGCCGGCCAACGGGCCCTTCGGACCTGACACGAAGAGCTCATGTGGCCTCGCCCAGGGGATCACCGCGTTCTCATAGCGGTCAAGGTTGACGGTCTCAGCCGGTTGCCGGTCACTCATGGTTGCCACCCCTGTTATCGATCGTCCGCTTGTTCGAGGTGTGGTGCGCCGGGCCCCACGGAGGGATGGACGGACGACTCGTGCCGAAGTCATCGGTCTCGGTCTCGGTCTCGGCCCGCCGTACCTCCCGCATTGATCCTTGGAATGATGTGAAGGCGTGGTCACGGTGTCCCTTGAAGAGTTCGAGACCCTTGTGGCGAACGCTCTCGATGACATTCCAGCGGAGTTGCGAGCGGCCATGGATAACGTGGTCGTCCTGATCGATGACTTCAGTCCACCTGGGCAGCTGTTCGGGCTCTATCAGGGCGTACCGCTGACAAATCGAGGTGGATACTCAGCATCGATGCCCGACAGGATCACGATTTTCAAGGAAACGATCTGCAGCGCATGTGAGAACACCCAAGACGTGGAGCGTCAAGTTCGCCAGACGGTCATTCACGAGGTCGGACACCATTTCGGCATCAGCGACGCCCGGTTGAGAGAGTTGGGATGGTAGGGCAAAGATCCTGAGCTACGACAGTACGCTCCGTTCGCGCCTCGAGCGGCAGGCAGATCTGCCATGGGCTTAACCCGCCGCGGGCCCGCCAGGCCAACTCCGCCCTCTTGCGCATCGTGTTCAACCATCAGGGTCTTCATGAACCTCAAGGTATCGACGAGACGATTCGTTCCCGAACCGGCGTTTTGAGATACGCCACGAAGCACCACCGCGAGATCGTTGAAACGCCTACCGTTTGACCATGGCCATGTCCGATTACGTGCGGCGGCTTCGTCGACTGATCGGGAAGGAGCTGCTGCTACTCCCTTCGGTGAGTGTGCTCGTTCAAGATGACCGTGATCGCCTCCTGCTCGTCCGACATGCAGACTCCGGCCTTTGGGGCCTTGTCGGCGGGGCCGTTGAAGTCGATGAGCGGCCAGACGAAGCTGCAATTCGCGAGACCCAAGAGGAGACAGGGCTGCTCGTCGAGCTGACCCGCCTGGTCACCACACTGGGAGGCCCCAGTTTCAGAGTCACGTATCCCAACGGGGACGAGACTGCCTACGTCACAATCGTCTACGAGGCTCGTCCGATAGGCGGTATGCAGCGGGCCGACGGCGACGAGGTGCTCGAACTTGGTTGGTTCGGACACAACGACCTTGGGACGATCGAACTCGGCACGATTGCGCGGGCGACATTGCAGGAACTGGGCCGGCTCCCTGCTTGAGAAACGTCGACAGGTCAGATACCCGAGACTTCCGTCCAAGAGCGCCGAAAACGGGGGTTGATGATCGAGCGCGTGGTGCCATAGCCCTCAAGAGATCCAGTTAACTGGGTGAAGCACTGCGTGCCTGGGTATATCCGAAGCTGAGCGTGCAAAGTGGACAATCGATGAGGTCACAATTTCAGAAATGAAGTGAGGATCCGGCGTTGGCAAAACGGGATCGGGACCGCATCTGTCTTGGGCATTGCGGTGATTGCTTTGTCTTTGGGACTCCATCCTGGTTCGCCACCAACGACTCGGAGCCCCGCCATTGCAACTGCGAACTCCGCTTCTACGAGCGGAACAACAACGCCGCCCACATCGAGTTCTTACGGTTCGCTTGTCCCGGGCATACCAACTGCGCCACCGTCAACGATCGCACCATCGTCAATGTCTCCGTCATCGTCGAGCGGCTCACCAAGCCCACCAACCCACACCAACAACAACGCTGGAACACAGGCCAACAGTGCCGGCACCACTCAAACGACCACCCCCACCAAGCCAGCGTTGCAAGATGCAGCGGCATCGACAAACACCAACACCACCACCACCCCAACAAGCGATCCAGTGCCAACGGGCACATCTACACCGACGACCACAACGACACGACCCCCAGTAGGTGCGGTGAACGCACCCACGACGACGGTCCCGACCCGACAGGTCAAGGGCACCGCAGTCACGCTCGGCGCTGGGAACTTCACCGGCGGCACCGATGTGGCGCCGGGTCTGTACGACGTGACGACGGGTCCAGGTCAGAGCGGCGACTTCATCGTGCATGGCACGGACTCGTACAACGAAGTTCTTGACTCCTCAGGTTCGCAGGGAGTTCCCAAGATCCGAGTCCAGATATCGAATGGCGATCTGATTCAGATTTCGAGCCTTTCTCAGGTCATCTTTACGCCGGTTTCGACACCATTGGTCACGACCCACACTGCCGTAACCCTCTACGCAGGAACCTGGACAGTGGGACAAGACGTCGGGCCTGGTCGATATGGCGCCACTCCTGGAACTGGGCACAGCGGCAAATTCATCATCACGAGCGAAGGCGTCAATGTGATCCTTGGTGGCAATCCCAGTCTCGGCGGAGTGCCCAGCGTCACCTTCAATGTCCAAAACGGCGATGTCATCGAGATCTCTGGCCTCGAGCAGGTGACGCTGGCGCCGTCGTAAGCGACGGACGCCCATTTCCCTGATACATCGGGATAACCACACAGACCCGGCGTGAGGATCAGCACCGGCGCGTCAGAGTGCCTCGACGGCGACGAGCATCGGTTTCATACTGCTCGATGCAGTGGCGTCGCACTCGGGTCTCGCTGCAATATCATCTGCCTTGCTGCTTCATGGCGGTCTGCAGATTGTCGATTCGATCAGCCAAATCCTTCAGTCCGCCGTCAGTGTGGATGTCGAGCCGGTCGAGAATCTGCACGGTGTCATCGTAGGTATGTTGTGATCGGACGTCACTCGCTTCGCTCTGCACATTCTGTCCGACCATGATGACCGACAGCAGTACCAGTTGAAGGAACGTTTGAGCAATCCAAGCGATGATGCCCTCACCGCCAGGCTTCAAGGCCGGTGGTAATCCAATCAGAGCGATGATCGCAAAAACATAAGCGCACCACATTGATCCAACGATGTTGGTCAGAAATACCGCAATCTTGGCGTTGACTCCATCGGCTCTCCCGACCTCGGCTCGCAACCCGCGAAGACTGATTGCCTGACCAATATGGCGGTGTGTCTTGACTGGTTTCGCTATCTGCACATCACTCATTGCACTCTCCTTTTTGTCGTCAGACTTTCTCACGACGAGCCTCTGACAGCTCGAATGCGCAACGATGGTCCGACCCGTCGAGGGCCACATGACACCTGAATGAGCCCACTCGACGAACGATCCGTGACTCCGTCGCTTGGAGGTAGACGCGGCCACGCTCCCGGGCTTACGGTTGGCTGTCCCGCATTTGACATGGGAGGACTCTCATGACGCCGACCGAAAATCAACCAAAGACGATCGTGCTCATCCCCGGACTCTGGTTAACCGGACTGAGCTGGGAACACTGGGTCGATCGTTACGAGAGCAAGGGTTTTCACGTCGTCGCTGGGAACTGGCCAGGCATGGACGGCGACATCAAGGCACTTCGTGAAGACCACGCGGCGTTCGACGACGTCGGCCTCGATGATGTCATCGACCATTTCGAGCAGATCGTGCGTGGTCTGGACCGTCCCCCGATCATCATCGGCCACTCCTTTGGGGGGTCGGTGACGATGGTGCTGCTCGACCGCGGCGTCGGCGCGGCGGGAGTCGCCATCGACCCCGGACCCGTCAAGGGCGTGCTCAACCTCCCGTACTCGGCCTTCAAGTCGGCGTCGCCGGCTCTCAAGAAGCCCGCGAATCGTCATCGGGCCGTGATGCTCACTTCCGAGGAGTTCCATTACGCGTTCACGAACACGATGACCGACGAGGAGTCCGCGGCCGTCTACGAGCGCTACGCAGTCCCGGGACCGGGGAAGGCGGTGTTTCAGGGTGCGCTCGCGAATTTCAATCCGCACGCGGTGACCAAGATTGACTTCAACAACGACGAGCGTGCTCCGCTGTTGTTGATCGCGGGCGAGGTCGACCACACTGCGCCCGTCGCCATCACAAGGCGCGAGTACAAACTGGAGAGCAAGTCGAAAGCGATCACCGCGTTCAAGGAGTTCGCCGGCCGATCTCACTACACGATTGGACAACCCGGCTGGGAGGCAGTCGCAGATTTCGCACTCGATTGGGCCCTCGATCCCAAACCCATCGACGAAACCATCTGACCAAATAAAGGGGAACGCCAGCAAAGGCCGCCTGCAAGAGCGCACAAGGCGTGTTGTCGTACTCCGCGGTTCAGAGCGGCCGATCTCGCGCCTGTTGATTCGGCTGACTGGCTAGCCGAGTAGCACGTCAGCGTCATAACTGGGGTGAATGCCTCAGACCGGGTACATCCCCATTTGCCGGTCGGTCACGTCATGTAAGAGTGGAGTCCAGGCCCGACCGTTCACCCTCGTGCTCGCCTCGGTCGCCTCGGTCACGCTGAGCGGTGCCGTGGGGCGCGCCGTCTCCGTGGAGGTCCACGTCTCCAACGGGCTGCCCGGCTTTACGATCGTGGGCCTGCCCGATGCCGCCGTGCGCGAGGCCCGCGACCGTGTCCGCGCCGCCATCCTGTCCAGTGGCCTGCCGTGGCCGCTCCGGAGGGTAACGGTCAACCTTGCTCCATCGGGTGTCCGCAAGGCCGGTGCCGGGCTGGACCTTCCCATCGCCATCGGGCTTCTCGTCGCGACGGGGGAGCTCAGTCCTACTTGTAGCGAAGGGCTCGCTTTCTGCGGAGAGCTCGGGCTCAACGGATCCCTGCGCCACGTCCCCGGCATGATTGCCCTGGCTGACGCGACGGAGCCCTTGGGCATGGTGGTGCCGCTGTGCGACGTGCGCGAGGCCGCCCTCGTGCGAGGGGAGGTTGTCCGCGGCGCGGCGACGCTCGCGGAGTTGACCAGCGTCCTGCGCGGACAAGCGGGCTGGCCCGACGTGCCGGCCCCCGCCTCCACCGCCCCCACCACTGCCGACCATGACCTCGCGGACGTGCGCGGCCAGGCGGTCGGTCGCCGCGCACTCGAGGTTGCCGCGGCCGGTCGGCACCATCTCCTCATGATCGGGCCGCCCGGGTCGGGCAAGACCATGCTGGCCGAACGCTTGGCCGGCCTCCTCCCACCCCTCACACCCGAGGAGGCGCTCACCGTGACCCGCGTCCACTCCGCGGCGGGCGCTGCCGTTCCCGACGGCGCGCTGTTGCGCCGGCCGCCCTTTCGCTCCCCGCATCACCAGGCCTCTCTCGTTTCGCTGATCGGCGGCGGCAGCTGGTCACTGCGGCCCGGCGAGGTAAGCCTGGCCACCCACGGGGTGCTCTTCCTCGACGAGCTGGGGGAGTTTCCGGTGGCCGCCCTCGAGTCGCTGCGCCAGCCACTCGAGGAAGGGGTGATCCGGGTGAGCCGCGCCGGCGGCACCGTCACCTTCCCGGCGGCCTTCTTGCTCGTCGCCGCCATGAACCCCTGCCCCTGTGGCGAGGGCGTCTACCACGGTGCCTGCGCCTGCACGATTGCCGCCCGTGCCCGCTACCGGCGCCGGATCTCAGCCCCGCTCCTGGACCGCTTCGACCTCGTGGTCCCGCTGAGCCGCCCCGACCCTGACGAGCTCCTCTCGGGCGCGCCGGGCGAGCACTCGGAGGCAGTCGCCGCCCGGGTTGCCGCAGCCCGCACCCGCGGCGGAGGGGACCCGTGGGCGCGAGCCTGACCTGACCCCCGAAGCGGCGGACCTTCTCGCCGCCAAACTCCGCTCAGGCGCCCTGAGCGCCCGCGGGTTGCACAAGGTGGCGCGGGTGGCCCAGACGGTGGCCGCCCTGGCAGGAGAGGACGTGGTGGCGTTCACCCACGCCTCCGAGGCTCTGGCGCTCCGTGCCGGGCGCGCTGCGGTGGTGGCATGAGCCCAACGAGCTCGCCGCGTCTGCCCGAGGAGGCCTATGCCGTCGCGCTGGCTGCGGTGCCGTCCATCGGCCCGGCCACGCTGCGCGACTTGCTGGCGTCGGATCGCCCGTCGGTCGCCTGGGTGCGGACCTGCGCCAGGTCGGGCGGGTCCATCCGTGAGGTTGCCGGCATCTGGGAGCGCCATCGAGAGCTCGGCATCAGCGTGCTCATGGCCGGGGACCCGTCCTACCCGCTGCGGCTCGCCGGAGACCCGGAGGCTCCGACGCTCCTCTTTTGTCTCGGCGACCCTGCCGCACTGTGTGGTGCCCCCACGGTGGCGCTGGTGGGGACGCGGGCGCCCACCCGCTACGGCATCGGCGTGGCGGCACAGTTCGGCGCCGACCTGGCGGCCGCCGGTGTCAGCGTGGTCTCGGGTCTGGCGCTCGGCATCGACGGTGCGGCGCACGAGGGTGCATGCGGAACGGGCGCGCCTCCCATCGGTGTGGTCGCGGGCGGCCTCGACGACCCTTACCCGCGGCGGCACGCCCGGCTCTGGGAGCGGGTGGCCGCGCAGGGAGCCATCGTGTCGGAGTCTCCGGCCGGTGTGCGCACCGAGAAGTGGCGCTTCCCGGTGCGCAACCGGCTGCTGGCGTCCATGAGCGACGTGGTGGTCGTTGTCGAGAGCCGGCATCACGGCGGCTCGCGCCATACTGTCGACGCGGCGGTCGCCCGAGGCGTCCCGGTCGGCGCCGTTCCCGGCTCCATCCGCAGCGCCACGAGCGAGGGCACCAACGCGCTGCTGGCCGACGGCGCCTTCCCGGTGTGCTCGACCGCTGACATCCTCGTCGCGCTCTCGCTTGCGGGCGTGCCGGTGCAGGCGCCCCCGTCCACCCGCCCCGAGACGGCACTGGCCCGTACGCCGCCCGCTGCGGGCGAGGATCGCCGGGTCTACGACGCGCTGTCGTCAGACCCCGCCCCCCTCGATGAGCTGGCCCGGGCGGCCGGCCTCGACCTCTCCACTCTCTGCGGCGTGTTGGAGCGGCTCGCCCGCGCCGGTTTGGCCCACGACGTTGGGGGGTGGTGGGAGCGGGCGTGAGACGCCCTACCCCTTGGCGTAGTCAGTGGCACCCCACCAGCCACGAGGACGACCGGCTCGTTGCCGACCACCCAGGCATCGTGCCCCTCGGGCACCGCGACGACGTCGCCGGGGCCACACTCCAAGACGCGGCCGTCGGCCATCTCGATGTGCAGCGAGCCGGCCACCTGGTACGGGAAGTGGGGCGCCTCGCAGAGGTCGGTGCCGGCGATCGGCTTGACGTGGTTCGACCAGCGCCAGCCGGGCCCGAGTGTGACCCGTCCGATGTCGCTGTCGGCGACACGGACGATCTCGACTCGACCCCGCTCGAACGTGCGGGTCTCGTCGGGAACGGTGAATGTCTTCTGCTCGGCCTTGGCCATGTCGGCCCTCCATCTCGGTACGGGCCGGACGGTCCGGCACGCCTTGGGATGGTGCGGCCGTCGGTTTGCCGTTCGTTGGCCGCGCCGCGGCAAACTCGTGGCCAGTGGGCCTACGTAGAGTGATACGCAGGCAGGAACGACGAGCAGAGGAGGACAGCATGGCGACGAACAACAAGGATGCAACGGTGATCGGGACTTTTCTCGCCTCCATCGAAGGGGGACGCATGGCGGAGTCGGAGGCCCTCGCCGACGACGTCGTGCTCGACGCCACGGTCCCGAACTGGCGCTTCACCGTGGAGGGGGTCGACGCGGTGCTGGCCGAGCTCGCACGGTGGTACGCCGACCCCGGGGCGTTCGAGGACCTGACCCGGACGCCCGTGCCCGGTGGCGAGCTGGTCACCTTCACCTTGCGCTGGGAGGAGAACGGGGTACCCCACGCCGTGCACCAGGCCCATGTCCTCTCGGTCGGCGACAACAGGATCGTTCGCGACCAGGTGTGGTGCGGCGGGCGCTGGCCCGCCGCACTCCTGGCCGAGATGGCGCACGCAGGCAATGGGTGAGGCGTGCGCCGGGGCCTAGCCGAGCTGCTGGGCCAGGCCGAGAGTCGCACTCCCTGGGTGCCCGACGACACCAAGTCGGGCGCCCGCTTCGAACGGGTCGTCATCGGCGGAGAGCGCTTCGTCCTCAAGTACCAGGACCCGCGGGACGACTGGCTGCTGCGGGCGTCCGGCGATCCTGGTCTGTCCTATGTGCGCTTATGGGAGAGCGGGCTGCTCGACCGCCTGCCGTCCGTGATCGACCACGCAGTCATGGCCGCTGCGTTTGACGGCACCGTGGGGATGGTGCTGTTGCGCGACGTCGGCGACGCCCTTCTGATGGCGGACGCACCCTTCGCCCCAGCCCAGCACGCGCGGTTCATCGACCACATGGCCGCGTTGCACGCCGCCTTCTGGGGCTGGCGTGACGACGTGGGCCTTACTCCCCTCGAACGGCGCTACCTGTTGTTCTCCCCGGGTGTCGCCGCCGCGGAGGCTGTGGGCGGAAACGACTCGGTGGTGCCCCAGGCCATGGCCCAAGGATGGCGGTGTCTCCCCGACGTCTCGCCCGCCATGGCCGGCGTCGTGCTGCCCCTGCTCGCCGAGCCCGCCCCCCTCATCGCAGCGTTGGCGCGCCTGCCCCACACGCTGGTCCACGGGGACTGGAAGGCGGCCAATCTCGGCAGCCACGCGGACGGGCGCACCGTGCTGCTGGACTTTGGGGAGGCGCCGGGCGAGGCGGCACCGTTGGCGGACCTGTCCTGGTATCTCGCCCTCAACGCGGCGCTGTTGCCCGAGCCGAAGGATGCGGTGCTCGAGTCCTACCGGCGCTCGCTCGAGCGCCACGGCGTGTCGACGGCGGGGTGGTGGGAGGACGCGGTCGCCCTCGAGCTTCTCGGCTGCATGTTGCAGTTCGGATGGGAGAAGGCGCTCGGGGGGCGCGGAGACGAGCTGGCATGGTGGGAGGAGCGGGTCCGGCGCGGGGCGCGCTGCCTGGCCGGGCTATCGCCCTAGCCGAGCCGAGCCTCTGAGGCGCGCCGGCAACGACGCGCTGAACAGGCCCGCCACGGCGACCAGCCCGGTCACACGGCGCGCCGCCAACTCGGCCGAGCACCACCAGGGGTCGCGCTGGTCCGCCAAGAGGGGTCCGCGCACGAGGGAGAGGCCGGCCGTCGCCGCCGTCCGGGCCGCCACGAGCACTCCCTCGGCGAGGCGATGCTCGGCCTCGGCGGCGTAGGCGCCAAGGGCGTCGAGGTCCAGCCAGTCGAGCCGGTATCCCGCGTCCGTCCGTTCCATCCGATCGGGACCCAGGACGGCACGCAGCCGGCTGACCAGCACCGAGATCTGATCAGAGGCCCGGGAGGGTCTGGCCTCCCCCCAGAGACACTCCGTGAGGTGATCGACGCTGACGGGATGCCCGTGCTGCAAGGCCAGGATCTTGAGGAGGGTGCGCTGCTGGCGGCGCCCCAGCGCGGCCACGTCGCAACCCTCCACCTGGAGGTCACCCAGCAGCCGCACCCGCAGGCTCTGCACCCTCCATCCTGGCCCGCACGGCAGAGAACCACAGCTCCTCGCGGAGCGGTGGTCGTCCGGGCACGGGTGCCGCCCCGGCGTGCCAGGGAGATGGGCCGGGCGGCGCCCTAGTCTGCGACGCCGTGGACGGACGGTTCCTCCAGGCAGACGATGTGGCGGGGCTCCGCGCCCAGGCCGAGCGAGCGCAGGCAGAGGGAGCCGATGTCGTGTTCGTGAGCCGGGGACCGCTCGGCGACCCGATCGTGCTGGCGGCCGGTCTCATCCCCTCGATCCCGAGGATGCTGGTCGGGGTCCGGCTGGGCCTGTCCGAGGACGGTCGCCACCCCGCCCTGGTGGCTCGCGAGGTCACAAGCCTCGACCTGGTGTGCGGGGGTCGCAGCGTTCTGTGTTTTACCCCTCCCTTCAACGACCGGCTGGCCGAGGCCATTACGTTGTGCCGGGCCATGTGGCGTGAAGGAGAGGCGGACAGTGAGGGCCCGCACTTCCCCGTCCGGGCCGCGGTCAACCGGCCGCGCCCGGCACACGAGCACGGCCCGCTCATTGCGTTGGACCTGACGGAGGACGAGCAGTTGCCACCGTTCCTGTCGGGCGCCGCCGATCTCGTCGTGCGCCGGACCGAGGACCCCGCCGTCTGTGCGGTGGAGCGCCCGTGACGGACGCGACCCTGGTGCACGAGCGCCGCCCGGACACGGCGGAGGCGACGACGGCCGTCACCGGGCGGCACCTGCCGGCCCTCAACGGCTTGCGGGCCGCCGCGGTCATCGGCGTCGTGGCCTACCACCTCCAGCTCGGCTGGGCGTCGGGGGGCTATCTGGGGGTCGACCTGTTCTTCGTCCTGTCGGGCTTCCTCATCACCACCTTGCTGCTGGAGGAGTGGGTGGCCGCGGGACGCATCAGCCTGGCGGCGTTCTGGGGACGGCGGGCCAAGAGGTTGCTGCCGGCACTCTTTCTCGTCGTCGCTGCACTGGCCCTCTATCTCGTTCTCAACGGGCTGCTCGGCGGCCCTGGCGCCAACGGCCTGCTCGATCTTCCGGGGCTGCGCAACGATGCGATCTCGACCCTGCTCTACGTGAACAACTGGCACGCCATTTTCACCCACCAGTCGTACTTCGCGCAGTTCTCCACGCCGTCGCCCCTCCAGCACACCTGGTCCCTGGCGATTGAGGAGCAGTTCTACCTCGTGTGGCCGCTCGTGCTCCTCTTGCTTCTGCACTTCGCACGACGCACGTGGCGCGGGTCAGGCGCTCTCCTGGCCGTCTTCCTCGGGGTCGTGTCATCGGTTGTGATGGCGATCCTGTTTCACCCGGGCTCCGATCCCTCCAGGGTCTACTTCGGCACCGACACGCGACTGTTCGACCTCATGGCGGGCGCCACGCTTGCCTTCATCGCGGCGTCGCGCCGCCAGCCCAACCCCAGGGCGCGCCGGACGCTTCACGTTGTGGGCCCGGGAGCCGCCGTGGTCCTGGGGGTGTTCTGGGTCACCGCCGGCACGGCGGGAGGCCTGCCGACGAACTTCATGTTCGAAGGGGGATTCCTGCTCTGCGCCGCCCTCGCCGCGCTCGGTCATCGCCGACGCCCGCCTGACAGAGCCGGGACTGTTCGCCCGCGCGCTGGCCTGGTCGCCACTGCACTTCATTGGGACGATCTCCTACGGCATCTACCTCTGGCACTGGCCGGTGATCGTCTACCTGAACGGGTCGCGGACGGGCCTGCCCGCCTTCCCCCTCGATGTGCTCCGCGTCGCCGTGACACTTGCCGCGGCGACGGCGAGCTACTACCTCGTCGAACGCCCCATCCGCCGGGCTCAGCTGCACGGCTGGGCCCTTGCGTGGGCGCCGTTGGCGGGCGTCGTCACGGCTGTCCTGATCGTCGTGGCCACCTTCCCCTCGGTCGCCGACCCGTCCCGCGTCGTGCGCACCACGCACCTCGCCCGCGACAGTGGCCGCGTCGTCCCGGGTGCGGGCGGCTATGCCGGCCAGGTGCGAATCCGCCTGAGCACGCCGCCCTCAGCGGTGGACCCCCTGCGCGTCCTGATCCTCGGCGATTCGGTCATGCACGACGCCTCCTACGGGATCACGGCTGCGCTCGAGTCGACGGGCGAGGCCACCGTGGCCACTCGGACCATCGCCGGCTTCGGGCTCACCACGGCGTCGAACTGGCCGACGTCCCTACCCCAGCTCATCGGGCAGACCAGGGCCCAGGTCGTGGTCGCGTCGTGGAGCTGGGACCAGTACGGCCCGACCAGCCCCAACGCGCTGCACCAGCCGGCCCAGTACACAGCGCTGCTCCGCCGGGCCGTTGCCACGTTGCTGGCGTCCGGCGACGGCGTCGAGGGGGTGATCTTCACCGAGTTCCCCCAGTCCGGCGTCATCCCGAGCCCCAGCCTGACCCTGCAGGCCTCCTACAACAAGATGCGCCAGGAGGGGGTGAAGGCCTGGAACGAGATCGCCGCAAAGATGACGTCGTACTTCCCCGGTCGGGTCATGTACTTGCCGACAGGCAGCTCACTGCTCCTCGACGGGAAATACTCGGCCTGGCTTCCACCAGAGAGCAATGCGCACGCGCCGAGCAACCAGTGGACGCGGGTCCGCAAGTTGGACAACGTACATCTGTGCCCCGAGGGGAGCGCGCGCTATGCCGACGCGCTGCTGTCCGACATGACCGCCATCTTCGGGCTCGCCCCCACCTCTGGCAATTGGTCCCAAGGTTCCTGGACGGCGGATCCCGACTTCAACGACCCACCCGGGGCCTGCCCGGACGACCACCCACCCGGGGCCTGACCACCGGTAGCTCACGGTTGGCTGCAGAATGGGGTCAGTGCGTTGATGGTCGTCGATCCAGTCGCGGCCGACTTCACGCTGCTCCAGTTGTTCCCGATGTTCGCCACCACATCGAACCAGTAGTGCGTTCCGCTCGTCAGGGTGCCGCTGGTCCACGACGTGGTCGTGACGCCGCTGGCGATGAGGCTGTATGTGCCGCCGGCAGTGGTCGTCGAGTCGTACACCGAATAGGTCGTCGCGTGGGCGACGGTGCTCCAGGTGACCTTGATCGTCTTGGAGGTGGTCGGGGCGTTGCAACTGGCGCCGGGACTCGTCGGCGCGGAGGGGAGGGCCTGCGCATGCGCCTCACCCTTGCTTCCGGCGGCCAGGTGGGCCACCCAGTTGGTCGCCGCCCACGCCGTCCCCGAGAACGAGACGACGTTCAACGCGGTGCCGACAACGAGAACGACGAGGAGGGTACCAAGGCGCATGCTCGGCTCTCCTCGTCGTTCTCTCGGCTGTCCTCTCCGGGGCGGGAGAGGGACAGATCAGCTGGTCCAGCTATCCGTGGCCGGGGTCGTGGTCGAGGTGCCGGATCCACCGGTGGCGGTCACGCCAGTAAGGGACGGCAGGGAGAAGAACGTGGCGGCACACGCGGCGGGCGTGGTCGCTGCCATGCTGGCGTCGTTCGTCAACGTCACGGCAAGCGGGTTGTTCGCCTGCCCGCTGGCGCCCACGACGAGTGGAGTTGTCAGCGTGTGCGAACTTCCGCTGGTCGCCGTGGAGAAGTTCCACGTCACGCCGCTCGGGGTGGCGGCGAGGCATCCGGCCTGGGTCGTCGTGAGCGCGCTCGTCGTGTACCCGGTGGCGTAGGTGGCGTTGGTCGGCAACTGCACCGCCGTGATGCTGACGGGGTAGGGGTTGGGGTTCGAGATCGTCACCACGACGTCTCCGTTCCCACCGGGGTACAGGAGGTTGGACGCTGCGGGTGAGGCGACGGCGGTGATGCTCAGGTTGGAGATGGCGGCTGACTGACCCTCAGCGGACGAGCCGGCGCTCAGGCCCACCACCCAGTTCGTCGCCGCGTAGGCCCCCGCGCCGGCCAACACGGTGCCGCAGACTGCGGACACGATCTTCATGCGCCGGGACATTCTGCCCGTCTTGCTCTTCATCTGTCCTACTTTCTGATTCTGGTGAGGCGGACTGGCGCGTTCGTTCACACGCGAACTGCCTAGGCCTTCGGGTTTGCCGCGACGGCTCTTGAGCAGCGTGGAGGCTTTTGGACGGCCCGACCGCAATGGCATCGGGCGGGGGGACGGGACACTGGGCCGGCCCCTGTCCTGGGAGGGGAACCAGGTACGCAGGGAGAACCGGCGATGGTGGAGCAGACCCAGGCACCGGGCTCAGGTCCGGGGTCGTCCCCGCCGATACATCACCGTGCCCCTCCTGGTCCTGCGCGAACGCGTCGCTACCTACCTGCCCTTTGTGGCCATCGCTCTCATCGGGCAGCTCAGTGCGGCGTGGCCCCCAGGACCGACCGATTTGGGCGCCTTCTGGTTGAGCTCCCTCCTGTTGTTCGCATGTGCGGTGCTGATCGTGGTGCGTCGGGCGGTTCCACCACCCACGATGCTGCTCGGAGGATCGCTGTACGTCGCCTCGGTGACCCTCCTGATGCAGGCAACCGGCGGTATCGACAGCGGGTTCGCCGCACTCTTGCTCATGCCGGTCGTCGGGATCGCGCTCTATGGAAGGCGCTGGGAGTCGGCCGCCGTCGTCGTGCTCGTGCTGGCTGCGTTCCTCGCCCTCTCGCTCGAGAGCCCCCACCTGGCCGGGACGATACTCCGGAGGCTCTTCCTGATCGGCTCCATTACGTCCATGGTCTCGGTGGCAATCCATGCCCTGCGGAGCCGCCTCGTGGAGTCAAATGAGGCCACCACGAGGCTCTTGAACCAGGAGGCCGCGATCAACGCGGCGGCGCGTCAGCTGACGTTGCTGTCGGAGCCGACGGCCATTACCGCGCTTGGCGAAGAGCTCGCCGCCAAAATTGTCTCGCCGCCGGGTTCGGAGATTCGCCGGGCGTGCTATTTCCGGATCGAAGACGGTTACGTCGTGGTCGACGCCTACAGCGACCACCGCGGCACGCAGATCATGGAGTCCTGGCCCATCGACGAGCACCCCGGACTGCGGGACGCAGTCGCTCTCTTGCAGCCGGTCGCCGCTCGCGTCGACCCCGGGGAGGCGGGACCGACCTTGCGGGCCAAGCTCGTGTACGCGGGCGTCACCCACGGCGCGTGGGTTCCGGTGTGTCCCGAGGGGATGCTCCACGGGGTGCTTGCCTTCGGGAGTCTGGGCACCGAGGTTCCCGCTGAGTGTGTCGACCGTGGCGTGGCCCTGGGCCACTTCCTCGAGCTCGCTCTCGCCAACTGGGCCGCCCATCAGAAGCTGGAGCAGCAGGCGACGGCCGAAGAGCGGCGGCGGATCGCCCGTGAACTGCACGACGGCCTGGCGCACGAGCTGGCCTTCATTGCCAGCAAGACCCGGGGTTCGAACAGGTATCCGACTGCAGGTCTCGACGTGCAGGAGCTCGCCCGGGCGGCGGACCGGGCCCTCGACGAGGCGCGCCGGGCCATCACGGTCCTCTCGGCGTCGCGCCCGCAGTCGCTGCACTGCGCCATCGCGCAGACGGCGGAGGATCTGGGCGCTCGTCTGGGCCTCGCGGTGGACCTCGAGCTCGCGGATGATGTGGATGTCCCGGGTGACATAACAGAGAACTTGCTGCGCATCGTGCGCGAAGCCATGACGAATGCCGCCAACCACGGTGCGTCCGGCCACGTGAGCGTCAAGCTGGAGCGGGCGGATCGGGTGCGGCTGGTCATTGAGGACGACGGCTGCGGCTTCAACCCGGACGAGCGTCCGGCCCCAGAAGGTTTCGGACTGCTGAGCATGGAGGAGCGGGCCACGTCGGTCGGGGCGGAGTTCATTTTGGATGCCGCGCCGACGCGGGGCACCCGGGTGGAGGTGGCGTTCCGGTGAGCACGCGGATCAACGTGCTCCTCGCCGATGACCATGCGCGGACCCGCGCCATGGTCCGTAGCGCTCTGGAACGAAGCGGCGACTTTCACGTCTGCGTCGAGGCCTCCGACGCTGCGTCGGCGGTGCAGGGAGCCAAGCAGACGGTCCCCGACGTCTGCCTGCTCGACATCAACATGCCGGGAAACGGGATCGCGGCGGCTGCGCAGATCACCGCCGCGTTGCCCGACGTGGCCGTCGTCATGTTGACCGTGTCGCGCCAGGACGAGGATCTTTTCGACGCGCTCCGGGCTGGGGCGTCCGGGTATCTGCTGAAGGGCCTGGATGAGGACTCCATCGGTGACGCGCTCCAGCGTGTGCTGGCCGGAGAGGCAATGCTTCCGGGGACGCTTGTTGCCCGCCTAGTCGACGAGTTCCGCGACCGGGAGCAGCGCCGGATCGCGGTGCCCGACGGGCAGACTGCCCGCCTGACCGGTCGCGAGTGGGACGTCCTCGAACTGATGCGGAAGGGGGCCAGCACCGCCGAGATCTCTGAACGCCTCTTCGTGTCCCCGACCACCGTCCGCAGCCATGTGTCTGCCATCTTGCGCAAGCTCGGAGTCGAGACCAGGGAGGCTGCGATCAAGTTGCTCGACGGGCAGTGACCTTGGCGGCCGCTCCCGGGACCTGGTCCGGGTGATTCGTCGACGCCACCGGCCGTAAGCTGAAGGCCGTGACCAGCACCCGCACCGAGAGCGACAGCATGGGGGAGATCGAGGTCCCCACCGACCGCTACTGGGGTGCCCAGACCCAGCGCTCGTTGCATCACTTCGACATCGGCAGCGAGACGATGCCCAAGCCGCTGATTAGGGCCTTCGGTATTCTCAAGGGGTCCTCAGCCGCGGTGAACCGCGACCTCGGCAAGCTCGATGAGACCCGGGCCGGCCTCATCGAACAGGCGGCGGGGGAGGTGGCCAAAGGAGCGCTCGACGACCAATTCCCGCTCCGCATTTGGCAGACCGGCAGCGGCACGCAGACCAACATGAACGCCAACGAGGTCATCGCCAACCGAGCCATTGAGCTTGCGGGCGGTGCCATGGGTTCCAAGAAGCCGGTCCATCCCAATGACGACGTCAACATGTCGCAGTCGTCGAACGACACCTTCCCGACCGCGATGCACATCGCCACGGTGGAAGAGATCGTCCACCGGTTGCTCCCGGCGGTCACCGCGCTGCGCGACGCCCTCTTGGACAAGCAGATCGAGTACGCCGGCGTGACGAAGATTGGTCGCACCCACCTGATGGACGCGGTGCCGCTCACACTCGGCCAGGAGTTCTCCGGGTACGTCGCGCAGCTGACCGCGGACATCGATCGGATCGAGCGGACCCTGCCGGGCCTCTACGAGTTAGCGGCCGGGGGCAGCGCCGTGGGCACCGGACTCAACACACACCCCGAGTTCGGCGACCGCGTGGCCAAGGCGATCGCGGATGCGACCGGCCTGCCGTTCGTGACCGCCCCCAACAAGTTCGCTGCGCTGGCCGCCCATGACGCGCTTGTCTTCACCCACGGCGCCCTCAAGACCCTCGCCGTGTCGCTGATGAAGATCGCCGATGACCTGCGGTGGCTGGGCTCGGGCCCGCGCAGCGGGCTTGGCGAGCTGGTCCTGCCCGAGAACGAGCCGGGCTCGTCCATCATGCCGGGCAAGGTCAATCCCACCCAGAGCGAGGCCATGATCATGGTGGGGATCCAGGTCATCGGAAACGACGTCGCGGTGACCACCGCCGGTAGCCGGGGCAACCTTGAGCTGAACGTCGCCAAGCCCGTGATCGCCTACAACGTCATGCAGTCCATCGAATTGATGACCGACGCATGCCGGGGCTTCCGCGAGTTCTGCGTAGAGGGCCTCAAGCCTGACTTCGCTCAGATTGAGCGCCACCTCACCAGCTCGCTCATGCTGGTGACCGCGCTGGCACCGAGCATCGGCTACGACAAGGCGGCGGAGGTGGCCAAGAAGGCACACAAGGAAGGCACGACACTCAAGGAAGCGGCGCTGGCGCTGGGCTACCTCACCGAAGAGCAATTCGACGCGGCGGTTCGCCCGGAGGACATGACGCACCCGTGAGCGAGCCGGTGCTCACGTCCGAGGAGGTCGACACAGCACTGGACGAGCAACACCTCAACTGGTCACGTAAACGCGACCTCCTGGAGACCACGGTCAAGCTGCACGACTTCGCCGCCGCCCTCCAATTCGTCAATGCAGTGGGTGCCGCCGCCGAGGTGGCCAACCACCACCCTGACATCGACATCCGCTGGAACACCGTGCGACTAGCGCTGACCACACACGACTCCGGCGGCATCACGCTGTTCGACCTCGCGCTCGCCGGCGTCATCGACCGCATGCGTCCCGACGTGCGGACCGACGACGAGGAGGACGGCCGGTAGGGCCCACCCAGGCGCTTGCCACGGGCTAGGCGGGGGCCGCCGCCCCGTTCTTTCACAGACCGTAAACGAGTCAGTTGATAGTTTCCGAAACCATCCCCGGCGCTTGCCACGGCTAGGCGGGGGGCGCCGCCGCCTTGTTCTGGCCCTGGCTCTTCACAGACCGTAAACGAGTCAGTTGATAGTTTCCGAAACCATCCCCGGCGCTTGCCACGGCTAGGCGTGGGGCGCCGCTAGGTTCTTCACAGACCGTAAACGAGTCAGTTGATAGTTTCCGAAACCATCCCCGGCGCTTGCCACGGCTAGGCGTGGGGCGCCGCTAGGTTCTTCACAGACCGTAAACGAGTCAGTTGATAGTTTCCGAAACCATCCCCGGCCCAGCACCGGCCGGCGCAGCAGCAGTGAGAAGTCAGAAGAAGCTAGGCCAGCGGCTCGAGCAACTCTGCCCGCAGGCCCTCGACCACGCCGGGCCCGGTCCCGATGCTGGCCACGTAGGCGTCGACCGAGCCGTAGCGGTCCTTCACGTGATCGATCAACGCCTCCATCTGGGCCGGGTCGGCCGAGAACACCTCGTCGAGGTTCTCAATGGAATCCCGGCCCTCGGGGTACTTCACGATGAGCTTCGCCCGCAGCCGCTCCATGGCCTCGCCGCTCAGTGCGTAGTCGGCCACCACCGTCGGCTCGTCCACGCCGAGCAGCGAGAGGACGATGGCCGAGAGAACCCCGGTGCGGTCCTTGCCGGCGGTGCAGTGGAAGACGGCAGGCAGCGCTTCGGGCGTGGCAAGGACCTCCAGGGCCGCCCGGATCTGGCCGCCCGCATCACTGAGGAATTCCCGGTATTGCGAGCCGAGGAATCCGGGCTGGCGTTCGAACTCCTGCGCGTCGGGCAGCTCGTCCAGAAAGGGGAAGTGGTGGAAGGCCACTGGGTGTGCGTCGACGTCGAAGCGGCTGCGCTCGAGCTCGCCCTCCGAGCGCAGGTCGATGACGGTCCGGATGCCGAGCGCTCGCAGGACGGAGAGGTCGGATTCGGACAGGTCGCCCAGGCCGTCGGCGCGGAACAGCACGCGCCAGCGCGTCCGCTTCCCGCCGCCGACCGCGTAGCCGCCGAGGTCCCGGAAGTTGACCGCCCCTTCGAGGCTGATGAGCCGCTCGACCGCCTCCATCACGTCAGCGCACCGTCACGAGACGGGCATGTCCCACATGGGGAACCAGCGTGACAGGTCAGACTCCACGGGAAGATCGGACCCCACCATCGTGCGGATGCGCAACTCCAGCTCGGTGTCCCGTCGCTCTTTCTCCGCGTCAACGGGAGCAAAGGGGTAGAACGTGCCTCGCTTGAAGAGGTAGACGAGCCGGAACGGTCTGGCATCGTCCGGCGCGTCCGGGCCGGGGACGAAACCGAAGACCGAGCACAACAGCTGAGGGCCCCACCCGTTGTCCTGCAGCGTCGAATTCGCCATGTGGATCTTGGTCACCAACTCGTCGAGGTCGTTGTCGTCGAGCAAGAGCCAGCCGTAGTCGAAGGAGTCCTGGGCGTGCCGGAAGCCGTCACCGACGAGCTCGGATATCTCCTTCTGGGCGTCGGCCGCTCCCTGGCCCGGCGGGGGCTTCCAGCAGACACCGGCGTGACCCGAAGTCACCAGGCCGCCGGCGCTCTGCAGGGTCAGTGCCGCCGTGGGGAGGGCGAACAGCGCATCGAGGTTGGCCCGGACCGGCTTGGTGCGGCCCAGGATGGTATCGAAGAGACCCACTGCCGTTCGACCCGTTCGACCCGTGCGACCCGTTCGACCCGTGCGACCCGTGCGACCCGACCCGAGACCCGGCGGGCGTCAGCTGGCCTGGCCGAGCTGGCGCTCGAGCGCGTCCAACTGGGCCAGCCGGCGCTCGAGCGTCGGGTGGGTCCGGAACAGGTTGCCAAAGCTGAAGCCGCCGCCCGATCCCTGGGTCGATCCGCTCGCCACGGCCGGGGCGAAGAAGAACGCGTTGAACGGCTCGGCGGACCGCAGGTCTTTGGTCGGGATGCTCCCCATCTCCCCGGTGATCTTGACCAGAGCGGACGCGAGCAACGAAGGACGCCCGATCAGCAGCGCGCCCGACCGGTCGGCGGCCAGCTCGCGGTAGCGCGACAGCGCCATGGTCAACAGGAAGCTGATGAAGTACACGACGACCGAAACCAACAAGATGACCATCTCGATCAGCGCGGCCTGCCCGCCGCTTTGGTCGTTGCCCCGGCCGCCGCCGAAGATCTCCGAGTAGAACATCACCCGGGTCAGCAGGCCGGCCAGCATGCCCAGGCCGCTGGCGATGGTCATGACCGCCACGTCACGGTGGGCGACGTGGGAGATCTCGTGGGAGAGCACCGCCTCGACCTCCGGCTCATCGAGACGGCGCAACAGCCCCGACGTGACGCACACGACGGCTTTCTTCGGGCTCCGGCCCGTGGCGAACGCATTGGGGATGTCCGTCGTGGCGATGGCCACGCGCGGCTTGGGCATGTCGGCCAACGCGCAGAGCCGGTCGACCACGCCGTGCAACGCCGGGGCCTGCTCGGGGGTGACCTCCTTCGCGTGCATGGCGAACATGGCGATCTTGTCGCTGAAGAAGTACTGCGCGAACAGGATGCCGACGCCGATGATCAGGATGAGCACGAGGCTCTTGAGGAAGTAGAAGAGCACGCCGATGAACACCGTGTACAGCACGACGAAGAGGAACCCCGTGAGGAGCATCCGGGTCGTCAGCCCCCGATCGGGCTTGATATTGCGAGAGATTGCCATCAGGCGGTCTCGCCCCCCATTTTCCCCTGCTCGGGGGCCGGCAACGCGGCCGCCCCGTCGGCGTCGCCGCCACCACCCGTTCCCAGCTCGGCCTTCAGCGCTTCCAACTCGTTGTCCACTTGCGAGGAGTTCGACACTTTGTCGAGCTCCTTCTGGATGTCGTCGACCGGCGTGGTCAGGTCGTCGAGTGCGCCCGAGGCCAGGAGCTCGTCGATGGCGCCCGCGCGCGCCTGCATGCCCGCGATCTTGTCCTGGGCGCGCTGCATGGTGGCGCCGGCGTTGCGCGTGGAGTCCGAGATGCCCGACACGGCCTCGCCCACCTTGGTCTGTGCCTCCGCCGCCGTGTAGGAGGCCTTGAGCGTCTCCTTCTGCGTGCGGAAGCGCTCCACCCGGGACTGCAGCTCCTGGGAGGTCTGGACGAGCTTCTGCTCCTGCTCCGTGATCTGGTCGTGCTGGGTCTTCAGCTCGGTCAGCTGCTCACCGAGCGCGGCCCGCCGCGATAGCGCCTCGCGGGCCAGGTCCTCGTTGCCCTGTTGCAGCGCGGCCTTGGCCTGTGCCTGCAGTTTGTCGGCCTGTTTCTGCAACCCCTGGGCCTGGAGCTCAATCCGCTTGCGCGCTGTGGCGACGTCGGCCACCCCGCGCCGGACCTTCTGGAGCTGCTCGAGTTGCTTCTCGTAGGAGAGGTCCAGCGTGTCCCGGGGGTCCTCCATCTTGTCCAGGGCCTTGTTCGCCTTGGACCGGAAGATGTCGAGGAACCGACTGAACATGCCTGCCATGGCCTACGAGCATAAGGCCAAGTGGAGAAGGGGTGGCACCGGGCGGCCGTGCCCAGGCACGCCGCTAAGGTCACCCCGTGCCCGATCGCCTCTGCCTGCTCAGCGTCCACGCGCACCCCGACGACGAGGCCTCCAAGGGTGCACCCACGGTGGCCCGCTACCACGCCGAGGGGGTGCGGACCGTCCTGGTGTGCTGCACCGGGGGCGAAGAGGGGGACATCTTGAACCCGGCGATGGACACGCCCGAAGTGCGAGCCGACATCGGGCGCATCAGGATGGCCGAGCTCAAGGCGGCCACCGACATCATCGGCTACGACGAGACCGTCCTCCTGGGCTACCGGGATTCGGGCATGCCCGACTCGGAGGCCAACAGCCGGCCCGACTCCTTCGCCCAGGCGCCCCTCGATGAAGCGGTTGGGCGCCTGGTGGCGATCATCCGCCGGGAGCGCCCGCAGGTCATCATCACCTACGGCGACAACCAGAACGAGTACCCCCATCCGGACCACCTCCGGGTGCACGAGATCTCTGTCCTGGCTTTCGACTCCGCCGGTGATCCGGACCGCTTCCCGGACGCGGGACCGCCCTACACCCCGGCCAAGCTGTACTACTCGGTCTGGTCGGGAGAGCGCTTCCGCCAGATCCACGCCAAGTACGAGGAGCTGGGGCTCGAATCGCCCTTCGACGACAAGTGGCTCGCCCGCATGACGCGCACGGAGCCGTTCACCACCACCATCGACGTCAGGGGCTTGACGCTCGTACGGGGCGAGGCGCTCAAGGCCCATGCGACCCAGGTCGATCCCAATTCCCCGTTCTGGTTCGGCCTCCCGCCCGAGGTGATGAGCGACATCCACCCGGTGGACGAATTCCGGCTGGCCCAAAGCCGCGTCGGCCCGACCGACGTCATCGAGGACGACCTCTTCGCTGGGGTGCGCCCGGTCTGAGGTCGATCGCCCGGTCTGAGGTCGATCAGGCCGTGGGTCCGAGGAAGCCCCAGCTGATGACACCGGCGCTCTGCAGCAGCACCAGCGCCACCGCGGTGGCGAGCAGGCCCAGGAGCACAACCGAGGCGACGACCTTGCCGGTGGACGACGCCCGGAGCGCGGGCCACCGCCGCTGATTTCCTCGAGGAGGCTCACGCGGCGTGTCGACGTCCCCCGCCGTCGCGCGCATGAGCGCCTGGAGCTCGTCGGCGTTCCAGCCGGGAACCATCAACGGCGTGGTCGCTCCACCGCCGCGCAGTGTCAGCAGCACGCCGTAGCGCTGTTGCTCAATCTCCCAGTGCGACACGCGGTTCCACGACATACGCGCCGGCGCGCGGCCCGGGCGTCGGATCTCGATGCCCTGGTGCGACAGCGCGATGTCGAAGACCTCCTCGTTGGAGAGGCGTTCCCTCGTCAGGACCGAAACGCCCTGAATCGTCGTGGCGGTCGCCGCGCTCACGGGACTCGGCCTCAGCCGCCTGCCCGCGCCAGCTCGCGCAGCGGCCGGTAGCCGATCAGCGTCGCTCCCGCCTCGTCGAGCGATCGTCGGACCCAGTCCTCTTTGCAGATCATGTGGTGATCGTCGACCCTGGACTTCCAGTCGTCCGTCGCCAGCGAGCGCAGCTCTGCGCTGTCGACGGCGGGGTGGAGAAGGAACTCGGTGACCCCCGGCCGGAGCGTTCGCAGGTCCCGCTCCATGATCTGGCGCGAGCCCACGCCGGGGACAAGGCGGATGTGATCGGTGAAGACAGCGCCGGCGTCTGCGGCCACGGCGCGGGCGGGAAAGCCCACGTAGCGCTCGGTCGCCGCGCTGACCATCCGCAGCGGCAGTCCGAACGCCACTGCCAGCTCGAGATAGACGTCGAAGAACTCGGGACGCAGCTGCAACGTGCCCATGTGGGCGTCGAGATGGCTGACGTCGAAGCCCCAGAGAATGGCGCGCTCGATCTGAGCCCGGCACTCGCGGCGGACCTCGTCGAGGTCGGCATGGTCCCAGACGTCTTCCACCGTCCTGGGGAACCCCCCGTCGCCGCCGAGCAGTGACGGGGCGTAGGTGATGGGGCCCCAGCGGTACAGCTCGTACTCCGCGTTGAGCGTGAGGTGGACCCCGATGTCCTCACCGCGGTAGCGGCTGCTCGCCTCGCGGGCCCATGGACAGGGCACCATGAGCGTGGCGCTCGTGACGGTCCCCGTGGCCAGGCACTCGTAGACGCCGACGTTGGCGGAGTGGCACGAGCCGAGGTCGTCAGCGTTGATGATGACCAGCTTGGCCTCGGCGGGGTACCCGAGCCGCTGGGCCAGGTTCGCCTCAGCCATCATCGGTCGCTCCTCTGGACACGTCGGCATCTTGGGCACGGGCCTCCGACGCGATCTCCTCTTGGAATGCCTCCATTCTTACCGTCAGGTCGGGGTCGCCCAGCGCCAGGATGCGCACCGCCAGCAGGCCAGCGTTCCGCGCCCCATCGACCGCCATCGCAGCCACGGGCACTCCTTTGGGCATCTGCACGATGGAAAGCAGGCTGTCGAGGCCGTCGAGGTGTGAGAGGGCCACCGGGACGCCGATCACTGGGAGCGGGGTCACCGCGGCGAGCATCCCGGGCAGGTGGGCGGCACCACCCGCGCCTGCGATCAGCACGCGCAGGCCCCGCCCGGCCGCCGCCTGCCCGAAGGCGAGCATGTCGCGGGGCGTCCGGTGCGCCGAGATCACCCGCACCTCGTGGGGCACCGCAAAGCGCTCGAGCATGTCGGCGGCGCCCTGCATCACCGGCAGGTCCGACGAGCTCCCCATCACGACCGCCACGACCGGCGTCGTCATGCGCGCACTTGCGCCGGCAGGTCGATTCCGTCGGGCACCGGCGTCCCGAGAGCCACGGCGGCGGACCAGGCCCGGGACCGCACCGTCTCCGCGTCGTCGCCACAGACGGTCACGTGGCCCAGCTTGCGTCCCGGTCGGGCGCTCTTGCCATAGAGGTGAACGTGCGCTCCTTCGACGGCGAGGCCCCGGGCCAACAGGTGTGCGGGGTCGGTGCCGGCCGGACCACCGAAGACGTTGACGCTGGCCACATGGGGGTGCTGGAGGGCCGTCGACCCGAGAGGCAGGTCGAGCACCGCCCGCAGGTGGTTCTCGAATTGGGAGGTCACCGCCCCCTCAATCGTCCAGTGCCCCGAGTTGTGGGGCCGGGTCGCCACCTCGTTGACCAGCAGACCGCCGCCCGTCGAGAACAGCTCGACCGCCATCACACCGACTGCGCCCGCGATCTCGGCCACCTTCTGGCCCAGGCCCGAGGCCGCCTCGACCACCTCGCGGGGGAGTCGGCCCGGTACCAGGACCTCGCGGCAGACGCCGCCGACTTGGGCCGTCTCCACCGCCGGCCAGGCCGCCGAGGCGCCCGAGGGACTGCGGACCACCATGACGGCGAGTTCGGCATCCATCCGCACGAGCTCCTCCACCACGACCTCGCCGGCCACCTGAGCGAGGACGGCTTCGGCCTCGGACCGGTCGCGGACGGGCCAGACGCCCTTGCCGTCGTAGCCACCCCGGGCGGCCTTGAGCATGACCGGCCAGCCGTGGGCGTCCGCGAATGCCGCAACGGTCTCGGACGCACCAGGGCCCGGGTGCAGCACGGCATAGGCCGGGACGGGCACACCGGCGGCATCGAGGACTGATCGCATGTGCGCCTTGTCCACTGCGAGCTCGAGCGCGTCGGCGCCCGGACGGACGACAGCGCCGCCCGCCTCCAGGGCGGCCACGATCCCAAGGTCGACCTGCTCGTGATCGAAGGTCACGACCGAGCACCGTTCGGCGAAGCTCCGGAGATCCTCGGCGACGGTCGGTGACCCGAGCACCACCTCGGCGGCGACGGCACTGGCGGCGTCGTCCTCGCGCTCGGCCAACACCGCCAAGGAGAGACCGAGGGCACTGGCAGCTTCGCCGGCCATGCGCGCCAGCTGCCCCGCCCCCACGAACCCGACGTCGTGGCGGCTCAGCTCGCTCGCCCCCCTCTGGGGATTCGCCTAGACAGAGGGGTGGACACAAGGGGCAGACTACGCGAGGGAGCACCACGGACATGGCAAAAACGCTGCGCATCGGGGGCATGATCGACGGCGACAAGCCAGTGGCCGAGACCGTGGAGCAACTGCGGCGCTGCAAGGAGGCCGGCTTCGCCCACGCGTTCGCCTCCCAGATCTTCGGGCACGACGCCCTTACCCTGCTGGCCGTCGCCGGCTCGCAGGTGCCCGGAATCGGCCTGGGCACGGGCGTGGTGCCGGTGTACCCGCGGCACCCGATGACGCTGGCCCAGCAGGCCCTCACGGTGCAGGCCGCGACCGACAACCGCCTGATCCTGGGCATCGGACTGTCGCACCAGGTCGTGGTCGAGGGCATGTGGGGCATGAGCTACGACAGGCCGGCCCGCTACATGAAGGAGTACCTGGCCTCGCTGATGCCGCTGCTGCGCGGTGAGAAGGTCTCGAGCACGGGGGACCGCGTCACGACCAACGCATACGCGCCGCTCGAGATCCCCGGCGTCGAGTCGCCGCCCGTCCTGGTCGCCGCCCTCGGTCCCGCCATGCTCAAGCTGGCGGGCACGCTCACCGACGGGACCATCACCTGGATGACCGGCACCGAAACGGTCGGGAACCACATCGCACCCACCATCAACGCCGCGGCGAAGTCGGCCGGCCGGCCGGCACCGCGCGTCGTGGTGTCGCTGCCCGTGGCCGTGACCGACGACGCCGACGCGGCCAAGGTGGAGATCAATCGCGCGCTCGCCATCTACCCGAACCTCCCGTCCTACAAGGCCATGCTGGATATGGAGGGCGCTGAGGCTGCGGCCGATGTCGCGTTCATCGGGGACGAGGACGCCGTGGCCGCTGCTGTAGCGAAGCTGGCCGAGGCGGGGGCGACCGATTTCGTGGCGGCGATCGTGGGCGACCGGGTCGAGCGCGAGCGCGGCTTCGCACTGCTCAGCGAGTTGGCTCGCTCCTAAGTGTTCCAGCGTGGGGCTGCAGTCTTTTGTGGCTCGCCGCGCCGGACGCCGCCGGCCTCGGTCCGGCGGGCCGATCCGGTCGTCTTTCCCAAAACTATAAACCGACATGTGCACAGTTCTGAGAAAAGGTCCGGCGCCCGGTGCGTTGCGCTGCTCTGCGCTGCGCTGCGTTGCGCTGCGCTGGAACAGCTGACGTCGTCTGATCTCAGCGCGCCAGCGTCGTGTACTTGAACTCGTTCAGGTCCGGCTGACTCTCGAAAAGGTCGAGCACGCCCTGGATCGTCCGCCGGGCCAGCGCGGCGTCGCCGTGCGGCCGACTCATCAGGCGCACGAAGACGGCTCGGTCGTCTGCCACGAACGTCGGCACGCCGAACACTCCCCACTCGGCGACCGCCTGCTCATGGGCGCGGTCGTATCTCCTGGAGCGCGGCGCCCGCCTGGGCATCGGCCACTACCCGGGCGCCCGGCACGTTCGCGCCGTCGAGCACGTGGGCCACGACCTCGGGTACGCGGAGATCGAGTCCCTCGTCGTGGCGGGCGGCAAAGAGGGCGACGTGCGCATCGAGGAAGCGATCGGGGTGCTGGTCCCGCACGACGACACCGGCCGCGAGAGCCAGGAGGTCCGCCGCCTTGGCGGGGTCCTCCCACACCGGCGTGCCCCCCTCGGGGACATGGACCTGGCTCAACGAGAAGGGCAGGAACGTCACGTCCCAGTCGGCCCCGTCGGCCAGGGCGACGGCCAGGTGCTCATGGGCGTTGCGGGCGAACGGGCACCGATAGTCCCACGTCACGGAAAAGCGATTCATAATTCGTGCAACACGATCTCGCTGGCGCCCATTCCCCTCCCGCCGCGCCGAGCCCGGCGGCGACCGCGGCGGCCCCTGCTTCCGGGCGTGACGACGTTGACGATGGGCCGCAACCCCATGCCGAGCACCGAGCCGATCATCGCCCCGCCGATCACGTCGGTCGGGTGGTGGGCCCGCAAGTGGACGCGGCTGGCGGCCACCGCCGCGGCGAAGCCAACGCTGGCGGCCGTCCCGGTGTCGGTGTCACCGAGGACAAACGCTGTGCAGAAGGCGGCGAGGGTATGGCCGCTTGGGAAGCTACTGCTGGTGGGCGCCCGGACGGCAGCGGTGAGGTGCTCGTCGGGCCGCTGCCGCTCGACGGCCGCCTTGACCATCCGGCTCACGATCAGCGAGGAGAACCCTGCGGTCCCGAGCGCCACGACGGCGCGTCGCCGGTCCGGCCCGCGCCGTCGTGCCTTGACTCCCGCCAGCAGCACCCAGATGAGGCCATAGTCGGCCAGGTTGGAGACGATCGCGGCGGCGCGGTCGAGACCCGGCCGGCCCCGGAGCGGTTCGAAGGCGGCGTCGACCGTCTCGTCGAGGGTGCTCATGGCGCGGTCGTCACGCGGCGAAGGCGGGGCAGGATGCCTTGAAGTGGCAGTAGTCGCACAGTGGCCCCACGTGGGGCCGGAAATCCTCGGCGTCACACGCCCGCTCAATGGCCGTCCAGACGGCGACGGCGCGGCGGCGCTGGCCGCGGATGGTCTGCTCGGAGGCCACGGTCGAGATGGCGACGGGCTGACGCAGGTACAAGAGCCTGACCTCGGCCGGGGCACGCCCCAGCACGCTCTCGCAGAGCAGGGCGTAGGTCTGCACCCCGCCCATGCTGCCGCGCTCGAAGCGCTCCGACGGCGCCCGCCCGGTCTTGTAGTCCACGACGATGAGGCTGCCGTCGGGGGCTAGATCGAGGCGGTCGATGACGCCGCGCAGCCTCATGCCGTCAACCATCGTCTCGACGCCGAGTTCGACGCCGACGGCGCGGGCCTGGTCGGGGTCTTCCAAGCGGAAGTAGTTCTCGACGAGCGTGCGGGCGTCGGCGAGGAAGGCCTCGCCCGCCTCGCGGTCGAGCTCGAGCTGGACGAACTCGTCGTCGTCCTGCAGCTCCCTCCAGGCGCGCTCGAGCTCGTTGGCCGCCGCGGCGGGGCTCCGGTCCCCCGCGGGGTGGTGCCAGAAGAGACCCTCCAGCGCGGCGTGGACCAGGGTTCCCTTGACGGAGGGAGGCGACGGCGGTTCGGGCCGGCGCTCAATCTGCGAGAACCGGAAGGCGAGCGGGCAGTTGGTGAAGGCGGTCACCTTCGAGGGCGTGAGGGTCCGCGGAGGATTGAGCGCCACGCCCCTCAGGATACGGCGTGCGATCGTCGCGACGGATCATCCTCCAGAACGGGTAGAAAGATGTCGATGTCCGCTCGCGTCCGGGTTCACCCCTGTCATCGTGGCTGACCTCCGCCGCGCCACCCGGTGGGCCGGCCTGCAACCTGGTGACCCGGTGCAGGTGGACGGGACGCGCCTGCGGGGCGCCTCGTGGCAGTTCGTGGCGCACGTCACCAACGGCGAGACCGGCGAGGCATGGGTCGAGGTCGTGGGCGGACACGCGGGGGGACCGCGCGGTGCGGTCTTTTCGCCCCGACCAGCTCTACGCGGCCTCCGCCCGCCCTGGCAGGGACCCCTCGCTGGCGGATGCGCCCGGGCTCCCGCTCGGCTGACCGGCCGCGAGGAGTGGGCCTTCCCGGCATCCCGATCCCCACGCTGACCACGACGCGGCTCGTGCTGCGCCCCTTCGAGCCCGAGGACCTCGACGAGCTGGTGGTCGTCCACTCCGAGGAGTCGTTCTGGTGGTACCCCAAGCGCGGGGCGATGACGCGGGAGGAGACGGCCGAGTTCCTGGTCCGGGTCCTGCAGCGCTACGCGAGCGATGGCTTCGGGATCGAGGCGGTGATCGAGCGCGCCAGCGGGTCGATGATCGGGTGGGCCGGGCTGGCCGTGCCGCACTTCCTGCCCGAGATCCTCCCGGCCGTCGAGGTCGGCTGGCGCCTGTCGGGCCCCTATCGAGGGCGGGGCCTGGCCACGGAGGCCGGGGGTGCCGCAGTCGACTTCGGGTTCACGACGGGTGGCCTCGAACGCATCGTCAGCATCTACGAGCCGGAGAACACCGCGTCGGGGCGGGTCATGGAACGGTTGGGCTTCACGCCCTGGCTCAGCACATCGGGCCCCGCGGGTGAGGAGGTTGCGGTCCTGGAACTGACCCGTGACCAATGGGAGGAGCGCCGCACCCGTGGGTGAGTCGAGGACAGCGGATTTGGTCGAGGGAGCGCCGCCTGATCGCCAGTGGCGGCGGCCAGGCGGTCTTTCGGCACACGTAGGGCCGTGGCCGCTACTCGGCGGAGTAGCCGTCCATGCGGGCGAGGATCCGCAGCATCACTTCGTCCGCGCCGGCACCGATGGAGTCGAGGCGGGTGTCGCGGAAGTAACGCGACGTCCAATTCTCGTCCATGTAGCCCATGCCACCGTGGAACTGCACCGCGCAGTCCGCCACCTCGCGCTGGAGCCGCGAACCGAGCAGCTTGCCGATGGTGGCATGCCGGGTGGCGTCCTCGCCCCGGACGACCGCGTCGGCCGTGGTGCGGGCGTAGTGCTTTAACACATCGTGACGCGCGGACAACTCCGCCAGGACGAACTGCAAGTGCTGGTTGGCGAGCAGTGGTGCGCCGAAAGCGTGGCGCTCGCGGAGGTAGGTCTTGGTGCGCTCCAGGGCCAGCTCAATGGAGCCCACCTGTTTGTAGAAGGTCATGAGCCGCTCGGCCTGGAACTGCACCATCTGGTGCTGGAAGCCGCGGCCGATCTCCCCGATGGTGTTGGCAACCGGGACCCGCACATCGGTGAATGACAGCTCCGCCGTGTCGCTCGACCACATGCCGAGTTTCTCGAGCTTGCGCGAAACGACCACCCCGGGCGCCGCCGTCGGGACCACGATGAGCGACATGCCCTGGTACCCGGTGTCCTCGGAGGTCCGGGCCAGGAGACAGAGCCAGTCGGCCTGGGTGCCGTTCGTGATGAAGAGCTTGGAGCCGTTGATGACCCATTCGTCGCCGTCGCGCACGGCCCGGGTTCGGATGCCGGCGACGTCGCTGCCGGCATCGGGTTCGGTGACCGCGATGGAGGTCACGACCTCGCCGCGAATGGCCGGCGCGAGATACCGCTCCTTCGAATTCGTCCGAGCCGAAACGCGCCAGGGCCGGCGTGGCCATCGCCATCTGGACCGCCATCGCCATGGGCACGCCGCCGCAGCTGATGCGGCCCATCTCTTCGCCGGCGATGAGGGAGTAGGTGTGGTCGGCGCCCATGCCCCCGTACGCCTCGTCGTACTCGAGCCCGAAGAGCCCGACGGCGGCCAGTTTGGGGAAGAGCTCGTGGGCGGGGAACGTCCGAGCCGCCTCCCACTCGTCGACGTGGGGCTCGATCTCATGATCGAAGAGGTCCCGGAGCGTCTTTCGGAACAGCTGATGCTCGTCCGTCTCGATCACCGGCGAACGATATCACCGGCTAATTTTCCATCTCTCGGCGGGCCCTACACTGCGCTCCCGTGACGGATGCATTGGTCGGCGTGGACCACAGCGGCGGCGTTCGCACTCTGACGCTGGACTCACCGCACAACCGCAACGCGCTGTCGGCACGCCTGCTCGAGCAGTTGGACGAGGCGTTGCGTGACGCAACGAACGATCCCGACGTGCGGGCCGTCGTGCTGACGGGATCGGGCCCAGTGTTCTGCTCGGGTGCCGACCTGTCCGAACGCGGCGCAGCGGCGCCCAACCGCATGCCCGATGTCCTCACCCGCATCGTCGAGAGCCCGGTGCCCGTCATCGCACGGGTCAACGGCCACGCGCGAGCGGGCGGCCTGGGCCTCATCGCGGCGTCTGACCTCGCGGTTGCCGTCGAGGCGAGCACGTTCGCCTTCGCAGAGGTCAGGGTCGGCGTGGCACCGGCCATGATCTTGGTCCCCGCGCTGCGCGTGCTCGACCGGCGCTTCCTGGCGCGCACGACGCTCACGGGAGAGCCCTTCAGCGCACGGGAGGCGGCTGAAGCGGGGCTGCTGACGGCGGTCGCCGACGACGAAGACTCGCTCGATGCGTGGGTGGGGGAGCAGACGCAGGCATTGGGGAAATCGGCTCCGGGCGCGGTCCGGGCCACCAAGGCGCTCCTCCAGACGTTGCCCGGGCGAGGGTGGGCCGACGGGCTGGCGGCCGCCGCGGCAACGTCGGCCGAGCTCTTCGCCGGCACCGAGGCGGCGGAGGGGATGGAGGCGTTCCTTCAGAAGCGCCGCCCCTCGTGGGACACGACGTCGTGAGTACGCCCATCCGGTCACACCTCGCAACGGCCGCCGACGAATTCAACGAGAACGCGGCCGCGATGCGCGCGCTGTCCGACGAGGTGGCCGCGCTGCACGATCAGGTGGTGGCCGGCGGCGGCCCACAGTACGTGGAGCGTCACCGCGCCCGCGGCAAGATGATGGTGCGCGAGCGTCTGGAGGCCCTTGTCGACCCCGGCACCCCCGTGCTCGAGCTGTGCCCACTGGCCGGACTGCACACCGGCGACCCGGTGGGTGGTGGCGTGGTCGTCGCGCTGGCCGAGGTCGCCCACACCCAGTGCTTGGTGATCGCAAACGACCCGACCGTACGCGGCGGGACGACGAGCCCGACCACGATCCGCAAGCTCCTGCGCGCCATGGCCGTGGCCGAGGAGAACCGCCTCCCGGTGCTGCTCCTGGTCGAGTCCGGAGGGGCCGACCTGCCGCGCCAGGCCGACGTGTTCATGCCGGGCGGCGAGCAGTTCCGGCGCCTGACGCAGCTCTCTGCCCGCGGCATCCCCACCATCTGCGTCGTGTTCGGCTCGTCCACGGCCGGCGGCGCCTACCTCCCCGGCATGAGCGATTACACGGTGATGGTCGAAGACCGGGCCCGTGTCTTCCTCGGTGGTCCGCCGCTGGTGAAGATGGCCATTGGTGAGGACGCCGACGAGGAAGAACTCGGCGGCGCGCTGATGCACGCCCGCACGTCGGGCCTCTGCGACTACCTGGCCCGGGACGAGCCGGAGGCGCTGCGCATGGCGCGGGCCATCGTGGCTCACCTGCACTGGGTGCGCCTCGGTCCGGGCCCGGCCGCTCCCGCCGACGAGCCGCTCTATCCCGCCGAGGAATTGCCGGCGATCGCGCCGGTGGACGTGCGCGTGCCCTTCGATGCGCGCGAGATCCTTGCCCGCGTCCTCGACGGCTCGCGCTTCGAGGAATTCAAAGAGAACTACGGCCCCCAGCTCGTGTGCGGCTGGGCGTCCATCGGCGGCTACCCGATCGGCGTGCTGGCCAACAACGGCATCCTCTTCTCCCCGGAAGCACAGAAGGGTGCCCAGTTCATCGCGCTCTGCAACCGGACGGACACCCCGATCCTGTTCGTGCAGAACATCACCGGATTCATGGTGGGCACGCGCTACGAGCAGGGCGGCATCATCAAGGACGGCGCCAAATTGATCAATGCCGTTTCGAATTCGACGGTGCCGCACCTGACCCTCATGGTCGGCGCCAGCTACGGCGCGGGGAACTACGCGATGGCGGGCCGGGCCTACGACCCCCGCTTCATCTTCACCTGGCCCAACCACCGCATCGCCGTCATGGGACCCAAGCAGCTGGCGGGCGTCCTCTCCATCGTGCGCCGGAACGCCGCCGAGGCCGCCGGACGGCCCTTTGACGAGGTGGCCGACGAGGATCTGCGCCAGGCCACGGAGCGCCAGATCGAGGAGGAGTCGACGGCCCAGTACGCCACGGGGCGATTGTGGGACGACGGCATCATCGACCCCCGCGACACGCGCACCGTCTTGGCCGTTGCGCTGACCGCCGTCCACTCCGCGGCGGTGCACGGCACCGCGGTCTTCGGCGTGGTGCGGCACTGATGGCGTCCTCTCCGATTCGTCGCCTCCTGGTCGCCAACCGGGGCGAGATCGCGCGGCGCATCATCCGGGGCGCACACGACGCCGGCTGCGAGGCTGTCGCCGTCTACGCGGCGGACGACGCGGACAGCCCGCACGTCGGCGAAGCCGACGGCGCCGTCGCTCTGTCCGGGGCGACCCTGGGAGAGACGTACCTGAATCCGGCGGCGCTGCTGCGCGCCGCCGAGCTGTGCGGTGCGGACGCGCTCCACCCCGGCTACGGGTTCCTCTCCGAGAACCCCGCCCTCCCGGAGGCCTGCGAGCGGGCAGGCATCATCTGGGTGGGGCCGACACCCGAGGCGATGCGTGTGATGGGCCACAAGGCTCGGGCCAAGGAGGTCGTGGCCCTCGCCGGCGTGCCCGTGCTCCCGAGCGCCGTGGTGCCCGCCGAGGTGCCCCCCGAGCAGCTGGCGGCGCTCGCAGCCGGCGTCGGGCTCCCGCTCTTGGTCAAGGCGTCCGCCGGCGGGGGCGGCCGGGGAATGCGCCTCGTGCGTGAGGCCGGCGAGCTGGCCGCCGCCGTGGCTTCGGCACAACGCGAGGCCGCGGCGGCATTTGGCTCGGACGACGTCTTCTTGGAGCGATACCTGGACGGCCCCCGCCACGTCGAGGTCCAGGTCATCGGTGACACCCACGGCACGGTGCTCCACCTGTTCGATCGGGAGTGCTCGGTGCAACGCCGGCACCAGAAGGTCGTCGAGGAGGCCCCCGCCGTCCTCGTGCCGGCCGCCACCCGCCGCGAGATGTGGGATGCGGCGGTCGCGGCGGCGCAGGCGGTTGCCTACGTGGGCGTCGGTACGGTCGAGTACCTGGTCGACGCGAGCGGCTTCTACTTCTTGGAGATGAACACCCGCCTGCAGGTCGAGCACGGCGTGACCGAGCTGGTCACCGGCCTCGACCTGGTGGGCCTGCAGCTGACCGTGGCATCGGGTCGCCCCCTCCCCTTCGCTCAGGCGGAGGTAGCGGTCGTCGGTCACGCCGTGGAGGTGCGCCTCTGCGCCGAGAGCCCGCGCGAGGACTACCGGCCCACCCCGGGCACGGTCGCCCATGTGCGTTGGCCCGAGGGGCAGGACCTCCGCACGGACCGCGCGATCGAGACGGGCAGCGTGGTGAGCCCCGCCTACGACTCACTCGTCGCCAAGCTGATGGCCCACGGGAGAGACCGGGACGCCGCCATCGGACGACTTTCGCTCGCGCTGCGGGCGCTCGAGCTCGACGGCCTCGAGACCAACCGCGAGCTCCTCGGGGCCGTGCTCGACGACGCCGCGTTCCGCCGCGGCGAGGCCGATGTCCATTACCTGGAGAGCCGTCCCGACCTGCGCGACGCGCTGCTGCCCGAGGAGGTGCGTCAGCGGCACGGCGCGGCCGTGGCGTTCTGCCTCTTGGAGGAGCGGTCCCGCCGCAGCCTGGTCCCTCTGGCGGTGGCGGGGTGGCGCAACGTCGGCAGCGCTCTCCACGCGGACCAGCTGACGGACGCCGCGGGGACGACGATGGAGGTGCGAGCGGCCAGTCCGGGCGCGCCCGCCCACGTCCGCGTGAACGAGGCATGGGCCGAGGTGGGCACGGCGCACGTCCACGATGCCGTCGTCGACCTCGCGGCGGCCGACGGGCTACGCCGGCGCTACCGGGTGCGCCACGCCCCGCACCGGGCCGATGTCAACGGCCCCGAGGGACAGTCGACTTTCGCGCTGCGCACCGAGGACGATCCCGACGAGCGCGGGGGAGTGGCCGGTGAGTGCCGCGCGCCACTCCCCGGCGCCATCACCAAGGTGCTGGTTTCCGTGGGCGACACGGTGGCCGAAAGCGAGGGCTTGGTGGTCCTCGAGGCGATGAAGATGGAACACACCCTGCGCGCCAACGGCGCCGGGACCGTGGCGCAGATCCACTGTGCTCCGGGGCAGCAGGTCGACGTCAACGACCTTCTGGTCACCGTCGAACCGGCATGAGCGCACCGACCGGCGTGCCGGCGTTGCTGCGCGTCGCGAACTGCAGCGGCTTCTTCGGGGACCGCCTGTCCGCGGCCCGCGAGATGGTCGAGGGCGGTCCGATCGACGTGCTGACGGGCGACTGGCTGGCGGAGCTCACCATGTACATCCTCCACAAGACGCGGGAGCGCAGCGGCGGCTACGCGCGCACTTTCCTGCGTGAGCTCGAAGAGGTCCTCCCGACCTGTGTCGAGCGGGGCATCACCGTCGTCGCCAATGCCGGTGGCCTTCACCCTGAGGGGCTGGCAGCGGCAGTCGGAGAGTTGGCCCGCCGCCAGGGGCTCGAGGTGCACGTGGCGTCTGTGTCGGGCGACGACATCGTTGCGCGGCTCGCTGATCTCCAGGCCTCCGGCGAGGCGTTCGTCAACCTCGACACCGGTGAGCGCCTCCCGCCCGGCGCGCCTGTCGTGACGGCGAACGCGTACCTGCGTGCCCGCCCGATCGCCGACGCGCTGGCCGCCGGGGCGCAGGTGGTGGTCACGGGCCGGGTCACCGATGCCGCGCTCGTGGTCGGGCCGGCACTGCACGCTTTCGGTTGGGACGATGCGGATCTCGACGCCATCGCCGGCGCGGTGGTCGCCGGCCATGTCATCGAATGCGGCGCCCAGTGCTGTGGCGGCAACTACGCGTTCTTCGAAGAGGTGCCAAACCGGGACCGGATCGGCTTCCCCATCGCCGAGATGCACGCGGACGGCTCGTCGGTCATCACGAAGCACCCCGGGACGGGCGGGACGGTGACGGTCGGGACGGTGACGGCCCAGCTCCTCTACGAGATCGGCAGCCCGCGCTACGTCAGCCCCGACGCGGTGGCCCGGTTCGACCTGATTGAGCTCTCGCAGGAGGCACCCGATCGCGTGCGCATCGCAGGCGTGCGCGGCGAGCCGCCACCGCCCACCTTGAAGGTGACGGCCAACCTTGACGCGGGCTGGCGCAACTCCATGACGCTCGCGCTGACCGGCGCCCAGGTGGCGGACAAGGCTCGGTTTGCCGCCGACGCCGTGTGGGCCGGCATCTCCGGCGGCCGCGACGCCTTCGCCGAGTCCGATGAGCAGCTCACGGGCGACCTGACGGGCGCCGGCATGGCCTATCTCCGCCTCGCCGTGCGCGGCGACGACGAGGGAGCAGTGGGCCGGGCCTTCTCTGGCGCAGTCGTCGAGACGAGCCTATCGAGCTACCCCGGGACCTTCTTCACCTCCGCGCCATCCGGGGCGCAGGGCGTTGCCCGCTACTGGCCGACCACGGTCGCCGCCTCGGCCGTCCTTCCGCGCATCGAGTGCGACGGCACGGAGGTCGCAGCCACGCCGCCGACCGTGGCGCCGGGTGACGCCAGTGCGCCGGGTGGCACCAGTGCGCCTCAGCAGTTCGCGCCCAGCGGGCTCCCGATCCCGTCGGAGGGAGATTTGGTCCGCGTGCCCTTGTGGCTCCTCGTCGGGGCGCGGTCGGGTGACAAGGGAGGCGACGCCAACGTGGGCGTCTGGGCCGATGAGGAGCACGTCGCCCTCTGGCTCCTCCGGGACTTCACGACCGAGGTGTTCACCGCACTCCTGCCCGAGGTCCAGTCTTTCGCGGTCAGCCGGTACGAGCTCGCGAACCTCTGGGCAATCAACTTCGTCGTGCACGGGATCCTCGGCTGGGGCGTGGCGTCAAACCTGCGGCTGGACACGCAGGCGAAGGGCCTGGGGGAGCTGCTGCGCTCGCGCTTGATCGACGTTCCCGCCTCCCTGGTGGCGAGGGGAGGGCCGGCGGCGCGCCTCGCGACGGTGTAGGTCCCTCCGACCCTCTATCGACCGGTGGGCATCTGGCAGGATGGCGCGGTGGAGTTCGTCCGCCTGGTCGCACTCGTGGCGGGCAGCGCCATCGTCGTGCTCACGGTGTGGAGCGTCTTTACGTCGCTGGTCGTCCCGCGCGCCACGTCGGCCCGGCTCGGGCGGGCCCTGGCCCGTCTCCTGATCGGCTCGACGCGCCACGTCACGCCGCATCTTCCGGACTTCGAGGCCCGAGACCGCCTCCTCTCCTTTGTCGGGCCCGCCGCCATCGTCTTGCTGTTCATTCTGTGGCTCGGGCTGATCCTGCTCGGCATGGCGATGATCATCTGGTGGACAAGTGGAGTCGACTTCGCCGACGCGTTGTCGATCGCAGGATCGTCGGTGTTCACACTCGGCGTCGCGACGGCGCCCGGGGCCGGCCCGCGGATCCTCGAGATCCTGGCGGCGGGCATCGGCTTCGGAGTGATCGCGCTCGAGATCGCCTATCTCCCTGCGCTCTACAACGCCTTCGCGACCCGGGAGACGGAGGTGACCCTCCTTGCGGCACGGGGCGGGACACCCGCCTGGGGGCCCGAGATCCTGGCCCGTCACTTCTGGCTCGATACCATGGTCGAGCTCCCTCCGCTCTATGCCGACTGGGAGCGCTGGGCCTCGGCGGTCTCCGAGAGCCATGCCAATTATCCGGACCTCATGTGGTTCCGCTCGCCGGTCTCGTCGCGCAGCTGGCTGGTTGCTCTCGTCGCCATGATGGACTCGGCGGCCCTGTACCACGCGGTCAGCCCGGAGCAGACACCACGCCAGGCCCGCCTCTGCCTCTCCATGGGGATCAGGTGCATGCGCTCCATGGCGGGGGCGTTGCGCATCCCCTTCGACCCCGATCCGCTTCCGACGGCGGACATCCGGCTCACCAGGGAGGAATTCGAGAATGGCTACCGCAGGCTCCAAGAGGTCCACTTCCCGCTGGAGCGCGACGTGGACGAATCGTGGAGCAACTTCAAGGGCTGGCGGACCAACTACGAGCCGATCGTCGACGCCCTCACGCAGCTGATCGTGCCGCCGCCGGCACCGTGGTTCCTGGCCCAGCCCCAGCTCGGCCAAGCGGAGTGGCCCGTCATCCTCAACCGCACCCCGGATCAGCCGGAGGGGGGTCCGGGGTTCGGCGTGAGCAAGACCTTCAAGACGCCGTCGGCCCGGGAGTCGAACAACTCATAGGCCTCGGCCGCCTGGTCCAGATCCATGTGGTGGGTGAAGGTGTCGGCCAGGGCGAGGCGGCCGGACTGCAGGAGCGGGACGAGCGCGGGCCAGGTCCCCGGCACCGGCGCGAAGACGGTGCGCACGGTGAGGCTCTTCAAGAAGACCAGGCCCATCGGGAAGGGGAGATCCATGGACAGGTTCACGCCCACGATGGACACCGTGCCACCGGCGGCGGCGCAGGACAGCGCGTCGAGCACGGTGGCGTCGGCTCCGACGGCCTCAATGACGGACGCAGCGCCGCGCCCGCCCGTGGCCTCGAGCACCTGCACGGAGCTCGGGGCGCTCCGGGCGTCGATGGGTTCGGCCCCGAGTCGCTCGGCGCGGGCCAACCGCTCCGGCACCCGGTCCACCCCCAGGATGCGGGCGGGGCCGAACAGCGCGGCGCACTGCAGCGCCATGATGCCGACCGGCCCGAGTCCCATCACCACCACCGTCGAGCCGGGCAGGATGTTGGCGCGCAGCGCCCCCAGGTAACCGGTCGGGAGGATGTCGGTGAGGAGCACGGCCTCCTCGTCGGTGATGCCCTCGGGAATGGGCAGTGCGAAAAGGTCGGCGAACGGGACGGCCATGGCCTCGGCCTGGCCGCCGGGGAGATCGGGCATGGTGCCGAATGCGGCCGCCTTGTCGTTCAGGCAGACGTTCGGTTGGCCCGCCAGGCACGGACGGCAGATGCCGCAGCCAATGACCCCCGACACGAGCACGCGAGAACCCGGCTTGAGGCTGTGCACTTCCGGGCCAACGTCGGTGACCGTCCCGATCGCCTCGTGGCCGAGACGGATGCCGATTCCCGTGGGCGCGTCATGGTAGAGGTGCAGATCGGAACCGCAGATCGCCGTTCGCTCCACCGTGACGATGACGCCGCCTGGTCCGGGGAGCTCAGGATCGGGTACATCTCGCACCGTCACGGCACGTGGTCCCTCGAGGATGGCCGCTCGCACTCTCGCACGGTACCGCGCAGGACTAGACTGCATCGGGCCAAATTTGGCTCCATCCGCGCCATGCCTCAGATCCTCGAACCCTCCACCACCGATGTCGCAGACGACGATATCGACGCGTTCTTTGCCATCGAAGATCTCTGGGCGGTGATCGTCTGGAACGACGACGTGACGACGTTCCAGACGGTGATTCAGGCCTTCGTTGAGATCTTCGGCCACACGGTCGAGCGGGCCGACCAGCTGGCCTGGAAGATCCACCGGACGGGCAAGGCCGTGGCGGCCGTTCGGCCCAAGGATGAAGCCGAGGCGGCCGTGCACGCGCTGCACGGGCGGGGTATCTCGGCCACGCTCGCCCGCGCCTGAGCGAGAGTCGGGCGCCGCTGCGCCGCTGCGCCGCTCCGGCCGAGGGCCGCGTGTCTCTGAAAACTCTCAACAGATCGGTTGATAGTTCTGAGAAAAATGCACCGCACCGCCTACCGCCGGTCCGCTCCGGTCGGGCGGCAGCCGCCGCGTGTCTCCGAAAACCCTCAACAGATCGGTTGATAGTTCTGAGAAAGATGCGCTACCCGCTGCCCGCTGCCCGCCGCCCGCCGCCCGCCGCCGGTCCGCTCCAGTCGAGCGACCGAGGGTGTCTCCAAAAACCCTCAACAGATCGGTTGATAGTTCTGAGAAAGATGCGCCTGCACCGCCACCGCGTACCGCCGGTCCGCTATTTGTTCTCGCCGCGCTCGAGCGCGGCCGTGAGCCGCGCCTTCACCCCGGGCCACTCCGACGCCATGATCGAGAAGCGGGCCGACGTCCGCACCGTGTCGTCGGACCCAGGCCGATCGGCGCGCATGATGCCGTCGAGCTGCCCCCCGATCCGTTCGATGGCCTCCCACGACCGTTTGTTCCGCACGTCGGTCTGCAGCCCGACGCGGTGGACCTGCCACACGTCGAACGCGTGGGTCAGCATCAGCAGCTTGGCCTCGGTGTTGACCGGTGTCCGCTGGGCCGAACCGGCCAGCCAGGTGAAGCCGATGTCGACGACATCGGGTACACCGTTGCGCTGGTGCCTCGCTCCGGGGGGCCACTGCCACGTGAAGATCTCGCAGAACCTCGTCGCCCCGACGACGCGGTCGGCCTCGTGTGCTCCGACACCCTTGCGCACCGTCGCGAAGGCCACGTGGGCGTCCGCGGCCACCTTGGCCAGCGCGTCACCGACGTAGTCGCGCATCTCATCGACCCCGTCGGGGGTGTACGTCCATTGGAAATGGCTGCGGTCCTCAGCCGCCGCCTCCACCAGGGCGGGGATGTGCGCCTCGCGCAGCGGCTCGAGCCGCACGTACGTTCCCTCGAGGGTCAGACGATCAGGCATGGCCGGCGGGCACGCCGGCACCCTCTGGCGTTCCTGCCCCGCGCTCGGCGACGGGCCGCCGGACCCGGGTGCAGGGCTCGACGCAGTCGGCACCACGAAGTCGCGCTGGCGCACGAGGATGAACGCGCACAGTGCACCGACGAACGCGACGATCGCCCCGATGTCCATGAGGTGGTTGAGTGTGGACGAGAAGGCGACGTGGTAGGCGTTGAGGAGCGCTTGGCGCGCGGCGGGGATCGGGATGGATGCGGCCACTTGGTGCACCTGTCCCGCCGAGAGCGCCCCCCGCAGTTGCGAACCGCCGCGACTGAGCACCTCTCTGCCGGAGGACGTCGTGCTGAGCGCGGCCGTGGTGTCCTTCACGATCTGGCTTTGGAACACCGCTCCGAGGACTGCGATGCCGGTGGCGATGCCCACCTGGCGGAACGTGTTGTTGGCACCCGAAGCCATGCCGCTGCGCTGGGGCTGAACCACCGAGACCGCGCCGGAGGCCAGGACCGGGTTGACGGTACCGGCCCCGAAGCCAGCGAGGATGAACCCGGGCAGCAACACGGTCCACCCCGAGTTCGGGTGGGTCGTCCCCATGGCGAGGAGCGCCGCGGTGACAATGAGCATCCCGATGCCGAGCAGGAAGCGCGACTGCACCCGCACGGTGAGCCGCCCCGCGAAGAAGGACCAAAAGAAGATGACCAGTGTCTGCGGGAGGAAGCGAATGCCGGCCGCAAATGGGCCGTAGCCCAGGTCGTCCTGGATGTAGAGGGTCAGGTACAAGAACATCGCGAAGATGGAGGACGCGAGCGTGAACGCCACCACGGAGAGCCCCACGAAGGCGGGGATCTTGAACAAGCCGAGGTCCAGCATGGGATCGCCTGTGTAGAGCTCGTTGAGGATGAACACAACCATGAGGACGGCCGACGCCACGAGCAAGCCCACGATGGTCGCGCTGCCCCAGCCAAGGTCGTTGCCGCGCACGAGCGCGAAGACGAGGGTGAACAGGCTGGCCGAGAACGTCACGAAGCCGACCCAGTCGATGTGGCGCACCCTCGGGTCCTTGGACTCGGCGATCTTGGCGATGGTGATGATGACGGCGACCACCCCGATGGGGACGTTGACGAAGAAGATCCAGCGCCACCCGATACCGCTGGTGATGGCGCCGCCGATCAGGGGCCCGATGGCGACGGCGCCGCCGATGACAGCGCCGTAGACGCCGAAGGCCGTCCCGCGGTCCCTGCCGACGAACGCCCCTGCGATGAGGGCGAGGGCAGTGGCGAACATGATGGCGCCGCCGACGCCCTGAACGGCCCGGGCGAGGTTGAGCATGAGCGGCGTGGTCGAGAGGCCGCACAGCAACGAGGCGAGCGAGAAGACGCCGAGTCCGATGGCGAACACCTCCCGCCGGCCGTAGATGTCGCCCAGCACGCCGGCAGTCAGCAGGAAGGCGGCCAGGGTCAGCGAGTAGGCGTCGACGACCCACTGCAGGTCAGAGAAGCTCGAGTGCAGCGACTGCTGGATGTCAGGCAGCGCCACATTGACGACGGTGATGTCGAGGAGGAGCATGAAGGTCGCCGTGCAAACGGCGATCAGCGTCCACCACTTGCGGTCGAGAGCGGGCATTGGCGGAGTGTACCGACCAGCAGGTTCTCACTCGTACAATGTGTCGTGATCGTCGGATCCTCCCTCACCATCGAGATCGGTGACCGCACGCTGCTCAGCGACGCCTCGTTCGTCGTGGGCGCTGGTGAGAAGGTGGGCCTGGTCGGGCGCAACGGGACCGGGAAGTCGTCGTTCATCTCGGTGCTGGTCGGCCAGCCGGCGGCGCAGCTTCGGCACCGGGGCAATGTCCGCCTCCTCGGGCGCGTTCGGGTACCTGCCCCAGGCCCCCGTGCCAGGCGGTCTGGGGCTCGAGCCGACCGGCTTCTCGCACATCCTCTCGGTGCGGGGCCTCGACGTGCTCGACGACGCCCTCGGCTCCGCCCGCAAGGCCATGGCCGACGACCCCTCCGAGGAGAACATCGAGCTCTTTACCGACCTCCAGGAGCAATTCCAGTCGAACGGCGGTTACGAGGCGGAGTCGGTGATGGCGCGGCTGGCCGACGGGCTGGGCCTGCGCCAGGAACTGCTCCTCGAGGACATCGACGAGCTCTCGGGCGGCCAACGCCGGCGCGTCGACCTCATGCGGGTCCTGTTCCAAGAGCCCGACCTGATGATCCTCGACGAGCCGACCAACCACCTCGACCGCTCGGCCAAGCGCTGGTTGCTCGACGAGCTGGCGCGCTTCTCCGGCGCGCTCCTCGTCGTGAGCCACGACCTCAAGCTCCTGGACCACTCCATCACCAAGGTGCTGCACATCTCGAACCAGCGGCTCACCGAGTGGAAGGGCAACTACTCGAAGTTCCAGGCGCAGCACGAGGCGGACCAGTCCCAGCGCGAGCGGGCCTCGGAGCTCGAGCAGCGAGAGATCAAGCGGCTCTCCACATTGGCCGACTCCATGCGGGCGAGCACAGAGAAGCGGGCCCGCAAGGCCAAGGCACTCGACAGGCGGGTCGAGCGGATGGAGGCGACGCGGACTCAGGTCGACAAGCGAGAGCGGGCCAGCAAGTTCAAGCTGCCCGATGCCGCCGCGCTCGGGAGCCATCCCGCTCGAGGTGGCGAAGCTGGGCGTGCGCTACGGCAGCAACGAGGTGCTCACGAACGTGACGCTTCCATGCCGGCCGGGGCGACCACATCGTGATCATCGGTCGCAACGGCGCGGGCAAGTCCTCGCTGCTGCGTTGCCTCGCCGGCGTGCAGGAGCCCGTCGAACGGCGTGGTCGAGCTCGGCGCGAACGTCGTGGTCGGCTACTTCGCCCAGGAGCACGAGCAGATCGACCCGGACCTCAGCGCGCTGGCCAATGTGAGCGACGCCGTCCTCAAGCCGGAGAAGGAGCGGCGCGCGCTGCTTCGGCTCGTTCGGCCTGCCTTCGAAGGCGGCCGACCAGTTGCCGGCGACGCTGTCGGGCGGCGAGCGGGCGAAGCTCGGGCTGGCCATGCTGTCGGCCGGGGAGGCGAACGTCCTTCTGCTCGACGAGCCGACCAACAACCTCGACCCTCGTCGATCACCGCGGTCGGGCGCCATGCTGGGCGACTGGCCCGGCACGATCATCGCGGTGAGCCACGAGCGCGGCTTCGTCGAGGCGCTGCGCCCGACGTACTGCCTGCGCCTTCCCGAGGAGCGCTACACGCACTGGCGCGAGGAGTACCTCGACGACGTCGAGATGCGCTGACGCCGGCCAGAGCGCGGACCCGGTCCGCGACTCCGACCCGACCCTATTTAACCCAGATCTGCGTCGGCCAGAGCACGCCCTCGTCGAAGGCGACGGCCTTGGAACCCTGACAGCGTCATCGGGTTGGCGAAGTTCTGGACCTTGGGGTTGGCGATGACGGCCCAGGTGTCGCGGGCCAGCCACAGGTACGGGATGTCCTGCGGCCAGGTACTGGTTGACCTGCTGGTACGCTTGGCCCGGGCCGCCTTGTCGTTCGTGGTCCGCCCGGCCAACAGCGCCGCCTGGATGCGAGGGTCGACGTTGCGGGCCATGTTGAGCGCCAGCGAGCCCGACGCCAGCTGGGTGGTCAACCAGACGTAGTTGAGGTCCGGGTCGACGGCTGCCGAACTGGCGCCACAGCGTGGCCTGGTAGGTGCCGGCCAGACGCGTTGTTGATGATGCGTCGCCTGGGCGATGATGTTGATGTTGACCTGCATGCCCGCCGTCTGGAAGGCCTGCTGGAGGAACTGGGCTGCCCGCAGCGTCTCGGGGTCGCTGGTCGAGGCGAGGCTGAAGCTGACTGGCTTGCCCGTCTCCTGCGCGACCTTCTTCACGAGCGTCGCCGCGCCCGCGGGGTCGTAGCTGGGGTACGCGGTCTTGGTGTAGTACGGGCTCCCCGGGATGAACAGCCCGTTCATCGGCGTGTTCACACCCTTGTCGATCACCTTGGCGTACTGGGGCCGGTTGATGCACTTGGCCATGGCCGTCGCGCAGGTCGTGGTTGTTGAACGGCGCGGCCGACGTGTTGAGCATGATGCATTGCACGGTCGGTTGGCCGACCACCTGGCCGCTGTTGTCGTAGTAGGAGTACTTCTTGTTCCCGCGGAACTGCAGAAGTGCCGTCGGGATCGTTGGTGTGCATCATGTCGATCTCGCCGGTCTCCAGCGCGTCGGCGCGTGAGTTGGCGTTGATGATCGGCTTGTAGGTGATGGAGTCCAGGTAGGGGTAGCCGGAGCGCCAGTACTTGGGGTTCCGTCGTGGCCGTCATGTGGCTGTTCGGCACCCAGTCCTGGAAGACGAACGGTCCGGTGCCGATCGGGTTGGAGGTGCCGCCGTTGGGGCCGCGGCAAGCATGGACGGCGCGGCGACGTAGCCGGTCTGCGCCTGGGCCAGGTAGTAGGGGAAGGGGGCCCACGGAGTTCTTCATGGTGATGGTGACCGACATCGGGCCGCTCACCGACGCCCCCTGATGTTGGTGGCGAACGCCGGCCCGGTCAGGATGGAGGTCGCCTGCGCCTCGATGTTGCGTGTAGAGCGCCTTGCCGTCGAGCGGGGTCCCGTCGTGGAAGACGATGCCGGGGCGCAGGGTGATGGTGAAGGACGTGAAGTCGGCGTTCGACGTGATCGACTGCGCCAGGTACGGCTGGACGTTGCCGGGGCGTCCACGATGGCGATGGGGTCGAAGACGGTGCGGCCGTAGAGGAAGCCGCCCTCGTCCCAGCGGGCCGTCGAGGGGTTGAAGCCGCTCTCCTCGGTGTCGATGCCGAAGGTCAGCGAGCCGCCGCTACTTGGGCTTGGCCGTCGAGATCCCGTTCCTGCCGGGTCCGTTGGTCTGGGCGGCACCGGCGAGCCCGGCAACGCCCCGATGCACCAATATCGCGGCCCCGGCACCCAGCGCCAGGCCGCCGGCCAGGAATGACCGCCGATCAAACGACTGCGACATCGCAACCCCCCAAGGTCTCGATCTCATGCAGTACGACGCCCGCGGGCGCCGTGGTGCGGCACGTTACAACTCCGTGACTGATTGCGGGTGTGGCAGCGCGATTGGGGCAACCTGAGAACCGCGGTGTGCCCACCTGGACCTCGAAAGACGAGAGGAGCATCGAATGACGATCGCAGTCGGCGACCGCATCCCCGACGTGAAGGTCTTCACCTTCGGCGACAAGGGGCCCGAGGCGACCACGTCGGCCGAGGTGCTGGGCCAGGGGAAGGTCGTGCTCTTCGGCGTGCCCGGGCGCGTTCACGCCCACCTGCTCGGACCACCACCTCCCCGGCTTCGTCCTGCGTGCCGACGAATTGCGCGCCAAGGGGGCGGAGAAGGTCGTCTGCGTCGTCGGTGAACGACCCCTTCGTGATGGGCGCCTGGGGCAAGGACCAGCACGTCGGCGACAGCGTCGTGATGCTGGCCGACGGCAACGGCGAGCTGGCCGAGGCGATGGGGCTCACCATGGACGGCACCGGGTTCGGCCTCGGGCATCGCTCGCAGCGCTTCGCTGCGATCCTCGACGACGGCGTCGTCGGTTGGCTCGCCGTCGAGCCCGGCCCCGGGCTCAAGGTCAGCTCGGTCGAAGAGGTGCTCGCAGCGCTGTAGGCGTACGAGCCGCGTTGGCGACGTCGGCCCCCCGGGTAGCTCTTGAGCTCGCACACCGGCGTCTTCGCGCCGAGCCCCGTTCAGCCGTCACCCGGGACGAGGAACCGTCCCGCGTGACGAGGTGCAGCATTTGGAGGAGGCCGCCCCGCCGGCCGGCCGCAGACCCCTCCGGGGGTCGGCGCTGGTCCCACCCCGCGGTGATGCTTGACATGCAACCCCTTGGCTGCTTAAGTACATCATGCAACTAAATGGTTGCATGATGTACTACCAGCGGACGACGTGATGCGAGAAATGGATGCGGTGTTCAGGGCACTGGGCGACCCCGCCCGGCGGCGACTCTTGGATCGGCTGAACGAGCGCAATGGGCTCACCCTCACCGAGCTGTGCACCGACATGGGCATGACCCGGCAGTCGGTCTCCAAGCACCTCGACGTCTTGGAGGCGGCCGACTTGATCGCCACCATGCGGCAGGGCCGGGAGAAGCTGCATTACCTCAACACCGCCCCCATCAACGACATCACCGAGCGCTGGATCCACCACTACGACCGGGCGCGGGCGGAGGCCCTGTCCGATCTCAAGACGGCACTGGAGGCCACCCCCATGGACCAGACGACCTTCGTCTACTCGACCTACATCAACGCGACGCCCGAGCGGGTGTGGCAGGGCCTTACTGATCCGGCCTTCACGACGCGTTACTGGCGACACCCGGCGTCCGGCGGGTTGTCGTTCCGATCGGATTGGCAGAAGGGCTCGACCTACGAAACGGCCAACGAGGAGGTCGGGCTCGTCGTCAGCGACCCCGATCAGGTCGTCCTCGAGTCGGACCCCTACCGCCGGCTCGCGTACACCTGGCACACCTTTACCCCCGAATGGGCGGCTGCACACGGCTTCGACGAGGCCGCGGCGGCCGCCTGGCGGGCCGAGCCCCGCTCCAAGGTGACCTTCGACATTGAGGAGACCGGCAACGGCGTGGTGAAGCTGACCGTGGTGCACGACGGCTTCGAGCCCGGCAGCGTGGTCCTCCAGGGGATCGGCAGCGGCTGGCCGGCCGTCATCTCGAGCCTCAAGACGCTCCTCGAGACGGGGTCCCCTCTGCCGTCGGCCTAAGGTCCGCCACGCTGTCCTCGCGCCGGCGTCGCGGTTTTCAGAATCACATCTTCAGGACTCCTCTGTGACGTTGAACCGCTCTGTGTAGAACCTCAGTGCGGCGCGGCGCTCACCGGCGTCGAGGCCGAACTCGGCCAGGTCGTAGATGACTCCTCCGTGGCGCCCGCGGGGATGCTCGGCCAAGAAGGCGCCCATGGCGGTTCTGCTCGCTCGTCGAGAGGCTGAGTGGCCACGTCGTAGACACGGCTGACCATGGCTAGGTCGTCGGCCATGAACTCGTCGAAGTGCACGTCGATCGTGCGGCCCGCCGGCAAGACGGCGCGTTCGTCGGCGCACGACCGCAACATGCGCTGGAGTCGGTCCGCCCAGTACCGACCGATGCCCTCGAGTCGACTCGATCGCGGGTCAACCGGGCCGAGTAGGCGAGCATCGTCAGCATCGACGTCGTGACCGAGAGCGGGTCCCGATGGGTCACGACGAAGGTGGCGTCCGGGAACGTCTGGAGGAGGGCAGGGAACTGCTCGAGGTGCTGGGGTGACTTGAGCACCCACCGGGTGCCGCCTCGTAGCCACTGGAGCACCTTCAGGACGCGCTCCAGGTAGGCATAGCGGGTGGCTGGTCCTGCGCCAGGTAGTCGTCGCGCCAATTGGCATCGGTGCCATGGTCTCGAAGAGCATGGTGGAGAAGTCGATCGCGAGCAGCTGAATTTCCTCGTGCGTGTGGTCGACGGTCATCTCGTGCATGCGCTTGAAGTACGGCAGCGCGGCATCGAGGAACGACAGGGCCATCGCGGTCCGCTCGCGCCGCGGATCGGGCGCTCCTAGTTCGGGCTGGTCGTTGTCGGCGAGGACCGGCTCGAGGCTCTCCCAGTAGGGGAGGGAGCGGAGAGCCGGGTCGGCAGACATGAGGTTGTGCAAGTGGGTGGTGCCGGTTCGGGGGGGCCCGCAGATGATGATCGGGGCGACGATCCGTTCTTCCAGGATCTCCGGATGCCGTCGGAGCGATCCTCCATCAGGAGCCGGTTCTTCAGCAGTCCGAGGAGGAGGAGTGCTGCTGCATGACGCCCGCCCCGTTGAAACCACCTTGCTCGCGCATGGCGCGGCACAGCACATCGAGCCTCTCCATGAAGTCGCCGGAACCGAATTCGTCCAGCCCTGTCTCCTCTGAGGCAGCATCCATGAGCTGGGCCGGTTCGAGGTTCAGCTGCGAACCGGCCTCGTCCATGAAGTCCAAAATGCCGCGCACCTCGTTGGTGTAATGAGGCTCGGCCAAGTCATCGATGCGGACCGGTGCCGGGCGGCGCGCTCATAGGGTGGCCACCGGCAGGACCTCCACCTGGGGCTGCTCGGGTGTGGCGTCCGGCAGGAACCACCGGAACCAAATGCGACCCGAGCGGTGCCCAGCGGTCGAGACCCAGTTGGGGTGGGACGGCGGGGTGGCCGAGACGACGATGACCCAGGAGCCGTCAGGCTCGTACACAACTTGAGCGCCGTTGATCGTCACGGGCTCATAGTCGTAGTTATAGGTGTGTAGGAGCCGGTTCCACAGGCACATGTTCCAGAAGACACACTTTGGCGAGCGGCCACGGATCACGAGGGCCTCGTCATCGGCCAGCTCGAAGGCGCCCATTGCGTACGCGGCGTCGCCGGCCGCCCAGCCGAACGTGGTCGTGGGTACCGGGTAGGGCGGATCGATGGCGTTGGGCGTGCCGAGCGGGAGCGGCACGATGCTGGCTTGTTCGTGTACCCACGTGGCCATGGCCCGCAGCCGCCGGGCCAGGTCGGCATCGTTCTCACGAAAGGTCTCGGGCGGGTCGTCCGCTTCGATCCGCCAGGTGGCCCGCCGTCCCGTCCGCGGTTCCTCCAGGTAGTCCCGTGTGATCGCAGCGACGGCATCGGGCTCCAATGGGATCCAGGCAACGTCAGACTCGGTGGGTTCCCGCTGCGAGAGGACGATGTGGATTGCGCCGCCGGGACCCCGCTGCATCCTCGCTGTTCACGGTGCCGACGATGTGAGTGGAATAACGCCCGTCATTAGGACCGCCGTAGACGGTGAGCGACAGGTACACCGCGTCGCCCGGCTGGACGGTGACGCGATAGGTGCGGGACGGGTCGATCGGGGCGAAGCAGTAATAGGCGTCGGCGTTGTCGCCGCCCCACTTCTTGTAGGGGCCCACGATCTCGACGAAGCGGGGACGCGCGGCGTCGGCCCACAGTGTCACCTCGGCCGACACTTGGAGGATGGACAAGACCCACTTGTGTGCCTCAAGCAGCGTCGTCTCGTCGTCGGCGAGCTGCTCGACCATGCGAGCCTGCGTCGCGCCCACCTGCTCGAGCAGCTCGGCGAAGGCCCTCTCGGTCTCGGTCGTCATGTTTCCCCCGGCGTCTCGGCGTGTGGCCGATCATAGGGAAGCCGTCTGCGCGACCTCGCTGACGATGCTCAACCGGTGTCTCGCCCCGCCTGCAGGTGGGGGCTAGTGGTGACGTCGGGTGGCGCCACCGCTAGCCCCCGTGCGACGGACTCCTAAAAGGCGACGATGCCCTCGCCGCCGGCAGCACCGGCCACGGTCACAGAACCGATCTCGGAGAGCGACCCGTTCGCATTGACCTGGAACTCGTCGACGACCCCGTTCCCGCCCGTTTGGACGTAGAGGTACTGGCCGCCCACCGATGCCGAGGCGTCAACGGTGCCTGGGTCGGTGCTGGTTTGCGGGCTGAGCAGGGTGAGCTGGCCGTCGGCGGCCGGTTGGAAGCCGCTGACCGTGTTACTTCCGGCATTGGAGGCATAGAGGTAGCCCTGGGCCGGAGCAACCCAGCATGTCGCCGCCTGACCAGTCCCGACGGCGTCGAGCAGGCTCACCGTGCCGTCGGGGTTCAGGGTGAACGTGCTCAACGCGTTCGTGCCCGCTTCAGCGATGACGAGGTGTCCAACCGCGTCGAAGGTGATCGCGAAGGGCACCGTGCCCGCCTCGACATTCACCACCGGTGCGGGCGAGAGTTCTCCGAAACGCTGGACGTTGAACACGTCGATGGTGTTGCCGTTCGCCTTGGTCGTCACGATTATCTGGCTTCCGTCTGGCGAGTAGGCCACCTGGCCCGGTGTGTGGGTGAACTGTGAGGTGTCCGTCGGAATCGTCAGACCAAGGTTCCGATTCGAGCCGGGCAACGGAAAGAGGTGGCCGAAGAATGAAACGTATTCTTGGACGCTGCCGCCGTTCAGGGCGTTCAAGACGGAGACGAATGGCCCGTGTGCCGTGACACTCACCGGAAAGATCCCATCGGAACTGACGACCTGGCGCAGGAACAGGTGATCGCCGCGGACCGAGAACACAGACACTGAATTGCTTCCGGCATTGACGGCATAGAGCAGCGCGTTGCGCGGGTCGTAGGTGAGGGAACCCTGGGAAGCTGTGTGATCCACGGCCGAACCAGTGAGCACACCGCCAATCCCGCCCGTGTTGTAGGTGCCGGCCAAGGTGAGAGCGCCGTTGGGGGCCCGGTCGTAGGCAGCCACCTGGTTTCCGGAAGGGTTGTCGGTCTCGACGAAGACGACGTGGCTTGCGCCGAAGCCGAAAAATGGCCCATCGTGACCCTCGGCGTTGGCGGCGGCCGGTGCGACAAAGGCCGAGAGTCCCAGGACAGCACCAAGACCTACGGCGATGCGGGTGAGTCTGTTCATTGCACTCCTTCATGTCGAAATGACGGTCAAGAGCACAGTCCCCAATAGGTCGTCAAGCGTTACGCGACACCCATGAACTTCTGTGTCGCGTAACGCCACCCTTCCTGACGAGGACGGAATCCATCATGGTCAGGCCGCTGGCAACGATCGGCCACCAGGCTCCGGCCGTAGCTCCCGGTCGCGAGAGAAACGTGACTGGACCGCCCTACGCTGCGATCCGTGGAGATGGACGTTGAGTTGCTCACTCGACTGCGCAACGGCGACGAAGAGGCGTTCCTGATGCTCGTGGAGCGCTACCAGCAGCCGATGCTGCGGCTTGCCCGCTCCATGGTCGCGAGTGGGGCCGTGGCCGAGGAAGCGGTCCAGGACACGTGGATGGGTGTGGTCCGCGGGATCGAGCAATTCCAAGGACGGTCCTCGCTCAAGACGTGGCTCTTTCGGATCCTCGTCAATCGGACTCGTTCCGCTGGTGCCCGGGAGCGATCGTCGGTATCCATCGACGAGGCTCATGCCGTCGACCCCGTAAGTTCGATGCCCAAGGACAGTGGGCAGATCCTGTCGCACCGTGGACCGATGAGTCTGAGGACCGTCTCGATGCGGCCAAGTGGTCGCCGGTCCTTACGGCGGCAATCCAGCTATTGCCGGAGCGTCAGCGTCAGATCATCATGCTTCGAGACGTAGAGGGGCTCTCCAGCAACGAGGCGTGTGAGGTGCTCGGGATTAGTGTCGGCAACCAGCGAATCCTGCTGCACCGTGGCCGTTCCCGGTTGCGTGAGCTCATTGAGGCCGAGATGGGGAAGGGCTGATCGGATGCTGTCGCTGCGACGAAGAGACATCGTGTGCCAGCAGGCGGTCGAGCTCGTCACCGATTACCTGGAAGGGGCTCTGTCTCGCCGAGACCGTCGTCGGTTCGAGGCCCATCTGCGAGCGTGTCCCAACTGCACTGCGTATCTGGAACAGATCAAGGTGACGATTCTTTTGGCAGGCGCCGTCGGCCCCGAGGACCTGACCCCCGAGGCACGGCAAGATCTGACCGAGCTGTTTCGCCGGTGGCGGGCTGAGTAGTCAAACGACGAACGGACCGTTGAAAGCTCGGTTGTCAGACGGGGGTCGTGCCTCTCGACCATAGAAGTCCAGGTGGGGTCCCCGATACCGACGAATTGCCGTACATCTCCACCTCAAGCCTCTATCAATTCTGCCGATAACAGGATCGTGCTAGCGGACGGCGCCGAGGCCTCTCGTTCGCGCGTGACATCGGCGGGCTCCAACAATGTGACGAAGGTCGACGACGCTTCGGGCCGACGCGTCCTGGCACCCATCGAACCGACCGACTCAGAGAGTGTACCGCCTGGTTCTTCCCGTTCGAGTCGCGTGGTCTCCGCTGGCGTCTACGTCTTTTCGGCCGTCCTGGCCCTTGGTACGGCCGCCCTCTTGCTGAGGGGCCCCCTTCATGACGTGGGCCCCATTCGACATTTCGCGAACCAACCAGAGTGGCTTGCCATCGTCTGCATTCTCTGGGCGGCCGCCTTGTGGGCACCGGTGTCGCTGCACTACCGGGGCAACACGACTCTGATGGTTCTCTCAGAAGTACCCCTGCTCCTCGGCCTCGTCTTCTTGTCTCCTGCACTGCTCGTACTTGGCTGCCTCGCGGCCGACGCCTTCATCTTCGGTCTCATCCGAAGGCAGGCGGGCATCAAGGTGGCCTTCAACCTGGCGACCGGCGCGTTCGAGCGTCGCACTGGCGGCCGTGATTTACCGTGAGCTACTGGGCGCGCATAGTCCGATCAGCGTTCAGGGCTGGGGCGCAGCGGCCATCGCATTGTGCAGCGCTGCGGTTACCACGACCTTGTTGACAAAGGTCTTGTGGGCGGTGACTGGCCAGACCGCGGAGCGTCTGACGGGGACCCAGGTAACGACCGAAGCGATGCTGGTAGCGGCGAGCGTCTGCCTCTCCCTCGTGGTGCTGGACGCGGCCTGGTTCGACTCCTGGACAATCGTGCCACTGGGGTTGGTCGGCGGACTGATCATTTTGGCGTATCGGGGCTACGCGCGGCTTTCCCTGCGGTTTTCGTCATTGCAAAGGCTCTACGATTTCAGTCGTGCGCTCGGCACGGCCAACCTCGAGCCCTCCTCCATGAGCCTCGACGTGTTGGCGCAGGTTCGTACCGTCATGCGAGCTCGTCGAGCGGAACTCGTGCTGGCCGAGTCGTCGGGGATCCCTCGCCGGATCTCGCTCGATGACAATGGGCCGTCCGGAATTGAGCTGATCAACCTCGACGAGTCGTCAATCGTCACCGGGGCGATCGCCACGGGTCGAGCTTCGCTCCACGGCAGCGCGGCTCACGACGGTGGCCTGACGAGTGATCCGATCGCCGGTGATTATCGTGCTGCAATAGTCGCTCCCCTCATGAATGAACAGACTGCGGTGGGAGCCATCATCGCGATCGATCGGGCCGAGGAATTGGACCCGTTCGACAGCGACGACCTCCGGCTCTTCGAGACCCTCGTGGCACATGCGAGCGCGAGCTTGGAGCGCGCTCGGCTTGTGGAGGAGTTGCGCTATGAGGTTGACAGCAAGTCGCACCAGGCGACCCACGACTCGCTCACCGGGCTTCCAAACCGCAAGCTGTTCCTCACTCGTGCGGCAAGCGCACTACGTGAGTGCGACTGTGTAGCGGTCGTACTGTTCGACATCGACCGTTTCAAAGACGTGAATGACACCCTCGGGCACGCCATCGGAGACCGTCTCCTCCAAGAACTCTCGGAGCGTCTGCTGCGGGCCGTCGCTGACGGCGTCACAGTCGCCCGCCTCGGCGGTGACGAGTTCGCGCTGGTCCTTCCCAACGTGGGTGAACTCGAAACTGCCCTAGACGTCGTGCGCGAATTGGACGTCGAGCTGTCGCGGCCGGTCAAGATCGACGGGCTCACACTCGCCGTGACGGCAAGCGCCGGAATCGCACTTGCCCCAGAGCACGGACAAGACGAGGACATACTTCTCCAGAGAGCGGATATTGCGATGTACCTCGCCAAGGAGCGGCGGAGCACGGTCGAGTTGTACTCGGTGGAGCAGGACCGCAGCATGCAAAGGTGGCTCATGCTCGGGGGATTGTTGACCCACGCTCTTGAAGACTGCAGCGAGCTGAGCGTGATGTATCAGCCGGTCGCCGGAGTCGAGTCTCGACAGATCGTTCAAGTCGAAGCCCTTGCGCGCTGGCAGCATCCTGTGCATGGGGCGATCCCTCCGGACGAGTTCATCTCGATCGCGGAGCAGCTCGGCCTCATCAGTCAGATCGGCGACTTCGTTCTCGGAACGGCATGTACCGACTTGGCAAGTTGGCGTCGAGCGGGGATCGAGGTCGGACTGGCCGTCAACGTATCCGGGCGAGAACTCGCCGATGGCAGTCTCGTCGATCGGGTCGCGAGGCACCTCAAGGCGCACGACATTCCTCCGGGAGATCTGACGATCGAGGTGACCGAGACCGAGGTCATGGATGATCTTGCACAAGCAAGCAAGATCCTCGACGAGCTGGCTGCCCTGGGCATTCATATCGCGATCGACGACTACGGAACGGGCTACTCATCGCTCGCATACCTCCATCGCCTACCAGTCCAGGAATTGAAGATCGACCGGTCCTTCGTGACCAACCTCCCGAATGACTTGAGCAACGCGATCATCGTCCGCTCGTCCATTGCCATGGCTCATTCGCTCGGGCTCAGCGTCATCGCGGAGGGAGCCGAAGACGAAGTGACCTGCGCGATGCTGGCCGACGCTGGCTGCGACTACATTCAGGGCTACTACCTGTCCAAACCAAAGATGTCGTCAGACCTGCTTGAGTGGCTCCTCGGGGGCGCATCACTAGAGTTCGCACCCCTCAACTCGACACCTCGGCCGACAGTTCGCGTCTAGGCCCGGCTGCGGCGGCGAATCGTGCCGCTTGCAACGAATGATCGCGGTTCGCACGTGCCGCGCTTGCGGTCCACCGGCAGGGTCCAGCGGCTCGGTTGTCGTTCTTCGTCGGCGGACGTGGGAGCCACCCGAAGGTCGTGCGAGGACAAACCACGTCTTTGACGAATCCGCCCTCCACGATGGAGTGCGAACAGACCGGTGGGGCCCCAGAGCGGCGTGAGCTAGCGGATAGTGCGGGCGTTCGTGGCCACGGGTCACGCATAACGCCGCGTTCGCTGGCTGTCATCTTCCCGTCGGGCTCTAGGGGAGAAAAGGTCAGGTCTGACGCTTGCGCCTGCTCTTCAGCACGAACTTCCACCCAATTTCCTGGTCAACAGGCACAACGCCTGCGCAATGGTTGCACAATGGTTGCACAATGGGAGAAACTTCACGCGGAGGATCAAGGGTACCGGTAGCACGGTGTTGGGCCCTCGACTCCTCCTACGTGTACCACCGTGCAAAGGAGGTGAGTGACCATGAGACGACGTGGAGGCAGAGCCGGCTGATCCCAATCAGTCGGATGAAATACAGCCGTAGCAGGTTCACTCACCCTCCCCCAGCCAGGGTACGGGGTGTTGCTGTGGCTGTATCGACACGGCGGGTGGCCACCTTGAGCGAAATTTGTTCTCGCCGAGGCGGATGCCCGCCGCTGTCGCGTCACCGGCCAAGACGGTGAACGGATAGGTATCGGCGAGGAGAACGGTGCAACAATCTGATTGAGGCGACGAGGCCGAGAGGTTTGATGAGGATTCCTGGACTGGCGGGCAGGCACCGGCGTCGCCTCTCACATGGCTTTGCTCGCCTTTGGGTCGGCTTCACCCTGGCGAGCACCGGTGACGGGCTCATCTTGGGGGCCGTCCCGCTTCTCGCTGTGGTGGTCGATCCGCGTCCGCTAGCGGTCTCCGGGGTCGCAGCGGCGGACAGCCTTCCGTGGCTGTTGGTGGCGTTGCCCGCTGGCGCGTTCGCCGACAGGTTCGATCGAGGTCCTCTGATGGCGCTGGCGAACATCCTGCGGGCCGGCGCCATCCTGGGCGCGGCGCTTTTGATCCTGGCGGATCAGATGGATTTGGCGCGTCTGCTCCTTGTCGTTCTGGTCAATGCGACCGGGCGTGCGATCTATTACTCGTCGCTTCAAGCAGTCGTTCCTGAACTGGTCGGGTCTCAATCGCTCGAACGCGCTAACGGCGTGTTAACCGGCACAGAATCATGTACGGAGCATTTGGCGGGTCCGGTTGTCGGGACCTCGGCCTTCGCCGTGAGCGCGTCGATCCCGTTCCTGGCCGACGCGGTTGTCCTCATTCTGTCGGCGTTCCCCTTCGTGAGGCTCCACTCGAAGGCGCCCCAATCGGACGATTCGGAGACGTCCATCTGGGAGGGCGTAAAGCTCTTGTTCGCGGACCGCCGTCTGCGTCTCCTCGTCGTGATGGTGGGTTGCATCGCTGGACTCCAGGGGATGGAGTTCGGCATATTGGTGCTGATTGCCACCAAAGTGTGGGGCGTCCGAACGGGCGCCTACGGACTCTTCCTGGCAACGGTTGCTGTTGGGAACATTCTGGGGAGCTTCGCCGCAAATGGCCTGGTCAGGCGTTTCGGCAGTGCCCTCACGCTCATCGGTGCAACTATCGCATCGGGTATCGGATATTTGATCATGGCCTCAACGGATACGTGGCGTGTGGCCGGTCCCGCCTTCGTGCTCGTGGGATTCGGCGTCAACGTCATCACGGTCGACGCCATCTCGCTTCGACAAAGGCTGACCCCACCGGAGCTCATGGGACGAGTGGGCAGTGCGTGGCGTGGCATCGTCTGGGGTGCGGCACCGGTCGGTGCCATAGCCGCCGGAACGGTGGCGACGATTGGCGGACTCCGATTGCCCCTCGTGCTGGCGGGGACGTTGCAAATTGTGGTGGCAGTCATCGTCGGACCGCTTCTGATGAGAAGCCTTCGGGCCGGCTTTACTCCATCCCTTGAAGCCGTCGATCCCTCCGCACCAGTCGAAGCGCGCCACGCGAGGCACGAGTGACGACGGCGCGCACGAACACGATGACCCAAATACCGAGACTGACCAACGGGGCTAAAAGACGCCGCCCACACAGTCAGGTCGGAGTTTCTGCGTGACGGTCTGTCAGCCCGACGCACCATCGACACCAATGACCAGGAGCAAGATCGAGAGCGGCCGACCAGGATCGAACTGGCATCATCAGCTTGGAAGGCTTCCAGACCCGGATTTGCCGGAAGCTTGATGAACCGTAGCGCCGGGTCAGCGCATTCGTGAACCAGGCTGAACCGCCCTGATTGTCGGCGTCCGCGGGATATTCGCGGGATGAAAATCACAAGACCGACAACGTTGGCCGCCGACGGGCGCGGTGTCCCCTTGAATCTGATGTGGCCCGTATGAAGCCCGTCGGACCCTCGCCCCGAACGGCACGATGGGGGCAGGCCATTCGCGACCCCTCGGTGATCAGTCCACCTGCTGAGAAGCAGATAGAACCTAAGAAACCCCACTCCCAATCGACGCCGGTTATGGCGGTTGACCACGGGTGAGCAATCCTCATCGCGTGGCGTGGCTGCCGCTCGCATCGCGCACCGGCAAGCCGTAGCATTCCGCGTAGCGACGATCAGGTGAGGCCACCATGGTTGGACATCTTCTGCGGGTGACCGGAGTTGCCTTGGCGATCGCCACGGCACTCGCCACGCCCGTGTTAGCCCCATCGACGGCGACCCCCGCAGCCGCCGACATGGTCATCGACGGCTGCACCATCGTCTCGAACCCTACCCCGACCCATTTCACCAACTGCCCGAACGCCAACCTGTCTAACGGCGTCAACTTCTCTGGGATCGACCTTTCGTTCGCCGACTTCGCTGGAGCACAGTTCATTTACTGCATGCAGGGCTTTCCGCAGGCCAGCTGCACGAGCGCCGACTTTGCCCAGGCCAACCTGACTCAGGCAAACCTGTCCGGCGCCTCCCTATCGCTGTGCGCGCTCTTCCAGTTTGGCCATGCTGCATGTGGGGCCGCGGACTTTACGGGTGCCATTCTTTCGAGGGCGGATCTCGCGCATGCGAGCGCGCAGATCATCACCTTGAACGGTGCCCATGTTGGTGGCGCCAATCTCACCAGCACCGATCTCGGTGGGGCAAACTTGACCAACGCCGATTTGACCGGCGCAAACCTCACCGGCACCTTGTTCAGCTCGAGCGCGGCCGGGATCCAGACCGTCTACGCAACCCTGACAGGATCCAACCTGACCGGCACCCTGCTCGTTCCCTCGAACCAGAGCGTGACGGCGACGAGCCAGACAGGGGCGGTGGCTACATGGTCGACACCTCCGGCGATCCCCGGTGCGATGCCGGGCAGCTGCACTCCGGCGTCGGGATCGACCTTCCCGCTCTTCTCGAGCACCGTGACCTGTCAGGTCCGCGACAACAACGGAGATACCGCCACCGGGACGTTCCAGGTCAACGTGGCGCCGACGACCGGGTTCTTCACCCGGGTCCTCATCCCCGCCGACGGCGCGGTCCTAGCCAGCGCGCCCTACCTCGATGCGTTGGCCGGTGACGGTCCCGGGGTCACCCATGTGGTCTTCGAGGTGAGCGGGGGGACGCTGAGTAATCATGTGATCGCCACCGCTACTCCCACCTACTACGGCTGGCTGGCCCAGTGGAACACGACCACGGTGCCCAACGGCACCTACACCCTCCAGAGCGTGGCCACCGATGCCGACAACAACACTGATAGCAGTACTCCGATCACTGTCACAGTGAACAACCAACCGCCGACCACCTCGGTGCTCATCCCATCGAATGGGGCGACACTGTCCGGAACAGCCGCCACTTTGGATGCTTCTGCCTCCAATGCCACCAGCGTCGAGTTCTGGCTCTTCGGTGGCTCTTATGGTTACTCCGGTCACCTAGTCGGCACGGCCACTCCCACCTACTACGGATGGCTCTACAGCTGGAACACCAAGACGGTTCCCAACGGCTCCTACGCGCTGTTGTCGGAAGCCTTCGGTCCGGGTGGGAGCGCCTTCAGCAGCTCCCATGTGAGCATGACGGTCAAGAACTGATCGGCAGGTCGATCTCGATCCAACAACGGACTTCGCTTGACACGAGCATGTACTGCCCCCGTTCGCCGGGTAGTGGCTAGCTTGTGATCGCTTTGACCCTCCGTCGGATGGAGGCCAAGCTAGACAGCCGAGCACGAATCCCAGGATTCCAGTTAACACGATACCCACGGGCCTTGACTGTCGTGATTGCGTCGACGCTTGCCAACGGCAACGATCTCCGTAATGGACCAAGACGCACCGGCAGGTAGCACGAAACCGTTACCACTCATTCTCGCTCGCGAGCTGGCTTCAAATCTTGCGACGCCGATGTTCCTCATGGATGCCCGTGGCGTACTCGTGTTCTACAACGACGCCGCAGCATTGCTGATCGGCAAGGCATTCGGCGAGATGGGCGAGGTACCGGCCGAGGAGTTTGGCGCGGTCCTAAAAATGAAGACTCCAGACGGCCGACCTCTTCGTCGACGGGACACGCCCGCGGGGATCGCCTTCTTCGAACGTCGCCCCGCCCACAAGATGCTCGTCGCGACCGGGTACGACGGCGTGAAGCGCCTTGTGCATGCGACGGCGTTCCCGTTATTTGGAACGACTGCCGAGATGCACGGCGTCGTGTCGGTGTTCTGGCAAGTAGCCGACCAGGAAGGCGACGCCTAATGCGAGCGCGTGTGTGGGGGTGCCGTGGCTCGGTCGCTGCGCCCGGCCCGGATACCCTCAAGTACGGCGGCAACACGTCGTGTGTTGAAGTGCGGCTATCCAGCGGACAGGTCTTGGTGCTCGATGCGGGCACCGGGATACGGCCGCTCGGCGTGGCGATGGAAGCGACTCAAAGCCACGAGCTGCACATTCTGCTCAGTCATCTCCACCTCGACCACTTGCAGGGCCTCGGGTTCTTCCGGCCGCTCTTCGATCCCAACCTCGAAATCCACATCTGGGGGCCGCCGTCTCCGGTTCAACCGCTCTCCGAGCGCATTGCGATGTATCTCTCTCCGCCGCTGTTCCCCGTCCACCTGGATGACGTTCCGGCGCGCCTCACCTTCCACGACGCGCCGGAAGAATCCATCACGATCGGATCGGCCACCATGCGATCTGGCAAGGTGCAGCATCAGGGTCCGACCGTCGGATATAGGATCGAGGAGCACGGGCAGGCGTTGGTATATGTCCCCGATCATGAACCCTCGCTTGGGACCGAACTGTGCTCGGTCCCGCCCGAGTGGATGAGTGGTTACGACATCGCCCGCGACGCCGACGTCCTGTTGCACGACGCCCAGTATCGCGACCACGAGTACGGCGAGCACGTCGGTTGGGGACATTCGGGGCTCGCCGATACAGTGGAGTTCGCGCACAAGGCAGGCGTTCGGAACTTGGTGTTGTTCCATCACGACCCGTACCACACCGACGACGAACTCGAAGCGCTCCTTTCAGAGGCTCGCACGATCTGGCCCTGGGCCGAGGATCGAAATTTACCTTCCGCGCGAGGGAATGACGATCACGTTGGACAGTGATGGTGTGCAGTTCGTCGCCCGGTGAGGAAGCCCACCGCGCAGAGTCTGTTGGTATCTTGGACGTAGCCAGAGTAAGTCCATCATCGTGCGAAGGGCTCTTTGAACCTTGTCTGCGCGTTCGGGACCTTTTGGGAACGGATCAGAGGGTGTCCCAGCTCGTGGCCGGGACGGGGTGCCACCGGACGGCACTTATCGGGCAGCGCCAAGCCGGTATTGGCCCCGTTTATTGCCGGATGCACTTTCGGGATACAACGAGCCCCGTGACGCACTCGTCGGCGAGGCGCCACCCTAAGACACTCCTCGCGCACCGGAAACGCTCAAGCCCTTTGTAAGGAGTCACGGGGCCGATCTGCTCGTCCAGGGTGAGACGGCGTCCTCGGTCCTTCTCCACCGCGGCCGACGTCGAATTGTCGGGACTCAGACCGGGTGGCGGGCGTCGCGACGCCGGCTCAGGGGGGCGACCAGTTCCTGGAAGATGGCGATCAGCGCACCGCCTGCGATGCCGAGGCTGATTCCCGCCAGGAATGTCCGGTAGCTATCGCGCTGGGTGCCGCTGACGTCGACGACCGAAACCCGGATCGCGTCGAAGGCGGCGGGAACCTGGTCCGACCAGGTCCACGAAGTCCCGTTTGAGCTGGTGGTCGCGATCGGTGACTGGACGGTGAGGTTGGCGACTTCACCGAACCCTGTGTCCAGGGTACGGCTCAGTGATAGGCCCAGATCAGGCTTGAGTTGTTGCTGCGGGATCGCCTCGTAGGAGAGCGGCGGTAGCTGCGCGCTCAGATAGGAGCCGTTACGGCTCACCGGGGCGCCTGACGACCAGCAGAGCCGCACATCCATGTACCCGCTGCTCCTCACGGCAGTCGGCTTCCACGTCGTACGGCCGACGGAGAACGCCCCCGGGTGGCTGACATGCCATGGCGCGACGGTTTCTATGCTCACTGCCCCGGGGTCGTGGAAATACGTGCCCGGAGCGAGGCTGCATACCCTTCCGGCTCCAAGGTTGAAGATCGTCAGTATCCAGGGTCCGGGCGCCTCGGTCGTGCCCGACGCGGTGACGTCCAACTCCCCTCCGCCTGCGCCGGTCGCCTTCAGGGTCTCATCGACAGCGGTGAACCCACCGCCCGCCACTGCCAACGACACGTCCTCGGGTACCCGCGGGAACCCGCTCGACTGCGGCCGCAGCGACCAGCCGACCCCGACCAGCACGACGAGGATCACTGCCAACAGGGCAACCATCTCGAGGTGGACCTCGCCGAAGTATCCAGAGTGCGCTCGGCCGGGGCGAGAATCGTCGGCCGCGTCCGTGCCCTCTCTGGCGTCCATGCGTCGGCAAACTACACGTGAGCCACTCTTCTCGCCGGTAGTCCCCGAGTTACGTTCGCGATGTTATCTGCGAGATCATCTATGTAGGTCGGATGAGCGGACCCTCCGGACTCGTTCTTCTGGTGCTCAAACAGTCGACTTCAATGCTGGTTACACGGGCGCGCCCCCTAGGGATGTCGGTGCCCCAGTTCGCCGGGTCGGTGTGACACTTCGGCACATATGGGCTAAGCCAAGGAGGCAAGGAAGTCCCGCTTGGTAACCGGCTTGATGGATCTACCGGCGGCGGTCGGCGGCGGCTCGATGGCCGACGCGGCTAAGTCGAGTGTTCTAGCAAGCCGCACCAGGCTGCCGTAACCCCATCGTCGGCCGCAGGCAGAAGACAATGGTACTCGGAGGCCTGTCGAAAAACGACGGCAGACCACGAGACGGATAACGGACTCCGACCTCTCGACACCGAGGTAAGCCGTGCCTAGGCTGCCGTCGCGGATCCTGCGAGTGTGAACTAAAGGCACCTCAAACACTCGGGAAGGGGGATGCCATGCTTGGCATCCGACGGTTCATCCGATTGGGTAGTGCTGGGGCACTCCTGGCGACTGGAGTAGGACTCGGCGCAATCGTGGCAAGCCCTCCTGCCGGGGCCAGCGATTTATCCTGGTCCGTAGTCCCTACCCCCAACCCGACCTCCTCACCGAACGACAACCTTCCTGGAGTGGCGTGCACGAGTACCTCCGACTGCTGGGCCGTCGGCTCCGCCAGCAGTGGTAGTGCCCTCTCTCAGACCCTGGCAGAACACTGGGACGGCAACGCCTGGTCCATCGTCGCCACCCCCAATGCCAGCAATTCTCAAGAGAACTCTCTCAGTGGGGTGGCTTGCATCAACGCCTCCGACTGCTGGGCGGTCGGCTCTTCCTTGGTGAGTGGCTTCGTTGCCGATACGCTGGCCGAACACTGGAATGGCAGGGCCTGGTCGATCGTCACCACACCCAACCCGAGTCCTGACACTGCAAACCAGCTCCTTGGAGTGGCGTGCGTGAGCGCCTCCGATTGCTGGGCGGTCGGCGTCAACGACGGTCCAAACCTAACGCTGGCCGAACACTGGAATGGCAGCGCCTGGTCGATCGTCACCACACCCAACCCGAGTACCTCACTGGACAACCTTTCTGCCGTGGCGTGCACCGGTACCTCAGACTGTTGGGCTGTTGGCTTCGCGAGCGCAGGTCTCTTGGTCGACACCCTGGCTGAACACTGGAATGGCAGCGCCTGGTCGACCGTCACTACACCCAACCCGAGTCCAAACTTCACAACTCTCGATGGAGTGGTGTGCGTCAGCGCTTCGGACTGCTGGGCCGTCGGCGAATCTGGCGACTACACCTCGACCTTGGCTGAGCACTGGAACGGCATTAACTGGTCCATCGTGACCACTCCCAACGCCTCCTCTCTCGGCGTAGCCGCCAAAGACAACCTTCTTCAAGGAGTGACCTGTGCCGGTACCTCAGACTGTTGGGCTGTCGGTGACGCGTCCACCGGAAGCGGGGGAACCCAGCAGACCCTGGCCGAGGAATGGAACGGTAGCGGCTGGTCGATCGTGAACACGCCAAACCCGAGTCCGTCACAGAACATTCTCAATGCAGTCGCCTGCACCAGCGCCGCAAACTGCTGGGCCGTCGGCTTCGCCAGCAGTAGCGTCGCAAATCAGACGCTAGCCGAGCATGGCACCGTCTCCGCCACACCCACCTCCACTGTCTTGACCTCAACGCCGCCGGTCGAGGGCCAGACCACCACGCTCACTGCCACCGTCGCACCTGTCTCGGGTGGTGGAACACCGACAGGATCGGTGCTATTCATCGATTGGACTACCGGCTCACTCCTGGGGAGCGCGGCCTTGAGTGGCGGTGCGGCCTCGCTCAACACGGTCTTCCCAGAGGAGGGAAGCCACCTGGTCTCAGCGGTCTACACCGGGGACTCGAACTTCCTTCCCTCCCACGCGACTCAGACCATCACCGTGACCGATGCTGCGCTATCAGGCCCGTCACCATCGGCCCCGCTCCAAGGGGGCGAGGGAGTTCCCTTCTTGGCCCAAGCTGTTCCCGTGTCGGGAGTGGTAGCCAGCTTCACTGACGCAGACCCGGGAGGCACGGTGTCTGACTATGCCGCCACCATCGACTGGGGAGACGGTACTTCCTCGGCCGGTTCGGTGGGAACGTCAGGGAGTGGCTTCAGCGTCAGCGGCAGCCACACCTACCAAGAGGACGGGAACTACCCCGTCATCGTCCACATTAGCGATGTGGGCGGATTCACCACCAGCGTGGACTCGAGCGCGCATGTATCCGAACCAACGAACTTCTTGGCGTTCCTGGTGGACTTGTTCTTCGAACGCTTCGGTTTCTGAGTCGGCCTCGACCTCGACGAGCCTGCCGAAAGATATCTATGGCGCTGAGTAGGGCAAGGACTCATCCACCCAGCCGAGGATGTTTGCCCGAGCCCTTTGTCTCAAGAGGGCCCGGAACTACCAGTTCCGAAGCCATCCCTCCAGCGCCAGCATGCAAGGGTGCCCTGATACGGAAACGTCGGGGAATCTGTCCGGTCTCTCCTTATCCCTATATCCCTTGCTTGCCCGTGTGAGCCAGGCCTGGGTTTCCCGGAGGCTCTGCTCTGCCGTCGTCCAGAGGTGCCCCCATACGCCGGGTGGGTGGGACACTTCGGCACATATGGGCCGCCCGTCTGCACTCATTCGAGGCTCGAAGGGTGAGTCAGGTGCGGACCGCAGCTCCTCGACAATGGTCTATGTGCGACGGAATCAAACGTAGAGCGCGAAGCCAGACCCAGCATCGAAACCTTCAGGACGCGTCGATTGTGAGTCGAGTGATGGCGCTGCCACCTTGGTCTATGGAAAGCACACTTGACACTGATATCCTGTCAAGCTAACTTTACATCGACAAGATCCCCAAGGAAGTTCAAGCAGATTTGGAGTGAAACGAGATGGAATACAAGGTGTTGACCGAACGGGACTCGCGCTTTTCAGGCTCATTCGATCCCGAAAGCCTCGAGACGACACTCAACAGCTACGCAACCGAAGGCTGGCGAGTCGTGAGTGGCTTCATGGCTAACAGCCTCTGGAAGAGTGCAAAGAGCGAAATCGTGATCGTGCTCGAGCGAGCCGCGGCTTGAAACTGTGAAGAACCGAGTGCGCGAACTACGAACCGAGAACGGGATGTCTCAAGAGGAACTCGGAACCGCGCTCGGCGTGTCTCGCCAGACGATCAACTCGATTGAGAACGGACGCTATCTACCCTCCCTGCCACTCGCACTGGCGCTCGCCCAGTGTTTCGAGAGCACGGTCGAAGAGATGTTCACAGATGAGGAGCGTGCATCATGAAACTCGACGGCCTGACGTTGCGGCGAAGTGGCACGGCCGCGGTTCTAATTGTCGGTGGTGGCGGTGTGGCCATTGCGACGTGGGTCAGCGGTCAGCACGGCTTTGCAATCGGACTCGTCGCTATCTACGCAGTGGCAGCGGTCGCAACATACGTTTGGGCTGGTGGCAAGGGAGACGTTGCTGCGATCCTGCGCATCGGCGGTGACGAGCGTCAACGGGGCATGGACCGTGACGCCACCGCGATTACGGGGATCGTTGTGGTGGTTGCCGCGATCGTTGGCGTCATCATCCAAACCGCACGCAACGCAGATCCCGGTCCTTACGGCGTGATCTGCGCGGTGGGTGGTATCTCCTATGTCGTCAGCCTTCTAGCTCTTCGGCGTAGGAGGTAGGCACGAGAAGACCTACCCGAGAAAGCGGATCCTTCAACGGTGCTGAGAGGGTGACCCCGTACGCCGGGACCGGGTGAGACGCTGCGGCACTTCGGAGGAAGTCAAGTTTCGTCCGGACCTCACCAAAGGCTTACTTCGGGAGTGCGGTGTAAGACAGACTAAGAAAAGCTTTCATCTTGAGGAGAACAGTTCATGATCTTTGGCGCACATGTGATCGTCTTCAGCAACGACGCCGCGGCTGATCGGGCATTCTTTCGGGATGTGCTTGGATACCCATCGGTTGATGCTGGACACGACTGGCTCATCTTCGCACTGCCTCCAGCAGAGTTGGCCGTGCACCCTGCAGATGAAGAGACGGGGCACGAGCTGTACTTGATGTGCGACGACCTCCAGGCGGAGATAACCAGCCTCGCTTCAAAGGGCATACGGACTGCAGAAATCGAAAATGCGCGGTGGGGTTCGGTCACGAAGATTCAACTTCCGAGCGGGGGCCAGGTGGGTCTATACCAAACGAAACATCCGACAGCATTGTCGGCACAGCCCTCCTGATACTTCATCAGAGGGACTGCCCCATACGCCGGCACGAAGACACAGCAAGACGAGATCGCCGTGACTCCGACGGGCTGAGCCGGTTCAGTTCCCTCGTCGCCGTGCCTCGGCTTCGCCGATGGCCCGGATCATCTTGGGTGTCTTCCAGACGGCCAGGGCGCCCACGCCAATGCCCAAGGACACCGCCACCAGGCCGACCAGATCGACCGTGCTCACGAAGCATGGCTTGTCCTTCACCATGGTAAAGGCACCTAGCGGTATGGCCAGATGGATCTTGTCGCCGACGTCGATGGTGAGGACGGCGGCCACGACCTCGCCTTCGGACAACGACACCGGCGGGTGGATCGAGAGGACGTTGCGGTGGCGCAGCTCGGGCGCCGCCGGACGGTCTCCGTGGGTCGCGACTTGGGGCCTAGCCTCGGGTGTCATGGTCGGCTGCCTCCTTCTTCCACCTCCACTCTGACGCACAGAGGCCAACTTTGCCCCTGTGAACGAACCTGCCCCTGTCCGCCGGGAGGGTAGGGCAGTTCGGCACTTTTGGGACAGGATCTGACCCTTTACATCCACCCAGAATGAATCTACTGTAACTAGAACCATGTTGGAAATGAAGATCGATCGCGGTGAACAGGTTGCTTTGCACGATCAGGTTGCGGCAGAGATACGAAAGGCCATCGCAGACGGTGAGGCTGCGCCGGGAGAGCGCCTGCCGTTGGCCAAGGACATCGCTGCCGTTCTCGGGGTCAATAAGAACACGGTGCTCAGAGCCCTGCATATCCTGCGCGACGAAGGACTTCTTGAGTTTCGTCGTGGTCGAGGTGTGACGGTCGTGGGCGAGCCCCACCGCGGCCTTGTCGTGAGCCAAGCCCGAGAGTTCATGGAGTTCGCGCGCCGATACGGCTATCGCCGCAGTGATGTGCTCAAGCTGATTCAGGAACTTCCGTGGCCGTCATTGACAGGGCTCTGAGTCAGCCGCCACACGATGAGCCTCAAGTGTTGTTCCCAGAGGCTCGTCAGCGACGCCGGCGACGATGGTGGATTGGGATCGGCCTGCTCCTTCTGGCTGCGGGCGCGGCCCTTGCATGCCTTGCTCTCCTTGGTTCTTCGCCGTCGCGTCGGAGCGTTCCACATGGTGGTCTAGCCAGGTGGATTCCCGCCGGAGGAAGAACTGCGGCCGCTCCTGGTGTGTTTGTCGCAGGCGATGGAAAGGGCGGTGTCGGTCTGTATTCGACAACCACGGGTGAGCTCATCCGCACGCTCAGCGCGCAAGGTCCAGGAGGACCCGACCAGCAAGTCGTGCTTTCGAGTGATCGTGGATCCGTGTTCTTCGCTCAACCATCCGGACCCTGCAGCGGGTCCATCGTCACTGCAGCGGTTTCTGGGACGAGTGCTCCATTCGCTGTCGTCTCACGCCCCGGGATCATCGCTCTCGCACCGTCACCCGATCCCGTGTCAGACGAGGTGGCCTGGGTGGGTCAGACCTGCAATGGCAGCGGTGGCCAAGCGAGCGCGACGCTCTACGTCTCGGACCTGGCGACGCAAACAACTCACGACTTCAGTGCGTACTCTGGACAAGTTAGTGACAATGAGATCGCGTGGACTTCCGATGGGAAGCTGTTGGCCGTGCAAAGCGGACTGACGATGGATGTTTTCGGTACAAGTTCGCCTTCGAACCACACCGAGGTGTCATTGAAGGTTCCCAGATATTGCAGATTGACCAATCCGGCGTTCTTCCCGCGCACAGACAAACTTGCGGTCATCCGTACCTGCACCAATTCGACGGGATTGCTGCGTTCGAGCAAGGCTCTCGTGTTCGACATCGCGAAGAGACAGGCAGTATCTCTCATCGCGACGGCACCGTCTGAGACGTTCTTCCGTGGCCTCTCCATTGACTCGTCCGGTCAACACATCTTGCTCGGCCTGAATGGCCAGTTGCGAGGTTTACCATCCGGCGCGGATGTGCAGGTGGAGCGCGGCAAACTCGTTGCTGTGAGCCACGCTGCGCCGACCGACGCTCAGTGGTGAGGACTGTCCTGTGAGATTTCAAGTAGAGGGTGATGCCTGACACTTTTGCGAGCCAGATGTCCCCGTACGCCGGGACTGCAGCCACGCGGTAGGCCTTGAAGGCCAATATGGCAAGGATGTCTGTTCCCCGCGAGGTGGCCCAGGGCTCACTCAGATGCTGAGATATCGCGAGTCAAATCTGGCCAACGAAACGTCGACCGGTAATCGCCATCATCGGGTCGTCCCACCATTGGTGGCGACCAGTTGGTAGTCGGTGAATACGACCGGACCACCGACTAGCTCGGGCTGGTAGATGGACTCGAACTGCTTCACTGCCGCAGAGTGCCCGTGTCGTTGGTGAGCTTCTTCGTCTTCGAACGTGAACAGGTGGACAAACTTCGACGGGTCCTGCTGGCTCTGCCAGGCGGCGTAGAACCAGGTGGTGGGCTCGTTTTGCCGCACGTAATCAACAAACTCCGTGATTGATCTCTTGACTCGGTCCACCGCCTCAGGCTTCACCTGGTAGTGGGCGGTTTGGTAGATCGGCATGCGGGCTCCTCTCAATGATCATTCAACAATCCACTTGAAGATACCCGACGCCGCTATCGTTATACAAGATGGTTGAAGATCAAATCCTGGACCATGCTTTCGGCGCGCTGGCGGATCCCACCCGCCGCGCCCTACTTCTGGCGTTGCGAGATGGAGACGCCCGCATTACCGACCTCGCTGAGCCGCTGCCCATGACCTTCGCTGGTGTGTCTCGTCACGTCGGCGTGCTCGAGGCCGCCGGCCTAATCCGCCGCGAAGTCCGTGGCCGAGAGCATTGGGTATCGGTCGAAGCCGAAGCGCTTCGCCAAGCAGAGCAGTGGCTGAGTGAGCAGACAGGCTTCTGGGAGAAGCGAGCCGACCGACTCGCCGACCGACTTGAGCGAAAGAAGCGACGGTGACGAACGCAGAGAGACCTGTCGTGCTGGTCCAGCGACTTCTGTCGGCGCCACCGGCTGTCGTTTACGACGAATGGCTCGATCCGGAGGCCCTTTCTGACTGGATGTGCCCTTGGCCCGCACGAGCCACCACGATCGACCTCGAGCCAACGATCGGTGGGAGCCTGCGGATCGAGATCGAAGAGAACGGCGTTCGCTTCGATGTGATGGGCCGATTCGTCGAGCTCGACCGCCCCCGGCGCCTCAGCTTCACTTGGAGTTGTTCGACTTGGCCTGACCCGGACACAGAAAGCATGGTCACCGTCACTCTGGAACCGATCAACGACGAGACGCTTATGACAATCCAGCATGCCCTGCTGCCGCCGGAGTTCGTCAATCAGCACCAGGCCGGATGGGCCCAAATAGCAGAACAGCTCGCCACTAAGTTGGCCGCTGATCTCAACTGTCCCAGTTCGCCGGGACGGTGGCCACTTATCGCCTGTCCCTTCGGAGCCTTCCAAGGCCTCCGATTGGAGCGATGACGCGCCTCGTTTGCGGGCACTCCCAAACCGCCTCGCCTTCGCCTACACGGGGCATTGGAACGTGCTCATGACCGGGACACGTCGGCCACGAAACCGGGAGGCCGAGCGCCCAACGTGCCTCGCAGACTTCATCCTGGATCGTGTCCATCGCAGCCATTAGGTCCTCGGGCCGTGACCCATCTCCCCACTGAATCCCTCGGCCACCTGCACCGGCGATGTGGATGACGAAGGACTCTGGCCACCACTCATCCCAGCCAGCGTCTGCAAGCCTTATGTCGAGTTCCGCGGTGCCGAGGTCACGAACGATCGGCTGGACCTTCTTGATCAGTTCCTCTGGCAAGTCCAGGGTTATGGACACGCTCCAACGGTACGACAAGGCAGAGTGCCCGAGTTCGCCGGGTCGGTGGGATAGGCACGGGCACGAGCGGGGCACCCGATCAGGGTCTCTCCTGAGACCTTCGGACTATGGACCTACGACCAGTTGGCTCCTGCGATTTCCAAGGTGACCGAGCTGGTTGCAGGGATTGCGAGCACGGCGGACAGGCTGGCGGTCGCTGTCCGTACTCGTGACCAATCAGCGGTTCAATCGAGCGTCACTGATCTCTTACGAGGGGTGGGGGGCTTGGACATCGGTCATCCTGGTCTGGCCAGCGAATCGCTGTCGGCCGAAGCAACGGCTGCCGCTTGGTTGATAAAGGTTTCAGCAACGGAAGTTCAGCGTGCCAACGCTGTGAGAATCCCCGACTGGGAGACTGTTGCAGCGGCATTTTCATTCACGGAATCGGGAGTGGAAGAGCTCAGCGAGGCGGTCCGGCAAGGCTGACGACCCTTGCGGTCAGCGACCCTCAGGGTGCCCCAGTTCGCCGGCTCTGGGAGCTGCCTGGGAAGCCGCCTCTAGCGATCCAGTCAACCCGGATCGCTACCGAAAGATGTCCCAACACCGGGGACTCCGCCCGCGTTCACCACAGTCGCCCCAGGGTGTTGGGCGCTCAGATCGAGCAGGGAGAGATTGGCAGAGGTCTTGGGCAGGTACTCGTAGGTTTGGAACTGCACGGTCTCTGGACACTGCCCCTGCTGACACGCCACGGTCCCTCGAATGAGCAGCGGGTGGTAATCGCTCTTGGCGATGTCATAGGTCGCATTGGCAAGCCCACTGCCAGAAGGTTGACCCGACAATGACAAGACGTAGGCCGGGACCCCGTCCACGACGGCCGAACCAGCGACTTGCGCCTGACCCGACGAGATGAGGGAGCGGATGGTGGCGGCCGTGTCGACCGGCGGGTGGTTCGCAGGGCTGTATATCCCGACGTACATCGTGTTGGAAGCGGCGTCATAGCTGGACATCGTCGTTCCGTTCCACGCGGCTTCGTAGCCGAACTTCACGAACCGATACGAGGATCCGGCGGCCCACAGCGCGTAGTCCTGGGCAGGACTCGACCCCACGGTGATCGTGGCGGCGACATGGAACACCGAATCGGGCGGCGGAGTGAGAGCGCCTTGAGCAGACGCGAGGATCGCTGCGTCGGCAGGACTCGGCGTGCTTCCAGCTCCCAGCACAAGAGCGAGGCTGAGGCCCAACGCGGCGAGCCCCGCCGGCGTGCCAAGCGCAACCGCTCGCCTGAGGTGGCGCCGGTGATCTCGGTGGCGAACCAGATCGGCCTCGACGGCCGCACGCAGCTCGTGGCGGAACGACTGGAGCTCAGGTTGGAGCGTGGTCATGTCAGAACCCTCCTAGGGCTAGATGGAGACGACGGAGCGATCGAGATACGCGCAGGCGAGCTGCGACGGGAGTGCATTGGAGGCGCCGGGCAATCTCCCTATAGGGCCGTTCCTCGACCAAGCGCAGAACGAGCAGTTCGCGCTCTGAGTCCGGGAGGTTCGCGACTTCTCGAAGGACAGCCGAGGGAAACGACAAGCGGTCGTCGACGGCCTCGAAGTCGGTGTGCACGACTGTGATCGGGAGGCCCAGACGCTCCCGAGCGCCGTACTCGACCCTTCGCTTGCGCAGGGATGACCGGAACACATTGTGAGCGATGCCATAGAGCCACGGAAGTGCGGTGCCATCGTGCTCGTCTCGGAACCGCTTTCGGCTATGCCACGCCGCCGCAAAGACCTCGGCGGTTAGATCGGCGTCATAGTCACCCACCCGGACACTCGACCAGGCGAGGATCTGGCCTACGTGTCGGTCGTAGAGCTCGGCAAAGGCGTCAGGGTCGTCTAGGACCAATAACTCGGCGTCCGACTGCTCCGTCCATGCCCTCACACTCTGTATATGACTGCTCAGCGGAAAATGTGTCACGTCACCTCACAACCAGGGCCTTTGCCACGCAGGCAGCCATTCTCGAGGCCCTGAGGCACTGCCCTCTATCGCCGGGACGGAGGGACACCACCCGTGGCCCCGCGAGCTCGATTTGGGCTGATCCCGAAGGTTCAGTGCTGGCGCCATCCCCCAGCCAGCCTGATGTACGGCCTTCACCGTCCGGCGACGTCCACATTCCTTACAAAACCAATCGTCGGCGTGCCCGAGGGTCGGATCATCTCCGGTGGTAAGGACGACAACAGTGGCGCCACAGTCGAGGTCAACGATCCATCGCATCATTTGCCTGCTCATGCCATGCCAGCTATCTCGCAGCCAGGCCACGGCAGCCAGCGGGAGACTGCCCCAGTACGCCGGGACTGGCGCCCTCGTGCCCTCACCCGCGATCATCGATTCGCAATACGCTGACCTCAATGGCAGAGCCGAGTTTGCTCGCGGAGGGCCGAGGAGGCGGAGGTCTTTCTAAGGGATGACGGCTCGGTCCTGAAACTCCTCCGAGAATCGACGTATGGACCGCGCGCTGAGCGCGAGGCCGCTGCCCTCCGCACCCTAAACGCAGAGGGGTACTCGGTTCCCACACTCCTGGACGTCGTCACGGTCAACGGGCGTCCTGGAATCGTCACCGAGCAAATTGACGGCGACAACCTGCTCGTGCTGCTCGGTCGCAACCCTCTCTCGATCCTGTGGGCCGGACGAGCCATCGGTGAAGCACATGCCGCAATGCATCAATTTCAGGCGCCGCCCAATCTCCCCGACCTCAACGACGACCTCCGACAACGAATCGAGGGTGCAAAGGATCTTCCCGAACGTCTCCGCCACTTCGCGTTGAGCGTCCTTCTGGATCTTCCACGCGGCGATCGCTTGTGCCATGGAGACCTGCACCTCGGCAATCTTCTCGGATCATGGTCGAACCCTTTTGTGATCGACTGGGGCGATGCTTCACGAGGTGATCCGATTGCTGATGTGGCCCGCACTGATCTACTTCAACGCCTTGGCGACCTTCCGCCAGGCGCGCCTGCCCATATCAAGGTGATGGCACCGATCGGCCGCAAGGCACTTGCCGACCGTTACCTCGCCACCTACTGCAAGCACCATCCTGTCGACCGCGGTGAGCTTGAGCAATGGAAAGTGGTTCGAGCTGCAGCTCGACTGCTCGAACCGATTCCCGCCGAGCACCCCAAACTCATCCGCTTCCTCGAACAACGGTTGTCACGCAACCGAGGGTAAGGGGGTATCCCCGTTCGATACTGCCGGTAGTGGGCATCGGACAAGGCATGATCGAGGGAGTGAATGAACTTGTGGTCGCCTGAAGTCTGAGCGGATTGCATAGGAGCGGGACATGGACGATCCCTACCTATTCCACGCCAGAAGGCAGAGGTCGCGGCCCCGCTTCGGCGGGTCGTTTCGTGATTAGGTTGTCCCCGTTCGCCGGGAGCGGGCGCACTGTTCAGGCATTTAGAATTGCGCTCGGGCAGGGAGGCCAGGATCGAATGGCAGCGGGCAGCGACCACGAAGCACAAGAGTGGAGTGCCGCTTTTGCGACAGCGTCGACCGATGGGATGGAGGCCTACGAAGAGGCCCTCGTCGGGCCCATGTTCACGCCCTGGGGTGAGTACCTCCTCGATGCACTGACGGTCACCCCAGGAGAACGTCTTTTGGACGTAGCCACGGGGCCCGGCACCGTGGCGCGACTGGCCTCGGCTCGATTGGGCCTATCCGGTCACGTGCTCGCGACCGATCTCAGTTCTGCGATGCTCGCAGTTGCCGAGGCGAAGGGGACTGTCGCTGACGGATCCTCGATCGAATACCGTCTCAGCCCTGCCGTGCCCCTCGCCGCTGCAGGGGCCTCGTTCGACGTAGCCTGTTGCCAGCACGGGCTCCAGTTCTTTCCCGACCGCCAGGGTGCCTTGGCGGAGATGCGTCGGGCACTACGACCTGGTGGCCGAATGGGTCTGGCCATATGGTCCGGCGTCGAGACCTGCCCTCCGTTCGCGGCGGTGAGAGACGCCATCGGTGAGGTCATGGGCATCGACGCCGCCGAACGCTATGCCAGGGGACCGTGGGGCCTGCATGCGCCGCGGGCCTTGGCGGACATGGTGACCGCAGCAGGGTTTGGCGAGGTCTCCGTAGACGAGATAGATCGGCCGGTACGTTTTGGGGGCGGTGCTCCTCAACTTGACCGCAGCTTGGCTGCTTCAGGGTTGGCAGCGGAGATAGGCGCTCTCAGCACCGAGATGCGGACCGTCCTTGCCGCCGCTGTCGCCGAGAAGCTGCGGGGCCTGACCGATCGCAGTGGAGCCATCACCTCGCACCTGACATCGCAAATCGTGTTGGCCGTTGCGCAGTGATTCAACCGTGCGGCTTGACCGAGTGCCCCCGTTCGCCGGACTTGGGTGGCACCCTGCGGCACATTGGGATACACGGTTACACGCGTCGGAGGCAGGTATTCAACTGTGAGAATCCAAGGCCTGGCGCTGCCTAACTCGGTGACCAAGGAGGAGGCCGAGAAGGACGAGTGCAACTACGACTCCTCTGGACAGCGCCCTCCTGGCAGTTCGACTTTCCTCCACCGCGGCCATTCTGGCCCGATCGCTCGCTCAGGTCGAATGTCGGCCTTCGAACTTGTAATGCGTCGCCCAGGGTGACCCAGTACGCCGGGTTGAAGACGCATCGTCAACCAGCGTCCATTACCTCTGAGGGCCCAGGGGTAGGTGATTGGGTGGGTCGAATGTCTGAAGGTCAGAACTTCTGAGCGAGTACCCGAGCCCAATCATCGGCGCGAGAACGCAGCAGATCGAGGTCAAACTGAGCTCCGAAAGAATTAAACGCCATGACGCCTCTGAAGTCGTCATCGAATGAAAGGAGGTCCGCTGCGTCCCACCACGGATGGTGATCGTACGTGGGCACAAGGTCTACATATGCCTTGAGGAATGCGTCGGCTGCGTCGGCCCCGTCGACGAGGGCGAGATTCCCTCGCGTGTGTGCCACATCGATTCCTCGGGGTCCGCAGCAAGAGACGGGCCAATCAACTATGCCAACGAGTTCCCCCTGGTCCCAGAGGAGGTTTCCGGGGTGGTAGTCGCGGTGCAAGAAAGCCGGCTGTCCCTCGGGCTCAGGCCCATGTATGGCAGCCAACAACGTTGTCCAGGCTGACGGTGCGGTGGTCCAATCTGGTACTGCAACTTTATTGAGGTCGAACCAGTTGCGACAGTGAGGTAGCCCACCCGGAATACCTCCCTCGTGGATCTGCACGAGAGGAGCTGCCAATCGCCGCGGGTCGAGGTTGTGCACGATGGGCCTCCCAGGCAGGAAGGTCATCACAAGACTTGGATGTCCTGCTTGAGCACCCGTGATATCGAAGGCGATCGGTTCTGGCACGAGTTTCCCGAGAACAGTGCGTGCCGCTTGGAGGGCGTCGGCCTCGTATGCGATCACCTGGGGAATCTCATCGATGACGTCGTTTGTAAGATACCGCCGGAGCACGAGTTGGGTGCCATCGACCTCGATCAAGCGGAGATCTGAGGTGACGCCGAAGGCTAGCGACCGCAGATCGACAACTTTCTTTGCGTCGAGAGATTCAAGCACCCACGTCTGCGCTGCTTGATCCACCAAAACAGCCTATGACGCCGGGAGTCTCGGTCATATGGGTACGAGTCGCTTGCCAGCTACCCAATGCGGCAATCGACAATCAGTCAAGGGGTGCCTCCATACGCCGGCACAGCGGCGCGACAGTGATGACGTGATCGGGTCGCGATCTCAATTCGAATGGAACAAGTCGCACCGCCCTTCGCCTGTAGCCTGAGCCCGCGTCCGTGACAGTAGGAAGGAGGTTGGCCGATTGCCTGCATGCTCCCGTTGCCTGGTTGAGGTGCCCTTGGGGACTGCACTTTGCCCCAAGTGCGGCGCTGCCATCAGGCCGCCTGTCATGCCGCGACCGACACCCAAGCGGGCCCGAAAGTCGCGGCAACGCCTGAACGCCCTAAACCCTAAGGATCGGGTCGCCGGCCCCGCTACCCTGGCCCTCCTGGCCTCCTTCTGGCTTCCCTGGTACAGCCTCGGTCCCTTCTCTGCTGATGGACTCAGCGTTCACGGATGGCTGTTCATTGCGGTGCTCGACTCGATCGTGCTTGTGCTCTACGTCCTTATCACCGCGTTAGGCGTCGGCGACCTCGCGGAGCAGGCCCGTATATCCAAGGACCAGCTCCTGGTCCTCATGACCGGGGTCAATGTTGCTCTCGTGGTGCTGGGCTTCCTGCTCAAGCCGGCCGGATTCAGCTGGTCGTGGGGCGCCTTTCTCGCGCTGGCCGCCGCCATCGTGGCTTTTCTGCCGTTTGGAGTTCCCCTTATCCAGGCCCAGCGCCGGCACTGAATCTGCGCGCCCCCAAACGCCGGGAAGGTGGGGCAGTTCGGCACAACGGGGGCGGTGCATCGGCACTGACCGACGGCCCGGCAACCGACGAGCCGTCTCAGCCGGTTGTCGAAACGGAGTACAGGCTCTTGGGGTCGCAGTGCCAGATCTGGTCGTTCGGCCGCGAGTCGGCCTTGTCGTAGACGAACCCGCTGCCCTTGACCTTCATGAGGAGGAAGCAGTCGCTTGGGGTCGGCTTCTGATCGGACATGCCCAGTTGGGCGATCGGCGCGTAAACCCCGCCACCGGTCCAGTTCGTCTGGGCCGCCGCGTGCCCCAACACGCAGGACACGGTCAGGTTCGCTCCACAGGCCGAGGCCGACTTGGCGAAAAGCAGCCAGGCGTCGACGGCGTACTCGTCGTTCGTGTCGATCGTGACGCCTGGCGCGTCCTTGCGCATTAGCGCGATCAGCTGCTCGAGGCCGGGGCTCTGCGAGGCCAACTCGAAGGGCCACGTCTGTGCGGCGAAGTAGATGGGCGGGAACGGACCCGACACCGCGACGTGGTAGGTCGACCTGCCCAGCTGCTCGGGTATGCCGATCCCCATGAAGATGAACGCGGGGTCATAGGCCGCCGTGTTCATGGCCTGGAAGTACGTCTGGATGTTCGTGCCGGTCGGCGTCTCGAGCGCTTGCACCCCCTTGGCCTGGGCCTCCTCCACGTAGGGCGCCCAGTCGGACACGGTGAACGGCGGCTCCTGCCAGTCCACCACCTTCCAGCCCTGTTGCTCGGCCGCCTGTTCCCATTTCCGGGTCGGTTCGATGATGCTAGGCACGTTGGCAGACCCCATGCCGAAATGCTCGACCGCCCGGGGGTAGCGGCGACCCAGCGCGCTGTACCAGCCGGCTTCGATCTCGTCGGTCCTGATGTTCTGAGGGTTCACCTGGAGGCCAGCCCTGTCCGCCTCGTTCGAGACGACGTAGGCGGGGATGTTGCCCAGACCGCAGCCCACTCGGACCGGCACGGCCGACTGGTCGAAAACAAGCCCGCCGCCGACCCCAATGAAATCCTGTTGGCAGGCCTCTTCGGTGACCTGGCCCGCGTTGACGAGGGCGGCGTCACGGTCGTGCACCACGATCGTGCGCCCGTCAATGCCACCGGCGGCGTTGCACCACCTGGCGAACGCGCCGGCGAGTTGGAAGAACTCCTTGTTCAGGCCGGGTGTAGCCGAGTTAGCCGGGTCGGCGAAGGTGGCGATGTCAATTGAGTGGGCGCTTACCCCGCGGGCTGGTGCCCCGCCGCCCGGTCCCTTCTCGCACACGGTCCCGATTCCGGGCCAGGTGCCGTCGGCAAGCAACTTATGTCCCGTTCGAGCCGTCGCGCCGTCGGCGCCGCCGGCCGGCATGGCCGCCGTGACCGCGAGAGCGGCGAGCACCGTCGAGACACCCCACCACCTGCGCATTGCTCTTCCTCCCTGCCGCACCCCGCTCACGGATACAATATGCGAGGTGCCTCGTCGGTGGTCGAGTTTCGGATACGCCAATCCCTAGGAGCCACCCAGGTCCGACGGCGTCGGCTCCCAGGGTCCTGAGATTCCTTGAGTAGTGAACTAACAATCAGCGGGGACCGGGCAAGACGCGGGCCTGCCCCAATACGCCGGGACGGGCTGCGTCAATTCTTCGTGACGTAGCCCGAGCGAAACGGCTCTATCCCATTTCGCTCGTAGGTCGTGGCACCGGCGTACTTCGCCCGCAGCTCCGAGGCGTAGATCCGAATGTCCTTCGTCCCGAACGCTGCCTCAACGAGGGCGATGACTTTGTCGTGCACGGCAAGGTTGCAGAGGGCAACCGTCGGGAAGAGGAAGGGGATGATGCCGGCGTACTCGTCTCCGGTGTAGCCGTGGTTGCGCTCGCTTAAAGGATCAGCGTGATAGTCCTCGGCGGTCGGGTAGATCGAGGTCAGGCCGGCCTTGGCAAACTCCAGATCAGGACCCGCGAGATAGCCGGGTAGTACTACGACGCCGTCTCGCCGCCAGGTGTCGGCAGCAGCAAGAGGATCCATGATCGGAGAATGCCACACTGCCCCCGTCCGCCGGGCTGGGGCCATGCGGGGCTTCAAGCAGCTAAGGGCACGGACTCCGAATCAACTGCTGTGACGGGCTCACTCGGAGTCCAATGTCTGGGGGAGATCGTTTCCGCCGTGCGGCGACGATGGTCGGTGTGCGACACCAGGAATAGCGGCAAGACAGCGAGCCCGACCGCCAGGACCATGAGGGGAATGCTGATGATGAAGAGTGCCATTGATTTCGTGGGAACCGTTGGGAGTAGGTTCCTCCTCCTGGTAGCCCATCGTGACGGGCGGAGGTACAGCGGACATCAAACGACCTTGAGCGTTTCCTGAGCTTTGCATTGCAGTTTCGTGAACCACTCCTACTCGTGCAGGTCGTTCCAGAGAAGTCTGTGGATCCTGAGCCCGAGGTGAGGCAGCGTGGCCTCCATCGTCCCCTGATACCGGCGTGTCTCCGTACGTCCGCCTTGCGACCCTCGACCGGGCGTGCGATGACTACGAGCGACGGGTCGAACGGGGAAATGGCAGAAGAGCGTGAGCGCCGACCCACCACGGCTAGGACTGCCTCAGTTCGCCGGGAAGGGGCGTCATGGTTCGACGTTTGAGGCCGAGTCGCGAACACTACCGCCGGCCCGTGGTCGGGCCCTGTGAGCAGAGTCCGGCAAAAGCCGAGATTGATGACCATCATTCCCGTGCGAGGCTTTGTTAGTGCCGTTGGTGTGGGTGACCGGCAGTTCAGGGGTGGGAAAGTCGACGGCTTGTGCGCTCCTGAAGGGCCGAGGAGAGCTGGCGGTTGACGCCGACTTTGAAGGGTTCAGCCACTGGGTCGATCGCACCAGCGGGCAAATCATTACGGACCCGCCGTATCCGACGCCAGGTGGCTGGCTGGATCGCTTCGCTTGGAGAATCAGTCGAGCAGAGGTCGAGACCCTTTCGACGAGGATGCATGACAAGACCGCGTTCCTTTGCGGATCAGCCGAGAATGAGGTGGCCATGTGGGATCTGTTCGACCACATGGTCTGTCTGGTGGTTGACAACGAGACGCTTCAGAACCGTCTTGAGACCCGAACTACAAATGCGTTCGGCAGACATCCGCAGGAGTTGGCGGCAGCGCTCGGATGGAATGAAGATGTTGAGTCCACATACCGATGCCTCGGCGCGACGATTATCGACGCTAAGCAACCTCCGGCGGCGGTTACCGATGCGATCCTCGCAGCCGCTGCGAGGATCGTCCCAAAACAATCTCCTGGATGACCACGGAGCCCTGTCCCCGTCACCCCGGAACGGCGGGCGGCTGACCTACACCTAGAGATGTGGGTTGAGACGATCAACCGCTATCTGAGAAGGCGGTTGCAGGGCCGTCAGTTGTCGGCGTAGGCGTTCGTTCCGCGAAGATGGTGGCCTCATCGAGCGCGGTGATTGGGTCAACCGACGAGAGCTGGGAACGGATGGGACTACTTCGCAGAACCTGGCCGATCCGGATGGGGAGCACGGGCAGGCGCCAAGAGGACGAGCGCCGCGTCGACGATGAGGGGCAGCTGATCTCGGTGCCAGTCCCCCTCAGCTTCTTCTGGTTGGTGCTTCTGGTGTTCACCATCCTCGAGGCGGCCAACGATCTCTTTGGTCTCGGTGGTCCGGCCTGGCTCTACGAGAATTGGGTCCACAATGCGATCCTCGCCAGCTGTGCCTTCCTGGTCCTCGGTCGCGCTGCGTTCGAGCCGGTTGCCCGGCGTGCCTGGCTGGCATTCGGGACGGCACTTTTGCTGTGGTTTGTCGGGAGCGCTGCCTGGAGCGTGGCGTACGGGGGACAACCAGAGGTGCCGTATCCGACGTTTGCTGACGTCCTCTGGCTGCTCTGGTACCCGCTCGTCGTCGTCGGGATCTTTTACCTCATCCGTGTCCGGGTCCCAGAATTCGAACTTCATCGTTGGATGGATGGGATCGCGGTGACCCTCGTTGCCCTGGCCGCCGGGTTCGCCCTGGTGGTCCAGCCCGCGGCAGAGCACAAGACGGTCGGCTTACTCGCCGCAGTCGTTGCCTTCAGTTACCCGGTTCTCGATGTGCTGCTTATCGGGGCGGTCCTTGGCGTCTATGGACTCCTTGCCTGGCGACCCGACACTATGTGGATCCTGGTCGGGTTGGCCGTTGTCAGTATTTCCGTCGCGGACGCAGCCTTTGCCGTTCAGGAGGCCCAGGCCCATGCGGTCGTCGCAGATAATCGCTATGAATTCGTCTGGACGGTGGGAGCGCTCCTCTTCGCACTCGCCGCCTGGACCCGCGGGCCCGATGTAGAAACGAACCCGGTGGCAGTCACCGGTATGCGTGCGGTGGCGTTGGCCCTCTTTGCTGAGGCGCTGGCCATCGGCATTCAGATCTATGCAATCTTCAGAGAGGTTGGCAGAAGTGAGCGAATCGTCACCATTGTGGTGCTTCTGGTGGCTTCCGTGCAGATCATCCTGACCCGACCACGTCGGGGGGAGGACGACGATCCCCGACAGTCCGAGGCTGGCCGGATGGCGCCGATTGAAGACCGTACAGAAACGTAGCCACTTGCCACCCAGACAATCCCTACTTAATTAACCTCACACTGCCAGTCTTCTGTCCGACTTCCCCAGTACGCCGGGTAGGTGGGTGACGTCCGGTGCCTGATCCGCTCTTCGAGGTCGCGGACAACAAGCCCGGGTAGTCTCGGGGCTCATGACCCCGGTCGATGGCGACCCCAAATCCGGAGCACGAGAGTAAGGCGGAGGCTCCCGACCCCGCGGCCGAGCCGCCGACGCGCCTCCGAGAGGCGGCGGCGGGGATGGCGGAAGCGCAAGCTTGGAAGGGACAGCAGATCGCAAACGGCTGGCGCAAGCTCGTGGACTCGCTACGCAGACCGAGGCCTCCATCACACTGACCCCTATCGCCGGGTGAGGGTCAGTAGGGAACCAGAACTCCTGAACTCAGATGGGGGGTTCGGGATCGTACTGAATACCTCTGCGCACTTGGCGGGCTCGTTCGATCCCGGCGAGACGCTGTACGAGGTGAAGAGCCATATCGATCCCGGCCGAAACGCCTGCAGCCGTGACGATGTCTCCTTCGTCGACGAACCGCTGATCGCGGCGTACGTCGATGGAAGGGTCTAGTTGTCCGAGGTGATCGAGGGACGCCCAGTGCGTGGTGGCAGGGCGATTCTTAAGCAATCCAGCGGCGGCGTAGACCAAGGAACCCGTACATACACTTGTCATGAGGGGCACTTCGGCTTGTTGCTGCTGGACCCACTCGAGCTGAATCTCATCGACGAGCTGCGGACGGGTGCCCTGTCCACCTGGATATACGAGAACTTCGAGAGAAGGGACATCGGCATAGGAGTGCTGCGCCTTGATTCCAATCCCTTTGCGCATCGCACTAGCCCTCCCGATTTAGACAGGGTCGTGACGTCAAATCCATCGTCAGGAAAGGTTCGAGTCCAAAAGGCCAACACCTCCCAGGGTCCAATCGCATCGAGTTCCTCAGCATCTGTGAAGAGCAGTATCCCGATGTGCTTTGTGTCGGTCATTGGCAAAGTTAACCACTCGGTTGAGTGTGTCCCACTTCGCCGGACCTGGGCGCACCCTGCCGCACACCGGTGACGCCGGGTTTCTCGGCGCTGAATGGCGAGGGGAGCTTCAATCTCCCGGTGGCCACCAACTATCCGCCGCAATCCTGGTGGGACTCGTATCAACACCGGCAGAAGCGGCGAGGTGCTCCATCACAACCATTACGGCAACCTGGGTCGCCAGGATGGACCCACTGTTCTCCGACCTGTTGCCGACCAGCCGGTCCGTTGAGATGACCGAAGCAACAAGTTGACCAAGCGCCTCTTGCAACGCTGCTCCACGGTCCCCATCCTCACGGTGATCGACAGCCAACTGGTGAGCACGGGCGTCCGCATCAAGGAGCCTTGGCTCTTCTTGTGACAGCACGTTGAAGGCATCGGCAATCGGCATCGCAGCAAGGGTTTGCTCTCGAGGCGAATTCCGACTCCAAGGCAGCGGCACTCCCGTGCGATGAGAAGCATCTCGTTGGCCGCTGGCTGTCCCGACCAGGCGCAGAATGGCCTGACCTTCGTGAGTCCTGTTCAATCCCTTTGTGTTGTTCTTGGTAAAACCGAATGCATTCGGAGTGTCCCCGGCGATTTCGATCAAGCGGCTGATCGCCTCCGCCAGCGGAGTTCTCGTCTCGTAGAGGCGGAGGGCTTCAGCGAAGATCTGGTCCTGAAGCGCAGTATCTCCGGGTCGCACTCGGGTGAACTTGCCCACGCTCGATACGGTACCTCCACGCCATTCTGTGACGATGTGGGTGCCCCCTACCGCCGGGAAACGGTCAGCGTCGCTATTCGGTCTAGCCTTGAAGGCTGATGAAGGTTGCCGTGGCTGTGGCAGCAATAGTTGGTCTGGGACTAGTGACGGCCGGTTGTTCGAGCGGGCAAAGCGCCACGGAATCTGCAGCATGCGGAGCAATCCTCAAGATCACACTTCCACCTGCCGCGGGTGGTGCCGGGTTGGGCACGAACGAAGCGATTTCCATACCGAGCAACCTGGTAGGAAGCCTGATTCACTCTGGCGATCCGATATTGGCCCAGTATGGACGTACGATGGCGAAACCCGGAAGCAGCAACGGTTTTGTAAAGGCTTTCAACAATGCTCAGGCCCAATGTCGGATCGTTGGCGCCTGACGAGGCTGCCCCCCGAACGCCGGGTCCGGGCGCTAAGAGTCGTTCGGCTCAACGGTGTTCTCGCCAAGGAAGTCGTTGAACATTCACGCCCTCCGGGTCCATAGGACTACGACGATGGCTCGTGACCAGCGCTATTTGGGGGTGGGTCGGTGCCTGGGACGCCACCGTCTGTAACGTGCTCTGTCCATTCAGACCCAGACCAGTACCGCTGCTCATGTCGGCCCGAGGGGTCGGTCAGCCAACAGGGAGCGATGCCGGTGAATGTGACCCCGCCGGACGATCCGTCGACAGCATCAGATCCTTCACTTGGAAAAGTTGGATCGGTGAACGAGCTCTTGGGAGATGAACTCCTTTGCGGACCCCGGCGGCGTCGCTGAGAGGAGTACACCCGCAACGCCAAAAGGACTAAAAAGATCACCAAGGCGATCGAGGAACCGTGGCCGTATAACGTCTCCGCAGCCTAGTCTCGCCGGGCAACCGGGGGGGCATTCAGTGTGTACGCGAGCGCCTTCTCACCGCTCACCCGTCAGCTACACAGGTATCCGCGATGCAGAATAACAACACATGCCGTCCAAACAGAAGGGTGCCCCCGTTCGCCGGGACGGGTACGCCTCTGCGGTAGGGCGGAGACTACTCTCGGAAGCGGAGTCCTCGACTGATCAGACGACACATTGAGGAGATCAGATGGCAAGGATATTGATGGTTGTGCAGCATCCCGTGAAGGACTTTGACGCTTGGCGGATCGAATATGACAAGGCGCAACCGATACGTGACAAGCACGGGGTTACCGACGCCACCGTCTTTCGGAATGCCGATGATCCGAACGAGATTACGGGGCTGCACTGGTTCTCCTCGGTCGATGAAGCCCACGCCTTCGCCGCCGATCCAGATCTGAAAGACGCCATGGCTAGGGCGGGCGTGAGCGGACCACCCCGCATCGAAATCAGTGTCGAGGTGTAACACCGACCTGCGCTTGATCGAACTGTCGAAAGAGACATGGCGAAATCAGCCCTTAGTTGCGGAGGTTCAATTATAAGTCCCCTGCCCAGAAACAGCACTTATGAGGCGGTCCTAGGTCCGCGATGAACGAACTACCTGTAGGTGATGTTGAGCATGGCTCTGCATGTCGGAACCGCGTTCAAGTCCTTCCCAGCACCACGTCGAGGTCGCCGCACTGACTATCACTCGACACAGAGCCAAGGCCTGATGATCGAACTCGGCCGGATAGAGGCCAACGACCTCTGGCTCCAGATGAGCCAAATCCCATTCAAGTGGTCCAAGCTTCACGGTCTCGAAATCGATGAACTTTGGAGCTGCGTCAACGACGAGGATGTTGAATCTGTGCGGCGAGCCATGGATCACCCGTTCGACCCCTGTCATCTTCGCCAGCCGAGCAGTTCCATCGACCAATGTCTGGCGCAACAGAGCACGATCGGCCTCCACAAGCTCGGGCGCAAAATCTGGACGCTCTAGAGCACCTACGGCAGACATCAGCGGCTCCCTAAATGAGGGAAATACTGCTCGATCCCGCATCGAAGCGAGCTTGGAGTGCAAGCGGAACAGGTACTCAGCGATCTGAGCGGCATCTAATTCGACGGCATTGTCCTGGGGCTCGTACCGCCAGAATGTAATGGCCTTCTCGTCGATGCTTACGGGTTGCTCAATGCCCAGGTCGACGGGAGGCACCACCGGAGCGGCTAGCTCAACGAGGTTTCTCACAACGGCAAGCTCTCTGCCCGCTCTGTCGTGCTCCTTCGAGATCTTGGCCACGACAGGGCTTGGTGAAAGCCATACGACTCCGTTATTGGTCGACCTCAGTCTGACCGGCTGATGTACGTCGAATCCGCAGGACCGGACCAGATCGGCCAAGGCGGTGATCACATCCACACAACATGGTCGCACTATTCACTTCGTGGGGGTGCCCCATACCGCCGGAACGATGGGCAGGCCCTGCTGGCAGACTGGGGTTCGTGGCGAGTCGGGAATGGTTCGGTTCGGGCTATGAGACCCCGGAGAGCGACTCGTATCTCGGACTGTCCCGGGCGGCAGCCCTTGACGCCGCCCGAGCCTCCGGGATCAAGGCCATCCGGGTGTTCGATGTCGGAAGTGGGACGTACACGTTCGATCTGATGCGAGACCGACTTGATATCGAGGACGAAATCGTCGTGGCCGCCGGATTCTTTTAGCCCTCGACTGCCCCATACCGCCGGGTCGGTGGGGCAGGCACAACGGGGGCACCCTCTTCGCTCCAGCGACCGGCCCGGCCCGGCCCGGGCCGGTCGAGCCCCACGCCGAACCGCATGGAAACCAGGTCTGCAAGCACCGTTCGCGCATCGGGAGGCAGGCGGTATGCGAACAGAAGCGACTCTTGGACTCCTCCGTGCATGAGGTCACCACGCCAGATCGATTGGGGCCTTAGTGCCATGGCGAAGGTCTTTCGAGACGGAGCCTTCACGCCCTTGGCGCAGTCTCGGTCCTGTCCCTCGTCTGCCTGTGGCTCCGCATCGAGTGAAAGGCCGTGACGAGTGCGATGGACGCCAAGAGGAAGAGGGATGGCTCGGCCACGACCCGCAGGCGCGTGGTGCCGTAAAACACGGCGGCGTTCAGGGCGGCCACCACCACTGGAGCGACGATGACCACGAGATGTCGCCGTGAGTGTCTGCCCAACAGGATGCCTCCCGCGATCGCCAGCGGGATCGAGATCCACTCCACGAACTGGCCCGCCACGAAGAACCCGCGAACCTGACCGCCCTCCTCGGCGTCGTACTGCAATTGCGACCCGATCGCGTAGACACCCCACAACCTTCCTTCTCGCGCCAGGACCACACCGGGCAGGTCGCTGAGGTGACCGCGCGCGAACGTGAGCCCCGAATGACCGAGGGCGTTGAACAGCGTCAGTTCGGTCCATGCCTTGGCGTGATCGGGCGGAGCGGTCTCGAGCACGAGGGCGGCGAAGACGAACTGGGTGCCGTTGTCGAAGCTGCCGTAAAGGGGGTTGCCGGGCGAGAAGGTGTTCGGCGAGTACGCACCCACCCAGGTCGTGCCGCTGTCGGTGGACAGCGTCAAACCCCCGAGCTCAACCTCATTTCGCACGAGCCAGGGACCGACAACGATGACCACACCGGACACCAGCGCCAGCGCGAACCTCAGGCGCCCGTCCCGCGAGCGAGACCCCATCCACACGAGCGGTATGCCCAGCACAACGACGAAGGCGATGGCCTCGGAGCGGGTCAGGGTGGCAATGCCGATCGCGACCCCCGCCAGGCCGAAGTTCCACCAACTGGGCCGATCGACACACTCGAGCGCCACCAAGAGCACACCCGGGATCACTACCAGGTACACGCTTTCGCTCAGGAGCCTTCCCCCCCACTGCACCCACAAGGGGCTCACCGCGGCGATCGCCGCTGCCACCAGCCCGCAGCCCGGGCTCATCAATCGACGCCCCAGCAGTCCCATGAGCACGACCGTGCCGGACGAGAGGAAGGCCAGTGCGATCCTGTGCGCGTCGGCCGATTGCAGCCGGACGAGGTCGAGCACGGCCAGAACGACCGGGAACAGCGGAGGGTGGAGCGCGGTCGGAACGGGGCTTGCCGGGCTTCCCTTCTCGAAGAATGGGATGGCGTACCCGTTCCCATGGGCAAGGTTTGCCGCAGCCTGCTGGAAGAACCCGTTGTCTCCCAAGAGTGAGGTGCCGTCCTCCCACACCACTGCGTAGATGACCCGCAGGACGACCCCCAGGACCGCGAGTGCGCACAGGGCGGGGACGAACGACGTCACACGAGCCCTCTCGGTGCGTGCGGTGTGCGTGGCGACTACCACGAAGTGCACCGACAGCTGAGCACCCAGCAGCGAGTCGGCTGCTCTGGTTCGGGCATTATTCCTCACTTAGCATCGCGCCGGACCCGGCTTCACGTTATGTTGTCAGCGGAGCCTCAGGAACCCACTACCCCTGGACAGCGGATCACCCATGTGACCAGCCCCGTACGAATCGGGCACTTCGGGGCGTGTGAAAACAGATGAGTCGATACGTAGCTACATGACCTAGCGTCAGGTCCTGTTAGATCGGCGGATACGGACGAAGCACATAAGGCTCAAAGGCGAGGGTGTACAACTCTCTGTCCAAGACTACGTCTGAGATGACGACCTGCGTCGGAGATGGCGACCCGCTTGTGCTGATCCTGAGGTTGGATTGGCGATCCCGGAAAGACACTTGGACGTGGCGGACACTGCCCCAGTTCATTGATACTTCCCTGAGGGTCCACCGCTTGACTGCTGGTCCTGAACAACTTCGGGAGTGCTGGCGGGTTCGGTCTGACTTGGAGTCCCGTGACGTTGTAAGAGGTTGTCGACCGAGACCTTCCAGCGGCACATTGAAAGCGGCACGTCCCGTCTCCGAGTTGGGGTGATTGGTCCGGGTTGCTATCAACAACCTGGACCGCCCGTCGCTCCGATCCGGAACGGCCGTGCCATCCCTCAACACCTAAAGAGAAGGGATGACCTGACTTCCCAGCGATTCGCCGACCCTCAGCTCGGGCCACCATCTCGAAAACGCGTGACTCAATAAGAGCTTGTCTTCGACTCGAGTGACTCATCAATGTTCTGTCCGCTGTTTTCAACTCCCGAACCCCCAAAGAGGGTTGACAAGTGATCGGAGCGTCGCCGGGACAGTGGGGCAGTTCGGCACTTTCGGGCTAGGACGTAGGCGAATCGAGTCTTGGCACGGGCGCCGTGGTTTAGCTGTTGTGAGAACGGAGTCCGTTCGGCCCTATTCGGCGGCGACGCAGCTCTCAATAGTGGTCCTTGCAATGACGGGGGAGGAGCAAGACACGGCGGGCGAAGGGCGTAAAGACAGCTACTGGTCTGGTCGTCTCGGAGTCAAGCCGCAGTCTCCGCCAATCAATCTGCCCGTCGACCAGGCGAGGCCAACTGCCGCCCCTCGTCGCCAACAAACTGAAGCACCAGGCCCTGATTCGAAAACTCCGAGGCGCCTTTTGGTCGCCTCATTCTTGGCGGCCATCCTGGTCATCGGTACCGCTATCGGAGTCTTCTGGACCAATTCGACATCGACGCCGACACTCACGCTTCAACAAGCTCGACATGCGTTCAACGCAACGTGGCCTGGTTTTGCGTCGGGCTTCGCCTATGGAAACGTCAGTGAGTTGGACCAATTCACCACCCCGGAGATGTCGCAGGCGGTTATCGGTTGGTATAACTGCGGCTGCGGGGAGTCCTTGTCCAAACCCACGGCGGTGCACCTCAGCGTCCTGGTCGAGAGTCACTATCCGTTGACCTTCCTCGCCGAAGTCTCAACTCCTTACGCGAAGGGCGGCCCAACCGTTCAAGAGGTGGTCATCAGTCGGGCCAGCGAGGGCCAACACTGGCGCGTGGCTTACATGGTTGAGTATGTGGGGACGAGTACGTTTCTTGGGCCTTCGGCGGTCCAATCGGTACCACGAGCGCCATTCAATACCAACGTGATCGGAGGTCAGTGGGCGTCTTTCTTTGAGTCCATGGTCAATACGGGCTCGCCGCCGCCCGACCTCAACATACCGGTGACCCGATCGGTGAAGCAGGAGGTTGATCATTATGCATCGGTCGCCTTGTTGATAGAGCAACAAGGCGACTCCCAACACATGGCCTTCGACGCCACCGATCACAGCACCGCATTCGCGTACCCGGGGGGTGACATTATCTGCGGTGCAATCCATTCAACTCAATTGGTCACGGCCCCACCTGGCTCGTCGATCGTTCAACCGGCCGATCGGAGTAACTATGGACCCTCGCTTCTACCTGGTTCCTATTCGTCAGTGGTAAAGAACGGTACCCACGACTACTGCGTGACTGTTACCACGGCGGGTCTCGAAAATCCGGTCAGCTTCTTCGGGGGCGTATACCAAAATGTGGGTCAGGTTGGGTAGGGCCGCCGGCCCGAAACCTTGCCGCCCCCGCCACGGCGCCGACATGATTGGCTCCAATCTTCAGGTGCCCGGTACGCCGGTTCGCGGGCATGCCTGTGGTTCTCCAAACCTCTTAGTTCCTACTTTGTGCCGGGTGGATCCCAACCCATAGCGAGCCAGGAGTTCAGGCGCTGGAGTTGGCCGGGCTGACGTTGTAGCGCAGTGACCCGGTCGTCACGTCGATGTCGTAGTACTCGACTCCCGTCTCCACCTGCGGGGCGTCCGCTCCGAAAGCGACCGCGATTTTATTTGCGGAGTTGCGGACGATATCGAGAATTAGCTCGGTAGCGGCGGCAGGACCCAAAGCGTCCACGACCTGCTCGCCCAGCCCGGGTGGCCACTGGATCGGCTGCCACACGAAGGTATCCACGACCTGGAGGGCCAGGACCTGGCCGTCGGAGATACCGCTCGGATCCCCGTCATCGAACACATCACACCCACCTGCCAGATCGATGGCGCTCACGTTCCTGCGGGACTGGCACAGCCGGCAGTTGTGTGCTCTCGCTCCGCGCAGCCTGACCAGCTCGGCGGTGACCGGATCGAGTGCTGGCAGTTTGGCCACCTCCAGGAGGAATCTTTCGTGGGCCACCCAGGGATCGGTCTCGGCAGAAATCGGGATCGGCCGCCATTCTTCGCCGAACATTTCACGCCAGGCGGCACCGGCGCGAATCATCATGTCCTGCGTCCACACGGCAAGGACGAACACTGGGGCACCGGCACCGAGTTCGGCAAGCCCGGCGGCTCGAATATCAGTCGTGATGGATGCGACGTCCACGACCATCTGGCTGGCGAAGGCCATTGCGTGAGATCTCGGAACGGCAGGCGCAGCCGGGTCGAGGCCGGCCCGAGCGATGGCACGGGCCTGCTCCATCAGGTCGGTGGGCGTGGTCGAAGCGACTGCGTCGATCAACTCGTCCCATGCCGTGAAGGCCGCTGGCGCCTGATCCCGGGCGATCACACTTGGACCCTACCGGTTGGTCGACGCGTCAAGGAAGCCCTAAGGGCTTGTACAGATAGATGCAACTGCCCCAGATCGCCGGGAGGGGGAATCACGATGCGCCACGAGTAGGTGCTGAGTCGCTCGGATCCGGCATTCTGGCGCGACGTCCTTCACCTCCAACCCGACGTGCGACCCGCCTCCTCGATCCACTCATGCAGCTCCGGTCGCCGCACCTCCTCGACAGAAGTCACCTTGACGTACCGGGTCCGGTCGGTCGTGCCGAGTGGCGGTGGGCAGTCGAAGTCAGCACCTCCGAGGAAAACGACATTTACGGAGACGTCGTAGGCGGCCATCTCGATGATCCACCCGAGTTCCGGTAGCCCGTAGTACGGCCTCTTCCACTTGACGGCATAGTGCAGGCCCGGGATCGTCGCTCGGATCGTCTCGTCCAACTGCTTGACGATGGGCTGGAGATGCGGCATCTGGCGTCGGAACCATTCGTCGATATCCGAGTGGTCCGTCGCCGGCTCTGGAGGTTTTCGCGATGCAGTCCCCTTGATTGCTTTCGGCATTGCAAGTCCTTCGGTCGAAACCGCGGTGAGTTTATGACCAAGATTGTCCAACTCGGAGGCGGGTAGCACAGTACGCCGGGACGGTGGCGGTCGGCACAGATGCCAAGCGTTTCCCGGGAAGCAGTTGCCAGGGAAGCCCGTCCCTGGCCCGTGCAGAACGAATTCAGTCGGTCGTAGGCTTCGGGACATGCGCAAAATCTTGGTCAGGGCGGCGGTCTTCTATTTGCTCCTCGCAGTTGCTACCCGTGCTGCCGATTCACTTGGGGTTGGTGGCCGTCTTCGCTGTGGGTGTGATGAATCCTGTTGGTGTAAACGCCCGAGCTTGACCGTGTTCCGGTGGGTCACTCCGAGAAGATGGCACGAGATTGGCCATGCCCACTAAAGGTAGGTAGCGGCCGACGAGAACGACGTGCCAACGATAAGTCGAATCGGTCCCCCAGGCGTCGTCGGAGCCGCCTGACGCGATCACCTTGTTGATCCCGTCAAGAAAGGTTGTTCGGACAGTAGCCTGCCTGCCCTTGAAGCTCGGCCACTGGGGCAGTTCGGCACCTCGGGACTAGGACTTCCTTGTGCCCGACGAACCAATCAGAGCCTATTTACGTCAATATTGGATGATGCCATCCAAACGAAGTGTGGAGCGATGGCCGCTTGCCCTACTGGCAGTCGGTGTAGTGGCTCTGAGCAGCTGCTCTTCGTCTGGTGGGACGGGGACAGTCAATGGAATATTTCAAACCTCCGGAGGTCCACCGGGCTATCAGCCCCACCGTTTGCCCGGCAACGTGGTCTTTAGTGATTCCAAGGGTGACCATGCGTCGGTGCGTATAGGTGCTTCGGGCGCTCTGGTGGTTCACCTGCCAGCCGGAACGTACACGGCGGTGGGCCATAGTCCGATGGTCCACAGCGGCTCAAGCGAAATGGCCTGTAATGCTTTGAAACCACTTGTTGTCAGGGCTGGCCAAACGCAGAGTGTGACAGTGGCTTGCCAGTTGATGTGACCGGCGACCCTCGCCCAGTACGCCGGGCTTGGGCGCTGCTGATCGGCCTTTCGGGCTAGGGGTGCGCAACCGAGGTCAAATGAATTCTGTATCGTCTCGGGTTCAGTCCGACGGCCGTATGCGGGCTCAAGCGGTGATTAATGAGCTTTGGAAGGTCACGTGATCACTGTTACTCAAGCCGTCTCGTCTAGGTGTACAACAAAGGCCTTCTTCGTCGGTGTAATAGCGGCCATCGTCCTCAGCCGTATTGGGCCGGTCGGTTTTTCCGTTGCAGCTGGTAGCTCCACCTATCCTCTGATCAATACACTGCCCACGGCAATCGATCTAGCGACTGTTAGGCCAAAGACCACACAAACTCACGTGGCGGTGGTGCCCAGCGCGCGGTCGCCGAAAGGATCACTTGCTGTGAGCGGCGTACTTACGGTTCTTGCTCAAAACCCGGCCTTGGTATCGGCATTTGATCAGGCATACGGTGGAAGGGGTGCCATTGTCGCGTACCGCTTCGCCTTCTCAGGAGCAGGCGGGCTTTCACGACTTACTACGCTGCTCTCGCAATAAAATTTCCATCAGTCAAAAGTGCGAAATACTTTGCGCAGCAAGTGGTGGCAACATTGGGTGCCCAAGCCAGCGCCACTGACATACCGCTGGCCACCCTCACACAATTTGGCTCACTCAAGTTTGGCGCTCTACCGAGCAATGAACGGACCGTCCTGCAAGTTCCATCGGCGCCTGATGATCCAACTCCAGGCCTTCAGAGCGCCGCATCGCAAATGCTGCTCTCGGACGGCACCTATTACCTGTTGAACACGTCTGGAGCTGGCCTACTTCCGGCGTGGTCCACCATGGTTGTTGCATTGCGAAGCTGCCCGGGTCACTCAAGCAACCATTACGTGGACAGCATTCGCTGTCTTTAACCATGGCAAGACCATAGGCCTTGGGGTGACTCCGTACGCCGGGACTGGGGCCTCAGTTAGCGCGGCGACTGGTGCTGCCAGATAGCTTTTACTCCCCGAGAGTTGCCAGCCAAAGAGGTAGCATTCGCTGCGTCCACGAGGTGCGAAGGGAGAAAAGAGATGCCTGAGTTCCCTGCGATTACTCACGTGGCGCTAACGGTTACGAGCCTTGAACGGAGTGTGCCTTGGTACAAGGATCTGTTCGGCTCGGACCCAATCCTTGACGAGGACACAGGTCCGTTCCAGCGCGTCGCTTGGCTTACAGGCGGCACAATCGTTGGCGTAACTCAGTTCCCTGACTCGGACAGCACTGAGCCGTTCAACGAGCGGCAGCCGGGGCTCGATCATCTGGCTTTCGGCTGTGCCAACCGAGATGAGTTAAAGGCATGGGAAATCCGTCTGAACGAACTCGGCATCCCCAACGGTGGCATCGTGGACACGCCTTACTACTCGGCATTGTCGTTTCGAGATCCCGACAACATCGCACTTGAGTTCTTCGCACCCCGGGGCTAAGACCGGCGGAGTATCCGACTGCTTATAGGCCATCCCATACCGCCGGTACGGTGGGCACCACCGGGCCCAGACGGGACGTCCTTTGACGCCCAGGCAACGCCGTGCTGGGATCGGCGCTGGTTCCGTCATGCGATCCAACGGTCAGCGGAAGTCGCGAACGAAAGTGTCAACGTGTGAAGCCACACTGGCACCGGTTGGCATCATGGCGATCTGGTCGGCGCCTGCCACTACCTGAGAAGCGATTTCGGCGTTGGAGAGCACATCGCTGACGGCCGTGGCGATCTCCGCTTCCTCGGCGCAGGACCTACCGACGTCAGCCCTTTCACACGCCTCCGCCATGCGAAGTTGGCTCGGCGTGCCCCGAGGGACGAGCACAAGGGGTACGCCAGCACTGAGTGAAGCAAGCACCGTCCCTGCTCCGGCGTGGGATATCGCAATCATGCAGAAGGGGAGCAGGGTGCTCAGCTTGACGAACTCACGGGCCTCAACGAGGTGAGTGTCAATCGCTGCGAGCTCGTGTCGAAGATCCTGGCTAGGCGCCGTGACGACGACTCGCATACCGCGTTCGGTGCAGCTGCGGACCGCCGCTGTCAGCTCGGCCAGTGCGTTTGCAAACAAGGGGACAGTTCCGAAACCGACATAGGCGTCGGCACGGAGTGACTCGCCCTCTTCATCCAAGATCGACGGGCGTATCAGCCATTCAGTACTTGCTCCGGAGGAGTCGTTCTGCAAGAAACGAGGACAAGGGTTCACCAGTGCATGCTGATAGAGCCCAGCTGAAGCTGGGACACCAAGACCGTTCGACGCCCAGAGCGACGACGCAGTCTCCTCAGTCACCTTCGCCGTGGACGACCACGTGGGGACGCCAGTCAGTCGTTATCGCTGTGGGCGACGCGCATGTGGGCGCAGATCATGGCGCCGAGTACCCTCCATGACCTTCTTGCATGCTGGCCGGCTGCCGTTCTGTTTCGGGCCAGCGCCGGTGGCGCTCCTCTCGCATCTCGGCCGAGCTCATCCCTGCTTCGACGGGTTGCAGTCCGGCGGTGATGATCACATGGTGAACCTCTCTATTCGTTGCGAACCGGACTTGGTGGCCTGCTAACTGCAGGGATTGCGCGAGATCCAGCAAGGGGGCGATGTGGCCGATCGCCGGAACGGCACTAACGAGAACTCGCATACCTGTGTTCTACTGCGATGGCGACAGGAACGCCTCGACATGACATCAGGCCTCAGATCGCCGGGACGGTGGCCAGTACGACCCTATGAAATAGGTCGACATGGCCCGTCGGCGAGCGGCATGCTGCTGGCGTGACCATGGAGGTTCTTTTCGCCAGTGTGCCTGTAGCAGATCTGCAATCCTCGATGGACTGGTATGAGCGGCTCTTCGGACAGCGCAGCCGACATCGTTCCCAACAAGAACGAGGTCATGTGGTGCGTGACTGGGAATGGCTGGCTTTACGTGATTGAGGATCCCGAACGTGCTGGACGGACCCTGGTGACCATTTCGGTCGGCGACCTGGATCAGCTCGTCACCGATCTCGCGAGTCGGGGAATCAGTGCCGGCCCGATCGAGGCCGTCGGTGACGCTGGGCGCAAGGCCAACGTGGTGGATGCTGACGGAAACGTCATCACCTGGATCCAGGTCGCAACGGGCGGGTAGCGCAGAAGCTTTCGATACCGGACGGGCCTGAGGTGCCCCCATATGTTCATGGATCACGGCGACCCAGGGTCGCCCCGTACGCCGGATCGGGGCGATGAGCGTGTCGAACGGTCACCGCTGGCTCGGCGGTAATCCAAGCGAAAGCCGTAATCGATTCCGATCCTGCAGGTAGCTGCGACGATGGACGATGATAGCCAGGTTGATCCAGGACTTGTCGGGAGTGTGGCCCCAGGCCTCCAAAGCTCGAACATTCTGTTTGAGGTCCTTAACCAAAGCGTCCACCTTTCCTTCGTAAGCGAGTGGCCATGACTGACGGTCCAGGACCTGCGCCAGACTGGCCATCGGCTGCGCGATCGCGGCAACTGACGGAAGACGCGTCGAACCGGCATGCAGAAGGTCCTCGTAGTAGGCCAAGTTGACGGGCGCGACGGCTGCGTCGTAGGACTCGAGATCTGTGAGGAACTGAACCGCGACTCCGGAAGGTGGGAGTAGCGCGAACCCGTCATCGCGGGGAACGGTGGGAACCAAGAACACGTCCTTCTTGGTGGCGAGGACCTGTGCGTCGGAATAGCGAAGCCGTGGTGGATGACGGTTGACCTGCAGGTGGGTGAACGCAACCGGCGAGGTCGAGGGGTAGGGCACGTCGGTCGTCGCTGCATAGCCGCTCGCCGGGTCCTCTTGTAACCACTCAGCCTGCGTGAACTGATCACTCGCTGCGTAGTGGACCTCGACCGATCGGCTCCAACCAACGGTCAGGTTGTGAACCTTGAGGTACCAACCCTGATCATTCCGGGCCATATCGAACGAGATCAGATCGCCCGGACGAGAGAGTTCGACAACGGACACCGGCCGATATGCCCGGGCGGTGTCGCTCCAGAAGATCCCGTAAGAGGCCGAAGCCTTCCGAGGTTGCCCAGGTGGTGAGAAGATGCTCTGATCCGCGTACGTGCCCAGTTGAATGAATGGGCCGCCCGGTGCTTTGGTCTGGAGGCCGATCCAGGTGACCGAAAAGCCCATTGGAGATGATGGGAGCACAGTGGGAACCCGCCACTGTGCACTGATCTGGTCGGCGGATGTCTCGGTTCGATAGCCGCCGAAACCAGTGGGAGGTCCAAATCCGACCACAGCGGGTCCCTGGGCACCGTTCGGAGCGCGACCTGGCCTGGCCAGAGCGGCAGCCAGCAAGGCCACAACGGTCAGCACGACCACGAGCGACCACGGAATCCACCGCCTCGCCGTCACCATCCCCCTTTCGTTTTATCCATCGTCCCAGGCATTCGGACTCGCTCTCTGGCACGGTATCGGCAGTCCCGTGACCTGAAGAGAGCGGTTGCGACGCAAGTAAGCCAAATCCGAATGATTCACAACGCAGCCCTCGGTGAATGATGTTGACATCGCGATCCCGTCCGAAGTAGGGCCGACCGGACTCAAGCAGCACAACGACCACACAACTGAGGATCGCTGGCCGATGGTGACCGAAGGGCTAGGGGATAGAACGGAATCTCAGCCCAAGTTGTGGCTAGCGGACTATCCCAGATCGCCGAGACGGTGGGGCAGTACGGCACCTCGGGGATACCGGGCCAGCAGTGGGTTTCCGCAAGAATGACCGAGTGAATCTCTTCACCAGCGAACCCAAGTTTTGAGGTATGGCAATGGGGAGTCGGCCACCGTGGCCTACTCCTTCGGAGCAACCCGGACGGCGAACTCCCCACCCGAATCGAAGTGATGTTCAACCCTACCTATGCGGTAAGCCTTCCCTCCTTCTTCACCGGGCTGGCAATCGATGACGATGGCCCCACTACGACCGGGACCTCCGCCGGAGCCCTGTTTGGCCGGTCCCTGAAGCCGTGGGAGAACTTGTACGGCGTGTCTGTCGGTGTAGCTGGTGAGTTGGTTGACGAGGTGACGATTGGGCCGCCTCGCTGTTGGGTTGTAGGCGGCAGCGTTAGTGCACGCCAGGACCACCAGAGCTACGACTCTCCGACGATGTTCGATGGTGATTCACCGGGGCCAAGAGTCGAGACGCTGTTCGCCTTTGGGGTCTCAGATACTTGACCGCCAGCCTGTCCCAATTCGCCGGGTCGGTGTGACACTTCGGCACATCGGGGCTAGGCCCAGATCAAAAAATCTCTTACCAACCCGAAGGAGGAAGCGTAGAGTTGATTTGAACGGTTGACGTCCTCGGCCGACGAGCAGAAGGGCTTGATTCTCTGCCTCCCCTCGGCGTCCACTTCGTTCCGACCAACCCGGGTCGCGAGCCGTTTGTGGGCAAGCTGGACAGCTTGGACCGTACCGAGAAGGGGGTGGCAGGTATGCCACTACGCAGACTCGTTTTTCTCTCAGGCTTGGTGTTCGCGCTCGTGGCCATGAGCCCAGCGGCAGCGATGGGGGCGGCAAAGGGCACCAACCGCCCACTAACAGGGACACTCACGTCGACCACGACGGTCAGTCTGATCACGCTGACGGGGACCATCGTGAGTTCCGGTGATCTCTCCCACCTTGGAGCGGTCACCGATAGCCAGGACGCGCAGTTCGCCCTTGTGGGTCCGAATGGGTTCGGCTGGACGGGGACAGAGACCATCGTCGCGGCAAACGGCGACAAGCTGTTCACGACCGTCTCGGGGTCGGGGACCCTCGGACCCCCGATTCAGTCGACGGCTGTTCACACGGTTACCGGCGGCACCGGTCGGTTCGCGGACGCTAGCGGAACGTTTACGACCACGGCCACTAGCACGTCCGCCTCAATCGTCGGATCGGTCGAGACGGTTGCATCACCCATCACTTTCAAGGGAACCATCAGCTACTGAGCGAGACCGGCTTGGGATCGGGTTCTGGCTCAAGGGCGCGAACGCCATCCTTGTCCGCACGCGTTGAGCGATATCAGCCCAACCCAGGCTAAATGCCCCAGTCCGCCGGGATAGTGGGTGATTGGGACACACTGGTACATGCGAGTATCGATGTACTCCGATCCCGAGGACTTCCTCGTTAGGGCCGAACATTTCCTCGTGGCCGACTCGTTCAGCCCCAGCGTGATCGCCACAGTCACGACCCGTATTGCCTCGAGGGCACTGGCAAACAGCTCCGACAACGCGTGGCTCACCGTCGAAGAAGACGATTCTCGCGTCGTTGGACTGGCGATGCATACGCCGCCCCACAACATGTTCCTCTCTCGAATGCCAGAAGACGCCGCTTTCGCCCTTGCCCGGGAGGTAGCCAAAAGCGGCAGAAGCCCCTCTGGCGTCAATGGTGCTGTCGGCTCAACCAGAGCGTTCGCCCGAGCCTGGGAAGAATCAACGGACCACCCTTCAACTGTGATCAGGGAACGAGGATGTATCGACTTATGGAGTTGCGCATACCTGAAGCTGTGGGCCAGGCGGATCGAGCGTGGCCCTCGCCGGACCTCGGCCTGGTCACTAACTGGTTGGCTGCCTTCCATGACGAAGCTCAGCCCCACGCTCCAGGCGATGACTCGGCGGCTGTGGCACAACGTCGAATGGACGCAGGAGAGATCCATCTGTGGCGCGTAGATGGCGTGCCAGTGGCCGTTGCAGGCGTCTCTCGGGCGGTCGCCGGAGTCGCCCGAGTTGGACCTGTGTACACGGCACAGACGTCGCGTGGCAACGGATACGGCAGCAGTGCCACCGCAGCAGCCACATCAGCTGCTGTTACCGAGGGTGCGCAGCGCGTCGTCCTCTACACAGACCTGGCAAATCTGATCTCAAACTCGATCTACCAAAACATCGGCTATCAGCCCGATCACGACGCCGAAGAGAGGGTGTTCGAGGTTCCGTAGGGTTGATGCAGGGTGCCCCCGTTCGCCGGGAATGCGACACTGAGGATTGATGACCTTTGAGCGGGGAGCGAGGGTGAGGGTGATTCGGGACCCAGATCACGGGCCAGGCCCGTGGCCAGATCAGCCGACGGCCGTCGTGGGGGCTGCGGGCTTCGACTCCGAGTATCAAATCGTTCAGACCTCAGACGGGTCGACCCGGAGCTACTGGGTCACCTTCGATGATCCGCAATGGGATGCGGAGCGTGACGGGCCTTATGTGACGGCCCAAGTCCTAGAGCGTTACCTCGTTCCGACCTGACTGCCCCCGTACGCCCGTTAGGTGGGATGTTTCCGGCTCCCGTCAACCTCCGATTCGCCATGGGCGTGCATCTAGGCGCGCTCTGGTTGCCGACCTAGTCCGGCGGCCCGTAGACGATGATCGTGACACTGACGGGCGCGCTCGTCCCTGTCACCCCACCGGCATAGGAGGCCACGCTCCTGATTGCGCCCGGGAACGAGTTGGCCCTGCAGAAGGGAAACGGACCACACGAGGGTGGAGCACCGGGGACGACGGCTTTCCAACCGTCGACGGTTGGCGTAGTGGCCAGCGAGAACGTTGTTCCCAACGCGGCCAGCTCGATCGTAACCTGGGTCACCCCGGGCGAAGCGACGGCGTCGATCACGTAGCCCTGTGCAGGATCGAGCGTGGCACCCGCTTGGGGGAGCACCACCGTGGTGCTCGGCGCCGGGTTGTTGACGGTGATAATGGCCTTGTCGAAGGCATTCCCACCCGCCCCGGAGGCCTCAGACACCAGGGCGTAGGTGCCGTTGGGGACAGTCGTCGTATCCCAGCTACAGAGCCATCCGTAATAGGTCGGCGTCGCTGTGCACACCACTGGAGCTGAATAGCCGTAGCGGCCGCCGAAGAGCAGGAACTCGACACTGGTGGCGTTGGACGCGGAGGCGTCAAGGTACGTCGATCCGGAAAGTGTCGCCCCACTCGAAGGGACGAGCACGTTTGTGCCTGGTGGCTGGGCGCCTGCGACCTGCAGCGGCACGACGTTCATTGCTGCGGCCAGAGCAAGCGCCGCCCCAACCACAGCAACCCTTGCTCGCATAACCCACCTCCGAGGGATGCCAGCGGGAAGAGCTGGCTTTTCCCGATGACCGGCATAACACCACCTGCGACGAGGTGCAACAGGCTTGTCTCCCGAGTCGCTGAAAACACAGTCGCACCGAGTACCGTCGCCTTACGTACGGCGAGGACGATCTGCCTGCAATGGTGCCACCTCCCGCCGGGACAGTGGGACACTTCGGCACCATGGGGGCAGGGAAAACCATGGCGTCGGGCCGGCCAGTATCCGGCAGTTGCGAGTGCTCCAATATCGAGGCAGTCGACAGTCCGGGACTGATGTGATCAGCTTCTCTGGGGGTAGGAGGTCGACACTTCCTCCGACCGCATCGAACCCCCTGGCCTGGAGGTCAGCCATGGCAACGATCACCGAAGACGAAGAAGACCAGATCAAGGGAGCCAACTCGTCAGGACGGACGCCGGTCGTGTTCATCCACGGCCTCTGGTTGCTTCCAAGTAGCTGGGACCGCTGGGCGGCTGTCTTCGAGGACGCCGGTTACGCCCCACTCAGCCCGGGGTGGCCCGACGATCCCGAGACCGTCGAGGAGGCCAAGGCAAAACCCGAGGTGTTTGCCAACAAGACCCTCGACCAGGTGGCTGACCACTACGCCGCGGTCATCGACAAGCTGAACAAGAAGCCGGCGGTGATCGGCCATTCCTTCGGTGGCCTGCTCGCTCAGATGGTCGCCGGACGAGGGTTGTCAGCTGCGTCGGTGGCGATCGACGCCGCCCCCTTCCGCGGTGTGCTGCCCCTGCCGATCTCGGCCCTGAGATCGGGCAGCCCGGTGCTCAAGAACCCCCTCAACCGTCACCGGGCCATTCCCTTGACCTACGACCAGTTCCGCTACGCCTTCGCCAACGCCGTCAGCGAGGACGAAGCCAAGGAGCTGTTCGAGACGTACGCCGTGCCCGCCCCCGGAGCGCCGCTCTTCCAGGCGGCCGCGGCGAACCTGAATCCTTGGACCGAGGCGAAGGTCGACACCGAGAATCCCGGCCGCGGCCCGATGCTGATCATCTCCGGCGAGAAGGACCACACCGTGCCGCGGTCGATCTCTGATGCCACCTTCAAGAGGCAGCAGAAGAACAAGGGTGTGACCGAGTTCGCCGAGATCCCGGGGCGGGGCCATGCCCTCACCATCGACAATGGCTGGCGCGACGTTGCCAACACCTCTCTCGACTTCGTGAGGCGCTTCGTGTCCTGATCTCGATCAGCGGCCTGGCTACTGCGAACCGATCAGAGGTCCGTGCTGCGTTCGGGAACCTGACTAACGATCCCGCATCCTGGATGTGCGCGTACAAAGGGTGCCTCACTTCGCCGGGCAGGGGCGCATGCAACACGTTCGAGTTAGGCACTTCTGGCCCTTCCAGCAGGTCCACAATGTGGGATGGGAGATAGCCAAACCACCCACTTCGGTGTCGGACCAGATCGACTGCGTGAGATACAAGAGGCGGTCAACACAGTCGGCTACTGGCGGTACTACCTCGAACTTCGGATGGGAGCTGGACCGAACTTGGAGGTCAGGTCGGATTCTGAACACACCGGCTACCACGTAACTGTCGAATGGGGATCGCAAAGAGGTCAGGTGCTGGCTCGAACGATTGAGCGTGCAGTCGAGCTGGCATATCGAATGAGTCATGACTTTCTCGAAGCCAGGAGCGACTACGCCGGAGACATTCTCTGAATAGAGGTGGCAAGTAGTCGGCCTGTATTACTGACGCCCGAACGGCTCAGTCGGGCTCCGCCTCATGGGGCCGCTTCTCGGAGGCAGGTCTGTTCAGACTGACCAGCGCGGCCTTAGCAAGTTCTCTGACGTGGTCCCACTCCTCAGACTCGGCCACCGCCGACCAACTCATGTACGGCGTTACGTCTTTGGTGGGACGAATCAGAAACCTCTCCAAATCCAATAGAAGGGCTTCGTCGGCGTTGTCAATGAGTTGCCCTTCGCGAAAGAGGTAGAGGAGGCCGGGGACCGAATCGAGGTAGCCGAGCCGCATCTCGTCTGGCGGCGGCACGATGGTTCCTCCGCGATGCGCCCATGCTTCCTGTTCGTCTGCGGGAACGCGAGCCCCCTGAGCGACTCAAGCAGATGGGGGTACATCTGATCGGCTGTGGGGTACGTGTCCTCGGAGTCCGCTTCACGTTCCTCCACCTTCCGAATGTAGCCGTCGAAGCTGGCCAGACTGCCCCCGAACGCCGGGCTGTGGTCATTCGGCGAATCTTCCACGTTGCTGACGACCGGGTGTACCGTCAAAGCCATGCCGGGCGCCCCGATGCAGACTCGATGGGAACGATTCAAGCTGTGGCTGGCTAAGCGTATTTCCAACCGAAAGTATTGACGCTGGTTCAAGGTGCGCCTGTTCGCAGTGTATGAGCGCGGTTGTTCGGCGAAATCATTCGTTCTGCGTCGGCGACAGGGCCCGATGCGCAATGTGGTCCAGCGGGCAGTGGGTTAGAGGGCACCCCGGACCTCGAGCCCGACCGTGCTGACTGTGATTGGGAGCACCCGGTAGCGCTTGTCCAAGACGGTAACGCGATGCTCAATTGCCTCTTTGCACTCCCCGGTGGCGCTCAAAATCGTGACTGAGCCGCCATCTCCCCCTGCCCCATTGACCTTCCACCCGACCGCTCCTTGCGCCGCCGCGAACTCGATCACCCGTCTTGCGTCCACGCCCACAAGCCCAGGATGCAGGGACCCCTGCGCGTCGGTGTTGGCGATCATCGCCTGACCGAAAGCGTCGAGATCCCGGGCAAGGACAGCGTCGCGAGCCGCGACCGCCGCATCTCGCAACAGCGAGAACATCCCTGATCCACGACACCCCACATCTTCGATGACCTGGCGGTGCACGGCCGAGGAGTCGTGGGCGCGACCAAGGAAGACCAGCGTTAGCCGGGGACTGAGTTCCTCCCAGGTCGGCAGTGGGTACACCCTGGCCTCGGGGTACGTCTCGACTTCGATGTAATTGATCCCGCCGAACGCCGCGCTCAACTGGTCCTGGATCCCGCTTTGGACACCGAGGATGTCGACTTCGAGCCGATGCGCTGCGTAGGCGATGTCGCGTGGCGAGCGTTGCTCCAGGCGGAGGGCTGCCAATCCGCCCAGCAGAGCAACCGCAACCGCCGCCGACGTACCAGTGCCGCAACCGGCCGGGACGCCGGAACGAACACTGACTTCCACGGCGAGGCCCCTCGGGGGTGGGAACGCGTCGATGGCGGCCTCGAGCAGCGGGTGGCGGGCGACCCGGGGCGCCCCCGGGACGATGGAGTACCGGTCGCCGAAGGCCTCCACGTCGAGCACGACAGCGTCCGGGCTTGCCGTCGTGCGGATCGAAACCTCCACTCCTGGCGTCACTGCGATATTCAAGATCCGTCCCGGCCCCCCAAACCATGTGTCGGTCCACCCACCGTTGTCACAGATCCGCACGGGAGCCGACGCCTCGATTACCACTCAACATCCACCAATGAGAATGACCGCCCGCTCACGATGAGGGCGGTAGGTCAGAGCAAAGCGACGCGAGGTCCATGGCCCGATAATGCCTTAAATTGTCCAGTATGAACCGCCCTGCAAGACCTTGCACTTTGGTATGAGACAACCTCAATCCTGACACGTACACGCGGTTCTGTGTCCCCCAGAGAGTGCGGGCTGCAGAGACAGAAGGGTTCCCCACTACGCCGGCCTGGGGGCCGGAAATGGTCATGCGGTAGTTTTGTCGGCATGGCCGAGGAGTTGTTGCTCTTCGCAGGATCGGCAAGCCGCAAACTCGGTCGAGCCGTCGCCGACTACCTCGATTGTACCCTTGGCTCGAGTGAGACTCTGAGGTTTTCAGAGGGCAACCTGTTCGTACGAATACTCGAGAATGTGAGGGGACGTGACGTCTTCTTGGTTCAGGGGACGGGGTTTCCGGCCAACGACAACTTCGTTGAACTGCTGTTCTGGATAGATGCATTCAAGCGGGCCAGTGCCGCATCAGTCACCGCAGTCATCCCGTACTTCAGCTACGCCAAGGGCGACAAGAAGGATGAGCCAAGGGTGTCGATCCGAGCTCGAGTGTGTGCGGATGCAATCGAAGCAGCGGGCGTTGACCGCGTCATCACCCTGGATTTGCACGCCCCTCAAGTGCAGGGCTTCTTCAAGGTTCCCGTCGACGACCTCTATGCACTCCCTGTTCTGTGTGAGGCAATTTCCGCCAAGGCGCTTCCGAACCTCGTTGTCGTAGCCCCCGACGCCGGGTTCGCTAAGAAGGGGCGCCAGTGGTCCGAACGACTCCGTACGCCACTTGCCATCGCTGACAAACGTCGAGTCGACCATTCCGAGTCAGCAGAGGTGGTCGAGCTGATGGGATCGGTCGAGGGTCGAACGGCGCTCATCGTCGATGACTTCACGATTTCTGCGGGAACACTGGTTGACGCGGCCAGGGTCCTCATCGAACGGGGTGCGGCATCGGTCTATGCGGCTGTGAGCCATGGATTGCTGACTGAGGCCGCCATGGGACTCCTCGAAGCCAGCCCAATTGAGCGACTCTTCATGACCGACAGTGTGGAGACACAACCGGTGGCGATGTCAGCCAAGGTCGAGGTGATCTCGGTAGCCGGTCTCTTCGGCGAGGCCATCAGAAGGATCTTTCGCCGGGAGAGTGTCTCGGATCTATTCACCTGAGCCTGTCGCCTGTCATTGCAACGGGCTAGCCCCGATCGCCGGATAGAGGGGTAGGCTGCGCGGGGTGAAAGGCAGGGTTTTCGCCCTGGTTGTAGTACTTGGCGGTGTCGTCTTGGCCCCGGGATCCACGAGTGGAGCCGTTACGCTGTCCGTCGCGACCCTGCCGCCATCCTGCTATTTAGGTCAGGTCAGCGCTACCGGCTACTGGGAGGGCGCCACGAACTCGATGGCAGGCACCGTCTGATTCACCAACACGAGCACCAAGCCCTGTTCGCTGCGCGGCTACCTGCCCGTAACGCTACGCACACAGAGCGGTAAGGCATTGCCACTGGTCATTCGGCGAGCAGGCATCACGTTGCTCCCACAGCCCGTTCTCCATCCGAGCGCTGTCACCCTCGCCCCTTGCGGCCAAGACGCCGCAGTCTTCGCCTTCCAGTGGTGGAACTGGTGCCGACCGAATCCTGGGCCGCTAAGTGTCTCCGTCACCATCTCTTCACAACGGTCCCTTGTCGTTACACCCATGGGTTGGGGCTTCTCCGCGACGCCATCTGGTTGCCTAAGTCGGCAGACGCGCTCTTGGATAGGACTAACGCCGGTGCGAAATACAAACCTGAACGCGCACGGCTGAGAGCGGTCCTGGGTGCCCCCGACCGCCGAGCTGGTTACACCCATTTCGGCATGCCAGGGCATGGGCCATTGGGCAACATAGAGAACATGGAAGAGCGAGAGTGGGTCGGAGCTAAAGCCGAAACCCCCGAGAGCCGGAGCTATGTCGGATTGAGCCGAGCGGATGCGCTCGAAGCGGCGGAGACGGCGGGAGTGAAGGCAGTGAGAGTGATCGAAGGTTCGCAGCACCTGACTGCAGATTTCCGACCCGACCGTCTCAACATCGTCATCGCCGATGGGTACGTGACCAAGGCCGCATTCTTTTAGGATTTGCCTGGCTCAGTTCGCCGGGACTGGGCGCTTAACCGTCGAGATCGTCAGATGGACGTCCACGTTGGCCGTCTTCGAGAAGGCGCCCAATATCGGCAACCTCTTCTCTTACAGACTGAGCGAACCACTTTCCGACGACCAGGTCATGGAGTGCCCCAAGGACCCCATGCCCGAGATCAAGTTCCTCGACGTGTCGGATACGAACACCGTCGGACACGTCTTCAATCTCAAACCATGCGTGGAGGCTTCTTGGAACTCCGTGCTCAAGGGTCACGTCTATGTGATTCGGCCGGTTCCATCGGTATCGGGTGATCACCGAGCCCTTGAAGCGACCGAGGAACTTGCCATCCTCGCGAGCCAACATCCCGTTGGGAATATCCGCGAGCTTGGTTACCCACACCATCTTCGTGTCAGCCTTGGTGTATTGGGCAGGATCGAGAACGAAATCAAATGCCTCCACAGCACTGACTCCCCGAGCCACTGTGATTCCTTCGCCTCTGACCATCACTGCCTCCTAATGCAGTTGCTTGGCACGGTCAGAAAACCATTTTTCCGTTTCCCTCCAGCCTTCTCAATACGATGAGGCTGGGCAACCGATCTGGGAGGATTGCCTGCCCCAGTTCGCCCGAACGAGGCGCAACCGGTACGTGGAGCCGTGTCGGCAGCGCGCCGCCGAAACTGACCAGCCCTGCGTCGGAAAGATGCTGAGGCCCGAGGGGTTAACCGCAGTCAGCCAGGATCAGTCGCCTGCATGCCGCACATCGTCCGGCATGAAGATATCTGGAATCGTGTCCAACGACCCCGGACGCCGTATTCGGTAACCCAACTCAACAACCTGTGCGATCTCGTAGCCACCTGCCCACTGCCCCGGCAGATATCTCGTGCGGACTTCGACGCTCGACGCCACCTGGTGTCGCGGCGGTGTTGGTACGACTACATCCTTGACGGCAAATCCTCCCCGACCATCCGAAGTGCACGTCGATGCGATGGCGGACGCAAACCGCACGAAGATGTCGCGGCTCCCATCGTCTGGTGTGAGCAGGCCGAACTCCCTTGTCGGACTCGTCCAATTCATTGTGCCGTGGACCATGACACGGCCTCCTTCAATAGGTACTCAGAAGAAGGCGTCGAGACTGCACGGGACGACAACGAACGAATCGTCCAACTTCAACAAGGCGTCACTCCCAAGGGGGGACGGTGCCTACGTTACTACCCTGCGGGCTGCCGTAACGAGAATTATTGACCTCACCGCGATCTATCCCATACCGGCACATATATGTGCCAGGGCAGTTCAGGCGTGGAACGTCGGATCTGGGTGATCGGGGTAATAGTGATTCACCGGCCCCCCGTCATCGCAATCGTTGCAAATCGTTGTCCATCCCTTAACTCTTGCAAGGTGCGAGAAGTGATCTAAAACCAGCGGATACGGCCACGCAGCAGGGCTGCCGCCGTACAGCCATCGCAGTCGCAGGTGACCTGGTGCCCATGAATCGTCACGACTGAACCGTAGCTTCGCAAAAGCCGGACCAGCTGCCCCACTTCGCCGGGACAGTGGAACACTTCGAGCACCGATGGGCAGGGGCAGAGGACGTTGCAAGCCGACTCAGGTCGGGCCAAGCTGGAGTGTGCCCGAAAACCGATTCGTCGGCGAGATAGCCAGAACCTATGACCAACCTGGAAAGGGGATGTTCGCCGACGGCGTTCTCGAAGCGACTGTCGACTGCCTGGTCGAGTTGACCGACGGCGGAGCGGCGATGGAGTTCGCTATTGGGACGGGCCGGGTCGCTGTCCCTTTGGCTGCCCGGGGTGTTCCGGTCGCCGGGATCGAGTTGTCCGCAGACATGCTCGACGTGCTGCGGTCGAAGCCCGGAGCGAGCGATATCACGGTCGTCGAAGGCGACATGGCTGTGACATTCGTGGAGGGCGAGTTCTCCCTTGTGTACCTAGTCTTCAACACGATCCAGAACCTGACGACGCAGGACCAACAAGTGGCGTGCTTCGAAAACGCTGCCCGGCATCTCCGCCCCGGTGGCCGCTTTGTAATCGAGACCAGCGTGCCCGGTCTTCGCCAGTTACCGCCAGGCAACTCCGGTGTCGCGTTTGCATTGACAGAGGACTACATCGGCATCGACGACTTCATTGACCGCACGCACAAGCAGATCTCCCGTTCTCGGCACTTCAACCGACTTCCCGATGGCAGCTTTAGCAAATTCACGGCACCGTTCCGATATGTGTGGCCGGCTGAGTTGGACCTAATGGCTCGGATCGCGGGAATGAGGCTGGAACATCGATGGGGCTGGTGGGATCGCTCGCCATTCACTGGTGAGAGCCCTTGGCACGTCAGCGTGTGGCGTCTCCCGGTGACGTAGACGCAGTTGCAGACCCGTTCGCCGGCTCCTGCAAGCCGTGGGGGCGAGCCTGCCCCCGAACGCCGGGCGGGTGGGACGTTCTCGTACTCCCAGGCTCTGCCGTCAAGCAGGCCGTCCACTCGACCTCATGGTCAGGATGAGGGCCGAGTGAACCGCAGCAAGACCTTCTCGCCGGCGTAGTAGTCCAACCACGCGAGCAGATCCCTCCGATGGTCGTGCCCGTGCCGATGCGCTGCCACCGGAACGAAACCCAGCTTCAAGTTGGCCACCGATACGGAAAATCCTGTGTTCTCGAAGATACCCACGACTTCGTCGAGGTCGTAGAGACGCGGAAGGTCGAGCTCGGCCGCGACTTCCTCATACCATGTCGACATCAACGGACTCCACACGTGAACGCCCATGACCGCGAAATACGACCCGCCCGGCTTCAAAGCGCCAAAGAGACCACCCGCGTGGGTGGGGAGGTCTTGCAGCAAGTAGAGGACTTCGTGGCTGAACGCCACATCGAAGTCGCCCCACTCTTTTGGCACTATGTCGGCAACCTCGAACGTGAGCGGCCTGCCTCCGGCGAGACGGGAGGCATCTGTGATGGCACCCAAGGCTGGGTCGTATCCGTAGCCCTCGGCGACGCCCGCTGCGTCTACGAGGAGGCGCAGGAAGCCTCCTCTGTTGCACCCGGCGTCGAGCACCCGCCTCCCCGTCAGATCCGTGTCGATGGTGTCGAGCATCGCCTTCCATATGAAGCCGTGCTCGTCTTGCATGGCCTCGTCCTCAGCGGCACCACGCCAGTAGGAGGTACTCATGGAGGCACCCTACGTTGTCTGTCGGGCTCGTCTAACAGGAGGTGGGGTCGCCGAGTTAGCCGACGCGAGGGTGCCCCCGTTTGCCGGACCTGGGCGTGGCTGAACGGCACCTTGGTGGCAGGCCACGGTTGCATCGTGGACAGGCAATCATGGTCGTGTGGGTGCGAGACTTCGCGGACACCTGTGGTGGCTTGGTGGGGTTGCCTTCATGGTTCTCGTCCTCGTCTATGGCCCCTGTGGCGTCTCAGATGCCAGCGGTTCTTCTGCTGTTGTCGGCACTCCGACGCACCCCCAGATCCTCACCTGTTCTGAGGAAGCGACGCAGTTCACTGGCACTCTGCCCCCCGTCGGGCCACATGACATCCGATTCGGCCCAGGGTATTTCCCTCAGGCGCGCCGCCTGGCGACCATGAATCCGCCCAACTCGGGTCGAGGGGCTCAACTCACTGGGTACAAGCTCCCTCCGGTTGTCTATCCGGGAGCCACGGTGACCATCACGATCGCTCGTGCGGCGCGGTCCTACGTGGTGCAACAGAACCCATGGTCGCCACGCCAAGGGAGTGTGTCGGTCACGTACCGGGCCTGTTTGCACAAGCCCGGTTTCTTTCCCCAGAGCTTCCGGTTCACCGATGGTCGACAACGGGGCTGCGTTCCCCTCGACGTGCGAGTCGGCGCGCAGCAAAAGACGAGCCACATCGTTCTGTCGTTCTTCGCTGGACGGTGTAGAACGTCGTTCTGATCGTCAGGAGTGCGTGGCCCAGGGCATGGGTTAGTCAGGAGTATCCCCGTACGCTGCCGGGGGGGCATCGTGTTCGAGATCAACGCGCTGGTCTCTGCAAGTGAGAATTCCAGTGCGACGCACGGTTGACCGCCTTGGACCACCCAAGCATCATGACCTGAGGCTGCGTAAGGTCACACCCGGGAGCCGACCTTCGTGCCATCAACGGCCACCACGACCAGCTCACCCGACACCACATATCCGGCATCAACACGTGACGTTTGGCCATGAGGGAGCTGAGCGTCCGTCGCGTCCGGCGCCCGGGGCCTCTCCGGTCTGGATCGACCGCGGTCCCTGCGCGAGGCTGTGGGGTGGGGTGGGGTCGGGGCCTTGGCAAATGGAAGAACAGGGGCCTGACAAGTGAGAACGACTGGTCGACTCGAGGTGGACCGCATGAAGGAGGCGCGGAAGTGGGTGCCGCGGCTCTTGGGCGGAGGCACCCTCACGCTGGTCTGCCTCGTCGGTGGCGGCTCAGGGGTGCGAGCCGAGGCGTCCGCCCGCCCCGCGCTTCCCAGCACCATGGCTGCGATTGGCGATTCGATCACCCAAGCCTTCGACGACTGCTGCTCCCTCGGATCGCATCCCCAGGACTCGTGGAGCACCGGTGACGGGTACCCCGCCAACGGCATCCAGAGCCACTATGCGCGCATCCTGGCGAAGAACCCCTCCATCGCCGGCCGTGCCTACAACGAATCCGTGCCCGGCGCGAAGGTGGCGGACACCGAGGGCCAGGCACAGATGGCAGTGGCCCGGAGTGCTCAGTACGTGACGATCCTCATCGGGGCCAACGACGTGTGCACGGGGACCATTGCGTCCATGACGTCGACATCAGCGTTGCAAGCGGCGTTCCAGGCCACGATGTCCACCCTGGAATCGGGCTTGCCGACGGGGTCACACATCTTCGTGTCGTCGATCCCCGACGTCTACGAGCTGTGGTCGGCGTTGCACACGAACCCGGCGGCGGCGGCGGTCTGGTCTGTGGCGCACATCTGCCAGTCGATGCTCTCGAGCGCGAACACCGACGCGCAGCGTCAACAGGTGCTAGCCCAGGTGGAGGCCGACAATGCGGTCCTCGGCCGGGTGTGCGGCCAATACGCCAATTGCCGGTGGGACGGCGGGGCCACGTTCGACTACCAGTTCTCGCCTTCCGACGTGTCCACGCTCGACTACTTCCACCCGAGCCAGTCCGGTCTGGGCGTGCTGGCCGGACTGACCTGGGCCGCGTCGTGGTGGGCGCCGGAGCCCGCGAGTACGGGCTATTGGCTGGGGGCCTCCGACGGAGGCATCTTCAACTACGGCAGCGCTGGCTTCTTCGGTTCGGCGGGCGCCGTCGGGCTTAACAAGCCCATCGTGGGTGTGGCGGCCACCGCTGACGGGCTGGGCTACTGGCTCGTCGCCTCCGACGGGGGCATCTTCAGCTACGGCGACGCCGCCTTCTATGGGTCCACGGGCTCGCTGATCTTGAACAAGCCCATCGTGGGTGTGGCGGCCACCGCTGACGGGCTGGGCTACTGGCTCGTCGCCTCCGACGGGGGCATCTTCAGCTACGGCGACGCCGCCTTCTATGGGTCCACGGGCTCGCTGATCTTGAACAAGCCGATCGTGGGCGTGGCGGCCACCGCTGACGGGCTGGGCTACTGGCTCGTCGCCTCCGACGGGGGCATCTTCAGCTACGGCGACGCCGCCTTCTATGGGTCCACGGGCTCGCTGATCTTGAACAAGCCGATCGTGGGCGTGGCGGCCACCGCTGACGGGCTGGGCTACTGGCTCGTCGCCTCCGACGGGGGCATCTTCAGCTACGGCGACGCCGCCTTCTATGGGTCCACGGGCTCGCTGATCTTGAACAAGCCGATCGTGGGCGTGGCGGCCACCGCTGACGGGCTGGGCTACTGGCTCGTCGCCTCCGACGGGGGCATCTTCAGCTACGGCGACGCCGCCTTTTACGGCTCGGCCGGTGCCCTGGCCCTTAACAAGCCCGTCGTGGGTATGGCCCCGACCTGAGGCTGCCGCAGTTCCTCCCAAGGAAGAGCCATCGTCAACGGTGTCCCCGTTCGCCGGCTTGGAGTCGTGTGACTTGCCCTCAGGCCCCTGGATCGCCAACATGAATCTTGCGCGAACGCCAGTTGCCCCACCGACCGCGCGGACATAGCGTGGCGTGCGGATTGGCAACGAGGTCCCCCATGCGGATTGTCCAGGTCTTCGCTGCTGTCGGTGCCGTCGTGGCCGGCTCACTCCTCCTCGGCGTACCGGAAGCCGGCGCCGCCGTTCCGAGCATCACGGTCACGCCTTCCACTGGCCTAATCGACGGCCAGACCGTCACCGTGTCGGGCTCGGGTTGGACGTTCGGACTGCCTGACGTCCTCGGCATCAACGAGTGTGCAAACGTCCCCTCGCCAGGAAACGGTGACTGCGGGGCGGGCACGGGCGCCGGCTACGTCACGAGCATCCTCAACTTCGTCGAGACGTACACGGTGTCGCGTTTCATCACGACGGGGAACCAAGGAAACGTGGACTGCGCCGTCCACATGCTTGTGTGCTCGTCGCCTTTGCACCCACAAACCCGCCCTTAATTTTTGAGTTTCAAAGCGCGCTGACCCCAATCGAGTTCACCAAAACGGTGCCGAACTTCCGTATCCTCAATGCGAGGCTCATACGTCGCGTCCTGCCGGGTGAGCCGGTCGTGCTGTGGGTGCGTGCCGTCAACAATGGACCAATCCCGGCGAACTGGGGCATCAGCCAGTCCAGCGATGTCGGTCTCACCGCCTTGAGGGCGACCTGTCCGGGCGGCAGCGCCCAAGGACCGGGGCTTTGCGTCTACTCGCCGGCAGAGCGGGGCGTCGGGCAACCCGCGATCGCGTTCTTCACGCTGGAGGCCGCTCCTGGGTTCACCGGTACCGCGTCGGCCACGGTCTGTGCGACAGATCTCGACAGGCAGGGCTCGGCGCCGTCTTCAAATATGTGCGAGGTGCTAACGACCACCATCGGCTGAGGTCACCCTCTGGGCGTCGATGTCTGCCATGCCCCAGTTCGCCGGGGCGGGGTGCCACCCTGTCGGCAAAACGGGCGACCTCTGGAGCCCCGACCGTTCGAATTCTGGAGGAAACCCATGTCTCGAATGACGGTCCGAAAGGGGATCGCTAGCCGGGCGTCCAGTCGCGCTCGCTTCTTTCGGCGAGACCCTGGAGTTGCCGTTCATGCACGCCAGGCAGCCAATCCCTGCCGTACGTGGCCGATAGGCGCGGGTCGCTGAGAACATCGGCGTCACGCAGGCTTCGCACGTACGCCCGATCCTGGTCGATCCGCGCACGTGCCTGATCAGCTCCGCCGATGGACCCGTGGCCGGGAACGAAGACATCGACCTCGCCCGCCACGCCCTCGAGCAGCCGCAGCGCGGCGAGGTAGTCCTCGATCGGGTCAGCCGTATCGTTCAAATCGAGCATCGGAATCAACACATCCGAAAGCATGTCGCCGGCGACGAGAACCCCGCGTTCGTCAATCAACAGCGCCGCATGGCCCCTGGCATGCGCTTGGTGCTCGAAAATTCGGACGTGAGGGCCATCCCAAGGAATCTGCGCCATCTCGGCGGGCAGGCCGGTTATGTGGCCGAGCAGGTCCAGCGGTACATGCTCGGGGATGCCAGCGGCCTGCGCGACCTGCGCGACCCCGTTCGACAACTGATCTCGCGGCAGTGGCCGCGCAGCGGCCGTGCCGTACCGGGGCGCTGCGCCCAGCCTGTCGTCCCAGAGCAGGTGATCCCAATGAGGATGCGTCGAAAAACCTGTCACCACGGGCTGACCCAACTCGGACAGGTCGTTCGCGAGGCAGGCCATTTCGTGGCCGTGCACCCCGGGGTCGATGAGCAACACTCCAGCCCTGCCCTGTACGACAACGGCGTTGCTCTGCACGAACTCGCTCTGGTGGATCAGCACACCCTCCGCGATCTGCCTCAGCACGGCGCTCCTTCCGCTTGTGGTTTGCGACACCTTTCGAAATTTGGTACTGGGGATCGCCCCGATGGCCGGGTAGTCGCTGTAGACGAAGTCTTGCTATCGGCCGGGGTTGAGGCCCGCCGCGGCCCCCCGCCAAGTAGGCCAGCGCTAAGCACTCCTGGTCTACGTGATCTGCTCGACCAAAAGGACGTCGCCGGAGCGGTTGTAAAACGTCATGGTCATCGCCTGCGAATCCACGGTCCACCTCTCGACCCCGCTGTCAGCCAGGCCAGTCGACATCTCCAGGTAGCTCGTCTCGCCCCGTTGGTGACGCCTTAAGTGGTCGAGGAATTGATCACAGTCGCTGCTCTCGGCGAGCGTCAACTCATCGTGGACGGCGTCCGTGATGACTCGATGACCGTCCCGTCCGAGATACTCTGAGTGGCCATCAAACACAAAGGAGTCGTAGCGCTCGATCCCGAGAGCCGCCAGCTCCCGGACGTAATCAGACAGCGTCTCCGCGCTGCCGAGGCGCCCGTGGATCTCTTCGATCTGCTCAACGGTGAACACCCAGAGATGCTAGCTACACGCCCCCGTCTGCTGCCCGCAGGTCGAACCTACGACACCCACGACCTTTGCTTGAGGCTTGCCAAAGCTCACAGTGCTCCAATGATCGGACTGTCCCAGTTCACCGGGACGGTGGGCAGTTCGGCACTACGGGGCGATTCTGGAGTGACGGCCGCCGGACATTTGCGGACACTGGTAAGACCTGTACGGGACCTCAGGAGCATCCATCGGCGGACGGCCTTGTTTGCCTTTCCTAGAGAGGTGACGCGTCTGCTGTAACAGGGTTCACCGACAAAAGAACAAGGAGGCAGGGACTTCGGCCGCGTGCATGGGGGAACGCCGCAAGGAGTTCGAGGCTCAGGCGGCCAGGTCGGGACTTACCCGGGAAACTTGGGCCCTGCAAGAGACCCCGATGGGCAGCTTCATGGTGGTGTGGTTCGAGGCTCCCGACATCGAGAAGGCGTTCACGGATATGGCCACCGCCGGCAACGAGTTCAGCACCTGGTTCCTTGGCCAAGTCAAGGATGTGACTGGCGTCGACATGAGCGCTCCACCCGAAAGCCCGCTGCCCGACGTACTGGTCGACTGGACCCCCCGAAGAACGACCTCGCCCCTGTAGGGACATCACGAGCCGCGAGGGGTTCTCCGGGGCTGGAGGCCCTGCGCCATACGTCCCTTCGGCTGGGCCTTGTGATCGCCAGAGTCCGGCAAGGGTGAGTTCCGTACGCCGGTTATGCGGGTGATCCATCCCCGTGGACGTCCTTCTCGTTGCGTGCCTTCATCTCAGCGTCAATCTTGGCCATGATTCTGAAGTACTCGTCATGGAACGCCAGGCACTTCGGACATAGGTAGACGTCTCCGTCGTCGCTGAAGAGTCCGCCGCCTCGCGGGTCAAGGCCAGCCTGATCGCACTGGTGGCCTGGATCGCCCAGACCTTCTTCCAACTCGTCCTGCTCTCCGTGATCATGGTTGGCCAGCAGGTCCAGTCATCAATCTGCCAGAACGACTAAGGATTCGGCGCTGCCATTACTCCCTTGCCGAAATTCAAGAGGTCTGTGTCCGCTTTCAGAGAGAGGACTGGGAGCTGAGTGAGGTCGATGACAACGGCCGACCGGCAATCGACGGAATCGGGCGGACTCCCTGCCGCAGTGGTGCTGAACTGCCCCACCGTCCCGGCAGCGAGGACGGGGCGACGGCAGAGCCTTCCGATCCTTAGCCGGCCACAAAGTGCGGGCATACCAGCTAGCTTCGAGGCCTGGCGTTCCGACGTCCTAGCGACCTGGGTCAAGCGGGTCCACCGGGTGTCAGGGGCATCTCGATATGAAGGACGCGGTTTCTTCCCGTCGCCAGCCAGTTGACCATGGCATGTAGCTCCTCTTGCTGAAGGCCGGGGTCCAGGTCGTGAACCCACAGGACACTGGCGGTGCCGATTGCTGATTCACCGCGGTAGAGCGCTGGCTCGTCGCCAACGGTGACCGAACCCCACAAGGCCGAGGTCTTTGGCGCAGGGTGAATGACCGTTCGATGACTGAACCCCTCAGTATTGAACCCTTGAGATTGGCCATCCTTCCCAACAATGGGCGCCGTCTCCGACGGCTCATTGATCTCGTCGCTACGTCGCCACGAGAGGTCCTTCCGTTCACGCTGTCCAGTCGAATAGAGATGACTATCGTCGCCATCAACAAAACTGACTTCTACGCCGATGGCGAGAAAGGCTGTCACGGATCCCATCCTGCCCTGCGCGGAGGGACTCCGGGTGTTCTCCGGTCGGCCTTGAGGGTGGCGCTGATCCGCCCCCGGCCCGACTCAGCCCGAATAGGGGCGAGGCAGTTAGGGGCGAGTGCTGAGGGCGCCAGCGATTCCCGGAGCGACCCTGATCGACGCCCTCAGCGGTAGGGAGTCAAGTCGGCTTGGGGGTAGCGCGCCTGGGTATCGGCCAAGGTCTGCTCGTCCCAGTACGGATCGCCCGGTGCGGGGAACCCAAACACCGAGCGCTCTCGGGGCGTCGCCCGCTCGATCAGCTCGCACCAGTTGGGGCCGAGTGCATTGGCGGGCCATGCGACTCTGCCGGTCCAGCGTGGCGCCCACACGTCGTAGTGAGCGGACACGGTGAATCGGGCTGAGAGCTCGCCAGTCATGCGCGACCCACGATGCAGTACGTCGGGCCGGTAGGAGAACAGGGTCCCCGCCGGCCCGGTCACCGAAATCTCCTCCTTAGCGAAGGTCCCTGCCGGAAGGTAGGTCCAGGCATAGTTACTGCCCCCATCGACGAGGGAGCTCGGCCAGCAGGGAACGCTCTCCCCAACGGACAGCGGGACCACCCTTGTGGGTCCATCCTCGTCGGCGACGTCCGAGAGGAGGATCAAGCTCTGCAGCTGGGTGGATAGGTCGGACTTCTTGGGGACGACCAGGGTGTGGTTGCCGAAGTCGCGGTGGTGGCTCTGGTCGTAGTCGACGGCCCCGGCGTACTTGGCCCACAACTCGGCTTCGTAGAGACGGAGGTCGTTCGATCCCAAGAAACGCTCCGCCAGGTCGAGGAGGTCGGGATGAAAGGTCAGCCGGTTCAGATCCCAGGATCGCCACGGTCCCCCGATGATGCCGGCGAACTGGCTTGTTCCCAACCAGGCGTGAGCGGCCGGGTCGGCGAAGTACTCCTCGGGCCGGGGGAAGTGCAGCCATATGGCCTCCCGGGCCGCAGCCAGTTCGTCGGCGTCGAGGAAGCCCTCGAACACGAGGTAGCCCCGCTCCCGCAGGTCCAACAAACATTGATCCGGCACCCTCATTGATGGCAGACGCTATCTGCGCGTCGCCAATCAGCCGGTTAGTTCCTTCTATTCGGCGTCTAGCAACGTGCCACCGGGCCGGCGAACTGGGACAGGTCGGAGGGAGAGTTTTGGGCGAGCGAGCATCTCACGGTTGTAAACGAGTGTTGACAGACGGTTGCGATTCGTTCAGTGTTGTGACGGTGAAACCCTCGGAGTCGTTCTGGGAAGCATGGGAGCGCATTAGGACAAGTGCAGACCCCGGCCCGCTAGAAGTCCTTCAAGTTGCGGCTGCATTTAGTCGTTACTTTGATGCGGCCCAGAAGGAAGCAATCTCGTTTGCGCGCTCGGCTGGGCTGTCGTGGGAGCAGATTGCCGAGTCCCTCGGTCAGAGCCGACAAGCCCTGTGGCAGCGTGCGAGCAGAGACGCGTCACTGCAGGCGCTGTTGGCCGCATCCGGAAAGCGACGGTGGGAGGCGGTCAAGCGTGATCCCGTCTCATGGTACGGAGAAACAAAAGCGTTCCCTGCGTAATCTGCAAGCGGACTAGGTCTGGTATTGCGCCCTGCCCCGGCGTTCGGGGACGGTCGTGCCGGTTGAACTACCGATCAGTTGCCCAGACCGCTTCGCCCAGTAGATACCAAGCGGTGAATGCGAGGGCAGACAGCGTGGTCGCGACCAGCGCAAGGTGATCGACGGTCCTCAGCAGGTACGGAGCGTGGATTACAAGAAGGCCAATCGCGCTCGCAATGAGCAAGACGATGCACGTCGCAAAGACGACAGCCCAGGCCTTGTTCGAGGGACGAGCAAGAGCATGGATAACGCCCCAGATGGACCCCATGAGGGCGGCGACGATGAGCAGGCTTGAAACGCCGTAGAAGGCCATCATGGCCACCTCCCGGTCTCTCGTTACCCACAGTCTCTCACTCCGTCGGGTAACGCCGCCGACACCCGGCGTACGGGGGCAGGCCGACGTGGCGGGCCAGGGTCAATTGAGGGTGGCGGTCGTGAGCGTGACGACGAGCGGCCTCGTGACGACGCCGGCGAAATCGCTCCGTATGAAACTCTCCATATCGTCGAGCAGACCTACTCGGTCGGAGTCCTTCATCATCTGGGTGCCGGAGTACGAGAGCATCAGGTTTCGGTAGTCCGAGGCACTGTACGTCTGGTCCCAGTCATAGCGGCGGACAGCAATGGAGTCGAAACGACGATCGGCGTCCAGCAACGCGCGGATCGCCGGATCGACGTTTCCACGAGTCGGTGCCGGGGGTCCGGTGTGGCCCTGTCCATGTCGCTCGTAAATCGGCTGGGAAGCGGCGAAGAAGCCTGCATCTTCGGGCGAGTCGACTTGGATGAGGTCGACGATCGCCACGAGTCCGCCCGATCGCAGGATCGCGGCGGGACAATCCGTCTGCGCCTCTTGAGAGATCCAGTGGTAGGCAGTGGCGGAGAACACCGCGTCGGCCTCACCGGGCACGAGCTCCATCACCTCGAAGTCACCTACCACGACGCGTAGGCGATGCGAAGGGAGGTTCGAGCGCAATTTGGCGGCCATCGCCGGACCGATCTCGACAGCGAGCACCGACGCTCCTCGGGCAAGGAGATCCTTCGTGGCCTGGCCCGTTCCCGGACCGACCTCCACGATGTCTGGGCGGGACGGCAGCATCTGGAAGAGCGCGTCGAACAAGTCGGCGGGATATGAGGGCCGCACCCCGTCGTAGGTCTCCGCGGCTTCGTTGAACGAAAGTCTGATGTCGTCTAGTCGCCCCACTTTCACATCTTGCCCGAGGTCCCCATGGCACACCGACCCGGCGTATTAGGACGCACCCCAGGCCGATTCCTGGCAGCATTGTTTCCGTGCAGCGCCCAAGCCACGACTTCGATGTCATCTATGCGTCTGAGGCCCCGCCCGCGTGGGACATCGGGCGACCTCAGCCAGCCTTCGAGCGCCTGGCCAAGGCTGGGAACCTGGTCGGAAGTGTGCTCGATGCGGGATGCGGCACGGGCGAGCACGCCCTTCTGGCGGCTTCACTCGGCCACGAAGTGCTGGGAGTAGACCACTCGGCGAAGGCCATCGAGTTAGCCATGACCAAAGCGACCGAGAGGGGAGTCGGGGCGCGATTCTTAGTGGCCGATGCCCTTCGCCTCGTTGATCTGGGCGAGCAGTTCGACACGGTGCTCGACTGCGGGCTCTTCCACGTTCTCGATGACGACGAGCGCGAGCGTTACGTCGACAGCCTGGCTGCAGCGGTTCCTCCGGGTGGTCGCTATCACATGCTCTGTTTCAACGATAGCCAGCCCGGTGACTGGGGACCGCGCCGCGTGAGTCAGGACGAGATTCGGGCTGCCTTCTCCGAGGGATGGGGCCTAGAGGCCATCGAACCCACCGTCATCGACCTCACCTGGGATCCCGCCGGAGCCCTTGCCTGGCAGGTGACGGCCACACGCACCTAGAAGCTGAGGCGGCTCTTCCCGTCGGACTCGCCGCGCAGCGCTCAGTTGGTCGGACGGTAGCCCAGGGCCGGCGAACTGGGGCAGTCGTCTGTCAGGGACCCCACAGCCATCGATACCTGATCGTCGCCCACGCGAAGAACGCACCGAATGCAGAGAGCACTGCCAGGGCAACTCCGATGACGGCTCCCCAGTCGAAACCTAGAGGCTGATCACCGAAATGGACCGTCGCCTTCATTTCCAAAATCACCAGTACGACCAGTGCAAGCGACGTGATGGCTACGCACGGCAGCAATCGGCTGGGTCCACCGCCTAGATGGCTGCGGCTCCTCACACACACAATGAGTGCTGCGAGCGCCAAGCCTGCGACCAGTGCAGCGGAGGCGAACAGAAGGTAGCCCCACTTCTGGGTGCCCGGAACCAACGCTGAAGAATGGAGGGGAGGCACAAGATCCGAAGAGAGGGCGCTGTAACGAGGGATTGGGTCCCGAGTTGATATGCCGAACCACGGAAGGTACAGCGCGCCGACCAATGCGAAGGAAGCAACGGTGCAAACTGCAAGAGGCACAACCTGAGCGCCGACGCCCTGAGTCATCCCGGTCTCATTGGGTGAGTCCCGCAGTCTGTCGCCGATGGAATCGACGCCCATTGACCGGGAGGTCATGTCCTCAGTGTGACACGGGCAGCCAGCAGCCGTGCTGGACGCCCTTGGCGAGGTTCTGAAGGCATCAGACCAGCGTCACCGTCCCGGCGAACGGGGGCAGTCAGTCCTGATTTCGGTAGGCGACGTAGACGAAGCTCGGCCCTCGATCGCTGGGATCAGACGACACGAGGTCACCTGTCCAGATTCGTCGGAAGCTGGCCGCCTCAAGCGCCTTCCAGGATGCGATGTTGTCCTGCTGCAGCGCAACAATGATTCGAGAGGCTGACGGATACCGCTCCCAAGAAGCGTTGGCGAACTCAGAGATCATTCGACGTCCAACGCCCTTTCCTACGAGATCTGGTTCCCCGATGAGGTAGTCGATTCCGAAGCCCCCGGCATGGCCCAGGGCACGTCGGATCGCTGCACGCCAGTCCGGGTGCTCATCGATCAGGTACCTCTGGACGTATCCGATCGGCCGAGCACGAAAATGGACGATAAATCCTTCGGTTGGATCAACCCCTTCTGCAAGCGGGCCGTAGTTCCGTTCGACAGAGATCAGGTCGGATGGCTCTCTCCACCAGCGTGAGACGTGAGGCCGGGCAAGCCAGACTGCCAGGCTTGGCAAGTCACTCGATCGGATAGGTGCGAACCTGAATCCGTCCAAGTTCTCATTGTGCACCACTGCCACCGCTACGCACCCTCCGAAGAGATCGTTTCAGTCGCCACTTACTGTGGCCCCATATGGTGAGTGACACGGCGACACCTATTCCCAAAAGCTCAAGTGCGCTGACGAACCACCCGGCCGGACCGAGAAGCATCAAGAATGTTCCCCCTACAGCAAGGCCGACAGCGATGGGAAGGCCCAGCGCGATTGCAAGTCCCCATTCCCGCACACGTTCAATCCGCAAGTGGTTTGCCTGGAACTCAAGGTCGGGCGGCGCCCAATCGGGATGTGTTCCGATGAACTCTTTCGCCGTGCTGAAGTGCTCATTGCGGAACTCGACACCAACCGTTTGGCAGAGCGTTTTGAGGTCCTCATAGTTGAACTCCCATGTGCCGTGGTCGTTATGCCCGTAGTCGATGGAGTTGTCGAGACGGCCGATTACACGGTTCTCACGGTCGAAAAAGAGGAGGAGGTGAGTTCCTAGGCTCTTCCAGCCGATCGGCTTCTGGCGGATGACAGACAGCACGACGCTCGCAACGATATTTCTCCGGGCATGCTGATTCCCGTCGGGAAGCTGAAACCGCCATTTGTGATGCCGATGCACCCGATCCACGACGACCATCTCACCCTTGCCCACGAACACGGCCTGTCGGGACCTCTCGGCCAGCCGAAGGTTTCGGCTCAGTTCAAGGCGCTCGCCGGCACCGAGGGCCAGGTAGTGCCCCGCAGGAACCCCAGCCTTGATGGCGATTTCGATCTGAGACTCGGCTCGGACCACAGGCGCGACATGTCTGAAATTGTGTCTGCTGGAAAACCGCCGGATTGACCGCCTCGGTCTTTTGCCGAATCGGCCTGTCTTCTCCCGCCACCATCAAAATATTCGGCGTTCCCTCCAGGTGTCTTTACCTTTCAGTACGACACAAGGGCGGGATTCGGAATGGCCGAGCAGGTGGGACCCATGCCCGGCGTATGGGGCTAGTGAGGGACCGCTTCGACAAACCGCTTGAGCGATCGCAAGTAGCCACCGGTTCCGCCCTTCTGGATGACTCTACCGATCGGTCCCGACAGCCGGACAAGTGGATCGCCCGGTCGGGAGAACGCCTCGATCTCGAACCTCACGGTTTGGTCCGCTGACATCGAGACGACGAACGCCTCCTCGCCCTGTTCGGGGTGGCCAGGCAGGGTCCCATATGCGAAGCCCCATCGGGTCTGACCATCAATGACGCTCACGATCCGGCACGGCGCCGCGAGGGCCAACTTGGCCGTCCCCAGAGTCACGACCACGGTCGCACCGGCGCAGATTTCCTGGTCATCGGGGAAGACCCGCACACCCCGCAGACGATGCGCGTGCCACGCCTTGAGACCCGCCACGGCACGCTCAAATGTCTCGGGTCCGTAGCCCAGCACCGTCTCGTAGCGGTCGTGATGAAACCCGTCCGGTGGCGTTCCTGCCAAGGTGGCCCCGATGTCGCTGTAGGTGGGCTCGGCATTTTCGAGGTCCTTCACCATCTTCCTCATGGCAGTTGAGTCCGATGGGCTGACGAACTTCATGGGCCGTTGTTATCAGGTGGTAGGGCACCACACCCTTTGGCGCTCCCGGCCGGCGAAATGGGCACCTCCACGACCCGAGAGGGCTCGCTTTGTGGGCTTCCCTTGAGCGCTGGTTTCTCACTGCGCCAATCTGGTCAGACCGAGCAAACTACCGAGGTGAGCTTCGATCAGTATGCACCGTACGGGCCCGTTGTTGAGTCAAGCCTCCGAGTCGTGACATGGAACGTATGGGGCCGCTACGGGCAATGGCAGGAGCGAGAAGCGGCCATCGAAGAGTCGCTGGTCGCGGCGAATCCAGACATTGTGTGCCTGGTCGAGTCCTGGTCGAGCGCCGAGGTTACGCAGGCCGAGCTCGTTGCCGATCGGCTCGGCGTGGAGCATCACTTGTTCGCCGGCGACTGGGAGCAGGACGATTGGGTTTCTGGCATCGGCCTGGTCTCCCGCTGGCCACTGGCGATCGTCGAACGGCGCAAGCTGCGAGGAGAGGATGACTCGGGGGTCGGCGAGGTGCTGGCCGTCACGATTGAAGGCGAGCGGGGCCTTGTCCAGTTCTTCGCTGTGATGCTGGATTATCCACTTGGCGCGAGCGTGGTGCGCCAGGTGCAAGTACGCCAACTTGCCCAACTCATTTCCGCAACGATAGTGGTGTGCGGCGACTTCAATGCCGGACCCGACTCCGACGAGATCCGAATGCTTACCGGACGCAGTGCCAGCGCAGAACCGGGTCTGGTGTTCTACGACGCGTGGGAAGTTGCCGGAGACGGAACAGCCGGCATCACCTGGTCCAACCGCAATCCTCTGGCGGCGGTAGCGCTGTATCCCGATCGACGATTCGACTATGTACTGTCCGCATGGCCGCGACGTGGCGGGGTGGGGCACCCCATCCATTGCGAGCTGCTCGGCGTCGTACCGGACGACCACCTGCAACTTTCCGACCACTACGGCGTCCTCGCTGACCTCAGGTACTGAGCCGATCCAAGAAAAGACTCTGCCCTGTCACCCAGTCCCGGAGTACTGGGGCAGATTTGAGATCAGGAGGGGCGTGCCGACAACGCTGTCGGATGCTTCGGCTGGTACAGGCCGATTGCGCCGCCGCCCGGGAGTGAAATCTTCGTGACCGAACCCCACCTCGCTTCTTCTACATTCGAAGTCTGAACGCCCTTCGATGTGAGGGCGGCTATCTCTGCCTGGAGGTCGTCGCACATGAGATACAGCTCATGCCCGACCTGCTCGTCTGCGGGGTGCATCGCCAACTCCGTCGGTGGTAGTGCAAAGATCAGCCAGTCGTGACCGGCATCAACCGATGGGTACCCGAGCACGTCTCGAAAAAAGGCCCGGTCGGCAGAGGCGTCATTGCTGAAAACGATCACATGCGCGCCAAAAATCAAAGAGCTGTCCTCCTCAAGTTGGAAATCTCCCCAGAGGCTGTCACAAGCCCGGCGTACTGGGGCAGCCTCTTGTGTTCGACCCGTGCCTGGGGAACGTCAGCTGAGGAGCACAGTACGTAGGGATTCGATCGTCCTCTGATCCATTCCGCCGAGTCCACAGAGATACGCCTCGATCCCGCCATAGGTGGAGTCCAGGCGACCCAAGGCATTCTCCATCGCCCACCGCGGCGTGCTGAGAATCCCAATGGCGGCATCCCGCGCGATTCCTCCCGAGACGAACAGATCGACGACGTGTGGTATCTGGTCGGGTCCGCTGTAACGAGACGTCAGCTCATAGTCGTCCAACACGGTGTCACGATCAACGCCCAGACAGCTGAGCAGCAAGGCAGCGGTCATTCCGGTTCGATCTTTGCCGCCCATGCAGTGAAACATCACTGGGCCTTCGCAGTCTGCTAACTCTGAGAAGAGATCGCCAAACACCGGACCAGCCACCTCGAGCATCCGGCAATAATCCTCGAAGAGCCAGCGCTCTCCGTCACCTCGATCCCTCAATGTGTTCACGTCGCTGGCAAATACAGGCCCGCTTGGCAATTCCCTATGAACACATGGCCGCGGTCCCGGATCTGCATCACGCTCTGCATCACGGCGGAGGTCGTAGATCACACGGATACCCAGGGCGTCGAAGACTTCAAGATCAGCTGCCGTGAAGTTATGCGGACTGTCGGATCGAAAGACCCGCCCCCAGAGGATGTCTGCACCCGATTCGGTGCTGTAACCACCGAGGTCTCGAAAGTTGTTCACACCCACAAAGGGCAGCCGGCGGTGGCCAACTTCCGCCGCCGAATCGATCGCCTCCTGCACGGTCCGAAAGGGTAGTGCCAGAGCGTGACGCTGAAGCGGCCTGAAGGCTGACCGGCCGATCAGCCACGCCCAGGGCCGCGAACTGGGGCACCCTAACAAGTAGGTTGCTGCTCGTGGCTCTCTCGAGGCTGCCGCAGATTGACCGTCTCGTCCTCGCGACCGTGACCACGGTGCCAGAGTGGCACCCCGAGTTCGACACGTTCGAGCCCTTTCCGGTTCATGCGTGGCTCATTCGACATCCTGACGGGGCCATCTTGGTGGACACTGGTGTCGGAGTGGGCAACGAAGCAATCGACGGGTGGTACCAGCCACACATAACGCCGCTGCTCGACGCCCTCGGCGGAGCTGGCGTCGTACCCTCCGACATCGCCGCAGTGGTCATTTCGCATCTGCATTTCGACCACTGTGGTCAGCAGGAGGTGCTGTCTGCCCAGGTCTACGTGCAGACCACCGAGTTCGAGGTGGCCCAGACACCGGGCTACACGGTGCCGGAGTGGGCAGCGATCCCCGAAGACCGATTGCGGCTAGTAAACGGAGACCAGGTAATCGCCGAGGGGGTCTCCCTCTTGTCCACACCAGGCCATAGCCCGGGCCACCAGTCGGTGCTGGTGGAGGCGGCGGGCGAGCGCGTCGTGATCGCAGCGCAGTGTGCCTTTAGAGCACCAGAGCTGCGTACCGGCGAACCTGTGGCTTCGAACTGCCACGATGAAGCCTGGGAGGTTGATGCACGGGACTCCCTCGCACGTCTCCGGGCGCTTGCTCCCATTACGGCATATCTCAGTCATGACCCGGAGATCGTGGTAATCGACACGTGACCCGGACTGCCCAGTGCTTCTCGAAACTGCCCCACCTCCGGCGTACGGGGATGGTTTCTTTCATCGGATGAGCGGGTCAGAGGACTCAGTCGTGATTCGACGACAAGGTCCCGCTCGAGGCTGTCCCAGATGAGCGACGCTCACGGGCTTTGCGGGCTGCTCGGTGACTGCCAAGGCCAAATAGAGCCACGGTGCCCAATGCGGCACCAACCGCGAAGCTCCGGATTGCGGCGTTCTCTCCTCCGAGGTTGACCGGGCTACCAACTGGGGCGATTCCCAACCCTTCGGAAAGGCCGAAGACAATCACGATCAGCGACATCGCCATCAGTATGACAAACCCGGGGTGATCTCTGAGGTTCCGTGTTGGAGGTGACCACCTCACTACGAGCGTCACCAAGGCCACCGCGACCACAGTTCCGATGGCGAAAGTGAGCCAGGAGCTGGCCGAGGAAGGTGGATACGTGGCCAGAACGAAACCATCGCGTGCGGCGATTCCGCTCATGAACGTGGCGGCCGCTGCGTAGCGCAGCCAGGGATGGCGGTTCATCAGTTCAGCCAACCGGACCGCTCGCGAGGATTGGCTCACCCCGCAAGTATCCCATTAGGCATCAGGGTCACTCCGTTGCGCCGCCAACCGGCGATCGGGGACACCCTTCTCGACGAGCTGAGCCTCCCTCCGTGGGATAGTGCAGACGTGGCAACCTGGAAGGTGGGTCCTGACCGCAAGTCGTGAGACTGCGACGATGGTCGCCACACTGAGTGCGGACATCGTCTCGGAAACGTGGGTCATGTCCTTCGCAAACTGGACACACCGCGGATCACTCTCTGCCAGTGCGACTGCCACCTGCGCTGTGCCATCGCTTCAGACGAAGACATCCCTGAGAGCACGTGGTGTGAGCTGTGTCACTGCCCTGGTGCTGAAGAGTCCAAGCCGTGGCACTGGGCATGGAGTGAGGAGAGAGCCACCCGGAAGCGGACCACCAAGGAAATCGGCGCCTCAATCGACACAACTAGCGGCAAGAGTCGGGCCGAGTTGAGGACCGAGTTGGAGATTGCCTACCAACAGAGGGGCATCACGCCGGAACCATATGAGCTAGACGCGATATCGAGTGCCATCGAGGCCGCTACCGGGCCTCCCCACCTAGCGGTTCCGCGGATGCTTGGATCCTTGGGTCGGCTGGTCTCGAACGCCGTCAAGGACTTCCGTAGGCTGGACGAGAGTTCTTCATCATCGCTGGTGGTGAGCCGGCTGCACTCGGGTGCACTGACCTCATATGACGACAACGCGTCGGCTGGGGCGTTGAGCCGACTACCCACCTCGTGACAACGATTGCGAGTCGTCGCTGGTGAGCCCAAGTCCTGGGTGCGTTGCCTCGGCCCATAAACCCTGACGTGTGTTAGCTTGCCGACCGGCCGAAATATCGAGGATTGGACTGAGGTGCTCCCTGCGAGGCGGTGGCGGCGAGGTGGAATCGCCGTGTTTGTCCTCCTCATGTTTCTCTCAGCAGTCTCAAGTAGCTCCTCGAATGCGTCACCTCGAGCGCAAGCGGCCACGCCATCCCAGGTCGGACCTGTGGGCGACGTTGGTCGATGGCTTACCGATCCGTGGGGCCGAGTCATCACGATGCACGGGCTCGACCTTGTGTGGAAGACGGATCCCTACTACCCACCCGCCTTTTCGATTCAGGACGCAAAATTCCTCGCCCAAGATGGGTTCAACGCGGCGCGGATCGGTTTCATTTGGGCCGGTGCCGAACCCAAGCCGGGGCACTACGACACCACTTACATCAACCGCATAGCCCATATGAATGCGACTCTGGGCAGATACGGCATCCGCACACTGGTCGATTTTCACCAGGACAACTACTCAGCAACGTACGGAGGAGACGGTGCGCCAACTTGGGCTTCCATTGACTCGAACTGCGCGCCGCCAGTGGATGCCTGCAACAAGACGCTGCAGGCGTTCCAGAACTTGTGGGACAACCTTCCGGTCGGAGGTGCCGGACTCACCCAGCGATTCGAAGGGGCCTGGACCCGTGCCGCTGCGGTATTGCGAGATGCGCCAAATGTGCTCGGATACGACGTGTTCAACGAGCCCTACGCTGGGTCCGCCACGGGTTGTGCCATTTTCAGTCCGTGCCCGAGCTTCGAGCAAGGCCAACTGGCGCGATTCTACCGAAACCTGATTGCCACCATTCGAAGCCAGGACAAGACCCATTTGGTGTTCTACGAGCCCGTTCCCCAGCTAGCTGCCAACGCCACTTCCCTTCCTGCACTTCTGAGCTCCGACTCAGAACTCGGATTCACCTTTCACTACTATGCACGGGACTGCGATGACGTCCCCCAGCCCACGACAGAGGCCGGCGCGGTGAGCCAGGACCTTCGTTGTACTCCCGAAGAGAGTACGGGCCTCCACAACGGAATCGCCTACGCAACCCGCGCTCGGTGTTCCAGCCTTCCTTGGCGAGTTCGGCGACAGTACCAACGACACTGACAACGCCAACATGGTCGACTTGGCCGGCGCACGGTTTCTAAGCTGGACCTACTGGGAGTACTACACGACCAAAGACAGCGTGTCGCCCGGACTGTTGACGAACGATGCAAAGCCCGGTTCGGAGGCCAACGCCAGCCAAGCCCGTCTGAACGACCTGGTCGTACCGTACGCTGAAGCCATCGCCGGAACCCCTGGGACCTACTCGTTCGATCGGGCGCAGTCTGTGATGCATCTGTCATACAGCACGAAGCCTGTCGCACGCCATCTGCTCTGCCCCGGTGCCGTGACGGAGGTGTTCGTACCACGCCGCGTGTATCCCCACGGTTACCAAGTGCAGGTAACCGGAGCCAGAGTCGTGTCACCCCCCACCTGGCCGTGGATCGAACTTGCCGCGCTGCCAGGTTCTCAATCGGTGACGGTCACCGTAAGTCCGGGGTCCGGGTCCACGACTCAGATTCCCACAACCGCGATAGACCCCCGAAGCCCTACACCTCCTTGTGTTCCCAAGACGCATTGAGAGTTCTTGCGAGGATCCTGCTACGGGTCGTTTCGGGACCGTCTTGGGCAATATTGGATCGTCACCGATAGGGGATCCCCCTTTCAGACCGTCATTCGGGCCATGGGTGCCCCAAAACACTCGAACGGCCGGGGCTCTAGAGGTCGCCCCGTTGTGCCGAAGTGTCCCACCCTCCCGGCGTATGGGGGCACCCTCTGGACGCATTGGCAGGGCAGACCCCAAGGGACAGACTTGCGGTGATGGAGCCCTTCGATACCTCGATCGTGCGCGCCGCTTATGACACCGTGGCCGAGGACTACGCGGAGGCGTTCGCCGATGATCTCCTACAGCTCCCGCTAGATCGCCAGGTCCTTGACAGGGTCGTCCAGCGGATCGCTGCCGGAGAGTCCGTTCTCGACCTCGGTTGCGGTCCTGGCCAGGTTGGTCAGTACCTTGCCGAACGCGGACTGGTCGTCGTTGGAATGGACCTGGCGCCACGGATGCTCCAGGTGACGCGCCGACGCACTGGGAATGGTCGCATGGCTTGTGGCGACATGCGCTCGATGCCCTTTCGTTCGGGGGCGTTCTCGGGCGTCGTCGCGTACTACTCAGTTCATAACCTTCCACGACCGGCGCTTCGGACAGCGTTTGCCGAGATCCACCGATCCTCAAACCGTCCAGTTCGTTCGTCGTCGCCACCCATTTAGGGGAGGGAGAGGTGTACAGCAACAAGTTCCTGGGACACGACATCGAGACCGTTGGAGGCATCCTCTACCGTGACGACGAATTGCTTGCGCTACTAGACAGCCACTCGTTCTTGGTTGAAGAGGTTCGCTATCGCGACCCGCTGCCTCACGAGCACAACACTCAAAGGATCTACCTGAGCTGCCGGCGAGCAGACACATGACTGTTGGCTCGACACCACCGTGGTTGCCTCACTCCCGGCGTATTGGGGCACCCGATCTGGACACAAGTTGTCAAGGTCTTGGGTGAACGTGCCGATGACCTCACCCGTGGCGGCAAGCAGTCGTGGGTGGGTGAGCGAATCAGCGGTATTAATGAGTGATGTATCGCAGCGTGTCCAACTTCGCCTCGGGCTAAAGATGAGCAGGGCGCTATTCGGAGCAGTTGCATTCGCTGGAGCGGCAACACTGTTCGTTTCCAGCAGTCCAGCAGCAGGCGCATTGACTCCGGCTAAGACTGTGTGCAACAACGCCATTGCGAGCCACAAGACCCTCAACGCCAAGCAGATCATCGCTTGCAAGGTGGCCAAGATCAAGGTGCCGAAGAAGGCGACTGCTGCTGCTGCTCAGCATGCTTCTGCTGCGGCTACTCGCCAGACGTTGCCCGACTCTTGCACCCTGCTCACCTCATCAGATGTCAGCGGACTGGGTGTGTCGGCCGGCCCGACCCTAGGGCCGAAGCAGACTGCGACCGACGCCCTTCCCGAGTCAAGCTGCACGTGGGGTTCGGCGATTGATGCCACCGGCATGGTGTCGGTCGTTGTGTCGACCCCGCACAACGGAGCGGACGCAGGCGATCTCCTGGCTAACGGCGCAAACGGGACATCGGTGAGCGCTGGGCCCGACGGCAAGTTGCTGGCACGTGCGGTCATCGCGGGGGGAGGCGGAGTCGGCAAGACCATCATCTTCCACAAGTCGGGGATCACCGTTCTCGTCGCCAAGGTTGGGGACAACGTCGACGACGGGGCACTGACTGCCGCGGCAAACTCGGCGGCAGGGCGCCTCTAGATGGTTGATCCCTAATTCACCGTCACAGCAAACGTTTCACCCGTGTCCATCGAATTGGCTCAGCTCCAGCGAGCCGTGAGATCCTTGAGGACGCCTGCCGCCCCCGCCGTGCGTGAGGACTCCCCGGCGGCCACGATGGGAGATGACAACGCCTATCGACCGGCCTTCGGCGCGCGTGATCGTCATCGACGCGACCGAGAACGACCCGTCGACGGGGATTACGAAAGGCTGACGCCGTACCGGCGTACGGGGACACCCTTGGATAGAGCTAGGAAGAAGGCGGGACCTCGGTCATAAGTGCGGTGAGCAGCCCTTCGAAGGAGCGCGCAAACTGCTTAGCGGCCCATCGCCTGACTTCCGCAACGCCGCCGCCCTCGTCGCTTTGCATGTCCACTCTGACAGTCGTTGCGGAGGGACCAATTGACACGAGGTTGACGGTCACCTTCATCGGCCGTGATCGCACGGGTGACCAAATCCCCAGCATCCGATACCAAGTTCGGGAGCCACAACTAAAACGAAGGGCTTTATCCGACGCTTCGACTTCTCCAGCCCATCGTGCACCCCACTGACGGGCAGCTCTTGAGAGTCTGTCGGATAGGTCCGATGGATTTCCTCGGGCGACCCATTCCTCCGTTCGACGGTTCGAGCCAGAGAAGTCACGCCATAACTTGCGGCCCCGGCCGCATTCGACCGCTCGGTCTTCCATATCGACCATTCTCATGGCTCGGCATACCTCGGCGGGGGCTTTACTCGGGGGCGGCTTTCATCTGACGCCTGACCCGGTCGTGCCGCAGAGTGGCGCCCCAGCCCGGCGGACTGGGGCACCCGCAGGTGACCTTCAGTCCAAGTCGGTACGCGGCCCGCTTCTTGCTCCCGCAACCTCCAACACGAGGACACGAACCTCCCGGCCCTCAGGTGTCAGGAACGCTGTCGGAGTTCAGTCGCCGTCCTCGTACTTGAAAGAAACCTTCACCCTGGCTCGATACGCCTTGACCTTCCCGTCCTCGAGCTGGAGGTCGAGTTCAGCCACCTCGGCGATTCGAAGGTCACGCAACGACCCGCTTGCCTTGGCCACCGCCGCGCTGGCGGCCTTCTCCCAGGATTCCCCGCTCGTACCTACGAGTTCTATGACCTTGTACACGCTCTCGGCCATGACAAGCTCCTCTCTTCTCGATGTTGCTTAGAGACTAAGCCGCCCTGGACGCTGCTTTCACCGGCGGTCAAACATCAACGTGGCGCCCCGCATGGCCTTCGGCGGATCCGATCTACTGTCTCGCGGAGGCTGTCTGGTCCCGCCCAAAGCCGGCGTTCGGGGGCAGAGCTTCTTACAAGTTCCCCCAAGGCGTCGACGCTTGTCGCTACGGCAAGGTGACCCTCCCCCTGGTATTGCGGTTCTCCGAGTTGAACTTGTGCCTACGGCCAGGTTGTCAGGGTGACAACCGCTCGATGCCCCAGCTTCCGAACTGAGCCTGGTAGCGGAACCGATCGTGCAGGCGGTCCGCTCCTTCCTCCCGCAATTCGACGACCTCAGGCCGGATCCGGTAGCCGCCCCATCGAGGGGGGCGCGGTGGCCCCGTTTCCTCGGGAAACGCTTCGGCCAGTTCGGCCACCCGTTCTTCGAGCACCGCTCGACTCAAGACCACCTCGCTCTGGTGGCTTGCGACGGCGCTACGACGAGCCCCTGGCGGCCGCGACCACCAGTAGGCGTCCGACTGATCGTCATCGACCTCCTCCACTGCTCCAGTCACCCGGACCTGTCGGTGCACTGGGAGGAACCAATGGAAGAGGGCAGCGGCGAATGGATTCGCCCTCAGCACCCGGCCCTTGTCGCTTTCCCGGTCGGTGTAGAAGACGAGACCTCGGTGCTCGAGGCCTCGGAGCAGCACCATTCTCGAGGACGGGCGCCCATCGGTCGTGGCTGTGGCAACGGCCATCGCCTCGGGCATGGGCTCGCCAGCTGACCGCGCAACCTCGAGCCACCGTGACAGCTGGGTCATCGGATCGGGATCAACGGACGCTTCGTCCACGGCCACAGTCTGCTCGCTCCGGGGTAGTGGGTCAGTTTGAGATCGTGGACGCCTGTCGCACGAGTTGCCGCCAGGGGCCTGGCAGGGTGACCCCCGGTATTGCGGCTCCTGCGCGTTGGAGCGGGAGAACGGATTCGATCTCTGCACTTCGGGGATGAGTGGGTTGTGCCGCTCGCGAAAGTGACCACACCGAGGCACGGTGTGCCGGAATGTGCCCACCGAACCGAACCATTGGCGAAGTGGGCAGGACCCTCGATGCCCTCTCCCAGGATGCAGACAAGCTGCAGCCCCCTTCGGACCCATGGCGCATGAACCGATTGCTGGATAGAAAGTGAGCCTGGTTCGGGTGTGGATACGGACACATGCAGGAAGGAGCCTCCGAGGTGCCAAAGGTGTTCTGGAATCGTGAGCCACTCAAACTCCTGGCTCGGTGATGGGAGGGACAATGTCGAACAGGGTTGCAATCGTCACGGGCGCCTCGGCAGGCATAGGGCTGAGCGTGGCCTCTCGTCTCCACGGACGAGGGTGGGTGGTCGTCGGATCGAGCCGCCGAGGCACAGGCTCGAACGGATGGACGTCCGTGGTGATGGATGTCGATGATGACCAATCAGTGACCGCCGGGGTGCAGGGAGTGGTTGTCGAGCACGGGCGCATCGATGTCGTGGTGGCCAGCGCTGGCTGGGGATTGGCCGGGGCGGTTGAGCAGACTCCGATCGCAGAGGCGAGGGCTCAGCTGGAGACGAACTTTTGGGGCGCTGTGCGGGTCGTGCAGGCCGTGCTGCCGACGATGCGGCGCCAGGGATCTGGTCGGATCATCCTCATCAGCTCCATCGGTGGTGTCATCGGCCTCCCATTCCAGGCCTTCTACAGCGCCAGCAAGTTCGCGCTGGAGGGCTACGGCGAGGCGTTGGCCTACGAGGTCGCACCGTTCGGCATCCAGGTGAGCCTGGTGCAACCGGGCAACGTCCGGACGGATTTCACTCAGAGCAGGCGTCAGGTCAGCGCGCCCGCGGATGATGATCCCTACCGCAAAGCCGTTGCCAAGGCGATCGGGGTCATGGAGCACGATGAGGCGAACGGGGTTCCACCGGACAAGGTGGCCGTCGTGGTCGAGAAACTCCTTGACTCGGCTCGTCCTCGCCGGCGCGTCTCTGTTGGCAAGGTGGGGGAACGGGTGGGTCTCCCAGCCAAGCGCCTGTTGCCGTATCGGGTTTTCGAAGGGGCAGCCAAGTCCAGCCTCGGCGTGTAGTCGAATGACTATCCCTATGGTGCCGATAGGCGGGACCCCACTCGTGTCGGAGCGACCCACCGTCGCGGTCCCGGCGAACGGGGACACCCCTCGGCGATGGCAAGCTCTACACCGTGGTCCTGCCGAGAGACGCAACAGAAGCGTATCTGGAGCTAGCAGGGATCCAGCTCGACATCGTTTTCGACGTAGACCTTGGCGAACTCGTGAGAGGTCATCATGTCATCGCACGAGGGATCGATCGTGGCCACGAAGTGGAAGTTCCACGCTGGCTCCAAGAGCGAAATGAACGATCGGAGCAGGGCCTCCACGAGGAGTTCGTTCTCGCGACGCCTTCGCACGGATTCGGTCGACTCTCAAATCGAGAGATGGAGATCGTCGGAACACGGTTGACCGAACCCGAACTCCACTATGAGTTCGTTCCTGGCCTCGAAGAGCTTGAATCGGTCGACGATCCATTCTTCTGGTATTGGATGCTGGAGGTGTCAGACGACGTCGGCACCTACTTCCAAAACAGCAACAATGGCACCAGAGGACCATCACTCGGAGGCACGGCCACCCATGCGACGAGAGATCTCGGAGGTGTGATTCCCGGATCAGCTACTCGACTCTTTCTGAGATTCACTCCGCCATCACGTTGGGAGCCTCCCGAACCCTGGCGTCGGGATCTGTCCATCGACCTTGAAGCGGACGGCCTGATTGAGGGTCAGTGAGCGCCCGAATCCTGTGCTCAGATCCGGCGTTATGGGCTAGGCCGATGTAGGTTGACAGGCGTTGGCCGAGGGAGTGCGACGAAAACTCGCCTCGCGCAAACGGGAGGTTGGCGTGCTTCGACGAATGCTCACGGTTGTCCTAATCACCTCGTCCTTGGCGATACCGGTCGCATTGGATTCGGTTAGCGCTCCGGCGGGTGGTAGCCCTGCTGTCACCCTTACCGACCTTGCCAATTCGTCCGTTAACGGGACGGTCACATCGTCAGGCAGCGGCTGTGGCGAGTTCCCTCAGCAGTTTGACGCTTCTTACACGGGGAACACGAACGTCGGTAGCGTTACTCTCCATATCGCCGGTTGCGTTAACAGTGGCGTTAGTACAGATTTTGTCTTTAACGGGTCCTTCACCATCACTACGAACGTCGGTACGCTTGGTGGCAGCGCTTCAGGTCCAGAATATTTTCCTTGCGCATCGCACATGTGCCTTTCCGTTCAGCTCACACTGAGTGTGCAATCGGGAACCGGCTCGTTTGTCGGGACGACGGGCAATCTTCAGTTCCAGACCCTCTTGCAATATCCGTTCATCGGCGGGTTCTCGGGTAGTGTCTCCGTGCCCCCTCCGACCGCGACCGTTCTGCTTCCCTCAAACGGCGCCACCGTGTCTGGATCGACCATTCTCGATGCCGGCGCCATGAACGCCACCAGCGTCGAGTTCAGGCTCTTCGGTGGCATCTACGGCTATGCGGCCCCGGTACTCTGTAACGCCACCGCGACCCTCTATGGGTGGCTGTGTTCGTGGAACAGCGTGACTGTGCCCAATGGCTCCTATGTCTTGCTCGCCGAAGCGTCGAACTCGGCCTCAACCGCATTCAGTCCAGCCGTGAACATCACCGTCAAGAACCCGCCAGGTCAGCACCGAAAGCTAACGGGATAACTGCCTCGGTTCCGGTGCGTGCTCAAGGGATCAACGCAACAGCCTCGGCGAACGCCTGAGATGGTGTCATCCAGCCGAGTGTCTGTCGAGGGCGCCGGTTGAGTGAACGTGCAATGGCGTTGAGCTGCTGCTGTGAGTACAAGGACAGGTCAGCGTTCTTTGGCAGGTATTGGCGCAGCAGGCCGTTGGTGTTCTCGTTGGTGCCGCGCTGCCAAGGGCTCTTGGGGTCGCAGAAGTAGACGGCGACACCGGTGTCGACGCTAAAGCGCACGTGCTCGGCCATTTCCTTGCCCTGATCCCAGGTGAGCGAACGCCGGAGGTTCGCCGGCAGGGTCAGGATTCTCTTGGCTAAGGCGATGCGCACGGCCTCGGCCCCGTATCCGTTGGGGAGCTTGCACAACATGACGTAGCGGCTGTGGCGCTCGACCAAGGTGGCGATGGCGGTCATCTTCTTGCCGAAGATGAGGTCTCCCTCCCAGTGGCCGGGCACAGCCCGATCGGCCACCTCGGCCGGGCGTTCGGAGATCATCACCATGTCTTTGATCTTCCCCGCCCCGACATGACTGGCCTTGGTGTAGGCCTTGGCCCGTCGCATGGCCCGGCCACTGCGCAGACAAACATGGAGCTCTTTGCGCAGGGCGCCCTTTCCTTGGACGAAGAGCGACTGGTAGATGGTCTCGTGGGACACCTGCATCTCCGGCTCGTGGGGATGGGCATCAGCCAACCACGAAGAGATCTGCTCGGGTGACCAGTTGTCCTCGAGCTTGGCTTCGACGGCCCGGCGCAGGCGAGGGCAGCGGGCCATCTTGGTGCGCTTCGGTCGCAGCGCTCGCCGGTCCGCCGCCCGATCGGCGGGCAGGGCCCGATAGCGCCGCCGGCCGCCGTTAGCGTTGACCTCTCGGCACACCGTCGAGGGCGCTCGGCCCAACTCTGCGGCGATCGCTCGTATCGACCCTCCCGCCGCCAGGCCGCGCGAAATCTCTTCGCGCTCGGCCAACGTCAGCCGCAGCTCGGAGCGCTCTCTCGGCGTTGGGCGCCTGCCGCCGGCATCGGCGATGAACCGTCGGAGCGATGAGTTCTGCCTGCCCAGATGCCGGGCGATGCGCTTGACCGGCACCCCGGCTTCGCGCATCTCCCAGATCGTTCTCCTGTCCTCGGGTGAGAACCGTGCCATTCGTGGACCTCCTGATCGACGACATCACTGTTCGCCGATCAGGCCGGTGTTGCAATGATCCCTTGAGGACACAGGCGAACGGGGGCACTCGGTCAAGCCGCACGGTTGAATCACTGCGCAACGGCCAAGACGATTTGCGATGTGAGGTGCGAGGTGATGGCACCACTGTGATCGGTCAGGCCTCGCAGCTTCTCGGCGACAGCGGCGGCAAGGACGGTCCGCATCTCGATGCTGAGAGCGCCTATCTCCGCTGCCAACCCGGAAGCAGCCAAGCTGCGGTCAAGTTGAGGAGCACCGCCCCCAAAACGTACCGGCCGATCTATCTCGTCTACGGAGACCTCGCCAAACCCTGCTGCGGTCACCATGTCCGCCAAGGCCCGCGGCGCATGCAGGCCCCACGGTCCCCTGGCATAGCGTTCGGCGGCGTCGATGCCCATGACCTCACCGATGGCGTCTCTCACCGCCGCGAACGGAGGGCAGGTCTCGACGCCGGACCATATGGCCAGACCCATTCGGCCACCAGGTCGTAGTGCCCGACGCATCTCCGCCAAGGCACCCTGGCGGTCGGGAAAGAACTGGAGCCCGTGCTGGCAACAGGCTACGTCGAACGAGGCCCCTGCAGCGGCGAGGGGCACGGCAGGGCTGAGACGGTATTCGATCGAGGATCCGTCAGCGACAGTCCCCTTCGCCTCGGCAACTGCGAGCATCGCAGAACTGAGATCGGTCGCGAGCACGTGACCGGATAGGCCCAATCGAGCCGAGGCCAGTCGCGCCACGGTGCCGGGCCCCGTGGCTACGTCCAAAAGACGTTCTCCTGGCGTGACCGTCAGTGCATCGAGGAGGTACTCACCCCAGGGCGTGAACATGGGCCCGACGAGGGCCTCTTCGTAGGCCTCCATCCCATCGGTCGACGCTGTCGCAAAAGCGGCACTCCACTCTTGTGCTTCGTGGTCGCTGCCCGCTGCCATTCGATCCTGGCCTCCCTGCCCGAGCGCAATTCTAAATGCCTGAACAGTGCCCCGCTCCCGGCGAACTGGGATACCCAGAACCCGCCTGGTATTTGCACTTTGCGATGGTGGGCAAGCTATAGACCGGAGCTTGAGGGCAGCTGAAGTGATCGGCTCCCATTCGTGCTTGAATCAGTCGAACCGTCACGATGACAAAGGACTGCCATGGATGCTGTGGTCGCTTTCGATCCCTTCACCCTCTACGAGCAGGTCGATCCTTATCCCCTTTATCGATGGCTTCGGGACGAAGCGCCGGTGCACCACCTCGGTGAGCCAGATCTGTGGGTGGTGACACGCTACGACCATTGCACCGAGGTCCTCCGTGACCCGACCACCTTCTCGTCGAAGCTGGGGATGCGAATGGCCTTCGGCCCGGTCTGGCAGCGCTCGGGTTCTGACGGGGGATTCGAGGGCATGGAGGACCTCCGGGTCCTCATCGCCACCGATCCACCCGACCACGTGCGGTTGCGTCGCCTGCTGAGTCGTCCGTTCACCCCCCGAGAGATCGGCCTGCACGAGGACTGGATCCGGCCCCTGTGCGAAGAGCGATTCGGCGAACTTCTCGCCATGAATGCCAGGGGTCGTGCCGACTGGGTGAAGGACTTCACCTGGCCCTTCCCCGTATTGGTGATCGGAGAACTCCTGGGGATCCCGGCCTCCATGCGCAACGACTTCAAGCGCTGGTCGGATGCTCTGATTGGGATCTTCGTTGGTGGACCCGAGCTCGGCGACGACCGCGTGGCCAGCCTCACTGAGATGCTGGGGTTCTTTGACGAGACCATCGCTCGACGCCGCTCGGATCCCGGCGACGACCTAATTAGCATGCTCACTCACAAGGCGGAGGACGACGAGGGGCCGCTCACCGCAGAGGAACTGGTCTGGTTCTGCGTCCTGCTCTTGGTTGCGGGAAACGAGACGACTACCAACCTGCTGTCGAACGCCCTCAAAGTGTTTGCCTCCGATCCTACGGTCCTGGGTCGCCTGTTCGAGGACCCAACGCTCATTCCGGGAACGGTCGAGGAGGTGCTCCGCTACGACGCTCCGGTGCAATCAATCCCCCGGGGAACCACTGCTCCGATTCAGGTCGGCGGGACCACGATCCCCGCAGACGCAATCGTGCTCGTCTACATGGGAGCGGCAAACCGGGACGAGCGCCACTTCCCTGATCCTGACCGGTTTGACGTCCAGCGCAACCCGACCGATCATCTCGGCTTCGGCAGCGGAATCCATCTCTGCCTCGGGGCGCCCCTCGCCCGCCTCGAAGCCCGCATCGCACTGGAGATGCTCAGCCAGCGGGTGGCCAGCGTGGAATTCACAGCATCACCCGTGCCAACCGGCGGCTTGTTGCTCCGAGGATCGACGTCAATGCCGGTGCGCCTGATCGAGCGATAGGGCGTCGGCCGCGAGGCGTGGCAAGTGAATAGAGCGCCAGGTGCATGGTGGCACCCAATCCCGGCGAACTGGGGCAGTCTGATCCTTCGTTCTCGGGCTGACCGACCATCGTTCAGGCGTTGGCTGGAACGTCGGTTCCTGGTCCTCGGCGACGGAGCGAGACGAGGTCTCGGCGGGAGCCCGGCAGTGTCGTCTGATCTTGACCCTCCACCACGAACCCGGCGTCGGCGATCATCTGGAGATCCGCCCTTCCCGCCTGTCCCTCGCTGGTCAGGTAATCACCGAGGAAAATCGAGTTGGCAAGGTGCAGTCCGAGCGTCTGCAGCGTGCGGAGATGGATCTCCCTCCCGCCAGCGATTCTGACCTCGGTGTCAGGAAAGAAGAACCGGAAAAGGGCGAGGATCCGCAGGCACCGCTGCGGTGTGAGCTGCCATTCGTCCCCCAGGGGAGTGCCTTCGAAGGGGATCAGGAAGTTAATGGGAACTGAGTCGGGATCCACCTTGCGTAGATCAAAGGCGAGATCGACGATCTCCTCGTCGGTCTCTCCCATGCCAAAGATTGCGCCCGAACACGGCGAGAGGCCGGCCATTTGCGCCACGCCCACCGTCTCGACGCGGTCGGCGTAGGTATGGGTCGTGCAGATCTCCGCGTAGTTGGTCTCGCTGGTGTTCAAGTTGTGGTTATAGGCAAAGACTCCCGCCTGGGCCAACCGTGCGGCTCGGTCCGCCGTCAAGAGCCCCAGACTCGTGCAGATCTCGACATCAGGGTGTCGCTCCTTGATAACGCGGACCGTCTCGGCCACCCGGCTCACGTCGCGGTCAGACGGTCCTCGTCCGCTTGCCACGAGGCAGACCCGCTTCGCCCCTCCCGCGATCGCGCGGTCGGCGGTCTCGGCTGCCGTCGCAGGATCGACCCAGTTGTACTTCAGCGCGTCCGATTCAGAACCCCGCCGCTGCGAACAATAGGAACAGTCTTCGGGGCAGAACCCACTCTTCATGTTCACAATCAGGTTCAACTTGACCCGATTGGAGAAGAAGTGCCGTCGGACCCGCCCACCTGCTGCAACCACGTCTAACAGGTCGTAGTCCGAGCTGGCTAGGACCGCAAGCGCCTGGTCCCGATCGGGCAATTGACCTGTCAGCGCCCGCTGGCCCAGGTCGTCGAGCGTCTCTCTCAGTTCCATTCTCATGGGCCAATCATGGCAGTCCCCGTGCTTCGAATCCCAGGCGACTATGCACCGTGCGGAATACGATCAGGTTGTGTCATCACGGGTCAGGGGGTCGGAGGATCTGGCGCGCTTGGGGCGATCACTTGCGTTGGCTTATGAGTCCAATCCCTTGGTGCGATGGATGTTCGTTGACGACTTGAGCGAAACTCGCCTTCAGGGTCTGTTTACGTCGCTAGTCGAGTTCGGGCTTCGTTACGGACTGGTCTACAGATCGACAGATGGCGACGGAGCGGCGATCTGGTTTCCACCGATTGGTGACGAACGTTATGGGCCAGACGAACCCCTTGCGGACGTGGCGGCTGATACGGCGGAGTGGAGCAGCGGACGTCGAGGCGCAGCGCTCGAAGCCCTGGCTGCGTGTAGACCTAGGGATCCTCACTTCTACCTTGATGCGGTGCGCGTGGTGCCATCTCGTCGCCGCCGCGGGATGGCGTCGGAGCTGCTCAGGCCGGCGCTCGCTGAGTGTGACGCAAACACGATCGGTGCCTATCTGGAGAACTCGGATCCCGCCAACACCTCCTTCTACTCTCTCCATGGATTCCAGGAGACGGCTCAAATCGTGATGCCGGAGGGCGCTCCACCCATTGTCTCAATGTGGCGGCGACCCCGGCCCGTCGAATCGAGTTCACGTCAAACTGTGAACGACACATAGCCGGCGAAGGGGGGCACCTCTTGCTACGCGGAGCTGATGATTTGAGGCGACGCGACCGGTAGCATTTCCACAGCTTGGTCCACTCCTTGGAGCTGCGTATGCGGGCGGTTCACATGGCCTAAGTCCCGTTCGGGACTGAACGAAAACACGATGTCCGGCGTATCGCCGACTTCTTCGTTAACCGCGTACGAATACCCCACCCAAGAAGACCTCCGGCAGTGACCATCCCTAACAGCAATCCCCTTCATCATCCGCGCTATCCACGCTCGAACAACTACGACCCGCAATGGGTCTTGACCAACCAGATGGGGCCGAACGCTCTCTGGTTGATCGAAGCCCTCACTGAAGTGATTCAGATCACACCGGGCATGCGAGTGCTCGACCTCGGTTGTGGCACCGCCATGACGTCAGTCTTTCTGGCCAAAGAGTTTGGTGCCCAGATATGGGCCACTGATCTATGGATTGAGGCATCAGACAATCAGGAACGAATCCGCGCCGCTGATGTCGAGAGCCTCGTCATCCCGATCCATGCCGAGGCACACGCACTTCCCTTTGCCAGGAGCTTCTTCGATGCCATCGTGAGTGTTGACGCCTACCACTACTTCGGCACTGACGACCTCTACCTGGGCTACATGGCGCACTTTCTCAAGGAGGGGGGCCGGATCGCCATTGTGGCACCGGGTTTGGTCAGCGAGATTGGATCGAAGGTTCCCGAGGAGCTGGCCCCGTTCTGGGCTTGGGACTTCTCCGCGTTTCACTGTCCCGAATGGACGCGGGAGCACTGGGAGAAGACGGGCAAGGTCCACGTCGATGTGGCCGATTCCATCGAGGAGGGATGGAAGGACTGGCTGATGTTTGGGGAGGCGAAACTGCCCCAGACAAATGACCGCTGGAAGAAAGTAGCGATCGATGAAGTGGCGATGCTGCGGGTCGATCAGGGCAAGAACCTTGGATTCAGCCGGATCGTCGCCACGAACATGTAGCTACAACCAGAGGGTCGGGGCGCACCCTGGCTTGATGGCCCCGAGAGTGCTGGAGTGCCCCACAGTCCCGGCGTACTGGGGAAGGTAGCGGGTCCCGATCGGCCCACTTGACTCTCACCATCGGGGAGGGTCCATGCTTCAACTTGTGGACGACCTCATGGCAATAGGTGAGTTCTCCGAGCGCTCGGGTCTCTCGGCCAAACGGCTGAGGACGTACGCCGCCGAGGGCCTTCTCGCCCCCGCCGCGGTGGACCCGACTTCGGGATACCGCTACTACTCGCCAGGCCAGTTGGCTGATGCCCGGGTGATTGATGCCCTACGACAAGCGACAGTGCCGCTCGCCGACATCCGCGCGTTCATGCATCAACCATCCCGGGAACGGCTGGATGCCTGGGAGAGACAGCTCCAAACCAACACGAACCACCGCCAGAGTGCGCTCACCCTGGCCCGCCGCCTCTTTGCGGGGAGCCAGGATCCACGATTCCCGATTGTTCACCCAGATTCCAAGGAGGAACTCATGATCACCCTGCGAACCGCGGGACGTACTGACATCGGCCAGTTACGCGAGAACAACGAAGACGCCATCGTGAGCAACAATCGACTTGCGCTGGTTGCCGACGGAATGGGCGGACATCCAGGCGGCGAGATCGCAGCGAATGCCGCCGCGGGTGTGATTCCTGCGGTCTTCACGGGCCGATCAGCAGACGAGCTCGAAGCGGCGCTACGTGCCGCGAACTGGGCAATCCGAGACCGGGCCGTCGCCCAGCCTGGGCTCGAGGGCATGGGCACCACGATCTGTGTCGCAGGACTCCTCACGAACGGACACCTTGCACTCGTCAATGTGGGTGACAGTCGGGCCTATCTCTGGCATGAAGATGTGCTGACCCAACTGACCCAGGACCACAGCGTGACGGCCGAACTCATCCAGCGTGGCGAGCTACGAGAGGAAGACGCAACTGAGCACCCCTATTACGGGGTTCTCACCCGAGCACTCGGCGTCGGGTCCGATGTCGAGATCGACCGCACAACGCTGGCCGTCGAAGCGGGAGATCGAATCGTCGTTTGTACGGACGGACTGTTCAACGAGCTCTCCCGCGAGGAGATAGCGAATGCCATGGCGGCAGGCGGAGACGTGGCCGGCATCGTTGACAACCTGATTGACGGTGCCATTGTTCATGGCGGCCGCGACAATGTCTCCGTCGTGGTCGCCGAAGTGGCTGCCTGAGGCCTTCAGATTCAGCGCATGGGTGAGTCAGCAGCTGATCGCCTGTAACCATGGTGCAGTCCCGGCGTACGAGGGCGCCTCAGGCGAGGCCAGCGACCTTGTAGAGGACCAATGAGCCGGCAACGGCAACATTGAGCGAACTCCCCACTCCCATCATCGGGATCTCGACGACCTGGTCCAGGAATGGCCAGACTTCCTGAGGCAACCCGAAGTACTCGTGACCGAGCAGGATGATGCTTCGGCTCCTGGCTTGCCGGACCTGAGCCAACCGCACCGAGTCCTCGTGCAGCTCGACGCCGATTACTTGAGCACCTTGGTGCTGCTGGCGTTCAATCCAGCCGAGCTTGGAGTCGACCCAATGGACACAAGGTCGAGCCGGCAGGGTGTTGCCGATCGTGAGCGCTCGGCGGTAGTGGTCCGTCTCTGGCACGGCCATACAGGCTCCGACGGCGTCACAGGTTCGAAGCAACGTGCCAAGGTTTGCCCGAAAGGCAACCCAGAGAGGTGCAACGACCAGGTGATTGGTACAAGGGATCGGAACTCGTCGTCGCTCGATGTAGTGACTCGAGCGACGGTTCCTCCGGCTCACAGAGTCCGAATGGGGTCGTTGCGTGAATCGGACTGTTTGTGCATGAGCGTTGGACTTCTCGGCGTCCGTTGGCCTTCGTTGTCGGAACCACCAAGGCTATCGGAGACGTCGCCGAAGTTGCAATGGTCTCGCTGGTCGACAGCCCCGAGCCAGTCCCTACCCGGCGAACGGGGGCACCGTTCCCAGGCAGAATGTGACCATGCCAACCGCTGACGCTCCAGTCGTCTCGCTGACGGGTGGATTCATTTGTCCTCCGTGGATGGCCGTCATCGTTGAAGCCTCGACACGGGTCACCTACGAGAACCAAACCGGAGGTACTGCGTGTCTGCCACGGCGAGTGGAGGGCTACTACGTGCCGGCGTACAGTGAACAGGGTCGACAGGCACTGAGGCGAGCGTTTGAAGTCAGCCTGGGCGGGTCAGGAACTCACCGTGGACTCCCGGAGGATGTGTTGGCAGAGGTTCGAGCGGCTGTTCCGCTGGTCATTGTGATGTCGTCGATCCGATCGGGTCATCCTGAGATACGACTGGCGCTTGATGAGTCACGGGCTCATGAGATTGACGAGGCCTGGGTGCCAGTCACTACGCAAGATGGACCGGGCATCCTGACTTGGGAAAACTCAGACTGAGGCTCCGACCCGGCGTTCGGGGGCACTGTCAGGCGCTAGTGATCCGAGTGCACATTGGGGAGTCAATCCACGCAGAACTCATTGCCCTCAACATCGGCCATTGTCCAACACGGGCCCCCACGGTCGTCACTAAACCAGAGCTTTCGGGCGCCCAGGGCTTCCAGGCGCTCAGTCTCCTCATCACATCGATCTGCGCCCACATGAAGATCAAGGTGAACTCGATTCTTCACGGTCTTGCCTTCCGGAACCTTTTGAAAGAAAAGCCGCGGACCGGCGCCCTCGGGGTCACGACATGCGGAGACATCGGCGAACTGAATCCCGCCATCCACCTTCATTGTTGCGCTCTCTGGAATTCGCCCAGCGGCTAGGAGCTCTGCAACGAAATCGACGTGGTTCTCCTTCTCGTATCCAAGAGTTCCCGCCCAGAATCGGGCCATGCGATGGGGATCCTCACAGTCGAATGTCACTTGCACCTTGATGGTCATTGGCCACTACTCCTCGCTGACGAGTACGGGACGACGGTAGCGACTGCCCACCGTCCCGGCGTTTTAGTGCACTAGCGATTCCCTCAGCATCGACACCTATGAGCTACTCCGGCCAGTCCAGCTGCGCCTCGGGAACGCCTACCGATCGACCGTATGCCTCGGCTTCGTCTCGACCCTGCCGGTCGCCACGGGCATACCGAAAGACTTGTCGTGTAAAGATCACGAAAGTCTCCTCTGTCGTCCGAATGTCGCAGTACCAGCCGCCCTTCGGATCGAGCGAGCGGCTTAGCGCTTCAACGAGATCGGCCACGACTTGATCTTCCACGGTGAACTCAATGAACGTCCAAGTGAGGGGCTGTCCAGCTTTCACCTCTCCAACGTCACCTCTACTGACCTTGTGAACTTGGAGGGTCACACCCTCAAGCGGGCTGCCCTTGGAGATGCTCTCTGCGATCAGGATGCCGGAAACACTCATGCTGGCATTCTGATCGCTGGGTGCGACGGAGGGCGACGAGGCACCCGCTCGGGCAAGCGAATCGCTGTCGCTGGATAACCGGGATGGTCCGTCCCGTGAACCCACTACACCCGATGCCAGAGCGCGTCCCCACAGCCGGCGGTATGGGATACCCAGACCCCGCTCAGTATCAGACCCCCCCGGACACCCTTGAGGGCCTTCCCGAGTCACGGTGGCACGAGGCATGCCCAACGAGTCACCTCCACGCTGGACTCCGTGCACAGCCTGGGGATTGAGTTTCTCCCAGCGTGACGGTTCCGTGAACTGCACGCGAACAGCTAGGAAACTAACGCCTGTGAACTGGGTATCTTTCTGTCCATGCCCTCTCTCGACTCGCGGGTTTTGAAGATCTTTGGCGAGGTGCGTGAAGCCCTTGCGAGGGCGACCTTTTCCCTTTTGAACGCCGACATCGAACTGGCTCAGCGAGTTATCGATGGCGATCAGGAAATCGACGACGCTACCTCAGAGGTCGAGCTGTTGGTGTGGTCCGAGATGAACGCCGAGGACCTCGACCGAGAACGGGTGAGACAGCTTGTCGGCGTCCTCTTGATCCTTCCCGAACTTGAACGCAGCGCGGACCTCGCAGAGCACATCGCCCAGCGGGCACTGACCAACACCGGATCTGAGATGACGCCCACCGGTCGTGGGATTGTCCAACGCATGTCTGAAGTGGCGGCCGAGATGTGGCAGGCGGTCGCTGCCTGCTACGTCGAAAAGGACGCGGCGTCCCTGGACCTCGAAGAAGAGGACGAGGAGTTAGACATCCTCCACGACCGACTAAGCAACGAGATCGCAAAGGGGGAGATGCCAATGTCGGTTGCCGCTCAGGTCACTCTCATATCGCGCTTTTACGAGCGGATCGGCGATCATGCCGTCAATCTCAGCCGCCGTATCGCTGCACTTCAGGCCTAACGGGCGTCACTCCAATCCGGCGTTCGGGGGCATCCGCCCTACCTGCAGTCGTCGCATGAACCTCTGATCTAGAGCTGCCCTAACATCGATCCGGTGAACGAGGATGAGGCCGCAGAAATTGCACCTCGTCCACAACAGTCGGTGGTTCCTAAAGCCCATTTGAGGATCCACCGCCGGAAGAACTTCTGGCGGGACCGTTTGGTCCGTTACTGAGTCTGGATTGACTCAACCAAAGTTGGCCAGATCGGATTGGGCGAGATTAGGGACTTTGAAATGATCCCCGGCAACCACCAGATCAAGGTGACGCTTCAGAAGTATTGGTCTAGCGAGGATCTGCCGATTATGGCCAAAGCGGGGGAAATGGTGGCTTTGGAGTGCGGCCCTGGAACCGCCACGATCGTCACCACGTTCTTTCGACGCCGTCGCTACCTCAGGATCACCTTCGATCCCTCTACTTCTTCGGAACCGAGAACATGAGAATGCCCCAGTCGTGCCGAAGTCTCCCACCCTCCCGGCGAACTGGGGCAGTAGCTAAAGCAGTCCCCTCAGGTCGAAAGTGCCATCGTCCTTCGGAGGCACAGGCTCCGCCCGGACGACGGCCGTCAAGGGGAGTTCGCCGTAGATATGAGGAAACAGGTCATCCCCACCCTCGGTGTTCTCCAGTCGGATCTCCGCGGGAACAAGTGACGGATCAATGACCAGCAGCATCACATCACGCCGGGACCTATAGACGAGGTCGGCGATCGTCCCCACTTGGCTTGCGAGGGAACAATGGATGAACCCTTCGTCGTCAAGCGATTTCCCAAGGGTTGATCGGGCGTATGGCCCTCCGGATTCCACCGCTTCCGACCATTCCACACCAACGGCCAAATGGTAGATCGACTCCATATCGGCTTCAGAGTAAGTCTCTCTCCCGGCGACGGGTAGGTAGCTTCGTCCCGGCGTACTGGGATATACCCGGGCAGTTTTACCGGATGGCTCCCTTGAGAAAGGGCGTGACCGCAAGACTCTTGCAACTTGGAAGCATCGTCACCTCAAGCCACTGCATCGCCGACAGCCGCTTTGAGGCCGACGAGCCTGGCAAGGACACGGTAACCGTGCGGTAGTACCCTGGCTTGCACGCAGGGGAAATGGAACTCGGCAGCGCGGCCCAGAGGAAAGCGTGAGCCCGTTGGTGTTGTAGGAGTACTACGGGCGGTGGTGGGTTTCCCTTGTCGAACCAGCCACCGATGTACGTAGGTTCCTTCCCGCGCCGTCAGCGTTCCGGCGATTGGTCGCTTCGCGACGACACGTGGATACCCTGCGAGTAGGCAGGCGCCGCGAGCTTCTGTTCTGAACAACGATGACCATGCCTTTCGATGTGCTGTCATAGTCCGGCAGGGGCGCCAAGGAGAGCGAAAGATAATCAAGTGAGCACGGTGTAAGCGGCAAACTCGCCGCCGCCGGATGAGGGCCAATGCCGAGGCCAACGATCACGACACAAATCAGAGCCGCGATCGCAGATGGGTCACGTCGCGATCCCAGAACCACCCTCACGAGCGTACATAGTGCACCCTGAGCTGGCGTACGGGGACACCCTGGCGCCGAGTATTTAGGGCTTGGCCGACGGGACGTACTCCGAAAGTACATCTGCGGCTTCGTCGGCACGGCGTCGCTGGTTCAGCCAACGAGCGCCCCTGGACTTCTGAACGGCCCAGGCAGTTTTCGGCAGGTTCGCGTCCTTGGTGACGATAATCAGACCCAGGGTCCCAGGCTTGATCGTTTCGATTTGGTTCCAAGAAATGCGTCTCTCCGTGAATGCATTGCGAATGACAAGCTCGGTGGCGGAGGCCTCGACGTACGGGACGAATCCATATCGCCACACGCTAAAGACGATGACGACAAAGAGGGTCCAGATCAGAACGGTGGGTGACGAACCTGCTCCGGGGGTTTGTTTCCGCCCAACGTGATGCCCAGGGCCAGGGCCAGGGCGAGCCATCCAAGGGCGACCACCGTCCCGCCGACCCGTCCCGCGAGGGAGACGCGCCACAACGTGCCGTGGGTGGCCTGAGTTTGGTTCACGCCCACGTCGGAGGAGTCGGCAGCTTCGCCTTGAGAGATAAGTGCAACCGACCCGGCGATCGGGGGCAGCGCCGACCTATCGGTACTAGGTCAGCGGAGGCTGGCGGTAGTGAGGGTGACGACGAGCGGCCTCGTGACGACATCTCCGAAATCGTTCCGGATGAAGGACTCCATATCGTCGAGCAAGCCAACTCGGTCGGACTCCTCCATCATCTGAGTGCCGGAGTACGAGAGCATCAGGTTTCGGTAGTCCGAAGCGCTGTACGTCTGGTTCCAATCATATTGGCGGACGTCAACGCAGTCGAAACGATGATCTTCGTCCAAAGCAGCGCGGATCTTCGGATCGACGGTTTCACGATTCGGTGCGGGGGGTCCAGAGTGACCCTGTCCATGTCGTTCGTATATCGGCTGGGCAGCCACGAAGAAGCCCGCATCCTCGGGCGAGTCGACTTGGATTAGGTCGACGATCGCCACGAGGCCGCCAGGTCGCAGGATGGCAGCGGGACGATCCGTTTGCGCCTCTCGAGAGATCCAGTGGTAGGCGGTGGCGGAGAACACCGCGTCGGCCTCACCAGCCGCGATCTCCATTACCTCGAAGTCACCGACGGCCATTCGTAGGCGCTCCGAAGGGAGGTTCGAGCGCAACTTGGCGGCTGTCGCCGGACCTATCTCTATGGCGAGCACCGATGCTCCTCGGGCAAGGAGATCCTTCGTGGCTTGGCCTGTTCCCGGACCGACCTCCACGATTTCCGGCTGGGACGGCAGCATCTGAAAAAGGGCGTCGAACAGGTCGGTGGGATAGGGAGGCCGCACCTTGTCGTAGATCTCAGGGGCCTCGTTGAACGAAAGTCTGATGTCGTCTGGTCGCACTTTCACCATTTTGCCCGAGTCGGACCTACTGCCCCTATGGTGCCGAAGTGTCCCACCGTCCCGGCGTTCGGGGGCAGGCCATCGGGTCGACCCATCGAGACCTGCCGATAACGTGACGGTATGAGCAACGTCTCGTTCTTTGTCGACCCGAGTTGCCCCTGGGCGTGGGTAACCTCCCGATGGCTCGTCGACGTCGCTCCGGCACGAGATCTCACTATCACATGGAAGTCGCACTGCATCGAGATTCGAGATGACTACGACTTGGCGCCAGGATTTCCTTCTGAACGTCGAGCGTTTGGCTTGGCGGCGCACGAGCTCTCACACCGCATGCTGCGGGTCTTTGAGGCAGCGCGTGCAGAGGTCGGGGAAGCTGCCGTGGATGGCCTGTACACAGAATGGGGACCTCGTTACTTCGGGATGGACCATTCAGTCCTTTTGGGGGGCGGCGGATCGGTGATCAGCGACTGCCTCGAGGCCTGCGGGCTGAACCCAGCGCTCGCTGATGCGGAACACGACGAAAAGTGGGATACGTCCATTATCGAATCAATGCAGATTGCCTATGCATTCGCCGGCCAAAAGGCGCAGACTCCGACCATTGTCGTTGAGTCGGATCCGCCGTATGGATTCAAGGGGCCGGTCATGTCTGAAGCGCCAACCGGCGAAGAGGCGCTCCGGTTCTGGGACGCGATTCAAGTCGTCGCGAAACAGGAGGAATTCTTCGAGTTGATGCGACCCCGCACGGTGCCGCCGAAGCCGTAGGAATGCGGGAGGAGCACAGTCGGCCTCTAGACACAGCCAGCGTCTTACGTAATGCGCCCACCTCCGGCGTTCGCAGACACCATGGAGTGAACTAACCGGCCTCGGTCACTTCGCCGAAGGCCTCGCAGTCGGGGTTTTCACAGATGAAGCACGGGTCAAGAACATGCCCAGCGTCACCCGGTAGAGCAGTCACGCCGCAATAGGGACAGATGGGGGCGCGACCTTCGTCGTCGATGCTCATCTACTCAACGTACGTCGTGTACTCATGGGAATGCGCCCCACCAGCCCGGCGTTACGGGGCACCGTCAGCTCCGAGGTTGCGGGGCTTGGGAGGACTGGGTTGCGCCGCTTCCCACGCTGCTCGCTCCGATGGAGTCATAACGTGTAGATCGAGATAAGCGTTTCGGCGAAAAATCGTATTGAAGAAGGCGATCGGCGATCCTCTGCCGGTGCAAATCAGGTCAATAGCGTCACCCGGTTGAGGTGCCAGCGCCAGCTCGTTTGACCGCATGAAGTCGATCTTTACGAAAATCCGTCGCTCGCCTGAGGGCACGTCGAACGACAAGCGTTTTCCGCCCACAGTTCTCCTACCTCTTGGTCGTCATTGACCAACTTGTAAAGGCGATTCCGGTCCACCTTGATGTCTGGGCTGCGATACACAGAGATGGTCGGCGACACGGTGACATCATGCCGTTTCTATGTCCCTGTGGGTAGCCCCGTTGTGCCGCACGGTGGCACCGTCCCGGCGAAGTCGGGCAGGCTCGCCACCGGCTACCCGTTACCAAGTTGAGAAGACTTTGCGAGCCTGCTCATATTGGCCCCGGTCGAAGAAGAACGGACCCACGGCAACGGGTTTGCCTGATCCCTGATTGTGGAAGTCGCTCCACTGGACGGTGTCCGCCTTGTAAGTGATGCGGGCATAGCTGCCTCCGCACCCGTACACCGTGCACCCACACGTAAGAACCGGAACGAAACCTTCAGGCGCGTCCCACTCCTCCACTGGACCAGGACCCCAGATTCCTAGGTCAGTAGCCACCTCTTCATCCGCCAGGATGGCGTATCCGGATGATCCGACTTCTGCGAAGCGCTCCGAGAGCGATACTCCATCAATCACAACTTCGATCGTCTGGACGTGATTCTCCGGCGCCCAGGGGAGCGGGTACGTCCCTCGGCGGAACTCGATAACAGAGCGCCAGTCGGTTGGCCGTGCGGGCGAACTCACCTAATCAACTCTAAGCGCCCTCGGTGTGTCGGCCCGCAAGCGATCGATCCGGTGTTGCCAGTCCGGCGAACGGGGGCACTCCTTAGTGCGGGAGGTGACAAGTCAATCTCGACTCACCGGGTCTTCCACAGCCTTGCGTGCTGATCCTTCGACAATCAGACTTCCCTGGTGGCATCAGCTCGGGGAACGAACAGCTCAACTATCGATTGGGCCTCGCTCAATGATGCTATTGGGATCGACCTGGATGCTGCTCACTGTGCTCTCGCCTTGATCCTCGGAGAGGACAATCTTCGTGCTGCCGTTGATACATATCTGACATTCCAGGGTGGATGGGTCGTCGCCGAGTCAGTTGTCAGCCACCTACGGTCCGAGGCCGCTCACGACCGTTGCCTCGAGATCTGGAGAACAGACTCGGACGTGGAAAGGCGACGAGCGGCATTGGAAATCCTCCCTGGCGTGGTGCGCATAGATGATTTGCCAGTGATCGGTGAGATTCTGAGCGATCCCGATCCTTTGATCCCATGGCACGGAATCCGTTGTATGAATCAGCTGGCCTATGGGGATGACCTGGGAGAACACGATTCAGAGAGATATCTGCGCCATCTCTCTGAGAGCGAGGACCAAACGGTTCCTCAACTTCAACAAGAGCTTGCGTTCGTGCATGAGTTTTTGGCAAGCCTTGAGTCCGCCCCGACGCTGATGTCGGAGTCACCCGCGAGCTGCAGGCAACGCGGTACGCATTGGACCGATGGACCTCTCGTTGATCCGATCGACTGGGATCAGGTGGGTGAAACTCTCGCAACAGGGGGCTCCGGCGGAACATGGGTCGCCCGAATGGCTCTGGAGCTGACTATCGGCCAGCAACGCTTTCGCGATGCCGTTGATTGGTGCGTCGATGACAAGCCAGGTGCCGAGCTCGCCCGCTTGGTCTTGGCTGACGTACAGCCGCCCTCTGCAGGGGACCGGTGCATCGAGATCTTCCGATTCGAGGTTGACCTCAAACGCCGTCAAACTGCGGTCAGCGTCTTGTGTCTCGTCGTCGTGAATAGTCAGCTGTACATCGTCGAAGAGCTGCTGAATGACTCGGACCCAACAATTCAAGAGAGTGGCGCTGTGATCCTCGAATCTCTGGTCGAGTCCCAATTGCGAAGCGATCCTGATCCAGAACCATATGTCGTACTAGCGGAGATGCATCCCAACGAGCGGGTCCGGGAGAAGGCTCAAACGATCCGAAGAGACTGGGTCGATTGGCCCTAAGCTTGGATCCGCGAGCTTGGGCAGCAGACGACGGTGCACAACATCCGGGCATCTCCGAATCGCGGCAGGGTCTCACCGTCCCGGCGATAGGGGGCAGTCCCCAGAGGTTGCGATTCCGCCCCCTTGGCCGCTATCGAGCGCCCATCACCTCTTGCATCTGCGCCGTGTCCACGAACTGCTGGAAACTCGTCAATTTGCCGTCGCGAATCTTGAATACGTGGCACATCTGCGCGTCCAAACTCTTGCCAGTGGCCTTGAAGGTCCCGGTGTAGCGCCCTTCGACGACGACGGTCTCACCCGCATCGTAGAAGTCCTTCGGATGAACGACGAAGGTGCCATCAAAGTCTGCCCCGATCTTCACGAACAGGTTCTGCAAGACGGCGTCGGGTCCATGCCAAGGCTCGCCGCTCGGCTGGTATGGGTTCCCCTCTGCTTCGCTCCACTGCATATTGGGGTCCATCATGCCGAGAAGAGTGGGAATGTCGCCTCGGCCGAAGCAGTCGTACGCATCTCGAATCAACTGGACGTTATTGCTCATTTGCTCGGCCTCCTCTGGCAGTCGATTCGGAAACCTAGGGCGATTCTTCACTCGTTGCAATCGGGACTGAATTGGGTTCCCGATGTGCCAGTAGGTGCCGGTCGAGAATGACTCAGACCCGGCGAAGTGGGGCAGGTCCAGGTGCGCCAGCGAGCCTCCTTGGCCCGCGAGCTTTGAGCAGTGCGTACGCTTTCCTGCGTGGCATCGGTCAATCCTTGGTTAGAGCTTCCTAGCCGGGCCCCCTTCATTCTCCCCGCAGACGAGCCCCACGTCGATGCCTTCAACGCGGCTCTCGACCAAAGCAACACGACGCACCGCATCATCGAAGATTGGCCTCCGGGACCCTTCGCTGGCTGCCTCGGTGCACCTGTAGTCGTGCTCCTCGCCAACCCTGGATGGAGCGAAACCGGTCTAGCTGAGCAGTGCGCCCCCGGTGCGCTCAAACCCATCCTCGAGGCGATCATGACCCCTGAGGGCACCCCCGTCTGGCCATTAACGGACCGCTTTGCAGACACCGAGCCCGGGAAATGGTGGCGAGCCCGGACAAGGGATCTCGCCGTCGAAGTCGGTGGCTTCGGCGTTCTCGCCCGTCGGCTGCTGATGGTGGAGTTGCACGGGTATCACTCACGCGAGTGGGTCGCCCCTCGGGTCACTTTCCCCTCCCAGCGCTACGGCTTCGAGCTCGTGCGAGCTGCGATGGACCGCGGCGGTCTCATTGTGGTGGCGCGCTGCATGCGCCACTGGCACGCAGCGGTCCCGGGCCTTCGCCAGTATGAGAACCAGGTCGGGTTGGCATCACCGAGAAGTGGCTATCTGAGTCGGGGCAACCTGAAGAAGAACTTCCCGAAGGTCGTAGGCGTACTCACGGATCAGCGGTGATGGGTTTTTGCTGTCTCACCGTTCCGGCGGTAGGGGGCACCCAGATTCCCTATGCAGCGGCAATCCAGCTGACACCGATCATCCGGGCGCCGCCGTGCACGCCGACGACGGCACCCAACGTGCCGATCCGAATGGCCTCTCGGGGAAAGCGGGGAGCGATGAGGTCGAGGAACTGGTCGATGTCAGGTGCGCCGCCATGCATCACCACAACGTGTTCGATCGGCCCGGCAGCGCCCATTCGCTCATAGAGCATCTGCAACGCCCTTTTGCGAGTCCGAGCCTTACCGGCTTCGTGGACGACGCCACCGGTAAGGTCGATAACCGGCTTGATCGACAGCAGTGACCCGACCATTGCCGTCGCGCCCCCAATTCGCCCACCCTTCTTCAGGTTCTCCAAGGTGTTCAGAGCCGCCAGCACGTGCGTGCGAGGGATGAGGTCGCTGACTCGACGTAATACTGTGCCGATGTCGGCCCCCTCGGCGGCTACTTTGCCGGCTTCAATCACAAGAGTGCCTAGCCCGCTTGACACCGTCCGACTGTCGATCACATGGACGACAATCTGCCCCTCCAACGTGGCGGCAGCGGTGAGGGCTGACTGAAATGTGGTTGACAAGACGCTCGAGAGGGTGAGACAAATCACTGCCTCAGCGCCGGCATCTCTTGCGTTGTGAAAGGCCTGTTCAAACGCACCGGGCGACGGGCAGGCCGTCTGGGGGAGGTCTTCGATGTTCGCCATTCGTTGGTAGAAGTCTTCGACACTGAGGTCCTGGCGGTCGGTAAATTCTTCGCTGCCAAATCGGATCGTGAGGGGCACGATCTCGACATTGAACGGGTCGATGTCGTCCTGTTCCAAGTCGCAAGAGCTGTCGGTGACCACGAAGACACCAGGCATGAGAGGTTCCTCCTCTTTAGGGTCCTCACCATTCTGGTGCCCGAAGTGAGGGATCCCGCCAACCCCCAAAGTGACGGATTATCCCTACAGCCCCCTTGTCAGAGGTCTCGGCTGTGCAGCGTCGGGGTGCCCCGGACCGGCGGTATGGGGCACCCAGACCTTGATCGCTCGTCTCGCTGGCGGGAGGATCTAGGTGTGGATGACTACGACGGAGATGAGCCGACTGGTGACCTTCAGATGTTGGTAAACGAGGACACGCAGCGCATCATGGCTTACGGCCATGAACACCCCAGCGAGTACGGAGGGAGTTGGCTGAATAGGGCTGATCGGACATACGGCGTGAGCTTCACCGGATCCTTGGAGCAGCATGAAGCGGCTCTCGGCTCGACCCTCAATCTGCCAGAACGACTGAGGGTCCGGCGCAGCCTCTACTCGTTCGCCGAACTCCAAGAGGTCTGTGTCCGTTTGCAGACGGAGGACTGGGATCTCAGCGATCTCGATGACAAGGGCAGACCCGCAATCAACGGTTTCGGACCTAATCAAGAGGCGGGTGTTGTTCAAGTGCGGGTCCAGAGTGGTCGCCCTGACATCTCGGTCCGGTTGGTGGCCAAGTACGGGTCTCGGATTGTGATCGAAGAGGGCGATTGGGTCAACGTCGCCTTCGCCTGAGCAGGCCACCTACCCGGCGATATGGGGCACCTGATGCCACAACGGTCAGGTCAGCTCTGCTAGGGCTGGGGTTCAGATGAGGGACTGTCAGGGCGGGAGCAGTGACGACCCTGCTCGCTCGGGGTTACTCTGGAGCGATCTGGAGTGCGTCGACTCCGGTGCGTCTGACCTCAAAGCGTTTCTTCAGCTTCAGGCCGGGCCGCTCGATCAGATAGTACGACGCTAGGGGCAGCGCGACGAGCAGGAACGCCGCGACGCCGTAGTGGGTGAGCTTCTGACTCATGCCATGTTTCTGGCCCGCCGGAACAGCGATGAGCGCCAGGACGTTCCACAGGTAGATGGAGTAGGACAGCACGCCGATCCACACCACGAACCTGAGGGCCAAGAAGCGCCCGAGCAGGGTGTCGGGCGACGTGATCAGCGCCACCAGCGCCAGTCCCGCCGCGATGCATATGATCTCGACGGGTCCGGCGTAGGCCCAGTCTTTCGTGCCGTCGATGGCACGGGTCCAGACCAGCAACGCGGCGATGAACACGAACGGGAACCACCGGGAGAAGCGACGCGTCATCATGAGCCGGTCGAAGTACCCGGCGCTCAGCATCAACGCGAAGAGACAGCCCAGCAGGAGCGAGTAGGCGTTGGTGTCCGGCGCGTAGTAGAGCCGTTGGTAGGGAACGTGGTGCGCAGCCAGGACCAAGTTCTCGGCCATGGAGAGCGCGACCAGCGAGGCGGTCACCACGATCAGCCACTTCCGGGAGACCCACCGACTGAGCAGGAGCAACGCCACCGGCCAGAGCAGGTAGAACTGCTCCTCCATGCACAACGTCCAGATCTGCCCGAGCCCTTCGTGGGGCTGGTTGCTGACGTTCCAGAAGTTCATTCGATAGGTGGCACCGATCCAGAGCTGGTGGCGCCACGACGCGAACTCGGCCGACTGAAAGAGGCGGGCGTAGATCAGATTCCCCACGATGAACGCCACATACGCCGGCCATAGTCGGAAGATCCGGCGGAGGTAGAACCGGCCGAGCGAGATCCGGCCGTCCTCTCGGGTCGCCGACTCCTCGATGAAGAGGCTGGTGATCAGGAAGCCCGAGAGGACGAAGAACACGTCTACGCCGATCCAGCCGCCCTTCGCGAGGCCACTTGAGTAGATGGTGAGGTGCAGAGCCACGACGAGGGCGATGGCAACCGCCCTCAGGCCGTCGAGCTGCGGTACGCGCCCGACCTTCCGCTCGACGAGCAGGTCAACCTCAACTGTCGTCGCCACCCTGGTGTCTTCGGACGAACCCGAGGGCTCCTTGAGCAGACCTCGCCGCCCACCTTGTGATGGTTATCGATTTCTCGGTTTCGTCACCAGTGTCGTTCTGTCAACATCGGCTGATCGTTCGTCGGTCATTGCGCCGTTGGACGACCCGGCCCACCGCAAGGGAGGAACAACGGCCGTCGGCCCTATCCCACAAGATCCCTAGCCCGAAAGTGACGTGGGGTGGCAGACAGTCCCGGCGAACGGGGACACCCCTCCTCGATCACGTGCCCTGCGTACCATCTACGGATGGCGATTCGCCACAGCCTGCACCCTCGTCTTCGCACCCAACGCCAGACACGGCGGCTTCGCGGGCTTGGACTCGTGGGTGTCTTTGTCGCAGCTGGGGCCACATCAGCGTTGTTGCCACCGATGCGGCAGGCCGCTGCCGCAGGACCGGCAACGACGCAGAGGGTCCCAAAGTCAGAGGTTGTTGACGGAGTGCCACTGATTCCGATTACGGCATTGCAACGAAGTCAATGTCAGAGGTTTGCCTCACGATCGAAGAGGGCGGTGCCTTGCCCGGAACTCCTGCCAGATCCGATACCGATTCCATCGAACTACTCGGGTCCACCTTGTCTTGGAGCTGTGGGTGAGACTGCGTGTGGACCGGCGTCCTTTCAAGTGTCCCGCTCACTCCTCGAGTTGAGTCAATCCAACTTCCAGGTCCCGCCTCGCTACGTGGGAGTGACGTTCCAGCAGTACAACGGAGCCGTCGTGCCTATGCAATCCATTTCTGGCGGACCGCTAGGACATTTCGTGGTGATGGCCGGTACGAACTTGTCTGCCGTTGTGGGAAATGGTTCCCGACGTGGCGCATCGCCAGTTCCCACGTACTGCGCACCTGAGATGACCTCAACACCGCTTCGAGTCAATGGGGCCATGGCCAAGCTGTACCAGTGCTCAGACTCCGGAGGTGGGCCGGGCGTACTCCAGCTGATCATGGGTCACCAACTTCTGGTGTGGAAACGAGGCGGAATCGTCTGTGAGGTGAGCTTTCACGGCATCAGTCAGGTCAACGTGGACCTTGACGTCGCAGTCGCCGATTCCGTCAGGATGGTGGGCGCCGGAAGACGATAAGCGTCCGTGAGCTGAAGTTGGAAGGACTTACCCAGTGGCCCCGAAGTGCCGAACTGCCCCACCTCCCGGCGTACGGGGGCACCCTTCTGATCGATCGATAACGGCCCTCATGTACTAAGGAAGTAACGGGCCTGCGCGCTTGGAGCGGAGAACGTACAACGCCACATGGTTCGCGTGCCGCGACAGGATTCCGAGTTCTAGTTCGCGCTCAGATCGGTGGTCTCGCCAGATGCGCCAGACGAGCGACCATTCTTCCCGCAACCGGCGCAAAGCTGACTCGTCGCAACCGTTGGGCAGCTGGAAGCCAACCGGACGCTTGCGGACCCCTCGGACGAGTGCTCGCCATGCACAGACCCACCATGGTGTATCGAGGAACACCGCCGTGTCTGCGCGCTCGAGCCGAAGGTCGAGTGTGGCGTGGTAGTTGCCGTCGAGAATCCACTCATCGCTGATGACCAGGTCGCGCTGCTTCTCGCACCACTCGTCCTCAGAAGGCTCCACCCAGCCCGGTTTCCAGAAGTGGATGTCGAGATGGATGACGGGAAGGCCAGTCTTGGCCGACAGCGCTCGCGAGAACGTGCTCTTGCCAGCTCCGGCCATGCCAGTGACCACGACGCGTCGTCCGACAGAAATTCCGGGTGGGATGTCCCTTACAGATCGAAACTCCGTGAAGCCGTCATCCAGCACCAGCGAATATTGCCGGATTCCGGGTCGACGAGGAGGCATCCCGCCCATCCGGCTAACTGGGGCACCAGGGTCTACCGAACGCATTGCGCGGAATCGGCGTCATAATCCCTGTGATGAGGAAGAGCGCGGGAGTCCTGCTCGGCTTGGCTGTGAGCGCCCTCACCGTGGCCATGTTCATAGCGACCGCAGCAGCCAGTGGGCCGCCTTCCCAGCCCATCAAGGTGCGCGTGAGCCTGGAGCAGGACCGAGTTGTCGCTGGTCAGCCGATCAAGGGAACGGTGGTGTTGACCAACACGACGCCGAAAGCCATCACCGTGGAAGCTTGCACCAAGAGCGTCCTGTGGCTGGCGGTCGGTCTGAGCGGTCGGGTGGACTCCATTCCTGGAGGCGACCTCCTGATGACGTGTCCGCCGTCGATCCGGCTGCACCCTGGCGTCAACCGATTCCCGGTCACGGTCGTCACCACCTACCAGGGCTGCGTGCAGCCCCAACCTGACGGGAGTTCGCATCCGGGACCCTTATTCCCGTGGTGCACCGTGGCCGGACAGCCTCCGCTTCCCGCTGGGCGCTACACCACCAAAATTGTGCTCATGGGCCTCACGGGCCTCACGCGGATCGCGAACCCGGTTGTGGTTGATCTCAGTTCACCCGCGAACCCCCCACCGCTCGCACCCTGTGCTGATCAACCCGGAGCTCCGCTGCTGTCAACCACCGTGCCCAACGTGGTCGGGGAGAACTCACTGGAGGCTGCCTCGGTGCTCGCCAAGGTGTGCCTCAATGCAGGCTACGCCAGCCCGGCGGGGAGTTGGGTCACCTCAGAGGCACCCGTGGCGGGTTCCACAGTGGCCGAGCACTCGACAGTGACGCTCACCACGGGCTGAGAGACTCGGAGCACCGTTGGCCTCGCATAACCGGCGAAGTGAGGCACCCCGGCAGACCACCTCCAGGGACTTTCCACAGGCAGGGCTTCGACGTCGCCCCTCATGGACCTGGACTCCCTAGCCCGAAATGGCCGAACGACCTGCCCTGCTGCCGGCGTTCGAATCCACCCGGGAAAGGCTCTGACCCGATCTGCACTCAACGAGAGGAGGCAAGGGGTCCGTGGTGGCGACCTGTTGTAGCCACCGCAGGCGTCTGACGGGAGTCGGCCCATGGACAAACTGAGGGTATAAGACTAGTCTTATTAGCACTATGTTGACTCCGCAGATCGACCCAGCAGATAGGGCGCCTCTCCATGAGCAGGTCGCGTCTGAGATCCGGCGTGCCATTGGGGATGGTCAGGCCGAACCCGGAGAGCGACTCCCAGCGGCCCGCGACCTCGCCGCCGTGCTAGGCGTCAACAACAACACCGTGCTGAGGGCATTGCGATCGCTCAGAGACGAAGGGCTCGTTGAGTTCCGGCGAGGGCGTGGCGTCACCGTCTGCGGAAGTGCAGTCAATCGCATGGCGGTGCTCGAAAGGGCACGGGAACTTGTCAGCTTCGCACGACATCATGGGTACCGAAGCGATGAGCTCGTTCAGATCATCCAACAGGTTTCTTGAACCGTGACTCACCGCGCTCGACGGCAGTCTCCATACGAGTCGCTGATCGCGCGTCCTCAGCTAATCGAGGAGGCACGGCGACATCAGCGCCGACGCCGCAAGTTAGCCGGGACGGCCCTGGTTACACCTGTCGCGCTTGGCTGCCTCATCGTTGGACTCGTGTTCGTTGACGCGGGACAGGGCAAGGTGGTTGCGCCCTCGGCGACTTCGCCCTTGAGAGGGCACGCATCTCCAGCACCTCCTAAGAAGTCTCCGTCCACGTTGTCACCATCGAACGTGGTCGTGCTCAATCCCGCGACGGGCGATGTCGTCGTCGCTAGTCCATCGCAGCGAGCAGCAGCCGCCCTCCAAGCCGCTCAGATTGCAGCCGCTCAACATGCTCAGATTGCAGCCGCTACACAGGCCGTGAACAGCCGGAGTAACCCGACAGCGAGCAGTGGTACCGGGACAGGAAGCGTCTCAAGCCGCCAATGCGGAAGTCCAGGCTGCGGCGGCCGCGGCTGCAGCCACCCAGTCCACGAATCGCTGACAGAAGTGCGTCCGAGTCCCAGTTGGTTGGTCTCGATCTACCCGTCTCCGATGAACGCCAAGAGGGCCATGCGGTCCGCCTCTCGTTGTTGGCTGTCAGCTCACCGGTGGGAACGAAGGGTCCCCCCCGAAGTGGTACCCCGCCTCGAAACCCTCCCTCATCAACCGAATGATGATGGCACCGTGGGTATCCCGGTCGCACCCAACTATCCCACCTATCCGGCGTACGAGGGCAGTGAGGCGCTAAGGGTCGCGGTACCAGTGCGATGTACCAGGGTCCGGCATCGGTGCCGGAGTGTCTGAGAGACACATACGAGCAGGAGGTGGATGCATCGTGGGATTTACTCGACGAGCCGGAGGTGCACAGGCGTGCAGGCTCCGACGGCGGGCTGTGGTCGCCGTGCTCGGAGCGGTGGCACCAGCCGCCCTCGGCGCAACGATGGCCGGCCCAGGTTCCGCGGTGGCCGCCTCGACCGGGTCGGTGAGTGGATTCGGGAGCGTGCCGGCGTACGGCTCCCCATCGGGTGGCCAGCTCAACGCCCACCTGACCGGCATGGCGTCCACGCCTGACGGCAAGGGCTACTGGCTGGTGGGCGTCGACGGTGGCGTCTTCACCTACGGGGACGCTGGCTACTTCGGGTCCCAGAGTGGGTCGGCGACGTTCTTCCCCTACGTGGGTATCGCCCCGACCCCGAGCGGCCAGGGTTACTGGGTGACCAACACCTTCGGGACCACCTCGCACTTTGGCGACGCCGCGGATGAGGGATCCCTCGACTCCCTCGGGATCAGTCCGGCCGCTCCCATGGTCGGCATCGCAGCCACGCCGGGAGCGGGCCACTGGCTCGTGGCCGCCGACGGCGGGATCTTCGGCTTCGGTGACGCAGCCTTCTACGGGTCGATGGGCGGCAAGGCGCTCAACGCGCCCGTCGTCGGCATGGCCCGCACACCCGACGGCCACGGCTACTGGCTGGTGGCCGCTGACGGCGGCATCTTCAGCTTCGGCGACGCCGCCTTCTACGGATCGATGGGAGGCAAGGCCCTCAACGCCCCGATCGTCGGGATGGCAGCGAGCGCGGACGGGAAGGGTTACTGGCTGGTGGGCTCCGACGGTGGGATCTTCAGCTTCGGGGACGCCGTCTTCTTCGGGTCCCTGGGCGCGAACCCCCCGTCCACCACCACACCCGTGGTGGCGATGGCTACCACGGCGAGCGGAGGCGGCTACCGGCTCAGCACCACGGATAAGGCCCTGCCGCCGGCGACGCCGGTGCCCTCGGTGCTGAACCAGTGCAACGACCCGACGGCGCGGCCCGCAGTGACACCCTCCACGATCGTGCTGGCCTGTGCCGACGCCAATGCGAGCCTGACCAATCTCGCATGGACGTCGTGGACTCCGAGCTCCGCGGCTGCGTCCGGTGAGTACACCCACAACACCTGCACGCCTAGTTGCGCGCTGGGCACGTTCGTCACGTCGCCTGCGCTCGTCCGACTCGCCTACCCGATACAGACGGCTACCGGTCGTGAGTTCGCATCGGTCAGCTACATCTACACGAACCGCCCGGCGCCCGGCGGTTCCTCCGGGCTGACCACCGTGATACCCACGAGCCCAGTGTGACCCAGGATGGCAACTCAGAGATGATCAGAAGGCCTGCGGCGGAGACGCGACGGTCCCCCCATCGACCCTGATATAGCGCGGTCAACCGCGTGGGAGTGCCGGATATCGCGCGGCACGCCGAGCTCTGGCGGACTGCCCCACTGGTGCCAGACTGCCCCTCCGTTCCGGCGAAATGGGACACGGCCACAAAGCGACCCTTCGCGCCAGCAACGGCGTGTTCTTGGTTCAGGTCAGGTGGTAAGCAGGTCTGATGAGCGGTTCCTCAGCCCCATCGCCCTCACCGCGAGGCGTACACCGGGCCCACGACTTCGATGACATCTACGCAGCCGAGAAACCCCCAGCGTGGGACATCGGGCGGCCCCAGCCTGCCTTTGAACGTCTAGTTGAGGAGCGAGAGCTGGTGGGCCGGGTGCTCGATGCCGGCTGTGGTACGGGCGAACACGCGCTGATGGCTGCCTCACGCGGGTTCGAGGCGGTGGGGATCGACGTCTCCGAGCGCGCGATCGAATTGGCCAGGGAGAAGGGAGAGGAACGGTCCGTGGCGGCGCGCTTCATCGTTGCAGATGCCCTCGCCCTCGCCGAACTCGGTATGACCTTCGACACCGTGCTGGACTGCGGTCTCTTCCATGTCCTCGGCGACGACGAACGCGAGCGCTACGTCGCCAGCCTGGCCGAAGTGGTCCCTTCGGGCGGTCATCTTCACCTGCTCTGCTTCAGCGACCGTCAGCCCGGTGAGTGGGGTCCTCGACACGTGACGCAGGATGAGATCCGTACCTCTCTTGAGCCCTATTGGGATGTCGAATCGATTCAGCCTTCCGTCATCGACCTCACATGGAACCCTGACGGGGCTCTGGCTTGGTTGGTGGCGACTACCCGCAAGTAAGGCTCACGTCATCAGTCCGCCGCCCCTTCCCGGCGTTAGGGGATAGTCACGAGCCAGACGATTATGAAGGTTGGTATCAGTAGCGCTGCAGCCGTGGTCCCAGTGACCCACTCAACTCGGCCAATCCGCTCCGGCAGGTCACGTTGACTCCTTCGATCCCATAGCCAAAACCCGATGCCAGCTACCCACGGCAGGAGTCCGAGCGCCAGGGCCACGGGAAAGACCCTCCACTCGTAGCTGTTCTCGACCGCAGCGCCGTAGGCGTATCCACCCGCCCAAAGACTTTGGGCGGCGAGCGCAAGACCAGCGATGAGTCTGCCAACGATCAAGCGACCCCTACTTCTGGCAACCGACGGAACTGAAGGCAACGATGCCACGTCGCTCACGTCGTCCAGTTTAAAGCCCGATGCCAATAGGGAGTTTGGCCCAGGCGGTGACGCCTACCCGGCGTTTGGGGACGGGTTCCGGCTCTCGTACGATTCTCCGTCATGCCGACCTCGGGAGATGAGCTTGAATCCATATTCGGCGACATTGCCGCCAAGATCCCGCGGCTCAGCACCCACGATGCCGAGTTCGAGTTCAACAGCGGCAATCTGCCCGTTCCGCCGTCAGAGCTCTCAACAAATGCGCTCTGGTTCCGACTCGCCGGATGGCACACCTACAACAGCTTCCCCGTGGCGAGCATCGATCTGTGCATCACCAAGCCTGGATGTCGGCTTCTCGCTTCGCTGATCTTGGCTGTGGTGTTCCACTCCGAACCAGAAACGGTCGAACTCCATCTTCGTCACCACTCGGCTCGGGTCGATCTCCTGAGAGTGAGACATGAGCAGCAGTCTTGGACCGCTGATTACAAGACCACGCCTGAGTCCTTCTCATATTGGCCTGGAGAGAACGCCAGACACCCATGGACAGGCGCTGGGCATCGAGCGGACTACGTGGCCAGTCGAACGCATTTGCCCATGATCGAGATCACGACGCGAGACGAACTCGGACCGATGGGCAAGGAGGATTTCCTTGCTGATTGCGACACCGTGGTCGGATTTGGCCACGATCTTTCAGCCGTGAATATGGCAGAACTTCTGCTCAACGCAAGCCTGGACGACAACGAGCAGGTTGAGTTCGACCTTGAAGGGGAAGTTGGCGGATACCCCAGCGTCGCCGTAGGGAGCGCCGAGATGCAGATCTGGTTACCAGGCGGCATTGGATACATCGACACAGAGGACTAGCCGGACCTACTTGACGGTCAGGTGTCCCCCCACCCGGCGTTAGGTGATACCCGTGGCGCGTCCTTCGGGGATGCACGTTCTGGGGCACCCGGGCTGGTGGGTTCTGTGCGGCCCGAACTCTCGCAAGATCACGCCGGATCGGGCAAAATGCGCTCGTGTATCCCGATCGAGACCTCGCGTCCGATGCGAGGGGCCCGACACTGCGGACTCAACGCCTCGTGTTGCGGCGTTGGCGCGCCGAAGACCTAGCACCCTTTGCCGAACTCAACGCCGATCCCGACGTAATGGCGCACATGCAGAAGACCATGAGCCGAGAGGAGAGCGACGCATTCGTGGCGCGCATCGAGGAGGAGTTCGACGACTGCGGTTTCGGTCTGTGGGCCGTAGAGGTGCCGAACCACTCGCCGTTCATTGGCTTTGTCGGGTTGCACCGAGTGCCGTTTGACGCTCCCTTCACGCCTGCGGTCGAAGTCGGATGGCGCCTAGCCCGCGAGCACTGGGGTTACGGATTCGTGACCGAGGCGGCTCGTAGTGCGGTTCGCTACGGACTCGAAGAGGTCGGTCTTGACGAGATCGTTTCCTTCACCAACCCAGACAACGTCCGGTCGTGGAAGGTAATGGAACGCCTCGGCATGATTCGCGATCCGTCGTCGGACTTCGAGCACCCCAACGTTCCAACGGGACACTGGCTCCGTCCCCATATCTTCTACAGATTTCCGCCTGCGGCCCCGTCGCCGTAGCGCCCGATCTGCCGATCGGGGTGGTGTAATCCGTTCCGGGATCGGGCACCATTCGATGATGCCGATGCGCTTACGGTCCGGTGCTCGCCGCGCATGGCGGTGGCTCTGGGGCCCGGCCACTCCCGCGCGCACGCTCACGCGGACCTACGAGTGTCCCGTCTGCGGCCGCGGAGTCGAGATCGTTGGAACCGGCGACTTCTATCCGACTGCAGCGAGCGCCTCCGAGGTCGCATCGCTTTGCCGCCGGGCAAAACGGCACGACCCACGCCGCGCACGTGACCGGAATCGCGTCACCACTTCCGAATAGCGAGCGCGGAACGCCATAACTGCCGATCGGCGCCCGTCGAAGACAGGCAGATCCGAGCAGAACGAGCGCCCCATAACGCGCAGCGAAACGGGCGCTAGAGGTATCCCCATCGTGCCGCACGGTGACACCCCGACTCGGTGTTCTGGGACAGAGGAGACATCCCGGTGGAGCCGCCAGGCCCGGTCAAGGCCGAGCCGTCAGGCTTGCCCGGAGGGGGCAGCCTTGACGGGGCCGGGGTCAACGGCTCCACAATGGGCCTGGAGCCCGGCGGGCCGGGCTCCTTCAGCACCGCATCGTCGGCGGAGCCTTGAGGACTCGTTCAGTTGGCGCATCATAATCGAGCAGAGGCCGGCCTCGCAGTTGCCGTATGGGGGTCCGAGTCGGCGGGGGGACGGACAGGCGGGGGGACGGACACAAACTCCGACTGGCGGCTTGTCCCCTGAAGGAGCTGAGAATCCGCCTCCACGCCGGGGCGACAGCGTGGCACGACGCCGTCGCAGCGACATTGATTCGAGGCTGACAGCAGCTGGTTCTTTCGAACCCTCGTGCAGCGACACCGAATCGAGCGGAGGGTGCTCTACCTCTGACACAGCGCCCGTCAAAGTCATGGAAGTCAGGAGCGAGCGAATAGCTCGAAGCCGAGTAGAAGAGAGCAAGTCGCGACTCACACGCTCCGAGTACCCAGAGCCGCAGGGTATTGAGCTGCTAATAGATAGCCGCCACCAAAAGGCAGCGGGCTAATCGCGAGAAATTGGTCTGACGCCTGTTGTCCGGCTCGGGAGCCCAAGAATTGCGCATCGCCGAAGGCGAAGACTCCGCCATCCGAAGCGACCAACCAGTACCCAGTGCCACTCGAGGTCGCAGCCATTGCGGCGATGGGCCGATCGAGCCGGATGCTGCCGGTGGAACCGAAGAATCCGGCATCGCCGAAGGAGAAGACGCCCCCGTCCGCGGCGACCAGCCAATAGCCGTGGCCATCTGGGGTCGCCGCCATACCGGCGATCGGTCGGTTGAGTGAACCTCCGCCGGTGGAACCGAAGAATCCGGCATCGCCGAAGGAGAAGACGCCCCCGTCCGCCGCGACGAGCCAATAGCCGTGGCCAGCCGGGGTCGCCGCCATACCCACGATCGGTTGATTGAGTGAACCTCCGCCGGTGGAACCGAAGAATCCGGCATCGCCGAAGGAGAAGACGCCCCCGTCCGCCGCGACGAGCCAATAGCCGTGGCCAGCCGGGGTCGCCGCCATACCCACGATCGGTTGATTGAGTGAACCTCCGCCGGTGGAACCGAAGAATCCGGCATCGCCGAAGGAGAAGACGCCCCCGTCCGCGGCGACGAGCCAATAGCCTGATTGGCTGGGATCAGTAGCCATGCCGACGAGCGGAACTTTCGAGAGAATAGATGATGGTGCGCGTGGTGTTGACTGACCGAAGCCGTAGACAGCGCTACGTTGCGGGCCTTGAGGCGCACGGCCTCCGCAGACCGATACGAACGAATAACCTTCGGCGGACAGCTCGGTGATGATCTGCGGCAAGGCGGCGACCGTCTCTGCGCGATTGCCGCCACCGTCGTGCATGCCTACGACAGCGCCAGGAAACGCTGCATTGACGACTCTGTCGACGATTGCTTGTACGCCCGGCATTTTGTAGTCGCTCGGGTCAATCGAGTAGCTCATAGTGGTGAGTCCACGTCCGGCGATCTGTTGGAGCGCAGTGGTATTCCAGGAGTCGTACGGAGGCCTGACACACTCCGGTGTCTGGCCTGTCAGGGCGCTGATCGTGAACTGGGTCTGATCGATCTGATATGGAAACTGCGACACCGGAATCTTGGCAAGATCGGCATGGGTCCATGTGTGATTCCCGACTGCAAAGCCAGCCGCGGCCAGCTGCTGGGTGTACTGCGGGTATTTCTCGACTTCTTCACCGACTTCGAAGAAGGTCGCCGGCACACGATAGCGCTCAAGCACAGACAGCACTTGCGGTGTGTAAGGAGATGGTCCGTCGTCAAAAGTCAACGCTATGACCTTGCTCCCCGCAGGGGAGGTGACGCCCGGACTCTGGTACGTGTAGAAAGCTGGAGACGGGGTGGCCGAGGCAGCCACGGTTGGACCGGACGACCACGACATCAGAGTCCCACCTATAACGGCGACAACAGTCATTACCCGCGGAGTGAGTTTGCGAGGCCAACCACGTTCCACCAAGTCCAACTTCTACCACGCTCCCCTCATCGACGATGATTCTCAGACCCCTGGCCCGGTTCCCTATTCAACGACCCGGCTCGTTCGGATGGAGATGCTGTCCTGCGCTTCGCCTGAACAAGGCCGATGTCGCTGCACCAAGCGACATCGGAGAATCGAGCGGTTCGGCGATCATGTCGCCGCAGTGTCGGGGGGGGACGGACACAAACCCCGACTGGAGATTGAATCCCTGGGTAGGCCTATAACCGGCGTACTGGGACAGGTAGCCGTCGGTCAGACTCAGCGATGAACCCCGGTGCGACACCTCTACAAAGGGGACCGTGCCAGAAGTGCCAGTCGGAGACGCTCGCGAATGTCACAGACCCGGTGATCTGGTAAAGCTCTGAGAAAAGAACGGGTCGTCCGGTTCAGCGTATGAAGGAACGAATTGGCTTCGGTCTGCGTTGGCCCTTCGCCGGCAGCCCAAGCATTCGTCGAATGGCTGTCGGTTTGCGGGCTTGCGCGTGGAGAGACCTTTTGTTCTGGCCGCCATTCGCGGGGTCTCCTGTTTGGGCTGCGGAGGGCTCCCAGAGTCCCGTTGCATCAAGGGCAGCGCACGCCATGACCACGTAGAAGTCCTCGGGCGTCTTGACCGACGTTGGCAGCGGATATGTCTCACGTTTGGCGAGCCCCTGAGCTGCCAGCTGCACATACCGTTCGAAGTCCGACAACCTGATTGGGTTTGGACGGGTCCGTGCAACCTGCAGAGCAGCTCGCAACTCTTCACATTCCAATTTCAGCTCGGCGAGTTCGGCCTTGTAATTCCCGTCTGCTCTGTCGTTCTCAGCCTTCTCCGCATCGAGCGCCGGTGGGATGTTCACCGGTGCGGCTCCGATCATCGCCCCGCATATGAGGCACTGTTGACCGTCGTAAATGGCGGGATGCGACGCACCGCACCGGCCACATGCCACACGACGAGAACGCCCGGAGGTGATCGCCTTGACCCATTGGCCGACCCGCATGGACCCCGCCTAGTCACAAGAACACTGCTAATGGAATTCGGGCAGGCCCGAAAACTGGCCGCCATAGACCGATTCTGGTGGCCAGCGAAACCTTCACCTAGAGCCATTCGGACTCGATTCGAGACAACGCACGCACAATGAATTCCGTGGCTCAATCGGGGCAAGGCGGTGGCGTCTCACCTACCCGGCGAACGGGGGGCAGTCTTTGTCTATCCCGTTCCTCTGAGTCCGCCCAGGAGCCGCTTGAGCGATTGGCGGGCTTGATTGTGGGCTTGTCGGCGGTCCGAGGCATTGGCGATGTAGAGGGCAGCTTCATCCACGGCAGCAAGGAGCATGTGCGCTAACGGAGCTGTTGGTTGACGAGGAATGACCTTCTGCGTGACGGCGGCGTCGAGCATGGCCGTGATCACTCCCAGGCCGTATTGCGCTTCGAGGCTGCGCCATTGATCCCACCCGAGGACGGCTGGGCCGTCGATCAGCAGGACTTGTTGTACGTCGACGTTGTCGGCCGAGGCGTCGAGGAACTGCTGAAGTGCGGCCGTAAGGAGTTCAAGTGCATCGTCGCGTTCGTTTACGACCGTGGCCGCAGCGAGGTCGGTCTGCACCTGATCGAACACGGCGCGGGAAGAGCTCCTCCTTGTCCGCGAAGTGGTGGTACAGGGCACCGCGGGTGCCGACATCTGCCCTGGCGACAATCTCCTCAGTTCCAGTGGCGAAGTATCCCTTGGAGACGAACAGCTCTCGAGCGGCGCTTATCAGGGCCGCCTTGGTGGCTTCGCCACGCAACACTCGTGCGGAGCCGGATTCATCGGACCTTGACATACACCTTGTAGGTTAGTAAAAGATACAACCTGTAGGTTTGCCACCCGAGACGAGAGGACACGCCATGGCGACAGCAGGTGAAGTGGTCAGAAAGTTTTGCGGGGCGATCGCCCGAAAGGACCTCGCAGCGATCGAATCCCTCCTCGATGACAACGTCGTGTACCACAACATCGGGTCGGAACCGGCGGTGGGTCGTGACGCTGCGCTGGGGGCGGTCAAGTTCCAGCTCGACATGTTCGACCCGATCTCGTTCCGCATCAGAAACCTCGCTGAAGACGGGGACACGGTCCTCACAGAACGGGTGGACGAGATCACGGCCAACGGCGTTATGGCGCCTGTACCCGTCATGGGTACGTTCGAGGTGACGGACGGTCGAATCGTGCGGTGGCGTGACTACTTCGACACGGGCCTGGTCGGCAAGCTTATGGGTGATGAAGATGTCGCCTCGTTACTGCCTGGGTGAGCTTCCAAGAGCTGCTTCAGGGCTAGCCCCATCGTGCCTGCTTGAGACTTGAGCTAGGTGCTGCGCTGGATTCGTAGCATCTAGAGGTCCTTGCGGGACTGACTCAAAAGTGCCTGCCGCTGGCACCAGCCAGTTGGCCTATTTACGAGAAGTCTCCCGCTCGGACTTCGCCACGGAGTGGCTCAAAAGAGGATCGAGCACGAACAGTCCACAAGCAGGAGTGCCCCCGTGGTTTCCACCGAGCCAAGGAGGCATGCATGAACGTGATGATCGGGATCGATCCGCACAAGGCGTCGCACACTGCAATCGCCATCGGACGGGACGAGGACGAAGTCGCAAGTGTCAAGGTCCGGGCGACGAGCCACCAGGTCGACGAGCTCTTGTGCTGGGCCGATGTGTTCGAGAAGCGCACCTGGGCCATCGAGTCAGTGGGCGGAATGGGCTACCTGCTGGCGCAGCAGCTGGTGGCCCGAGGCGAAGACGTCCTCGATGTGCCGGCCACCTTGGCCTCGCGCGTGCGGGTGTTGGCCACTGGGCGGTCGAACAAGAACGATCCCAACGACGCCCACTCGATCGCCATCGCGGCGCTTCGGGCACCGATGCTGCGTCAGGTTGAGCCGGCCGATCACGGCGAGGTCCTCCGGCTCCTCTCCAAGCGGAACTGGGATCTCGGACGTCAGCGAGCTCGGGTGGTCTGCCGGCTGCACTCGCTCTTCTCTGAGGTCGCTCCAGGCGGAATTGCCAAGGAAATGTACGTATCTGACGCCGAGACTCTGCTCGCCAGAGTGACCCCAAAGTCGCCGGCCCAACAGATGCGCGTCGACGTGATCCTCGAGCTCCTCGACGACGTGCGTCGCCTCGACGCCCAGACCAAGGAGTCGCATCGGCGGATCCGCCTGGCGGTGAAGGCATCTGGGACGTCGGTGACCGAGGTCTATGGAATCGGGCCCGTCCATGCCGCGTCGCTGATCGGATACTCGGGCGATATCCGTCGCTTCGCCAACCGCGACGCCTACGCGTCATATAACGGCACGGCCCCGATCGAGTTCTCCTCTGGTGGGCGGACCGTGCACCGGCTCTCCATGCGAGGGAGTCGCCGGCTCAACAACACGTTGCACATGGCCGCGGTGACACAGATCCGCAACCCCGGCACCGAGGGTCGCATCTACTTCGAGCGCAAGGTGGCCGAGGGCAAGACCAAGAAGGAAGCGCTGCGGTCCCTCAAGCGCCAGGTCTCCAACGCCGTGTATCGCCAGCTCGTCCTCGACGCTCGATAAGGGGCCCGGGAGGACAGAAGGGAACGACTCATAGCCGCGTGGTCGGCTCTACACCCTGACGGCCGGCTCTTAGGCGAAGTCACCCCCGGACCCATTCGAAGCCTACGCACCTGTGCCGTCACGTGACGGGTTGACTCGTCGCGCTCTGACTGGGCCGAAATAGGTGTCTTGACTCAAAGAGGATTCGTACGGGGCGTAGGCAATCCTCGAAGACAAGCAGCGGTCAAGGGCGGCCGCAGGCCGGCGGAGCGGACCCTTGAGGGCTGCGCCGGGACCTCTCCGCGATGTCCACCATGGAAATGGTCGGCCGCACAGCGGCCGCAGAGGACCGCGACGCGGTGATCGCAGACGCCCTCTCGGGACTCGCCGATGCGGCGCATAGGGCGTCTATGTCGAACCCGCGTGCGGCATATTCGCGCGATGACTGGGAGAATGTCCCAGGCGGTGCTTCTGTCACAACCGCCTTGGACAGCACTTCTGAAGAGAGCGGCCGACCAGGATCGAACTGGCATCATCAGCTTGGAAGGCTGAGGTTCTACCATTGAACTACGGCCGCGAACCGGGGACATTCTAAGTCCTCTACTCTCGACGTCGTGGACGCATTGTTCGATCGAGTGGGTGGGGAACAGTTCTTCGTCGACCTGGTGGACCGCTTCTATCTTGGCGTGGCCGGCGACCCCCTCCTGCGACCGCTGTACCCCCAGGATCTGAGCGAGTCGTCCCACCACCTCGCGCTCTTCCTCATGCAGTACTGGGGCGGTCCGGGCACCTACAGCGAGCAGCGCGGCCACCCCCGTCTCCGCATGCGACACGCTCCGTTCGTCATCGGCGCACCGGAGCGCGATGCGTGGCTGCGCCACATGTTCGAGGCCGTCGCGGACCTTCATGCCGCGGCGCGCATCTCGGAGGAGGACGCACTCGAGCTGCGCGACTATCTCGAAATGGCGGCCAACTCGCTGGTCAACTCCCCCTAGCCCACACCCTGCTCAATCTTTGAAGTCGGGAGTGCGGCCCTCCTTTCGGGCTGCCACCGACTCCTCGAAGTTGCGAGTCGTGATGCGCACGAAGAGCTGCGACGTGCCCTCCGCGTCCATGTGGGACTGCAGGCTCGAGGCATCGAGGCTGTTCCAGAGTTGCCGCTTCGTCAGCTCCACGCCGGCCCGGCTCCAGCCGTTGATGCGGTCCGCCAGTTCGAAGCAGGCGGCCAGCAGCTCGGCCTGAGGCACCACCCGCGAGACGAGCCCGATTCGGTCGGCCTCCGTGGCGTCGATATCGCGGCCGGTGAGCATGATCTCGGCCGCCCTCGAGTGCCCGATCGCCCGCGGGAGCAGGAAGCTCAGTCCGAGCTCGGCCGCGGTCAGCCCGTTGTTGATGCCAGCGGCACGGAAGTACGCGTCATCGGCGGCGATTCTCACGTCGGCCGCCAGGGCCAAGCAGAAGCCGCCCCCAATGGCGGCTCCGTTCACCGCAGCGATGACCGGCTGGTGCAACCGGCGGATAGTGGAGATGACGTCGTCCAGCAACTCCATCGAACGCAGTGCGATCGTGGGGAGCGTCAGACCATCCATGTTGGGCATCGTCCCAGGGTTCTCGTGGTCGGCCCCCGAGCAGAATCCCCGCCCCGCACCTGTAATGACGACGACCCGGACCCCATTGTCGTTGCCGATCTCGCGCAGGGCGTCGCGGAAAGGGATCATCACGTCGAAGGCCATGGCGTTCATACGCTCGGGCCGGTTGAGCGTGACGACGGCGACCAGTGGATGAGGCCGAGTGACTTCGGTGAAGGACATGCGCGGCATCGTAGATGGACGGGCGCTGCGGCCCTGGAGCTACCGAGAGTTGCCTAGACGGCGTGACCCTCCTGCGGTGATCCGTCATGGCTCGATTGCAGCGGCTGGCGGCGCACCGTGCTTTCCGTGCGGGCGATCCAGCGCAACCGGGCCGCCCGGGCGTCCCAGTCGTAGACGACAGCGGTCCCCACGATGAAATCGTCCAGCGCGCGGCGCTCTCGCTGGAAGATGATGCCGAGGAAGCCGATGCCGAGCGTGAGAAGGCTAAGCCCGAGGCCGAGCGTCCGAAGGGTCGCCTGGCGGACGCTGACGGGGCCGCCCTCCACGGTTACCACTTGCAGGCCCAGGATCGCCATGCCCAGCGTCTTTCCGCTGACCGCCCATTGGTACGTGAAGTAGAAGAACTCCCAGAACGCCAACACGATGAAGGCCACCAGCTGATGGTTCGTCAGAGTGTAGGTGTGCCCCGTCACCAGCTTCACCGCCGAGTTGAGGAGCAGGGTGCCCACCGTGTACAGGCCCCAGGAGGCTCCGACGTCGGCCGCGAACGCGGCCAGCCGGCTCAGCGCACCGGCGTAGTGGCCCTGCCGGCCGACGGTCATCTCGGGCGCAGGCATCGGCACGGTCGTCATGGCAGCGTTGTCTTCGGTGCGACAAGGAGTGGGGGACCGTCGGGCCAGTCTTTGATCTTGCGACCCCGGCCGATGAGACGGTTGCCCCAGCGCAGCACGAAGTCGTCAAGTCCCACTCCCTGGGCGCGGACCACGTCGAGGATCTCAGTCAGAACGCCGGTCGTCGACCGGGCGATGATCGACCCCAACTCGGTCTGCTCCACGAGCGCGTCGATGTCGATCTTGTCGACGATGGCGTTGACGTCGACCCGGTCGATGACCTTCTGTACGTCGACCCGGTCGATGATCTTCTCGAGGTCGACCCGGTCGATGATCTTCTCGACGTCGACCCGGCTGATCACCTTGTCGACGTCCACCCGGTCGATCAGGGAGTCGATGTCGACTGCCTCAATCACGAGGGGAACGATCCGCTCGGCCAGCGCCTGGGCCAGTTGCTCGACCTTCGAGCCGATCGGATTGGGGCTCATGGGCCCCCAGCGCCGTGTGACATTCCCGTGATCATCTCATCTCGAGCGCGGGCGAGTGGGACATCGATCGGGTACCGTCGGACGGGTCGGGATATCTACGCAAGGAGAAGGCATGGTGGACATCGAGCGCTACGACGACGGGGTCCCCTCCTGGGTGGACCTGGGAAGCACGGATCTGGCCAAGTCGAGGGAGTTCTACAGCGGCCTGTTCGGGTGGGACTGCCCCGAGGGGCCGCCCGAGGCGGGTGGCTACTCGGTGTGCACGCTGCGCGGGAAGACCGTGGCGGGGCTGGGCCCGCAGATGAATCCCGACTTCCCGCCGATGTGGTTGACGTATGTGAACGTCGACAGCGCCGACGACGCCGTGGCCAAGGTGTCAGCCAACGGCGGCACGGTGTTCATGCCCCCCATGGACGTGATGGACGCCGGGCGGATGGCCATCTTCGCGGACCCCCTGGGTGCGGTCATCGGCATCTGGCAGCCCGGGGCGCACCTGGGCGCCCAGCTGGTCAACGAGCCTGGCACCTATTGCTGGAGCGAGCTCATCACGACGGACCTCGACGCATCGAAGGCCTTCTACAAGGCCGTGTTCGGCTGGGACACCGAGGACATGGGCCCTCCCGGGGGCCCGCCGGCCTATTCCGAATGGAAGCTGATGGGGCGCTCAGTGGGTGGGATGATGCTCAAGACGCCTGAGATGCCGGCGGAGATGCCACCCAGTTGGGGTGTCTACTTCGCGGTGGCCGACACGGACGCGAGCGTGGCCAAGGCGCAGAAGCTCGGAGCCTCGGTCTTCATGGGGCCGACCGACATCGAGCCGGGCCGCTTCGCCGTACTGGCCGATAACGTCGGGGCCGTCTTCAACGTCCTGCAGCTCAAGGGATAGCCGGAGGTTCGAAGTGGAACGCCGGCGCCTCGGGCGGACGGATCACCACAGCAGCGTGGCGGTGCTCGGTGGGGCGGCCTGCTGGTCGGCCACGGTGGAGGAAGCTGGGGACTTCCTGCGGCTCGCCCTTGACCACGGCGTGAACCATCTCGACATCGCGCCCCAGTACGGGGCGGCGGAGTCGGTGGTGGGTCCGCACCTCGCGGCGCACCGGGACGAGCTCTTCATCGCGGGCAAGACCCTGCGGGCCAATCCAGACGGCGTCACGGAGCAGTTCGACACCACCAGGCGCCTGCTCAACGCGGAGGTCCTGGACCTCTATCAGGCACACGCGGTCACAACGTTGGAGGAGCTCGACCGGCGTTCGGCCGCGCTGGAACGGATCCTCGAGCTCCGTGAGGCCGGCCAGACCCGCTTCGCCGGTATCACCGGGCACGACCTCGAGGTGCCCCGCACGCACCTCGAGGCGCTACGCCGGTTCGATCTCGATACCGTCATGTTCCCCGTCTATCCCGCTCTGTGGGCGCGGCCCGAGTATCGCGAACCAGCGGAGGAGCTCCTCGCCCTGTGCGCCGAACGCGACCTGGGCGTCATGGTGATAAAGGCAGTGGCGCGGCGGCCGTGGGCCGACCGGCACTCGTTGGCTGATGCCGTGGCCGGCGATCCCGCTACGGCGGAGCGGTGGGCCGCGTCCTGGTACGAACCACAGGCGGACGATGACGAGATCGACCGTGGCGTCCACTTCGCGCTCTCCACACCCGGCGTCCACGCGTTCTGCACGCCAGGAGACCGCGCGCTGTTGCCACGCGTCCTCGCTGCGGCCGAGCGCGACGCCGGCATGAGCGACGAGGCGCGGCGCGACGCGGTGGAGGCGATGGCGACCGAGGAATTGATCTTTCCGATGCCCCGCTGAGGCCGAAACGACCTCATGCCGCCTGCAACGCCTCGATGACCGGACGGAAGCGCTCGTCGTCCGCCGCACCCGCCGGCGGGGAAATCACGATTCCCTGGCCGAGCCCCGCGAAACGCTCGACCAACGTGCCCGGCAGCTCCTCGAAGGTGCCGCAGGGGACCAGGGCGTCGAGCACCTCGTCGGAAAGCACGTCGGCCAGGTCATCCCAGCGCTCGCGCCGGATCAGTTCCCGCAGACGCGATCCCAGATCCGTCCAGCCGTAGAGGTCCAGCGTGGGCGCGTAGGCCGGGGTCGAGTACAAGAACGCCAGCAACCGGCGCTGGCGCTCGCGTTCGGTGGCAACGGCATCGGGCGACGCGCCGGTGATGACGGGCGTCCCGATGACCATCTCGAATCCGACGTCCCTCAGGTCCCGCCCGGCCGCACGTGCGCCGGCGCCCAGCGCAGGCAGGCAGGTCTCGCGCAAATAACGCGGGTTGGAGTTTGTCGGGTGGCTCACGAACCCGTCTGCGACGGCCCCGGCGAGCTCGCAGGCTCTTCGCTGCACCCCGCCGAGGTAGACCGACGGGACCACCGTGCTGGCGTCGGGACCCGGATTGAAGTACGGCTGCATCCGAGTGACTCGGTAGTGCGCGCTCTGATAGGAGGGCGCCTCGCCCGAGGCGAACGATGCGAAGGCCGCCCGCACTGCACCCACGTAGTCGCCCAGGCGCCCGATCGGGTCCTCGCCGAACGACACGGCGTAGCGATCTTCGATGTTCTGTCGGATTTGCGTGCCCAGGCCCAGCTCGAACCGGCCGTCGCTCAGCTTCGAGATGTCCCAGGCGGCGTACGCGAGGAGCGTCGGGCTACGCGTGAAGGCGAGCGCAACGCTGGTGCGGACCGTGATCCGCTCGGTGTGCTCGGCCACGAGGAGCGCCACCGCCAGCGCGTCGTGGACCGTCTCGGCGACGTGCAGCCCGTCGTAGCCGAGCCGCTCCACGCGCTGGGCATGGCCGACCGCGTCGCGCAGGCTCAGCCGCGGGTCCATGCCCGCGTACACCCTCACCCGGGCGCGCCGCCGCTGAGTCCGGTGCTCTGCTCCCGGCCCCGGGCAACGATCTTCTCGCGCTCGCTGGCGAGGCGCGACTGGTCGAAGCGCTCCTCCAACCACTTCCTCGACCAGCGCGATTCGGCCCGCCAGGCCTCCGCACCGGCCAGACCAGCCATCTCGTCGTAGCCGCGGCGGATCTCTCTGATGTAGTCCAGCGGGATCGCCGCGACGGTGGCGGCCAGCTCCTGGGCGCGTGCCAGCAGGGCGTCGTGGGCCACGACCTCCACGACCAGGCCCCAGTCGCGCGCCGTCTCGGCGTCGATGAAGTCTCCGGTAAAGCTCATGCGCCGGGCCCGGTCGATCCCGACGAGCTGCGGCAGCCGGATGGTGAGGCCGCCGCCGGGCATCACCCCGACTCGTGCGTGCGTGTCGGCAAAGCGCGCCCGCTCGGACGCGATCAAGAAGTCACAGGACAGGGCCAGCTCCAGGCCGCCGGTCACGGTCGGACCGTTGATGGCGCCGATGATCGGCGTCCGGTGGGTCACCAACATGCCGAAGTGCTTGGCCGGGCTTTTCATGCGATCTTGCTGAACCGTCCGCAGTTCGGTGGACAGCGACTTCAGGTCGACGCCGGCGCAGAACGCGGGGTCGGCACCCGTCAAGACCATGCACCCGACGTCGTCGCGTCCGTCGAGGTCCGTAATGGCCTCATCGAGCTGGCTCTGCAACTCGGCCGACAGCGCATTGCGCGCCTCGGGACGGTTCAGGGTGACGGTGGCCACCCCGTCCTGCATCTCGACGAGCACCAACATCGACTTCCCTCCCTCTCCCTCATGGCTCGCGCTCTCGGCCGCCGGGGGCCGCGCACCGGGGCAGTCTGGCAGACGTCCCGCCAGCCCGCCGGTGCTGCTCAGCCGCCGGTCAGCCACTCCGTGCGCAGGAGGGCGTAGCAGTCGGCGTCGCGCTGATCGCCGTCGATACGCTCCCACCCGCGCAGGGTCGCCTCGCGGATGAAGCCGGCCGCCTCGGCCGTCCGGGCCGAGGCGATGTTCCACGGCTCCACGAAGAGGTGCAGGCGCGGAATGGACAGCTCGCCGAACGCGAACGCCACCACTGCACCGAGCGCCGCGGCGGCCAGGCCCCGGCCGCGGGCGCCGGCGACCAGCCAGTAACCGATCACGGCCCGTCCGCTTTCGATCTCCTGCAGCCACAGCCCGATTGAACCGAGACCGACGGTGGGCTCGACGTCGCGCGCGATCACGAAGGAGAAACCGTCGCCTTCGGCGGCCCGCGCCTGCTGGCGCTCGATGTAGGCCCGCCCCCCATCGTCGGTCAAGTCCCGGGGCACCGAGGAGATAGACGGGATCTGATTGTCGGCGGAGGCCTGGCGCACCATTTTCAAATCGGAGGGCGTATACGGCCGCAACACGACGGGTGGGGCGGAGAGGTGGGGGACGCGTAGTGGGGGAGTGAACGCCGCGGGATCGAACGCCCTCATCGCAAGGGGACATACCCAGGGACGAGGTGGTGTGGTGTATCGAGGTATCCCTTCGCCTCGGGCAGGCCGCCAAAACGGCCATGGCTCCAGCGCACCTCGATGTGCCCGGCCACCGCGTGCAGCGTGTGCGAGAGCGCGGTCGCGCACGGTGGCCTCCCAGCCGACCCGGGGCTGCCCCCCGCTCTGAGGTTCCAGGGCGAAGCCGACGAGCTTGTAGTGCTGGCGCCAGTCCCACGAGGTGGCGATGCGCAAGCGGAGCGATCGTGCCGCGGAGGAGCCCAGGACGAAATAGGGCGCGCTCCCGATGCGCAGCAGGCGCCACACCATGGCTTCGGTCGCTCCGGTGCCGGACTGCATGGCGGACTCCCAGCGCCGGGCTGACGCCCGGGCCACTGCGTTCGAAAGCGCGGCATAGAGGGCTTTGGCGCCCGAGGGCCATCCCGCGCTGAGCCAGCGGCCGAGCGCGTCGCGCTGGGGCGAGGTGAGGTCGTGGGCGCGGGCCGGAAGGTTGCGCAGGAGCGCCGGCGGAGCGCCGTTTCGGATTTCGAGCGCGGGCGCACCACCCGAGTCGGCGGTACCGAGACCCGGCAGGGCCAAGGCGGCGGGGGCCAGGAGCGGGTGGTCCGGGTCACCCCGGAGCCTGGGAGTTCCGGGCGTCGCCGGGCCACCGTCCCCGCCGAGCGCGGCGGCGCGCACGGCCTGGTAGAGCGCCTCGAACTCCGCCGGCGCCACCTCGGCGTACCAGTCCCCACCCCCCGGGAGGACGTCCCGAGCGGCCCGGCTGCCCCGGGCCTGGCCACCAACGAGAAGGGCGTCGAAGACGTGCGACGGCGATGCGTTGAAGAGGATCTTCGAGAGGTACTTGCAGCTGACCAGATACACGTGGTCGACACGCAGGTCGATCGGCGCCACCTCGTCCCCTGGGCGCACGTCCCGTCCCCTTCCACTCCACCACCTTGGGCAGGCGACGCCGCAGGCCGTCGTCAGCCGCCAAGAAGGCCTGCCCGTTCGCCCACGCGGCGTGGAACTCGGCGTCGTACGCGCCTCCCGAGCGGAGCGCGGAGAGCCGCTCCCACATTTCGGGCGACAAGGTGTGCATCACGGGCGTGCGTGACCGCACCGCGGCGTCGATGTCCGCGAGGCCGAGCATGCCGAGCGCCGTGACGAGCTCGGTCACCGTCGTGCGGTCGCTCGGCATGCAGGCATCCTTCCACGACCGCCAGGCGGTCCTGCGGCCGACCGACGTCGCCGACGCGCGGCTCGCGGCGGCCTGCTACTGGGTGAACAGGGGGGTGAGCTGGAGCTCGAGCGGGCCGACGGTGGCTGCGGCGGCGGCATGCAGCTCCGTGCTCTCGTAGACGTCCACGGCGGTCCCGGTGCGGGCGATGAAGGCGAACACGGCGTCACCCCAGCGCTCCTCGCGCAGCGCCTGCCGGAGCGCGGCGCGTTCGCCGGCAGGGAGTTCGTGCCCGGGCGTCTTGGCCACGAGCTGGCAGGCCAGGACCCAGTTGAGGGTGTCGAGGTTCTCGGCCACGAAGACGCGCGGGGGATCGTCGCGCACCACCGCGCAGGCGACGACGGCACCCACGGCTCAGACGCCGCCCGGAGCCACGTCGGACTCGGACCAGAATCCCGGCCGCGGGGAGCCGCAGCGGCCGGCGGCGTAGGCGGCGAGCCGGGACCGGGCGTCGGGGGACAGCAGGTCCACCGCGTCGAAGATGCCCCCCGGCCCGGGAGCGCGCAGGGCCCGGTCGGCCTCGGTGCCCCCACGGGGCAGCTGCGTGGTGAGGACGAGGAAAGGGGTGATCCCGCCGGCCGCCAGGACGTAGGCCCGCCCGAGGGCGCGCCAGACCGTCTCGGAGCGGACCATGCCGCCCCGGTAGGCCGAGTTCGGTCCGGCCACGTCGAAGTACCACGTCCGGCCGACGGCGTCCGTGCCGGTGAAGTCGACGGCCAGCCCCAACCCGCGCAGGCGGCGGTTGGGGCGCACGTCGGCGAACCCCGCGGCCTCGAGCGCAGTCCGGGCCAACGATGCCGCGGAGGTGCCGTCTCCAGGCGCGGTGCCCGCCATCGTTCCGGCGGCCGCGCCCGTCTCGGGGGCGAGGGCCACCTCCCCGGCCACCCGCGCCGCGGCCAGCTCGACGTAGTGGGGGTCGAGGTCGTAGCCGATGGCATCGCGCCCGCAGCGCAGCGCGGCCACCAAGGTGGAGCCCGATCCGGCGAAGGGGTCGAGCACCAGGTCACCCCGGAAGGTGTAGAGCTCCATGAGGCGCTGGGGCAGCTCGACGGGGAACGGCGCAGGATGGCGGACCCGCACCGCGCTCTCGGGCGGGATGTCCCACACGTCGAGCGTCAGTGCCATGAAGTCGTCGGCGCCGATCGTGCTCTTATGGGGGAGCCCCTCGCGCCGTCGCTCCTTCGGGCTGCGCGCCCGCCCGAAGCGTCCCTTGCTCGCGACGATGACCCGTTCGGTCACGTCGCGCAACACGGGGTTGGCGGGGGAGCGGAACGAGCCCCAGGCGCACGAGCCGCTGGCGCCCTCCCCCTTCTGCCACACGATCTCGCCCCGCGGCAGCAGGAGCAGGTCGTCCTGCAGGATGGTCATGACGTCGGCCGCCAGGCTGCGATACGGCTTGCGCCCGAGGTTGGCCACATTGACCGCGATGCGGCCGCCCGGCTCGAGCACCCGCTTGCACTCGGCGAACACGTCGCGCAGCAGCGCCAGATACTCGATGTAGGAGCCCGGCACGCCTTCGCGGTCGAGCTCCTCTTCGTACTGCTTGCCGGCGAAATACGGCGGCGAGGTCACGACGAGTGCGACCGAGCCGTCCGCCACGGCGTCCATCCGGCGCGCGTCGCCGCACAGGCACGACACACCGGAGGTGTGCGGGGTGACGTGCTCATCGGCGTTGAGCTCCGGTGCCTCGAAGCGGGCGTAGAAGGCGTCGGCGACGTGGGACTCGCGGCGCCCGACACCGAAATTGGAGGTCGCCGTGCGGCGGCGGGGCGGCATGGGAATCGTCCGAACCCTACCGGGCCGCTCGCGCCGGGGCGAGGATGTGAGGGGTCGCCGGGGGCATGGCCGCCAACCTACGGAACCGCTGTGACAGGGCGGGGGCTACATCTCGTAGACGACGAACGACGTGGGGCGCCCGACCTGGTCGTAGAGCGAGCGGGCCCGGCCGTTGTACTGCTGGGTGTGCCAGTAGACCCGCGGGGCCCCCTGCTCGGTTCCGGCCTGCTTGACCGCCTCGAGGAGAGCGCGTCCGACGTCCTGGCCCCGCGCCGACGGGTCTACGAAGAGGTCTTCGAGGTAGCACTTGGGCCTGCGGGACCAGGTCGAGGCGTGCACGACGCAGTTGGCCATCCCGATACCCCGCCCGGCATCGTCGAGGGCGAGCAGGCCGAACATGCCGTCCCGGCGGGCGCAGAGGCGGTCGAAGGTGGCCCGGCAAACGGCCTCGGGCAGCTCGGCCCGGTAGAAGTCGAGGTAGCCGTCCCACAGGGACCGCCAGTCGTCCCAGTCGTCCCCGTCGAGTGTCCGTATGGTGCCCACCCCGTCAGCATCTCATCGGACGCCGCCTGGGGACGGGATTTCGGGGTGCTACTTCGGGGTCCGCCGCCTGAGGGCTTTCGGCCCGCCCCGGCCGCGGGGCTCTCGCGCCCGGCGAACTTGTCGCGTACCTCGGCCCGGCGAGCCTGGACCTCGCGGTGGGTGATGCTCGGGGTCGACTCGTCCAACCCGAAGCCCGCTCGGACGCTCGTCATGTCCGGCACCCAGTCGGCCTGGTGCTCGAGGCCGAGCTGGGACATGATCCGCTCGCCGTGTTTGGCGGCGAACAGCAGTGCGATCGCCTCGACTTCGCCGAACAGGTCGAGGTCCGGGGCCAGCGTGGCGATGGCGCCGTCGAGGAACATCATGTTCTTGACGAACAGCATCAGCTCCTTGGGCATCTTGGCACCGAGTCCGAGGAGCGCCTTGATGGAGCGCTGCATCTCGCCCACCAGCTCGTCGGGCGTCAGCGTGACCGGGTCGACCGGCGGTCGATCCAGTCCGAGCAGGTCGATCACGTGCTCCACGTCGACGTCGTCGGGGAAGGCGCCGAGGTCCCGCAGGGCGGCCACCTGCGACGGGATGTGCCCGTTCGACGCGCCGACAAGCAGCGAGAGCAGCGCCAGGCGCTTGGGTTCGGTCAGCCGGCCGGTGATGCCGAAGTCGAGCAGCGCGATCTTCCCCGACGGCAGCACGAAGAGGTTCCCGCCGTGCAGGTCGCCGTGGAAGATCCCGTGGATCATGGCGCCCTCGAGGAAGCCGATCATGCAGGCCCGCACGACCGCCTCGGTGTCGATGCCGGCGGCGTGCATGCCCTCGACATCTCCGAAGTGGAACCCGTCGAGCCGCTCCATCACGAGCATCCGGCGGGTCACGAGCGTCGGGTGGGGACGGGGCACGACGAAGTCGCGCTGGTCCAGCGCGGCAAAGGTCATGGCGATATCGAGCATGTTCTCGGCCTCCAGGCGGAAGTCGAGCTCCTCCATGATCGTCTCGGCGAAGAGCTCCACTAGGGCCGGCGGGTTGGCCAGGGCCGCGACCGGGATGCGGCCGACGAGGTGGGGGGCCAGCCAGGCCATCACGGCAAGGTCCTGGCGGACGCGCGCGGAGACCGAGGGGCGCTGAACCTTGATGACGACTGAGGTCCCGTCGCGCAACGTCGCCGCGTGCACCTGGGCGATGGAGGCCGCGGCCAGCGGGGTGCGCTCGACGGAGGCGAACACGGTCTCGAGGGGTCCGCCCAGCTCCTCTGTGAGCACCCGCCGCACGACCGCCCACGGCTCCGGTCGGACTTGGTCGCGGCACCACTTGAACTCGGCGACGAGCTCGGCCGGGAAGATCCCGTCGCCCGCTGAGATGATTTGCCCGAGCTTGATGTAGGTCGGGCCCAGCTTCTCGGCCGCCACGCGAGCCGGTGTGAGATGCCGGCGATCGATGCCTCACCGCCGGCCCGGCGTTCCTTCAGGTACCACAGTCCGAGGGCACCCCCGAGGTGCCGCACCGTCGTGCCAAGCCGCCGGGCGGGCGGCAGGGCGCGGCGACGGGTCAGGCGGGGGAGCGTGGCGTTGAGGCGGGCCCGCACCCCGGCGAGCCCGTAGCGCCACTCGAGGGCTGCCGGATCCACTGTCCAGGGTCGGGTGTCGGTGAACGTGCCGAGCTCAATGTCGGGATTCACCACCGACTCAGCCTAAGGGCGCCGGCTGGGGGGCACGCCCCAAGGAGCGCGCCGTCGATCCGGTTGGTGAGGGGCCGGCCGGTGGGTGAGTGGGTGGGTGAGTGGCGAATGGCCGGTGGGTGGGGAAGGGCCGGAGGGAGTCCGGTGGCATCCTCTCAGAACTATCAACAAGCATGTTTACGCTTCTAAAAACCGCAAAGACGCGGGGGCCCGTCTGTTCGATGGTCGACGAGCGGGGAGGCCCCCAGTGATACACATTTCCCCCGACGATCGAGCCCAGATTTCGGCGCCTGTATCCACAGAGACGCAGTCGCAGGATCGCGACCGAGTTCGATCCCTCCTCGCGAGGTCCCTTCGGTGCTCGGGCCAGCGTGGTGGGGGCCCGCCCACCCAGGCAATTCCCCTCGCCCGCCCGGCACTCGTTGACAGGGCGCGAGGAGATCCGCGCCGGCCTCGAGCGGGGTGACACGTCTATCGCACTCGCACTCGCACTCGCGCTCGCACTCGTACTCGACCGGCTCGGCCGCGCCTCGCGCTCGTGTTCGGTCAGGCTCGCCTGTGACCGGATCTCGACGGCGCCCCCCGTCTCCGAGGTCTCCCCGGTGGTCTCGAGATCGCCATCCGGTGCCCATCGCACAATCACCGCAGGGTTGGCCGTCGTCAGAAGCTGCGGACGCACATCGCGTCTGCTGCGTCGCTCGAGCGGAGCGGCCAGAGACAGACGCCCTTTCGGGTAATGGGGGCATCCGCTTGAGCACAATGGTGACAACTCATTCACAACATATTCCTCCCGCATCAGGCTGGTAACAACCCGGACAAGATCGTCCATAACCTACGAAAAGGCCAGGCAAATCATGAGATCTCGCGCCTCGTAGCTCACGAGAAAGCGCGTTGCCACGTGGTTGTGCGCCCGGTGCAAATCAGTTGACGCCCCTAAGGCGTGCGTGTTTACCTTCTGTTGTTGGTGAGCTGAATGATTTGGCGATCATTCACACAAATCAGGCGGTCAGGCGTTTATGAAGTTGAAGTTGTCGGCTCCTTCTGCCATCTCGGCGTTCTGCGCTGGCTTCGTCGCCCCCACCCGCAACCGACTCCACCAATCGGAAACGCCCGATCCTCGGCTGCGCTTTGCGCGCGCCGGTAGGGGTCGCGCAGCACCAACTGACGTCAGAGGCTCGTTCCCCGTCGCAACGCCATCTCTCGCGCTACGCGTCGTCAGGTCCCCAGTGGCGTCGCGATGGATGCCATGTCGTAGCAACGCATTTTCTCGTGCGACCAACCGCTCTAGGCGAGCGGTGTGAGAGCACCAGTGTTCAGGAGGCGATCAGACAAGATGCTGTCCCACCATGATGAGCGAACCTCACGGAGACATGGCACCCTCGTCAGGGTACTGAGGATCCTGCTGCCGGCCTTTGCCATTGGAGCCACAGTTGCACCCCTGGCGGATATCGGGGTTGCGTCGGCGGCGCTGTCGTCGACGTTCACGTATCCAACACAATCCCCGAATCCCGTTGCCTCCGGCGGCACTGCGACCTATACCGGGATCGTCGTCACGGATGGCAACCAGAATTCCACGGTCTGGGTGAAGTTGACGGCAAACACCTTGCCTACGGGTGCGTCTCTGAACGTGCTGAACAACTGCCTGCTCGAACCGGGAGGTAGCCCCAACACGGTTTCCTTCAACGCGCAAATCACCGCTGGATCAGCTAGTGGCAACGTTGTACTGCAGGCACAACGTTGGGATAACTCAACCTGCACGGGGACGCCGCACGACAACAACCCAGTTGTGTCGAGCAACAATGGAACGTTGACCGTGGCCGCCGCCCCGACCGCAACGGTGGGCACTACAACGGGTATCACCGCGACGGGTGCGACCCTGAACGGCACGGTGAACGCCCAGGGCACCTCGACGGCGGTCACCTTCTGCTACAGCACCTCGAGCTCGTTGGCCAGTTGCGGGGGCGCCACCTCGGTGGCGGCCAGCCCTGCGACGGCAACGGGTTCCTCGAACACAGCCGAGACGGCCACGCTCAGCGGCTTGACGCCCGGCACCCAGTACTACTTCCAGATCAAGGCGGCCGGCTCCTCCACGATCTACAGCACCGTGGGCACCTTCACCACCTCCGCCGCAGCCCCGACCGCCACGACGAGCGCGGCGAGCGCCACCACCGGCACGGGCTCGACGCTCAACGGCACGGTCAACGCCGAGGGCGCCTCGACGACGGTCACCTTCTGTTACAGCACCTCGAGCGCGCTGGCCAGCTGCGGCGGCGCCACCTCGGTGGCAGCCAGCCCGGCCACGGCCACGGGCACCTCGAACACCACGGAGAGCGCGACGCTCAGCGGCCTGACGCCCAACACCCAGTACTACTTCCAGATCAAGGCGGTGAACAGCGTCGGTACCACGTATGGCTCGGTGCTCAACTTCACGACGTCGTTGGCCCCGGTCGCCACCACGAACGCGGCGAGCGGCACGACCGGCACGGGATCGACCCTCAACGGCACGGTCAACGCCGAGAACTCCTCGACGACGGTCACCTTCTGCTACAGCACCTCGAGCTCTTTGGCGAGTTGTGGCGGCGCCACCTCGGTCGCAGCCACCCCCGCCACGGCGACGGGCACCTCGAACACCACCGAGAGCGCGACGCTCAGCGGCCTGACGCCGAACACCACCTACTACTTCCAGATCAAGGCGGTCAACGGCGCCGGCACCACCTATGGCTCGGTCCTCAACTTCACGACCTCGACGCAGGCCCCGACCGCAACGGTGGGCACCACGACTGCCATCACCGCGACGGGTGCGACGCTCAACGGCACGGTCAACGCCGGGAACTCCTCGACGACGGTCACCTTCTGTTACAGCACCTCGAGCTCTTTGGCGAGTTGTGGCGGTGCCACCTCGGTGACAGCGAGCCCCGCCACGGCCACGGGCACCTCGAACACAGCCGAGAGCGCGACGCTCAGCGGTCTGACGCCCAACACCCAGTACTACTTCCAGATCCAAGCGGCCGGCTCCTCCACGATCTACAGCACCGTGGGCACCTTCACCACCTCGACCACGGCCCCGCTCGCCACCACGAACGCGGCGAGCGGCACCACCGGCACGGGCTCGACCCTCAACGGCACGGTCAACGCCGAGAACTCCTCGACCACGGTCAGCTTCTGCTACAGCACCTCGAACACGCTCGCCAACTGCGTGGGCGGTTCGGTCACCACCGTCACGGCCACCCCCGCCACGGCGACGGGCACCTCGAACACCACGGAGAGCACCACGCTCAGCGGCCTGGCGCCGAACACGACCTACTACTTCCAGATCGAGGCGGTCGGCGGTGGCACCGCCTTCGGCTCAGTTCTCAACTTCACCACCTCGTTGGCCCCGGTCGCGACGACCAGCGCGGCCAGCGGCACCACCGGCACGGGCTCGACCCTCAACGGCACGGTCAACGCCGAGGGCGCCTCGACGACGGTCACCTTCTGCTACAGCACCTCGAGCGCGCTGAGCCAGCTGCGGCGGCGCCACCTCGGTGACAGCCAGCCCCGCCACGGCCACGGGCACCTCGAACACCACGGAGAGCGCGACGCTCAGCGGCCTGACGCCCAACACCCAGTACTACTTCCAGATCCAAGCGGTCAACGGCGCCGGCACCACCTATGGCTCGGTCCTCACCTTCACCACCTCGACCACGGCCCCGCTCGCCACCACGAACGCGGCGAGCGGCACCACCGGCACGGGCTCCACCCTCAACGGCACGGTCAACGCCGAGAACTCCTCGACCACGGTCAGCTTCTGCTACAGCACCTCGAACACGCTCGCCAACTGCGTGGGCGGTTCGGTCACCACCGTCACGGCCACCCCCGCCACGGCGACGGGCACCTCGAACACCACGGAGAGCACCACGCTCAGCGGCCTGGCGCCGAACACGACCTACTACTTCCAGATCGAGGCGGTCGGCGGTGGCACCGCCTTCGGCTCAGTTCTCAACTTCACCACCTCGTTGGCCCCGGTCGCGACGACCAGCGCGGCCAGCGGCACCACCGGCACGGGCTCGACCCTCAACGGCACGGTCAACGCCGAGGGCGCCTCGACGACGGTCACCTTCTGCTACAGCACCTCGAGCACACTGGCGAGTTGTGGCGGCGCCACCTCGGTCGCAGCCAGCCCCGCCACGGCGACGGGCACCTCGAACACGACGGAGAGCGCGACGCTCAGCGGCCTGACGCCCAATACGACCTACTACTTCCAGATCAAGGCGGTCAACGGCGCCGGCACCACCTATGGCTCGGTCCTCAACTTCACCACCTCGTTGGCCCCGGTCGCCACCACCAGTGCGGCGAGCGCCACGACGGCCACGGGATCCACCCTCAACGGCACGGTCAACGCCGAGAACTCCTCGACGGCGGTCACCTTCTGTTACAGCACCTCGAGCGCGCTGGCCAGCTGCGGCGGCGCCACCTCGGTGACAGCCAGCCCCGCCACGGCCACGGGCACCTCGAACACCACGGAGAGCGCGACGCTCAGCGGCCTGACGCCCAACACCCAGTACTACTTCCAGATCCAAGCGGTCAACGGCGCCGGCACCACCTATGGCTCGGTCCTCACCTTCACCACCTCGACCACGGCCCCGCTCGCCACCACGAACGCGGCGAGCGGCACGACCCAGACGGGATCCACCCTCAACGGCACGGTCAACGCCGAGAACTCCTCGACGACGGTCACCTTCTGCTACAGCACCTCGAGCTCTTTGGCGAGTTGTGGCGGCGCCACCTCGGTCGCAGCCACCCCCGCCACGGCGACGGGCACCTCGAACACCACCGAGAGCGCGACGCTCAGCGGCCTGACGCCGAACACCACCTACTACTTCCAGATCAAGGCGGTCAACGGCGCCGGCACCACCTATGGCTCGGTCCTCAACTTCACGACCTCGACGCAGGCCCCGACCGCAACGGTGGGCACCACGACTGCCATCACCGCGACGGGTGCGACGCTCAACGGCACGGTCAACGCCGAGAACTCCTCGACGACGGTCACCTTCTGTTACAGCACCTCGAGCTCTTTGGCGAGTTGTGGCGGTGCCACCTCGGTGACAGCGAGCCCCGCCACGGCCACGGGCACCTCGAACACAGCCGAGAGCGCGACGCTCAGCGGTCTGACGCCCAACACCCAGTACTACTTCCAGATCCAAGCGGCCGGCTCCTCCACGATCTACAGCACCGTGGGCACCTTCACCACCTCGACCACGGCCCCGCTCGCCACCACGAACGCGGCGAGCGGCACCACCGGCACGGGCTCGACCCTCAACGGCACGGTCAACGCCGAGAACTCCTCGACCACGGTCAGCTTCTGCTACAGCACCTCGAACACGCTCGCCAACTGCGTGGGCGGTTCGGTCACCACCGTCACGGCCACCCCCGCCACGGCGACGGGCACCTCGAACACCACGGAGAGCACCACGCTCAGCGGTCTGGCGCCGAACACCACCTACTACTTCCAGATCGAGGCGGTCGGCGGTGGCACCACCTTCGGCTCGGTCCTCAACTTCACCACCTCGACGCAGGCCCCGACCGCAACGGTGGGCACCACGACTGCCATCACCGCGACTGGTGCGACGCTCAACGGCTCGGTCAACGCCGAGAACTCCTCGACGACAGTGACCTTCTGTTACAGCACCTCGAGCACACTGGCCAGCTGTGGCGGCGCCACCTCGGTGGCAGCCACCCCCTCCACGGCCACGGGCACCTCGAACACCACCGAGAGCGCGACGCTCAGCGGCCTCACGCCGAACACCACTTATTACTTCCAGATCAAGGCGGTAGGCGCCTCCACCGTCTACAGCACCGTGGGCAACGTCACGACCAGCGTTGCAACCCCGACCTTCACCACTACCCCCACGAGCTCTGCAATCGTTTATGGGAGTTCGAACACCGACGGCGGCACGGTGGTCGGCGTGGGTGGCATCACACCAACAGGCACCATCAGCTTCTTCGTGTGCGCCGTGGGCACCGACCCGTGCAATTCGGGAGGGAACCAAATAGGTAGTGCAGTGACGCTGGCAGGTTCAGGCGGGACGGCCTCGGCCACCTCTACCCCGGCCACTACTCCGGCCGCCGCGGGCACATACTGTTTCCGGGCGGCCTACAGCGGTGACTCCCACTATGCCGCAGGCTCCGAGATCAATGGGTCCTCCGAGTGCTTCACGGTGGCCCCGGCCGCCTTGGTCATCACCGCCTCGGACGGCACCCAGACCTACGGGGGCAGCGCGCCGGTCATCACGGCGGGCTACAGCGGCTTCGTCAACGGTGACAACGCCTCCTCGCTGACCACCGCGCCCACCTGCGCCTCGAACACCAGCGCGGCGAGCCCGGCGGGCACCTACGCCAGCTCGTGCAGCGGTGCGGCCGACGCCAACTACGCCATCAGCTACGTCAACGGCACCGTCACGGTGGCCCCGGCCGCCTTGGTCATCACCGCCTCGGACGGCACCCAGACCTACGGGGGCAGCGCGCCGGTCATCACGGCGGGCTACAGCGGCTTCGTCAACGGTGACAACGCCTCCTCGCTGACCACCGCGCCCACCTGCGCCTCGAACACCAGCGCGGCCAGCCCGGCGGGCACCTACGCCAGCTCGTGCAGCGGTGCGGCCGACGCCAACTACGCCATCAGCTACGTCAACGGCACCGTCACGGTGGCCCCGGCCGCCTTGGTCATCACCGCCTCGGACGGCACCCAGACCTACGGGGGCAGCGCGCCGGTCATCACGGCGGGCTACAGCGGCTTCGTCAACGGTGACAACGCCTCCTCGCTGACCACCGCGCCCACCTGCGCCTCGAACACCAGCGCGGCGAGCCCGGCGGGCACCTACGCCAGCTCGTGCAGCGGTGCGGCCGACGCCAACTACGCCATCAGCTACGTCAACGGCACCGTCACGGTGGCCCCGGCCGCCTTGGTCATCACCGCCTCGGACGGCACCCAGACCTACGGGGGCAGCGCGCCGGTCATCACGGCGGGCTACAGCGGCTTCGTCAACGGTGACAACGCCTCCTCGCTGACCACCGCGCCCACCTGCGCCTCGAACACCAGCGCGGCGAGCCCGGCGGGCACCTACGCCAGCTCGTGCAGCGGTGCGGCCGACGCCAACTACGCCATCAGCTACGTCAACGGCACCGTCACGGTGGCCCCGGCCGCCTTGGTCATCACCGCCTCGGACGGCACCCAGACCTACGGGGGCAGCGCGCCGGTCATCACGGCGGGCTACAGCGGCTTCGTCAACGGTGACAACGCCTCCTCGCTGACCACCGCGCCCACCTGCGCCTCGAACACCAGCGCGGCGAGCCCGGCGGGCACCTACGCCAGCTCGTGCAGCGGTGCGGCCGACGCCAACTACGCCATCAGCTACGTCAACGGCACCGTCACGGTGGCCCCGGCCGCCTTGGTCATCACCGCCTCGGACGGCACCCAGACCTACGGGGGCAGCGCGCCGGTCATCACGGCGGGCTACAGCGGCTTCGTCAACGGTGACAACGCCTCCTCGCTGACCACCGCGCCCACCTGCGCCTCGAACACCAGCGCGGCGAGCCCGGCGGGCACCTACGCCAGCTCGTGCAGCGGTGCGGCCGACGCCAACTACGCCATCAGCTACGTCAACGGCACCGTCACGGTGGCCCCGGCCGCCTTGGTCATCACCGCCTCGGACGGCACCCAGACCTACGGGGGCAGCGCGCCGGTCATCACGGCGGGCTACAGCGGCTTCGTCAACGGTGACAACGCCTCCTCGCTGACCACCGCGCCCACCTGCGCCTCGAACACCAGCGCGGCCAGCCCGGCGGGCACCTACGCCAGCTCGTGCAGCGGTGCGGCCGACGCCAACTACGCCATCAGCTACGTCAACGGCACCGTCACGGTGGCCCCGGCCGCCTTGGTCATCACCGCCTCGGACGGCACCCAGACCTACGGGGGCAGCGCGCCGGTCATCACGGCGGGCTACAGCGGCTTCGTCAACGGTGACAACGCCTCCTCGCTGACCACCGCGCCCACCTGCGCCTCGAACACCAGCGCGGCCAGCCCGGCGGGCACCTACGCCAGCTCGTGCAGCGGTGCGGCCGACGCCAACTACGCCATCAGCTACGTCAACGGCACCGTCACGGTGGCCCCGGCCGCCTTGGTCATCACCGCCTCGGACGGCACCCAGACCTACGGGGGCAGCGCGCCGGTCATCACGGCGGGCTACAGCGGCTTCGTCAACGGTGACAACGCCTCCTCGCTGACCACCGCGCCCACCTGCGCCTCGAACACCAGCGCGGCCAGCCCGGCGGGCACCTACGCCAGCTCGTGCAGCGGTGCGGCCGACGCCAACTACGCCATCAGCTACGTCAACGGCACCGTCACGGTGGCCCCGGCCGCCTTGGTCATCACCGCCTCGGACGGCACCCAGACCTACGGGGGCAGCGCGCCGGTCATCACGGCGGGCTACAGCGGCTTCGTCAACGGTGACAACGCCTCCTCGCTGACCACCGCGCCCACCTGCGCCTCGAACACCAGCGCGGCCAGCCCGGCGGGCACCTACGCCAGCTCGTGCAGCGGTGCGGCCGACGCCAACTACGCCATCAGCTACGTCAACGGCACCGTCACGGTGGCCCCGGCCGCCTTGGTCATCACCGCCTCGGACGGCACCCAGACCTACGGGGGCAGCGCGCCGGTCATCACGGCGGGCTACAGCGGCTTCGTCAACGGTGACAACGCCTCCTCGCTGACCACCGCGCCCACCTGCGCCTCGAACACCAGCGCGGCCAGCCCGGCGGGCACCTACGCCAGCTCGTGCAGCGGTGCGGCCGACGCCAACTACGCCATCAGCTACGTCAACGGCACCGTCACGGTGGCCCCGGCCGCCTTGGTCATCACCGCCTCGGACGGCACCCAGACCTACGGGGGCAGCGCGCCGGTCATCACGGCGGGCTACAGCGGCTTCGTCAACGGTGACAACGCCTCCTCGCTGACCACCGCGCCCACCTGCGCCTCGAACACCAGCGCGGCGAGCCCGGCGGGCACCTACGCCAGCTCGTGCAGCGGTGCGGCCGACGCCAACTACGCCATCAGCTACGTCAACGGCACCGTCACGGTGGCCCCGGCCGCCTTGGTCATCACCGCCTCGGACGGCACCCAGACCTACGGGGGCAGCGCGCCGGTCATCACGGCGGGCTACAGCGGCTTCGTCAACGGTGACAACGCCTCCTCGCTGACCACCGCGCCCACCTGCGCCTCGAACACCAGCGCGGCCAGCCCGGCGGGCACCTACGCCAGCTCGTGCAGCGGTGCGGCCGACGCCAACTACGCCATCAGCTACGTCAACGGCACCGTCACGGTGGCCCCGGCCGCCTTGGTCATCACCGCCTCGGACGGCACCCAGACCTACGGGGGCAGCGCGCCGGTCATCACGGCGGGCTACAGCGGCTTCGTCAACGGTGACAACGCCTCCTCGCTGACCACCGCGCCCACCTGCGCCTCGAACACCAGCGCGGCCAGCCCGGCGGGCACCTACGCCAGCTCGTGCAGCGGTGCGGCCGACGCCAACTACGCCATCAGCTACGTCAACGGCACCGTCACGGTGGCCCCGGCCGCCTTGGTCATCACCGCCTCGGACGGCACCCAGACCTACGGGGGCAGCGCGCCGGTCATCACGGCGGGCTACAGCGGCTTCGTCAACGGTGACAACGCCTCCTCGCTGACCACCGCGCCCACCTGCGCCTCGAACACCAGCGCGGCGAGCCCGGCGGGCACCTACGCCAGCTCGTGCAGCGGTGCGGCCGACGCCAACTACGCCATCAGCTACGTCAACGGCACCGTCACGGTGGCCCCGGCCGCCTTGGTCATCACCGCCTCGGACGGCACCCAGACCTACGGGGGCAGCGCGCCGGTCATCACGGCGGGCTACAGCGGCTTCGTCAACGGTGACAACGCCTCCTCGCTGACCACCGCGCCCACCTGCGCCTCGAACACCAGCGCGGCGAGCCCGGCGGGCACCTACGCCAGCTCGTGCAGCGGTGCGGCCGACGCCAACTACGCCATCAGCTACGTCAACGGCACCGTCACGGTGGCCCCGGCCGCCTTGGTCATCACCGCCTCGGACGGCACCCAGACCTACGGGGGCAGCGCGCCGGTCATCACGGCGGGCTACAGCGGCTTCGTCAACGGTGACAACGCCTCCTCGCTGACCACCGCGCCCACCTGCGCCTCGAACACCAGCGCGGCCAGCCCGGCGGGCACCTACGCCAGCTCGTGCAGCGGTGCGGCCGACGCCAACTACGCCATCAGCTACGTCAACGGCACCGTCACGGTGGCCCCGGCCGCCTTGGTCATCACCGCCTCGGACGGCACCCAGACCTACGGGGGCAGCGCGCCGGTCATCACGGCGGGCTACAGCGGCTTCGTCAACGGTGACAACGCCTCCTCGCTGACCACCGCGCCCACCTGCGCCTCGAACACCAGCGCGGCCAGCCCGGCGGGCACCTACGCCAGCTCGTGCAGCGGTGCGGCCGACGCCAACTACGCCATCAGCTACGTCAACGGCACCGTCACGGTGGCCCCGGCCGCCTTGGTCATCACCGCCTCGGACGGCACCCAGACCTACGGGGGCAGCGCGCCGGTCATCACGGCGGGCTACAGCGGCTTCGTCAACGGTGACAACGCCTCCTCGCTGACCACCGCGCCCACCTGCGCCTCGAACACCAGCGCGGCCAGCCCGGCGGGCACCTACGCCAGCTCGTGCAGCGGTGCGGCCGACGCCAACTACGCCATCAGCTACGTCAACGGCACCGTCACGGTGGCCCCGGCCGCCTTGGTCATCACCGCCTCGGACGGCACCCAGACCTACGGGGGCAGCGCGCCGGTCATCACGGCGGGCTACAGCGGCTTCGTCAACGGTGACAACGCCTCCTCGCTGACCACCGCGCCCACCTGCGCCTCGAACACCAGCGCGGCCAGCCCGGCGGGCACCTACGCCAGCTCGTGCAGCGGTGCGGCCGACGCCAACTACGCCATCAGCTACGTCAACGGCACCGTCACGGTGGCCCCGGCCGCCTTGGTCATCACCGCCTCGGACGGCACCCAGACCTACGGGGGCAGCGCGCCGGTCATCACGGCGGGCTACAGCGGCTTCGTCAACGGTGACAACGCCTCCTCGCTGACCACCGCGCCCACCTGCAGCCTCGAACACCAGCGCGGCCAGCCCGGCGGGCACCTACGCCAGCTCGTGCAGCGGTGCGGCCGACGCCAACTACGCCATCAGCTACGTCAACGGCACCGTCACGGTGGCCCCGGCCGCCTTGGTCATCACCGCCTCGGACGGCACCCAGACCTACGGGGGCAGCGCGCCGGTCATCACGGCGGGCTACAGCGGCTTCGTCAACGGTGACAACGCCTCCTCGCTGACCACCGCGCCCACCTGCAGCCTCGAACACCAGCGCGGCCAGCCCGGCGGGCACCTACGCCAGCTCGTGCAGCGGTGCGGCCGACGCCAACTACGCCATCAGCTACGTCAACGGCACCGTCACGGTGGCCCCGGCCGCCTTGGTCATCACCGCCTCGGACGGCACCCAGACCTACGGGGGCAGCGCGCCGGTCATCACGGCGGGCTACAGCGGCTTCGTCAACGGTGACAACGCCTCCTCGCTGACCACCGCGCCCACCTGCAGCCTCGAACACCAGCGCGGCGAGCCCGGCGGGCACCTACGCCAGCTCGTGCAGCGGTGCGGCCGACGCCAACTACGCCATCAGCTACGTCAACGGCACCGTCACGGTGGCCCCGGCCGCCTGGTCATCACCGCCTCGGACGGCACCCAGACCTACGGGGGCAGCGCGCCGGTCATCACGGCGGGCTACAGCGGCTTCGTCAACGGTGACAACGCCTCCTCGCTGACCACCGCGCCCACCTGCAGCCTCGAACACCAGCGCGGCCAGCCCGGCGGGCACCTACGCCAGCTCGTGCAGCGGTGCGGCCGACGCCAACTACGCCATCAGCTACGTCAACGGCACCGTCACGGTGGCCCCGGCCGCCTTGGTCATCACCGCCTCGGACGGCACCCAGACCTACGGGGGCAGCGCGCCGGTCATCACGGCGGGCTACAGCGGCTTCGTCAACGGTGACAACGCCTCCTCGCTGACCACCGCGCCCACCTGCGCCTCGAACACCAGCGCGGCCAGCCCGGCGGGCACCTACGCCAGCTCGTGCAGCGGTGCGGCCGACGCCAACTACGCCATCAGCTACGTCAACGGCACCGTCACGGTGGCCCCGGCCGCCTTGGTCATCACCGCCTCGGACGGCACCCAGACCTACGGGGGCAGCGCGCCGGTCATCACGGCGGGCTACAGCGGCTTCGTCAACGGTGACAACGCCTCCTCGCTGACCACCGCGCCCACCTGCAGCCTCGAACACCAGCGCGGCCAGCCCGGCGGGCACCTACGCCAGCTCGTGCAGCGGTGCGGCCGACGCCAACTACGCCATCAGCTACGTCAACGGCACCGTCACGGTGGCCCCGGCCGCCTTGGTCATCACCGCCTCGGACGGCACCCAGACCTACGGGGGCAGCGCGCCGGTCATCACGGCGGGCTACAGCGGCTTCGTCAACGGTGACAACGCCTCCTCGCTGACCACCGCGCCCACCTGCGCCTCGAACACCAGCGCGGCGAGCCCGGCGGGCACCTACGCCAGCTCGTGCAGCGGTGCGGCCGACGCCAACTACGCCATCAGCTACGTCAACGGCACCGTCACGGTGGCCCCGGCCGCCTTGGTCATCACCGCCTCGGACGGCACCCAGACCTACGGGGGCAGCGCGCCGGTCATCACGGCGGGCTACAGCGGCTTCGTCAACGGTGACAACGCCTCCTCGCTGACCACCGCGCCCACCTGCGCCTCGAACACCAGCGCGGCCAGCCCGGCGGGCACCTACGCCAGCTCGTGCAGCGGTGCGGCCGACGCCAACTACGCCATCAGCTACGTCAACGGCACCGTCACGGTGGCCCCGGCCGCCTTGGTCATCACCGCCTCGGACGGCACCCAGACCTACGGGGGCAGCGCGCCGGTCATCACGGCGGGCTACAGCGGCTTCGTCAACGGTGACAACGCCTCCTCGCTGACCACCGCGCCCACCTGCGCCTCGAACACCAGCGCGGCCAGCCCGGCGGGCACCTACGCCAGCTCGTGCAGCGGTGCGGCCGACGCCAACTACGCCATCAGCTACGTCAACGGCACCGTCACGGTGGCCCCGGCCGCCTTGGTCATCACCGCCTCGGACGGCACCCAGACCTACGGGGGCAGCGCGCCGGTCATCACGGCGGGCTACAGCGGCTTCGTCAACGGTGACAACGCCTCCTCGCTGACCACCGCGCCCACCTGCAGCCTCGAACACCAGCGCGGCCAGCCCGGCGGGCACCTACGCCAGCTCGTGCAGCGGTGCGGCCGACGCCAACTACGCCATCAGCTACGTCAACGGCACCGTCACGGTGGCCCCGGCCGCCTTGGTCATCACCGCCTCGGACGGCACCCAGACCTACGGGGGCAGCGCGCCGGTCATCACGGCGGGCTACAGCGGCTTCGTCAACGGTGACAACGCCTCCTCGCTGACCACCGCGCCCACCTGCAGCCTCGAACACCAGCGCGGCCAGCCCGGCGGGCACCTACGCCAGCTCGTGCAGCGGTGCGGCCGACGCCAACTACGCCATCAGCTACGTCAACGGCACCGTCACGGTGGCCCCGGCCGCCTTGGTCATCACCGCCTCGGACGGCACCCAGACCTACGGGGGCAGCGCGCCGGTCATCACGGCGGGCTACAGCGGCTTCGTCAACGGTGACAACGCCTCCTCGCTGACCACCGCGCCCACCTGCAGCTCGAACACCAGCGCGGCCAGCCCGGCGGGCACCTACGCCAGCTCGTGCAGCGGTGCGGCCGACGCCAACTACGCCATCAGCTACGTCAACGGCACCGTCACGGTGGCCCCGGCCGCCTTGGTCATCACCGCCTCGGACGGCACCCAGACCTACGGGGGCAGCGCGCCGGTCATCACGGCGGGCTACAGCGGCTTCGTCAACGGTGACAACGCCTCCTCGCTGACCACCGCGCCCACCTGCAGCCTCGAACACCAGCGCGGCCAGCCCGGCGGGCACCTACGCCAGCTCGTGCAGCGGTGCGGCCGACGCCAACTACGCCATCAGCTACGTCAACGGCACCGTCACGGTGGCCCCGGCCGACCAGGCGACCCTGACAGTCACCTCGACCACAGGCACGTTCGGCACGCCGCTCACGCTCACGGCGAGCGGGGGATCGGGTGGCGGCGCCGTCACCTTCGCCGTGGTCAACGGCACCGCATCGGGCTGCGCCATCTCGGCGGGCCAGCTCTCCTCGACATCCGCGGGCACCTGCCTCGTCACCGCGACCAAGGCAGCCGACGCGAACTACAACGCGACTTCTTCGGCCCAGACCACGGTGAACTTGGCCAAGGCCAACCAGGCGACCCTGACAGTCACCTCGACCACAGGCACGTTCGGCACGCCGCTCACGCTCACGGCGAGCGGGGGATCGGGTGGCGGCGCCGTCACCTTCGCCGTGGTCAACGGCACCGCATCGGGCTGCGCCATCTCGGCGGGCCAGCTCTCCTCGACATCCGCGGGCACCTGCCTCGTCACCGCGACCAAGGCAGCCGACGCGAACTACAACGCGACTTCTTCGGCCCAGACCACGGTGAACTTGGCCAAGGCCAACCAGGCGACCCTGACAGTCACCTCGACCACAGGCACGTTCGGCACGCCGCTCACGCTCACGGCGAGCGGGGGATCGGGTGGCGGCGCCGTCACCTTCGCCGTGGTCAACGGCACCGCATCGGGCTGCGCCATCTCGGCGGGCCAGCTCTCCTCGACATCCGCGGGCACCTGCCTCGTCACCGCGACCAAGGCAGCCGACGCGAACTACAACGCGACTTCTTCGGCCCAGACCACGGTGAACTTGGCCAAGGCCAACCAGGCGACCCTGACAGTCACCTCGACCACAGGCACGTTCGGCACGCCGCTCACGCTCACGGCGAGCGGGGGATCGGGTGGCGGCGCCGTCACCTTCGCCGTGGTCAACGGCACCGCATCGGGCTGCGCCATCTCGGCGGGCCAGCTCTCCTCGACATCCGCGGGCACCTGCCTCGTCACCGCGACCAAGGCAGCCGACGCGAACTACAACGCGACTTCTTCGGCCCAGACCACGGTGAACTTGGCCAAGGCCGCCGCCCCGTTCTCGATCACCGTGAACGGGTCCTCCTCGGCAACCATTACCTACGGCGCGAACGCCACGCTCGCGGAGGTGGGCCTACCGGCCGGCGCGAGGGGCACGGTCACGTTCTACACGTCCTCCAACGCCGCCTTGTGCTCGTTCACCGACAACGGGTCCACCACCAGCTGCATCACATCGGCCAGCTTGGCCACGGGAACCTACTCGGGTATCTACGCCAGCTTCGTGGATACTGACGGCAGCTACATTGGTTCAACCTCGACAAACACGGTAAACCTCACAGTGAAACCTGCCGTTTCCACGACGGTCCTCGTTCCCTCGACCGGGGCGGACCTCAGTGGGACCAGCGCCACCCTCGACGCCTCGGCATCGTCTGCCGCTGGGATCACGAAGGTCCAGTTCGTGCTCACCGGTGGATCGTTCAACAAGTCGGTCATCGGAACGGCCACGGCCACCCAATACGGGTACATCCTCGGCTGGAACACGACGAGCGTCGCGGGCGGGACCTACACGCTGCAGAGCCTGGCCACCGACGGAGCCGGCAACACCGCGTACAGCGCGGGGATCACCGTGACCGTCGACAACACCCCGCCGAGCACGGCGGTTCTCGTCCCCTCGACCGGGGCGGATCTCAGCGGGACGAGCGCGACACTTGATGCCACGCGCGTCGGCGTCATACGGGGTCGGGATCACGAAGGTCCAGTTCGTGCTCACCGGTGGATCGTTCAACAAGTCGGTCATCGGAACGGCCACGGCCACCCAATACGGGTACATCCTCGGCTGGAACACGACCAGCGTCGCGGGCGGGACCTACACGCTGCAGAGCCTGGCCACCGACGGAGCCGGCAACACCGCGTACAGCGCGGGGATCACCGTGACCGTCGACAACACCCCGCCGAGCACGGCGGTCGTCGTCCCCTCGACGGGTGCGACTCTGAAGGGGACCAGCGCCACCCTCGACGCCTCGGCGTCGGCGTCCTACGGGGTCGGGATCACGAAGGTCCAGTTCGTGCTCACGGGTGGATCGTTCAACAAGTTCGTCGTCGGCACGGCGACACCCACCCAATACGGGTACATCTTTGCCTTGAACACCACCACCATCGTTAACGGCACCTACACGCTGCAGAGCCTGGCCACTGACGGAGCCGGCAATACCGCCTACAGCCCGGGGATCACCATTACGATCAGCAACTGAGAATCTCACCGACTCATTGGGCGATTGAGTCTCACCGACTCATTGGGCGATTGAGTCTCACCGATTCAATGGGCGATTGAATAGCTCCATTCACCGTGGACTTCTGCCGGGCGAGCGGCATGGCACGGAGGCAAGTTCAGTATCGCTGACCTTGCTCCCGATCACGTAGTGGTAGAGATCGCTGGGCCGCGCCTCGCTGCCGGGTTCGAGGGAGTGCGGAGCAGTACTTGCCCTCGGTGAGGGCTGCGGTCCAGACCGACAGCTCACCGAAAGAAACCCGGATACAGCTGCGAGCAGCCGGGGCGCTCCGCTGAGAGCACGAGGTGCGGAACTTCCGGCACCCATGCACTCTTCGTCGCCAGCCATTCTCAGGACTAAACCGATCCGTGAATAGTTTTGAAAGGGTCACGGCAGCTGGCGCTCAGGCTGGCTTCACCAGACCGGACTGAAACGCGAAGACCACAGCCTGCACACGGTCGCGCAGCCCGAGCTTGGCCAGCAGGCGACCCACGTGGGACTTGACCGTCGCCTCGGAGACGTAGAGGCGTTCGGCGATCTCCGCGTTGGAGAGGCCGTCTGCAACAGCGAGCAGGACTTCACGTTCGCGCTCGGTCAGGCTGGCCAACGCCACATTCTCCGCTGTGTCCCCATCAGCCGGTTGCTCCGGTGGCGTCGGCGAGGTCCGGCAGCTGGTCTGCGTACTCCTCGAGCAGCCGCCGGGTCACCCGCGGCGACACCACCGCGTCGCCGTGGGCCACCGTCCGGATGGCCGAGACGAGCTCTGCCGGAGGTACGTCCTTGAGCAAGAACCCGCTGGCGCCGGCGCGCAGGGCGCTGAAGGCGTATTCATCGAGGTCGAAGGTCGTGAGGATAAGGACGCGCGTCTCGTCACCGGTCGTCGCGGCGGTGATGGCTCGTGTCGCCTCGATCCCGTCGAGCACCGGCATGCGCACGTCCATGAGGACGACGTCGGGCTTGTACAGCAAGACAAGGCGTACGGCATCGGCGCCGTCGGGTGCCTCGCCCACGATCTCGAGGTCCGGCTCGGCCTCAAGGATCATGCGGAAGCCCTTGCGCAGGAGCGCCTGGTCGTCCGCCAACACGATCCGGACCGTCATGCGGTGGTCGGCGCCTTGCAGTCGCGCAGCGTGGCTGTGACCTCCCAGCCACCCGTCGGCCGCGGTCCGGCTTCGAGCGTGCCCCCGAACGCGGCCGCCCGCTCGGCCATCCCGGCCACGCCGTGTCCGCCGGCGATGGGACCTGCCGGCCGACTGTGGCCGTTGCCGTTGACGAGACCGGCCACGGTCAATTTGGTGTGCCCATCGTCGGTGACCCGCACCGAGATGTCGGGATCTCTGAACGCCAGCAGCACCTCGACCGAGGCCGGCTCGGCGGCATGCTTCAGCGCGTTCGTGAGAGCCTCCTGCACGATTCGGAACACCGTCAGGCCAGCGGCACCTGAGACCTCGAAGGGCTGGCCGGACCGCTCGACCGCGACGGCGAGGCCGGTACCCCTGACCCGTTCGACGAGTGCATCGAGATCACTCAGTCCGGGTTGAGGGGCCAAGGATGGCCGCTCGGCCCCATTCCCGGTTACGCCTCCCGGCTCTTCTCGCAACACGCCGAGCATGCGCCGCATGTCGGTCAGGGCCTGGCGTCCCGTGCCGGAGACCTCCTGCATGGCTTCGGCAGCGTGTGCGGGGTCGAATGCCTGCGCCCGCGAGGCGGCATCGGCCAACGTGACCATCACCTGGATGTTGTGCGAGACGACGTCGTGCATCTCCCGTGCGATGCGAGCCCGCTCCGCCGCCGCCGCCAGCGAGGCCTGCTGGTCTCGTTCGAACTCCAGCCGTTCGGCGCGTTCGGCGAGCCAGTCGAGCTGGCTGCGCAGCGCGCGCACGACGACCCCGGCCAGTAGTGCGGTGAATGCAAGCCCCGTCATGTACACGAACGATTTGACGTCGTTGCCGGTCGGCTTCCACCGCACGGCGGCCATGACCACGCCGGCCTCGAGGATGGCCGACGCCACGATCACCAACACCCACTCGGACTCCAGCGCGACCGTGTAGAGGGCGACGAGGAGCGACGCATCGGCCAGGGCCGGTCCGGTCACGAGCCATTGCACGAAGGCGACCGCGGCGATGGCGAGGAAGACGGTCATAGGCGCCCGGCGCCGGAAGATGAGCGGAAAGGTCAGGGCCGCGACAATCCACAGGCTGGGACTGCTGGTGGCCTTCTCCACCACCCGTCCCGAGCCGACGACGAACAGGCCGGTCGCGAGCACGATGTCGACGTACGTGGCATAGCGCCGGTCAAAGGCGCGGAGTCGCTCCCAGACCCGCCACGCCCCGTCGAGCTGACGGTCCGTGGACGCCCCAACGGAGGCGGGCTCCCTCTTGCTTCCGGCCCGGAGCCAGTCCGGGTACAGGTGACGTGAGCTGGGGGCCATTGCATCCTTCGTTCCCAGGCGGGACGACCATCGTAGTGCCGCCTGAGCAGGATCTCCGTTCGTCAACCTCCCCGATCTCACATCCCCAGCCTCGTTGCCGGCTCGGGTCCCATGGCTCATCCCCAAGGATGAAACGGGGGGTGGGCGGTTCATTCCTCCGGACGATTCGAGTCCGCAGCCTCCCGTCGTACGGTCGCGGTGCCAAGCCTTCGGGTGGTGCGAGGAAGCGAGCGTGTTCCGCCCCGAGCGCGGAGCGCACCTCGCGCCGCCCCAGGGATGCGTGGTGCACCGTGCTTCTCAGGCGCTCGCGGCGCGCCGCCGCTTCCCGGCACGTCTCGAGGTCATCGAACGCGGGCTGCACGTCGTCGGGGGTGAACGCAAAGAAAAGGGCGGCCACAGCGTCCGCGCCGGACTCGGCGTACCATTCCACCGAGTCGGGGGTCAGCGCGTTGAAATAAGGGCACACCGTGATGCGCAACTCGGAGCGGCGGCGACCCACGGCCTCCAGTTCCTTGTCGAGCTCGGCCAGCCCGGTCACCAACTCGTGGGGCGAGCGGTTGAAGGTGTGCCAGCCCTGGCCGAAGCGGGCCGCCCGTCGCAGAGCGGCCGGGGTTTCGCCGCCGACGTGGATGGGTGGTGGCTGCTGCACGGGCTTGGGGTACATCTCGCAGGGAGGGAGGTCGTAGATCTCACCGTGGTACGACGACGTCTCGTCGACCCACAGCGTGCGCAGCACCTCGAGATACTCGTCGGTGCGGCGGCCTCGACGTTCCCAAGGAACATTCAGCGCCTCGAATTCCTCCTTGAGCCACCCCACGCCGACACCGAGGTCGACTCGGCCGTTCGAAAGCCAGTCGAGCGAACTGACCTCCTTGGCGACGTAGACCGGATTGCGCTGGGGCAGGAGCAACATGGCGGTGCCGAGACGCACGGTTGAGGTCCGTGCCGCCAGATAGGTCAACGTGACCAGCGGCTCGAGCAAGCCGCTGCCCGGCGGCGCCGGCACGCGCCCGTCCTCGGCGTAGGGATAGCGGCTCTCGTACTCGCTGAAGAGCACTACGTGCTCGCCCACCCAGATCGTCCCGATGCCGCGCTCCTCGGCCCCCGCCGCCACGGCATCGAGCAGCTCCGGGGTTGTCATCGGGCTCGCCGTCGGCATCCACAGGTCGAAGTTCACGTCACGCTCCCAATCCTCGGCACACGAAGTGACAGATCTCGTCGGCCGCCTGCGGCGCGGGCAAGCGGTCGGGCTCGCCGGCTCGGACAGACAGCGCGCCGTAAATCTGCTGGCCCACGAGGACGACAGCGCGCTCGGCGTCGACGTCCGTCCGGAAATCACCGGCCGCGACACCGGCCACGACGAGCTCCTCCAACACACGGATCATGTCGAGGCCGATCATCATCAGCGCGCCGCCGACCGCGGCCGACCCGGCGGCGTCGGCGGTCGCCTGGGTCGCCATGGCGAGGCGGAAGAAGGCGGGGCTCTCGTCGATCCGCTCGAGCAGGCCGAGAATGAGGCCGCGCAGCCGTTCCACCGGTGTGGCGCCCTCGTCGACGACAAGCGCGATCGTTTCCTTCAGGCGGTCGTACATGGACTGCACGCAGGCACGCAGGAGCTCGTCCCGGTTAGCGAAGTAGACGTAGACAGTGGACCGGGCCACGCCGGCCTCGGCGGCGATCTCGTCCATGGGGACGTCGGTGGTTCCGCGCTCGCCGAAGAGGTGACGCGCCGTGTCCATGATCTGGTCACGTCGGAAGTCCCGGATGACCTCCTTGAGCGCGTCGGGCGCGCGCCGGGCCATGGATCTCGCTCTCCTTGGCCGTCGTGGCTCAGGCGCCGACGCCTCGCCGATGGGGTGAACGCCACCGGAAGGTGCTTGACGCCGTTGATGAACCGGGACCGTAGACGCTGGGGGTCCCCGTCCGAACGGAGGTCGGGCATCCGGTCGAGGAGATGTTCGAACATGACCCGGATCTCCATGCGCGCCAGGTTGGCCCCGAGGCAGAAGTGGGGGCCGCCACCGCCGAAGGCGATGTGCGGGTTGGGGTTCCGCGCGACGTCGAAGATGTCGGGATCCTGGAAGACATCCTCGTCCCGGTTGGCGGACGCGTGAAAGAAGACGACCTTATCCCCGGCGGCAATCGCGGTGCCGCTGAGCATGTCGTCGGACATGGCCGTGCGCCGGAAGTTCATGACGGGCGTAACGAAGCGCAGCATCTCCTCGACGGCGCCGGGCAGGAGGCTGCGATCGCCGAGGAGGCGCTGCCACTGCTCCGGGTACCGGAAGAAGGCGTGCATGGCGCCGGACATGAGGTTGCGGGTCGTCTCGTTGCCGGCAACGGTGAGGAGGAGGAAGAACAGCTCCAGCTCGAGGTCGCTGAGGCGCTCGCCCTCGACCTCGACGTTCGTCAACACGCTCATCAGGTCGGCGTGCGGGTCGATGCGCTTTGTGGCGAAGAGCTCAGCGGCGTACGCGTACAGCTCCATGGCGGCGTTCAGGGCCATCTCGGCCTGAGCCTGGTACTCGGGGTCCTCGCTGCCGACCATGCGATTGGACCAGTCGAACATCTTGTGGCGGTCGTCCTGGGGGACACCGAGCAGCTCGGCGATCACCTGGAGTGGGAGTTCGGCGGAGAGCTGTGTGACGAAGTCGGCCTGGCCCGTCTCGATCACCTGATCGATGATGGCGTCGGCGGAACGGTGGATGCTCTCTTCGAGGTCGCGCACCATGCGGGGCGTGAATCCCTTGTTGACGAGCCGCCGGTAGCGGGTGTGGAGCGGGGGGTCCATGTTGAGCATCATCAGGCTCTGCTGCGCCACCTCGTCCTCGCCGAGCTCGAAGGGCATCGTCCCCTTGGCGGCCGAACTGAACCGCTCGTACTCGCGGTTGACGATGACACAGTCCTCATACTTGGTGACGGCCCAGAATCCGGGACCGCCGGGCTCGTCCTGCCAGTGGACCGGATCGTGGCGGCGTAAGTGGGCCAGCCAGGCGTGGGGGACCCCATCGACGTAGGAGCGGGAATCGGAGAGGTCGACGGGTGTGACGTCCGCCATGGTGCTCATGTTCTGACAACTCCTCTGAGTCATCGGACAGGTTGTCCGATATCCCGGATGGTAAGTCCAAGCGCCAGGTCCTGTCAACGATGCCCGGGCAGGGCCTGTCGGCGGGCGACAGACCTTGTCCACTCATCAAATAGGATGCCGATGCACTCGCTGCGAACTGCGGAGCATGGCTCGACGACGATGTCAGGCTGCGCGGAGCCGGACCTCAGCTCAAGGGCGATCGGCAGGTGGGAGGGGCACGATTGCGACGGCCTTAGTCGGGTCGTCCGGATCGAGGACCACACGCAGACGATCGTCGGCATCGGGGGGCTCGCCCGGGACCGAGGCAACGATGGCGATCTCGTCGACGTGTGGGGCGAAGACCTCCTGGAGACCCCGTGCCAGACCGGTGCCGACAAGTCCGAGCGCCGACTTTCGGCGCCAGCGGTCGAAGGTTCCCGAGACATCGTCCTCCACGTCGGGTTCCGCGCCGGACGGAACGTCGTTGGCGGGCGGTTCGCCGTTGGAAACCGAATCCATGACTACATGCTCGCAGGGTTCGTTCTCCCGCGCCGTGCCGGCCCCAAAGGCTGAAGCGTGACTGGAGTCGGAACGTCCTTGACCGCGAGCAATCAGGGATCACGCATCGGAACTTTTCGACGCGCCATGCGCGCAACGCCGATTGCCACTAAATTCATGAGCGCCCGGGTCGTTGACACACTCGCGGCCGCCCTCGGTCATGAAGAGAAGCTCCGGACTGCGACTTGTGCCCAGGGGACTCGTGGCAACATTCGCGGGCTTCGGTGGCGTCCTTGTGTTGGCGTCCACAGCCACAGCCACAGCCACAGCCACAGCCACAGCCACAGCCACAGCCACAGCCGCTAGGCCCGTCCCACTAATCGGCACGTTCATGCTCGCTCCTGGGAGATGCACGGTGACGGGTTCTACCGCGACCGGCACGTACTTCCGTCTCATCTTTCCCGGGCGCAAAACCCAGTCCGGTCGGTTCTTCGAGAACGCTGGTTCGAGATGCAGCGACCGTTCCTACACCGTCCTGACGGCAGGGAGGCAGGGCGGACTGATGAGCGGGGCGTTCCAGCCTGGCCAAAGGCCTGCATTCACGCGAAAAGGCGACGCGGCGGCGAATGCAATCGTGCGGCCCGTCTCATTTACGGGGATCAACCTCTCCCTCTCGACGAGCCCAACCGATCCCCAGACGCGGCGACAGGTGCCGCCTCCGAAGATCTACGACAGTCGCGGGCGACTGACGGGTCAACTGCAGGCGCTCTCGATTGCCTGGGATGGGATCTTCATCAATCAAGGATCTCCAAAGCCGGGAGGTCTGCTCACCGGCGCCACCCTCCCAGTTACTGGCACCTACAGCGCGATAACCCACAAGTTCGTGCTGACGTGGATGAGTCAGATCGTGGGGGGACGCTTCAACGGGTTCACTGGCTATTGGCACCTGGCGGGAACGTTCAAGGCGGAGCCCGGAAACAGTTCGCCGGGGACGCCTAAGACTCATACCACTCGCAAAACTGCAACGATCTCGCCCCTTCGAAAGGATGTAGACCTGATCAATTGCGGCGTGTCTCCTGGCGGGTGGTCCGCGGGAGGCGTCGTTACGAATCCCTCGCGGCACGCAACCAACTACAACATCACAGTTCGCTTCATCGCCGAGAGTTCTCGCAATCTCGGTTCCGGCACGACAACGGTGCCTCTGGCGGCAGGTCAATCGAAACTCTGGTCGGCACACGCCACGTTCGTCGCCCCGAGCCACGTGGGGTGTGTTCTCAATACGGTATCCACTGGTTGATGGGTGGCCGATCGCCTACCCGATCTTTCCCGGTGAACGACGGATAGCTCATGTCAAGAGAACTCAGGTAGTCAGGAATAGGGCGCCATGACTGTGTCGTTCCTCACGAGCTGTCGCCGAGCGAGCGCGGCGCAAGCAATGTGTCGACTCGGCGGCGGGATCCCGCCACTCGACGACCGGGACCGGCAGGGCACTCGCCGAAGGCACGCACGATCCCGCAGTGAAGTGGCGCCAACAACTAGCGTCAAGGTTCGATGATCCAACCGCAGCGCTCCTAGGTCCGCTGCCATGCTTGGGTTGTTGATTGGCTTGTGCGCACTTCTCGGCCTTGCCGTCGGATCGTTTCTCAATGTGGTGATCTACCGGGTCCCTCAGGGACTATCGATCGTGTCGCCGCGATCGGCCTGCCCCGCGTGCGGTGCGCCCATCCGCGAGAGAGACAACATCCCGGTCTTCTCCTGGGTGCTTCTGCGGGGGCGCTGCCGTGATTGCCAGGCGCCGATATCAGGGCGCTATCCGCTGGTAGAGCTGACATGTGCCGCCCTCTTCGCCGGCACGGCGGCCAGATTTGGGTTCCGATGGGACCTTCCGGCCTATTTGGTCCTCTTCGCCGGTCTTTTGGCGCTTTCCTACATCGATATCGAGCGCCAGCTCCTTCCCAAGAAGATCGTGTATCCGATGACGGCCCTCGTCGCACTCCTTCTCCTGCTCGCCGCTGCCGAAACTGGTGCATGGCATGCCTATGCCGTCGGAGCAGCCTGCGCGGTGGGATGGTTCGCCGTGTTCTTCGCGACGAATTTTCTTAGCCCGCGGATCCTGGGATTTGGAGACGTCCGGCTCTCGCTTGTTCTGGGCATGGCGCTGGGCTGGCTGGGCGTCCGCTACGTCATCCTCGGATTCTTCGCAGCCAACCTGATCGGTGCCGTCGTCGGAATTACGTTGATCTTGACCAAGCGCATGAGCCGAAGTGACCGGATCCCCTACGGTGTGTTCCTCGCGCTCGGCTGTGCTGTGGCGGTGTTCGCCGGACCAGAGCTGTTGCGGCCATTCACCACGCACTCGCTCTGAGTTCTAGGTGCCAGCGGGACCCTCTCGCCGATTAGCGCATCATTTCCATGCGCAGACCCTGCTCGTCCCATTCCGGGTCGAGGGGGATCCGAACGACGGCATGAGCGAAGATGCGTCGCGCGGTCCACATGAACGCGGCCGCATCCAGGAGATGGGACAGAGTGACGCCAGGAACCTCGGCATCGAGCACCCGCTCGACGCCGGGGACCTTCGACTCCAACAGGGCCTGCCGCTCCTTCATGCCCTTCTCGGAGTGCTTGGGCCACTGCAGTGGAACGTCCCCGTTCAGCTGGTAGAAGCTAAGGTCGGAGTGCACCTCGAAGACCGACCGCTGGCGATATGGCGCCATCTCGGCCGCGACCTCACGGTAACGCGGTAACAGGGTGTGGCTGATCGCATCGAGGTTGTCCGGCAACAGATCGATATCACGACCGTTGTCGATACGGACCGGGGCGCTTTTGATGGACGCACCCCTGCGGCCGAGGAGCGCTCGGGCTTCGCGGTCGCACGTTCGACCTCCCGCCTTGGTCTGGTCGAGGTATCCGATCGGGGCGTTCAAGGCAATCGTCGAATAGGCCGGCCGTTGATCGACCACCTCTACAAAGGTGTCGAGCCGGACGGGGTCCTCGGGGGCAAACACAGTGCCTCGCAACTTGGCAGATGCCACCAACCAGCCACCAGGGCAGGGGGTGACCCCCGCCACGAGTGAGTACGGCAGGTTTGGGCCGTGTCCGCGAGAAAGGGGTTCTGCCCTCACGCTGTCGAGAGAACGGGACCCCGGTGGCTCAGCAGCCGGTCGAGCTCCTTGGGGTGTGCTGACACGGAGAGGGCGTCGTCGTAGGTGATGACGTCAGCCCTAATGAGATCGACCAGGCTGGATTCCATGGTGCACATGCCTTCCTGGGCGTTGGTGGTGATCACGTTCAGGAGCTGGTTGGTCTTGCCCTCCCGGATCAAGTTCCGGACCGGGTTGTTGGCGACGAGAATCTCGAAGGAGGCGACCATGCCTCCTCCGATTTTCGGAACCAGCCGCTGCGCCACGACCGCACCAAGACATGCTGCCAGCTGGACCCTGATCTGCTCCTGCCGGAAGGCCGGGAACACGTCAATGATCCGGTCGATCGCTTGTGCAGCATCGTTGGTGTGCAGCGTCGAGAAGACGAGGTGGCCGGTCTCGGCCAAGGTGAGCGCGAGCTGAATCGATTCAAGATCGCGCATCTCGCCAACCAGGAGGACGTCGGGGTCCTCACGGAGGGCCGAGCGTAGCGCCCGCTCGAATGAAGGGCTGTCGACTCCGATCTCGCGTTGGGTGACCGCCGAAAGGTTGTGAGAGTGGACGTACTCGACGGGGTCCTCGATGGTGAGGATGTGGAGGGAGCGCGTCTCGTTGATGCGAGCGATGATGGATGCCAGCGTGGTGGATTTTCCCGAACCCGTCGGACCGGTCATGAGCACTAGACCGCGGGGGAGTCGGGCCATCCACTCCGCCACCGGGGGTAGACCGAGTTCGTCGAAGCTCGGGATCTCGGAGGGGATCATCCGGAGCGCGAGCGCCATGTCACCCTTCTGGTTGAACGCACTGCCACGAAGGCGGGCCCGGTCCAGCCAGGTCAGCGAGAAGTCGACGTCCTGATGCTCGTCGAGAACGGCCTGTTGATCCGAAGTCAGCATGCTGCGCACGATCTCGTCGATCTCGGCACCGGTCATGACCGGAGCAGCGTCGACACATTGCAGCGCTCCGTCCACTCTGATCCTGGGCGCCGAGCCACTGGCGAGCAAGAGGTCGGAACCACGCCGCCCCCAGAGGATCTCGAGCCATGGGATTATTCGTTCGTTCACATTCGAGATCACAATGACACATCCGTCTCGTATCAGGGCGAAGTCGAAGCGCCCGGCCTTGAGGGCCGGGCGCTTCGGTTCACCTTTTGCTGTACGTCAACTATTAGAGAGCGGTGCAGAGTGCTGCACCACCGGCGTCGTAGTTGGTAACTGCGGATATCGTCGCACCCTTCTGGGTTTGCACGTCCACCTCACCGGTGTTGGCGACGAGGGTGATCGCGTACCCGTTCGTCGCAAGAGCGGCCACCGGCGCCGTACGCAGGTACGTCGGGCTAAGGGCGGCCATGTTCGCCGGGAAGGAGTTGTTCTGGGCATTGTACGCGGAGACTGCTGTCTCCACGGTCTTTGCGTCCGCGTTGCACGCGGAGGCCTCGCTCGAACCGGTCACTCCCGTGAGGGAGAAGATCACGATCGCGGCGAGGACGCCGAGCACAACGATGACGATGAGCAGTTCGATGAGGGTGAATCCAGAATCTGGACGTCCCTCAGCCTCTCTGCGCTTTAGCAATTCACGATAACGCTCAAACACGCGCTATACCGCCTTTCTTATCGGGTCAATACCGGTATCGGTTCGCCCGTTCAATTGGTTGAGAGGTTCCCTGGATTGAGTTCCTCATTTCCCTGAGACGCCAAAGCCCAAGGACGATGTACAATACCGCGGAACCCTCCTCGGATTCAAGGGTTTTTCCCGAGCCCACCAGGTATTTGATACGTTGTTGAGGCGCCTGAATCCTTGAATAGCCCCGCGCAGCATTGGGCCGCCGCCGAGCGCCGTTGGGTATCAAGCTAATGATGAATACGGAGTGTCAGATTACGGGAATGACTGTGCAGGTCCGAGTCTCAAAGCCACCATCCCAAATACGGAAGGATGTCGGCAGGCTTCACCTGCTTGTAGATCCCGTACATGGCGCTCACGAGGGCAATAGCGACGAATCCCACAATGACGCCCATGAAGATGATCACTGCGGGTTCGAACAGGCTCGTGAAGTGCTTGACCTTGATCTCGAGCTCCCGGTGATAGAACGAGGCAGCCGTTTGGAGTTGCTTGTCCAGAGTCCCGGTCTCCTCGCCCACCCGGAACATCTGGCGCGCTGCAGCAGGGAAGAGCCCGGTCTCGGCCAGAGGAACGGACAACCCTTTGCCCTCCATCATCTGTTCTCTGATGTGGTTGATGCCCTCGTTGTACACTGCATTGTTGGAGGACTCGGCGGTGACTGCCAAGGCGCGAGGGAGATCGATACCGGCCACGACGAGTGACGCGAGAACTCGGCACACTCGTTCAACGATGGCCGCCTGCATGAGAGCTCCCAGTACGGGCATCTTCAACGCGGCCCGGTCGAGCCAGACTCTTCCTCCAGACGACCTGCGTAACGAAATTATCGCGATGATCATCAAGACGAGAGCCCCGAGGATGGCGAACCACCAATTGCTGATGAAACTTGAAAACGCGAGCAACATCCGGGTCGGCAATGGGAGCTTGGCATTGAGCGAGTCGAAGAACGTCTTGAATCTCGGAAGCACGAAGGCGGCCAGAACGACGACCGTGATAATGGCCATGCAGGCCACGACGGCTGGATAGATAAGGGCCGAAGTCACTTGGGAGCGTGCGTCGATATCTCTCTGCACGTACGTGGCGAGCTCATCCAGGACCTTGTCGAGGGTTCCCGTGAGTTCCGCCGACTCGAGCACGGCAACGTAATAGCGAGGGAAGGCCTCCGGATGGGCTGCGGCGGCTGACGCGAACGTGTCCCCAGCTTGGAGCTGGACGATCATGTCGAGCAGAACCCTCTTGAGGAGTTTGTCCGTCGTCTCCTCGGAGATCACCTCGAGCGCCTCCATAATGGGGATGCCCGCTTCGACGAACACGCTGAGCTGACGGGAGAAGTGCATGATCTCTTTGCGAGAGACCTTTTTCCGCGTGATCTCGAACTTGAGGATGCTCGTGCGCTCTTTGATCTCTACGGGCTGGAGGCCGCGCGCCAGTAGAGCCAGATGCGCCGCGCTCGCCGTCGGTGCCTTCTCGGTACCGCTGACCTTGTTGCCGCTCCCGTCGAATGCGGTGTACTTAAAGGCCTCGGTCGTCGTCATAGCCGTCTCCTCACGTCACAGGCTGTAGATGCTTCGAATAACCTCGGAAACTGTCGTGATGTCACGGGCCACCAGGTCGATCGCCTCTTCACGCAGCGAGCGCATCCCTTGCCGCTCTGCCAATCGCCGCAGTTCGTCTTGGGTAGCCCAACCAACGACCAGTCGCTTGATCTCTGGCGTAATGCGCAGCAGCTCATAGACACCGATGCGTTCCTGATACCCCGTGCCGCTGCAGAAGTTGCAGCCGGCGCCGACCACGAAGTCCGTCTTCTCCGGTCCCCCGCTCTCCTCGTAGAAAGCACGCTCCGCTTCGGTGAGGGTGTACGAGACCTTGCACGATGGGCAGATGCGCCTCACCAGTCGTTGGCCGACGATCCCGATGACCGAAGAAGCCACAAGGAACGATTCGATGCCCATGTCGAGGAAGCGGTGCAGCGCGGATACCGAGTCAGTGGCGTGCAGCGACGAGAGCACAAGGTGACCGGTCAGGGCAGATTGAACGGCGACGCGAGCTGTCTCGACGTCTCGAATTTCCCCGACGAGGATCACATCGGGGTCTTGCCGTAGGATCGACCGAAGACCAGTGGCAAACGTCAGGCCCGCCTGCTCGTTCGTTTGGATCTGGTTGATTGCCGGAAAGACGTACTCGACCGGGTCCTCGATGGTCATCACGTTGCGAGATGGGTCACTGATCTCGCTGAGGGTTGCGTACAGCGTCGTCGTTTTGCCGCTCCCGGTCGGACCCACGCACAGGACCATGCCGAACGGGGCCCGCACGAAGTTCGAATAGTTCTCAGCCGAATCGGCCGGCATCCCCAATTCGGAGAGATGGAGCACAGACCTCGTCCGGTCGAGTAGCCGCATGACGCACTTCTCGCCCCAGATGGTGGCGAGCGTAGCCACCCTAACGTCGACCTCTTTGCCGTCGATCTCGATCCGCAGTTGACCGTCCTGCGGCCGGCGCCGCTCGACAATGTTCATTCCGGCCATGATCTTGATCCGACTGATAAGTCCCACGCCCATGGAGGCGGGAAGAGTAAGCACCTCTTTAAGAGCGCCGTCGATCCGATAACGGACCCGGATCCCGCCCTCAGTTGGCTCCATGTGGACGTCCGAGGCCCGATCACGCATGGCCTGGGTCAGGATGCGACCGACCACCTGTACGACGGGAGCATCGTCGCCCTCGAACTCAGTCGTTGGCGTGTCGACGGTCCGTCTGCGGGTGCCCTCAACGGCCTCAAATGCTTGGACGAGGTGATCGAGGCCGCCGAGGGCCTTGTAGTTGTTGTCGATGGCACGGCGAATCTCCGATAACGGCGCCAGCATCGGCCGAATCGAGGTCCCGCTCACCTGGCTCAGGAGCGCCATGAGTTCGGGAGATGGCTGGTCGACCATGGCTATGTGGAGGCCCACGTCGTCCAGCTGCATCGGGATGACGAAATGCTCACGGGCGAGGGAGTCTGGAATGCGGGCGAGCGCCTCGGGTTCCGGTTTCGTCTGCTTGAGGTCGGCGACCGTCATCCCGTAGAGGTCGGCCTTTGCAGCCAGGAGATCGCGCTCATTGACGAAACCCATACGGACGAGTACCTCGCCGAGATCGGCCGCGTCGTCCGGCGGTGCCGCGAATGCCTGGTCGATCTGATCCGTCGTCACCAGGTTGCGGTGAATCAGCTCCTGCTGAAGCCGCTCGCTGGAGTCGCGGTCCAGCGAGCGCCCCGAGCCCTCAGGGGCCGAGCCGTCGAGGGTCGCAGTGCCGTTGTGGGATGCACCGTTTTGCGACGGCAGCGCAGCCGATTCCTCGTGACGGCCCTTACCGCGTCTGCCTCTTACCGCCACTGGTCTCGCCTCCCATGCAGCATGGGCACCAGCAACCTCAATGACGAGGATTGGCGGCCCCGTGGGGCTCCGGGGCGCGTGCAGCTACCGCGGGACAACCCGGTTAACTGAAATGTCTCAATTCGCCAATACGCCATAGTTCGCTCCTGGTGGACCGCCGCCACCGCCATTATCAATTTGTTCTCAACGGACACCCGATTGTGTTATCGGCATCCTTCCTCGGTTCTGTAATCATCGAGCCTTCGAGATTCCGGGGCCCCAGAGGTTGCAGGGCGGTTGCCATGAGACCCAAACAGCACGACCCGGCCCGGTGGGTGTGCAATCGGAGAGCGTGACTACGGAGCCGCCGGGTTCGATCGTCACGACGTGTAGGCAAACTCGTCGGCGGCTTCGTTGTACGGCTGCGACCAGGGGTAGGTGGGCGGGCTGTACGGGGTCGGGTCCATGATGACCGGGACGTACGTGGTGTTGTTCGTCGGGAGCACCGGGACGGTGACCTTCATGGTCTGTGGCGAGGTCAGGGTGGTGATGTTCCCAGGCGCCACAGCCGTGACATTCGTCGGGGTTGCATTCAGGTTGCTGAGCGGGACCCAGCCCACTTGCGTTGGATTGCTCGTGGTACCCGCCAAGAAGTTGTAGCCACTGATGGTCACGGACGTGCTATGGGGGCCGGTGGTTGGACTTAACGAGAAGATGATCGGCACCTGGATGCCGTAGGTGAAATAGGCGGTGGTGTTGGAGCTCTGCCCGCCGATGGTATTCACTTGAACGTAGTACGGCGGGGGTCCAGTTGTGGGGGTGGGGCTGGGCACGGCGGGGGAGACGGCCGTCAGCGAGCTGGATGATTGGACCTTCACATTTTTCGCTAAGAAAGCTGTGCCCGACGCGATGGTGCAGGGAGGGCCGATGCAGAACAGCACCTGCACGGCGAAGTTCGCCGTGCTGTAAAAGCCACCGCTCCCGTCGCCCGGTCCATTGACCGTGACGGTGGTTCCGCCAGTGATCGAACCGCCGGGGGCCCCGGCGATGGTGATGCTCGACACGATGGGTGTGACGGCAGAGTAGGTGAACGCAATGTAGTTATTCGACGAGTTCTGGTACGCGCTCGTTCCCCCTGGGGTCGTGACGGTGACGAAGTAGTAGGGCCCCGACGTCACCGCAGGCACGTTGACCTGGAGCGTGCAGTTCGTGTTGTTCGGACCGATGCAACTCTCCGAGTTCGCAAGGACCGGGGCCGGCACGATCACACCCTGCTCATTGTTGGGAGGCGTGGTCGGGACGTTGGGTGTCGGCGGCACGACGCCTGGGCCAGGACTGGAACCGGTTTCCTGGATGAAGTTGACCGTCGTGCCCGGAACGAACCCGTTTCCGGAGATGGTCATCGGGATCGGGCTCCCATTGTTGAGGCCGGTTATCGGAGCGGACGTGATGGAGACGGAGTTGACCGAAGGCACGATGGGATTCCAATCCCAGCTGATTTGGGTCAGGCTCTCGCCGCAGGTGTTGCCGCTGACCGGGGGAGAGCATGGCACGGGGTGGGGCGGTGGAGGCGTGGCAACCGGAGGAAGGTCATCGAACGCCACGACTGCTTGGAGGAAAGGAGCGAGCGCGCACGACGTAGCGGTCGGCACCGGGTTCGATGGTGAGGGATTGGCGGGGACGACACAGGCTGAATAGGTAATCGTCCGGTTCTGGGCAGTGGTGGAGAACGGCTGCCAAAGCATTGAGCACCAGACGTCGACCGTCACGGTGAGGTTCTCGCTGTTGACGGTAAGAGACGAAGGATTGGTGTTGCCCCAGCATTGAACCGGAGGACTGGCATTGACCATGGCGGGCGTGAACGTGTAGCGGGAGTTCTGAATGGCGAGATTCACCGCGCTGGTGGCAGCGTTCTCGCTTGCTCGCTCGTTGCTGAAGTGAGTAGTGGCACTGAGGCTGGTCCCAACCCATCCGAGGAGCGCGATGACGATGAAGCTCACGGCGACGAGGAATACCAGGGCGAGGATAATGACCGCCCCGGCTTCATCCTGACGGGTGTTGGCGCGCCGGAACTCACGACCGAGTCGTTCGTAGCCCGCAGCGGAGCGAGACAGAAATGAGGGCGTCATCTAGGGCCCACCGATCTCGAGAGTCATCGTGCCCCAGTCCTTGGGGTTGGGCCAACCGTTGACACTCGCAGTGTCGGTCTGCACGGCGGGGGATGTGTTGTAGACCGCCAGCGAATCGTTGCCGTTGCTCGTTGAGAAGAGATTGGAGCTGCCGGCGCTCCAGGTCAGGCCGCCGATTGTGTTATCGCTGCCGATGACCTCCAGCGAGACGGAGCCGGCCGCAGGCGGGTTGGAGAGATTCGCAGAAGCAGTGGTCGTGGTGGGGGAGCAGCCGTTGCCATTCTGGCCACAGCCAGATGCATTGTTGGCCTGCACGATCGGCGTCGTCGCGTTGGCGTTGGCCACCTGGAGAACGTCGTAGCTGGCCCCCTGGTTGTTGCCGCCTCCAAGGCCTGACATACGCACGGTGACATTGTTCGTGGTGGTGGTCGCCGTGAAGGACCACGCCCATTCGTAGCAGTAGGTATTCGGACAGTTCACCGAATTGTTGCCAGCGTCCCCGCCGAACGCGTTAGTCGAATTCGGGATGATGGTCATGGCCACGTTGTTGATGGTGACGGCGGGGGTCGGGAGCGCGTTGTCCACGCTGTTGTCGAACCCCGCGACGATGTAGGTGTCGCCGGCGGTCATCGTGAAGGTACCCGACGTCCCTGAGCTGTTGGTCCAGTCCGTGTGTGACGCAACGCTCGTCACCGTTGGGCGTGCAACGTTCGTCTCGGAGAACGTCACGGTGGTCAAGCCAGCAGAGCTTGCCGAGATGTTATAAGTACCCGTGGTGCCGTTTGCGGTGAAGGTCGAGGACGTGGCCGCCCCGTTTGCGTTGGTGCTGGTGCCGCAGGATGACGTCGGCGTATTCGTCGTGCAACCCGCGGAAGCAAAGGTCTCGCTCGCGCCGCTCGTCGGTCCGGCGAACGTGACCGTGACTCCCGAGACGCCGTTGCCGTTCGCATCGGTGACCGTCGCCACAACAGGACTGGCGAATGCGCTGTTTATCACCCTCGACTGACCCGAGCCCGAGGTCGCGCTGAGGGTCTTGGCGGCTCCGGCGACAATGGTGACGTTGTTCGATGCGCCCGAGGTGAGGGCACCACCGGCGGCGCCGAAGGCGTAGGTGCCTGCGGCCGCACTACCGGAGATGTTGCAGCCGGCGAACGTCGCGACTCCCGCCGCCGCCGTCACAGGGTTCGTCGTGCAGGCCAGGGTGCCCTGGGTGTGGCCCCCGTTCGTGGCGGCGTAGGTACGGATGCTGAGCGTCACCGCGCTGGCAAAGCCGGTGGCGACGTTCTGGTAGGTGTCCTCGCCGGTCACCTTGGGCTGGGTCGTGAAGTTGGCGCCTTCGCCCACGGAGCCGGCCGGCTGCTGCGTGAAGATCAATTGGGTCGCGCTACCCGGGTTGACGTTGAACGTGCCGGGGGTGCTACCCCGCTCACGCCCGTCGCGCTCACCGTGAGGGTGACGTTGTTCTGAGCGTCGGTCAGGGTGATCGGCGACGCAGTGACGGCACCGTTGACGAAATTCAGCGTGGCCGGGTAGGTCGGAGCGACCCCATTCGGTGCGCTGGACGGGCCGGAGAAGGTCACTGTCTGGGTGCCGCTGTAGTTGTTGCCGAAGCCGTCCGTGGCGTTGACGGCGACGCCGAACGACGTCCCAGCCGTCTGCGTTGCAGGTGTCGCGGGGATGGTGAAGGCGGTCGCATTGCCGGCCACGATGTTGACGTTGCTCGAGGCGGCGGAGGTAAAGCCGCCGCCCGTGGCGTTGAAGGTGTAGGTCCCGGCACCAGCGGAACCGGTGATGTCACAGCCCGAGAAGGTGGCCACGCCGGCCACAGCGTTGACCGGGTTCGTGCAGCCGGCGATGTTGCCGGCGGTGTGCCCGCCGTTACCGGCCGCGTACGAAGCGACGTGGAGCGTCACGGCGCCGGTGAAGCTGGTCACGGTGTTGCCGTTGGCGTCCTCGGCGGTCAACCCCGGCTGGGTTCCAAAGGCAGTGCCCTCGGTGACGCCGCCCACGGGCTGCGCGGTGAGGACGAGTTGGGTGGCCGCCCCGGCGGTGATAGTGACGTTGTTCGAGGCAATCGAGCCGAGGACGCCACTGGTCACGTTGAAGTTGTAGGTGCCGGCGGCCGCGGCGCCGGTGATGTTGCAGCCGGCGAAGGTGGCCACGCCTGCAGCTGCGGTGACCGGGTTGGTCGTGCAGCCGAGCGCGCCCTGGTTGTGCCCGCCGTTGCCCGCCGTGTAGCTGTTGACGTGGAGGGTGACGGCGCTGGTGAAGGTGGTCACGGTGTTACCGCTGGTGTCCTGGGCGGTCACGACCGGCTGGGTGGTGAAGGCGGAGCTCTCACCCACGGAGCCGGCTGGCTGTGTGGTGAAGATCAGCTGGGAGGCGGTGCCCGACGTGATGATGACATTGCTGGAGGCGGCAGAGGTCAAGGCACCACCGCTGCCGGTGAAGGTGTAGGTGCCGGCGCCCGCCGTACCGGCGATGTTGCAGCCGGAGAAGGATGCCACGCCGGCCACCGCGGTGACCGGGTTCGTGCAGCCTCCGACGGCGCCTGCGGTGTGACCACCGTTGCCGGCTGTGTAGGAGGCGACGTTGAGGGTCACGGCGCTGGTGAAGCCCGTGGCAATGTTGCCGTTGGCGTCCTGAGCCGTGAGCACCGGCTCGGTGGCGAAGGCCGTGCCCTCGGTGACTCCGCCCACGGGTTGGCTGCTGAAGACGAGCTGGGTCGCCGCGCCAGAAGTGACGGTGACGTTGTTGGAGGCGGCCGAGGTCAGACCGCCGCCAGTGCCCTTGAAGTTGTAGGTGCCCGCGGCCGCATTGCCGGTGATGTTGCACCCGGCGAAGGTCGCGACGCCGGCTACTGCGGTGACCGGGTTGGTGGTGCAGCCCAGCGTGCCCTGGGTGTGGCCGCCGTTCCCGCGGCGTACGTGTTGACGCTGAGGGTCACCGCACTGGCGAAGCCGCCCACTGTGTTGCCGCTTGCGTCCTCGGCGGTCAGCACCGGCTGGGTGGTGAAGGCGGAGCCCTCGCCCACGGAGCCCGCAGGCTGGGTGGTGAAGACCAGCTGGGTGGCAGTGCCGGTCACGATGCTGACGTTGTTGGAGACGCCAGAGGTGAGACCTCCGCCTGTGGCATTGAACGTGTAGGTGCCAGCACCAGCCGCACCTGTGATGTCACAGCCGGAGAAGGTAGCCACGCCGGCGACGGCGGTGACCGGGTTGGTGCAGCCGGCGAGGCTGCCCTGCGTGTGCCCACCGTTGCCCGAGGCATAGCTGTTGACGTTGAGCGTCACGGCGCTCGTGAAGCCGGTGGCGACGTTGCCATTGGTGTCCTGGGCCGTGAGCACCGGCTGGGTCGCGAAGGCCGTGGCCTCGGTGACGCCGCCCACCGGCTGGGTGCTGAAGAGCAGCTGCGTGGCGGCGCCGGAGGTGATGGTGACGTTGCTCGAGGCGGCGGAGGTCAGACCGCCTCCGGTGGCGTTGAGGCTGTAGGTGCCGGCCGCGGCCGCACCAGTGATGTTGCAGCCGGCGAAGGTGGCGACACCGGCGACAGCCGTGACCGGGTTGGTGGTGCAGCCGAGGGTTCCCTGGTTGTGCCCACCGTTGCCCGCTCCATAGCTATTGATACCGAGCGTCACCGCGCTGGTGAAGCCGGTCACCGTGTTGCCGTTGGTGTCCTCGGCGGTCAGCACTGGCTGAGTGCCAAAGGCCGTGCCCTCGGTGACCCCTCCCACCGGCTGGGTGCTGAAGAGCAGCTGCGTGGCGGCGCCGGGGGTGATGGTGACGTTGCTCGAGGCGGCGGAGGTCAGACCGCCTCCGGTGGCGTTGAGGCTGTAGGTGCCGGCCGCGGCCGCACCGGTGATGTTGCAGCCGGAGAAGGTGGCCACGCCGCCGACCGCCGCGACCGGGTTGGTGCAGCCGGTGATGTTGCCAGCGGTGTGCCCGCCATTGCTGGCGGTGTAGGACGCGACGTGAAGGGTGACGTTGTTGGTGAAGCCGGTCACGGTGTTGCCACTGGCGTCCTCGGCAGTCAGCACCGGTTGGGTGGTGAAGGAAGTTCCCTCGCCCACGCTGCCGCCAGGTTGGGTGGTGAAGACCAGCTGCGTGGCGGTACCGCCGGTGATGGTGACGTTGTTCGAGGCGGCCGAGGTCAAGGCGCCGCCGGTGGCGTTGAAGGTGTAGGTGCCGGCCGCGGCCGCTCCGGTGATGTTGCAGCCGGAGAAGGTGGCCACGCCGCCCACAGCAGTGACCGGGTTCGTGCAGCCGGCGATAGTGCCTGCGGTGTGCCCGCCGCTACCAGCTGCGTAGGAGGCGACGTGCAGCGTCACCGCGCTGGTGAAGCCGGTCACCGTGTTGCCGTTGGCATCTTCGGCGGTGAGCACCGGCTGCGTGCCAAAGGCCGTGCCCTCGGCGACCCCGCCCACGGGCTGCGTGCTGAACATCAGCTGGGTGGCTGTCGTGCCGGCAACGATATTGACGTTGTTGGACGCGGCCGAGGTCACACTTCCGCCGGAGCCCGTGAAGGTGTAGGTGCCCGCGGCCGCATTACCGGTGATGTTGCAGCCGGCGAAGGTGGCCACGCCGGCCACCGCGGTGACCGGGTTGGTAGTGCACCCGAGGGTGCCCTGGTTGTGGCCGCCGTTGCCCGCGGCGTATGTGTTGAGGTTGAGGGTCACCGCACTGGCGAAGCTGGGCGTGACGTTGTTGTAGGGATCCTGAGCGGTCAGCAATGGTTGGCTGGTGAAGGCAGTGCCCTCGCCCACGGGCCCGGCCGGCTGTGTGGTGAACAGGAGCTGGCTGGTTGCGGCCGGGTTCACGTTGAAGCCACCGCTGGTTCCCGCACTGACGCCTGTTGCACTCACACTGAGTGTGATGTTCGTTTGCGCGTCGTACAGGGTGATCGAAGCTGAGGCCGAACCATTGTTGAAGGTCAGCGTGGTCGGATACGCAGGGGCTCTGCTGGCCGGGGCTGGCGAGTTGGCCGCTCCCGAGAAGCTGACGCCGACGGTTCCGTTGAACGCGTTGCCGTAGCCATCCGTCGCAGTGACGCCAAGGCTGAACGGTGCACCTGCGGTTTGAGTGCCCGGAGTGGTCGGAATCGTGAACTTCGCGGCGGGGCCGTTCGAGACGTTGAAGGCGCCGGTGGAGCCCGTGATCAGGGCGGCAGTCGCTGTGAGCGTGACTCCGGTCTGCGCGGCGAAGGGTGTGATGGAGGCGGTCGCGGCGCCATTGGTGAACGTGAGCGACGAACCAGACGCGCACGCGCCCTTGGCCGGGTAGGCGGGGGCAGTGCCACCGGGGCTCGACGCAAGCCCGCTGAAGGTGATGCACTGCGCCCCTGTGAAGCCAGTGGCGGTGTTCCCGTAGGGGTCGGTCGCGCTGATGTTCTGGGTGAACGCGGTACCGGCGGTCTGGGTGCCCGGTGTGGGCAGCGTCAACTTGCTCAGTGGCGCCGCGTTCACCGTGAAGTTGGTGGAGGTGCCGCTGCCACCACCCGCCGCCTGAACGGTCAGTGTCGTGCTCTGCGCGTCATAAAGCGTGACCGAGGCCGTCGCCTGGCCGGCGCCGTTGAAGGTCAGTGAGGATGGGTAGGACGGGACGGTGTTGTTGGGCGAGTTTGAGGGGCCGGAGAACGTCACGTTCTGGGTGCCGCTCGCCAGGTTGCCGTAATTGTCGGTGGCCGTGACGGTGACGCTGAAGGCCGTTCCGGCGGCCTGGGTGCCCGGGTTGGAGACGGCAAGGGAGGCCGGCGAACCGCCGGCAACCGTGAAGCTGCCGGTGGATCCCGTCAGAGTGCCCTGCGTTGCCGTCAGCGTCGTCGTCTGGGCGTCGTACAGCGTGATCGCTGCGGTGCCCGCACCGTTGTTGAAGTTGACCTGCGACACGCCCGTGGTGCAGCGGCCACCACCTCCACCTCGACCGGGGTATCGGGGAGCGTTGCCGCCCGGGCTCGATGCCGGTCCGCTGAAGGTGATGCACTGGTTCCCGTTGTAGTTGGACGCCACGTTTCCGTAGAGGTCCGTGGCACTGATGTTCTCCGTGAACTGGGAGCCTGCGGTCACCGACGACGGCGTGGGCAGAGCGAACTTGGTGGTTGCCGCCGGATTGACGCTGAAGGTCGCGGACGTGCCCGAGATCGCCCCGGCCGCGACCGTCAGCGCCGTGTTCTGTGCGTCGTACAGCGTGATCGTTGCCGTGCCGGCGCCGTTGGTGAAGGTCACGTTGGCCGGATAGCTCGGAGCCGTGTTGTTGGGCGAGCTGGCCGGACCGGAGAAGGCGAGTGTTTGCGGGCCCGTGAAGCTCGTAATCGGGTTGCCGAACGCGTCGGTCGCGGTGATCGTCTCGGTGAACGAGGTCCCGGCGGTCGGACCTGGGGTGGAGAGTGCGAATGTGCTCAACGGGCCCGGGTTGACGGTCTCGGACTGGGTACCCGAGGTCAGGCCGGTCGTCGCCGCCGTGAGGGTCGGGTGGCCTGCTGTGGTGTCGCCGTAGTAGAAGGTCGCGCTCGAGGTTCCGGCAGGAATGGTGACCGACGTGATCGGCGTGGTGCCTCCCTGCGTGAGCGAGAACAGCCCATTTCCAGAGGTCGTCGTCAGGTTGACGGTCTCGGGCACGGTCGTCGGGATGCCACCTGAGCTCTGCTCCTGGACCGTGATGGGACCAAGGTTGGCGTTCGCGGCCGCGGAACCCGTTCGTGGGTTCGTGGTGAAGACGATCTTGGCGGGCGCCAACACGATGGACTCAATCTGTGTCGCCGTCGTGAGCCCGGTCGCGGTCGCGGTCAGGGTGGGAGAGCCAACGGTGTTGTCTCCGTAGTAGGCGGAGACCGACGAGCTGTTCGCACCGAACGTCAACGCCAGCGTGGCACTCGCCGCTCCGCCAGATGTGGTGGCGAACTTCGCGGTGCCCGACGAAGACGAAAGGTTGACGGTCTTGTTCGAGCCGTTCGTGGTGAGGTTGCCGAACTGGTCCTCCAGGGACACGGTGAACGGAGTGGTGGCGGACGTGCCCTGGGGCGCCGTGAACGGACTGGACGTGAAGGCCACCTTGGCCGGCGGTCCCGGATTGATGGTCTCGACCTGGGTCCCTGAGGCGAGGCCATTGCAGGACGCAGTGATCATCGGGTTACCGGAAACGGTGTCGCCGTAGTAGAAGGACGACGGTCGATGTCCCATTGGGAATCGTCACCGTGGTGACGGCGGGACCATTCTTGCTGAGAGAGAACACGCCTCCGCCGGAGGTGGGAGATGGAGGTGGAGGTGAGGCTGACCGTCGCCCCAGTCGTCGTCGGGTTGCCGAACGCGTCCTGCGACTGCAGGGTGATCGGACCGAGGCCCGCAGTGTTCGCCGCCGTCCCCGACACGGCGGAAGTGGTGAAGACCAGCTTGGCCGGGGGCGCTGCAGTCACCAGGAACGAGGTGCTGTTAGCCGAGGCCACGCCGGAGTTGGAGTCAACCGCCTTGAGGACATACGTCCCGGCAACGTTCAGGCTGCAGAGCCCGAACGGGATGATGCCGTACGACTCCACACCCGAGCAGGTGTTGGAGAGGACACCCCCGGAGGGACCCGAGAGCACCTGCAGCGTGACAGCGGAGAAGTCGGTGGTCACGATATTGTTGTTGACGTCTTCGACGGCGAGCTCCGGCTGCGGGCTCACGGGCGAGTCCACCGTGCCCGAGGTCGGCGACTGCAGCCAGACCAGCTGAGTGGCCGCTCCAACGGACCCGGCCGTCGGGGCGTGAGGGTCGTAGATGACCGTGCTCGTCGTCGTTGTGATCTTGCCGTTGGAGATCGTCAGGGTCCACAGCTGCGGCCCGTAGTTCGTGCAGGGGTTGGAGGTCAGGTTGTTCGAGAACGTATTGCTCGTCGTGCTCCAGTACTGGATCGAGTAGGTCGTGATTGTGAAGTTGCCCACAAGCGGGCTCCACGTGGGCGTATACGTGTTGGGGCACGATCCGAATGCGGTTGCCTGGTCACGCTGGACCTGAGCGATCGCAGCGTCGGTGGCGTTCCTGACGGAGGCATCGAGCGAGGCCAGGTTGCGGTGTTGCCCGGACGCCGAGATCGAAGTGGCAAAGCCAAAGAGCAGTGCCGTGGCGGCCAGCCCGAGCACGACGAGAGCCAGCAGGACCTCGACGAGGGTGTCCCCCTCCTCCGTGAACCGGGTGCTCTCCGTGCGCTGGCCGTGCTGCCACCTCCAGATCGCCCGTTGCAATACGGCTGTCACCCGGGTCACAGCAGCACCCCGAGGAACATTCCCTCCAGGCCAGCGCCCCGCATGGTCACCGTGAGGGTCTGCGGCACCTTGGAGTTGCCCTGGGCCGCAGCGAGCATGAGAGTGCCGGTCTTGTTCAGCTGTTGGTTGGACTCGCAGAGGATGGACGAGACGCCCGTGGCGAACGTGGTGGGATTGATCGTGAGGGGGGCGGACGTCGCCGGCGGTCCTTGGGTCGGGTCGCCCACCCCGTTCGCGGTGACGGGAGACCCTCCGGTCCACTGGAGGAGGCCGGTGTTGTTCGCGTCCTTGTCGTCGTAGCAGGAGTTGCCGTAGAGGTCCGACGCACCGTTGTTGGGGAGGATCGACCAGTTGAGGTTGGACTGGAAGACCATCCACTCACCTGTGTCGGTCGACTCTGCATCTCCGCTCACCAGGGTCCAGCCCGTGGCGGCATCGCCGACGGAGTTTTGCACCTGGATGTTGGTGATCGTCACGGTCGTGACGCCCCCGCCGTTCTGATAGAGAGCGGGATTGCCCGGGATACCCGTGTAGAAGCCATTGTTCCCTAAGAAGGCCTCGCTGTTGTCTCCTTGAGGGTTGTAGAACGTAGGAATCGAATGCGAGGCTGACCGAGTTTGCGGGCGACGCGCTGATGCAGAAGCTCAAGATGTCCGGGGTGTTGGCGATCGGGAGGCTCATGGACTGTGCCCCCGACGCGGCGCACGGACCGCTGGTGGCGGGGGTGTTGGTGAAGCTGGTGAAATCGGCAAAGCACAGCTGGGAGGAGTAAGTCCCAGCCCCGGGATTGGCGAAGCTGCACCCGGGAGGACCGTTCGACTGGACGTTCGATGCCGCGCCGGTGGAGGTGCTCTCTCCGGGGAGACCGGTCAGCGTGTAGTTGTACTTGCTCCCTGGTGCCGTGATGTTGAACGTGATCCCGGTGACGCCTTGCGCCGGGGTCCACCCGTTGGCCGCCAAGGTGACGACAGAGGCAGGAACGATTGTCACAGTCGGGCTTCCGGCGTCACGAGAGATCGTGAGGGTCGATGTTGGCGTGCTCGAGCCATTCGAACACTGCTGGCGAATCAGGTTAAATGTGGTCAGCCCGACCGCCTGGACCCGGACGTAGGACACCACGGTCTGGTAGCCGCCCAGTCACGGCGCTGTTCGCGTCCCATTCCAAACCCAACAGCTGCGTTTGTCCGGCGGACCCACACGCAGGTGTCGTCACCGTCGTCAGCTGCACTGCGCTCTGCACATCCTTGTTGAAATTGGCCGAACCCACGAGAGCGTCGTTCGAATTTCCGATCCGGTTCTGGGTCTGGTTCTGTAGACCGAAGACCGCCAGAAGCGCGGCGGCGATACCTCCCAGAACGATGGGAAGGATGACGACGGTCATGAGGAGCTCGATGAGCGTGAAACCTTGCTCATCGCGCGGCTCCGTTGCCGCGCGCATCCGGCGGCGCATCTGCTGACGCGCGATGACGACGGGATGCACTGACCTTGTGCGGTTCATCGGAGCGATCCATCCCTCGGCGTACGGGGGAGGCGCACCGGGCAGGTTTGCGGTTCGGGCCTTCGGGTATCGCCGATGAGTAAGCCGATGAGCTGTCCGAGAACGGTGGACGCGAGCTCACGGACGCGGGTCACCCCGCGATAGCCAGAATCAAACCATTCGTCGGTTCGCCGCTTCGCCAAAGCACTGCTCCCATGAGCGGACCGCCTAAGCCCGACCTCACTCCACGTTGTCCGTGAATTTGCAAATCTAATCTGAATTCGCAGGTAAGAGAAGTGCTCCACCTCTTGGTTGTTCACAGTTAGAGCAATCCCCTCGACAAAATCAATCGGTCGGCGGGGTCGTGAACCTGAGGACGAACTTAAGGATCTCTTCTCATTTCCGCCGAATGCTCGGTGTCGGAACGGGTTGGCAAGGCGAGTTACCAGGAAAAAGACGGCGGAAAGTTGTAGAGACGGCGACCGAGGTTCGCTCCGTCCTGTGCGGAACCCGCCGCGCAACCGCTGAGACTTTCAGACTTGTCTACAAACACACAACGCAACAACAACAATTGGCGGACACGTCGCAGCGCCCGGAACCTCGTGCGCAAGTGCAAGACGTCGACGGTCCCCCGCGGGCGGGTCAGCAGACGGCGCAGGACTGCACCGTCTGCCCGCAGTGAACCGTTGACAACACGCCGAGATGAGATGGCGCGGGTCAGTTTCACCGTTACGACGACGGCATCATCGGCCCTCAAGGTGTTCGATTTCGGGCGCTGCCCATGTGCCAGGCCCGACAGATCTCGCACTGGTACACCTCTAATCGGATGCCCGACTCGTCACGGCGATGGTCGGCCGCGGACAGCGCGTCTCGCTGGGTTCGGTAGGCGGTCTTCGGTGCCCCGTCAGCCCTCCAGTGAGATCCGAGACCGACCGGGCGATGCTGCGCAGCCTTCGGCCGTGCGCGTTTCCGATTGCCTTTGCGCGGAGCCATGTCTCATTGTGACGCGCCGAGGGTGACGCGACGGTCCCTCTAACGGCCCATGGAGGCGGACACGCAAGCGGCCCCGACGCGCCATATTCGACGGAGGGGGAAAAGGGTCGAATCGAACACGCCGGGGCCACGACCAGATTAGTTCTGCCGTAGGACACCGTGTTGCATATCACCCGGTCTGGAGGGTCGGCCATGGCCGGCGTGCGCATCTATCGGGATCCCGAACCCGAATCGTCCGAGCCTGACGCGAACACAAGCGTTGTCCCAGGTGGTGGCCCTCTGCCACTATGACGCTATGGCAAAGACCGTGATTGTGAAGCTGACGGACGACATCGAGGGCGGGGATGCCGAGGAAACGGTCCAGTTTTCGCTCGATGGAAGGCCCTTTGAGATCGACCTCAATGCAGCCAACGCCGCTCGGCTCCGAGATGCCCTCAAGCCGTTCGTAGAAAAGGCGCGGACTGTCGGGCGGTCGAGGGCGCCGCGCCAGGCGCGCTCCCAGCGGGCAGGCACCCTTGAGCAGACCCTCTACTCGCAGCTCGCAGACGACGAGAAGGGCCGGTTCCGTGCATGGGCGAACATGGCCACCGCCCGCCGCATCAGTGATGCACGGGTGAAGAGTTGGATTGACGCCGGCAGGCCCTGAACCTTTCCATCGGGTACGCCCGAGGGTTATGCGAAGCCGAGGATCCCGTAGGTGTTGCACAACCCCATGGCGTCGATGAGGACGAATGCGGAAACGATGGCGATCACAAAGGGCATTTTCCACGTGCGACCGCCTCGACGGACCGCCGAGGGCATGTACCAGAGGGGAAGCGCCGGGCCGAACCGGGCGAGGTGGATGCCTATCGGAACCGCTCCTTCCGGAATGGGTGCGCTTGGATCCGCAGCCAGGGCGAGTTCCGTGAGCTCCTCGTCGCTCAGCGCTTGGCCGGGATCCAACCCTTCGTCGGTCATACCGGTCAAGCTACCTGTCTGAAGGCCCAGCAGAGGGGGCGGGGGACAGAAGCCGGGATCGGAGGTGGCGGGTGATGGTTGTCGAGGACGAGGGTCAGGCCCCCAACTTCTGGGCGGGTACCCCAGCGGGTGCCGGTCAACCTCCAGCCGGGGCGAGCCCGAAAGAGGCGGGCTGGTATCCGACTCGGACAAATCCCAGCGATCAGACCTACTGGGATGGGCAGAGCTGGACCGCGAGGAGGCGGTGGACGACCGGAAGAGGTTGGATCGAGGCTGGTGATGTTCCACCGGGGGCATCGGTGTCGACTGCGACACCACCCGCTGAGAACCAGCGACCCTCGGCCAATCCGTACGGCCAGATGACGTTCACTCGGACGAGGCCGACGGCGGTCTCGTTCAACCTCGGTGTCCTTCTTCTCTTGGTCTGCGGCATTGCCCTCATGTATGGGTCCGTCGGGTCATGGGTGCATGTGAACGGTACCTTGGGAGTCGCCAATTTCCACGCTTCGATCAACGGACTCGACCCGGCCATCTCGACCCTCATCGGTGTCAACGGGTACGTCACGTTCATCGCCGGCATTCTGCTTGTGATTTTCGCCGGGCTGGTGATGACGTCTGAAGAAATGCTCCTGGCCGTATTCACTGCCGTGATCGCCGCCGCGAGCACCATCTTTGCCATCTATGACATGTTCCGCATCGTGCAGAAGATCTCGCAGGTTCCGACGTCGCTTGCTCCTGATGTGAGCGTGGGGTGGGGACTGATCTGCGTCCTCAGCGCCTCCGTCTTGGCGCTGCTGATAGCCATCGTCCGGCTGCTGCAGCGGTAAGCGACAACGCGGTTGAGCGGATCAAATCCGCCCACCCGCCTTCGTCCTACTGCGGCGGACCCGAGGACAGCTGGGCGGTCGCCGTGTGGGTCTGCCCTGAACTGTCGGTCCACCCGACGGTCACCTTGTCGCCGGGGTGATACCTGGCCATGGCATTGGTGAGGTCGTTGGCCGAATTAATGGTCTGGCCGCCCAGGGAGGTAATGGTGTCGCCCTGAGCGATGCCAGCTGTCTGGGCCGGACCGTTGGTGACTACGCCGGCAACCGAGGCACCGGACACGGACGACCCGGTGTTGCCACCGTTTCCTCCGAAGACGCCACCGAAGCCACCGTTGCCACCGTTCGAGCTGTTGGCACCCGACGAGTTGACCTCGACGCCCAGGAAGGCAGTCTGTCCGATGTGGACCGTGGATGACGCCGTCCCTGCCTCAATGGCGCGGGCGATGGAGAGCGCGGTGTTGATCGGGATGGCGAAGCCCTGTGTCCCCGAGGACTGGCCGTTGTACTGGAATGAGAAGCCGGCGGAGGCCGCCGTGTTCACCCCGATCACCCGCCCGGAGGTGTCGACAAGCGCGCCGCCCGAGTCCCCGGGCTGAATGTTGGCGTTGGTCTCGATCAGGCCGCTCAACTGCTCCGACGTGCCATCGCCTTGGTCGCTGGCGGTAATCGACTGGTTGAGAGCCGTGACCGTCCCGCCGGCTGCGCTAGGCGTTCCGCCGGTGCCCCCGGCGTTTCCGACGCCGACGACGTCCTGGCCGACCGAGGTATTGGACGAGTTGCCGAGCGTCGCCGTCTGCAGCCCCGAGGCGTTGTGTAGCTGCAAGACCGCAATGTCACGAGTGCGGTCGTAGCCGACCACGCTCGCTGTGTAGGTCTTGTTATTGCTGACGTCGGTGACGCTGATACTGGTGGCGCCGTTGACGACGTGGTTGTTGGTCAGGATCACACCGTTGGAGCTCAGGACGATTCCTGTACCCGCGGCCTGCACTTGCTGGTAGCCAAGCGTCGTGTTGATGTCGACGAGGCCAGAGTCGGCCTTGGCTGCAATGGCACTCACGTTGCTCGGACCCGAGGAGTTGGACGAACCCGAGTTACCGCTGCCCGAGTTTCCGGAGTTGCCGGAGTTGTCCGAGTTGCCGCCTCCGAATGGAGAGCCGTTGTTGAAAGGGTTCTCAGTCGAGCCATTCCCCGACGAGCCCGAGCCGGACGGGAGGCGATTGGAACCCGAAGAGGGGGCGAAAGATTGTGCGTTGGACCCATCCGTCCCTTTGGTCCAGGCGGCATGGCCAATACCAACGCCCGCGGCCAGGAGAGCCACCGCAGCCGCGCCTACGAGCAGGCCGTTCCTTGCACGGTGCGAGTCGCTGCCACCTGACGAGCCAGAAGGATGTGGCCCCGGCCACATTGGCGCGCCTGGGTCGGTGGGCGGACCTCCAGCGGAGCCGCCCGGTGTCCCACCAAGCATGGGGTTGCCTGCGAGCGCGCCAAGTGCGTACGTGCCTTGGGGCGGGGTTGTACCCTGCGGCGGGGTTGTGCCCTGGGGAGGGGTGGTGCCTTGCGGCATGCCCATCGGGGGCGTGTCGGGTTGCTGGGCCATGGACTCCGGTCCCGCTGTCGGCGGGGGAGTTGTAGCGGGCATCGGGATGGCCTGGCCGCTGGTCTCGGGCGCAGGGGTCGGAATCGACTGGGGCGCCGCGTCGCCGACGGGCTCGTTTGCAGTCTGGTCGTTCTTGTCCTGATCCTCAGTCATTTGTGGTCCTCCGTCTGAACCCCAGGCGGCCCGGGATTCTGCACAAGTTCCATTCGACACCCGGGGTCTGTATGCCAGATCAAAGAAAGTTATGACTTACATAAATGTTGTCTGTGGGATCCAGCCACGCCGACCAGCCACGCCGAACGCCAGCCATGGCGAAACGTTGTGACCAGGGACCATTCCTGACGGAACGGCCTTGACGACGCCTCTGACGATCCGGACACATATCAGAAGAGGTCTGCGTCCCTTCTCCTGAGCATAAAGATCGGAATGGCTTGAAGGTGACCCCAGTGATCGATTTCTGCCGAGAAGTGCTGCTGGAGTCACTCAGGGCGTGAGACCGTCGCGGCTCTCTGTCAGCGATTCGGGATCTCCCGGGAGTCCCCATACGTCTCCCTGCGCTGTTCCGAGCCGAAGGAGTCGAGGGCCTCGAGGTTCGATCCCGACAGCGCCCGCACAGGTACAAGGAACGGCCCTGGCGGGATATGGGCCCGGCGCGTCAGTCTGCCCGGCAGTGTGGTGTCAGCCGTGGTCCCGCGCGTAGCGCTGGCGCTTGGCCCGGTACAACGCAGTGGTCGCCGACGTGAGAAGGCTCTCGGCACTGGCATCGTTGCCCGAGCTCCACACGACGCCCAGGCTGACGCCGAGCTGGACGCCATCGAGTCCAAGGTCGTCGTTCACGGCGGCCACGACGGAGTCGATTCGGCCCTTGAGACGTTCTTCGACAACGGATTGGTCTGCATTCCCGCAGACGATCACGAACTGGTCGCCCTCCAGCCGCGCCAGCGTGTCGCCGGATCGCACCGTTCCGCTCAGCCCTCGGCTGACGGCCCGGAGAACGGCGTCACCCCCGTCGCGGCCGAGAGTCTTGTTGACTTCCGAGAAATGGTCCAAGTCGATGACGAACAGTCCGAACGGCCTGCCGTACCGCCGCGCCTCGTAGACCTGGTGGGCGAGCCGATCCATCAGGATCGTCCGGTTTGCCAAACCCGTGAGGGGGTCCTGCAGGGCGTTTTGGGCGTCGTGCTCGAACGTGGAGGAACTCGAGAGGGCCGAGCCGATGAGGTTGGCCATTAACTCGAGCAGATCCACCTCGGAGTCGCTGAAGTGGTCAGGCTCGCGTGCCATGACTTTCAGCACACCGACGGACTCGCCGCGGTGAACGATCGGGGCAACTGCAATGGAGCGCACCCCGACTTGACCGCAGACCTCCAGGTCCACCCGGGGGTCTGTCTCGGCATCACGAGAGAGCAGCGGCATGCCCATGCTGATACAGAGCCCAGAGAGACTGTTCTCCAGATCGACCCGCAAGCCGGCCGACTCTTTGGCGACCCCGCTGACCGCTTGGTACACCATGGCGTCGCCCTCGGCCAACTCAACCGCCGCCCCGTCGGAATGGGTCACGACCTGGACGCGCTCGATGACCACTCCCATGACGCGCTCGGGGTCCTGGGGGCCGGCGTTGACGAGTCGTTGCGTTTCGATCGCGAAATGCAACAGATCAACCTGGGTGTCCCTCGTCATCGTTGCCACCTCGGTGGTGTCGGACGAACCGGGCAGCCCCTTGAGCCCAATATCCCCTGCCAGCGGATACCTGCCCGTTTCCGGGACCAGGGCGAACGCGGACTTCACGGTCCCGGGTTTTCGGACGCCTCCCACTCGCGGCCCACCGGGCGCGGTCGAGAAAAACAGGTGGTACCGGGCGCTCAGAAGGAGCGCGGCCGCCCTGAGACCGAGGGGCTCAGTCCCCAGTGGCAGGTCTGAGCGACGCCCCACCGTTGGAGCCGGCGCCGCACGTGCCTCGACGGCTCCGCTGCGAGCTCACGGCGGAGCGCCATTCCGAGGTCCCCGGCGTTCGCCTCAACAGCACTGACCTCCAGGCGCCATTCGTAGTCCTTGCTCTCGAGCGCCCCGTCCGTGCTGACGATGGTGGCATCCGGGCAGGCACGACGGGCCCGACACAGGAGCTCGAAGCGAGCGTCGTATGGGTCAAGGCTCGAATGTTCGAGCCCCAGCGCCCCAGTGAAGTGAGGGGACTCGATGACGACCACCCATTGAGGCCCCTGGCGACAGAGGTAGAGCGTGGCGCGATCGAGCTTGCCGCCGTGCTCCGGGATCTTGGAGGTGTTGGTGGGTCTCATCGGCTAGTGGAACGATCCCGTTGGAGCCAGCTTGCTGGGCCAAATTGCCCATTTTGAGCCTCCGGCGCACCTGCGGTTCGGACTGGGGTTGCCTGCCCTCGGGCGTGCAGGGGTAACCCAGGGGGTCGAAGAGCGGCGGTGCGGCGACGCAGGAGGGAACACATCGTCAGTAAGTGTGCAGGTCTGCCTGCGAAAGGGCTAGTGCCTTAATTCCCTACTGGAACCTGCAATCGCGGTTCTCGAAGGAGCGCGCAGGGGTAGGCCCCCTTATGGTGGCGATCGTGACAGGTGATGATGTGCTCGCCGCCGCCGAGCTGTGTGAACGGATCCTGGAACCCGCTCTCGGAGCCGATTGGGACGTGCCGGTGCCGGGACTCGACTTCACCGTGGCCTCCGTGGTCGCCCATGCTGCCGAGAGTCCCCTCTGGTACTCGGTCGACATGTGGAGCGGAAAGGAGAACGCCGCCTTCGAAATCAGCGTCCTTGCCGTCGCTCCCAACGGAAGCCTGTTGACCAGTTTGCTTGCGGCGTCGCGTGCGCTGGCTGCCGGAATTGATGCTGCACCGCCCGAGACCCGAGGGTTTCATCCCTTTGGCTCACCAGACCCTTCTGGATTCGCGGCGATGGCCTGTGACGAATTACTCGTGCACGGTGCCGACGCCGCGCTCGCACTGGGTAGCGCCTTCCCCTCCGACAAGCGGCTCGCTGCCGGCGTCCTGACGCGCTTGTTCCCGTGGCACGCCGTCGGCCCCGACGACGACCCTTGGGAGGTGCTGTTGTGGGCCAACGGGCGCATCGAGCTCCCCGGCCGGGTCCGTCAGGTTCGCTGGCGCTGGCATTGCCCCCCGCTGTCTGAATGGGACGGGACCGGGCCGGGGTGAAGCGCTCGTCCGACGCGCCCTGGGGCTTTCGGTGGTGCCGTCTGGCGGGCGACGGGTCCTGTGTCAGGGAACCACTGGCACCGGCACCGGGTGGACCGCGATGACCAGGATGGTCACCAGCAATGCGCACTGGGTAAAGGCCATGACGCCGACTACCACGCCCGTCAACCTGTCGGGGATCTTCCAGGCGAAGGCCACAAACAGCGGGAATGCCGCCATGGCGTAGCGAGCGATGCTGTTGGGGTAGTACGCGCTGTATGCGACGAGCAGGACGCCCACGGTATAGACCCACCAGCCCGCCGGGATCGACACGAGTTTGGTGACGCCCGACGGCGTGGAAAACGACTGCCCTCGCATGCGATCCAACCACCAGATCCCGAGAAATCCGAGGATGAGTGCCCCCCCCGCCATGGCGTCGGGCACGAACGTGGTTCCTCCCGGTCCCTGACCGATCGCCCAAAGGGCGCCTTTGGCGGGCGTGGCGAACCAGACAAAGTGCTGGCCGTGCCAGAAGCGCTCAGAGCTCAAGAACGCGAACGGCGTTCCCACCATGACCCAGCTATAGGCCATGAACGACACCAGCCCGAGCGGAGCGACGGCCGCCGCAACGGCAGGTCGCAATGCGCGCTGCCGCCACGCTACGGGGAGCGCTGTGACCAACACGGCGAGTACAACGACGATGCCAGCGTTGCGAGTGAGTCCGGCCACGCACGCGCAGAGTGCCGCCGTGAGCCAATAGCGACGTGACAGCGCGAAGAGACATGTGGCTGCCGCCGCCACGAAGAGGCCCTCGGTATAGGCCAACGACAGGACGTATGCCGTCGGGCAGAAGACGTAGAGCAGGACTGCCCGGTCGGCCCACCGGGTGCCGAACACTTCACGGACCGCCATCCAGATTGCGAGTGCCGATGCGAGGCCGAAGGCGAACGCCGCAACAACTGCGGCATCGGGCAGGCTCAACCTCGTCAGCTCAGACACCCCTCGTACCGCGGCCGGGAAGGCGGGAAAGAAGGCCCATCGGCTCCCGTTGCCCTCGTACACCAGGTGGTGGGGGTAACCGTACTGAGCGATCTTGAGGTACCAGCGTCCGTCCCAGATGGAGCCAAGCGTCTGCAACACTCGCAACTTCGGGTAAATCGCGCTCATCACAATCGCGACGGCGAAGACGATCACGCGCGAGCTGAGGTAATACGCGGTGGGTCGGAGGAGTGGCCGGCAGCGTGCCGAGAGACCGCTCTCGGTAACGGCCTGCGGGGCGCTCCCCGATGGCACTGGCTCGACCGTCGTCGCCGCGCTCCCAGGTTGGATACGCCCCTCTGTAGACGCGTCCAGCAGTTCGGTCATCAGCTCATGCCTTTGGCGAGGTCCGGAAGGTCAGCGGGGCGGACGCTCCATTCGCGCGGACAGCCGTGGCGCCGCGCCCGACGAAGCGCCGTCGCGAAAGTTCCCTGTTGGGTAGGCAGCGTCCGACCCGCAGGTTCCATCCGATTCCCCCCTCAGGTCTTGAGCGACGCGGTGACAGAGGCACCCAGGCGCGCAGGTTCCTGCCTCCAGGGTACGGACGGTTGGCCCAACGCGCATGGGCCGAAAGGACTAGATCCGATGCTGACCGATGCTGCGGTCGGCGACAGCTTGCGGGCTGCGCCTAAGCGCCGGGTCGCCGTCCGCAACTGATGCGGCGGGTCTAGGTCCGTGGGTCGAACATCTAGCCCGCGGGCCGAAACACCACTTTGATCGCTTGCGACGCGTTCCGATCGATGGCCGTCTCGACTGCCTCCCGGTAGCGCTCAAGGGGGAACTCGTGCGTCACGACGACCGAGTCGGGGAGAAAACCGGCCGAGAGCACATCGAGCGCACGGTCGACGGAATGCCGGTCCGGTCCTCCGGCCAACCCGGGAGACGAGGACGCGTCCACCGTGTGATCAATGGAGCCAACCAGCGCCGCCTCCTTGTACCAGATCGGCGTGAGGTCGACCTCGCTGATCCCGGCCGCACCGAGCAGCAAAACCGTGCCTCGGTGTGCCACCGCCCGCAAGGCCTCGGTCACCGATTGCGGTGACCCGACGGCCTCCACTACGTAGGGAAACCCGCCCATAAGCATCTGGTGCCGCCTGCGACCGACCACACACGCTCCGGACAACGACGCCAGTTCCTCCCAGTGGCCGTTGTCGGGATCGCTCTGCACGACGTGGTGGGCACCGCAGGCAGCGGCGGCGACGCCTTGATGTGCGTGTCGGGCCAGCACCGTGACCGGGCAGTGCGGGAAGAGGCCGCGCAGCGCCGCGAGTGCGGCCAATCCGATGATCCCGGCGCCGACCACGAGCACCGGGTCGCCGTCAACGGGCATGGCGCGCATCAGGCCGTGGCAGGCGATGGAGACGGGTTCATAGAGACTGGCACCGCGGTCATCGATGGAGTCTGGGAGCGCGTGGATCATCGATTCGTGGGCCAAGACGGTTTCGGCCCAACCACCGCCGAGACCAGTGGTGTAGCCGAGGGACCGTCCGGAGCTGATGATGCGGCTGTCCAGGTTGAGACACGAGGACGTCCACCCGCGGGCGCAATTCGCGCACAGCGGGTCAATGCCCCGGGGCAGGCAGGGAATGCACGGGTCGAGCACCACCCGCGAGTCGACGGTGACAGAGCAGTCCGCACCCGCCTCGACGACGCGCCCGGCCGTCTCGTGCCCAAGGACGAAGGGAAAGGCGCCGATCGACGCCAGCGTGGGCGAGGGCCCGGTGTTGTGCGCGAAGAGGTGGAGGTCGCTGCCGCAGATCCCCCCCGTCGTGACCGCGATGCGCGCCCAGGCCGGTCCCGGAAGTTCCGGTTCAGGAAGGTCGGCCAGTGAGGCCGGGAATTCGGGGTCAGCCATGTCAAACAGGACGGCGCGCACGGCGTGAGCGTAGGCGCGGCGGGCCACTGGCTCACCGGGAAACGACCTGGCGTAGGGTGCCGGACGATGCGGGTCTCCGACGCCACCCTCGCCGAGGTACGCGAGCGCGGCTTCTCGCTCATGGCGGGATTCTTGTCATCGGAAGAGCTGGCCGCGGCCCAGGATGCCCTCTGGCAGCATTTTCCGAAGCCCGAGGACTACTTCGCAGACCCCCGCACGTTCGCGCGTTTCACCTCGAGCCAGTTCGCCGGCGTTGAGGAGTTCCCGTATCGCTCGTGGGACCTGAACCGGCTGGCCGTCCACCCGGATCTGGTGGACATGTCAGAGCGCTACCTCCAGACCACCGAACTCCATCTCTACAAGGTGGAGTTGTGGGCAAAGTACGCCGGCGCTGTCAACTACGACCAGCCGCTCCACCGCGACTATGGCAGCCACAGTCTGGTTGTGCCCCGGCCCGAGCCGCGGTACCAACAGCTGACGACATTCATCTTCCTCTCGGATGTGTCCGAGGACGACGGGCCGACCTGCATCGTTCCCTACGAAGCTGGCAAGGACGTCCCCTACACTCCGCTCTACGTCCCGCCCGGATCATTGGCGGACGTGGAGGTCGCTTGCACCGGTCCGGCCGGGAGCCTCCTGGTCTACCGCACGGACATCCTGCACCGCGGCTCGAACTTCATTGGATCGGGTCGATCCCGCTTCTCCATCCTCGTCGACTTCCAAGTCCGAGGGACAACCTGGGGCGGAAAGATGGCGTGGCCCAAGCAATCACCCGAGCGGTGGGCCAAGCTCATGCCGCAGTGCAGCGTTCGCCAACGCGACCTGTTCGGGTTCCCCCGTCCCGGGGATCCTTACTGGACCGAGGCTACGCTCGATGGCGTTGCCGCCCGGTACCCAGGCATCGATCTCGAGCCGTATCGTGAGGTCAAGCGGGGATAACCGAATTGTCTCCCCACGACAAGCGGTTGCACACCTCCGTCATGTTGCACGCCTCCGTCATGTTGCACGCCTTCATAGTGAGGTCCTGGCGGTGCGGGTCATCATCCGACGCATCGCAGTGTCCAGCTCGACATAATGGGCGGATCGGGCTTTGAGGGAAGGTGGAACGACATGGCAGCACAGGTGATCTTGGAGTTCGAGGGCGTCACGACCAAGGAATACGACGCCGTGAATAAGTTGCTCGGCATCGACCCGTCGAGCGGGGAGGGTGACTGGCCTCCGGGGCTCCAGGTGCATGCCGCCGGGCTCAACGAAGACGGCCACCTCGTCGTGACCGAGATCTGGGATACGCCCGAGCACCAGGCCAGGTTCATGGAGGAGCGCCTCGGGGCGGCTCTGGCAAAGGGTGGCGTCACCTCGCCCCCGTCCAGCATCACGTGGATCGAGCTGGTCGCGCATCACAGCCCCGGCAGCTGACGGACCCTCCACCCGCCGCGGCTGAGGTGCAGTCCTCGTGACGGATCCCGCCGCCTCGCCACCCCCAGCAGCGGCGTCACCCAGTGACCCCCTGGCGCTGCTCCGCACCCGGAGCTATCTCACGCTCCTCGTGCTGGCCGCCGTCATCGGGGCGCCTGTCTCGGCGCTCGCGTACTTCTACTTGAGGTTCGTTTCCATCGCTCAGAAATTCGTCTTCCAGACGCTGCCGAAGGACTGGATGAACTCGGTCCCCACATGGTGGCCGATCCTCCCTCTGGTCCTGGGCGGGCTCATCGTTGGCCTCACACTCCGCTACTTCCACGGGACGGGCGGTCACAAACCGGCTGAGGGTTTCAAGACCGCCGGTGCGACCGATCCGATTGATCTTCCGGGAATCGTCATCGCCTCACTGGCGACACTCTGCCTCGGCGCGGTGCTGGGTCCAGAGGCTCCGCTCATCGCCGTCGGCAGCGGGCTCGGAGTTCTCGCCGTGCACCTGATCAAGAAGGACGCGCCGGAAATGGCCGTCCTCGTCATCGGGGCTGCGGGCAGCTTCGCCGCCATCGCGACGCTGCTCGGGTCGCCGATCGTCGGAGCCTTCCTCCTGATGGAGGGGGCTGGGCTCGGCGGTCCACTCCTGGGAGTGGTCCTCGTGCCAGGGCTGCTGGCTGCCGGCATCGGGTCGCTGATCTTCGTGGGACTCGATAAATGGTCCGGGTACGGCACCTTCTCGTTGAACATCGGCCCGATCCCGCATTTCGGCTCGCCGACCGGGGCCGAATTCCTGTGGGCTATCGGCATCGGCGTGGCCGCCGCCGTCCTTGGTTCCTTGATCAAGCGAGGTGCTCTGGCGCTCCAGCCCAGAGTCGAACAGAACAAAGTTCTGCTCACTCCGGTGTTGGGTCTGGTGGTCGCCGTCCTGGCCATCGTGTTCTTCGAGCTCAGTGGCAAGCCGAGCTCCTATGTTCTGTTCTCCGGCCAGAGCGCATTGCCGACCCTCGTGTCCCATGCCGCCACCTGGTCGGCGTGGGCGCTCGTCGCGCTTGTCCTCTGCAAGGGCGCTGCCTACTCCGTCTCTCTCAGTGGATTTCGCGGCGGACCCGTCTTCCCGGGGATGTTCATCGGCGCCGCGCTCGGGATCGCCCTGTCCCATCTCCCTGGGCTGCCCATGATCGCCGGCGTCGGCATGGGCATCGGGGCGATGACGGCCGCGATGCTCGGCCTGCCGCTGGTCTCCGTGCTCATGGCCTCGCTGCTCCTGGCTGCCGACGGTCTCGCGCTCATGCCGCTGATCATCGTGGCCGTGGTTGTGGCGTACGTCGTCTCCGCCCACCTCTCGGCCCCCCCCGAGGCGACGACCACGGCAGCGGCGCCCTCTGCAACCCCAGCTTCCGGATCCTGAGAACGCCGGCACGCGAGGCGTGGCAAATCCACTCCACCGTCACCACCATCGCGGGGGAGGGGTGCAAGCCACCCCGGCCCGGTTCCGGCTCATCCGAGTGGGTGTAAACTAAGGGCGATTACCTTCGAAAGTGAGGGTCCTTGAGGACGGCTTACGCCGCCCACTGCACCCTGTGAGGCGTGCCGAACGCCTGAACGATGGAAACCCACGAAGGCATTTGAGCTTCCCGGGCCCTCTCTCCCCTCGCCCGGGACCGTGAGCTCCCCATCGAGGTTGAACCCCATGGATGTGGTGGGCGGCGCAGGCTGGCCTTTCGAAGCCGGGCACCAGCCGATGCAGACGCCTCCTCAGCCAGAGAGCTCTCCACCATCGTTCGAGGCAATTGCCACTGTCGAGGGCCCGACGACGGTGCTCTTACTGCGCGGGAGCGTCGCGCTCGGTGCTGCTCCGGACCTCGCCGCGGTCTTGGACGCCACCATCGAGCGGCGCCCAGCCTCCGTCGTGCTCGACATGTCGGAGCTCGACTTCGTCGGCGCCGCCGGTCTGGTCGCTGTCCTCAACGCCGCGCGGCGCTGCGCTGCGCTGGGCATCGATCTCACCCTTCGCTCACCTTCGGCTCTGCTCGATCGCCTTGTCCCAGTGACGATGACGCGGACCTCCCACCTCGAGGCGGCGGGCGACGCTCGTCCTTCCGAAGGGCCGGCAGAGTCCGGCGAGACGTACTTTGTCGGCGCACCCGGCAGCCTTGGCATCGGCGATGATCTCCACCGGGTCTCCGCCCTGCCGGCCGACACGCGGCAGTGGTCGATGGCGCCCTCCGGCTCTTGGTGGATCTCGCACTCTCGCGCATCACCTTGGCCGATGGTGTGAGCGTCTCCCTGCTGCGCCATGGGCGGATATCGACCGTGGCGGCCAGCGATCACACGATCATGGACATGGACGCGAATCAGTATGCGACGGGGGAGGGACCATGCCTCGACGCCTCGCGGCACGGACGCGTGTTCTATGCGGACGAATTGTCCGGCGAGGTCCGGTGGCCTGCGTTCACGCCGCGAGCGATGGGGTTGGGAATCGAGCGCGATTCTGTCCTCGCCCCTGAAGGCGTCCGATGTGCCGGTCGGGGCACTCAATATCTACTCTCGGACTCCAGCAGCCTTTGACGTGAAGGCGCACGCGACGGCCGCTGCGTTTGCGTATCAAGCCTCGCTCATACTCGGTGATGCTGGTGCGGGGGTGACCGACGCGCAGATGGCCACGACGTTTCAAGCCGCCCTCCGGAGCCGGGAGCTGATCACGCTCGCGCAGGGGCGCATGATGGAGCGAGAGGGCATCGACGAGGCGCGGGCCTTCGTCGCCCTCCTGCGAATGTCGCTCGACAAAGGGGTGCCGCTCCGCGGTCTGGCCGAATCCATGGTGGTGGCGAGCCGCCCATCCGCGGTGGCGCTCCAGTGGGAAGCCGATGTCTGAGAGCGCGTCCGACGTGCTCGACACGTTTCGTCAGGAGGCCGGTCTCTCACACGGGCAGTTGTGGCTGCGGTACTTCGAACTCGGAGGCATGAGCACGGGATTCGAATTGGAGACGTACTTGTACGGCATCTCGGTGCCCTCCGCCCATGACCACGACGTCATCGCCTCAGCGCTGAACGAACGCTTCGTGGAAATGGGAGGGAACCATCCCGTGCCCTACTCCGAAGACGTCATCGACACCTAGCTCGCTGCCCGGTCGATCGGCTCGAGGCAGCCGGGAGTCGGGCGACACCGACCGGCGAATCAGTGCGAGGCGGACCCGGTATCTGGTCGTTCTCCTGTCTCAATCAGATTTTGCGCGACGTCGCGCAGCTTGAGGTTGAGATGCTGGGACGCTCGTCGGAGGACGTCGAAGGCCTCGTCCACGGTGATCCGCTCCCGTTCCATCAGGATGCCCTGGGCCTGCCCGATCATCTCGCGGCTGGCCAGCGCAGCGTGCAGGTTGGCTGCCCGGCGTTCTCGGTCTTCATTGCCCAGAGCAGTCGAAAAGGCCAGACCGGCGACGGCAGCGAGGAGCAGCCCGTTGGCTCGATCGATGACACCGAAGGCATCGGGATACCGGGCGTAGAGATTGAGGGCGCCCAGAGTCCCATTCCCGAGCAAGGGCAATGCCAGCACGCTCCGTATGCCTTCACCAGTGGCTTCTGCTCCGAACCGGGTCCAGCGCTGGTCCGTCGCGAGGTCGCCGGCGTACGCCGCGACGCCTTGTGAGATGGCATCGAGGCAGGGTCCCTCACCGGTCGCCTGCTGCATGGCATCGACGGCAGCGACAACGGGATCGGTGTGCTCCGAGGTCGTGACGACGCCGTCGCTGAGAAGGAAGATCCCCGCAAAGTCGCAGCCCTCGATCGTGGCCACGGACAGTCGCACGACTTGGGCCAGGGTCTTTTGGACACTACCGGCCGAAAAAAGGACCTGGGCCATCTCGGAGAAATCGGCCACCAACTCAGACGAGAAGTCCGAATCTGCGATTGGGGGCTCCACTTCGGCCCACCTCCTTCCTCGGCGCTTGCCCGCCGGCGTGTCCCGATCGTGCCATCTTCCGGGCGCGGGGGGTGCATTGTCTGCCTGGCCCAACAAGTGTACGATTGAAACACCTTCGACAGCGAGGGCGACCCGTTTTTCCGACTTCGTCGGTGCTCGCGCCGGAGGCCGTCATTACTACCCAGAGACTCGCTGTCGTCCGGCCAAGCCCCGATCGATCGCGCTTGAGCGGCCAGGTCTTCGAGATCACGACCCCTCGCCTGCGGGTGCATGCATGAATCCGCCTGCGACGATCCTCGACCCTCCGGCCCCGCTCGCCGTCGCCACACTGGCCGAACCCGGGAGCCGGTGCGACGCCACCGCGGACGACGAGCTCCCCGCGGCCTATTCCCGTCTCCGGGACCAGGTACGTCGGGCTGGTCTGCTCGACTTTCGACCGTACCGCTACGGATTGAAGATTGGGGCAACGATTGCCGCGTTCGCCGCCGGATGGGTCACCTTCGTCATCGTGGGGAACACGTGGCTCAGTGCGGCCGTCGCCGTCCTTCTCGCAGTCCTCTTCACCCAGGTGGTCTTTCTCGGGCACGACGCCGGTCACCAGGAGATCGCGCGCTCGGCGCGAGCCAACCGGTTGATCGGGCTGCTGGTCGGCGATGCCCTGACGGGACTGAGCATCGGCTGGTGGATTCCCAAGCACAACGCACATCACCCGCGCCCCAATGAAGTGGGCAGTGACCCCGACATCGGTGCGGGCCTCATTGCATTCAGCGTCACCCCTTCGAGTGGCTCCGGGTCTGCTCGGACGCGCTGGCGAGATCGATTCCGCGTGCCACTCTTCGCGTTCGTCCTGCTCCTCCAAGGGCTGGGGCTGCACGTGACGAGCGTCCAATCGGTCCTCCGGCGTCGCGGCCGGCTGGCGTCGATCGAACTGGCCCTCCTGATAGGGAACGCAGTCGCCTACCTGGCCATTGTCTTTTGGGTGCTGGCCCCAGCCAAGGCCTGTGCCTTCATCGCAATCCAGCAGTGTCTCTTCGGGCTCTACCTCGGCTTCACCTTTGCGCCCAACCACAAGGGGATGCCGCTCATCACCGAGCCCAACCTGCCGTTCGCGCGCCGGCAAGTCGTGACGGCACGCAACATCATCGGAGGCCGCTTCATCACGATGGCGTTCGGCGGACTCAACTACCAGATAGAGCATCATCTGTTCCCGACCATGCCGAGACTGAACCTGGCGCACGCCCAGCCATTCGTGCGGGACTTCTGTGCGGCGCACGACCTGCCATACCGGCAGGTGCGGCTGACGGCGTCGTATCGCCAGGCCCTCGGCTCCCTCCAGCCCGAGACCGGTGTCTCGGACTGCGCCGTCTAGAGCAGAGCGAGATCAATTCTCGGTCGTCTGCTGAACCCAGATGCCGGCAGCGCCGTGAACTCGGCTGGAGAATCTCCTGACTGCCGCGGACTCACGACCGGTGCTCGAAGGGGATTCTCGAAACAGCAGCACACCAGGGCCCTCAGTAGCATCTTTGCCGTGACGGACATGCTGGCCTACGCGGCGCATCTCCCGGTGGCTCAGTACCGCGCCGGGTCAGATCCTCATTCACGAAGACCACGTTGGCGGAGGGCTCTGGATACTCGAATCCGGGATGCTCCAAGTGCGCAAAGGCGACACGCCGGTGAACACGATCGTTGAGCCAGGTGCCATCGTCGGTGAGATCTCCGTCTTGCTGGGTACCCCGCACGGAGCGTCCGTCGAGGCGATCGAGCCCACTCGGACCAGGTACGCCGAGAACGGGAGGGAGTTCCTCCTGGGAAATCCGGAGATCACGCGGCTGATCGCGGTCGGCCTCGCGGAGAGGCTCAACTCTGTGAACTCGTATCTCGCCGACCTCAAGCACCAATACGGCGATGCGCCGGGCCTGTCCATGGTGGGCACGATCCTGGCGCGGCTCGCGCAGCGACAGGACGCCTCCGCGCAGAGCGGGTCCGCCCGGGATCCCGACCCTGAGTACTGAGTTGGATCCGAGGGAACGGCATGCGGAGGTGACTGTTAGAAGACGCTGCGCTCGGGAAGGCCGTGCATGCTGAGATCGGTCTCCTCCGAGCCAAGCATCGAAGTCCACGTGGCCCGGTTTGCATCGAGATCAATGACGATATGGGCAGGAACTGGGCCGATTTGGTTCCCGGCGTTGAACACCCAGGTCGAACCGATCCGGTCGATCCACGAGCCGTCGCGCTTGAAGGGTGACTCGTGGACGTGGCCAGTGAAGACGAGGTCGGGCTCGTGCTCCGTGATCCAACCCCGCAACTCCGTGTCGCCGTAATCGCGCCGCCCCGTCCAGCACGTCGGGGAGCCGAGTGGCGGCCAGTGATAGACCCAGGCCCAGCGGAGTGGGCGGCGCACGGCGTCGGCCTCCAGCTGGCGGGCGAGCCTCGCCCGACCGATCGGTCCGTCCCACCAGGGACAGATCGTGATCAGCATGTCACTGAGCGTGGGGGCGTCACCATCGGTCGAGATGCCAGCGGCGCGAGCGCCCGAGAGCCACAGCGCCGACTGTTCTCCTTCCGAGTCAGTACCGGTCAGATCGTGGTTGCCCGAACTCACCGCGAGACCGGTCACCGAATGCACGATGGCGAGATATTCGAGAGCGACAACGGACTGCGCGCTGAGTGGTACGGCAGACCTGATGTTCAGCGTGTCGCCAGCGACGACAACGAGATCGAAGTCCGGTCCAGCTCGCACGACCCAATCGAGCTGCGGCAGCGAGTAATGAAGATCTGAGACGAGAAGAATGCGCATCGGCCTCCCTCAACTGTCGAACCTGAGACACTAGGGCATTGCGAACCGAGTCCGGCGGTCAGCCGAAGTTGGCTCTCAGCGCAGCAGCCGTGTTGGGGTTCGCACCGTTGTCGACGCTCGAGAATGCGTAGTCCCAGTAGTTGGCCTCGAAGACGTTGTTCGACGCGATCCATGCGGCCATGTCGTTGACGAACGTCGGGTCGTCCCCGCCGGAGACGATGTTGCCGGGGTTCGAGACCGGGCCGGAGCCCGGCGCGCTGTTGCCCCACCCCAGACCCCATTCGGGGAGGACGATCTGCTTGGAGTTCGCTGCCGCGAAGGACGCCAGCCAGTTCAGCCCGTCTGACTCGGTCTCGAGCACAGCGAAGTTCGCCTGGGCTCCTGGGTAGGTGCCGAGCGAGATGTCGTACACGTCCAGGCCGATGTAGTCGACGTAGGAGTTGCCAGGGTAGTAGTTGGCCAAGTTGCCCGCACCCTGGTTCCCGTTGTTCGGATTCCACTCGAAGGCGAAGTGCTGGCCTGCGACCGAGCGCATCGCCGTCACGATGTTCTGGTAGTAGGCGACGAATGCCGAAGCGCAGCCGTTGGCCGCCCAGGGGAACCAGTGGCCGTTGAACTCCCAGCCGAGTCGGATGATGGAGCCGGAGAAGCCGGCGTTGACAATGTTCTGGCCGACGGTCTTGAAGTACGAGTTGAAGCTCCCCTGGGCGCCTTGGGTCAGGCCGTAACAACTCCCTCCCGGCGTGGACGGATTGGAGTTGGGGCTGTAGGTGTTGGGGAGCATCGGGACGCCCCAGGTCATGGTGTAGCCCTTGTTCTGCCACACGCTGTAGGGCCAGCCGCTCTGGGTCATCCGTGTCCAATTGGTGCCGTCGAGGAAGTCCATGGCGTAGTGGGGCTGGAACCCCAGTGTTGCGGTGAAGTCGGCCGCCGCCGCAGCGTTTCCCGAGCCTGAGAAGACGCCGAGGAGCGAGGAGAGCGCAGCCGATGACTGCGGGAACGTGTCGAGGTGCGCGTTGGACTCGACGATTGAGTACCCGGCGACACCCGGGTTCACCAGCATGCCAACGGCCGTCTTGCCGCTCCCTCCGAGTGAGCCGTAGAACCCGGCGTCCCCGTAGTTGAAGACTCCGCCGTCGGCGGCAACGAGCCAGTACCCGTGACCGTCGGGCGCGCCCGCCATACCGACGATGGGCTGGTTCAGTCGAATCGAGCCGGAAGAGCCGTAGAAGCCGGCGTCGCCGTAGGAGAACACGCCTCCGTCGGACGCCACCAGCCAGTAGCCGGCACCGCTCGGCGACGAAGCCATGCCGACGATGGGCTGATTGAGGCGGATGGACCCGGTCGAGCCGTAGAAGGCGGCGTCGCCGTACGAGAACACGCCTCCGTCGGACGCGACCAGCCAGTAGCCGTCACCGTCGGGAGTTGACGCCATGCCGACGATGGGCTGATTGAGGCGGATGGACCCGGTCGAGCCGTAGAAGTGAGCGTCGCCGTAAGAAAACACGCCTCCGTCGGACGCCACCAGCCAGTAGCCGTGCCCGCTGACGGTGGATGCCATTCCCACCATCGGTCGGTTGATGGGGCCGCCCATGCCACCCATGTACGGGGCTCCGCCGTAGGCGAAGACGGCACCGGTGCCGTTGGTCATCCAGTACCCGCCGGTTGGATCGGCAGAGAAGAGGTGCCCGGCGCCGTAGTCCGACGTGAGGACAGCAGCGTGCGAGCGGGCGGTCGCCGGTGCCGCTGACGGCGACACAAGGACCGTGCCAGACCAGATCACCCCGAGGGCCGCAGCGCCCAGGCCGCTCGCCATGGCCAAGCGTCGGAGAAGACTGCGTGGGTTACTCGGTCGGGTCATTTGGTTCAGCATGCGGATGCCGTTCGCGCTCCGTCAGGAACCGGGGGGCCCAGATGGCACTCGGTCCGCCGGCGAGAAACGACTGACTGTTGACGCGCTGGGGCTCAGCTATTGCACTCGGCGAGAACCGTGACCACCTTGAGGAGATCGCCGGAACCCCTCACCGGCGCCGGTGCTCCGACCGGATGGCCGGCTTCGGGCCTTTGCGTCCACGATGTGGGTCACACGATCCAAGAGCCATCTGGCATGATCGTCCGGCCGGTGATCTCGTTGGATTCACGCCACGCCTGAATCTGCAGCGGCTGAAGAACGAAAGAGCCGTCGCTCGGGCCAGCGGTCGTCGGGTCCCAGTCCGCCTGGGCGACGTCGGCGCTGCGGATGGCCTCCGGAGCCTCGTTGACGGGAGAGGTTGCCGTGGGCTTGGCGACGATCACCATGGCGTCCGGGTTGTGCCCAACGCAGGTCGAGCGCCGCCTGGGCGTGCGAGGTTCTTCGCCGTGGGGCTCTCAGGGTCGGTTGCAAGCAGTATCTCGGAGTGCCTCCAGACGAAGGAGAGCGGGACAAGATGCGGCTCAGAATCCGTCGACCCAGTGGACACCCACGCGTCAGATCCGCTTGCACTGAGCAGCCGCTCCGTGTCGATCCGACGTCGCTTGCCGTCTCGAGGCCCAGCCCTTGTCATCAGCGTCCCCCAGGTCTCGACGCCCTCCAGCGCGATCGAATCTGACAGGGCCGCTCACTGTGGTCGCCCGCCGCGGAGGAGATCGATGTCGATCTCTTCGAGGACGTCGTCGTCCCCGATCATCTCGATCTTGGTGACCTTGCCTGCCACCACCGTGAAATCGAAGGCGACCTTCGGGGTGCCGCCCTGCACCCACACCATCCCCGCCAGCCCATTGAGCAGAGCCCGGCGCGCCCCCTTCGCCCCGGAGAACCTCGAGGCAACATCGTTGGGTCCACGCAAGCTCGCAGGGGCACCCATGGCGATCGCGGCTGCATCGGCCACGAGCTCGACATCGGGGCTGAGGAGCGAGAGCAGCATCTGGAAGTCCCCCGTCTTGGCAGCGGCGAGGAACGCATCGACGATCTCGCGCTGTCGCTGCGGATCAGAGGCTGGATCCTCTGGTGTGCGAACCCGTCGACGAGCCCTGCTCGCAAGCTGTCGGCAGGCTTCTGGAGACTTCCCGAGAACCCCGGAGATCTCTTCGAAGGAGATGGAGAACATGTCATGGAGGACGAAGGAGATGCGCTCGGCCGGTGTGAGGGTGTCGAGGACGATGAGGAGCGCCTGGCCCATGGAGTCGGCGAGGATGGCTTGATCCTCAGGAGTCAAGGCAGCGCGCCGCGGAGAATTGCTCGACATGGGCGGCGTCATCGATGGGTTCGGCGGGACGCCGTTGCCGGCTCCGGAGCGAATTGAGGCAGATCCGCGACACGACAGTCGTCAACCAGCCCGGGAGGTTCTCGATATCGCCCGCATCGGTCGTGGAGAGGCGCAGCCAGGCCTCCTGAAGGGCATCGTCGGCGTCCTCCAGGTTGCCCAGCATGCGAAACGCCACGGCACGAAGATGCGGCCGGTTGGCTTCGAATCGGTCCGCCAGCGATCTTGTCTGATCCACGTGTCACATTCTCCTGAGCTCCGGTGTCATATACCTTGACCCACGAACCTGGTGAAACGTGACAAGGAGACCCAATGCCAGTTCAGCTCACGACCGTGCTCTACCCCGTGAAGGATCTCGACAAGGCGAAGGCGCTGTTTGCTGCCCTGTTCGGTGCCGATCCCCACGTCGATTCGTCGTACTACGTCGGGTTCTCCGTCAACGGCGCCGAGATCGGCATCCTCCCCGAAGCATCCAACCAAGGCATGACGGGGCCCGTCCCGTTCTACGACGTCGATGACATTTCCGCCACACTCGGCGCTCTCCAGGCCGCTGGCGCGCACGTCGTTCAAGAACCGAAAGACGTGGGCTCCGGGCTGCTCGTCGCGAGAGTCACCGACGCCGACGGCAACGATATTGGACTGAGGCAGCCGCCAGCCGGCGCGTAGGATTCACAGACTCTGACAGGCGGAAATTCAGGTGTGAAGGACGTTTTGACTTGGACGACGTCAGGGGTGCGGTGCCGCCCGATCCGAACCGCCTCCCGCGCGAGTGCCGGACCTCGATGCGGGGCACGCGACAGTGCCCGTTCGCCGCCGCCCGCTCGGAGCCCTTCTTTGTGCCGAGGGTGCGGATAGGGTCTGCGGGGGAGGTGCCCGATGGT
>CAVUSV010000005.1:0-518312 GCA_963744225.1 uncultured Acidimicrobiaceae bacterium
CTCGACGGTCATGTGCCTCTCCTCGATCCCGTCGGGGCGGCTGGCGCACGGCGTGAGCCCGGTGGCCAGGAAGATGCTGGTGTGCTGGTCGCTCACGCCCGGGGTGTTCCAGGTGCCGATCAGGAGATCCCAGCTGGGCCGCCTCGAGGCCGGCCTCCTCGGCCAGCTCGCGCCGCGCCGTCGTCCTCGCGGCCTCGCCCGTCCTTGTCGCGGGTCCCCGCCGGGATCTCGAGCACCATGGCGTCGACCGCGGCGCCGGTACTGGCGCACGAGCGACACCGTGCCGTCGTCGTGGACCGGGACACGGTGACCGCTCCGGGGTGGCGGATGACGAAGCGCTCGAAGGGCGTGCCGTCGGGGTCGAGCAGGTGGAGACGGTCGACGCGGAACAGCCAGGCCCGGAGGAGCTCCTCCTCCGAGACGCGGCGGAAGCCCGGCACGCCCTAGGTGACGGCGTCGAGGTCGAGCAGGTGCGGCTCGCGGCCCTCGGCCCGCTCCAGCGCCGCGGCCACCAGCTCGCGGAACAGGGGGTGGGCCCGGTCGGGCCGGCTCTTGAACTCGGGGTGCGCCTGGGTGGCCACCCAGTAGGGATGGTCCTCGAGCTCGACGAACTCCACCAGCCGCCCGTCGGGCGACATGCCCGAGCAGACCAGGCCGACCGCCTCGAGCCGCGACTTGTACTTGTTGTTGAACTCGAAGCGGTGCCGGTGTCGCTCGGTCACGGCCCAGGCGCCGTAGGCCCGGGCCACCTTGGAGTCCGGGCAGCAGCACCGCCTGGTACGAGCCGAGCCGCATGGTCCCGCCCTTGTCGGTCACCTCGGCCTGGTCGGGCATGAGGTCGATGACCATGTGCGGCGAGAGGCTGTCGAACTCGCGTGAGTTGGCCCGCTCGAGCCCGGCCCGGTCCCGGGCGACCGAGATGACCATGACGTGCAGGCCGAGGCACAGGCCGAGGCAGGGGATGCTCGTGGTCGCGGGCGTAGCCGGCGGCGGCGATCATGCCCTCGATCCCCCGCTCGCCGAAGCCGCCCGGGATCACGATGGCGTCGAGCCCGCGGAGCCGGTCGGTGCCGAGCAGGTCCGGCACCAGCTCGGCGTCGATCCAGTCCAGCTCCACCTCCGCCCCGTGGTGGAAGCCGGCGTGGCGCAGCGCCTCGACGACCGACATGTACGCGTCGGGCATGTTGACGTACTTGCCGACGATCCCCACCTTGACGCGACGCGTCGAGCGACTCGACCCGGCCGACCAGCGCCTCCCACTCGGAGATGTCGATCCGGTGCGTCGGCGTCGTCGATGCCGAGGGTGCGGCACACGTAGGCGTCGAGGCCCTGCTCGTGGAGCACGAGGGGATCTCGTAGATGCTCGGTGCGTCGACCGCCGAGATCACGGCGTCGATGGCGACGTCGCACTGCAGCGAGATCTTGCGCTTCAGGCTCTCCGAGATCGGCTTGTCGCTGCGACAGACGATGACGTCGGGCTGGATACCGCGGCTGCGCAGCTCGGTCACCGAGTGCTGCGTGGGCTTCGTCTTCTGCTCTCCCGACACGAGGTAGGGCACCAGCGTGAGGTGGACGTAGCACACGTTGTCGCGGCCGATGTCACGGCGGAACTGCCGGATGGCCTCAATGAACGGGCACGATCTCGATGTCGCCGACGGTGCCGCCGATCTCGACGATGACGATGTCGACGTCCTCGTCGGCCAGGCGCCGGATGCGGTCCTTGATCTCGTCGGTGACGTGCGGGATGACCTGGACCGTGCGGCCGAGGAAGTCGCCCCGCCGCTCCTTCTCGATCACCGAGCGGTAGATGCCGCCGGTCGTGGTGTTGGACCGCTTGGACAGGTTCTCGTCGATGAAGCGCTCGTAGTGGCCGAGGTCGAGGTCGGTCTCGCCGCCGTCCTCGGTGACGAACACCTCGCCGTGCTCCCCGGGGTTCATGGTCCCGGGGTCGACGTTGATGTAGGGGTCGAGCTTGCACATCGTCACCCGCAGTCCGCGGCACTTGAGGAGCCGACCGAGCGAGGAGGCGGTGAGGCCCTTCCCGAGCGAGCTCGAGACACCGCCGGTGACGAAGATGAACTTGCTCACGCCGCCTTCGGCACGCCGCGCATCGCTTCAGGTGATCGGTGCACCCGACCACGATAATCGAACGCGACCGGAACTCGTGGTGGACTACCCCCGGGGCGATGCGCCGAGCAGCTCGCGGGCGTGCGCGCGGGCGGCGTCGCTGCCCGGGTGCCCCGAGAGCATGCGCGACAGCTCCGTGACGCGGTCCTCGCCCTGCGACCGTGGTGGCGCTGGTGACGGTGCGGCCCCGGGCCTCGCGCTTGACCACGCTGATCTGCGCGTCGGCCCGCGACGCCACCTGGGCCAGGTGGGTGACGACCAGCACCTGGCGGTCGCCGGCCACCTCGTGGAGGGCCTCGCCCAGCGCCAGGGCGGCCGCACCGCCCGACGCCCGCGTCGACCTCGTCGAAGACCATGGTCTGCGGGCCGCCGAGCGCCGACGAGCCGGATGGCCAGCATGGCCCGGGCCAGTTCCCCGCCCGACGCGGCGCGGGCGAGCGGCTGCACCGGCTCGCCCACGTTGGCCCCGAGGGCCAGCTCCACCGGCTCCCCGGTCCCCTCGGGCGCCACCCGCACCTCGAGCCGGGCGCCCGGCATGGCCAGCGACGCCAGGCGGCCGCCGACCAGCTCGCCGAAGTCCCCGGCGGCCCGGGCCCGCACGGCACGCACGGCGGCCTCGGCCTCCGCGAGCTCGGCGACGGCGCAGGTCGTGCTCGGCCTGGAGCCGGGCCGCCTCGCCCTCGGCGTCGTGCGAGCGCGGCGAGCCGGGCCGCGCCCTCCCGGCCGTAGGCCATCACGGCCCGCAGGTCCTCGCCGTACTTGCGCCGGAGCTCGGCCAGCAGCCGCCGGCGCTCCTGGACCTCGGCCAGGCGGGCGGGGTCGTCCTCCCAGCCCTCGACCTCGTCGCGCAGGGAGCGCGCCACGTCGGACAGTTCGACCGCCGCCGCGGCCAGGCGCGCTCGCGGTAGCCGTCGAAGGCCTCGCGGCCCGGACAGCGCGGCCTCGGCGCGACCCAGCAGGTCGAGGGCTCCGCCGTCGTCGCCGGAGGGATCGAGTCAGCTCCACCGCGGCCAGGCGCAGCGCTCGCGGTAGGCCGTCGGCGTCGGCCAGGCGGTCCTCCTCGCAGGCGCAGCGCCGCCTCCTCCTCGGGATCCTCGAGGTGGGCGGCCGCGATCTCGTCGACCTGGTAGCGCAGGACGTCGGCCTCGCGGGCCCGCTGCTGCTGGTCGCCGCCGAGCGCGGCCAGCGCGTCGTCGAGCGCACGGAGCTGGCTGCGCAGCGCGCGCACCCGGCTCAGGTCGGTGCCGGCGAAGGCATCGAGCACGTCGCGCTGCGCGGCGGCGGTCGACGAGGGCGCGGTGCTCGTGCTGCCCGTGGATCTCGACCAGCTCCGCCGCCGCCTCGCCCAGCGCGCCGAGCGGGGCCATGCGGCCGTCGACCCAGGCCCGCGACCGCCCTCGGCCGGCACCGAGCGGGCGAGGATCACCTCGCGCTCGGTGTCGCCCTGGCCCACGACGAAGCGCGCCTCGACCAGCGCCTCGGCCGCGCCGGCCCGCACCATGCCCGGGTGGGCGCGGCCCCCGAGGACCAGCTGCAGCGCCTCGACGACCAGCGTCTTGCCGGCCCCGGTCTCCCCGGTCAGCGCGGTCATGCCGGGGCCGAACTCGAGCGCCAGGTCCTCGATCACGCCGAGGTCGCGGACGTGCAGGTCGGTCAGCACGGTGCCCTCACGTCGCTCCGGTCGGCGAGCAGGCGGAAGCGCAGGATGCCGCCGAACGTCTGCGGCTCGTTGCGCACGACCCGGACCGGGCGCACGGCCACGTGCAGGTGACGGTGGCGCCCGGCTGCAGCCGCCCGACGTCTTCGCCGTCGATCACGAGTGCCCCGGCCCGGTCGGGCGCGACCTCCACCACGACCTCCTGCTGGTCGGTCGAGCACGAGGCTCCGGTCGAGGGAGAAGTGCGGCGCCACCGGCGTCACCACCATGGCGCGGCAGGGTCGGCGCAAGGATCGGGCCGCCGGCGGAGAGGTTGTAGGCGGTCGAACCCGTCGGCGTGGCGATGATGAGGCCGTCGGCCGAGTAGGTCAGCGCCTCTTCCCCGTCGACCTGGTGGCCAGGCGGACGGTGTGGCCGAAGTCGATCTTCTCGATCACCACCTCGTTCAGGGCGAGCGAGCGACGACGCACCATCGCCGGTCGAACGGTCGGCGATCACCACATCGAGGGCGCAGCGGGGTTCGATGACCGCGGTCCCTTCGAAGACCTTGGTCAGTGCGCCTGCGGACCTGGTCGGGCACAAGGTCGGGCAGGTAGCCGAGGCGGCCGAAGTTGACGCCGAGGACCGGCACGTCCTCGGCTCGCCGCCAGGCGGACCACCCGCAGGAACGTCCCGTCGCCACCCATGCTGACCGCCACCGTCGTGCCGGCCAGGTCAACGGCGGCGAGGTCGATCTCGACGCCGCCTTCGCTCACCCGGTCCGGCCCGCTGAAGCGGAGGATGCGGGCCGCGTGCCCCCGCTCGGTCAGCCAGGCGGCCGTGTCGGTGGCCAGCGCCAGGGCGTCGGGCCGGTCGGGATGGACCAGGAAGGTGACGGTCGCCATCGGCGGCGCCGACTCAGCCGGCCGGGGCGGTCGGCGGCAGGTGCCCTCCGCCTCCGACACGGCGGCGGCGAACAGGGCGGTGGCCTCGTCAGCACGAAGGCCCGGCACGCCCTTGCGGGCGTGCAGCAGGAACTCGGACATTGCCGGCGGCGCCGGTGAGGGGGGAAGCCATCGACTCCCATGATGCCGGTTCCGACGTCGGCGAGCGCGGACGCTACGCCGTCGAGCGCACCGAGCCAGAGCGACGGGGTCACGCACGACGCCCTTGCCCCGGGACACGGCGGCGCGACCGGCCTCGAACTGCGGCTTGACCAGAAGGACCAGGTCGGCGGCCGGTGCGGCGACGGGACCGGCCAGCGCCGGGACGACGCTGCGCAGCGAGATGAAGGACAGGTCGGCCACAACCAGCGGGCACGGCTCGTAGCCGGGGTCGGCGGCGCGCAACTCGGCCAGCGTCAGGGTCCGCGCGTTGGTGTGCTCCAGGACCGTGACGCGCGGGTCGTTGCGCAGCGAGGGATGGAGCTGGCCGTGCCCGACGTCGACGGCGTAGACGTGGCCGGCACCGCTGCTGGAGCAGGCAGTCGGTGAAGCCGCCGGTGGACGCACCCGCATCGAGTGCCCGCCGGCCCGCCACGGAAACGTCGGAATCGGGTCAGCGCAGCCGTCGAGCTTGAGGCCGCCGCGGCTCACGAACGGCGAGGGGGCCCGAGCAGCACGACCGGCTCGTCGGGGCCGACGAGGCGGGCCGCCTTTTCCGCCGGGGCACCGGAGACCAGGACGCGCTCCGGAGGCGATGGCCGCCTGGGCCTCCTGCCTGGTGGGGACGAGGCCCCGACGCACTAGCTCGGTGTCGAGCCGGCGGCGGGCCCCGCTGCTCAGCTGGCGGCCTTCTTGTCCTTGTCCGACTTGTCCTTGTCCGACTTCTCCTTGTCCGACTTCTTGGAGTTCTTGTGGGACGAGCTCTTGTGGGCGGTGGCCGAGGTCTGGGCGGAGCTGTGGGCCCGACGTCTTCTTGCCCGAACTGCTCCGTGGCGGCGTCACCTTCGTCGCGGCGGTGCGAGCCCGCGTGGCGGTCTTGCCGGCCTGGCTCCGCACGCCCTGGGCCGTCTTGCTGGCCTGCGCGGTCACGTCCTTGGTCGCGCTCCGGCCGGCCTCGGCCGACTTCTTCAGGATGTCGGCCACCTGGCTGGCGATGGCCTCGAGCGACTTGGCATCGATCCGATGGAGCTGGCTCGCCACCTCGTGGCGCACCAGCTCGAGCACCTGCTCGCTCGACTTCCGGCTGCGCTCCACCAAGTTGTCCACCCACTCCTGGGCCTGGTTGCGCTGGATGTCCCCAGCGTTCACCAACTCTCGCACGATCTCCTCGGCGCGGCCACGGCTGACCTGCCCGATGACGGTCCCCGCGTCGAGGTATTTGCGGATGCGCTCATTGCTTGCCATTGCACCAGAGTATCTGAAGTGCTAGCTGGGAGCAAGCACTTTTTTATCTCCCGTCGAGGGTCGTCCGCACGAGTGACACCAGGTCGGGGGCCATGGCGGCGGGGTGCGCACCGGTCGGCACGTGCCCCGGGGCGGTCACCCCTGAGAAGACGAGGGCGAAGGGAATATCCAGCTGAGCGGCCAGGGCGCCGTCTGTGGCCGGGCGGTCGCCGACCATCGCGCGAAGCTCTCCGGGCCCCACCCATGCCCGTATGGCGTCGGCGGTCGGGCGGTGGGGCTTGCCCGCCACCTCGGGAGTCACCTCGGCGGCCGTGGCCACCGCAGCCAGCAGCGCCCCGGCGCCCGGGACCAAGCCGTCGGGCGTCGGGAGGGTGGGGTCCTCGTTTGTCCCGATGAACCGCGCGCCGGCCCGGACGGCCGTCGCGGCGTGTGCCACGGCATCGAAGGTGAACGACCGCGTCCAGCCCACCACGACCGCATCGACCGGGCCGTCGGGCACGACGACCACCCCGCGTCGGGCCAGGGCCTCGACCACGCCGTCGTCGCCCAGCACGAGGGCGGACGACCCGGGGGCGAGGAGGCCGGCGGCCACGTCGGCCGAGCTGACGAGGTCGCGGTCGTCCGCAGTGATGCCGCAATGGGCCAGGCGCCGCTGCAGCTCGGCACGGGTCGGAGCGGAGTTGTTCGTGGCGAAAAGAACCCGCACCCCGGCGCCGCGCAGCCGGGCGACGGCCTCGTCGACGCCCGGGATGGGCCGGCCGGAAAGCCACACCACACCGTCGAGGTCGATGACCCAGGTGCCCTCCGGCGGCGGTGGCCACATCGGCGCCGAGGCTAACCGCCGTCCGTCGACTCAGCGGCCGAAGCTTCCCCCGCCCGGGCTGTCCATGGGTCATCCGCGGGGCGGCTGATTCGCCGGAGGCGCCGGTCCGCCGATGTCTCTGAAAACGCTATCAAAACAGGATCGTGAATAGTTCGCCGTGGGGCAGGGGCAGCCCGTGGCGGTCGCCGTGACTGCAGGGCGACCGAAATGTCCTACGGCCAGCGAGGGTTTGTCGTTCCGCCCGGGCCGCAATGAAATGGGTCATCCGCAGGCGGCTGATTCGCCGAATGCTGATCCGGTGATGCTCGGCCGGCGCTCCCCGGTTCGCGACGAAGGCTCAGATGTCGTCCCAGGGCGGTCGGAAGGTGACGGAGCGGCCGACATCGCGCTGGGTCACGAAACCGACGACGCGGTCCCGCTCGATCACGGGTAACCGGTCCCGGCGGTGCCGGCACATGACGGACACCGCGTCTTCGACCGGGAGGTCGACGTCGACCGCGAGTACGTCGCCGGGTTCGGCGAACTCGGCCAACCGGACCTGGTGGGGGTCACGCCCCTGGGCGACCACCCTGGCCACGATGTCCCGGTTGCTCACGGTCCCGGCCAGGCTGTCGTCGCCCAGGCAGAGCGGGACGGAGTCCTCGCGGCGTCCTGCGAGGTACTGCGCGGCATCGGCCGCCGTCTCCGTGGTCCGGAGGACCTCGATGTCCCCACACATAACGTCCCGGACGGTCCTCATCAGCGATCTCCCATGCAGGCCTGTCGTCGAGCCCGCGTGGCTGCCACATACCCCCGCCGGTCGGTCGGCAAACCAACGGACCTCACGGCGGCAGGGACTGCGTCTCCCCTGTCCCCGCGACTGGCCTTGCCCGCCGAAGCATACGAACGTATGTTCGTATCCTGTGATGGAGCGCCAACACGAACTGGAGTCACTGCGCCGGTCGCTGGCCATGCTCCGGCCCGGCGCCCCGGCCCTCGACCGCGAGGAGGCCATGCGGCTCGTGCGCGAGCTCCAGGACCTGGAACGCCAGCTCCGCCTGCTCCGTGTAGGGCTGCAACGGCTCCTGGCCGACCCGGGTGACGTCCTCAGCCGAGGGCGACGAGCGTCGTCGGGTCGGACAGGACCTCTCCCACCGCAGCGAGAAAGCGCGAGGCCGTCTGCCCGTCGACGAGGCGGTGGTCGAAGGAGAGGCTGAGGGTCACCACGTCGCGCAGGGCGACCTGGTCACTCGAACGCCCAGGGGCGCCGCTCGATGGCGCCCGACCGCGAGGATGGCGGCCTCGCCGGGGTTGAGGATCGGCACGCCGGCGTCGACACCGAAGACGCCGACGTTGGTGACGGTGACCGTCCTCCGGCCAGGTCCGCCGGCGTGCAGCGGGCGGCGCGGGCGCGTCGGGTGAGGTCGTCCAGCGCGCCGGTCAGGTCGCGCAGCGTCAGATCCTGCGCGTCCTTGATGTTCGGGCACGACCAGGCCCAACGGGCCGGCCACCGCGATGCCCAGATTGACGTAGTGCTTGGTCACCACCTCCTGGGTGGCATCGTCCCAGGACGAGTTCAGCGCCGGATGGGCCCGCAGGCGCGAGCACAACCGCCCTGGCCACGACGGCCAGTGGCGTGATGCGCAGCCCCTCGAAGTGACGGTTCTGGCGCAGGCGCTCGACGAGCTGCACGGTCGGCGATCACATCGACGCTGAGGAACACGCAGGCCTGCGGCGCGGTGGCCACGCTGCGGACCATGGCCTCGGCCATGTGCTTCTGGACGCCACGTACGGGCGTCCTCGTTTCGCGGTCGGGCCGCGCGTGGGCCGTTCGGCACCGGAGCCCCGGCCAGATGCGCGGCCAGGTCCTCGCGGGTGACGATGCCACCGGGGCCCTTCCCGGCGACGTGGCCAGGTCGACCCCCTTCTGGCGGGCCATGAAGCGCACGGGCGGCGCGGCCAGCGGCCGCGGTGTCGGCGAGGGTGGCGCGGCCACGGCGCGGTCGGGGTGGGCCACACGCTGCCGCCGGCGCCGGCTGGGGGGTGCCTCCGTCGGGCCGTAGCCGACCAGCGTGGGCACCCTGTCGCCTCCGCCATCTGCGGGAAGGTCGGCCGTCTCGATGGAGACGATCGGCGCTCCGACGAAGAGCGTCTCTCCGGGGCCGGCGAGCAACTCGACCACGGTCCCCGCGTGGGGGCTGGGCAGCTCCACGACGGCCTTCTCGGTCTGGACCTCGACGAGCACCTGGTTCAGCGCTACGTGGTCGCCGGCTGCCACGTGCCAGGCCACGACCTCGGCCTCGGTCAGCCCCTCCCCCAGATCGGGCAGGAGGAAGTGCCGGACGCTCGTCACGTCGTGCAGGCAACGGTCGACCTCGTGGAGGATCCGGTCGGCGTCGGGAAGGTAGTGACCCTCGAGACGCGACGGCGGGTAGGGGGTGGCGAAGCCGCCGACCCGGCGCACCGGCGCCTCGAGATGGTAGAAGCAGTGCTCGGACACCCGGGCGGCGATCTCGGCGCCCAGACCACAGAAGACGGGCGCTTCGTGGGCCACCACCAGACGGCCCGTCTTGCGCACCGATGCCTCGACCGTCTCGAAGTCCACGGGCGAGAGGGATCGCAGGTCGATCACCTCGAGCGACGTCTCTTCCTCGTGGCCGATCCGCGCCGCATCGAGCGCTGTGGCCACCATCGGGCCGTAGGCGACGACCGTGGCGTCCGTCCCCTCGACGAGCACCTCGGCGCGGTGCAGCGGCATCTCGGTGACCGCGGCGTCGTCGACCTCACCCTTCTCCCAGTAGCGGCGCTTGGGCTCGAAGAAGACGACCGGGTCGTCGGAGGCAATGGCCTGCTGAATCATGTGGTGCCCGTCCGATGCGTTGCTCGGCGTCACGACCCGCAGCCCGGCCGTGTGGGCGAAGTAGGCCTCCGGCGACTCGGAATGGTGCTCGACGGCGCCGATCCCACCGCCGTAGGGGATCCTGATCGTCATCGGCATGGCCACCCGGCCCTCGATTGCGGTAGCGGAGCTTGGCCACCTGCGACACGATCTGGTCGAAGGCGGGGTACACGAACCCGTCGAATTGGATCTCGCAGACCGGCCGGTAGCCCCGCATGGCCAGTCCGACCGCGGTCCCGATGACGCCGGACTCGGCCAGCGGCGTGTCGATCACACGCCGGTCACCGAAGTCTCGTTGCAAGCCCTCGGTGACCCGGAACACGCCTCCGAGCTTCCCGATGTCCTCGCCCATCAGGACGACCTTGGGGTCGCGCTCCATCGCTCGGCGCAGCCCCGAGTTGAGCGCCTTGCCGAGCGACATGGTGGCCGTCACGACTCCTCCTCGAAGCTGGCCAGGTACGCCGCAGAGGCGGCGCGCTCCTCCTCCAGGAGGGGGTGCGCCTCCGCGTAGACATGATCGAACAGCGTGGCGGGATCTGGATCGTCCAGGTCGAGGCACCCGCGGCGCAGGTCCGCCGCCGCCGCCTCGGCCTTCTCGCTGACGCCTTCCTCGAACTGGTCGTCGACCAGGCCCTCGCCACGAAGCAGGGTCCTCAGCCGCGCCAAGGGATCCTTGACGCGCCATTCCTCCTCTTCGGCACGGCTCCGGTACCGAGTCGGGTCGTCCGACGTGGTGTGCGGACCCATGCGGTAGGTGACGGCCTCGATCAGCGTCGGGCCCTGCCCGGCATAGGCGCGTGCGAGCGCGACACGGGTGGCGGCCAGGACGGCGAGGACGTCGTTGCCGTCCACCTGGATCCCGGGGATGCCGTAGCCCTGCCCCCGCTGGGCGATCGACGCGTGCGACTGCAGACGCGCCGGTTCCGAAATGGCCCACTGGTTGTTCTGGCAGAAGAAGACGACCGGCACCGTGTAGCTGGCGGCAAACCCGAGGGCCTCGGCGACGTCGCCCTCGCTCGTTGCGCCGTCACCGAAGTAGGCCAGGGCAGCCGACGCGGCGCCGTCGAGCGCGATGCCCAGCGCGTAGCCGGTGGCGTGGAGGGCCTGCGCACCGACGATGATCGCCGGCGTGGCGATCCCGAACTCGGCGGGGTCCCATCCGCGACAGCGCGGTGCCCCGCCAGAGGCGCAGCATCGTCACGGGGTCCACGCCGCGGCAGTAGGCCACGCCGTGCTCCCGGTAGCTCGAGAAGACGAAGTCGTCGGAGCGCAGCGCACGAGCCGAGCCCACCTGTGCCGCTTCTTGCCCCAAGAGGGGCGCCCACAGCGCAAGCTCGCCTTGGCGCTGTAACGCCATCGCCTCGGCGTCGAGCCGGCGCACGACCGCCATGTCCGTATAGAGGTCGCGCAGCTGTGGAGCGTGGACGTCCGCGACCAGATCCCAGTACGGGCAGCCCAGGGTCCGTTGCCCGTCGACCGAAATCAGCTGGACGGGGCCATCGAACCCCATCCATTCGGCGATCCGCTGCTCCGGAACCTGTAGGTGCGCGATGGCCAAATCGACTCCCTCCCGGATGGGGCTCGGTGAGGTGCATCACACCATGATTCGACATTCAGGGGCGGGAAAACAGAGTGGATAAGACTGTGGAGACAGGTTTCTACCGCAATTACCGGAATCCGCGCAACGGATCCCACAATTGGACTGCAACGACCAGACACTGCGGCCCGGCCGGCGCAGGAACGGTTCAGGAGGCCTTCCGGCGGGCCGCGGGCTTGGCCCGGGCCGGCTGCTTGGTCGTCTTGGGCGCCTTCTTGGCCGGTGTGGCCCGCCGGGCCGGGGCGCGCTTGGCGGACGCCGCACGCTTCGTGCTCTTGCCCTCCGGGCGGGCTGCCGCGGCGATGCTGGCGTTGAGCGCCTCCATCAGGTCCACGACCTTGGCCGCGGGCTCCTGCCCCGGTTGGATCACGATCTCGTGCCCGTTGCGCTTCTCCTCGACGAGGGCCTCGACCTTCTCCCGATGCGTGTCGTGGTAGCGCTCAGGGTTCCACTCGTTCTCCATCGATTCGATGAGGAGCTGGGCCATGGAGAGCTCGCGGTCGCTCACGTCCCCGGTGTCGGGCAGCTCGAGGTCGCGGCCGGGCGTGCGCACCTCGTCGGCGAAGTACATCGTGTGCAGGTCCAGCGCGTGGTCCTCGGGCCGGATGGCCACGAGATATTCCTTGTTCCGCATGACCAGGGTGGCGATGGCCACCTTGCCCGCCTCGGCCATGGCCTGGCGCAAGAGGGCGTACGCCTTATCGGCGCCGGCCCCCTCGGGGGCCAGGTAGTAGCTGGACCGGAAGTAGACAGGGTCGATGTCGGCCTGGTCCACGAAGTCAGTGATCTCGATCTGGCGCGACTTCTTCGGCTCGGCGGACTCGAGCTCCTCCTCGGAGAGGACGACGTACTCGCCGCCCCCGAGGTCGAACCCGCGCACGATCCGGTCCTGGGAGACTTCCTCGCCCGTCCGCTCGTTGACCTTCTTGTAGCGGATGCGGTCCGACGTCCCCTCCTCGAACTGGTTGAAGTGAATGCTCTTGTCCGACGTCGCCGGGTAGACGCCGACGGGAATGTTCACCAGCCCGAAACTGAGGGCACCCTTCCAGATCGCTCGTGGCATGTCGACCAAATTACCAGCCCAGAGCCGGTCCACCACCTTGTTACAACGATTCGCCACACTAAATCCATGGTCACGAGCGCGCCTCGCCCGCTTCGCACCCGCCCTTCTGGGCGGGTTGGCGGAGCTCGGCCCGGTCGAGCCCTTCTCGGGTGACCTGACGCTTGAACTGGGAATTTCGCTCTGGTTGCACCAGAGCGGGACCTCGCTCATCGAAGCGCGGGGCACCTTGCTTGAGATCCGCGAGGTGATCCTCGAGGTGTGCGACCTCGATCCATCGACGGAGCCGGTGCCCCTCGTGGGGCGGTCCCCGAGGCTGGACGTGGTGAACCTGGTGGCGTACACGGGGGAACTGCTGCGCCGCGCTTCGACCGCGGCTGGGCGCGGCGTCGAGGCAGTGGTGGAGCGGGTCGTCGCCGAACTGCCGGATTATGAGGACGAGGCCCTGGGCGCCTGATCATTAGAAGCCGAAGGCCGCGATGATGGAGCCGTTCAGGCCGGCGGCCGACTCGCCGCCCAAGAAGAGGGCATTGCCGTACGAGAAGACGTCCCCTCTGGCCGTGACCACCCAGTAGCCCTCGGCGTCAGCGGTGGGGAAGATGGCCGTGGCGAGGTTGAACCCGTTCACATAGCCGAGCGGGGCTCCGAAATTGCCGGCGTCGCCAAAGCCCGCGACGGCGCCGTTGGCGTACAAGAGCCAGTACCCGTGTCCGTCCGGGGTTGAGCCGCGTCGACGACCCGAACCGTCTGGGGAGTCGGCGCTCCATAGAACGACGCATCGCCGAAGGTGTAGACACCGCCGGCTGACGTGACGAGCCAGTAGCCATTGCCGGTGCGATCCGGCATGACCGCCACTGCCGCTCCCGCGCACCCTCCGATGCCGGGGCAGGATCCCTCGAAGCGGGCATCCCCGAAAGCGAAGACCCCGCCATCGGAAGCGACCATGAAGTACCCGTGGCGCGTGACAGTCGGGACCATGCCGACGATGGGAGCGGAGAGGCTGTGCGGCTGGCCCGAGCCGGCGGGATGCAGCCCGATTCCTGGAATGGAGCCGTAGAACGTCGAGTCGCCGAAGCTAAAGATTCCGCCGTCCGACGCCACGAGCCAATACCCGTTCCGGGTGATCGTGGGTGTGATGCCGACCACGGGACGTTGCAGGGAGGTCCCGCCCATGGAACCGTGGAAGGCGGCGGCGCCGAACGAGAAAATGCCGCCGTCGGACCCCACCAGCCAGTAGCCGCGGGGCGCCCCTCCGATGGCGAAGGACTGTGGGCTCCCTGTTGCGCCCAGGTAGTTCGCTCCTTGACCCACGCCGGCCGTCAGGGTGCAGATGCCCTGGGCCACGAAGAAGACGACCAGGCCGTCAGGCCCGACGCCGCACGTGGCGGGCGTCGAGGAGACAACGAACGTCGCGCCGTCACCAGTCGTGCCCACGTTGGAGTTGAAGCCCGCGAACTCGACTGCGCCGAAGGGGATGTTGGTCACGACCGGGGTGGACGGTGCCGCCCTGCCGATGCTGAAGACCTGTGGGCTGCCTGCAGCGGCCGTGTAGTTCGTGCCGGCCGTGATCTCTGCGCTCAACGAGCAGGTGCCCGCACCCACGTAGGTGACGGTCAACCCGTCGGCTCCGACAGCGCAGACCCCCAACGAATTCGAGTTGACGTACTTCACGCCGTCGCCGTTCGTGCCACCCACGATGGCGACGAAGCTGCCCCCGAAGGTGCCGCTCGCTGGGCGATTGGTGATCGTTGGACCGGTCGGCGTTGCTTTGCCCACGGTGGCCGTCGTGTCCGAGCCCGAGCCACCGAGGTAGTTGGTGTCACCGCCAAAGGTGGCGGTGGCCGAATAGGTGCCTGCCTTGGCGTTTGTGACGGTGCAGCTGCCCACGCCGCTGATGAGTGGTGAGGAAGCGCAGCTCACCGCGCTTGGACCGCTGCCCGACCAGGTGACCGAGCCTGTTGGGGTCCCGACCGAGCCCGACACGGTGGCAGTGAAAGTGAACGTGCCCCCGGTCACGACGCCCGCCGCGGTGTCGGCCACTGTCGTGGTGGAGGGGGCTTTGCGCACGGCGGCCGTCGTGTCCGAGCCCGAGCCACCGAGGTAGCTGGTGTCACCTCCGTAGGTGGCGGTGGCCGAAGTAATTGCCTGCCTGGGCGTTTGTGACGGTGCAGGTACCAACGCCGCTGCTGAGTGGCGTGGAGGCGCAATTGACCGCGGTTGGACCGCTGCCCGACCAGGTGACCGAGCCTGTTGGAGTCCCGACCGGGCCCGACACGGTGGCAGTGAAGATCAGGCTGCCCCCGGTGACGATGCTCGACGCATTGTCGGTCACTGCGGTCGTCGACGCGGCCTTGACGGTGGCGGTGTTGTCCGTGCCCGTACTGCCGCTGTAAACGAGGTCGCCGCTGTAGGTGGCGCTGGCCGAGTAGGTGCCCAACTGGGCATTAGGGACGCTGCAGGTGCCTTTACCGTTGACGTCCAGCGGAGTTGGGACGGCGCAGGTGGTCACCGCGCTTGGGCCAGTGACCGTCCACGTCACTGTGCCCGTCGGGGGCCCGGGCAAGCCCGACACGGTGGCAGTGAAGATCAGGGTGCCCCCGGTGACGATGCTCGACGCATTGTCGGTCACCGTCGTAGTGGTTGTGGTCAGAGCGCCAGCCGGTGCGGATAGCAGACCGAGAGCCACGACGCACGTGACAGTGCCAAGGGTGGCGATGAGCCCGTTCCTGATCCTCATCGATCCTCCCTCACCGCGCCGGCGCACCAGCCCTCGACCGATCAGACATTGGGTCGGTGCCCCTAGAAACGAACATGCCCGCTACTCCGCAGAGTTACGGACGCCACGAACCAAAAAGGACGCACGTCGAAACGCCTAATCACTTTCGCCAAATCAAAGGGTTTTGAGCCCAGAGGACCAACTCCGACCATACCTGTCCCACTTGGAAGTATCCATTCTGTTCACATTCGGCGGGCGTGAAAAGAGCCGGCCGACGAAGCATCAGCCCCCCGCTCGACCCCTGCCGCCATCGGATCGCGTTGCGTGTCGCCGAGTATTGGGCTCCAGGCGGCTGGCCGAACCAGACAACAGGCGGACTCCCCTATACCAAATCGCCTGCTCGGATCCGATAAAGGTGACCCTTTACCAGGGCTGTCGTGAACGGTTCGACAAGCGATCCGGTCTTCGGATTGAGGTGCCGACGTAACATGCTCCGGATGGCCTCGGCATCCCTGCCTCGCGCCGTGCGGCGGCACCCGGCTCCCCTAAACAGCCATCCGGCACAATCAGGCCGGATATTCACAACCAGCAATGGGCATCCTGAGCTCCGGGAATTGCCCGATGCGTTCGCAGAGACAGGCTCTTTGCCCAGAGAGGACTCGTGACAGACGTCGATCCGACCATTGATCGCCAGGCCAGCCTGCCGACCCACCCGGGATCAACCGTTCGCAGGATCACGGGTTGGGCGCCAGCTGTCCTGTCGTTTGCTGCAGCACTCGCGTATGGCCTCTACATCGCGCTTCGGACCTACGAGGTCGATCTCGGCGTCTACCTTCGCCTCGGCGGCCGGTACGTCTTTACGTCGCATCTCTATTCCTTCGGGCTCCCGAATACGAGTCTTCTGTTCACGTACCCCCCCTTTGCGGCGTTGCTCTTTGCGCCCTGGCAGCGAACGTTCTCCAGTGTCCACTCGGTCCAAACTGCATGGACCCTGTGCAACCTGGCCGCCCTCATCGCGCTGCTGGTGCTGTCACTTGGGCTGGTCAAGCCCGAGCTCGGGAGAGCTTCCCGCTGGCGCCTCGCTCTGGTGCTCAGCCTTCCGGCGTTGCTCCTGAACCCCGTGCTCGTCACGATCGGCTTCGGACAGGTAAACCTCGTGGTGACCCTTATGGTTATGTGGGATCTCCTCACTCCGCGGCGAATTGGGCCATGGCGAGTACCGCTGGGTCTGGCCACCGGGCTGGCCGCGGCCGTGAAGCTCACCCCGTTGCTCTTCGTCCCCTATCTGCTCCTCACCCGACGCTTCCGCGGCGCGCTCATCTCTCTCGTTACCTTCGGAGTGTGCGAGCTCGTGACCTTTCTGGTGTCGCCGGCCTCGTCGAGGGCTTATTGGACGAAGGACCTCTTCAAGCCAGGCCGTGCGGGCAATCTGTCCTTCGTCGGCAACCAGAACTTGTGGGCCGCGCTCGAACGGTTCGACCATGCGTTCCTCGGAACCGCCTTCATCGTGCCGATTCTCCTCGCCGCTGCGGCTGGCGGCCTCTGGCTCGCCGCCGTGGCGCACCGGCGGTCATCCCCACTCCTCGGGGTACTCCTCTGCGCCAGCACGTGTTTGCTGGTGTCCCCGATCTCGTGGGCTCACCACATGGTGTGGGTTGTTCCGGCGATCCTCTGGTTGGCGCTGGCCGACGACAGGCCTCGGTTAGGACGGCCGATGGCGCTAGGCGCCGCTGTCCTGTTCTGGAGCGCGCCCATCTGGTGGGTGCCGTTCAGGAAGACGTCGGACCTCCACCTGAACCCGCCGCAGCTGATCGCCGGGAATTCCTTCCTCTTGGGGTTGGTGCTCTTCGTCTGTGGAACTGCCGTGCTGATTGTTCGACGAAGGTCGGCCTCCCTCGAAGCGGAAGGGCAAGAGGTCGGCAGACTTCAGTCCGCGCCATAGAAGGGCGCGTCGAAAGCAAAGATCCCGCCATCGGATCCGACCAACCAGTAGCCGCCCGTGGCGTCGTCGGCGGCCATACCCATGATCGGAGCGTTGAGCCGGATTTCGCCTGTGCTGCCCTGGAAGCGCGCACCGCCGTAGGCGAAGATCCCTCCGTCGGACGCGACCAACCAGTACCCGTCGCCTCCGGGCGACGGGGCCATTCCGTTGACCGGCTGCTGCAGATGAATACTTCCGGTCGAGCCAAAGAATGGCGCGCCAAAGGCGAAGATGCCGCCGTCAGTCGCCACCAGCCAGTACCCGCCTGTTCGCGGATTTCCAGCAATCCCAACCACCGCCTGGTTCAACGTCCGTCCACCCATCGATCCCAAGAAGCGAGCATCTCCGAAGGAGAAGACGCCTCCGTCACTAGCGACGAGCCAATAGCCGCCCCCGTCCACAGTTGGCGCGATGTTGACGACCGGGGCATTGAGATGTCGGCCACCCATCGATCCATAGAAGCCGGCATCGCCGAATGCGAACGTGCCACCGTCGGAAGCGACCAACCAGTAGCCCTTGCCGTCCGGTGTCGAAACGATGTGGTTGATGGGGGCATTCAAGGTCGTGCCGGCCATGGATCCATAGGCCGGCACGTTGTGGGCGGACACCGCGCCCGCGGCGTCGGTCAGCCAGTAGCCGGCGCCTGATGGTGGCGCTGCCAATCCCGTCACCGGCCCGGGAAAACTCGAGGCCTGGCCCGAGTCGGGACTCACCATCAGTGATGACTCGTCAACCGCATCAAAGGCGCTGGCAGGAATCTGCTTTAGCTCGTCGACGAGCGGCAGGGGCCACGCAGGGTCCGCTGAGCCTCCGAAGTACCAATTGCTGCCGTTGTCGGCGAGGATGAGACCGTATCGCTGCATCGCCCGCAGGACGACTTGCGCTTGAGGGGAGAACCCGCTGACGTCGAAGTTGGCCTTAAGGCGAAATCGCGCGCCCATCGGGGGGAGGCTGGGGTCCGATCGCGCGCCGGCCTCGTGCCGCGCCGGCCAGAGATAGCTCGTATCCGTCATCGCAGCTGTCATGCGTATGGCGTGCGTAATGCTCCCGGACTGCACCTCGTCGTAGCGGAGAAGGCCTGGCAGGATCGGGAGGCCCGCCGCATCGGCGGACGTCCAACCGGCAGGCCGTAGCGCGTTTGAACGGAGATTCCAGATGGCGCCCGAGCCAGCCGTCGACGCGGTCGAGCTGTACTGAGCGTTGTACAGCTCGTACAACGTGCATGTGGACGGATCCACCATCAGCGCATGTCGATCCCCCGTCGCGTTCTGTCCTCCCTCGATCGGCGTGTCGGCACCAAATGGATACGGCCCGGGATCGCTCTCGCTCGCGTACTGGAACGTCACATTGACGAAAGAGTGCCCAGAAGGCACGACCGTGGAGGGCATGCCATAGGGATTCGTCGGGTCGCCTGAGGGGCCGAAGTCCGGATGCAGATTGGTCGTCGCCGCATTCATGTTGGCCAGCCATTGCGCGGAGTGCGCGTTCACGGGCAAGTTGGCGATGCTCGTGTTCCAGACGTTGTCCGGCGGAAACATCGGGCAACTTGGAGCGCCCGGGAGCGGCATCCCCGCCGACGCCATTTCCGCGCCATAGATCGATGCTCCTGACACGAACGCGCTTGCCAACATGGTCACGCTGCACACCGTGCGGACCAGGCCCACGGATGACACCATTTCGCCCCCCTCGAGCCATGGCCTATCGCTTCATTTTCGCACAGCCGCGGTGCGATGGGCGCCTGAACCAGTGGTCGCCTCGGCATGACTGGGCTCGCGCGGCTCCTGCCAGCGTCACGGCGACCGAACAGCGGCGGCGGCGAGTTGAGGGCACATCGATCTCAGCTTCAGGTCGAGATTCAGTACCTCGATCTCAGCTTCAGGTCGAGATCTCAGACTGAGACGGCGACCTCGGGCCTCAGGTTGAAGAACGCCGACTGGCGGTCCGTACGGGATGGAGGCATGGTCCCGCTACCACGGAGCAGACATGTGGGACCCTCTTGCGCCAGAAAGGATTCCTAATGAGATTCTCGATCACACACCCCATCCTCGGTCATCCCTATGACCCCGAGCTCGTCTCGGGCGCGGGCATTGCAGCGGTCGCCGACGCAGCCGAACGCGCTGACTTCAACGGATTCGGGTTCACCGACCACCCCGCGCCCACCGATCGTTGGCTTCGTGCCGGCGGTCACGACGCTCTCGACCCGTTCGTGGCGATGGCCTTCGCTGCGGCTCGAACGACGCACCTTCGACTCGTGCCGAACATCGTGGTCCTGCCCTATCGCAATCCCTTCGTCGTCGCCAAGGCCGGAGCGACCCTCGACCTCCTTTCGGATGGTCGGTTCACCCTCGCCGTTGGCGCCGGATACCTCAAACGGGAATTCGACGCGCTGGGAGTTGACCACACCCAACGCAACGAGATCTTCGATGAGGCTCTTGACGTCCTCAAGGCCGTCTGGACGTCGGACGACGTGACGTTCCAAGGCCGCCACTTCAACGCGGAAGGTATCACCGCGCACCCTAGGCCCGTGAGTACCCCGCACCCGCCTATCTGGATTGGTGGTAACAGCGGTCAGGCTCGCCAGCGAGTCGCCACTCGCGGCGACGGCTGGTGCCCGTTCCTTGCGCCGCCTGGCGTTGCCCAAACCGCGCGAACGGTCGTACTGGACACACGGGAAAGCCTCTCGGACGCGACCGACGATCTTCGACGCCGTCTCGACGCTGCCGGACGCGACCCGAGCGCCGTCGACATCTCGTTTTCCACTCGTGAGGGCGGAAGTCCGGAAAACGACGACTTCAATGCGGAAGCACACCTTGCCGCCATCGCGGATCTCGGGGCTCTCGGCGTCACGTGGCTCCAGGTGGGTCTGCCCGGCGACAGTCTCGAGCACGCAATCGAGACAATCCAGCGCTATGGAGAGCAGGTCATCTCAAAGGCATAACCTCGGTCGCGACAATCGCGGATCTCCAGAGAGCTGGCGACCGCATCACGCCTCTCTCCAATCGTGTCACGAGTTCCTCGTGTCACGATGTACCGATGATCAGACGCGCCGACGACGAAGGGACAGAACATCTATGGAGATCCCGGGGTGCCTCACCTAGCGTCGCAGGCGTCCCCGGGAGGAGCTGACAAACACAGCTCGAAGATGCGGGCGTCAGCGCAGGCGGCGAGCGCTGACGTAGAGACCACTTTGGTCCGTAGCGATGTGATCGCCACACGGCCTACGAATTGACCCACCCGGTGAGACGACCCTGCTACGGCGGGTCGTCTCGCGCACTGGCCGTCTACCGATAACAAGAACAGCTCAGTCAGCGAGTACCGGGGTCCAAGCCACACCGTTTATGTGACTTCCGCCATCCACGAAGAGGGTGTTGCCGGTCAGATACCTTGCGTCATCCGTGGCCAGGAACACCGCCACCGGTGCGATATCGAGCTCGGGATCGCCAAGGCGACCCATCGGGTTACTCTCGTCGGCCATACGCGCGATCTCTGGATGTTCGCCCGCGAGGGCCCGAAAGGCTGCGCTCTTGGCCCCGGGACAAATAACATTCGCCACGATTCCGTACTGCGCCCACTCCCGCGCCGCTGTTCGGGTGAGAGCTCGGAGGGCTTCCTTGGCGCAGTTGTACTCGGCGGTGCCCATGTGAGCATTGACACCGTTCAGCGAACAGAGATTGATGATGTTGCCGCGTCCCTGAGCTCGCATGAACGGAAAGGCCGCCTGCATCGCCCAAAACGGTCCGTAGTACGCGACGCTCATGCCGAGTGCCAGTTGCTCATCACTCTTCTTCTCGAGCCGGCTCACGCTGCCTCCGCCCCAGGCGTTGTTCACCAAGACGTCGACGGTGCCGAAGCGATCACCGGTCGCTTCGATCATCTCAATAACTTGCTGCTTCTCTCGAACATCGGTGGTCAGATGATGAACCTCCGCGGCGAACTCCTGGCGGAGGCTGTGTGCAACCTGTTCGGCGGTCCGTCCATTGATGTCCGTAACCATCACCTTCGCCCCTTCAGCCGCGAATCGCCGGGCGATTGCGTGACCGATACCGTCACCGGCTCCGGTGATCACTGCGGCACGGCCCTCAAGGCGATTGCTCATGCAGGATCCCTCTTTGGACTCGGCTCATCTTTCGGTCCGTCAGCAACGGACCAGAACCGCTGCCACGTGTCCCATGCAGCTGGAACGGTCCCCCATCCGTCGTGACGTTCCGGCCAGTTGGCTGGGGGCAGACCGAGTGGATTGCTGCCCACCTCTGCACCATAGAAGAGGCGATGAGAGCGGCGCACGAAATACCAAGCGTCGCCCACCTGACGATAGAGGTCGTCGTAGACGATGGCCTGATGAATCCATCGGCTGCCATCCTGAATCTCGCCCTTGCAGTAGAGGATTCCAGTGGCCTGTCGCTCGTCTACCAGGTCGATGACATGGGTTCCGATATTCAGTATGGAGACCCCGATGCCGCGCAGCGACACCTCAAACGATTGTCGTAAGGCCTCAGGTCCATTGCCAAACGCTCCGACCTGAACGTCATCCACAAAGAGGCATATGAGCGTCTCGATATCTCGAGAGTCGACCGCAACCGCGTAGCGTGCAACCAGCTGTCGGATGGACTCGTACGCCCACAATCCGCTTTCGTCCTTGTGTGTGGCCGTCAAGGGCGCGACTCTTCTCACGAAGGCTGAGGTTCTACAAAGTCGCTCATGTTGGCCACTCTAGGCCCGAGACAGATTGGCAACACATAGGTCGTTTGCGCCTGAGACGGAATCGGAGTGAGAGTCCCCCACTCGCTACGACGACGTCATGGAAGCCGCTGCCGGCGCGTCCGATTCGACAATGGGGTTGCGGTCTCGAAGTAGGACGGGGCTGCGGCAATTCAGGTGTTGCGCTCAGCCGGCTCGATCATGCCGACCACCCATCGCTTGAGGCTCTCGACGCCTTGCAACTGGTTCCGACTTAGCCGCCCGAGGGCCACGGTGGTTCTCCGCGATTCGCTCGGCCGTCTGCCGGTCGCGTAGTGGCATTCCGATGCCGACCGGCGCCTCGGACCTGCGATCGCTGCGGCATTGTGGACACTCGACGACCCAAGTCCCCGCGGGGAGCAGCATGATCTTGGGTTGATGGGGGCTGTGCATGCCCAACTCCTCCTCCGCCGACGCCCCCACTTCCAGACAAAACTTTAGATCAACCCAGGGCAGATTTGCGCGTGCTTAGGCTGTGACGACGCCTGGACACCGTCATGTCACCATCACGTCCTGACGCGTCACGACCTCGTCACGGAACCCCCAGGCCCGGCGACCGATCACGACCGCGAACCCCGAGCCCGAATCGGCGGGTGAGTGCCAAACGGTCGCCTGGCATCTCCTAGCGATCGTCGACGCCTCGATGGGAACGCTGTCTCGTGCGCGTCTCGAACGTCGTGGTCGACGCTGCACTACGGGGCCGATGTCATCAGGCGGACTCTTAGGGTCAGAAAGTCGGGTGTGCCAGCAACGCGCTGGCGCGAGGCGCAATCGACTGCCGCCGTGCTCACCTCTACACGTTGCGAGATGAGATCCACTTCGGGAGCGGTTATCGATGCTGCTATGGCGACACGCTCTTGCGCGGGCTTTGCGCGGCGCCGTTACCCCTACAGGCTGTCCATCAGCTCCGATGCGAGGTCGAAGACTGACAGGAGATTTCTAAGATGGTCCATGTCTGCCTCGGTGTCAGACGCTGGATCAGCGATCATTAGCCGTGCAACAAGCGCTACTTCGGCGCATGTATTCAACATCCAGGCAACGTGGGCGCGAAGCTTTGCATCTGGACAGCGGTTCGCAATGAGCCACATTGTTGCGTCCGTGGTGGCGGCCTGCAGCTCATCTGCCGCGGCCAACATGGCGGTCTCATTGTTCAGGTCGATCGATTCCGAGAACCGAAGCTCGGCTTTCGTCACGTGTTCCAGTTCCACTATGGCTTCCATCAGCCATCGCCGTGCTGTTGCGGTTCGCTCTCCGTCCCTGGTCATAGGTGGACGGACGCGAGCCGTCCCCTCCCACCAGCGTCTTTTCTCAGCGTCGGATGGCCCATAACAATCATTCGGAATGGGGCCTCACAACATTCAAACAACAACCTCAGATCGGAATCATCGTTCGTCCACCTGGTGGCACGTCCGTCCGGCTTCACGGCCGAGACCGGGGTCCTGGCGAATTGCTGAGTAAGTAGGTGCAGGCGACTCGCCACCGCGAGCCACTGACAGGATTGGGCGTTGAATCCTCGAGTGGAGACCACGGCAAGGCTTGTGGCCCTGTCGTGACCATCTCGACCGATTGCGGATCCTGCTCACCGCCTGTCGGTCACGACACGGGCCCAACACGTATGGACACCGTTTCCCACGTCGCGAGTGCACGTTGTTGCACGACACCAACGATGGCACCTGATACGGATCCAACCTCGGTGAGCATCAGGCATCCACGTCATGGACGAGAGGGGGGTCTAAAATCTGTCACCGGGTGGCCATTAGAGGGAGCGTCTATGGCCGACGACAGTGCGACAGAAGTGATCTGCAATTGGCCGGATTGCCGGAACCATCCGACGACGTGCATGTCTGCGGTGATCGAGGGATCTTCAGGTCTCTTTTACTTGTGTGATGTTCATGCAAACAAGCTCCGCCGAGGACAACGGTTCGCCTGTGGCCAAGATGGGGTGATCCGGACAGGGTTTGGGGCAAAAATGAAGGGGCGCTGCGTCGTTGACTCCTTCTGGAGCATGCACGATTGAATGATCAGCGCACACCATGACGGCTAGGTTCCTAAGGGGCTCCCGAGTTCAATCCACCGGCTTGGTTTGCCGGCGATGATCGCCGAGGATGCCGTGCCCAGCTAAAGACGCGGCTTGGGCGCGGTTGCGAACGCCAAGCTTGACGTATAGGTGGCGCAGGTGAGTCTTGATCGTGTTCTCGCTGACGTAAAGATGGCTGCCGAGCTCTCGGTTCGTCATTCCCGTCGACAGCAGGGATAAGAGCTCGCTTTCGCGTTCGGTAAGGCCAATCTCGCGTCCCGGCCATCGCAGCGCTTCGTCGATCTGGGAGTGTTTAGATCGTTGCGTCAGAACGATACGGTCGCCAGTTGCGGCAGCTTTGATGCCAGCAATGATTTGTTGCCGTGGTGCAGCCTTAGAGATGAATCCTTGAGCACCGGCACGCATGGCACGACGCACCGCCTGAGGTTGATCGGAGAAGCTGAAGACCACGATCGCTCCGTTACTGGAGTCGGCGGCAAGAGAGCGCACTCGTTCGCCGAGGGATTCGAGCTCTCCGTAGGTGTCCAGCAGTGTGACATCGACCCCTCGCCTCGGACGCTTCCGAACGTCGATTTCGACAACCTGGATCTTCGGATCACTGGACCCGAGTAGGGCCCGGAGGCCCTCAAGGACGATCATGTAGTCATTGACCAGCGCGACCCGGATCGGTTTGGGCACGGCGTCACTCTACGAGCGAGCAGGGACCTCATAAATCACCCGATCGGGTGATTGAAGGAGAGGGCGCCTTCAGCAAGGCTGGTGGAACGGTAGATCGAAGACGAGCCAGCAACATCCGAGACCCGTAGGACCCGTTGGGCTACGCCCGACCGAAAAGGGAGGGCAGCAGACGGAATCGCGTCAATTCGAAGGCCTCCCGAGGTATTTCACGTTCCTCACTCCATTGTACGAGGGGCATGGCAGCTTTCTACGGCGGTCCAGGAAAGGGTGGAGTCACGTGATGGTGGACCTATTTGGCGTCACTTCGTACGACTTCGATGGAGGTCGCCTCTTCGCCCTCAGGGGCGAGCTTGACGCAAGTACCTGTCGGGGCCTCACCGAGTGTTTGGTCGGACCTCCGGGCTCGCTCATTGTCGTCGACCTTTGCCAACTCAGGTTCATGGACTCATCGGGACTTAGTGCCATTCACTCCGCGAGACAAAGGGCGATCAAGGACGGAGGAACCCTCGTCGTTTGTCGTCCGAGTCCGATCATTCATCGAGTGTTAGAGATCACGGGACTCGACATGTGGGTCACGGATTGGGATCCAGGGTGGTCGAACGGTTCCACATTGGGCCAGGACACTTCACATTCCACGTCTTCGGGATCCGCGGTTTCTTCTCCATTGCCGTGGGTATAGCTATTGCAACCGAGGAGGAGGTTCAAATGGTTGGAGCTGGAGGACTTGTCGCGAGCATCATCGCCTTTGCGGTAGGGGCCATTCTCGATTACGCGGTGACTGTGAGTCCCAACCAACACGGGTTCAACGTCAACAAAATAGGCGTCATTTTGATGATTGTCGGCGTTGTTGGTGCGGTGCTGTCTCTGATCGCCATGCTTGCGGCCAACACGCGCCGTCGTCGGACAATCGTTGACGATGGGCATGGAAATGTCGTTCGTCGAGTTGATTCGACGTACTAAAGAACCCATCTCCCATGCAAGGTCAGCGCCGTTTTACAAAATCAACCCTAGCGAAAGGAATCCCATGTCAACAGTAGACAAAGCCAAAAACAAAGCTCAAGAGGTAAAGGGGCATCTTAAGGAATCCGCCGGGAAGGCGACCGACGACCAGTCTCTGCAAGCTAAGGGTAAGAAAGACAAGGCGTCTGGAAACTTGAAGCAGGCGGGAGAAAAGGTGAAGGACGCCTTCAAGAAGTAGCTCTTGCCCCGCCTTTGTCCTTGCTCATGAAGGTCAAGTTGGTCACCCGTCAGTTGGTTGGATAAGTGCGTTCAGTTCGCGGCACCTGGAAATGGGAATGATGATGCTCATACTCTTGTTGGCCGTTTTGGTGTTGATTCTTTTCGGCGCAGGCTTTGCCGTTCACTTGTTGTGGATTGCAGCCGTCGTACTTGCCGTTGTGTGGGTCGCCAGTTTCGCTCTCAGTCGTGGCGAAGGCGCCAGCCGCAGGTCTCTCCGCCGGTAGAGGATGTTTCACACACGCGACCGGACCGCCGCGTGTGTGTCAGTCATCCCGGCGTTGCGTCCGATCCGTAGAATCCGATCGCGATGAACGTAAGGGCGAGCGCTCAACCAATAGTTGGCTGGCTATCGAAGGTTACTGTCCAGCAGCGTTCTGTAGCATCTACTTGTGGCTAGTGCCGTGACCGGCAACGTTTGCCCTGTGCTCGACCGGCAACTGAGGGACGTCTGGCGTGACCGCCGATCTCGACTTCGTTACGCTCCGGGGGCAGACGTCTGCCGGTTCGAGGGCCGACGCCAGTGGGCACCGTCACCGAACGCCGTCCTGAGTGGTCAGGTCGAGACGCGGTAGCGGAGGTGCACGACGCCGTTGCCGAATCGGTGCTCGTCGAGGAGCTCGAGGTCGGTGCGGACGCCCGCCGGGAGGGCCGGCTTGCCGCCGCCGAGGATCATGGGCCAGACGAACAGCTGGCACTCGTCGACCAGGCCGGCCTCGAAGGCCCGGGCAGCGAGGTTCGCCCCGCCGATGGTGAGGTTGCTGGTGGCTTCGGCCTTCAGTTCTTGGACGGCGTCGGGGTCGAAGTGTCGTTCGAGGCGAGTGGTGGCTGTCGGGACTGCGGCCAGGGTGGTGGAGTAGACGACCTTGTCGGCCGCCCGCCAGGCACTCGCGAAGTCGGCGGTGAGGTCTGACTGCTCGGCGAGGGCCGGGTTGGTCTCCCAGACGGCCATCGTCTCGTAGAGCCGCCGCCCGTAGAGGAACGTGCCGACGGATCTCAGCAGGGCGGTTGTGGCTGCGAACACGTCGTCGTCGGGCGGAGCCCAGTCGAAGGCGCCGTGTGCGTCCTCGATGTAGCCGTCGAGGGACACATTGGTGGCGTAGATGAGTGTGGCCATGCCGCTACACCTCGGCGTCGGTCGCGACGGCCTGGATGTGGAGCAAGGTGGCGTCCAGCTTCTCGAGGGCCTCGAGCCACCCCTGGTTGCTGGGCCCGGCCAGGTGAGCGGGAAGCCATTGTCGGATCTCGAGCCGGGTCCGTCCGTCAGGCTCGTCGTGGAACTCGACTCGGAATCTCGTTTCGAACGGCTCAATGTCATCCTGCAGTCGGCCGGTGACGTGCATGACGCCCTCGAGGAGTTCGCCGTCGGCGACATCGGTGAGGTCGATATGGATGTGGACGCAGGAGGTCGGGCTGGGCAGCGGCGATCTCGGTCCACCGCTGGAAGCCGCCGGGTCGCACGTCGAACTCGATCTCGTCTCGTGGGAGTGTGTTGCCGCTCGGTCCCCACCACGTCGCGAGATGATCCGGATCGGTGAAGGCCTGGAACGCCAGCCCTCGCGGTGCGTCGAGAACGCGAGAGATGGCGAGCTGTGGCTCGTCTGGGTACATCAAAGCTCCTTCTTGTCGAGGCGTTCAGCGGCCTGGACTGCAGCGAGGTGGGCGTCGAGGCGGTCGAGGGAGGTGTTCCAGAAGCGTCTGAAGCGGTCGATCCAGTCGGCTGCCTCGCGCAGCGGGGCGGTCTCCAGATGGCTGGCACGCCACTTGCCCGACCGCGTTCGCGAGATGAGGGCGGCTTGTTCGAGCACCTTGAGATGCCGTGAGACGGCTGGCATCGACATCGGAAGCGGATCGCTGAGCTCGGTGACGGTGGCGTCGCGCTCAGCCAACTCGGCGAGGATCGCCCGCCGGGTGGGATCAGCGAGCGCTGAGAACACGCGGCTCAGTTGATCGGTACCTGCCATCGGCCCTCCGTACGCTTAACAATCTCGTTAAGCGTAAGTCGGGATCCGCTCGCCGTCAAGAAGCGGGCGGCGCGACGCGACTCGCGCTTCGCGAAGACCCTCGCCATCCCCCCGACCGATCGTTCGCGCCGACGTGCGTTAACTGGCGGGAGCCGTTGACGGACGTTTGGTCATCACTAACGGACTGACCGCTGGAGGGTGGCCCCTGACCGATGCCGGCTCAAGGTCAGGCTTCGAACTCGCAAACGTTGTCTAGGTCCGCGGACCGATAGCGCAACACGACGCCGGAGCGCCATATCGGCCTGCGGCCGGTGGGAAATCAGAGGCGAGGCGTGCGACCGTGGCCTTGACAGGCGGGACACGACCGGCCAATCTCTTGCAACGGCCGTGAATGGCGCACGACCGGCACGATCGGGCACCTCCACCGACATGGCGGAGTCCGGTGGAGGTGAGCGGCATGAATCGGGGAACCGGACGGGCCCACGTGCAGGCCGTACTTGCCATCGACGACCGTGTCCTTCGCAACTATTGGGTCACGCAGACCTATTCGGACCTGGCCGCCGGCCTGACTCGACTTGCTTGGGCCAGACACAGCCAACTGGTGCACGTTCGGCACCTGGGCCTCGGATACGGTCGGGCGAAACATTCGTGGGGAGGACCTGCCCAAATGGCTCCATGATCGCGTCGTCCTTCACGACGGGATGATGGCTGCAGTCCGCTCCGTGAACGACGGATCACAAGGGGGGTTGCTCTCAGAGATCTTCCGCGAAATCACGCCCGATCACGTCATCGATGTCGTCCGTGAGCTCCTCGGCGCGTGTGCCATGAATCTGTCCAACGGCAACACCGAGGTGTTCGCCGAGATCGCGCCTGCGGCCGCGACGTTCATCTCATGCTACGGAGCCCAGCCGGTCGACCACGCCTCCGCACGTGCCCGAGTGCTCGAGATGTGCGACGGCGCTCCCCCATTCGAAGGCATCAATCGCCTGCACGCCGGGTTCTCGCTCTGGTGTGACGCCATTGAGGAGACAGTTCCGGCCACCAAGAGCCAGCGCATCCTGGCCGGCTCGCTGCAACTCGGCGCGCACGAGCAGCATCACCTCCAGGGTGCGATCGCCGGCAGCATCGACCTGGGGGTCAACCAAGGCGCCGCCCTCTACAGGAGGCGCCTCGTCTCCGAGAGTGGGGTAATTGCCCGGCTTGAGCCGTCGATCGCCTCGGCGCTCGACCCCGTCGTGAGGGCCACGGGCGACCTCTGGGGTGAACTGATGACGAAGCTCCTCGGCACCATCGAGACACCCGACGGAACTCTGCTGCTCGACCACGACGTGCCCTCGATCCCGGGCCAGCCATTCACACCTCCGGAGATGGAGCCCGTCGTTGTCGCCGATCTGGCCACGTTGTTGGCTCGCTTCGACCGCAGCAAGGGCAACGGCGTCGGTAGTGCCGCTGCCGACTGGGTGAACCTCGACGATCGCATGAACTTCATCGCGAACCTATTCGTCTCCCGCCATCACCGGAACGAGCTGTTCCAGGTCCCGTTCAACGGCGCAATCGTCTCGGACATCGAAGCCGGCCGCATCCCTGGCCAGACCTTCTCCATCTGTTGGCCGACTCCCGAGGCGCAGCACCGTACGCCGCCCACGATCGGAACCCGACGGTTCACCGACGCGTTCCTCGAAGGCCTCCGAACGGCATCCGACTGGCCGGCCGACAAGGCCGTGAGCACCTTCTTCGACGAGAGCGGGGAGGGACGTGCCCAGCTCTTTACACGACTGGCCCACCTCTCGGCCGGCGACGTCCCAGACGAGCAGCTGCCGGGCGTCGGCGCATTCGTCACCGCCAAGGAACCGTGGCCGGAGTGGGCAGATCCAGAGCTCGTCCAAGAAGGCCAGACGTTCTTCCGCCAGTGGGGGCCCCAGCTCGGCATGGCGCTGTGGATGGCGTCGTTGCCGGCCGACTATGCCTGTGCGAAAGGAGCGGAGCCCCTCGCACGGACCGCCCGGCTGACCGGGAAGCCGAAGCGCCGTTACGTCGAGACTGGGCAGATGATCATCAACGCCATGACCCCCGGGGCCCTCGAGACGGGGGCGCTCGGTTACGAGACGATCCGCCACGTGCGCCTGATGCACGCGGCGGTCCGCCACCTGCTGCTCAACGCGGAGGATCTGCGGTCCCCCGCGGGGGATCCCATCGAAGCGTGGGACGAAGCTCTCGGCGTGCCTTTAAACCAGGAAGACCTGCTGGGATGCCTGTTCTCTTTCAGTGTCGTGGGTATCGACTCCCTCCGAAGGTCGGGCGTCCGCGTCACCGACGCTGGAGCCGAGGCCTACATCCACACGTGGAACCTGGTCGGCCACCAGCTGGGGATCCGTTCGGACCTCCTCCCGTTGGACTGGGCCGATTCCCAAGCGGTCTGGGAGCACATCAAGTCCCGCGCGTACGCCCAAAGTGACGCCGGCCGGGAGTTGACCGCGGCCGCCATCGAGTGCATGCGGGATCTCATCCGGATCGGCCCACTCGGGGGACTGCCGGCGTCCGGCATCCGCCACTATCTCGGCGGCGAGACCGCCGAGCTGCTGGGTGTACCCAAGGCCGATTGGACCCGATGGTTCTTCACCTTCGTCCAAGTCTCCGACACCCTCTTCGACCAGACCTGGGGCCGCCTGCCCGGCGTACCGAATCTGTCTGCAGCACTCGGACTGAGGATGCTTCGCGGGTTCGAGCTCACCCAGCGCGGCGGGATCCGACCAAGCTTCCAGATCACCGACGAGCTCAGAACCGCGTGGGGGATCGGGAACGCCCCTTGACCGCAGTTGACTCGTGGGAGGTCGGGCCATGCCGGGCGGAGCGCCCCAGCCTCAACCGTAGTTGCACGCGCTCTTCTCCCGCCTTAACGTGCGGTCGTACGAGGGAGTCCCGTGCGACGTAGTGCTCCAGGAGGTGGTGCGTGACCACCGAGAACGTGGCGGTTCTCTTCTGTGACGTCGTGGGGTCGACGGAATTGTCGCTCGGCATGTCGCCCGAAGACGCCGACGAACTGCGTCGCGGCTACTTCTCGGTCATGCGGCAGGCCGCGACCGCGACCGGTGGCCACGAGGTCAAGGGGTTGGGTGACGGGATCATGGTGGCCTTCGCGTCGGCGTCCGCCGCGCTCGCCTGCTCCGTCGCCATGCAGCAAGGGGTCGAGCACGACAACCGTGGCCGCACGTACAGCGTGGGACTGCGGATCGGGCTGAGTGGTGGGGAGGTCACAGCCGAGGAAGGCGACTACTACGGGGACTCGGTGATCGAAGCAGCCCGATTGTGCGATATCTGCGAAGGTGGTCAGATCCTGGCTGCCGCTGTCGTGCCTCTGATGGCGGGACGGCGGAACCGACATGTCTGCCGATCGGTCGGTGTCATGACCCTGAAGGGCCTGCCCGATCCCGTCGACACCGTCGAGGTGATCTGGGAGCCGCTCGCCACGGCTGAGGCCGGTGGGACTGTCCCGCTGCAGACGCGCCTGAGCGTCCGGCCGACCCTTGGATTAGTTGGTCGCGAAATGGAGACGGAATTGCTCGCCGATGCACTCAAGCGCGTCGCAAAAGGCGAAGGGCGAGAGATCATGCTCGTGAGCGGTGAAGCCGGCCTCGGCAAGACGACCCTCGTGGCCGAAGCCGCGCGCTCCGCTCATCGCGCTCGGCGCCTCCGTCCTGTTCGGCCACTCCGAGGAGGACATGGCCACGCCGTATCAGCTCTTCGCCGAATCTCTAGGCCACTACGTCAACAACGTCGACGATGAGCGGCTCAGGCGCCACACGCGCGCCCACGGCTCCGAACTCACGCGCCTCATTCCTGCCCTCAGCAGCCGGATCACCGATTTTCCGCCGCCCAACGCTACGGACAGCGACACCGAGCGGTATCTGCTCTTCACAGCCGTCGTCGGACTTTTGGCGGAGGCATCCAACGACGATCCAATAGTTCTCATCTTCGATGACCTGCAATGGGCAGACTCCGGCAGCCTCCTCCTGCTGCGACATCTCGCGGCGACCGAGCTGCCAATGCGAGTACTCCTCCTGGCGACCTTCCGCGATGACGAGCTGCCCAACGCGAAGGAGCTGCGCGACACAGTGGGGACCCTGTGGCGCCACCGCCGGGTGTCGCGGTTGGATCTCGAGGGCCTGACTCACGGGGACGTGGTGTCCTACATGGAGGCCGCGGCGGGACACAAGCTTGACGAAAGCGGGGTTGCCCTCGCTCACGCCGTGCACCTCGAGACGGATGGCAACCCCTTCTTCCTCAGCGAAGTACTCCGCTACTTGGCCGAGACCGGAGCGATCTACCAAGACGCGGCGGGTCAGTGGATTCCACCCGAGTCACTCGCTCCGCTGGCCCTGCCCGACAGCGTGCGAGAGGTCGTGGGGGGCCGAGTGGCCCGTCTCGGGGATCGCGCCGAACGAGCCCTGTCCATTGCAGCCGTCATCGGTCGGAGCTTTGACTTCGACCTACTGACCAGAGCAACCCGCTTTCCTGAGGACGAAGTTCTCGAGATCCTCGAGGCTGCCGCCGCGAAAGCGCTCGTGCGCGAAGTCGCGGGCCCCCCGGGTTATTACATCTTCGCCCATGCGCTCATTCGGCACACGATCTACGAGAGCCTTGGTCCGACCCGGCGTGCCCGTGCCCACAAGCAGGTGGCCGAGGCGCTGGAGGACATCTGCGGTGGCCGTCCGGGGGCGCGGGTGGGTGAGTTGGCCCGGCACTGGCTGAACGCCTCGGACGACTTCGTTTCCGACCGGGCCATCCGATATGCGCGTCTGGCTGGCGACGCCGCCCTCAGTGCATTGGTCCCGGCCGACGCCCTCCGCTACTTCACTCAGGCCACCACGCTCATCGAGCGGGTCGACGATCCCGATCCCGTCCTGGCGCTCGACCTGGCCATTGGGCTGGGAACGGCGCAGCGCCAGACCGGCGATCCGGCCTTCCGAGACACCTTGCTCGAGGCGGCGCACCGGGCGGCCGACTTCGGTGACACCGAGCGGCTGGTGGCTGCGGCTTTGGCCAACAACCGCGGTTTCTACAGCGCGATCGGCGCCACCGACACTGAGAAGGTCGCTGTGCTCGAGACCGCCCTCCATCAACTGGCAGATCGCGCTCCGGAACGAGCACTCGTCCTGGCGACGTTGTGCTCCGAAATTGCCCACGGCAGCCCGCTCGAACGTCGGCAGGCCCTGGCAGAGGAAGCCGAGGTCATCGTCAACGCCAGTAGCGACGACACCACCTGCCTGCGCGTGCTGAACCACCTGTACGTTCCGCTCCAAGTCCCTCAGCTCCTTGGGCCGGCACTCGCCCGAACCACCGATGCGCTGATGCGGGCCGAGCGACTGGGTGATCCCGCACTTCTCTACTGGGCCGCCATGTGGCGCTACGAGACGGCCGCCCGCTCAGGCGACGTCGACGAACTGGACCGCTGCCTCGAAATCCACGGGGCAATGGCGGACCAGTTGGGACAGCCGGTGTTCGCTTGGGGGCACACGTTCCTCCAGGGGCAGCGGGCTTTCATCGCAGGGGACACGGACCGAGCGGAGGCGCTCGCGACCGAGGCGCTACAGATCGGTACCGAGAGCGGTCAACCTGACGCGGCGATCATCTACGGCACCCAACTAATCATGGTGCGCGGACAGCGCGGCACAATGAACGAACTCATCCCGCTCATCGAGCAGATGGCGTCTGACGCTCCGGAGATCTCGCCCTGGATGTTCGGGTCACTGTTGGCCAAGGCTCATGTGGAAGTCGATCGCACCGATGAAGCGCTCGGTCAGCTCGAGGCGTTCGCAGCTTCCGGCTTCGACCTCCAACTGGACCAGGTGTGGCTCTCGGGAATGGTCGACTACGCCGACGCCGCCGTCGAATGCGGGGATCCGAGCTATGCCAAGCCCCTCTTCGAGCGGCTCGCCCCCTGGCACGCGCAGCTACCGGCCACAGGGGCATCGGCCCTGCCACCGGTGAGCCACTTCCTCGGTGGACTGGCCAGCGTCCTCGGCCGTTACGACGAAGCAGATGCCTACTTCTCGCAATCAGCAGCCATGAGCGAGCGGATGGGAGCCAAGTTCTTCGCCGCCCGGACGGACCTATGGTGGGGAAACTTATTGGCCAGGCGCAATCGCCCGGAAGATGCGGATGCGGCGACGGTGCACCTGACCAAAGCCCAACGAGTGGCCCGGGCGTTCGGATACGGCAACGTGGATCGGCGCGCCACCCAAGCACTCGAAGCCATGGGATGCTGAGCTCCCACAGCGCGGCAGGTGTCGCGGACCCGAGCCACAGGTGCGTGAGGAAGGGACGTGTCCGAAGGAGGGATCTCGACGTCGTCCGTCCTTAAGGCTTGTGGTCGTCGCTGGGTGGATGTCAGAGGTCCAGGGCCACGGCCTCCGTCCAAAAAAGCGACCTCCTCCTTTGCCTAAGGAAGGTTCTCGAGTGCCCGAACGGCGCGTCGTTCCACGACGGCGTAGCCGCGATCGACGGAGGTGGAACGAGCCCTCAGAATCAGCCTTTGCGCCCGGTCGCCATCCCCGGGAGCAGCCCGTTCGATCAGCATCGATCCCCAGCTGAGGTCGGTGCGGGCGCCGAAGAACTCGGCTCGCAAGCGCTCGTTGAACGCGGCGGCGTGTGCGAACCACCGGTCCGCCTCGTCGTAGCGGCCCAGGACAGCATTGAGGGCACCGAGGTAGTGACTCACCAGACCCTCGGTCGAGCCCGTGTTGTAACTCAGAAGATATGGCCACGGACTGAGCCGCTCGAGCAACACCGCCGGCTGTGTATTGCGGGGAGGCAACGTCGGAGCACGGAGCCGTAGGTAGGAGGGGTTGGTGGGCTTGCTCCAGCAGGCACTTTCGGGGCAGTTCAGAGTGGCCTGTACGGCCCATCGTCAGAGGGTTATCGTGCCGCAATGGCCAAGGGGAACACCTGCTTGGTGTTTTCATTTGGAGCTGCGGCCCTCTTGATAGTCCCGGCTCGGAGGTACAAGTAGCGCAGATGGCGGTGCGATTGGAACCTGCAACCGGTGCCTCTGGTGTTTCCGAAGCCACTCCTTCGGATCGAGAAGGAGGCCAAACAGGCGACAGTCGTTGGTCCACGATCAAGCGTCAGTGGCCAGCGGCGCTCTGTTTCGCTGTCTATGTCGTTCTGGCGATGGCGGTGTACGGCCACTCCAGTTCGCTTGGTCAGCGCCACATGACCGGAGACATTTCTCCGGACGCCATCGAGCAGGTTTGGTGGCTGGCGTGGACCGCTTTCGCGCTCTCTCACGGCCACAGCGTCTTCTTCACCCAGTGGCAGAACTATCCAGCGGGTCAGAACTTCGGGGTGAATGGCTCCATGCTGGCCCTCGGGGTGCTCTTCATGCCGATTACCAAGTTATTCGGCCCGGTCGTCACCTGGAACATCGCGCTGCGTCTCGCCGTTGCCGTATCAGCAAGTTCGATGTGCTTCGTGCTCCGCCGATGGACGACGTGGTGGCCTGCCGCCTTCGTCGGAGGATTGCTCTACGGCTTTTCCGCCTATATGGCGTTCCGCGGCGCTGACTACCTGTTCCTTATTTTCGTGCCGCTGCCGCCCGTGATCTTCCTTCTCCTCCACGAGATCCTGGTGCGCCAGCAGTGGCGGCCGGGAAGAACCGGGGCCCTTCTCGGAGTGGTGTGTGCCCTCCAGTTCTTCATCTGGTCCGAGTTCCTGGCCTCGACGGTCGTCATGGGCGCCATCGCGGTCGTTCTCTTCCTCCTCGTGAGTCGCCACCAGCTGGCCGAGCGATGGCACTACGCAGTGACCGCCTTCGCCTATAGCCTCGGTGTGGGCGTCGTGCTGCTCTTCTTGCCAGTGGTCTTCGCATTTGCCGGCCCCCAAGGCGTCAGGGGAGCGCCGTCCTCAGCGGCTACGAACGCGTTGTTGCTTCCGAGCGACCTGCTCGGCTCGGTCGTACCGAGCTCCCAATGGCTCAGTACGACGCACCTGACGGCCATCGCAAGCCAACGGTTTGCGTTCGCGTCGGACCTCTATCTCGGAGTTCCCCTGGTGGTCGTCCTGGCGTCGTTCGCGGTGTTCCTGCGCAAACGAAGGGCGATCCTCTTCGCAGGGGCCCTCGCGCTCATCGCCTTCGTCCTGTCGCTGGGTCCCCGTCTCCGCGTCGACGGTCACGAAACATCGATCAGTCTCCCGTTCGTGGTGTTCGAGCATCTCCCCTTTGTGAAGGGCTTTGACCCGGGTCGGTTCTCGCTCTACACCGCATTGTTCACAGCGGGGATGTTCGCCCTCGGACTCGACGAGCTACGGCGACGAATGATGCGATCACATCGTCTCGCCTGGTCCTCCCCGCGGTGGAGGAGTGTCGCCACGGTGGGCGCGTTGGCCGCCCTCAGCGCCGTCGCGGTGCTTCCGTTGGTACCACGCCATACGCAGCCGACGACCCCGACGAATATTCCTTCCTTTTTCACGTCGACAGCCGTTGCGGCAATCCCACCTGGGAGCGTGGTCCTTGCCTATCCCTACCCGGACTCCTCAGGTGGCCTGGTCCTCTCGCCCCACGACATCATGCTCGATCAAGCCGTGGCCGGCATGCCCTTCAAGCTGATCGGAGGCTGGGGCTGGTTCCCGTCGCCGACAGGCACCCAGGGCACGACCAACCCCGCCTTCCTGAAGCCCGAGTCTGTGCAGGCCATCTTCGACGCCGCGTTCCATGCCGATGCCACGACACAAATGGACCCACTCTCAAAGAGCAACGTCACGGCCCTCCGTGTGTTTCTTCGCAAATATGATGTCCAGACGGTCATCGTCTCGCCGAGTGGCGCGTACCCCGCGGCCGTGATCAGCTATGTCACCGCCGCGATCGGTTCCCCCGTCGAGTCAGGTGGCGTGACGGCCTGGTTCCATGTCAAAGAGCGTCTTCGTGCCGACCAGGTCCACATCGCCCCCGTGGCGGCTGGCAAGGGTGAAGCCTTTCTGAAGTTGGTCACCGACGTGCTCACACCTGCGGACGGCGCCACGTTGTCGGGCCATATGTTTCTCATTGCCGCGGCGACGAGCTACTTCAGCGTGACCAAGGTCGCGTTCTACCTTACGGGCGGCTCACAACACGACACGCTGATCGGTACGGCGTGGCCAACCCCCTATGGATGGGTTACAGGGTGGAACACAACCACCGTGGCCAACGGCACGTACACCCTGCAGAGCGTTGCCTACGACGTTGCCGGTAGGAGCAGTCACGGCAATGCCATCACGATGACCGTCAAAAATTGAACCTTGTCATCAGCTTCGTTTGCGATGTCGGTGCTTCGAAAACCAGAGTCAAGGCCGACCAACGCCGCAGCCCGCGCAGTTTGCGGCGTGCGCGTTCTGACGTGCCGCCCCTGGTCCCGTGTGCTGCTTCGTGTCGAGGGCGTAGGTGGCGTTGCTCTGCACTCGCTGCAGGAGAATTTGGATCTGTCTTCGGCGTCGGGTCGGATGTTCTACAACGTCCTTGGCACGTTCGCTCAGTTCTTCCGAGAGCAGTTGGCCGAAAACGTGAGGATGGGAAACGAGAGGGCAGTCAAGGAAGGCAAGTGGATCAACCGCCCAAAGACCGGATACGACCTCCGAGACGGCGACTTGGTGCCCAATGATGATGCGCCTCGGGTGAGAGAGGTTTTCCGGCTTCGAGGACGGGGCAAGAACTACCGAGATATCGAGGATGCCACGGGAATCAAATATTCCACCGTTCGGGACATCCTTGGTTCGAGGATCTATCGAGGTGAGGTCCTGCACAATGGGGTTTGGTCGGGGGGTCGGCACGAGCCCATCGTGAGCGAGGACGAGTGGCTTGCTGCGACCCGTGGGTTCGTGCCGGGTCGGCCACGGGGAAGGGATTTGTTGTCAGGTCGGGTTCCCTGTGGACTCTGCGGTCGGCGTATGGCGCTAGATCAGAACGGAGCGGGTCGGGTCATGTACCGCTGTCGCCATCGGGGTCAGGGATGTGCTCAGCCCGCTCGAACGAATACCGGGATTGCTTGTGCGGCTGTTGTCGGTATGAAGCTGCTGCGTGACGACCAGGACCTCCAAGCGGCAATCCGAAGGAACCTGGCCGCCGGAGGCCGGTCGGAGCCCGCTGGGGCCCGCCGGCGCCGTCGGACAGGACCTGCCGAGGCTCTGGGGGCACTGTCGGACAAGCGGCGCAAGCTCCTCGAGCGCTACTACCGGGACGGGATCAGTGCCGAGCTGTTCACCGAAGCGGAAACTCGCCTGTGTGCTGCGATCGAAGCGGCGCGCAATGAGGCGATTGGTGGGCAAGCTCAGGTCCGGATCCAGAACGAGCTTGAGGCTCGATTCGATCAGGTGGCATCGCTTCTGGAGAGTCTCGACATCGAGGCCTTCTGGACGGCTGCCGAGGAGCATGAGCGCCGGGTCTTAGTCGAGGAGTTGGCGGAAGTTGTCGGGGTCTTCCCGGACCATCTGGAGGTTACGGTTACCGGCGCTCCCCCACTCAATCTCCGTTACGGAGAGGTAGGGCTGAAGGAGTCGGGTTTTGTTGGTGTCGGAGGGGGTGTGTGGATTCAGGACATGGGAGACATCCCAGGTCGGGGATGTGTCAAGACATAGGAGACACCTACGTGGAGGTCTCTGATGGACTTGGGCCCGTTTCTGATCGAGACGCACCTGCGGACTGGTCGGCCGATCGCCGAGCTGGCCCGAACCCACGGCGTGCACCGCAGCTGGCTCTACAAGCTGTTGCGCCGCTACCGCCTCGAGGGCCCTTCTGGGCTCGAGGCACGCTCTCGACGGCCGCATCACAGCCCCTCTCGCCGACGGGACCACTACGAGGACGAGATCGTCACCTTGAGAAAGGAGCTCTTGGATCTCGGTGTCGACGCCGGGGCCGAGACGATCCGCTATCACCTCCAAAAGCACCACGCGGAGGCCGTCCCTTCGGTGTCGAGCATCTGGCGGGTGCTCAAGGCCCGGGGCTTCGTCACCCCTCAGCCTCAGAAGCGGCCGCAGAGCTCGCTGCGGCGCTTCAGCGCCGACCTCCCGAACGAGACCTGGCAGGCCGACGTGACCCATGTCGCCGTCGCCGACGGCGTGGTCTTCGAGGTGCTCAACATCATCGACGACCATTCGAGGCTCTGTGTGGCCTCGCGTGCGTTCGTCACCACCCGGTCGTCCGACGTGGTGCGCACGTTCTACAAATCGGCCGAAACACTGGGCTTTCCCCAGTCCTTCCTCACTGACAACGGCCTCATTTTCACCACACACGCAAGGCACGGCTTCGCCGGCGCGTTCGAGATGGAGCTCGCCGGCTTGGGCATCCATTCGAAGCACTCTCGCCCCTACCATCCCCAGACCTGCGGAAAGGTGGAGCGGTTTCACCAGACACTCAAGAAGTTCATCAACGAGCAGGACGCGATCGAGACGAAGCGCCAACTCCAGGCCCAGCTCGATCGCTTCGTCGCCTACTACAACGAGGTCCGACCGCATCGCGCCATCGGCCGCAAGACCCCAGCCGAGGTGTACGCGGCGAGGGAGAAGGCCAAACCCTCCTCAGCACCGATCGATGTGAGCGGTGGGCGCAAGCTGCGCCACGACAAGCTCGACGGCAAGGGGACGGTGACGCTGCGGGTCAACGGCCAGATGCACCACATACCCTGCGGCCGCCAATTCGCTGGATTGCGTGTCCGGCTCCTAATCGAGGATCTCGACATCTCGGTCATCGGTGTCGACGGCCAGCCCGTGCGGCACCTCACCTTGGACCCGACAAGGAATTACCAACCCCTTGGGCGGCTCTGACTCAAAGTGTCTACGATGTCTCGCGACATCTGTCTCCGATGTCTCGCGACATCACAGTTGGTGTCGGAGGGGGGACTTGAACCCCCACGCCCTTGCGGGCACCAGCCCCTCAAGCTGGCGCGTCTGCCTATTCCGCCACTCCGACCGGATTGAAACTGGAATGCAACGTCCGGAGATCGTAGCGCGTCGTTCTCGGCCCACTTCGGGGCCCAGGAGCGTCCGCCCGGGTCCTTCGGGGGCTACTGTCCCGGCAAGGACGGCGTCGTGTTCTTCGTGGACTCGGGGACCCGCAGAGCCCACAGCTGGGCGAACCAGAGGACACTGTCGCTGCGCGGCGTGGCCGTCACCCCGCCGATGGTCCGGCTCCACGCCAACGCCGTTGGTTCGGCGAAGAGTGGCAGCGAGACCATGTCGTCCCAGAGCTGCGTGTCCGCCTGGCTGTAGTAGCCAGCCGCAGTGTTCGGATTGAGCTGCTGCGAGGCCGTCACGACGAGTTGGTTGAAATGGCTGTTCGAGTACCCCGTCCAGTCCTGGGACCCGTTCTTGCCCGCCGGCCCCAGCAGCGTCGAATACCACGAGAGCGTCTGGCTCAGGTACGGGCTGAACTTCACCGGCAGGAGCGCCAGGTCGGCAAACCCCGCGGCCAGCACCTTCCCGGTCTGCGTGGCCCCGTCGACCGGGAGCAGCGTCGTGTCCAGGCCCGCCGCCACGAGCTGCGCGTGGATGAGGGGCGCTGCCGCCGTCGCCCAAGGGTCGGTCGCGTCGTAGACCATGTGCAGCTGGAACGGAAAGCCGAAGGCCGAGTGGTAGTACGGCTCGGACGGCAGGCGGACCAGCCCCGACGCTTGCAACAAGGCGGTCGCCTGCGCCGGCACCGGCGTCACCGGGAAGTTGACGCTCCCACCGGACCCGATCACCGTGGTCGACGTCGACGACGTCGGGGGCGGGATCGTCGTCGTCGGCGAACCCGACGACGACGGCTTGTAGTTCGGTTGTCCCTGCACGTACACGTGGCTGTCGGCGACCGTCACCCCCGGGGCCGCCCAGCTCACGCGCTGGTCCACCACCTCCTGGCGGTTGATCGTCAAGGCGATTGCCACCCGCACGTCCGGTGACAGCGGCCCGTCGAGGGAGCTCGACATGTCGAGCTGCAGCAGCGTCGCCGAACTATCGACGTCACTCTCCGCGCCCGGCAATCCCGTCATCTGCGTCAGGAATCCCGGCGTGACCGTGGCCGGCTGCGCCACCTGCACGTACCCCGACGACATCCACTGGGTCAGCTGCTGGGTCGAGGACGCCAGGTGGACCGTGATGGAGCGGGCGTTGGCCGGAGTGCCCCACCACTTGGGGTTCTGCACCAGCTTGATGCTCGTTGCCGAGACCGATCCGATCATGAACGGGCCGCCCGAGAGGTCGATGGCCGGGTTCACCGTCACGCAGTTCGGGTTCCACCCGACCTTCTCCATCACGTGGGCCGGCACGAGGTTGTCAAAGAGCTTCTGCCAGTCGGCGAACGTGGTCTTGAACCTGACCGTGACCGTGTGGCCCCCGTTCGACCCGGTCACCGACGCGATGTCGCGGTAGCCTGCGATGCTCACGATGTCGGGCGACGAGACGACCGGATCACCCCGTTGCAGGTCCCAGGCGTAGCGGAAGTCGTCGGCCGTAATCGGCACGCCGTCGGACCAGACCGCCTTCGGGTTCAACGTGTACACGATGGTCTCCGGCTTCGTGTTCACCAGTTCCGACGAGACGATCAGGTCCGAGTTCGGCGCCGGGGCGCCGGCGCTGTTGACCACGAAGGGGCTGGGCAACACGGCGGCGAGGACGGTCCGGGTCCCCGGTGTGTTGCCCGCGGGTGTGTTGGGGTTGCATCCCGTGACGCTCTCGGTCATACCGAACGAGATGGCGCCGCCGGCGACGCCGACGTACGTGACCGTCGTCGTGCCCGGACCACCGCCCCCGCACGCGGAAGCGAGGAGGGCGAGTCCGCTGACGATCCCCACCAGCCCTCGCCACCGCCGGGGGCGTGGGCCCCGGCGCGTCACTGCAGCCGGAGATCCAGGGTGACCGTCGCGAAGGCGAAGATGATGGCGACGGTGACCGTGATGCGGTCGAGGTTGCGCTCAACCACCGTCGAGCCCTGTGCCGCCGCCCCGACGCTGCCGCCGAACATGTCCGACAGTCCGCCCCCCTTCCCGCTGTGCATCAGGATGAGGAAGATCAGTCCGAGCGCGGAGAGCACCTCGATGACGATGTACACCCAGGTGACTGCGTCGATCATGGCCAACAACGGAAGAGCCTCCAACTCGCGGCGGGATCACGCCTTTTCGGCCTAGGAACGGTAGCAGGCCGCCGTGGCCCGAATGACGTCAGTGAAGGCGGGCGCGTGCAGGCTGGCGCCCCCGACCAGGAGCCCGTCCACGTCGGGCTCGGCCATCAGGTCTTCGGCGTTCTCAGCATTCACGGAGCCTCCGTACTGGACCCGTACGCCCGCCCCCGCCTCCTCCCCGCCCAGCTTGGCCACCAGCGAGCGGATGAACACGCAGGCATCCTCGGCGTCCATCGCCGTCGCCGCCTTGCCCGTGCCGATGGCCCAGATCGGCTCGTAGGCGACGACGAGGCCGCCGACCACCTCGGCGTCCAAGCCCGACAGCGCCGCCAGCACCTGCTCCTCCAGGATCGCTTCGGTCTGCCCCCGGTCCCGCTGTTCCTCGGTCTCCCCCACGCACAGGATTGGCGTCATGGCATGCCGCAGGACGGCCCGGAGCGTCGCCGCCACCGTGGCGTCGTCCATCCCGTACAGCCGCCGGCGCTCCGAATGGCCCACGATCACGTACGTCGTCGCCAGCCGGGCCAGGAAGCGGGGGCTCACCTCACCGGTGCGCGCCCCCTCGTCCTCGTCGGAGCAGTGCTGCGCGCCCAGCGCGACCGGGATGCGCTCCTTCTCGACCAGCGTCTGCACCGTACGCAGGTCCGTGAAGGGCGGATGCACCGAGACGTCGACGCGCGCCACATCGTCGGGCTTGAGCCGGAGGCCGAGATCGCGCACCATGTGCAACGCCTCGATGTGGTCGTGGTGCATCTTCCAGTTCCCGCTGACCAGCGGGCGGCGTGCCGTCACCCCCGCGGCGCGTTGGGAGCCTGGCGCAGGGCGTCGATGCCCGGCAGATGCCCTTCCATCTGAATGAAACAGAGCGACGCCCCGCCGCCGGTCGAGAGGAAGTCGATCTGGTCCGTGAGGCGCAGCTCGTCGAGCGCGCTGGCGCTGTCGCCCCCGCCCACCACAGAGAAGCCCGGGCAGTGCGCCACCGCCTCGGCCACGATGCGCGTGCCCCAGGCGAAACGCTTGTCCTCGAAGGCGCCGAGCGGCCCGTTCCACAGCACCGTGCCGGCGTGGGTGACCACCTCGGCGAAGGCGGCCGCCGTGTCAGGGCCGATGTCGAGCCCCGTCCAGCCGTCCGGAAGGTCTCCCTCAATCACCTTGACGCTCCCCCGCGGCCCGTGCCCCTCTGTGGGCGGCCCGAAGGTCCCTCCCGGCTCCAGGGCCCGGGTGTCGGTGGGGAGCAGGATGCGCACGCCCGACTGCAAGAGGGCCCGGCAGGCGTCGAGGTGGGATTCGTCCAGCAGCGAGTTGCCCACGCTCTGACCCAGCGCGGCGAGGAATGTGTACGCCATGCCGCCACCGACCACGAGCGTGTCGACCTTGGTGGCCAGCACCTTCAACACCTCGAGCTTGTCGGCCACCTTGGCGCCGCCGACGACGGCCACGAACGGCCGCTGCGGCTTCGCCAGGATCCGGCCCAGCACCTCGACCTCCCGGGCGAACCGCAGTCCCGCCGCGCTCGGCAGGAACAGGGGCGGGCCCACGATCGACGCGTGGACGCGGTGGGCGGCGCCGAAGGCCTCGTCCACGTAGGCGTCGAAGCCCAGAATCAGTCGTTGCACGAACGCCGGGTCGTTGGCCTTCTCGCCCGGTTCGAAGCGCAGGTTCTCGGTCAGCCCGATACCAGGGCACAGGGACTGCAGCCGCTCCCGCACCGGGTCCATCGCCCAGCGGACGTCGGGGGCGCCGGCCGGCCGGCCGAGATGCGACGCCGCCACGACCTCCGCCCCTTCTTCTTGCAGGCGCCGCAGCGTCGGGACGGCGGCCCTGATCCGGAAGTCGTCGGCCACCGTGGCCTTGCCCCGCACCCCGATGTGCAGAGGGACATTGAAGTCGACCCGCACCAGCACCCGCTTGCCGTCGAGCTCGGGGAGGTCCTCGAGGAGCGGGAGGCCACGCAGCGGGTCCATCGCGTCAGCCGCCGACCAACTGGGTTAGGTCGAGGAGGCGGTTCGAGTACCCCCACTCGTTGTCGTACCACCCGAAGACCTTGACCAGCGACAGATCATCGTTGATCGGCATGACCATGGTGAGGCCGGCGTCGAAGGTGCACGAGGCCGGCGACCCCACGATGTCGCTCGAGACGATCGGGTCCTCGGTGTAGTCCATGACCCGGTCGAGCGGCGGCTTGGCCGCCGCCTCCGCGAACGCCGCGTTGACCTCTGCGGTGGAGGGATGCCCGTGCACGACCGCGGTGAAGTCGGTGATGGAGCCCGCCGGCAGCGGCACCCGCAGGGACATGCCGTCGAGGCGCCCCGCCATCGATGCCATCACGAGGCTCGTCGCCGTGGCCGCCCCCGAGGAGGTGGGCACGATGTTGACCGCACCGGCGCGCGCCCGCCGCAGGTCCTTGTGGGTCAGGTCGAGAAGGTTCTGGTCGTTGGTGTAGGCGTGCACGGTGGTCATCAACCCGCTCACAATGTCGAAGGCGTCGTCCACCACCTTGACCATGGGCACGAAGCAGTTGGTGGTGCACGACGCGTTGGAGACGACCAAGTCCTTGGCGGGGTCGAAGTCATCGTCGTTCACGCCGATGACAAAGGTGGCGTCGGCGTCCCCCGACGGCGCGGAGATCACGACCCGCTGCACCGAGCCGCGCAGGTGGCCCGCGGCGTCGGCCCGGCTGGTGAACCGTCCCGTCGACTCGATGACGACGGTGGCGCCCAGCGCGTCCCAGGGCAGCTGTTCGGGCTCCCGCTCGGCCATGACCCGCATTCGCTGGTCGCCGACCACGAGGTCGCTGCCCTCCACGTCGACCGGCACGGACAGGCGGCCATGCGTCGAGTCGTAGCGCAGCAGGTGCGCCAGGGTCGCCGGCGAGGTCAGGTCGTTGACCCCGACCACCTCCACGTCGGCCCCGGTGGCCAGGATGGCGCGCAGGAAGTTCCGTCCGATGCGTCCGAAGCCATTGATACCGACACGCACCGTCATCTCGTCCCTTTCTCTCGAGCCCGGGCGACCTATGCCAGCAGACCGGACAGTGCTTGTGCCAGTTTGGCCGGGCTGTGCACCAGGCTGTTCTCTCCGGTCAAGGGGACGTCGTGCACCGTCGCCTGGGTCGTGCCGACGCTCATACCCTGGATGCTGTCACACAGCACGACGTCCACCGCGACATCGTGCCTGGTCAGGGCCGCGACATGGGCGGCGACATCGAAGCCCTCGGTCTCCGGGACCTGCGGGCGGAGGTTGCAGACGTAAATGACCTGAGCTTTTGACGAGGCCACCGCCTCGGCCACGCCACGCACCGCCACGGCGGCCAACACGCTGGTGAACAACGACCCGGGGCCGATCACGATTTGATCCGCTGTTGTGATTCGCTCCAGCGCCAGCGGTGGCGGCTGCGCGTCGTCGGGCACCAGCGAGACGGTCCGGATGTCGCCGGTCCCCATCACGGCGACTTGGCCCGCCACCGTGCCGTTCGCCGACTCCGCCTTCAGCACCACGGGCTCCGTCGTGGCCGGGAGGACGTCCCCGTGCGCACCGAGCAGCTGGGCCGCTTCGCGCACGCCGAGCACGAGGTCGCCGGTGGCGTCGATCAGCCCGGTCAGGATCAGGTTGCCCAGTGCATGCCCCGCCAGCTCCCCTTCCTCGAAGCGGCGCTCGAAGGCCAAGGCGAGCGCCGAGTCCTCGGCCGCCAGCGCCACCAGGCACTTGCGGATGTCGCCCACCGCGACCACGTTCAACAGCTCGCGCAGCCTCCCGCTACTCCCCCCGTCGTCGGCCACCGAGACGACGCCGGTGAGCGTGCCCGCGTAGCGCCGGGCCGCCCGCAACGTGACGGCGGTGCCGTGCCCACCGCCGATGGCCACGACCGCCGGCCGGGAGCTGCCCCTCATCGGTCGATGTCCCGGTGGAAGACCGACACCGGTTGCCCGTGCGCACCCAGGCGGTCGGCCAGGGCGTGCGCCAGCGCGACCGACCGGTGCCGACCGCCCGTACAGCCCATGGCGATGGTGAGATAGGACTTCCCCTCCCGGATGAAGGCGGGATGGATGCTGGTCAACAGGTCGTCCACCTTTTCGAGGAAGGCCTGGGACTCGGGCTGGCCGAGCACGAAGTCGCGCACGGGCTCGTCCAAGCCGCTGAAGGGCCGGAGCTCCTCGACCCAGAACGGGTTGGGCAGGAAGCGGCAATCGAAGACGAGGTCGACGTCGAGCGGGATGCCGTGCTTGTACCCGAACGAGATCACCGACGTCTGCATGAGCGGGGCCTCGTCGTCACCGAACGCCTCGAGGATGCGCGACCGTAACTGGTTCGAGTTCAGCTCACCCGTGTCCACCAGCAGGTCGGCCCGTTCGCGCACCGGTTCGAGCAGCCGGCGTTCGTCCGCGATCGACTCCTCCACCCCGCGGGCAGCCAGCGGGTGGCGCCGCCGCGTGCCCTCGTAGCGGCGCACCAGCACGTCGTCTGGCGCGTCCAAGAACACCACCCGCACCCGTTTGCGGGTGGCGCGCGAAGTCGTCGAGCACGTCGGGCAGGTCGTCGAAGTACTCCGGACCCGTACGGCTGCCACCCCGGCCGATCACCAGGGCCACCCGCTCGATGCCCGAGCCCGGGCGGTCCACCATCTCGACCATCTTCATGATGAGGCCCGCCGGCAGGTTGTCGATGACGAACCATCCCACGTCCTCGAGCGCCGCCGCCGCGGTCGAGCGACCCGCTCCCGACATCCCCGTCACCACCACGAACTCGCTCACCGCAGCACCGTTCTCTGGCTCTGGGTGCCAGTCTTGCGCACTCCCTCGTAGACGGCGAGACCAACGCGGTCGGGCAGCCACGAGAGGGCCTGGAGCTGCTCGAGCGTCGCCGCCCGCACCGCGTTCACGCCGCCCAGCTCCTTGACCAGGCGGGCCTTGCGGGTCGGCCCGAGACCGGGGATGTCGTCGAGGATGCTGCGGGTCATGCGTTTGGCTCGTCGCTCGCGGTGGAACGTGATGGCGAAGCGGTGTGCCTCGTCGCGGAGCCGTTGGAGGAGGTAGAGCGCGTCGGAGCCACGCCGCAGGCGCACCGGGTCGGGCGAGCCGGGCCGGTAGACCTCCTCGAACTGCTTCGCCAAGGCCGCCAGCTCAATCTCCTCTTCCAACCCGAACGCGCGCACGACCCGCTCGGCCACCCCGAGCTGTCCCTTGCCCCCGTCGACCACAATCAGGTTGGGCCGGTACGCAAACCGCCGCGGGCGGACGCTCGTCGTCGCCTCGGGCGCCTCGTTGAGCGCGGTCAGGCGGCGGGTCAGGACCTCTTCCATGGCGGCATAGTCGTCGTTTCCGGGGACAGACTTGACCTTGAAACGCCGATAGTCCGACCGCTTGGCCACCCCGTCCTCGAACACCACCATGGAGCCCACATAGTCGGTCCCCTGCAGGTGGCTCATGTCGTAGCACTCAATCCGCAGGGGTGCTTCGTGCAGCGACAGCGCCGTCTGCAACTCGGTCAGCGCCTTGGACCGCGCGTTGTGGTCGGCCGCCCGCCGCAGCCGGTGGCGCGCCAGGTCCTCTCCGGCCGAACGAGTCACCGTCTCTTGCAGCGCACGCTTCGTGCCACGCTGCGGGACGGCGATGTCGACGGGGCCGCCGCGCACGTTGCACAACCAGCTCTGCAGCAGCTCGAGGTCGGCCGGGTCCTCGGGAAGGAGGACGCGTCGCGGCACCTCGGCTCCCTCCGCCCCGTAGACCTGCGAGACGATCAGCGCCATGAACTCAGGGCCGGAGAGATCTTCGACCTTCTCCGCGACGAAGCCGCGGTGCCCGACGACGCGGCCCCGGCGCACGCGGAAGATCTGCACCGACGCCTCGAGCGGGTCCTCAGCCACACCGACGACGTCGAAGTCCTCGGCCCGGTCCGAGACCATCTGCTGAGTCTCGGCGGCCTTGTGGACGGCCACGATCCGGTCGCGCAGCCGCGCCGCCCGCTCGAATTGCAGCTGGTCGCTCGCAGCCAGCATCTCCGCCTCCAGCTTAGCCAGCACCGGCTCGGTGTCGCCCGAGAGGAACCTCATGAGGTCGTTCACGTATCCGTCGTACGCGCCGTGGTCCACGGCGCCCACGCACGGGCCCGAGCAACGCTCGATGTCGTAGAGCAGGCACGGCCGGCCCAGCCGCTCGTGACGCGTGAACTTGGTGTTCGAGCAGGTGCGCACGGGGAAGCTCCGCACCAACAGGTCGAGCGTCGATCGGATGGCGCCGGCGTTGCCGTAGGGCCCGAAATAGCGGACGCCCTTTCGTTTGCGCCCACGCACCACGGCGGGACGCGGCCACTCCTCGTTGAGCGTGATCGCCAGCCACGGGTAGCTCTTGTCGTCCTTGAGGCGCACGTTGTAGCGGGGCAGGTGCGCCTGAATGAGCGAGTGCTCCAAGATCAGCGCGTCGACCTCGCTGTCGACTACCACCCACTCGACGTGGTCGGCCTGGGCCACCATCTGCGCCGTGCGGGGTGAGAGCTTGGCCGAGTCCTGCCAGTAATTGGGCAGGCGGTGGCGCAGGGACTTGGCCTTGCCCACGTAGAGGACCCGGCCCTCGGCGTCGTAGAACTGGTACGAGCCCGGGGCGTCGGGAATGGAGCCGGTCGGCGGCCGATACTGCATCACGTCCACTCTCGCGCAGCCGTTGGTGCGGGGCGGTACACTGACCACGCCGGCCTGGTAGCCGGCAGACAACCTCGCATCGAGGCCGACAAACCCGCGGATGGGCGACCAGGCTGTCCCCGCCGGCCAGATCGATGCTCTCCCTCAAAGGGGGCAGACAAGATGCTCAGGCTCCAGGCGCCGCTCTCAGAGCGCTATAGCGCCGCGACCGACGACCAGCTGGCTGCGCTGATCGGGGCGGCCAAGGAGGAGCTCGGATCCCGGCTCTTCATCCTCGGCCATCACTACCAGCGCGACGACGTGATGCGCTGGGCGGACGCCCGGGGCGACTCCTTCGGGCTGTCCCGGCTGGCCGCCAGCCAGACGGACGCCGAGTTCATCGTCTTCTGCGGGGTCCATTTCATGGCGGAATCCGCCGACGTCCTGACTGGCGACCATCAGAAGGTCCTGCTGCCCGACCTCAATGCCGGCTGCTCCATGGCCGACATGGCCGACATCGATCAGGTCGAGGAGGCCTGGGAGGACCTGGCTCGGGTGATCGACGTCGATCACCTCATCCCGGTGACCTACATGAATTCCGCCGCCGCGCTCAAGGCGTTCGTCGGCCGCCACGGCGGGGCCGTCTGCACGTCCTCCAACGCCCGTGCCGTCCTCACCTGGGCCCTCGAGCAGGGCGAGCGTGTGCTCTTCTTCCCGGACCAGCATCTCGGACGCAACACCGGGTACGAGCTCGGCTACGGAGCGAACGACATGTCGGTCTGGAACCCGCGACTGGCGCTCGGCGGACTCTCCGATCGTGAGGTCAAGGAGTCCACCCTGCTGCTGTGGAAGGGGCACTGCTCGGTCCATCAGCGTTTCCGCCCGGAACATGTCGCCGCCTTCCGGGCCGAGCACCCTGACGGGATCGTGATGATCCACCCGGAATGCGCGCACGAGGTCGTCGAGCTGGGGGATGTCACCGGCTCGACCGACGCCATCATCCGGGCGGTCGCCGCCGCGCCGTCCGGCTCGGTGATCGGCGTCGCCACCGAGATCCACCTCGTCAACCGGCTGCAGCACGAGTCCCCCGACAAGAAGGTGATCTGCCTCGATCCCCTCGTCTGCCCCTGTTCGACCATGTCACGCATCGACCCCCCCACCTCGCCTGGGTGCTCGAGGGCCTGATCGAGGGCGACGTGCGCAATCAGATCGTGGTCGATGGTGACACCGCCGCCTGGGCCAAGGTGGCGCTCGAGCGCATGCTCGCCATCACCTAACGGGCGCCCCCCGCCTGGCGCACGGACGGCGCGTTCCGTTGTCGGCGCTCGTGCACGGCGCTCCGAGACCTCCCGGTAGGTTCTGATTGTCACGGCATCGAACGAGGAGTTTGCGGTGAGCGGCTATCCCCAGAACCTGGTCCCCGTCAATCACGTCGAGCCGGTGCCGCGCCGCATCCGCGGCGTCCTTGCCGGCCGGACCGTTCTCGATACGACCGACGCCCGCTACGTGTGGGAATGGCCCGGCTTTCCCCAGTACTACGTGCCGCTGGCCGACGTCGACCCCAGCGCGCTCGTCGACGAAGGCAGCACCGAGGAGACACCACGGGGCGACATGCGCCTCTTCGGCCTTGCGGTGGACGACGTCCGTCGACCCCACGCGGCGCGTGTCCTCTCGGCCGCCAAGGTCGAAGGGCTCGACGACACCGTCCGCTTCGAGTGGTCCGCCTTCGACGCCTGGTTCGAGGAGGACGAGCAGGTCTTCGTTCATCCGCGCAACCCGTACACGCGAGTCGACACGGCGCGCTCGACCCGGCGCCTCCGCGTGGAGTCCAATGGCGTGGTGCTCGCCGAGTCGTCGTCGCCGATCATGCTCTTCGAGACGGGCCTGCCGACCCGGTACTACGTGAACCGAACTGACGTCGACTTCACCCGTCTGGTCTCCACGGACACCGTGACCTCGTGTCCCTACAAGGGCACCACGAGCGGCTACTGGTCGGCCCAGGTCGATGGGAGGGTCCATCCCGACGTGGCCTGGTGCTACGACTTCCCCACCCGTGAGGTGTTGCCCATCGCGGGGCTCATCGCCTTCTACAACGAGAAGCTCGACTTCTTCCTCGACGACGCCAAGCTCGAGCGCCCGCGGAGCCACTTCTCCTCATCCTCGGACTGAATGCCGGGTCGGCCTACTTGGCCCGCCCCAGCACCGGCTTGAGCACCTCGCCGGTATAGCTCCCCGCCGTCTTGGCCACCTGCTCGGGCGTGCCCTCGGCGACCACCGTCCCACCCTTGTCGCCCCCCTCGGGACCCAGGTCGATGACCCAGTCCGCCGTCTTGACCACGTCGAGGTTGTGCTCAATGACGACCACAGTGTTGCCTTGCTCCACCAGTCGGCCCAGGACCTCGAGCAGCCGACGCGTGTCGTCGAAGTGGAGCCCCGTGGTGGGCTCGTCGAGGATGTAGAAGGTGTGCCCGGTCGGCCGCCGGCTCAGCTCGCTGGCGAGCTTGACCCGCTGGGCCTCGCCACCCGAGAGCGTCGGCGCCGGCTGACCCAGGCGGACGTAACCCAGGCCGACGTCGACCAGGGTCTGCATGTGGCGGGCAATCGGTGGCTGGCGCTCGAAGAAGCTCAGCGCCTCCTCGCAGGACATGTCGAGGACGTCCGCGATTGTCTTGCCGCGGAAGGTGATTTCGAGGGTGTCTCGGTTGTAGCGCGCCCCGTGGCAGATCTCGCAGGGCACGTACACGTCGGGCAAGAAGTGCATCTCGATCTTGATGGTCCCGTCCCCGGCGCACGCCTCGCAGCGACCGCCCCGGACGTTGAACGAGAAACGCCCCGGCTGGTAGCCGCGCACCTTGGCCTCCGCCGTCTGGGCAAACAGCTTGCGGATGTGATCGAAGACGCCCGTATAGGTGGCCGCGTTCGAGCGCGGTGTACGCCCGATTGGTGCCTGGTCCACATCGACCACTTTGTCGAGGTGGTCGATGCCCTCAACCTTGCGGTGGCGTCCCGGCAAGGCCTTGGCCCGGTGGAGATGCTGGGCCAACGAGCGCAGCAGGATGTCGTTCACCAACGTCGACTTGCCCGAGCCCGACACGCCCGTCACGGCGATGAAGCACCCCAGGGGGAACGACACATCAATGTCGCGCAGGTTGTGCTCGCGTGCGCCGCGCACCGTGACGACGTCGCCCGTGCCGGGGCGCCGGCGGGCCGGGATCGGGATCGACTTCTTGCCCGACAGGTACTGGCCAGTGATGGAGGCCTTGTTGGACAAGAGGCCGCCACGACCGGTCACCGGCCCGGCGTGCACCACGTTTCCACCGTGCTCCCCCGCGCCCGGGCCGATGTCGACGACGTAGTCGGCCGTGCGGATGGTTTCCTCGTCGTGCTCGACCACGATGACCGTGTTCCCCAGGTTGCGCAGTCGCTCGAGCGTGCCGATCAGGCGCTGGTTGTCTCGCTGGTGCAGGCCGATGGACGGCTCGTCGAGCACGTAGAGCACGCCGACGAGACCGCTGCCGATCTGGCTGGCCAGACGGATCCGCTGTGCCTCGCCGCCCGAGAGCGTGCCGGCCGAGCGGGCAAGCGAGAGGTAGTCGAGCCCCACGTCGAGCAAGAACTGCATGCGCTCGCGGACTTCCTTGAAGACGCGGTCGGCGATCATGTGCTCGCGTTCGGTCAGCTCGAGACCTGCCATGGCCTCGACCGCACTGGCGATGGAGAGGCTGCACAGCTCGTAGATGTTGCGCCCGCCGACGGTCACCGCCAGCGACTCGGGCTTCAGGCGGGCACCTTTGCACGCGGGGCAGTCGACCTCGCGCATGAACTGCTCGATCTGCTCGCGCGACCAGTCGGACTCGGACTCGCCATGGCGCCGCTGCAGCCACGGGATGATGCCCTCGTAGTGCGCCTCGTAGGAGCGTCGCCGGTTGAAGCGGTTCTTGTAGGTGACGTGGACGGCCCGGGTGCCCGTGCCGTAGAGGACCAACTTTTTGTCCTTGGCTTTGAGCGATTTCCACGGGGCATCGAAGGAGAAGCCACCCAGCTCGGCGACGCCCTGCTGGAGCCCGGTGAAGTACTCGCTGCGGGCTCCGGCCCACGGGGCCAACGCCCCTTCGGCCAACGACAGCGTGTCGTCGGGCACGACCAGTTCCGGGTCCACTTCGAACTTGGTGCCGAGGCCAAGACAGACCGGGCACGCGCCGTACGGCGAGTTGAAGGAAAAACTTCGCGGCGCGGGCTCCTCGAAACTGATGCCGCAGTAGGCGCAGGCGAGGTGCTGCGAGAAGGTAATGGCCTCGTCGTCATCCCCCTCGCCGGTCCCGTTCATGACGAGCACCTCCGCCGTCCCGCCGGTCAGCGCGAGCGCCGCCTCGATCGATTCGGTGAGGCGCTGGCGGATGTTGTCGCGCCGGATGAGCCGGTCGACCACGACCTCGATCGTGTGCATTTCGTAGCGGGCCAGGGCGACCTCGGCCCTATCGGCCAGTTCCAACGGCACGCCGTCGACCCGGACCCGGGCGTAGCCCTGCTTGGCCAGGTCGTCGAGCAGCGTGCTGTACTCGCCCTTGCGCCCCCGCACCACCGGCGCCAAGACCTGGAACTTGGTCCCCTCGGGCAACTCGAGCACCCGGTCGACGATCTGCTGGGGCGTCTGGCGCGCCACGGGCCGGCCGCAGGTCGGGCAGTGCGGATGGCCGATGCGGGCGTAGAGGAGGCGCAGGTAGTCGTAGACCTCGGTGATGGTCCCCACGGTGGAGCGCGGGTTCCGGGAGGCCGACTTCTGGTCGATGGAGATGGCCGGCGACAGCCCCTCGATGAAGTCCACATCCGGCTTGTCCATCTGGCCCAGGAACTGGCGGGCGTACGCCGAGAGCGATTCGACGTAGCGCCGCTGTCCCTCGGCGTAGATGGTGTCGAAGGCCAAGGACGACTTCCCTGACCCCGACAGCCCGGTGAAGACGATCAGCTTGTCCCGGGGCAGGTCAAGGGAGATATCTCGAAGATTGTGCTCGCGAGCCCCGCGAACGACCAGACGGTCGGCCATCCGGTGAGGATACCGGTGCGATGTATCACGTCCGTTCGGCCGGGATCCTCGGCCGAACGGACGCTACGCCGGTATCCCTCCCCCGGCTTAGCTCGCCATACCGACCACCGGCTTGTTGAGGACCAGGCTGCCGGCCGACCCGTAGAACGGGGCGTCGCCGTAGGCGAAGATGCCCCCGTCGGAGGCCACCAACCAGTAGCCCAGACCGCTCGAGGACGACGACATGCCGACCACCGGCTTGTTCAGCACGATGGAGCCGGTCGAGCCGTAGAAGGCCGCCCCGGTGCCGTAGTTGAAGATGCCGCCGTCGGTGGCGACCAACCAGTACCCGAGCCCGTTCGGCGCGGCCGCCATGCCGACGACCGGCTTGTTCAGGCGGATGGAGCCGGCCGATCCGTAGAACCCAGCGCCGGTGCCGTAGTTGAAAATGCCCCCGTCGGAGGCGACGAACCAGTAGCCGGTCCCGTCGGGGCTGGCCGTCATGCCCACGATGGGGGCGTTGAGAGGCTGGCCGCCGCGGGAGCCGAAGAACTGGGCGTCGCCGTAGGCGAAGATGCCCCCGTCGGAGGCGACGAGCCAGTAGCCCTTTCCGTCGGGGCTGGCCGCCATGCCCACGACGGGCTTGTTGAGGGGCTGGCCGCCGCGGGAGCCGTAGAACTGCGCGTTGCCGTAGGCGAAGATGCCCCCGTCGGAGGCGACCAGCCAGTACCCGCCGCCGTCAGGGGTGGCGGCCATGCCGACGACCGGCTGGTTCAAGTGGATGGAGCCGGCCGAGCCGTGGAATTGGGCGTTGCCGTAGGTGAAGATGCCACCGTCGGTCGCGTCCAGCCAATAGCCCTGGACCCCCGTGTAGGTATCGAGGAAGCCCTGGATACTGCCGGCCACGGAGTAGTACCCGCCGACCGTGCAGGCCACCGGCGCGTAGCACGCGACGGTCCGCGCCACCGAGTAGATCGCGTTCACCGTGGCGTTGGCGGGCACCGGTGCCTGGACGCTGCCCCACGCTCCCGCGGAGAGGGTGGTGATGTACCCGGTCTGCACGTTGCTCGGCCCCTGGTAGATCCCGGGGCTCATGCAGTATCCCGGCGTCGGACACGAGACGTCGTAGAGAAATGCGCCCTGGGTCGCCTCGGGTTGGCTGTTGGAGGGTTGTGGGGCTTGCGTGGCCTTCCAGCTCCCGGCGGCCAAGGTGTCGATCAGTCCCCAGGTCTTGCCGGAGCCGTCCGTGTAGACGCCGACCGCCGTGCACCATGTCGCGACCGGGCAGGAGACCGATGCGAGTTGGGTGACGAGGGTGGGCCCGGGCGCCGCCCCTGAAGGCAGAGGCGCCTGCGTAGCGACCCAGGTGCTCCCGTTCCACGAGTCGATCAGGGCCAGCTGATTCCCCGCCGTGTCGGCGTAGTGGCCCACTGCGGTGCAGGCCGAAGTGGAGGTACAGGCCGTCTGGGAAAGAAAGGCGATCTGGTGCCCGTCTCCGTCATTTCCACCATTGGCCGGCTCGGGTGCCCGCGTCGCCGTCCAGGTCGAACCGGTGAGGTTCAGCAGCAGTCCGTTTTGCGGGGTCCCGGCGCTGGAGTCACGGTAGGCCCCGGAAGCGGCGCAGGAGGTGGCGGAGATGCACGAGATGCCGTTCAGCACCGATCCGGTGGTGGCGGCGTTCGACGGAAGCGGCGTGGTCTGCGCGCTCCACGACGTCCCCGACAGCGTGTCGATGAGCCCATTGGTATTGCCGCTCGCGTTCGTATAGGCGCCGACCGCGACGCAGGAGGTCGTCGAGGTGCAACTGACCGAGAAGAGATACGCGTTGGGGTTCGCCAAGGTGGCCACGTCAGACGGGAGCGCCCCCTTGGCCGCGGTCCAGGTCCCGCCGGACAGGGTCTCCACCACCGGCTGGTTGAACCCGGCTGTGTCCTTGTATTCCCCGACGGCGACACAGAACGTCGCGGTGGGGCAGGCGACCGCGTGGCAGGGGTTGAGATTGATGATGCCGCACGATTGCGATCCGAGCCACAGCGCCTGGTTGGCACCGCTTCCCGCGTTGGAAGGCTGCGGAGCCTGGGTGTCGGTCCACGTGGTCCCGCTCTGCGTCTCGATGAGGCCCCACGGGTGAGCCGCCGTGTCGCTGTACCACCCGACGGTGACGCACCCTCCCAACGAGGGGCACGTCGACGATGCCGTGTAGACGCTCGGAAGGGCGGCCGTACTGCCGGCGTCGGACGGAAGGGGCGCCTGCTGCGTCGTCCATCCCTGCGCCGGCGGGGCGGCGGCACCGGCCGGGGCAGGCACGAGAACGGCTCCGAGACCGGCCAGGGTCATCACGACCCCGGCGATCGATACGAGCGTTGCACGAAGGAGTGCCTGCAGGGGACGGATTGACGTTGCACGAGAACGGTCAGTACGCATTCGACCTCCGATTCATCCAGCGGTCACTGGGGAGTACAGGTGACAGTACCCTCATCGCCAAGACGAAACACGGAGTTCCTCTCCGGCGCCTACGAGAACGTCAGGTCGTCGTCCCCCCAGTAGGCGTCCACGCCGCAGATCAACCCTTCGTCGGTGACGGTGAAGATCTCGATGCCCCGGATGTGCATGGTCGAGCCACCTTCGAGCGTCAGCGTGATGTGGAACGTGGTGGCCGCCTTGTCCGCCATCGCGTGGAGCTCCTCGATCTCGAAGGTCATGGTCTCGCACACGTCGAAAGAACGTTGGATGAAGTCACGGATGGCGTCACGCCCAACGTTGGGTGCCGTCGGATACGGGTCGACCTGCACCGCGTCGGGTGCGAACAATGCCGCATAGGCATCTGCATCCTTGGAACTGACGACGGCGGCGTAGCGCGCCGCGACCTCCCGTAGCTGGGCAGTGGTGGGCACGGCCAGAACGATAGCCCTGTTGGCTATCCCGGGATCGTGGCGCGCAACTCGGCGATCTCGTCGCGCAGCAGTGCCGCCTCTTCGTAGCGGAGATCAGCAGCGGCGGCCTTCATCTCGGACTCGAGTTGCGTCATGAGCTCCATGGCTGCGGCCGGCGTCGACGCGTCCCCCTCGGCCAGGAGCGGGGTGCGACGGTTGCCCCGCACGGCTGCGTTCTTGCGGACCTCGGCCCGGCTACGGCCCGCCTTGGCCACCCCGCCGCTCGTCCCGCGCAGGCGCTCGAGGATGTCGGTCACTGATTTGCGGATGGTCTGCGGATCGATCCCGTGCTCCCTGTTGTACGCCGTCTGGAGCTCGCGGCGGCGCTGCGTGACCGAGACCGCCTCGCGCATGGAGTCGGTGACCGTGTCGGCATACAGCACGACCGTGCCGTCGACGTTGCGAGCCGCCCGGCCCATCGTCTGGATGAGCGACGAGGCACTGCGCAGGAAGCCCTCCTTGTCCGCATCGAGAATGGCGACCAGGGCGACCTCCGGGAGATCGAGCCCCTCGCGCAGGAGGTTGATGCCGACGAGCACGTCGATGGAGCCGAGCCGCAGCTCGCGCAGGATCTCGATCCGGGTGATGGTGTCGATGTCGGAATGGAGGTACTGGACGCGGACGCCGGCGTCGGCCAGGTAGTCGGTCAGGTCCTCCGCCATCTTCTTGGTGAGCGTCGTTACCAGGATGCGCCCGCCTGCCTCGACCGTGCGGGAGATACGGGCCAGCAGGTCGTCCACCTGGCCCTTTGTCGGCATGATCGTGACCTCGGGGTCCACGAGTCCGGTGGGCCGGATCACCTGCTCCACCATCTGGGTCGAGTGCTCTTGTTCGAAGGGACCCGGCGTCGCCGACACGAAGACGGCCTGGGGCACCCGTTCGACGAACTCTTCGAAGCGGAGGGGACGGTTGTCCTTGGCCGAGGGCAACCGAAAGCCGTGCTCGACGAGCACGTCCTTGCGGGAGCGGTCGCCGGCGTACTGCCCGTGCAGCTGGGGCACCGCCACGTGGCTCTCGTCGATGACGCAGAGATAGTCCTTCGGGAAGAAGTCGAGCAGCGTGTACGGGGTCTCCCCCGGCGCGCGCCCATCGAGATGGCGGCTGTAGTTCTCCACGCCGGAGCACACACCTGTCTCGGCCAGCATCTCGAGGTCGTGCTCGGTACGGACCCGAAGGCGTTGCGCCTCGAGCATCTTCCCCTCCCGCTCGAACTCCTGGAGCCGCTCGCGCAGCTCCACCTCGATGGTGCCGACGGCGCGTTGGATGATCTCGTCCCCGGTGACGTAGTGCGTGGCGGCGTAGACGGCGACGTCTTCCATCTCGTCGCCCATCTCGCCCGTCAGCACGTCGAACGGCACGATGCGTTCGATGGTGTCCCCGAACATCTCCACCCGAAGCGCCTGCTCCTCGTAGGCGGGGTGGATCTCCACCGTGTCGCCCCGCGCCCGGAAGGTGCCGCGTACCAGGTTCACGTCGTTGCGGGCGTACTGCAGGTTGACCAGCCGTCGCAGCACGTCCCGCTGATCGATTTGCTCGCCGACGGCGAGGCCCAGGATCCGGTCGCGGTACTCCTCGGGCGAGCCCAGGCCGTAAATGCAGGACACCGATGCCACCACGATGACGTCGCGCCGCATGAGAAGCGACGACGTGGTGGCGTGCCGCAGCCGGTCGATCTCATCGTTGATGGACGAGTCCTTCTCTATGTAGGTGTCCGTCGTCGGGAGGTAGGCCTCGGGCTGGTAGTAGTCGTAATAGGAGACGAAGAACTCGACGCGGTTCTTGGGGAACAGGTCACGCAGCTCTGAGGACAGCTGGGCCGCCAGCGACTTGTTCGGCTCGATGATGAGCGTCGGCCGCTGCACCTGCTCGATCATCCAGGCGATGGTCGCCGTCTTCCCCGAGCCGGTGATCCCCTGCAGCGTCTGGTACGGGTCGCCCCGCCGGACGCCCTGGGAGAGCGCAGTGATCGCCCCGGGTTGGTCCCCGGAGGGTTTGAACGGGGAGATCACCTCGAATTCGGGCATGACCCTTGGAGGTTACCCGGGGGGTGTGACCGCTCAGGCGTGCGCCCGCCGCTCGGCCGCGGCGTCGACCAGCCAGTCCCACAGTCTGTCCACCTCGGCCGCGAGCGCGGCGCGGTCGCCGCAGTTGTCGAGGACGTAGTCCGCCTCCTTGACCCGCTCCTCTCGCGAGATCTGGGCCCGTATCCGAGCTTCGGCGTCCGCCCGGTCGAAGCCGCGCTGTGCGATCAGGCGCTCGAGCGCGACGTCGGTCGGGCAGTCGACGACCACCACCTTGTGCAGTCCGACCGTCTCGCGGTGGACGGCCGTCAGCAGCGGAATGGCCAGGACCACGATGCGGTCGGTGTCCTTCAGGGCGTCGCGTGCTTGCAGCATGGCGATCCCGATGGCCGGGTGCGTGATGGCGTTCAGTGCCAGCCGGCTCTCTTCGTCGGCGAAGGCCACGGCGGCCAGCGCCTTGCGGTCGATAGTCCCGTCCGGCGCCACGATCCCCGGTCCGAACCGGTCGATCAACGGTTGGTAGGCGGGGCCACCGGGCGCCACCACGTCGCGGGCGACCTGGTCGGCGTCGACAAGCACGGCGCCCCGTTCGACCAGCAGGTCGGCAACGGCCGACTTGCCCGAGCCGATGCCGCCGGTCAGGCCGACGGCCAGCATCAACCGGCCGCCCCCCGGCGCGGTTGGCGGGCGACCGCGAACAGCACGAGGGTCGTCTCGTCGGGGTCGTCGGTGACGAACCAGTCGTCGGCGGTGATGCCGGTCGTCCCGCCCGTGTCGTGCCGCGCCACCAGCTTGTAGGCCAACGGAAGGAGCCTGGTGTACGCCCACACGTACCACGGGTACGGCATGCGGTGCCGCAGGTCCAGCGCGTCAAGGCGGAGCAATTTGTTCGCCCGGATGCGCCGGGCTTCGAAGTCGGCCTTCACATGGGGGGCCGCATCGACCCCGCCGAGCCACACCTCACCGAAGTGGCGCTCGAGCATCGCCCGAAGTTCGAACCGGTCGAACAGGTGGAGGTGGAAGGGGTTCTCGAAGTCCGCCGGCTTGTTCGGGGTGAGCACGCACGCCAGGCCGTCGTCCCGGAGCACGCGGGCCAGCTCGCTGACGTGGCCTTCGGGATCGGTGAAGTGCTCGATCAAGTGGGACGAGCACGCCCCGTCGAAGCTCGCCGTCCCGAACCCGAGGCCCAGTGCGTCCATCTGGGCCACGCGCAGGCCGTCAGGGCCGTACCGCGAGGCCGCCGTGGCGACGGCGTCGGACGAGTAGTCGACCCCGACCACGTCGCTCCCGGGCCCGAGGAACCGCGCCGACTCGAACCCCTGCCCGCAGCCGACGTCGAGAATGCGCCCTGTCCCGATGCGGTCCAGCACGGCGCGGTACCCCGCCTCGTGCAGCGCCAAGAGAGAGTCCGGGGTCACCCCTTGCTGGGGTCGCTCACCCGTCAAGCGGCTCTTGGTGCTCGTGGCCACGGGCGCCTCCCTTCGTGTGACACGCCCGGGGTGGCGTTGCCTGCTTACACTACCCGGCGACCTTCTCGCCCCACTTCATGACCACGTCCACCACCGTCACCGTGCCCAGGGCGCGGCATGCCGCCAGGCGGCGGACGGCCGAATCGAGGCGCAGCCGGTGGTGGTGGACGGGGGGCAGGGGCGGACGCTGGTGGTGGATCGGGGGGGCGACGGTGGTGGCCGCCTTCGCCTACGCCCCGTTGCTCTTGGTGCGGCCGGGCGTCGTCACCCCCGACACGAAGACCTATCTGTATCTCGACCCGACGCGCTTCCTCGGCCAGGCCGCGTTCATGTGGAACCCGACGGTGGGCCTGGGCACGGTCACCCACGAGTACATCGGCTACCTGCTGCCGATGGGACCGTTCTTCGCGGTCTTCCATGTGCTGAGCGTGCCGGTCTGGGTCGCCCAGCGCCTGTGGCTCGGGTCGATCCTCTTCGCGGCCGGGCTCGGCATCCTCTATCTCTCGCGCATCCTCGGGCTGCGCGGCCCAGGACCGGCCGCGGCTGCGCTCGCCTACATGCTTTCCCCGTACTTCCTGCAGTACTCCGGCCGCATCTCGGTGATCCTGCTGCCCTGGGCGGGCCTGCCCGTCATGCTGGGCCTCACCATCGTGGCCCTGCGCCGCGGCGGCTGGCGAGAACCCGCCCTCTTCGCGGTCGTCGTCGCCACCGTGAGCGCCATCAACGCGAGCTCCATCATTTACGTCGGCGTCGCCCCCGTCCTCTGGATCCTCTACGCCGTCGTGGTACTGCGCGAGTCGACCTGGCGCCACGCGCTGGGAACCACGCTCCGTATCGGCGTCCTCACCCTGGGTGCGTGCCTCTGGTGGATCACCGGCCTCGCCGTGGAGGCGGCCTACGGCGTCAACGTCCTCAAGTTCACGGAGACCGTGCCTTCGACGTCGGCGACCTCGAACCCGGCCGACATCGTGCGTGGCCTCGGCTACTGGTACTTCTACGGCACCGATCATCTCGGCCCGTGGACCACTGCGGCCGTCCGCTACACCCAGGACATCGCCCTCCTGGCGACGTCCTTTGCCGTCCCGGTGGTCGCGCTGGTCGCTGCGGCCTTCGTGCGCTGGCGCGAGCGCGCGTACTTCCTCGTGCTCCTCTTCGTCGGGCTGGTCCTCTCCGTCGGACCGTTCCCGTTCTCCGACCCGACGGTGATCGGTCGCCAGCTCAAGGCGTTCATGACCGACACCACGGCTGGGCTCGCGCTGCGCTCGACCGACCGGGCCACGCCACTCGTACTCCTGGCACTGGTCATGCTGCTCGCCAGCGGCCTGACCGCGCTGTGGAACCGCGTCTCCATCGCCGGCCTCACTGCCACCGTGCTCGTGGCGGGACTGGTGGTGGCCAACATCCCCTCGCTCTTCCTCGGCGACACGATCGCCAACAACTTCACCCAACCCGCGACGCTGCCCTCCTACCAGGTGGCGGCCATCAACCACCTCAATGCCACCCACCCCGGCACCCGCGTCTACGCCATCCCGGGCAACGACTTCGCGGCGAACCGCTGGGGTGACACCGTCGACACGCCCCAGTCCGCACTGCTCACGCGCGACTTCATCACCCGGGAGCAGCAGATCATGGGCTCCATCGCGACCGCGGACACGCTGTACGCGACCGACGCACCCTTCCAGGACGGCATCGCCAATCTGAACGCGCTGGCCCCGATGGCCCGCCTCATGGGTGCCGGTGACCTCATGGTGGAGTACGACCAGCAGTACGAGCGCTACGGGATTCCGCAGCCCCAGCTCCTCGCCCCCCATTTCCTCCAGACGCCGCTCGGCCTGGCCAACCCCGTGTCGTTCGGGACGCCCCGTCCCAACGCTTCCATCGTCTCGACACTGAACGAACAGGACCTCTCCGTGTCCGGCACCGTGAAGTGGCCGTCGCCCATCGTCACCTACACCGTGCCCAACCCGCGTCCGCTCCTCCGGGCCGAGTCAGACACGGGAGCAGTCGTGATGGAGGGCGACGCCACGGGCCTGAACAATCTCGCCGGGCTCGGCCTCTTGAACACCACCAGCGCCATCTACTACGCCGGCACGCTCGCCGACCACCCGGCGCGGCTGCGCAACCTCGCTGCGCAGGGCGCCCACCTCGTCCTGACCGACACCAACCGCAAGCAGGCCTTCCGCTGGGACACGCTCACCGCCAACGCCGGCGCCACCGAGACGCCGGGTGAGAATCCGGCCACGACGGATCTGAGCGACAGCCCGATCGAGCTCTTCCCGGGCACGGGCATCACCAGCAAGTCGTACGCGACGTACGTGGGCGCCGTGAACGTCACCGCCAGCAGCTACGGCAATTCGGTCTCGTACACTCCGGAGGACCAGGCCTCCAGCGCGATCGACAACAACTTCGACACGGCCTGGATCGCCGGCACCTTCGTGCCCAAGCCGGCCGGCGAGTGGTGGCAGGCCCAATTCTCCAACCCCGTCACCACCGATCACATCACTGTCGTCCAGCCGCAGCGGGGCGACCGCTCGCGCTGGGTGTCGGCGGTGACCCTCACCTTCGACGGGAAGCACCCGGTCCGGTACGAGCTGAACGGTCAGTCGCACGTGACGAGCGGCCAGGTCCTGACCTTCTCCACTCGCACGTTCCACACCCTGCGGGTCACGATCGAGGGCACGACCAACGACACCGCGACGCCGCTGTCGGCCGCCGCCGTTGGCTTCGCCGAGATCGAGGTTCCGGGCCAGCAGGTACACCAGGTCGTTGCGATGCCGTCGCAGATGCTGTCCGCGCTCGGGAGCGCATCCGCCGCCAACCGCGTCTCGGTCGTGATGTCCCGTCAGCGCACCTCGCAATTCCCACCGCGCAGCGATCCCGAGACGAGCATCTCGCGCCAGTTCACGCTCCCCACGGCCCGCACCTTTACCTTGTCGGGAGCCGCCAGCCTGTCGGCCTTCATCCCAGATGACGAAATCGACCGGCTGGTCGGACGCACCGCGCCCAGCGGCGTGAGGGACGCGTACTCTTCCGGCCGGCTCCCGGGCGGCCTGCTGAACACCGCGTCGACCACGCTCGACGGCAACGTCACGACAGCCTGGCAACCCGGCCTGGGCACCAAAGCCCAAATCGGCTCCTCGCTCACCTACGACCTTGCCAAGCCGCAGGCGCTCGGTGGCCTCGCGCTGCAGGTGATCGCCGACGGCCGCCACTCGGTGCCCACGGCCATGACGATCACGTCGGGCAGCCAGATGCGCAGCGTGGCCCTGCCCGCGATCGCCGACAGCACCGTGCCCGGCGCCGTAACCACGGTGCCCGTCCTCTTCCCGGCAATGACCGGTTCGCACTTCGTCCTCACGTTCACCGCGATGCGACCGGAGTACGCCGCGAACTACTACTCCGCCGGGCCGCTGGCGCTGCCGCTGGGCATCGCCGAAGTGGGGATCCCCGGGGTGCGGTCGGCGCCGACGCCCGCCAACCTGCCCGGTACCTGCGTCTCCAATCTTCTCTCGATCGACGGTCGTCCCCTCTCGGTTGCGGTCGTCGGGTCGGCCCAGCACGCGCTCGACAACGGCGAGGCCCAACTGATCCCCTGCGGCCCGGACGCCAAGGGCATCGCGCTCGGTGCCGGTCCTCACGTGGTCCAGACGGCGGTCGGCCACAACCCGCCCTGTGCGAACGTCCCAGCCACCTGCACCGGGTGGAACATCGACCAGCTCGTTCTTGACTCGGCTCCGGGCGGCGGTGCCGGACCCGTTGCCTTCCCGACGACCGCCGGGACACCACAGCTTGCGCCGACCCAACCGGGGCCGACCCCCAACGTTGCGCCGACCTCCTCCCATGTCGACAGCCATAGCGCAGCCGTCACAGGCGCGGCGCAGTCCTTTGAGTTCGTCCTCGGTCAAAGCATCAATAAGGGGTGGCATGCGGTGGCCGAGCCCCGAGCCGGTGCCCCACCCGGCTCCCACCCGGTGGACCTCGGTGCGGCGATGCTGGTCGACGGCTTTGCCAACGGGTGGCACGTCAGCGCGGCGAACCTGCGCTCCCTCGGCGGCCCCGGATTCACCGTTCAGCTCACCTGGGCCCCTCGAGCGCGAGGTCTGGGCCGCGCTGGCCGTGTCGGGAGCGACACTCCTCCTCTGCCTCTTCCTGGCCCTCCTGCCGGCGCGGTGGCGCCGCCGGGTGCGTGCCCATTTGCCTCGCCGACTCCGCGGGCCGGAAGGGCCCGACGCCCCGGAGCGGCCCGGATCACCCTTCGACGCCGCCACCCTGGCGTTGCCCGGCGGCCCGCCACCCAAGGCCGAGCGCCAACACGGCTGGCTGCGCTTCCCCCGGGCGCTCCTCATCGGCGCCGTGACCGGCGGCTTCGCCGCCCTCGTCACCCCGCCGGCGGCAGCCCTGGCGGTGGCGGGGCTGGTGACCCTGGGGCTTCTTATCCCATGGGTGTGGGCAGTCGCCACGGCAGGCGGGATCGCATTCATCGTTGCCGGATGCATCAATGTGGTCCAGGGGCAAAAGGTCCACCACTACCTCTCGGGATCCAATTGGCCGGGCTTCTTCGTCCATGCCGGCAACCTGATCTGGCTCGGCGTCATCCTGCTGCTCGCCGACGCCGTGATCTCGGGCCTCGGGCTGCGCGTCAACAAGCCCCTGGGTCGCCGAGCCACGAGGGCAGCTGCCCAGAGCCCGGTGGCCGTGCCCGCAGCAGAGGGTGCGTCGGGCGCCGACGCCTAGTCGCTCGGCCGAAAGTGCAGGTGTAGGTGTAGGTGGTCTCGGTTTACGCCTCGCTGCATCGCCGGCCGCCGTCGGCGGCGAGTCTTGGTAGACTGTAAACGAGATCGCTTATAGTCTGGAAAACACCAACGCCAACCATCCGGCGGCCACGCAGGCTCCGGATTTGGAAATCCATCCCGGCCCCAACGTTGGAACCGCCAGACGATCCGCCGAGACGCTCAAATCGAGGGCGACACCTCGCTCGCCAGAGCCTCGAGGGCGCGGCGGGCGGTCGCGTCCCACGTGAACCAGCGGGCCCGGGCCAGTGCACCCTTGGCCAGCCGGCTCCGCAGCACCTCGTCCGCCAGCACGCGACCGAGCGCGGCCGGAAGCTCCCCCACGTCGTCAACGAGCAAGCCCGATTCCCCCGCAAAGACCGCGTCCGTGTGGCCCGCGATGGCCGTCGCCACGGCCGGGGTGCCGCATGCGGCGGCCTCGGTCAGCGTCATGCCCCAACCCTCCCGTTGCGAGCTGCTTGCCACCACCCAGGCTCGCCGGTACCACGACACCAGCTCTTCGTCCGTCACGTGGCCCGGCAGGCTCACCCAGTCATCCGCGCCCAGCTCGGCGCGCAGTGCCTCGAGGGCGGGGCGCTCGTACCCCTCCCCGATGATGACCGCGCGCAGATCAGGGTGGTCCGACTTCACCTTGGTTAGTGCGCGGAGCAGCGCGTCGAAGCGCTTGACGGGGACCAACCGGCCCACCGCCACAACGAGAGGCGTCGGGGAGCGCACGCCCCCGGGCGTGTAGCGGGCGTCCACTCCCGGCGGCGCCACGGTCACCCGGTCGGCGCGCACGCCCAGCATGTCCACGATCTCCGCACGCGACGAGTCGGACAAGGTCACGATGCGACTCGAACGGTAGAAGTGCGGGGCCACCCGCCGCTCCACCACGTCGCCGAGGCGCGCCAGCGTGGGAGGCAGGACCATGCCCCACATCTCGGCGTGCACGTGGTGCAAGAAGACCATGCGCGGACCCCGGTACCACAACGGCGAAAAGAACGGCATGCCGTTCCAGATCTCGACCAGTGCGTCGCCGGCGCGATGCCCCATCCGCACCCCCTCCCAGGCGGCGCCGGGGAAGACGGCATAGCGTCCCGAACGACGGAGCACCCGGTAGCCGTCCCGGGTCAGGGCGGCTGGCCCACCGGGGACGGCCGACGTGCGGAACGTGATATCGATCCCCGCGGCGGCCCACAACGACGCGATCTTGTGGGCGTGGAGTTCTGATCCGCCCGCCTCGGGGTCGTCGAGGTCCCTCCAGGCCACGAAATGGATGCGTCGGATGCCCGCCTCTGCGGCGAGGGCGCCCAGCACTTCGGCGTCCGAGAGGACGTCGTCCGGGCGGCGCGGGACGTCGGGCGCGGCGGCAACTGGCCCCGAGTCGTCACCCATTCGGTCAGGTTACCCCTGGACGATGCCCCTCAATCGGACCCTGTGCACAACCGTAAACCCACACACGATCACGGCCAACACGCCTGCCTGGACGGCCAGGTCGACGAACGCGGTTGCCCGCGGAGACCCGTGGACTTGCACCGCGGCGGCGGTCAGGGCGACTGCACCGAGCACCAGGACCCCGGCCACCCAGTGCCGCCCGACCGCCAGCAGGTACATCGTGAGAACCACCGAGACACTCAGCATGATCATGGCCAGCACCAGCGGCGCCAGCGCGTCGGCGGCGGACGTGTAGTCGTGATGGAACAGCACCTGCAGCAGCTCGGTGGGGGCGGCCAGCGCGAGACTGAGGAGCAAGACCGAAGGAACCGCCAAGAGGACGAGCACAACCGCAAGCTGGCGGAGCGCGTGGCCGCCCTGGCGCCATCGGATGGCGGCTTCGGGCAGCAGATAGCCACCGAGGACGATGGCACCGAAGACGATCGCCTTGCTCGTCACGGACACCGCGGCGTACGCGCCGCTGTGCGTTGGATTGTCCCGCCCGACCACGAGCACGTCGGCGTTCTGCAGCACCGCCACCATCGACAGCGACACCGACGCGACGATCAGGTCGATCGCCACGCTGCGCCGCACAATCGCGCCGCCGGCCAGCACGGGGTCCGGACGCACGGCGGCCGCCCAGCCGCCGGCCGCGCGCATACGCGGTCCTTTCCCACCCGACCACGCCCGCACCGCGGCGTCAGCGCGCGTGGGCCATGGCGACGACCTCACCCAGGAGGACGCCCACCGCGGCGCCCGAGGGGCCGAACCCGGCGAGCACCAGCACGAGCACCGCGACGACCCGCACGGTGGCCTCGAGCACGAGGTTGGCCGCCAGCGGCCGGTAGCCGCGGTGGGCCTGGAGCAGACCGCGGTCGAGCGAGAGGAGCACAAAGAACGCAGCGGCAGTCAGGATCGCCGCGATGCCGATCCCACTCTGCTGGTTGAGCAGGACGGCCACGCCGTGGCGGCTGACGAACACGACCGCAGCCCAGATCAGCACGAGCATCGTGCCCTGTCGGTGCACGCGCCCCGCCCAGCGCCGCACCAGGTGGCCGCTGCCGTCCTCGTGCCACATGGTCACCCGCCGCACCACGGCCACCACGACCGCCGACCCCGGCATGGACAAGATGAGGTACAACCCGGTCAGCTGGTTGAGCACCCCATAACCGTGGGGCGCCAGCAGCCGAGCCAAGGCGACGGTGAGCACGACGCTGGCGCCGTTCGCCAGGACGCCGGCAACGGCCAGGGGTCCCGCCTGGAGCAGACCCGTCCGCATCGACTCGACGCCGGGACGCGCCTCGGCGTCGAGGAGGAGCTCCGCACCGAAATTGGGACCGACGGCGTTCGGCGCCAGCGCCATCGCTGCCGGGACGGACTCCACGACGACCTCGGCGGCAGGCGCCTCCGCCGTCTCGGGGTCCGTCACACGTGGGCCCTTGTGGCCGCCTTGTCCTCCGTGCCGATCCGAGCGATCAGGGGCAGGATCTGGCGCTGCAACAACTCGCCGCCCGCCGGGCTGATGTGGACGCCGTCGTACCGCACGTCGACACCGAGGAGCGTCGCCGTGTACACCCCGCGCGGGCTCAGCATCCGGTTCAGGTCGATCACGATGACGTCGTGCGGCTCGGCACGCGCCAGGCGCCACAGCAGCGCGTTGTACGCCTGGGCCCGGGCGGGTGAATTCTCCAACCACGGCTGGCCATCGGGCTGGCGGTCAGTGGGATCGACGTAGGGCATCGTGAACAGCACCACTCTTGCACCAACTGCACGGAACGTCCCGATAGCCGACTGCAGCTCCCCCATCAGGTGGTCGTCCCAGGCCGGCTCGCCGACGTGGACCCATTGCCCGTTCAAGAGGTGATCCGTCACCTCCCAGCGGCCCAGCCCCAGGGCCACCACCTGTGGACGCTGCACCGCGGCGAGGAAGGGCCACAGGGACCGCCAGTCCTGACACCCCGGCGTGGCCGGGCCCGGCGTCCCGGCCATCAGCACTTGGAGCTGAGGATCGAGGTCGCACCCGATGGCCGCCTGATCGGAGACCGTGACGCCGTAGGCCGACTCCGATCCCACCGACAGGCCCTCCCCGAGCGTCATGGCGATGGAGTCGCCGAGGAGCAAGAGCCGTACCGGGTGGCCGTCGAAGGCCCCGGAGCGCACGAGCACGGCGTGTTCCGAGCTCGTCAGTCCGGGCGCGAGCGGGAGAGACGGCCGGCCGCCCACCGCCGCGTCCGCTCGCGCCACCGGTGCAGCCCCCACCTGCGTCTGGGCGCACAACGCGAGGCACGCCACGAGGAGGCAGGCGGCGGGCAGCAGCCCTCGCACACCCGACCGCGTCATGGAAGAACGACCTCCTCGCCAGCCCGAAGATGCGAAAACCAGGTTCCACGGGTCGGACTACTGAGAATCGGCTCGTCCCGGGCCCCCCTTGAGCGGAGCATCGTCCCTGGTCACGGGTGCCCCAAGGCAGATCGGGTCACGCAGTCCGTCACCGCCGGGCTGGCCACGACCGGGCTCGATCTGCCCTCGGCCGCCATCACGCATGTCCCGAGCGCGCCCCTCTTCAGTCGCAGGGGGCCATGCAGCCCCACCTGGACGTTGTTCCACACCCAGGCCCCAGCCTCGATGGTGGGCGGCCGGCCGAGGGCCGCCGTCATGAAGGCAGCGGCATAGGCGGGATCACGCCCCTGCTGCAGGCTGGGCGCGGCGGGATTGGTCGCGATGACCACGGTGTTCACCTGCCACACCACCAGCGCGTGGCGCACGCCGGCCAGCTCGGCGGGGGTCCCGGTGGGCGCCGGGTCCCCGACGCCGAACCCGAGCAGGGTCAGCACCTTGAACCCGGCGGCCGCCGAGCCCGCCCGGCTGGCCACACCTTGGGGGCCCCCGCCGCCTGCCTGGCTGTAGGGCATGCGCGTGACCGCCTGCCACGACATGGCGGACTGGATACCCGAGAACGGCGTCGGCATGGACAGGAGCACCCGACCCGGCGGCAGGGTCGGGGCCACCTCGGTGTACCAGCGGGGCACGATCACCGGCCGCATGGTGAACGGGAGCCGCGACGCGAAGGTCGCCGAGACGGGGACGAGGGCGACACAGGCAGCGGCCAGCGCGCCCAGCGCGCCCCTCCAGTCCGGGGCCCAGCGGTAGACGCGCTCGAGGATCAAGGCGAGCATCACGGCCGCCGCCAGGAACCCGATCGCCATGAAGCGCTGCTGGATGATGTTCTGGAGCACCGGCACGTGGTCGAAGAGCTGGGCCGGCACCCAGTGGCCTTTTCGCACGCCGAGCGACGACACGCCGCACAAGACGAACACGAAGCCGAAGAACCACAGACGGAGGTCGCGCCAGAAGAGAACGAGGCCGGCCGTTAGGACCGCGAGGAAGCTCCAACCGACCAGCGCGGCCGAGCCCAGCGTCGCTCCTTCGTACCCGCCGAGCGTGATGAAGACGGTGTGCGGGCCCGGGTAGAGGGGCGACACGAAGCTCGACGGCACGAAGCCCCCGAGGATCGGGACTTGGGGCCAGACGAGACCCGAGAGGTGGGCGGGCCCGTCGAGTGCGAACCACACGGGCCACGCCAGCAACACGGTGCCCACGCCGAGCCCCGCGCCCAAGCCCGCGGCGGCATGGGGGGCCAGCCGCCGCAGCTTCGCTCGGTCCAAGACCAGGGCGGCGGCCACCAGGACGACCAGCGACACGGCGACGACCAGTGCGGCAATGGCCAGCAGCTCGGTCGAGAGGAAGAACTGGACAAAGACGAGGACGCCCAGGAGCACGCCGGCGCCGACGGCGCTGTGGCGCTGGCGGATCAGGATCTCGTCGAGGGCGGCCAGGATGAGCGGGAGCACCATGAGGGCGGCCGTCATCAGATGGGCGAACTCCATGCTGGTGAGCACGAACGGTGAGAATCCGTAGAGCAGGCCGCCGATGAAGGCGGCCGGCGTCCACGGCGCCCAACGCCGGATCACGACGAAGGCCGTGAACGCGGTGAGGGCGGGCGTCACGGTGGACGCGACGTTGAGCGACGCGACGGGACCCCAGATCCACGTCACCGGCACCAGCGGCAGGCTCAGCCCGGTGACCGACGTCTGCGCCAGCAGGTTGACGCCGGTGGGGTGGAACAAGGCGGTCGAGAAGAACGGGTTGTGACCGTGGGCGAGCGCGGTGGCCGGCCACTGGAAGAACCACAGGAACAACGCCGGGTCCCCGCAACCGCACAGCGTGTGGGTCGTTACTCCGTCGGCCCAGGCGTGCACCCACAACGCGAAGCCCACGGCGAGGTACACCACCCCCACCGTGGCGAGGGTCATCCAGGGTCGCCACCGCGCCGCCGGCGCCGGCCGCTGGACCGCCGGCCCGGCCTCAGTCAGGGGCGAGCGTGCCCGCCGGGACCGCTGTGCGCCGCGGCAGCACGGGGGCGTCCCGTCCGGTCGACCCCGACTCGTGGTACTCCTCCTCCACGTTGACCGACCAGATGTCGTGCGTTGCGCCGAACATGTTCTCCACCGTGAGCATCGCGGTGTACATGGAGTGGTCCTGATTGTTGTACTTGTGCATCCCGTTGCGGCCGACGGGATGGATGTTCGGCGCCTCCGTCTCGATCCACTTGCGGATCGTCTCGACGTTGGCCTTGTAGCTGAAGTCGTAGTACGGGTAGGCCTTGGGGACGCGCACCACGTAGCCGCGCTCGACGTCGCCGTCGCCGGCCAGACCGAGCGCGATCAGCTCCTTGGTGCCCAGCGTGATGAGCTCGTCGTCGGGCTTGTTCCACATCTCGTCGCCCTCGAACACGAAGTACTCGAGGCCGAGGCAGGTACGCCCGTCCTTGACCAGGTAGGGCGACCACGAGCCGTAGTTCTGAATCCGTCCGACCTCGACGTCGGTCGCATGGATGTAGATCCAGTTGTCGGGAAAGCTGCGCGACTCGGGCACGATGAGCGCCACCGTGAGGTAGTCGCGGTAGTGCAGGTCGTCGGCGGCGGCGACCACCTCGGGAGGCGGGGGCGGCGTGATGGTGTTGACCAGCTCGCGCATCGGCATGGTCGAGACGACATGCGACGCCGCCATCGTGTGCTCGCTCCCGTCCTGCGCGTAGGTCGCGGCCACGGCGCGGCCACGGTCCACCTCGATGCGAGTCAGTCGCGCCCCCAGTTCCACCGTTCCCCCGGCGGCCTCCACCTTCGCCGTACAGCACTCCCACATCATGCCGGGGCCGTACTTGGGATATTGGAACTCCTCAATCAGCGTGGTGATGTCGGTCTGGTTGCGCCTGGGCAGGATGGCGTTGAACACCGCCTTGCGCAGATCGAGGTTCTTGACCCGCTGGGCCGCCCAGTCCGCCGGCATGTCGGAGACCGGCACCCCCCACACCTTCTCCGTGTAGGTCTTGAAGAAGGTGCGATAGAGGCGCCAGCCGAAGCGTTTCACCAGCCAGTTCTCGTAGTTCGCCTCGTCCTTGGGCGGGAGGATGCGTGCCCACAGGTAGGAGAACCCGCACCGGATCGCCTCCCACAGGCCGAGATTGCGCAGCGCGTTCATCGCCTTGAGCGGGTAGTCGTAGAACTTGCCGTCGTAGTAGATCCGGCTCATCCGGGGGCGCAGCATGAAGTCGCCCTCCGGCAGGATCTCGTGCCAGAGGGCCTCGACCTCGGGCACCTTGGTAAAGAAGCGATGGCCACCGAGGTCGAAGCGCCAGCCGTCCCTCACTACCGTGCGGCTAATGCCGCCCACGACCTGGTCGGCCTCGAGCACCACAGGGTGCTCCCCCCGTTTGGTCAGCAGGTAGGCCGCGGTGAGCCCGCCGGGCCCCGCGCCGACGATGACGACGGGTGCTTCCTCGGCGACGACCACGAGCAAGGAAGGTTAGTGGACACCCCGCCGCGGCCCGCGGAGTGTCCGCCGGCGCAATGGGCGTTTCCCCCGACGGGGCCGACGATCAGGGAACCGAGAGGTTCAGGAAGGCCAACAGCGCGTAGCCGGCCAGCCCGGCAGCGAGCAAAGCGAGGACCGCCCGCTCGAGTTGCGCGTGCGTGAGCACGAGCGCAGCGGCGATCGAGAGCGGAAACGCGCTGAGCGCGTAACGCTCGAACGAATCGAGGTTGGAGCCCGCGACGGCGGTGGCCAGGACCGCCGCGGCGAACAGCGTGTAGGGGGCCGGGAGGCGCCGCCAGCAGACGATCAGCACGACCAGGGCCAGCACGACCCAGGGCACGTGCAGGGCCGTCCCGACATGGTGGTGCCGCAACCCCGCGGCGTCGTGGTAGAGCGTGACGAAGGGGTCGGAGAGCCCGCCGTGGTGCGAGCCCTGGAGCTGCACGCGCAACGGGGCCCACCAGTCACCGACCGTGTGTTTGGACCAGGCCAGGAAGGCGAACACCCCCACGAACGGGGCCGCCACGGCGCCGATGCCCGCCACTCTGTCGGCGCGCCCCAACCGGGGCCACCGAGCGCGCCGCCTCCGCCGCCACTGCGAGGGCCAAGAGGACCCCGATCGGCCGGGTGAGGGCGGCCGCAAAGGCGAGTGCGCCGGCCAGTGCGAAGTGGGGCCGGGCCGCGCTCTCCCCGATCGGCGGGCGCAGGGCCAGAAAGCACCCGATGGCGAACACCAGCAGCAGGGATTCGGCGTAGCCCATGACGAGGACGAACGCCGCGGGCAGGAGACTGAGGATCCACAGGCTGCGCCGGGCCACATCGACGTCACCGGTCTCCCGGCGCACCAGCACGAAGAGCATGGCGGTGGCGGCCAAGGCGGCCACGTTGGCGACGATGACGAGGGCGGGTCCGTCGCCGAGCCCAGGCACCCAGGCCACCGCATGGGTGACCAGCGGCACGGCCGGAAAGAAGCGCAGCGACTCGTGCCCCAACGGCGCGTACCCCACGCGGGCGATCGTCTCGTACCAGCCCACGTCCCAGCCGAGCAGCCCCGCGTGGACCCGGGCGGCGACGCCGGGCGCGGTGGGGTGGGTGCGGTCGACGACGAAGTGGGCCAAGCCGAGGACACCGCAGACGACGACGCGGGCGACGGCGAACGGGAGCAGGGCTGCGCGGACCGACTCGGGCAGCCGGACCCACGATCGTTGCAGCGCTCGCCGGCCGCCTCCGGTGCCCGGGGGGTCAGGCGTGGTGCTCGCTCCGTTTCGCGCCCTGGGCTCGGTCACGTGGGCCATTGCTCAGGGGCCGGAGGGGACGTATTCGGTGAGGTTCATCGGCTCGTAGAAGAGGGCCTGATGGCTGATGACGACATTGCGCCCCCCGCCGCCGTTCTTGGTCGACGAGGTCAGGAGGTCGGTGGCAATGGTCTCGCACTTGACCCCATAGGTCTGGTACATCGGCTGCCATACCAGCCAGATGTGGTGGCCGCCCGCCGCGTTCTGGTACACCGTGGCGGCGTAGGCGTTCGGGTCCGCCGCGTGGACGGTGTCGGCGTAGTCCACCCAGTCGACGATCTGCGGGGCGGCCCGGCGCGGAAAGGTGATCATCTCGTAGCGCGATGGATCCTGGATCTGCCGGTACACCGCAGGCCCGAGCTGGTCGGGGCAGAAGGCGATGATGTCGCCGGGCTTGGCCTGCGTGTTGATGGCTGCGGCCACGGCTCCCGCCTCGGTGCGCTGCGTGGTCACGTTCTGGGCCGATGAGACGAGCCCGGCCACCACCGCCAGCCCGACGACCACGACCCGGACCCTGGGATTAAGCAGGGTCGTCGTTCCGAGCGCGACGAGGAGCAGGAAGGGCAGAAAGATCACCGCCGCATAGCGAGAGGAGAACACGCTGGCGGTGATGATGCCACCCCCGATAGCGGCGAAGAGGGTCCCCAGCACGATGAAGACGAGGACGCGGCCGCGCGGCCGGGTGCGCAGGTCGAGCTCGATGAGGCGTCCCGTCAGGCCCACGCCGAACACCGCGAGCGCGAGCATGCAGAAGTAGATGACGGCGAGCAGCCGGCCCTGGTTGGTCGCCGTCTGCAGCGTGGAACCCTGGTTGTCCGTGAAGCCGGTGAGCGCGTTGATCACCGCCGAGAAGTTCGGCGGCGCGGCCCACGGGGTGCCGGTGTGCTTGGCCTGGTAGAGAAACGTCGGCACCCAGGGCACGAAGAGCAGACACCCAACGGCCAGCGCGATGAGGGCGGCCCACGGAGCCGTCTCGGGGTGTCCGCCGCGTCGGCTGCGCACGCCGGACACGATCAACCAGATCGCCACCATGGCGACCACATAGACGGACCAGTACTGGGCGTAGAGCAACGCCGCCGTCACGAGCGCAACCGCGATCAGGTTGCCTGGCCGCGGCGCGGTGACCGCCCGCTGCAGGGCCAGAAAGCCGCAGCCGGTCAGCAAGATCACCAGGGCGTACATGCGCGACTCGGTCGCGTAGTAGACGGCGAAGGGTGCGCTGGCCAGCAGCACGACCATCGTCCACGCCACCGCCCGGCCGCCGAGGCGTCGGCCGCACAACCAAGCGATCGGGAGGGTGATCACCGCCAGAAGGCCCGACAGGGCCCGCACCGCGTCATTCGACTGCCCGAAGAGGCGGATCCAGAAGTGCAGCAGGTAGTAGTAGAGCGGCGGGGCGCCGTCGTGCTTCAGCGCATTCGGGATCTGGTGCAGCGGGAGGCGGGCGACGTCGACGGTGAGCGCCTCGTCGAGCCAGAGGCCTGACCGGGTCCAAAAGCGCAGGAGAATCCCCGCTGCCACCACCACCCCGACCCCGACACCGACCACAAGGCGCGTACGACCGGTGAGAGTGGGAACCTCCTCGGGCATGGGCCGCATGGTAGGACAATGGGCTTGCGGTCTAGGATCATCCGCCGCCGGTGGGGGCCGGCGAGTACCGAAGGGAACCGACACACCGAAGGGGGGAAAGAGGAGACGTGGCCCGTTACATCATCAAGCGGCTGGTGCTCCTCCTCGTCATCATCCTCTTCGTCTCGGTCGCCGCGTTCTTCCTGGTCCACTTGCTCCCGGGCAACCCGACGGCCACCATCCTCGGTCCGAACGCCACACCGCAGAACGTCGCCACGGTCGACCGCCAACTGGGCCTCAATCGGCCGCTGTACGAGCAGTACTTCATCTGGATCAGCCACGTCTTCCAGGGCAACCTCGGCCAGTCCTATACGACACATCAGACCACGATGACCATCATCTCCCAGTCGTTCCCCATCGATCTGGAGCTCATCATCTTCTCCCAGATCCTCGCGTTTGCCATCGCCTTCCCGATGGCCATGCACGCGTCGCGCCGCCCCAACCGCCTGTTCGACCAGGCCTCGAACAGCACCACGTTCGCCATGCTGGCCCTGCCGCCGTTCGTGATCGCGCCGATCCTGGTGTTGATCTTCGCGGTCCATTGGCACATCTTCCCCGGGCCGGCCTCCTATGTACCGATCACGCAGAACTTCTGGTCCAACATCCACACCATGATGTTGCCGTCGATCGTGCTCGCCCTTGGCTCCATCGTCGTCTACTTCCGATTGCTACGGAACGACCTGATCTCCACGCTGCAGGAAGACTTCATCACGATGGCCCGCTCCAAGGGTCTCTCGGACCGGCGCATCATGTGGCGTCACGCCCTGCGCCCCTCCTCCATCTCGCTCCTGGCCTCGGCGGGCGTCACCATCGGAAGCCTCATCGCCGGCACGTTCGTGGTCGAACTCCTGCTGCAGATGCCGGGGCTCGGCTACCAGCTCATCTCGAGTGTGAACCAGGACGACTACACGGTCGTCCAGGGGATCACCTTGTTCGTGGCCATCGCGATCGTCCTGGTCAACTTCATCTTCGACTTCCTCTTTACCATCGTCGACCCGAGGATCGCCCGTGAGTGAGATGACCGACATGCGGGCGTTCAGCGATATCGAGGCCGAGATCGAGGCCGAGAAAGAAGCTGATCCGACCCGGAAGCGGCTCGGCGTCTTCTTCTGGATCTGCGTCGGTTGGATCGCGCTCAACATCGTGCTGGCGCTGACCGCCAGCCTGCTCCCGCTGCCCAACCCCAACTTGGGCAACTACAGCGGCCCGCAGAACGCCGGCCCGGGCGCCGGCCACCTTCTGGGCACCGACGACCTCTACCGCGACATCCTCAGCCGGCTCATCTACGGGTCCCGCGTCTCCCTCGTCGTGGGCTTCTTCGGCGCGACGCTGGGCATGATCCTCGGCGGCGTGCCCGCCATGTTCTCGGCCTACCGCCGCGGGCGCATCGACACCGCGCTGAACACGGGCTCCTACGTCATCCTCGCCTTCCCCGCCCTCGTGGCCGTGATCGCCATCGTGTCGTTCTGGGGCCACAACTTGTGGAAGATCACGCTGATCATCGGCTTCTTCAGCGCACCGCTGATCTACCGGGTGGTCCGGGCCTCGACCCTCTCGTACGCCACCCGCGACTTCGTCCTGGCCGCCAAGTCGCTCGGGGCGAGCGACACCCGCATCCTGCTCCGCGAGCTGCTGCCCAACATCGCACCGACCATCGTGTCGTTCAGCCTCATCGCGGTCGCCACCATCATCGTGCTGGAGGGGACCCTGGCCTTCCTCGGCCTCTCCGTCCAGCCCCCGACGCCGAGCTGGGGCAACATGCTCTACGAGGGTTCCACGCTCCTCTCGGGCGCCAAGGGCCAGACGAACACCTGGCTCCTCATCTTTCCCGCCGGTGCCATGTTCCTCCTCCTCATCAGCCTGAACGTGATCGCGGACAAGCTGCGGGCCTACTTCGACGTCTCGGAGATCAAACTGTGACGGACGGCCCGCTCCTCGAGGTCAAGGACCTCAACGTCTCCTTCAGCACCAGCCGGGGGAACCTCCACGCGGTGCAGGGTGTCTCGTTCACCCTGGAGCAGGGAAAGACGCTGGGCGTCGTCGGCGAATCCGGCTCGGGCAAGACGGTTCTCTCCCGAGCCATCATGGGCCTGCTCCCCCGGCTCTCGGCGGTGCAGACGGGGTCGGTCCGCTACAACGGCACGGAGATCCTGAACGCCCCCAACGACGACCTGCGCAAGCTCTGGAGCACGCACATCGCCATGGTGTTCCAGGACCCGATGACGTCCCTCAACCCCGTGCAGCGGATCGGCCACCAGATCACCGAGCCGCTCAAGATCCACCTGAAGCTCTCCAAGAGCGAGGCGAAAGAGACGGCGCTCTCGCTCCTGATGCAAGTGGGCATCCCCTCCCCCGTCGAGCGCTACGAGGCCTACCCCGCGCAACTCTCTGGCGGCATGCGCCAGCGGGTCATGATCGCCATCGCGCTCGCCTGCGCCCCCCGTCTTCTGATGGCCGACGAGCCCACGACCGGCCTCGACGTCACCGTGCAGGCCCAGATCCTGGACCTGCTCTCGCACCTCCAACACGATCGCGAGATGGCCATGATCCTGGTGACCCACGATCTCGGCGTGGTCGCCACGCGCACGGACGAGATCATCGTCATGTACGCCGGCAACGTCGTGGAGCGCGCACCGACGAGCGTGCTCTTCAAGAGCATGGCCATGCCCTACACCGAGGCGCTCCTCAAGTCCATTCCCCGCATCGGCAACCCCAGCCACTCGCGGCTCGTCGCCATCGAAGGGCGCCCACCGGACCTGATCCACCCGCCGGCGGGCTGTCCGTTTTCACCGCGCTGCCCCTACGCCCGGGAGAAATGCCACGTGGAGAAGCCGCCCCTGGTCGAAGCCACTCCCGGCCACAGCTATGCGTGTTGGTACCCCCTAAGCGACGCTGACCACGCCGTACCGCCCGTCGCGCCCGAGGCGGTGACGGCGTGACTGACACCGCGGTCGACCCGACCGCGGTCGGGACCGATCCGCTCCTGACCGTCGAAGACCTGCACGTCTTGTTCCAAAAGGGCAACGTGACCGTCCAAGCCGTGGCCGGCGTCTCCTTCAGCATGCGCGCCGGAGAGACGTTGGGCCTCGTCGGCGAGTCCGGCTGTGGCAAGTCCACCACCGGGCGGGCCATCGTGCAGGTGGAGAAGCCCACGTCGGGGAAGATCCGATTCGGCGACACGGAGCTCACCGCGCTCAGCCGCAGCGACCTGCGCACCCTGCGCACGCAGGTGCAGATGATCTTCCAGGACCCGATCTCGTCGCTCAACCCCCGGCGCAAGGTCTCCGACATCGTGGCGGAGCCGCTCACCATCTGGAAGATCGGGACGAAACAAGAGCGCCGCGAGACGGTGAACGCGATGCTCGAGCGGGTCGGCATCGACCCGTACCTGAACGCGAGCCGGCGGCCGCGCGAGTTCTCCGGCGGCCAGTGCCAGCGCATCAGCATCGCCCGCGCCCTGGTGCTGCGGCCCAAGCTCCTCGTGTGCGACGAGATCGTCTCTGCCCTCGACGTGTCAGTCCAAGCCCAGATCCTCAACCTGCTCGAGGACCTGAAGCGGGAGTACCACCTGACTGTCCTCTTCATCGCGCACGACCTGGCCGTGGTCAAGAACGTCAGCGACCGGGTGGCCGTCATGTATCTGGGTCGCCTGTGCGAGATCGCGCCCTCCGACCTCCTCTACGAAGCGCCCGCCCACCACTACACGGCGGCGCTGCTGGCCTCTGCGGTTGAGCCGGATCCCGAGGCGCCCCGGATATCCGTGCCGCTGCTCGGGGAACCTCCCAGCCCGATCAACCCGCCGTCGGGGTGTCGTTTCCGCACGCGCTGCCCGCGTGCCGAGGGCCGCTGTGCCGAAGAGGTCCCCGAGATGCGTGAGATCGCCCCGGGCCACCACGTGTCCTGCCACTTCCCCATCGGGAGTTGAGCACGCGCCCGCGCATGGCAGCGGCGCGCGCCCGATCGCGGCTGACCGCGATCGTCGCCGCGGTCCTCGCTGCACCGGCGGCGCTCGTCGTGGCGATGCCGGGCGGCCCGGCCGCTGCCGCCGGCGCCGTTCTCCCGAACTCTGTCCATGCCTTCGGGACGGCCGCCCTGGGCGACCTTTCGGGCACGGCGCCCAACCGCCCGGTCGTCGGTATGGCCGCCACCGCCGACGGCGCCGGTTACTGGCTCGTGGCCGCAGACGGCGGGATCTTCTCCTACGGGGACGCCAGCTTCCATGGCTCGACGGGTGGCATCACGCTGAACCAACCGATCATCGCCATGGCCGCAGACCCCGCCACCGGCGGGTACTGGCTCGTGGCGGCCGACGGCGGTGTCTTCGCGTTCGGCGCACCGTTCAACGGCTCGGAGGGCGGCCGGCCACTGAATGCGCCGATCGTCGGCATGGCGGCCACCCACGACGGCGGCGGCTACTGGCTGGTGGCGAGCGACGGGGGGATCTTCAGCTTCGGTGACGCCACCTTCGCGGGCTCCGAGGGAGGTCAGCCGCTGAACGCGCCGGTCGTGGGCATGGCGGCCGCACCGGGGGCCGGCTACTGGCTGGTGGCGCGCGACGGGGGGATCTTCAGCTTCGGCGGCGCCGCCTTCGGAGGCTCCCAGGGCGGCCGACCACTGAATGCGCCGATCGTCGGCATGGCGGCGGCACCCGGCGGCGGTTACTGGATGGTGGCCCGCGACGGCGGTGTCTTCAACTTCGGCGGTGCACCCTTCGACGGTTCCGCCCTCAGCGGCGTAGACGCCCCGGCGGTCGCCATCGGCGCTGGTGGCGCCGCCCCGGGGACGGGCTACCGCGTGGCCTATGGCCATCTGCCCTACCCGTTCAGCGCCGCCCTCACCGGCTACCTGTCACAGCGGGCCGGCAACGCCTCGATCGCGATCTACGACGCGACGACGGGCCTGACCTGGGACCTGCATTCCGGCGACGTGCAAACCACGGCGAGCATCGTGAAGGTCGACATCATGGCGGCCGCGCTCTTCGGCGACGAGCGCGCCGGGAGCATCCCGCCCGACCAAGCCGCGCTCCTGCCCCCGATGATCGAGGTCAGCGACAACAATGCCGCCAACTCCATGTGGGGCATCATCGGCGGCCCCGGGGGGCTGAGCGCCTTCGACAACGTCCTGGGACTGCAAGGAACGACCCCGTACCCGGTCCAGACCTCGGACAACCTCGGGTTCGCGTACAGCACGACGACCGCCGACGACATGGTCAAGGTGGTGAGCACGTTCGCCTTCCCCAATCCGATCCTGTCCGATCCCTACCGCGCCTACGGGCTCTCCCTGATGCGCAACGTGGAACCGAGCCAGGTCTGGGGCGTGCCGGCCGGCGCACCACCGGGCACGGTGGCCGTGAAGACCGGGTACATCACGCCGGTACCAGGCAACATCACGCCGATACCAGGCGACGCCCAGGTGAACAGCATCGGGTTCGTGTCGGGGGGCGGCCGAAGCTATGTGTTCGCCATTCTCACGGACCGCAACCTCGACAAGCAGTACGGCGTGGACACCATCAACACACTGGGGAATCTCATCTTCGACGCGCTCGGCCCTGGCTGAATGGCCCCAGCGGCGGGACAGCGTCGCCCGCGGGTGGCCTTGGCCTCCTGTGCGCAGTTTCCCGACCAGTTCGACGAGGGGCCGCTGGTGCTCGACGCGCTCGACGAGGCCGGGACAGACGCACAGACCGCGGTGTGGAGCGACCCGTCCGTGGACTGGTCCGCCTTCGACCTCGTCGTGGCCAACGGCGCCTGGGACAACATCCACCGCGTCGGCGAGTTCCTGGGCTGGGTCCACAGGCTCGCGGCGGCCGGCGTGGCCCTCGTCAACCCGCCGGCCATCCTGCGCTGGAACCTCGACAAGCGCTACCTGCATGACCTGGAGGGCGCCGGCGTCCCGACGGTGCCGACCTCCTGGGTGCAGCCGGACCACGACGATGACGAGCACCCGGGCGCACCTGAACTCCCCGCGGGGGAGATCGTCGTCAAGCCCTCCGTGTCGGGCGGCGGCTACCGGACGGCGCGCTACCAGGACCACGAGCACGACGCGGCGCGCGCGCACGTCGCGGCGCTGGTGGCATCCGGTCGCACGGCCATGATCCAGCCCTACCAAGCCGCGGTCGATGCCGAGGGCGAGGTCGGTCTGGTCTACCTTGGCGGCACCTACAGCCACGCCATCCACAAGGAGCCCATGATCCGCCGCGGCGTCGGGGCGGCCGACAGCCTGATCGAGAACCAGGTCGTCACCGCCGCCACACCGACGGAGGGGCAGAGGGAGGTCGCGGGACAAGCGGTGGCGGCGGCCGAGCGCCTGCTGGGCCCGACGGCCTACGCGCGGGTCGACGTCGTCCAGCGGTCGGACGGCATCCCCGCGCTGCTGGAGCTCGAGCTCCTCGATCCCGTGCTCTTCTTCGTCCACCATCCCGAGGCGGCTCGGCGCTTCGCCGCCGTGCTGCGCGACCGGATCACGACGCCCTAGAGCCGGCGCCGAGCGGTCGGGCGCTGCTACTCCGTGGGCGCCGTCTCGGGTGCGGGGGGTGCGGCCACCTCGGCAGCCTCGGGAGCGCCGACCGGTGCCGCCTCCGCAGCGTCCGCCGGAGCCGGCGCGGCGGCCTCGGCCGCAACACCCTCGGCCGCAGCACCCTCGGTCGACGCCTCGGGCACCACGACGGGCGTGCCGATCTCCTCGGCGAAGTCGGCCCAGGCCGCCTGGGCCTCGGTCTCGGGGGTGAACTCGCCCTCGGCGTAGTCGAAGCCGATGTAGTTCCCCTCCTCGTCGTAGGCGTGCTCGCCGAAGGCCTCGCGGTACTCCTCGGAGACCTCGCCGCCCTCGGCCGCCTGCTTGATGGAGAGGCTGATGCGGCGGCGCTGCAGGTCGATGTCGATGATCTTGACCCAGAGCTCCTCGCCCGGCGTCACGACCTGCTCGGGCAAGTCGACGTGGTGCACTGCCATCTCCGAGATGTGCACCAGGCCCTCGATGCCGTCGCCCACCTGGACGAAGGCGCCGAAGGGCACCAGCTTCGTGATGCGGCCATAGACGAGCTGGCCGACCGCGTGCGAGTCGGCGAACTCCTGCCAGGGATCGGACTGGGTCGCCTTCAGCGACAGGCTGATGCGCTCCTTATCGAGATCCACGTCGAGCACCTCGACCTCGATCTCGTCGCCGACGTTGACCACCGACGACGGGTGGTCGACGTGCTTCCAGCTGAGCTCGGACACGTGCACCAGGCCGTCCATGCCGCCGAGGTCGACGAATGCGCCGAAATTGACCACCGACGACACGATGCCCTTGCGCCGCTCCCCTGGCTTCAGGTTCTGCAGGAAGTCGCCTCGCTGCTCCTTCTGGGCCTCCTCGAGCCACGCTCGCCGCGAGAGGACCACGTTGTTGCGGTTGCGATCCAGCTCGATGATCTTCGCTTCGATCTCCTTGCCGACGTAGGGCTGGAGTTCGCGCACACGGCGCAGCTCGACCAGCGACGCGGGCAGGAAGCCGCGCAGCCCGATGTCGACGATGAGGCCGCCCTTGACCACCTCGATCACGGGGCCCGACACCATCTCGCCGTTGTTCTTCTTCTCCTCGATCGTCGTCCAGGCCCGCTCGTACTGGGCCCGCTTCTTGGAGAGGACGAGACGCCCCTCCTTGTCCTCCTTCTGCAGGACAAGCGCTTCCACGTGCTCACCCAGCTTGACGATCTCGGTGGGGTCGACGTCGTTGCGGATGGACAGCTCACGGGCGGGGATCACGCCCTCGGACTTGAAACCGATATCGAGCAGGACCTCGTCGCGGTCGATCTTGACGACGGTCCCCTCGATCACGTCCCCGTCGTCGAACTCGATGATGGAGTCGCCCATCGCTTTCTCGAGGTCGGCGTCCCCCAGGTCGTCGTCGACGATGGTGCGGGGCGTGTAGTTGCCCTCGGCATCGAAGCTGCCCATCGCCTCGGGAGAGAGGAGGGTGGTCGGGCCGGCGGTGGTTGCTGCGTCAGTCATGAAAAAGCTCCTTGCTGCAGGTGCGATCTGCACCCGCAGGACCGCGCCGGGGTCGGTTCTCGTCGGACAGGGCTGCACCGCCGCCGGTGCCGGCGGGCAGGATCGTTCAGCGTACCAGGCTCGGTCGGCACCATTTCCGCAGTCCAGGCGGGTATCGAGGGGCGGTCGGCTGGTCCGAACGGCTGGTCCGAGTCACCCGGCGGCGCGCAGCTTGGCCACCAGCCGCTCGAACATCGGGTACGCACCCCCGCCTCCGATCACGTCGATAGAGGGCCGCCACATCTCCCAGCGGTCGATGAGGCGCGGGCCGAGCAGGCTCCTGATCAATTCGAACTCGACACCGCCATGCTTCTCGAGGGCTCCCAGCTGCTCGAAGTAATCGAGTTCCCGGTACAGGACGTATGCCTCCTCCGCGTTCTCGGCGATAAACCGCACCATGGCGTCGCGCAAGGCCTCACTCGTCTCGAACCGAGCGACGAGGCGACGCGTTTCCTCCAGTGGGCCCTCGTTCCAACGTCTGAAGAACTCGACCGCCGTCTCGGCCTGGCGCCCGAGACGCGTCTCCCGGGCCTGTTTGGCCGCGAAGATGACCGCACCGATGGCGCCGAACAATGCGAAGGCGCTGACCGCGGTCGCGATCGCCGTGACCTGTTCGGCCCAATTCGGCATGGGTTGGTCCTCCAATCGATCGGGGTCTCGTCCCCCACCGCTCAGGAACCCTGGGTCAGGGCCTGCTGCGCGTCCTTCAGCGCCTGCAGGCTGTCCTGGGGACAGAGGTACTCGGTGGCGGAGATCGCAACAAGGTCGGATTCGAACGTTGTGAGCTGTCGGTTGCCGAGGGACGCAATCACCTGGTCGGCACTTTGATGGTGACCAAGGCCCGTGCAGGCAAGCTCGCCGTCCGCCACCACCGCTTGGTCCGAGTCATCGGAGAACGCGCCCGGAACCTTGTGGATGACGGCCAAGAAGGCCTGGTGGGGTTGAGCCGGCACGTTCGGGTCCCCGTAGTAGAGAAGCGCTTCGGCCAGTGCAGCCGCGGGCGCCCGGGGCGCAATCACCGGCGATTGGCCGCTCGGGAAGGCGATCAAGTCGACATAGAGCCGTCGTTCGGCGAGATTGCCGCTCTGTCCGGGCGCCAGGCCGTGGTGCACCATCCAGATCAGCCCGCCGGCCTGGAAGAACTCCTCGCCCCCCGGGCCGGGGTCGCTCTGGGTCCCGTTGGCCCCCGAGGAGAGCCAGGCATGGTCCAACGGTTTCGTGCAGGGACCGATGACGGAGACGCAGCGCGCCAGGCCGATGCCGTAGCCGTCGGTGCCCCAGAGGTTGCCGGAATAGAAGAGCCAATACGTGCTGCCGTTCTGAATCATCGACGGCCCTTCGACCAGGCCCCCTTCCCAGCTCTGCGACGCGCCGAGAAGCGGGTGTGCCGGTCCTACGACCGAAAGACCGTCGGACGACAGCTGTTGGGAATAGATGGTGGTGGACAAGTTGCAACAGTCCCCATCGCTCTTCCACAGCAGCCACGGCGTGCCATCCGGTGCGACGAACACGCTCGGGTCGATCGCACCTCCGTTAGCAACGGGGCACACGAACGCCGCAGACGAGTTGTCGGTGAACGGGCCCGCGGGGCTGGCGCTCGTTGCCCGCGAGATGCACATTGCGCTCGTGCGGCCATTGGTGGTGGTGACGCAGCCAAACGAAGGTGACGATCCGAGGCATCCGAGCGGAATGGTCGCAGGCGTCGAGTAGTACATGACGTATGTGCCGTCCGGTCGTGTCCATATGGACGGCGCCCACTGGAAGCCGGACACCGTCCACTGGGGCAGGGTCGGCAACGCGTCCCCCAGGTAGCGGCCGACGAAACCCGTATCACGCGTCAGAGCGATGACCGGCACGTGGGCCGCCGACGCATACCGGGTGCTCACGGTATTGGAGGCATAGAGGTAGATGGCATCTGGGGTTCGCAACGCGAAGGGGTCGGCGAAGTCACCGTTGAAGACCGGCGCGTCCGTGAGCAACCCGCTCAACACATTGAGCGGGATGCCATTGGCGGTGGAGGGATCGAGGCCAATCGGGCCTTTCGTCGCCATCCGACCGATCGGGATGGGAAGTTCGCCGGCACGGGCCGACGGCTCTGCAGCGACGCGCAGGGTCTGATGCGTCGCTTGGGCCGAGCCGCCCTCGCTACAACCGGCGAGCAAGACGAGCACACCCGACAGCAGGAGCGAAAGGCTCTTGACTGTGGCCGAGGTCCCCTGCGCCGGTCGTCGTTGCACGATCCGGGTGAGCGTATGCCGTCGCGCCAGTCTCACCGCGGACCGATGCACCGGCGACGGGCGCCACGGCGTCGCCGCCGCGCGGCAGCCGGAAGGGTGCGCTCAGACGGCGGACACGGCGGAGCTGGCCGGTCGGGGACTCGGCTCCCTCAGGGACCACCACCGCTTCGCACCGTCAGAAACGACCGACGCCGGGTGCACACTGGCCGACCGAGACGTGGCAAAGACGTGGAGCGACGTGATGACGTCGTGGAGCAGGGCCCCAACCCGGCGACCGTAGAATTCGGTGCCGACGGGCCAATCCAAGTTCACCGGCCGGATTGCGGCGGCGCAGACTGTGGTCGACCACTCCGAGAACTCGAGACTCATCCGGATCGGCCGACACCGCATCCACAGGAGGCCCGGCACGGCATAGAACTGGAGGGGGTCGGCACTCGCGTGTTCGGGTCGTGGGGAGAGCCACATCCGGCGTTCGAGCCGAACGGGCCGCCGACGCTGTGGGACCGGGAGAAGACTCTGGTGCCACGCGGCAACCGCCTCTCTGGCTTCGAGAGGGTGCATGGGAATCTGTCTCGAAACATGGGCCGACTCAAACACGGTGCATCCTCCTTCTGTGAAGCGCCTACTTGAGTAGTGAATCCATGTGCGGCAGCTTCTTGAGGCCGCCTGAGCAGTGAAGGGATTCTCTTTCCGGGGCTTGACTCTGACCCGGACCTGTCGCCGAGTCCGTTCCCATCCTGCGCCTCGAGCGGGGCGCTGTCTGTCAACCAGCCGACACAGTGAAGGCGAACCGTCGGACGTCGCGCCGGCGCGTCGGTGCGTCTCAAGGCGCGGCGTCCCGTCCGCCTGGTCGTGGCAAGGCGTGCGGAGGGGACGGTAGCTTTGGGCGCTTCAGATGATCGACCTTCAGGGGGTTGGACGTGGGAGGCACCGTGAAGTGGCGCATCCTCTCCTCCCTCTCGGAATCCGACTGCCGGACGCTCCTCTCTCGCTGCCACCGGCAGCGATTCGCCAAGGCCGAACACGTCTTTCACGAAGGCGACCTGGGGGACAGCGTGTACCTGGTCGACGCCGGGACGCTGGCCGTGCGGGTGACCACCCCGATGGGGGAGGTCGTCACTTTGAACGTGTTGCAGACCGGGGATGCCTTCGGTGAGCAGGCACTCCTCGACAAGTCCTCCCTGCGCACGGCCGCCGTGATTGCCCTGGAGCGCACGGAGACGTTGTGCTTCACGAGGGCCGAGTTCGAGGCCCTCTGGACCGACCACCCAATGGCCGCCAAGGTGGTGGCCGAGATGCTCGATACCCGGCTTCGGGCGACCACCCAGGCGCTGTTGGAAGCCCTCTACGTCCCTGCCGACACCCGCGTGCTGCGCCGACTGGCTCGCCTGGCGGACATCTACGCCACGCATGCCTCCGAATCGATCCCCCTCACACAGGACGATCTGGCGTCGATGGCCGGTACCACCCGTCAGACGGTGAACAAGGTGCTCAGAGAGGCGCAGCGCCATGGTCTCCTCACGCTGGCCCGGGGACGAATCACGGTGTCCGACAAGGAAGGCTTGGTCCGACGAGCCCGCTGAGACCCGGCCTCGTGCGCGCTGCCGTCTGTTGTCCGGATTCAGCCGGGCCTGAGCGAGCGGCTGGCGACGAATGCCGCGGACGCCTGGGGCCGCTCGCGTGCAGATCGTGACGCGCCGTGTGCCGCGCCTGGGGGCGCCCATGGTCGCGGTGTTGCTGAGCCTCAGTGGAGCGGGTGCGCACACCGCGGCGGCGTCGCCGACGCCCTCGACGTACCAAGGCTTCGCGCATCCGCGGCCCGTGGTGATCCGAGGCTACGCCGGCAGCGCCATGGAACCGTTCGTCACTCCTGATGGCAAGTACCTACTCTTCAACAACAGCAACACCGCGATGCATACGACGCTGCGCTATGCCACACGTGTCGACGACACCACGTTTCTCTACGGCGGTGCGGTCAGCGGAGCGAACGACGTGACGGCCCTGACGGCCGTTCCCGCCGTGACCGCCAACGAGACGCTGTTCTTCATCTCGACACGGAGCTACGCGCGGTCACTGTCGACGGTGTACGAGGCCCGGTTTCACGGTGGCACGGCCGCAGGGGTTGCCTTGGTTGCCGGCTTGGCCGCTCCACGGCGGGGCATCATCAACTTCGACGTCGACGTGTCCCCCGACGGGAGCTCACTCTATGTGTCCGAGGGAGCCTTCAACGGTGGGTCGGCGCCCGATGCGGCATCGATCGTCGAGTACACGCGCTTGAACGGCGGGTTCGTTCGCAGTGTCTCGAGTGAACGTGTACTGAAGGAGGTCAACGATCCGACGGCGCTCACCTATGCCGCGGACATCTCTTCCAACGGCTTGGAGCTGTTCTTCACACGAGCGACCGCAGGTGCGCCACCACGGATCTATCGGGCCGTACGCAGCGCTCCGTCGCTTCCGTTTGGAGACGTACAACTCGTCGGGGCGGCAACTGGCTTCGTCGAAGCCCCGGCGCTGAGTGGCGACCGGCGCCTGCTGTACTTCCACCGCCACACTGGTCACCACTTTTCGATCTACGTCGCCAGTCGCACCTGAACGCGAGGGCGCACCGGAGCGAATGCCGGTGCCGAGCACCACATGCTCGAACTCATGATGACCGAGGATCGCATTCAGGAGTTCGTCCAGCGCTTCCGATGAACCCATCATTGGGGGGGCAACTCCGAGGTGCGGCGCGCCTCCCGCTCCCGTTCGGGCCCCCTCAAACGCCGGGAAGGTGGGACAGTTCTCAAGCGGGCACTTCGGGACTACGCCTTCCCAGCGGTCCAACTCGACGCGAGTGGGATCATCTCACTTCCGTGCCGCGTGGTCGGACTTCTGCGAACTCAAGACGAACCGTTACTCACGGTCACCGTGATCGGCGGGCTCAGAGGCGCTGGGAGGGGAGCCTGCGCCTCTGCCTGCAGCGTGTAAGACCCGTTCGGGACGCTGGTCGTGTCCCACCGCGCAATCCATCCATACAGACTCGGCGAGATTGCCGTTGCGACCACCTGATTGGAGAGCGAACCCCCGCTCACCTTGAAGTCCACCGAGGTGACGTCACCTCCGCCGCTCACCGACGCGTCCAGGATGGTCGAGCCGCTGACCGTCGCCCCGTTCTGGGGAACAACGACCTGTGTTTGCAGAACTCCGAACGCAGCGAAGCCCGGGGAGCTTCCGGCGTAGACGATTCCGTTCGCAACGATCGGCGAAGAGCCGTATCCGAATGAACTCTGGATGTCGCCGAGACTGTGACCGCTCTCGTCGTGGACGCTGATACCGGCGGCCCACGGCGCATACACGAGGCCGTTCGCCACCGCCGGCGATGACGGGTACGCAGCTCCGGTAAAACCCCACACGGGGCTGCAGAACTTGGGAGTGCCTGAGCAGTTGGTGTTGCCGGCTGCGTCGAAGGCGTCGAAATTGCTTTGGATGTGGCCCAGCTCGCTGACGTAGACGTACCCGCCCACGACCGCCGGTGAGCCCTGCACACCACCGATGGCCCCGCCGATCCAGAGCGGGCTGCAGGTCGTGGGAGACCCCGAACAGTTGGTTCTCCCGGCGGCGTCGAAGGCATAGAGGTCGCCGTCGTAGAGAAGGTACGGGCCGTTGGAGCCGACGTAGACCGTGCCGTTGGCGACCGCCGGCGCCGATTCGACCGGCCCCGCGGTCGCTCCGGTCCAGAGGGGAGTGCAGATCGTCGGAGCTCCCCCGCAGTTGGTGTTCCCCGCAGCGTCGAAGGCATAGAGGTTGTCGTCGTTGGAGCCAATGTAGAGCACGCCGCTGGCCACGGCGGCCGACGACTCGATCGGTCCGCCGGTCGGTGCGCTCCAGAGTGGTCGGCAGATAGTCGGTGAGCCCGAACAGTTGGTGTTCCCCGCAGCGTCGAAGGCATAGAGGTTGTCGTCGGTCGAGCCGATGTAGACCACTCCGTTGGCCACCACCGGCGCCGACCTGTCCGCGGGACCAATGGACGCGCTCCACAGTGGCGCGCAGGTCTTGGGTGTTCCGCCGCAGTTCGTAGTGCCAGCGGCGTCGAAGGCCTGCAGATTGTCAGACGAAGCGGCGAAGACCACACCGTTGACAACGGCCGGAGAGGTGAATCCGGAACCCGTTCCGAGTGAGGCGGTCCACAGCGGCGAACAGGTCCTCGGTCGGCCGCCACAGCTCGCGGTACCTGTGGCATCGAAGGACTCGAGTGTCTCTGCCTGTGTCGTGCGGACCTGCGAGACGACGTAGAGGACACCATTGGCGACAACGGGTGATCCGCCCACGGCGCCGCCGGTATTGCCGTAAAACGCCGGGACGAGAGCGGGGACGTTGCTCGCATTTAGGGTGTAGTCCGGGGTCAAGTGTGTGTTGGTGGCGTCGAACCCGAACATTGTCCAGTCGCAACCCGAGAACACCAGGGCAACTGCGACAAGTCCGAGCAATGCACGCCGCTGTTTCCTCACCGTTCAGCCCCTCTCCGTCCCTGCCCTACGCCCTCTTCGCACAGATTGTCACTATCCCGGGGCCGTGTCACTCAAGGCGGAGTTGGGTGCCCCTCCGTCGGGTCGGTGGCACGGATCACAGGGTGGGCGACCTCCAGAAGAACTCCAGCTGGATGTTGTCCGGATCGCGAAAAGTAAGCATTGCGTTCGGTGTGTACTCGGGTTCCTTGACCCCTGAGTGTTGGATGCCCAACCGATCCAACTTCGCTGCCCACTCTTCGAGGTCTTCTCGTCGGTCTACCAAGAACTCCAGGTGATCGAGGCCGGTATGCAACTCGCTGAAACGCTCCCCCTGATTGTCCTCATGGCCGACGAGGCACAAAACAAGCTGCGTCCTCGGCTCAGCGAGTGCGATGTAGCGCATCCTGCGGTCGGCCGCGGTGAAGTCGTACAGCACCTCTAAGTCCAGCAAGGCTGAATACCAGGACGCGCTGCTTTCTGGGTCGCGAACTGTCAGGTTGACTTCCACTCGACCGGAGATCGAAGGCATAGACGGAGTTTCTCACCCCGGCAAAGAGAGAGCGGAGGCTCAATGCCCCAGTCGCCGGGCTGGGACGGGCTGAACGCCTTGGCGGAGCCCCCTCGTCACCCCGTCCCAGGAGACTGCCTTGCAGCCGCTCAGCGTGATACCGACCATCTCCGCTGACTCCCGTCGTAGTCCGACAACTCCCAGAGCAGTGCGCGCTCAGGTTGCAACAGGTAGACGACATCAAAGGCGTCATCGGTCGAAGGTAGGTACTGGTCGTCACCGGCACTGTCGTACTTGACGCTCAGCGCATCAACCACTTCAGGCACGTCCGTCGGTCGCCCCACGTCGATCATCCGGCCATAGACGATGACGACGTGCTCGGCACTTTCGAGGTGGACGACGACCCTTGAGTCGCGAACAACGTGTTTTGCCTTAGCTGTTCTTCGTTCGCTGTAGATATAGAACTGGTCGTCGACCACTACACCCCAGACGGGGGCGGCATGGGGCGCACCACTGACAGTCGTGGTGCCAAGCCAGTAGTTCCGTGCGAAAGCGAGCCTTGTCGCTACCTCCGCCCAGTCCATGTCGCCCTCAGTTTCGGCGGCCATCGTCCAATCGTGAATCAACTACCGTCGCACGCCAAGCCAGCATGGTTGTCCAACAGACTGCCCCAGTACGACGCTGCCGGGCAGGTGAGAAATCTTCGGGCACGAGGACAGTCCCATCCGAGTGCCGCCGCTTTATGGGAGAGCGATGACTCATACTTGGGTCACCATGTCACACAGCACGTCGGAACTGCTTCGTACCCAGCAAAACGTGACGATCCTGATGATCCTTTCGCCCATTTCATCTTGGGCGGCGGTTTCCTCATTTGGGCGGCGGCCACCGACCCCGGTGGGTGGTTCACAGCGTGGTACAAGTCGAACAAGGATGGGAAGGTCGGCTTTTGGGCGGTCTCAAGCAGTGACAGGCAGTTTCGTACATGGCACGCTTTCGCGGGGGCCTGCTTCGTTGGCGGCGGGATCGTGGCATTGACGGTTGTCCTCGAGCTTCCAGCGCTCCCCCATCCCCTGCCCCCCTATCTTGCTGCCTCGTAGGTGGGACAATTCGCAGCACTTCGAGGGCAGCCCGTGCCACACTGAATGCAATGTCTTCTCAGTCAACGAGAGTCGACTTATTTGGTGACCCGCCGTGGGATTCCTCGACGGGTGAGAAGAAAGTCACTCACCGCCGAGGGCCGCAGATCGTGGCACTTCTCATTTGCACTTTGGCGTCCTCGGCCTTTGTCGCCACCATTCTCCTGCCGTGGTTCGGCTTTATCGACCCGAGCAACCCATCTCCTCAATACAATGCAGTCTCGCAAGATCTTGCACCTCCACTTAGCTCACCAGGCCTGGCGCCGGGCACTCAGGGGTGGGGCTACCTGCTCGTCGTCTGCTCTGTATTGGTCGCGGCGTTGGCCGTCGTTGCAATCATTGCGTGCGTGAGAAGCCGCAACCAAAGCGCTGGACCGAACCGGTTGCTGCTGTGCGTGGCTACCGCTTCGTTGGGCTTGATCGCAGTCGTTGTCCTGGAAATGACAGCAACATTGCATTTCGGTGATGGGCCGCCCTTGGGGTTCGATTGGGGTGCCATCGTCGGTCTTGCACTCGCGGCGCTGTCCTCGGTCGGCGCATGGTTCGCCTGGGCATCGAATGCGTATCCTTGGCTGTCAGGCTATAGCTGAGGCTTGATCGCGTCGGGTCTTTGAGGAACCACGGTCCGAGATGGACCTGCCCCAGCTCGCCGGGAGTGGGCAGTGGTGGTACATCCTCATTGGAGGCGGGATCTCGCGGGTCGGCAGCGATAGCCTGTTCGACCGGTGAGCTTTTTCGAGCCTCTGCCGCCTCCACCGGAACCGTCTGAGCATCGCTGGTCTCCTCCCGCCTGGGATCGTCCTTCGGAAGGTACTTTGCCCGCCACGTTGGCCGTTGATGCGCTGCTCAGCGAGGGAGAAGACGCCGTCTGGGTCATCCCCACCTTGGATGTGTTTCCTAACGGATTCCGAGTCAATGTGGTGCTCCTCTTGAACCCTCATCGGGAGCATGACATTCAGGCGAGAATCCACCGGGGTCCGATGGGCATGATGCGGATGGGTGTCCGCTTTGCAGACGGTCGTGTCGGCGGTCGGGGCCTGCCTTATGGAGTCATGGGTGCTCCGAAAAACGATGACGGTGTGCCGACCGAGCCTTTTGTCGGCTTCGGCGGAGGTGGCGGCGGCATGGGTGGATGGCGTTTCAGCGCCTGGGTGTTCCCTCTGCCGCCCGACGGACCTCTCGAGATCTTCGTAGGGCTCCCGGCGCCCGCCACCGGTGAGTTCAGCACTGTTGTGGATGGATCCGCCGTCCGAGCGGCAGCCGAAAGGGCCAAGGTCATCTGGACCTGAGCGTCGGGTCCTCGCAGTTGGCTCCCTGCGTGCCCCGTTCGCCGGCTGTGTGACCCAACCGCAGAACCCCTCAGCCCTCCTCCGTAGATCCGGTGATGACCGAGACGCTCCGCTGTGCGTACCGACGTTCACAGGAGTGCCGTCGGACGGCACATCGTCAGACGCCCCGGCGGTCCTGCGCCGACGCCACCCCGTCGCTAGCCTGACTGTTCATGACAATCGACTTCCGCACCCGCGACGACGTCGACGTCGAGACGATCGACGTCGCGGACTTCTTCGGGACCCAGCTGCCCCACCTGGCGACGGAACGCTCTGCGCTGGCCGTCCAGGGCGCTCGCGAGCTGGGCGTCCGGCCGTTCACGATCGAGACGACGGCCGGCACCTGGACGTTGTCGGTCAACGACGATGCCGTCCGGGTTCACCCCGGTGGCGCTGGGCACGCCGCGGTGCGCCTCGACGCGGACGAGATTACCGACATCGTCCACGACCGCCGGACGCCGATGACGCTCCTCGCGGCCGCAACGCTCGACATGCCCAGCGGTGACATCAACGACTTCCTCGACTGGTGGGTCGTCCTCCGCTCCTTGCTCGACGTCCGTGCCGTTCACACCGCGGGTGACGTCACATTTACGGACCGTGACGGCGGCCCGCTCGACCTTCAGCGCTCGTTCAGGATCGACGACGATCCGGTCGAACTGGCGTACTTCCTTGGTGAGGCGGGCTACCTCCACCTGACCGAGGTCTTCACGACCGACGAAATGGCGCAGGTCTCGGCCGACATGGATGACGCCCTCCCGCGTTACCACGATGGTGACGGCCGGTCCTGGTGGGCCACCACCGCCGACGGCGAGGCGCGGGCGGTACGCCTGCAGCGGTTCCAGGAGGAGAGCCTCGCGACCGCGACCCTGCTCCAGGACGACCGGCTCTTGCGCCTCGCCTCACTTTCGGGCGACGGACACGTGCCGCGAGACCAAGGCGGCAACAAGATCGAGGCGCTCGTCAAGCCCATCGGCGTCGTCAAGGGCATTTCCGACCTGCCGTGGCACAAGGACTGCAGCCTCGGGCGGCACTCCTCGCGCTGCTGCAGCCTGACGGTCGGGATCTCGGTCACCGGCGCCGACGAGCGCTCGGGCCAGCTCGGGGTCGTTGCCGGCTCCCACCGGGCCCTCGTCCAGCCCGCCTTCTTCCGCGACTCGTGGGGGCTGCCGGCAGTCCCGCTCCCGACCCGCACCGGCGACGTCACCGTTCACTGCTCGTGCACTCTGCACATGAGCCATGCGCCAGTCGAGCGGGAACGCCGCGTCATGTACACCGACTTCGTCCTGCCCCCTCGCGCCGGTGACGATCCGGCGCCCTCCAGTGCGGGCGCCATCGATCGAGTGCGCGAGCGGGCCTACAAGGTGGTCAGCCAGGTCCCGTCGGCCGCCCGTCCTTGAGCGTCCGCGATCACCTGCCGCTCCCCGACTTCGACGGCAACCACCTGGAAATAGTTCACCAAAGCTCCAACCCGCCAAGCAGTCACCATCTCGCGTAGAGCCCAGTCCAGAACCGGGTCAGGGTGAGTCCCCGAACGCCGCGACGATGGGCAGTTCGGCACTACGGGATACCGTCAACCAATCGGTATCCGGTGCCTTACCGAGCAGAGTGACCACTTGGGCACCGAACCAGTGGCAGATTCAAGGTCGGGGCGAGAAATGACGCTGGGTCCGCACTGGTGGGCTCCAGGGTGGGTGCCACCGGCATTTCGATCGGTCCTTGAGTTTCGGGGCGGTCCACGGCTCAATCCGTCGCATGCGGGAGCGACTGACACTGTTCGAGCTCATGCCGTGCGAATCCGCACCAGCAGTTCTTCGTTGACAAGTTCGCCTGGGACGTTCTCGGGCCCGGCGAACATGCCCATGAACAATCCCATGATCTCCGGATCGAAGCCTGCTATCCGCTCCGCCATGAAGGCCCTCCGCGCACGGCGGTTGTCGGCATCTTCTGCTTGGCAGACGGAAATCACATCGGCGAGGAATCGCAGCCGGGCCATTCGCTCAACCCGCTCGACGCCATAGGAGGCAAACGCCTCTGGCGTGCGACCGCCGCCGAGAGCGATATCGCGGACGATGCGCGCATCACGCAGGGCGATCGAAAGGCCCTGGCCGATGACTGGGTCGTTGTGCCCAGCGGCGTCACCGATCAGTACGACGCCCTGGGCGTAGGGCGTCGCCGTCCAGGTGTCGTCGCCTGGGTAGGTGGCGCATGGGCCAGCAGGCGTCCCGGAAGTCACCTGGTCGCTCCAGGGGTAACACGACAAGGCGCAGGCCTCGAGGAATCTCTGCGTACCGTTCGGACCTGAGAAGCGGTGCTGGCCCGAAAGCCCCGGGCACAGATAGACACGGGCACGCCCGCCATCTTGGTGAAACATCACGAAGAAGACGTCTCCTTCGCCGGCCAGGACGTCGTTCTCGGGAACACCGTCCAGTCCATCCACCAGCAGCCCAGCGATGTAGCTGACCGCCTCTTGGCGTTCAAGGGTTATGCCGGCCTGCTTGCGGATCGTCGAAGCGCGGCCGTCGGCGCCGACGATGAGACTCGTTGCGACCTCATGAGGCTGGTCGTTCTGGACGTATGACACAGCCGGCGAGGTGCCTCCAGAGATCTTCACGTCCCGCACTCCGCGTACGACCGCTGCACCAGCAGCCGCGGCGGCGTCGACGAGCGCCTGGCATGCGATGGGATGACGAAGGTTGAGTGTGCCATCAAAGCCGTCCACCAACATCCCCATCGGGATGTCACCGGTCTCGCCGAAGCCCTCCATGTACTGCTTCCACACAGGGGTGATGTGGGCCCCTGCAGCCAGCATGACGCCCTCTACGCCGAGCTCACGCGCCTCTCTTCTGCCCCACAGCTGCATGCTCTCGCCGCGCACTCGGTCCTGGTACTCCTCTGTGGCCTCGAGCACGGTCACACCGAGACCCCCTCGCGCGAGCGCACAGGCGAGGGCCGCGCCGCCTATCCCACCGCCAACGACGACCACATCCGCGAGTTCTGTCATGCCGGTTCAACCTTTCTCGCTGTTGGAGAAATGATCGCAGATCGCATCACCCATCACCCCGTGGTGCCGAGATCCTGGTGGCAACGCGAAGTCCGCCGCCGCGGCCGATACGTGGGGATTATTTGCACCAGTAATGAGAGTCCTAGTCATCTCCTGAGCGTGCCGGGCGAGTCACTCCGCCAGGACGGTGGGGCAATTGGGTCCAGCTGGTGAGGGGTGCTCTCGACCGGAGCGGAAGGGACGACCCAACCGTGTACGCCCGTCCGGGGGAATGTCGCACCGAGGGAGTATGCAGAGGACGATAGAGCTGACAGCGAGTAACTGCGGAGGTGCAGGCTGATGGACGTCCAGTTTCTAACGAGCATCGCCCCAATCGTGCCAGACCCTGAGGCTTCTCGGTCCTTCTACGCGGACGCCTTGGGCCTGAGCTTTGAGGGCCAAGGCGGCGACTACGTGTTCACCCACGAGCTGGAAGGTACGAAACACTTCGGACTCTGGCCGCTTTCCGAGGCGGCGAATGCCTGCTTCGGAACCACACAATGGCCCGCCGAGATCCGTGTACCGCAGGCAAGCATCGAGTTCGAGGTCGGTGACGTGGCCGCTGCAGCGGATGAACTGACTGCCAAGGGTTGTCGCCTCATCCACGGTGCTCGCACGGAGCCGTGGGGTCAGATCACCGCTCGGCTGTTGAGCCCAGAAGGTCTGCTCGTGGCTGTGTGCTCCACCCCGGCGTTTCAGGACCCGTAGGACACCGAGGGTGTCCCCAATCGCCGGGACGATGCGCCTTTCCCGTGGTGGGGCAAGAACGTTGTCGTCCGGCTCGGCTGCATGAATTGGACGAACCAACCGGACCGAACCTCAAAAGCAACCCGACTGGTGCACTTCGGAGCGTACGATCACCGCGGATTGTCGTGGGAGGCGCTATGGATCACGCGATTGTTCAACAGGCTCAGGCGTTCATCTCCGAAAAGACCCCTCACGCGACCTGTCCGATGTGCGGCGGCACCGATTGGAACCCGCTACCCAACCTCGTCGGCGTCATGTCCGTATCGATCACAGTTGCCCACGACGCGTCACAGTGCAATGAGCTTCTGGATGAGTTCGGCGACGACATCTCCAACTTGGAAATGCTCCGATGTGAAGCCGTGGGCTTCCGCTGTGCATACTGCAGGTTTCTGCGGCTTCATGTGTGAACCTCCCAGGGTGGAGGATCTGGTCATAGCGGGTGTCACCTTACGCCGGCCGGTGCGGCAGTTCGGCACATAGGGGCTACTCATAGTCCAGTTTCCTTGAACCTGGTCTGCGCAGCACAGCCTGGCAGGTGACTCTTCTGACTCAAATCGCTAGCCGATTCCCACCACTGGGTTATTGAGCTTGAGACTTCCCGCTGAGCCCGCAAATTGAGCGTTGCCGAAGGCGAAGATTCCGCCGTCCGTCGCAGCCAGCAGATAACCGTTGTTGTCCGGCGTAATCTGGCCTCCGACTACAGGCCGGTTCAGGTGGACGCCGCCCATAGAACCGAAGAACCCGGCAGCTCCATACGTGAACACGCCCCCGTCAGCAGCGAAGAGGTCGTAGCCGCCCCCGGTGGAAGTGGTCGCCCCGCCGACGATGGCGGCGTTCAGTGGGCTCCCGCCATGGGAGCCATGGAACGTGGCGTCGCCGAAGGTGAACACGCCACCGTCGGAAGCGAACAGGTTGTAGCCACCCCCGCTCGAGGTGGCAGACATCCCGACAATGGGCTTGTTGAGATGGATGGCTCCAGTCGAGCCGTGAAACACGGCGTCACCAAAGGTGAAGATCCCTCCGTCTGCCGCCACCAGCCAGTAGCCGCGGCCGTCGGGCGTTGGAGTCATACCGACGATGGGTTGGTTGAGGTGCATCCCACCCGTCGAGCCGTAGAAGTTCGACGTTCCGAAGCTAAAGATGCCGCCGTCGGAGGCCACCTGCCAGTACCCAGGTCCGACGGGGTTGGACGCGACGCCCACGACCGGCTGATTGAGACGGGTGCCTCCCATCGATCCGTAGAAGCCGAAGGCACCGTAGGTGAAGACACCACCGTCTGAGGCCGCCAGGCGATAACCGCCTAGGTTGGCGCCCAGCTGGCCGGCCGGATTGGGGTCGGAGACCCGGACGACCTGACCGCTGACACCGGGGATGGGACCCCCGCTGGCAGGGATGATTCCGAAGTTGGACGCGTAGACCGACCCGTCCTTCGCCACGGCGATGCCGAGCGGGAACTCGAGCCCGGCGCTGGCCAGGGTGGTCCGGGTGCCGTCCCCGTTGATCCTGATGATCGCACCGGGTTGGGGCACCGGTGACGGGTCGAGGATGCCGGCGGTGTCGATCTCCATCACGAGCAGCCGACCGGCTTGGTCGAAGGCAATACTCCCGATCATCGTGAAGCCGCTGGCGTAGACCGTGGGCGTCCCACCTGGGGCGATGCGGTAGACGTTGACGTCCCCGACGTCGGTGCCCGTGCCGGGGCCGCCGACCCCGCCGAGCTCACCGACGTAGAGCGCCCCGTCCGGCCCGACGGCCAAGGAGGTGGGGACCGGTTGGGCCATCACGGTCCCGCCGGATGTGGGCTCGGGGATCAGGGGAAGGACGGCCAGCGTGGAGATCTGCCCCGCCGCGTTGACGAACAGGATGTCATTGGCGGCGGCGTCGGCGACGGCGAAGCCGCCGTTGTAGGGCACCAACGCATAGGGATCACTGTCGATGGCGGGGTCCCTCGGACCACCGGATCCGGCCCCGTGGTCGGGATTGTTGGCCGCCTCGTAGGGGCCGAAGCTGGCCACGGACGTGGCCGTCCCGCCGCTGAGGGGTGCGCTGACCAGGTCACCGAGGAGGGCACCGGCAGGGCCGTACGTCTGCTGGCCCGTCGTCGGGTCGATGTTCTGGTTCTGGACGACGCCGTAGATCTTGCCGTTCACCACGTGCACATCGGCCACTCCGCCGCTGGCGGACCCGCCCCCGGGATTGCCCACCGAGGGCAGCCCCGTGACCACGTGGGTCACCGCACCCTGGGGCGTGATGCGGTCGATGGTTCCCGAGTTGTTGGCGCAGGCCGCCTCGGTCCCGGTCACGCAGCCGGCGCCCACCACGCCGTCCCCGACCTCGGCCACATAAATGTTCCCATCCGGTCCGATGGACAGCTTGTGGGGCTGGTTGAGGCCTGACGCGACGACCTGAAGCCCCGGCGTCCTGGGAGCCAGGGCATGAGCGGAGCTTCCGGAGCCTGCTCCCGTCCACTGATGGCCTGAGAAGAGCCCGGGTTCTTGTGCTCCGGAGCCGGCGGACGCCGCACTGGCCCCGCTCGATCCGATCAATACCGCCGCAATGACCGCCGTTGCGCACACGCCAACCCGCCGGGCTCGAAAGGCACTGGACATCTGTTCCCCACTTCCACCGCAAAATTGATGATCTGTGGTTTTACGTAATAACAGACCCATTGATTGCCGTAAAGCGCCATGGACCAGAGGTGAACGTTGTTGCGCTCTGGTCGAGATCCGGTCGCTGCCACCCGATCGGGTGATCTTGAGGCCTGTGCCGAATGGGCATACAACTGTTTGCGCCTACGTCAGCATGTCGGGGTATGCCCGAGCGGCCCCCTGATGGATTGCGAGTCCTGCTCCGCCGGCCTCGGACTTGGGTAGCTCAGTACGCCGGGTCAGAGCACTCGCGATCCGAGTATGCAGAACTCATTTCCCTCAGGGTCCTGGAGCACAGTCCACGTCTGCTCGCCTTGTCCAATGTCCGCTCGTGTGGCTCCGAGCGCGAGCAGTCGGTCAACCTCGGCGTCTCGGTCGTCTGGGCGAAAGTCGAGGTGCAGTCGATTCTTGGAGGTCTTTTGCTCCGGGACTGGCACGAACAAGAGTCCAGGGAGACGATCCGCAGTCGGTCGGATCTCGAACTCTTCAGGATCGTCGTTGACAACGACCCAACCGAGCGCCTCTCGCCACCAACTCCCAAGTGTGCCGGGGTCGCGCGCCTCGATGATCGTCTGCTCCCACTCAAGGGTCATTGGACGAGCGTAGAAGCGCCAAGCGACCGAGGCGCCCCCGATCGCCGGGTGTGGGCGCTACCTGTTGTGATCGTCAAATGGACGTCCACGTTGGCCGTCCTCAAGAAGCCGTCCAATCTCGGCTACTTCTTCCTTTACCGACTGAGCGAACCACCTTCCGGCGACCAGGTCGTGGAGTGCCCCAAAGACTCCATGACCGAGGTCAAGTTCTTCGACGTGCCGAATACGAACGCCCTCGGACACATCTTCAATCTCAAACCATGCGTGGAGGCTTCTCGGAACACCGTGTTCAAGAGTCACGTCAATATGACTCGGCCGGTCCCATTGGTATCGGGTGATGACCGAGCCCTTGAACCGACCGAGAAACTTGCCATCCTCGCGGGCCAACATCCCGTTGGGAATTTCGGCGAGCTTGGTTACCCACACCATCTTCGTATCAGCCTTGGTGTATTGGGCAGGGTCCAGGACGAAATCAAATGCCTCGACAGCACTGACTCCCCGAGCGACTGTGATTCCTTCGCCCCTTACCATCGCTGCCCAAGATACATTTGCCCGGCACGGTTAGATAGAGACGATTTTTCTCGATTCCCTTCGCCATCTCGATACGCTGCGGCCAGGTGACCGATTCGCAGTTTGGCCTGCCCCCGAACGCCGGAGCTGGGACAGCGTCGCCAGCATGTGAATAGACCTGGGAGACAAGGAAGGACCGCTCTGCAACTGGCAATACGGACAATCAGTTACTGGAGCAATAGTCGACACCAAGAGTCCGCCAACCACCGCTCATAGCGCTGGGGAGACCAACCTCGATCGACGGTGAGCATCACGTACATCTCGGCGCTGTTCATGGCCCACACGACGTCGGCCGCAGTCTTGATCGAGAGATCCTGTCGCAGCTTCCCCGTGTTCTTGAGGTCTTGAACCAACCTGCGCATGTTGATCGCCCGGCGCTCGCTAATGTCTCGCCACACCTCCTCGGCCTCCGGCTCCGTTGAAGAGGCATCCCGAAGAGCGAGATGCAGCGGTGCCATCCGGGCCTGGATACGTCGAACGGCCCGAGCGTAGATCGCAAGCTTTCCTACGGGGTCGTCGGTAGCGAGCATTTCCTTCACATAGTCCCGTTCGTCAGCGACGATGGCCCGATCGCTCCCCGAGATCGCTTGCTCAATCAACTCTCGAAGGACGAGTGGCTTGCGCCCAACGAGTTCGTAGACGCTGTCGACACTCACCTCAGCCTGGGCCGCGATGGCCGCGATCGTCGTGGCCCTGTATCCCCGATCGAGGAACAGGCTGCGTCCAGCATCAAGGACTCGCTGGCGAGTCTCGGCCGAACGGACACGGCGTCTGGTGGCGTCATAGGGACGGCGCTTCTTGACTTCCTCGGCCATCTGCCCCAGTATTCACCCGAAGGAGCTTCGGAGCAAATAGACAAGGAGAGACTCAGATGGCCTATGCCTTCACGCAGGACGTCCCGATTGACGCGGCTTTCTACAAACGGATCACCGACGGGCTCGGCGAAGAACCGCCAACGGGCCTAGTCATCCACCTAGCGATCGAGCGTCCAGAAGGTGGGTTGCGATACATCGACGTGTGGGAATCAGAGGAAGATTCGGACCGTTTCGCCGAAGAGCGACTTCACCCCGTCGTGCATCCGCTCCTCGGCGAGATCTTCGGCGACCAGCTCCCGCCCGAACCCGAGCGCCTGCCGCTACGGGTCATTCACACCTGGCGCGGCTAGGAGAACTCGGGCGTACCCAAATGCCGAAAGGGCGAATTCGGGGTATCCCAGTTCGCCGGGACATGGCATGAATGATCGCACCTTGCACCTCGTCATCGGCGCTCGCCGCCGATCGCGGATGATGAGCAAGCTGGGAGGACGTAAGGATTCACGCGAGAGATTGAGTCATCGAGGCGGCGGGGCCACACTTGGGTCATGAAACTGTCCAGGACCGTGCCGGCCCTGCCTGTACAAGATGTCGAGGCGGCCGTCCTCTTTTACAACGAGCGGCTGGGGTTCTTCGTCAGACACAGGGAGCACTCCTTCGCAATACTGGAACGAGACGATGCTGAATTGCACCTCTGGGCGGCGAACGATCAGGGTTGGAGGGAGCGGGTCAACTTCGTCGAGGAACCTGTGTGCAGCGGAGCCGAGAGCTTCATTGCTGGGACATCAAGTTGTCGCATCGAGGTCGTTGGGGTTGACGGGCTGTACGAAGAAATGGCACGTGCTGGCGTTCTGCATCCCAACGATCCGGGCCACGCAGTTGATACAGACTGGGGCACGCGGGAGTTCGCAACGCTCGATCTCGAGGGGAATCTATTGACGTTCTTCCAACGTCAATAGATTCGTGGCTTGTATTTGACTACCACCTCGGCGGACAGGGTGCCCCAGTTCGCCGGGCCGGGGAGGCGTTACCCCAGCGATTGACCGGATTCCTCCAGAGCCTCTTGCAGAATCCGTAAGGATCTCGGACCCATGCCGTGAAGCCTTTTCAACTCGGAGGCGGAGACGCCAGCCAATTCACTGAGCTTGGAGTAGCCAGCTCCGACCAGGGCTCTCGTGGCCGGCGCTCCGATGCCCTTGGAAAAGTCCGTTGGTTGTTCAGTCATGGATCCATCGTACGGAGTCAAAGGCGCCCCAGTCATCGGCCGAGGGTTAGGTGAGCAGGCCCTCTGGGCGCTCTCTTAGGATGCGTTCGGCATCCCTGCAGACCACGCGGACAACCTCCGATGCGGGTCGGACATCGCTGACGAGACCAGCCGACTGACCGTACAGGATCTCCCGAGTCGCCAAGTCCTCATTGTCCCCAGAGGACTTGGCTGCATTCGTTTCGACCACCTGCTCCCGGTGATCTTGAAGCTGAGACTCGCGGTCGATCCACTCGTCTGTGAAGCGGTTGCGGCGGACGCGTTCGCCGACCCCTGCCGGCCACGGCATCCCGGACATGATGTCGTATACCCGGGTGAACACCGTGTCAGCACCATCGCTGTCAACGATCAGGCGCTTGTGGATGTCGTCGACCTCGACCGCTTCTGGGGTGGCAAGAAAGGCGGTTCCCAGCCACGCGCCATCGGCTCCGGCGATGAGGGCGGCGGCCAGCGTCCGACCATCACCGATCCCACCAGCGGCCAAGGTCGGAATGTCGGGATGGAGTGCCACGATGCCGGCGAGCAACGGCAATGTGCCCATGGATCCGGTGTGGCCGCCAGCTTCGTTGCCCTGGGCGACCAAGATGTCGGCTCCGCAGCCGACAGCGCGATCTGCCTGATCGAAGTTCTGCACCTGACAGATAACGCGGGCCCCTACCGCCTTGCACGGGTCGATGTACGGTCCAGGGTCACCAAAAGAGAACGCCACCGCCCCTGGACGCTCGGCCAACGCGGCCTCGAACAGCGGTTCGCACTGTGGAATGAAGTCTGTGATGAACCCGATAGCGAAGGGCCGGTCGGTTGTCGCTCGGACGATGGCGGCCTGTGATCGGATCCAGTCTGGATCCATCGATCTGTGGATCCCGCCGAACGACCCCAACCCACCTGCCGCCGAGACGGCCCCTGCGAGGGTCCCGCCGCTGTGCATGGCCATGGGTGCCGACATCACCGGATGGGACGAGCCGAACATCTGCGTGAATCGAGTGTGGAGCATTCACCGACGGTACAAGTAGCAGGCGCCCTACCCGAAGGCGCGGGGTGCATGTGAAGCCGGAACGTCGCTGGAAGAACGAGGCTCCCAATCCCGTATAGGTGTGCCATACCGCCGGGAGGGTGGGACGGTTCGGCACCACCTTGAGCATGCTCAAGTCCTGTGAGGACGCTGAACGTAGACGTCTAGTCACCTGAGCGCGACTCAACGTTCGCAATCCCAGTTGGCAGGGCGGGAAGGCGGTGCTAGACCAAGCGAAGACCTGACGCGAGAGGAGTCGGTAATGAAGTTCGTAGTGACGTGGAAGACTCGGAGTGGCGCATCGGCCGCTGACAATGAAGCTGCGGCAGCTCGCACACTCGAGGTTTTCGGGAAGTGGTCGCCGCCCGCCGACGAGACATTTCATCAGTTCTTGGGTCGCCTCGACGGTACAGGCGGTTTTGCAGTCGTCGAGACTGACAATCCAGATTCACTCGCTGAAGCCCCGGCGAAGTTCGGCACATATTTGGATTTCGAGATAATCCCAGTGAACGACATAACTGAGACCACGCGCCTGCTTGGCGAGGGAGTCGAGTTCCGCAAGTCGATCTAAAGGTCGCTCAAACCAGATTGGATGGGCGCCCCGTTCGCCGGGCCGGGGACCTCGCCACGCGACACGGATTGGGGCTGTCTGGGAGAGGCCACTCACTCATGTGGGAATTGGACTGAGGTTAGGCGCTTGCCCGTCTTGTCACTACGCTCGACCAGCATGGCAACCGAAAACTGGAAAGACGAGCCGGATGCTGAGGATTATCCAGCGGCCAAGTCGTACCTTTCGCTGTTGGTTGGATCGAAGTCAGCGGCGAAACTCGTGAAGGCCCTACGTAAACAGGCGGGCCTGACGCACTTTGCTGCCAAAGACATCTTGCGAGCTTCTGGGTTGCCGTTGCTCGGACCCGAGGATTCGGAGGTCGCTGCCGACCTCGAGAAAGTCAAGCTTGGTAAGAAGCTCTCACCCGTCCTACTCGTCGAGGGTTCGCCGTTGTGGGTGGCGGACGGATATCACCGCGTCTGTGCCAGTTACCACTTGAACGAGAAGACTGAACTTCCGTGCCGCATTGTTGCTCGCAGTGGATAAGGGTTGGGTGGATCCGAAGACTGCAGGCAATAGCGAGTCACGACGCCATCGCCGCCACCCCGCCCCATACGCCGGGACAGTGGGCGGCTATAGCGCTTGACGCGTTCAGGAATGCAGATGGGTACCTGCAACAGCCGGTGGCGCAGGTTCAGTCGAACGTCCACCGTCGACGGCCCTCGGCCGCCAAAAGCCGACCGAACTGAAGCCCTGGGAAGTGGGTCGCTGCGGCTGGGATATCCGACCCTTCGAGTTCCCTGGCCAGAGCCTCACGTGACCTTTGCGCGAGTTGCGTGTCGAGGTCACCAATCATCTCCCAGTCGTCGCTGAGGAGTTCTGCGGGGCAGTGCACGACGTCACCAAGGAGCATGGCTCGCTCGGTCCCAGACGAAATGACAATGACCGTGCTGCCGGGCGTGTGACCGGGAGCGCTGCGCACATCCATGCCTGGAAGAATCCTCCCGTCGCTGCTCCACGTTTCGAGGCGGTCTGCGATCGGCGGAAGCAGCTCCGACGATGCTCGGCCACCCATCAACGAGACGGCCAGGCTGTCGTCGAACGGCGAGGAACCCATGAAGAACTCCCAGTCCGCCTCATGGCACCGATACGTGGCGTTGCCGAACAGACGACGCTCCCCGTCGGTGGCCCACCCGAGGTGATCGAAGTGGAGGTGAGTCAGTACGACGTCTGTTATCTCGGACGGCTGCACACCCAGGGCCGTCAGGTTCTTCATAAACCTCCCAGTCCGATCTGGAGCTGCGTGTGGACCTATTCCGGTGTCGACGAGTGCTAGACGGTCGCCGCTCCGCACAAGGAACCCGCCCATTTCGATCGGCAGCATGCCCTCTTCGTCTAGGAACTGAGAGTGCTGTAGCCAGTCCTGATCTGTCTTGTTGAACATGAGCGTCGGGGGTGCCTGGAGACTCCCGTCTGAGACGCCCGCGATCGTCACGGCTCCTATCTGCATCTGGCCGACCATAGTGCCGAGGGTGCCCCAGTTCGCCGGACTGGTGGCAGACTGATCTGATTGGTCGACTTGCCGGTAAGGCGATGGGATCCGGAGCCGCAATCTCGTTAGGGGTCGAAGGCTGAAGGCAGATAGTAGACCCGGTCCCCGCACCAACTCATCCAGGCTGCCCCCGTTCGCCGGTTCGATGTCTACGCATCGAAGGTCTTGGGGTGAGATCGAGTGAATGTGATGATGTGCGAACCGAGGTTGGCGACTGCATCGTTGACCTCACGACGACCACTACCCGAGCCCGAGCATTGCCTCCGCGACCTCTCTCACCGCTGCATCGGGGATCGCAGTGGCGGCCTCCTCGAGGACGAGCAGCCGCGCCCCCGGGATCGCGCGCGATCGCCTCGCCGTTGCCGAGAGGGAAGAACGGGTCGCGGCGGCCGTGGACGACGAGCGTGGGGATCGCGATCTCGGGCAGGCGCTCGCGCCAGCGGGGCTTGCAGTCGAGCTTCGAGAACACCATGCCCAGCTGGTTGGCCATCTGGACCGAGGGTGCGGTGCCCGGCGTGCGGTCCCAGATGCGCGCCGCGGTCGCCCGCGCCGCGGCGGGGTCATCACCGCGGATTTCCGCACGGTCGGCGGCGAACTCCGCCACTGCATCGCGGTTGTACCAGTCGGGCATCGGCTCCGCGAACAGGCGGCTCATCGTTGCCTGGTCATAGTCGGGAAGATCATCGTCAGGCGGGCCCGGCGCGACCGGCCGGGTGCTGGCCAGGCTGAGCGCCGAGAACGCACGCGGATAGTCGAGCGCGGCCACCTGGGCGGCCATCCCGCCGACGCCGATCCCGGCGAGGTGAACGGGCCCGCCAGCGAGAGCGTCGGCGAGGGCCGCCGCGTCGGCGGCGAGGTCGCGCATGGTGTAGGCGGGCGCCTCTGGGTCCGCCGCCGTCGACTCGCCGCTGTCGCGCAAGTCGTAGCCCACCACGCGCCGCCCGCCGGCGGCGAGCCGCTCGCAGAGCGCGTCTGGCCAGGACAGCATGGTTGTCCCGCCCGCGAGCAGTACGAGCGGTGCGTCGTCATCACCGAACGACTCGATGCCCAGGGCCACCTCATTGACGTTGACGGTGGTCATCGGGTCACTGTAACGAGAGCCATGGGCGGCCGAGGACACCGACGAGCAGAGCTTGTTCCAGCCGAGGATCCCGAACTCGAATAGGCCAACGTCGTCGCCCGGTACCGCCGCGTCCTCCGACCGACGAAGGGCGTCCCCGAGCTCGCCGGGATTCGGTTGCCCCGACTATTGATAGAGTTGTTCTCGTTCAGCAGCGCTGTCGCAGCGCACGATCTAAGGAGGTGGTTCCGATTCTTTTCATTCACTGTCGGGCACTCACCCCTTCACGCTGGAGCCGCTAGAGCTTCGTCGTCATCGGTCCCCGGGTGCCCTTATCTCGGATGCCCTGAAAGGGACCAAGACATGTCGCAGTTTTTCGAATCGCTCCCAGCGACTGGGGGCAAAGCCCAATCCTTCACGCCTGACTCGGCGCGACGAACGTCGCACCCGCAAGTGGCTCACAACGTTGCTCTGGTTCTCGGTGGTGGTGGGGCTGCCGGAAATGCCTGGGAGATCGGGATCATCGCAGGTCTGGCCGAAGCGGGTCTCGATATGACAGAGGCCTCCGATTTGGTGATCGGCACGTCGTCTGGTGCCACCGCGGCAGCACATCTGCGCTGCGGAATACCGCCGGCCGAACTGTTCGCCTCGGTGTTGTCCCCGTCATTTCAACCGGTCGGACAGAACCGCGAACGACCGCCGGCTTTGCCGATGGCCACGGTGTTCGAGCGGATGAGGGCCATCTCCGCCGCCGCCACCTCGGCTGCCGATCTACAACGTGCGATGGGCGCATTCGGGTTGGAGTGCGACTCCCTACTCGGACCCACGGCGGGTCAGCACCGCGCCGCGGTCGCCGCCCGGTTGCCTCGCCATGAATGGCCGGCCAGGCCGATGATCGTGGTAGCCATCGACGCGCATACCGGCGAGTTGGCTACTTTCGACCGCGATTCGGGCGTCCCCTTGGTGGACGCGGTCACCGCGGGCACTGCGCTGCCGGGTTCGTCCCCCACTATCAGGATCAACGGCACTCACTACATCAACGGCGGCGTGCGCTCCCCCGACAACGCCGACCTTGCCTCGGGCTATGCGAATGTCGTGGTGCTCTCGCCGTTCGGCGGGCGGAGCACGACATTGGCCGAAGGCCAGTTCGAGGGCCTGCGCAGACCACCGGAATGGGGCATGGACCTGGAGGGCCAGGTCGAGGCTCTGCGTAGCCAGGGCAGCCGCGTCGAGGTGATCACGCCGGACGCCAATTCCCAAGCCGCAATGGGCACAAACCAGATGGACCTGGCGACCCGCATCCCCTCCGCCCGTGCCGGATTCGTCCAAGGCAAGCAAGAAGCGACCCGCGTGACGATCCTCTAACGATTGCCGCGCCCAGCGCCACGGCGGCATCTGTGAAAGGCCAGACCTGCCCCAGTTCGCCGGTACGGAGGGAGACACTTCGGCACCTCTTTAGGGGGGAACGTCACGTCAGACCGTCCGGCAGTCGGTGGACTCTTGGTGGTGGACGAGGGATTGTCCGCGGATCATGATGGCTGGTGGTGGAGAGGTCTCAGATCCGCTATGCGGCCGGTGCTGGTGGGATCGACATCGCGTGGCAGGAGTTCGGTCAGATCACGGGGCCGCGGCTGGTTTTCATCCCGGGCTTTATCTCCCACATCGAACTCAACTGGGAAGCGGCGTCGTACGCGAACCTCTTTCGAGGTTTGGGCAGTACATGCCGAGTGATCGTTTTCGACAAGCGGGGAACCGGTCTGTCAAGCCGCGATCTTGGATTCGGAAGCCTCGCCGAGCGCGGCGGACGACGCACTAGCAGTCATGGACGCTGCTGGCTGGAAGCGGGCACACCTGTTCGGGATGTCGGAGGGTGGTCCGATGGCGATCCTGCTCGCAACGACGTATCCCGAGCGCGTGGAAAGCCTCTCGCTGTACGGGACGTACGCGGTCGGCGGCGGCACAGAGCCCGATTCTCCGGCGGCCCCGACGATCAATCCCGAACGGGAGGCGTTGCTCGCATTGCTACCCCAAGTGTGGGGCACAGGGGTGGCGTTACGAGATTCTGGCCTTGTCGCCCACGCTGACGAAGCGCCAGAGGGGTTGAGCGCGCACTTCGAGCGTAACGCATGCACGCCGCACATGATCGCCGAGATCATGCGCCGCAACTACGTCATCGACGTCCGACCGATCTTGTCGGCGGTGCACGTGCCGACGTTGGTACTCCACGCAAGCGGCGACCCCGTCGTAAATGTGGCCTATGGCAGGCACCTGGCCGAGCATATCGACGGAGCCCGCTATGTTGAGCTCCCGCTCGTCATGCACACGAGCTGGCGCGCCGAGGACTACGAGACTCTGCTCGATACGGTTCTCGAGTTTGTCGCAGGAGCCCGCTCGCGCTTCGCGAGTGAGCGCGTGCTTGCGACGGTCATGTTCACCGATATCGTAGAGTCAACTCGTCGAGCCGCACAGATCGGCGATCGCCGGTGGAATGTCCTGCTCGACGAGCATGATCTCCGATCACGACAGCTCGTCGCTAGCTTCGGCGGACAAGTCGTGAAACATACAGGGGACGGCATGTTGGCCACGTTCGACGGACCGGCGCGAGCGGTGCAGTGCGCGCAGGACCTTCGCGACGTACTTGCAGTCGCAGGCGTGCCGATCCGGGCCGGCTTGCACGCCGGCGAAGTTGAGCGGCGACACGACGACCTCGGGGGTATCGCCGTCCACATCGCCGCCCGCGTCGCGGCGTTGGCTAACGAGGGAGAGATCCTCGTGTCGCGCACGGTGCGCGATCTCGTTGTGGGATCAGGCCTCGGCTTCGAAGACCGCGGCGCTCACGAACTGAAAGGTGTCCCCGAACACTGGCAGATCTACGCCGCCTGCTGATCACCATCGATGTGCTGGTACTGGTCGGGTCAGGGGTGCCCCAGTACGGCCGGGAAGGGGTGCCACCTTGCAGTACGACAGGGATACCGACACGCCACAGTGGGACATCTAGGCAAGCCCACCGGGACCGACTGAGAGTCGTTGGGACGCGACAACCCCGCTGAGCGCGATGCATCTGCCGTTGCACGACCGGAGGCCAAATGCAATAGTTGGCATCCGAACTGACCCTTGGAGGAACCATGACCCGCGTCCTGAAAGCCGCAATCGCCTGCTTCGTCTTGATGGGGGGCCTGACCCTGGCATCCGCGGCGGCGTCGGCACAGTCGTCATCGTCTGGCGGCAGTATTCAAGTGTGGTTGACGCCGAGCCTTACGGGCAACGGCGGGAAGATCCTGATCACCGGGGCCATAGCGGACTATGGCGTCACGAAGGGTAAGAAGTCCGGTCAGGCAGTGTTGAAGAAGGGGACGATCAAGGTAAATCTCAAGCAGTTCAACGCCGCGCAGAACAACGCCAACCCGCAGATCAATCAGTCGAACTGCTCGGCGTTCTTCACGGCATCGGCGCCGGTCCCGATTGTGAGCGGCACTGGGGCATATGCGGGAATCACTGGTTCGTTCACCTTGAACAGTCAGTACACGTTCATCCTTCCCAAGACGAAAAGCGGCGGCTGTAACACCAGCAATAACGCCAATCCGATCAGCCAGTACGGCTCGGTTAGTGGATCTGGGACCGTGAGCCTGCCCTAAGCGCTTGCCCAGGGGAACTAGACCACCCATCCCCGGCGTGCCCCGTTCGCCGGGAGCGGGTGCCACCGTGCGGCACTTATGGGGCAGTCTGAACCGGCTTCGAGTTGATCTGGTCTAGTGGACCACTTTCCCAAGGATCGCTTCGAACTCAGCTTCCGCCTTGTCGAGATCGAGTGGAAGGTATGAGGTCGTCGGGTCCGAGTACGGTTCTCCAAACTGGTAGGTCTGTCCGTTCATCGACACCCGGATGAGGACAATCCTGGCTCTGGGCTCGGCCCATTCGAGCGCGGAATGCACGTCATCAAAGATCGGCGAATCCTCTAACTTCGGCGTCGAATCCTCGCCCGCCCAGTAGCCGGAGATTCCGACACAGACCATCGCATAGTCATCATTGGGTTCCAGGAGCGGGGCGAAATGTGCAATCCCGATGAGGGCCACAGTTGAGAAGTCTACGAGCGAGGTCGTGTCTCAGATCGCCGGGAGGGTGGGACACTTCGGCACGTCGGGGCTACCTGTCGGCACGCAGTCGAGCGCGCGTTATGGGCTACCCCAACGGTGTGGCACAGATCGAATGGATGCGACCAACACCGTGCCCTCGGAAGCAACCTCGTCCAGTTCCGATAGTTCCGAGGGGCACCGAATAAACGTGGCGCTTGCAACTGAGCACCTGCCGGGGAGCGGCCCGATCTAGACACATTGGCAGCAGGACACAAGGTGCCTTTGGTCAGCACTATCGAGCAGTGGAAATCGAAACGTCCGCGAGGCCAAAGATCGAAACTCTGGCGTGACCACAGCTCAGTCGACACCCGCTTTCGTCGACCCAAACGCGACAATGACGCATCGCTCCAGCACTCAGGTTTCCCGACCCCTATTGTCGAGGCCAGTGAAGGAAATGACCGCCATACAGGCCGGGCACATGTTTGACGGTGAACGGCTTCTCGGTCTGACCACTGTGCTCATCGAGGACGGTCAGATCGTCGACGTCGATAGAAGCGGGGCCCAGCCTCCTGAGGGGGCGACGCTTGTCAACTTTGGTACAGAGGCCTGCTTGCTGCCTGGGCTCATCGACGCGCACGTGCATCTCGCCTTCCACGCCGCCACCGACCTGGTGGAACCCTTGGCGCGGGCAGACGACGACGCGCTCTTGTCACACATGCGCTCCGCCGGGGCCCAGGCCCTCCGGGCCGGGGTAACGACGGTACGCGACCTGGGAGACCGGGGGTATCTGTCACTGGCGCTGCGCGAGCGAGGTCCGGCAGCCGCCCTCCCCCGCATCGTTGCCGCCGGACCACCGATTACGACCAAGAGTGGCCACTGCCATTTCCTCGGCGGCGAGGCAGAGGGTGAGGTCGCCCTGCGCGCGGCGGTGCGGGAGCGGGCCGATCGAGGCTGCGATGTGGTCAAGGTCATGGTGAGCGGGGGCAACATCACCCCCGGGAGCCAGCCGTATGAGTCTCAGTACGATCTGGGCGCCCTGCGGGCCGTGGTCGACGAGGCCCACCGTGTTGGTCTGCCCACCGCCGCTCACGTCCACGGAGCGAAAGCCGTAGCCGACGCCGTCGAGGCCGGCTTTGACACTTTGGAGCACGTCACGTTCATGACCCCGAGCGGAGTCGATGCCGATCCGGCAATCCTCGATCGAATCGCCGCCAGCGGCGTGGTCGTCAGCGTCACCCCCGGCGCGGTGCCGGGCGCCTCCGCCCCGCCCCCGGCCATTGCACAACGCCTGGCGGCCATCATCGGCAATCACGGCCACATGTGGCGGGCGGGTGCCACGATGATCCCGGGAAGCGATGCCGGCGTGTCCCCGGGCAAGCCGCACGACGTTCTTCCGTATGCGCTCGAAGCTCTGGTGGATGGGATCGGGATGACGCCCGAAGAAGCCCTGCGAGCTTCGACATCGGTCGCGGCAACCGCCCTCGGACTCGGGGCCGCGAAGGGTCGGATAGCGGCTGGTGCTGACGCCGATCTGCTCGTGATCCGGGGAAACCCCTTGGATGACATCGCAGCGGTCAGAAGCGTCGAAGCCGTGTACCGAGCAGGAGTTCGGGTTCCTCAGCCTCAGCTTGTGAAGCGTGCCGGGCGAGATCCCGACTCAGGTCAGAACGACACAGTGCCCGACCCTGACTCTGTTCGAGTCGCCAATCCCCGGGACGCTTCAACCCAATAGACGGTTGTGGAGGGCACCACAAGCTGCCCAGATCGGCTGGGGTATGGACTCACTTTTCCGAGCCGGGACGGCCAAATCCATGCTGACCGCGAGAAAGTTGAAATGGCTCCGTCAATCCGGCCACCTGAGCAAGCTGCGGATGGACCAGCTCGAGGGGTCAGACGTCCGCAAGGTGCCCCATAACGCGCGAGCGACATCGCGTTGTTGACGGTGCCCCCATACGCCGGGACGGTGTGCCACCTCCGCATACCCTGTGCCAGTGGAGTCTGCTGCTGAAGAATGGAGCGTCGAGCGGCATTTGGCCGATAAACCCAAAGGCGTCGTGGACCTCTACAAACGCTTCGTCAGATTGCTGGCGGGATGTGGGCCATACACGGTCAGTGTCACCAAGACCGCCATTGCCTTCAAGGGAACTCACCGGGGTTTCGCTGGGGCAAAACCCCGCAAAGCCTCCCTGGATGGATTTCTCGATCTACAGCGAGAAGTGCAGGACGAGAGGTTCCTGCGGGTTTCGCCCTACACGAAGAGCCTGTTTGTCCATCAGTTTCGGATAACGAACGCCGCGCAGCTCGACGAGTCCTTCGCAGCCTTGGTGGAGGAGGCATATCAAGTCGGACGGGGCGCTCACCGACCGTCTCGAAGGACTGGATGATTGCCCCATACGCCGGCCATGCGAGACATTGCCGGCTCCGTCAGTAATTGCCGACGCGCACAAACTCGACTTCCGGTGCATCTATCCCGGAACCAAGGGTTTCGACCCTAGATCGTCCCGTCGCTTTGAAGCCGCTCTTGACGTAAAAGGACTGAGCACGACCAGCGCCGGGGTGGGTCCACACCACGACGGGATCGAGACCCAGATTTGCCAAGTCTCTCAAGGAGGCCGCCATCAGCTGCGTCGACGCTCCCTGGCCCCATGCGGCTGGATGTAGGTAGAAGCCGAAGATCTCGCCTCGACCAGTCTCCTCTCGGTCTTTGCCGAACTCGGAGAACCCGACCACACGCCCGCCCTGGTAGGCGACCAAGAGGCTGGCGAGGTCGAAGTCGCTACTCGCCAGCCTTTGGCTCCACATCGTCCGTCTAAGTGCTGCTGCCCGACGGAGAACATCGGGCTCAAAGAGGTCGACGTATGCAACTTCCCATGCCGAAGCGTGGGCATCGCCAATCTCTTCTCCATCAGCAACAGTTGCCTGACGGACGACTGTCACACTCTCGGACACCTTGGAGATACTGCTTCCAGGCGTGTGCCTGGGCAAACCATTCGGGAGTCGTTGCACTGCCCCCGTACGCCGGGAAGGTGGGTCACTTCGACCCCTTTGCCGCCGGCTGGCGATCCCAAGGCTGCATGTCACGGGCGGCGTGGATCTTCACAAGACCAGACGCCGTCCCTATGATCGAATCGAGGTGAGCAACATGCCCAACCAACGCGGCGAGCGCCCCGAGGTGTTGATTGACTCGATTCTCCCCATGCAACCCCGGCTTGGCCAAGACCTATTCCAGATGGACACACAAGTGTGGGCCATCCACGGGTATATCCCGGTCGACGGTGAGGTGATTTTGGCCGAGTTCAACCATCGCGAGACGGCAAGGGCCGTCCTCGCCCAGCTCGCGGCGGCGCAGGAACATTCGCGAGCTCGCCAACAGGGCTCTGGTCTTAACTCCATGAACTTGGAGTGTTAACCCATATCTGACAGATCCCAAGTAAAACTCTGGGCTCATCGAGCGGGCTCCGAAGGACTGCCCCAGAACGCCGGGCTGGGGAACAGCTGACGTTCGCCAGAAGCTGGGCAACAGCTAACGCGAGGCTTGCCGACCCTCGTCTGTTAGCGATCTGTGCATGCGCTCACGGCCAATCAGGGTCTAGAAGTACCAGCCTGAAGGGATCCAGGGGACCGGGACAGCCATGCCGTCGACGAACAAGGACCCGCGTATCTTCGCCGTGAGACGCGCCTGATGAAGTACGTCGAACGCCCACTGCTGGGCAGCGGTTAGCCCGTGGACCAGGATTTCTCCCTCGGAGCCGGCGAGGAACCGCCACAGGAGGACGGCGGCTGTCTGCTCGTCAGTTGCTCCCAGCATGACCGGTCGGTCCGGGCGCCAAAGCACCCACCCTCGCCCAGAGTCGCTCTCCACCACGTCAATGTGGCAACGCCCATCCCTCAGCCCGAAGGCCACATCCTCGGTCCGCGAACGATCCAGGTGTGCCTCCACCTCGGCCACCAATTCGAGGTCTCCCTCATCGCCATCCCGACCGGGCAGCGAGGGTGGGATGGCCCGGCGGTCGGGTTCGCCTCCCATCTCGGCCGTCGGGAGCATGGCTAGTCCGGCCAGGAAATAGCGACGCATAGCGCGGGGGTCGGACGAGGACTGGATCATGCGCTGGGTGGCGCCGGCGGCGTAGCCCATGGCCGCATCGAGGAGCCGCCCGCCAACTCCCCGGCTCTGGAACGCTGGATGGACGAACAGCATCGACAGTCCCCAAAAGCTCTCCCGCCGGACAGACTCGGCAACGCCCACCACCTGCCCTTCCGAGACCGCCACCCAAGCTCCGGGCCCGTCGCGCTGCACGAACCGAGCATGGCCCTCGCGGCTGGCCTCCAACTGGGCGTCGCTCGGTGGGGTGCGCGGCGGAAGCTGACCCGCTTCTGCTTGCGCGGCATCGGCGGCCTCGACCACGGACATCGCTGCTTCGACGTCATCGAGGGCCATGGGTCGCAGGTCCCACCCTTCAGCGTCGCCGGTCGCGCTACCAGGGGATGTCACGCTTTCCATGGCGCCATGCTGGCATGCCTTCCGCCCGGCCCGCCTTGCGGCACAGCCCAAAGCCTGCCGACGGGCTGCCTCCGTCATATGACCACAACGTCGGGTACCGAGTTGGTAACCCTGCTCGGATCTCCGGCGACGCTGACCACGTTGAAGGTGTCCCCGTACGCCGGGAAGTGGACACCCGAAATCTGGCGAGGCGTTTCGTAGACTCCTCCGACCATGGAGGACCCCCGTTTCCGGGTGGACAGATTCACCCAGCAGATCGTGCGGGCCACTGGTCGCAAGGTCAGCTTCGACGAGCACCCATGGCTGCTCGGTCCTGTCGGGGGATTTCGCGAGATTGGGGACGACTGGCTCACCCGTGAAGCGGAACGCGAGGGCGGCTCGGTCGGTAAGGGTGGGCTGCTCGATGCCATGAGCGCTTTGGATGGTCCTGGCTTTAGTGCGGCGGACTTGGCCGGTCCCGTTGTGGACTTCTATGAGCGAACTTCGGCGTGGCGCTTGGAGGTCTGGTCCCAGTGGTGTCCGGCTGCATGGCCATTCGGTTGGCTCATTTCCTCGATCTTCGCCAAGCGTCTCCAACAGCTCAACCTGCCTCTCCGACCCCTGGACACGGCCTATGGCATCGACAGTCACGTCATGGCGGTCAGAGATCAGAAGGGTTCGCAGGTCGGTGCGGCGTGGTTGCGGACTCTTCGCACCACCGGGCAGGCGATCTACAGCGGGTGGTACAGCACCGCACTTCTTCCAAGGGCGGCTCGGCCGAGCATTCGAGTTGTCTTCCCACTACCGAATGGAAGCGTGACCGTCCTACTGCGACCCGAGGTTCGCTCCGACGGTGCGCTAATCCTGAGCTCCCCAGCCGGACCGTTTGGAAGCGAGGGCGCCTACCTCGTGGTCGCACGGCCGGATCGAAAATCCGGGTGGGCTCTACGAGTCCCGCTGGACGAACGATTCGTCGTCTTTGTGGATGACGAAGGCGTTTTGCGCACTGACCACGAACTGAATCTGAGCCAAGTGCCGGTCCTCCGGCTCCACTATCGACTTGAAGCTGCGACCTAGGCTCCCAGCCTGCCCCAGTACGCCGGGTAGAGCGCACCTCGGGTCACTGCGGATATTCGCGCAGCCCAGGTCTTGCTGGTCTTCCACGAACGGATGGTTCGACTCCCGTTAGGTGGAGGCGATGGGACTGGAACCCACGAACCACGTGACTAGGAGAGCCGGATGTGGCCTTCGCCGTGGGCCACAACGGGACCGTCTGCGATGTGTCGTGCGGTGCACACGCGCTTGCACCGCACGGCGATCGTTCTTGCGCCGCCTTCGCTGGCAACGAGAAGATCGCCGGGGCGGACGCCAGCTTGGATCAGCTCAGAACCAGGTAGCTGCAGAATGCTGTTGGTGCCCGGGTGCGGATTTCCCGCAGAGAACCGATCGGCGAGGTACGCGGCGTCCCCTGGACCGAACCCAATGGGCACGAATCCGGCGCTCTCGACTCCTATGTCCCCTCCACTCGGCAGGTTCGACTGGACCAGTGTGACCGCTTGACCGGTCGGCTTAATGGCAAAAACCCTTCCGCTCCCTTCGTTTGGTGCGATCAGGTCACCCGCGAATCGACCGAACGAAGCCGGCGCCACTGCTATTCCACCCTCGACCGACGGGTCGTGTCTTGCAATCGTGGTCACCTTGCCCGAACAGCCGATGGCGAACACGATCGTCCCTCCATCGCTCCCTGCAGTAACAAGCAGTCGATGCCCGAAGTGGCCCACCATGTCAAAAGCGATCCCGTTGGGCTGGACGGTGGCTGGCAGATTGGCGAAACGTCGGGCCCGACCCTGAGCGTCGATCTTGATGACGCCCGGCGTCTTGTTCGGCTCGATGGCAAAGATCGCGCCTCGACTGAATGAGCAGTTGCTCGGACCGTTCGTCTCAGCCGGTGCGAGCGTGATGTACGGCTCGGGCCCGAGCCCCGTGGAATACCCACTTGCTCCCCGGGCGAATGGCCTGAGGAGGCCGTTGCGATCGAGAAGGGAAAGTTGCCCGGCTGCGGCGACTATAAACGTACCGTTGCTGAGCGGTCCGGCGAGATCGACTACCGCGGCGAGGTGCCGGAACTGAACCCAGCGTGCCGGTGGGGCTGGCCCCGCCGCTTGCGAGGCGGCGGCGGGACCCAAGGTAGCGAGCGCGATCGAGCCCAGAACGAGGCTGACTACCAGCCTTACCATGGTGCCCGGACTTGCAACACTGGAATCGGCCATCGCTCACATTCCTTCCGTATTGCGTTCAAGCATGTCAAGTTGCCTTTGCGGGTTCGCTTACTCCAATAGCTAACCGAGATCCGAGTCATGTGCCTGTCTCGCTCATTGTGCCCGAGCCAGAGCCCCCGACTGGGTCTACCGGGTGCCGACGCCGCCTTCCGTCACTGAAGTAACCCGGTACTGCTCTTGGGTCTTGGAGGCCAGCGGACAGATCGCAAATCCGAGGAATTATGGCTCTACGCGTTCGGCGATCTTGAGCTATGCGCGAGCATCCCCTATCGCCGGCTCGGGGTGCATCAGCGAGCAGATGCGATGCTAGGAGGGTGACTGTCGTCCGTAGCAAGCTTCCTCGGGGCTGGTCGCATCCGGTCAAGCGTTCAGAGATCCCAATCCTGTTTCCAGGTGTTGAGTCCATCTACTGGAACGGACTTCCTTACCGGTGGCAGGACGGGAATCGGCCATTCATCTGGCTCCACTGGAGTCCTCGTTCGCTCCAGGAACAGCCAGTTCTAACAGTGTGGCCTGTGCTCTCCGGCGAGCGTGCAAGAGCACATCAGTGGATTACGGAGGTGGTATCACCCGAAGCAACCGCCTGGTTGCAGGGTATCGACACAGCCCAAGACCTGGCGGGACCATGATCAATCGAGGACCTGGAGTTGGAATGCTCCGGTTGAGCGGGGTCGCCCATAACGCCGGGAACGGGTCGTTTGCACTAGTCACCCTGACCGTTCTGAGGGGCCTGCTGTTGTCGAGCGAACGCAGCCAGTAGGTCACCTGCCCGGTATAGGGCTACCTTCAACTCGTCAGTTGTGCGCGGGTCGATTTCTTCGATCACCCAACGACCCAACGGGGGTCCCTCTCGTTGAGCGCTGTATGTTCCCTCCGAAACCCAGGTCTTCAGTTCGGAACAATGTCCGGCCAAGAGGGTCATCAGGCGTTCGGACCAGCCGTGGGTACGTAACTCGGAGTCGAGTCGAGTCTCCGAGAGAAGTGCCGCAGCGGCTTCCAAGGCCGCTATCGTCTCTGCCTTCAGGTCCTCCAGGGGTAGTGAGTCGAGTCTTTCCTCCTCACGCTGACGCTCGGCCCGTGAGCGTTCTGACTCTTCTCTTTTTTGGCGCCACGTGCGAGCCACATCCCCCCCACGAGCCTCCATGGCCGCATCGAGGGCCTCCATCGAGAAGGGGGGCCTCGCGTCCGCCTCCCGCATTGCACGAGTAAGGAAACTGTGCACCGGGTCGTCTGCGTCGGTGTCGCTGGAGGGCTTCGTGGCGTCGTCGGCCATAAGGAGGGCAATCTACCTGTGTAGGTTCAGAGCGTGGTGCCCCCGTCCGCCGGGACGGTAAGGCAGTTCGGCACCTTGGGGACGGGGGGTGAGAGTGCGATCTCCTTCACCTCTTCTACGAGTGCGATGGCCCTGCGGGCGAGCGTGCTCCGCTCCCACCTCGGTCGACCTCGAATCGGTCCTTCAGCCGCAGGCCAGGGCGCTCGACCAGATAGTAGGAGGCGATGGCGAATGCAAAGGTGAGGATCAGCCCGACGAAAAGATGGAGCGCCCGGCCGACCGTCCCCGTTGCCAGGTTTCGTGCGATGAGCATGGCGAAGGGATTCCACAGGTACAGCGAGTAGGAGATCAGGCCCACGAAGACGATTCCCGGATGGGCCAGGATCCTGGCCGTCCATGAGTTCGGGTTGAGAAGGATGGCGATCACGGTGGCCGCGGTGAGCAGACTAACAAGTTGGGTCGGGCCCTCGTAGGCCCATTCGCTCTGTTCGGGCACGCTCACTAGGAAGAAGGCGAGCACCACCATGGTGACGAAGGGGATCAGCGCCGACCGCTGCGGGCTGATCCTCTTTCCATAGCCGCCGATGTAGAGGAACGCGGCCAGGCATCCGACGAGAAGAGGTAGCGCGTTGGTGTCGAGGCCGTAGTAGAGCCTGCGGTAGCTGACACCGTGGTGAGCCATGACAACCGTGGCCAGAAACGAGCCGAGGATGCCAACCACTACCAGCCCCGTGAATGCCCTCCGAGGCGTGAACTTGAGCCCGAACAGCAGCAACAGCGGCCAGACTAGGTAGAACTGTTCTTCGATGGCGAGCGACCAGCTATGCCCTATCCCGATCTGCGGGAAGTGGTTGATATCGAAGAAGTTCATCTGATATGTGGCGTTCTTCACCACTTCGGAGCTCCAGCTGTTGAACTGCCCCGAGCGCCAGATGGCGGCCCAGACAACCACGATGAGAAGGAAAGCCCAGTAGGCCGGGACCAGCCGGAAGACGCGCCGTACGTAGAACTTTGGGATCGAGAACCGTCCGTTTGCGCCGTGCTCGTTGAGGAGCAGCGCCGTGATCAGGAAGCCGGACAGGACGAAGAACACGTCCACACCGATCCAGCCACCCTGCGCCACCGAGATGTTCGTGTGTACCAGAATGACCAAGCCGATGGCGACGGCTCGGATCCCGGTGAGTGCCGGGGCTCTACTCAGTCTGCGAGCCGTAGCCTCCCGGTCGCTCATTCCGAAACCCTTCTCGACCTGACGGGTGGCAACTGCGCAGCACACTGCAAAAGACACCGCCATCTTGGCCATCCGTGTCGTGCCTGACGCCATAGTTCCGACAGGATCTGGCGAATTTGAAACGCTAGCGCTCCGGGCAGGATCGTCGCCGGAACACCACAATCGGAGGCCGTGTGCAATGCAACGACCATCTCGTCGCGTGAGGCAGTCAACATGGGTATCCCAGTTCGCCGGCAGCGTGGGACGGGTCCGGCGCAAGTGGGCAATCCGGTACTGTCTGACTGCCTTCCTTTGGAGGTGACATGTTCGCCCAGATCTTTCTCTCCCTGTGTTTCCTGGTGCTGATCGCCATTGGTGTCGCCGTTCTTCGGTCCTCGTCGAAGCAAAGACGACTTCGGGAAGGACACAGCGACCTACGCCGGGCAGATGACGCCCAACGTGGTGAACCGTACGACGCCGGGAAGGCTTATAGAGCGGGTCAGGATGCGATCGATCAGAGCGAGCTATAACAGAGGAGCGATCCCCAGACAGGGCGGGGGGCGGGGTGTGTCCCCATACGCCGGACTGGGGGTCGTCACCCCTCGGATGCCAAGTGCTCTTGCCACGGCGTGAGATCGAGACCGGGGTAGCGAGTTGCGACACCCTCGATGGTCTCTGAGGTCCAGTAGGGATGGCCAGGGGGAGGAAACCCAAAAAGCAGTAGCTGCCGCACGGTCGCCTGTTCCACAAAGGGCTGCCAATCAGGGTGGAACGACTGGTCACCCCAGGAGTGGCGAGAGGTCCAGGTGTTCTCAGCATGGCGGTAGCTGGCATGGATGCTGTATCGGTCGGACCTCGGTGCCATCAGTTCGGTTGCCCGATGAAAGGTGTCGGTGCTGTAGACGACAATCGTGCCAGCAGGGCCCGCCCCTGACGCCTCTTGCTCGTAGAGCGCTGGGTGATCGCTTCGCCGTTGGACGTGTGGCAGGGCGGGTAGACCGCTGGTGCCCGTGAGCGGTACGAGATGAGTCGGGCCCAGTTCCTCTGACACATCGCTCAGCCAGATGAACATTTCGAGACCACGCCACTTGATATCGCTCGACGGTGCGAGGGGTGTGTGGTTCAGGTAGTCACGGTGATGTTCCTGCTCGTAGGTCGTGGCACCGGAGTACTTGACCCACAGCTCGGAGGCGTAGATCCGAATGTCCTTCGTCCCGAACGCTGTCTCGACGAATGCGGTGACTTTGTCGTGCACGGCAAGGTTGCAGAGGGCGACCGCCGGAAACGGGAAAGGGATGATGCCGCCGTACTCATCTCCGGTGTAGACGTGGTTGCGCTCGCTCAAAGGATCAGCGTGATAGTCCTCGGCGGTCGGGTAGATCGAGGTCAGGCCAGCCTTGGCCAACTCCAGATCAGGACCGGCGAGGTAGCCGGGCAGTACTACAACACCGTCTCGCCGCCAGGTGTCGGCAGCAGCGAGAAGATCCATAATCGGAGAATGCCACACTGCCCCCGAACGCCGGGTCTGTGGGACGCTCTGCCATAGCCTTTGGAAATGGCGGAGAACAGCCTCCACGTCCCCGGACTGCTTCTTGACCTCGTGGCTCGTGGGGTGTGGTCCGCGGACTGGAATCAAGCAGACCGATTCGAAGCGGCCTATCCGACCCCGTGGGACGACGAAGAGCAACGAGGGCGGAGGTTCACTGATTACGGGCCACCTCAAGTGCCGGTCGAGCGAATCCGACTAATCCACGCTACTGAGTGGAGGTTGTGCCTCACGCCGCCTCCGTTCTTGTCGTCTCGAGACCGCACGATGTGTGCGTGGGATCTTCCTGTGCGCTGGAAGAACTTCTTTGCCCCACAAGAGATTGATCGGGACCTCATCATCGAGATCGGCGATTCGGTCGTGGGTCTGACCAACCCATCATCCTGGATTACCAAGCGAACCCTTCCGAACCAAACGTCCGCCGACTTGCCTGCAATGTGGTTAGCTCCGGTCCTGACAGTCCAAGTAGGGCTTGGGATAACCACTGGTTCGAAATCGCTGGTTCCTTCGAGGAGTTCGCGCAACTGCTCGGTCTCATCTAGTGGTGGCGCGGATCAAGAGGATCACGATTCAGGTATCCCCGAACGCCGGGACGGTGAGGCACTTCGGCACCCTGGGGGCAGTATGGCCCCCGATTCGCAGCTCGTCCTAGCGTCTACGGCATGGACGCGGATGAGACGCATGCGCTCGGCTACGAGCGGGTTGACGACGATCCGAGCGTCTCGGTTCTCCTCGAAACGATGGAGGCCACCGCGCGCTGGGGAGCCAGCCTTCAACTTCGCGCATGGGAACGCGAGCAGCTGAACCTTACGCCTGGTCAGCGGCTCCTCGACGTCGGCTGCGGCCTGGGCGATGCCGCCCTCGCCCTGGCTGACGATCTCGGAATCAATGGAGAGATAGTCGGCATCGACGCCTCGGCGGAGATGATCGCAGGTGCCCGATCGCGGGCGCGCACAGCGCGGTGCCGGGTCCGGTTCACGGTCGGCGACGCCCTTCAGCTTGCCGTGCCGAATTGCACCTTCGACATCGCTCGATCCGAACGGACCCTGCAGTGGTTGACCGATCCCAAAGCAGCCGTCGCCGAGATGGCCCGCGTGCTACAACCAGGCGGCCTCTTGTCACTCATCGACACCGACTGGTCGAATTTCGACATCGACGTCGGCAATGACGATCTCGCCAGGCGAGTTCACGACGCCATGCAGATCGAGCGACGCCGACCGTCCAACATCGGGCGCCGGCTCGCTGACCTCGTCCACGACATCGGATTCGAACTGGTGGATCAAACGAGGGCTACACAGCACTGGACTGACTGGAATCCCGACGAGTCACCTGCTCCCTACGGGTGTTTTTCGATGTCCAGCCTCGCCGAGGACCTCATTGATACGGGACAACTCGGCGCCGACGACCGGGATCGGTTCGTGTCGACCATTCACTCGGCTGCACGCGAAGGCCGCTTTTCGATGGCTCTCACGATGTTCGGGATCGTTGCTGCAGCACGTCGGAGCGCGCCGTAGAGCTCTTCGATCATTCGAAGCTGGGTGCCCCCTATCGCCGGGTCGGTGGGCGGTTTCCCATAAAGCCGGGAGAGCCGACGATGGGGGTCGTGGCCGAGCCCGTCAGACCTTCGGGGTCTCGCGCCAATCGTGACTCTCGCTACATTGAGGTCTTCACCAGGACGAGAGGATCCCGATGTCGTCAATCTCAGGGCCCGAGCATCTCAGCGGCCATCATCGAGACACCCTGCAACAGATCTTTCAGCAAAAGACGAACCAAAATGTCGAATGGCACGATGTCGTATCGTTGCTCGAGGCAGTCGGATCAATCGAACAATAGCACGACGATATGTTTCTGTTCCGCATCGGCCATGAGACCGAGGTTCTCAGGCGTCCGACTGACAAGGACATCGACGGACAACAACTCGTCGACTTGCGTCGACTATTGACGAGTGCCGGCTACGACACCATGGCCGCGGACCTCGAAGACAAAGGCAATGAAGTCTGAAAATGGCCGACGGCTTGGAGCACATCCGCCCGACGCAATTCTGATTGGCTAAAGGCAAAGACAGAAACAGGCCAATCGGGCTATTCATGGCGTGCCCACACACGCCCCCCGGGATGGAGGCGAGTCCATGCGGACTGGCGTGCTCAGTTGCCCTTCGGGTGGTGGGTAGGAAACGCGGAATCAGACGCGTCGTGAGAGTCACGGTGGAGTGCTCGGCCACCTTGGAACCAGCGATGGGCGATTCGGACGCCACCTGGCTCCCGACGAGGCTGGCATAGCCCGCGTTCAGACACACGGTAGCGAGCATCGAAGCCGCCGCCAGCGAGTTCATTCCTACGACGTTGGGAACCGTGATCACGGGCAGCGGAGTCCCCGGCTTATCGGCACAGGGCGCCACTGGCGGGGGGTTCTTGGGCCCTGCGAGGTGAACGACGATCCGGTTGGGTTTCTGCGTGAGGCCAGTCAGGCCTACAAGGTGCAGTTTGGTGACGTAGCGTCCAGCGGGTAAGGGAGGTAGTCCGGCAGTTGTGCACCACGGCGTCAGCGTCGTGGCCGAAGAACTGCCGTAGGGTTGCGGCTGAGTGCACTCGGCGTAGGTCGTGATGACCTTGATCCCGAAACGGTTCATACCCGGCCTGAGTCGCAGCGACGCCGGGCAGACCAAGAGCAGGCTGCCGAAAGGAAGGGAACTCACTCGGCCGCTGAGGCCGACAACAAGCCATCCGTTCTCGGTGCAGGTGTTGACCGTGATCGCCTTCTCGGTCGTATTGGTCAATAGCACCGATCCCCTGATCGGTTGTCCAGCAGCAATGCGGGTCTGGACAAGTGTGACGCGGACCTTGATGGGAGCCGAAACTGCTTCGCTGGCGGTTGCGGCCGAGATGAAGCTGATGGAGGCCAAGGTAGTTAGGGCCAAGCCCGTCAGGACTCTCGCAGCTGACCTCATCACTAGCGATTATGGCAAGCGATCGGCCGCAATGATTTGTCAGGTCGATGCCCCAAACCGCCGGGAAGTGGTGATGGCTCTATCTGCTTGGATCTACATCGACCCGGGTCCAATCAGTTCCCCTGCAGACGCAGCAGGGCAAAGTGAGCGAACGGCGCCGGCCGGGCGGATCTGGAGACGCATTTTGGAGCCTGCATGCAAGGCGCTGGGTACTGCGGATCTGGCCGCAACTGTCGCATCGCTCCTGCCACGAATCCAGCTCCTGCACACACGAATGTCACTCGGCGACCCCGGAGTCTCCGTGCCCCAGCACGCCGCCGGGAAAGGGGGCAGTTCGAAGCTGGCAATCGGGGACACCCGATCCAGACCCTGGATTGAACAGGTTCACTGCGATTCAGTCACACCGGGCGGAAAGGCGGGACGATGTGAGAGGGGCGGGAGCGAATCGCTCGCCCCGCTCGTGGAATCACCATTCGTGGGGGGAGGGCCTCCTGGCTCCACGCTCGCAGACCGCGGTCTGCGGATCACCCAAATGTGTCCGACCACTGCGCCCAAGGTGATCACTGCACCCATTGCGATGAACCATGTGAGAAGAGTAAAGACCACGCCGATCGTCCCATACAGGTGACTGTCGGAGATGAGAGTCGAGGAGAAGTAGAACGACGCAAACGCACCGAGGCCGACCCAGAAGACCCCTGTGGCGAGCGCGGCGGGGAAGAGTCGTCGCCAAGGTTCTTCCCCGCGCAGCAAGAAGTGGAGACCCCACCAGAAGAGTGCGGTCACGATCACCAGGTTGCCCAAGCCCAAGAACACTCGGCCAGACGGAAGGTCCCGAAGTGGCCTGCTTATCACGGCATCGACATAAACCTCCGCAGCAGCCGCCAGAGCCCACACGAGGCAGCGGAGCACATTCGACCATCCCCGAACGTCGCGGTGATCGAAGATCTGTTGGTACAGCCTCTGGATCGAGCGCGCAACCGCAATCGTTCCGGCCAAGGAGAGAGCCAGGGCGACGGCGACGCCGAAGTTCAGGCCGGCATGTGTTGCGAGAACAGGGAGTCGATGAGATGAGCCCCCTCACGATTCAGTCCCAAACGTGTGGCGATGTCATCGTCCACTCGACTGTTCGCCAACACGTTGAGGAGGATGATCAGCGGGAGGACAGAGAGCAGGAACGTCGCCCCAAACAGGATGATCCAGTTTCCGAACTCCGCCTCCCCAAGACCCGTGATCAGGTGCTGAGCGGTCGATCCTTGGTAGCGGTCACGCCACCACCCAACAGCGGGGACAAGTTGCTCCGCCCGAGAGCTCCCACTTCCCCCCGTGATCCGGCTCTTGTCACCCTCCACAACATGAGGATATTCCAGGGTCACTTGAGGATTACCGGACCGTGTCCGCACCATCCGAATCCCCGAGCTCGCCGAAACGAGCGTGATCACGAACGAGGAACCGCTCGTGTTCTGACAAGGTAAATCTGAGTGCCCCAGGGCTCCCGGATTGCCCTACGGAACTTCGGCTCGTGGAGAGGGGTTCATCGCTACACGCTGAAGTAGGGCGGGGGCCGAGGGCAGTTCCGACCCCCGAAGTTGATGGGATGCTCGTTCTGTAACGATTGCTCGAGCACCCGGTCGTTGTTCGCGGTGGGCAGACGCTTCGCAAGAATCAGACGATGCCGCGCGGGAGTCCGTCCCAGCATCTCGCACATGTTGCCCGAATAGAACCGATCCCTCTCCGTCTCGCTAAGCCCGCCCATGGAAGCCTCGAACTTGGCCAGAGGATCCGTGCTGCCCTCAGGGTGCGGGTAGTCGGTGGAGAACATGAACAATTCGCTCCCGGCTTGCTCCATCATCCAGCCGACGGGTTCGCCGGGGAAGGGTGTGAACTTGAGGTGCTCACGGACGTATTCCGAGGGCTTGGCCTCGAGCCGCCGAAGGGGTTCCTCGGTTCGACGAAAGGCTCGTTGGGCGTTGTCGAGGTGACGTGTCCAGGACACCACCCAACCCGCTCCCTGTTCGATGCACCCGCCCTTGAGGTTCGGGAAGCGATCGAAGATCCCGTCGAGGATCAGCGCCCCGAGAAAGAGTTCGGGAGAGTGGTGGATGGCCAGGTAGTCCTTGGAACGAATGTTCTCGCCTCCACCCAAGTGGTCGGACACGGGCATCGCGATGTTGTGAAAGGCCGGATCGAGCATGCGGCCCCCGCCTCCCACGTGTAACACGAACGGCACCGACGAACTCTCCAAGGCGAACCAGAAAGCATCGAGGTCGGGATGGCTCGGCGAACGCTCTCCGGCGGCGGTCGAAGGCACCATGACGGCGGCTGCGCCGAGCGCGAGAGCCTCTTCGGTGAGTGCCACTGCCCGCACTGGATCATTGAGGGGCACGAATGCAACCGCCAGAAGCCTCGGGTCGGATGCACAGAAGGAGGCCATGGCGTGGTTCTGTGCAGAGGCTCCCGCGTAGAGGCGCTCGAGATCGCGTCCGACAAACATCGAGGTGGCGAAGGTGGCGAAAACAAGCTGGGCATCGAAGCCGAATAGGTCCAGTGCTCGGCTGCGCTCCGCAGGGTCAAAGCCGCCCATTGCCACCCATCCCTTGTCGGTCAGCAGACGGTCCTCTGCCAGGCTCGCCTTGACGGGATCGCTCCGGCGAGCCTCGGCCTTCGCCACGGCGTCGGCAAGGGTAGGACGCAGTGCCTCGAAGCCACCCCTGCGCAACCGAGGAGCGACGTCCGGATCGATGAAGTCGTCAAGAAATTCGCCAAGCTCCATCACGTGGCTATCTGCGTCCAGGATGACCCGGTCTCCGGCGTACGTCATCTTCGCCCCCTTGCTCATGCCCTGACGGCATACATGATGTCACTCGCGCTGGGCCGTTGCGACACGCCCGGAGCGTCCCAGACCGACCGGTCGGGGAGGAGATTGAGACTGAAATCAGTTGCACGGTGCAACGTCACCCTGCACGTGTCGAGCAACGGTCCCTTCGACAGCGCAGTGCAGGCCCTCTACGACATGCGCCCACATACCGCCTGCCAGATCGCCGGATCGGAGGCTCACTCAAAGAGCTGAGGGGGAAAATTGGGTGGCCTGTAGGATTCGTCGCCATGGCTCACGAAACAAGTACTGGCTCGTCTCCCATCGTCAAAGGCCTTATGAATAACCTTCGTGAGATCCTCCCTGAGGACCAACGGCAGAAACTCGATGGCTATGCGGAGCGGGCGGAGGCGGCCAAGCCGAAAGGGGACTACCGCCGAGCGAGGTATTGCCTGCACTGGGCGATCCAGGTATCGGAGAGCCCGAAGCACTCGCACCTTCACGGTTTGGCTGTTCGGCTGAAGGAAACGCACAAGGAATGGCAGGACATCTGGCTTGGTGCCGAGTTCGGCTCCGAGGTAGAGATTGGCAAGGGACAACCGGCCCAGGAGATCAAGGGCGATCAAAGGATCGGCCCCGGGGAGGACATCGAGCTCCTTTGGGTGGAAGAGGCGACTGACGTGGCAAAGACCGCTGCCGAGAAGTCGGGATGGGAAAATGTCCCCTGGACGGAACTACTCGAAGGGGTCCTCAAGACCCGCTAGAGCAGTGGAGGGCTCTCTTACCGACCCTGACGGGAACGTGATTCGTTTTGGAAGCTCCATTCGCGAAACATTGCGGGCACCCGGAAGCCGAATCAGCGTCGTAATCGACCAGGGCCTCCTCACGCGGATTCTGCCACTCTTCGGGCGTCGGCAAGCGCGGACGGTCTGTCGCGTTAGGGCTCCTCGACCGCCGAGATGATGTACCGCATGACGTTCGCTGACTGAATCGGCGGCGACTCAGACGCGGGCTGTCCGGCGCCACGAAAGGCGAGCAGATCGTGTTCACTGTCCCAGCGCTCGAAGACGTTGATCCGACTGAGGTCAAGTGGATCAGCCGCCTGAACGAAGTCAAGGCATCCGGTTGCTTTGCGAGCTCGGCCAACAACATCACCGTTCGCGGCAAGAAAGGCTGCCCGGTCGGCCGGATCTACGAACAAGCTCCCAGCGATGATCAGCACGAGTCCCACCCTAGGCTGATCCGGAATTCGGAGGGTCTGGTACTGACCCAGATCACCGGGTCAGTGTGGGAGTCGCACAGTGGGGCAGGCCAAGGATGCTTCTACGATCGTCGAGGACCCGAAACCAGACACACACGAACAAGGATTCGTCTGAAACGACAATGCCTTGGGCTGCGAAGTAGGAGCCGTGTCCCTCTCGCCACTGCTCGATCGAAGTGAAATCCTCACCTTCGTCATCCGCGAATTCCCAAGGAACGTCGGTGAAGCGATAGGTCTCAACCCGCGTGACCTCGACGATGGCCGCCACAGCATGGCCCGGCCCGAGAAGCACTTGTCGCTCACCCGGCGCCTCTACGGCTTCCTGTTCGTCGAGATACTCCTGCTCGAGGAGCGCGCCGGTGGCCACCTTCCTGCCGGACAGCGCCGCTTCCGTGAGTCGATCCTGCATTTCTCCTGGCCTTCCAAGAGAGAAGGCTCGAAGGCCGTTGACTCGAGGCCACATGGTGTCAACGTAGCGAAGGGCGATGGACGTTTCCCCGAACGCCCGACAGGAGGTTGGCGGACCAGAGCCACCAGCTCTCGTTCTCCTGCCGCCGCGTCGTCAGAGGTACGTTGCGCCGACGAAAAGCAAGACCGTCAGCGGCGTGCCGGCGGTCGAGAACGAGGCTCCTCAGGTGCCCCAGACTCCCTGCCTTTCCGGCGTCAGGCGGTGTCCCGAACGCCGCCGGGTATCGGACCGCCGACCGATCATTCGACTTCAGATGTCTCAGGTGCGCTTGGTCATACCCAGTAACAGCGTTGCGCCCGAATCATTGACCTCGTTCAGAGCGCTCAGCACCGCGGTGATCGCGTCCTCAGCGGTCGCCGACCCAATGAACTCGATCCCGACCCGAACCAAACCTGGCTGGATCATCAAGGCATTCTTGATCTGCCCCTCGAGCGGGACCCTGACTGAATCACGGGCGGAAGGAACCTCGATGGAGATCCCGCGACCGGTCAACTCGGACACTCGCTTGTGACGAAACGTGATCCCAATTCCGACCTTCGAGACATCGAGGATCCAGCACTTTCGCCACCCGACGGTGGTGACCTCATCCTCAAGAAGGCAGAACCCGTGAAGGTTCGCGGGTTGACGTGGTTCTCGTCGCCGGGGCCCCATAGCGCTTCAATACCCTTCGTGGACGCCTCGCGACGCCTCCGTGCGCAACCCGTTTACCCAGCAGGGCTAACGACGAAAGAGCCGCATTTCAGAAACTACTCATGCTTGCTCTCGGCGTAATCCGTGCCTGGCTCGCCCAACTCCGACACAATTCTGAGGAATCCACCCAAGACGGCTTTGTAGTCGAGCGCACACGACGGGATGAAGCTGCCGCCAAAGCCCCCACTTCGAACGTATTCCGGACCGGGTGAGCGGGGCTGGGCGGCACTCAAATGGGACCGTCCCTTTTCGTAGAACGGGCGCACCGCGCTCGATCGCAGGGCCGGGACCGTTGCCGGCGAATGGTGCATGGCGACAACCAGGGCGCGTGGCGCGATCTCCCTCAAAGGGCATCTCTCGTTGACGCAGCCGTGAAACGGACATAAGACATGCACCCAACACACGGAGCGGCGGAGGCATGGATGGCTGTCGAGCACCAGATCGTACAAGTCTCGTCCCACGTCACGAGCTTCGTCGGCCGCGTCGGCGTTATCGGCCTGTGCTCATGCGGATGGCTCGGAGGAGCAGAGGGAGACGATACGAGCAGGGCCGTTCTGAAGCTCCGTGAGGCCTGGGAAGCCCATGGACCCGACGAGAGCCTCGCCTGGGCCAATCCGGCAGGGTTTCACACTCCACGAAGACCCTCCGAATAATTTGGCCACATCTACCCTTTGGAGTAGGCAGCCTCCCAGATCGCTACCGGGTTGGTGACCTCCTCCGACATGGTCGAGAGAGGCCCGTCTGGCATCGTGGGAGCGCCTTGTGTGGACCCGTCGAGATGCAGATCGCCGAGATCTGGGTGGTCGCCCTGTCAGAGAGTCGACGAGAGAAGTGATCCCGAGCACCTCGCTGAGCTCGATGCTGTCACATCATGGGGTCCTGCGGGGTCAGAACAGAAAATCGCCACCTGAGGAGGTGAGGCAAGAGTCCCATCCTCTTGGACTCTCCTGGTTCAGGGGCACGTTGAATGAAAGGAAGTGAGCCGTCTTGAAGACAATGACGTGTAAACAGATGGGTGGACCATGTGACTTCCCGCACCATGGGTCTACCGCCGATGAAGTCATAAAGGCGCAAGATAGCCATCTCAAGGAAACGGTCGCAGGTGGTGATGATGCGCACCAAAGTGCGTTGAAGGAGATGAAGGGTCGGTGGAGGCATCCCATTTCCGGAATGGGGTGGTACAAGAAAACCAAGCGCGTTTTTGCTGATCTCCCCGAAGACTGATCGGCTGATCAAGGTGCACATTGAGGCGCTGGGCACCTCCAGCCGGACGCAGAATCTCCACGTCCCGAACCGGCCGTAGCGGGGCCTCACCATGGCCGAGTTCAACCTGCGCAGACAGGTGTTGCGGGCACGGCAGAAAGGACATTCCTGGCCCGGAATTGGATTCGTGATGGGCGTTTCACGACAGGCCGCTCAGCAGAGATTCGAAACGTTTGGCGCATCGGATGGTTGAGAAGTCCGAGATGGGCAGCGCACGCTCCCGGCGGTCGGGAAAGCCTCAAGGTGTGGGCGGAAAGCACGGTCGTGGAATGCGTCTCGGCATCGCCCATCACCTCGGCTGGGCCGTGGCCGTAACGGCTTCGGCGGATCACAAGGTCGTGGACCGTCGGAGGATCGAGTTGATCGAGCCCGGTGTTCCGACGGCGCCGATCCACCACGAGGGCGGCTCGCTCCTCCTCCACCGGCCGGCAGAACCTCTCGATGACAAGGCGCTCGCGGCGTTGGTGGCGGACGTACGAGCGTCGGTCAGCCGGGCCGCGTCGGCGGCGCTGGAAGAGATCGCGACTGCGCTGAGCGAACCGATCACATCTCATGTCGCTCCGAGCCTGGCCCGCCGACTTCCCCGAGGACATCGCCGTTCAGCGGCGCGTTCCCTACGAGAGCCGCGCCGACTCCGTCATGTACCGCCAGGTGCTGGCCGAGCTCGCCGCGAGCGCGGCTGGGTGGTGCATCACTACGACGCCAAGGACGTCGAGGTCGAAGCTGTCCGCACCCTGGGCAACCAAGCGGACAAGGTGCTTCACGGTCCACGAGCGAGCTTGGGACCACCTTGGTCGAAGGACCATCGGATGGCGCTCGCCGCAACGATCGTGGTCACCTGACCGAGCCCGAGACCGGTGTGCGACCACCAGGGCTCCCGTTCACCCGATTGTCACGCCGTTTCCACCGCCGAAACCCCACTGATACCGTCCGAACTCGTGCGGACCTCGCTGATGGTTCTCGTCATCATCGCGGCGTGTGTGTGCGCAGGCTGCTCAGGAGGCTCGCTGAGCCGGACAACCACATCGACCAGTTCGAGCTCCGACCCGGCGGTGAGTACGAGGGTCGTTTCAGTCAACCCGACGAGCCACCTTTCGGACATGGTGAAGTGGAATATGACGAACAAGACAAATCAACCCCAGTTCGCCACCTGCGTCGTTCTCGTGCTGAATGGCTCAAGGCAGCTCGGCGACTACGGCCCCGTTCAGCTCGCTGTGGCCGCCGGTGCCACCGCCGAGCAATTCAGCGAGGTGACCACCTTGGCGGGCAGCAACGCCGGCGATACGGCCCAGATTGTCTGCCGGAAGGGCTAGAAGCAATGGTCGATGTCGACAAGGACGGCAACATTGCACGGCCGGCTCCGGACGAAGAGCCAGAATGGGCAGGAATCCCGTCGGTCGCACTGCCGTTCTGCCCGGCTGCCGTTGTGATGGACAATCAACTGAACGCAAGGAGACACCCGTGGACGTACGATCCGCCCGAGAGGTAGCCCCCATCGTCGAGCACGCCGGCACGGTCCCCGTGTGGTGGCTGATCGAACCCCGCGAAATGCAGGACGATACAAAAGGCGGCTTCCTCGAGCTGGTCAGTGAATGGGAGGTGGCGGGAGGTGGGATGGTCGATCCGCACGCACACCCCACGCACGAGTTCTATTACATACTCTCGGGTCGCGGCATCATGAAGATCGCCGACGAGGAGCGCGAGGTGGGGCAAGGGGACCTGATCAGGATCCCGCCCAACGAGACGCACAGCATCTGGCCGCTGACCGAGCACAACTCCCTTCGGGGCCTTGCCTTCGCCATCGGGTCGGAGGGAAATGGCCCGGTCGACTACACCACCTAATTGCGTACAGGCCGAGTCTCCGGCTTCGAGCTTGTTCGTCGGACTGCATTGCCGAACCCCTGGTGTCCGAAAGCTTCCGAATCAACGACGAGAAGCGACCGGGCCCCTCCTGCTCTCAGCCGGCCTCCCGCCACCCCGAGGCGTCCCGAAAAAGGCGAAGTTCGGTGATCTGTGCCAACTTCGGCCGAAGCCAACGCCGAAGCAGTGACGACACCGAGGGCCGCGGGGGCGGACCCACGCTCTCCTGGGTCCCGTCGATCGCATCGCCGAGAGCGTCTGCGAGGACGCCGATGAGCGCCGGTACCTCGCTCAGCTCAACCGGCGTCGAGGCGACACAGAGCCCATCGCGCCAGTGACTCAGGACGATCTTGCCTTGCTCGGGATGCCTGGTCACCCGCAAACTCGCGCCCTGACCCCGAGCGTCGGGGATGCTCAGGCGTCTCGGCCGCACACCGCGAGTATGAACCCCCCGCCTCGCTGCGTCGAGGTGCTCGACGCCCGGGTCGTCGGCGCACTCGCCCCGAGGGCGTCGGGTGCGGAGACTCGTGACGACGTTTCGAGCCTCCCTGGCGTCGGTCAGCCGGCGTAAGCGGTCGATTCATCGTGGACGATCTGAATGAGGTTGCCCAGGGCCAAATCCTGGTCGTCGTTGTGGAGTCCCCACCCGGGCCCAGACCCCTGCTGCACGATCGGTCGCGGGTCATTGGGCCCGGCGATGTCCGTGACCTGCAGCCACGTGGCTCCCCCCGAGCTCTGGCACCGCGCGCTGTAGAGGCGCGGGTAGGACACCCACCGTGTCCGAACGGTCGCTCCCTGGTCAAAGATCTTGGGGATCAGCGGTCCGGTGCCCCCGGCGAGTGCGGCGGGGTTCACGCAGAGGACCTGCAGTCCCTTGACCGAAGTCGGCTCGATGCCGTCGTGCCCGTTGATGCTGGTGGCGGGGCGACCGAACGAGCTGTTGGCTGCAGGAGGCGAGCTGAAGGCCGAGTAGGCCACGACGCACCCCGTCTGGGTGTTCGTCTGGCAGGCCGGCACATTGACGAAGTCACCGCCAACGACCTTGCCCGTCGGCACGAGCACGTTGCCGCCCATCAAGAACGCGGAGACGAGCAGGTGGCGTTGCGTCGGGCTCGGGTCGATCTGCCGCTTGATGAGCCCGGTGAGGAGTGCTGCCCCCTCCGAGTCCCCAATCAGGACGACACCCCGTCCGTTGTTGTCGTGCGCGAGGTAGTCCGTCCAGGCGGAGGCGAGTCCGCGATAGGCGATCCCCGTCGTCGTTGGGTTGATCGCGTTGTGGTGGAGGGCGGCGAGTGTGACCGCAGGGTAGATCGGCGCATAGACACGGCAGACCTGGGAAAAGGGGGACGCCTGCTCGGTCGCGACCGCTCGTTCCTCAGGGTCGACGTGGAGGTTGGCATTGTCCGTCGGCTGGGTGCTGACGTTCGGGTACACGTAGAAGCAGTCAACCGGCGGGTTCTTGGCCGCGACGGTTCGCTGGACGGAGGTCGTCCCGTTGGGGCGCACGACGGTGGTGGTGAGGCTGCCGGCGCAGGGATTGTTCGACAACCCGGGACGACACAGCCACACCGTCGAGGACGGCGCGGCCGTGGCGGCTGCCGCCGGGGATCCGATCGCCTGCAGTGGCCCCACGAAACCGAGCACCACGACGAGGGCGATCCCGACCATCACAAGGATGCCCCGCGTCCCGATCTCGGCGCTGCGCACCGGGCCGCGGTGACGTACGGAGGCCATGGCAAATCATGGCTGGTCACCGGCGCTCGTGTGCGTCGGGCCCGGCGGCGGTCACGGTGCACGAGCGGCTGTTCGCCCGCAGGGCGCCCAGGAGGGGAACCCTGCTCAGGGGGCGTGCGTGGTCATCCCTTGGCGGCAGACCAGCTCGGTCCCGTCGCCACCGAGATCGTCAGCGGGACGTAGAGGTCCGCCACCCCCGACAGGGCGGACTCGGTGAGGCGGTGCACCTCGTCCTCCTCCCCCGGCACGACCTCGACGATCACCTCGTCGTGGACCTGGAGCACCAGGCGGCTGGCCAGGTCGTGCTCCTCGAGGTCGCGGTCGAGGCGGACCAGCGCCAGCTTGAAGATGTCGGCCGCCAGCCCCTGAATGCCGGCGTTCATGGCCTGGCGCTCCGCCGCCTGGCGCAGCCGGTAGTTCGACGCCGAGAGGTCGGGCAGCGGGCGGATGCGGCCGAACTGGGTCCGGGTGGCGCCGCGGATCTTGGCGTCGGCCACCGCGTGGTCCATGTACTGGCGCACCAGCGGGAAGGCCCCGAAGTAGCTCTCCATGATGGCCGCCGCCTCCTCGACAGGGACGCCCAGGCGCTGGCTGAGGCCGTAGGCCTCCATGCCGTAGGCGAGGCCGTAGGAGACCATCTTGGCGAACTCCCGCTGGGTGTGGGTGACCTCGTCGGGAGCGATGCCGTACACGGCGGCGGCCACGGTCCGGTGCACGTCGGAGCCGCTCGTCGAGCGCGTGGATCAGCCCGGGGTCCTCCGAGAGGTGGGCGATGCAGCGCAGCTCCACCTGGTCGTAGTCGGCCACCAGGAAGGTGCTGCCCGGCGCCGGGCACGAAGGCACGGCGGAACTGCTTGCCGAGTTCCGTGCGCACCGGGATGTTGTGCAGGTTGGGGCGGTCCGAGGAGATGCGCCCGGTGCGGGCCACCGTCTGGCCGAACGACGCGTGGATGCGGCCGTCGGCCTGCACCTCGGCCAGCAGGCTCTCCCCGTAGGTCGAGCGCAGCTTCTCCACCTCGCGGTACGACAGCAGCGCCTCGATGATCGGGTGGACGCCGCGCAGGCTCTCGAGGGTCTGGGCGTCGGTGGAGAACCCGGTCTTCGTCTTCTTGCCCGGCGTCAGGCCGAGCTCGTCGTAGAGCACGGTGCGCAGCTGCGGCGTCGAGTTCACGTTGAACTCGTGGCCGGCGATCTCCTGCACCTCGGCCTGGAGCGTGGCCGCGGAGGCCTTCAGCGAGTCGGTGATCGTCTGCAGCTCGGCCCGGTCGACGCCGATGCCGGCCACCTCCATTTTGGCCAGGACCCGGACGAGCGGCGTCTCGATGTCGTCGTGCAGCATGACCATGTCCTCGGACTCGAGGCGGCTGTCGGAAGGCGCGCGCCATGCCGAGCGACGTCGCACGCCTCGCCGGCGGCCTCCTGGGCGACGTCGCGGCGCCGTCTCGCCCGGCTCGACGATGTCGAGGCTGAGCTGGCCCGTCTGCTCGCGCAGCTGCGCGAGCTCGTACTCGCCGGTCGAGGCATCGAGCAGGTACGCCGCCACGGCGGTGTCCATCTCGAGCCCGGTCACGTCGATGCCGAGCGGCAGCAAGCGAGCGCATCATCTCCTTGACGTTGTGGCCGAGCACGGGCCGGGCGAGGACGCGCGTTGAGCGTCGTGGCCACCGAGCGCGGCGCCGAGCAGGTCGCCCGGCACCAGCACCCCGAGGCCGGCCTCGTCGCCCTCGGTGGCCACCAGGACGAGCGCCGACCAGGTCGCTGCGCCCGGGGATGCCGTTCCAGCGGGCGGCCACGGCGAGGCTGGCCCGTGCCGAGCTCGCCGAGCTGCTTGGTCGACCTCCGCCGCCGTCGTGGGCAGCGCGACGTCGCGCAGCTCGAAGGGCGGTGGCGCCGGTGCGACGCGGGCCGCCGGCCCGGCGGTCGCCCGCCCGCCGGCGGCCCTCCGGTCGCGTGGCGGCCGGCGACTGCCCGGCGACCGGCTCGCCGAGCGCGCCGGCGTCGAGGAGCTCCTCCATGCGCTGCCAGACCGTCTTCATCTCGTAGCGCTCGAAGGTGGCCTCGGCCGTGGCCGCGGTCCCAGCCGCCCAGGGTCAGGTGGTCCACGTCGACGTCGAGCGGCACGTCGCGCACGAGCGGGATGATGCGGGCGTTGGACCGGGCCAGCTCCTCGTTCGCCGCCAGGTTCTCCCGCAGCTTCGGCGTCAGCTCGTCGAGGTGGCCGAAGACCCCGTCGAGGTCGCCGTAGTTGGTCAGCAGCTTGGCGGCGGTCTTCTCCCCCACCCCGGGCACGCCCGGGCAGGTTGTCCGAGGGGTCGCCCCGCAGCGAGGCCAGGAGCACGTACTGCGACGGCGGCACGCCGCTGCGCTCGACGATGCCCGCCTCGTCGTAGAGGGAGTAGTCGCTGACGCCGCGCTTGTTGTAGAGCACGCGGATGTAGGGGTCGTGGACGAGCTGGAAGCTGTCGCGGTCGCCGGTCACGATGACGACCTCGCACTGGCGCGCCGCCGCCTCGGTGGCCAGCGTGGCGATGACGTCGTCGGCCTCGAAGCCGGGCGCCTCGACCACGGGGATGGCGAGGGCGCCCATGACCTCGCGGATCATGTCGAACTGGGGCGGCAGGAGCCACGGGCGTCTCGGCCCGCCCGGCCTTGTAGTCCTCGTGCATCTCGTCGCGGAACGTGTCGCCGGGGTGCGTCGAAGGCGACGGCGAGGGCCGAGGGCCGCTGCTCCCGGATGAGGTACACCAGCATGGAGGTGAACCCGTGCACGGCGTTGGTGACGACGCCCGTCGACGTGGCCAGCGTGTCCGGGAGGGCGAAGTAGGCCCGGAAGGCCAGCGACATGCCGTCGAGCAGCAGCAGCGGGCCCGTGCGCTCCTGCCCTGTCGCCATCACCCCGACACTACGGGGTCAGGGTGCCGTCGACGACCTGCTGGGCCACGTCGCGCATGCGCGCCCGCGTCTGCATGGCCGTGCGCTGGATGAAGCCGAACGCCTCCGTCTCGGGGAGGTCGTCGCGGTCCATCAGGATCTGCTTGGCCTCGTCGACCAGCCGGCGCGTGGCGATCTTGTCCTCGGCCCCGTCCGCCGGAGTGCTCGGCCTCGATGGCCCAGTCCTGGCGGGCCTTGGCCAGGACGTCGGCGATGGCCGGCAGCAGCTCGCGGGGCTGGAACGGCTTGATCAGGTAGGCCGAGACGCCCGGAGTCCCGGGCCTCCTCGATCAGGTCGCGCTGGCTGAACGCCGTCAGCAGCAGGACGGCCACCTGGTGGCGGGACGTGATCTCGCGGGCGGCCCGCAGGCCGTCCATGCCGGGCATCTTGATGTCGAGGATGGCCAGGTCCGGCTGGTGCTCCTCGACCAGCGTGACGGCCTCGTCCCCGCGGCCCGGTCTCCCCGACCACGTCGTAGCCGGCCGCCACGAGGATCTCCTTGAGGTCGAGGCGCACGATGGCCTCGTCCTCGGCGATGACCACCCGGGCCGGGCGCCGTCGCCGTCGTGCCGTCACCGCCTCGTCCGTCGCCGTCACTCGGGGCGTCATCTGCGTGCCCGTCACTGCTGCCCGTGCACGGCCGAGGAGCTCGTCCTGGCGGTCGCTCGAGCTCGGTCACCGTCTTGAGCAGCGCGTCGCGGGCCCGCGCCATGGCGTCGGCGTGGCGCGCCGCCTCGTTGTGCTCCTGCGTCGCCAGCGGCGTCTCCGACACCAGGGCCCGCACGCGGGCCTCGTCGGCCGACTCCTGGACGACGGCCAACTGCTCGTCGAGCACGGCCAGCTCCTCCCGCGCCCGGACGAGCCGGGCGTGGACGTCTCGGATCCGCCGTTCCAGCAGGACGCGATGCATGGAGCGTCAAGTGTACGTGGCGGGGAACCAGCGACGCTGCGCATCGAGCCGTCGCCAGGACCGGCGTCGTCGGGCCGGTTCCCGACCCCCGGCCCGTCGGGCACCCGGACCCAGCCGTCGACCACCGGCGGGTAGCCGCAGGGGTCGACGGACGAGGTAGTCGGCCGGGTCACCGAGGTCGCTGACCAGGCCCGTCGCGTCCTGGCTGAGCCGGGCCGCCAGGGCCAGGTTGGACGCCCGGCCGAGGCCCGCCTCGAAGAAGCCGCCGACGAAGGCGGGGACGCCGGCGGCGGCGCACGCGGCGTGGGCGGCGCGGGTGGCGCGGACGCCGCCCGAGGCGGGCGGGCTTGAGACAGGCCATGGCGCACGCGCCGTTGCGCAGCGCGTCGACGCACGCGCCGCGGCGAGGAAAGCGACTCGTCGAGGCAGATCGGGCACCGGGAGGACGCGGGCCAGCTGCGCGTGGGCGACCAGGTCGGCCGGCGGGAGCGGCTGCTCGATGCAGAGCACGCCGAAGTCGGCCAGCCGGCTCAGCACCGCGACGTCCTCGGCGCTCGTCGCGCGTGATAGGAGCCGTTGGCGTCGACCTGGAGCACGAGGTCCGGATGATCGGCCCGCACGGCGCGCACGGGCTCGAGCTCCCACCCCGGCTCGATCTTCAGCCGGACGCGGGCGCGCGCCGGCGCGCACGGCGGCGTCGACCTCCGTCGCGCAGCGCGCCCAGGTCGCGGTCCGGCGGGATGCCCACCACGGCGCCGACGGGCATCGTCTCGAACCCGGGCCCGGTCCCGAGCGCCTCGGCCAGGGAGCGGCCCTCGGCCCGCAGCTCGGCGTCCGAGACGGCCATCTCGAAGGCGGCGGCCAGCATGCGGTCGACGGGGGAGCTCCCGAAGAGCCGCGGCACCTCGGCGCCGGCGGGCAGGTGTCCTCCCCTGGCGCCGGCTGGCCGCGGCGAGGCGGGGCACGCCCCGCTCGGCCGCCGCCTGCTCCACCTCGTCGAGGGGCGGGTCGACCGACGTGCCCTCGCCAGCGCGGCGCACTCGCCCCACCCCTCGCCCTCGTCGTGTCACCACGCCGGCACGAAGAGCAGCGGGCGCACGTGGTGCACGCCGGCGGCGGTGCCGATGTCGCGTGCGGAACGGGAGGTCGACCCGGACCAGCTCGACGCCGCTCGAGCTTCACGACCGTGGCGCTCCCACCCCCTCACCGTAGATCGCACCTTGTACGCTCTGGCGTTCCCGCCCGGATGGCGGAATGGCAGACGCGGCGGCCTCAAAAGCCGCTGTCCGAAAGGGCGTGCGGGTTCGAGTCCCGCTCCGGGCACGTTGTTTCCCCTCTTCAGGGGTTGTTCCGGGTCGCCGCGCTCTGTCCAAGAGTCACAAGAAGGTCACACGCGTGCATCATCACGATCTCAGCCATCGTCGTTGACATCGCCGCTGCGGGGACCATCCTCAGTGCAGTCACCTTGGCCGGACGACGCAGCTGGCAACGCATGGTGTCGCGGATACCACGACTTCCCCATACCCGGGTCCACATCGATCCGCAGCGGACAACATGCAATTGGACTCCGGTGGAGTATCGACCGGAGAAAGAGCGGCCTTCCGGTTGCGGTGCGTCACAACCAACCTGACGCCCGCTTACGACCTCCGAGTTACGGCACTCGAGCTGCACGGAATACGACTCAGTCGGTTCAGCAGACAACGAGAAGGGCGCATCAAGCTCGCGCCGCTGGAAACGTCTCGAGGGGCTGTCATGGGTCGCCCCGAACGGTACAACTTGGGATAGTCGAGACTTTGGACTTACGCCTCGGATTCGGGCCCCACGTGAGCGCCTCATACCTGCCACGTGGCACGAGAACGCGGGCCAGTCCTGGGATGGCGAATCCCGCCACGTTGAGCATTGACCGTGGGTATTGCAGTGCGTGAGGATGTCTGCATGGCCGAGGCTCGTGCCAAAAATTTGACGAGCCCTGACGAGACGATTCGAGTTCCCCCTGATCAAAGTCCAGCAGGTCGACCTCGGGGATGTCACCGTGGGACATATCGTGATGGAGCCAGGTTGGCGCTGGTCCACACACGTGCGCCCCCACATCGGTGGGGACTGGTGCGAGGCACGCCACGTTGGCGTTGTTTTGTCGGGCCGGTTCGAGGTGGTGATGCGCGACGGGAACACGTGCCAGTTCAAGCCTCTCGATGCTTTCGAGGTCCCGCCGGGCCACGACGGGTACACCCTCGGTGACGAGCCCTGTGTCCAGATCGAGTGGTCGGGCCTGCGAGCCTTCGCGGGGTTCCGCCTGATTGGGACACACAATCGGGCTCTGGTCACGCTGTTGTTCACGGATCTCGTCGACTCGACCGTGACTGCAAATCGACTTGGCGACGTCGCCTGGCGGGAGCTGCTCTCGATGCACTACGAGGCGGCTCGGGCAGCGCTTGAGCGACACCACGGCCGCGAGATCAATACGACCGGCGATGGTCTTCTTGCGACGTTCGACGCACCTGCGGCAGCGCTGCGTTGCGCAGCAGCCATCAGGCGGACCGCCACAGGCGAAGGTTTGCGCGTGCCCGTGCCAGTGTCCACGTTGGAGAAGTCGAGCTCGTCGGGACTGATGTTCGCGGTATCGCCGTGCACGAAGCCGCGTGGATCCTCGGTGTTGCGGATGCAGGTGAGATTCTCGTCTCAGGCACCACTCGCTCGCTTGCCCACAATTCGGGGTTCGTGTTCCGCGACCGGGGTTCGCACGTCCTCAAGGGCCTGGAAGGCGAATGGCAACTCTTCGGCGCTCACGAAGATGAGGAAGCGGCGCCGAACTGACCCACTGGCTGGTCGAGACGACGGAAATCAGTGTCCTGGTTCGATCCTCGCTGCCGGGACGGGGCACCGGTGCACTTGCCCGACTCGGTGGGATGCCCTCGGCGTCCGAACTCGCTACGCGCTGAACCTCCAGGCGCCTATGCCAGCCCGTCTCCTTAGAATGCGCCAATGACACCACCGAGCCTCGCTCAGCAGGAACGCAAGGCCCTCTGCGACCTCTTTGTCGAGCGTGGTCCCGACGCGCCCACGTTGTGCGAGGGATGGCTCACCGCCGATCTCGCTGCGCACCTCGTTGTCCGTGAACGGAGACCCGACAGCGGGCCAGGACTCGTCTGGCCCCCGCTGGCCGGCTACACGGACAGCGTGCGGCTCGCGGCGCGGGATCGCACGCCCTGGGAGACGCTCGTTGAGACCGTGCGGCGCGGGCCGCCGTTGCTCCTCCGACCTTTCGATGGGCCGATGAACACGGTCGAGTTCTTCATCCATGTGGAGGACGTACGTCGGGCGCAAGACGACTGGGAACCCCGCCCGATCTCCCCCGATTTGGCCGATGCCCTCTGGGCGCGCATCGGGCCCGGGGGGATGGCAAAGAGCGTCCCCGCAACGATTGTGATCACCTCGCCGGGACGGGCCGACAAAGAGCGTGGCACTGGGCCCCGCCTCACACTGGCCGGCGACCCGGGCGAGCTCACCATCTTCGGCGCCGGTCGCCAAGGGGCAGCCAGGGTCGAGATCAGCGGCGACCCAGCGCTCGCCGCTCAGCTGCGCGCCGCGTAGCTCGGTGTCTGACTTCCGAAGCCTTGATCGGAGATGTCACGTCCGACAGGGTTGCCATGGGTCGGCCCAGACCTGCCCACTTCGCGGCGAAGGTGCGAACGTTCGCACTTCGGGGTGAGGCGCTTATGACGAGCGTCGGCCTTGGATCTGTGAGGTTGCGTCACGAAACGCACTTAGAGTTAGGTTAACTAACGGTGACGAAAGAGGAAACTTTAGGTAAACTCGATCCGATGGACAGTGAGACGCTTGTATGGGGTTGGCACCGGGATCCGTACGGGATCCATGAAGAACGCTGGGTTTCGGGCGACGGTCTACCAGCGAAACTCGTCAGGGATGGTGGATACGAGTCGTATGACCCCCTGCCCAACTGGGAGTCGTATGACCCCCCGCCAACTCGATGATGCGAAGTACCGCCTGACGTAACCCGAGACGGCAGTCGACCCTTCAGTTTCCATCAGAGATGCTCCGCTCCGTCGGTCGACCAGGATCCTCCTTTTACTCGAGATGTCATCCTGCGAATGGTTGCTGATTGAGCCAAGAGCCGACTGCCCAGTTCGCTGCCGGGTCGGAGAGGCAGCTCAGGAACTACCGGGATGCGTTCGTGCCAGCGCCAGACCACCCGTATACGACATCATCGGGATTCGGCTGCCACGCTCTGCCGATCCGCATGAGGCAGATAACGGCCAGGACGACAAAACTCCCTTCCACGATCAGACTCACCGTACCGATGAGGTAGCCCCAGTTACCCACATCACCCGAGTCGCCAGGAAGGCCCGCAGTTCGCGACAGGATGTATCCGGTCATAGGCCCGATGCTCGATGCAAGTCCGAGCAGCCACCCGAGTGTCTTGCCGCGAATGATGAGCGCGGCACTTATTGTGCTGCTTACCTCGAGGACGTAGAAGCCATATTTCAACCACACGGGTGACTGGTCTCCGGGCAGACCGCCTTGGTCCTGCAAATGGATTACAGCGATGGCCAGCGCAAGACTGGCACCCACAACGAGAAGTGGAACGTTGGTCTGGGTGTCATCGCTCAGCAGAAACTTCGCGACGCGTTGCCCGGACAGCGTTTGGGTCGTTGATGGCGAAGGCATGGACGAACTACTCCTCACTCACTCTTGGGGCCGTCGACCGTGTACTCACAGGGACCTACGAGCGAAGAGAGGGTCGCGATTGAAGAACCAAATGAACGTTTCGTGACGTATGCGCGAAGCAGGGTGGAGCAGAACAGGGTGCTCACGTGCCGGGTGCAGCTGCAGCTTGACGCGGTTGCACCGTCCGAGCACGACGCAGCATTGGAACCAACAGATGACGCCATTGGGCGAAGGTCGCTCCAGTACGCCGGGAAGTTGGGCGGTCACGCGCGACAGGGGCAGTGCTACCGGCCCTCAGGATTCGTTGTCAGAGTCACTGGCACAACCCCATGAACCCCGACCCGCCGTCCGGGTAGCTCATCAAAGGTCCGATGCAGGCCCCATTTCACGAGGATGGCCACCCAACGGCGAAAACCCTCGGGGGAATGCAATCCCAAACCGGGCGGCGACCGTAACACCGTGAGCCGATCGTAGGGGGAAGAGGAGGCAGCCATGTCCCGCCGAACATCCGTTCAACGAATGTTGAGTTTCGTAACCACCTTGGCCGGAGCCTGCGCCCTGGTCGTTGTGGTGGGCCCCGTGGCCGCCGGAGCAGAGCAAGACGGGGGGGAGGGCGGAGGGTTCAACGCCCGAGGCAATATTCTGATCGCCGACCAGTTCAACAACCGGGTCATTGAGATCAACCGGAATCATCAGGTGGTGTGGCAATTCGGCAACGGATCTGCGGTGGCAGGTCCGCATTCCGTCGTGGGGACCAACGACGCCCAACGGGTCGGTCCGTTCACTTTGATCTCGGGCACCGGCACCCCGCCCGGCGCCGACCCGTCGTGCACCGATCCGAACGGATGCCTTGACAACCGAGTCTTCTTCGTTGCTCCCGACGGAAAGATCATCTGGCAGTACGGTCAGACTGGAGTCGCTGGATCGGGACCCGATCAGCTCAACACACCGGTGCAAGCCACGTTCCTTCCCAGCTTCCACGTGCTGATCACTGATCAGGCGAACGAGCGGGTCATCGAAGTAGACCTTCACCACAATATTGTCTGGCAATACGGAATGACCGGCGTGACAGGCAACGCGTTCGACCAGCTCAACAACCCGAACAGCGCTGAGCTGCTGGGCAACGGCGACGTTCTCATCGCAGACGAGAACAACAACCGCGTGATTGAGGTCAATCGCAACCACCAAATCGTGTGGCAGTACGGAGATCCTGCCAACACAAGCATCCTCAACGGCGCCGCATTCGCCAGCCGTCTCCCCAATGGTCACACACTGATCACCGACTCAATCAACAACCGCGTCGTGGAGGTGACGATGAACAAGAACGTCGTCTTCACATACGTCACCTCCTCAAGGCCGGGAAGCATGTCAATGCCACTGCCGACACGCGCTGTCCGGCTCCACAACGGCGACACGCTGATCAGCGACCAATTCAATGATCAAGTGATTGAGATAAACCCTTCGGGTCAGATCGTCTTCACGCAAGGAGCGATTCAAGTCGATGGCGCCGCACCCAATCAGCTCAACGCTCCCTATGACGCCAAAGTCGTCGGCGACTACACCGGCCTGACTCCACCGTTCGGCTTCTTCGGTGGTGATGGCGGCAACAACTGAGCCGGCCTTTGGCACGACCAGCTCAGGAATCGACGATCACATGACGCGTGATATTGCCAAGGCACCGTCCAAGCGGGATGGACCTACTGGTAGCGCGAGCCGCCGGAGCCGGAACGATGAAGTCCTTCTGTGTCGCGGAAGACGAGGCGTGCTCCGAACAGCTGCTTCGGCGGGTGGAGGATCGGACATTCAAATCCGTTCATTGTCTGACTGGCTCAGGGTGTCCTAGAACGCCGGGTAACGGACGATGGAGATAGCGTTGACGGACGTGTCTCGATGCCTAGGCTGAATGCCTGTGTTCGCCATCACTCCCGCAACAGGGATAAAGCTCGCAGAAATCGGGTTTCTGCTCATCTTGATCGCAGGCGTGTGGCTAGTTGCGGCGGAAATCCCTGCCTTGGGACTCCATAGAGCCCGAACGATCGTCGCCGGTACAGCGCTCGCGGCGGCCGGCGTGCTGCTCATCATTGCCACCCACTGGGGCCATTTCGGCTAGCAGCCGGCAATGGCATGACTGCCCCGTTTGCTGGACTGAAACGCGTCTCTTGCCGAGTGGGAGAGAATGCTCCCATGGCCACAACCAGCCCAGCTGAAGAATGGGACAGCTCATACACAGGCTCGGCGCCGCCCTGGGACATCGGCCGCCCACAGCCCGCGTTTCTCCGCCTTGCCGACGCCGACGTGCTCACCGGTGCCCTCCTCGACGCGGGCTGCGGGACCGGCGAGCACACGATCCTCGCCGCGCGCCGGGGTGCCGACGCCCTCGGCATCGACGTCTCCCCGCGGGCGATCGAGATCGCCCGGCAGAAGGCGACTGAGCGTAGGGTCGAGACCACCTTCAAAGTGCTCGACGCGCTACGCCTCGAGACGCTCGGCGAGTCGTTCGACACGATCCTCGACAGCGGGCTGTTCCACGTATTCGACGACGCCGCGCGCACTCGGTACGTCTCCGCCCTCCGCGCTGTTCTCCGTCCAGGCGGTCACCTTCACCTCATGTGCTTTAGCGACCGTCAGCCCGGCGACTGGGGCCCCCGCCGCGTGACAGACGGCGAGCTGCGCGCTGCATTCGGCTCCGGCTGGCGCATCGACTCGCTCACTGCCGACCGGTTCGACATCAACCCCGGCCTCGGCACCCCTACTGCCGAAGCATGGCTTGCCGACATTGTCCAGCTGCCGCCCCGGTAGCGGGATGGAAGGCCGAGTACGCCGGGACGGTGGGACAACCGATCGATTTGCTGCTCTTCCGTGCTCAACCAGGCGAAGGTGCCCCCGTACACTCGCTGCCGGCCTGGGGGGCAGCGCTGTACCACCGCAAGGGGATGTCAGCTCACGCTTACTCGAGCAATGAGCTCTATTTCGACAGCGATGTCGACGGCAGTTCGGTGAGACCCACCGCACTGCGAGTGTGACGTCCGGCTTCGCCAAATACGTCGATGAGGAGATCCGAGCATCCGTCTATGACGGCAGGGGTCTGGTTGAAGTTGGGAGCAACATTGACCATGCCGAAGACCTTGACTATCCGCTCGATCCGGTCGAGATCCCCTAACTCTTGCTGCATTGTCGCCAAGATCGACAACGCCGTGAGGCGGGCAGCATGGCGACCCTCTTCGAGCGACAGATCACCGCCGATCTTGCCGCGAACCACATGCTCTCCATCAATAGGTCCGTGACCGCCGACGTAGACAAGGCCGTCGTCGATGATGCACCCGAGATAGTTGCCGGCGGGCGGGAAGACTGGCGGAAGAACTAAGCCAAGTTCGAGAAGGCGCTCTGCAATCACCCGTGCAGCCTATTGGCGTCGGGCCGGGCGCTATCAAACAGTCCTCGCGTTCACCGGCCACGGGAAGCTCGTCCTACCCCTAGGTCACGTTCACCGTGTTCTGGGCAGTCCCGGACTCGGATCCCGCCATTGGTGACCACGCTCCCGACGCCCCCGTCCACGTCCTACCCTGAAAAGAGACGGAGCTGATGTGGTAGTTGTAGGCGTGGGCTACGGCCCAAGTTGCCACCCGCCACCCGGTCTTGGTGGAGACCGGCACGCCCAACAGTTGCGCGCCCATCTCTTGCGCCGACGCCTGCGCGAGCGCCGACGGTGGAGGGGCGAGTCCGCCGAGGCCATCGAGACGGCACGAGAGTCCAGCGGGGACCTCGCCCGTGAGCGCCGTGGCAAGTGAGCGCGCCTCGGTTTCCCAGTTGGCGTAGGCGTTGGGGGTCGCGCTGTGCTGGACTAGCTGGGCCGCATCAGTGACCGCCATCGTCTGCCATCCAGGCACTTGGGCCAGATGGTCGTAGAAGGCAGACGCCGCGTAGTTGGGGTCCATGATCTGAGCGTTGGTCCCCCAGCCCTGGGACGGTCGTTGTTGGAAGAGCCCCACCGAGTCCAGGTCGCCGTAGGGCAAGTTCTGAAGCTGCGTCTCTTGGAGCGAGGTCGCCAGGGCAATAGTCACCGCGTGGTCCGGCATCCCCTTGCGCATCGCCACGGCGGCGATGATGGCAGCGTTCTGCGCCTGTGCCGGCGTGATCGAGAACTGGGCGGACGTCGCCGTCGACGCGAAGTTGCAGCCCGTTGGCGGTGTGGGACCCTGGCTACGCCCCACCACGACAGCGACCCCCACGGCCAACCCTGAGACAGCGATGACGCCACCGATCAGACAGGTACGCCGGATGCCGAGACGCCGACCACCTGGGCGCCCATCCGAGGACGGCGTCTGGACCTGGTCGACGACGAGTGCGCGCCCGCTCGACCGAGCGACAGGACCCCGATTCATAGTCGGACCACGGCGTCTCTTCTACACGACGACGTGGCCAGGTTGATGGCAGGGGCCGGAACTTTCCCTCCACGCCGGCGCTCGGAACGTAACCCGAGCGAGTCATTCGAGAGCCGGACCTGTGTAGAAGCTACAAGCAAATAACATCCGCCGTAGAAACTGTCCCAATACATTGCCGCCGGGACGGTGCGTAACTTCGGCACCTTGGGGGCATGTCTTGCCTTTCGGTGTGGGAGAGCGAGCCTCGTTTGAACCATCTGTACTCCGAGTGCCTCAGCCTTTTTTTGGTGACCCGAACTCAGTTGTAAGGACGACAAATCTCGTCGGGTGCCATTTGTGGCTCGTGTGTGGCTGGTCGGCTTCACCTGAGCCCGCCGGGATTGCACGATGATCGCAGTACTCGTCCGATGTGACGTTGAGGGAGTACCGAAGGGGTCGCATTTCGCAGGAGCACGCCAGATGGGGTGCACCGGCGATCTCTCGTGGACGAACGGCAAGAAGGTCAGGCCGGCGGGGGCACCGGCCAGAGTCCCAGGGAGAAGTGATCACCTCACCTGAGTCGATCAACCACCACCCCTGGCGGTGTCGAAGATCGGCCAGCCGATCTCGGTCCTCCACGCCGACTCGTCGTCAGTGTCGCGGGGTCCGACCAAGTAGCACTCCCGAATGAGGCCATCGACCGCGAGGGCATGTTCACTCACGTAGGTCGCCAGCGCCCCGTAGGAGCGGTCGAGATCGTCGTGGGAGCCGCTGTGAGTGATTACGGCAAGCTCTGCTCCTGGCACCAACATCGGTCCAACCCGCCCGACCGGCCGGAACTCACCGATCACCGGGAAGAAGAGGGTGGCGTCTCCGCGCTCGTCGGCGAACAGCTCGTTGGCGTAGATCCCTCCGGGAGGTCCGCTGGCGAGGATGTCCTGCGCCGAGAGAGTCCCCTGAATCTCACCCATTGCCCCGTGATACCAGGCCACGAGATCGCCGACATTCACCGTGGCCGTGATGGCCGCCGCCGAGGTGGCAGGTAGTCGACGGTGCTCGATCACCGCCGACAGTGAGGGATGTTCGAGGAGGTGGCGCAGGGAGGCCACGGCGCGCTGGGTCTCGGCCAGGGTCTCCTCCAAGCGGGTGAGGTGGGCGGCGATGAGCTGGGACCGAGTCGTCTGATCGGGTGCCTGCAGCACCATTCCGATGTCGTCGAGCGGCATGTCGAGATCCCGGAACCGTCGGATCACCTGAGCGATCGGGATCTGGGCGCTGGTGTATCGGCGATAGCCGGTGACCGGATCGACTTCCGCGGGCTCAAGGAGGCCGGCCCGGTGGTAGTGACGCAGGGTCTTGACGCTGAGGAACGTGACCCGGGAGAAGTCGCCGATCGTCAACGAGCCAGGCACGTACCCAGTTTCGACCCTCCCCTAGGGGGAGAGTCAACCCGACAGGGAGCGCTTGACTCTCCCCTGGGGGTATCGCCCAACGTGGAATTGTCGGCCATTGGGGCCGATCAGAGCAAGGGAGGAAGCCATGCCTATTGCCACCGAACTCCGAGATGTGGTGGCCGAGTTCGTCGCGGCCGTCAATGCCTTCGACCTCGACCGGATTGTCGCCACGTTCACCCCCGACGCCTACGTCAACGACGTCAGTCGGGAAATGTGGGGCACCAATGCGATCCGTGCCTTCATCGCCAAGGAGATCGTCGGGGACCACGTCACGATGGAGGTCCGCGAGGTCCTCGACCACTACGGCGACATCATCGTCCGTGCCCGCATCGACGGGACGTACGACAAGACCAACCTGCCCGACGAGCTCGTCCTGACGAGCTACTTCGGGATCTGTGACGGCAAGATCACGAGCCTCACGATTATCGACAATCAGCCGAGTCCGTATTGACGGCGATCTTGCCTGGAATGAGCCCGATTCACCTCGGACCCCACTTCACCAACTCAACGCACCCAGCGCGTTCGCCGGCGAAGGCGGAGTCCGGGGCCGAGCGACCCAAAACCAGCCGGAAACAGGAAAGGAATGCGCCAACTGAGCACCCTAGTGACCGCGGACTTCTTTGCCCAGCCAGGCCGTGGGGACGATGTCGCCAACCTTCTGATCGAGATTCTGGGCGAGAGCCTTCAGTACGATGGCTGCGAAATCATCCGGATCGTACGCGCCGATGTCTGGGCTAAATATCCCCGAACGCCGGGACGCAGCGCTGGCTGACGCCGCTTATTCCTCACTTTATGGAGCGTCAGAGATTGAGCTTGCTCTTCGCTACGCAGATCACCAAATGGGCCTCTAGAACTGCGGCCCTGGTAGCCGGTGAGACGCCAGGGTCAGCCTCCGCTGCTGCCTTGGCGCTGTCGCCTGCCTGCTCGAGCTCGAATTACGGCCACACGTTCGTCGGGCGACGCTGATGTCTTGCTCGCCTTGGCCGCCTTTTTGGCGAACTCGTTGACGACCGCGACAAGCACCGGTGACGCTCCCTCGTCGCCCAGGACCGCGTCAAGCGCTGCATCTATCTTGATCCGAACTTCTTGAAGCCGTTCTGCCATTGTCGTCATGGGAGAAGGCTACGTCGGGCAGCCCCGGGTGTCCCACCTCTCGGCGTGCTTTCGTGCAAGACCCGGACCCCGTCCAACGGGATCAATCACATAGCCCCGTATTTTCATGAGATCGGTGCTCGCCTCGTTGCGCACCAACGATGAACTACCCTCACCGTTGACCAGAGAGGGAGGACGCCATGCCGACCGTAATCGGGCACCACAACATCTCGAAGGGCAAGGACCACTGGCTGAAATCGCCCAAGCGCGAAGAGCTTTTCGGCCCGCTCGGCGTCACGAACATCCGGACGTTCGTGAGCCCCGACGACCCGACGAAGGTCGCGGTCCTCATGGACGTTCCTGACATGGACGCCTTCGCTTCCGCCATGCAGTCAGAAGCTGCGGCCGAGGCCATGAAGCACGATGGGGTTCTGCCCGAGACGATGGTGATCCTCATCGAGGGATAAACGAGCGTTCCGAGCACCCGCTCCTGGTGCTGTTTGTAACAACTGCGTGCCCCGAACGCCGTGAAGGTAGGACACTCTCCACGACTAGGACAGTCATTCGTTCACGGAAAGGGGCCGTCAGATGTATTCGATTCCCCCGTTGACCGTCTTTCGACGGCAACGTCATCGCGAAGCTTCTTCGCTAAACCTGCGACGAAGGTCTCGACGTGATCGTCACCCTGTTCCAACAACGTGGCGCAGGCATTTGACCGAGCCTGTCGCTGGCGTCCGTCGGCATTCTCTAGGCTACGGAAGGCGACGGCGGCATTCAGGTAGACACCCGCTGCCGCCCCAAGCTCACCTTCAACCTTCGTCAAACCTCTTGGAACACGAGTGCTGCTCAGCCACTCGGCGAGGCTGACGCAAGCGGTGACCACCTCTGACGCAACTTCCGCAAAAGCCTCGGAAGGCATCTCCCGCTCGACGTCGAAGACCTTCCGAAGGCGCTCTACCGCCGCGGTAACGACACCCAGGCGCTCCTCCGCAGTAGTCGCCCACTTGCGGCGGAGGTGGGCGTTCTCTGCCTTGCCCTTTCTTCGCTCACGTCGACTCCCTCTATCAGCAAGTACGCCGTCCTCGTAGCCATTGTGTGTCGCGGGGGACACGCTCATCACATACTTGGGGGAGACAGGCGGCCCGTCGGAGAGCGTCGTGGCAGCATCGGCGTTTACGTCCTGGGTGTGTGCCTCATCCGTGATTTCCACTTCCGGCACTGCTCGTGCTACTTCTTCCAGGAGTGCCGGGAGGCCGATGGCGTCAAGGGCGGCGCGGGCCATGACTTCGTAGAACGCCTCGGGCGTCGTGACCGACTTGGGCATTGGATGGCTGTCCCGCTCGGCCATCCCTTTCGCCGCCAACTCCACCAGCCACTCGTAGTCCGACACAATGAGGAAGTGTATGACTCGGGTCCGTCGGAGACCTCGGGTGGTTGGTTAACCGAATTCACCCCAGTCTGTGGCGATAATCAGCAGCGGCCCCGCCACAGCCAGCACATCCCGACAACAGGCGTCTCCGGGACGCCCGAGGCGAAAAGCCGAACCGACAGGTGTAGGAGGCGGCATACGGGAGGCCCACTTGCCGAGTCACACGTACGGTGGCCTGAACAGACCCTGCTGGACTCGGCGCTGCCCCTTACGTCGGACGTGGGACGGGTCCCCGCTGGCAGACTGTGCGTCGTGGCGAATCGGACGTAGTTCGGTTCGGGTCACGAGACCCCAGAGAGCGACCCTATGTCGGGCTGTTCCGAGCGGCGGCACTCGACGCCACCAGGGCCGCTGGGATCGACGCCGTCCACATCTTCGAGATTACGGGCGGGACCTATACAACGGACCACGACGCCGAGAGGCTCGATCTTCTCGTTGATGGCGACGTCGTCGTTGCGGCCGGGTTCTCCTAGCAATCCAACTGACCCAATACACCGCCGGGAGCGGGGCACAGTCCACGGATAACCTCAGCGTGTGGCACTCGCCGCAGCCCAGGTGAACCGGATACTCAGCGTCCGCGGCAAGCTGCACCCTGGCATCCCCGTCGAAGTACCCGATCCGACCGAGCTACGGCTCCGGCTCCGGCTCCGGCTCCGGCTCGACCGAGTGCTGGCACGTGGGGGTCGGTTGGGGGACCCCGGACGGCACTCGGGATGAGAACGACGAGAGAGCACCACTACAAGGGACCGGTGGAGGTTTGGGTCGATGGCACCCAGCGGTTCGAGGCGGATGTTCGTCTGACCAAACGTGAGACCGTGGAGGAGCTCGAGACGTTGGGCGGCTCCGAATCCGTGCCGTTAAGGACGACCTGGGATGGTCGGTTCCGAGGGCTGGCCCAGGAGGACCTGCGGACCCTACAGGCGGTCGGAGAATTCGAGCTGAACCTGCCAGGCAATCGCAAGGGTCGAGCCGTCCTTCCCAACGGCAGGGACCTCGCCTACCTTCAGGGTCTCGGCGAGCCGCCGTTCTAAGGCTGCGCGGGTCACAAGGAGGTCACAAACTGCCCCGGACACACCCCGAACGGAGCACATGGAGACTGCAGCCACCGACCCCGCTAGCCCTCTGACCAAGACTCTTGCGGACTGCACGGACTGACCCGGCCCGGGTGGGCTCGACGGGAGTTGGAATCTCGCTCCAGGGCACCGTCAAATTCCAGCGTAAGTGCCGGAACGGGATCGCGGCTGACCCCGCCTTCGCCGCAGGGCGCCGACGCGGAACGCTGAGGGCCTGCAAAGCACCACTGAAATGGCAGGACCTTCCCTCTCTGGTCACACACATGCGTTCACAGCGGCACGGACGGACCCGCTACGGGTCACTCGAGCGCAAATAGCATTCATCCGTGCAGGATGACGCACCAGAGGGTTGGTATACGGACCCGTACGCCCGGCACGAGGCTCGTTGGATGTCGGAGGGCACACCGACCTGGTTGGTCAAAGACGGCACCACTGAGGGGCGCGACGACCCCAGACCCGATGAGCCCTTCACGCGCACACCGGTGAGAATCGAGCCCATCGATCCGCATCCCGGCTCCGACCTCCTCAGGGCAGACGACGCAGAGCGAGAAGAGATCTCCGATTTTGAGCGCCAACGTCGGCCGTTCGAGGTCTACGACCAGACGATTCCAGGCGCAGGCGGTTTCTTCTCAGGCTGGATAACCCGATTTACTCGTCCCAGACCGCAGAGGCGGCGGCGCGATAACTAGGCGCGCGCATCAGCGTCGTCGACCACCCACCGTGAGCGCAGATCCTCCAGCCACTCGGGGAGTTCGATCTCGGGGTCGGGCAGCGGCGCCGCCCCGCGTTCCGCCAAGACGCGCTCGAACGCCTCGGGGTCGTCACCCCAGGACCGGGGGTCCCCCATCATGACCTCGAGCAGCACGGTTCCGTTCTCGCCGGCAACGAAGGGTCCAAAGGCGGCGCCCAAGGGCAGTTCGATGTGCGTCCCCGCTGGACAATGTCGGTCACCGCACCACATATCGCCCTCAATGACGAAGAGCACGTGCGGGCTGTTGTGGCCGTGACGCCGTATGACGACGCCGGGGTCCCACTTGGCGTACAGCGAGAGGTACTGCGGATCGGGCGAGAACGCCAGCCACTTCTCCCACACAGAGGCGGTCGTCCCGTCCGCATTGCGGATGGCCTTCACCTGCTGCCAGCGGACATCCGGATCGTCGACATGGCGAAATCCGGGTTCCACGTCAGCCCACCTCGCCGAGCAAGCGGAAGGAGTTGCAATAGAACAGCCTGCCGCCGGCGGCTCGCCAATCGGCCCACGTGGTGAAGGCCTCGCTGTCGGCGCCCCCCAGCCGTGGGGCCACGTGCCTGGTCATGGTCGAGAACGTCGCCTCCGGGTCATCGGTGTCGAACTCGTAGAAGTGCATGAACATGGGGTCGACCGGCGCCACGTTCTCGTACACCGAGATCTGGGTGAAGCCCGGGATGCCGGCCTCGGCGATGTGGCGGATGTGGACGAAGTCGCCCCAGTCGCGGAGGCCCTGGGCCAGCTCGGGCTGTCGGGGACTGATCCAGACCACCAGCAGACCCGTGGTCGGCCGTCCCGTGAGGACGCCCTGGCTCGGGCGCGGATGGCGGCGGAACCAGTGCGCAGTGGTCTCGTCGGGGGCCTTGGGGGCAGAGAAGCCCCGGTCACCTCGGCCACGGCCAGCATCGACCGGTCGGCGATCTTCATCGGTAGGTCCCGGCGACCGGGTACGCAGTTCTCCCACCACGTGACCCGATCAACGCCTGCGCGTTCGGCCAGCGCTTCGGCCCGGCGTGCGAATCCCTCCGCAGAGTCGTCGCCCAGCTCGAGATACAGGCCGGCGGTGGTTCGGTCTTCCATGTCGTTCAGCCGCCCGGTTCCACGGTCGTCCAGCGCCCGCCGGCGGTGGCGGAGCTCGTGATGGCGTCGAGGACGGCCATCTGCGCCACGCCGTCGACGAACGTGGCCGGCTCGGGCACGGAGCCGGTGTCCCCGCCAATGCGCTCGCGAAAGGCGGTGGCCAGGCGCACGTAGGGCCCGTACTCCACCCCGAAGGTGATCATCTTCTCGTAGGTGGTGGTCGTCGCCCCTTCGGGCAGCGGCGGCGGCGCAGGCAGTTGCAAGTCGTCAGGGGCCGGCAGGGTGCGCACACCGCGCGCGTCCGCCACCTTGACGTTGGCCCCCACACCCTCGATCCATGCCGTCCCGCTCGACCCGGTGACCCGGGTCTCGACGAGGATGCCTCGGTCACCGGCGGTTGACTGCATCACACCGACCGTACCGTTGCACATCCGGAAGTGGACGACGAATCCGTCGTCCACGCTCATCGACGGCCGGTCGACGACGTGGACCAGGGAGGCGCTCACGCCCTCGAACTCGCCGAGGGTGACGCGGATCTGGTCGATGAGCTGGGAGCCGTGCGCCCACAGCCAGCCGCCGCCGGACGCCGCATCCGCCCACCATGCCGGGACGGTGGCCTCGGGATCGGCCAGGACGGGAACGTGCATGAGCCAGGTGGCCATGCGCGGCTCCCCCACCATTCCGTCCGCCACGGCACGGGCCAGCCCCGCTTGGCCGGGGTCCCAGCGGAACTCGGTGCCCAGCACGTGAACCACGCCCGCTGCCTCAGCCGCAGCCAGGACCCGCTTTGCCTCCGTAGTGTCGGCGGCGAAGGGCTTCTCACACAGGACGTGCCGTCCGGCGGCGATGGCGCGCAACGCCAGCGGCGCGTGGGTGTGCGGGGGCGTCGCGATGGTGATGGCGTCGACCCCTGGCAGGGCCAGTGCATCATCGATCGACGTCAATGCAGCGGGGACGTCGAAGAGGGCGGCGCGCTCGGCAGTTTTTCTCGGGTCGCGGCCCACGACGGCGAGGACGTCGAAACCGGCGGCGCGCAGGGCGCGCACGTGGGTGTAGCAGCCGAAGCCGGTCCCGACCACCGCCGCGCCGGTCACCGCGCCCTCTCCGGGTGATCGGCGTCATCGGGCAGGGCGGAAAGGACACGACGCGTCGCTGCTGCGGCGCGTTGCGCCGCCTCCATGGAACCGAGGGCGTGGAGATCGTCAGAGAACACTTCCACCCCGACCGGTGCGGCGGCGCCCGTGTCACGGAGAGCACCGAGGTATCCGGCGAGCCCGAAGTCGCCGGCCCCCGGCAGAAGGCGACGGTGCAACGTGGCCTCAACGAGGTTGTCCTCCGCTTCGGCGGGGCCGTCGTCCAGCTGGATCGCCAGCACCCGCTCTCCCGGGATCGCCCGCAGATCATCGACTGTCGTCCCGGCCCGGGCGCAGTGCCAGGTGTCGACGTTCAGGCCGCCGTTGGCTCGGTCCGCCAGGCGCACGACCTCCCATGCGATAGCGAGGTCGGGGATCCGAGACCACGCCAGCCATTCGAGATGGACGAGAAGACCGTGCTCCGCGGCGCGGTCGCACAACCCGGCGAAGGCGGCCGCGGCCTCCTCGACCCCCCAGCTCCCACCGAGCACGTCGGCGGCATTGAGCGACCGGGCCCCCACCAGCTCGCCGATCCGGAAGATCTCGCGCTCGTCGAAGCGAAAGACGTCGATCGGGTCCAGCTCGGGCGGGATCGAAAAGGATGCCGCTCCGGGTGTCCACCACCAGGCGGGATCCAGCTCGGCCACAGCGAGGCCGTGGTCGGCCAGCATGGCCACGATGTCCCCGTCGCCGTACCCCTCGTGCCGAGCGGCGGCGTAGTCGCGGCCCCACAAGGACACGGCGGCGTACCCCGCCGCGACCGCAGACTCGAGGCGCAGCCGGAACGGTGTGGCACGGGGCAGGGTGCCTGAGCACAGCACCAGGTCGTTCGGACCGAGGGCCACGTCAGTACCCGGCTTCGGGGTCCACGACCCCCTCGAGCGGAGCGCCCGAGCGATAGCGCCCGAGGTTCTCCATGAACAGGTCCACGGTGCGCATCATGGTGTGGGGGGAGCTCCAGCTGATGTGCGGGGTCAGGCGCACGGCCGGGTGTGTGTACAGCCAGTGGCCCGCCGGCAGCGGCTCGGGCTCGACGGTATCAAGGGTCGCCCGCGCCACCGTTCCGTCATCGAGGGCCCGCCGCAACTCCTCTTGGTCGACGAGCGAGCCCCGGGCGATGTTGACCAGGTGGGCTCCCCGCTTCATGGCAGCGAACGCTGCGGCGTCGAGCAAGTGACGGGTCTCGGTGGTGGCAGGTGCGGCGATCACGATGTGGTCGGCGCGCCCCACGAGCGTGGCGAACTCTGGCACCACCGCCATTCCTTCGCACGGTGCCGGCGCCTCCGTACGCCGGAACGCGACGACCTCCATGTCAAAGGCCAATGCCCGCCGCGCCACCGCGGTGCCGATGGCCCCCACGCCGACCAACCCCACCGTGGCGCCCGAGAGCGTGCCCAGCGAGGCGCGACTCCAATGCTCGGGTGGTGCATCGATCCACGATTCGGGCAGAGCCTTGGTCACGGCCAGCATCGCGGCCAGCACCCACTCCGCGATGGCGTCGGCGGCCGCGCCGCGCGAGCAGGTGAGGGTCCGGTCCCCGAGCGCGTCGAAGGGGAACCCGTCCACGCCCGCTCCCAGGACGTGGACCCACTCGACGCAGGGCACCAGCAGGTCCTCGATGGTGTCGGGGTCGTCAAGCAGGGTCACGAGGACGCGGGCGTCGTGAGGGACCTCGTCCCGGCCTGCACAGGCGACGACGGTCTCCCCGGGGAGCTGCTGACGCAGGCCGTCTGCCAGCAAGCCACCGTAGTGACTGGCGTTGACCACGATGCACCCGGGCGCGTCCCCGCTCAATGAGACGCCCCGTCGTCCGCCCGGATGTCTTTCAGGACCCCGCTGAAGTGGACGGTCCCGAGGTGCTCGGCCAGGTACTGAGGAGCGTCCGCCGTCTCGACGAACCACCCGGTCGGACACATGGTGAGGATCTCGACGAACGAGAAACCCGCTCCGGCGCGCTGGGTGTCGAGCGCCCGCAAGAGCGCCTTGCGGGTGCGGGCCACCGTGCCGGCCGAGTTCACCGCACAGCGCGCCACGAACGCGGCGCCGTCGAGGCGCGCCACCAGGTCGGCGAGGAGGATGGGTCGGCCGTGGGCCACCGGGTCCCGGCCGTCGAGGCTGGTCTTGGTGCGCTGACCCAGCACCGTGGCGGCGCTCATATGGCCCCCGGTCTCACCGAAGACCCCGTTGTTGAGCATGACGCAGGTGATGTTCTCGCCCCGGGCCGCGGCGTGGAGCACCTCCTGGAGACCCTCGCTGACCATGTCGCCATCCCCCTGCACGGTAACGATGATGGTGTCGGGCCGGGCGCGCTTCGCCCCCGTGGCCACCGAGGGGGCACGCCCGTGCAACGCCTGGAGGACCTCCACGTCGAGGTTGTTCGAGAAGGCCGTGTAGCAGCCGATGCCGAAGACAGCGATGGTCCGATCGACGAGCCCGAGTTCGTCGATCGCCTCCATCAGGCTGCGGACGGCGATGGGTTCCCCGCATCCCGGGCACAACTGATGGGCGCCCATGTCGACGAGGGCCGGGGTGAAGTCGTCGACCAGCCGGGCCGGCACGCTCGGCGGTCGATCGGTGGCCACGATCGGCAGCTGTCGTGGCCCGCTCACCGGTGCTGCTCCACCACATGGAGGATGCGCCGGCGCATCTCGGCGACCTCGAGGTCGGGCGCGATTCCGAAGCCCGAGGGGTCCAGGCTCAGCCCGCCGATGAACTCCACCGGGGCTGCCCCGAGGACGGCCAGGCGGACGTCGTCGACCATCTGCCCGGTGTTGTTCTCATAGACCGCGACGGCCTTGGCTCGCCGGCCAGCGGCAGCGACGGCAGCAGCGGGGAAGGGCACCAATGACACCGGGCGCAGCCAGCCGACCTTGTGCCCCTCTTCGCGCAGGGACCGTACGGCGGCACGCACGTAGGCGCCCGGCGTGCCGAACGCGACGACCACCACGTCGGCGTCCTCGACGAGACCCTCCTCGACCAGGGGCGGGACATCCCCCAGCATCGTGGCCGTGTGTTCTGCGCACGCCGTGAAGTGCACGGCCAGGTCATAGCCCACGTCGTCACGTTGTTTGACCGAGCCGAGGAACGACACCAGCTTGGCCCGGCCCGACCCGCCGCTCTTGCCGGTGAGCGCCCAATCGGTCGAGGGTGCCGGTCCGAAATTCAGCGGAGCAACGTCCACGGCGCGCGCCGTGTGTGCCAGGTAGTAGTCGCCCATAACGACCACCGGGTTGCGCCAGGTCGCCGCCAGGTGGAATGCCCGCTGGACCAACTCGACGGCTTCGACGACGTCGACGGGGGCCAGCACCAGGTGGCGGTAGTCGCCGTGTCCCCCGCCACCGCGTGGTCTGCCAGTAGTCCCCCTGGCCCCGGGCCATATTGAGGACGACCAGCGGCAAGCGGGCCATGGTGATCTCCGCCAGCGATTCCTGCATGAGGGAAAGCCCCTGACCCGTCGACCCCGTCGCCGCAGGGGTGCCGGTGGCCGCCGCCCCCCATGCCATGCCGACCGCCTCGAGCTCACTCTCGGCGTTCATGCACACCCCGCCGACCCCGGGGAGCTTGCGTGCCATTTCCTCGAGCACCTCGGTGAACGGCGTCATGGGGTAACCGGCAAAAAATCGACAGCCCGCCGCGACCATCGCCTCGGCGATCGCCTCGCTGCCGTGCATCAACCGCCGCGCCGGTCGAGCGGGGGCCGATGGGGAGAGGACGCCGAGATCGCTCATGACCCTTGCCCCGCACCTGTCCGCTCGAACCCCGTCCCCTCGAACGGCAGTTCCACCGGCGTTTCGTACTTGTACACCTGGAACACGAAGTCGGGGCAGATCTGCGAGCAGGCTTTGCACCCGGTGCAGCCCGGGAGGAGTTGCGGATAACGGTACCCGCGCTCGTTGACCTCGTTGGTGGTCATGACCAGGACACCCGGCGGGCAGGCGTCGATGCACAGGTCGCAGCCCTTGCACGCTTCGAAGTCGATCACCAACGTGCCACGCGTCAACACCGTGGGTGTCGCCGTCCGATCCGTCGCTTTCGTCACCGGCCCGCCGAGCGCGCTCGACGACGGCGCCGGCCACGCCTTCAACGCCCCGGGCGGCACGGTCCGGGCGCCCGCAGCCAGAGCCAGCGTGTTGGCCTCGACGTGTTGGCGCCGATAGGACGGCACGCACCGGGTCACGGCCCGGTCCAGGGCGTCGAGTGACACAAGGCCGCTGACCGCAGAGAGGGCGCCCAGCATGACCATGGCGGCGGTGAGCACGTTCCCGACCTCGACGGCCCGATCGGTGGCCGGCACCGCGACAACTTTGAACCGGGTGCGGTCGGTCGGACCGTCCCACACGCTCGTGTTGACCAGCACCAGGCCGCCCGCCCGTACCCGCCGTAGCACCGGCTCGGCGTAGTCGTGGTGCATGACGAGCGCCGCCCAGGCTGACCCCACCGTTGGGGGTGCCTCGATCGACTCGTCAGAGAGCACGAGTGTGGCCTCGGTGCTCCCGCCGCGCATCATGCCGCCGTAGGCGCCGAAGAGCTGCACGTCCCGGCCCTCGTCCAGGGCGGCCTCGGCCAGGACCTGCGCTGCCAGCTGGACGCCTTGGCCCCCGATGCCCGTCAGTAACACCTCGCGCTCCACGTCGCCCCAATCGTCGCCGTGCCCTACTTCAGATCACTGATCCTAAGATCTAAGAACGCTGTTCTGCAAGCGTTACCCTCCACCGCCCCCTCCGCCTGTGCCGTCGTCAAGGAGGATGCGTTCGACGAGCAGCCGTCGCTGGATCTGCCCGGTGGCCGGGGTGCGAGGAATCTCGTCGACCACCACGAGGCGGCGCGGATGCTTGTAGGGGGCCAGGCGGACCGCACACAAGGTCCGCAGGTCGCCCAGGTCGGGGGCGGTCCAGCCGGGCGGGACCACCACAGCGGCGCACACCACCTCGCCCCAGGCTGGATCGGGCAGCCCCACGACCGCCACGTCGGCCACCGCCGGATGGTCGCGCAGAACGGCCTCGACTTCGGCCGGGGGTACCGCCTCGCCGCCCGTGCGGATGACGTCGCCCGCGCGGCCGACGATCGACATGTAGCCGTCTTCGTCGACATCGACCAGGTCGCCGGTGTCATACCAGCCGTCGCGCAGGGCCGCCCGAGTGGCGACCGGATCGTCGAGGTAGCCGTCGAAGAGGAGCGGGCTGCGCACCCACAGGCGGCCGGCTTCGTCGACCCGCACCTTGACGAGCGGGCCCGGGACACCGCAGCTGCCGGGCTTCGTCCCAAGGTCTGCCTGCTCGAGAATGGTGACGCCGCCCGCCTCGGTCGACCCGTAGAAGACGCGCACCTGCGCCCCTGGGAGTGCGTCGCCGAGGGCCCGGAGCAGTTCCGGGGGTGTGGAAGACGTGCCGGTGTCGGCGAATCGGATGGACGAAAGGTCGGGGGCGCCGGGAGCCGACGCGGCGTCGAGCAGTCGGCGCCAGACGGCGGGGACGCAGTTGATCCGGGTGGCCCGGTACCGCTCGACCAGCGACCCGATCTCGTCCGCGGTTGCAGAGCGCACGAACACGACTGCATCGCGCGCCTGCCACTGCTGCAGCGCAATCGTCCACGCTCCCATGTGGAACAGGGGATATGGACACACCATCATTCCTCGCGGTTCGAGGAGCGCCCCGGGCAGCGACCGCAGCACGTTGGACCGATGCGACAGCACCGCGCCCTTGGGTGTCCCCGACGAGCCACTCGTGTAGAAGACGACGTGGGGGTCCGATTCTGACACCTCGATGTCGATGTCCTCGCCGGGCTCGGAGACGGCGGCGTCAGCCAGGGCGTCGAATCGCATGATGTCCAACGCCAAACGCTGTGCCAGCGCCCCGCCGGCCTCGGCGCGTTCGCGGTCCACCACGCAAAGAGCGGGCCGGAGGCGATCGAGCACGTCCGCCGCCTCATTCTCGCCCCATTGCCCGTTGAGCGGACAGAACACCGCGCCCAGCTTGGACAGAGCGGCAAAGAGCGGAACGCTTTCCAGGCTGGTGTCGGCCCACGTCGCCACACGTGCGCCGGGGCCGACGCCGAGCCGGAGCAGAGCCCGCGCCAGGCGGTTGGCCGACTCGTCGATCTCGGCGAAGGTGAGGACACGATCGCCGAGGACAGCAGCCGCCCTGTTCGGGGCGGCACGAGCCCCCGCCCGGAAGACATCCCCGATGACCAGTGGCTCAATCACGGTGGACTCCCCTCCCCTGCCTCACGCCGGCACCGAGCGCGGCTGCCTTGTTTCGCAAGATCGCGGATCTTAGATTGGGAGAACGCCGTGTTGGCTGAGACAGAGGATCGCTGAGAATCGTGAAAACGTCGATCACGGAGCAACTGGCCGGCCGGGCCGTCGAACGCACGGTTGCGGGGCGGCGTGCCGCCTACGAGGCCGAGATGCGCCGGATCGTGGACACCACCTTCTCGCTGATCCAGCGGACCGGGTCGCTCGACCCCTCGATCCGCGACATCCTGGCAGAGTCGGGGATCTCGACGCAGGCGTTCTACCGGTACTTCGCGTCGAAGGACGAGCTCATGCTCGTCCTGCTCGACGAGGGGCGGCGCCGGTTGATGGACACTCTCGAACGGAGGATGCGCAACGCCGACAGCCCCGCGGATCGGCTGCGGGCCTGGATCGACGGGGTGCTCGCCCAGGCGACAAACCCGGCGGCGGCGGCCCGCACACGCCCGTGGGTCCTGAGCGAACAGCACCTCAGTACGTTGTTCCCCGAGGAGCAGCAGTCGTCGGTTGATCTGCTCGTCCGGCTGCTGCACAAGCCGATTCGCGGGCTACGACGAGGATCCGGTGATGGTTCCTCCGAGCAGGTCGCTTCGGTCGCCACCATGGTGTACCGCCTGACGTTCGCCACCCTCCGTGCACATCTCGCGGCGGGCACGAGACCAACCCAGGACGAGATCTCTGAGTTGGTGTCCTTCTGCCTCCAGGGCGTCAGGCCACGAGGCCCGGCCGGGACCAGAGTGCGGTGACGGACAGCGAGGGGGCCGACCGGGTGCTGGGCGACGTTGGGACGAAGGTCGTCTATGAGGATGACGCTGTTCGCGTCTGGCGGCTCAAGCTGGCTCCGGGTGAAGAGAGCCCGATCCACCGGCACGAGCTGGACCATCTCTTGATCCAAGTTCGAGGAGATCGAATCGCCGTCATCCCCGAGCTCGACACCGAGGGACCCTTCACCGAGGAACTGGCGGCCGATGTTGTCCCTGGGGCAGTCGTGCACGTGCGTCGGGGTGGCGTCGAACGGGCCCGCAACCTGGGCAACGATCCGTATCTCGAGATCATCGTGGAGTTGAAGCGCCCCTAGAGGTCGAGCTTGTCGTACGTTCGCCCTTTGGGACGAGTCGTCCTGGTGACGATTGTGACGGCAGCGTGGGCGGCGCCAGCGGCGCCGGCGAAGGGTCACCACGACACAAGTGAGCCGCAGCACAAGGGACGAACAATTTCTTGACCCGTCGTCCGCCCAAGCAACCACCTTCGGATGGCGTCACGGCTGTGTCGACGCGCTATCGGAACGGGCCGGCCGAGAGGCCCGTGGCCGCAGTCCACAACCCTGCCGGGCAGGTCACAGCGCGACGACGCTCCGAGTCACAACGAGGAGACAAAGATTGACCCGGTCGCAACGGGGATCACCGTTTCGAAAGTGGCCATCTGAAGCGTCCGTGCCGCGTCATTGTCTCTGCGTCAGCCTGTTGACAAAACTCAGACCGTAGCGGTACGTTCCATCCTCCAGGGCGATTTAGGCAGGGACCTGAGGGGGAACATACCGGCGGGCGTTGGCGCGTCCGTGGGCGGTCATCAAACGGACGGGATTATGACGCACACGACGTGCGTTCGGCGAGGGGGCGAACGGAGGAATTCGCCCAGGCGGGCATGTGTCATTCTCCGTGGCATATCGCCTCGCGTCCGGAAGTGATTGTCCCGCGGCGGGAACGTCGTCTCCGGAGTTCCGGTTGTTCACCTGCGACCGAGAGTGAACGTTGAAGGGCGCGTTTGAACGGATATGTCTCCGGGTGATGAAGGTTGAAACGGCAAGCGCAACAAGCCGAGGTGGTAGAGCCGCGCGACCTCGCTGCGCCCGAGCACGCGCCGCCCGTCCTCGATAGCGAAGATCTTCCCGCCGACATCGACCACATCGAATCAGCAAGGCGGCTGAAGCGCGGGACGGTCACCGAGCAGGCACATACCAGGCTCCCTTCCCCGTACACCCCCTCCATCGAGCCCCCGATCGGGTTCGGTCGTGAGAGCGCACATCTGGAGAAGATGATCCGGGATGCGAGAGCGGGACGGCGCGGCGTTGTCGGCATCCACGGGCTGCCAGGCTCAGGGAAGAGCCATCTCGTCGAATCCATGATCGCGCAGGCTTGGGGACTCGCGGTCGTGAGACTACCGATGCACTCTGAGGTGGACGTCACCGATTCGGCCTGGGTGACGGCCTTCGAGCGCGCCGAAACCCTGGGGCCGGATCGTCAGAAGTCGACGGAATCACAGGTCGACCAGCTCCGGCTCCTCGTCCAGAACGCGATACGGGCCACGTGCCGTCGGGCTGGGACGCCGGCGTTGCTGGTGTTCGAGGACTGCCCGGCCTCATTGAAGCCACTGGCCGAGTTGATGGTCAGCGCCGTGCTCGATCCCGAGCTCGACGTCACCGCCGTCTTGGTGCTGACGTGGCATGACAACGCGGACGGCACCACGCTGTCGCTTGGCCAACCCTCGTTTCCCACCCACAGGCTCCAACCGCTGACCTTGGAACAGTCGGGCGAGTATCTCCTCAGGAGAACCGGCATGACTCCGGAGCCATCCGTGCTGCTGGAGCTCTGGAGATCGACCGGTGGCGTTCCGGCCGCGATGCTCTCGGCCTGTTCGCATCTCACTGACGAGGAACTCCGTGGTCTGCTTCCGTTCCCTGACCCGGTGCCGATCGGCACCGATGTCGCTGGCGCCTACGGGCGATGGGCTGAGGACCTGGAGCCCGACGCCCGAGCCGCGGCCACCGTTGCGGCGACCGCGTTGCTGCCCCGACCGGTGTTGGAGGACGCGCTGGAGGAGCTTGGTCTGACGATGGAGTCACTCCGTCCGGCCATAGACCTTGGTGCCCTCTCCATCCTGGGCGATCGAGTGGAGTTCTCCCACCCCCTGACCCGCGCCGCCCTGTTCCACCAATCTCCGTCTCGGCTGCAGATCGCCGCTCGGCGGGCCGTGTCCCATGCCTACGCCCGGGTCGGCCGGACCGAGCGTGCAGCACTTCACGCTGGACTCTCCAGCACCGAGCGGGACGAGGAAGTGGCGGCGCTTTGCATGCAGGCCGCGCAGATCGCGCTCCAGCACTCGAACCTCGACGCCGCCGCGCGAGTTCGAGGCCTTCGGGGCACGGTTCGCGCTCAATCCCGAGGAGGCGGCCCGACATCTCATCGGCGCTGCGTCGCTCTGGCAGGCTGCCGGCCGGCCAGAGCGCGCGATGGAATGCCTCGGACGGGTCACCGCAGTGGGCTCGTCGCCCTCCATCATGGGACTTGCGGCGTACCGTGCCGGTCGCCTCGCCTTCTCGACGGAGGCCTCTCCGCACTCTGCAGCGCAGATGGCCATTGGTGCTGAGTCCTGCGCTGAGAACGCGTCGGGCGACGCCGTCGAGATGTTGGCGGACGCCGCGGCCAGCGCTGCCCTTCTCGATCAAACGGACGACGCACTGCGCTATGCACGCCGGGCCGTCGAGCTTGCCGGACCCGGACGTGGCCCGGACATGAACCTGGCGCTGGTGACCCTGAGTTCCGTGATGGCGCTGATCCCCGATGAAGAGGCGCCGGCCGACCACCAGGACGACCTCATCCGTTTCATGGACACCCCGCGCCATTTCCCTGGATCTCCGCAATTGGCCTACATCGTTGGGTGCTACGTCGTTCACACGGCGCCGCCCGTGCTCGTGCGCCGGTGGTTTGCCTGGTTGAACGGCTCCACCGGGACGGCACAGAACCGCCTTCTGGCTGCGTCAGGGTCGATGGTTCGAGCCGAGGAGCAGATCGGTTCGGGACGGGTCGCAGAAGCCGTCGTCGCCGCGGAGAAGGCCGTCCGGCTTTTCGGAGATCTCCAGGACCGGCCCTTGCTGGCTCGTGCGCTCGGCTGGTGCGCATGGGCCCAGGCGACCGCCGGCGACGCGACACGAGCCTTTGAATCAGCTTCCAGGTTCTTCTCGTTGGAGCCGGCGATGCCGCGTTCGGCCCGCCTGCAAGTGCTAGCCGCTCTCGCCCATTCCGAGCTCCAAAGAGGCAACATGGACCGGTCAGCTGCATGGTTGAGAGCTGTCGACGAAGAGTCGGTGACCCAGCACGGCAACCGGGGATACGTCGACTGGCCGCTGCTCCCGACCTCTCTCCAACTCGCGCTGCGCTCGTGGGCTACACGCCACAGAGGATGGGAATCCTCATCTCAGCCGGAACGCTGAGCGAGGAAGAAGAAAAGCGGCCAGATCACCTCTCGGCCTGGAGCGGTGCACTGCGTGTATCTGACCCAGCTGAGTCCCTTCGTCTCCTCGATGAGGCTCTCCTGTCGGGCTCCCCACGTGACCCGATTCTCACCGCACAGATGAAGCTCACTGCGGCGCTCCGGCAGCGCCAGCTTCGGTTGGCCGATGTCGCCCGGTTCAACTTCACGCAGGCGATCGACCAATTCGAAGGCTGCGGGGCGCACGGTTGGAGCAAGCTGACCGGGGTACAACGCGAGAGCTCTTTCCCGCAATCGATTGAGTCCGCCGCCACTGCTCTCCCGCTGCCAACCGATATCTCGACGACTCCCCTGCCACAGATCGCTCCGCCACCTGTGATCGAGACGCCCTCAATCGAAGACTCCTCTGCTGAAATCGGGCCTCAGCCCTCACACGAGATCCGCCTTCTCGGACAATTCTCCGTGCTGCACAAGGGGACGCCCGCCCCGGTGCCGCTGGGCCACGCCGCGCAAGCGCTCAAGGTGATCGCCCTCTTCCGCCAGATCTCGGTCGACGAGCTCGCCGAGTTGCTTTGGCCCGGCGCCGAGCCGGGTGTCGGAACCCGCAGGCTGCGCAACATCCTGTGGCGCATCAAGTCGTCCAGCGGCGACCTCCTCCGCCGCCACGACAACTTCATCCTCCTGGAGGAGGGCGTCGTCACCGACGTTGCCGTCTTCGAGCAGGCCGCCGGCCGCGCCTTCAAGGAACAACTCTCGGCTGACTCGGCGCGCAGCCTGGCCCTCGACGCCATCCGCCTCTACCGGGGAGAGCTCCTTCCCTCGGACCGCTATGCCGACTGGACGACCGGGCCACGGGAAGCATTGACACAGCTCCGCCTCCAGCTCTTAGACCTGATGCTCGCCCACGCGTTCGACTCGGGGAACCGACAGGAGGCGCTTGCTCTCCTCGAGGATCTCATTGAGGCCGATCCTTACGAGGAGCGCTATTACATCGAACTTGCGACGCTGCACCTTGAAGCAGGCAACATCAGCCGCATGCGCGCGTCTATCGCCCGCTGCGAGCGGATGCTGGCCGAACTCGGGGTTGAACCGTCGCGACAGTTTCTCGATTTCGTGCGCGATCTTCAGCCCCGCTGACGATCGCGCTCGACACGTCGATCAGGAGGCCTGTGCAAGGTGCAGGGGCGTGTCCCCCTCGTCCTCACGGCCACGGACGAGACCTCGGAACAATCCCTGGTCGAAGTTCCGGAGGTCGAAGCGGGCAACCGATCGCCGCATCACATCGACGTTCCATTCCGTCTCGCAGGCCCGGCGGATTGCATCTGCCCATGCCTTCGACTTCTCGCCGGTAACAAGAAACCCCGTGTCCCCTTCGATGACCGTCTCGGCCGGCCCGCCTTCGCGAGCCGCGACGACGGCTCGGCCGCGCGCCGCTGCCTCGAGCGGGATGTACCCGAAATCTTCGATGCCCGGAACGAGGACCACACTGTGGGAGTCATAGGCGTCAAGCAGCTCGTCGTCGCTCACCGTTCCGATGAAGGTGACCGAAGCCGGCGCCAAAGCGCGCAGTCGGGCTTCGTCCGGTCCCCGCCCGATGACTGTCAGTGGAATCCCTGCCTCCGCGCACGCCGCAATAGCGATATCCACGCGCTTATAGGGAAGGAGCCGAGACACGACGAGTGCCCTGGGCGACTCGGGACACGCCGCGATGGATCCGGCAAATCGAGAGGCGTCGAAGGGGGGGTACAGGACGTCCGCCTCCACGCCGTAGGACTTCCTCAGTCGGTCAGCTGTTCTGGCCGACACCGCGAGATGCTTCCGGTGCGCGCAAGCCGCTTTCCGATCCCGGTGGCGAACCGAAGTGGTCGCGAGTTCTAACGTCTTCGCCATCGACCGACGCGAGAAGTAAGCACCAGGGTCGTAGAGGAATCGTGGAGGCGTGTACCAGTAGACCAATGCATCTGGAGACTTGACGTGATGAGCGAAGGTTGAGGTCGAGATGATCACATCGTCGGCAAAGGAGAGGTCTTTCTGCCGGAAGGACTTCGCGAATGAGAACGCACGTCGCCGGAACTTCTCGGCGTCATTGTCGGAGACAATCTGGTCAGCCAAGACCGGGAGCCCCTCGAAATTCTGGGAACGTGGAGTTCGGGGCGTAGAGCGACGTGACGATGACCGGGTCCTTGACCCTGCTGGCAATATGCAGGACGACTCTCTCGGCCCCTCCCCGTTGTGTGAGGAAATCGTGAACGATGGCGACCGTCACAGCTCTCTCCAAGCACTACCCATGCCTTCACAATGAACCCTAGGCGTCCCATTCGCGTCGCCGAGACCCGCACACGGTGGTTGGACGCCCACGGGATGTCTGCATGGGAGAAATCCGGGGTGCGGACCCTCCTCGTGGCCAGTGCTGGCGGCCACTTCGAAGAGCTCCGGCTCCTGCGTGGACGGCTGGGCGTACTCCCGGAGGAGACCACCTGGGTGACCTGGGACACGCCACAGACCCGTTCCGCCCTGGGCTCCGAGGACAGGATCTTTGTCCAGCGGTCCCAACCGAAAGAATTGCGCCGGGTCCTGGAGGACGGCTTGGTGGCGCGTCGAGTGCTCAGCAGCGAGAAATGGGATCGCGTCATCTCGACTGGATCGATCGTGGCAGTACCCTTCCTTGGCGTCGCACGCTCCTACGGAGTCGCCTGCCACTACATCGAGAGTGCCGCCAGGATGACCGGGCCTTCGCTGTCGGCGCGGATCCTCGAACGTGTTCCGGGCGTGCACTGCTACGGGCAGTCGAGATCCTGGGCCTCCAATCGCAAGTCTTGGAAGTACCGGGGATCGGTTTTCGACGCGTTCACGCCGGAGCCCCGCTCCCCCCGAGACATCCGCAAGGTCGTGGTGACCGTCGGCACGAGCCGTTACGGGTTTCCACGTCTCGTCAACGCCCTCCGCTCGACGCTGCCGAGCTCCGTCGAGGTGACCTGGCAGATTGGCTCGACTCCGCTGGACGATCCCAACATACGGGCCCACAACCAAATGTCCCAGCATGATCTGGCGGCGGCCATGCGCGATGCCGATGTGGTTATTGCCCATGCCGGCGTCGGAACGGCCCTCGAGGCCATGGAAGCGGGCCATTGCCCCATTCTCGTGCCGCGGCGGATGGAGCTCGGTGAACACGTCGACAACCATCAGTTCCAAGTCGCCGCCGCGCTCTCCGGCAGTGGCCTATCCACGCTCTGCGAGCCGGAGGACATCACCCTCGAAGTGCTGGCCGCAGCCAGCACCCGAGGGATCGTCGCCAGCCCTCATCTTCCCGACTTCGTGCTCGACGAGTAGGGACCGCCGTTCACTGCGGCCGCCTCGGCGGCCGTCCTCCCAGCTCCCGCAGCACATCGGTAACCACACACGATCCTTATTCTTCGTGCAAACTGTGCACAACGCGCCGACAACTTCTCCAAACCCAGACGTTCGGCCCCTCCGCCGGTGGCCATGAGGAACCGGCTGCTCCACCCCGACCTTCCTTCCCTTCCGAGGAACGACACGCCGAGACGGGCCGGGAACTGAAAGCCCGTCGAGAATGCGGTCCGGGCGGTTGCCTCGGATTCGCTCTCCGTGCTCCGCCTCGAGCAACCAAGTGCTCTGTCCCCGCTCGTGCCCAGCGCGCAGAAACGACTCAGATGACTGCGCGTGCAAGTGGATCGCTTCGAGCCGGCGGTCGAACAGGCCCCGGGCACCGTCAGCCTGCAACCGAAGACCCAGGTCGGTGTCCCTGTGCCAGTGCTGCGAGAACCGATCCGACGACACACCGACGCGGATCAGATCGTTCCGACGCACCGACACGTTGCCCAACCACAGCCCGTTGAGCACGGCGAGGGCACCCGACTCCAGCCGTTGACAGTGGCCCTCGTATTCGGACGCATACAATCGCGTTGCTAGCGAGGCATGGCCATCGAGTCGAACGGGCATGTAGCCCATGACGACGAGTCCCTTTGACCCTACGTGGCTCCGTGCGTGATACGAGACGAGACCGGGACCGGCAATGACGTCATCATCCATCAAGAGCACGACGTCTCCGCTGGCTCGTCGTACCCCGACCTCCAATGCAGCATGCTGCCCGCCGGGCTCGGCCACGATAGGACACAGATTGGCAAATTCGCCCTTGAGCTGCCTGAGGCACTCGTACGAGCCGTCGATGTCCCCGTCGAGCACGACCAGTACCTCGGTCGCCGCTGGATCACCGGCCACCGCCTTGACAAACCGGGGCAGCAAATGACGTCGATTTCGGGACGCAACCACGACCGAAACGGTCGGAAGGTCCCTAGACCCCCCGTGTCCTTCCTGGCCTGGGGCGCTGTGAGCGGCCGTTCCCGGGAGATCGCCAACGCGTTGGGTGGCGAAGCTCACTGCCTATTCCCCCCCGAAGCCGGCTGGAGACCGCACCCCGCCGTCCGATACGTCGCTGTCCACCCTGAACACGATTGGCTATGCGGCCCGTCGCCGGCCGAGGAGCTTCGTGGTGACCAATCCGCCAATCGTGGCCGGATTCGTAGTGCTCGCGTGCGGCCGACTGCTTGGGAGCCCCGTGGTGCTGGATAGCCACCCGGGGGCTTTTGGCGCACAGGGAGACACATTCTCCGCCAGGCTTCAGACCCTTCATCGATGGCTGGTGAAACACGTTGACGGCTCCATGGTCGCGTCGCAGAAGTGGATCGATGTCGTCCATGAATGGGGAGGAGAGGCCGTAGAGGTGCACGAGGCGCCGCGTGGGCTCGAGGTCCAGGCTCGACTTGAGCCGGTGTCGGACAGCCTCCAGGTCTTCTGCGTCGGTCGGCTTGCGCCAGACGAGCCCTTCACGGAAATGATCCGGGCCGCAGCCCACGTACCTGACTGCCGATTCGTGGTCACGGGCGACGTCCGCGAGGGCACCGGAACTGCCGAGACTCGCTCCGGAGAACGTGACGTTCACCGGCTTCCTGGCTCCCGACGCGTACGATCGGGCACTCCGCGAGGCCGATGTGGTTATGACCTTGACCACTGAGCCGAGTTCCGTGATGCGAGCAGCCTACGAGGCTGTCTATGCGAGCCGACCTCTCATCGTGACCGACTGGCCACTCGACCGCGACCTCTTTCCCTACGCGGTCCACGTGCACAACGATGCCGGAAGCATCGCGGAGGGCGTTCGACGCGCTCGGGACGACTACCGGGCTTTGGCACGAGGACGGAGCAGGCGCGCGCCGAGCAACTCGAACGCTGGGCGACACAGCTTCCCCAGCTCCGCCTCATGCTGCGCCTCCCTCTTCACGAAGAGGAAGGCTCGAGCCACGGCTCCAACACGATGAGTTTTGCCACGCCGTCTCCCCCGCCCCGAAAGAGCCGTGCGGGCGTCAGGGCAAGAATTCGCAGATCGCTCCAGAAGGTCCAAGTGTCCACATAGTACGTGTCGAGTCGGACCAGCTCCTCGCAGCTGAGGTCGTGCTGGCCACTCACCTGCCACATGCCGGTCATTCCTGGGCGCACGTCGAAGCGACGCTCGGCCAACGCGGTCAGCCCCCGGCATTCCTCGGGGATGAATGGTCGTGGCCCGACCAGTGACATGTGCCCAACCAACACGTTGAACAGCTGAGGAAGTTCATCGATCCCCGTCCGGCGCAGGACCTTTCCGACCCGCGTCGTCCGACCCGCCACCCTCTCGGAGTGGAGCCGCGGCGGCGGCGACTCACCAACCAGGCCGTCCTCATGTTGGACCCTCAACGTCCGCAGCTTGAAGATCCGGAAAGGGGTACGCCCGCGCCCAATCTCTCCTGGCGGAAGAAGATCGGTTTTCCGCCGGTGCAAGCAACGAGGGCAGCGGCAACGAGCAGAACCGGTGACACGAGGACCAACGCAACAGCGGCAACGACAACGTCGAACGCCCGCTTTGTCCTGTCCCTCCTTGCAGGATCGCAACGTTGGCGCAGCGCAACCAGCGACAGCCCCGAAAAGTCCTCGAGACGTGCTCCCCAACCCACGAGTTCGAAGTACCTCGGCACCACATCGACAACCACCGAATTGGGCAGCACGCGGATGATCGGCAAAAGCTGTTCGACGTGGACCTTAGGGAAGGCGACCACGACCCGATTCGCGTTAAGCGATGTGCAGAGATCCGGAAGCTCCTCGACGGACCCGAGAACGCTTGTATCGGACTGATCGTCATCGACGAGGCCGAGTACGTCCGAACACCCCGTGCGTTCCAATCGCCGGACAATGTCCTCCGTCAGAACTCCGGTGCCAACGACGATGACGCGGTCAACGTTCGATCCGGCCTCCCGCTGCCGATAGGCGACCCCAAGCCTGAATGCCATCATGCAAAGCGCGGACGTTGCCAGTGCCAATACGACCATGTGTGGGGGGATCCGATTACGGATAACCATTCCCACCAGCGCCTCGACGACAAGGATGGACGCCACGACGAAGACCGACACCTTCATGACCCTCAGCAGAGTTTGACTCGTGCTCCGGCGTGACCGGCTGTACACGTCTGATGACCACAGCGCCGCTACCTGAACCAACCAGATAGTGGCGATCGTGAGCACGGGTTGTGCTTGGCCCCGGGGACCTTGGAGGTGGGCAAGGAGGAGGACGACCGTCGTGATTGCAATTAAGGACACGACGGCATCGCACCAGAAGAAGGACACCGGCCGATCCTGCTTTTCAGACGGGCGATGTGTGTTCGTCAGTGCCCAGGTCACAGCGGGTACCCCTCGTCGCAGGCGACCCTCGCCTCCCGGATGACAGACGTCTCGGTTTCGATGGTCGTTTGGACGAAGTTCATGAGCTCGTGCAGCGAATTGATGCCACACTTACTTCCAGAGGCCACCGCTTCGATTTCTCCGGCGAATTCCTCTCGCCCGATCCGATCGGTGTGCAGTCGCAGCACATATGACACCAGCATGAGATGAAAGGTAAAGGTGGCACGTCCGTCCGATGTCTCACCAGCGTTGCGGGTATGGGCCGCGGGAGAACGGCTTCGTGTGGGACGCGGCGTGGGACGCCCGCGTCCGGCCGACCAGGGCGATTGACGTGAGACAGGGCTTACACAGGGCTCACACCGCCATGAGACCAGGGTGACGTAATATGGTGCGGTGCCCCGTCATATGGACCCTTGGTCCACATCGTCCCAGTTCACGGCCCTCCGCCTGTCGCGGAGACGCGGCACTCAATACGTACGGCCCGCTCTGCCAGCCGTTCGTCGGGTGACGTGAGCGTAGACCCTATGTCAACGACTTCACAAACCTCCCGCGACGCCTTGGCTGAAGAGCCCATTGATCTCCTCTTCCAAGAGCACCCTGACGGCCCATCAGCCTCTCCGAAAGAGGTCGACTCCCCTCCTCTCCAAGCGGACGAGCTGCGGAACCTGGCGTTCGCAGCATGGAAAGGGTTTTTGAGCCTGCTGCGGCGGCTATTCCCGGCCTGGTTGCGGCGGCGCGCCTGGTTGCTGGTCGCTGCCACCCTCGCTGGTGCTTTCGGGGGCCTCACCTATGGCATGTTCGCCCACGCCTCCTACGCGGCTCAGGCCACACTGGCGGTGCCGGCCGGCGCAACCGCAACGAACCCCGGGAGTGCCAATGAAGCGCAGGCACTCGCAATCACATATGCCACGGTGCTCCAGGAAGACGTCCCGCTGCTTTCCCTGGCGGCTCAGGAGCTCGGCGTACCAGTTGGCGCCCTCTCGCACAACCTCTCCGTTTCGGTCCAAACCGGGACGTCGGTCTTGCTGTTGCGGTACACGGCGCCGACGAGTTCGGATGCGATCCGCGGCGTCAACGCCATCGCCGCGGCGATCGTAGACCATAAGACGCGTGGCAGCGCGACACCGCTTCACACGAGCGTCGTGCCTCTCCACACGGTCGACGTCGTCCAGTTGGCAACCTCTGCACAGTCGAGCGGGCACCTGGCGAAGTATGGACTCCCGATCGGCGTGTTCCTTGGGCTGCTCGTAGGGTTGATCATCGCACTCATCGCAGAACGAATCGACCCACGCGCGGACAGCGCCAGCCAACTTGCTGAGGTCTTCGATTGCCCCGTTGCCTCCGTGCCAAGTGAGCTCTCCGTTCCGGAGTTTGGGCATGCCGTCCTCAATTCACCGAGCGCATCGAACAGGATGATCCTCGCTCCGCTTCGCTGGTGGGACGCTCCAGCTGCGTACTCCATAGAGCGGACGCTCGCTCCTGACTATCCAGATAAGACGATCTCAATCAGCAAGGCGCTCGAGAAGGGCATGGCGCACCGACTCAATGCCAACTCTGAGCTCGTCCTGGTCGTTCGATCGGGCGAGCACATGCGCTCTGTGGGGGATGCCTTGGAGCGGCTCCGGCTTACAGGCCGCAAGGCGTCATGGATCGCTCTGCTCGATCGTAATGACCTCTACGACTGAGGCGCCGTCGCTCACCTCGATGGGCCTTCCGACGCGGACACGCTGTTCGCGGCTGACTCGCAAAAACCCCCATAGCTCACGCGGCCTGAACGCGGTCCTTCTTCTCTGCGCCGTCCTGTTCTCGCTCGTTGCCGCGGTGCTGGGCGCCCACAACCTTCGGTACGGCATCGGCTTCGTGCTCTGTCTTGGTCTCGTCAGTGCGGTCCTGGCCTGGCCGGTGCTCGGAGGTCTCCTCCTCGTGGCGCTCGTCCCACCACTCTCGGGACTCCAGCCAGGCTTTCTGGTGCCACACGTTCGACTAACGGAGGCACTTATCGGGGTAGTCGGGCTCACCGTTCTGGTCGGAACCCGGCGCGTCGCGGCAGTCCGGTTCGGTTTGCTCGAGTGGCTACTGCTGGCTTACGGCGTTCTCTGGGCACTCCTGGCGGCGTATAACGCCGTGACGCTAGGTCAGCATCTCAGCATTTCAGGTTGGGGAAGCGTGATCGGCCAGCTCCAATTCTTCCTGCTTTACAGAACGGTGCGGGTCACTCTCCGGACTCCACAACAGCGGCGGCTGGGGCTTCGCATCTTGATTGCCGCCACATTGCCGATGGCCTTCTTGGCGATTCTCCAAGAAGCCAATGTGGCTGGACTCCGGACGTCGCTCTTCAACTACACCGGCAACACCAGCCCACTGCAGACGTCAGGCATCATCCGAGCGACCGGACTGTTCGGGAACTGGGCGGCTCTCGCCGGCTACTTCCTCCCGATCCTCCTCTTCCTCGTGGCCATGGCACTTGCCGGGCGACTGAAGCAGCGGCGCCACCTCGCCGTCGCGCTGGGTGGCCTCATGGTGATCGGGCTCCTCTTGACCGCCGAGCTATCGGTGATCCTCTGCCTGATCATCGGACTCTTTGTGCTGGGTGTCCAATACGGTCGCTTTCGCAAAATGATCATCTGGTTCGGCGTTGCGGCCGCCGTGTCTGTGGTCGTCGTCGGTCCGGTGCTCGGACAACGCCTGAACAACCAATTCGGATTCGTTGCGGGTTCCAGTAAGAGTGCGCTCGTACCTCAGACCGTGTCCTACCGCGAGACGATCTGGACCCAGCAGTACCTGCCTGCAGTGGCCCAGCGACCCCTCGAAGGCTACGGAATCGAGCTTCCTTCCACCATTTCTTGGCCCTACCCCGAGTCCCAATACATCGCCCTCCTCATAGAAGGGGGCTACCCCCTTCTCATCATGTACCTGATCCTCCTCTGGGGAATGTTCCGCGAGGCCAGGCGGGCGTCTCGTTCTTGGGATCCTGTCCAGCAGGCGCTCGGACGTTCATTGGCCGTGGGCGTCGTGAGCCTGGTGTTCGTGGGTATCACCTGGCCGTTCCTCAGCAACGGTGGGCTTCCTCAGGTTCTCTGGTGCCTCTTCGCTCTGTGCGGACCCGTCAGAAATCAACTCGCAAAACGGGCGGCCGCGCCGGAGCTGACGTTGACCGCACCCCGTCCCCGAGCGACGATTCATCCGAGTTCTGACCCACGTCCGATCGAGCCATAAAGACGAGACGGGCGCGACACGTGCCTGAGACAAGGTGCACGTAGAGTCATTGTGGTCCGGCCGGGACGTGACCCCAGGCGGGAAAGTGAGCAGAAAGGTCGTTGCGGCCCGCACAGGGCGCCCAGACGCTGGGCCCGCGGGCTGCCCGGAACGGGAGCCGTGGCCGTGATAAAGCCAAGCCCGCGGCTACGGCTCCCCCGTCCGACTCCGAACGCCAGGGGGCTAGCAGCTAGCCGAAGTCAGCCCTCAGCGCGGCGGCCGTGTTGGGATTGGATCCTTGGTCGACGCTGCTCGACCCGTAGTCCCAGTAGGTGGCCTCGAAGACATTATGCGTGAGGAACCACCGGGCCATGTCGTTGACGAAGCCCGCGTTGTCCCCACCGCACACCTGGTTTGAACCGGCGGTCGCCTGTCCGCCACTGCTGCAGGTACCCCAGCCCAAGCCCCACTCGGGGAAGACCATCGGCTTGCTGTGCGCCGCCGAAAACGACGCCAGCCAGTTGAGGCCGAAGGACTGGGTCTGCACGTGCTGGAACTCGGTCGACTCGCCAGGGTAGGAGGCCCACTCGACGTCGTACACGTCCAAGCCGACGTAGTCCACGTAGGCGTCACCCGGGTAGTAATTGGCCAGGTCGCCCGCACCGAGGTCGCCGCGAGTCGGATTCCACTCGAACTTGAAGTTGGCCCCTGGCACCGCACGCATGGTCGTCACGATCTGCTGCCAATACCGGACGAACGCGGCGGAGTGGCCGTTGGCCGCCCAGGGGAACCAGCCCCCGTTAAATTCCCAGCCGATCCGGATGATTGAGCTTCCCTGCCCCCCTGCCACCAGCGCCTGAGCCAAAGTCGCGTAATTCTGGTTGTAGGCCCCCGTCGCCCCTGTGTTGAGCGACGCGCCCGAATTGGGGAGCATAGGGACGCCCCAGATCATGGAGTATCCCTTCCCGGCCCACCTCGATAGGTACCACGCGGGGTTCGCAATCGTGGACCACGAGCTGCCGTCAAGGAAGTCCATGGCGTACCGAGGCGCTGCCCCCAGGGTGGCCGTGAAGTCCGAGGTCGCTGTTGGATCACCTGCGCCCGCGTAGACCCCGAACCCGGACGCACCGGGCGCAGAGCTCGAACCCGTGTTGTTCGGTTGTGTCGCCGTGCTACCACTAGACGCGCCAGTCGGCCCGAAGCTCCGCGCTAACTGGTTCGCTTCGATGATCTGATAGCCGGGGCGGACGCCGCCTGCCTCCATCCCTACCGCATGGGCACCGGTGCCGCCGAGGGACCCGTAAAACGGGGCATCGCCATAGTTGAAGATGCCCCCGTCCGATGCAAGGAGCCAGTAGCCGCCTCCGTCCGACGAAGGGGTCACCGCCACGATGGGACTGGCCAGAATGAGGGAGCCCGTCGACCCGTTGAACGCCGCGTCACCAAAGTCGAAGATGCCACCGTCAGAGGCCACCAGCCAGTAGCCGCTCCCGTCCGGGGTGCTCGCCATGCCGACGATCGGCTTGTTGAGGCGCAGCGAGCCGGTGGACCCGTAGAAGTGCGCGTCACCAAAGCTAAAAATGCCACCGTCAGAGGCCACCAGCCAGTAGCCGCTCCCGTCCGGGGTGCTCGCCATGCCGACGATCGGCTTGTTGAGGCGCAGCGAGCCGGTGGACCCGTAGAAGTGCGCGTCACCAAAGCTAAAAATGCCACCGTCAGAGGCCACCAGCCAGTAGCCGCTCCCGTCCGGGGTGCTCGCCATGCCGACGATCGGTTCATTGATGCGGACGCCCCGGAGGGATCCATTTGATGGCGCGCCGTCGACAGGGGTCACGTCTCCGGCCGAAGTCGTCATCCAGTAGCCCCCGGCCGGATCCGCTGCAAAGAGAGTGCCGCTGCCGAACCAGGCTGGGTGGGACAGATTGGTCGCGCTCGCCGGCGACGCTCCTCCGAACCCGAACACGAGGCTGGTCGCGAGCATGGTCATCGCAAGCACAGCGGCCCCAAGGGCGCCACAGGTATTTGGCAGCCCGCGACGCACTCGTCCGCGTGACCAACCCACAACCGGTATCTCGGCGCACGCGACGGCCGACTTGAATCGAACTGACCCGAGCGCTGAAACAGGCACGTCTCATGCCCACGCCGAGGCAGTCATAATCCATGCAGCGAGAAGTGTTCGTCCGTTGTGCAGGTGGCTACGTCTCAGCGGTCATCTTCGGGAAATCGGGCAGCGCCGAAAGTGCGATTTTGCTGTCCTTCATCGGCGCGATGCACGTGCGCGGACGGACCCATCCTTCCCCAAGGCGATCTGCACCAAGTGGTTCTTCGTCCCGCTGACGCTGCTCGACCCGTAGTCCCAAAATGTCGATTCGAAGACATTGTGCGAGGCGAACCAACCGGTCATATCCCGGATAAAGACAGGGTTGTCACCTCCGCTGACCGAGGACGAACCACTCACGGACGCCCCGTGGTTGGAGTCGCCCCATCCGAGGCCCCATTCCGGAAAGACCATCGGCTTCATGTGTGTCTTCGAGAAGGATGCAAGCCAATCAAGGCCGTTTTTCCCCCTCTTGATCTGGACGAACTCGTCCCGTGCGCCCGGGTAGGCCCTCCATTCAACGTCGAAGACATCGAGCCCCACGTAATCCACGTACGCGTTCCCGGGGTAATAGCCCGAAAGAGGGCCGGCCCCGAGATCACCGCGTGTCGGGTTCCATTCGAACCTGAAGTTGGCTCCCGGCACTGAGCGCATCGTCGTCACGATCTGCCTCCAGTACGCGATGAACTGCGCGGCGTGGCCCTTGGCGGACCAAGGGAACCAGATTCCGTTGAACTCCCAACCGATCCGGATGACGGAGCCGCCCTGCCCCGCAGCGACCAATGCACGTGCCAAGGTGGCGAAGTGCCCGTTGTAGGCCCCGGTGGCTCCCTTTGCAAGAGAGGCACCCGAACGCGGCAGGATCGGGACGCCCCAGATCATGGAGTAGCCCTTCCCCTGCCACGCCGTCATGTAGGCCTGAGGGTTCTCGATCGATGTCCATGTCGATCCCGCGATGAAGTCCATGGCATAGGTGACCGGTCGGGCGGACTGCGACGCGAAGGTGACGACGCCGCCGACGTTTCCGGGTCCGGCATACACGCCCGCGGCGTATCTGCCTGCGCTCACGCCCTGTTGCGGAGCCGCGCTCGCCGAGCCCGTCGGCACTACCAGGGCAGGGGCGCCAACCAAGGTGACAATAAGCACACAAAACAACGAGGCGGCGGGGCGGCAGTGGAGTCGATTCATTCGCGAGGCCCCGACCATGGGACAGCCCCATTCTAGGAACTCCTGGTCACATGGAGTGTGCACCCTTCCCACGACCGGCCGGTCTCCACGTCAGGGTTGGACCCGCTGCAACCGTTCCCGTGAGATTTCACACGATGGGACATCATCGGAACGTGAGGGGGATGGGATCCGTTGCAGACCGTCACCGGGCGTCTCCGCGTTTCGACCGCTGTGGTCTCCAATCCCTACGCCGCCACCTTCGGTATATCCGTTTGTGGGCAAAATAACCACGCCGCCCGCGACCCATTTTCGTTCCCCGGGTCGTCGACTGTGCGTCGGTCCATCGTGAGACGTTGTTCGTTCATCTTCCGCAAAGAGCACCGGGGGTCGATACGTGATGTGGAATAGTGCATTGGTGGCAAATGAAGACCAGGCGGCGCAACCGCTCGTCACCATCTGCATCCGCAACTACAACTACGGACGCTTCCTCGGTGAAGCCATTGAGAGCAGCCTCGATCAGACCTACGGGAAGGTCGAGGTGGTCGTCGTCGACGACGGCTCGACCGACGAATCGCGCGACGTGTTGTCCGCCTACGAGGACCGCGTTCGAACGATCCTGCAGCCCAACCGTGGACAGTTCAGCGCAGCAGTCGCTGGGCTCGAGGCCAGCAGCGGCGCATATGTCATGTTTCAGGACTCCGATGACCGACTGCATGCGGGCACGGTGGCGCGAGTTGTCAAAGCGTTCGAACGCAATCCGGGTGCGGGGCGTGTTCAATGGCGACTCAGCGTCATCACCGCGGACGGTGGATCAACCTCGCGTACCGTTCCACGTCGCGGGTGGGTCATGCCGGATGGCGACTTGGCTGAGCACGTTCTGCGTCGCCGTACATATGTGTGGCCGCCCACCAGTGGCAATGCGTATCCGCGTCCCGCCCTCGACCTCGTGCTCCGCTGTCTCGGCCCAGAGCATGGCTTCGACGATGTCGACCTACCCCTGGCCGAGGCAACTCCACTCATCGGCCCAGTCGTCAATCTCCTCGGCACTGGAGGTGACTACCGCTGGCACGGCGGCAACTTCTCAGGACTGATAAGGCGCGACCCGGTTCTCTACCTGCACGAGCGGATTGATGAGGTCGTGAGGGTTCAGGCCATGCTGGTCCGATTGGGTGACGCGCTGGGCCGTCACGTCGACAAAGATCCTCGGGACGCGCTCGACTGGGCCTTCGCGGGCTACCGCCTCAGCTCCCTCCGGCTCGACCGGGCCCGCCACCCGCTCCTTGGAGACCGCGTCCTCAACGTGGCCGCCCACGGCATCCGCTCCGTGGCGGGACAGCCTGACTACTCCCTCCGCGCCCGGGCGAAGCGGGTGGCCTGGTTCGTCGCCACCGCTCTGGCGCCAAGCTCCTATGCCGAGAGGCTCGTCGCGCGGGCATTCACGGGCACGCCCAGTAGCCCGCAGCCGATCAGACCCCAGGTGACTCGGGGCGACCTACGGGCCAGAACAGCTCATCTCGACTGAGGAAGAGCTCGACCAGGTCCGGCGGCACGGAGGCCTGGTTGCGGGCCGACCCAGCGCTGCCGAGCTGGGACCCGTAGCAGGCTAGGGCGGCACGTTTCGCTTCGAGCCCAGGTGCGGTCGCCACCGCGACCGGCCGCCCCATTTGAAGCCATTGAGACGGTCCCAAGATCGCCGTGGTGCCGGGGCGCCGGTTCGAGCGCACCAGGGCACTGGGGCGGTCCCAGGCCCACACAACATACTCCAGCAACTCCACCGGCCGATCTGCCGCAGCCGTCCGTGCAGCGCGGCCCAGTGCGGCGTGATCCGGATGAACGTCGTAGGCCCAGGGAGAGAGGACGACCGTGGGACACAGGTCGTCGATAGCCTGGGCCAAGCGATCGGCGAGCTCGTCCACATGTGAGGACAAGGTGCCGTCCTCGAACCCCCACCATGCGACCTGCGCAGGTTCGAGCCCGAGCGCGGCCGTTGCCGCGCCCAGCTCCCCATGCCGTTGTGCTGCGAGTGCAGCGGGCTCGCCCCCGTAGACTCCGCGGCTGCCGTCACTGACGACGATCACGAACGCCGAGTCCCGGCCGCGGTGTCGAGCCAGAACCCCGCCGCAGGCCAATGTCTCGTCGTCCGGGTGCGGAGCGAGGACGAGTACTCGGGCGCGCTCCAACTCCTCGCTCTGGTCTCGGCTAACGAATCCCGCCAGTCGGCTCGCGCCGTGGCCGAGGCGACGCTCACCGCGTCGCACGCCACGCCGCAGCATGGCGACACCGTCTGAGGCGGCCATGCCTCGCGGCCGCGCACGTGGCTTTCCGGCACCGTGACGCCACGCGTACCAGTTACGACCCAATCCCGGCGTGCTCGTCCAGAGACATGCCCTGCGCACGACCGGGTCGGTCATCGCTGGCGGCGTCCCACGGCGCGGATCGCAGGGCCCAAAGCCCTCGAGCAGGAGACGGTGTTCGGCCATCGCGGCGAAGGCCGTTTGGGCCACGAGCCCGACGAGATCAGAGTCGAGTCCGAGCGCGTCGGCCATCGCGAGGACCCAGCCAAAGAGCACCGTCGAGGAGTGGCTTTGACCGGTCATGAGCTCGACGAAGTACCGATCCCGACCATCCTCGGTGTTCACGCCGTCGAGCTCGGCCAACGCTTCCGACAGGAAAAGCAAGAGGTCTCCGAGCGGCAGGCCCGAGGCCTGGACATCGGACCAGTCGACGACCTGGAAGCCGAAGTCGTCCTCAACGACCACGTTCCCGGACCACAGGTCTCCATGGCACAACACCCGTGGGACGTCGTCGAGCTCGGGGGGCGCCAGATCCGCCACGGTCGGCTCGCGATGATGGCGCGTCGACTCGGCGAGCGCGAGCAGCCAAGTGGCCACAGCATCAATGTTTGCCAGCTTGGCCTCCCGAGAAAATGGGCCCCGTAGACCGTTCGGTGAGCACGTAGCCGACGGCTGCTGTTTCGATCTCCAAATCTCCGCCCTCGAATCGCACGGAGCCGAGCGGCTGCGGCGCGTGGCCTTCGACGAGTGCGCTCGCAGCTATGGCGTCAACGAGGCCGAACGTGGTGGGAGACCGGTCCAGGTGGTCATTCCCCTTGGGCATGCGCTCGCACTTGACCACGAAGCGGGGAACATCGCCGTCGAAGACCTGGAAGACGACGCTGCCCTCTGTGCGAACCGGACCGAGGCAGAGGAGCCAGCCATCTCCCGCGCTGCCAACGAGTTGCTCGGCAGCAGCCAGGGTGGCCGGCATTACGGTGTCAGGAGCTGCGATCGTCACCGCGCGTGCGCCAGGAGGTGCCCCGAATGACACGGCGCCCGCCAGAAGCTTGCTGCGCAGCCACCTTGACTTGGAGGGGGCGACTCGGAGACGGCGATACACGTAGCGCATGACGTTTCGGCGTCGCAGCGGAATCAGAAAGGCTGCACGACAAACATCCGGTACGGCCAGGTAGTCCTCAGCCTCCAAACCGTGTTCCCGAGCGAGCGAGGACACGGGTCCGCCGATGAAGAGAAATGAGCGGGCCGGAAGGCGAAGTGCGGAATCGGCCTCGTCGGCGCTGGCGACGACCACGTCGGGTGTTGTGGAAGACTCGTCGTCGCCGTCGACTAACTCCACCCCGGCTTCCGCCAGGCCCGGGGCGAACACGGGCTGCGCCAGGCAGCACGCGTGCGGTCTTCGGGACCAGCGGGAGCAAGAGACGAGTATCGACGTCGCGCAGCACCGATCAGCCCTCCGCTGATCGGGCGGGCGAGCGGCGACCGTGTGCGAGCGGTTCGTGCCTCGAGTGCGTCGAAGACCGCCTCCGCGATCTCGGCAGCCAACTCATCGGGCGGGCGAGTGCCATCAAGGACGATCACCCCCCGTCCGGCGGGACCTTCAAGCTCTTCGGCGTAAGTGCGGTCATGTGCCACGAGGTCGTCAATACGGTCTTCCAGCTTTCGCTGCTGTGCGGTGGCTGGGTCGAGCCGGAGCAGGAACGCGCAGGCCGGTGTCGGTGCCCAACGTCGCAAGAGATGTGTGAGATGGTCTGCGGTGCGCCCTGACAGGCCGTAGCGCCACCGCAGGTGGACGGCCGAGTCGAGCACGTATCGGTCGTAGACCAAGAGTTCGGCGTGGCCCGTGTAGCGCGACGACTGTCGGCGATATGTCCAGATCACCGAAGTGACGCTGATCGAAGCCCAAATGGCGGAGAGCATGCCGCTCGAGCGTCTGAGCTCTCGCACCGGGTCGGGCGCCGGGCTCACCTGGCTGCCGGAGTCGACGGCCCGCTCCACCCGGCTCGAACTCCAGCCCTTGAGCGCCGCGACGGGAAGCAGCAGTCTCCGAGACCAGCGACGAAGGGCCCAGAGCCGGCGGTCCTCGCCCAGCTTGGCCCATTCGAGCGCAGAGCTGACCCCCATACGGTCGAACGTGTCCACCAGCAGGCGCGCCTGTGTCGATTTGCCCGATCCGTCGAGCCCGGAGAGCGAAACGACGGCGGGGCGGCGCCGGCGCGGGAGGACCCGTCGTGCGGATGCGAGATGGGCCTGGGGTCTCGTCCAGCCGGACCCACGAAGACGCTCGTCGATGACCTTGGCACGCGTCGCGCGCGCGAGATGAAGCCTCTACCGACGAGGCGCTCGAGTAGTTCGAGCGATCGGCCCCCGTGCCAGTCGCCCGATCGCTCGGCCGCGTGGTCCCAGGCTTTCGGGTCCCGTGCGACGCTCCAGTCCACGTAGCGCCGACGCTTCTCATCGAGGACGCCCACGCCCTCGACGACGCGGCGTGCCAGGATCAAGAGCGTATGGGCGGGGCTGGGACGGACGAGGTGCTCGAATCCCCGGAGGGGCACTGCCTCGTCGAACAGGGCGCGCTCCTCCTCCTCCGGGAGTCCCCACCCCGAGGACGGGTAGAGCTCGACCTGCTCACAGGTCCCCTGCCGGAACCTGACAAAGCGATGCCCCGCACGACGGAAGCCCTCTTCGAGCAATGCCGCCGCTACGGACTCCTCGGAGCTGGGTCGAACGAGAAGGTCGAGGTCGCGGCCTTCGCCCGGGGGGGACCCGTGGACCAACACGCGGTCGAGCGCCGCCCGGTCCACGACCTGAGCGCACTCCACCGTTGTGAGCGCTTCGAGGTGCAGCCAGCCGCCAGGCGGCACAGGCCCGCTTCCACCCCTCGCCCCCACAACGCTGTCCGGCTCCGCGGCCAACGCCTCCGAGGGGCAACACCCCTCCCCCTGTTCCATCCCGACCTTTCGTCCCGCCCGTCGCACCAGGTCAGGCGCGCACGGCTCTGGGAAACGCTAGACGAAGATGAACGTTGCGCGAACAAGCGTCCATCAGCAGGCGCGGGTAATGGCATCGTAGAGGGGTGGGTAGCGGGCACGACGAGGACGGCGCGCCGTTGCCCGAGGAGTCGGATCTGTCCGTGAGCGAGCGCCAGGAGCTGGCGGCCGAAATCGAAGCACAGCAGGTGGCCGATAGCGCGTCGTTCGGTACCGGTGGGTCCAGCCTCGGCACCTCCGCTATCCAGGGCGGCGCGTACCTTGCGGCCCGCGAGGTCGTGGGAATCGTCCTGCGCGCCGGTGGAATCGTCGTGGTCACGCGGCTCATCGGGCCGAGCTCCTACGGGATCTACGCAGCGGCAGCCGCATTCGCCACCCTCATCGCTGCCGTCGCGCAGATGGGCCTCGAGGTCTACCTGATCCGTCAACCCGAGGAGCCGAGCGACACCCTTTACCAGCAGGTATTCAGCTTCCTCCTCGTGGTTTCGAGTGCCATGGCCGCTGTAGCCATCGTCGTCTCCTTGGTGCTCGGTCACTTCGTTTCGGGAATCTCCGCCAGCCAGCGGATCTTTATGCTCCTCATGCTGAGCGTGCCGTTCAACGTCGTCTGGGCGCCCGCCCAGGCCAAGATCGAGCGGGCCTTCGGCTACAAGCGCATGGCGTGGCTGGAGCTGGGTGGCGACGCGGTCCTTTATGCAGTCGCAATCGTGCTCGCCTTTGCAGGCACCGGAGGCTGGTCGCTGGCCGTCGCCTTTGTGGTCTGGCAGGTCTGGCTCATGGTCGGCAGCTATTGGCTGGCCCGGCTCCGGCCGCGCTGGTCGTGGTCACGCGAGACGGCCCGGGACCTGGTCCGTCACGGTCTGCCCTATGCCAGTTCAGGCGCCATCGGCACGGCCAAGGGCCTCATCAATCCAATCGTCGTCGGCTCGCTCTATGGCTCGACCGGCGTGGGCTACGTGGCACTCGCTATCCGGCTCATCGACACTCTTGGCTTTGCGCAGCGCGCTACTTGGCGGCTGGGCATGGTAGCGCTGAGCAAGGTACGCGAGCAGACCGATCGCCTCGTGCGGGGAGTCGAGCAGGGCATGGTCCTCCAGCTCTTGATGACCTCCCTGCCCATCCTGGGGGCTTGTGTGCTGGCCAACTGGCTGATCCCCTTCGCCTTCGGGCAGAAATGGGTGCCGATGATCCCCGTGTTCGCCTGGCTGGCAGTGAGCCGGATCACCGCCGCCCCACTGACCGTGCTGTTCGCGCTGCTCTTCAGCGCGGCACGTAACACCGCTGTCGCGGTCGGCACCCTCATCAACCTGATTGTCACCTTTGTCCTGGCAGTGCTCCTGGTGCACGCCCTCGGCATCGTCGGTTATGGCATCGCCACCGCCGCGGGAACCCTGTCCTGGATACAAATCATCCGCAGTGCTCGGCAGGTGGCTCCCTTCCGCAGTTGGGCCACCATCCGGCTCTTGCTTGGCTTGGTGCCTCCGGCGCTCTTCCCGCTTGTCGCCTGGCCTTTCAATCTGCTGCTCTTCGTGCCTCTTGCGGTCGTGTGCGCGGTCCCTCAGGTGCGCCGGGAGATGCTCTACTACATCCGCCTCGTTTGGGGTGGTCTCCGAAGTCCGGGCCAGATCAGCCGTTGAGGATCACTGCGCTCCGATCACGTCGTCGAACAACGACTCGTAGGAGGCGATCATGGTGGCAGCACTGAAGCGCCGACGTGCGTCCTCGAAGGCATGGAGAACGAGCTCATCGCGCAGGTCCACGTCGTCGAGCATGCGGCGCGTGGCCCGAACGAAGCCCGCAAACTCGTCGGGCTCAACGAGGAGCCCAGTCTTCTCGTCCGTCAGCACTTCGCTGAGCCCCGCCACGTCGCTTGCCACGACGGGGATTCCGGCCAGCATGGCTTCGACGGCGACCAGTCCAAAGCCTTCGTAGCGCGAGGGTACGAGCAGGACATCGAAGCGCCAGTGCTCCGGCCAGGGCGGCGGGACCCAGCCCGCGAAGCGGACGCGATCGTTGACGCCCAGGGACGCGGCGGTCCGCTGAAGCGTGCCGAGCTCGGGCCCCTCGCCCAGAAAGGCGAGATCGCAATCGGGTAGCTCGACGAGTGCCTTCAAGGCAACGTCATAGCCCTTCTCTGGGGACAGCCGGCCGACGCAGCCAATCAACCGCCGTCCACCGTCGCTGCGTCGTGGCGGGGTGCGCGCCAGAGCGGGCTCTGGGACACCGTTGTGGATGAGGGATACCTGGCCCGGCGCCAGCTTGAGCTCGGCCTCCGTGGCGCGACAGACCGAGTCCGAGACGCCCACGAATCGGGCGACGACCTTCGATGTGGCGCGCATAAGGGTGGTCTGGACCCGGTCGGTCCTAGAGATGACGCAGTGAACGACCGAGACGATGGGCCGCCGGGTCAGGGCTGCGGCCATAATGCCGTACTGCCCCTGATAAAGCTGCCCGTGTGCGACTAATACGATGTCGGGGTCCGCGGCTCGAAACGCCCGCATATGTGCCCGCATGGAGCCAATGTCGAACTTGCTCGTGACCCGTGGCACCACGGCGACGTTTGAGCCGGATCGTGAGCGGGCAATGGCGGAGGCGACCGCTTCGTCTGTGCCGACAACCTCCACCGCGTAGCGGTCGTCCAGACCTCCCAGCAGCGTCGACATCCACTGCTCCATGCCGCCGAATTGCTCGGAATCGAGGTAGCAGCAGAGGCGTCGTTCGGTTGCGGCCGTCTTCACCCCCGACCACTGTGTTGCGAGCGCGCCAGGGGTCGCCCCGGGAGGGACTGCGCCCAGACCGGGCGCTGGGCGTGCACGCGGGCGTCGCGGTAAACAGGATCTATGGCATCAATGTGAATCAGAGTAGAGGACACCTGCTGTTCGCGAAAGGACCACGTGTCGTTCACGGGATCGGCCTGGCTGGCCTGCAACGTCCCGTTGTGCTCGAATTGATGGTGATTTGGCCTAACTGACCCTAATGACCGCCCCGATGGCCGAGGAGGTGCTGGCCGGGGACTGTGTGGACGTCGGCGACAGCGAGCCGGTCAGGTTCGAGTCGAAGAGGAACATGTTGCCCAGGGCCGTCGGGTCGTAGGTGACCCCGGTCGTCGAACCGGCGAAGACCTGGTTGGGGCAGCGGCTGTAGCTGACGTAGAGCTCGCCGGCACTCGCGGCGGTGAGGGTGGGGGACGCGACGGTGGTCGAGGAGGCGTTCGACTGGCCGGCCGCGACGTCTTTGGCCCAGACCGAGGCGCCCCCTAGCCCCGCCGTGAACTCCTGAGCGATGAGCTCGATGCTCGAGGAGCCCACCGAGGCCGAATAGGCAAGGTTGATCGTCGTGGACCCGGCCGCGGTGACGGTGCCGAGCCAGATCTCGAGGTCGTGGGAGGTCGCGTCCTCGTAGGAGCTCACCTTGGTCCAGCTGGCCCCGCCCCCGCTGACCGAGCTCACCGTCGCGCTGCTCGTGGTGACCTTGACGGTCAGCACCAAGGCGTCGCCCACGGTCTTCGGACTCACCGAAAGCGAGCTCACCCCCGTGCCCTGGCTGTCGGCCATGGAGCCGACGGGAGCGATGGTGGGCGGACCGCTCTGGGTGGTGTAGGTGTACCGGTCTCCCACCGTGGTGCCGCTTGTCCCGTGGGGACCGCTCACCCTCACGTCCACGGTGCCGCTGCCCGCAGGGGCGTTCACACTGATCACGGTGGCCGACGTCACGGTCACGCCGGTGGCGGCCACAGCACCGAAGCTGACCGTATCGCCACTGGCGAAGCCGGTCCCGGAAACGGTGACCAATGTTCCCCCGTTGCTGGGGCCACCCGCCGGCGAAACAGAGCTGACGGTTGGCGCCGGGGGCGGTGTAACCGTGCCGGCGAGGAGGTCGACTTGCACCACCAGCCACGGTGTAGAAGTTCCGAGCTGCCAGCTTGGAACCGGGGAGGTGGTGGTGGTCCCTGCCATCCACTCGTCGGCAGAGCTGGCCGACGAGAGCGAAAAGGTCGACCAATCTGGCTGGGGGTGAACGACGATCGCGCTGGCGTTGCTCACCACGGCAGCCAGTGCGACGTCTCCCGGTTGCGCTGCCAGGGCAACGCCGGAAGCCGTCGAACTGCTCCCGCTGCTGGCCTGGGAGGCGTCAAGGCCGCCCACACCAGTCAGCTCGGCGACGACGAGGTGTCCGTTCGCTACGCCAGAGAGCGAGGCCGCCACACTTGTGGCGCCTGACGTTCCCGCCGAGCCGAAGCCGACCCAGATCTCCAGCCCACCGTTTCCCGCCTGGGCGCCGCTTCCCGCGCGCTGCCACGTCACCCCTCCACCGCTTACCGAGGTCACGCTGGTCCCCGGAGTGTCGGTTCCGATGAGCGCAACCAGCGCGTCACCGCTGCTCAGGCCCTGAGGGAGAATCGTGGTAACGCTCGTGACGCTGCCGAAGGCCGTCTGGGCCTCCTGCACCACGTTCGGCGTGGGGCGGCTGCCAGCGTCCTTCAGGGCCACCATCGTCACCTCGTAAGGGCTGGCGCCGCCCCAGGTGAAGGCGGCGTCGGGGGTAGAACCGCTGCTGACCTGTGAGTAGACGAAAGCGGGAAGACTGCCAGGCTGCGCACCCGCTGGGTTCCATCCGCTTGGCACAGCCGCGTTGCCCGAGCTGCCATAGAAGGACAGAGCGGTGAGCACGAGCTCTCCCGGTCCGCTGGGTGCGAGGCCGGGGAGGTCGGCCGAGCTCTGGGGCGCGCTCCTGCCGTCGTTAACGGCGAAGTCCAGCGCGAGATTCCTCGGCAGCCCGGAGTACTCGCTAACCACGACCGAACCGCTCGTGCCAGAGCTGTCGGTCGGAGCCGAAACGGTGAAGCTGACCGACCTCGTTCCCCCGCAGCTCGAAAGGGCGAACCAGCCCTGATATGGCGAGTTGTCCGTCGGGGAATGCTCAAAGAGCCGCTGCCAGCCCGTCGGGACGGCACTCACCATCCCGCCTTGAGCCGAGTTCTGGCCGACGGTCACCATTGCGACCAGCGAGTCGCCCGACGCGCACGGGGACCCAAGGGTGATGTTGATCGGGACGCTACCTCCGACCTGGGCATCCACGCCGCTTCCCGACGCTGTCTGGATCAGTGTCGGCCCGCTCGCGGTGACATAGGTGAACCGGTCGGCCGCGTTGGTCGCGCTCGTGCCGCCGGGACCAGTGACGGTCACGTCGAGGACGCCTGTTCCGGCCGGAGCGGTGGCGGTGAGAGAGGAAGCCGAAGCAATGGTGACGCCGGTGGCAGCGACCGTGCCGAAGTGGACCGTGTCACCGGTCGCGAAGTTCGTTCCGGTGACGCTCACCGCGGTACCCCCACCGGTCGGCCCATTGGTGGGCGAAATGGTGGTGACCGTGGGGACGGGCGGTGCGGCGACATAGGTGAACCGGTCGGCCGCGCTGGTCGCGCTCGTGCCGCCGGGACCAGTGACGGTCACGTCGAGGACGCCTGTTCCGGCCGGAGCGGTGGCGGTGAGAGAGGAAGCCGAAGCAATGGTGACGCCGGTGGCAGCGACCGTGCCGAAGTGGACCGTGTCACCGGTCGCGAAGTTCGTTCCGGTGACGCTCACCGCGGTACCCCCACCGGTCGGCCCATTGGTGGGCGAAATGGTGGTGACCGTGGGGACGGGCGGTGCGGCGACATAGGTGAACCGGTCGGCCGCGCTGGTCGCGCTCGTGCCGCCGGGACCAGTGACGGTCACGTCGAGGACGCCTGTTCCGGCCGGAGCGGTGGCGGTGAGAGAGGAAGCCGAAGCAATGGTGACGCCGGTGGCAGCGACCGTGCCGAAGTGGACCGTGTCACCGGTCGCGAAGTTCGTTCCGGTGACGCTCACCGCGGTACCCCCACCGGTCGGCCCATTGGTGGGCGAAATGGTGGTGACCGTGGGGACGGGCGGCGTCGAGGTCGAAACCCTAATGACCGCCCCGATGGCCGAGGAGGTGCTGGCCGGGGACTGTGTGGACGTCGGCGACAGCGAGCCGGTCAGGTTCGAGTCGAAGAGGAACATGTTGCCCAGGGCCGTCGGGTCGTAGGTGACCCCGGTCGTCGAACCGGCGAAGACCTGGTTGGGGCAGCGGCTGTAGCTGACGTAGAGCTCGCCGGCACTCGCGGCGGTGAGGGTGGGGGACGCGACGGTGGTCGAGGAGGCGTTCGACTGGCCGGCCGCGACGTCTTTGGCCCAGACCGAGGCGCCCCCTAGCCCCGCCGTGAACTCCTGAGCGATGAGCTCGATGCTCGAGGAGCCCACCGAGGCCGAATAGGCAAGGTTGATCGTCGTGGACCCGGCCGCGGTGACGGTGCCGAGCCAGATCTCGAGGTCGTGGGAGGTCGCGTCCTCGTAGGAGCTCACCTTGGTCCAGCTGGCCCCGCCCCCGCTGACCGAGCTCACCGTCGCGCTGCTCGTGGTGACCTTGACGGTCAGCACCAAGGCGTCGCCCACGGTCTTCGGACTCACCGAAAGCGAGCTCACCCCCGTGCCCTGGCTGTCGGCCATAGAGCCGACGGGAGCGATGGTGGGAGTTGCGGCACTGGCGGCCGAAACACCGGCCACGGTAAGCAATCCGAAAAGGAGCAGCAGGGAGCCGAGGACCTGCATTGCCCTCCGCCCAGACACCATCGACCAAGAGACCTTTTCCACCGGTGCGGAAGGTAGGCAACGGGTGTCCCGAGAGCGTCCCAGGCATACAACCAGGGATTGCTTCTACCCAGTCGAGAACATTGAGTCAATCACATCGAAGCCACGACCGCCCCCATTTGGGCCCACAACTCGGTGGATCTCAGGCTCATAGCGGTCGACACGTGTCGACGGCGAGGTCGACACGAAGCTGGTCTGGGCTGCCGCGACCCTCGAACGGACGGCAGCACTGTCGGGGGGCGATCGCGTCGTGGGGATGTTGAGGGACCGTTAAATCGGTCCGCCGTCACGCTCCGGTCACCTAATGGTCACGGTGCGATCCCGGAACGGAGGTCCGACGGGCGACCTTCGCCCCAACCCTTCTATGGTGCAGAACAGTGTCGGTGAGCTGGAGTGTCGCGTGTGCCGGGATGAGTGAGGTGTGGGCGGGCCCCAGGGCGGACCGTCGGGGAATTCGTGCGCAAATCCGGACCTGCGTTCAAGGGTTCACGCCAATTGCCGATACGTCGACATGCGCTCTCGGACTGGAACGTGCCAATCTTGAGCGCTTTGGCGAACCCATTCTGGGCGTAGACCCGGGCTCCTCGCTCCTCGAGGCCGGGGAACCATCGTCTTGAGAAACCTCATGCCACGCTTCATCTGGAGCGTACGACTCTTTTTGGCCTTTGTGGTGGCCAGCCTTGGTATGTGCGCGCTCTCGTTGACCTCGGACGGTTCTCGTGCGATCGCCTCGTCCTCGGGCGGGACTGCACTGCCGCCCGGCTGGGAGCTCTGCCTCGTCCAGGGGATCGGCGCACCGCTGACTCAGGCCAATGTGGCCAACCTCGACGAGTGGCAGGCCGTCGAGGGTGGCTCGACCAACAACTCGGCCGCCTACAACCCGTTCAACACGCGCCGGATGACCGACGTCAATAACAACCCGATTCCCGGAACCGTCTCGTCCAACGGGTTTCCTGCCTTCCCCTCCTGGGTCGAAGGCTGTGCGGCGACGGTGGCGACGATCCTCCAGCCGAACATGTGGTCCATCACAGCGGCGCTGCGGGCCGGGAACGTCGCACCTCCGGGCGGGTTCCTGGCGGAAGTCGACAAGAGCCAGTGGTGCGCCCCTTCGGCCGACGGGACGCCTTGCTACGCAGACAAGATCGTGGGTGCCACCGCAGTGCTGCCCGCAGCGCTCATCGTCAGCTCAGCCGCACTGAGCGTCTATGGGAACGTGAAGTCGGATGTCAGCGAGTACCAGCGGGCCGTCGCTGCCTCAGCGGTTGACCAAGGGGCAGTGAGCTCGCGGAACCAGGAGCTGTTGGCGGCACAATCCGAGGTGTCGGCAACGCAAAACAGTCTGGGCGTGGCCCAACAGGCGCTGAAGCGATTCGCCGTCGACGAGTACGTCAGCAGCGGGCTGTATGTCAGCAGTTCCTTCCCCAACCCGACCGCCAGCTCCACGCCATTCGGGGCGCTGAGTGCCAACGGCGTGGCCGCCCAGCAATACGAGCGCGTGGCCGCCTCCGACCTCCTGGCGAGCGACAGGGCGGCGGCAGCGGCCGTGACAGCCGCGCTGTCACACCAGGACGCCGCGACCAAGGCATTCGCGCAAGCATCCTCGACCCTGACCTCGGACACGTCGACGGAGAACCTGGCGCTCGCCCGACTGGTCAGCGACGTGACGACCCTTCAGACGGCCGGGGCATGCACGGCCGTGCAGCTTTCGTTGCCCGCCCCCGTTGCCGCGGCGCCGGCTTCGCCGGCGAACGAAACCACCACGACCCAACCCGCGCCGACGGGGCACCCGACGGCCACGACGACGACCTCAACGACGTCGACGACCTCCACCACGTCCACGACGACCACGACGACGACGGTGCCCCCGACGACAGTTGCCCCGACCACCACCACGACCACAGTCGTGCCCGCCACGACCGTGCCGAGAACGCCCGATCGCCCGACATCGACGGTGCCCCCGACGACAGTTCCGTCGACCACCACCACGACCACGACGACGACGGTGCCGCAGACTCCCACGACGCAGGCGCCGGCGACTCCAGCCCCGGCCGGGCTCGGGGCACTCCAGGGTTGTATTGCCGTCTTCACTCCGACCGCATAGTCATCGTTCGGCCGGCAACACGGGGGGACGTTGCCAACCGCTGCGTCCGATGAGGTCACTGCGGCAGGCCGGCCACGTTGCCAGGGTCCCTCAGTCGTACCGTGCGTCGTACCGGGTTTCCGCCGGGTAACCAGCACAGCGCTCGCTGAACGCGTGCGCTATCGCACCGGTGGTGCGATCGAGGCCCTGGACGCGGGCCATCACCGTGCCGACATGGCACACTGTGGGTTCCTCCACCCGCCGTCGATGGGAGCCGTCGGACACGTGTTGGTTTTCACCTTTCCCGGACAGGGATCCCAACGCGCCGGCATGGGCCAGCCGTGGATCGATCACCCATCCTGGGAGGTTGTCGAGGAAGCGTCGGCCGCCGCCGGCCGCGACCTCTCCCGGCTCCTCTTGCACGCACCGATCGAGGAGCTGACCCAGACAGAGAACGCGCAGCTGGCCACCACGGTCCTGAGCCTGGTGGTGCTCGATGCGGTCGAGCGGATCGGGCTGACGCCGGCCGCCTGCGCCGGTCACAGCCTGGGCGAGTACACCGCGCTGGTTGCCAGCGGCGCCCTCGGCTTCGAGCACGGCATCCAACTCGTCGTCGCCCGAGGAGAGGCCATGGCCCGAGCCGGCGAGGAAGCTCCGGGGACGATGGCCGCACTGCTGGGGATCACCGACGACGACGCCGAGGCAGCCTGCATGCGCGCCGAAGGCGACGTCTGGGTGGCCAACTACAACGCACCGGGGCAGGTGGTGATCGCGGGAACACCAGAGGCGGTCGCTCTCGCTGGCGAGCTGGCGAAGGGCTTGGGCGCGAAGCGGGTGATGCCGATCGCGGTCTCGGGCGCCTTCCACACCCCCTTGATGCGGGGCGCGCGGGCCGACCTGCGCAAAGCGCTGGCCGAAGTCACCTTCATGACGCCCGAGGTCCGCGTCGTCGCCAACGTCGACGCGCACGTGCACGACGACCCAGCAGATTGGCCGGGCCTGCTGTCAGCGCAGCTCAGCAGTCCCGTGCGGTGGCGCCAGACCCTCGAGACCTTCGCCGGCCTCGGACTCACCTCACTGGTCGAGCTCGGGCCCGGTGGCGTTCTCAGCGGGCTGGCCAAGCGCAGCTTGCCCGAGATCCAATCCCTCGCCGTCTCCAAGCCCGAGGACCTCGACACCCTCATGGACCAGATCGCCGCGGCGGGCACGTGGCGGGCCGAGCCGGCACTGCATCAAGGCGAGCACCTCTACATGTCCGAACGGGTCGTGGTCAGCCCGTCCAGCGGGATCTTCAGCCCCGAGTCGTCCCTCCAGGCGCCGGGGACGGGGCTTCTGCCCGGCACCGCCGACGATCCTGACAAGTCCTCTCCCGTCGAGGTCGGCGACCTTGTCGGTCGGGTGGGCGTCTCCGACGTGCGCACGCCTTTCGCGGGGCAGATCATCGGCTGGTTGGCCGCAGACGGCGAGAGGGTCCAAGAGGGGCAGCCCCTCGTCTGGCTCCGCGTGCACGACGCCCGCTGATGGCCGTCGTCCTCGTCACGGGTGGAACCCGTGGTATCGGCGCGGCATGCGTGGAGTGGTTCCTGGCCAACGGCGACCGGGTGGCCACCACCTTCCGCTCGGCGGACCCACCCGCCCCGCCAGACGGCTCGGACCCCGATCGGTTCACGGCCGTGCGCTGCGACGTGCGCAACTCCGAGGAGGTGGAGGCGGCGTTCGCGACGGTCGAAGAGCGATGGGGCCCGGTCGAGGTCCTGGTGGCCAACGCCGGCATCACCATCGACTCATTGATGCTGCGGATGAGCGACCAGGCCTTCCTCGATGTGATCGACGCCAATCTCACCGGGTCGTTCCGAGTGGCCAAGCGGGCCGTCGCCAAGATGCTGCGCCTCCACGCCGGTCGCATCATTTTCATCTCCTCGGTCGGCGCCTTCGTGGGCCTGCCGGGGCAGGCCAACTATGCCGCGTCCAAGGCCGGCCTGGTCGGTATGGCCCGGGCCATCGCGCGCGAGGTGGGCAGCCGCCAGATCACCGTCAACGTGGTGGCGCCGGGCCTGATCGAGACCGACATGACGGCGGCCCTCGGCGCAGACCGCGTGGCGCTGATGACAGGTCAGGTGCCCCTCGGGCACCCGGGGAGTGCCGGGGACGTCGCCGCCGTGGTGGGCTTCCTGGCCTCTGCCGCAGCGGCCTACGTGACCGGGGCGGTCGTTCCGGTCGACGGCGGGCTGGGTATGGGCCTGTAGCGTTCTGGGAACCGACAGACAAAGGAGCCGATTGTGGACAGCGACGCAGCCTTCGAGAAGTTTCGCGAGTGCGCCGTGGAAGTGCTGCAGGTGCCAGCCGACAAGATCACCAAGGAGGCCAAATTCGCTGATGACCTCGATGCCGACAGCCTCGATCTGGTCGAGCTGGTGATGGCTCTCGAGGAGGCGTTCGACATCACCGTCGAGGAGACCGAACTCGAGGACATCACGACCATCGGCCAGGCCTTCGACCTCATCTCCGCCAAGCTCTGATGCTGGTTGGGATCGGTGCCGACGGCCCGATTCGCGGGCGGCGGGTTGCCGTCACCGGGTTGGGGGCCGTCACCTGCTGTGGAGTCGGCGTGGACGCCCTCTGGGACGGACTGCTCCACCCTTCCGTGGTCGGGGGGTTGGTGCGGGACTACGAGCCAAAGGACTGGTTCGGCCCCAAGGAAGTCCGACAACTCGACCGCTTCGCACAGCTCTCCATGGTCTCCGCCGACATGGCCGTCGGAGCCGCCGGTGACCTCGCGGTCGATCCCGCCAAGGCGGGCGTCGTCTTCGCCACGGGCGTCGGGGGGTTCGAGACGCTGGCCGATCAGGTCGGGGTGTACAACGAGAAGGGGGCCGATCGCGTCTCCCCGCGCCTCGTACCGATGATGATGGCCAACGCCGGAGCGGCCGGGATCTCCATGCGGCTCGGGTGGCGTGGACCGTCGGAGGTCATCTGCACCGCTTGCGCAGCCGGCACGCACGCCATCGCCGCCGCCGCCCGGCTGGTTGCCACGGGACGCTGCGATGTGGCCGTGGGCGGTGGGTCTGAGGCCAGCATGCACCCGGTCGCACTGGCCGCCTTCGCCAACATGACGGCGCTCTCGACGTCGGGCAACTCACGGCCCTTCGACGCACGCCGAGACGGCTTCGTGATGACCGAGGGAGCAGCCGCCGTGGTCCTCGAGGACTGGGACCGCGCCGTGGCCCGAGGTGCAACGATTTACGCCGAGTTGGCCGGGGCGGCCAGCACCGCCGACGCCCACCACATCACGGCCCCCTCGCCCGACGGGTCCGGAGCGGTCGCCTGCATGGAGCTGGCGCTCGCCGACGCCGGTATCGACGCAGCCGACGTCGGGCACATCAACGCCCACGGCACCTCGACACCACTCAACGACCTGGCTGAGGCCCGCGCCATCACGAAGGTCTTCGGCGAGGCCGGGCCGCTTGTCACCTCGACCAAGGGCGTGACCGGGCACGGGTTGGCCGCGGCCGGCGCCATCGAAGCCGTCGCCGCGGTGCTCACCATCCGGGACGCCACCATCCCCCCCACCGCCGGGTACGAGGAACCCGACCCCGAGATCACGATCCAGGTCGTGCACGGAGAGCCCCGACGTTGGCAACCAGGTGCCCTCCTCTCCAATTCGTTCGGCTTCGGCGGCCACAACGGCTGCTTGGTCCTGCTGCCTCCCGACTGAACCGATCCGGTAAGGTCCCCCCTCCGCTGCCAGCCCGGCAGCCATACCTGAGGACTGCGGATGGGAAGGTTGCACACCTGGGCCGCCGCGGCGCGCCGCTCTCCCCTGGTCTGGGTCGGGGCGGCGGTGGCCGTTGTGGCCCTCGTCGGCGGCGGTGTGGTGGTGGCAACCCGCAGCAGCCAGCCGACAGCGCCGAACCCATTGGCGTCGTCGCGAGCCGTAGCCTTCGGCGATTCGGTCCCTTACGGGCACGGGCTCGCCAACCCCTATCTGACGCCGAGACCCGGCCTCCCGGCCACCGCGGTCTCCGAAGGGCCCTCCACCTCGGCCTACCCGAGCCTGGTGGCGCACGCAGTCGGGCTCACTATGAGCGTGCGGCCGACCAACTGTGACCTCACCGGCGACCAGCTCGCCATCAGCGGGGCTGTGGCCGACGCCGCAGACAACACCGCTCGGGACGGGCAGTGCCCCGTCCCGCCCCAGCAGGCCCGGAACCTCGGCGACGAGCTGGCGGCTGCGGACCTACCCCGCCACCCGGCCCGTCTCGTCCTGCTCCAGGACGGGGCGGACGACATCAACTTCGGCTCCTGCTTGGAAAACGAGCTGGGCCGGCTCGCGGGAGTGAACATCGGTCTCGGATCGTCCTGCATCGCCAATGGGGCCGTGACAGCCCCGGTGGCGGCAGCCTTGGCCAACGTCCGCACGAGCCTCACGCACGCCATCGAGACCATCGCCCCGCATGCGGGCACGGTCGCGGTTCTCAACTACTACCAGCCCATCCCGAGCCCCTCCCAGATCGCCGACGACACCGGGGGCGCTGGCCTCGCCACCAACCTCGTGTGCACCGGCCTCAAGGCGAACGCCGGAGCGACCGACGCGGGGGCTCACGTCGTCCTCGAGGCCCTGAACAAGGCGATCGCCGGCGCAGTGGGCGATGCACAGGCCGAACATGTCACCAACGTCATGCTGGTCGATGTCTCGACGGCACTGGACGGGCACGGGCTCTGCACCCACGATCCCTGGGTCTTCTCGGGCGAGCCGATACCCGACGCGACGCTGACGGCGGACGCAGAGCACATCCTCGCTGCCCGGGCCTGCACCGCAACGGGCGCCCTCCACGAGGCGCTGTCGTGTGCCTCGCTCACTGCGCAAGCGAACCTGGCCAAAAGCAACCTCGAGGGGTACGTCTGGCGGGCCGTGCATCCGCGTGCGCCGGGACAGCGCGCCATCGCCGCGTCGGTCGAGCGTCAGCTGGCCGGGCGCGGCGAGATGTCCTAGTCGATCGCGTCTCGGAGCGACCCCACGAACGCGGCAGCCCCGTCGGGGCCCTCGCCCTCGAGCAGGCGGCGCACCAGCGCAGAACCGACGATCACTCCGTCGGCCACCTCGCACACCTGGGCGGCCTGGGCTGGCGTGGACACACCCACTCCCACGCACACGGGCATGTCGGTCCAGGCCCGGACGCGCTCGACGACACGGTTGACATCGGATCCCAGCTCGCCTCGCTCGCCGGTCACCCCCATGCGCGCCACGGCATAGACGAAGCCACGCGCCCGGGCGCAGATGCGCTCCACCCGTTCTGGCGGGCTGGACGGCGCCACCAACAAGACGGTCTCGATCCCCGCCGCGTCGGCCTCGGTGGACCAGGCGCTGATCTCCTCAATGGGGAGGTCCACGACGATCGCGCCACCCACCCCGGCGGCGGCCATTGACCGGGCCATGCGTTTGTGGCCGGCCCGGAAGACCAGGTTGTAGTAGGTCATCACCGCAACGGGCACGGGTGCCTCGGCCCGGGCGATGCCGTCGAGCACCTCCTCAGGCACCGTGCCGCGCGTGAGGGCACGCAGTCCTGCCTCTTGGATCACCGGACCGTCCATCATCGGGTCCGAGAAGGGGATGCCCACCTCGACCGCGTCCGCGCCGGCAGCGACCACCGCCGCCAGGGACTGGCCCCAGTCCTCGGTCATCCCGCCCATGAGGTACGGGATCAGGAGCTTGCGGCCGCGTTCACGGCTGGCCCGGAGCTCTTTTTCGAGGTCAGGCATCGTCACGGGCGAAGATCTCGCGCACCTGGGCCACGTCTTTGTCACCGCGGCCTGAGAGGGTGATCATGACCGTGGAGCCCGACGGCAGGCCGGCGCTGCCGGCGTTCCGGGCCACCCAGGCCACCGCGTGGGCTGACTCGAGCGCCGGGATGATGCCCTCGGTGTGGCTCAGGAGCCGAAAGGCCTCGAGCACCTCGGCGTCGCTGGCCGTCGAGTACTCGGCTCTCCCGATGGCCGCCAGGTGCGCGTGTTCGGGGCCCAGCCCCGGGTAGTCGAGCCCGGCCGAGATCGACTCCGCTTCTTGGATCTGCCCCGCCTCGTCTTGAAGCAGGCGGGAGTGCATGCCGTGCAGCACACCGGGGATCCCGTTGGTGATGGCCGCACCGCCGGCTGCCTCGACGCCGACCAAGCGGGCCCGAGTGTCCACGAACCCGGCGAACGTCCCCGCCGCATTGGAGCCGCCGCCGATGCAGGCAACCACGACGTCGGGGTCGACGCCGCCGAGCACCTCTCGACACTGCTCACGCGCCTCGTCGCCCACCACGCGCTGGAACTGGCGCACCATGTAGGGGAACGGGTGCGGCCCCATGACCGATCCGAGGCAGTAGTGCGTCGTCTCGACGGTCGCCACCCATTCGCGCATTGCCTCGTTGACGGCATCTTTCAAGGTCCGGCTGCCTGACGTTACCGCCCGGACCTCCGCGCCGAGGAGCTCCATCCGGAAGACGTTGAGCTCCTGGCGCTTCGTGTCCACCTCACCCATAAAGACGGTGCACTCCAACCCGAAGAGCGCCGCGGCCGTGGCGGCGGCCACACCGTGCTGCCCCGCGCCGGTCTCCGCGATCATGCCGCGCCTTACCCATCCGCGTGGTGAGCAGTGCTTGGCCCACGACGTTGTTGAGCTTGTGCGAGCCCGTGTGCGCCAGATCCTCCCGCTTGAGCAGCACCCGCACGCCCAAGCGCTTCGACAGGCGTGCGCATTCGGTCACGGGCGTCGGGCGCCCGCCGTAGTGGTGCAGCAGCCCGTCGAGCTCGGCGCGGAACGCCGCGTCGGCCCAGGCGTCGTCGAACCACTTCTCGAGTTCGAGACAGGCCGGCATCAGGGACTCGGGGACGAAGCGACCCCCGTACTCGCCGAACCGGCCGTCGTCGGCCGGCCGGCCCATCAGGCCGCCGCCGCTCACCCGTCCCTCCAGTCGTACGGTTCCTCGGTGGCCACCTCGACCAGAGGGTCGCGGGTCGCGGCCTCGGCATTGGCCTGACGCGCGTTGAGGATGAAGTCCCGCACCCGCAACGGATCCTTGTGGCCTGGCGCCGACTCCACGCCGGTCGACACATCCACGCCTGCTGGCCGCAGGTGGGCGACCGCTTGGGCGACGTTCTCGGGGCCCAGCCCCCCCGACACGATGAGGCGGTCGTGGTCCGTCACACCTTCGGCCAACCGCCAGTCGAACACCTGGCCCGACCCCGGGTTGTCGCCGTCGACGAGGAGGAGGTCCGCCCCGAAGTCCTCGAAGCGGGCGATGGCGCGCTCTCCCGCTCGGAAGGCTTTGATCACGGTGGGCACCCGGGCCCGCACCCATTGCGTCTCCTCGGCGGTCTCATGTCCGTGCAGCTGCGCGGCGCCGAGGCCCGCGACGCGGAGCGCTTCCACCACGCGCTGGGGCGCCTCGTCCCGGAACACGCCGACGGTCAGAACGTGCTCGGGCAGCCGCTTCGCGATGTCTGCCGCCAGCTGCACTGACACCTGTCGCGGCGAGGGCGCGAAGATGAATCCCACGGCCGAGGCGCCGAGGCTGACGGCAAGCAGTGCATCGGCCTCCGACGTGATGCCGCAGATCTTGACGAAGAGGTCCTCGGTCATCGCGTCCCGACAGGGTGGCCCAAGAGCGCCTTGAGCTGGGCCACCCGGTCTTCTGCCCGCACGAGCGTCTCACCCACCAAGATGGCGTCGTACCCGGCGTCCGCGAGCCGGCGGGCGTCGGATGCGTCTCGGATGCCGGACTCGGCCACCGCGATGACCTCGGGCGGGATCCGCCTCGCCAGTGCGCAGGCGCGCTCGTGATCGACGGTGAAGGTGCGCAGATCGCGCTGGTTGACCCCAACGAGGCGCGATCCGGCGGCCAGGGCGCTGTCGAGCTCCTGCTCGTCGTGCACCTCGACGAGTGCCGCCAACCCCAGCTGTTCGGCGAGGGCCGCACATCGGTGCAGCTCGGCGTCGTCGAGGGCGGCGACGATCAGGAGCACGGCATCCGCACCCATGCTTCGCCGCGTCGGCCACGTCAGCCTCGTGCACCGTGAAGTCCTTGCGTAGCACCGGGAGGGCCGAGGCCTGGCGCGCCGAGGCCAGGTCGGCGGGAGACCCGCCGAAGAAGTCGGCGTCGGTGAGCACCGACAGGCAGGCGGCCCCGCCGGCCGCGTACTCCTTTGACACGAGGTCGGGCTCGAGCCTCGGGTCGAGGTCGCCCTTCGACGGGGACCGACGCTTGATCTCTGCGATGCACGAGAGCCCCTTCCCGCGCAGCGCACCAGCGAAATCTCGAGGCGATGGCGTCCTCGTCGCCTGTTCGACCAGGTCAGCGAGCGGACGGCGGTCAGCCCGCGCCCGCGCCCGATGGGCGGCCAAGATCTCCGCCAGGTAGGTGGGCATGGCACTTCAGCGTAGTGGCGTGCCCTTTCTGGCCTGGTCCACCGGATGGTTCGGCGGGAGGCAAGGCCGGACCGGCCCCGACGATCAGTCGCGGATCCGGCTGAGGATCCTCTCCCGGCGCTGGCGCGCCGCGCTGGAGAGCTCGCACGACGCCGCAGCGATGCGCTCGTGCGACGTTGCGGCATCGCGCAGCATCTGGGCGATGCCCGAGTAGAGGACCTCGATCGTGAAGTCATCGACCTCGATCGTGGCCATCTCGGTGCCGTCGTCCGCCAGGTGAATGACCTTGACCATCACTCCGCCACTACGCGTCTGCGGATTTCCGAGCCCTGACGCTCAATGGCCACGCAGGCGCCGTCGCGGAAGATCCAACCCACGGCACGCCAGGTGTGCTCAGGCAGCGCCCCGACGGGCTCTGGGGCCGCCACCCCCTGCTCCATCTCCTCCGACCGGCGCATGCCCTGAGCCTGTGCCCCTGGTGTCTCCTGTTCGGTGGCATCCGGTTGCAGTCGCGGTGCCTGCGTGCGCAAGGAGTCGGCTGGCGCGTCACCCCTGTTCGGAAGGTTGTTTGGCGGCTTCGTCCCTCAACGGGCGAAGGTGTGCCAGCCCGTGAACATCCACCACGCGACGAGGACCACGCGCAGCACCGGTCCGGTCGCCAGGCGCTGCACGACCACCGCGGGGCGGGCCACCGTCGACCCCGCCGAACGGGAGCGGGCCCAGAGGCCGAGCAAGGCGACGCCGAGGAGCGCCCACACCGTGTAGGAGATGGCGGCGCTCATGGCGCCTCGGCCGGGGCGGTGGACGCTGCGGGAGCTCGGGCGCCCTTGCGGACGATCAGCGCGCCGAGACAGAGCCATCCGAAGAAGACCAACGCCTTCAGGGGGTAGTAGCGGTCGATCGCGTCCGTCATGGAACTGAGGGTCGGATGGGCGCCCCGGCTGCCCCGAGCGAAGTACTGGGCCAGTTCCCAGACCAGGATCACGCCGAACAGCGCGGCCCAGGACCGATAGGGGTGGGCGCCCCGGGACGGGGCGACGGGCTGCAGGGCCCGCGGATGCAGGGGCCAGCTGGCCACCACGAGGATGGCCACGGCGACGATGGGGATCCCCGTCATCACGTCGGCCGCGACGGTGAAGGACCTCGTCGCAGCTACACCCAGGGCATAGGCGACACCGCCAGCAACGAGCACCTTCGTGGGCCAGCCGCCTCGGTGCTCCATGTCAAACACTGTCGCGGCGACCTGGTCAGCCCGACTCGGGGTCGGCCGAGCCGACGAGCGGCAGTTGCTCCACCTGCGCCGGACGCGACCCGCCGACGCCGTCACCCGTGCGTACCCGGACCGGGCCGGGCGCGGCGACGCTCCGGTGCAGGTACCCGAGAGCTGCCCACGCTCCCAGCTCCACGCTCCAGGCGGCCGAGGTGATCGTCCCGACGACCTTGTCGTGAGCGGCGCCATCTCCCGGCGGGGCCTCTCCGGCGTGGAGCGTCATCCCCGCGGCGAGCGGCTCAGTCTCGGCTGGGCCTGCGGGCGCCACCACCCCCACGAGCCGGCGTGCCACGTTGGAGCCCCGGGAGTCGATGCGAGCCACGAGCTCCTGCCCCGTGTAACAGCCTTTGGTGAAGCTGACCGTTCGTGCCACGAGGCCCGCCTCCGCCGCAATGGTCTTGCCCGTCAATTCGGTGCCCATCGCCGGGATCCCCGAGTCGATGCGGCAGGCCTCCACGGCCTCGGGGCCGCACGCCACGAGGCCGCTGGGGAGCTCACCGGCGTCGGCCCCGAGCACCACGTCCTCGGGGCCCAGCAGGTCGACTCCCGTCCAGCCGTTCCAGGCGAATGGCAGCGCGAGAACGCCCCGCTCCGCCAGGACGGCCAGCAGGCCCGCCGCGGCATCCCGGACGGAGGCGCCGCGGAGCGCGAGGCAGCGCCAGGCGAGGTGCTCTATCTCGACCTTGGACCGCAGCAAGAAGCGGTTGAGCCGCGCCGCCACCGCGGCGCCGTAGCCGCCCTCTACGTCGAGCAGGAAACCCTGCCCGTCAATGCGGGTCACCCGCAGCAGGGCCAAGAGCTTTCCATCGGGTTCGAGGAGAAGCGTGTCGGCCGACGCGCCGACGGCCAGGGTCTCGAGGTCCTGGCTCAGCTGCCCCTGCAAGTAGACTTCGGCGTCGGGCCCGCGCACCGCCAGCACATCGCGAGAGAGACGGAAGGCCCCGGCCCCGTCGCGCAGGGCGGCCGTCTCCGCGTCGAGGGTCGTCATCGTCATCGTCGCGCCGCCTGGTCACGCGCCGTGCCCATGCGGCGCGCCGCGGTGACGGCAACCAGCAGCGCGCTTGCCTTGTGTGCGCACTCTTCGTCCTCGCGCTGGGGGTCGCTGTCTGCCACGATTCCCGCGCCCGCCTGCACACTGGCCCGGCCGTCGGCGGTCACCACCATGGTTCGGATGGCGATGGCCGTATCGAGATTGCCCGAGAAGTCGATGTAGCCGACGACGCCGCCGTAGACACCACGCTTGGTGGGCTCGAGCTCGTCGATGATCTCCATGGCCCGCACCTTGGGCGCACCGGAGAGGGTCCCCGCCGGAAGCGTCGCCCGCAGGACGTCGATCGGGCTCTTGCCCTCGGCCAGCTCGCCCGACACCTGCGACGTGATGTGCATGATGTGGCTGTAGCGCTCGATCGTCATGAGCTCCTCGACCTGCTCCGTGCCGAAACGGACCACGCGCCCGACGTCGTTGCGGGCCAGGTCGACCAGCATGATGTGCTCAGCCAGTTCCTTGGGATCCTCCGCCAACTCCCCCTCCAAGAGGCGGTCGTGTTGCTCGTTCTCGCCGCGGGGGCGGGACCCCGCGATGGGGCGCGAGGTCACGACCCCGTCGCGCAGGCGCACCATCGGCTCGGGCGACGCCCCGACGACGGTGAGTTCAGGGAAGCGCAAGAAGTAGAGGTACGGGCTCGGATTGAGGAGGCGCAGGGCCCGGTAGACGTCGAACGGATCCGCCCCAAGCGTGAGGTCGTAGCGCTGGGACAGCACGACCTGGAAGATGTCACCGGCCTCGATGTGGTCCTTGGCCACCCCGATGGCCTCCCCGTACTCCTCCGAGGTCATTGTCCTGGTCGCCTTGGCCTTGTCGAGTCCGGGGGGTGGCGCCGCCACCATCTGACCGGACTGCGAGCCCGATGCAGGCGCGGCGCAGTCCGCCGCGAGCTCCATCAGCCGCGCGCAGACGGCCTCGTAGGCCTGTGCGACGGCTTTGTTGTCGACGACACCGTCGGGGGCCTCGGGCACCACGACGTTGTCCACCAGGACGATGCGCTGGCGCCAGTGGTCGAACGCGCAGAACTGCCCGATGACGACCAGCGCCGCGTCGGGATGACCCAGGTCGTCCCCGGGCGGGTGCGGGAGCCGTTCGACCTCTCGCACCACGTCGTAGCCGAGATATCCCACGAGGCCCCCGTGGAGCGGCGGCAGTCCGGCCAGCGTCGGCGATTGGAAGCGTGCCACCAGGGCTTCGATGGCAGCGAGGATGCCGTCGTCGCTGCGGGCCAGGCCCAACCGTCCCGTTACCTCGACCGTCCGCCCCCGTGCCGTCAACGTCGCCAGCGGTCGCCGCCCCACGAACGAGTAGCGACCCCAGCGCTCCCCGCCCTCGACCGACTCGAAGAGGAACCCGTCCTCTTCCCCCACCACGTTGGCGAAACACGCCACAGGGGTGAGCGTGTCGGCGACCACCTCGCACCAGACGGGGACGATGGCGTGCTCCTTGGCCAGCGCCGCGAACTCGGCGAGATCGGGGCGGAAGCCGAGCGCGGCGGGACCCGAGCGCAGGCTCGGGCCGCCGAGGGTCACGGCGCGGGCACCCCCGGGCCCGTCCCGATGCTCCGGTGGAAGCAGGTGCGCTCCCCCGTGTGGCACGCGCCACGCCCGTGCTGGTCCACCAGCACCACGAGCGCGTCGCCGTCGCAATCCAGGCGTACCTCGCGGACATACTGCCGGTCCCCCGAGGTCTCGCCCTTCTGCCAGTGCTCCTGCCGGCTCCGGCTGTAGAACCAGGAGCGCCCCGAGGCCAGGGTCCGGCGGAGCGCTTCGGCGTCCATATAGGCCATCGTCAGCACGGTGCCGTCGGTGGCGTCCTGCACGATTGCCGGCACCAAGCCGTCCGTGCTTTTGGCGAAGTCGACCTTCCTCAGCAGCTCCTCGTCGTCGACAGTCAGTGGCACGCCGGAGGGCACCTCGACCTCATCGGGTGCCTCGACCGCGCCGGCCGAAGTCGCGGCCGTGGTCCCGGTCACAGGTAGAGGCCCGTGCCGCTGTCGTTGCGGGTCGAGGCGAGCGCGTGGATGTCCCGTTCGCGCAGGATCACGTACTCCTCACCGTGCACCTCGACCTCGAAGCGGTCCTCGGGGTTGAAGAGGACGGTGTCTCCGACCTTGACCGTACGGACGTGGGGCCCCACCGCGACGACCTCGGCCCAGGTCAGACGGCGGGTGATCTCAGCCGTGGCCGGGATCAGGATGCCGGCCCGCGACCGCCGCTCGCCCTCGGACGGCGAGATCTGCACCATCACCCGATCGAAGAGCACCGAGATGGGCTGCTTGTCCTCGCCCAGGTCGCCCGAGGTCGTCTTCTTCTGGTTGGTACCGTTCTTCGTCGACGTGGGCACCCTCGCACGGTACCGCACGAGGGCGCCCTTCCAGGTCAGGGGGTACGGAAAGTCCCGGCGGTCAGGCCGGGCGGACGGTGACCCCATGCTCGACCATGTAGGCCTTGGCCTCGCCGATCGTGAACTCGCGACGGTGGAAGATGGAGGCCGCCAGCACTGCGTCAGCACCACCGTCGAGCGCACCGTCGACCAGGTCCTGCAAGCGGCCCACCCCGCCGGAAGCCACGACCGGGATCTCGACCGCGTCGACGACCGCCCGGGTCAGCGCCAGGTCGAAACCATCCCGCGTCCCGTCGCGGTCCATGGACGTGAGCAGGATCTCGCCGGCGCCGTTGGCGGCGCACTCCTCGGCCCATGCGACGACGTCACGGCCCACCGGTCTTCGGCCGCCGTGGGTGTACACCTCCCACCCGCTGCCATCCGCCCGTGCCCGCGCGTCGATCGCCACCACGGCACACTGGCCGCCGAACTCCGCCGCGATATCCCGCACGAGCCCGGGTCGTTCCACAGCCGCGGTGTTCACGGCGACCTTGTCGGCTCCGGCCCGGAGGAGGCGGCGCGCGTCATCGGCCACCCGGACACCGCCACCGACCGTCAATGGGATGAAGACCTGCTCGGCGGTGCGCGCCACCACCGAGACCATGGTGTCGCGCCCGTCGGAAGAGGCGGTGATGTCGAGGAAGGTGACTTCGTCAGCCCCCTCCGCGTCGTAACGCGCCGCCAGCTCGACTGGGTCACCCTCGTCAGTCAGATCGAGGAAGCGCACCCCCTTGACCACGCGGCCCGCCGTGACGTCGAGGCAGGGGATCAGGCGGACACTGCGCACGCGGCCAGGCCCTCCTCCACGCTGAAACGCCCCTCCACGATGGCCTTGCCCACGATCGCGCCGGCGAGGGCGCGTCCGGCAACCTCGAGCGTGGCCAGGGCGACCAGGTCCTCGACGCACGCCACGCCGCCCGACGCCACCACCGGCAACGACGTCGCCCCGAGAAGTGCCTCCAGTCCGGCCAGGTCAGGGCCGGACAGCATGCCGTCACGCGCCACCGACGTCGCCACGACGGCGCCGATCGGCTCGTCCTCCCACAGCGCCAACAGATCGGTCATGGCGCGACCGGATCCGGCCAGCCATCCTTGGGCCTGGGCCTCGGCCACCCCGTCCTCGTTGATCCGGTAGTCCAATCCCACCGCGACCGCGCCCCGGCCAACGCCTGGCGCAACGGGCCGCCAGCGCGGGGGATTCGAGGGCCGCGGTACCGAGGACGACGCGCGCCACGCCGGACGCGAGCAACTCCTCGGCACCGTCCTCGGTGCGGATGCCGCCGCCGCTCTGCACGTGGACAGAGGCACCGGTGGCCAGACGGACGATCTCGCCCAGCACGGCCCGCTCGTGCGGCACGCCGGTGCGCGCTGCGTCGAGGTCGACAACGTGGATCCACGTTGCTCCGCCGGCGATGTAGCGCGCCGCCAGGTCGACCGGGTTGCCGTACCGCGCCTCCCGGTCGAAATCGCCTTGGGTCAGACGGACCGCCGCTCCGCCGCGCAGGTCGATGGCAGGAAGCAGCTCCATCACACCGGCGCCATCGTCGCCAGGGCGACGAAATTGGCCAGCAGCGCGAGTCCGGTCGTCCCCGACTTCTCGGGATGGAACTGGGCCCCCCAGAGCGGGCCGCGGGTGGCCAGCGCGGCCACCGGCACGCCGTAGTCGCACACGGCGACGGTCTCCTCCCCGATCGGTGGCGCGAAGGAGTGCACGAAGTAGACCCACGGATGCGGACCGAGTCCCCGCAATGGCGCCGGCTCCTCGTCGCCGCACACGTCGAGCGTGTTCCATTGCATCTGCGGGTGCTTCACCCCGGGCGGCAGCGGCGCGACGGTGCCCGGAAAGACACCGAGGCCCGGGGCGCCCGGGCTCTCCACCGAGCCCTCATAGAGCAATTGGAAGCCAACACACACACCGAAGAACGGGACCCCGGCCGCCAGCGCCGCCCGTGCGGGTCCCTCGAGGCCGCTCTCGCGTAACGCACGGGCGCAGGCGCCGAACGCACCCACGCCGGGGAGGACGACGGCGTCGGCCGCCTCCACCGACGCCCCATCGTCGACCAGGCGCGCCGCAGCCCCGACGTGTTGGAGGGCTTTTTCGGCCGAGCGAAGGTTGCCGATGCCATAGTCGAGGACGGCGATGCGCGGCCCTCCTGTCACAGGCTGCCCTTGGTGGAGGGGATGCCGCCCCCCTCAATCCGCACCGCGTCACGCAGGCAGCGCGCCACCCCCTTGAAGCTTGCCTCGAGCATGTGGTGCGTGTTCTTCCCCTCGACCCCACGGATGTGCAGCGTGAGTCCGGCGGCGGTCGCGAAGGCACGCCAGAATTCCTCCGCCAGCTGCGGGTTGAAGGGCGGCGTCCCGAGGCCCGGAGTGTCGGGGGCGAAGTCCAGCCCGTAGGCCAGGTACGGCCGCCCGGACAAGTCGAGCGCCACCTCGACCAGTGCCTCGTCCAAGGGCAGCGCCATGGAGGCGAAGCGCCGGATACCCGCTTTGTCGCCCAGCGCGTCGGCCAGGCACGCACCGATGACGATGCCCACGTCCTCGACCGTGTGGTGGGCGTCGACTTGAAGATCGCCGGTTGCGTGGACCGTGAGGTCGAAGGCGGCGTGCCGGCCGAGCTGCTCAATCATGTGGTCGAAGAAGGGGAGACCAGTGGAGACGTCAGAGCGGCCGGCGCCGTCGACAACCAGTGCGGCGTCGATCGTCGTCTCCTTCGTGGCACGGTCCTTCGTGGCGCTGCGGATGGCGGTGGTCACAAGCTCTCCTTCAACGCGTGGAGGAAACGGTCATTCTCGTCGGCGGTCCCGATGGTGACGCGCAGGCACCCGCGCAGGCCCTCCCAGCTCGCACAATTCCGGATGAGCACGGATCGGGCCAGCAGGGACTGCCACACCTCCTCCGCCTCGCGGTCGCGGGGTCGGAAGAGGATGAAGTTCGCGTCGGAGGGCCAGCTGTCCACCGGCAGATCGCCGAGCGCCGCGGCCACTCGGCCCCGCTCCTCGGCGATGCGGGCCACCCGGGCTTCCATCTCGGGCACGTGGCGTAAAGCCAGGAGGCCCGCCATCTGCGTCTGGACGGAGAGGTGGTAGGGCAGCACGACCGCCTCGCAGGCGGCAACCACGGAAGGGTGCGCCACCAGATAGCCGAGTCGTGCGCCGGCCATCGCCCACGTCTTGGAAAAGGTACGCGTGACGACGAGACCCGGTTGCGCCGCCCCCCGGAGCGCGAGCGCCGATGTATGGGAAAACTGCCCGTATGCCTCGTCGACGACGACGAGCCCCGGTGCCTCCGCGCACACCGCGGCCACGGTCTGGGGAGGCTCGGCGCGGCCGGTCGGGTTGTTCGGCGAGCAGAGAAAGGTGACGTGGGGTCGGTCCGCGGCCAGGAGGGACCGCGCCGCGCCGGGATCGATCAGAAAGTCGTCGTCGCGCGAGCCCGCGATCACCTCGGTACCAGTGATGCGTGCGATGTGCGAGTGCAACGCGTAGGTGGGCTCAAAGAGCACGGCGCGGCGGCCCGGCCCGCCGAAGGCCAGCAGAACGGACTGCAGGACCTCGTTCGACCCGTTGGCACAGAAGACCTCATCCGGCGAGACCCCGTGCAGGTCGGCCACCGCCCGGCGCAACTCGGTCGCGGGGCGGTCCGGATAGCGATGGAAGGAGACCTCCTCCAAGGCCGCGAGCAGCTCCTCCCGCCAGGCATCGGGTGGAGCGAAGGGCGACTCGTTCGTGTTCAGCCGGACCTCTGCCGCGACCTGGGGGGAGTGGTAGCCCTCGGCCAGCGCAAGGTCGGGGCGCACCGGTGGGACCGCGCTCACGGCGCACCGTGTTCGTCGAGCGCGGCGAGACGCCGCCGCACAGAGTCGGCGTGGGCGGGCAGCCCTTCCGCCTCCGCCAGGGTGACGACGTGCGGGCCGAGCGTGCGCAGCGCATCGGGCGTCACCCGCACTGCGTGCACGTGCTTGCGGAAGTCATCCGCACGCAGCGCCGAGGCAAAGCGGGCCGTGCGATTCGTCGGCAGGACGTGGTTGGGCCCCGCGACGTAGTCCCCCACGCTCGCCGGCGACCAGTCCCCGATGAAGACAGCACCGGCGTTGTGCACCAGGTCGAGCAGTGCCAGACCCTCTGCTTCGGGCACCATCAGCTGCAGGTGCTCGGGGGCGATCGCGTTGGCGACGGCCACGGCGTGCTCGGGGCCGTCGACCAGGCAGCTGATCCCGGCCGTGGTCAGCGTCGACTCCAGGTCAGCCCGCCGGCTCGACTCCGCGACGATGCGGTCCACTTCGGCGGCGATCTCCTCGGCGTGGGCGGCGTCCCAGCTGACCAGCCAGGCCAGGCCGTCGGGCCCGTGTTCGGCCTGCACGACCAGATCGACCGCGGCAAACGCGGGCGGTGCGTTGGGACCGGCGACAACCACGATCTCGGACGGCCCGGCGAAAGCCGAGGCGACGCCGACGACCCCCGAGAGCTGGCGCTTGGCTTCGGCAACATACGCGTTGCCGGGGCCCGCGATCACGTCCACGCCCGGCACGCTGCGTGTCCCGTACGCCATGGCGGCGATCGCTTGGGCCCCGCCAATCCGGTACACCTCGTCCACCCCCGCAATGGAGGCGGCGCACAGCGTGGCACGGTCGATCCTTCCGTCCGCGGCCGGCGGCACGCACAACGCGATGCTCCCCACGCCGGCCACCCACGCCGGCGCCGCGCACATGAGGACGGTCGAGGGATAGCGGGCCCGTCCACCTGGCGCGTAGATGCCGGCCCGCTCGACGGCCCTGGTCAGATGACGGACGCTGATGCCGCCGTCGACGAGGTCGTCGGGTGGCACGCCCTCGTGGCCGTGATACGCCACGATCCGACCGAAGGCGATCTCGAGCGCCCGGTACAGATCGGGGTCGACGGCGGCGCGGGCCTCCTCAATCTCCCCTTCGGGCACACGCAAACCGTCCGACACGTCGACATTGTCCAGGTCGGCGGTGTAGCGGACGATGGCGCCGTCGCCCTCACGGCGTACCTCCGCGAGGATCTTCGCCACCACGTCGTGGACCTCCGCCCCGGGCACGTCGGGGCGCGGCAGGACCGTGTCGAACGGCGGGGTGGTGCCGCGAAGGTCCAGAGTACGAAGGGGCATGGAGGTCCTAAGGCTACTGGTGGGTTCTCCAGGCACCGGGCACGTGCGGGGCGCCACATGTCCGTCTCCCATCGGCCATCATCGGGGGAATGTCCTCCGCCGCCGAGATCTCCTCGCTCTCCTCCACGCTGGCCGAATTGCACGAGCGCGTCACCGCCATGGCCGAGAGCGCGCTGGCCAGTGGCGACGAGGACATGGCGCACGAGCTCATCTCGGTGGAGCGGTCGTTGGGCGGCGCGCTGCGTCGGCTGCGGCGCTTCTCCCAGGGCTCCGCTCCCGGCTGATCGGACCCCACTGCGGTCCTGGTCCTGCGAAGCAGCCGCCCTCTCCCCCGTCCTCCGCCGCAACGAACCGATACCTGCTTGGCTCCCGCGGCCCGGTCACACGGCGTAGAGGACCAGCTCGTGGCCGAGCAGCGTCGCTGCCGTGCGAAGCACCGTCTGGCGCTGCGTGACCACGGCGCAGTTGCGGCGCTCGGCCAGTTCCACGACGGCCACGACGCTCAAGTCCGAGGTGTCGCACCGGGCCGCGATCTCCCCCGAGCGACGCGCGGCCTCCCCCGTGAAGGGCTCGACCTCGGTACCCGCGAGCAGTTCTCCGATGCGGTCGCTGCGGGCCTCGCTGCGGTAGCCCTCCGCCACCGCCACGGCAGGGATGACGGGCACGATCCCATTCGACAACGCGGCGCGGTGCAGAGCCCACATCATCCGATCGCCGCGGGCCGCCGCGTGCAGCGCGCCCAGCCCGTACGCGAGCCCCTCCCGTCGGTTCACGCTCACCGGCGACGGACGCGCGAGGCCACGCCGGACACGCCGGAGCGCAGGCGGGCCAGCAAGGCCTCACCGGCGGCGAGCTCTTCCGCGCTCAGCGACCCGGTTTCACCCTCCCAGGCGGCGACGCCGCGGAGGCCCTGGCGGACGCGGAGTTGCTTTTCCGCCGCCGACGAGAGCCAGGCGCTGAACGAGACCCCGTCCTGCCGGGCCGCTTCTTCCACCGATACTGCAACTTCGTCATCAAGTGAGACGGAGCGCTTCGTCACCATGTTCCGAGGGTAACACCTGAAGTGCTACCAGAGCTCATACCGGGCCCGACCAGGAACGCAAACACCAATGCCGGCCCGAAGGCCGGCATTGGGCGAGTCGGCCAGGAGGCGGATCCCAGCATCGACTCATTTTTGGAACCAGGTGGCGGGAACCGGTTCCGGGGCAATGGTAGCGCCTCGGTAATTCGATTTCACCACGGGAAACCCGAATTGCCCAAAAAGGAGCCGAAAGCCCCCGCACGCGCCGTTTATTGTACCGAGGGGCAGAAATCGGCCAACGGACATGCGCCGCAACGAGGCTTTCGGGCAATACATGTGTTTCGTCCGTGAAGGATCATGCGCAGGCTGAACGCCCCCCGCTCGGGGGCCGGGATCAACGAGTTCAGATCGTGTTCGACCTTCACCGGGTCGCGCCGCTCGGCCGGCGCCAGTGCATCGGTCAAACCGAGTCGCTCGCTCACCCTGAGCACGTGCGTGTCCACGGGGAGCCCCGGAAGCCCGAAGGCGACGCTGCGCACGACGTTGCCGGTCTTCCGGCCGACGCCCGGGATCGTCACGAGATCCTCGAGCGCAGGGGGGACTTCCCCGCCGTAGCGCTCCGCAACCGCGGTGGCCATCCCGATCAGGCTCTTGGTCTTGGACCGGAAGAAGCCGGTGGAGCGGATGATCTCCTCGACCTCCTCGGGGTTCGCCGCGGCCAGCGCGGCCGGGTCCGGATAGGCCGCAAAGAGCACCGGTGTCACCATGTTGACCCGCGCGTCGGTGCACTGCGCCGACAGGATGGTCGCCGCCAGGAGTTGGAAAGGGCCGTTGTGATCGAGCGCGCACAGCTCGGTCGCGGTGCCCGGATAGACCGCGGCCAAGCGCCTCATGGTGAGTTGCGCCCGACCTTTCGGTGTCCGGGGCTTCGCCACCGGCTCACGGTACCGGGTTACCTTGGTCGCAGTGGACGACCTCGTGGACATGGCGGTCGTCGACCTGGCCGAGCTCAGCGGACCCGACCGGTCGATGCTGTCCCAACTGCTCGCGAACGCCGGCGCGGCCGACGATCACCCGCCGCTGCCCGAGCCGCAGTTCCTGGCGGTGACCGGTCCCAGCGAGGCGCCGGTCGAAGGACACGTCGTCCTGGCCCGTGCGAACGCGGGCCTCGACGGCGCTGCCTTCCTCTCCCCGCTGCACGACGGGTCGACGGCCCTCCACCTGGTCGTCGACCCCGAGGCCAGAGCGGCTGGCCCACAGGCCCGCGCTGTCGCGTCCGCCCTCATCCGGCGCGCCATAGGCGTGGTGTCCCCCGGCTCCCCCATTCACCTGTGGGCCATGCAGGCAGGGCCGGCCGACGACGACCGCGCTCGTGCCCTGGGCTTCGTCCCCGACCGCGACCTCCTCCAGATGCGTGTCCCCCTCCCCCTCGCGCCCGACATCGTCGCGGCGACCCGGCCCCTCGCCACGCGTCCGTTTGAGCCTGGCCGCGACGAAGCGGCCTGGGTGCAGACCAACAACGAGGCCTTCGCCGGCCACCCCGAACAAGGCGGGTGGACCGTCGAGGAGCTGCGCGCCCGCATGGCCGCCGACTGGGTCGAGCTCGAGGGGTTCCTCGTGGCGGACGAGCCCGACGGCGCGGGTCTTCTCGGGTCGTGCTGGACCAAGATCCATCGTGACCGCACGCCCGTCCTCGGCGAGATCTACGTGATCGCGGTCAACCCCCGCTACCACGGGCAGGGGTGGGGCAGGTCGCTCACGGTGGCTGGCCTGGACTCACTCGCGCGGCGCGGCGTGCGGACCGGGATGCTCTATACCGACGCCACCAACGAGGCGGCCATCGCGTTGTACCACTCGCTCGGCTTCACCGTCGACCACGTCGACCGGTCCTACCGGCGCGACCCGTCGGGCACCGTCGCGCCGCCCGCCTGAGAGACCGGCGGCGCCGGGCACGGGCGTCAGCCAACGCCGGTGCCGATCGCCTTCCCGACCCCGAAGGTCACCCCGGCTGCCACCGCCGTCACGGCCAGCTGGCGCAGGGCTGAGACAAGCGGCGGCCGCTCGGTGAACCGGGCCAGCACGACGCCCACGATCAGCGCGGCCGCGGCGCCGAGCACCACGGAAAGGACGATGGCCGCCGTTCCGGAGGTGAACAACCACGGGGCGAGGGGGACGAAGGCGCCGATGGCAAAGGTGACGAAGGAGGCGGCCGCGGCCTGCCAGGGCGAACCCAGGCTCTGCGGGGTGATCCCGAGCTCCTCTCGGGCATGGGTCTCGAGGGCCAGCTCGGGGTCCTGCATCACCTCGTTGACCATGTCGGTCGCCACCGCGGGGTCGATCCCGCGCTGCACGTACATGCCCTTGAGCTCGGCCGCCTCGCCCTCGGGGCTGCGCCGGAGCGAGCGGCGCTCGACCTCGAGCTCGCGTTGCATCAGCTCGCGTTGCGCGGTCATCGAGAGGTATTCGCCGGCCGCCATGGAGAAGGAACCTGCGATCAGCCCGGCGACCCCGGCCAGCCGCACGATGGACCCCCCCGGGTTGGCGCCGGCCATGCCGAGGACCAGGGAGACATTGGAGACCAGGCCGTCGCTGATACCGAAGACGGCCGCCCGGGCGCCGCCGCCCCTGACGTCGCGGTGCGTGTGCTGTGGCTCGGCGTCGTGCTCGTGCGCGTAGCTCACCGGCGTCAGCGTAGTGAGGTGCCCCCCGCGGGTAGCGTCCCACAACGAAAGACGACCCTGACCAGCAAGGAGCACACCATGAACACCATCGTCGACGGCGTCGACGCTTTCCACGAGCTGGTCGGCAAGGATCTCGGCCACTCGGAGTGGCAGACGGTGACCCAGGACCAGGTGAACCTCTTTGCCGATGCGACCGGCGACCACCAGTGGATCCACGTCGACCCCGAGCGCGCCAAGGAGGGCCCGTTCGGGGTCGCCATCGCACACGGCTATCTCACCTTGTCGCTGGCCCCGGTCCTGCTGAACAAGATCATCCGTGTCGACCAGATGAAGTTCGGCGTCAACTACGGCTGCAACAAGGTCCGCTTTCCCTCTCCGGTGCCCGTTGGTTCCGACCTGCGCATGCGGGTGACGGTGGCGGGCGTCGACGACGTGGATGGCGGGGTCCAGGTGATCTACGACCTCGTCATGGAGGTCAAGGACGCACCCAAGCCTGCCTGTGTGGCCCAAGTGGTCTACCGCTACTACCGCTGACCGCGCGAGCCACCATGGCCCGACGCCGGCAGGCGGCACCCGCCCCCGCGTCGCCGTCACCGCTGCCCTCCGGGGCGGAGAAGACGGCGCGCGTCCGTGCCATGTTCGACACCATCGCGCCCCGCTACGACTTGATGAACCGCCTGATGACCCTCGGGCTCGACCAGGCGTGGCGGCGCGGCACCGTCACCGCGCTCGCTCTGCGCGAGGGTTCGCTCGTCCTCGACCTGGCCTGCGGCACCGGTGATCTCTCGCGCCTCGGGGTCCGGCGCGGCTACCGCGTGATCGGTGCCGATCTCAGCGCCGGCATGCTGGCCGCCAACGGGGCCGCGACCCCGCTCGTCGAGGCGGACGGGAGCCGCCTTCCCTTCGTCGATGGCGCGTTCGACGGGCTCGTCTGCGGCTACGCGCTGCGCAACTTCACCGACCTGGCCGCCACCCTGGCCGAGACGGCACGGGTGCTCCGGCCGGGCGGCCGGCTCGCCGTGCTCGAGGTCGACGCCCCCACCTCGCGGCTCTGGCGCGCCGGCTACGACGTGTGGTTCACCAAGGCCGTCCCGGCGTTGGGGGGGGCCCTCTCGGACAAGGAGGCCTACCGCTACCTCCCGCGCTCGGTGGCCTACCTCCCCCCCGCACCGGTGCTGCGGCGCATGCTGCTCGACGCCGGCTTCTCGGGGGTGGGGATTCGGCCGCTGGCGGGCGGGCTCAGCCAGCTCGTGATCGCCACCCGCGCCGGCGCCCCGTGACGGCCGCGCTGCACGCGCGCACCGTTCCGCTCGAGTACGGGCCGGACGCGCTGCAATTCGACAGCAGCCCGACCGTGCTCTTCGACCGCCCCGGGCTGACGCTGGTCGGCTGGGGCACCGCGCGGCTCGTCGCGGCGAATGAAGCCGCAGCGGCATTGGCCGCCATCCCCTGCGACGATGCCGTGCGCCGCCCCGGGTCCGGCCCCTGGCGCTGGGCGCGCTGCCTTTCGGCGACACCATGGCCGGACACCTCGTGATCCCGCGCTTCACCATGGGGATCTCGCGCGACGCCGACGGCGTGACCCGCCGCTGGGCCACCGCGGTCGGGCCGTCGGACGCGCCGCTGCCCGAGACGGACGAGCTCTTCAATGCGGTCATCTGGCAGTACGGCGCTACCCCCGACGTGTCCGCCGACGCTGGCGTCGCCGGCCTCACGACCCCGATGCCGACCGCGGCCTACGCCGCGCTGGTGGCGGGCGCGGTCGCCCGTATGCGCGAACACGGAGCCCCGCTGCGCAAGGTGGTCCTCTCCCGACCGGTCACGGTGCAGCTCGACGGCCCGCTCCATCTTGCTGCCGTGCTGCGACGGCTCCGCGCCGGCGAGCCGAACTGCACCATCTTCTCCATGCCGGTGCCCGACGGCGCCTTCTTCGGCGCCAGCCCCGAGCTGCTCGTGGCGTGCCACGGGGGGCGCGTGGCGTCCCACCCCCTGGCCGGCACCGTCTCCCGCGGTGAGACCGCGCGCGCCGACGCGGACGCGCAGCGCGACCTCGCCCAGTCGACCAAGAACCGTGAGGAGCACCGCTACGTGGTCGACGAGATCGCCGCCACCCTCGCGCCCTACTGCGACGAGCTGTCGGTGCCCGACGAACCCTCGCTCGTCGCGTTCCGCTCGGTGGCCCACCTGGGCACGAGGATCGACGGTCGGCTGGCCCGACCCGTCGGCGTCCTCGAGCTGCTCGAACGACTGCATCCGACACCGGCCGTCGGCGGCACACCGCGCGCCGACGCGCTCGACTTCATGGCGCGGAGCGAGGTCGGAGAGCGGGGGTATTGGGCCGGTCCGGTGGGATGGGTCGGTGCCGCCGGGGACGGGGACTGGATGATCGGAATCCGCAGTGCCCGCCTGCACGACGACGGCCGGTCGGTCACGCTGCGCGCCGGATCGGGCATCGTCGCGAGCTCGGATCCCGACGCCGAGGCAGCCGAGACCGACGTGAAGCTGGCGACGGTCCTGGAGGCCGTCGTCCCCGGCGCCTCAGCGCAGCTGCGGTGAGCGCTCCGGGACCGGCGCCGGCGCCGGGGGCACGGCAGCCCCAGCCGCGGCGACGTGGGTGGCGGCGAGCGGAATCTTGACCACCAGGGTCGCGCCCGGGCCGGGCGTCGAGAGGACCTCGGCCGTCCCGTGCAGGGCCTCCGCAATGGCGCGGACGATGGCCAGGCCGAGCCCCGTCCCCGAGGCCGAACGGGAGGGGTCGCCCTGGTAGAAGCGGTCGAAGACGCGGGCCCACTCGGCCGGGGGGATCCCCGGCCCGTTGTCGGACACCTGAATGAAGCCCATGCGGCCGACGACCCCCGTCGACACCGAGACGGCGGTGCCCGGCGGCGTATGCGCCAACGCGTTGCGCACCAGGTTGTGGGCGACCTGGGCCAGGCGCTCCGCGTCGCCGAGGACGACGACAGGTGCGCCGGGCTCGAGGCGCAACTGATGGCCGTGCGCCACCGCGTTCGAGTCGCCCACCGCGTCGGCGCAGATGCGGTGCAGGTCGACGGGCTCCGCCCGGAGCGGCCGCCCCCGGTCGAGCTCGGCCAGGAGCAGGAGGTCCTCGACCAGGCCACCCATGCGGGTCGCCTCCTCCTCAATCCGCTTCAGCGCTTTGCGCCGCCCCGACTCGTCGGCGAAGCCCCCCCGGCCGAGCAGCTCGGCGTACCCGCGGATGGAGGTGAGCGGAGTCCGCAGCTCGTGTGACGCGTCGGCGACGAACTGGCGGAGGCGCTCCTCGGAGGCCGACTTCTCCGAGAACGCCCCCTCAATCTGGGCCAGCATCTCGTTGAGGGCCTCGCCCAGCCGGCCCACCTCGGTGCCCGGACGCCCCTCGGGCACGCGGCGGGTCAGGTCGCCCGACGCGATGGCGTCGGCGGTGCCCGCCATCTGGCGCAGCGGGCGCAGGCCGCGGCGGACCACCACCAGGGCCAGGACGCCCATGGACAGCAGCACCGCCAGGCTGGCCAAAAGCTCCACCCTGCGCAGCGAGCTGAGCGTGTCGTTGGTCGGATTGAGCGAGATCGCCGTCACCAGGACCCCCTGGGGGACGGTGACCACCACGGCGCGGTACTGCCCGTCGCGGTCGCCCCGGCTGGCGAGGAGCACCGCATCGGGGTCGGGGCGCAGGGTGCCCGCGTACCGGCCCACCTTGATGTGCCGGTAGATGTCGGGCACCTCTTGGACCGGGAGGTTCTTGGTCAGGATCGGCGCCGGGTCCGGGCGGGCGGGCGGCCCCGAGGGGCGCGGGAGGATGACGTGTCCGTGGCGGTCGAGAAGGATCAGGTAGACGTCGGAGGAGACCCGGCGGGAGAGATCCGTCTTGGTGACCGCAATGTTCCGCCCGGCGGCGTAGGTGAGGTAGTTGAAGCCGAGCGCCTCGTTCTGGGCCAGCGTGTTGTCGGCCTGGCCGTAGAGGTACGAGCGCACGGAGGCGTAGGTGACGACGTCGGCCACCAGCAGCCCGATCACCAGCAGCAACGCCATGACGGCGACGAGTCGCTTCTGGAGGCTCATCCCTCTCGGGGCAGGCGGAGGGTGTAGCCGACGCGCCGGATGGTGTGGATGAGTGCCGGATCCTTGTCGTCGACCTTCTTGCGCAGGTAGCTGATGTAGGTCTCGACGATGTTGGGGTCGCCGTGGAAGTCGAAGCCCCAGACGTTGTCGAGGAGCTCGGACTTGGAGACGACCCGGCGGGCGTTCTCCAAGAGGTAGCGCAACAGGTTGAACTCGGTCGCGGTGAGTTCGATCGCCAGGTCCTCGCGCCAGACCTCGTGCGTATCGACGTTCATGGTGAGATCGGCGAACTGCATGGTGGAGGTGTCGGCAGCAGCGATCTCGCCGGAGCGCCGCAGGATGGCCCCGACCCGTGCCATGAGCTCCTCGATGCTGAAGGGCTTCGTGACGTAGTCGTCGCCCATGCTGAGGCCCTCGACCTTTTCCTGCGTCGTGTCGCGCGCGGTCAAGAAGACGATCGGCATCTGCTCGCCCTGGTTGCGCAGCCGCCGGCACACCTCGGTGCCCTCGAGGTCGGGCAGCATCACATCGAGCATGACCAGGTTGGGTCGGAACGAGCGCACGAGCTCAATGGCCTCGGCGCCGGTGGAGGCCACGCCGACCTGGTAGCCCTCGAACGACAGCGCAGCCGAGAGCAGGTCGGCGATGTTCGGCTCGTCGTCGACGACGAGGATGCGGGCCGACGGTGTGTCCATGATCACGTCACGGCACCGCCGATGCACCCGCGCCTGCTCATAACCGCCGGGCGGGATCCTCGGCGCTGGTGTAGGCGGGCGGCGCACCGGCCCCGACAATGTCCACCGTGGCGCCCCCGGCGCCCGCGCCACTCCTCCGCTGGCGCGGGCTCACGAACCGGCGCAGGCCGTGGGCCACCCGGCCGAGGCCCCACCAGGTGACGAGCCCGAGCGCCTCGACCACGATGACCGACGACATCTTCGACTCGCCGGCGGCGCGGTCGACGAAGCTGATCGGCACCTCGGTGATGGCCCCACCGTGCTGCTTGGCCCGGTACGTCATCTCGATCTGGAAGCCATAGCCCTCGGCGCGGATCCGGTCGAGGTTCAGGCGGCGCAGGATCCCCGCCGAGTAGGCGCGGTACCCCGCGGTCGAGTCGGCGACGCCGAGCCCGAGCACCCTGGAGGCGTAGATGTTGCCGCCGCGCGAGAGCAGGTGACGGTGCCAGGCCCAGTTGGGGATCGACCCGCCCTCGATGTAGCGGGAACCGATGGCGACGTCGAACCCCTCCTCGAGCGGCGCCACCAACGTCGGCAGCGCGGCAGGGTCGTGCGAGAAGTCGGCGTCGATCTCGATGAACACCTCGTAGCCCCGCTCGAGGCCCCAGGCGAACCCCGCCCGGTAGGCGCTGCCCAAGCCCGACTTGCCGGCGCGGGACAACAGGTTCAGATCGGGCACCTCGGCGGCGACCGCCTTGACGAGGTCGGCCGTGCCGTCGGGGCTGCCGTCGTCGACCACGAGCACGCCGGCACCGGGCAGGCACTCGTGAATCCGGTACAGCATCCGTTCGATGTTCTCCGCCTCGTTGTAGGTCGGGATGACCACCAGCGGTCGCATGACAAGGCATTCTAGGGGGCGCCGCCGCGCCGGCTCGGGCGCCCGTCACACCGGCGGCCGGACCCGGGGCGCCGTCAGATGTCGGTCGGGTCGGGCGCAGTCAGCTTCCCGTGCAACTCCGACTCGGCCACGACGGCGTCGGGCCCCTGGCGGAGCTCCCGCACGATCACCTGCACCGCGCCGCCGAAGGGGATGCCGACGAGCGCGCCGACGAAGGTCCCCAGCCCACCGGCGACCCGGCCGCCGATGGTGGCACCCACCAGCACGGAGATGAGGACCCAGAAGGGGTTCAGTCGCACCGTCTTGCTCATGATGACCGGGTTCAGGATGTGGTTCTCAATTTGCTGGTACACGAGGAAGACGATCAGCATCGTGATCCCGGCCGGGACCGAATGGATGGCCGCGATGACCACGACCGGGACGCCGGCCAACAAACCACCCACTAGGGGCAACAGGTCGACCAGGGCCACGAAGACGCCGAGGAGCAACGCAAAGGGCACGCCGAGGATGGCCAACGTGACCCCCGAGATCACGCCGGCGATCACCGAGGTGAGCCCGTTCCCCAACATGTAGCCCGACACGGACCGGATGGTCTCGTCGACGACCCGGCGCAGGCGGTCCGCCGAGGCGGGCCGAAAGAGGTTCAGGAACCCGGCCCACATGCGCGGTGCCTCGAGCATGGTGAACAGCGTCAGGATCCCGATCGTCACAATGGTGACCAGCGTGGACACCGCGGCGGCACCCACCGAGAAGGCGGTGGCCGGCTTGAGCACCTTCGTGATCTGTGAGGTGATCTTGGTCGAGCCCTCGGAGAGGTACTTCTGGAGGTGCAGGCGGAAGAGGAGCCGGCCCAGCGGGCCGTGGCCCTTCTTGGCCTCCTGGACCAGGGTGGGGATCTGGTGGCCGAAGTTGATGGCGGCGGTCACCAGTGGCTGGGTGAACAGATAGACGAGCCCGCCGAGCACCAAGACGCCGATCAGGAAGACGAGGAGCGTGGCAGAGCCGTGGGAAAGGCCTCTGCGCCGCAAGAAGCGGGTGGCCGGCGTCAGCAACAGCGTGAAGAAGAAGGCGATGATGATGTAGACGATGATCGTCCGCAGCACCCAGATCCCGAGGATCAGGGCGGCATTCAGGTCGACCAGCAGGATCACGACCCCGACCGTCACCACGATCGTCGGCAGCGGGATCCCCCGGCGGTCGGCGCTGCTGGACAGCTTCGACCGCCAGGTGTCGCGAGCCTCCTCGGGCATTGGGTCAGCTTGGCAGCTTTTGACCGACGAAGAAGCGATGAACGGGGTCGAAGAAGCGCCGAATTGGCCGATCGACGTGCAAGCATGAGGTGGATGGACGAGGTGGCCGAAGGGGAACAGGGAGACGCCGGGGAGCCGCAACCCCCGGCGCCCCCGAGGCACGGGCGCCAGTTCCTGCCACGCAACGTGAAGATCACGCTGATGGTCCTGCTGCTCTTCTTCGTCGGCGAGTACATCCTCCTCCCCGAGCTGGCCAGCGCACGGAGACAGTTCAGCCAGCTGACCCACCTCAACGTCCTCTGGCTCGTGCTCGGCGCGCTGCTCGAGGTGGGGGCGCTGGCGGCCTATGCGCAGCTGACCCACACGGTCCTCTCCCCCGGCGCACCCGACCGTTTCCGCATCTTCCGCATCAACATGTGGGCGTTGGCGATCAGCCACACCTTGCCGGGCGGCACGGTGCCGGGCACCGCCGCCAGCTACCGACTGTTGACCGAGTCGGGCGTGTCGGGGAGCACCGCGGCCTTCGGGCTGGCCACCCAAGGCATCGGTTCGGCCCTCGTTCTCAACGTGATCTTCTGGCTTTCGCTCCTGATCTCCATCCCGCTGCAGGGCTACAACCCGCTCTACGGCTTCGCCGCCATTCTCGGCGTGCTCCTTCTGGCCCTCTTCGCCACGTTGGTCTTCCTCTTCACCCGGGGTGAGAAGCAGGCAGGCGTCTTCGTGAAGAAACTGGCCGACCGGCTGCCCTTCGTACGGGCCGAGACGGTCACCTCGCTCGTCCAGAAGGTGGCGGACCGGATGAAGATCCTGTTCTCGAGCCCGGAACTGCTCTGGCGCGCCGGCCTCTGGGCCGCGGCCAACTGGCTCCTCGATGCCGCCTCCCTGTGGGTCTTCCTCCTGGCGTTCGGCGCCCACATCTCGCCCATCGACGTGCTGGTGGCCTACGGCCTGGCCAACATCCTGGCCATCATCCCCCTAACCCCGAGCGGGCTCGGGGTCATCGAGCTGACCATCGTCGCCGTGCTCAAGGGCTTCGGCGTCCCGAGCGGGGTGGCGGCGGCGGGCGTCCTCAGCTGGCGCCTGGTGAACTTCTGGTTGCCCATCCCCTTCGGCGGGGCGTCCTACCTGTCGCTGCGCCTGGGCCACCCGAGGACGGCGGCAGCCAAGGCAATCACACCCTGACACGATCCGGACGGCCGTCGGTCCAGGCGCGCTGGCTCGCAGGCCAGCGGGCGCGGCTGGGGCGCACGCGTCCCTCCACTCCCACCGGTGACAGAGACGGTGAACGCCAGCTCTACCGCGACGTTGCCGGCATCCTTGCCGTGCCCACCGTCGGGACCAGCGGCGTCGCGGCCCGGACCCGGGTGGTCGACGCCCAGGTCGCGCTGGCCATCGGCCGCGGCATCGACCAGATCATCCTCCTCGGCGCTGGGTACGACGGCCGGAGCTTGCGCTTCGGGGGTGGGTCCGTGCGGTGGTTCGAAGTGGACCGTCCCGCCACGCTGGCCGACAAGGCACGCCGTCTCGGTGCGCTCGGCCACGAAGCGACCGGCGTGGTCTTCGTCGGCGTCGACCTCCTCGGCGAGGACGTGGGCGCCGCCCTGGGGGCCGCCGCGCACGAACGGGACCGACCCTCGCTCTTCGTCTGCGAGGGCCTGCTGCGCCGTCTGTCCCTCGAAGCCACGGCCGGGCTCTGCCACGCGCTGCGGGGCCGGGCGGCACCGAGCAGCGTCTTGGTGGCCGACTGCCGGGTCGCGCCGGACACGGGCGCGCCCGCTCGGGCACTGCGCCGGACCACCGACGTGCTGCTCGCCGCGGTCGGGGAGCCCAGGCGGAACGAATTCCGTCCCGGCGACCCCGAGAAGCTCATGGTCGTGACCGGCTGGCGCATGACGCAGATGGAGTCGGCGGCGGAGAGCAGGCTCGACCGCGGATCCCACACGGTCGTCCTGGTCTGCGAGCCGGTCTGAGCGCGCGGCGCCGCCGCGTCAGGTGCTGGCGCCCGAGGGGGCCATGGCCCGGCGACCGACGCGCACCGGTCGCTCGCCCACGGAGCGCAGCACCCGGATCCCGGCGCCGACCACGAGGGCGATGAACAACAGCTCGTAGCAGTCCGAGGGCGGGATGAGCCATCCCCGCCCCGCGAAGGCCACGCTCGGCCCGTGGGGCGCCCACCAGTACGGTGCGGCCCAGAACAGGACGGCAACCACCACGGCGTACCACTCGCCGTAGCGGGGCCGGTCTGGCGCCAGCGCCAGCCACGCCACCAGCAGGACCACCCAGATGAAGTGGTGCGACCAGGAAACGGGGCTGGCCAGGGATTCGCTCGCCTCCACGACGAGCAACCCGAGAACCGGGGAGGAACGGCGATAGGCGCCGGCCGCGACGGCCAGCCCCACGGCACCGACGGTCACCACGATCACGAAGGAGGTGGGGGTGGTGAAGGTGTGACCCAGCATGCGCTCGAGGGCACCGAGCAGGCCCTGGTTGCCGATCCAGGCCAGGTTGCCCGCCCGCTGCGGGTCGTGGATGTAGTGCGTCCAGTACGCCCACGACGTGGAGGCGTTGACCGCGGCGGCGAACACCGCGGCGGCGCAGAAGGACGCCACGGCGCGTACACCCGAGCGGCCCTGGCGGGTGAGGAAGAGGTACGGGATGAGGATGAGTGGCGTCACCTTGATCGCCGCCGCCAACCCCACCAGGATGCCGCGCGGAATCGGCAGGTCCATCGTCATGTCAGCGACCACGATGAGAGCGAGCAGGATGTTCACCTGACCGAGGAGGAATGTCTGGCGCATCGGGTCGAACATCGCGACGGGGAGCAGGAGGAGGAGGGACCACCACAGGATCGTCCGGCGGTCGAGCTCCGCGCAGACGGCACGCAGGCTCACGGCGATCAGCGCGCAGAGCGCGCCGAGGTTGACGAAGGAGAAGGCCACCTCGCAGGCCCGCAGCGGGAAGTGGGCGAACGGCGCGAACAGGAGAGCGGAGAACGGCGGGTAGGTAAAGCCGAGATGGTCCGTCGGGTAGGTGACGGTGAAGAGGTCGTTCGACACGGCGTGCGCCCCGCCGAGCAGGTACGTGCTCAGATCGAGCTGCTGATGGACCAGGGCGAGGACCGTGACGGCGATGGCCGCCACAGCGCACGAAAGGATGGGCCACGTCCAGCCACGCGTGGACGAGACGGCTCGCATCCGCAGAGCCAGCGCATCTTTCGCCATGGAGCTGGATGGTACCGGCGCGTCGTGGCGGAGATGCAGCTTTGCACCCTGTGGAGTGCTACGCCTTCTGTTCTTCACCCTCTCCGACGTGCAGGTCCGACTCGAGCCGGCGACGGGACCGCTCCTTTGCCAGCTCCTTCAGGCGTTCCTGGGAGCTCAGCCCGTGGCGGTTGGGCACGCGGCGCCAGCGCCGGTCCGGACCGAGCTCCCACGCGTTCGTCTCATCGGCGAAGACCAGGTCCAGCACCTCGAACAGGCGCTCCTGGAGCTCGGGATCGTGGACCGGTACGACGACCTCAATCCGGCGGTCGAGGTTGCGCCCCATGAGGTCGGCGGAGCCGATGTAGAGCTTGAGAGGCAGGCCGGGTCCGGCCGCCGGATCGGTGGGGGGACCACCGAAGCGGTAGATCCTCGAATGCTCGAGAAAGCTCCCCACGATGGAACGGACGCGGATGTTCTCGGATAGCTCGGGGATGCCGGGCCGCAGCCGGCACAGTCCCCGCACGGCGAGATCGATCTGGACACCGGCGCCCGACGCCCGGTAGAGCGCGTCGATCATCTCGGCGTCGGTCAGGCCGTTGAGCTTCATGACGATGCGGCCGGCCGGTCCTGCCTCTGCCTGTTCCTCGATCATGGCCTTCATGCGTTTGCGCACGCTCACCGGCGACACGAGGATCTGGCGGTAGTCGGCGTGCTTCGAGAAGCCGGTGAGGTAATTGAACAGCGCGCCCACGTCCGCGCCGATCTCGGGGTCCGACGTCAGCAGCCCGATGTCTTCGTAGATGCGCGCCGTCTTGGAGTTGTAGTTGCCGGTGCCCACGTGGCAGTAGGGACGGACGCCGTCTTCCTCCTTGCGCAGCACGAGCGCGGTCTTGGAGTGGGTCTTCAGCCCGACGATGCCATAGACGACGTGAACGCCCACCTCTTCGAGCGCCCGGGCCCATCCGATGTTGGCCTCCTCGTCGAAGCGCGCCTTGAGCTCGACGATCGCCGCCACCTGCTTGCCGTTCTCCGCCGCCTGAATCAGCGACCTCACGATGGGGCTGTCCCCCCCGGTGCGATAGAGGGTCTGCTTGATCCCGAGCACCTGCGGGTCCTCCGCTGCCTGGGCCACGAACGCCTCGACCGAGGTGGCGAACGAGTCGTAGGGGTGGTGCACCAGGAGGTCGCGCTCGCGCAGCAGCGCGAAAAGTGCGGCGGGGTCGTCCGCCACCGTCGCCAGGCGCGGCGAGGTCATCGGCGTCCAGGTCTCGCCATGGAGGTCGGGGCGGTCCAGGGCGTAGAGACCCCACAGCCCGCTCAGGTCGAGGGGCGCCGACACGCGGAAGACGCCATCGGGCCCAATCTCGAGCTCGGTCGCCAGCAGGTCCGCCAGTTCTTGGCCCATGTCGGCTTCGATCTCGAGCCGCAGCGCCTTGCCGAAGCGGCGGCGGCGCAACTCCATCTCGATCGCGACGAGGAGGTCGTCCGCCTCGTCCTCTTCGAGCACGAGGTCGGCATTGCGGGTGACCCGGAAGGCGTGATGGTGCCCGATTGTCATCCCGGGGAACAGCGACTCGAGGTGAGCCGAGATGACTTGCTCGAGCGGCACGAAGCGTTCACCGTCGGGCATGACGATGAAACGGGGCAGGGTCGGGGGGACCTTGACCCGGGCGATCCGCTCCTCCCTCGACGAGGGGTCCTGCACCTCGACGAACAGGTTGAGCGACAAGTTCGAGATGTAGGGAAAGGGATGGCCCGGGTCGACGGCCAGTGGGGTGAGCACGGGGTAGATCTGGCGCTGAAAGAACTCGACGAGATAGCCACGGTCACCGTCATCGAGCGAGGACCAGTCCGAGAATCGGATGCCCGCCTGCGCCAACGCCGGCACGATGCGGTCGAGGAAGATGTGGTCCTGGCGCCGCACCAGCTCTTCGACCCGGCCCCGGATCATGGTCAGTTGCTCGCCGGGGCGGAGCCCGTCGACGCTGCGCGTGCGCACCCCGGCAGCCACCTGGTCCTCGAGAGCGGCGACCCTGATTTGGTAGAACTCATCGAGCAGCTCGGAGAAGATGGCCACGAACTTGACGCGCTCCATCAGGGGCTGCCCGTCGTCCTCGGCCAGGTCGAGCAGGCGAGCGGCGAAGTCGAGGCGGGACTGCTCGCGGTTGGTGAAGCGCTGGTACCCGAAGGCCTCGATCTGCTGGTACGTCGGCGGAACCGGGCGTGCGACCGTCGTTCCGGTCTCCGGGGCCGGTGCCGGTGTCCGTGTCCCGTCTGTCGCGGTGCTCTCCGCCCTCTGCGCCGTCTCCGTCTCCGTGGCCTGGACCTGGGGAGCGGGCGACGCCTGGGGTTGCGGCTGAGGCTGGGTCTGGGTCATGAGCGGAGGGGTCGGCGTCGGTGGAACCGAGGCGGATGCCACCTCGATCCTACCCCCCACCACTACCATTCGCCCGGTGCCGTCACGAGTCCGTCGCACGCCATTTCCGCGCTACGTCTGGGGTCCCAAACCCAAGCGCCGCACCGAATTCGGGACTGCTGCTCTTCGGCTCACTCCTCGTCGTCGCGCTCTACGTGATCGCCGAGCTGGGGGCGAAGTCCAAGATCCCGCCGAACATCGGTCCGTTTCTCGGCATCGTGCTGGGACTGGCGCTGATCGCCCACATGGCGAACCGATGGCTCGTCCCCGACGCCAATGCCGTGATCTTGCCGTTGGCCGCGCTACTGAACGGGATCGGCTACGTCGTCATCGCGCGCTGGAACCCGCCGTACCCGCGCCAGCAGGCCGGGTGGGTGGCGCTCGGGATCGTGATGTACATCGCGACCCTCCTGGTGGTCCGCTACACCCGAGATCTCGAGCGCTATCGCTACCTGCTGCTGCTGCTTGCCGGCATCCTGCTCGTCGCGCCGCTCTTTTTCAGCTCCATCAACGGCGCCCGGCTGTGGGTGCACGTCGGCGCCCTGCGTTTTCAGCCGATTGAGTTCTCCAAGCTCCTGCTGTGCATCTACTTCGCCTCGTATTTCGCCGCCAACAAGGAACTCCTCTCCATACCGACGGCCCGGCTGGGCAACCGCCTTGTCCTCGACCCGCGCCCGCTTCTTCCCCTGCTGGTGGCCTGGGGCGCCGCCATGGCGGTGATCGGCCTGGAAGGGGACGTCGGCTTCGCCGCGCTGCTCTTCACCCTCTTCATCGCCATGTTGTGGATCACGACGGGCCGAGTCGGTTACCTGGTCTTCGGCGCGGCGTTGTTCACGGGTGGGGCCTACATCGCCGCCCACTACTTCAGCCAGGTGCACTACCGGGTCGCTCAGTGGCTGAACCCCTGGCCGAGCACGTCGAAACCCCTGCTGACCCAGCTCGCCGCGTCGCAGTACGGGTTGGGCACCGGCGGCGTGGGCGGCACGGGGCTCGGCCGGGACATCCTGGCGGGGCGTATCTTCGGGCTCACATCCGACATGGTCTTCGCCGCCATCGGGATCGAGATGGGCCTCATCGGCGCGGCGGCCGTCGTGTTCTGCTACATCCTGCTCGTGGGCGCCGGGTTCCGGGTGGCCCAGGCCGCTCGCTCCGACTTCTCCCGCCTCCTGGCGACGGGACTGACCGTCATTATCGGCTTTCAGGCCTTCTTCATCATGGCGGGCGTGGTGCGGCTCCTCCCCTTCACGGGGATCACCCTTCCGTTCGTCGCGTACGGAGGTTCGTCGCTCCTGGCCAACTACGTCCTCATCGCCCTGTTATTGCGCGTCTCCGACGAGGGTGCCAAGGCGCAGACGGCCATGCTGGCGGCCGGCGCGGCCGCGGCACCTGGTGAACTGCCTATGGTCCCGGCAAAATGAGCCTGGCCGCCGCGTCGGTGCCGGCAGACCCGGCGCGGCGGGCTGCCCTGCTCACTTCTCCAGCGGCAGTGCGCCGCCCTCGGCGGCCTCGCGCTCGGCCCGGTCGGGCAGGCCCCGGACCAGTCCGATCAGCATCACGGCGATGGCCGCGCCGGCGAGTGGACCGACGATGTAGATCCACCACCCGGTGAAGTCCCACGACACGATGTCGGGACCGAGCGTGCGGGCGGGATTCATGGAGGCGCCGCTGATGGGGCTGGCGAACAGGCCCAGGAGGGCCACCGTTGAGCCGACGGCGAGCGCGGCGTTGTGCCCGATGCTGCGATAGCCCGTCGCGGTGTTGAGGATGACGGTGACAAGGATGGCAGTGAGGATGATCTCCATCACGAGTGAGCGCCACTCCCCGCCCGGCTTGGCGATGGGGTAGTTGCCGCCCGAGGCCACGTGGCCGTACATGGCCTGGAGGAAGAGGGCGGCGCAGACGGCGCCGGCCAGCTGCACGGCGATGTACGGCACCGCCCAGGCGACCTTGAACACCCGGCGCCCGGTGAAGGCCAGTGTCACAGCGGGGTTGATGTGCAGGCCCGAGAGCGGGCCGAGGGCGTAGATCATCGCCATGACCACCGCCCCGGGTGCGATGACCGCGGCCGTGCGGCTGATCGGGGTGCCCCCCACGTAATGGTTGATCACGCCCGATCCGGCCGCCACCGTCACCAAGATGAAGGTCCCGATGAACTCGATGATCAGGCGGATGCCGAGGGGTCTGTGTTTGAGGGTGTCCTCGGAGAATCGGATCATGAAGCGATCGCCGAGCATCGAGTCCTTGGCCAGGTCGATCTCTTGCGTCGTCATTGGTAGGGCCGACTTCTCGTCCGGTGCCATTTGGATCCCTCCCTGCGCCGTTGCGTCGGTGCCTCTGCTCTGGTTTGGTGTCGAGCTCGTCGTGGCGGACGAGCTCCCGCACTTCAGGCCGCGGGGGTCGTCGAGCCTCCCGCCACCTCGTAGGACCACAGCTCCGACGCCACCGAGACGGGCCCGCCGTGAGGTGAGGGCCGGTCGGCGCCGGCGTGGCCGTGCGCGAAGGCCGGCGAGGCCACCCATTTCTGGAAGGACTCCTCGTCCCGCCAGCGGGTGACGACGAGCCACTGGCGCCGATCGTCGGTCGGGCGTAAAAGTTCGAACCCCTCGAAGCCCTCCTGATCGTCCACCGCGCCGGCGCGGGCGGCGAAGCGACGGGCCAACTCGTCGCCGGCGTCCTCGGGCACGGTGATGGCGTTGATCTTGATGACCGTCATGACCCGATCTGATCAGATCCCGGTCCGGGGCGCATCGGCGGGTGTTGCCCTATGCCTTGTCCGGGTCGCCGGTATCGGTCGTCTCGGTCGTGTCGGTCGCATCGGTCGCATCAGGGCCCAGGAAACGGGCGACGTCGCCGGGCTCTTCGAGCAGGCGTTCGTCGACGAGGATCGGCGCCGGCACGGGCATCCGCAGTGCGAGGACGATGCCGTCCGAAGGCCGGCAGTCGAGCACCTCGCGACCGCCCGGCATCATCAGGTCGAGCTCGGCCAGAAGGTTCCCCTCCTCGCGGCCCACCAGTCGCAGGGCGATGACGTCGATACGGGCCCGCTGGAGCGCCTGCATGAACAGCTCGTGGGTCATCGGGCGGCGACCCTCCATCCGCCGCAGGGCCTGGGCCATGGCCGTGCCTTCGGGCAGCCCCACCGGGAAGACGAGCACGCGCATCGGCGGCTCCGACTCGACGAGGGTGACGGACGGGTACTGCGAAGGGAGATCGAGGGCGACCTCCTCGATGTCCATGACCCGGAAGACGGGCCACGTGCGTGGCCCCGTTGGGGTCGCCGCCCCGGCGGACGGGACTGCTGTCGGCGCCAGCCCCTCGGCCGCCACCTCGGGCCGCACGTCGGTCACCGGTGTCTCCGGCGGGCACCCACGCTGAGCGCCAGGCCAACGGCGCTGAAGAACACCAAGACGGCGGTGCCCCCGTAACTGACGAACGGGAGCGGGATCCCGGTGATTGGCATGATCCCCATCGTCATCCCCGCGTTCTGGAACACGCTGAACGCGAGGAATGCGAACAGTCCGGCACAGATCAGGCGCCCGAAGGTGTCGCGCGACACCACGGCGGCATGCAGCACCCGCCAGGCGACGACACCGAGGAGAGACAAGACCCCGACGGCCCCGACGAATCCCAGCTGCTCCCCCACCGCCGTAAAGATGAAGTCGGTCTGCTGTTCGGGCACGTAGCCGAGATTCGTTTGCGCCCCGTGCCCGATACCCGAGCCGAAGAGGCCACCCGAGCCGATGGCGTTCTTGGCCTCCTGCAGGTTATAGATGGCGGACTGCACGTAGGGGTTGGTGCTCTTCACGTTGGGATTCAGGAACGTGGTCAGCCGGGCGATCTGGTAGTGGTGTAGGAATCCGCCCGCGACGGCAACGAGGGCAACCAGCGCGGTGCCCATCAGCAACATCACCAAGATCCGGATCGGCAGACCGGCCACCGCCAGCATGACCAGCAGGACGATCACCATGATCATGGCCGTCCCGAGGTCGGGCTGGAGCAGCACGAGCACGATCGGAATGCCGGACATGATGAGCAGTCGAAAGACGTCGCGCCAGGCCAGCCCCTCTTCGTCGCGCCACGCGCAATAGGACGCGACCGCCAGGATCAACGCGAGAACGGCGAACTCCGAGGGCTGCAATTGCAGCGGGCCGACGCTGAACCAGCGCGCCGCGCCCTGGGCGCTGCTCCCCACAGCGAAGACGCCCAGGAGGGCCAACACGATCAGCCGATACGCGACGGTGGCCAGGGGTTCGAGGCGCCGGTAGTCGAAGAGGGCGACCACCACCATGACGACAAAGCCCAGCACGACGAAGAGTCCCTGCTTCTTTAGGAAGGTCTTGGGATCCTCCCCCTGGGCCAACAGCGGGCCACGGGTGGCGGTATAGACCATCACCACCCCGACCGCGGACACCAGCAGCGTGGCGATCAGCAGAATGAGGTCGAACGGGGGCACACTGCGCCGAGCGGCAACGTGTGTTCGGGCGAGTGTGGTCATAACGCGGATTCGGCGACAGAATACCGGCCGTGACCTCTTCCCCCCGGGCGGCAGCCCATGCCCTGGTGGGCCAGGCCGCCGGCACGACGGGCACGACGGGCACGGCCAATCAGGTCGACCAGGGCGGCGGTTGGCTCTATCACCTCCTGACCAGAGCCGGTGTCGAGCCGCAGACTGCGTCGACGGTCACCGACCTCATCATCCGGCCCATCAGCATCCTCTTCGTCGTTGTCGTCGCGCTCATCGTGGCTCGATACGGCACCAAGGTCATCCGCCGTCTCCTCGAGCGGGTCGCCAACCAGACCGCGGCCCGATCCGGCTCGACGCGGGCCGGAGCCCGCGTCGCCACGATGTCGGGCCTCGTGGCGAACGTCTGGCGCTTCTTCGTCTTCGTCGTCGCCGGCGCCATCGTGCTCGGCATGATCGGCATTAACCTCACGCCGCTTCTCGCCAGCGCCACCATCATCGGAGCGACGCTTCGGGTTCGGCGCGCAGCAGATCGTGCGCGACTATTTCTCGGGCATCCTCATGACCATGGAGGACCAGTACAACGTCGGCGACTCGGTCACGGTGGGCGGCGTGACCGGCGTCATCGAGGAGGTCACCATGCGCCTCACTCGCTTCCGTGCCGTCGATGGCACCACCTACATCATTCCCAATGGCGACATCCGTCTGATCGGGAACCTCTCGCGCGGATGGGCACGGGCCGTGGTGGACCTGACTCTGCCCGGGACCGCTGCGGCCGACCTCGACAAGGTGCGGCAGATCATCACCGCAGCGGCGCACCGCGTCGCCACCGACAGGGAAGTCGCCGCGCCCAGCACGGAACCGCCGAACGTCGTCGGAATCCTCGCGGCGGATGCGACGACGATCACGATGCGGGTGACGCTCCTCACCATCCCGTCCCAGCGCGACGCGCTCACTCGGGCGCTCCGCGAAGCCGTGATCGAGGATTTGGCGAAAGCTGGGCTGTGGCCGGCCGACGTCGCGCCCCCGGCCGCGCCCTAACTCCGGGCTCAGGCCGCGGGACTGGCCGCCTCGGCGGCCTGCCACATCGCCTCCACCGGAGGCTCCGCACCGGTCCACAGGGCCAGCTGCGCCGCTGCCTGGTGCACGAGCATCCCGAGGCCGTCGAGCACCGTCGCTCCGGCGGCTGCGGCGTCGCCCAACCATCTCGTCGGCCGGGGCGCATAGACCAGGTCGGCCGCCACCTGGCCGGGACCGAGCAGATCCGGGGGCACGAGCCACTCATCCGCCGGTGCGCCGCCAGCCATTCCCACCGGCGTCGCGTTGACTACCAGATCCGCGGCCGAGACGGCCTCTGCGATGGACCGGTCGGTCAGCGTCACCGTCGATCCCACCGGGCCGGCCAGTTCCGCCGCCTCGAAGGCCCGCTCGGGGGTCCGGTTGACGATCGCCACCCCGGCCGCGCCACTGACGGCCAGGGCCAGGACGACGGCCCGGGCCGCCCCGCCGGCCCCGACGACCACGCACTGGCGCCCCGCCGGGTCGAAGCCCACGCCGCGAGCCAGAGACGAGATGAATCCCTCCCCGTCGGTGTTAGATCCGGCGAGCAACCCACCCCGGTTGAGGACGCAGTTCACCGCCTCGAGGCGCCGCGCTGTATCGCTGCACGCATCGACCAGCGCGGCAACGGCCGCTTTGTGCGGCATCGTCACCGACAGCCCTGTGATGGCGGCGCGACGCATCGCCTCGAGCGCGGCGGGCGCTTCGCCGGGGTCCACCTCGAACGCGAACGAGCGCCAGTGCTCGCCCAGCCCGAGTGCTGCGAAGGCAGTGTTGTGCAGCAAGGGCGAGAGTGAGTGGATAACCGGGCTCCCGATGACGCCGACGATCGTCGCGTCTGGGCCGGCGTTGCGACGGGCCTCGTCCATCGTCAGCGGCGGCACCGGTGGCTCAGGGGAGGCCACGGGACTTCGCCAGCTGCTCGTTGGCCAGTTGCTCGGCAAAGGTGTCGGAGAAGGCGAGCGTGCCGTCCTTCTGCACCAGCACGAAGTAGCGCCACCCGCCCGGTGGCGGGTGGACCGCCGCCGCGAGTGCATCGGGTGAGGGCATGCAGATGGGGGTCGGTGTCAGACCCTTGGTGAGGTACGTGTTGTACGGGGACTGGATCTTCAGATCCTGCGCCGTGACCGCCCCACCGTCCTGCCGCAGCGCGTAGAGCACGGTCGAGTCCATCTGCAGGGCGGTGTCGGTGGACAACCGGTTGTAGATCACCCGGGCCACGTCGGGCATGTTCTTCACGATGTAGCCCTCCTTCTCGACGATCGAGGCGACGGTGATGACCTGGTATGGGGTCATCCCGAGCGCGGCGGCGGAGGAGACGCTCAGCCCCGCCGCCTGTGCGTCGCGGTCGAATTGCGCCACCATGTGCTGCACGATCGTCAGGTCGCTCTCCCCGGGGAGAATGTTGTAGATCCCCGTCCCGAGCATCCCCTCCAGATTGTTCGATCCCGGCGGCGAGAAGACCGAGTGCACCGCGCCGCTCGACGCTGCCGCCTCGAACCCGCCGGCGCGGTGCCCGTTGATGCTGTCGACCCGCACGGCGACCTCGTGCAGCGTGAACCCGGGGCGGACGTCGACGGGGAAGACGTTCGGGCCGGCGGCCAGGATCGCCCGCGCCTCGGCGAAGGTCAGGTTCTGGTGCAGCGCGTAGCTCCCCGGGAGAACGGTCGGCGTCCCGTGGAAGAAGTCCGATATCTGGAAGGCCAGCGAGCTGCCGATGACGTGTTGCTGGCTCAGCGACGAGATCACCGAGCTCGTCGACTCGCCCTCGTGCACCGTGACCACGACCTGGGGGCCAGCCGGGCCAAGCGCGTGCGCTTCCAGCTCGTACCAGAGCATGCAGGCGAGGACGACTACGAGCAAGCCGGCTCCCACAGCCGCCACGATCCGCCGGCGCCGGCGCACGTGGGCCGCACGCTCGGCCCGCCGCTCGGTCCGGGACGGTGCAGCCGATTCTGCCTCGGCCTCCTCTGCCTCGGCTCCCTCGGCTTCGGCCGCTCCCTCCTCCGGGCCGACCCCGGCCTGGCGGGCGTCGGGCTCCGGTTGCGGCCACGGGATCTCGTCGTCGTCTGACCCGGACCCGGTCCCGGTCCCGCTCATGTCTGGTCCAGCCACGATTGGAGGAGCACCATGGCCGCGGCGCTGTCGACCACCTTGCGGGCCGCCTTGCCGGTGCGCCCGGCCACGCGCAGCGAGCGTTCGGCCTCGACGGTGGTGAAGCGCTCGTCTGCCGTCTCGACCGAGACCCCAAGGGGCTCGAGCACTTCACGGAGCGCCTCGGCCTCATCGAGGGCCGCCCGGGCGGCGGGGCCGACCTGGCCGGAGAGACTCAGCGGGAGGCCGACCACCACGGTGGAGGCCTCGACCTCGCGTACGGCGTCGAGGACGGCACTTCGGTCGCGTGCGGCGTCACCGCTGCGCTGAATCGTCCCCCACGGGCTCGCAAGGGTGCGCCCGCTGTCGCTGTAGGCCACGCCGATGCGCTTGGCCCCGAGGTCGAGCGCGGCCACCCGGCCCGGGCCGCGACCGGCCCCATCGCCGCCGCTCACACGGACAGGAGTCGCTGCGCCTCGGCCAAGGCCGCCTCGATCTGCGAGGGGTCCTTCCCCCCGCCAGCGCCAGGTCGGCCGAACCGCCTCCGCCCCCGCCCACAATGGGGCCAAGGGTCCGCACCAACCGCGCCACGTCGGGTTTGCCCCGGTCGCGGCGGCGATCGCGACCTTGGATCCGTCGGGTGACCCGCCGAGCACGACGGCGCGCACCCCGTCGTGGCGGAGCACCGCTTGGGCGAGGGTCCGCAAGTCTTCGGCGGCCACGTTGTCTCGACGGGCCACCACCACCCCGCCATCGGCGGCAGCGGTCTCCGCCAGCGTCCGTGCCTCCACCTCACTCGATTGCTGACGCAGCCTCGAGAGCTCTCGCTCGGCCTCGCGCTGGCGCTCCATGACCCGTCCGATGGCGGGCAGGAGCTCGTCGGGCTCGGTGCGCAGCAGCTCGGCGGCGGATTGCACCAGACGCTCCCGCTCGATGGCCCGCTCGAGCGACGCGTGACCGGTCAGGGCGAAGATCCGCCGAGTATTGGAGCCGATCGAGCCCTCCGACAGCAAGGTAATGGGACCGATCTGGCCCAGCGAGTCGACGTGCGTCCCGCCGCAGAATTCGAGCGATGTCGGCCCCGCCTGCACGACACGCACCGACGCACCGTACTTGTCACCGAAGAACACGATGGCCCCCATCTCCTCGGCCTCTTCGCGCGAAGTCTCGGTGGTGTCGACGCCGACGTCGGTGAGCACGGCGTCATTCGCCCGTGCGAAGACCTCGTCGAGTTCCTCGCGGGTCGGTTGGCCGTGGTGGGAGAAGTCGAAGCGCAGGTAATCGGGCGACACCAGCGAGCCCTGCTGCCGGACGTGGTCGCCTAACACCGACCGCAACGACGCGTGCAGCAGGTGGGTCGCCGTGTGGTTGCGCCGGATGGCCTCCCGCCGCTCTTTCTCGATCGTCGCCAGCGCGTCCTGCCCCGCCCGCACCTCGCCCCGCACCCGCGCCTTGTGGGCCACCAGCCCCGGCACGGCGTACACGGTGTCGTACACGTCGGCGGTGCCCGACTCGGTCACGATGGTGCCGGTGTCGCCAACTTGGCCGCCGCTCTCGGCGTAGAACGGCGTGCGGTCCAAGAAGATCTCGACCACCCGCTCCCCGTCGCCGTCCGCGCCGGCCGCTCTGTCCGCGGCGCCGTCCGCGCCGTCCGCGCCGCTGCCCTCGAGCACGCCGACCACCTGAGCGGGCACCTCGTAGTTCTCGAGGCCCCGCCCGACGAAGGTCGTCGGGCCCTCGGCGTCGAGCAGCGCTCGATACGCCGCCTCGTCACCGGCCCGGGTCGCCCTCGCCGCCGAGCGGGCCCGCTCCCGCTGCTCGGCCATGGCGGCATCGAAGCCCGCACGGTCGACCGCCACCCCCGCGTCGCGGGCCAGCTCCTCGGTCAGCTCGACGGGGAACCCGTGGGTGTCATGGAGGGTGAAGGCCACGTCGCCTCCGAGCACCTTCGTCCCGGTGGCGAGCGCCTCCTCCAAGCGGCTCAGCCCCGCCCGCAGGGTGCGATCGAATCCCTCCTCCTCGCGTGTCACCACGTTGACGATGAGATCGCGCTGCGTCACCAGCGCCGGGTAGGCCTCGCCGAGAATGTCGACGGCCGCCTGCACCAGGGTCGGGGTGATGGGCGTCTCGACCCCCAGGCGCCGGGCCGCCATCACGGCGCGGCGCACGACGCGGCGCAGCACGTAGCCGCGCCCTTCGTTGGACGGCAGGACGCCGTCGGCCACCAGCATGGAGAACGCCCGGGCGTGGTCCGCCAGCACGCGCAGCGCCACGTCAGCGCCAGGGTCGGTCCCGTAGGCGGTGCCCACCACCGCGGACGCCGCCTCGATGATCGGGGCGAACAGGTCGGTATCAAAAATGGAGCCGTGACCCTGGAGGATGGGCAGGATGCGCTCGAGGCCGGCGCCCGTGTCGATGTTCTTGCGTGGCAGCTCGGTCAGCCGTCCTTCGGCGTCGCGGTTGAACTGCATGAAAACCAGGTTCCAGAGCTCGACGAAGCGCTGGTCGCCTCCGTGCTTGGGCCCGCCGTCGTGCCCGTAGGCCTCACCCTTGTCGAAGAAGAGCTCCGAGTCGGGGCCGCAGGGCCCGGTGTCTCCCATGGCCCAGAAGTTGTCCTCGTCGCCCATTCGCTGGATCCGCTCGGGCCGCACGCCGACCGTCTCGATCCAGATCTCCTCAGCCTCGTCGTCGCTCTCGTGCACGGTGACCCAAAGCCGGTCGCCGTCGAGGCCGAAGACCTCGGTGAGCAGCTCCCAGGCCATCGGAATGGCGTCCGATTTGAAGTAGTCCCCGAAGCTGAAGTTGCCCAGCATCTCGAAGAAGGTGCAGTGGTAGGTGTCGGTGCCGATGATCTCGATGTCGGGAGTGCGGAAGCACTTCTGGATCGACGTGGCCCGGGGCCAGGGCGGCGGCTCCTCACCGAGGAAGTAGGGCTTGAACGGCACCATGCCGGCAATCGTGAAGAGAACGGAGGGGTCGTGCGGGATCAGGCTGGCCGACGGCACGACCGCGTGGCCCCGGTCGGCGAAGTACGCGTGAAGGCCGCCCTCAGTCCGTTGGCGTCCATCGCTCCAGCCTACCGGGGGCAAAAATGGCTTCGGGGCCGGCTCAGGTCGACGACATGCCCACGATGGGCTTGTTCAGCACGATGCTGCCGGTCGACCCGTAGAAGTGCGTGTCGCCGTAATTGAAGATCCCTCCGTCGGCCGCCACCAGCCAGTAACCGCCTCCGTCGGGCGAGGCGGCCATGCCCACGACCGGCTTGTTCAGGTGCAGGCTGCCGGCGGAGCCGAAGAAGCCGGCGCTGCCGTAATCGAAGATCCCACCGTCGGCCGCCACCAGCCAATATCCCCCGCCAGTGATCCCCGATGCCATGCCCACGACCGGTGAGTTCAGCACCAGCGAGCCCGCCGATCCGTGGAAGCTGGCATCGCCGTAGGAGAAGATGCCGCCGTCGGACGCCACCAGCCAATAGCCGCCGCCGTCGGGCGTGGCCGCCATGCCCACCACCGGCTTGTTGAGCCGGATGCTCCCCGTCGACCCGTAAAAGCGGGCGCTGCCGAAGGTGAAGATGCCGCCGTCCGCTGCCACGAGCCAGTAACCGCCTCCGCCGGGCGCGGTGGCCATGCCGACGATCGGTCGGTTGAGATGCTGTCCGCCCATGGAGCCGAAGAAGTTCGCGTCGCCGAAGCTGAAGATGCCGCCGTCGGACGCCACCAGCCAGTACCCGTTGGTGCTCGGGGTGCCAGCCATCCCGACCACGGGTTGGTTGAGGTGGATGCTGCCCGTGCTACCCCAGAAGGTGGCGTCCCCGTAGGCGAAGACCCCCCCGTCGGAGGCTGCGAAACGGTAGCCCAGGCCGCAAGCGAGGTTCCCGCCGAAGCCGTAGTGGTCCGCGGCGGATTTGGCCGAGATGCCCTGCGAGTTTCCGACCGTGACGTCGACACACAGGGGACCGGGCGCGTTGGGGGGACGACCGTGATGGAGGTCTCCGTTTGCGAGATGATGCGGCCGTTGCCGACCGACCCGAACGTGACGGACGTGGCGTTGGCGAACCCACCGCCGAACACCGTGATGGCGCCGCTGCCGGTGACGGGCCCGGTGTTCGGGCTGAGCGACGCCACCGACGGGCAGCCGTTCGCGCCCTGCAAGGCGATGGCCAGGTTCTGGTCGACCGGCGTCCCGAGCCCCGTCGCGGCGTCGTAGCCCGGAGCAGCGGGATACTGCGCCCCGTTGCTGTCGGTGAGGTCGTTGTTGCCGGGGGGGACGATGTCAGTGAACGTCGCGCTGCTCTGGGCCGCGTAGAGGGCCGGGCCCACCCGACCGAGCTGGGAGTAGCAGCCTTGGTTGGTGTCGGCAAAGAGCCCGGCGTTGGTGGGCGAGGCCACGCTGGTGCCGCCAAAGCCGGTCCACCCGCCCTGGAAGGTGGAGTAGGCGACGACGCCGCCCTGACGCGGGTTGGCGGGGTACGCGATGTCGGGCACGGCCCTGCACTGGCCCACCCCGAGCCCGCACGAATTGGGCCCCGCAAAGGGCTGCCCGGGGATGCGGCCCCATTGCGCCGAGTAGCCCCCGCCGCCCGAGCCGGTGCTCGCGGAGGCGCACGCGGGAATGTTGATGCCTCCGAAGAAGCAGTCGTTCCACACCACCTGCGAGGCGGCCGACGCACTGCCCATCGACGTCCCACCCGCGCTGACCACGTTCGGCTGGGACCCCGGGTCGTCGACCGCGAGCTGGGTGGTGTTGTCCGTCGGGAAGCAATCCTCTGACCCGGAGTCGCCCGACGCCGCGATCATGGTCTGCCCCTGCAGAGCCATGCGGGCAAAGATCCCGTTCTCAGTCTGGCGGTCGGCTTGGGGCAGGTCGGCCTCGCACGCACCCCAGCTCGTGGTCACGACCTGGGCGACGTTGTCACTGGCGATCCGGTTGAACAGGTCGAACGCCTGGGCGTCACTGCCGTTGGGACCCTCGTAGACGACGAGGGAGGCGGAGGGGGCGTTCACCGCGGCGAGCTCGGTATCGAGCGCCGCCTCGCCCATGCCCTCGGGTCGCCCCCCGGACCCGCCGTCGACCGACACGTTGCGGATCGGGTTAGACAGGCCGTAGCACGAGGCGAACACGGCGAAGTCGCTCTGGAGGTACTGCTCGAACTCCACAATGGCGATCGTCTGCCCGACACCCGTCCGCCCCTGCGCGAAGAGCTGGTCGAGGCCGAAGATGGAGGCCATCTGGGTCGAGGTATAGCTCCCGCCCGTTGCGCTGGCCTGGGCGGATGGGCACGCCTGGGGCGTGCCGGCGTGGGCGACCTCGACCTGGGCACGCGGAGTGCCGGCACCGCCGGCGCCCCCCGGCGTCGAAGCGGCTGCGCTCGGCTTGAGCATCGAGTGCTCCTTGAACAGGCCGTCCAACCCGACCACGCCGGTGACGGCGCCGGCCAAGGACACAGGGATCTGCGGCGACGCGGTGTTCACGAGGACCCTGGCCTGGTTCGGCGCCTGGACCGACTGCAGCGGCGTTGCGAAGGCAGACGACACCACTCCCGCCGTGCCGCTGATCGGCAGCAGGCTGCTCCCGGGCTCGGGCGTCCCGACCGTCAGCCCCTCGGTTTGCAGCACGGAGGACACCTGCGCCACCTCGGCCGCGCTCGGTCCGAACGCAGCCGCGTACTGGGCCGAGGTCAGGTAGTGGCGGTACTGCGGTGAACCCGGCGTCGACACGGCCGCCACCGCCTGCGCCAGCCCGGCGGGGTTCTGTCCGGCGAGGACCACGTCGAGGTGCAGCACCTGGTCGGCCGGCGCCGGCCCGAACAGCTTTGCGCCCACAGGGATCTGTGGCGCGGCCTGGGGCAGCTCGATGCGCGCCCCGAGGAATTCGGCGTCTGCGCCGCGCGGCCGCGGTCGTCGGAACGAGGGCCCCGGCACTCAGGGCGGCGCCGCCCAGAACTGCGGCGAGCAGCGCCCCCTTGTGATGACACCGGTTCACGAATCGGCCTCCCTGGTTCCGCCGGCGCCCGCGCCGTCGGCATCGCGAGGCGTCGGCTCGTAGTACACCCGACCCTCGAGCGCGTCAGGACGATACTGCTGCGCAACGAAGCCCGATGGGTCATCGTGCGGGTAGACGTAGCCCTCGCCGTGGCCGAGGGTCACCGCCCCCTTGTAGTGGGCGTCGCGCAGGTGGACCGGGACCTCCTGGCTCACGCTCGAGCGCACGTCGGCCTGGGCCCGTCCCAGCGCCACCACGACGGCGTTCGACTTGGGCGCCCGGGCCAGGTAGATGACGGCTTCGGCCAAGTTCAAGGCCGCCTCGGGAAGCCCCACGTACTCGACGGCCCGAGCCGCGGCCTCGGCCACGAGCAACGCCTGGGGATCGGCCAACCCGATGTCCTCGCTGGCCAGGATGACCATGCGCCGGGCCAGGAAGCGGGGGTCCTCCCCGGCCTCGATCATGCGGGCCATCCAGTAGAGGCCGGCGTCGGGATCCGAGCCCCGCACGCTCTTGATCAGGGCGCTGACCTGGTCGTAGTGCTCGTCGGCCCCCTGGTGGAACAGCCGCCCGTCCCGGGCGCGGGACATGTCGCCCATGGTGAGGACGATGCGGCCTTCGGCGTCGGAGTCGGCGGCGTCGGTGACGCCCGCCCGAACCAGCGCCACCGCGACTTCCACCGTCGTCAGCGCGGCGCGCGCGTCCCCTTCGCAGGCCGCCACGACGGCGTCGACCGCGTCCTCGTCGGCTGCCGCGCCTTCGAGATCGAGTCCGCGCCGGATCAGCGTGCGCAGGTTGTCCGGCGACAAGGCGTGCAGCCGCCAAAGGGAGGTCCGGCTCAACAGGGGCGGATTCACCTCAAAAAAAGGATTCTCCGTCGTGGCTCCGATGAGCACCACCAACCCGTCCTCGACGGCGGGGAGGAGCACGTCCTGCTGGGACTTGGAGAAGCGGTGGACCTCGTCGATGAACAACATGGTCCCCTGGCCGTGCTCGCCCAGCCTGCGCTCGGCGGCGGCGATGGCCTCGCGCACGTCCTTCACGCCGGCGGCCGTGGCCGAGAGGGTCGTCAGGTGCTTGTCGGTCGTGTCGGCCAGCAGCCGGGCCAGCGTCGTCTTGCCCGTGCCGGCCGGACCCCAAAGGATGGACGAACCGACGCGGTCGGACTCGGCCAGGACCCGCAGGGGGGCGCCGGGGCCGACGAGGTGCTCCTGGCCCACGATCTCATCGAGCGTGCGGGGGCGGAGACGCGCGGCCAGCGGTGCGTGGTTCTTGAGCCGGCGGTCGGCGGCGTCGCCGAAGAGGGTCACGGCGTGGGCGGCACCACGACCCGGATCCCCAACTCGGCCAGACGCGGCGGCGGGCAACGGTGTCGGGCGCACCCGTGAGCGGGTCGGCGCCGGACTGGGTCTTGGGGTACACGATGACCTCCCGGATGTTCTCCTCGCCGGCCAAGATCGCCGCCAGCCGGTCGACCCCGAACGCAAACCCGGCGTGCGGCGGAGCCCCGTAGCGGAAGGCGCCCAGCAGGAACCCGAAGCGGGCCTCGGCCTCCTCGGGCGCGATCCCGAGCGCGGAGAACACCTGCGACTGGATATCCCGACGATGGATACGCACACTCCCCGACCCCAGCTCCCACCCGTTGAGCACCAGGTCGTAGGCCTGGGAGCGCACCGACAACGGGTCCGACGCCAGCTTGGGCAGGTCCTCGGCGTACGGCATCGTGAACGGGTGGTGCGCCGCCTGGGGATGGCCGTCGGCGCCGATGCCGTCGAACATGGGGAAGTCGACGACCCAGACGTATCGATGCGGGCCCTGGCCGACCGGGGGCGCTCCGATGGCCACGCGCAGCGTGCCGAGCACCGTGCACGCCGTCGTGTACTCGCCTGAGATTCCCAGGATGAGGTCACCGGGTTCTGCCCCGGTCTCTTCCAGGACGCGCACCACCTCCTGCTCGGACATGTGGCGCGCCAGGGGTCCGTCGAGCCCGGGGCCGGGTCTCGCCCCGCCACTCTCGATGACCTTGAACCACGCAAGCCCGGCGGCCCCCGCCTTCGTCGCCTGGTCGGTCAGCTCGTCGAGCTTCGACCGGGGGTAGGTGGCGCCGTCGCGCACCACGATGGCCTTGACCGCCGGCGCAGAGAAGGCCTTCACCTGGGTGCCCTCGAAGACCTTGGTGAGGTCGACGAGCTCCATCCCGAAACGCAGGTCGGGTTTGTCGGTGCCGTAACGGTCCAGGGCGTCGGCCCACGTGATGCGCTCGATCGGAGGTGGCCGCTCCCCCGTGGCCGCCTCGGCGGCGTCCACGACGGCCTCGGAGACGAAAGCCATGACGTCGTCCTGGGAGGCGAAGGAGCACTCCATATCGAGCTGGCTGAACTCGAACTGGCGGTCGGCGCGCAGGTCCTCGTCGCGCAGGCAGCGGGCGATCTGGAAGTAGCGGTCGAAGCCGCCCACCATCAGCAGCTGCTTGGCCAGCTGCGGGCTTTGCGGGAGCGCGTAGAAGTCGCCTCGGTGCAGGCGGGAGGGGACGGAGAACTCCCGGGAGCCCTCGGGGGTCGGCGCCCATAGGAGCGGCGTCTCGATCTCGACGAAGCCCTGCCGGTCCATGGCGGCTCGGATGGCGGCGTTGACCCGGGCCCGCAGCCGCAGGTTGCGCTGCATACGCGGCCGTCTGAGGTCGACGTAGCGGTACTTGAGGCGCACCGGCTCGTCGGACTCGGCCCGGTCGTCGACGGAGAACGGCGGCGGCTCGGCCTCGTTGAGGACCTCCACCGTGCACTCGCCGATCTCGACCTCGCCGGTGCCGATGCCGGGGTTCACGGTGCCCTCGGGCCGCTCCCGCACGGTGCCGGTGACCGCGATCACCCACTCGCTGCGCACGTCGGTGGCGTGGTCGATGACGCACTGGACGATGCCCGTGTGGTCGCGCAGATCGACGAAGGCCAGGTGCTCTCCGTGCTCCCGCCGCCGCGCCACCCAGCCGCAGAGGCGAACGGTCGTCCCGACGTCGGCCTTGCGCAGGACTCCGCAGAGGTGGGTGCGCATGGCGGTGGGCTGGTTCTGCTGCTGCTGCTGCTGGCCTTGGTCTGGGCTTGCGAGGTCGGTCATGGCGTGGTGTCCGGGTCCTCTGGGCTGTCCGGGTCGTCGATGTCGTCGTCCATGTCTTCCTCGGTCGTGGCGGGCGGGCGCAGGTGCGGATGCAGGTGGCGGTCGACGTCGCCGTCGGACCCCTCGGCGAAGGCCGCGTTGGCCAGAAAGCTCTTGACCTCGTCCACGATGGCAGCCCGCGGCACCGTCCGTTGCCCCTCCTCGCTGCGGAGCGGCCGCAATCCGACGGTGCCCTCGGCCAACTCCTGGCGTCCGACGATGAGGGCGACGAGGGCACCAGTGCGGTCGGCCGACTTGAACTGGGACCTCATGGAGCGCCCGTCGAAGGCGCGGTCGGCTCGCAGGCCCGCCCGGCGCAACTCGGCCGTGAGCGCGACCGCGGACTCCCCGCCCGCGGTGTCGATCACGTACGCGTGCAGCGGCCGGGCGGCCACGACGTCGTCGGTGCTGAGGACGCCCTCCGCGTCGCAGGCCAGGAGGACTCGCTCGATACCGATGCCGAACCCGATGCCCGGTGTCGGGTCGCCGCCCAGCAGCTCGACTAGCCCGTCGTAACGGCCGCCACCACCGATGCCGTTCTGGGCCGCATCGAGGGCGTCGGCGGCGAACTCGAAGGTCGTGCGCGTGTAGTAGTCGAAGCCCCGCACGAGGCGGTGGTCGATCGTGTACGCGACGTCCAGCGCCTCGAGGCCGGCGCGGACTCGGGCGAAGTGGGCTGCGCACGGATCGCAGAGGTGATCGAGAAAGCGGGGGGCGTCCTCGGTGGCGGCCCGGCACTCGGGCGTCTTGCAGTCCAGCACGCGCAGCGGGTTCTCAAGGTGGCGGGCTCGGTGGGGCGAGCACAGCTGATCGGCCCGTTCGGCCAGGAAGGCACCGAGCAGCGCGACGTACCCAGGTTTGCAGACGCCGTCTCCCATGGAGTGCAACTTGAGGGTGACGTCGCGCAGGCCGAGCCCGGCGAAGAAGTCGTGGGCGAGGGAGACCACCTCGACGTCGAGGTCAGGGTCCTCTGGCCCGAGCGCCTCGACGCCCAGCTGGTGGTGCTGCCGGTAGCGGCCGTGCTGGGGGTTCTCGTGACGGAACGACGGCGCCACATACCAGGCCTTCCAGGGTGGGACGGGGTGGTGCTGCACGTACCGCGGGCGATGGGGGCGGTTCCTTCCGGCCGCAACGCCATGAGCTGGCCGTCGCGGTCCTCGAAGACGTACATCTCCTTGCCGACGACCTCGCTCCCCTCGCCGATGCCCCGCAGGAACACGCCGGCGTGCTCGATAACGGGGGTGACGGTGAGGCCATAGCCGGCACCCTCGACCAATTGCGCGAAGCGGGCGATCGTTACTTCCCAACGGGCCGACTCGGGCCAGAGCACGTCGTGCATGCCTTTGGGCGTCCGAGGCGGTCCGGATTCGGCGGGCCCGGGCGTGGGTGCAGGCGCGGACGATCCCGCGGTCACCAGAGGCTCCTCACGGCGGGGTCAGACTTTCTTGCCAGGAAGCTGACGATACGCGTCGAAGACCCCGTCGAGATGCTTCAGCGCGCTGATCAGTGAATGCAGGTGGGTCGGGTCGGCCAGCTCGACGTCGAAAGCCATCCGGCTCACCCGGTCGGGTGTGGTTGCGGTACGGGCGGCAACGATATTGAGGTGATGCTCGGACACGACCCGTGACACGTCGGCGAGAAGGCGCGAGCGGTCGAAGGCCTGCACCTCGATCGTCGCCACGAAGACTCCGTCGTTGCCCCGGTCCCACTCGACCTCGATGAGGCGCTCCCGAGAACGGTCGGCCAGCGCCGCCGCATTCGCGCAATCGGCCCGGTGCACCGAGACGCCTCGGCCCTGGGTCACGAAGCCCACGATCTGATCGCCGGGCACCGGCGTGCAGCAGCGGGCGAGGTTGATCATCACGTCGTCGAGTCCCTCGACGTAGACGCCCGTCCCAGTGCGGCGGCTTTGCCGCTGCCGGCCCGTGCCTGGGAGGGCGATCGTCGGCAGCTGCTCGTCGGCCGGCCCACCCCCGCGCAGCACCTTGGTCAGGCGCTGGACGATCGACTGGGCCGAGACCTGGGACTCCCCGATGGAGGCGTAGAGCGCATCGAGATCGGCGAGGTTCATCTGCTCGGACACCTGCTGCAACGCAGACGAGCCGAGCAACTTGTGCAGCGGGAGACCCTCCCTGCGCAGTGCCCGGGAGAGCTCCTCCCGCCCGTTCTCAATGGCGTCCTCCCGGCGCTCCCGGGAGAACCACTGTCGGATTTTGTTGCGCGCCCGCGTCGAGGCGATGATCTGGAGCCAATCCCGCGACGGGCCGGCGGTCGGCGACTTGGACGTGAAGATCTCGACCGTGTCGGCGCTGCTGAGCTGCGTCTCGAGCGGCACGAGACGCCCGTTGACCCGGGCGCCGATGCAGCGGTGTCCCACCTCGGTGTGGATCGCATACGCGAAGTCGACCGGCGTGCTGCGGGCCGGGAGCGCGATGACCTTGCCCTTAGGCGTGAAGACATAGACCTCGTCCTGCTCGAGGTCGAGTTTGAGGGCCTCGAGGAACTCGATGGGGTCGTCGGTCTGGCGGTCTACGTCGGCGATGCGCTGGAGCCAGGCCATCTCGGAGGAGTGGTCCTCCTTGGACTTGTAGCCCCAGTGCGCCGCGATGCCGTACTCGGCCCGATGGTGCATCTCCGAGGTGCGGATCTGCACCTCTACGGGCTTGCCGTCGAGACCGATGACCGTCGTGTGCAGCGACTGGTACATGTTGAACTTGGGCGTGTTGATGTAGTCCTTGAAACGCCCGTGGACGGGGGCCCAGATGGCGTGGATCGCGCCCAGCGCAGCCCAGCAATCCTTCTCGGACTCGACCACGACCCGGATAGCGACGAGGTCGTTGATGTCGTCGAACTCCTTGCCGCGCACGACCATCTTCTCGTAGATCGACCAGAGGTGCTTCGGCCGGCCGGTGACGTCGGCGAGCACGCCCATGTCGTCGAGCCGCTGTCGCACGTGGACGAGGACTCGCTCGAGGTACTCCTCTCGTTGCGGGGCCCGGGCGGCCACCATCTGCTCGATCTCGGCGTAGCGCTTCGGGTGCAGCGTGGCGAAGGCGAGGTCCTCGAGCTGCCAGCGGACCTGCTGGACGCCAAGACGGTGGGCGAGGGGCGCGTAGACGTCAAAGGTCTCCTGCGCCGTACGGCGCTGCTTCCACTCGGGCATGACGGCGAGGGTCCGCATGTTGTGCAGCCGGTCGGCCAGCTTGATCAACAGGACCCGCCAGTCGTCCGCCATGGCGACGAGCATCTTGCGGATCGTCGCGGCCTGCTGGGCCTCCTTGGAGTTGAACTGCAGCCGGTCGAGCTTGGTCACCCCGTCGACCACCCGGGCCACGCCCTCGCCAAAGGTGTCCGCGATCGTGTCCAGCGTCAGTCCGGTGTCCTCCACGGCGTCGTGGAGCAGGGCCCCCGCCACGGTCTGGGCGTCGAGACCCAGCTCGGCGACGATGGTGGCCACCGCGACCGGGTGCGTGATGTAGGGCTCGCCAGAGCGCCGGAACTGCCCCTCGTGGGCTGTGAGCGCGGTGCGACCGGCGTCGACGATGACGGTGGTGTCGTCGTCGGGGCGGTGGCGGGTGAATTCGGCCAGCAGCGGCGCCAGGAGGTCGCGGAGCGCCCGCTCTGCCGCCTGGTCGGACGCAGGGGCGTGCTCCTGCTCCGCAGCGTCAGTGTCGATGTCGGGTGGAGTCACCCGGGCGAGGGCCACCATCCATACAGGCTACCCGCCTGGGGAAATGCCTGGACGCCATTGCCGGCGTGCGGCATTTTTAGCGCTTGCGTTTGCGCTTGCTCTTGCCCCGGCGGGCGCGCGCCGCTTGGCTCTGCGTCCCGGTCGCCGCCTGTCCTTGTGCCACTGCTGCTGCCGGCGCCGTCGCCGACCCCGACGAGGACGGGCCACCGCCGGGGCGGTCAATGACGGCTGTCCCGGTCCCCGCTCCGCTACCGCCTCCGCCTCCACCTCCCGATGCACCTCCACCAGGTTGGCTGCCCGAGCCCGGGCGGATCGGACCGCTGCGCTTGGTTGACCCTGCCTTCTTCGGGGCCGCAGCACCGGCCCCGCCCCGGCTCACTTGACCGGAGGCGGCCACGCTCATCTGAGTGCTCATCGTGGCCGCGTCGAGAGCCGAATAGAACTGGTTGGAATCGCCACGCTTGGCCAAGCGATCAGCGATAGAGCGCCAGCGCTCCTCGCGCTCCTTCATCATGGAGAGCACGGGCGACGCGATGAAGATCGAAGAGTACGCCCCGGAGAGCAGGCCCACGAAGAGGGCCAGGCCGTACGACTGCAGGGTCGAGGCGCCGAGGAACTGGGCGCCGATGAGAAGGACAGCGAGCACCGGGAGGATGGCAACCATGGACGTGTTGATGGACCGCGCCAGGGTCTGGTTCATGGAGAGGTTGATGAGTTGCGGGTACGTGAGGCGCCCGCTGCTGCCGATGCCCTTCACATTGTCACGGACCCGGTCGAACACGACCACGGTGTCGTAGAGCGAATAGCCCAGGATGGTCAGGATGGCCACGACGGTGTCGGGAGTGACCTGGAAGTTGAAGATGGAGTAGATCCCGACTGCGATCAGGACGTCGTGGATCATGGCGATGAAGGCGGCGAGCGCCATCTTGGGTTCGAAACGGATGCTGATGTAGATCGCCACCACGATGAAGAAGATGATGAGCGCCTCGATCGCCTTGTTCGTGATGGAGGAGCCCCAGGTCGGACCGACCGTCGTAATGCTGATCTTGTCGGTCCCCGTCTTGGGGACGGAGCTGGCCGGCGCCGTGCTGGTCGTTGTCGTGGGCAGCGCGGCGGCACCGGCCCTGGCTGTTGTCGTCGTGGCCGGCGCCGAGGTGCTCGTCGTCGGCGGGGCGGTGGTCGGGGTCGTGGTCGAGCTGGGGGCATGGGCGGTGGTCAGAGCAAGGAGCGCCTTCTGCACGTTCTTGTTCACCGCGTTCTGCTGGGCCGGAGAGAGCCTGTTGAGGTCCGATTGGATGTTGAGCGTCTGTTTGCTCCCTGTGCCGAGTAGTTGCACCGTGGGGTTGATGATCCCGGTGCCCTTCATGGCGTCGGTCGCCTCGGTCTGGGTCACCCCCGGCGCGGGGATTGTCCACTCGGTGCCGCCCTTGAACTCGATGCCGAGGTTCAACCCGCCACGCAGGATGATCGAGACGATCCCCAAGACGATGATGAGCGTCGAGATGCTGAACCAGATCTTCCGCCTGCCCACGAAGTCGAAGCGCGTCTCGCCGCGGTAGAGACGGGCAAGAGGGCCATGACCCCGCCGGGGTTTGGCAAGGAGGCTTCGGGCGGCATCATCAAGGGAGACCAGTTCCTCCTCGTCGAGGTCGTCCGTGTCGATGCTCTCCTCGAGGGCCTCGACGTCCTCCTGGTTGACATCGTCGAGCGCGCTGGTGTCGCCGTCCCGGTCGTCGGGACCCTGGCCCTTTCCGTTGCTCACGAGCCGCCTCCGGCGGCGGCCCCGACGGGCACGTTCTGCGCCTGCGGGCCGGCGCCCAATCCGGTGGCGATGCTGAAGGCACCAGAGCCCTGGAGCCGCGGACTCTGGCCCATGAGGATCACCAACGGACGGGTGTAGAACCAGGTCACGGCCATGTCCATGATCGTCGAGAGTCCGAGGAAGAAGGCGAATCCCTTCACATTGCCGACCGCAACCAAGTAGAGGACGATCGCGGCCAAAAGCGACACGAAGTCAGCCGCCCAGACCGTCCGCCAAGCACTCTTGAAGCCGCGGTCCACCGACGTGCGGACGGAACGACCCGATCTGGTTTCGTCCTTGAGGCGTTCGAAGTAGACGATGTACGAATCCACGGTGATGCCGATGGACACGATCAGGCCCGTGATGCCCGCCAGGTCGAAGCTCGGAGCTACCGAGGTATGGCCGAGCGCGGAGATGATGGCCCACAGCATCATGGCCGTCAGCACCAGCCCGGAGATGACCACCACGCCAAGCGCCCGGTAGTACAGCAGCACGTAGAGGAGCACGAGAATCAGCCCGGCAATGCCTGCGCCCAGTCCGGCCACGAGGGCCGAGTGGCCCAAGGTGGCTGACACCGTCTGGGACGTCGCCGCCTTCAACGTGACCGGCAGCGCTCCGAAGTTCATGGCCTGGGCCAGGTTCTGAGCGTCGGCTTGGGTCAGGCTTCCCGAGATCTCGCCCTGACCCTGGAAGGAGCTGAAGCTGGCCTGGCTGGGCTGAATGATCGGAGCCGAGTACACGACACCGTCCAGTTCGATCCCGAGCAGCTGGTGGAAGTTCTGCTGGGCCACCTTGTCCCACAGCGCCGAGCCCGCTGCGCCCGCCAACGTGTAGTTGACGACCCACTGGCCCGTCTGGTTCTGCGTCGCCTGCGCGCTCGCAATCGAGTGTCCCGTCATCTGGTACGGACCGAGCACGTAACGCTGGCCCCCGTTGGCGCTGCCGCTCGCCGCCAGGCCAGGCAACAGGACTGTGCTGTTCTGGTAGTTCGGCTTTTGAGGGCTGGTCGACGGGTAGGCGACGTACTGGGGGTCCGGCGGCACGTTGGTCGACGAGTAGCCCTGTGGCGAGTTGTTGGGCGTCACCGCGAGGTTGGCGTACGTCAGCGCCGCGCGCGGGTTACAAGGGGGGATTGTCTCGATGCCTCGCTGTTGGACCACAACAGCGGTCTTCGAGCCCTTTTTGTGCGCCTCTTGGGGGTAGGCGAAGCACAGAACGGGACGGAAGTACATGCGTGCGGTCTGCCCGATCTGGTTGAGCACCTGCTGCGCATTGGTGACACCGGGGATGGAGACCGAGATCTGGTTCTTCCCGGTCGCCTGCACCTGCGCGCCGGACACACCGAGCCCGTTCACCCGCAGGTTCAGGACGTTGACGGTCTCGTCAAGATCGGCCTGTGACACGTGGGGACCCACGGCGGTGTAGACGACTGCAACGCCACCCGCCAGGTCCAAGCCCAGGCGTGGTGACCACTTCGCGGCGACGACGCCGGCAAACGAGCCGACCGAGATCGCCACAACAACGATGACGCTGATCAGGAGGTTGCGCCGCTGCCGCCGTTGGGCCCTGCCCCCCGACTTGGGGCTCACGCCTCTTCAGCCTCCCCACCGTGCTCTGTTTTTTTCTTGGGAGCACCCTGTCCATCAATGTCGTCGATGTCGCCACCTTCGGCGCCCTGGGCATCATGTGCGCTGCCCACGTCGTGCGTCACGTCCTGTCCGGCGGTGTCATCGATCCGCACGTCGTCGATCGGCTCAATCTTCCGGGCGATCGCCTGGCGGACGAAAACGATCCGCGTCGGTTGCGGGCCATCGAGGTTGCCGTCGTCTCCCAGGGCGCCGGTCAAGAGCGTGTAACGGTCGCCGTGGATCTCGAGGACGGTGCCGATGACGCCACCGACGGTCTGCACCTCGTCCCCCACGGCGAACTCTGAAGTCTTGGCCTGACGTGCCGCCTGTGCCTTCCTCTGCTGGGGCCGGATGAAGAAGAAGTACCCCAGGACGCCAATCGCCAGGAGCGGGAGGAGGGTCAAGATGGGATTTGAGCTCGATTTTGTGGCGGCGACAAGCAGATGGATCAGCGCCGGCGTTGGTGTCATGGGGAATCCTTGGACCGAAACGGTTGCGAAGCGCCACCCTAGTGCCTTGGTTGCTGCTCTCTTGGGCACTCACAGCAGGGTTCGACCCCTTTCGGCCCACCTGTAGGCGGACCGGTCCCTGCCGGGCGCTGCTTTTCGGTACCAGGGCGGCGCCGGCGCTCAAGGTCCTGGTGGCGGCGGCTGCCGAGGCGCCGTGCGGCCCAGTCATTCCCGCTCCGACGGGCGAAGCAGCTGGGCGGACATCGGCCTTGACGTCCGGTCGCCTCCCGGCGGGAAGAACGCCGCGGCTCTCGCCGTCTGGCGCCACGTGGAGCAAGGCAACCGTATTGCAACTCAAAGTGGCCTCGGTTGCCACAGCGGCTGTGCAAAGTACCTCCCATCAGTACAGCAACCTCACGGTGATGGTCGTTCGGAGGGGGGCGACCGATGAGAGTCCGGCTGAAGGGGAACGGATTCTCATTAGGGGGACACCGGGGGGCACGGAGTAGCGAAGAGGTGCGCCGGCCTTTTTGGGCCGTTGGTCGGAGCGATCCGGGGGGAACGATGACCCGGGCCGGCGCACCTTTCGCTCCCGCTACTGATCTTCCGGATCGGTAACGATCCATCCCGTCCGGCCTGCTGCTGGACCACGCTGACGGCGCTCGTCGGGTGTCCACCCGGCCATCTAGGGCACCCTCTGAGCCCTTTTGTCGATGTAACTCCCATTTGGAGCCGTTGAGCAGGGGGTTTTCAACCGGGCTGGGCGTCACATATACATTCGGAGCACCGGTTCCCCAGTACAGTTTCCACTCAATGCGAGATGGTCATATCTCCGTGCTTGTCATAGAGGATGAGGCGGACATCCGTCAGCTCCTGAGGACCCTGCTCGAGCGAGAGGGCTTCGCGGTCGCGGAGGCGACCGAGGGTCGTGATGGGGTGCGGCAATTCCATCAGAGCCATCCCGACATCGTCGTCCTCGACGTCGGCCTCCCTGACCTGGACGGCTGGCAGGTCCTTGAGCGGATCCGTGACATGAGCGACGTGCCAGTCCTGATGCTGACCGCACTCGGAACCGAGCGCGACAAGGTCCGGGGTCTGAACGCCGGTGCCGACGACTATCTGACCAAGCCCTTCAGCCGGGTCGAGCTCCTTGCCCGCCTTCAGGCCATCAGCAGGCGCCAGGTGTCTCGCAATGATCCAGTGACCGCCTTCGACGACGGCACCCTCCATGTCGACTTCGCCCATCAGGAAGTCGCCATCGACGGGAGTCCTGTGGTGCTCACCCCGACCGAGTACCGCCTCTTGGCCACCCTCGCCCGGCACCAGGGCCAGGTGCTGTCGTCGGACCAGCTCATCGAGCTGGCCTGGGACGATCCCAGTGGCCTGGCCCCCTCGCGGGTCAAGTACGCCGTGCTGCGACTTCGCCGCAAGCTGGGCTGGGACGACGGCGACGACACCCCGATTGAGACGGTCCGGGGCTTTGGCTACCGGTACCGCTCTCGGAGCCGGTGACCGAGTCGGTCCAGAACCGCCCCGAACTCCCGGGGCGTCGCGAGCCGACCTTGGGCGGGAGCGCGCTGCCCATCGGCTTCTCCGGCTCGATGCGCGTGCGCTTGCCAGTCTTCGCGCTGGTGGCCATCGGCACGGTGCTCATTGCGGTGATCCCGTTCCCCCATGACGCCCGCCGCGAGATCTCGCTGGCCGGTGTCCTGTTCTTTGCTCTGGTTGCCGCTTCGTTCCTGGTGCCCTGGGAGCGGCTGCCCGAGTGGGCGTGGTTGGTCGTCCCCATCGGTTACATCGCCGTCATCGCCATCATCCGCGACGCCCAGGGCGGTTCCGACTCGGGTCTGGTGGTGGTGTATCTCCTGCCCATCGTCTGGCTCTCGCTCTACGGACGGCGCCTGCATCTGCTGGTCGGGCTGTTCTGCATGGATCTGGCCCTCCTGATACCGCTTTTGTTCGTAGGAGCGCCCAAGTACCCGACGCTCGAATGGCGCCAGGTCGCCGTCATGGCGACCGTCACCACGTTGGTGGCGTCGACCGTCTACACGATGGTCTCGCGGGACCGCGCCTACCTCAGCGACCTGGCCCAGCAATCGCGTATTGCCCGCCGGAATGCCCGCGAAGCCGACTATGCGCGCGACCGCCTCGAGACCTTGCTCCGCGCCGCCACGGGCAGCGCAATTATGGGTGTTGATCCTGCCGGGACCGTCACCTTCTTCTCTGCGGGGGCCGAACAGATGCTCGGCTACCGAGCAGCCGAGGTGGTCGGAGTCCGCTCAATCGCCGACTTCATCGACCCTGCCCAGATCGATGAGCGGCGCCAGACGATCGACGCCATGCGGAACACGCTCGAACCCGTCGACGCCGAAACGGCGGCCGAGGTTCCCTGGACGGCAACCCGGAAGGACGGCTTACAGCGACGCTGCGTCGTTCGGGTGCGGGCGCTGCCGATTCCCACGCCCGAAGCCGAAGCCCGGCCCAACGACGAAGGATCAGACGCTGCCGACGCTGCCGACGTCGAAGAGGTCGCGAGCACCGATGGCCCGGCCGAAACCGATGAACTGACCCCCACCACCGGCGGATATGTCGTCGTTGCCATCGACGTGACCGAGCGTGAGGAGTTGGCGGCCGACAGGGAGCGGCTCTTCGCTATCCAGAAAGAGGTCACGCAGTCGCTGATCGAGCAGAACAACCGGCTTCGGGAGCTGACCCAGATGAAGGACGACGTGGTGGCGACCGTGTCGCATGAGTTGCGGACGCCGATCACCTCCATCAGAGGATTCATAGAGCTCCTCCTCGATGAATCCTCTCAATTCACAGAGAGTCAGTTGCGCATGTTCCAGACGATCGAGCGCAACGCAGAGCAACTCCAACGGGTGGCGGAGGACCTCCTGGCCGACCCCGGCGCTGGTCGTGGGCTGCGCGTGGCCTTCACCGAGATCGACCTGTACCGTCTCGCCGAGGAGGCGGTGCACGCGATCCAGACGTCGGCGACTGTGGCGGGGATCGTCCTGACCACGGAGGCCGGCAGCGAAGTCCCTGTCTTCGGAGACCCCACCCGGCTGCACCAGCTGCTCGGCAACCTCTTGTCCAATGCCATCAAGTTCTCGCCTCGGGGCGGGCGAGTCCACGTGATCGTCGACAGCACTGACTCCTACGCCCGGGTCCAGGTCCTCGACGAAGGGCCGGGCATCCCCGCCGGTGAACGCGACCAACTCTTTGAGCGCTTCTACCGACTCGCCTCGTCGACCGAGATGGGAGTGCCCGGGACAGGTCTTGGGTTGGCCATTGCCAAGTCGGTCGCAGAGGCGCACGAAGGCTTCGTGGACATCGTTGACACCCCGGGCTGGTCCACCACCTTCAGGGTGTTCCTGCCACTGCGAAACGCCGGGGTGGCCTCGGCCTCCGCCTGGTCCGCATAAATCGGTTGGGCTGGCGTGGGCGCGGGCGTTGGGTCGGCTGACCTCCCCCTTTCACGCTCACAGCCACGCTCACGCCGCCAGGAATCCTCCGGACTGGTGAGCCCACAGCCGCCCGTAGACGCCGGACCGGCCCGCCGAGAGCAGCTCGGCGTGCGTGCCCTGTTCGACCACCCGACCGCGGTCGAGGACGACGATCCGGTCGAGCCGCGCAATCGTCGCCAGCCGGTGCGCGACGACCAGAGCGCTCGTGCCTTCCATGAGATGCCACAACGCTTCTTGCACCAGCGACTCCGACTCCGAGTCCAGTGCCGACGTCGCTTCGTCGAGGACGAGCACCTTGGCCCCCTTGGCCATGGCCTGCGCGATGGCCACCCGTTGACGCTGTCCGCCGGAGAGCTTCATGCCGCGCTCCCCGACGACCGTCTCGTACCCGTCGGGTAGGCGCTCCACGAACTCGTCCACGTAGGCCGCGCGCCCGACGGCTCGCACGAGGTCCAGGTCGACCCCATCCTCGAGATCAGAGCCGTAGAGGATGTTCTCGGCAATGGTGCGGTGCAGCATCTGGGGATCCTGCGGAACGTACGCGATGTGGCGACGCAATGATTGCTGTGTGACGCAGGCGATGTCCTGACCGTCGATCTCGATCAAACCCCCGTCGCGATCGACGAATCGCAACAACAGCTTCGTCAGCGTAGTCTTGCCGGAGCCCGAGGGACCAACGAGCCCGACGTGCTCGCCCGGTTCGATACGCAGGTCGAGCCCCTCGAACAACGGCGCGCCAGAACGGTAGGCGAACTCAAGCCCTCGAAAATCCACCCGTCCATGCGGTACGGCGAGGTCGGGGGCGCCGGGAATGTCGACGATGTCGGGTTGCGTCGCGGCGATGCCGGCGAACTTGGCACAGCGCCCGATCGCGCGCGACATCAGCCGGATGAACTCGAACGACTCCTCCAAACCGGTGCCGACGAAGGTGGCATAGAACAGGATCAGGTAGACCACGCCCGCCGCGGCGACGTGGTGGAGGGCCAGGACGACCCCAACCGCGACCGCGGCCCAGTTGAAGAAGGCCATGGCCGACTCCATCTGCAGCCGCGTCGCTGTGAAGACGCGGCGCGCCCGCAGGTCCGCGCTCAGCGAGTCGCCGACCAACGCACCGACGTAGTCCTTCTCTCGGTCCTCGGCCGCCTGCGACCGCACGGTGGTCAAGTTTGCAATGGTGTCCGCGATGACACCCGTGGCGCGGGAGTGCGCATCGGAGAACTCTTTCTCCGCCGCAACCACCCGACCCATGCGATGGTGCAACACCAGGGCGAACACACTCACGAGCGCAGCCATGACGACGGCGACCGGCCACGCCACGAATCCGAGCACCACGATGGCGCCCAATGTGGTCACGCCGATGCGCAGGACACCCCACACCATGGCGTCGATCAGCTCGACGAAGGCCCACGTCGACGTCTCGAGCGTCGCGATGACCTCGCCTGAGGGTCGGTCCGTGTGCCACCCGTGGCTCAACCCGATCAGGTGGTCATAGCCGTTCGTAATGGCGCGGCCGAACGAGCGCAGCGTCGCGCCCCAATTGAGCCAGCCACCGATGCGCCCAAAGACCGTCGCGGCGACGAGGACCAGGGCATAGGCGACGATCAATGGTCCGAACGAATGCCACAGGCTCTCCCCGCCGTTGAGGTGCGTGATGCGGCCCAACAGTGCTGCGAATATCAGTGGTGCCGCGACGGCGTTGGCGAGGGTCCCGAGCACGATGGCTGCGCAACAGCCGGCAAACGCGACCCGATCGGGCCGCATCTGGCTCCAGCAGTACTCGAGCGTGGCTTTTGTCGATGCATTTGGGAAGAGGGTGCGTTGACCCATGGGATTCTCCAAACGGAAGGGAGGGGTTTCGGCGGGACGGTGAAGTCGTGGCATTGAGCGCACGCGTGGTGCGCGAAAGAGAAACGGAAAACGAGAAGAAAAGAGGCCAGAGGCCGTCGGCCACAGGAGGGCCGCGGGGCTCAGCCCGCCAGCGACGCGGTCGGCGTCAGTGGCGAGTCGGGTTGAAGTCGGGCCCGGCCATGCGGGACCATCCTCCATCCGCACCACGGACCAACGGCACGACCGCAATCAGCTGCGTCTGCGTCTTTGTCCCAGCCATCCGGTCACCTCGCTTCCGTGTCGTGATGCGTCCCCCAAAAAGTAGCGCATCAGTGCGCCGGTGCGCGCAAAAAGAGTGGATCCGAGCGCGAGCAGCCCTCATCGGCGGTCTCGTCAGAACAGTGGTGGCGTCTTCGTTGCATCCGGCGCTGCGGAACCCAGATGCGCCCACGCTCGCTCCGTCGCAACCCGGCCCCGTGCGGTGCGCTGGATCAGCCCGGTCTGGACCAGATAGGGCTCGTACGCATCCTCGATCGTGTCGGGCTCCTCCCCCACGCACTGCGACAGCGTGGTCAGGCCCACCGGCTGTCCCCCGAAGCGGGTGCACAGCGTGGTCAGGATGGCCCGGTCGACCTTGTCGAGCCCGAGCTCGTCGACGCCGAAGAGCTCGAGACCCTCGCTGGCAGTGGCACCGTCGATGAAGCCCTCGCCCCGCACCTCAGCGAAGTCCCGCACCCGCCGCAGGAGTCGATTGGCCACCCGAGGTGTACCCCGCGACCGCTCCGAGATCCGGGTCGCGCCCTCCGTATCGATGCGCACCTTGAGGATGCGGGCTGACCGCTCCACAATGGCACGGAGGTCGGCGGGGTCGTAGAGATCGAGCCGCCCGACGAAGCCGAAGCGATCCCGGAGCGGCCCGGACACGAGACCGGTGCGGGTGGTCGCACCGATCAGCGTGAAGTGCGGCAGGTCGAGGCGGATCGATCGGGCGGTGGGTCCCTTGCCGATCAGGATGTCGAGGCGGCCGTCCTCCATGGCGGAGTAGAGCATCTCCTCGACGGATCGGTGCAGGCGGTGGATCTCGTCGATGAACAGGACGTCCCCATCCTGCAGGTCGGTCAGCAGGGCGGCCAGATCGCCGGCCCGGGTGAGGACCGGCCCGGCTGTGATGCGCAGACCCGCCCCCATCTCGGTGGCGACGATGCCGGCCAACGACGTCTTGCCCAGCCCTGGAGGCCCGGCGAAGAGGATGTGGTCCACGGGCTGGCGACGCTGCCGGGCCGCCTGCAGCACGATGTCGAGATGCTCGACCAGCTGGGACTGTCCGACGAACTCGGCGAGCGACCGGGGCCGCAATCCGACCTCCTCGAGCTCCTCGCCGTTGTCGCCCACCACCGGGTCGACGACCCGGCCGTCCACTCCCGTCGCCGCTGACTCGCCCGGCCTGCCCGGCCCGTCCGCCTCGGCCGACTCGCCCGCCTCGCCCGACTCCGCGACGGCCAAAACCTCCCGGCGTGCCCGGGGGCTCACCGGATCACCGGCTGGCGAGCTCGCGCAGCGCGAGGCGGAGCATCTCTTCCACCCCGACATCGTCGCGTAGGCCGTCGAGCGCACCGCGGATCTCGTCGGGGGCGTAGCCGAGCTCGCTGAGCGCGGCACGCGCCTCGGCGCGTGAGGTGCGAGATACACCCAGCGCATCACCGCTCACTCGGGCCGCGCCAGCGTGGTCCAGCGAGAGGTCGGGAAGGTCCAGCCGGCTCTTCAATTCGATCAGAAGGCGAGCCGCCGTCTTGCGCCCGACGCCGGGCACCGAGCACAGGGTGTCGAGGTCGTCCTCGAGGACCGCTGTCGAGAGGGCGGCGGGCGACAGGACGGCCATGATCGCCAGCGCCAGCGCCGGCCCGACCCCGTGCGAACCGAGCAGCACCTCGAAGCAGCGCCGCTCGTCGTCGTGCACGAACCCGTACAAGACGATCGCGTCCTCGCGCACGTGCGTGTGCACGTACAGCGTCGCCTCGATACCCGTCCCGGCCATCACCAGCGCAGCCGCCGTCGTCGGCGTCACGGTCACCCGGTAACCGACGCCGGCCACGTCGACGATCACCTCGCCCTCGCCCGTTCGCAACAACACTGGCCCGCGCAGCAGTCCGATCACGGCTCTCTCCTCATCTCGCCATCTCCTCGCCCGACCGCACGACCTCTTCGTGCCCCTCCCGGGCGACCACACCCGAACCCGGCCCCGACCGCTCCGACCGCTCCGACCGCTCCGACCGCTCCACCGCCCATCCTGGCGGCGCAGCGCGGCACCGACGGCCCGGCGCAGCGGCACCGTGCTCAGATGGCACACGGCCAGCGCCAGGGCGTCCGCCACGTCGGGCGGACCACCGACGGCCGGCAGCCCGAGCACATGGGCGACCATCCGCTGCACCTGCTCCTTGGTCGCTGCGCCGTAGCCGACCAGGCCCTGCTTCACCTCATTGGACGTGTACTGGGCCACCTCGCAGCCCGCCGCTTCCGCCGCCACCAGGGCCAGCCCGCTCGCCTGACCCACCGACATGGCGGTCTTGGCGTTGACCTGGAAGAAGACCCGCTCCACTACCACCACCTGCGGCCGGAGCTCGTCGATCAGGGCGCACAGCTCCGTATGCAGCACGAAAAGGCGCTCGGCCAGAGGGGCCGCCGGATCGGTCTCGAGCACGCCGGCGGCCGACGCACGCAGGGCGCTGTCACCCTCGCTGCGGCTGACCAGGCCGTAGCCGCAGCGCGACAGCCCGGGGTCGATCCCCAATACGAACATGCGTTCGCAGGTTAGTCGGGCGGGGTATCCAGGGGGCGGATGAGGGTGAGGCCGCCGCGCCCAGGCCGCCAGAGCCGGGGCGGCGGGCTGCCCTTGGTGCGGTCAGCCTTCGAAGGCGGCGAGCACCTCGTCGGAGATCTCCGCGTTGGAATGCACGGCCTGGACGTCGTCGTGGTCGTCGATCGCCTCGAGGAGGCGCAGCACCTTCTTCGCCTCGGCCTCGTCGGGCACGAGGTGGGGCGTCGTCGGTTCGAGCGAGAGGTCGACCGACTCGGGGGTGATGCCGGCGCCGTCGAGGGCCTGGCGCACCGACTCGACGTCGGTCGGGGCGCTGGTGATGACCCAGGCCGACCCGTTGCTCGTCATGTCCTCGGCGCCGCCCTCCATGGCGATCTCCATGACCTTGTCCTCGTCCTGGTCCAACGGGACGGTGACGATGCCCTTGCGCTCGAACTGCCAGCCGACGGCGCCGGGTTCGGCCATGTTGCCGCCGTTGCGGCTGAAGAGGTTGCGCATCTCGGAACCGGTGCGGTTGCGGTTGTCGGAGAGGGTCTCGACCATGATGGCCACGCCGCCGGGGCCGTAGCCCTCGTAGTTGATGGACTCGTAGCGGACGCCCTCGAGGTCGCCCGTCCCCCGCTTGATGGCCTTCTCGATCGTGTCGATGGGGACGCTGGCGTCGCGGGCCTTCTGGAACGCCGTGCGGAGGGTGGCGTTGGCATCGAGGTCACCGCCGCCCTCCCTCGCCGCGACCTCGATGGCGCGGATGCACTTGGCGAAGATCTTGGCGCGGGCCTTGTCCTGGGCGCCCTTGCGGTATTTGGTCGTCGCCCACTTCGAGTGACCCGACATGCGTGCTCTGTGTTCCTCGTTCCGGTGCGGTATCTCGGTATTTCGGTGCCGCTCCGATATGCAGCTGCGGGTGGCACCCTGGATCTTCGATTCTATCGGCGGGGCTCAGCGCAGGACGATGGGCACGCTGAGCGTCTGGGCGACCATCAGGTGATATGTCCCGCGGGGTACCGGGGTGGCTCGCAGGGCCGGTCTGCCACTGCCCTGTCGCTGATCCCAGGTCCCGGTGGCGCTGAGCGTCTGGTGGGGTTGGAGGGTCGGGCTCCTCAGGTCGGGACAGAGGTAGGCCTGCGGTCCGGGGTAGACGTCGAATCCCCGGGCATTGTCGATGACCACCGGGAACCTACTGCAGGGACCGATGAGCCCGCTGGTGAGGGCGCGCGGGGCGCCGGTCGTCGGTTGGCAGGTCAGAGCGCTGTTGTTGTGGAGGCTGACCTCGAAGGTCACTCGCTGTCCGGGTGCATAGGAGCGATGCTGGACCATGGCCCTCAGGGTGATGTCCCGGGCTGGGCAACCGCCGTAGGGGACGTGGGCGGAGCGGGTGACGGGGCCGCCGTCCGCTCCGGCGCTGGCGCCGGCAGCGGGGACCGCTGCGTATGCAGCCAGCGCAGCCAGAGCGGCGAGACACAGCGGGCCGAGCATGGTGCGGGGCGCCATGCCAGAGAGACGCAGCGGGTCGAGGTTTGGTTCGGTCATTTGTGGGAGTCGGGTTGCCGCCGGCAAGGTGTCCGCTGCGATCGCGCCCCATACGCTTCGAGTCATGGCTGCCCTCTTGCAACTCGGTCCAGTTCCGAGCGTTCGATCCTCCCGCCCCCGCTCCCGCCCCCGCTTCGCGTCGCGGCGGTTGCTGCTGCTCGGTGGGACGGTGGCCGCAGGAGCTGCGGCTGGGGTGGCCTACCGGCGCTTGACCAGAGGGGGCAAGGGCACACCTGGCTCAGGTTCGGACCAGGGGCGGCTTTCGCTGGGCTGGGGCGAGGGCATCCACCGGCCTGACCACCGGATGATTCGGACGCCCGACGGGGCCCAGTTGGCGGTGTGGGACCTCGAGGGCGACGGCCTCGATGCGCCGGTGGTCGTCATGCCGCACGGTTGGGGCTGCAGCCATGAGGTCTGGTTACCGGTCGCCCGCCGGCTCCGGGAGCAGGGGCACCGGGTCGTTCTCTACGACCAGCGGGGCCATGGGGAGAGCACAAGGGGCACCGCTCCCCTGGCGATCGACACGCTGGCGCACGACCTGGAAGCGGTCCTGGAAGGAACGGACGTGCGTGACGTCGTGTTGGCCGGGCACTCCATGGGCGGCATGTCCATCATGTCGTTGGCCAAGTACCGGCCCGAGGTCATCAAGGCGCGGGCCAAGGCGACCGTGCTCGTCGCCACAACGGCAGCCAACCCGGGCGACCGCTCACTGCGCGGAGTCCAAGTTGCGAGCTCCGTGATCGCGTCGCCGCTCGTGAGCCGGGCGATTCGCGTGCGCAATGGACACCTCTTTGTACGCGGCGTCTTCGGCGAGAGTCCCGTGCGGGCCCACATGGAGCTGACCCGAGATCTCTTCGCGAGCTGCCACGGCACCGTACGCGGCGGCTTCCTCGTGTCGATGGCCACGATGAATCTGCTCGATAGTCTCGCCACCATGCACCTACCGACGACCGTGATGGTGGGCAGCCGGGACACGTTGACCGCGCCGGCAAAGGCGAACCAGATCGTGTCGACCATTCCAAGGGCGCGACTGGTCACCCTCAAGAACAGAGGGCACATGCTCCCGTTGGAAGATCCCGACGCGGTGACTGACGAGATCGTCCGGGCGGTGAAGGGCTAACCCGAGACCAAGCCGGTCATCATTTCCGCGGCCGGCGCCAGGTCGGGGACGGGGTGGACACGAACGCCCGGCCCTGAGGGCTGATGAATCGGACCTCGCTTTGAGCCGCCGTCCAACTTCCAACCCAACTCGTGCACCCTGCTGTGGTGCGCGACGCAGAGGGTCAAGAGGTTCGACATGGTCGTCGGCCCCTGCTTGGAAGCCCATACGACGTGGTGCACGTCCGTCACGTTGCGGCAACCGCATCCAGGAAATCGGCATCCGTTGTCCCGCCGCCGGATTTCGATGCGCTGTGCCTCACTGGGATCCCGCTCCAGCGCCTTCTGGTCGAGGACGCTTCCGTCGGGTGCATCGAAGGACAGCGTGAGGTGCGCATTGCAGGCCAACCGACGAGCCACCTCAGCCGAGATAGGCCCCACCCCTTGAATGGACGCATGGCCGTAGCCGTCGCCGTAGAGGAGTCTGTCGAGGTCCGTGTGGACGATCATCGTGGCCCGGGCGCCGCCGTGACTACGGCGGGGCTCCCCAGACCCGCCAGACCCGCCAGACCCGCCAGACCCGCCAGACCCGCCAGACCCGCCAGACCCGCCAGACCCGCCAGTACCGCTTGGCCGAGGCCGTCGACCCCCTTCGAGACAGAGATCCAACAAGGCGTCTGCACAACGGCTCTCGAATCGCACATAGTCGGGATCGCTGGCGCTCGGATGGTCGTGACGCCGGGCACGCCCCATGACCGCGGACTTGACGAGGGCATATGCGTCACCCGTCAGCTGGGCCCACAGCAGACAGCGTTCGTCGTCGAAGCGGACGAAGCGACGCCGGAACCGCGCTGCCGCTTCGGAGTCGGTTGCTCCTTTCACCTCGGCGACCAGCTGGCGGGCCTGCCTCGGTGTCCAGTTCTCGGAGGCCCGGGCCAGTTCGGCATCAGTCTCTGGCGTGGCCACGGCGGCCAAGGGGGCGAACACATCGAGAGTCAGACGGCCCCCCGAGAGAGCCCCAGCAAGAGCGGGAAGGTCCTCGACTCTCCGGGCCGACTCGACCAGGGTGCGGGCCCGGCACCGGCTGACGTGGCAGTGGGCCACGAGCCAGTCGCGCATGGACAACGAGCCGTCGCCCCGCCAGGCCTCGGTCCGGTCGAACTCGGCGATCTCAGCGAGCATCGCGCCCTCGCGTTCGGAGATCGCACGCTGATGCCCGGCGATGCTCTCCGCCAGCTCGGCCGACCGAGGGTCAGCCCCGTAGTCCCGGGACAGCGGCCGGGTGCCGCCGGAACGGGTGGAAGTCGGAGCCGGGGCGGCAGATTCCATATGCGGCGAACGGTCGCCGAATCAAGGCGTAACGAACGTACGAATGCGGGGCGGTGGGGGCGTCGATTGGGCGGACGACCGGCTACCCGAAGAGGCCGCTGCTGCCGGCGCCACTGCTGCCGGCGCCGTCGACCCGGACCCCACACATCTCCGCGAACAACCGGTGCACCCGGCGGTCCGGGGTGAGCTCGGGATGGAAGGACGACGCCAGCACGGAACCCTGGCGCACCAGCACCGGCACGCCGTCGAGCGTCGCCAGCACCTCAACGTTGTCACCGGCCGACACGACCAGCGGCGCCCGGATGAAGACGGCGGGCAAGGGCGGTCCTTCGCCCGACCCGAACACCACGTCGGCCTCGAAGGACTGCGCTTGGCGCCCGTAGCCGTTGCGGCGGACCACCGCGTCGAGCACTCCAAAGGTGCGCTGGTCCGGTCGCCCATCGAGCACCTCCCGCGCCACCAGCACGAGTCCGGCACAGGTTCCGAGCAGCGGGAGCGGCGAGCTGCCGCGGGACGTGGCCTCTGACAGTCGAGGCGCAAGGGCCTGGAACAGGCCGGTGGACTCGAGCAGCATCGAGAGGGTCGTGGACTCCCCGCCGGGCAGGATCAGACCGGCGACTCCCTCCAGCTCGGCGGGCCGCTTCACGAGCCGGGCCGAGCATCCGACCTCGGCCAGGGCCGCCAGATGCTCCCGGACGTCGCCCTGCAGGTCGAGGACACCGACGAGGGGTCCGGGCACCGTGGACGCCGACGAGGCCGACGCCGACGAGGAGCCGCCGCCGACGAGGCCGAGGACCTCGTCACCACCCCCGGTCGGCGAGATGCGTGCCGAACTGCGACTCGTCCAGGCCCCGCATCGCCTCGCCGAGCCCCCGGGACACCTTGGCCACGTGCTCGGCATCCGAGAAGTGCGCCGTCGCCTCCACGATGGCGGACGCCATCCGGGCCGGGTCCGACGACTTGAAGATGCCGGACCCCACGAACACCGCCTCCGCGCCCAGCTGCATGACGAGCGCCGCGTCCGCCGGCGTCGCAATCCCGCCCGCACAGAACAACGGCACCGGCAGCTTCCCGGTGGCGTGGATCTCCTGCACCAGGCCCACCGGCGCGCCCAGCTCCTTGGCCCAGCCGTACAGCTCCGCCGCATCGGCCTGCGTCAGAGCCCGCAACGACCCCAGGATCGACCGCAGGTGACGGACGGCCTCGACGATGTTGCCCGTGCCGGCTTCGCCCTTCGAGCGGATCATCGCCGCCCCCTCGGAAATCCGCCGCAGCGCCTCACCCAAATTCGTCGCCCCGCACACGAAGGGCACCGTGAAGGGCCACTTGTCGATGTGGTACGCCTCGTCGGCCGGCGTCAGCACCTCGGACTCGTCGATGAAGTCGACGCCCAGGGACTGCAACACCTGCGCCTCGGCAAAGTGCCCGATCCGGGCCTTGGCCATCACGGGAATCGTCACCGCATCGATGATCCCCTCGATCAGCACCGGGTCGCTCATCCGGGCCACGCCACCGTCCCGCCGGATGTCGGCCGGCACCCGCTCGAGGGCCATGACCGACACGGCCCCGGCGTCCTCGGCGATCTTGGCCTGCTCGGCGTTGACGACGTCCATGATGACGCCGCCCCGCAGCATGTCCGCCAGCCCCCGCTTGACGGTGAAGGTCCCGGTGGTCATGGTTCCAGTCTACGAGGCCAGGCCACCGCCCCTTCTCACCACTCGCTGAGCGCGGCGGCCCTCACCGACGTGGCATCCAAATCGCCCGGCAGCAGGGGGTCGTCACGGTGGCCGACCGACGGATCGATCCACACCCAGCGGGTCGACCCGAAACGGGAAGGGGACGCAAAGAGGGAGCCCTCGCCGGGGGCGGAGCCGTCCATCATCGTGCGGAGCGCGCCAAGGAGACCGCGAGGAAAGCGCACGGCCGACGCGCCCACGACATCGGCTCGATACTCCCTGCTCTCCCCGACACAGCGCCGCAACGTGGCCTCACCGCCGAAGAGTGTGCCGAGCGTGATCCCGACGCACGAGACGCCATTGTCGCCCCGCTTGACGTGGGCGAGCTCGTGGGCGATCACCCCCTCGAGCTCAATGGGATCGACCCGGCGCAGGAGTCCGGACGTGACCACGAGATCCGACCGGCGGGCGTCCCGGCCGAGGGCGCAGGCGTTGGGCACGTCGTCGTCGACGACGTGGAGCGACGGCATGCTCAGGCCGAACGTGGCACACAACCCCTCGGTGACGTTGTAGAGACGAGGGTCGTCGTCCTCGTCGATGGACACGGCTCCGATCCGTCGGAGTGCCATCGAGGGAGCGAGCCGCCACACGCCGTACATCACCGCGGCTCCGGCCACGACGAACGCGACGATGCCGACGATCAGCGAGACCGCGGCCCAGAAGAGCGCGCCGAGCAGGAGGGCCGGGACGACCGCCGTCCACGCGGACAGCAGTATGGCGCGCCGGCGGTTGGCAGCCACCTCGGCGGGGAAGATCTGGGGCGCACCGAGGCCCGGCTCGACATCGAGCGGCTCGAGGGGCGGGGGCGGTTCGAGCGCCACCGCGGCGCGTGGCTGCCCCTGCCCACTGCGTGGGCGCGACCGGGACCGGTTACCGCCTCCGCCCTGACCCGAGGAGCGCTGGCCCCCTCCGCCCTGGCTCTTCTTGCGCGTGTTCGCATTCGCACCGCCGCCACTGCCCGAGCCCGGAGTCCGGCCGCGGCCGCTTCCGGCGCTTCCGCCTCTGCCACCGCCTGCGGTCGTGGCCCCGCCGCCGCCTCCGCCCCCGCCTCCGCCGCCTCCGCCCCCGCCTCCGCCGCCTCCGCTAGTGCCGGACCGATTTCGGTTTCGGTTCCTCTTGCGATTGCCGTTCCGGTTCCGGCTGGAGTTGGCGCCACCGCCGCCCTGGCTGGTGCCACCCGAAGGACCGCCGACGGACCCCCCGTTTCTGGAGGTTCCGCCGGCCGCCCCGTTCCCTGAGGCGTTGGCCGTTCCGGACGGATCGTTCTGCTCGGCCATGGGCCTGCCAGCCTACCCGCCGAGATGGACTCGCTCCGTGGGGACGGCACCTACTTCCGAGTCATTTCTGAGCCCTCTCATCGGCCCCCGGCCTGGCAACGGGGGTCGGGTGCGCTCTAAGCTCGGCTGATGCGCGGCGGCTCCACATCGGCTGCTGGTCGCTGGGATCATGTCCGTCGTCGTCGTGCTCGGACTTGGTGCGACCGTGGGCGCGGCGACCGTGGTACCAGGCCTGAAACCGCCCTTCGGTACGAATTGGACGATGTATCACCAGAACCTCATGTCTTCTGGCGTGGACCCGGTGAATACGGACCTCAACACGCTGAAGCCGGGGTGGAGTTCACCCAATCTTGACGGCGGCATCTTCGGCGAGCCCCTCGTCGCCGATGGACGAGTGGTGGTCGCCACCGCCAACAACAGCGTCTACGCGCTTTCCGCCCAAACCGGCGGGATCTTGTGGGGCGTTCATCTCGGCACGCCGGTCCCCGTGTCGGCCGTTCCGTGCCCAAGCGTCGTGTCGCCCATCGTCGGCATCACCGGCACGCCCTTCATCGATCTCGCCCAGGAACGAGATTTTCGTTGTGACCATGGAGCAGACCGGGTTCACCGTTCAGCACCGCCTCTACGGCCTCAACCTCTTCGACGGGACCGTCGAGCTCAATCAGAACGCCGACCCCCCAGGCTCGCAGCGGCTTCAGGAGTTTCAGCGCGCCGCGCTGACGGTGTCACAGGGCCGGATCATCATCGCCTATACCGGCTTCGGCGACTGCGGGACCTACCACGGCTGGGTGGCCGGCATCCCCGAGACGGGCGGCCCGATGAAGACCTTCGAGACCGAGACCGGCTCGGGCCAGACCTTCGGCGGCATCTGGATGGGAGGCGCCTCGCCGGTGGTGGATCCCGCGGGCAACATCTGGGTCACCGTCGCCAACGGCAACGAGCCGAATCCTGCGACGGATCCCTACGACGGGAGTAATTCGGTCGTCGAGCTGTCGCCCGGACTCCGTCTCCTGCAGCGGTACGTCGACCCATTGTGGCGACCCGACAACGCCCTTGACCTCGACCTCGGATCCACCGCCCCGGTGCTGGTGAACGGGTTCGCGTTCAGCGTCGGAAAACAAGGCACCGCGTATCTCGCGCTGCCAGCGGCACCTCGGCGGGTTACGGGGCACAGTGGCCAGCCTGGACCTCTGCCAGCCGGCACGAAACGGCGGCTCCGCCTGGGGCGGCACCGCCATCGACGGTTCCGTGCTCTACGTCAACTGCGACGACGGCCTTCCGGGCAATGCCCATTACTCGCACCTCACCGCCGTCCAAATCTCAAAGAAGCGTCCCTATATGCGCCTCATGTGGCGGGCAACCACGGTGCGCACCGCCGGGCCCCCGATCGTCGCCGGCGGAAAGGTCTGGGCGATCCTGCTCGACGGGCAGATGGTGATCGGCTTTAACCAGGCCACCGGACAGCCCGAGATCCAAGAGCCCATCGGGGTCAGCGCCAACCACTTCCCCACCCCCACCGTGGCAGATGGCCTGCTCCTCGTCCCTTCGCTCAAGCATGTGCTGGCGTTCGTCGGCCCCTGGGGTCTCCCTCCCGCACCCCCGCCTGCGCCCCCCGCGTCCTAAGCCGAGGCGAACCTTACAAACCCCCCGCGTAACCCACCTTTCGGCCCTAGAGTTCGGCTGCCACAGGGCCTAAACTTTGGCATGGCTCAGGCGGAGTCCGAAATCCAGTACCTCGTGCTGGCCGACGGAGAAAATCCCTACTTCCTCGCACGGGTGCGGTGGCCCGATGTGGCCCAGGCAATTAGCGAAGATTGCCCCGGATGGCTCGACGATCCCGGACTCTTCGACCTGCCCTACGAGCCGGCCAGCGAGGCGGTCAACCGAAACCGGGCGGCGAAGATCGCCGCGGAGTGGGGAGCCCAACTCCCCCCCGACTCCAGTACCACCGGAGTCGCGGAGCCGCGGCTGAGGCGGATCCCGCCGACATGGTCAGACATGGTCCCGGAGGAGAAGCGGTCGTGGTCCCTCGAGCACGTCGCCGTAGTGCACGCCCCAGTCGCGACCACGGACCCGCAGCCGCTTGAGGAGGCGGTGGAGGAGGCGGTCGAGTCGACCAACGGCGACGGAAGGCCCACGGAGGAATGAGCGACACCAGACTGACAGCGCAGGACGCCGAAGGAGAACAACTGCGACCTCCGGACCCGGGCGAGCACGCAGAGACCGATACTCCGCGGCGCGGCCCTCCCAGCGGTCCGCATTTGCAACCGCCCACGATCCGCCAGAATCTGACCCGCCGTGATTACCGCCTGCGGGGACTCGACCTCGGTCCCGCCTCGCCGCAAGCGCTGCCACCGGCGACAGCGTCCCGCACAGCTGCGAAGCGCCGTCGAGCCCGCGCTCGTCAGCGGCACAAGCGCTGGCTGATCACGGTCGTCGCTGCCATCACGATCGTCGTTCTCGTTGCCGTTCTCTTGCGGCTCACTCTCATTGCGCCGTTCACGGTGCCGTCGTCGTCCGCCATGTCGCCGACCCTCCAGGCCGGTGACAGGATCCTCGTCCTCCGGTCGAGCTTCCTCACCGGCGCGATCGGGCGTGGTGACATCATCGTGTTCCACCGCCCCAAGCACTTCCCCTGCCAACCATCTGGGGGCTCAGGGCAGTACCTCGTGGAACGGGTGATCGCGATGCCCGGCGAGACCATCACGTCCAACCGTCAGACCATCTACGTCGACGGCAAGCGGTTCGGTGAGCGCGGATGGTATGACCGCGCCCACGGCGCCGTGAGCTCTCTCCCGATCACCAAGACGACCATTCCCAAGGGGGACTACTTCGTGTTGGCCGACAATCGCAGCAACTCGTGCGACTCACGGTCCTTCGGCGCAATCCCCGGGTCCTCGACGCTTGGAAAGGTCGTTGCCGTGATCACTCGCGGCGGGAGCCCTTACCTGCACATGTTCTAAAGGATGCACAATCCAGGCCGTGCAATTGCATCAGCCGCATTGGTCATTGGCGTGGCCGTTTCGACCGGCCCGCTCGCACCCATCAACCCGGCGCCCGGCGCGGCAGCGAGTCAGCCGGGCACGATCCGGCTCCTGCCCGTCCCCTCCGCCGGGGGACGCGTCTGGAACTGGTCGGCGGCCTGCCCGCTCGGGCCTCGCACAGTTGCCAGGTGCTCAGGGGCGGGACCGGTGCTGGGAAGTGCCCAGCTCAACGGGAACGAGTGGAACCTCGGCGTGACCCAACCTGCCCTGGGAGGCGTGCGGATGTCGATGACGGCCCCGGGTGGGCTGACAGTGCGGGGCCTGCTTCCCGCGTCGCCCCCATGCACGGCGGCGACATGCCTGGCGCCGAGTGCCAACACCTGGGTCCGCGGGTACACCAACATCTCATACGGCAAGAACCCGTGCCGGGCTAGCACCTCGCCGGCCGGCGACCCCGCCCTGCGCCTGCCGGTGAAAGTCAACGCGCTTCCGGCCGACCTGGTCGGCACCACCTCCTACTCTTCACAGGCATCGCAGACCACTTACGACATCGCGTACGACTTGTGGCTCAATCCCTCGGGCACGCAGTCCCCCTGTCGCACCCAGGGGACCGTGGAAGTGATGTTGTGGATCGATTACGACCGACAGGCGTTCAATCCTTCGACGGCGGTCGCATCCTCGAGCATTCCCTACGCCGTGGATGGCGTCGCCCACACCGGGACGAATGCCTGGTCGGTCTCTGTCCTCAATATCTACCGGTCCGGGAAGACCGCATCGTACGGTGGGACCCTCTTCCTCGTGCTCAACCCGCCGAATGTTGTCCGGGCGGGGACCGTGAGTGTCGATGTCAGCAAGGCGCTCTCGGAGGTCGGCCGCTTACTTCAACAGGACTATGGGTGGAGCGACTTCACCGGTCACTACTGGCTGGACACGATCCCGTTCGGAGTGGAATTCGGACCCGCCAACGCCCAGCCGTGGGGAAACGGCCCGACGAACTTCACGCTTCGCCTGGCGTCGTATTGCTTGGGACTGAATGCGACGGTTGCCCACCCGAAGTGCTGAAGACCGCACTTCGATTTCTACGGCTTGCCGTTCCCGAACTTCCAGATTTTCTCGAAGTTGTTCACAAGCTCGTAACCGCCTCCTGAGGAGTACGGGATTAAGGCGGCGATACTGTTCGTGTGAATGCCCAGCGCGGGAATCGAACCGAAATACTGCGCATCGCCAAACGAGTAGACGGATCCGTCGTTCCCCACCAACCAGTACCCGAAGCCGTCCGGGGTCGGTCGGACTTGCACGATGTTCGACGCGACGATGGGCGGACTATGACGTTGCAGGTCCCCGAAGTCATTGGCACCCCCGCCGACCTTGACGGTTCCCTGGGCCGTCACGGCCACCCATCCGCCGCCCGGGGCTGCCCGGACGTCGGCATACAGACCCACTACGGGGGCACCGACGGGTAGGGCATCGAGATGCGCCGGCGCAGTCTTGATGCGGAACGCTGCAGTCCCACCTGCGAGCAACTTGCCGGGCGCGGTGACCGACGCGGTGACGACGGCCGCGATGAGTGCCAGCATCACCATCGCCACCCCCAACCCGACGAACGATCGCTGCGGGCGCAGGGATCGGCGTTCCCGTTCCGCGTGGAAGCGGCGCGAGCGTTCGGCGGCCGGCACCGTCTGCGCCTTCACATTCCAGAAGGCTGCGACGGGAGCACAGAGGAACACACCGGCCTGAAGGCAGATCACCGCGATCAGCAGGATGTGGGCCTGCGACGAAGCTGCCAAGAGTCCGGCGCACGCAAGGAGCAACGCCACCAGGACCATCTCCCAACGTGCCAGCCAGAGCGCATCCCGCACATGCCGCACCACCTTCTGGTTCCGGTCGTTCTTGGGAGTGCGGAGGAAGACGCCCTCTCGCCGTGCCAAACCCTGGATGCAGGCGATCGCGATGGTCCAACTGGACGCCAGACTGATAATCAGGCTGTAAAAGGCGCGGCGGCGCGACATGGTGGTCCATTGCCGCAACACCCAGAGCATGCTGAGGGAGGCGATGACGATCAGGCATATTCCCAACAGACTGACGCCACCCGCGATCGGCTCGATCCAGAAACGCGAGCCCGACAACAACAGCCCGGTCGTGATGAACAGGCCGAGCGTGAACAACACCATCAAGAGATCTCGCATCCATCCGAGGCTCGCCATGAGGTAGTCCCGCCGTTGATGCACCGACAAGTGGTTGTTGGGAGAACGGTCCCACGGCATCAGGCTTCGCCAATGCAGACGAAGGATCTGCATGCCTCCGAAGCACCACCTGTAGCGCTGCGTGGACAGACCTGCATACGAAGGTGGGACGACCCCTCTGCCGAAGCAGCGCGGGATGTACAGGCCGGACCAGCCCTGTTTGAGAACGCGGACCGACGCCTCGGTGTCCTCGCAGATGCACCATTCGTTCCACCCACCCGCCTGTTCGAGGGCACTGCGGCGGAAGAGTCCCATGGTCCCCACGAACGGTACGGAGTCGCGCTCGTTTCGCGACGACATGTTCGTCAGGTAGAAGGCCTGATACGAGTCGACACAGGCCGTGTAATACGGGCTTCCCTCGTAGTCACGGTTGCCCTCGAAGCTTTGCAGGAACCCGATGCGCTCGTCGCAGAAGTAGGGCGCTGTCTCTTTCAAATAATGGGGAACGACGAAATCGTCCGCGTCGATCAACCCGATGATCTCGGCGCGCTCGTCGGTGTAGTGCCGCAGGGCCAGGTTGAGAGCACCCGCCTTGAAACCGGGCCATGGGTCGACGTGGACGAAGGTAATGCGCCGCCGATCGCGGCAATATTCCTCGACGGGCCGCCAGACCGCCGGGTCCTTGGTGTTGTTGTCGATCACAACGATCTCGAAATTGGGATAATCGATCGCCTCGGCTCTCCTGATGGTCTCGATCAACATTTCCGGCGGCTCGTTGTAGGCGGCGATATGCAGGGAGACGAACGGCTGGAACGACGGATCGGCCTCGGGCAACGGGCGCGAGTGCCGGAACCGGCACAGCACGTCACTCGTCGAGATGACGTACGAGTTCCACAACATCACGGCGCAGATACTGAGCACCACGAAGAAGCCCGCTGCCAAGAGCTCGAGCCCACCGTTGGCATATTTGGTGGTCAGATTGACGGTGAACAGGACCAAGCCCAGTCCGGCGGTGATAAAAGCTGCCGAGAAGATCTGCCCCACGACGTTGCAGTCAGGCCGGGCTATGACGACGATCACAGCGATCAAAGTGACCACGATCCCGGAAAGTTGCAGCGTGGTCAGGGCGATCCCCCAAATCACCGACACGAGGAAGCATGCGATCACCGCCATGACAAGCGCGACGGTGCTGTTGAGAAAGACCTCGAAGGTCCTCGACCCGGTCCAGCGCCGATAGCCGCTGGCTCGGCGCGCAGGACTCAGGAAGAGCGCCGACGCCAGGAACAATTGCATGAACCCGACAAGGGAAAAGTCATAGAGGTTGAGTCTGAGCAGCATTGAGTACCCTCACTCGCCAAGAAGGGTCGGCACGAATCAATCGGGAGTGTATGCAGCCTCCGCGTGCAATTAATAGGGCCGTTCGATAGGGCTCGCGAAGAATTCAACCGACTCACCAAAAAATTCATCTGGCCAGTCGATACTCGCTATCTGAACCGTCGATATCCTGCGCGAAACGGGGGTGGCCGGACGAGGCGGAGGGCCGAGTCGGGCCGGCGTGGGACTCAGAGGGTCGGCTGTCTCAGCGCCGGCGACCTGGCCAGCGAGCCCCGAAGGCTTCGATCGCTCGGTTGTAGACGTCGACGTAGCGCCCGGCAAGGGTTTCCATTGACCAGCCCCTGGCGTACTCGGTCGCCGCCTTGCTCGACTCGGTCGCTGACAGCCCCCTGCCGTCGACGGCGTCGGCCAGCCCCGAGTCGAGCGCCCGGGCCAGCGCAGCAACGTCGCCCGGGGGCACGAGGGCCGCGTGGCCGCCCGCCGCCGACCGGTAGCCCTCGATATCAGAGGCCACTACGGCACTGCCCGCCGCCATCCCTTCGAGCAGCACCATGCCAAACGACTCGCCGCGCAATGACGGCGCACACAGGACATCGGCCCCGGCCAGGCGGGCGGCCACCTCCTCGTCGCCGAGGACGCCCAACCAGCGCACCCGGTCCGACTCGGGGTGCCTTCGCCGCTGGACCTCGCTCTCCGGACCGTCGCCCACCACCCAGAGGACACCTGGCCGGTCGATCTTCTCGAAGGCATCGAGGAGCACACTCAGGCCCTTGCGCTGTTCGTGGCGCCCGATGAAAAGGACGACGGGTCGGCCGGACTCGTCGTGCACGGGCTCCGCCGCCTCGTAACGCTCCATGTCCACGCCGTTGAACAGCACCTCGAACGTTCCGCCGCTGGACCGGATGCCCGTCTCGCGCGCGGCCTCCGACACTGCCACCTTGATTTGCATCCGCCGGCCACCATCTCGGCGAGCGGCTTGATGAGGGGTACCCACCGGCTCACACCCGCCCTGTGGTACGTCCCCACCATCGGGAGCGGTGCAGTCAGCACGAGGCCGTAGGCGGCCATCGGTGCCAGAGGCTCGTGCACGTGCACCACGTCGAAGCCGGCGGAGCGCACGAACCGCTCGGCGCGGGCCGAGGCCGTCGGCCAGAGCGCCACCGGGGCCACCGACCCGTTGGAGCGCACCGCCGTGGGCCGGCCGATGACGAAATGCTCTCCAGCGGCGGAGGGGACAGGTGTTCCTTCGTCGGCCGGACCGATCACGGTGACCTCATGACCGAGCTTCCGCAGCGCTCGTGCCAGGCCGATCGCCTGGCCCTGCACGCCTCCCGGGCGAGTGAGCGAATAGGGCGAGAGCATGGCGACCTTCACCGGCGAACCCCCCGACCCTTCTTCATCGTGGGTCGTTCAGCCAGTCCGTCGTCATTGCGGGTCGCTCGGCCAATTGGGTTGGAAGAGGTGCCACTGTTCCGGACTGCGGCGGATGTCCTGCTCGAAGACCGTGGCCAGGTCCTGGGTGACCCGGGCGACGTCCTTCCGCAGGGAGCCCTGGCGCGTGGTGTCGACCGGCGCGTGCACAACGCCAGAGTGCCAGTTCCCTGGTCCGGAGTAGACGACCACCGGCACCAGCGGCGCGCCCGTTCGCAGGGCCAGCGTGGCGGCTCCACCGGGGAGCGTCGTGCGTTCGCCGAAGAACTCGACCTCAACCCCTTTGCCGCCCAAATCGCGGTCGCTCACCAGGCCGGCCACGTTGCCATCCTTGAGCGCCCGCAGGAGCGCCGCGCTCGATCCCTCGCCCAGCGGAACCGCCGTCAATCCCATGGCGGCACGCTGCGCCACGAACCATTCGAAGAGCCGGGGGGCTCCAGGCGCTCCACTACGGCGGTCATGGGCATGCCCTCGAGGGCCAGCCAGTAGCCGCCCCACTCCCAGCTGCCGACATGCGGCAGCGCCATGACGACCCCCCGGCCAAGCGCGAAAGCCGCTCGGAGATGCTCCTCACCATCTTCGAACCGCCAGCGGGCGCGTACGCCCGCCTCGCTCTCGTAGGGCAACCGGGCGCCGTCGGCCCAGTAGGTCCCATAGGAGTCGAAGGTGCGCCTGCTCCAGCGCCGCACCAGCGCGGGGTCGGGTTCCACCCCGTCCACGCACTCGCTGCTGAGCACGCGTCGCATGTGACGTTCGTTCATTGCGAGGGCAGGTCCGCCGCGCAGCGCCATGAACCGAGCCACGCCCCGCGCCACGCCCTGCGCCAACGGCAGGGGCATGTGGCCCATGGCGGCGCCGAGGCCGCGGTAGGTCAGGTAGGTGGCCGTGGCCCGCCAGTCGGAATCGAGCTCGGCACCGACACCAGCGGCGTTAGCGGAGTCGGCGTCGGCGAGAGCACCCGCGTTGGAATCGGGCCCGTGCTCGTTCACGTCAGCAGCCAGGGATGCCATCACGCGCCATCACGGTGCAAGAGGTGCAGGTCCGAGCCGCCCGCAGGTCAGGGTGCCGGCGGTGTGCGGCGGCCGGAGATGCGGCGCGCACCGGTGCCGTCGGAGTGGCCCCATGCTGCGCTGCGCCGCTCGCGTAACGTGCGCCCCGAGCGGCTGCTCAGTGCGTCCTGGCGGCGGGCCCGCAGACGGCCGACGGGTGCTCCTGTTGTGCGGGTTGGGTCCCGACGCGGTCGGCCCGTCGACTCGCGGGCTTCACGCCAGGCCCGCCAACGAGAGTCGACCCGGCCCTCGCGCCAGGCATCGATCCGACGCCGGATGACCGCGTCGCGACCGGACGCCGCGTTCCAGACCTTGACGAAACGGGAGACGGCCGTGAAGGTGATCAAGACGAACAGGATCCACAGCACCGGCACGAAGATGGCAGCGCTGAGGAAGGCCACGCCGAGCAAGAACATGCGCTCGCCCCGCTCCATCAGACCGCCCTTGGCCGCGAGACCCAGTGACTCCGCCTTCGCCCGTTCGTAGGAGACCAGGGCGGTCACCGCCAGGATGGCCATGGGCAGAAGCGCGAGGTGGCCATGCCCTCGGTCAAGCAAGTACCACGCGCAGCCAATCATGAGGACGGCGTCCGCGACGCGGTCGGTGACCGAGTCGAAGAAGGCACCCCGGACCGAGGCAGTGCCCGCGGCCTTGGCGACGGGGCCATCGAGGAGGTCGTGCATGCCCGTGATGATCAGGAAGATGATGGCGAGGTGGAGGTGGCCCGTCGCCACCAGGACCGCAGTCGCCGTCGCCGAGATGAGACCGGTGGCGGTGAGCACGTCGGCGGTGATGCCATGGCGGTGTAGAGACTGGCCGACCGGACTGGTGGTCCGGTCGACGGCATCTCGCCAGCGACCGTCGAACATGGGGCTCCTCGTCGTCCGCAGGCCCATTGGGGGGGCCGGGCGGTGTTTGCAAGAGTTTACCATCAGGTCCCCGAACCGGGGCGGTGCGGTGGGCCTGGTCGGGGGCGTGCCCTGGTGCGGGTGGCGGACGGTTTCGGCGCGGATCCCCTGGTGGGAGCGCCGGGCGGTCCTCGGCGTGGGAGCAGGTTGGGAGTCGGTTAGGAGTCGGTTGGGAGTCGGTTGGGAGTCGGTTGGATGGTTCAATCCGGGGCGTTCGTCGGGCGCGGTGCCTTCGCCGGGCCCTACGCCACGTCGACCGGCAACGGCCCGGGGGCGCGTGCCGGTGCGGATGGCGTGTCGGATAGCCTCCTGCATCGAGATGCCCAGGGGAGCCGACGCTCCACCTCCCCCCACCCGTCGGCATGCCACGTGAGGTGATGGAGCCCGTGTCGGAGCCGAGGACCGCGGGACGACCCCGACCCGACATCACCGTCCTTCCCGACCCCACCCTCGACGTGTCGATGGTGGTGCCCTACTACAACCCCGGCCGCCGCCTGCGCTCCACGGTTGCGCACATGCTGCGGGTCCTCGATGCGTCGGGCATGACCTTCGAGATCATCGCGGTGTCCGATGGCTCGACCGACGGGAGCCCGTTCACCCTGGACGGCTTCCCCGAGAGCGTCGTGCGGCGCATCTCGTTCGACACCAACGTCGGAAAAGGTCACGCCCTCCGAGTGGGCCTCGGGATGGGGCGGGGCCGGTATCTCGGCTTCATCGACGCCGACGGCGACATCTCGCCCGAATTCCTGGCGCCCTTCGTGTCCATTATGCGAACCATGGACCCCGACATCATCATCGGGAGCAAGCGCCATCCCGAGTCCTCGGTGCACTACCCGCCGCTGCGGCGGCTCTACTCCTGGGGCTATCAGCGCCTTATCCACCTCTTGTTCAGGTTGAACGTGAAGGACACGCAGGTCGGGATCAAGCTGGTGAGCCGCAAGGTGGTCGCCGACGTCCTCCCCCTGCTGCGTGAGAGCCGCTTCGCGCTTGACCTCGAGCTCCTCGTCCTGGCCCGACGCCTGGGCTACACCCGCATCGTCGAGGCCCCGGTGCGCATTGAGGAGCGGTTCGGCAGCACGATCTCGCTCAAGGCCGTCTGGCTCCTGCTCCTCGATACGCTCGGTCTCTTCCTGCGCTTCTCCGTCCGGCACGAGTACGACGCTGCGCTGGCGAGCGGGGCGGTCGGGGCCGCCGGGTCCGCCGGGGCCGCCGGGGCGGCCGGAGACCGGGGGAACGGCACTGGGAGCCCGGGGGCGCCCTGAGCGGGACCGGACCGCCGGTCGTACACTCGAGTCCAACGACCCAGTTCGGCCTGCCGCTGACCTGACGGAGGACGGAGGACCAGGTGCCACACGACCCGACCGCAATCCGCAATGTCGCCCTTGTCGGGCACCACGGTGCGGGCAAGACCACCCTGGCCGAGGCCCTGCTGGCCACCACCGGGTCCATCGCCCGGCGCGGATCCGTCGAAAAAGGCACCACCGTCATGGACTTCGAGCCCGAAGAGGTGTCCCGCCAGCTCTCCATCTCGACCAGCCTGGCCCCGTTCACGGTCAACGGGGTCAAGGTGAACCTGCTCGACACCCCGGGCTACGCCGACTTCGCCGGGGAGATGGTCACCGCCCTGGCCAACGTCGACCTGGCCGTGGTCGTTGTCAGCGCCACCGACGGAGTGCAAGCGCAGACCGAGGACGCCTGGCGCGCCGCCGCCCGCCTCGGTGTCCCGCGGGTCGTCGTCATCAACAAGCTCGACCGAGAGCGGGCCGACTTCGATCGCACCCTGGCCGAGATCCGGGAGTCTTTCGGCGCGGGCGTCGCGCCGGTGGAGCTCCCCATCGGGCATGAGGTCGACTTCCACGGCGTCATCGACCTGCTCGACGACACCGCCACCCACTACGAGACCCCTGCCCCTGGCACGGCCCCCGACGGCACGGTTCCGGCCGCCGGACACGAGGGGCCCATACCCGACGACCTGGTCGACGAGGAGCACACCGTGCACGAGCAGCTGGTCGAGGGCATCGTCGTGGGCGACGACGACCTGATGGAGCGCTACCTCAACGGCGAAACGCTCGATTACACCGAGCTCGAGAAGAGCCTTGCCGGCGGTGTCGCCTCGGCCAACGTGTTCCCCGTCCTCTGCTGCTCGGCCTCCAGCGGCGTCGGCGTCGACCGCCTGGCCAGACTGATCGAGGAACTCTGCCCCACCCCAGCATCCCGGCCGCCGCTCGTGGCCATGGCGGGAACCGAGACGGCCGAGATCCCCTGCGACCCGACCGGACCGACATTGCTCACCGTGACGAAGACCTTCAATGACAGCCACACCGGCAAGATGTCGCTGTGCAAAGTGGTCTCGGGCACCCTCCAGCCCGACGCCGTCCTCGTCAACTCCCGCACCAGGGTCGAGGAGCGACTGCATGCTCTCCAGAGCATCGCCGGCCACGCGACGGCTCCCGCCACCAGCATCGCAGCGGGCGACTTCGTCGCAGTGCCCCGCCTGAACGGGACGCGCACCGGGGACACGCTCGCCCCCAAGGGCCAGCCCGTCGTGGTGCCGCCGCCGGCGCTACCCAAGCCTGCGCTGCATGTCGCGGTGAAGCCGGCGACGCGGGCCGACGACGACAAATTGATGTCGGCGTTGCAGCGGCTGTGCGACGAGGATCCCACCCTGACGGTCACTCGCGACGACGAGACGCACCAGACCATCCTCGGCGTCAACGGCGAGGTCCACCTTTCCGTCACGCTCGAGCGCCTCGAACGCAAGTGCAATGTCCACGTCGAGCGGGAAGACCTGCGCATTGCCTACCGGGAGACCATCACCGTGCCGGCGCAGGCCGAGGGGAAGCACAAGAAGCAGTCCGGTGGCCATGGCCAGTTCGGCATCTGTCACCTGCGTCTCGAGCCGCTGGCCCGCGGCGAGGGTTTTGCGTTTCACGATGAGGTGGTGGGCGGCGCCATCCCCCGCCAGTACATCCCGGCGGTCGAGAAGGGTGTGCTCGAGGCGTTCGCAGGCGGTGGCGTGCACGGCTACCCCGTGGTCGACATCGCCGTCACCGTCGACGACGGCAAGGCGCACTCGGTGGACTCCAACGAGGTCAGCTTCAAGATGGCCGCGGCCCAGGCGATCAAGGCGGCCATGGCCGAGGCGGGGCCGGTGGTCCTGGAGCCGATCTCGCGCCTGGAGGTCACGATTCCGGCCGACTGCCAGGGTGACGTGCTCGGGGACCTGCACTCGCGCCGTGCCCGCATCATCGGCACGGACCCGGCCGAGGACCCCGGCTACCAGATCGTGACGGCGACCGCGCCCACGGCCGAACTGACCCGCTACGCCGTCGACCTGCGAGCGCTGACGAGCGGCCGGGGCTCCTTCAGTGTGACCTACGACCACTACGACGCCGTCCCGGACCATCTCATGGCGTCGGTCCCTCGACTCGAGAGCTGAGCCGCCGGCCGCCCGCTGGCCCCACGGGCGTCGCCGGGCGTCGCCGGAGTGCGGGTCAGAAAATGTGCTGGAAGCGCACGGGGGTCTTCGTCAGCAGCAACGTCCCGAGCAGCTTGTTGCCCGGAGTGGTCACCACCACGACCGCGAGTGACCCCGACTGGCGCCCGAACGGCTTCGAGAGTCCGGCCGCGGTGAAGTGCCCGGTGTAGCCCGCCAAGCACACGTTCTGGCCCTTGGGAACGTCGTGGCTGAGGTGGCGAGAGAGCCCGGGGGCGACGTCGCGCAGGCCGCTGAGGGTCTCCTTGCGGATGCCCGAGAGATGCCCGTGACCGCCGACGGCCTTCGCCGCGACCGGCAGCGCGAGATAGCACGACTCGTCGGTCGTCCCGAGGCCGGTCCGGGCCGCCGAGCACGCCGAGAGCAGCGACGTCGCGACGACCAGAGCGCCCACCCCGCGTACCGCAGAGCCGTGTCTCACTCTGACACCGCCGCGGGTACCGGTGCTGCCTCATATCTCTTGGGTCCCGCTTCGACGTCGCACGCCATGGCCTGGCGGGGCCACCAGCCTCGGCGCACCTGCAGAGCGAGCTGCGCGATCAGTGTCCATCCGATCAGGAGAATCATCCAGAAGCTGAAAAGACGCGATACATCAGCACCGCGTTGGCCGTGCTCGTCTGCGCGCCGCCGAAGGCCACGAGGGCCACGGTGATGCTTCCTTCGACCACGCCGAGACCTCCGGGCGTGATGGGCAGCGTCGCCGCCAGCTGCCCGGCGCCATAGGCGAGGAGAAGTCCCTTCCAGGGAATCGGCGCGTCGAGGGCCACGAACATCAGGGCGAAGCAGGCGCAATCGAGCAGCCAGTTCGCAGTGCCCCAGGCCACGATGCGGCCGATCTGGGTCCAGCTGAGACGAACGGCCGTCATCCAGGCCATGATCCGCCCGATCTGCTCATGTGTGTCGCCGCGGGGCCGACCCGTCAGTGCGACCGAGACCCGCAGGACGCCCGAGACCACTGCGTGCAGCGGCCGCTCATAGACGAAGAGCGAGCCGAGGCCGAGCATGATCAAGAAGGTTCCGATCAGCACGGGCACCAGGTCGAACGAGGCACCCTGGTTGGCCGCGAAGCCCAGACCGACGATGGCCAGGAGCGACAGGCTTACCGAGGCTGCGACCAGCGTGCCGGCCAGTGCCCACACGGCGAGGGTGTTGTCCGCGCCGAACCGGCGGAACCACCGGAAGCCGTACACCGACGCGACCGCGTTGCCGACGGGGAGTGAGTTGGTGATCGCCTGAGATGCGAACGAGAGCTTGAACAGCGGCACGACCGGAGCGCGCAGGTGCCCGGCGTTGAGCAGCTCGTACTGCATTGCGGTGAAGCACACGTAGGAGCCGATCTCGGCCGCCACCGCCGGCAGGACCAACCACCAGTCGAACGTCTTGAAAATCGTGCTGAACCCAGAAAGCTCGGAGCCCTTCGAGGACAAGACCCAGAACGCCACCACCACGAGGCCAAAGCCCACGATGACACGGACGGCCGGCCACGCCTTGCGCACAAACCTGCGTGCCTGCCGTTTGCCGTCTCCCGACACGTCTGCGGGCGAGGCGGCTGCGGGAGCGGCGGCGGGAGCGGGAGCCGAAGCGCCCACCTCTACCGATCCGGGACGCGTCCCGACGGCCCGGGCGGTCGTGTCGGGCCCCTCCGGCGGTGCGCTATCCGGGCCAGGCGTCGGTGAGCTTCTTCCAGGAGAGCGCCAATGTCTCGGACAAGACCCGTGTCTCGGCCACCGCCGTCATGAAGTTGGTATCACCGGACCAGCGCGGAAGGACATGCAGGTGGACGTGCGCCGGCAGCCCCGCACCAGCGGCCCGTCCCAGATTGGCGCCCATGTTCAGGCCATCGGGCTCGTAAGCCGCTTCGATCGTGCCCACCGCCCGCAGTGTGGCGGACCACAGCTCGGCGGACTCACCCTCTGTGAGCTCGGCCAAAGAGCCGACGTGGCGGAGCGGCAGGACAAGCACGTGCCCGCTGGCATATGGATAGGCGTTCAGCACGACGAAGGACAACTCGCCCCGCCACACCACCAAGTTCTCCTCGGAGGGCGCGCCGCTCGCGGCCAGGCGGCAGAACACGCAGTCCGCCTCCCCGTGGCCGACACCGCCCGCCCGCTCGCGCGCCGTGGCCTCGACGATGTAGTCGCGGCGCCACGCCGCCCAGAGGTGTTCGAAACTCACGGTGTCGGCGGCCCCTCACTCATGCGGATGCCGGAGCCGGCGCCCGATCCTCGGGGAGCCCCTTGCGGGCGACCTCGTCGTTCACTTCCGCCACCAGGTCGGCGACCGGCACGCCCTTCTCAGGTTTGGTGTCCCACCCGCGCCGGTTCACGCCCACCGTCCCCCCTGCCACGTCCTCGTCGCCCACGACGAGGACGTAGGGGATCTTGGCCAACCTGGCCCTACGGATCAGCGCACCCATCTTCTCCCCGCTGGCATCGACCGTGGCCCGTAGGCCGGCCGCCCCGCACAGCGTCCGCGACGGACTGCGCATAGTCGGCGTGTGCGTCAGTGACCGGGATGATCCGTACCTGCTCGGGGCTCAACCAGGTGGGCAGCGCACCGGCGTAGTGCTCAATGAGCACCGCCATGAACCGCTCCACCGACCCGAACAGGGCACGGTGGATCATGATCGGCCGATGACGCGCATTGTCCGGGCCGATGTACTCCAACCCAAAGCGATGAGGGAGCTGGAAGTCGAGCTGCACCGTCGACATCTGCCACGTCCGACCGATGGCGTCACGGGCCTGCACGGAGATCTTGGGCCCGTAGAAGGCACCACCCCCTTCGTCCATGACGAGGTCGAGACCCATCTCGAGCGCAGTGCGGCGCAGCGCCTCGGTGGCGACCTCCCATTCCTCGTCCGTCCCGACGCCCTTGCCCGGCGGCTTGGTTGACAGTTCCAGGTAGAAATCGTTGAGTCCGTAGTCGCGCAGGAGGTCGAGAACGAAGCGCAACGTGCGCACGAGCTCGGCGTCCATCTGCTCGGGGGTACAGAAGATGTGCGCGTCGTCCTGGGTCATTCCTCGGACTCGGGTGAGGCCCTGCAACACTCCCGACTTCTCGTAGCGATAGACCGATCCAAACTCGAAGAGCCGCATCGGCAACTCGCGGTAGGAGCGCTGGTGGCTCCGGTACACGAGGATGTGGAACGGGCAGTTCATCGGCTTGAGGTAGTACTGCGTGCCCCCGTCCAGCTCCATCGGCGGGAACATCCCGTCGGCGAACCAGTCCAGGTGGCCCGACTCTTCGAACAGCGCGCTCTTCGTGATGTGGGGTGAGTTGACGAAGTCGTAGCCCGACTCGACGTGGCGCTGGCGCGAGTAGTCCTCCATGAGCCGGCGAATGGTGCCTCCCTTGGGGTGGAACACCGCGAGACCAGAACCGATCTCCTCCGGGAAGCTGAAGAGGTCGAGCTCCGCCCCGAGCTTGCGGTGGTCACGCCGTTCGGCCTCTTCGAGCTGGTGCAGATGGGCGGCGAGCGCCTTCTCGGACTCCCAGGCGGTCCCGTAGATCCGCTGCAGCTGCTCGCGCTTCTCGTCGCCCCGCCAATAGGCGCCGGCCACCCGCATCAGCTTGAAGTGGCCCAGCCGGCCGGTCGAGGGCACGTGGGGCCCGCGGCACAGATCGATAAAGGCGTCCGAGTTGCGGTAGGTGCTGACCACCGGGCCCGCGGCGTCAACCTCCTCCTCCCCGGTCTCGACGGCCTCAATGATCTCCTGCTTGAACGGCTGGTCGGCGAAGATCTCCAGCCCCTCCTCGAGGGTGTGCTCGTGCCGGACGAAGGGCTGGTCCTCCTTGATGATCGCTCGCATCTCCGCATCGATCCGGTCCAGGTCGTCGTCGCTGAAGTGCGCTCCGTCGGGCAGCTCGAAGTCGTAGTAGAAGCCGTTCTCTATGACCGGCCCGATGGCGTACTTCGCACCCGGCCACAACCGCCGGACGGCCTGAGCCATGACATGGGCCGTCGAGTGCCTGAGGACCTCGCGGCCGGCGTCGGTGTCTTCGGTCACGATGGAGACCTGCGCCCCGTCGGGCAGCGCCGACTCGAGGTCCACCTCCCGGCCGTCGACGGTGGCGACGACGGCCGCCTTGGCCAGCCGGGACCCGATGGAGCCCGCCAGTTGGGCAGCCGTCGTGCCCTCAGCCAGCTCCCGCGTCGAGCCGTCGGGAAGACCAACCGAGATGACGCCTGCCATCGTGCTCCCTTTCCTGCTCAGCCGGAGGATTGCTCCTGGTCCGGACACCGATCCGTGGCACCAGGGTACTGGACCACCTTGCCGGCCCCGACCCCCAGGCACTCACACGAGGATGCCGAGGAGTCGCGCGCCGGCGGTCACGGAACGACCGGCGGTCGCCTCCTCGTCGAGCGCACGGAGCGCCCCGGGGGTATCGAGATCGTCGTCGAGAGCCACCCGAACCGCGCCCAGTCCCGCTGCGCCGTCGCCGTCGGGCGCACTCCGCCACAGCGCGAGGCGGGCCGCCGCCGCCGGCATGTCCTCGTCGGTGCGCCAGTCCCAGTCCTCCCGGTAGTGATGCCCCAGCAGCGCGAGGCGCACGGCGGCGGGATCCCATTCCTTGCACAGATCCCCGACGAACACCAGGTTGCCAAGCGACTTCGACATCTTCGTCCCGTCCAGCGCGACCAGGCCGACGTGGAACCACAGGTGCACGAACGGCTTGCCGGTCACCGACTCGGACTGAGCGGTCTCGCACTCGTGATGCGGGAACACGAGGTCGCGGCCGCCACCGTGAAGGTCGATGGTCTCCCCCAGTTCGCGCAGGACCAGGGCAGAACACTCGATGTGCCACCCGGGCCGCCCCGGGCCCCACCGTGATTCCCACGCCGGCTCATCGGGCAAAGAAGGCTGCCAGAGTACGAAATCGAGGGGGTCGCGCTTGTTGGGGTCCTCGGGGTGACCCCCGTGCTCTGCAGCGAGCTCGAGCATGTGGGCCCGGTCGAGACCACTGAGACGGCCGAACTCGGCGAACGTCGCGACGCTGAAGTAGACCGAGCCGCCGGACTCGTAGGCGTGGCCGCTCTCGAGTGCCTCTCCGATCAGCGAGAGGATCTCGGAGATGGCCGAGGTCGCCCGAGGCTCGGAGTAGACGGGGAGGAGATTCAGCAGCCCCATCTCGGCGTCGAATCGCGCCATCTCCTCGGCCGCCAGATCGAGGTAGTGCACGCCCAGTTCGCGGGCCTTGCGCAAGATGTCGTCATCGACGTCGGTGACGTTGCGCACGCACTTCGTCTCGTACCCGGCATCTTGGAGCCGGCGCTGCAGCATGTCGAAGTACAGGTACACCGCGGCGTGCCCCAGATGGGCGGCGTCGTAAGGCGTGATGCCGCACGAGTACATCGTCACCAGCGGTCCGGGCTCGAACGCCACCACCTCCCTCCGGGCCGTGTCGAACAGCCGCACGGCTAGATACCGGCGATCCGCAGGGTCGAGTGGCCCTTGTGCCGGATGTTGAGGGTCACGCAGACGGCGGTGAACGCCTCGATGGCGGAGGCCTGGCTCAGGCTCCCGGCATCGAGCGGCCGCAGCCCGCGCAGACGTTCCACCAAACCCAGCGTGGCGGCCGTCGCCTCCGGATGGTCCGAACACACAAGCACGTCGGCTTCCAACCCCGATTCGAGATCTTCCATTTCCGCTGCAGGGAGGTGGTGGAAGGCCGCCGCCACCAGGCTCGCGGGCACGGCGGCCTGGATCGCCGCGGCCACCGAGCCCCGTGGTGGTATCAGCGCCAGCATCTCGCGCCCCTCCTTGACCAGCGCATTCGCCATGGAGATCACGACCTTCCCGGCCAGTGGCTCCCGCAACGACCGCACGGTCGCGGCCGCGCTGTCCCAGGGAGTGGCGAGGACGACGATGTCCGCCGCGGCGGCGTCGGCATTGTCCGACCCGGTGAGCGCCAGCGTCCGGTCCTCCCAACGAGCCACGAGGTCGCCCACCACACCTGCGGCCCGATCCGCATCACGCGAGCCGATCGTCACCGCCATGCCGGTATCGGCGAGGCGCACGGCCAGCCCGCGCCCGGCCGGGCCCGTCCCACCCAGAATTCCCACGTGCACGGTCCTACCTTCGCATAACCTCCTGGCGCAGTGGGACTCCTCGACGGAAAGCGGCTCCTCGTCACGGGCGTGCTCACCGACGCGTCCCTGGCCTTTTCCGTGGCCCGCCTCGCCCAGGAGGAGGGCGCCGAGATCGTGCTCTCTGGTGCCGGCCGGGCCCTCTCCCTGACACAGCGGACGGCCCGCAAACTTCCGCGCGAGCCGGAGGTCTTGGAGATCGACGTGACATCTCCCGAACAGCTCGCCGCCGCGGGCGAGGCGTTGGCCGCCCGCTGGGACCGCCTCGACGGCCTGCTGCATGCCATCGGCTTTGCGCCGCCCGATTGCCTCGGCAGCGGCATGTTCACCGCGGGCTGGGACGACGTCTCGGTCGCGCTCAACATCTCCACCTACTCACTCAAAGCTCTGGTCGATGCCTTCCTGCCCCTGCTCCAAGCGGCAGGCAAGGACGGCGGCGCCTCGGTCGTCGGCCTCGACTTCGACGCGACGGTGGCGTGGCCCGTCTACGACTGGATGGGCGTTGCGAAGGCGGCCCTCGAATCCCTCTCCCGCTACCTGGCCAAAGAACTCGGACCCAGCGGCATCCGGGTGAACCTGATTGCAGCGGGCCCCGTGCGGACGATGGCGGCAAAGTCGATCCCCGGGTTCAGCGCCTTCGAAGACACCTGGGCCGAACGGGCCCCGCTCGGCTGGGACGTGCACGACTCGACCGCCGTGGCAAAAGCCTCCATCGCGCTCTTCAGCGATCTCTTCCCCATGACGACCGGCGAGATCGTCCACGTGGACGGCGGCGTCCACGCCGTGGGCGGCTCTGCCTGACGCGGAGCCTGCGGCGACGGACGACAGCGTGACCTGGCCTCCGAGGCGCCGACAGTAGGTTGCAGGCATGAGTATGCGGGGCCACGCAATGGGCGGAGGACGCGGCGGCGGTTGGGCCGGCATGCGCTCGGTACGCCAAGACCGCTCCGTCCTGCGGCACCGGGTCAAGAAGGGCACGGCCCGGCGCATGCTCACCTTTGCCGTCCCCTACCGGAAGATCCTGGCCATCTTCATCCCCGTCGTCATCCTCGGCGCCGTCATCGGCGCCGTGAACCCGTTGATCCTGCAATCCCTAATCGACAACGGGATCCTCAAACACGACGAAAGCCTCGTGATCTGGCTGGCCGTGCTGGTTGCCGTCCTGGCGGTGGCGGACGCCGGTCTGTCGCTCGTCGACCGACGGATCTCCGCCTACCTCGGCGAGAGTCTTATTTACGACATGCGAGCCAAGGTGTTCCGTCATATCCAGCGAATGCCGCTGGCGTTCTTCACCCGCACGCAGACGGGCGCGTTGGTGAGCCGGCTGAACAACGACGTGATCGGCGCCCAGCAGGCGTTCACCGACTTGCTCTCCAACGTGATCGGCAACCTGGTGACGGTCATCATCGTGGTGGGCGTGATGTTCTTCTTGTCCTGGCCGATCACGCTCGCCGCGCTGATCCTGCTCCCCATCTTCCTGATCCCGGCCCGCTTCGTGGGGCAGCGCATTGGCTCGCTCACCAAGGAGGGCTATGACCTCAACAGCGAGATGAACATGGTCATGCAGGAGCGCTTCCAGGTGGGGGGCGCCATGCTCGTCAAGCTGAACGGCCGGCCCGACGCCGAGGCGGCGGCCTTCGACGCCAAGGCGGGTCGTGTGCGCGACATCGGTATCGCACAGGCCACCTACGCCCGGTTCTTCTTCGTGGCGCTCACGCTCACCGCGTCACTGGCCACCGCCATCGTCTACGGCGTCGGAGGGGTGGCGGCGATCCACGGGACCCTCCAGGTCGGCACCGTGGTCGCGCTGGCCGCCTACCTGACCCGACTGTACGGTCCGCTCACCCAGCTCTCGAACCTGAACCTCGACGTCATGACGGCGCTCGTCTCCTTCGAACGGCTCTTCGAGGTCCTCGACATCGTGCCGATGATTGAGGAAGACCCCGATGCGGTCGACATCCCGCGGGGCAACGCGTCCATTGAGTTCGATGGCGTCAGCTTCACGTACCCGAGCGCCGGCGAGGTCTCGCTCGCCTCACTCGAGTCGGTGGCGGTCCTCGAGACCGGTCTGCGCAACGAAGTCCTCCACGACGTGTCCTTCACCGTCCAGCCCGGCCAGATGGTGGCCCTGGTCGGGCCGTCCGGAGCGGGAAAGACGACGATCTCCAATCTGGTCCCCCGCCTCTATGACGTGACCGCCGGATCGGTGCGTCTGAGCGGCATCGACGTGCGACACGCCACCATGTCCTCGGTGCGCGACGTCGTGGGGGTGGTGACCCAGGACCCGCACCTCTTCCACGACACCCTGCGGGCCAACCTGCTCTACGCCCGCCCGGAGGCGACCGAGCGCGAGGTCCTCGACGCCCTCGACCAAGCCCAGATCGGGCACCTGGTCGGGGAGCTCCCCGATGGCCTCGATACGGTCATCGGCGAGCGCGGCTACCGGCTCTCCGGGGGAGAAAAGCAGCGGGTCGCCCTGGCCCGCCTCATACTCAAGGCGCCGGACATCGTCGTCCTCGACGAGGCGACGGCCCACCTCGACTCGGAGTCCGAGGCGGCGGTGCAGCGCGCCCTGCGCGAGACGCTGGCCGGCCGAACGTCCCTGGTCATCGCCCACCGGCTCTCCACCGTCCGGGAGGCCGACGAGCTCCTCGTCATCGACGGGGGCCGCATCATCGAGCGGGGCACCCACGCGAGCCTCCTGGCGGACAACGGGCTGTACGCCGAGCTCTACCGGACCCAGTTCGCCGATCAGGAGGAGGAGACCGCCGGCACCTGAGAGCCGGCCGGCCGGGTCCCGCCGGCGCCGGGTCCGGCGGACGGGCGGCGGCTACTTGCCCTCGAATTCGGCCTGCTCTTTCTTCGCCTTGGCGGCGTAGCCCGCCGGCATGTCGTCGCTCACGAACTCCACCGACGCGCTCAGCGCCTCGAACTTGAGCACCTCGGGCAGGCCCCGGTAGGCGAAGGCGTCGATGGTGCGCTTGATCGACTGCACGGCGAGCGGTGCGTTGGCCGCGATCTCCCCGGCGATGGCCATGGCCGCGGGCACGAGCTCGTCGCGGGTCGTGACCTGCTGGATGATGCCGAGACGCTCCGCCGTGGCCGCGTCGATGCGGCGGCCCGTCAGCGCCAGCAACTTGGCGTGGCCGGCGCCGATCTCGTTGGCCAGACGCAGGTCACCCCCGGCGTCGACGGAGACGCCGACCTGAGCTTCGGGCAGGGCGAAGATCGCGTCGTCGGCCGCCACCCGGATGTCGCACATGAGGGCGAGCTCGAAACCGAAGCCCAGGCAGTAGCCGTGCACGGCGCAGACGATCGGCTGCGGGAGCTCGTGGAAGACCCGGAAGCGCTCGTGCACCCAGCGCAGTCCCTCGTAGTAGTTGCGCACCTTCTCGGCGGGCGACCGCCCCGTGACCCGGTCCTCGGGCATGCCGAGGTCGATGCCGGCGCAGAACGCCCGGCCCTCGGCTTTGACGACGAGGACGCGGATGCGGTCATCGAAGCGGGCGCGGTCGGCCAGGGCGCCCAGCTGGCGCGTCGCCTCCCACGACCACATGTTCAGCTTCTCGGGGTAACAGAGGGTCAGGGTGCCGATGCCCGAGCCGTCGGTGGGCGGATTTAGGCGCAGCTGCCAGTCCGCTTCGGGTAACACCGGCTCGGTCCGAATCGGCATGTCCCTCCCCTGTTGCTCCCGGCCGGCCGGCCGTGTCCCCGTCTGCCCCGCAGGTCGACCGTCCTCCTCACTGCGGGAAATCTCTTTCGCTGCAGCATGCACCAGCAAAAACTAGAATCCGTTCTAGTCGCCGGGGTGGCCCCGGGCAACACGTCGTCGCACGCCCCCGGGAGGGCCGAGCGGCAACGATCGACGGGTACCTAATTAGGAGGTCACCCCGTGCACAACGAACTCTGCGAGCGCCTCGGGATCGAGTTCCCCATCTTCGCCTTCACCCACTGCCGCGACGTCGCCGCCGCCGTGACCAACACTGGCGGCATGGGCGTGCTGGGCGCCGTGGGGTTCAGCGCCGACGAGCTCGAGGTCGAGCTCACCTGGCTGGACGAGCACGTCGGCGACCGCCCCTACGGGGTGGACATCGTCATCCCCGGCAAGTACGAGGGCATGGGCGAGCTCGACCCGGTCAAGCTCGAGGAGGAGCTCAAGGCCATGATCCCCGACGAGCACCGCACCTTCGCCAAGAAGATCCTGGCGGACCACGGGGTACCCGAGATCGAGGGCGGCCCGCGGCGCGAGCTGCTGGGGTGGACGGCGGCCACGGCGGCACCGCTGGTGGAGGTCATCCTGCGCCACGAGAAGGTCAAGCTGGTGGCCAATGCACTGGGGACGCCGCCCGACGACGTCATCGAGCAGGTGCACCAGCACGGGATGCTGATCGCCGCACTGGCGGGGTCGGTGAAACACGCACTGAACCACAAGGCGGCCGGCGTCGACATCGTCATCTGCCAGGGCTCCGAGGGCGGCGGCCACACGGGTGACGTCGGCTCCATCGTGTTGTGGCCTGAGGTGATTGATGCCGTGGCGCCGTTGCCGGTGCTCGCTGCCGGTGGCGTCGGCAGCGGTCGCCAGATGGCCGCGGCCATGGTGCTCGGCGCAGCCGGGGTCTGGACGGGCTCGCTGTGGCTGACCGTCGAGGAGGCCGACGTCCCGCCCAAGCAGATGGAGAGCTATCTCAGGGCCACCTCCCGCGACACCGTCCGGTCGCGCTCGTTCACGGGCAAGCCGTGCCGGATGCTGAAGAACGACTGGACGGAAGCCTGGGAGGCGCCGGGGAATCCCAAGCCCTTGGGGATGCCGCTGCAGATGATGGTGGCGATCGAGGCCGTGTCACGCGGCCACGCATACCCCGAAGAGGCGCGGGACGTGAACTTCAACCCGGCCGGGCAGATCATCGGCCGGGCGACGTCGGTGCGCCGGACCAAAGACGTGGTGCTCGGGATGGTCGAGGAGTACATCGACGCCGTGGAGAACCTGCAACGGGTGAACGAGGGCAGCTCGGCCTGACACCACCCGGTCACCCGGTCACCCGGTCACCCGGTCACCCGGTCACCGAACGGTGGAAACGCCCAATCCCTGCCGGCGCCGAGATCCATAGCGGAGACCCACCAGCTCGGCACCAGCCGGCGAGCGCTCTTCCCCTCTTTCGCGGGCACGCACCAGCGACACCAGCGGACCCGCAGCCATCACCACGCCGCTGCCCACGAGAACCAGCTGCCAAAACCACACGGCAAAGGGGGCGCGCACCGAGTCGATCATGGGTGGCCGGTGCACAAACGCGCAGAGGGCGAGCACGACGCCAGCCACGAGGTACCACCGGACGCGGCGGCGCGAGGCGTCCCACGCCACGAGCAACAGCCCGGCCAGAATGCAGGCCACCTCGAACCCCGAGGTCGCATCGAAGCCCCATGATCTCGCGTTGACGGCAAGCCCGGTCGGCACCGGGTTGAACGCCAGGGGCACCAGCGCGAGCCAGACGACCAATCGACCCGTGATCCGGCGCTGGGTGATGGCCAGCACGATGAGCATCACTGCGAGCGCCATGAACTTGTAATCGAAGAGACCCTTCTCGAAAACGAGCCTGAGGCTGACGCACGTCGCGACGAGCGAGACAAGAGGAACGGGTTGGAGCACCCGGGGTCCCACTCGCCGCACGACCCACCACGCGATCACCGCGGCGAGAATGATCGGCACGATCCGGGAGAAAAAGGTCAATGCATTCCCACGCACTCCCGTCTCCCACAAGAGAGTGCCGCCAAAGGTGGCGGCATTGCCCGTTCCGAAAACGACCGCGCCCAGCGCCCTTCCCGAGGTGGCCGCGACGACCGGCAAGCTGACCAGCGCCCAGGCCGCGCCCGCGGCCACGAGCAGTCTCCACCGTGCCCGTGCGGGGGCCGCGACGACCAGGGGCACGAGGGCCAGCAGGGCGAACTGTTGCGAGGTGACGGCCAACCCCAGGAGGAGGCCGGACCACCCCCAGTTCCGACGAGCGAAACAGGCCAGACCGCCCAGCATGAGTCCGACAGCGAGGAGGTCCTCGGGGTGGTAGTAGTCCAGCACGGGCATCCAGACGGCGGGCGTCAAGCCGACGAGCAGGACGCCGAGGGCCTCCCACCTCGTGCCACCGCGACCAATCGCCCGCAACACGGCGACGACGCCCGCGACCAACGCGAACCACGCCGCATAGCCGATGCCCGTCGTGGGCAGCAGGGCGCGGGACGCCTCCGCCCAGCCGTAGATGGCGGTGTAGGCGTCGTCACATCGGACACCGAGTTGGTGGATCGACGGGAACGGCACGTCGTGGCCGAGCTTCGTCAGGGACGCGATCCCACCCGAGACGAGCGGCCAGAGGGGCGCGGTTTGAGGACCGACCTGGTATTGAGGGAGGAAGGTTTGGGTGACCGGGGTCGCCGGGGCGTACGCACAGGCCAGCTGGCCGTGGGCGGTCGCCCACGTGGCGAAGGAGGACTCGCTGGAGTCTCTCGCCGAGGGGCCGCCAAGCAGAGCGATCATGCCGAAGAACGCGGCGGTTGCCAACATCCAGCTCGTCAAACAGCCCACACCGGAGAGCGGCTGGTCCAGCCAACGCTGAAAGGGCGGAACGCGCGGTTCCGCCAAAAGAGAAGGATGACCCTTCAATTCACCACTCGCCAATCGCCTGCCGCCAATCGCCAATCGCCAATCGCCAATCGCCTGCCGCCGGGCCCACGAACCCGCACGTGGTGGCCCTCACGCCAAGAAGGCGCAAGGGGGCTGCGAGCGTGGGCGGTGACCTGGGCCACATGGTGGTGCCTCCGAGGCTCCGAAGCAAGGTCTCCGGGACAACGGCCACACAACTCACGCGGTCCGACCAGCGGCGTAAGGTGCGCTGCATATGGATCTTCACGAAGCGCTCTACACGACGCGCGCCATGCGCAGGGTCAAACCCGATCCGATCCCCCTTGACGTCCAGGCCCGCCTCCTCGATGCGGCCATCCACGCCCCCTCGGGCGGCAACCAGCAGAACTGGCGCTTCCTCCTCCTCGACGACCCGGACAAGAAGAAGGCCCTCGCCCCCCTGTACCAACACGCCATCGGCGAGCTCTGGAAGTCCGTCTACAGGGCCCAGCTCGATGCGGCTGCCGCCAGCCCCGACGCACCCGAGTCCGTGCAGTTGTTCAAGGTTCAGCGCTCGGCCCAGTGGCTGGCCGACCACTTCGAAGAGGTCCCCCTCTACCTGTTCCCGTTCAGCCAGCACGACCCGACCGGAGGCTCCATCTACCCGGCCGTGTGGAGCGCCATGCTGGCCGCCCGGGCCGAGGGCATCGGCAGCTGCCTCACCGCGCTGCTGCAGTTCTTCCATCCGGCCGAGACGTTCGAGATCCTCGGCGTCCCGACGGACGAGGGCTGGATCCTCTCGGGCACGGTGAGCTTCGGCTACCCCACCGGCACCTGGGGCATCGGATCGCGGCGCCCGGCCGACCAGGTCTCGCACCGCAACACCTGGGGCACCCCCGTCGGCTTCGAGGCGCCCGAGCCCCTGTGGCAGGGCTGACGGACCTGCGGGTGCCCTTCGCCGGCACCGTGCTCCGGGTCGCGGTGGAGCCGGGAGACCAGGTAGACGCGGGGGCCGTGCTCGTGGTGCTCGAGTCCATGAAGATGGAGCATGTGGTCGAGGCCGCCACGCCGGGGCGCATCGATTCGGTGACGGTGGCGTCCGGCGATGCCGTGCAGACCGGCGACGTCCTCCTGTCCATCATGGAGTCCGACCAACCAGCCGGCGCGGTCGGCGCGGTCGGCGCCGCGGGCGCGGCGGGCGACAAGGGGCGTGACGCGCCGGGATCCGACGAAATTCGTCCCGAGCTCGCCGAGCTCCGCTCCCGCGTGGCCGCCACGCACGACGCCGGCCGAACGGAGGCCACCGAGCGCCGGCACGCAGGCGGCCGCCGGACCGCGCGGGAGAACGTCGAGGACCTGTGCGACCCCGGCAGCTTCGACGAGTACGGCGGGCTCGTCATCGCGGCCCAGCGGGCGCGCCGAAGCACCGAGGACCTCGTGGCCCACACGCCGGCCGACGGCCTGATCGCCGGCATCGGCCGCGTCAACGGCGACCTCTTCGACAGGGAACGGTCGCGCTGTGCGGTGCTGTCGTACGACTATTCCGTGCTGGCCGGAACCCAGGGCCAGATGAATCACAAGAAGAAGGACCGGCTCTTCGAGCTCGTGGAACGGTTGCGTCTCCCCGTCGTGCTGTTCGCCGAGGGCGGCGGCGGGCGTCCCGGTGACACCGACATGGCCGTCGTCACCGGTCTCGACACCGAAGCCTTTGCGCGCTTCGGCGCCCTGAGCGGGCTCGTGCCCCTCGTCGGCGTCGTCTCGGGGCGATGCTTCGCCGGCAACGCGGCGCTGCTCGGATGCTGCCACGTCATCATCGCCACTCCTGACGCCAACATCGGCATGGGTGGCCCGGCCATGATCGAGGGCGGCGGGCTGGGCGTGTTCACCCCCGAACAGATCGGCCCCGTGTCGGTGCAGGTTCCGAACGGGGTGGTCGATGTCCTCTGCGCCGATGAGAAGGAAGCCATCGAGGTGGCCCGCCACTATGTGGCGTACTTCCAAGGCGACGTGCGCGACTGGACGGCGCCCGATCAGGAGCGGCTGCGCGTCGTCGTCCCGCCCGACCGGCGCCGGGTCTACGACGTACGCCGGGCGATCGAGCTGGTGGCCGACGAGGGGTCGGTGCTCGAGCTACGGCCGTCGTTCGCGCCCGGGATGGTGACCGCGCTGGCCCGGGTGGAGGGAAGGTCGGTGGGCGTCATCGCCAACAACCCGATGCACCTGGCGGGCGCGATCGACGCGGGGTGTGCGGACAAGGCGGCCCGCTTCATGCAGCTGTGCGAGGCGTTCGGGGTGCCGCTGCTGTCGCTGTGCGACACGCCAGGGTTCATGGTGGGGCCCGATGCCGAGGAGGCGGCGCTGGTGCGCCACGTGAGCCGGATGTTCGTCGTGGGCGCGTCGCTGACGGTGCCGTTCGCCTGCGTGGTGCTGCGCAAGGGCTACGGGCTGGGTGCGCAGGCGATGGCCGGCGGGTCGTTCCACCGGCCGCTGTTCACCGTGGCGTGGCCCACCGGGGAGCTCGGCGGGATGGGGCTCGAGGGTGCGGTGCGCCTGGGCTTCCGGCGCGAACTGGACCGCATTGAAGACCCGGACGAGCGCGCCGCGGCCTTCTCGGCCATGGTGTTCCGCGCCTACGAGCACGGGAAGGCGGTGCACGTGGCCGAGCACTTCGAGATCGACGACGTGATCGACCCGGCGGTGACCCGGGCCCGCTTCGTGCACGCGCTCGACGCGGCGGGTCTACGGTTCGAGGGGCCGGCGGTGGGCACCGGCGGGCGGCGACCATTCGTGGACACCTGGTGACGGGCGGACGGTCCGAGCTCGAGATGGAGCTCGAAATCGAGCGCCTCATCGAGGCCCTGTCCCTCGATGAGAAATGTTCCCTCTCCGCCGGCGCCAACCTGTGGTATCTCCCGCCGGTCGCGCGGCTCGGCATCGGGGCGCTCAAGGTGTCCGACGGCCCGTCGGGCGTGCGCGGCGACAGCCTGATCGGTCGGCGCTCGCTGTCGCTGCCCTGCGGCATGGCGGTCGGCTCGACGTGGAACCCGCCGCTGGTGCAGCGCCTGGGCGAGGTGTTGGCCGCCGAGGCGCGCATCAAGGGCGTCCACGTGCTGCTGGGACCGACCGTGTGCATCCCGCGCACGCCGCTGGCCGGGCGCACCTTCGAGTCCTTCTCCGAGGACCCGTTGCTGACGGCGCGCCTGGCCGTCGCTTACGTGCGAGGGGTGCAGGGCGCAGGGGTCGGGTGTTGTATCAAGCACTACGCCTGCAACGACCAGGAGCACGAGCGGATGACGATCAGCGTCGAGGTCTCTGAGCGCGCGCTCCGGGAGATCCACCTCGTCGCCTTCGAAGCCGCGGTACAGGAGGCCGGCGTCTGGTCCGTGATGACCGCCTACAACAAGGTGGAGGGCATCTACTGCGGCGAACAGCCAGACCTGATCGAGGGCGTGCTGCGGGACGAGTGGGGCTTCGACGGGCTCGTGATGTCGGACTGGTTCGGGACGCACTCGACGGTCCCCGCCGTGCGGGCCGGCCTCGACCTCGAGATGCCCGGGCCGTCGGCGTGGCTCGGCCCGTCCCTGGCCGCCGCAGTGCGGGCGGGAGAGGTCGACGAGCTCTTGGTGGACGAGCTGCTCCGCCACACCCTGTTGCTGCTGGACCGCGTCGGCGTGCTCGACGGCCCCGCATCACCCGCCTCCGAGGGGGAGCAGGACGACCCGGGACGACGAGCGGTGGCCCGGGAGGTGGCAGCCGAGGGAACGGTCCTGCTGGTCAACGACGGCCTTCTCCCCTTGCGCGCGACGGGCGACGGCCGGCCGGCGAGCGTGGCCGTGATCGGCCCCAACGCGAGCCAGCTCGCCATGGGCGGCGGCAGCTCGGAGGTGACGCCGCACCGGCGGCGCAGCGTCGCCGACGCGCTGGCCGAGCGCCTCCCCGACGCCCGGGTCGTCCATGAGGTCGGGTGCCGCATCGACCGCGGGCTGCCGGCCATCGACCTCCGCTTACTCAACGGCGAGCAGTTCCTGGTCGAGTACTTTGACCATCCCGACCCCCCGGAGCAGGACGGCCGGGCGGCGGTGGCGGCCGAAGTGGCCCACACGGCCCGCATCATGTGGATCGGGCCGCCCCAGCCGGGCCTGGAGCCGGGGCAGTGGGCCGCACGGATACGAGGGACGTTCACGCCCGACGTCGCGGGGCGCTGGCGTCTGGGGCTCGAAAGCGCCGGCCGCTCGGTGCTGCGCATCGACGGCGCCGTCGTCGTCGACAACACCGAGCCCGAGCGCGGCGTCGGGTTTTACGGGGCCGGCAGCGCGCCGGTGGAGGCCGAGCACCAGTTCGAGGCAGGCCGCTCGTACGAGCTGGTGGTCGAGCTGTGGCCGCGGTCCCACTCCTCCCCCATCATGGGCGCCCGCATCGCCGCCGCCCGGCCGGAGGCGGGCGACGAGTTCGAGCGGGCCATCGCCGCCGCCGCAGCCTCCGACGTCGCGGTCGTTGTCGTCGGGTCCAACGGGCAGTGGGAATCCGAGGGGCACGACCGGCCCGACCTGTCCCTGCCCGGGCGCCAGCGTGAGCTGGTCGAGGCCGTGCTGGCCGCCAATCCCCGCACCGTGGTCGTCGTCAACGCGGGCTCGCCCGTCGAGATGCCCTGGGCCGAGCAGGCGGGCGCGGTGCTGGTGACCTGGTACCCCGGCGAAGAGGGAGCGGATGCGTTGGCGGACATCGTGGTCGGGGTCTTGGAACCGACCGGCCGGTTGCCCATCACGTTCCCGGTACGGGTGGAGGACGGGCCAACGGGCAGGGACCCCGCGCGCTATCCCGGAACGGATGGCGCCGTCCACTACGACGAGGGTGTGCTGGTGGGCTACCGCCACTTCGACACGGTCGGCGTCGCGCCGCTCTTTGCGTTCGGTCACGGTCTGTCCTACGGGGACATCGTCTACGACGACGTCGTGGTGACGCCGGAGCGCGTGACGGTCCGGCTGGTGAACGAGGGAGGGCGGCGAGGCACCGAGGTGGTCCAAGTGTACGTGCGTGCGCTCGACGCCCGCGTGGAGCGCCCCGACCGCGAGCTGGTGGGGTTCGCGAAACTCGGGCTCGACGCCGGCCAGCGGGAATCGGTCGTGGTGGAGCTGGGCGCCGCGGCCTACCGGTACTGGGACGTGGACACCGGCGGGTGGCGCTCCGATGCCGGTCGCTACGAGGTGCTGGTCGGTTCATCGTCACGTGACATCAGGGCCAACGCCGTCGTGACATGGGGCGACGCACCGCGGACGTGACGTGACGGGCTCCGACCCAGGGACCGACACGGGCGCGTCGCGACCGTGGACCTGGACGTGGGACCGTCTGCTGGTCGAACCCCGGCGGCCTCAGGTCATCCGGGATCGCCCCAACGCTCCGTGGTTCGCCGTGGCCGCCGTGTGCGTCGGCGCCTTCATGGGCCAGCTCGATGCGTCCATCGTGACGGTCGCCCTCCCCACCCTGCAGCGCACGTTCAATGCCAGCGTGGGCGCGGTCACCTGGGTGGGGCTCTCGTACCTGCTCGTCCTCGTGGCGAGCGTGATCGCCGTCGGTCGCTTCGCGGACATGTGGGGGCGCAAGCTGCTCTACGTCTACGGCTTCCTCGTTTTCGTGATCGCGTCCGCACTGTGCGGCCTGGCACCGAACCTCGGGGCACTGTGCGGGTTTCGGGCTCTCCAGGCGCTCGGCGCGGCCATGCTGCAGGCGAACAGCCTGGCCATTATCGTGCTCGTCGTGCCCGGTCGGGCGCTCGGAAAGGCGATCGGGCTCCAGGGGGCGGCTCAGGCCTTGGGGCTGGCCTTGGGCCCGACGGTCGGCGGATTGCTGCTGGCCGCCGGAGGCTGGCGCCTCATCTTCTTCGTCAACATCCCCTTCGGTCTCTTCGGGGCCGTGGCGGCTATCCTCCTCGTGCCCCGGAGCCGGAACCTCCTGGCGCGGGTGCGATTCGACTGGGCGGGACTGGCCTTGTTCTTCCCGGCGGTGGTGGCGTTGCTCTCCGCGATCTCGTTCGGAGCGCAGCTCGGCTGGGGGTCGGCCTCCATCGTGACGCTGTTCGTCGTGGCGGTGGTCCTCGGGGTGCTCTTCGTCTGGCACGAGCGACGCGACCGCGACCCCATGCTCGACCTTCGCCTCTTCCGCAGTGCCCAGTTCACCACCGGCATCGCAAGCGGCATGGGCTCGTACCTCGTCATGTTCGGCGTGCTGCTCCTCGTGCCCTTCTACCTCGAGCGCGCACTGGGACTGGGCACCGCCCGGTCGGGCCTCGAGCTCATGGCCATGCCGCTGGCCTTCGGGATCGTGGCGCCACTGGCGGGCCGGTTGGCCGACCGCACCGGCGCCCGGCCGCTCACCGTGACCGGGATGACCCTGGTGGCCTTCGGGCTGGTCGCCATGGCCGCGCTCCGACCATCGACGGGGTGGTTCCTGGCGCTGTTGGCGTTGGTCGGTGTCGGCATGGGCCTCTTCACCTCGCCGAACAACGCGTCGATCATGGGGGCCGCCCCCGGTCAGCAGGCGGGGATGGCCTCGGGAGTGTTGAACACGACCCGCGGTATGGGGACGGCGCTCGGACTGGCCGTGACCGGAAGTATCTTCGTGGTGGCCGGTGGCGACGCCGGGAGTGCCAGCCGGGCCCAGCACGCCTTCAGTGTGACGGCCTACGTCCTGGCTGCGATCGCCGCCGCGGCGGGCGTGGTGTCCGCGCTGCGCGCCAACGGGACGCTGGCGACCGCGACGCTGGCCTCGGTGGAGTGAGAAACCAGCGGTGATGGTGGGGTTGGTACCCCTCGTTCGAGGTGGTACTCGCCCTCTGGCTCGAGGCGGCGTTGTCGCCAAGACTAAAGGTATGCAGGGGCTGCACTGACATGGCCGAAGCTCCCAAGGCGGATGGTCCGGGCAACGGTGCCCTCCGGGTTGCCGCATTTCGCTTTCGATCGACGCTGTCCCGTCGGTGGGGCGGTTATCTCGCTCTGATTCTCATCGTGTCGCTCTTGGGCGGACTCGCGCTGGCGTCTGTGGCCGGCGCACGGAGGACCCAATCCGCCTTTCCCCGTTTCCTGGCCGCCTCGAACCCGTCTGACATCGCCATTGACGAGGGGAGCTACAACCCCGCCATCATCAACGCCATCCGCCACTTGCCCGGAGTGACCTCCGTCAGGTCCTACGTCGCGTTCAACGTCGGAGTGCTCAACGCGCACGGCGCGCCCGATGTCAACAGCGCTTTCAACCAGGCGGTCGAGTTTGTCGGCAGCATCGACGGTCTTTACTTCGACCAGGATCGAATCGCGGTCCTGTCCGGTCGTCGGGCGAACGAACACCGCCCCGACGAAGCCATGGTCTCCGCGCAGACGGCGGAGCAATTCAACCTCCACGTCGGCAGCACTCTTCCGATTGGCTTCTACTCGAACCAGCAGTTCGCCACGCCGGGTTTCAACCTCGCCACGCCGCCCTACCACTCCCTCACGCTGCACATTGTGGGTATTGGGGAGTTCGCAGACGAAGTCGTCCAGGACGACGTTGACAAGATCCCGCGCGTCCTCATCACGCCAGCATTGACCCGGCAGTTCCTCGGGTGCTGTACCACCTATGCCTGGAATGGCGTGCAGCTGCGGAGCGGCACCGCGGGGGTCCCGGCTCTCGAGAGGACGTACTCAGCACACCTACCCAAGGGGTACCCGGTCTACGTGCGCGTCAATTCGGTCGTGGAGGCGCAAGGCGAACGCGCCGTGAAACCGCAGTCCGTCGCGCTGGGAGTGTTCGGCATCATCGTGGCCCTGGCCGCGCTGGTGCTCGCGGGCCAGGCCGTCTCTCGCCTGATCAGCCAGCTCCAGGAGGAGCACCTGATCATGCGCTCCATCGGCGCGACCCCGCGCCAACTCATGAGTGACTCACTGGTCGGACTCCTCCTTGCCCTCGTGCTGGGCGCCCTAGGTGCAGCGGTCGCGGCGGTGGCGCTCTCCCCCATTTCCCCCATCGGAGCCGTACGCCAGATTGAAGTCTCACCCGGCATCTCCTTCGATTGGACCGTTCTCCTGTGGGGCATCGCCCTCTTCTGTTTGGTGCCCGGTGTCGTCGCCCTTGCGCTCTCGTATCGCGCCACGCTGGAAGGACAAGCGCAGCGCCGCACAGCCGCGCGGAAACGAGGGAATGGCGCGGTGCGAACGGCTGCCGCGGCGGGATTACCGGTCGCCGCGGTGACCGGCATCGATCTGGCTCTCGACCCCGGACGGAGCCGGAACGCCGTTCCCGTTCGCTCGGCAATCGTCGGGACCACATTGGCAGTCCTCACGCTGACAAGTGCGATCACGTTCGGCGCCAGCCTGAACACCTTGGTGGACCACCCCAACTTGTACGGGTGGAACTGGACCGGGGCCCTCATTGCGGGGGCGGGCTACGGCGACGTCCCGGGACAAGAGGCGGCACGTCTGCTGAATGCCGATCGGGGCGTCGAGGCCTGGAACGGGATTTATGTCGGCGCGCTCGAGATTGACAATCACCTCGTGCCGACGGCCGGCGCCATAAAGGTGCGGGCGCGCGTGGATCCCCCCATCTTGTCGGGACATCGACTTGAGGCGCGCAATCAGGTAGTCCTGGGGGCTGCCACGTTGGCCGAGTTGCACAAGCAGGTCGGCGATACCGTCACCGTGTCCAATTCGATCTCGACGCGCCCCATGCGCATCGTGGGCACCGCCACCATGCCGACCGTGGGCGTCGGGCACGGCTTGCACCTCTCCATGGGGAGTGGCGCCTGGGTCTACTTTGACGAACTGCCCTCACCTGCCCGCAACATCCAGCAGAATGCGCTCCTCGGGGCCAACATCCTTCTGATCCGCTACGCAGCGCGGGTGACGCCAATGGACTCGAGCAGGGATCTGGCATCCCTCGCCCAACGACTCTCGAACTACAACCCCACCCACATGAACCCGGCCAATCTTCCGGGCATCTCGGCGGTCACGCTGGAGCGCCCCGCCGAGATCGTCAATTATCGTTCCATGGGCGCCGCCCCGGTCATCCTCGGCGTTGGCCTCACCATTGGATCCGCCTTCGCCCTTGCGGTGACGCTGGCAGCATCCGTCCGGCGCCGCCGCCGCGAGCTGGCACTGCTCAAGACCCTCGGATTCACCCAACGACAACTGCGCGCCGCTGTGGCGTGGCAGTCGTCCGTGGTCGTGGTCATCGGCATGGCGATCGGCATCCCCCTCGGCATCGGCTTGGGAAGGGGGCTGTGGCGCGCGTTTGCCAATGAATTGCACGTTGTGTCGGACCCGACGGTACCGGTCGTGTGGATCGGCTTGATTGCCGTCGGTTCACTGTTGTTGGCCAACCTCGTCGCCGCGCTGCCGGCTCGGTTCGCGGGCCGCACTCCCACGGCGCTTGTGCTCCGGGAGGAGTGATCGTGAATGGTCTTCAAGTGAAGCGGGAGGCCAGGGCCGGCTAGACCCGATCGAGCTCCAGCATCCTGATGGCGTTGCCACGCAGGATCTTGTACGCCTGCTCGTCGGTCAGGCCGACGCAGAGCTTCTCGATGTAGGCCTCCGAGTGGGGCCATGTCGTGTCGGTGTGCGGGTAGTCCGTCTCGAAGCAGATGTTGTCCTCGCCCACCTCCTCGAGGGAGCGCAGACCGTGGCGGTCCGACGTGAAGCACCCGAAAATCCGTCCGTAGTACTGGGTCGAGGGCGGCACCGGGATGCGCTCCTTGGCGTGCGCCCACGAGTCGTGGTGCTCCCAGATCGTGTCGGCCCGTTCCAAGACGTAGGGGATCCAGCCGATCTGCCCCTCCGAATAGGCCAGCTTCAACTTGGGGAAGCGCAGCAGGTTGCCCGAGAAGAGCCAGTCGGCCAGCGAGGCCATGGCGTTGTTGAAGCCGAGCGTAAGGCCGACGCCCGGGTGGCTGTCGGGTGACGCGACGGGGTTCGAAGACGACGACCCCACGTGCATGCAGACGGTCACGCCGTAGTCGCTGCAGACCTGCCACAGCGGATCCCAGTAACCCGAATTGATGGACGGGAGTTTCAGGCGCGTCGGAATCTCGCTGAAGGCGATGGCCCGGACGCCCCGCTCCGCGTTGCGCTTGGTCTCTGCGGCGGCCAGCTCGGCGTCCCAGAGGGGGATGAGGCAGAGCGGCAAGTTGACACCGCCGGAGGGGGCGCACCACTCCTCGACCATCCAGTCGTTGTTCGCCATGACGCAGGCGAGGCCGAGCTCCTTGTCGTCGTTCTCGTTGAACGTCTGGCCGCAGAACCGCGGGAAGGTCGGGAAGGGCAGGGAGCCGTCCGTGTAGTTCAGGGCGAGGTCCTTGACGCGCTCGTCGCGGTCCCAGCAGCCCTTGCGCATGTCGTCGTACGTGATGGCGGTCATGGTCATCTTCGAGCGGTCGAAGGTGATCTCACCCTTCTCATCGACCGCCGTGGAGGCCTGAGGGATGGCGACGAACTTCTTGTGCACGTAAATCAGCTCGTCGTCGTAGATCCAGGCGTCACCCCACTCGCCGTCGGGGTCCTCGACCATGTCGTACTTGGCGCCGGAGAGGTGTTTGAACGAGCCCCATTTCTTGCGTTCGACGCGTGGGCCACGTTCCCGCCACTTCTCGGGCAGCCAGGTCTGCCAGACGTGCGGAGGCTCGACGACGTGGTCGTCGACGCTGATGATCCTTGGCAATGCCATGGCACCCAGGGTAGTCCCAACCTGACACAAGCGTCAGGGAAAGGTCCCGCAACAGGTGGGTCCTGGAGTTCCTCGGTCTGGGGCGGGGCGGCCCGAAAGGCGGGCGGCCGGAGTACCGGAGGCTCGGGGTTGCTTACGCCTCGGACGGCTCGGGCTCGGTCTCGCCTGTGAGCAGGGCGTCACGATTTTGCGCCCGCACCTCGCGCACCCGGTGCACGAGGAGACCGGCCACGGCAACGATGACCAGGGCGGCCACGACGTAGCCCGCATAGCTGAAGTCCTTCAGCACATGTTTGTAGCTGCTGCCGAGGCTGTAGCCCACGCCAGTCAGCACGGCGCACCAGGCAACGCACCCGATGACGGTGAACAGCAAGAACTTGCTCAAGGCCATCTCTGCCAGCCCGGCGGCCAGGGACACGAAGGATCGCAGCAGCGGGACGAAGCGGCCGAAGAGCACGAGGGGTTCTCCGCGCCACGCGCGAACCAGGCCTCGGCCCGGTCCAGGTCCTTATGTGTGAGTAGGACGTACTTTCCGACCTTGTCCACGAGAGGACGGCCGCCGTACTTGCCGATCGCGTAGCCGGCCAGAGACCCGAGGATCTCGGCGCTGGCGGCCACCAGGATCACCAGCACCACATTGAGCGGGTGCACTTCTCCGGGCACCTGTCCGCTGGCCAGGACGCCTCCGTAGATGATGGCGACCTCGGCCCCGACGGGTAGGCCCATCGACGAGATGAAGCTCAAGACGAAGACGGCAAGGTAGCCCCACGTCTCTAGAAAGTGCTCCACGGCCCTGCCTCCCCCGGTTGGGTGTGAGTTTGCCCGCCCGAAACTAGATGGGATGGTCGAGGATTGGGATCATCCAAATGGATGAATCGCAACCCTGATGTCGTCCTTTCTGGTGACCAATCCTCACCGAACGGGCAGGTGAGGGCCGGCAGACGCGGTCCGTAGTCTGGCACGTACGGACCAAGCAACCGCGCTAGCGCTCCTCGACCCTCCCCGTCTCGGTCCGAAGCCTCGCGGCCGTTCGCAGCAGCTGAACCGCCAGTAGGGCGCCCACGCCCTCGCCCGACCGCAGTCGGAGCGCCAGCAGCGGTTCGAGACCGAGGTGCACATTGACCGAGCGGTGAGCCTGTTCCCTGCTCTCCTGCCCGGCGACGAGGTGGGCGGCGACCGCCGGCTCGAGTGCCACCGCGAGCACAGCAGCCGCGGAGGTCACGAGGCCGTCAAGCACCACCACGGAACCCTGTTCGGCCGCGCCCAGCGCCACGCCGGTCAGATAGGCGATCTCGGCGCCGCCCAGGGCGGCGAGCAGGACCATGGGGTCCTCAAGATCGTCGTGCGCCGAGGTCGCTCTCGCCAGAGCGCGCTCGACCGCAGCGCGCTTGCGGGCGAGCGTCGCCGCATCGCCACCGGCACCCAAGCCCACGGCGTCGCCCACGGCCAAACCAAGCCGGCACGCCACAAGCGCCGCCGCGACCGTGGTGTTGCCGATGCCGACCTCTCCGAGCGTGACGAGACGACGGCGCAGGCCCCGGCCGAGATCGCGACCGGCAACGACCAATCGCTCGGCGTCGCTCGCCGTCAGTGCGTCGGACGAGACGAGGTCACCCGGCGGCGCCAACGGGCGGCACGCTGTGGCCCCGGCCACGGGGTGCCCAGGGACACCGGCGTCCACAGCCACCACGTCAGCTCCGACCAGCCGGGCCGCCACCGCTCCGAGCGACTCGCCGGCGACGGTGGCCACGAGGACCTCGCGGGTGACCGAGTCGTCGTAGGTCGAGACGCCGTGGCGCGTCACGGCATGTCCAGCCGCGGCGATGATCGCGGTCACCGGCGCGTCCGGACCCACGCCGAGTGCCGCCACGCGGTCGACGGCGCGGTCGAGCACGCCCAGCGAGCCGGGCGGGGTGAGCAGCGCGTCCGCCTCGTCCCGTGCGGCGACGACCGCGGCGGGCGCCGGAGCGTGCAGATGCGACGGCGGCGGAAGCGGCGGTTCTGCGTCGTCGGACCACCGCTCCCAGAGCACGACGTCGGACAGTGGTTGGCGGGCTGACCACCCCGCGCGCTCGAGCCCAGGTTCAGGCGGCCGTTCATCGGGCCATCCGAGGCAGAGCCAACCCAAGGTCTCGACGCGGTCGGGAAGGCCGATGAGCGACGCCAACTCGTCCGGCTGGAAGAGCGTCACCCACCCGGTGCCGACGCCTTCGACGCGGGCCGCCAGCCAGAGGTTTTCAATGGCGCACGCGCACGACCACAGATCGGCGTCGACATAGGTCGCGCGCCCGAGCACGCCCTGGGCGGCCGTGCGCCGGTCACAACACACCACGACGCCCACAGGCGCCTCCCGGATGCCGTGCAGTTGCAGGTCGAGCATCTGGCTCCCGGAACGGTCGTCGAAGGTGCCGGCCTGTCGGTGCCACTCCCGGTCCGCCATCACCGCGGCCCGGTCGCGGGTCGCGGGGTCGCGGACGACCACGAAGCGCCACGGCTGGGAGTGACCTACCGACGGCGCGGCATGCGCGGCAGTGAGGATGCGCTCCAACACATCCGGTTCGAGGTCGTCGGGCCGAAAGCGCCGGATGTCACGGCGACCCAATGCCACCGCGTAGAAGGCGTCCCGTTCCGCCACCCCGAAGGCCCAGGCACGTGGTGCCTCTCGTCGCGTCTGCGCCGAGGAGACGTCGCCGACGAGTGGAACGGGCCGTTGCCAACTCACGCCGCTGGCTCCGAGTCGGCCGGCACGCCGACACGTGGGAGGGCGGCCGCCAGTGCGGTGGCCAAGCGCTCCAGGCCTTCGCCGGACGGCACCGCAATGCGTGTCACACCTGGCAGCCCGAAACTGGCGCAGTCGCGGACCACGACACCGTACGGCGCCAATGCCTCCCGCAGGCCGCCCCGATCGACCAGGACCCAGTTGGCATCGGAAGGCCGGACGCGCAGCCCGTGCAACGTCAGCAATTCGACCAGCGCGGCGCGGAGCTGCACCAGGCCGGCGCACCAGCGGGGCAGGTCGACGGTCTCGAGCAGTTCGGGCAGCGCGGCCGCCGCGAGACCTCCCACCGCCCACTGCGGCTGACGGGCCCGGCACCGGGCGATGAGGTCGGGTTCGCTGACCACGTACCCGAGGCGCAAGCCAGGGCACGCCAATAGTTTCGTAAGCGAGCCCACTACGACGGACCCGTCCCCCCTCGTCCACCGACCCGTAGCAAGGGGAAGAATGCCTCGTCCCACACGTCGGCCGTCTCATCCGCCGCGGCCAGTAGTCCGCTCGGGCTGTGCGGGTTCGAGCGCCACAGCGGCCCCGTCGAACGCGGGTGCAGCCCGAACTCGGGTTCGACGACCCTGCCGCCCAGCTCGGCCGCAACGAGCGCGATCGCCTCGGCGCCACCGTTCGTCAGGAGCAACCGCTCGGGTTCCACCCCCATGGCCGCGGCCAGCGCGTGTGTGGCGCCGGCGGGATCCGGATAGGCGCGCAGGGCGCCGAGATGACGGCCGACGACCGCAGTCGGGTCGGGCGCCAGCGCGTTGAGGGACTGCGAGAGATCGAGTACCGCGGCGGGATCCAGCCCGAGAGCGCGGGCGACCATGGGGCCGTCCCCACCGTGGGATCCCGCCGGCGGGAGCGTCATCGCGCCACCAACCAGCGGGCGCACCCGATCAGCGCCAGGCCGCCCGCCAGCGCGGCACTCACGTCGCCCGACAATCGCACGGCGTCTCCGATGTCCTGGGCGGCGACCACCCGCCCGGTACCGAGGACCGCCCGCTCCTCGACGCGATCGCCGTAGCGGTTCGCGCCCCCAAGCCGCACGCCGAGCGCCGCGGCGAACGCAGCCTCGGCCACGCCGGCATTCGGGGACGGGTGGGCCGGCGCTTGCTCGCGGACGGCGATCCACACCGCCCGGGCCGAGTGCGGCCGGACCAGGGCCACCAGCGCGGCGGTCAGACGCGCCGGCACCCAGGCCAGCGCATCGTCCAGCCGGGCGCTGGCCCACCCGTAGTTGGCGTAGTGGGTTGACCGGTGGCCCACCATGGAGTCGAGCGTGTTGACAGCCCGGTAGCCCAGTGCACCCGGCGCGCCGGCGACCGCGCCCCAAAAGGTCGGCGCAACGACGGCGTCCACGGTGTTCTCGGCCACCGACTCCACCACGGCCCGGGCGATCTCCTCGGGGGCGAGCCCTCCGGGGTCGCGCCCGACGAGCGAGGGCAGCAACGAGCGGGCCCGCTCCACGTCGCCGTCTGCCAATGCGGTCCTGACGTTGCCCGCCGCGAGGCCCAAAGCGTGCCCGGCCACAGCCGACGCCGTCGCCAGGGCGGTCGAGCGCACGACGGCGCCAGCGCCCAGACCCAGGGCGAGGCCGAGCGCGGCGTGGACGAGCCCTGCCCCTTTGGCGTCTCGATGGATGCGTCGCTCCAGCCCCGCCATCACGATCCCGAAGAGCACAACGGGATGGAGGGGCTCGGGCGGCTCCGGCAAGAGGCGGTCCAGTGCGAGCCCAGCGGCCGCACCCACGGGACGCGGGATCACCGGCCTGTTGGTCATCGTGCCGCCAAGGCGAGCAGGCCGATGGTCTCGCCAATGACCCCCATCGCCCCCAGCACGTCGCCGGTATAGCCGCCGAGCCGGCGCACAGCGAAGAGCAGGACTGCGAGCATGGCCACGACCGCCGCGCCGAGGACCACCACGCCGCGGCCTCCCGGCGCCGAGCGCGGCAAATCCGAAGGCGGCCGCCATGCCATAGGCAGCCACGCCGTAGCGCAAGGCCGCCGAAGGACGCTCACCGCCCGCACCCATGAAGGCGGAGGCCGCGCCACCGTCCGCGTGGGCGTACGGCACCGAGCGAGCGACCACGCCCATCATGGTCCGCGATCCGCACCATAAGCCGACCACCACCAAAGGGCGGGCGGCGGTCGCTCCCAATGCGACAACACGGAGGGACAGGACGAGGACGAGCGCAACGGCGCCGAAGGCCCCGACCCGGGGATCGGCCATGATCTCGAGGCGCCGGGGCGCGGCCGACCGCCGGGAGCAAGCCGTCGGCCGCATCGGCCAGCCCGTCCAGGTGGAGGCAGCCGGTGACCGCCGCGTCGACGGTCACGGCGATCACCGCGGCGACAGCGGCTGGCCACACCCGGCCCGCGAGCCACCACGACGTTCCGACGATGGCACCCACGGCGATGCCGACGACGGGGAACCACGACAGGGTGCGCTCGTTCGGCTCGGCGGCCCGGCCGAGGACGGTCAGGAAGGAAAGGGCCCGCCTCACGGTGGCGGGCCCACAGATGGGAGCGCCAAAGCGCGGCCGGCCACGACCAGGTAGACCCGGTCGGCCACGGCAGAGACGGCGCCGTTCACCGCGCCGAGCGCATCTTGAAATCGTCGGCCCTGCTCGGTCGAGGGGTGCACCGCCAGGCCGACCTCGTCGGAGACCACGACCGTGTCGCCTGACCGGTCGCCGGCAGCGCGACGCCGAGGGCCTCGCCGTCTGCCTCTCCGTCCGCTGCGGCCACCCAGGGGCCGAGCGAGTCCACCAGGACGGTACCGTGCAGCTTGGTCAACAGCCCGCCCAGGTCGTCGCCGGCATCGACGGTCTCCCAGGCCGGGTCGCGCCGCTGGCGGTGCGCGGCGACTCTCGCTGCCAGGTCAGGGTCGCCCGCGGGGTCCAAGGTCGCGACGTATGTCACGGGCGCACCGTGGCGCGACGCCAGCTCCTCTGCGACGGCCGACTTGCCCGAGCGTGTACCCCCGAGGACAAGCGTGATCACCGTCGGGCCATTCCGACCTGGAGGGCGGCGAAAACGGCACGGGCGACTCGGGACCCGTAGCGCGAGCGCGGGCCCCCGAAGGGTTCCGCCGGGCCGTCCGCCGGGCACAGGATCGTCACAGCGTCCGAGGCGGTGCCCGACCCGTCCACCCCGCCGCCGACCAGCGCTTGCACCTTGGCCTCCGTCACCGTGCACAGCAGGTTGGCCAACGCGGCGTCGGTGTGGCGAACCGGGAGAAACGCGACAATGTTGATCGTCCCCGCCGCCGCTTCGCACTCCTCATCGGCTGCCGCCGCCCAGACGGGGCGCTTCAGACCCACGGTGGCCTCGACGCGCACGCCGGCCTCCTCGGCCGCCGACACGGCGGCAACGTTGGCGGCCGTCAACATCCCGACACCGGGTCCGCGGAGTGCGAGCGTCTCGGAGACCTCCGCGACGTGTGCCTCAACGTCGCGGCGCGGCATAATCGGGCGGGACCTGCACGTTGAGCGCCCAGTCCCGAAGCCCGATGCCGCCACCGACCGACGCCGTCGTGGCGCTCAATTGCGGCAGGGGAAAGCGCCAGGCGAGCACCGCAAGGGCGTCGGCACCGCCGAACGAGTGCAACTCGGACGTGGTCAATACTCGATGCCTTTCATGGCGCGGACACCCTGCTGGTACGCGTGTTTCACCATCTTCATCTCGGTGACGGTGTCAGCGATCTCGACCAGTTCGGGCGGTGCGTCCCGGCCCGTGATCACGACGTTGGTCTTGGGCGCCCGCGCGACACAGCGTCGACCACCTCGGCCGCCGACACCCAGCCATAGTTGATGACGTAGGTCAGCTCGTCGAGAACGAGGAGCTCGTAGTCGCCCGAGGTCAGCTTGGCGCGGGCAACGCCCCAGGCGTGGATGTTCTTGGCCGCCGACTCGTCCAGATCGGTCGACTCCCAGGTGAAGCCGTCCCCCAGTGTCCACCAGTCCACGCCGAGATGACGAGCCAGTTTCTGCTCCCCGACCTTCCAATCGCCGCTCTTCATGAACTGGACGACGCCGGCGCGCCAACCTCTTGCCCAAGCCCGGCCCATGACACCAAAGGCAGCGGTCGACTTCCCTTTGCCGTCACCGGTGTTGACGACGACGACGGACTCGACCCGCTGACGCGCCACCGGCGTCGTCGTGCACGGGCAACGGAACCCGCTGAACCGGAACATCGCTGCTCATTGCGCCTCCTGACCTCCCACGCTCGGCTGCGCTGTCCGCGGCGATGTCCGCCGGGGCGCGATGACGAGCTCGCCATCGTCGGTCTCGATAATGCGCACGGCGCATCCGAACGCCCGCCCCAACACCGACTCCTCCAACACTTCGGCCGGCGTGCCGAATGCCGCCACGGACCCACCGGACAGGAGGAGGAGCCGATCGGCGAACTGGCCCGCCAACGTGAGGTCGTGCAGGGCGCTCACCACAGTCAACCCCCACTCACGGCGAAGCTCGTCGACGATCTCGAGCGCCTCCACCCGGTGCGCCAGGTCCAGCGCGCTGGTTGGCTCATCCATAAGGAGCAGCGGGGCCTCCTGCGCCAGCGCCCGCGCCAACACGACCCGCTGGCGCTCTCCTCCCGACAAGGTCGACAGGTAACGGTGCGCCAACTCGGCCAGCCCAAGACGACTGAGGAGGCGACGGCAGTGCGCGACGATCGGTACTCGACTCGACGCCGAGGTAGGCGATATGCGGCGTCCGGCCGAGGAGGGCGTAGTCGAAGACGGACATGTCCGCCGGCAGCTCGGGCGATTGCGACACGTAGGCCACCGATCGGCCTCGCTCGCGCCGGGTCATGGCCACCGCCGGCTTCCCCCCGATGCGGACCTCACCGTCGTGCTCGACCAGGCCCGCGACCGCCCGGAGGAGCGTCGTCTTGCCTGCACCGTTCGCTCCGATGAGACCGACCCACTCCCCCCGCGCCACCGACGCCGTCACCGCGTCGACGGCACAGCGACCCTCGAAGCGCACCGACACAGCGCGTCAGCTCGACCACGGAGGCGCCCTCGGGCGGCCCGGTGCCGCGGCGCCCCCGCCGTTCCGCCAGCCGGATGACGCGGGCCATCAGGTGTCTCCGAGGCCGACGTCCGGCCCGGCGCGAGACGAGCACGACCAGGAAGAAGGGCGCCCCGATGCAGGCGGTGACCACGCCGATCGGCACCTCGGCGGGGGCCTGCACGGTGCGGGCGATGAGGTCGGTGCCGATCAGGAAGGCCGCGCCACCGACCATGGCGACCGGCAGGATGATCCGGTAGCTCGCCCCTGCCGTGAGACGGACCGTGTGGGCCACAATGATCCCGACAAAGCCGATCAGACCGCTCACCGACACTGCCGCCGCGGTGCCCAACGTGGCCGCCGCCACGACGATCAGCCGGGTGCGGGCCGGGTGGATCCCGAGCGTTCCCGCCTCCTCCTCCCCCACCCGTAACACGTCGAGCATGCGCCGATGGGCGAGGAGCACCGCCGCGCTCGAACACCACGTAGGGCAGGATCAGCCTCACGTCGGACCACGATGCCACGGAAAAGCTGCCAAGGATCCAGTTGTAGATCTGGCGGATCTGCTGCTGGTCCCGTTGCTGCAGGTAGGTCTGGAGGGCTGTGAGCAACGCGGCCACCGCAACACCGGCCAAGACGATCGAGCGGCCCCAGGCGCGGCGGCCGCCAGCCACTCCGATGAGGTAGGTCGCGGCGACGGCGAGCGAGCCACCGACAAAGGCGAACACGGGGAGCAGGACGGAGGAGTCCCCCGCGGCGACGATGTCGATGGTGGCCCCGAGGCCGGCCCCCGCGGCCACACCGAGGAGGTACGGGTCGGCCAGCGGGTTGCGGAAAAGGCCCTGATAGGCGGCTCCGCCCGACGCGAGCATCGCCCCGACGAGGCCGGCCAGCACGACACGGGGCGCACGCAACTGCCACACGACCGCCTGGTCGATGGCGGGGGTGCTCGTGTGGAAGTGCAGCAACGGCACATGTGCCAACAGCGTTCCCACCACCTGGGACGGCGACACTGCAACGGGACCGGTGCAGAGCGCGACCAACGAGATGCCCACCATGAGGACACTCGCAATCGCCATGGGGAACCAGGTGTGACCGATCCCTGTTCCGCCCGGCTCGGACAGGGCGAGGTCCGGCTGCTCCAGCGAGCGGGGCGGCGCCGTCGCGGTCACGACGAATTCCCACCCACCTGATGCGCCTTTACCTCGCTTGCGACCGCAGAGAGGAGGACGACGATACGAGGTCCCCACCGCGAGGCGATGTCGTCGCTGAGGCCGAGCACCCGCCCGCCGTTCACGGCCGCGAGACCGGGCCACCCGGGTCGCTGTGCCACGGTGGCCGCCGACTGACCGCAACAGATCGTGTCGGCCAGCAGGATGTAGTTCGGGTTCGACTTGAGGATGAACTCGGCGTTCAGTTGCGGGTATCCCCCGCTGGCCGCGGCCCCTTTTGCCGCGTCGGCGATGCTGTGCAGGCCGAGCAGCCCCAGCACCTGCCCGATGAACGTGCTCGATGTCGCCGAGTAATACGTCTGGTCGAGCTCGTAGTAGTAGGTCAGTGGACGGGCGGGCTTGTGGACCGAGGCCACGATGCGCGCGATTTGACCCTTGATCTTTGCCACCTCGGCGCCGGCCTGAGCCTGGTGTCCGGTGACCTTGCCCAGCTCCTGGAATTGGGCGTACTCCTGCGCCAGGTTGGTCGCCGGCGGCGTGCTGAGGACGGCGATCCCCAACGCACCGAGTTGGCTGTCCACACTGGCCGGCTCGCCGGACGCCACGACCAGGTCGGGGTGGAACGCCGCGATCGCCTCGACGTTCGGGCTGTTGCCGTCGAGTTTCGTATGCGGCGCGCTCGCCGGGTAGTCGGAGTTGAGGTCGACCGCTTTGACCTGGCTGCCGGCGCCGATGGCGTACAGCATCTCGGTCGCGGTCGGCGACAGCGACACGATCGCCGTCGGGCGTGACGTCACCCTCACGACGCCGTTGGCCGCGTGCACGGTGACGGGGAACGACGAGGACGGCGACGCCGACGCAATCCCCGAGAGGGCCAGCACGGTTGCCGTGCCGAACAGGGTGACTGCCGCGAAGCGTTTGCGCCTGGGCCTGGTGAACATTTTCGATCATCCTCCATCAGGTATGCGGAGGACGAAGTGCGCCCGATCCGACACCCGACGGGGGTATCGAACGAACCGCCCTTCCTCCGAGGACTGGTTACGTTGACCCAAGTCAGGCGTCTGGGCTCGCCCCCGTGAGGGAGCATCACCATTGCGGGACAGCGCCGGATTCCGACCGGACTTCGCTGAACTTGGGCCACCCCGGCACGAGGCCGGAGCAAGGCGAACGGTAGCGCAGACCGCGAGCCGCGTCGAGAACCGGCGACGTGCCGCTGCTCCCCCACCGGTTTCGGAGCACGACCGGTCCCCAGACCGCCTCCCGTACGATGGGCCCGTGCCGGGGGAGCCACACGAGCGGGACGCCGATGACACCGCCATCTCGATTGAGGAAATCGAGGATGCAGTCATCGACGGAGACACCCCACTCCCGGCCCGGAGCGGCACCGCCCGGGCCGCCCTCTCCCACCGGACCTTCCGCATTGTCTTCTTCGGGGCTTTCGCCTCGAACATCGGCACCTGGATGCAGAACGTCGTCCTCGGTGCATACGCCTACGAGCTGACCCACTCGAGCACCTTCGTCGGGATCATCATCTTTGCCCAACTCGGGCCGACGCTGGTCCTGCCGATGGTCGGCGGCCTGTTGGCTGACAAGGTTGACCGGCGGCGCTTCCTCATCATTTTGTCGCTGGAGCAGCTCGTGTTCTCGATCGGCGTGGCACTGGTCGTGCTCTCCCCGCATCCCTCGCACGTCCTGCTCGTCGTCATGGTGCTCTTGGTGGGCTGTGGCAGCGCCATGTTCGGGCCGGCCTACTCGGCGATCCTGCCGGGGCTCGTGGGCAAGGCAGACATGGCCGGCGCGATCTCGCTCAACTCGGCCCAGATGAACGCCTCCCGGGTGATCGGGCCCGTGATCGGCGGGGTTCTGTACTCGCTCGTCGGGCCAGCCTGGGTCTTCGCCGGCAATGCCGTGACGTACCTCTTCGTCGTAGTCGCGTTGCTGATCGTGACCCTTCCCGCCGTCCCGCAGTCGCCCACGCAGGCCAGCCGCTGGCGCCAACTGACCGCCGGGATCACCGTGGCGCGCGAGGACAGGGTGGTGGGCCGGTCCTTGGTCACGGTCTTTTTGTTCTCGCTCCTTGCCCTCGCCTTCATCGGCCAGATGCCGGTGGTGGCGGCACACAACCTCGGTATCAACCTGTCCAAGTCCGCCGACTATGGGATCCTCTACGCCTGCTTCGGCACGGGCGCCTTGGCAGGCGCCATCTCCATCGGGACTGTCTTCGCCCACGCCTCAAAGCCCCGCCTCGTACGCGTGTGCCTTGTCGGCTATTCGCTGTCCCTCTGCGTGTTCGCGCTCCAGCGCAGCCCGATACCCGCCGACGTAATGGTGGCCATCACGGGCGCGTTCTACTTCGCGTTCATCACTGCGCTGAACACCACGATGCAGGCGCGGCTACGAGAGAACGTGCGGGGCCGGGTTATGGCGCTCTGGATGATGGGATTCGGCGGCACGGTCGGCATCGGCAACCTGCTCATCGGGCCGGTCGTCGCGGCGGTGGGCATCACCAACGTGCTGCTCTTCGGCGCCGGCTTCGCGCTTTTCCTGGCCTGGTACGCCGACGTGCGGCCACCCCCGGAGGTTCAGGTGGTACTGGGCGCCGAGCTGGCCCAGTAAGCCTCGCGTAGCGTCTTCTTGTAGAGCTTGCCGTTCTCCCCACGGGGCAGGGCATCGGTGAAATCGACCGAACGGGGGCACTTGTAGTGCGACAGGTGGTCGCGGCAGAACGCGATGATCTCACCCTCCAGCTGGGGGCCCGCAACGAAGCCGGCCGCGGGCTGGACGACTGCCTTGACCTCCTCGCCCATCTCGGGCTCGGGAATGCCAAAGACGGCCACGTCAGCCACCGCAGGGTGCAGCACCAGGACGTCTTCGATCTCCTGCGGGTAGATGTTCACGCCGCCGGACACAATCATGAACTGCTTGCGGTCGGTGAGGTACAGGTAGCCCTCGTCGTCGAGGTGACCGACGTCCCACAGCGTGGCCCACCCCTTGTCATTGAACGTCTGGCGCGTTTTCTCGGGGTCGTGGTTGTACTCGAAGGTCGCGTCGCTCCGGCCGCCGAAGTACACGACCCCGTCGACCCCGGTGGGAACCTCCTCTCCGTCGTCGTCGCAGACGTGCACCTGGCCCCAAATGGCCGGGCCGACCGAGCCTGGGTGGGTGAGCGCCTGCTCCGAGGTGATCCACGTCATCCCCATCCCTTCGGTGCCCGAGTAGTACTCGTGGATGACGGGGCCCCACCATTCGATCATCCGGCGCTTCACCTCCGGCGCGCAGGGGGCTGCGGCATGCACCACTGATCGCAGCGACGACACGTCATAGGACGCCCGGACTTCGTCGGGCAGCTTGAGCATCCGCACGAACATGGTGGGCACGAATTGCGCATGGGTGACCCGGTTCTCCTGAATGAGGGCCAAACAGGCTTCCGGGTCGAAATGCTCCATCACGACCACCGTCCCACCCATGCGCTGCGCCGTCATCGACCACACCAGGGGGGCGGAGTGGTACAGCGGCGCGGGGCTCAGGTAGACGTCGCCCGCGCCAAAGCCCATGATCCCCCCGAGCATGGGGGCCAAGGTGGCGTACGTGCCGAAGGGCTGCCCGCTCAGCGGTCGGCGGACCCCCTTCGGGTGACCCGTCGTGCCCGATGAGTACAGCATCGGAAATCCTTCGACTTCCCCGGCCAAGGGCTGACCCGGGAACCCGGCGACGAAGTCGTCATACGACGTGTGGCCGGGCGCCGGCCGGTCTCCGATCATCAATCGGAGCTCGACATCCGGCGTCAATGCCACCAGCTCGGCGGCGAGCGGTGCCAGCGCCGACGACGTGATCAGCGTGCGAGCTCCACAGTCCTCGATGATGTACGCCGCCTCCTCGGCCGCCAGGTGTGTGTTGACCATCGTGTAGTACAAACCTGAGCGCTGGAGCCCGAATGCCACCTCGTGGGTCCGATCGTCGTTGGGCAGCAGCGCTGCGACGTGCTGCCCCGTTGGAAGGCCGTGGGAAGACAGGGCCTGCGCCAGCTTGCAGGACCGCTCCTCGAGCTCGGCGAAGGTCACGACCCGGTTCGACGAGGTGATCACGGCGGGCCGGTCGGGGTCGGTCAAGGCGTAGGTGGCGGGACGGAAGTGCGTCGGTGTCGCGGCGGTGGTCACCGTCTTCTTCTAGTTCACGTCGGGACCGTCGTGCTGCCGGCGGCGGGCCGCGCCTCCCGCTCACCCCCGCTTGGGCGACCAATCCCAGCGCCGGAGGCCGATGAAGGCTGCGGCGACGCCCCAGATCGCAATGACGGCGAGGTCGCGCCAGGGCCACAGGGGCGTGCCCGGCTGCCCCGTGAAGGAGGCCACGAGCGCGTTGATGAAATGACGAATGGGGAAGACATCCGCGAAGCTGGCGAGCCCCGAATTGGGTGCGATGGGGAACCACAGGCCGGACAGTGCGACGAGGATGAAGAAGGTAAGGCTCACGATCGGGCCGGCGGCGTCCGCATTCGGCACCAGCGTGCTGATCCCGACGCCCAGGGCGCTGTAACAGAGCATCGCGACGGCGAGCGTCACCACGAAGGGCAGCCAGTGCGCCGGTCCGTGGACTCCGTAACCGAGGCGCCCGACGACCAGGAGCAGGACCACGCCCAGCGCGGCCACGATCATGGCGTTCACGAGAACGGCAGACATCGCCATCCAAGTCGGCAACGGGCTCAGACGCAGCCGCTTCAGAAGACCCGTCTCTCGCCGGTTCACAAGCGTGATGGCGAGGATGGTGAAGCAGGCTGCCATAACGCCATAGGCGCAAAAACCCGCGACGTAGTAGTCAATGAGCCGGATGTGGCCGTACGAGCTCACCCTCGAGGTCCCTGCGGTGGCACCGAGCAGGATGAGGAAGACGACCGAGAACGCGATCGTCATGAGCGCACCGATCGGGTTGAGCCAGAACGAGAGCTGCTCGAACTTGACCTGGCGCGCCACCAAGGGCACGTCGCTCAACCCGCGGAAGGATCCTCTTTCGGGGACTTCAACGGCATCCGTGCCCCCGCCCGGCGCGAGCGCGCTCATGCACCAGACCTCGTGAGCCCGAGATAGATGTCTTCGAGCGACACCCGCAACACCGACAGCCCCGCCAGCGCGTGCCCACCGACCAGCGCCCAGCCGGTCAGGTCGTGCAGCACGCGCAGTTCGTCCTCGGTGTGGATGACCACGTGGCCGTCGCCGGCCGGCTCTGCCGCCATCGGAAGCTCGCCCACCGCCACGCCCTCGGGCAGACGAAAGCGGATGGTCACCGCGCCCAGGTTCGCGTCCCCCGATTGACGATGGGGTGCCGCTGGCGACGATCTCGTGGTCAAACAGGACGGCCACGCGATCGGCCAGCGCCTCGACCTCGTCCATGTAGTGCGTCGTCAGCAGCACCGTCGCCCCGCTGGCCGCCAGCAGCTTGATCAGCGCCCACGTGTCGCGCCGTCCGGCGGGGTCGAGTCCGGTGGTCGGCTCGTCCAGGAAGAGCAGCTCGGGGTTCCCGATGATCCCCAGGCCGACATCGAGCCGGCGTTGCTGGCCGCCCGACAGTCGCTTGATCCGTTCGTCGCCCTTCTCGCTCAACCCGATCAGCTGAATCACCTCGTCGACGGGCCGCGGGTTCGGGTAGTAGCCGGCGTTGCGCGTCAAGACCTGGCGTACCGAGTAATACGGCTCGACCGCCAACTCCTGAAGGACGACGCCGATGCGCGTGCGGAGCCAGCGCTGCGTGCTTTGGTCGGCGGGGTCGACACCCAGTGTCTGCACGCAGCCGGCGCTCCGCTCGCGGAATCCCTCCAGGATCTCGACGGTCGTGGTCTTGCCCGCGCCGTTCGGCCCCAGCAGCGCGAACACCTCGCCCTTGTTCACCTCGAAGCTGACGTCGCGAACGGCCACTGTGTCGCCGTAGGACTTGGAGAGGTGCTCCACGCTCACCGCCGGCACAGCGACCCCGCATTCCGCATTGTCTCCGACGCTATCGGGGACGGTGCCGCCGCCGCGGCTATGCGGAGGCCGCCACCACCTTCGGGCTGCGGGTTGCCGCTTCCGTCGATTGGTCTCCCGGCGACATCAGCACCTTGTCCAGCAGAGTGCGCAACTGACGCAACTCAGCCTGCGACAGCGCCGAGAACGCGGCCGGGGGCACCGAGAGGATGGCGTCGATCTCCGTCGCCAGCGTCCGGCCGGCCTCAGTCAGCACGATGATCTTGACGCGCCGGTCGTCAGGGTCGGGTTGGCGCCGGGCCAGACCCCGTGCGTCGAGGTCGTCGACCAGGGCCGTGATGTAGGAGGGATCACAGCCGATGCCCCGGGCCATCTCACCCATGGAGATGCCGTCCGTCTTGGCCAGCCGGACCAGAGTTTTGATCACCCCCGGCGAGAGCTTCGTGCGCAGACCGAGCGCCGCCATCCGTTCGACGTGCTCGCCCTCGAGGACAATCCGGCGCAGGCGTTCGAAGGCGTCCTCGGCCAATCCCATAAGCCGATTGTCGCACCGCCGAAACTCTTTGACAACTCCATACCTTTGAGTACTATGAAATATCTCATGGCACGCAGCGCCAACGCCTTCACGCTCTCCCCCGAGCTCCGCCGCACCTCGACCGTGGTCGTCCTTGGCTCGATCATGTCGATCCTCGACACGACGATCGTGGCGGTGGCGTTGGCAACATTGGGCCGGGACTTCCATGTCTCGGTCACCACCATCCAGTGGGTCTCGACCGGATACCTGCTCGCGCTGGCGGTCGTCACCCCGGTCACCGGATGGGCCGTCGACCGCTTCGGGGCGAAGTTGGTCTGGATGACCTCGCTCACGCTCTTCATCGTCGGATCGAGCCTGTGCGGACTGGCCTGGTCGGCCAACTCACTCATTGCGTTCCGCGTCATCCAGGGGATCGGCGGCGGCATGTTGCTTCCGGTGGGCCAATCGATCCTGGCCCGCGCCGCCGGCCCGCAGCGCATGGGACGTGTCATGAGCATCATCGGGGTGCCCATGGTCATGGGCCCGATCATGGGGCCGGTCATCGGCGGTCTCATCGTCTCGAACTACAGCTGGCGCTGGATCTTCTACATCAACGTGCCGATCGGCATCGTGACCCTCGTCTTCTCCAGCCGCTGGCTCCCCAAGTTCGACAGCGACGAGCGTTTCACCACCGCATTCGACCGGTTGGGGTTCTGCCTCCTCTCTCCCGGCCTGGCCGCCCTCGTCTACGCACTCTCGGAGGTCGGCGTCACTGGCAGCTACACCGGCGCGCCGGTCCTCATCAGCTTCGCCCTGGGCATCGGCCTCATGGCCGCGTTCGTGCTCCACGCGTTGCACGTGAAGAATCCCTTGCTGGAGCTCCATCCCTTCAGGAATCGCAACTTCGCCATCGCCAACATCTGCATCTTTGTCATCGGCGCCACGCTGTTCGGTTCAATGTTCTTGTTGCCGCTCTACTACCAGGTGGCGCGTGGACAGGATGCGTGGGTGGCCGGGCTCCTCATGGCGCCTCAAGGCATCGGCGCGGCCTGCATCATGCGCTGGGCCGGCAGCGTCACAGACCGCGTAGGACCGCGACGCGTCGTGCCGGCGGGCATTCTGATCATGGCGGCGGCCACGATCCCATTGGCCTTTGTCTCCGCCTCGACCAACGAGGCCTGGCTGGCCGTGACCCTCTTCGTCCGCGGCCTAGGACTCGGATTGTCGATGATGCCGGTGACGGCAGCCGCCTACTACGACCTGAGCCATGCGGAGATCCCGAAGGCCTCCACCGTCATGAACATCGTCAGGCTCATCGGCGGCTCGGTCGCCACCGCCCTCTTCGCGGTGGTGCTGGAACGCCAGATCGTGGCAAACCTCGGGGCCGCGGCGACCAAGGCGGGCGGGAGCGCCGGGGTCATCGGCGCCGCCGGCAAACTGCCACCCGCTGTCGCCGATCCGGTGGCGGCGGCGTTTGCCCACACGTTCTGGTGGTCGGTTGGCGCGATCCTCATCGCCTTCATCCCGACCTTGTTCCTGCCCGATCATGCCCCCTCGCCCTTGCCCTCGCCCACGCCGTCGGCCGCCGGGGAACAGAGCGGCGGCGCTGTGCGCGCCCACGATGGGGGCGAGCCAGCGTCCCGCATCGCAGAGGCGATACAGGACTGAGCGGGCTCATCGACACGAACCCGGCCAAGCTGGCGGCGACTCTGGCGGCAGCCGGCTTCGTCGCCGCCGAGGACGAGGCGCGCGAACTCCTCGACGCCGGAGGCGGGGATCTCGAGGCGCTGCTTGGTCTCGTCGAGCGGCGTCTGGCCGGAGAGCCACTGGCATGGATCACTGGGCACGCTCCCTTCGACGGCCTCGACATGCGGGTCGACCCCGGCGTCTATGTCCCCCGCTGGCAGAGCACGGAGCTCGCCCGCCGCGCCGCCGAACGGCTTCCCCAGGACGGTGCGGCGATCGACGTCTGCACTGGTTCGGGCGCCCTGGCCGTGGCCCTCCGGCGTGCCCGCCCCGGTGCACGTGTGGTCGCCACCGACATCGACGACCTCGCCGTGACCTGCGCGCGGGCCAACGGAGTGGAGGCCTACGGCGGTGACCTGTCCGCGCCGGTACCGGTCGAGCTCGAAGGCACGACCGACGTGGTGGTGGCCGTGGTGCCCTATGTCCCGACGTCCGAGCTCCGCCTGCTCCCGCACGACACGTTGGCCTTCGAGGACGCGGGCCACTACGACGGAGGCACAGACGGCACTGTCCTCCTGCAGCGGCTTGCCGCCGAGGCGCCTCGTTTCTTGCGCCCGGGCGGCGCGTTGCTCCTCGAGCTCGGCGGCCGGCAGGACGAGGTGCTCCGGCCCGCCATGGAACGCCTCAGCTACTCGTCGGTGCGGACCTGGGCCGACGCGGACGGCGACCTGCGGGGACTCGAGGCCACACGCTCCTGACCATGCACGGCGCAGAGCGTGCGTTCGCGTTTATCAGCGCATCTCCGCGAGCAGGAGCTCTCGGTAGCTGATCTCGTCGAACGTCACACCTCGGGATTCGGCCATGGCACGGCGTTCGGGCATTCCGGAGGCGGATGCCTCCATAGCCTGCTTGTTCTCCCAGATGCTGCCGACGATGCCTCGACCGGCCGGCCGATCGACCATGTTGCGGAGGGCGCAGAATCCGGGTTGCGCCGTGATCTGCGGGAGCACTTCCCTCTTGAAGAAGGCGACGTTTTCGTCGACGGAGGCCGGATCCATGCTCACCCTCGTTACCATCAGGGCGCATCCGGCAGCGGGAGGCTTGTTGATCGCCTGAGCCAATTGCTCGAAGTTCTCCACCGTGAGGTCGCCTCCGACGATGCCTACTGCCTCCTGGCGGGCCTTGCCCAAGGCGCTGTCGCTTGCGGCACGGTCCGACTCGGTCTCCCAGAGTGAGAGGATGCCCAACTCCTGACCCGCCCGATCGGCGCTCGCAGTCACGCCCCGGAATCCGTGTTGGGCGTTGAGGATGGGCAGCGCTTCGTTACGGAGATAGGCAACTCCCCCGTCGATGTCTGTGGCCCCTTTGAAGGAGAGTAGGCGGGTAAACATGGTGACCTCCCTGCGTCGGGTACTACCAGGGCCCAATGACCCATCTTTTGCTTGCGCATCGGAACGTACACCCGCTGGCGTCGCAGAGATAGAGGCTGCTCGTCACAAACAATGCTGTCACTCAATGCCATCTGCCCCAACGAGTCGGTCGAGGGGCGCCTCCGCCCAGGCGCTACCGCCGAGCGAAGACCACGGCGACCGCCGTCCGGTCGACCACGTGCCAGCGGGGGTCGTGCGAGAGGTACTCGGCCAATGGGGTGGCGGGCGCCCACACCACATAGGAGACGTTGGCGGCGGCGAGAATCGGGTCGGGAGCCGTGGTCAGGTTGGTCACAGCGAAGAACTGCGTCAGCACCTCACCCTCGAAGAGGTCAGTGCGACCGTCGGCGAAGGTGGCCCGGTGCCGGGCGATCGAGTAGTCGCCCCACGTGTACTCGGTGAAGATCCGGCCGTGATGCGCGCTGAGGTAATGGAAGGCCTGCACCGGCATCGTCGGCGACACGCTCCCTGCCGGCACCGAGGGTGCAGCCAGGATGGCAATCCCGAAGACCAGCAGACCGGCGCCGGACCAGCGCCGGGCCATCGGGCCCCAGGCCGGCCGGGGCGGGAGAGCGGCCGCCAGCCCCACCGCAACCAACATGAGGTACAGGACGACGCGCTGCGTCCGCAATGCCTCCACGAAGAGCAACGCCCCGAGCGACCCCTCGAGCACCGGGATGCGCCGCGTCCGCAGGCAGGCCACCAACACCACCAGCGGCACGCAATAGACCAGCAGCACCATGAAAGAGTGGAAGTCGGGCGAGTTCCACTCGCTGATATAGCGCCCGATCTGCGAGTTGCGGGCCACGTTGGCGTCATACGCGAGACCCTCCGGCCCATAGGGGGTGACGCACGAGGCAGCCAGGCTGCCCAGCAACGCCAACGCCAGTGCACCGGTGTGGGGCGACTGGCGCACGCCGCCCAGCCGCTGGACCAGCCGGGCCGGCACCAGCGACCACGCCAGCTCCACGCCCAGCACGAGGAGCCCGATCAGGATTGACCCGTGGGTGTTGACCCACGCGACGCACAGGAGGGGGAGTACGAGGAGCCAGCGCGGGTTCGCACGCGCCTTGGTCAGCACCAACAGCTCGAGCGGGAACCACACCAGCGAGAAATCGAGCCCCCGGTCCCCCGCCACGACCCCGGCGATGCCCACGGCCAGGAGCAGCACGATGGCAACCACTCGGCCGCCGCGCGCCCCGAGGGCGCGGGCGTAGGCCGCACTGGCAACCACGCACAACCCCCCCAGCACGATGGCATACACGCTGTAGGCCGCAGTGCCGAAGGTCCGGTACAACACGGCCAGGGTGAGCTCGGACCCCCATTCGTCGGTCACCCAGCGACGGTGCGACTCGGTGTAGCTGAACGGGTCGAGACCCATGACGGTGTGATGGGCCAGCATCCACTGACCCGCCGCCAGCTGCCAGAACACGTCGTTGGACAGCTCGTGCCCGAGCGCGACAGCTGCAATGAAACCGATGGCGAGCGCCACCCCCACCAGCTCGATCGCACGCTGCGGCAGCCGGCGAGAAACGGTGAGGCCGTGCGGCGGTACTGGCAGCGCAGGCGTGGCGTCCGCCGTCGGCACATTGCGTGTCTCGACGGCCCGGACGCTCGCCTGCACCGCTCCCCCTTTGTGCCAGTCCCCCAACCGGCACCCCTGCGTGCACCGTACAACGGGCACCCACACCGCGGCGTCGCAGGACGGTTGCGATCGCGTGGTTTCGATCAGCAGCTGGGTTGGAGCACCAGCGCCTTGACCAAAGCGCCCCACTCGTAGACGATCCCGCGCACCCAGGCCCAGAGGCCCGGCGACGGCACCCCGACCTCGAGTACCTGGCCGGGGTAGCAGCGTCCGATGCGCAACCGTGCCCGCGTGGCCTGTCGTGTGGGCATGACCACGATGATGCGACGCCAGTGGTACTCGGCGGCCAAGTGGGCGATGGAGCGTCCCTCGCCCTGTGTAGTCTGCGGGTCGGCAATGAAGCACCGCAGCCGGACGTGGGGGATGGCCGCGATGGAACGCACGCACGACTCGTACGGCGAGATTGAGACGGCAATCACGGGCGCATAGCCCTCCTTGGCCAGCTGCGCCCCCTCGATACGCGGCCCGGCCCCATTCCCACCCAGGACGGCGATCACATCTGAGCGTTGCGGGGCGTTGAGGTCGGGGAAGACGAACAGCCGCAGCGTGAACGCGCAGAAAGCCAGAAAAAGGCCGAGCGCGACAAGCGCGACAATACGAGAGCGTCTCGTCCTGAGTGCCACCACCGGTGACATTCTGACCGCACGCTGATCCGGCCCCGCCAATCAGCAGGGCTGTGCGTGGCAGTTCGGCGCTATTTGATGAGCGGGTCCCGCGGCAGCCCCAGGATGCGTTCAGCAATCTGGTTGCGGGTGATCTCGGAGGTCCCGCCCGCGATCGACATGGCCCGGGTGGCGAGCTGGGAGTACCCGGCCAGGGCCTCCTCCCCGTCGAGAAACGCGGTCCGCTCCCCGACCAGGTCCGCCTGCAGCCTTGCCCGGTCGTGGCCGTGCTCGGCGAGGACCAACTTCGTCACGTTGCCCTCGGGCCCCGGTCCCGAACCGATCAGCGCCCGCTGCGCCCGGCGCAGGTTGAGCACCTTCAGCGCGTGTTCCTTGCTCAAGATGCCACCGATGCGAGCCGCTGCGCCCGGCACCTTGTCACCGCCGCTCTTCAACTGCGCCAGCAGATCCATCGCCGGAAAGATGCCGCCGACCCCACCGCCGATGGAGACCCGTTCGTTCCCGAGCGTCGAGCGCGCCACCGTCCAGCCGTCATCGGGGGTGCCCACGACGTCATCGTCGGGCACGAACACGTCGTTGAAGAAGACCTCGTTGAAGTCCGCGTTGCCGGTGATCTGGCGCAGCGGCCGGACCTCGACCCCGGGCGCGTGCATGTCGATCACCATCGTCGTGATGCCAGCGTGCTTCGGGGCGTCGGGATTGGTCCGCACCGTGGCGAGGCCCAGGTGGCAGTACTGGGCTCCGCTGGTCCAGACCTTCTGTCCGTTGACGATCCAGCCCCTGTCGACCCGGGTCCCCCGTGTCTTGACCGCGGCGGCGTCGGAACCGGCATCGGGCTCACTGAAGAGCTGGCACCAGACGTACTCGCCCATGAGCGTTTTGAAGACCCAGCGCTCCACCTGGTCGGGCGTCGCGTACTGGTTCACCGTCATGATGTTCCAGCCGGTGATGCCGAGGGTGGGCACCTTCACCCCGGCGGCGCGCAGCTCCTCGTCGATCACGATCTGCTCGACGGCGCCCGCGGCGCGGCCCCAGGGCTGGGGCCAGTGCGGCACCATCAGCCCCGCCTCCACGAGCGCCGTGCGCTGCTCCTTCCCACGTAGCGCGGCGATCCGCACGGCCTCCGTCCGCACGTCGGCCCGGATCGCCTCGGCCTCGGGAGGCAGGTCCAACGACACCTCGCGGGTGGTGCCCCGCCCCGCCAGCGCGGTGACGTCCTCCGCATCGCCGGGCGCGCCGACCAACGCGTTGAGCACCAGGGCTCGGCGCAGAAACAGGTGGGCGTCGTGCTCCCAGGTGAACCCGATGCCGCCGTGGACCTGGATGTTCATTTGTGCGTTGTGCACTGCCGGTTCGAAGGTCAGCTGCGCCGCCATGGCAGCGACGAGGTCGAATTCCTCGGCCGAGTCGGCCGAGGCCCGAGCCGCATCCCAGACGGCGGCCGTCGCCAGCTCCGTTGCCACCAACATGTCGGCGCAGTGGTGCTTCACCGCCTGAAAGGTCCCGATCGTCCGGCCGAATTGCTCCCGCTCCTTGGCATAGGCCACGGCCGCGTCCGTACAGGCGGCCATCACTCCCACCGCCTCCGCGGCGCCGAGCGTGCGAGCCAGGGCACGGGCGCGTCGCGCCCCGCCTACGACCACGTCGGCCTCGCGCACCGCCACCGACGACACGGTGGCAGCCGCCGACCGTCGCGAGGGGTCGAGATTGTTCGTCCCCCCGAGGGTCACCCCGTCGGTGTCCCGCGGCAGGACCACGATGTCGTCGCCGACCCGCAGGAGGAGAAGGTCCGCCACCGCTCCGCCCAGGACGAGGCCACCGTCGCCGTCGAGCACTCCCCCGGTCAGACTCAACGAGCCGCCGAGGCCGAGCGCCGCCACCATGCTGCCGTCGGCCAATGCGGGGAGCAGGGCGGCGCGCTGCTCGTCGCTGCCGCAGTGCGCGATCACCGCTGAGGCCAGCACCGTCGGCAGGAACGGCCCTGGGGCCACCTGGCGGCCGAGCTCGTCCAGCACCACGACCAGCTCGCTCAGTCCCGCGCTCGCTCCACCGTGCTCCTCAGGCAGATGGATGCCCAACCAACCGAGCTCAGCCATCTCTTTCCAAAAGGACGGCCGCGGCTCCGAATCGGCCTCGAGCAGAGCGCGATTGGCCGCCAGGGCGTCGTGTGCCGCGAGCACGCCGCGCACCGTGGCGCCGAGCTCCTGGTGCTCGTCGGTGATGGCGATCGTCATCCGGCCCCCTTCTGCAGCATGCTGACCCGGGTACGGAGCCCGTGGCGTCGCACGACACTACAGAACGGGGGTACACCGCTCCCAGGCGGGGCGGTACGCTGGTCGCCGTGAGGTAGAGCCCGGCGTGTCCCGCGGCCGCGCAGCGCAGTGCAGCGCGCGGCCCGACCCTTTCGTCACCGCCACTGTCACCACACCCGTCCCGGAGCTCTTCATGCCTTCTCTCCTTGCTGCACCGCCAGCGGTCCTGGTCGCCCGCAACCTGCACTACGAGCGCGACGGCCGCACCGTGCTCCAGGCCGTGTCCCTCGCCGTGGCGCCGGCGACCTGCCTGGGCGTCGTCGGCCCCAACGGTGTCGGAAAGTCGACCCTCCTGCAGATCGTTGCCGGCCTGCTCGTTCCCGCCGCGGGGGACGTTCGTGTGGACCCGCCGACCGCGACCGTGGGCTATCTCAGCCAGGAACATGCGAGGGCGGGCGACGAAACCGTGCGCGCCGCGCTCCACCGCCGGACCGGGGTCTCTGCCGCCGAAACCGAACTGGCGGACGCAGCAACTTCCCTCTCGGTCGGCGGCCCGCTGGCCGCCGACCGCTACGCGGCGGCGCTGGCCCGGTACGAGTCGATCTCGGCCGGCGACTTCGAGGGTCGGCTGACGACCACGCTCGAGCACGTGGGGCTCACGACGTCCGTGGCGGACCACCCCGTGGCGACGCTCTCGGGCGGCCAGCAGGCGCGGGCCGCTCTGGCCGCGGTGCTTCTCGCCCGCTTCGACATCACCCTGCTCGATGAGCCGACCAACGATCTGGACTTCGAGGGACTGGCTCGGCTCGAAGACCTGGTGCGCCGCCGCAGCGGAGGCATGGTGATCGTGTCACACGACCGGGCCTTTCTCGACCGGACCGTCACTGAGGTCTTGGAGTTGGACGCGCACAGCCACACAGGCCGAAGCTACGGCGGCGGATGGGCGGGCTACCTGGCCGAGCGCAACGCCGAGCACGCCCACGCGTCCGAGGCCTACGCGGTGTTCGAGACGCAACGGGCCGAGTTGCGCCGCCGGGCTCAGCGCGAGCGCCAATGGGCCACGACCGGTGTCGCCCGGGAGAAGAAGCGTCCGCGTGACAACGACAAGGCACAGCGGGACTTCCGGCTCAACCGGACCGAACGGTTGGCGTCGCGGGCACGGCAGACCGAGCGTGCACTCGAGTCGCTCCAGCAGGTCGAGAAACCGTGGGAGGGCTGGGACCTGCACTTCAGCATCAGCGAGGCGGCGCGTTCGGGGGACGTTGTGGTGCGCCTGGAAGACGCCGTCGTCGAGCGGGGCGAGTTCACGTTGGGACCCTTCACGCTGGACATCGCGTGGGCGGACCGAATTGCGCTCGTGGGTCCCAACGGGTCGGGCAAGACCACGCTCGTCGAGGCGCTGCTGGGTCGACTCCCGCTGGCCCAGGGCACGCGGCGCATGGGCCCGAGCGTCGTCGTCGGCGAGCTGGCGCAGGACCGCCGCGTCGTGCCTGAGGGGCCGAACCTGGCTGAGGCCTTCATGGAGGCCACCGGTCTCTCCGCCGAGCACGCCCGGTCCCAACTGGCGAAGTTCGCGCTGGGTGCCGATGCCGTGCTCCGGCCGTCATCGTCGCTCTCCCCCGGCGAGCGCACCCGCGCCGAGCTGGCCGCGTTCGCCGCCACGGGTGTCAATTTCCTGGTACTCGACGAGCCGACCAACCACTTGGACCTTCCGGCCATCGAGCAATTGGAGACGGCGTTGCGGAGCTACGCCGGCACGCTCCTGCTGGTCTCACACGATCGCCGCCTGCTCGAGGCGGTGCCGGTGACCCGGCGCGTGGAGCTCCCCGAACTGCACCCCCGGTGAAGCCGACGACCAGAGGCCCCGCGTGCCGCTCCGCGCCGAAGGCCCGCGCACCGCGATCGCAACCGCACTGCGCCACCACGCCACCGTGCGGAGGTCATTGTGTGTGATGGAGCATGGGAGAAGGCGCAATGACATACAGCCTCAAGTCTGCCGCCGAGGAAATGGTCGAACGGCTGATCGTCGCGGCCAACCGGGCCCACCCTGAAGCGGCCTGGCGGTACGAGCTCACGAGCGAGCTCGACAACATCGAGGTGGTGTCGGGAGGAACAAGCGCCCACCTCTTGCGCATCCATCCGTGCTGGCTCCGCTTTGTCGTCTCCCAAGGCGAATTCGAGTCCTGCGTGGCCGACGAGATCGAGGCCTGGTACCTCCTCGAGCGCCTGACCCGCGTCGTCCCCGCCGTCGCCTGAGCTCCCGCCAGGGGCCCGCGAGAACACACGCCTAGCTAGCTGAACCGCTCCCGCAGCACCACCTGCGCCGCCGCTACGCCGCACATCCCGTGGACGCCGCCCCCCGGCGGGGTCGAGGCCGAGCAGAGATACACACCATCGAGCGCCGTCCGATACGGGTTCCACCGCGGAACGGGACGGAAGACAGTCTGGCGCAGCGTGGCCGCACCGCCGTTGACGTCGCCCCCCAACAGGTTCGGGTTGTCGAGCTCTGCCTCGGCGGCCGTTCGCACCGCACGCGCCAGGACCCGATCGCGAAACCCGGGGGCAAAACGCTCGATCTGCGCCTCCATGCGCTCGCTCATGTCGACGGGTGAGCCGTTGGGCACGTGGCAGTAGGCCCACAATGTCTGCTTTCCCACCGGAGCCGCGTGTCGGGTCGACCACGCCGGGTTGCGCGACCAGGACGAAGGGTTGGTCGGGGTGCTGGCCGTCATGCACGGCAGCCTCCGCCCGCGCCACCTCCTCGAACGTCCCGCCCACGTGCACCGTGACCGTGCGCCGGCAGGCTTCGGCACTCCAGGGCACGGGGCCGTCCAAGGCCCAGTCCACCTTGCAGGCGCCGGGACCGGGGCGGAACCGGGCCCACCGGCGGGCGGCCCCTCGGGGCAGGCGGGGCCCCGCCAACGTCACGAACTGGCGCGGCGAGGTATCGAGTAACACCGCCCGCGCCGGCGGCAGCTCCGCCAGCGACGTGATCCTGTGTCCGGTGTGCACCACGCCGCCGCGTCGATGCAGCTCGCTCGCCAAACCCTGCGTGATTGCTGCGCTCCCGCCTTCGACCACCGGCCAGCCCATGCCGTGGCCAAGCGCCGTGAGCAACAGCCCGAATGCCGCCGTCAGCGGCGCGGTCAGCGGCTGCATCGAGTGCGCAGACGCGCCCGCCAGGAGGGCCCGGCCCGCATCGGTGCTGAAGCGACGCGTGGCGTGGCGGGCCGACGGCGTCCCGACGAGCGCGAAACGGGCCAACGCAAGCGGATCCCGCGGCACGCTCCGCATGGGTCCCAGCACGTACCCGACGATGGGGTCCAGCCAATCGACCAGTGGTCCGACGAGTCCGCGGTACGCCGCCGCATCCCCGCCCAGGTGCGATGCCGTTTCCCCGACGTCGCGGTAGAGCGCGGCGGCACGTCCACCGCCGAGCGGGTGGGCAAAGGCCAGCTCGGGCTGGCGCAGCGCCACACCGAGACCGGGGAGGTCGAGCGAGCGGAAGAAGGGCGACGCGACCAGCATCGGATGCACGGCTGCGCAGACGTCGTGGCGGAAACCTTCCAAGGTCAGCGCCTCGGTGCGCGTTCCACCCCCGACGGTCGGCGCACCCTCGTACACCTCAACTCCGTGCCCGGCCCGGGCCAGCGTGAGGGCGGCAGCGAGTCCGTTCGGTCCCGACCCCACGACGATGGCGTCGGGATGCTCCATGGGTGGACGTTACCGACCGCGATCGGGTCGCCTCCGGAGGTCTGACCCCCGACTGCCGCGAGCTGCCGCGAGCTGCCGGGGGAGCGAGTATTAGGTTGCGGTTATCGTCGGCGCTCGCCGACGGGCACGCACACCACGAAAGAGGGCGCTCATGGCCGAAGTGCACGGAACTTGCGAACCGCGCTTCGAGGCGGTCCGCGCCACCCTCGCCACGCAACTCGAGACGGGGGCAGACCTCGGCGCGTCGGTCGCCGTCCTGCTCCACGGCGAGCCCGTCGTAGACATCTGGGGGGGCTGGGCCGACGCAGAGAAGACGCGGGCGTGGGAACGCGACACCATCACCAACGTCTGGTCAACCACCAAGACGATGACGTTCCTGTGCGCACTCATGCTGCATGACCGGGGCGAGCTCGACTTCCACGCTCCCGTGGCCACCTACTGGCCCGAGTTCGCGCAGGCCGGCAAGGAGAAGATCGAGGTGCGCCACGTCATGGGGCACACCGCCGGCCTGTCGGGTTGGGAGGAGCCCATGGTCCCCCACGACCTGGCGAACTGGGAGAAGTGCACCTTTCGACTGGCGGCCCAGGCGCCGTGGTGGGAACCCGGCACGGCGTCGGGCTACCACGCCGTGACCCAGGGCTACCTCATCGGCGAGATCGTCCGCCGCATCACCGGCGAGAGCATCGGCGCCTGGTTCGACCGCGAGGTGGCCAAACCCCTCGATGCGGACTTCCACATCGGCCTGCCCGCCAGTGAGGATCACCGCGTGTCCAAGGTCATCCCGCCACCCCCGATCGACCTGGCCGCCATGGAGGGTCAGGTCAGCGATCTCATGCTCAAGACGTTCATGAATCCGCTCATCGATGCGACCACGACGTACGAGGAATGGTGGCGCCGCGCGGAGATCCCCGCCGCCAACGGCCAGGGCAACGCGCGCTCGGTGGCCACCATCCAGTCCATCGTGGCCGGCAGGGGCGAGGCCCGCGGCGTGCGCCTGCTCTCCGCCAAGAGCACGGACCCCATCTTCGAGGTGCAGGCCGAGGGAATCGACTTGGTGCTTGGCGTCCCGCAGCGCATCGGCATGGGATACGGCCTGAGCAACCCGCCCGAGATGCCCCTCGGCCCCCGCGCCTGCTACTGGGGCGGCTACGGCGGCTCCGTCATCATCATGGACCAGGACGCCGAGCTCACCGTCTGTTACGTGATGAACCGCATGGAGTCCGGCCTCGTCGGCGACTTCCGCGGCATCAACATCGTGGCCGCCACCGTGGAGGGTCTGGCGTCCGGCGACTGATGCGACCGGACGCCGGTGCGCCGGCGCGGGCCGTGTCGTTCGCCTAACTGCCTCCGGGGAGCACCGCCTCGGCTTCGATTTCAACCTTCCAGGCGGGGTCCAGCAATCCCGCCACGACGACCATGGTGGCGGCGGGCCGTACGTGCCCGAGCAGTTCGCCGTGGATCGCCCCGACCGCTCCGCTGTCCTCGGCGGACGTAATGAACATCCGGGTCCGAACAACGTCGCCGAGTGAGGCCCCGGCCTCAGCCAGCGCGGCCACGATGATCTCGAAACACCGCCGGGCCTGGGCGCCTGCACCGTCGGGACACCCGCCACCGGGAAGGACGGGCCCCGTCCCCGAGACCATCACCCGGTCGCCCACCCGGAGCGCCCGGCTGAACCCGATGACGGGTTCGAAGGGCGAATCCGAGGAGATGCGGCGACGATCAGTCATGGGGGAAATCCTCGCACCCCGAGGGGGTCGCCACGGTGGTGGCCGGTACCATTGCCGCCATCACTGGTCGCACGAATCCCGGGCTGCGCCGCGTCGTTGCGGCGGTGGCGGCATGCGTCGTGGCGATCGCCGCCGGGACGGTGGTGGTCACCGTGGTCAGCCCGACATCGACGGGCGCGCCGTCGGCCGCGCCGCTCCAGGTCCCGGGCACGTCGACTCCACCTCCGACGCCGACTCCGGGTCCCCTCTCGACCGGGAACTCCGCGAATTCCGCGAACTCCGCGAACTCCGCGAACACCACGCCGCCCGTGGGTGCCACCGCGCCACCGGGCGACACGCTCGTCGCCACGACCGACGGTGCCATTTCCGGCTACCCCGCCCCCGGTGCGCTGGCGGCCGACGTGACCGTGCCGGGCAGCTGGTTCGGCTACCCATCCATACTTCCCGTCATCGCCACCCAGCCCGGCTGGCTCGAGGTCCGCCTGGCCCAGCGGCCCAACGGCGCGACCACCTGGGTCCAGCAGAGCGACGTGACGCTCGCGAGCACGCCCTACGCCATCGTCGTCAACCTCACGACCATGCACCTCACCGTGTACCAGGAAGGCACGCCGATCATGGACTTCCCGGCCGGCGTCGGCGCGCCCGACGAGCCGACGCCGCCCGGCCAGTACTTCGTCTCCATGACGGTGCCGCCACCGAACGCCACGTACGGCGCGTTCGTGCTGGCGACGTCGGCCCATTCCAACACCATCACCGACTGGGAGAACTCCGGGGATGCCGTCATCGGCATCCACGGGCCGATCACCGCCTCCGACGACGCGCGCATCGGTACCTCCGGCGCCGCCATCTCACACGGCTGCATCCGGCTGCACGACGCCGACCTGGCCCGGCTCGCGGTCATCCCGCCGGGCACGCCCCTCGCCATCGTGAACTGACCCGACCCTCCTCCGGCTCGGCGCTGCCCAGTGCCACGAGAGCCAGGACCTGGGTCACCGCGCCGCCATGCCCCCTCGTCAGGTCAGCTCGTAGTCGGCCAGGTCCGGCTCCAGCGTGCGCGCCCAGTACGAGTGGAGGTCGAAGGGCCAGTTCTGCGTGACCCGCCCGTGCGCGTTGCGGTACCACGTCGGCACGTCCGCCACTCCCCACACCATCTGCGCGTTCCCCTCCTCCATCTCGCGCCCGTAACGCTCGTGGACGTCGCGCCGGCACGACATCGTCCGGTGGCCGGCCTCGAGCAGCCGACCGATCGCCTCGACGGCGTAGCGCACCTGGCACTCCACCATCACCAGGATGCTGCCGTTGATGACGAGGTTCGTGTTCGGACCGTAGAGCAGGAAGAAATTGGGGAACCCCGGCACCGTGATGCCGAGGTAGGCACGGGCGTCACCGCCCCACTCCTCGTTGAGCTCCACCCCGCCCGAGCCGACCACGCGCATGGGCGCCACGAAGGCCGACGCGCTGAACCCCGTCCCGTAGATGAGCACGTCCGCCGGGTGTTCCTCGCCGTCCGCCGTCCTCACCCCCCGCGGCGTGATCTCAGTGATCGGCGATGTCACGAGATCGACGTCGGCGCGTCCGAGCGCCCCCGCCCACCGCCCGTCGTCGCGCAGGGCGCGTTTGGCGAAGGGCGGGAAGTGGGGCACCATCTTCTCGAAGAGCTCGTCGTCGTCCACCTGGGCCCGGAGGACGTCGATCAGCATGGAGCGCACGAAGTCGTTGCCGGCGCTCACCGCCTCGGTGTGCTCGTCCCAGTCCGGATCGACCCACGCTGCGGCCAGCAGGCCCTCGTGCATGATCCAGAATTGCCACAGGCGGTCCCAGCGCCCGTAGGTGGGCAGCAGCGCCAGCAGGTCGTGGAATTCGGGGGGAAACGGGTTCTCGTAATTCTCCGTCGGCAACAGCCAGGGCGGCGTGCGCTGGTAGACATCGAGGTGGTCCACCTTCCCGGCCAGGCAGGGGACGAACTGGGCCGAGCTGGCCCCGGTCCCGATCACCGCAACGCGCTGCCCGGCCAGATCGACCGAATCGTCCCAGGCCGCCGAGTGGAACGACGGACCATGGAAGGCCTCCCGACCTGCGATGGCAGGAAACGAGGGGCGGTTGAGCTGGCCGACCGCGCAGACGACACCGTCGAACACCTCGGTCCTCTCGGTGCCGTCCCCGGTGCGCACGAGCAGCGCCCATTCCCCCGCCTCGTCGTCGAATCGTGCCTCGGTCACCTCGCACGAGAAGCGGACGCAGTCGCCCAACTCCAGCTCTTTGGCTGTCCGTTGCAAGTAGGCCAGCAGATCCGGCTGCGCCGAGAAGCGCGAGACCCAGTCGTTGGTCTGGGCGAACGAGAAGCTGTAGAGCTGGTTGGGCACGTCGACCCGGCAGCCCGGGTAGACGTTCTCGAGCCAGGTCCCGCCGACGTCCACGTTCTTCTCGAACACGGTCACGGCAATGCCCGCCTGGCGCAGCCGGTGCGCGGCGGCCAGGCCCGAAGCACCCGCCCCGACGACGGCGCAGCGGAAGCTGCCCCCGACCTCCCCCACGTTCCACGACGGCCGTCGGGGATCGGTCCCCTCGAGAGCCAGCTCCTCGGTCAAGAAGCCCTCCCAGTGGTCGGACGATCCGGGGCCGACGAGGAATCCGAAGATCCGGCGCAGCGTGTCCTCCGTCAGCGCTCGCTCCGGCGCCCCTGCGTCCTGGTGGGCCCGCAGAGCGCCCGCGGCCAGCCGCCGTGCCTCCTCCTCCTGCTCGGGCCCGAGGCCGCGACCCGGCACGAGGAGCTGCTCCTGATCGGGCGCGAACTCCTCGCGCAGCAGCGACAGGTCGCCCGTCCGGTGGGCCACCGCGCACAAGAGCGGGTGCACCTCCGCCGCGGCGAACGCCGCCTCCAGCCGCGCCGCGTCGGTCACGCCGGCGCCTCAGCCCCCCATGTGCTTCACGAGTTGGGCGATCTGGCTGTTGACCTCCACGGTGCGCGGCAGCTTGTCCATGGCGGTGGCCAGGGTCTCGGCCGTCCAGCGGTCGTCGGTGTCAACCGAGTCCGCGATCGACCAGCCGCCGTAGATGCCGACCGAACCCCCGTACACACTGAAGACCTGGCCGTTGAAGGGGCACGTCTCGGCCGCCAGCACCGCGACGAGCGGCGAGACATTCTCCGGATCGAAGACGTGCTGTTGCATCGACTCGCCCATTCCCGGGGTTTGCATCGTCAGGCGCGTCCGCGCGACGGGGGCGATGCAGTTGGCCCGCACGCCGTAGCGGTTGAGCTCCATGGCGTTCACCACCGTCATGGCGGCGATGCCGGCCTTGGCTGCCGAGTAATTGGTCTGGCCGACGTTGCCATGGAGCCCCGCACCCGAGCTCGTGTTGACGATGGCGCGGTCGGTCACCGTCCCGGCCTTGGCCGCCTCCCGCCACACCTCGGCGGCGTGGCGGGTGACGTTGAAGGTGCCCTTGAGGTGGACCGCGATGACATCGTCGAACTCTTGCTCGCTCATGGAGACGAGCATGCGGTCGCGCAGGATGCCCGCGTTGTTGACCACGACGTGGAGGTCGCCGTAGGTGGTGACGGCCTGGTCGACGAGCGCCTTCGCACCGGCAAAGGAGCTCACGCTGTCCGTGCTGGCCACCGCCTGGCCCCCGGCGGCCGTGATCTCGTCCACCACGGACTGCGCGGCCGAGACGTCGGCCCCAGAGCCGTCGACGGCGCCCCCGAGGTCGTTGACGACCACCTTGGCGCCGAGGGACGCGAAGAGCAACGCGTGCTCGCGGCCGATGCCGCGCCCCGCCCCCGTGATGATCGCCACTCTGTCCTGCAACATGGTTCAGCCGTCCTCTCGGTTCGTGTGCGGTCCCCCGCCGGCGGGCGGTGGACCGGGCGCGACGATTGCAACGGTGTCCCAGCCTGTCAAACCGGTGGCGTCGCCCTCACTTCGAGGAGACGCCGTTCCAGGTAGCGGCGCTCGGCATCGGTGGCCGCCAGGTCGTGGGCCTTCTGGTAGGCCGCGGCCGACTCGGCACGGCGGCCGAGACGGCGCAACATGTCGGCCGCGCGGCCGGGAGCAGGTGGTAGTCACGCAACTCCCCGTCCGGGGCGATCCTGTCGATCAGGGCCAGCCCTGCTTCGGGCCCCTCGGCCATGGAGACGGCAACGGCCCGGTTCAGCTCAATCACGGCCGACGGCGCCATCGCGAAGAGGCGGTCGTAGAGTGCCGCTATCTCGGTCCAGTCCGACCCGCCGTCCTCGCCCACATGGCATGCCGCGATGGCCGCCTGCACCTGGAAGGGCCCGGGCCTGCGCTGCTGCAACGCGGCGTCCAGCAACGCCCTGCCCTCGCTGATCGCGTTGCGGTCCCAGCGCGACCGGTCCTGTTCATTCAGCACGATCAGGTCGCCCGCCTCGTCGACACGCGCCGCCCGCCGGGCGTCGTGAAGCAGCATGAGCGCGAGGAGGCCGAGAGCCTCGGGCTCGTCGGGCATCAGTGTGCACAGCGTCCGGGTCAGGCGGATCGCCTCGGCACTGAGTCCCTGCCGGATGAGGTTCTCACCCGAGGTCGCCGCGTAGCCCTCGTTGAAGAGGAGATAGAGCACCGCGAGGACCGCGGCGGTCCGGTCCACGAGGAGATGAGCCGGTGGGACGCGGAACGGGATGGCGGCGTTGCGGATCTTGCGCTTCGCCCGGACCAGGCGCTGGGCCATGGTGGGCTCCGGGACGAGGAAGGCGCGGGCGATTTCGGCCGTCGTCATGCCGGCCAACGTCCGCAGCGTCAGCGCAACCTGCGCGTCGAAGGACAGGGCCGGGTGACAGCAGGTGTACATGAGGCGCAGGCGGTCATCGGGTACGTCGTCCGGATCGGTCGGGTCGTCCTCAGGGGCGATCATCGCGGCCTCGTGCAGTTTCCTCTTGCCCACCTGGCTCCGGCGTAACCGGTCGAGGGCGCGGTTCCGGGCCACCGTGGTGAGCCATGCGCCGGGACGGCGCGGGATGCCATCGAGGGGCCAGCGTTCCAGCGCCCGGGCGAAGGCATCCTGCGCGCACTCCTCGGCCACGTCCCAGTCATTGGTGAGCCGGATGACCGCGGCGACCACCCGGCCCCACTCCTCGTGGAAGGCCTCGGCGACCGCCGCGTTGACATCCGGGGTCACAGCTCCCAGATCGGCCTCACTTCGATGCTGCCCGAGCGGGCGCCCGGGATCTTGGCGGCCACCTCAATCGCCTCGTCCAGGTCCTTGCAGTCGACGAGATAGAACCCGCCCAGCTGCTCCTTGGTCTCGGCGAACGGTCCGTCCGTGGACAACGTCTCGCCGTTGCGCACCCGGACCGTCGTCGCGTCGCTCGTCAGGCGTAGCCGCTCGCCGCCCTGGAGCACCCCGCGGTCGGCCATGGCCTTGGTGTACTCAGCGTATTCGGCCGACATCGCAGCGTTTTGCGCAGCGGTGGCCGTGGTGAACTGGCTCTCGTCTCCGGCAATCAACAGCAGGTATCGCATTGTGTCCTCCTGGTTGGGGGTTTGGTTTCGCTCCTACGACGATCGGGCAGCGGCCGCATCGACACCCCGCCCGAAATCTTTGCCAACTTCGGCGCCCTACGCTCCCAGCCCATGGCCACCCCGGGTGACATGGAACTGCTTGACCTCGAGGTCGGCGCCATCGCGGCCGGCGGCGGGTGCGTCGGCCGGGCGCCGGACGGGAAGGTCGTCTTCGTCCGCCACGCCCTCCCGGGCGAGCGCGTGCGAGCCCGCGTCACCGCCAGCACCTCCTCCTACCTGCGGGCCGACGCTATCGAGATCCTGGCCCCTTCCCCCGACCGGGTCGTCCCGCTCTGCCCGCACGCCGGACCGGGCCGCTGCGGTGGCTGCGACTTCCAGCACGTCGAGTTCGGGCGCGCAGCGACGGCTCAAGGCCTTCACCGTCGCCGAGCAGCTGGCACGGCTGGGGGGCATCGAGCGCTCGGTCGTGGTCGAGGGCGTGCCGGGCGACACCGATGGCCTCCACTGGCGCAGCCGGGTGCGCCTCGCCGTCGACGGGCGCGGTGCGGCCGGCTTCCGCCAGCACCGCTCCCATCGGCTCGAAGACGTTGACGAATGCCCGATCGCCAGCCGAGCCGTGATGGACACGGGCGCCTTCGCCGCCCGGTGGCCGGGTGCCACACAGCTCGAGGTCGCCACCGGGAGCGAGCCGGGAGAGGCGGTGATCGCGGTGACATCCCGTCGCAGGGCCGAGCCCCAACTCCCCGAGCTCGATACCGGCCTCGTGCTCGCGGGCAAGGTCCGCCGACCACCCGGCGCCGTGCACGCGCGCGTGCACGGCCGCACGTATCGGATCTCGTCCGGGGTCTTCTGGCAGGTCCACCGGGGCGCCCCGGCAGTGCTTCTCTCTGCGGTGCTTGCCTTGGCCGGTGACTGCAGCGGCGCATCCGTGGTCGACCTCTACGCCGGCGCCGGGCTCTTCTGCGTGCCCCTGGCCGAGGCGGTGGGACCAATGGGATCGGTCCTCGCCGTCGAGCGGGACCGCCGGGCCTGCGCCAACGCGCGGCACAACGGCGCGGCGTTCTCGCACCTACGCGTCAGGCAGGACGACGTGTCGCCCGAGCTGGTTGCCTCGGGCATCGGTCACCCCGACGTCGTCGTGCTGGACCCCGCCGGCAGGGCGCCGGCACCAGCGTCATGCGGGCCGTGGCCACGCACGGCCCGACCCTGCGCACGCTGATCTACGTGTCGTGCGACACGGCCTCGTTCGGACGCGATATCCGGGTTCTCCTCAATGAGGGCTGGGACCTCACCGTCCTGCGCGCCTTCGACATCTTCCCCATGACCGAGCACGTGGAGCTGGTGGCCGCCCTGGTGCCCCCGATGAGCTGAGCATCCGACGGACGGTCGTTCGGACGGCCGCCACGGGATGATCCCTGGACTATAAACAGTCGAGCTTATAGTTTTTGAAAAGTACACCGAGAGGGACGCCCGAGGCCCGAGGCCCGATGCCCGACGCCCGACGCCCCCCACGCCCTACGCGTGACCACCAAGCTCGTGCTCGATGTGACCGGCCGCCTCGAACTGCAGCGTCGAGTGAGCGACGTCGAAGTGCCCCGACAGGCAGTCCTGCAGATGGTCGAGGACGCGGCCTGCATCCCCCGTCGTGAAGCATTCCTCGGTCACCACGACATGCGCGGTGAGGATGGGTAGGGACGACGTGAGGGTCCACGCATGCAGGTCGTGCACCGACGTCACCTCGGGGAGCTCGAGCAAGTGGCGGCGCACCTCGTCGAGGTCGATGTCCTCGGGCGTCGCTTCAAGCAGGATGCGCATGGCCGGCCGCAGGAGCTGTACGGCCGCCTGCAACATCAGGAGGACGACCACCAAGGAGGCGATGGAGTCCGCCCGGTTGAAGCCCCACGCGACGATGACAACGCCGGCGATCAGCGTGCCCGCGAACCCGTAGAGGTCGGTCAGGATGTGGCGGTACGCGCCCTCGACGTTGAGTGATTGCCGGTTGGCTCTCCCGACGGCGACCGTGGCGGCCAGGTTGACCACCACTCCGACCGCGGCGACGACGATCAGGACCGCGCCGTCGACGGCTGACGGGTGCACCAGCCGGTTGACGGCGTCGTAGCTCACCACCGCCCCGACCAAGAGGAGCGCGATGCCATTGGCCGCCGCTGCCAGGATCTCGGCCCGCTTCATCCCGTACGTGTGCGACCCCGTCTCGGGTCGGGCGGCCAGCCGGATCGCCACGAGGGAACCGGCGATCGCGCCAACGTCCACCAGCATGTGGCCGGCGTCGGCCAAGAGGACAACCGAGTTCGAGGCAAACGCGGCGCCCACCTCGAACACCATGAAGGCGAGAAGGAGGACAAGCGCCACGCTCAGAGCGCGTCGGTCGCCGTCTACCGAGTGACGCCCATACCCATGTCCATGTCCATGTCCATGTCCATGTCCATGTCCATGCCCATGCCCACGGTGCTCGTGGCCGCCCTCAGTCATGCGCCGTCACGTGGTCCGCGTGCGTCAGGACTTCCTCGACCAGCCGGCGGACGTGGGCATCGTCGACGACGTAGAAGATCCGCGTGCCTTCGCGCCTGCTCCGGACCAGGCGGGCGAGACGGAGCTTGGCCAGGTGCTGTGAGACCGCAGCCGGCTGCGCTCCCACCAGCTCTGCCAGCTCGTTGACCGAGTGCTCACCTTCCAACAGAGCCCAGATCACCCGGAGCCGCGTCTCGTCGCCGAGGAGTTTGAGCATGCCCACGGCGGAGCGGATCTCCTCCTGGGCCGGGCTCTTACGTATCTGCGTAGGCACGCAGATAGTCTACCGCACGCCGAATGAGCTCGGGGACTAGTGGCGGCGGGGCCGAGGAGGCCGAGGAGGCCAAGCGGCCGAGCGCGGGCGGCTCAGCCGTTGTTGGAGCCGGTGCTTTGGAAGATCGGCGCCTGGGTCTGGGGCCCGAACACCGACAGCGGCGGCGGCTGCACGTTGCACGGTTGCTGCACCGAGCCAGCGGGAAGGGCCGCCTGCAGGACCTTGTTCACGATCGGCCCCGCGATCCCCGCGCCATCGGACGAGATGTTCTGCCGGGGCACAACGACGGCGACGGCGACCTGCGGGTTGTTAGCGGGAGCGAAACCGATCATCCAGTCGTCGTTGGCACCGCTCGTCTGGGCCGTCCCCGTCTTGACGGCGGCACACAGGGAGGCGGGGAAGCCGACACCCGCCGCCGTTCCGCCCGGCTGGGTGACGCTCTCCATGAGGGCGGTCACCGCCTGCGCCGCCTGCGGCGACGCGGAGCGGGGCATGGCCGTCGGGTTGTAGTTTTGGACCAGCGCCCCCTGCGAGTCGTGGATCGACGACATGAGGTGCGGTGTCATGACGACCCCGCCGTTGGCAATGCCGGCGGCCACCATCGCGTTCTGCAGCGCGGTGTCCTGCACGCCGTACTGCCCGATGGCCGTATAGGCCTGGAAGGCCTGGGCATTCTGCGGCAGCTGGAGGATCGGGGAGGAGACGACACCGGGAAGGTCGATGCCCGGCACCGTCGTGAAGCCGAACAACTGGGCCTGTTGGCGCAGTGTCGGGACGCCCTCCTGCACCCCGAGCTCGCCGTAGCCCGGGTCGCAGGAGAACGGGAGCATCTGGGTCATCGTCCCGCCGCACGGCCCGCTCTGGTCGCACAGCTGCTTGTTCGAGTCCGGGAACGTCTGGCACGCCATGACCGGATAGTTGAAACCCGCCAGAGAAGGCTTGAGGCTGTAGGCCGCGGTGGACGTCACCACCTTCATCGTCGACCCCGGGTAGAAGATCTCCCGGGTGGCAATCGGTCGCAGGGGCAAGAATCCCTCGCCGTCCTTAATCTGGCTGTAGCTGTAGTAGGCGAATTGATCCGTTTTGAGCGAGGGTCCGACCAACGCGTTCGGGTCGTAGGTGGGATTGGAGACCATGGCGAGGACGGCGCCGGTCTTGGGGTTGAGGACGACCACCGCACCATCGTTGTTCCCGGACGTTGCCTTCAACGCATTCCAGGCCACCTGCTGCAGCGACGGCTCCACAGTCAGGCTCACGTTGTCGGTGGTAAGCGGTTGCTTCTGGCGGAAGAGCAATTGGCTCAGCGTCTGGGGCGGCTGCTGGTGCACGCTGAGAGATGAGTTGTACTGCTGCTCGATGCCGGTGCCTTGGTAGTCGGACCCCCAATACCCGGTGATACCGCCGTAGAGGGCGCCCTGTGGGTACTGGCGGAGGTACTGGTAGGGGTACGTGGACTTGTCCGCAGTTGGCGTCGGCACCGACTTCGCCAGCACGGTGCCGTCCGCGGCGGTGATCGTCCCTCTCGGGTTGATGAATTGCAGCGCGGCCACGCGAGGGTTGTTGGGCGAGGTCTGGAGCTGCTTGGCCTTCACCAGCTGGATATTGACCAGCTGGACCACCACCAGCCCGAGGCAGACCATCATGATGACGCCGAGCCACCGAATGCGGCGCCCCATCAGACCAATAGCCGTTTCGTGGACGACCCGATCACCGCGAGCATGGTAGGCGGCGGGAGGTCCGCGAGGGCTTCATACCCCTTTCCCCTCCCCCACCCCCGATGCAACCGGCGCGGGCGTTCGGAGGTCTCGTGAGGCGGACGCAATTCGTAACGCCACTGCGATCAGCGCGCCGCATCGAGCCGTTACTGTGGCGCACCGAATGGTCAGACCGTTCAAGGCGGACCACTGCGTTGCCGATGGATGCCTGTGGGCGTCCGTTTTCTTCTTCCATGCTTGCACGCCGGAATTCCGGTGCGGGCAGACGTGGTGCGCTGACGGTTGAGCGGCTCCCCGGCCGACGCCAAACCCGCGAGAAGAGAGGAGTGACGTGACCCGTCGAGTGCCGAGGCTCTACCTTCCGGCGACAATGGTGGCTGCCGCCACCGCCTTGTCCCTGACGATCATCGTCCCGGCGGCACCCGTCGCCCAGGCCACCGTCGTCGCTCATGCGGCGGGCTTCGCGCGACGCAGATGTGGAGCCAGACAGTCAACGACGCTGGCAATCCCATTGCCCTCTCCTCGCCCAACGTCGCCAACCTGGACGGCCAGCCCGCCGTCGTCGTCGGCGACCGCGCCGGGCACGTCTACGCGTTCCACATCAACGGCGGATCGACCGTAGGCGGCTGGCCCTACAACGCCGGGGCACCGGTGGACTCCTCTCCGTCCGTTGCGCCCATCAACGCCAATGGCCTCGATACCGTCTATATCGGTGACGGCAACGCGGCCAGTCCCACCTCGGGCGGGTACCAGGCCATCGCCCCGAACGGGGGCGACCAGTGGTTCGTCCAGGAGACCAATCCGGGGACGGACCCCGTTGCCCACAACGCGGTCTCGGCGTCACTGACCGTTGGCGCCTATGCGGGCGGCTACGGGGTTGAGGCCGGGTCTCTCGGGCAGAACACCTACGCGCTCGGAGCCGCCAACGGCGCGGTGCTGGGAGGCTTCCCGTGGTTCTCGGCCGACTCGGTGTTCTCGACCGCGGCGCTGGCCGACCTGTACTCCAGCGGCAGCAACGAGATCATCACCGGCGGCGACTCCAGTGCCGGCTTCGCGTACGGCCAGACGTACGGCAACGGAGGCCACATTCGCATCCTGTCGAGTGCGGGCAACTCCGGTTCTGGGAACCCGGGCGGCGGCCTCATCTGCCAGTACGACACGAACCAGAACATCGACCGCTCCTCGCCCGCGGTCGGCCAGTTCCTGAGCGGCGGGGGCGTCGGCATCGCCATCGGCGACGGCAGCTACTTCTCGGGAGCATCGGACTCCAACAAGGTCTTCGCCATCAACACCTCCTGCGGGCTGGCCTGGAGCGACACCCTCAACGGGGTCACCGCCGCCTCACCCGCCCTGGCCGACGTGGCGGGGAACGGGCAACTCGATGTGGTAGAGGGCACCCAGGCGGGGACCATCTATGTCCTGAACGGCACCAACGGCGCGGTGAACTGGTCGGCACCGACCACCGGCGCGGTCATCGGGTCGCCGGTCACGGCCGACCTCACCGGCGGCGGGTACCAGGACGTCATCGTCCCCACCAGCAACGGGATCGACATCTTCGACGGTCGTTCGGGCGCCCAGGTGGCGACGCTCGCCCTCGGCGGCGGGTTCCAGAGCGCGCCCCTCGTGACGGCAGACCCCAACGGCCACATCGGGATCACCGGTGCCGGCTATGCCAACAACGGCAGCGCCCTTGTCGGGACCGTCGTGCACTTCGAGATCGACAACACGAACGGCTCCGGGGCGAACGTCTACGAGAAGGGCGCGTGGCCCCAGTTCCACCACGACCCCCAGCTGACCGGCGACGCCGGGACGCCGGGGCCGCCGTCCATCCGGGTGCCGTGCAACGCGCCCAGCGGCGGACCGAGCGGCTATGTCTTGTCTGCGTCGGACGGGGGCGTCTTCAACTACGGCAACATCCCCTTCTGTGGGTCGACGGGAAGCATCCACCTCAACCAGCCGGTGGTGGCCTCCGCGCTGACCCGGGACGGCGGGGGGTATTGGGAGGTGGCCTCGGACGGCGGCATCTTCAACTTCGGCGATGCCGGCTTCGGCGGCTCCATGGGCGGCAAGCCCCTCAACCAACCCATCGTGGGCATGGCCGCCACCCCGGATGGTGGGGGCTACTGGGAGGTGGCCTCCGACGGAGGGATCTTCAGCTTCGGGGATGCCAAGTTCTACGGCAGTACGGGGAGCATCCAGCTGAACAAGCCGATCGTCGGAATGGCGGCGACGCACGATGGCAAGGGGTACTGGCTCGTGGCGTCCGACGGAGGGATCTTCAGCTACGGCGACGCGTCCTTCCACGGGTCCATGGGCGGCACCCACCTCAACTCCCCCGTCGTGGGCATGGGCGGAGACGCGCAGACGAGCGGATACTGGGAGGTCGCCGCGGACGGCGGCATCTTCTCCTTCGGTGCGCCGTTCTACGGCTCCACCGGGAGCCTGCACCTGAACGCCCCCATCGTGGGCATGGAGGCCAACGGCAACGGGTCGGGGTACCGTTTCGTGGCGTCCGACGGAGGGATCTTCTCCTACAACGCCCCCTTCTTCGGGTCGATGGGCGGCAAGTCGCTCAACAAACCGGTCGTCGACATGGCGGGAACCTGACGCTTCCTCCTCGCTGACGGCGGCCTCGTTCCGGCGCAGCGTCCACAACGGCCTGACCAAAGACTCGACCCGGGATCGGGTCGCGACGCGACCCCGTGCGGTACGGGGCCGCCAGAGGCCGACGGACGGCCGAGTCCGTCAACCCGCTGCGCAGTATCCTGACCTCTTCCAACTCTCGATCGGGGTGCGCGTGACGGGCACTGGCCAGGACGCGGCGCGGCGCGTCGCAACACGGCGCGATGAACGCGTGCTGATCGTGTCGATGGAGCGCAGCGCCAAGCGCAACGCCATCGACCGGGCGATGGCCGATGCCCTGGACGCCGCGCTGACCGAGCTGGACGACGACGACGAGCTGTGGGCAGGGATTCTGACCGGCACGACCGAAGTGTTCAGCGCCGGGAGCGACCTGACGGCCGGCGGTGACTACGTCACCAGCCGAGGCGGCGAGTACGGCATCATCCGCCGCCGTCGCCGGAAGCCGCTCATCGCCGCGGTCGAGGGGCCGGCGCTGGGCGGAGGTCTCGAGATCGTGTTGGCCTGTGACCTGGTGGTCGCGGCGCGCAACGCCCGGTTCGGGCTGCCCGAGGTGGGCCTCGGAGTCATCCCGTCGTGTGCCGGGCTGTTCCGGGCGCCGCGCGCGCTGCCCCTGAACCTGGCCCGCCAGCTCATACTCACCGGCCGACCGATCGACGCCCAGCGCGCCTTCGAGGTGGGGTTCGTCAATCTGCTCACGGACCCGGGTAAAGCTCTACAAGAGGCTGAGACTTTGGCGCGGCAGATCTGCACCAACGCTCCCGTCTCGGTGCAGGCCTGCCTCTCCGCCGTGAACGACTTCGTTGCCGGCGACGACGGGATCGGCTGGGAGCACACCGGGCGCGCGCTCGACCTCAGCCGCACACTCGTCCGATGCCCGCGAGGGCGTCGCCGCCTTTCTCGAAAAGCGGCCCCCGGTCTGGACGGGACGCTGACCGCTCCCCCGGGTACGCAGGGCCCAGATCGACCCTGCCGATCGAGCGGCGCCCAGACAGGCACTGACCCGCGAGTGCGATCCGACATCGGGCACCCGCGTGCTGCACGTGGCTGATGAGATCCACCTGCAGCGGGCCACAACGACCCTCGAGGCGATTTGCACGCCCGAGCTCTTCAGCAGGCACACGCATCTCTGGGGTCGGCGTCGGTGGTGGCTCCGTCGGACGAACGAGACGCTGTGGCCCTACGCGGACGCCTGGTCCGCCCTCTGCACGCTGGCCGGGCTGCCCGGACAGACCCGGGCACGGGCGCTCCTCGCGGGACGCGTGGATGGGCTGGCCAAGTACCACCGACGCCACCGCGCCGCCCTGCGAGGCACCGGACCGATCGGGTTCGAATCCTCGGCCGTCTTCCCACACGGTCGAGGCGGAGACGTGTACTACGACGACAACGCCTGGTTGGGGCTCGCGTTGGACCGCCAGCACAACGTGACGGGAGCCGTGGACGCGGCGCCGCTCAGCCGCCGATTGTTGGCCTTCGTGGTCAGCGGATGGTCCGAGGTGCCGTCGTGGAGTCATCCCGGCGGGATCCGGTGGAAGGTCCCCACTTCCAACCGGTCGCGCAACGCGTGCTCGAATGGTCCAGCGGCGGAGCTGGCGGCCCTCCTCCATTTGAGAGATGGCGATCCCACGTCGCTCGGCTGGGCGGTGCGGATCTACGCCTGGACGTACGACGCGCTCCGCGGCTCCGACCACCTCTATCTCGACCAGATCGCCCCCGACGGCACGCTGCGCTCGGAGATCTGGAGCTACAACCAGGGCTCGATGATCGGCGCTGGGGTGCTTCTTCATGAGGCCACAGGTCACCGCGACTACCTCACTCAGGCGGAGACCACGGCGCAGGCCTCCGTGCGACGGTTCTCGGTCGATCGGTTGCTCGCACAGGACGCGGCGTTCAATGCCGTGTTCTTCCGTAACCTGCTTCTCTTGGACCACGTTGTTCCAAATCCGGCGTATCGGAGCTTGGCCGAGGACTATGCGCAGGCGATGTGGGTGGAGCGACGTGACCCGCGGACGGGCCTCTTCTCGGGCGGAGACTCCTTCTTGAACAACAGCGCGCCGATGATCCAGATCTACGCGCTGCTCGCGGGGTCGCCTCCCCACGCATGACGGCGGAGGCGAGCGAACGTGGCCCTCACTTCATGATGCCGTGCCGCCATTCGGGGGAATCCCCGATGGGATCGCACCAGGGTGAGAGCAACGGCCGAGGTGGCGCCTTCTGCTCGGGGCGTTGCAGCACCTTTCCGGCCCCGAAGAGCCGCCGACGGCTTCCTGCTTCGGCGACGAAGCCAGGGTGGACGGAGCCCGGCCGAGGGGGAAGAAACGGTGCCCACGCTGTCATGCAATCGCAACAGAGAGCCCAACGCGCCGGCGCGTCAACGAACTCTTGTGACGAGTTTGTGCGGCCCTGGTCCTAACGGCCCTTGGATCGACTGACGGGGACCACCAGAATCGAGTGGCGGGGCCAACGTACCGACGGTGGTCCCAACCTTCTCTGACCCCATGAGTACAGATTCCACGGCACATCTGTGGCGCGTCATGGCGAGAGTCGTGCTCCAACGCGTCGCGGCCGCAGAGCATCGGTTCTCAGCCTCCATCGCCCTGAACCGAACCACGATGTTGGCAGCGGCCGACGAGCTACAGGCGGCCACGACAGACGCCACAGCATGGCTGGGGTCGCACCCGTGCCCGGATCCGAACCTCGCGCGACACGTTGTGCAACTCCTGAAAACGTGCGCGGAGGCGGCGCGCACGGCCCAACGGGCGGCGACAGATCCCTCGGCCGACGGCAAACGAGCGATGGTGCGCCTCGGACGTCTTCTCGGCCTTATCGACCTCCACTCGAGGGCACTCGACGATTGGTAGCGGCTCCCGGTCAGGGAGCACTCTCTCGTCGACGCCAACGGCCCTTGCGCGAGGACGCGACCGCTCGTCGATCCGGCGCGGCGCGACGCCCTTCCCGTTGGTTGCGACGTACTCGACAGAGCGCGTGCGTGGAGGCACGGACGAATCTCGCGCCGTGCGAGTCAGTGGCCAGCACTGCTTCGGCCTGCGCCGCCACCCCCGGCCTTTGTTGTGACCGGGTTGTGGATTGAGGGTCCGAACGGCTCTATGGGACAGAGAGCCGTTGACGCCAGAATCGCTTTAGGAGCGGGGCCGATTCATTTCGGGGATGTGGTGGGATTTCGGCCCCGCTCCGACCATCGATCATCATGAGCACACAACCGACAGAACAGGAATGGCGCACCAAGGCGATGGCGGTCCTGCAACGCGTGACGGCGGCGGAGCGCAGATTCTCCGCGTCGATCAGTGTCAACAGGATCACCGTGTTGGCAGCGGCGGACGAGCTGCAGGCGGCAACCAGCGACGCCACGAGGTGGCTTACGGCGAATCCCTGTCCCGATGCCAGGCTCCGAGCGCACGTTGCGTGGATGTTGAACACATACGCCGACATTGCGCTCGCCGCACAGCACGCCGTTACCGATCCTACGGCGAACACGAAGGCGGTCATGGGCCGTCTGAGATACCTCCTGACGGTCTTCGATTTCGACTCAGAGACACTAAACGTCTGGTAGCGGCGGACGGCCCTCTCCGTTCGCCGAGGGGTCGGCCGTGCTGGTCACGTGATTCGCTGCGTCCCGCGGACCGCAGATAGCCCGAAACTGGTTCACGCTGCGTCGGTTTGTCGTGAGCTGTGCCCACCGCATATCGCGAGTTCGCGCTTTATGTTGCTGCGTGGGTGAGATCCATTTCCCACCATAAGAAGTTCCGGGTCTGGTCGAGGATCTGCTGACGGTGCTCGGCATAAGGCACGTGACACGTCTCGTTCCACGACTCGAGGAATGCGTCGAGACCTTGAGCTTTCGCCGCATTGACGGTATTCACCGCCCACGAATAGGAGACGAGCGGATCAGTCGTGCAGTGAAAGTCGAGAGCCGGTGCGTCGCCTGGTGCGATGGTGCCGACGAAGAGCTGTGCACCTGAGAGCGAGACCGCCGCTCGGACCCGCGCCGACGGATCCCCGGAAGAGGAATAGCCGACGTTCAGCGCCGTAATGGCCCCCGCGGACGAGCCGCCGATGGCGATGCGGTTCGGATCGATGCGGTAGGTCGTCGCGTTGGTTCGGAGAAACCGCACTGCGGTTTGTGCGTCTGCGGCGGCCTCATCAATGGCAGACACGCAATTCGATCCGTTCCCCGAGCAGCCTGGCGACTCGAGGCGATAGTTGATCGAGACGTTCAGGTATCCCTCCTTGGAGAAGGTCGTCGCCTCATCGACGAGTTCGGACGATGTCTTGTCGCCGCAACAAAACGAGCCGCCGTGGACCCAGACAATCGCGGGCCGAGTCCTCGCGGTGTCGCCAGTCGGCTGGTACAGGTCGAGCTGCAGGTTGATCGTCTGGCCCTCGAGATTCACCGCGCTGCCATACGTCACGTTGCTGGTCACTGTCACCGCATTGAAGACAGGATCACGGTACCGAACCGGCGCACTACCGGGAGGAGAGATATTGGGCCAATCGCATCCGGCCGTGATGATGGCCAGCACGGCAAAGACGGGCACCACGAGGCGAAGACGCATGATGGAATATTCGTCCCCCATCCCTGCACCCTTAAGCGAAAGACCACGTCGACACAACTGCCGCGGGATCAGCACCCGAGGTGAGCACACGGGGTGGAACCCGGCGAATGCCTTCACCCGCGGGGAACCTCGGCGATACGGTTACCGTCGCTGGCGGTGCCAGGCTGGTCGATCGACACTTCTCTCGCTGGCGAAGTGCGAGGCTCGGACAGGGCGAAGCGATCTCCATTCGGTCTCGACGTCCCGAAAGGAAACGGAGTGCATGGAGGACAACATCGCGACCTCAGACGGTGTGTTGCAGGGCCGCCGGCTGGCAAACGGAGTGCTGCGCTACTGCAATATCCCATTCGCGGCCCCTCCCGTCGGGCGTCTGCGCTTCCAACCGCCGACACCTCCGTCCCCGTGGTCGGGTGTGCGCGACGCAAGCGAAGTGGGACCGATGCCGTTGCAACGCTTCGGGCAGGAGGCGCATATGAGCGAGGACTGCCTCTACCTCAACGTGTGGACCCCATCTCCCGAGGGCCGGCGCCCCGTCCTCTTTTGGATTTTCGGGGGCGGCTTCGAGATCGGCTCAGGCGGTCCCCCTTTTTCCGACGGGGCCAACCTGGCGACGCGGGATGTCGTTGTCGTCAGCGCGAACCACAGGCTCGGCGCACTGGGCTTTGCCCATCTGGCCGACCTGGGGGAACCAGCGTGGGATGCGTCGTCGAACCTCGGCCATCAGGACCAGGCCGCGGCGCTGCAGTGGGTGCGCACCAACATCTCTTCGTTCGGCGGTGACCCCGAGAATGTGACCGTCTTCGGGGAGTCTTCTGGTGCTTTCTCCATCGGTACCCTTCTCGCTCTGCCCTGCGCGCAAGGTCTTTTCGACAAGGCAATCATGCAAAGCGGCTCAGTCTCGAGAGTCTGGTCCGCTGAGCGGGCGACCAAGGTTGCAGTGGACCTCCTCTCGGCCCTTGGGTTGCGCACGGCCAGCGAACTCATGTCTGTCCCCGCCCAAAGTATCGTCGCGGCCCAGCAAAGCGTCGTCGACACCGAGGTCGGCCGACGCAATTCGCCGGGAGGTCGGAGCTGGGGCACGGTGATCGACGGCCGGATCCTTCCCAAAGATCCCGAAGAGTCGCTGCGAGCCGGTGGTGCGGCCCGGGTTCCCCTCATCGTGGGGGCGAACCGGGAGGAGTGCCAACTCTTTGCGGTCTTCTCGCCGGAGACCTTCGCCGTCGAGAGCCCGGAAGCTCTGGTCGGAGAACTCCGGCGATGTGTGGGATCCCGCGCCGAGGTCCTGCTTGATGCGTACCGGGCTGAGCGGACCGACGCGGACCTGACCTGGCTGCGATCGCGCTTCTTTACCGATTGGATCTACCGTATCCCCGCCCTCAGAGCGGCCTCGGCACAGCGAAAGGCCGGAGGATCCGCATGGCACTACCTGTTCTCCTGGTCCGCACCTGGCCTCGGCGCTGCACACGGCATGGAAATTCCCTTCGTCTTCGACCGGCTTGCGGCGAACCTTGAAAGTGACCCCGCCACATTTGAGATCAAGGAGGCCATGGTCGGAGCCTGGATCGACTTTGCCAAGACGGGCGATCCGGGATGGCCCCAGTATGACGAGGAAGGGAGCGCCAGCAGCCGCGATTTCGGCGGTGCAGAGCCGCTGACCTTGGAGCCGCCGCCGGGCACTCGGGCCATATGGTTCGAAGAGGAGCAGCATCGCTGATGCCCGCGCTCGAAGGAAGGCACGAGACCACGCTGTCCGGCACCCTCGCCGACGTTCGTGTCCTTGACCTGACGCGAAACCTCGCGGGGCCATTCTGCACCATGCTGTTAGCTGACCTGGGTGCCGATGTCATCAAGGTTGAGACCGTCGGCCGTGGCGACGACACACGTTCCTGGAGTCCTCCCCAGTGGAATGGTCAGAGCAGCGTGTTTCTCTCCGCCAACCGGAACAAGCGGAGCGTTGCGATCGACCTGAACTCAGACGCGGGTTGTGACATCGTCCGACGGCTCGCCGAGCAAGTCGACGTCGTCGTGGAGAGTTTTCGTCCCGGTTCGCTGGCGAAACGCAGGCTCGGTTATCACGACGTCCGCAGCTTGAACGCACGGGTCATCTACTGCTCGATCAGTGCGTACGGGGGCCACGGACCGAAGAGCCAACTTCCCGGCTACGACCCGGTTATCCAGGCCGATTCCGGCATAATGGACATGACGGGGTATCCGGACGGGCCGCCCGCGCGGCTTGGCATCGGAGCGATCGATCTCGGGTCGGCATTGTGGGCGACGATTGGCATCCAGGCCGCACTGCTCACACGAACGCGGACCGGCGAAGGTGCATTGATCGAATCGAGCCTGTTCGAAACGGCGGCGTGGTGGCTCTCGTACCACCTCACGGGATATCTGGGTTCCGGTAGCGTTCCTACCCGCCAAGGCACGAACACTGGGTTCCTTGCGCCTTACCAGGTGTTCTCGACAGCCTCCACACACCTATTCGTCGCCGCACCGAATGACCGGCTCTTCACTGAATTAGTCGCGGCGCTCGGGCTGCCCGAGTTGGCTCACGATGCCCGATTCCGCCACAACCCGGATCGTGTCGACAACCACGACTCCCTCCGCATCCAACTACAGGAGGCGTTCGCACAACGAACGGCAGAAGAGTGGGTCGCGCAACTGAGCGAGCGGGGCATACCGTGCGCGCCAGTCCGCACTGTCGCTGATCTTGCCTCGGACCCGCAGACCGCAGCGCTTGGCCTTCTCACGACCATCGCCCACCCCGATATCCCGGAGCTTACGCTTGTCGACACTCCGGTCAGCATCGATGGAGAGCGAGCATCCCACCGCTTTCCGCCCCCCGGTCTCGGCGAACACACCGATGAGGTACTCGGCGAGGCCGGGTACGGACAATCGGAGATCGATCGCATGCGAGCCGACGGAGACATTGCCTAGGAGGGAACGAGCTCCGGCACTTCAACCTAGGGGCGAGAAGACTGCCGACCTCTGTTTCAGTGGCGACATGTTCGTCGGGCCGGGTCAACGCCGCTGGGGAGCGGTGACATCGCCCAGCACGGGGAGCTCCCCACACCCAGCCATGCGCAGCGTCGACCAGCTGCACTGGAGCCGCCCACGGCGTTTTGGCGAACCCCCCGGGCTCACCCAGATCAGGAGCACGGGCCAGGCGTCGTGCAGCAAGGTGCACACCCGAAGCGGTCCGTCGGCGGTGACAAGCTCGAGATCGGGCCTGCGGCGCTCAGTCGGGTTGCGCGAAGTGGCCGCGACCGAGCACGAAGGCGAGGCCATAGAGGACTGCCACCACGACGAGCAGGAAGCGGAATCCGGTAACGAGAGATAGGTACGCGAGCACTCCGCCGACGATCGCCCCGAGGAGGTTCGCGCCGAACGCTGTGGTGGAGGAACCGACGTCCTTGAACCGCTGGGCGAAGACCAGGTTGGCGAGAAAGATAGGGGCGAACGCCAGCGCGGTGGCCGCCACGAAACGGGGTACGGCAGGCAGGTCCAAGAAGGAAGCTTGAGGAATTGCGAACGAGACTGCGAGCGTCACGAGCAGGGCTCCGTACAAAAGGATCGGACGCGGGAGCTTCACATGTCTCGCTGTCTCAACCGCCGCGAAGATGCTGATCAGCACGCCGGCGAAGACGAGAGAATTCACGTACCAAGTCGTGCCGAACAACAAGGCGAACTGGACGATGTTCTTCGCCTCGAGAAGCAGGAACGCGGCGCCCATAAAGAACAGGTCCATGAACCCTGCCATCTTCGAGAACGGACCTCCGGCAATCCTGACGGCCAGGAGGGAGGTCGCCAGTATTAGTCCCCCGACCCACAGGTAGAGGTTCGGGATTGAGGGAGTCGGAAGGTAGGGGAATGGACGGTCGTCGGAGACGGGCGCCACCTTCTGACCGTTCCAGAAGGTCGAGCACTCGTGCGTTACACCGGAACGCGCGACGGTGAGGACAGCCTGCTCACGGCCGCTCAAGGTGTTCCCGATCTCCACGCACGGGCGTGCGCCGAACACTTCGTCCAGCGCCGTCGCATATCGGCTGAGCAGGAAGGGCTGGTAGTAGTTGTACATCACGAATATGCCACCGGGGGTGAGGTGATCTCGCGCAACTTGGATCGCCTGGATCGTGAGCAGGTAGTTCTCGAGGCCCACAGGTGCGGACTCGCCAGTGAGAGCCGTGAGCGAGTCCGGTAACGCGTAGAGGATCAGGGAGTACCTCTTGTTCGTGTTCTGGAGAAACGCCCGGCCGTCGTCGATGTGAATCGTGACACGCGGGCTCTGGTAGGCGTGTTCGGGGTTGTGTTCCTTGCCCAGCTGCACGAGGTCTGGGTCGATCTCGACGGCATCGACGTGGCGAGCTCCCTCCGCAACGGCAACGCCTACGTCGTTGCCGGTCCCGGCGCCAATCACGAGCACGTTTGACCGCGAGATTTTCGTCACGTGCCTGTAGGGAAAGAAGTAGAAGGACTCGATGCTGTGCAGCGTGGGGATCGAGTACAAGGTCTGGAAGGGAATGTTGTTACCCGAGACGGCGAACCCACGATAGACGTGGCCGTCCACTACCGAGGTGACATGATTCGTGGAGATCTTGTAGTAGGGCGACCAGGTGTCGACGGTGGAGAGCGATTCGAACAGCAGCATCAACACGATGGCGGCGACCGCGAGCCACTGCCACCAGCGTTGGCGCACGCCGAGGAGGAGCACGAACCCTAAGGCGACGACCGCTCCCCAGGCGATCGGAGGCAGCCCCAGAAGGGAGAGCACCGAGAACGCCACGATTCCCCCGACGCTGCCAATGATGTCGAATCGATAGGCGTCGAGCGGCCTGAACTGAGCAAACGTCCTGGCCGTCGCTTGCCCGAGTCCCGCCATCACCAGAGCCGACAGCACGAATATGACAGAGAGGCTCACCCAAAACGGCAACGGACCGTGGCCCGGCAGGCCCTCGAAATTCGTGCGGCCCGCGAAGGCTTACGAGCTTCACCGGGAATAGGAGGCCAAACGCCAGGAGTAGGGCGAGAGACAGCGGAGTCCAGCGGAAGAGATCGCGTTGCGATCCGGCAAGGAGGAATCCGATCCCAATCCCTAAGAAGCTCGCTAGTAGGACGAAGTTCGTGACGTTGGAGAGGTAGACGTTGTTGGCGGCGGTCCAACGGATGAGCGCGAGCTCGACGAAGAGCACGAGCATGCTCAGGCCCATGAGTCTGAACGGGCGGAGCTCCGAAGTGAATCCACGAGGTCCCGAGGCTGGCGCTGGCCCCGTCTGGTCGCCGATAGCGGAGGAGATCGTGGCCATCACGGCGCCTCGAAAAGAGCGCCGTGCGCGAAGGCTTCGTCTGGCATCCGGCACACAATAGGAGACCTCTTCTCTGCACGAGTGGCTCGGACGGCCGCGCTCGTCCAGATGGGTCATCTGGTGGTCAGTGCCCTGACCAGCTCCGTTCCCGTCTCAGAGGACTGAGCATCGTCGCGCTGACCGCAGAAGCCTCCGAGCAGCGCCCGGCCCGATCCGGAGCCGGTCACCGCAGGAACTGCGGCCTCCTTCTTCGCTGGCCCGTCGGGTGAAGACCATTGACGACGAGCTCCACGAGCTCGATATCCGGATCGAGGCGCTCATCGCAGCGAGCTGGAGCGAGCCCATCCCCCGTTCTCTGACGCATCAATCCGAGGCAGACCCGCCAAGCCCAGTGTCTCCGTTTCGGCAACCCATCGCACCAAGGGAGCATTTTCTAGCTACGTCGCAGAGGCATCCCAAACCGCGGCGACTGCGACGCCGTGGGCAGTTCGCTGATGTTTTCTAGACTGGATCGATCGAGTCAACTTGGAGCGGCATGGAGAAGGTCGACTACGACACACGCCTGCACAATGTCTACGCCGCTGGGCGGCAGATGTCGCCCGATGCGCTCCAAACTTGGATGGATGCGTTCGCTCGGCACCTGCCGGAATCACGGCCACTGGTCTGGCTCGACTTGGGCTCGGGTACCGGCCGCATGACCCCCGCTTTGGCGAGTGCCTTCGGCGGCCCCGCCCACGGAGTCGAGCCGTCAGACAAGATGCGTACTCAAGCCCTTGCCCACGCTGGCCATCCCGCCGTCACGTATGCAGCTGGGTCTGCCGAGCAGATCCCGTTGTCTGATGCCTCGTGCGACGCAGCCTTGCTTTTCTTCGTCTGGCACCACGTGGTCGAGCGCAGGGGCGCTGCTCAAGAGTTGCGCCGGGTCGTCAAACCTGGCGGCAAGCTCTTCGTGCAGGCGAACTTCTCCGACCGGTTGCCTGATATCTGGTGGTTCCGCGTCATGCCCGAATGGAGGAAGGTCGAGAAGGCAATGTTTCGGTCCGAGGAAGAGGTGAAGAGTGACTTCGCCGGCGCCGAATGGACGCTCGTTTCTCGTGATGAAGTCACCTGGCTTCGCTCAGCGAACCTGGCCGAAGACTTCGAAAAGCTCAAGCTACGTCCCGTCTCGAATTTCGAGCACATGAGCGAGGAGATCGTCGAAGCGGGCTTCGCCAGGATCGAGACAGCGCTGCCCTCACTCGACGACGGGCCTCAATACGAGACCAGCGGGCTGCTCGTCTTCCAGCGCTAGGAGCCCGGCCACAACTGGGGGTGTCCCGAAGGCTCCCGAAATGGCGCGGACAGCGAGATGCAACTCGTGACCCCAAACGCCGTGTCAGCTGTTACTCAAGTTCCTTCCAGTGCTCCCGACCGAAGAGCCGACCCCACCGGGCCGTGAGGGAGGGACCCTCGTCGTGGGCCGTGTCCGGGTGCAAGACCAGTGCCCCCTTTGGGGCGGGAAGGGTTTCAACTTCCTCGTCGGTCAAGGCACAATGAACTCCGGTCGTCGTGATCTCTACTATCTGGTCACGATCGACGAAGCGCAGCCCATGGTGGTGCGACTTCACGGCAATGCCGTCAAAGAGGTCCAACTCTGGGATTTGAAGCACGTGCTCCACCCTGCCGAACTCAATGCCGTCCGAACTGAGAACTGGTGTCCCGACTTCGAGCGCCATGTACGAGATGGGCTGACCCTGATCCACGCAACCTCCTCAAGCCTCGATGATCAGAATCTAGCGCCCGGACCTTCCTCTGCTTCTTTCGGTCGTCCATGGAGCTCCTGTCATTCAGGAGCCCCCAACAACCTTCGTGAGTCTTTTAGACCTGGGCACCGAGTTCAGGCTCCGTGGCCGATCGGAGGGCGACGGCGCTCACAATGGTTCTCCCACGCAAGCTCTGCCTTCGCTCGGGACTCTAGGGGAGTATTAATGCCGACGGGTGTGGTGGAATCGCCATCCCGCTTGCAGTCCTCACAGACAACCACCCATCGACGGTCAGAACGCTGAACAATCGTGGGATGGTGGACTGTTCGCACCGTTCGACTCCTGCTCGCCACCCCCCTCGCTACCGACGCTAGCCATGGCCGGGGATCTGGTGCCAGAGCGTCCTAGAGATCCAGGTGGTACGCGACGATTCTGTGAACTGGCCGTACCGAACCCAAGCGTCCCCTCCAGGAGGTGGGTGCTCTTTTCCAATTTCTCGCCGGCAGTTGCCTTGCTGTAGAAGAGACATCAAGCATCGGTCAGCGACGTTGGGCGGGGGTCACCGGGCGGGGCGGTACCACTTGAGTGGCTAGGTTCTCGCCCAAAGTTGACAGCTTCATCTTCCGTTGCCGGCTCGCGCTCCTTTCGCCAAAACCATTGACCCCCCATACTCGGTGGACGATGCTCACTCGGCATTGGGAACCGAGGACGCAGACTCCTCGGTCCTCAATCGCGGTAAATCTGAAGGAGGGCGGTCATGGCAGACGCTGCGGGCTGGAGACCGGACCCAACCGGTCGCCACCAAGAGCGGTACTTCAAGAGTTCGGGCGTTCCGACAAATGTGGTGCGAAACGACGGGGTTGAATCCACCGACGAAGGGCCCTCAGGTCGTGGGAATGCCTCCACCCCGACCTCTGGACTCGCCAATGCGACGAAACCCGCGCCGATCTCATCACGTGAAATCACGCCCCTTGGAACGGACCAGACCGGATCTGCACACACCCTCGTGGCGTCCTACAGGGCGCCTATGGTGAACGAGGCCAGCTTGCAGACAGCGCAGGCGCACGACGGGTCCGCTACGTCCCTTTCCCCTGTGGTCGTCGTGCGAGGACGCAACTGGTGGCACATAGCGGCCGCCGGCGTGCTGGTGGTGCTGTTGGCGGCGGCGAGTGTCATCGCCGTGCAGCAACACACCGTCGCGAACAAGTGGATGACCGAGTACCACGCTGAGGTCCACAAGAACCAAGCTGAGGTCCGCAAGAGCGAGGCGCTGTTTGCGTCACTGCTTTTGAGTCAGCAACGGCAATCTACGTGTGCGAATGACGCGAAGTCGGTCCTCTCGGACGTCCTTACGTATTTCCGTAATGGCTTCCTTCCCTCCCAATCCGAGTCCGATGCCACGAATGCAGCCCAGATGTGTCAAACATCAACTCAGAGCGCCCAGTTCTGAAGGCAGGGTGGCACTCCAGGGATAGCTCGTCGAGGCGGCGACGCCGGTTGCAACTGGCCCACTTCTCGACGTCGGGCCGCGCTGAAACGAACCGGGCCCGGAGGGAACTGTTGTTGGGCTGGCGTAGCTCAAGAGCGCCATGGACTCAACCGACAGTTCCAATAGTTCCGCCTTGCGCGTTACGGCCCCGCTCTCCGACGGCGGGGCCGTTTCGCGTCCGAGAGCAGGAGATCTCACTCCCGCACAATGCATAGACGCCTTCGTGGCGAGGTGTGTCCGCTCTGAGCGCGTCGACCCCGCCCGCCGTCCTGCTCCCCTTCGTACTGTTTCCCATCTGTGGGGCGGGGTCGTCCGCGTTGTGGACGGCGGGAAGGTGACCTCGACCCTGAGTCCGCGTGGCGGTCCGGCCAGACAAGGCAACTTGGACACCGACACCGCCGCACTACCGCGAGGCGGTCGTGGCAGGCTCGCGCTCAGGCAACGACCAGTTCAATTGCGGCGTGTTTTCGCGGGGCGGCGAGGACCGCAAAGATGGCGTCGACCGAGGCCCTGATGATGGTACTCGCGCTGACCGTTTCACTCACCACGGCTCGCAGCTCCTGTCTCATGCGTTGGACCCTTATGAAGGGTCGGACGCAGTCTGAGCCTCAAGTTCATTGTGGCGCAGTGACGCAGCGAATGTCGGGCGCTCTCGGCTCGTCTGGGGAGTGGCTCCAGGGAACTCTGTAGGGTAGTTGTGCAAGCGGTTCCAAAAATGGACCCCGGCGCACGTTCATTGCGTTCTCCTTCGAAGCGCTCGCCATTTTGGCGTCGGCATGTTTTCATGACGATTCCAACGCGAGCACCAAGGAGGTGCACATGAAGACCCACTCGACGAACCGTCAGATGCCGATGCTGTGCGCCACCGCCGCGGCGGGTAATCGCGCTCTGCTGCGATAAGCAGCATCGAGCTCACGGGGCGCCGACGGCGCCGCCTCACACTTCGGCTACTGGCGTAACTCGCCGCGCCCATTGTCACACCCCCCGTCAATACTTCTTCCCTATCCCCTAGGAGCACTTATGCACCCCGAATTGCTACGGGCCCTCGCCAAGGCCAGACATAATGATCTCCTCGATGAGCGTCGACCCCGAGGGCAGCCAAGAGTCCGACTTGATAACCATTCACCGCGGTTCCCGCGTTCACGGCGGCGCGTGGGCTCCTTCCTCATCTGGGCGGGAGCGCGCCTGATCGGTGACCAACGGGCCGCGGTCGAGTTGGCTCCCAAATAGCCCGGACGGTGGTCGAGGCTGGTCGAGCCGCCCAGGACCAAGTCCTCGCTCGTCCCGAACCGACTCACCCGCCTGGGCGTTCTGAGGCACCTCAGTCTCATCCTGATCCGTGGTGTCACACTTACCGGCAAGACTGCTTTCCATGGCATTCGGGCAACAGCAAGGACCACCGGCGTCGACAAGACAGGTGCAGGAACTCCTGGCCCTTCTTCAGGAGGCCGGCCACAGCGACTTTCGAGATGCACGCGGCCCGATGGGTTTCACGCAACGCCAGGCTGCAGGCAAGTTCACTCGAGCCGAGGCCGATGCCCTCCTGAAGCGGTTAAGTGACACAGAACCGGATTCAGAGACGTCGATCGAGATCCCAATATGGCGGCGGTCGGTCCAAGAGGAGGTGCTGGGCCAGATATCTGGTCAACGGCTCGCCGTCGAACTTCGTCGGCGCGGCTGGACCGTAGTCGACCCATTATCATAGGAGCATCGTTCAGGGGCACCCGCAGTCACTGAGTGGGACACTTAGAGATGGACAACTGGGGCGCACCACTCTATGGCGACCCGTGCCGCGAATGTGGATTCGAGTGGGCAACTGGGTTCGAGGCCACGACCTCGCTGATGCGCAGCATTCCAGACTCGATCGACGAGCTCGTCACGGGCGCAACCGGGGCCGAGCGACTGCCTGAGCTCGGGTGGAATGTGTCCGGCTACATCGCGCACATGACTGACAACACTCGGATCTGGGCCGAGCGGCTGATCGCCGTGGCGAGAGGAGCGGACGCGCACGTCCTCCCCTACGACCCAGATTTGCTTGCCGAGGCCAGGCACTACAACGACGTTGCCCTGCAAGGGGCGCAGTGGTCGCTCCGTATCGCAGTTGAGAGTTGGCTCAGTTGTGTTGAAGAGGCATATGCGGCAGGAGTCGTCATGAGGCACTCAGAACGTGGCGCGATGGATATCTCCGATGTCGCTGCGTCTAACGCTCACGATTCCTGCCACCACCGTTGGGATTTAACCCGGATACTTCACTAGCGCCGAACGAACTTCGAAAGGTGAGGGAGGGTGGCACTCCCTTCCCGGAGTTCCGGGACACTCCCGATCCTCTTTGCCGCGCTCTGGGTCCGACCGCCGAATCCAGAGTCATACCCCGGCTTGACGTATACCGATATCGGAATATGATAGCGCTATGGCACGAGCAGCGACGACGTCGGACGTCTTCAATGCGATCGCCGAGCAGCAGCGCCGGGAGATCCTGGTGCTGCTGCGGGCGGGTGAGGGATCGGTGACCGAGTTGGCCCAGGAGCTGGGGATGACCCAGCCGGGGGCGTCCAAACACCTGCGGGTGCTCCGGGAGGTCGGACTGGTGCGAGACCGCAAGGCAGGCAAGCAACGCCTGTACAGCCTTGACGCCAGCGGGCTGCGACCGGTTCACGAGTGGACCGGCGGGTTCGAGCGGTTCTGGAACGAGAGCTTCGACCGGCTGGACGAGTACGTGCAGGACCTCAAGCAGGCAAGGCAGGAGGAGTAGCTGATGAGCGCGACGGGACGAGGAGCGCCGGCGCAGTCCGCGACGGCCGACCGCGAGATCGTGATCTCCCGGGTCATCAGTGCCCCGCGGGAGCTGGTGTTCGAGGCGTACACCGAGGTGCGGCACTTGTCGCGGTGGTGGGGACCGGAGGGGTTCACCACTACCACGCGGGCGTTCGAGTTCCGCGTCGGCGGGGAGTGGGAGTTCGTGATGCACGGACCGGACGGGACGGACTACCAGGAGTGGATCTCGTGGACCGAGATCGCCCCACCGGAGCGGATCGCGCTGCTGCACGGTGAGTCCCGCGGCGACCCGAACGCTTTCGAGTCGGTCTTGACGTTCGCGCCCGACGGCGCGGCGACCCGGATCGAGATGCGCACGGTGTTCCCCACCAAGGAGCTGCGCGACGAGGTGGTCGAGAAGTACCACGCGATCGAGGGCGGCCAGCAGACCCTGAACGATCTGGCTGCCTACGTCACCCAGATCGTTCGGAAGGGAGATGAGGGCTGATGGCCGGGAAGGTGTTCTTCAGCGTGTCGATGTCACTGGACGGGTTCATCGCGCCCGGGTCCCTCGGGGAGTTAATGGGGCAGCAATGGATGGAACTGCAGCAGTGGATCTTCCCCCAGCGGTTCTTCCGGGAGAACCTGAAGCTCGGCGAGGGCGGCGAGGAAGGGCGCGACAACGACATCGCGCGGGAGACGTTCGAGCGGACCGGCGCGAGCGTGATGGGCAAGCGCATGTTCGACGCCGGCGAGCAGATGTGGCCGGAGGAGGCGCCGTTCCACACGCCGGTCTTCGTCGTGACGCACGAGAAGCGTGACCCCTGGGAGCGGCCGGGCGGGACCACCTTCCACTTCGTCAACGACGGCATCGAGTCCGCGCTCGACCAGGCCCGCGAGGCCGCCGCCGACCGGGACGTCCGCATCGCGGGCGGCGGCGCAACGATCCTGGAGTACGTGAACGACGGCCTGATCGACGAGTTCACGATCGCGCTCTCACCCGTGCTGTTCGGCTCCGGAATCCGCCTGTTCGAGGGCGTGGACGCGGGCCGCGTGGCCCTGGAGCCGGTCCGCGCGGAGCCGACGCAGCGGGTGACCCACCTGACCTACACAGTCCGGGAGCGGTAACTGTCTCGACCTCAGCGCTCCCCCGCCGATGGCTAGCCAACGGTCTCATCGCCGGCGTTCGGGAACTCACCCCTTCAGAAGCCTCGCGGACGTGACATCTTGGTATGAAGGCGTACACTCGCAACCAAAGTGTCGAACCGGAAGAAGGGCCGATGAAGAAACTGGCGAGTTTGTCATGGCGGGCTCGAGGTTCTGGGGCTACTTGCACCGCCGAAGTTGACCACCCGATTCGCGGCTTTCGAGTCAACCCAAAGTACCGGTCCAACCCTCCCGCGCTATCTGGACCCGAGGGGTCACCCCCGACGGTGTCGTGGATCTCCTTCGACGGGGACACATATTGGGTCCGACTCTCAGTTGCCCAAGGTTGGCCGCGTTCGATTCGAATAACCCAAAGCGATGTTGACGGAGCGAGGAATTAGAAACTCGGGCTTATGACATCGCGTGGAGGCGGCTGTCGCCTGTTGCCCGTGTGGGTCATCTGCACCCCAAGGTCAGAACAGAGAATCTCTGCGATGTCTCAATGTCCCGGCATTCGTGGGGCAGCCTGTCTGGGAGACGCCCGTTCTCAAGCCTCTATTCAGGGGCCTGATCGGTAACCTCGAGCATCTCCCGTCCGATGAACTAGTGGTTCTCGCCGGTTACGGCAGCGGGCCGCGGCGCCGGCGCGCGATGCTGGTCGGACCGAACAACCCGATGGTGGCCAACGAGCCCACTCACTTCCATGAGGAACCCCACATGCCCGATACCGTCTTCCTGTCCGACCGAATCGAGGTAACCCGGCCTATCCCGGCGCCGCCCACCGCGATCTTCGACATCTTGCGTAGCCCGGCGGGCCATGTGGCCATCGACGCCTCGGGGATGCTCCAGGACTTTACTGGCGAGCCGGCGGAGAAGGTGGGCGACACGTTCGTCATCCACATGGACCGCGAATCGCTTAATGACTTCCCGCTGGGCAAGTACGACGTGACCGTGCACTTCATCCTCTTCGAGCGCGACAAAGAGATCGCGTGGGATCTCGGCCCCGATATTCCGGTTCCGCACTTTTATGGTTACCGTCTGGATTCCGATGAGGATGGCGTCACCAATGTGACGTCCTACTACGACTGGTCGAAGGTGAGCGGCGACCTCAAGGAGCGCTTCCCGATCGTGCCCGAGTCGGCCCTGCGTGCCACGCTGGGAATCTTGGACCGAACGGTCAGAAAGGGCCTATGACCCTCCCGTCCCCGCGCGAAGGTAGGTTCCGCAAGGCCATGACGCTGCTAAGCCGGCGCACGGGGCAGTGTCGTGCGGCTGCGACCCGAGCCTCTAGAGCAGGAAGCCAGTGATAGCGGTATCGCTCGTGGAGTTCGGGCAGCGCTCCGCGTCGTCTATCAGTTTGATCCTTCACCGACTCGAGCCCGGCACGACGAGGCTGTAGGTCGGCACGCTGGGCGCGCTTTGAGCCCCCGTTCCGAGGGCGACACAGATGCCAGCCGACGGGCACGAGATCCATCCCATGCTCAGATAGCCCTGCCCGTAGTAGTTCGGAGCACCTTGCGGGACGCTGAATGTGACGTTTGACCATGTCGAGCCTCCGTCGGTCGTCCCCAGCAACATGGGGGACCCTCCGTTGTGGCTGGTTCCCACCTGCTCAGGCACGGCGTCGTAGCCAGTGGCCCAGCACTGCTTGACCGTTGGGCACGACAAATCTCCGAAGATCGGCTGGGGTACCGCGGCCGGCAACGGGTCGGGCGTCCAGGAAAGCCCACCGTCCTGCGTGGAGGCAATCGCTCCGATGTACGTCGGTTGACCCACCGGGCCGCAGGAGAAACCTCCCCCCGACCCCGCGCCCTTGAGATTTTCGTTCGATGCAGCAAGGGACTCGGCTTGCGCGATTGCCTGAACCGCTGGGCTTTGCGGACTCGGCGGAATCGTGGGCGATGTCCCCCCGGAGAACGGCTGGGGGAGCGCACTCGTACATTGCGGCGGATTCTGAACGGAGATCGCAATAGTGCCGGTCATCGAACAGTGCGAGGCGTCGGGGCACGACAGCTGCGAGCTGCTATTCACACCGAGACCTGCCGGAAGGGCTCCAGGCGTCCAAGTCTTACCCCCGTCCGTTGTTCGAGCCGTCACCCCCGCGGTCAAATCATTGGGACCCAACACGTCGTTCCACCCGACCGCGGTGCACCCGAGACTGGAGGAACAGGTGAGCGACTGCATCGAATCACCAGTCAGAATTGGTTTGTCGGTGAACGTCTTGCCATTATCACTCGTGGCGAGGAACGTGGCGTCAGTGGTGCCGATCTGGAGGAATTCGCTGTCGGCGGCAAGGCCGGCGCAAAAGTTGCTCGATGGGCACGTCAGCGTGTCGAGGTGTCCCACCCCGGGCGGGAGCGGAGCGAGGGTCCAGGTACGTCCACCATCGGTTGTGGTGGCGAGGACCGGCTGCCCGTTGTTGGTGCCCCCAGCAGCACAGTCGGACGCTCCGCTGCAGGCGATCGAACTCGTCGGTGCAAAACCCTGCGGCATCGGAAAGGCGGCCCACGTCGCGCCAGCGTCCGTACTTACGTAGACGGACTCGGAGAGCAGGGGCGAGCCGGCCTTCGGAGACGCATACTGGCCGCTCATCGTGTAGCAAGTCGACGTTGTGGGACAGCTCAGGGTCCCCGGAGGTGGTCCAGAGGTGTACTGCTGCCACGTGCCGCTCAGGACGTCGTCGGCGAGCTTCCACGTGCCCGTCTTGGATGGTTCCACTGTCCGCTCTTTACCTCTGTTACCAGTTTCACCGAGCATCAATAGCCCTGCGATGACCACGACCACGGCGGCCACTGCGAACGCCACCGCCAAGCGTGGGCGTCGCGACGCGGGCGCCAGCACGATCGCCGCCTTGACACCTGGTTCCGACCCGCTGGCGCGAGGATCCGTTGCCAAGATGTCTCGTCGCAGTTCCTCGAAAGCAGGGCTCGACGCAGCGCGCTCCACCTCCAAGGCGTCGATCGGATCGATCGCAGCGAGCTTGTCGCGTGGCGTCATTGTTCGAAGACCTCCTCAGGCGTGCTGTTCTCGTGGACAGTTCCACCTTGTATGTGTCCGGCAGACCCGGACCGTTTCGGTTGGGTTGTCCACCCCGCCATCTCGTCTTTCAGTCGCGAACGCGCACGATGAAGGCGAATCCGAGCCGCGGTGGGCGAGCACCCGAGCACACGACCGATTTCTGACGCACTCAGCCCTTCCCAGCCAGCGAGCATCAGAACTTCGCGCTCGTCAGCTGCAAGGGACCTGAGGCACGACCTCATGACGACCGCATCCTCGTCCAGCGGGTCGATGCGCCTTTGCACCCCTTCAAGCTCCTCGGCCAGGAGGACGACGATGGCTTCTCGTCGCCGAGTACGCCGGCCATGATTGGCCAGGACGTAGCGGGCTGTCACATAGAGCCAGAGAAGAGCAGCACGACCAGTTGGGATGTCGTCGAACCTCCGCCACGCAACCTCGAATGTCTCGGAGACGATGTCGGCAGCGTCCTCACGTGACGACGTACGCCGGAGCGCATAGCCGAGTATCAGAGGGCACGCCCAGCCATAGAGCGCGCTGAACTGGTCCTGTCTCGAATCGGACATCGCACCCCTAAGAAGGTCTCCACTTCGTTCTTGTTCGGACACACACGATCGTTTCAGGGTTTGGGAGCGGATTCGCGTTTTAGCAGTCCCAGTGCCCTGCTCAGGGTGGGTGGGCGGGTGGGTGCGCCTGCCGGGGATCGGGGGCACTCCGTCGGCTCGCTACGAGCACCTAGGTCAATAAGGAGCCGTCCCGGACCTGTGGTCTGTCGCAGTTTTCGAGACGGCGCTCATCCTGGGATCATTGTCGTCATGACTGACGGGACCACGACTGGCACCATCCCGGGAGATGCGCCGGCGGCGGTTGAGTTGCGTACCGCCGTGCACGGCGGTGATCTTGACCTGGTGGGGCGGCTCATAGCGGGAAACCCTGATTTCGCAAGGGCGAGGTTCGTAGCCCGAGGCGGTAGCGTCACCGCACTCCATTTCGTCACGGATTGGCCCGGTTACTTTCCGAACGGGCCGGACATTGTGAACCTGTTGGTCGATGCCGGTGCTGATCCCAATGCCACAACGACCGGTCCCGGGAAGCCCGAGACGCCTCTGCACTACGCGGCGAGCAGCGACGACGTCGATGTCGCTGCCGCGCTCATTAACCGAGGAGCGGATCTCGAAACACCTGACGGCTCTATCGGCACCCCCCTGGACAATGCGATCGGCTATGCGTGCTGGCACGTCGCTCGCCTCTTGGCACTGCGGGGCGCCCGAATTGAAAAGATCTGGCAAGCCGCAGCTCTCGGCGTGTTGGACGTCCTGGAGAGTCTGTTGGAGCCCGGAACGGACCGAGGAGAAATCTCAAAGGGCTTCTGGCACGCGTGCGGCGCTGGGCAACGCCGTGCCGCAGAACGCCTGCTGAATGCGGGTGCCGATCTCGCCTGGGTCCCCGACTACGCAGAAGGTACGGCTTTGGATGCCGCCAATGGTCTCGGAACTCGACAAGAGAATGTGATCAGTTGGTTGCGGTCCATTGGAGCACGCTCAGCCCAGCCTGATGAGTAAGAACCGCAACCATGCTGTGCGATCAACTCCCCGAACCGGCGCATCATGTGTCGGCTCTGAGGTCTCACTAGGCGGCTACTAGCTCTCAGTCTGCTCCAAATCTGAGCCGGTTACAGGGTACCTGGGAAAGTGCCGAAGCCTGCCCTGAGACTGATTGCGACGTGAGCCTACGGAACGTATCATCCGAATCCGAGCAAAGAAATGGAGTATCGAAGGAGCGGGATCATGGCGAACATCACGACGAGTTTGGTTGACGAGTTGCGCGCCAACATCAGCGGCAACGTCTCACGGCCCGGCGAGTCGAGTTACGACGACGCCGTCAACATCTGGAACGCGGCCGTCACCAGACGCCCCGCCATCGTTGCGAGTTGTACGAGCAGCAACGACGTCGTTTCTGCTCTGAACTTCGCTCGACAGCAAAACCTCGAGGTGTCGGTCCGCGGTGGGGGCCACAACTACGCCGGCGGCGCGCTGTGCGACGACGGTCTCATGATCGACCTGACCCCGATGAAATCGGTGCGTGTCGATACCGACGCGCACCGCGCCAAGTGTGGAGGGGGCACCACCTGGGGCGAACTCGATGCTGTCACCCAGGATCACGGGCTGGCGGTCCCCGGAGGTTTCATAAGTCGTACCGGCGTCGCTGGATTGACACTCGGCGGTGGCTTTGGTTGGCTTTCGCGCCTGGCTGGACTGTCGTCAGACAACCTCGTCGGCGCCGAAGTTGTCACGGCTGATGGCCAGATTCTGCACGTGTCGAATGCGGACAACAGCGACCTCCTCTGGGCCATACGCGGCGGTGGCGGCAACTTCGGGGTGGTGACGGAGTTCGAGTTCTCCCTGCATGCGGTCGGACCGATGCTGCAGCTCGGCCTGTTCTTGTTTGACCCCGACCAAGGGGAGGACCTCTTCCGGTTCGCTCGAGACTTCGTCGAGGGCCTGCCCGATGAGTGCGGGGTCTTCATGGCTGGTCTGAGCGCGCCCCCCGAGCCGTTCGTGCCGGAGGAACTCCATTTCAGCCCGGTGTTCGCGCTGGCCGTCGTCGGGCTCGGCAACGAGCAGAACCATGCCGGCCTGATTCAACCGATTCGAGAGGCCCTCACACCGATCGTCGAATTGGTGAGCGCCAATTCCCTATGTCGGCCTGCAGCAGATGTTCGATGCGTCCGCCCCTTGGGGTTTTCACAACTATGAGAAGGCCGTGTATCTGAAGGACCTCAATGACGGCGCCATTGCAGTCGTTCTCGAGCACCAAGCCAAGAAAATGTCGCCGTTGTCATTCGTGCCCATCTTTCCTCTCGGTGGCGCTTACCGCCGAGCAGACAACGATGCCAGCGCTTTCGGTGGCAGCCGTGATACCAGGTGGATCATCAATATCTCTGCCACTACGCCATCACCGGCTGACTACGAAGCTGAGCGGGCCTGGTCACGCTCCTATTGGGCGGCACTCGTCAAGCACGCAGATGGGATCGGCAGCTACGTCAATTTCATGACCGACTACGAGGAAGACCGGATTCGTAGCGCCTATGGTGCCAATTCGATCGCTTACAGCAGATCAAGGCTGTCTACGACCCAGAGAACGTCTTCCATATGAACGCCAATATCCCGCCTCCGTCATAGCGCCGAATTGGCGAAAATCGGCCGTCGCCGGGCCGTAGTAGCGGTGAACTAATGACTCGCCGAGGTGACGGCGCACAGAGCAGAAGCAGCACGTCGCATTGCAGGTCTGGCCCGGAGACGAGCCCTAGCCCGCCTTAGGGACAGCAGCCTCGCGGCCAGATCAGTCACGATTTGGTTACGGCGTGAGTAGCGGTCGGGGTCGTTTCCACCCGCATTACCGGCACTTCCTTCGGGAAGTCCGCCTGTGTCAACAGACCTAACAGACGCTTGGGATGCGTCCGTGGACCGTTCCGTCCGAGGTCACAACATCAGCCATCCAGAGCGGTGGACCAAAGGGGTCGCAATTACCGTCGATCGCAATCACAGTGATAACGGGTGAAGCGCTGACGCCGAGATAAGACCCGCTGAACAATTCACCCCCAAACGCAAAGATGCCCCCGTCACCGCCTGCGAGGAAGTATCCGCTTCCCGATACGGAACTGATGGCAACCACTGGGCGGTTCAAACGCTGGCCTCCCATTGAGCCGTAAAACGGGGCGCCGCCGAACGCGAACACTCCACCATCGGCACCGACCAGGTAATAGCCCGAACCGGTACCACCAATGGCCATTCCGACGATGGGCGCGTTGAGTGGCTGGCCACCCATCGACCCCATGAAATTTGCGTCTCCGAATGCGAACACTCCCCCGTCGGCGGCCACGAGCCAGTAGCCCTTGCCGCTCGCCGTGGCCGCCATGCCCACGATTGCAGCATTCAACGACTTGCCACCCATTGATCCGTTGTACGGCGCACCTCCCAGCGCGAAGACCCCGCCGTCGCGACCGACCAGCCAGTATTGACCGATGGTGCCCTGCCCAACAGGTTGCGCCAGGCCGACGATTGGCGCCGCAGGCGTTCGTCCATTCGGCAACGCCTGGCCGTCTTGGTAGACGGTGCCTCTGGGCGTCGCAGCGTAAGACCCTCCAGAGCTAATGGAACCTGCGCTGATGGTCGGCGATCCAGGCGGACACGCCCCGCCATAAAACGTCACCGACGTGAGACACACGGCGTTCGACGGTATGGCCTGAGCGATGTTGCCAAACGACGAGGCGGCGCCAGCTGAGGAAGGGACGACTCCCGTTCCGAGCAGCGCTCCTACTGCTGTAGATATGAGGAGAGGGAGTCTGCTTGACCTGTCGTTCCTGAACACTGATCCATTTTGCCCTACAGCGAGGACAAGGGCTTCCCCTGGTGGTTGCCTCACTCGTGGCGCTAGGTGGCAACCCACAACCGGCAATGAACTGGGGCACCCCGTCGCACCCGCTCGGTGTCGGCCCTTCCCGGTAACTCGGCCGCTTGTTGTGTCAACGAGGCGTGAACGGTCGGTGACGCCGAGGCTGCCACCACAGCCCCATCTCCGACATGGGGGCGCGCTCGACGCGTTGGCTGAGGGCTCGCAACCAACGGCTAAGGTCATGCGCGACGCCGACGACGCGTCGATTGCGTCAGAAAAATCGATTTCGTTCGCGCACGTAGCGCGCACGCCGGAGGACCGTGACGAGAGAGTCAGCGACACGCGGTCCTCTGACATGGACGAATTGCATCTAGACCCTTGCGGCCCGAGACCAAAATCGTGCGGTATCTACCAATGCGGCCCCGAGCCCGACAAATCCCGCGATCGCGTTTAGATACAGGCCACGCAGGATACCGAGTACAAGGCGACTTGGTCACCTGGTGGGGTGACGGCGGGGCTTGCCGCCCATGCCGAACCGTCCCACGTCGCCGCAAAGGCTGAGACTGCTGAGACTACGGAGGATGAGGCCGCTTTCGAACCGCCGCACCTGCGGCCACACCTGAAGTACCTAGCGTCATGATGCTCGGCGCGGCTGGAATCGTCGTGCTCGGAGCCGCTATCGTGATCACTCGGCGTCGAGGTCGTCGCAGTGATATTTGCGTCTAGTAGCGCGTTCGTCTCTGGTGCTCGCAGAGGACGGCGTGACCCCGGAGTTCCCAATCCGAGTCAGCCCCCAAAGTACCGTTTCCCCTGATGGCCCAACGACGACCCCCGATGATCCACCTTCGCCGAACAACGATCGTCCGGGTCGCCATCGTCGCCGCCGTTCTTGCCGCCCTGGCCGTTGGCGTCGCGGTTGGCATAACCCTCGGACGCAAGTCCTCACCAAGCGCAACCAAGTCGATCGACGTCCGCTCTTCAACCACAACTTCCTACGGGTCCACCACAGACACGACGGTGGCCCCAACGACGACGACGACGTTGCCAGTCGTACTGTCCTGTGGGCCGGGATCGACACCGCACCGCTACCCCACGCGGCTAACAGTCGGATGTGCCACAGGACGCATCACGGTTACGGGGGTTACCTGGCATCTGTGGGACGCAGCAACCGGTGGGCAGGGTACGGGCACCCTAAACGTGATGAACGCCGATGGAACGGTCGGTAGTGCTCAGGCGATCGTGGTCGTATTCGGTGCAAAGAGTGGCATCTTTCAGAACGTGTCGATTGTTCCAATGACTAGTTTGACAACAACAACGACAACAACCCCAACGGCCACTCCGACCGCGTCTCCGACGACGACTCCGACGACAGGTGGCCCTTCACCTGTGCTGGCCTCGCAACCGGGCACGGGGTGGGGATCGGGATGACTTGGCCTGACCGGGTTTGGCCGAACCCAGCTGGCCGTGCCACAAGGTACGTGTCCGCAAAGTGAAACCTGATCGTTGCGCCCTGTTCCTCCGCGAACATTTGAAGCCGCCCCTGTTCTTTCGCTGGCAGGTAGAGAACACACAATCTCAGCAGTAGCCTAACCCAGCAGGGGGCCAGTCCAGGATCACTCCCAACTGTGGTGGGAGTAGACCATCCTGAAGAACCGACCAGGTTGCGGCTGAAGGCGACGATGTGGTCGCGCGTTCGGGCATCCGATCCATAGACCGACGGTATTGGCAACCAGCCATATCGCAAGCTGGAGTTGCACCTTTGCGTCCCCATGACCTTCGGCACACCGCTGTCGCGTTGTGGATCGCAACGGGGGCCAACCCGCTGGAAGTCTCGCGGCGCGCCGGACACACGTCGGCCAACTTCACGAAGGACCGCTACGGACACCTTTTCCCCGAAGCCGACGAGGCTGTTGCGGACCGACTTGATGCACTCATCACGTCCATCGAGTCACAGCGCCCCGCCACAGCGGTTTTGGACATCCACTCAAACTCTGACGGACGAAAGACGGACGAAGTTTCGGATTCGGACGCTGACGTGCTTCGCCTCGTAGCCCCTGAACAGGGCGAATCAGAGTGGGCGCTGCGGGACTCGAACCCACGACCTCAGCCGTGTGAATCCGTCCTGGGTGGTCTCCGTCACCTGGGGATACCGAAGAACACCCAGTTCAGAGGGCATTTGAGGGTTTCCGCCATTACGCTGATACGCCTTGTTTTCCCCTCGTTCGCGGACGTAGCGCGGACGCCGGCGGCGCGCGATATTCGGAGTGCCTCCAGCAATCAATCTGATAGCTTGCTATCATGATGGCATGACGAAGAAGACGACGACAGTCCGGATGCCCGAAGAATTGGCCAACACCGTCGAGGTCGTGGCCCGAGGCCGGGGCATCAGCGTCAACGCCTTGGTCATCGAGGCTCTGCACGCCGAAGTCGAAAAGGTCAGGCAGGACAAGCATTTCGTAGAGACGCTGCGCAGATTGACCGAACGCGACAAGGAGATCTTGGACCGTTTGGCCGAGTGAGGTATCTGAGCCTGGCCGAAGCGCTCGCCGTTGCCGAAGCAGTGACTGGGATCGACGTCGCCGTCCTGGCTCGAGGTCCTCGGATCAACCTGCTCGATTCGGCGCTGCACGCTCCCCAGGCGTCGTTCGGCGGACACGACATGTATCCGGAGTTCCTCGACCAGGCGGCGGTGCTTGCGGTGCGCATCTCCCGGAACCACCCCCTCCTCGACGGCAACAAGCGCCTCGCCTGGGGATGCCTCACCATGTTCTGCGCCCTCAACGGCCACGAACTCGAAGTCCCAACCGAGGAGGCCGTCACGACGATGGTGGCGGTCGCAGCCGGCGACCTGGACGAAGCAGGGTTGTCTCAGTGGCTCGCCGTGTGGGTTGACCGGGAATACTGACGGTCAGCGAAGTGCGGACCGTATCAAGAGAATCTCGAGGTAGTAGCCGGTAAACGCTATATTACGGAGAGTCGCTCCCGTAATAGTGACGTAGGCCCCAAATGTTCTGAGAACTCCTTCTCTACGACCGGCAGCGTCGGCCGCACGCCGCGCCTTCTTGAGCAATGCTGCCGCACGGGTGTAGGAGGACCGGCCGGTGGTCTCGAGCTCGAAATCGGCGAGTCTGAAATAGACCGCCATGGCGTCAGCCGGATGCGAGGACTCACGGTTTTCGGCCAGACGTTTCCACCTGCGCCGGCCCGGATCCCAATCTGGATGGTCATCAAGGACCATCCACGCTGCTTCAGGCTCGCCGTCGGCGAGGAGCGCATCCACCAGGCCACCCAGGTCCCCGGCCTTCAGCACGGACCTGGCCGAGGGGCGCTCTGAATCCCAGATGCCGGTCGCTTCGGCGGCTTCACGCAACTGGGCGTAGGTGTTGGACGAGGTCATGCGCCGGTGCTGCTCCCACCGAAGCGCGACGACTTCGGCCAGGGCGTCCCGCCGGGCGTACACCCCCGCAGCCAGGTCATAGAGCTTGGCGACCTGCCATCCATCGGTCTCGGCGATTCCCCGTTGCACCCACGCCAGAGCATCGTCATCTCGGCCCAGCTCCACCATGGCTTCGGTGACCTGGATGAATTTGGTAAGGCGACGTCAAGTTGCCTCCGAGGAGCCAGATGATCTTGTCGGTGTCCCCGTCGAGCACGGCCAGGCGCTCGTCGGCATATCTCAGCGCGAAGGGCTGCTCGCCCGCTCGGCGCCGGCGATCGATCTCTATGCGGTAGACGGCGAGCCCGGTCTCTCCCAAAGCGCCGGCGTAGCGCTTCGGATCGAGGACAAAGAAGTCCTGATCGTCGAGCGTGAAGCAGACCATCCAACGAGCCAGCTTCACGGGATCGGCGACCCCGGCGTCACATGCCAGCCCGTGAAACTCGAGCAACTCAGCAATCAGACCCCCGATCTCGCCGTTGGAGTCGTCGGCTCGGAGGATCACCTTGACCACATCTCCAATGGCTCGTTCGATCAGCCCGAGGAGTTCGGCGGATGGCGAAGCGGCCAGAGCATCTCCGATCGCATCGACGACCGGGGTTGCCTCATCGGCCCATTCGGAACTCTCCCAGTAGTCGAGGAAGCGACGCGTCCGAAGGCGCTCGTCGATATCAGTTCGCAGTTGAGTCAGGTCGGCCATCAGCTCTCTTCCCGGCTGACATTTACGGCCTCGACGTCGCCCTAGCGAGGTTCTCGATCTCAGCTTCGTGCTCGTTCAGAATAGAACCATGGAAGCCCGGGAGGAGAGGTCGGCGTTGCGCAGTGCTCGGTACCGTGCTGATGGTCCAGCCATCGTCTCCTTGGCCGCCGAGGTACTGCAAAGGGCCGATGCGCTCCAGCTACTCGGCGACGGTCTACTTGCTGCCGTCGATCAGCACGCCGAAGGTGCCAGGGAGGCGGCATTGGCATGTGCTGCGACGTTGCGTCAGCGTGGCTGGGACGGCGACGACCTCCTGGCCGATCATCTCGAGGGCCTCATCGGCGCGGGACCGGCGCTGACGCTGACGCCATTGGCCGTGGATCTCGAGGAGCTCGCGAACATTCTCGAGGGCGACCCGGTGTACGGCGGTGGGCGCATCGATCGACGGACTGGCGAGATATGGCCCCAGCCCGCGATCGACTACGCCGTAGAGATGGGTGACGAAGACGAGAGCGAATCCGAATCCTCGGGACGTTGGCTACGGGTCGAGTGCATTGGCTCGGTCGAGTCGTATCGCGACATGGAATTTTTCATTGGCACTGTCGAGGACGCCCGAACGGCAAACCGCCTCGCCGCTGCCATCGAAGGCCGAGGCGCCTTCCGAAGGTTCAGAGACGCCCTCGATGACTGGCCGGAGGAGTTGGACCGGTGGCACGCAATCTCCGAGGAGCGGCAGCGGGGACGAGCGCGCGTATGGCTTGCGGAATGCGGATACTGCGTAAGTCCAGAGCCCAAGTCCTAAGGCCTAGCTTTACGAACGATCCCCTGCCCCGCTGCCGGCGTACGGTCTGCCCAAGCTTGGTCCAGGTGGCTTCGGATCCGTCGCCATCGATCCATGAGATCCTGATCGGCCACCCCGTCAGCGTAGAAGCGTTCTGGACTAACCCACCACCGGCGTACGGGGGCCCTTCGCTGCGTCCATAGAAATCGTGTCGTGCAGACACCCATTTCGATTTCGGATTTCGACCGCCAGCGAGAGGAATATAAGACCCAAGGCTTCGATCTCGTCGAATGGCACCTCGGCGAGGTATCGGAGTTGTGCGAGGGTCTGAAATCAGTCAATGACGAGCAGGTTGTCATCGCTCACTTTCATCGACGCTCAGGATTCGCTGGATAACCGGCACGAGCGAGTGCCCCGGGCCGGCGAACGGGGCTACCCCGGCCGGATCGTCTCGAGGCTCGTCCTAAGGCGCCGTCACGTGCCCGGCGGCTCCAAGCAGCTTGCCCGCGTACCGAGCGCTTGCATGAAGGAGCGAACAGCGGTCGAGGCTCCCTGATGAGGACGTCTGATCTCTGAGGAGCTCGGTGCGTCATGGTCGCCGATCACAGTTCGAAGCGCGTACCCACGGTGTTCGGTATGAACGCTTCGCCGAAGCGAGCGCCCATTGCGTGCTGAGCTCGCCATCCGGTGCAGTGAGCAGGGACGATCACGGCCGGCGCAAGCGCGTCGAGGTCATCGAGGACCCGGGGGATGAGTGGTTCGAAGAGCGGTCCGTTGAGGTGAAATCCACCCATTACGGCGTAGAGGGGGCGCTGTTTGGTCAGACGTTGGGCATACCGGCAGATATTCACGATCCCAGCGTGGCCGCATCCCGTGATCACCAGGAGTCCTTTGTCCTTGATGTCGACGATGAGGGCCTGGTCATCGAGCACCAATGGGTCGGGTTCCCACCCGCCAGTGATCCAGGCTTGCTGCGGTGGGAAGCCCGGCTCGTAGCCGGTGGTGCGGGCCACCTCGCCCGTCACCAAGACCGACTGATCAAACAGGAAGCTCGGGTGACCCCCCTCGATCACGTCGAATCCAGCATCGATGAGCGCTCGACGACTCGTCGTTGGGATCTCCAGGGGTCGCGGCCCGGAATCGTCACGCGCCGACGCCGCCAGAAGTGTGGGTGGATGAGTACCGGCAGATTCACCGTCCCCAGGCGCCGGATGATTCCGTCGAGGCCGGTGGTGTGGTCGAAGTGCCCGTGGCTACAGACGATTGTCTCGATGGACGACACGTCGACATCGAGTCGATGCATATTCTCCGTCACTCCGTCGGGGCTGACTCCGGCATCGAACAGGATCTGGTGTTCTGTACCGCTCTTGGACACAGTTACCAGCACCGAAAAGCCGTGCTCTGCTATCAGAGCCGAAGGAACGTCGCCGCCCTCCAAGGTGGCCGCAGACTGGCGGCAACCGGACATGAGCGGCGGGCGGCGAGCCGGCCCCTGGTCGGGCATGAAGACGTCGGTGACGTTGTCTATCAGTGTCGTCACTACCACCGAGTCGACCGGCTCAAGATCAAACAGCACCTTTGGCTCGAAGTCGTGCAGCACCCGGGGATCCGGGCTCGGCAGGTGGTCGGCATGTGTGTCGTCACTGCACACGGAAGGCCTCCTCGAGGACCGTCACGGGATTGGGTCCTGAACTGCGCTTCGATGTTCGTTTGACACGCACGGCCGGCCTGCTTCCTGTGCCGAGCACTGTATGCGGCGCGGGGTCGGTCGGCTCGTCCGTTCCTCTCAAGTTGCGCCCAAAAGTACCGCCTGGCCGCAGACAAGTCGAGCAATCACCGGGCGGTCAGGCGGCGCTCCGGGCCGGCGAAGTGGGGCACCTTCGCACCCGCTGGATATGGGCGCCCCCCAATGCGGCTCCGGGATATCAGGCCATTCCCCAGTGGGCCGAAAGCCTCGGGAACCCGGACCGAAGACCCTCGCTGCTCTCCTCCCACTCTTCGCCCGAAGGTGCCGTTGGATGTGGCGACGCTCGGGGCGGGCGGAAGTCTCCGGTCAACGTCTTGTACGCGGACCCACCGGCATAGATCAGGTCCTCACACCCCATCTGATCTGTGTCGGTGCCGGGGCTCACCGATAAACCGAGGCCCTCGGGATCCGACAGAGCCAGCTCAGTGAAACCTCGGCCTTGTGAGAGAACCCAAGCTCGGAAGTACTCGAAGCTATCGTCGGAGCATCCCCCTCGGAGGATGTAGGCAACGCCCCAAAGGTCCCACGTGTAGAGCGCATCCATCTGGCTGTCGAAGATCCGACAGAAGTCGGCGACCTCCTGTTGCGGGAGTTGCTCCAGTTTCGCCTGCACCCCCGAGGCGATAGCCGAGCACTCGCCTGGACCGGCCGATTCGATGACGTTCCAGAATTCGTCATTTTCCATGCGGCGGATTCTGACACAGCACCTCTCTGGACGACGCCTCCCGAAGCGCTGGATACACGGCTCCCTCGGCGTAGCTCCGTGGCCCCGAAGTGCCGCACACTCGCACCCCTTCCCGGCGTACGGGGGCACCTCCGGGGGTCGATGGACCGCGGTCATCAATCCGCCATTTCGATGGCACAGCGTCGAAGTGGTCGCCAGACTTGAGTCCGTGGCCGTTCGCATGCACAAAAGCGAGATTGAGGTAGACGAGAAGATCGTCAGAGATCTCCTTCGTTCGCAGATGCCCGACCTTGCTGATCTGCCCCTTGTGGTCGTTGAGCCGTGGGGCACTGACAACGCCATCTGGCGGCTCGGCACCGAGCTAGTCGTCCGTCTCCCTCGCATTCATTGGGCGACCGGACAGGTAGAGCTCGAAGCGCTGTGGCTACCGCGATTGGCTCCGCATCTTCCGGTTTCAGTACCCGAGCCCGTCGCCATAGGTGAGCCGGCCCACAGCTACCCATATCGATGGGCCGTCCACCGATGGATATCAGGTGAGGGAGCCGTACTCGACCGTTTCGACGATCCCATCACGTTCGCCCTATCCCTTGCCTCGGTTGTCCGGGCGCTCCAAGCCGTGCCGACGGCGGGCGCACCGCTCGCCACAAACCGAGCCCGACCGGTCGCAGATTATGACGAGGCCACCCGATGGTTCATTGACCGGGCAAGTCATTTGATCGACGCTTCCGCCGCACTCGATGTGTGGGAGGAGGCCCTGGCCGCGCCGACACACCATGGGCCACCTCTCTGGGTGCAAGGTGACTTGGAGGGCAATTGCCTGGTCCAAGACGGCCGGCTGTCTGGCATTGTCGATTGGGGTTCGGCCTGCGCCGGCGATCCCGCCGTCGATGTACAAGTCGTCTGGTCCCCGCTCTTCACAAATGACTCTCGGCAGCGCATTCCTGGACACGCTCGGTATCGACGACGCGACCCTCGCTCGAAGCCGCGGCGCAGCCATCAACCAGGCCTGCGCCGCCCTCCCGTACTACTTTCATACCTACCCGCGCATCGTCGAACGGTCGTGGCACAAACTCGCTGTGCTTGGAGTACATCCACTGGCCGCCATCTAGCTGCCTGCAGCCGTAATCAGAGATCCAGAGTGCCCACCGTGCCGGCGTTCGGGGGCAGCTTGCTCAGGTCACGGCCGGACCCGGACGACAATCATGGAGTGCGCCGGGGATGGAACTACGACGGCGGGAGTCGCACATTCCTCGCCTACTTGCGGACCATGTCTCGAAAGCGGGGGTTTCTAGGTTTCCTCGGAGCCGCCTTGATATTCGCGGCCGCAGGCAGTTGGCACGAACCCTTGCTGCGAACAGCCTTGATCGTCGTCGGGTTATTGGCGGCGATTGTGATAGTGGGCTTTGTCGTTTGGCGTGTGGGCACCGAGGACGGAGTTCCGAGGGCCTAGTCATAGTGTGTCCACGCTGTCACCCTGCCGGCGTACTGGGCTACCCCAATCCGTTCGACAGTGATTTCGTCCAACCGTGACGCCTTCACCCCGCAGGGCAGCGATCTGCGCTCGTCCAGCAAGCGTGGAAGACTGAACAGCATGCTGCGAAGGGGCAGCAACCTGTGGGTGCGGTTAGCCCGGTTCCGACGGGCATGTGCCGTCCCCTTTGTTGTGTTGTTCCTGGCGGCTGCCTCAGACTCTTCTTCAGCGTCGGCCACCCCTGCGGGGAAGACCCAACTGGACAACGCAATGCTCGCCGGTGCTCTTCATGCATGGGCGGGGTTCCCGGTCACATCGTCGCCGCGACCTCTCGTCTTGTTGGAGGGGTACGTCCAGGGCCCCGAATCCGGATTTGCAGACGACAACGGCAAGTCCGCCTTCGACCAGGGCAAGATCACTGCGCCGACAAGCTGGCCCGTCTCGGCGACTTCGTCGATGGGCTTCCCGGTCGTCACGGCTGCGGCGGCATTCAAGACGTTGACGATCCCCATCGGCGACCTCATAGGTACGCCCCCGCCGCTCAGCACGACTGGCGTACAGCTGGGCTCCGGGCGGTTCTTGACCGACCGAGGGTACCGAGTCCTCCCAGCGTGGCTCTTCTCGCTCTCTGGCGTCGTGGATCCGGCGAAGGTCCTCGCCGTGCGGCCACCAACCATCTACTACGCGCCGCGCACTCCGGAAGGTACCTCGCCAGCACAACTCTCGGTGACAGTCAGCCATGGCGGTCGGCACATTGTGGCGAACCTTGTAGGTTCCGCCGCTGGGATCGGACCTTGCACCGCCAGCTACACGCTCTCGATCAAAGAATCCAAGCACGCAGTCGCAGTTGCTGTGATCTCGCACCCGCACGGAGTGGGAAAATCGGGGTGCTTGTTGGTGGGGTTCTTTCGTCATGCCAGAGCAGAACTGAAGGCTCCCCTCGGTCCGCGGGTTGTAGTTGATGCCAAATCCGAGGGTCCTGCCGCAGCCATGAATACGTGTCCGTGTCCCTACTAGTGGGGCATGAGCGGCCAATCCGGAGTGCATGGATCGCGATGTCACCAAATCGTCCGATTGTCCCCCAGCCGGCGAACGGGGACAGCCCCGTGGGTTCCTGGGGCGCGTTATGGCCCGACCGAAATGGCCGTTTGACTCACCCTTCTTCGAGGTTCACCTTCATCCTGAGATGACTCCGAAAACGCCAGGGATCGGTCCCCAGTAGCGGCTGTCGCAGGAGTCGGTCCGGTTGTCGCCCATAACGAAGTAGTTGTTGGCCGGGATGCGGTAGGAGTGCGAGAGGTTGAAACCGTTGCCCCTCGGACCCGGGAATGTGTTGCCCTGCTCTTGGGCCGCGAGCCAGGTCTCGTCGAGCCGCTTGCCGTCGTTGTAGACGTAGCCGTCTGACAACGAGATGACATCACCGGGCAGAGCAATCACCCGCGAGATGAGATAGGTGGGCGATGGACCTCCGCAGTTCTCATTCGGCGGGGGTTGGAACAGCACCACTTCGCCTCGGTACAAGCTCTGACCTATCCAGACATGTGCGGTAACGAACTGTCCCGGCATGAAGGTTGGCTCCATGTTGCCGCCCGTGATCTTGAACCGTTCGGAACTACTGGCCTTGATCGTGGGAATGGTGCTCGGGTGTGTGGTGGTAGTGGCGCTGGTGTTCACGTTGATCGTCGTACATCCCGTCAAAAGCACACAGAAGCCCCCCACGGCAAGGGTTGGCAGCGCCTTCACGAGCAGCGAGCTTACTTAGTGCTCCCGAGCGCCAGCCTTGAGTGGCCGTACCCGAACCGGCGAAGTGGGGCACTCTCAACCCACTGACCGAAACGTCCGATCTAGGAAGAGTGAGCTCCGCATCGCAGGTTCTTCTAGACAACGGTCTGTCCTTGCAGGTGCGGTCAACCGGGGCAGGTGGCTGGATAATTGGACTGATCGACGTGTCCGGTCTTGGGGCAGTCGATCCAAACTCGAAGGGTCCCCGTGTGGTCTTGGTCAACAAATCTCGGCAGGGAACATGTCATCAAGCAGTACATGTCGATGCGCCGAGCAACTCGGGACCTACCTCGGATCAAAGCGGACATTGATGAGAGCGGCTATTTTTCCTGGGCAGAGACGGCGGGAGTTCCTCCGCATTTCGACATCATGCAGCCGGAGTGAGCAAACGCCCTATCCCGGCGAACTGGGGCACCGGTATCGGCACGCTTCGCCTGAAAGAATGTTCTCGTGTCGAGGTGGAGTAGTGGCGACAGGGAGCCGATATGCCCTGGGTGCCGGGAGTCCCTACTGGGAAACTTGCAGATCGGGCGCCTCGATGCTCTGGATGTCGACCAGGCACAAGACGTCACCCGTGTCTCAGTCATCTTTTGCAGATCGTGTGGCGTATCCCTGCACATCGAGCCGTTGCGTTTGGTCCCTCCCTCTGGCGGTGTGCCCGTAGCCGAGCCTGCCGATCCGACAACGCTGGACGGCCTCTTCCAGCTTCAGTGTCGTGACCTGATCGATCAAATTCGATCGCTGGGATTCGATCCTTACATTTGGGTTGACACGATCAACGACCTCGGAGCTACGACAGCGGCCAAGACGATCTTGGCAACCAACATGCCCTTGGTGGCGACGAGATGGCTTATCGAAAACGGCCGACCAGAACTGACGTTGGAGCATGAGATAACCAATGTCAGATGGGCCGATCTCTTCGATGACGAGGACCGCTTTGAAGCTGAGCGCCGACTACTCAACCTGTAGCAGTCCCACTCCCGGCGTTTGGGGGCACCTCTGGACGACGGCAAGGCAGAGCCTCCGGGAAGCCCAGGCCGGCTCACACCGGCAAGCAAGGGATGTAGAGATAAGGAGAGACCGGACAGATTCCCCCGACGTTTCCGTATCGGGGCACCCTTGCATGCTGGCGCTGGAGGGATGGCTTCGGAACTTCTAGGTCCGGGCCCTCTTGAGAAAAGGGCTCGGGCGAACCTCCTCAGCTGGATGGATGAGTCCTTGCCCAGATCAGCGCCCTAGATATCCGCGGTCAGCTCGTAGAGGTCAACGCCCGACTCAGAAACCGTGCCGTTCGAAGAGCAAGTCCACCAGGAACGCCAAGAGGTTCTTTGGTTCGGACACATGCGCGCGCTCGAGTCAACGCTGGTGGTGGATCCGCCCACATCGGCAATGTGAACTACGACGGGGTAGTTCCCGTCCTCTTGGTAGGTGTGGCTGCCGCTGACCGTGAAGCCACTCCCTGACGTTCCCACCGAACCGGCCGAGGAAGTACCGTCTCCCCAGTCGATGGTGGCGGCATAGTCAGACACCGTGCCTCCCGGGTCTGCGTCAGTGAAGCTGGCTACCACTCCCGACACGGGAACAGCTTGGGCAAAGAAGGGAACTCCTTCGCCCCCTTGGAGCGGGGCCGATGGTGACTGGCCTGATAGCGAAGCATCGGTCACGGTGACGGTCTGAGTCGCGTGGGAGGTTAGGAAGTTCGAGTCCCCGGTGTAGACCGCTGAGACCAGGTGGCTTCCCTCCTCTGGGAAGACCGTGTTGAGCGAGGCCGCACCGCCACTCAAGGCCACGCTCCCCAGGAGGGTGCCTGCAGTCCAATCGATGAATAGCACTGACCCTGTCGGCGTGCCACCCCCTGAGAAAGGTGCGACGGTGGCAGTGAGCGTGGTGGTCTGGCCCTCGACAGCCGCGGTTGAGGTCAAGACGGTGGAGGTGGGTGTTTCGCTGGCACCGAGCACAACGGACCAGCTGGTTCCGTTCCACGACTCGACCAAGACTTGACTTGCGTTCGATTTGTCGAAGGTTTGGCCCACCGCGAAGCAGCCAGTCGAGCTGATGCAGGACAGACCGTAGAGATACGCGTTGGCGCCGGGGCTGGGGCTGGGGGTTACGGACCAGCTGATCCCATTCCAGCTCTCGATCAGCCCCGTCTGGTTTCCGGATGCGGTGAAGTAGTTGCCCACCGCTATGCAGTTGGTCGTACTGATACAGGACACGGAGCTAAGGGTGTCCCTTCCCGGATTGGGGCTGGTGGTGACAGACCAGATACTCCCATTCCAGCTCTCAATCAGGACGTGGGATCCGGATAGGTCGATGTAGTCGCCGACCGCCACGCAGTTGGTCGCGCTGGTGCAGGACCCAGAGACGAGGGTGCCAACATCACTGACGTTGGGGCTAGGACTCAGGACCAGATCGTCCCGTTCCAGGTCTCGACCAGGCCCTGAAGTGAGGAGGGTCCATTGAAGTAGTAGCCCACTGCCAAGCAGTTGGTCGAACTTATGCAGTACACGCCTTCGAGGGCACTGCTACTAGTACCTGGATCGGGGCTGGGGATGATCGACCAACCGGTTCCGTTCCAGGTCTCGATCAGTGTTTGAGAATCTCCCGATGCGATGTAGTACTGGCCGACCGCCACGCAGTTCGTCGAGCTGGTGCAGAAGACGCTAAACAGCGCATTGCCACCGCTGCCCTGGTCGGGGCTGGGGGTTACGGACCAGCTTGTCCCGTTCCACTGCTCGATCAGGGTCTGGGTTATGGTCTGGCTTGCGGATGAGTTGAAGTAGTAACCGACTGCCACGCAGTTGGTCGAGGTGGTGCACGACACGCCATTGAGGACGTTGACATTGTTTCCGGGGTTTGGGCTGGGGGCGACCGACCAGCTGGCCCCATTCCACTTCTCGGTCAGGGTGGTCTGGGGTCCGGGACCGATAACGTTGCTTTGGTAGCCGACCGCCATGCAATTGGTCGTGCTGGTGCAGGAGACGCTGTTAAGGCTTTCAGAGATGGGCTGGTTTGGGGTCGCGGTAGTAGGCGCCCCCTCGGCCTCTCCCGAAAGAGGGCTGAGCCCCGCGACGCCTACAGCTAGTCCGCCTAGAAGTGCTCCAGCAGTACCCAATCGGATGAACCGTCGGATGCTAAGCATGGCATCCCCCTTCCCGAGTGCTTGAGGTGCCTTCAGTTCACACTCGCAGGATCCGCGACGGCAGCCTAGGCACGGTTTACCTCGGTGTCGAGAGGTCGGAGTCCATCATCCGTCTCGTGGTCTGGCCGTCGTTTTCAACAGGCCTCCGAGCACCAATTCTTCTGCCTGCGGCAGACGATGGGGTTAGGGCAGCCTGGTGCGGCTTTGCTAGAACTCTCGACTTAGCCGCTTCGGCCATCGAGCCGCCGCCGGTAGATCCATCCAGCCGGTCCCCAAGCGGGACTTCCTTCCCTTCTTGGCCTAGCCCATATGTGCCGTACGGGGGCAGGGTTATACGGGTGATCGAACATATGGGGACCGAGGTCCGGAGCCCGCAAATAGCAGCAGTCAATGGGCAGCCGAAGGCTGGCGGAGCGGACCCTTGACGGCTGCGGGGAGCCCTCGGTCAGTGCCCACAATGGAGGTGGCCGGCCGCCCGGCGGCCGGCTTGGATGCCTTCTTTGCTCGCCCCGAACGGAGCTGATCACGCTGGCAGAGGTCTCATCAACCCGGTCGGGCAGCCAGTGAGAGTCGGAGCGAGGGGCACCTGGCTATCTGCGCCCTGCAGGCGAGCGCTCCATTCCCGTCGCACCTCGCCATCGGCCACTGCAGGGCCGGCGCAGGCGTTCAGCCGGCGCCGGCCCTGGCAGCAGCAACGAGTGGATGGTCGTGTGAACGTGATATGGGCATCCGTTCCGGTCGGCAGGTTCTTGATTGGGTAGAGCAACTCCTCACAACGCCTTCCGTCTGTCCATTTCCAGGTTGCGGTTCGCCTCGATCTCGTCACCGTGTTCTGTGACGCCACGCAAAGGGTCACGATGCCGATCATGGCGGCGAACGGATCACGGCTCGAAGATTCTTCGAAAAAGTTTCGACTGTACGTTGGCGTCCGTTGGTGCGCGCTGGTAGCCGTTGGTACACGTGAGTCGCGCTGCGCACGTCTTTGACCTCCGTCGACGTTCGGCAGCTGTCACACCGGGGATCCACCCTGGCCGGCATGGAACCACCCGATTTGGACGCCGACGACTGGGAGATGCTCAGAGCCGTCGGTCGCCGGCTCAGAGCCCGGCAATTCGACGACTTCACGACCCAGGGAGAGGGCTGCGGCTGGTGCCGCCATCCCATTCGGCTGCGGGGCGCCGTCATCTCCCTAACGGGCAACGAACGGGTAAGGATCTTCTCGACCGGTGGTCTGCCCGACGGCGTGTTCCTCAAGGCCTGCGGGACCCGGCGGGAGAGCCGCTGCCCATCGTGTGCTGCCGTGTACCGAGGGGACGCCCGCCATCTCGTTCGGGCCGGGTTGATCGGCGGCAAGGGTGTCGACGAGTCAGTCACCGAGCGGCCCGCCGTCCTCCTGACGCTGACCGCCCCGAGCTTCGGTCCCGTGCACACAGCCCCACCGAGCGGTCCCTGCCACCCCGGGCCATCATCTGGTTGGTGCCCGCACGGCCGCCCGTTGTCGTGCCCAACCCAGCATCACGACCGCGACGAGATCGTGGGCGCACCGCTGTGTGACGAATGCTACGACTTCGAGGGCGCCGTGCTGCAGAACGCCTGCACCCCCGAGCTGTGGCGGCGGACCACGATCTACGTGTTGCGCCACCTGGCCGGCACGCTCGGGTGGACTCAGCGTGCGACCAGGGAACGCGTCCGCTTGTCGTTCTGTCGGGTGGCGGAGTTCCAGCGCCGGGGCGTGGTGCACCTGCACGCCGTGATCCGTGCCGACGGCGTCGGCGCGAGCTCGCCTCCGTTGAGTGCCGATGATCTCGCCCAGGCCGCACTGTCTGCTGCCGGAGCTGTCGCCGTGTCGCACCGGTTGGGCGTCGCCCGCTGGGGTAGCCAGATGGACGTCCAGGTGCTCGAGCGCTCCGCCGGTGGCGGGGCACAGCAGGTGGCCGGCTACGTGGCCAAGTACGCCACCAAGAGCTCGGACGGCGGCGCCCTCGACGCCCCCATTCGGTCCGAGGAGGACCTGGCCCGCCGTTCGCTCCCGCCGCACCTGCGCCGGATGGCCGAGACGGCCTGGGCCCTCGGTGGCGACCCTACGCTCGAGCCGTACCGCTTGCGCCGCCATGCCCACGGGCTCGGCTACGGCGGTCACTTCCTGTCCAAGTCCCAGCGCTACTCCACCAGCTTCAGCGCCCTCAAGGCCACACGGATGGCTTGGCGAAAAGCGCGGCGGGGCGGTAACGGCGTGGAGGGCGCCGACCGTTCTCTCGAGCGCCGTCTGCGTGCCATCGGTGTCGGCTGGGTCAACCGGGGGGAAGCCCGCTGGGCGGCGTTCCAGCAGCGACAACGACTCGAGGAGCGACGGATCGCCAACGAGGAGTGGTACTGCCAGACGGAGCAGGATATGGAGCGACGGGGAGCGTGGTGAGACGGCCATGAAGAGACGACAGTTCGGATCGGTGCGAAGACTCCCGTCGGGACGGTGGCAGGCCAGCTACTGGCACGTCGGCCGCCGGCACGTCGCCGAGGTGACGCTGCTCACCAAGGCCGATGCCAACGCCTACCTGGCAGCGATGGAAACCCAGATCCGTCGGGGCAGTTGGGTCGACCCCTGGGGCGGGCACGTCGGGTTCGCCGAATGGGCCGACGAGTGGAGGTCGACGATCGTCGATCTGCGGCCGTCGACCAAGGCGCGTGACGTCGGCTACCTCGAGCGCTACGTCCTGCCTCGTTTCAGGGAGCTCGAGCTGGGCCAGATCGACCACGTGATGGTGCGGTCCTGGGTGGCCGAGCTCAATGCGTCCGGGCTCGCCCCGTCGACGACGACCAAGGCGGCCCAGCTGCTGAGCAAGATCATGCGCGCCGCCGTGCAGTCCGGTTACCTCCCGAAGTCACCCTGCGACGGCGTGCGGCTCCCCCGGATCGAGCGGGTGGAGATGCGCTTCCTGGATGCGAGTGAAGTCATGGCGCTGGCCGATGCCATTGACCCGCGCTACCGGGCCGTAGTGCTCCTGGCTGCCTACGGCGGACTTCGGGCGGGTGAGCTGTTCGGTCTGCGGGCCAAGCGGGTGGATCCCCTGCGTCGGACCGTCACCATCGCCGAGACGGTGGTCGACGTCGGCGGCCATCCCTACTTCGGCCCGCCCAAGACCCGGGCCGGCCGGCGCACCGTCCCACTCCCCCGCGTCGCCGCCGACCCGCTGGCCGAGCACCTGCGCACCTACGACCGCCAGCCCGAGGACCTCGTCTTCACCGCACCAGAAGGCGGGCCGGTGCAACTCAACGTGTGGCGCCAGCGCTTCTGGGCGCCGGCCGTGCGCGACGCCGGGCTGACGCACCTGCGCCCGCACGACCTGCGGCACACCGCAGTGCGTTGTGGATGGCCGCTGGCGCCAATCCGAAGGAGGCGGCGGCTCGGGCCGGACACACGTCGGTCAGCTTTACGCTCGACCGCTACGGGCACCTGTTGCCGGGCTCCGAGCAACGCCTGAACGACGCGCTCGACGCGTTGGCGGAGGGCGCCGAGGCAACGGCTGAGGTCATGCACGACACCGACGACGCGTCGGATGCGCGAGAAAAAATGATTTCGTTCGCGCACGTAACGCGCACGCCGGAGGACCTTGACGAGAGTGCCAGCGACGCGCAAGGCGCTGACCAGGGCGAACAGAGTGGGCGCTGCGGGACTCGAACCCACGACCTCAGCCGTGTGAAGGCTGCGCTCTAACCAGCTGAGCTAAGCGCCCGGGAATTGCCGAGTCCCAACCGTAGCCCGTGGCAGGTCGCCCACTTGCGTCGGCAGGTGATTTGGGAGGGCCCAATGGCACCAGTACCCTGAGTTCGACATGACGTGGACCTCGCCCGATGGCAGCAACCGCCCTCAGACCTGGAGCGCTCGGCTTATGGGTGTCTTCTCCGGACCGAAAGCTGGCGGCGGTTCCGCCCCGGCGCCCCGGCCGGCGGAGATTCTGCCCCCCGAGGAACGCAAATCCGCCATGTCCACGCTCGATCCGATCGAGGCCAAATGGACCCTGGGAGCCTTCGTCCTCGCGACCGTTGCCGGTATCGCCATTCCGGCCTACATCATCGCCGAGAACAAGGTCACCAAGCGGGGGAAGAACACCATTGCCGTGGCCCCCGACGCCAAGCTCCTCGGCGGCGCCATCCTGCTCCTTTGCGTCATCGGGTTCATCGCGCTGTGGAAGCGCAAGCGAACGATCGTGGCGTTCGACCTCTTCTTGGTGGGCTTCGCCTTCACCCTCTTCATCGGATTGATCGGGTTCGCGTTCATTCTCATCGGGGGTTGGCTCATGCTGCGGGCGTGGAGGCTCAACAAGTACGGGACCACCAATGCCAAGGCGATCGCGCAGGAGGCCAGGACGCGGCCCCGAGGGCGAGAACGCAAACAGGCAGGAAGATCGACTCCCAGGAAGTCAACACCAGGCGCGAAAAGTCCCCCGACCGCCAGCAAGCGCTACACGCCCAAGGCGCCGCCCCGGAAGAAGATCCCGAAGCCAACCGAATGAGCGTGCACCAGTTGAACGATCAAATTGAACTCTGACCTGGCCGCGGGACGCACCACCACGCTGGTCAATTGCAATTAGACAATCGAATGACAAGGACGATTCGGTACCGCCAACCAAATCTGCCTGTCACCCCACCGTCTCGATCAGCAGCGCCGACCTCAGGAGCTGAAGCACATCCGCCCGGCGGCGCACCAACGAGCGAGCCGTCGGCTCCTCCCCGAGCGCCCGCAGCACCTCGACCTCCGTCACCATCCCGATAACCGTGGAGTAGATGGCCAAGAGAAGCAGCCCTGGATCGTGGCGCCGCATGTTCCCCGCATCCATCTCAGACTTGAGAAATGACGACGCACGCTCAACCAAGGGAGCGAGAGCCAGCGACATTTGGGTTGCAGCTGGCGGTCCGAGACGACCGACTTCGCGGAGCAGCCCGAGGAGCTCGGGTTGGCGGGCCGCCAAACGGAAGACCGAGCGGACCACCGCCTCCACTCTGGCCCACCCCTCCCCCGCTTCGTGGAGAGCCGACTCCAGCGCAGCAGACAGATCGTCGGCGCTGCGGGAGATGACCGCCTCCAGCAGCACATCTTTGGAAGGGAACCAATACAGGATGGACTGCTTGGTCAGGTCGAGGCCCTTTGCCACAGCGTCGAGCGAGGTGGCCTCGTAGCCGCGGCTCGCGAATGACGAGAGGGCCTCGTCCAAGATACGGTCGCTGGTCGCTGAGCTGGCCACTTACCATATGGTAGACAGAAACTCCGAGCGATGGTAGACATTCTTGATGCCCATCGAGCGGGATCTCCGTGGGAAGCGCTTCTTCATTACCGGTGCCACGGGCTTCCTGGGCACCGCTCTGGTCGAACGGATCCTCCGCTGTGTCCCTGAGGCGGAAATCACCGTGCTCGTGCGCCCCGGTCGCCGGGCCGATGCGGCGTCGCGCCTCGCCCGCGAGGTGATCAAAAACGACTGCTTCGACCGACTGCGCAGCGAGTTGGGGGAGCATTTCGATGACGAGGTCGCCCAACGGGTCCGTGCCGTGGCGGGTGACGTCGGGCAGGAGGGGCTCGGACTCGACGAGGACGGCAGAGAGGCTCTGGCCGAGGCAGGCGTGATCATCCACTCGGCGGCCACCGTCTCCTTCGACGCCCCGCTGACGCAAGCCATCGAGATCAACTTGCTCGGCCCGTCACGCGTTGCAGCCGCTATGGCCGAAGTCGGATCGGCGGCTCATCTCATCGCCGTGTCCACCGCCTACGTCGCCAGCACGCATCAGGGCGAGGCCAAGGAGGAGCTCCTCAGCGAGAACCGCTTCAGCCTCGACATCGGCTGGGAGGACGAGGTGCAAGCGGCTCGGCGCCTGCGTGACGACCTGCAGGCCGAGTCCCGAAAACCCGAGAAGTTACGCGAGTTCACCAAGCAAGCGCGCACGGAGATCGGTGCCGCGGGCGATCACCTCATTGCGGCGAAGGCAGAAAAGCAGCGTGAGGAATGGGTGCACGAGCAACTCGTCAATGCGGGCACGGCGCGCGCGCATTGTCACTCGGATGGCCCGACGCCTACCCCTTCACCAAGGCACTCGGGGAGCGCGCACTCGTAGACCAGTGGGAAGGTCGAGTGCCCATCACCTTTGTGCGGCCGTCGATCATCGAGTCCGCTCTGGCGGAGCCTCGTCCCGGCTGGATCCGCGGCTTCCGCATGGCCGAGCCGATCATCGTCTCCTACGCGCGTGGCCTCCTGCGGGAGTTCCCCGGCGTGCCTGAGGGGATCGTCGACGTCATCCCCGTGGACCTGGTTGTCGCCGCCATCCTGGCGGTGGCGGCGCGTGGGCCCGAACTGGGCCGGCCCAAGGTGTACCACGTCGCATCCGGCGTGCGGAATCCGCTCCGCTACGGGCACTTGGTAGAGCTCTCCGAGGATTTCTTCAGCCGCAATCCCCTTTATGACGACCGGGGCCAGCCCATCAACGTCCCGGAGTGGTCCTTTCCCGGCCGCGGGCGGGTGCAGCGCCAGCTGAAGCGCGCCGACGCAGCCATGACGTTCGTGGAGAAACTTCTCACTGCCTTGCCGATCCGAGGCAAACAGGCACAGCTGGCCGCCCGCATCGAGGACAGGCACGCGATGGCCAAACGCGCTCTCGGCTACGTCGAGCTGTACGGCGCCTATACGGAGACCGACGCGCGCTACCGCGTCGACAACCTCATGGAGCTGTGGGAAACCTGCGACCGTGACGACCACGCGCGGTTCGAATTCGACCCGGCCGCCATCGACTGGGATCGCTACGTGCACGAGATTCACCTGCCATCAGTCCTCGAGCACACGCGGGTGCGCACCAAACCCGGGCGGTCCGTGGTGGACAAGCGACCCGAACGGCAGCGGCGGGCCATCTTGTCCCCGGAACGGCATCTCGCCGTGTTCGACCTCGAACACACGCTCATGTCCTCCAACGTGGTCGACACCTACGCGTGGCTAGCGAGCCGTCACCTCTCGCCCTCACGGCGGGCGCGCTTCGTCGCCGACCTCGTGCGCCAGGGCCCGTCCCTGCTGGCGCTGGACCGGCGGGACCGCGGCGACTTCCTGCGCGCCTTTTACCGGCGCTTCGAGGGTGCGCCCCTACACCAACTGCAAGCGGATTCGTGGGAGCTCTTCCATCGCCAGCTCCTGACGAGGTCCTTCCCCGACGGCTTCGCCCGGGTGCGGGCCCACAGGGTCCTCGGGCACCGGACACTGCTGATCACCGGGGCGCTGGACTTCATTATCGAGCCCATCCGGCCCCTCTTCGACGACATCGTCTGTGCGGCCATGGAGTCGGTCGACGGACGACTGACCGGCCACCTCACGACGCTGCCTCCCATCGGCGAGGCGCGGGCGTTGCTGCTGTCCGACTACGCGGACCGGCATTCGTTGTCGCTCGACGAGTCCGTCGCCTACGCGGACTCCGCCAGTGACCTTGCCATGCTGGAGGCGGTCGGCTTCCCGGTCGCCGTCAATCCCGAAGCCCGGCTCTCGGCCATCGCTCGACGCCGGGGCTGGCATGTCGAGCACTGGACCAAGGCCGAGGGCGGCTCGCACCGGCTGCTGCCCTTGGGCCCCTTCGACGTCAAGGAGCCCAAGGCGGTCATGGGCCGGTGAGCACCCTTCTCTTCGAGCGGTCGCTGCCCCGCTTCGCCGCGGCGCGGGTTGTGTCGGCACTCGGCTCGGGCCGCGGCGCAGGGGTCGGCCCGCTGCGCCTGATCGAGCGGGACGCACCGGCGCTGCCAGCCGAGGGGTGGGTCCACGTCGACCCGGTGCTATCAGGGATCTGTGGGTCCGATCTGGCCACGTTGGACGGGCGCAGTTCGCGCTACTTCGAGGACATCGTGTCCTTTCCTTTCGTGCCGGGCCACGAGGTGGTCGGAACCGTGGCCGCCGACGCCGTCGCAGCCGACGGTGCCGCCCTCGCGGCCGGCAGCCGGGTCGTGCTGCAGCCCGTGCTCGGATGCGCGGCGAGGGGGATCGATCCGCCGTGCACTGCCTGTCAGTCCGGGAATGTCGGAAACTGTGGGTACCTGGCCTTCGGCCATATTCGCCCCGGCCTGCAGACCGGCTTTTGCGCGGACACCGGCGGTGGCTGGTCGAGCTCGGGCCTGGTGGCGCACACCAGCCAGCTCTACGCGGTGCCAGAAGGGCTGAGCGACGCGGACGCCGTGACGATTGAGCCCGTCGCCTGTGCGGTGCACGCCGTCCTTGGTGCGCCGATCGCCGAGGGCGACGTGGTGGCCGTGCTCGGAGCAGGCACGCTCGGCCTGTTGGTGATCGCCGCGCTGAGCCATCTCGCGACTGCGGGCCGCTGCCCCAAACCCTCGTCGATCTTGGTCGGGGCGCGCTACGTGGACCAGCAGCGCCTGGCCCGCGAGCTGGGCTGCACCGAGGCGCTGCCCCCCGACCAGCTGGCGCGGTCCGTGCGCCGGCACTCGCGATCGCTTTCCTACGGGGGGGCGCCCGGCGTGACGTCGACGTTGTCCGGCGGGGCCGACGTGGTGATCGACTGCGTCGGCAGCGCCGAGTCCATTGCAGAATCCCTGGGCATGGTGCGGCCGCGGGGGACAGTGTCACTGGTCGGCATGCCGGGCAAGGTGACGGTGGACTTAGCGCCGCTGTGGCACCGCGAGGTCCGGCTCGCCGGGGCGTACGCCTACGGGACGGAGCGCGCCGCGGGCACCGAGGAACGGATGTCCACCTTCGCGGTGGCCTTCGAGGTCGCGGCGGCGCAGCGCACCGGGCGTCTGGTGTCGGCCACCTATCCGCTCACCCGTTTCGAGGACGCCGTGGCCCACGCCGGATCCGCCGGCCGACGTGGGGCCGTGAAGATCGCCTTCGACATAAGGAAAGGAACCCGATGAGCCGCCGACCCGGCTTCGTTCTCGACGTGGACAAGTCCACTCCTCCCACGTTGTTCTGGAACGGGGAGGGCTTTACCCTGGAATCGCTGCCGGAGGGAAGCCGGGTGATCTACGCACCCGAGCCCATGAAGGCGATCGAGGATCCCTATCGGGCCATTCGCCACGCGTTGAGCCATCCCGTCGGCGACCGCGACCCGCTTCCGGCGCTCCTGCGTCCGGGCATGAAACTCACGATCTGCTTTGACGACATCTCGCTGCCGTTGCCGCCCATGGAGGCCCCGGACATCCGCCAGATGGTCATCGAGACGGTGCTCGACATGGCGGCAGAGGCGGGTGTCGACGACGTCATGCTGATCGCCGCGCTGGCCCTGCACCGCCGCATGACCGAGGAAGAGCTACGCCACGCGCTGGGAGACCGGATCTATGACGCCTTCGCGCCCAATGGGCTGCTCACCCAGCACGATGCCGAGGATCCCGACAACCTCATACACCTGGGACAGACCGCCCAAGGCGAAGACGTGGAGATCAACAAGCGGGCGGCCACCTCGGACCTCCTCGTCTACGTCAACATCAACCTGGTCGCCATGGACGGCGGGCACAAGAGCGTGGCCACCGGCCTCGCGAGCTACCGGAGCTTGCGCCATCACCACAACCCCCAGACGATGCGGCATTCGAAGTCGTTCATGGACCAGCCCTCCTCCGAGCTGCACTCGTCGAACTGGCGTATGGGGCGGTTCATCGCCGAGTCGGGGGTGAAGGTCTTCCAGATCGAGACGACGCTCAACAACGACACGTTCCCGTCGAACTTCCAGTTCCTCCAAAAGCGCGAGTGGGAATGGGGACTGCGCGATCGCGCCACCTACGCCGCGACGTCGACGGCTCTGTCGAAGACCCCACCGCGACTCGCCCGGCAGATCTTCCACTCCATCCGCTCCCCGCACGCGCTGACGTCGGTACAGGCGGGAGAGGTCGAGGCGGTGCACGACCTGACCACGTCGAACGTCTGGGCCCAGCAGGGCGTCGACGTCGAGGGTCAGACCGACATCCTGACCATGGGCCTGCCCTACATCTGCCCCTACAACGTGAACTCCATCATGAATCCGATCCTGGTGGCCTGCCTCGGCCTCGGGTACTTCTTCAACATGTACCGGGGCACGCCCCTGGTGCGCGAGGGCGGTGTCGTGATCATGCGGCACCCGACCAGGCCCGAGTTCCACCCCGGTCACCATCCGAGCTATATCGACTTCTACGAGCAGGTTCTCACCCAGACGGTTGACCCGGTGCAGATGCACAAGGAATTCGAGGAATCCTTCGCCACCGACCCCTGGTATGTCCACCTCTACCGCACCGGCCACGCCTACCACGGCGTGCACCCCTTCTACATGTGGTACTGGTGCGCGCACGCGCTGGCGCACTTGGGACGCGTGATCGTCGTCGGTGGGGACCCGACGGCCGTGCGCCGCCTCGGGTTCTCTCCGGCCAGCTCGCTCGACGACGCGCTCGAGATCGCCGCCGACGTCGTCGGACCCTCCCCCACGCTCACCCACATGCACAACCCGCCGATCTTCATGTCGGACGTGCACTGATGGCGCTCTCAGGGCTCCTCGGCCGGATGCGGACGGCCCGCTTCCCGCTCGCCGCGCCCACGTGGCCCACGACCGTCGAGCGGCCCGACCCCGAGCGCAAGGTCGGTCTCGACTACGACCACGAGTGGTCCCGCCGCTACCCGGTCCGGCTCGCCCGCGCCATGGTGATGGACAACGTCACCCGGCCGGCCGCTCGCGTGCTGGCGCCGGCGACCGTGCGGGGGCTCGAGCACCTCCAGCACATCGAGGGACCGGTGATTTTCGCCGCCAACCACGCCAGCCACATCGACACGCCCCTCTTGCTCACGACGCTCCCAGTGGAGTTCCGCCACCGCACCGTCGTGGCGGCCGCGTCGGACTATTTTTTCGATCGCACCTGGAAGTCGGTGCTGTGGTCCTTCGCACTGGCGGCCATCCCCATTGAGCGGAGCAAGGTCAACCGCAAGTCGGCGGACACGGCCGCCGAGGTCCTCGAGGAGGGCTGGAACCTGGTCATCTTTCCCGAGGGTGGCCGCTCGCCCGACGGCTGGACGCAGCCCTTCCGCGGCGGGGCTGCCTACCTGGCCCGGAGGACCGGACGCCCCGTGGTGCCGGTGTACCTCCACGGCACCCGCCACGTGCTGCCCAAGACCGGGGAGGCCGGGGCGCGGGCGCCCGGCGGGTCGGGCACCGAGTCGCGTCGGGGCGGCCGGCTGCGCCGCTCCCCCATCGCCGTCCTCTTCGGTGCGCCCATGACGCCGGACGAGGGAGAGAGCGCCCACCGCTTCTCGGACCGGGTGGAGGCGGCGGTGGCCACCCTGGCCCGCGAGGTCGACTCCGACTGGTGGCAGGCCCGCCGTTCGGTGAGCGCCGTCGCGCCGGTCGACGGAGCCGAGTTGGCCCACCGTGGTCCCGACGCTTCGGCCTGGCGTCGGGCCTGGGCGCTCGACGATCCCCCGTCGCGACGGGTCACCTCCGAATGGCCTGACTGACCGGTCCGGGACGAGCCGGTTGGCCGCAGTGGTAGCAGGCTTTGCGGCCGAGGCACTCCCGACGGTCGAGAACAGATTGCAGCGACGCTTTCCGATTCGCACCCTCGGCCTCGTGGCGAAAGGATGCCTCCATGCAGATGATCGTCCTCGGGAGCGGCAGCCCGCTGCCCGACCCTGAGCGCGCGGGACCGTCCACCCTGGTTCGCACCGAAGCCGGCGACCTCCTCTTCGACTGTGGCCGCGGCGTGCTCATGCGTGCCGCAGCAGCAGCGTCCAGCGCCGGAGCGCTGCGGGGACTCTTCCTGACTCACCTGCACAGCGACCACACGACCGATCTCAACGACGTGTTCACCTCGCGCTGGGTGACGTCGTTCCAGTCCAGCCCGCTCCCTGTCTTCGGTCCGCCCGGGACGGCGTCGCTCCTGCGGGCAACGGAAGCCATGCTCGAGCTCGACATCGGCTACCGCATGGACCATCACGCAGATCTGCAGTGGCGGCCGTCAGCCGATGTCGTCGAGTGCGAGCATGGCCAGGTGCTGGCCGAAAAGTCGGTCCGGGTCACGGCCGCGCCGACGGACCACGCCCCCGTGCGTCCCACGGTGGGCTACCGGGTCGACGAGGGGGGGTCCTCGGTGGTCCTCGCGGGCGACACCGTCCCGTGCCCTGGGCTCGACGAGCTCTGCGCGGGAGCGGACATGCTCGTCCACACGGTTGTGCGGCGCGACCTAATCGAGCCCATCGGGCTGCCGCGGCTGACGGACGTCCTGGACTACCACTCGACGGTGGAGGACGCGGCGCAGACGGCGTCACGCAACGACGTCGGCACCCTCGTCCTCACCCACCTCGTCCCCGCGCCGCAGCCCGATGCGGAGCCCGAGTGGGTCGCGCTGGCCCGCGAGCACTTCGATGGTGCAATCGTCCTCGCGCGGGATCTCCTCGCTCTCGACGTCGGACCGGCCGCGTAGCCGGGTCCTACTTCCGCCGGCGCCACCGCTTCCTACCCCCAACGACGGCGAGGCGCTCCTCACGCAGGCGTTCGGATTCCGAGTCGTCCAGCGGCTCAAGCGCTGCATCGCCGAGTGCCCACGTCAGCAACACGTCGGCCAGCGCAGGGTTGCGCGCCAGCACGGGACCGTGCAGGTAGGTCCCGACGACGCGGCCGCACACGGCCCCTTCGGTACCGTCGCCGTTCCCGACCCCCGCGGTCACCTGGCCCAGTGGAACCGTGCCCTCCGCCCGAGCAGTGACGCCGCCGTGGTTCTCGAAGCCGGTCAACACGGGCAGGTCGGCCACGCCCGTCGGGTCCGCCAGCACCTCACCCACGGCCCGTGGCCCGGTCCCCTTGGCGGTCTCGAGGTCCAGGAGCCCCACACCCTCGTGCGGCTCTCCCGTGGCACCCGGAAAGCTTCGTCCGACGATCTGGAACCCGGCACACACCGCCAGCACGACGGCGCCGTCCGCCACCCGCTTGGCGAGGGTTCCGTCGTCGATCAGCGTGCGCGCGGCCCGGACTTGGGGACCGTCCTCTCCTCCGCCGAGGCAGTAGATGTCGGCCTCGGGAAGGGGGCGGTCGGAGACGGCTTGCAGGAGGTCGACATCTTCGCCCCTCCATGCCGCGCGCCGGGCCAGGATCAGGCCGTTGCCTCCGTCGCCGTATGTGCCGAGGAGGTCGGGGTGCACCACGGCCACGCGGAGCCGCCCGCTCATCCCCGTGCCCCGAGGAGGTCGTGAAAGGCTGTGTAATTCCCGATCACATCGACCACCGCGGTGGTGCCGTCGGCTGCCGCCCGGACGGCCTGAACCGGGTCGGCCTCGGTCGCGTGCGTCACGCCCGCGTAATGCAGCCGGACCGAAAGGTCACGAACGCGATCGCCGGTCGCCACAACGGTGCGGCCTTCCAGGAGCTCAAACGGCACGTCCCACAGCCAGCTGGGGTCCGCACCGTCGGCCACCCGCGCGTTGATGCTCACCACGAGTGGCGCGTCCGACTCGGTCACCAGGTCGAGCAGCTCGTCCCACCCGGCCGGGTTCTTGGCCAGCATGAGACGGGCCCGAACGTCGCCGAAGGCACGCACGGTGAACCGGCCGGCCACCTGATCGACGGCTTCCATAGCCTCGAGAGCGGCGACGGCGTCGACGCCGCACGTCTCGGCGGCGACGGCCGCCATGAGGGCATTGGCCTGATTGAAGCGCCCGGGCAGCGCGAGCCGGACCGGATGCGTCCGCCCGTCCCCCCACACACCCTTCGCCGCGCCATCCGACGCGACGACGAGCTCTGCCTCGGGCGTGGGACGGGCGAAGCCGCAGCCCGTGCAGGCCCAGGTGCCATCGCGGAACTCGATACGGCCCTCGCAGGAGGGGCAACCCCCCGCATCGAGCTGCCAGCGCAGGCCGGCACCGACCCAGTGCACATCGCGGGCGGCGCCGGCACCCCAGACGACGAGAGGGTCGTCCGCATTGGCCACGACATGGGTGTGCGGCGCAGCAGCGAGCGCCGCCCGCCAGCGCCCCGCCACCATGCGTACTTCGTTCGTTCGGTCCAGCTGGTCCCGCGAGAGGTTCAATAGGACGACCGCGGCCGCCGACGTCGCCGCCAGCACGCGCGGGAGGTAGACCTCGTCGACCTCGAGCACGGCGCGCGGCGCGCCCTTGCCGGCCAGCGCGGCGACATGCCCAGGTGGCATGTTCGAGCCCGTCTCGTTGCTTACCACGGCGTCGCCCATCGCCCCGAGCGCCACCGTCAGCAGACGGGTCGTGGTCGTCTTCCCGTTCGTTCCGGTGATGAGAGTGATCTGACGCCCCGCACTCAGGTGCTCGAGGAGCCGGCGGTCGATTCGGAGACCGGCCCGACCTCCGGCGACTGTTCCCTGGCCGCGGCCGAGGCGGCGCGACGCCGCGTTGACGACGCGCGTCGTTGCGCTGGCCAAGCGCGCCCTCACCGAGGGGGCTTGGTGCGAGCCAGCTCCGTCGCCGTGGGCTCGTGGCGTACCCGCGCTTCCGCGGGCAGCTGTGCACTGATCGCTTCCATGATGGTGGCCGTGTCCGCCTTGGCGTCCGTGAGGGACAGGGGTACCGGCTTGCCGACACGCACGGTCACCGTGGGCGGGTTCCGCACCAGCGTGAAGTCGGGCAGTCGCGCTGAGCGGGGCCACACGTTCTCGGTTCCCCAGAGCCCGATGGGCACGACCGTGGCTCCAGTCGTCGCAGCCAGACGGGCCGTTCCCGTTTTGCCCTTCAGGATGGGATCGAAGAAGTCGTGGCCGCGCGGGATGGTCCCTTGCGGGAGGACGATAACGACCTCGCCCGCTTTCAGCGCAGCCTCGGCGTCTCGCATGGGTGTTTTCGAGCCGCTCCCCCGGTCCACGGCGATACCGCCGATGGCGCGCGCGATCAGGCCGACCACAGGCGCGTCGAAGATCTCCTTCTTGCCGAGGAAGCGCACGGGCCGGCCGATGTCCCGCGCCACGAGCGCCAGCGCCGCCACGTCGAAATAGCTCCGATGGTTGGAGGCGAGCAGGACCGGGCCACGCATCGGCACGTTCTCGACGCCCGCGATGTCGAAACGGGCGTACGGGAACGAGAGCTTGCGCACGAACGGGCGGAGCAGGTGATACGGCTCGAGCCCGATCACGCTCGGGACGCCGGGCGGCCGATCCCAGTGCTCCACCGGCCAGCGCCGTGCCGTGGCCACAACGGTGAGCGAGGGGTCGGGATTGACGGCGTGCGGCGAGCCGACACTCGAGAGCAACGGCACGTCGAAGATGCTGTCGCTGCAGGCGTGGCAGTCGGCCAGGTCGATCCCCCTAGCGCCGGCCCACTCCCGCACGGCGCGCAGCTTCCCGGTCCCCCATACGAAGCCCTCGTAGAGCCGGCCCGTGTAGCGACCGTCCTTGGTCTCGTACGCCGTCGCGATCAAGTCGTCGAAGCCGTAGGCCTCGGCGAAGGGGGCGATCATGTCGAGCGGGGTGGTCGTGGACAGCACCAAGCGGTGACCCTCGGCGCGGAACGCGGCCAGACGCTGGGGGGCAAAGGGGGCGACCAACTCACTCAAGGCGGGGACGGCCCGACGTCCGGCGGCCTGGACCTGTTCCTGGCTCCAGCCACGGGCCACCCTGGCCGCAGCCCGGACGAGGCCCATGGAGAAGAGGTTCTCCCCGAACCGATCGTTGACGGCGTAGAGCACCCGGTCGCCGGGAAGCGAGCGCCCAGCCGGGATTACGCCCTCCTCGACGAGCGCACGGTTGAGGACCTGCCCGGACGAATGGCACAAGAGGGTGCGGTCGAGGTCGATGAAGACTGCGCTCTTCGCCACGAGGGGGAAGCCTAAAGCAGTTCCCTGCCGATTTCGGTTGTCGACGTCCCCCTTCGAACCACTCCAGAATTAAGAGAAGGGATCGCCGGGGGGGAGGGCGATCCCTTCTCGAGACTCATCAGGGTCGGAGGGGGGGCTTCCAAATCCCTGCGGTCTGAAATTCATTCTGTCGGCCTCTCGGCAATCAGTCAAGCAGCTTTAGAAGATACTTTGAATCTGTTAAACTGATAGACAATGGAAGTCCGGCGAGCGCTTCCTGCAGAGGGAGACGCGTGGAACTAAAACACCTGCAAGCACTGATGGGCATCGCCGACACGGGGAGCTTCTCCGCCGCCGCCACCTCCATCGGCACGGTCCAGTCCAACGTCTCGGCCCATGTGGCCCGGCTCGAGCGCGAGCTCGACGTGCAGCTGGTCGACCGGGCCTCGGGGCGCCTGACCGAGGAGGGCGAGGTTGTCATCGAGCGGGCACGGCGCGTCATGAACGAGCTCGAGGCGATGGTGGCCGATGTGACCGCGCTGCGCGTTGCGGTCGTCGGGACGGTCAGGTTGGGCATGATCGGCACGACCGGACGCTGGTTGGTCCCACAGCTCTTCGACCTCCTTCGGGTGCGCCATCCCCACGTGCACCTCAATGTGGCCGAAGGCTCCAGCGGCCAGCTGGAACAGCAGCTGGCATCGGGCCAGCTGGACCTGGCCGTCGTCACCTTCCCCCTGAGCGGTGACGAGATCATGGCGGCCCAGCTCTTCGACGAGGACCTCGTGGTGGTGCTCCCGCCAGGTCACCCGATGGCCGCCGAGCCCGCCCTGCCTCTCGAGCGCCTCTCGGAGTTGGAGCTCCTCCTGCCGGCGCCGGGCACCGCGTTGCGGGCCGAGATCGACAGCGCCACGGGCCCGGCGCGAATCGCATTGCAGCCCGCCATGGAGCTCGATGGTGTGCGCCTGATCGCTTCGCTGGCCTTCGACGGCTACGGGCCCGCCATCCTGCCGGCCACCGCGGTGCCGGGCCACCTGCGCGGCCGGTTCCCCGTGCTGCCGGTCACCGGCCTCCCTCGCCGGCGGGTCGGCGTCGCCCAACGGCGACGCGGTCTGCCCTCCGCCCCGGTGCGGGCCGTGATCGACGTTCTCGGTCTCGTCGTCAACGACTCACTGTCCATGCCCGAGGGGATCCACCCAACGTAAATAATCGGTTGGCTCAGGCCGCCGGCTGCGGCTCGCGCCACATGGTCCAGATCGGAGGCCCGTCGCCCGGCAGCGGCACCTCCTGGACCACCTCGAATCCGTGGCGCCGGTAGAAGGGGACATTGCGTTCCTTGGACGACTCGAGGTAGCACGGGATCCCCTCCGCGTCGCAGTGGTCGAGCACCGGACGCATGAGCGCACCGCCCACACCCTTGCCCTGTTGGTCGACAGCAGTGCCTAGCGTCGCCAGGTACCAGTGCGGTTGGTGCGGATGCATCGACTCCACGAGGTTCAAGACGCGCACCGTCGTGCCAAGATGCGCGGCCACGTGGGGCAGCACCGGCAGCATGGTCACGATCGCCCGGAGCCCCGTGAGGAGCGGCTTCCCGGCGGGTGCCCAGATGGCAGAACCGGCGTAGCCGTCGGTCGTGTAGCAGCCGCCGAACGGGAGGTAGTCGGCGCGCATCTGGGTGCCGAAATAGGCGCGCAGCCCGACCTTGCGACGGGCGGGGTTGCGGAAGATGTGTCGGATGACGGGGTCGTCGAAGAACGTCTCGGCCAGCTGCTCCGCCATGGCATCGACATCGTTCTCCGTGGCGCGCCGGACTACTGGCAGGGCAGTTTCGCGAACCATGTCGGGGTCGATGGTGGCAGAGGGCCCGGCCAGGCGCCACCCGGGGACGCCGTGGCGTGGGCCTGACCAAGCGCGACGAGCTCGGGCGACAGCTTCAGCCCGACGAAGATGCCACCCGAGCGAGTGAAATGCACCCCGTCGGTGCAGCGCACGTTGACCTGACCGACGCTCGGGGAATACTTCTGGCCCGGCGAGACCACGGTGTTGAGGTCGAACACGTAGATCTTGCTTCCGTAGGCGCCCGCTGGCGTGGAGGCGGCGAGCTGCCGCATCATCGCGTTGTCCATGGCGACCCGCGCCGGATCGTCCTCCGGCCACGGCGTGCCCGCCGGTGAGACCCCACTGTTGTACAGGGGGGTCGTCATCAGCACGACGCTGGCGCCCTTGGAGCCGAGGACATTCACCGCCTGGCGGAAGCGGCTCTGCACGTAGAGGTCGAAGGCGGGTTGACCGAAGTTCTGCCACTGCCCGCCCACCATTTGGTTAAACGTCTCGCCCCGCGCCAGGTAGAGCACAACGTCGGGGTTGTAGGCGTTCACCCACCCCTGCCAGGTGTCGAGCAACGAGTTGGTGTTCTGGCCGACGTCACAGGGCGCGTCGGGGGGAACGGTATAGAAAAGGACCCGGATCTGACTCTGCATCGACAGCGAGCAGGCGGGCGTGCCTTCGTTGACGATCTGCACGCCGTACTGCCGCGCCTCGTCGGCCAGTCCCGCCCCGAGCGAGCCGGAGACGGAGTCGCCCAGGAGCAGCACTTTGACCGGCTTCGTCGTCGTGGGCGTGGGGAGCGCAGGATAGAGGTCGGTGGGAGCGGTCGTCGTGGTGGTCGTGGGGCCGGGAACCAACGTGTGCCGCGACAGCGTCACCACTGAGGTCTTCGTCGTCGGCGGCGGGGCGCTGACGTGGAGCTGGGAGCCCTGGAGCTCCGTCGCGCCCACCGGGATCAGTGTGCTGATGAACACAACGCCGAGCGCCGCCACCGCGCCGACGGGAGCGGCGACCCATGAGCGCCACTGTCTGAGCGCGCCGCGGCGAATCGGCATCTCGACCAGTTGGTAGCTGATGGACGCGATGGCGACCGTGACGCCCACGCGGGCGAGAAAGAGCGGGTAGACGCCCCAGTGCAACCGCTGCCCGCTCATGACCAGGAGCACGGGCCAGTACCAGAGATACACGCCGTAGGAGATGCGGCCGCATTGGGGCAAGGGCGGAAGCTCCAAAAGGCGCACCGCGAGCGAGCGTGGCGCCACCGCGCAGCCAAGAACAACGGCGCCCGCCAACAGGCTGGCCACCAGGAATCCGCCACTGAAGGCAAAGGTCGAGGTCTCCGACGTCGTGGCCCACAACGCAGCCGTCCCGAGGACGCCGGCGACCGCGAGCACCGACGCCGTCCGGGTGAACGACGGCCGTCGGCTGCTCTCGCGCCACAAGGCGAGCCCTATGGCGATGGCCGCGCCGACCAACAGGGCCTGGGCGCGGCAGTCGGTGCCGTAGTAGGCCCGGATGGTGTACCCGTCCGGGGCGAAGAACGCCATGGCGACCGCAGAGGCCAACGAGCCCAGGCAGGCAACGGCGAAGAGCGCGTGCAGGCGCCGGCGGCGCGTCCATTCCGGATCGTCCGAGAGGGAGGGGGGGCCGACGAGCTGCAGCTGCCCGCCTCCCAACACACCGACGACCCGGCGCCCGGTCCGGCGCCCCCGGGACGTGCGACCGAGTTTGAGGACAGCCAACACGACCAGGGGCCACACCAGATAGAACTGTTCTTCGATCGCCAGCGACCAGGTATGCAACAGAGGCGACGGCTGGCTCGACAGCGAGAAGTACGCCGCGCCGGAGTGAATGGAATACCAGTTCGAGGTGTAGAAGAGGGTCGATAGGGCGTCGCCCAGCATGTGCGGTGTCGCCAGCATGCGTGGAACCAGCGCCATGACGACGCCGATGACCGCGACTAACACGAAGAGAGCCGGGAGGAGCCGTCGGGCACGGCCGGCCCAGAAGCGGCTCAAGCGGATTGTCCCGCTGCCGCCCCACTCCTTCACGAGCAGCGACGTGATGAGGAACCCCGAGAGTACGAAGAAGGAATCGACGCCGTAGAAGCCGCCGGGCACGGAGTTCAGTCCGGAGTGGAACGCAATGATGGCCAGCACCGACAGCGCGTGGATACTGTCGAGTCCCCGGACGTGGCCAAGCGTCGGGCGGTCCCCCGGTGCGTTAGCGTCCGTGCTCATGCTGCGTCTGACCCGGCCGCCCGTGGCGGTCCCCCCAACCCCATACCGGGAGAACGTACGCCGAAGCGGCGCCTCACTGCCAACGACGGAGCACGCTCGGATGACCCCCACGTGCTGAGGATCGGGGTCCTCGGGGCGGCCCGCATCACACCGCAAGCCCTGGTCAAACCGGCGCGGAGGACGGGGCGGGCGTTGGTGGCGGCGGTGGCGGCCCGTGACCGCGACCGCGCCGTGGAATTCGCCCGCAAGCAGGACATTCCCCGCGTCGTGGGCTCCTATGCCGAGTTGGTCAACGATCCCGACATCGACGCCGTCTACAACCCGCTCCCCAACGGGCTGCATGGATACTGGACTATCGCCGCCCTGAAAGCCGGGAAGCACGTCCTGTGCGAGAAGCCCTTCACGGCCAACGCCGACGAGGCCCGCTCTGTTGCCGAAGCAGACAACGGGAACCCCGGGCTGGTGGTCATGGAGGCCTTCCACTACCAGTACCACCCTTTTGCCAAACGACTGGTCGAGATCGTGCGCTCGGGTGAGCTCGGCACCATCCGCAACGTTGATGTGTCGTTCTCGGCCCCATTGTGGAAGAAGGGTGACATCCGCTATCAGCTGGCACTGGCTGGCGGCGCCACCATGGACATGGGCTGCTATCCCGTCAGCCTCCTGCGCCTTCTTGCACCAGGCCCGCGGGTGATCAGCGCAGAGGCCAAGCTGTCCTCCCCCGGCGTCGACCGGGCCATGGATGCGCGGTTCTCCCTTCCCGACGGCGGCAGCGCGCACATCGGTTGCTCCATGTTCTCGTCCTCGGTGCTGCGCCTCCACGCGGAGGTCACAGGAGACAACGGCAAGATCTCCGTCTTCAATCCGTTCAGCCCCCAGTACGGGCACCGGATGAAGGTCACGACGTCCCTCGGGACCCGCAAGGAGCGTTTCAGCCGCAAGCCGACGTACGACTTCCAGCTCGAAGCGTTCGCCGCCGCGGTCGAAGACGGGGCGTCCTTCCCGACCACAGCGGCAGACGCGATCCGGACCATGGAACTCATCGACGCCGTCTACACCGCCGCCGGGCTCCCGCTGCGCCAGCCCACCCCAGTCGTGTGATGCCGATGGCCTCGGACGAGCTCGCCGTCCTGACCGATGCCGCGCTCGACGCGGCGGCGGGGTGCCAGGCGGCCGAGTTCCGCGTCGAACGCATCCGCAGCCAGGTGGTCCGCCTTCACGACGCGCGACCCGAGACGACGGCGGACGACACCGACTTCGGGATGGGCGTGCGCGTCGTGGCCGATGGCGCGGTGGGGTTCGCCGCCACCGTCGACGTGCGGCCGGAAGAGGCGGCCGACATGGTCCGCCGGGCCAGGGAAATGGCGAGGGTCACGAGCCGGGCCGCAGGCGGGCGCGTCGGTGCTAGCGCCCGAACCGCCACACGGCGACGTCACGTGGACGAGCACCTTCGACGAGGACCCCACGACGGTGTCGATGGCCGACAAGATCGCGTTACTGGCCGAGTGGAGCGCGCGACTGGGTGACCACGCCGCCGTGTCGCACACGACCGCCACCCTCATGGCGGTGTCGGAGCACGCCTACCTGGCCGACCTCAACGGGGACGTGGGCCACCCAGCACCGGGTGCGCATGCAGACGCAGCTCGAGGCGTTGGCGCTCTCCGGCTCGGGCTTCGAGACGATGCGCACGCTGGCCCCGCCAGTCGGCCGGGGCTGGGAGTACCTCACCGGGCCGACGTCGGCCGGCAACTGGGACTGGGACGGCGAGCTGGCCCGGCTGCCCGATCTGCTGGCCGAGAAGCTCACGGCGCCGTCCGTGCAGGCCGGGACCTATGACCTCGTTATCGACCCGTCGAACCTGTGGCTCACGATCCACGAGTCGATCGGGCACGCCACGGAGCTCGACCGTGCCGTCGGCTACGAGGCGGCCTACGCCGGGACGTCGTTCGCCACCTTCGACAAGCTGGGCACGCTCGTGTACGGCTCGCCAGTGATGCAGGTGACCGGTGACCGCACCGTGGAGCACGGTCTGGCCACCGTGTGCATCGACAGCGAGGGAGTCGAGGCCCAGTCGTTCGATCTCGTCCGCGACGGCACTCTCGTCGGCTACCAGCTCGACCGTTCCATCGCCGCCACGATGGGCTTCGACCGCTCCAACGGGTGTGCCTTTGCCGACTCGCCCATGCATGTGCCCATTCAGCGCATGGCCAATGTGTCGCTGGCGCACTCCGGAGACGATGGGCCCAGCACGGAGGAACTCATCGCCGGGGTGGACCGGGGCATCTACATCATGGGCGACAAAAGCTGGTCGATCGACATGCAGCGCTACAACTTCCAGTTCACCGGGCAACGGTTCTACAGGATCGAGGACGGAAAGCTGGCCGGGCAGCTGAGGGACGTCGCGTATCAAGCGACCACGACCGACTTCTGGGGCGCCATGGAAGCAGTGGGTGGCGCGTCGACATGGGTGCTCGGGGGGGCGTTCAACTGCGGCAAGGGCCAGCCGGGTCAGGTGGCGCCGGTCTCGCACGGCTGCCCGTCGGTGCTCGTGCGCGGTGTGCGGGTTCTCAACGCACGCGAGGAGTCGGGGCGCTGAGCGTGGCCGAGGGGCGAGGGTGATCCCGCCCCAGGAGCTCGTCGAGCACGGCGTGGAGGTGGCGGGCGGGCTGGGCGCGGACGGCTGCATTGTGCTGGTCGAGGAAACCAGCCACGCCGACGTCCGCTTCGCAGTGAACACGACCACGACCAACGGGGTCCACCGCGCCCGCTCCGTCAGCGTGATCGTGTTCGCCGGCGAGTCGGCCGCAACAGCACGCCGAACGGGCGTGGTGGGAAGCGACGGCGTGGAGGACATGGTAAAGGCGGCGCTGGCCGACGCGCGGGGAGCGCCCCCGGCCGAAGATGCTTTTGCACTCGCCGAACCGTCGGAGACCGGCCCGGCGCGTGCCTTCTCCTTGGCAGCCGAGGAGACGGACTCCTCGGCACTCGAAGGTGTGCTCTCCTCACTCTCGGGCGCCTTCAGACGGGCCCGGGACCGCGACGCCGTGCTGGCGGGATTCGCCGAGCTCGACATCGAGACACTGTATTTGGGGAGCTCGACCGGGATCCGCCGCTCGCACGCACAGCCGACGGGTGCCGTGAACCTGGTGGGCCGCACCGCCGACGGGTCCGGCTCGGCATGGGTCGGCGTACCCTCCGTCGCTCCGTCGTTCGAGGAGATGGAGGCGGAGGTGTGGCGCCGGCTCGACTGGGCGAAACGTCAGATCGCCCTCGAGGCCGGCCGCTACGAGGTGATCATGCCGCCCTCAGCGGTGAGCGACATGATGGCGGAGCTCGCGTTCGCCGGCCTGAGCGGCCAGCATGCCGAGGACGGCCGCTCCGTGTTCTCCAAGAAGGGCGGTGGCACCCGCGTGGGCGAGAAGATCGCGACCCTGCCGTTCACGCTTTACAGCGACCCCTTCGAGGCGAGCGTGACCTGCACCCCGTTCGTGGCGGCGAAGGCCAGTAGCTCGGACGTCTCCGTCTTTGACGACGGGCTGCCGCTCGCCCGCATTGACTGGCTGCGCGACGGGGTGCTGGCTCATCTGCGCTACCACCGGGCCGGCGCGACGAAGTCCGGCGTGGAGTGGGCGCCATACGTGGACAACCTGGTGCTGCGGTGCGACGGTTTCGAGGGAAGCTCGCTCGACGACATGGTGGCGCGCACGGAGCGGGGACTTCTGCTCACGTGCCTGTGGTACATCCGGGAGGTCGACCCCGCAACCCTGCTCATGACGGGTCTCACGCGCGACGGCGTGTATGTGATTGAGAACGGCGCCGTGATCGGCGCGGCGAACAACTTCCGCTTCAACGAGAGCCCTGTCGACCTGCTGGCCCGCGCGACCGAGGTCGGAACGCCGGTGCGGTCGCTCGGGCGCGAATTCGGCGAGTACCTGAACCGAACGATCATGCCGGCCCTGCGCATCCCCGACTACAACATGAGCTCGGTGAGTCAGGCCAGCTGACGCGTCAACCCGGCCGGCGCGCCTCGACGAGCAGCCGTTGGGCGGTGGACACGAACGCGCCGTCGCGCTTGATCACGTCGTGCACGCTCCGAAGCTGCGCACGGTATCGCTCGGGCGTGAAGTCCGGGACCGTCCAGGGCACCTTGCGCAAGAAATGGACCACCGCGGCGACGTCAAAGAATTCGACCCGGAGTGCGCAGGCCTGCAGGTCGGCGATCTCGAGCCCGGCCGCCGTGACCGCCGCCTGTGCCCGCACTGGACTGCGGCAGTCGTTCACCGGTTGCGGCCCCATGATGAAGTCCGTGAGCTCACGATTGGAGCCGGCGCCGATCTGCTGCGAGTAGTACGTCCCGCCGGGGCGCAGGACCCGGGCGATCTCGTCCCAGAGCACCACGACGGGATGGCGGCTGACCACGAGATCGAACGAGCCGGTCGCGAACGGCAGCGTCGGCGCCTCCGCCACCGCGACCAGATGCGCGCCGAGCCCACGCAGCCGGGGACCGGCCATGGCGACGTTGGGCGGCCACGACTCGGTGGCCACCAGCAGCGCGGGCGGCGAGGCGACGGTGGCCAGGACCTCACCACCCCCCGTCTCGATGTCCAGAGCGGCCGAAGCCCGGGCCATGCGCTCCCCCATGCAGCGGGCGTATCCCCAGGGCGGGCGCTCCTCGGTGGCCCGCCCGTTGAACCAGGAGAAGTCCCAACCCTCGGCGGGGACGGCGCTCCCTTCATCGACGAGGTCGTCGAACGTCACCGGGTCACGCCCCCGGCGTGTCGTCCTCTCGGTCGGCTGTCACCGAGTTGCCCCGCTGCGGTGGAGGGCGTCGTGCTGCACGATGCCCGTGTTGTTGTTGTTCTGATTCCCTCTGAGTGCGCTCTGGGTGATGTTCTGCCCGACGAAGAGGATCGAACCCCAGACGATGGCGAAGATCATCCAGCTTCGGGCCGCACCCTGCAGGACCAAAGTCCCCCACGACGGCAGCTCGCCCCCCGAGGTTGCGGCGGTCCGCTCCCACGGCGATGGCGGCGGCATGGCGCTGACGCCCGGTGGTGGTGGAGGCGGTGGTGGCATGGGCGGCGGCCAGCCCGGAGGTGCTGCAGGTGGGGAGGCTCCGGAGTCTTCGGGAGGCGCAGCGGGTCTTTGCTGCCCCGGCGGTGCTTCCTCGGGGAGCTCCTCACTCGGGGACGTCACGGATGTCTGTGGGTACGAGTAGGGCTGGGCGGGTGGGGGCGGGGGGGCGGACTGATACGGCGGCGGGGTCTGGTACGGGGCCGGGGCCGGCGTGGGGCCCGGGGGCGGCGCTGGCTGGAAGCCGGCGGAGAGCGGCAGGGGCGGTGGGGGCAGGGCGCCGGAGGACGGAGTCGGCCCCGGAACCCGGTCGCCCAGCATTCCCCACGCGTACTCGGAGGTCAGCATCGTGAACCATGAGTGCAACCGCACCTCGTAGCGCAGCATCGCCGCGTAGGCGTCGTAGAGCGCAGGGGGCATGCTGCCCGTGATGAGCACGACGAACCACATGACGAGGAGCAGCGGGACGGTCAGTCCGTACTGGACGATTTGCACGAACACGGCGGCCGGGATGGCCAAGATGATGCGGAACAGCACGGCCCAACGGTTCAACGGGCCCGGGGCGGGCAGGATGGGACGGGCCGGATAGTCCTCGTCGTCGAGCGAGAACGGCGGATACTCGTCGGTCAGCAAGAGCAGGTAGGCCGCGACCCGGGTGTACCAGCGCACGACGCCGCTGATGAAGCTGTGCGCCCAATCCGGCAGCCGGCCCATGAACAGCGCAGCGAACCACCCGATCACCGCGACGAAGATCATCGCGATGAAGAGGAAGTACAGCACCACGATCTGCGGGATGGCCAAGATGATGCGGAACCCCACCGTGAGCCGCCCCTGAGGCCTGGTTCCGGCGTACCACAGATCGACTCGCCGGGTGGGCATTGCCATCGCCGCGTTCGTCATGGAACCCCCTAGGAGCACCGGCCGTCGCCGGCGATCTGTCCAGAGGGAACGTTAGAACATGGCCATACGAATGGCGCGGTTGCATGCCGATCGATGCCCAGGCCCCGCAAGGTCCGGGGCTGCCTCTTTCACGAACACCCGCTCCGGGCGACCCAGGCGCTCGAGGAGAACGTCGGGTGCGCCTGGTTCATCGCCTCAGAGCGACGCGTACACCGCATCGATGAGCGCGCGGTTGCGCGTGCTCTGCCAACGGGGGATGACGTCGTTCATGACATAGCCGAATGCGACGCCCGCGTCGGGATCGGCGAACCCCACCGCCCCGCCGGTGCCGAAGTGGCCGAAGCTCCTCGGGTTGGGGCCGAACGGGCGCCGGGGCGCCGTCGGCTTGAATCCCAGCCCGAAGGTGACGTCCTCGTGGAGGATCGGGCAGTACCCCTGTGACTGTGGTGACGTCGCCTCGGACAAGAGGTCGACTGAGAGCAGCCGGTTGGGCTCGAGCAGCGCCCCGTAGAGACGGGCCACGCCGCGCGCCGAACCGTGCCCGTTGGTCGACGGGACCTCTGCGTCGCGCCATGCCGCGGAGTTGACCAGGCCGACCGACGAGTAGCCGGCGGGATTGAAGTAGCTCAACATCTCCATGCGTTGGTCGCTGGTGAGGGCATCGAGTTCGAGGTCGTCCGGGGCCGGCGGCGCGGCGAAAGATGACGTCGGCACAGCGAGGGCGCTCCTCGGCGGGGACACCCACGTAGACGTCGGCTCCGAGCGGGCCGGCGACGCCGGCCAGCCGCCGCGCGGCACGTCTCCCCGCTGACGCGACGCACCACCTCGCCGATCAGGTGCCCGTACGTATTGGTGTGGTAGGCGTGCCGCGTGCCGGGCTCCCACCACGGATCGGTGGCGGCGAGCGCCCCGGTCATCCGGTCCCAGTCCCATAGGTCCTCGTTGGTCAGCGGAGCGCGGATGGCCGGTACGCCGGCGCGGTGGCACAGCGCATGACGCAGTGTCGCCTCCTCTTTGCCTCCCGTCGCGAACTCGGGCCACACCGAGGCGATCGGTTCGTCGAGGGCCACCAACCCGGCATCGACCAGCTGCAGGGCGAGGAGCGCAAGGAACGCCTTTCCAACCGAGTAGTAGTTCACCAGGGTGTCGCCCTGCCAGGGTGCGCGCTCGGCCTCGTCGGTCCAGCCGCCAGCCAAGTCCACCACGGTGGTGCCGTCGACGACGACGCAGAGCCCGGCGCCGACCTCGCCGCGCTCCGCGAAGTTGCGGGCGAACTCTTCCCGTACCCCGTCGAAACGGGCGTCGCAACGGCCGGTGACGGGCGCGTCCACCGGCCCGACTCTGTCGTGGCGCTGCCTCGTGGTGCAAGCGGGGTCAGGCTTGCGACGGCATCCGCCGCCTGCAACATCTGGGGGCTTGGCAGGGCCGGCGGCGATCTTCGCAGAACTATCAACGCGTCTGTTCATAGTTTTCAGAAAGCCCGGCCGCCCGGCCGGCCGGGCGGGCGGGCGTGCGGCCTCTTCTCGGAACTATCAACGCGTCTGTTGATAGATTTCAGAAAGACCGCCAAAGCTCTTCGTCCAGCCGCAACGTGCGAGCGCCGGTGATGGAGGGCTCAGAAATCTCAGGCTCCGAAGACCGAGCCGGCGTGGAGGCCGCGCAGGAGTGGCACCCAGGCGCGGAGCTCCGCAACCGTGACGCCCTCCACCTTGCCGCGGTCGTCGGCCCGGCGCAGCTCCACGGCATCCGCCGCCCAGCGGAGCCCCAAGAAAGCCGCCGCCGCCTCGGGCGACAGGCCGCCCCCTTGCCGGTCGAGAGACGCCACGCTGTCGGTGGACAGCACCGCGCCATACCCGCCCTCGGTCGCCACGAGATACCGCTTCGCCTCCACGTGCAGGGCCACGATCGCCGCCACCCGCTCCCCCAACGCGCCCCGGACGGCCGCTGCGGCAGTGGCGGCGTGGGTCTCGTCGGTTGCCCCGGGCAGCAGGTGGCCGAGGTCGTGCACCAGGCCGGCCGCCGCCAACCCATCGTCGCTCGGGCGGAGGTGCGCCAGGAGCGCGGCCGTCTGCAGGGCGTGGTCCAGTTGTGAGAGAGGGAGACCGGGGCCAAGGGGGCGGTCGGCGCCGGTGGCGAGCACCTCGACGATCTCGTCAACACTCAGTCGGGTCCCGGCGTCGCTCACCGCTCCATTCTCCCGCGTCGAGGACACGGCGCTCCGGCGCGTCTCCCGTGTTGCGGGTACGGTGACCGCCCGTGCCCTGGACCCCCCCACCGCGCAGCGCGTGGACAGACAAGATGGTCACACTCGGGCGCAGCCTGGGTGATGACGGACGCTCGGTGGTCTCGCTCGAGCCCGGGCCGATGCGGGAGGCCGCCACGGCCACGACCGGGCTCGCCGACTTCGGCGACCCCTGGTGGGAGGAGCCCTTCGAGCGCCTCTGCGCGTCCCTCGAGGGCGAGGCCCGTCTTCACCTGCCCGGCCGCATCCGCACCCGCGGCGAGATGCAGCTCATCCTGCAGAACCGGTTGGCCATGGTCGACCTCTGGAAGGAAGAGCCGGCCGTGCTGCGCGAACCGGTGCATGCACCCATCGTCGTCACCGGTCTCGGGCGTTCGGGGACCACCTTGCTGCACGAGCTGCTGGCCTGCGACCCCGACAATCGCCCGCCCCTGTTGTGGGAGCTGCTCCATACCGTCCCCTACGAGGACGCCTCCGGGGATCTGTGCGATGACGAGATCACGCTGATGGATGAGATGGTTCCCGCCTTCACAGCCATGCACGAGAACGGCGGCCGACTCCCCACCGAGTGCATCTTCGCTTTCGCCCACCAATTCTCCAGCGACATGTACACGGGCCTCTACAACGTCGCGGACTACACGGTGTGGCGCAGCGGCCAGGATCAGACCCCGATTTACGATTGGCACAAGCGTCATCTGCAGACGCTGCAGTGGGTAGCCGAGCGGCCGACGCCGCGCTGGGTCGTCAAAGCGCCCTCCCACCTCTCCGCCCTTCCCCTCCTCTTCGCGACGTACCCCGACGCACGGGTCGTGATCACCCACCGCGACCCGCTCCGGGTCATCGGTTCGCTGGCGGACCTCATGGCGACTCTGCACTACATGCACTCGGACCACGTCGACCATGCCGTCCTCGTCGAGTTCATGGCCATGGGGCTCGAGATGCAAATGGACCATGTCACGGCCGAGCGCGACGCCGGCGCCATCCCCAAGAGCCAGATCTCCGACGTCGTCTACCGCGACCTGGTGGCGGACCCCGTCGCGGTGGTCGAGGGGTTGTACCGCGAATGGGAGCTTCCCGTGACCTCCGAGTTCCGAGCGGCACTCGAGGCCTACCTGGCCGCCCGCCACACCGCGCGCACCGGCGGCCACGACTATTCCTTTGCGGACACGGGCCTGGACCTGGCCACCCATCGGGCGCTGGTGGCGCCCTACCAGGAGCGCTTCGGCGTGCCGTCGGAGGTCTAGTCCGGCAACGGACTGGACGCTCGAAACCATTGTCGTCCCGGTGTCGGACGGCGAGCGGTCCGGCGCCCGGCCGGAGCGACGACGAGTCGTTCCTGTCGTTCAGCGATCCCGACAGAACGGCATGGCTGGTCCAGGAGGTCCCGAGCCGGCCCGGCTGACCGCGAAAGCCCAGGTGAGCGGCGATCAGACTGTTCCTCCTCCCGCTCCGGCGGCACGGGAGGTTTAGACCAAGGCCACGGAGCCAAATATTCGATGGTGAAGTCTGCCGCCATGTCCTCGCGCCCGAGCGGCAGCCAGGAGGGGCGATGAGCACCCAAGCAGTCGGTACCGCACCGATCCGCGGCGAACATGTCGTCTCCTTCTACGAAACGGAGGCAGAGCTGTTCGAGCTGATCGCTCCGCAACTGAGGGACGCGTTACAGGCAGACGAGACAGCCATCGTCATTGCCACACCCGAGCACCGCACTGGCCTGGTGGCTGCCCTGCGCTCATGCGGTGTCCAGCTCGAGTGCGCGGGGGGTGCGGGGCGACTTCATCTGTTGGATGCGTCGGAGACGCTGGCGCGCTTCGTCACCGAGGGCCACATTGAGGTGGCCGCCTTTTGGGAGGTGATCGGCGGACTGCTCGCCACCCAGACGGGGCCCGTGACCGTCTATGGCGAGATGGTCGCGTTGCTGTGGGACGTGGGCGCGGTCGTCGAAGCGATGCAGCTGGAATCTCTTTGGAACCAGCTCGCCGCGGAAGTGCCGTTCTCGCTCTTCTGCGCCTATCCGGCTCGGGTCGCCAGCGAACTCGACCACGCCGAGGCATTGGCGCACGTGTGCAGGCAACACGACTCCGTGCTCGGGCCATCCCGCGTCCGGGGGTTCTCCCCTGGCCGCACTGCGCCGGAACGGGCCATGGAGTTCGAGCGCGTCTTCGCCCCACGCGTCGATTCGATCGCCGGCGCTCGCAGGTTCATCGTCGACGCGCTGCGAGCGTGGCCCTTGCCTTACCTGGAGGCCGCGAGCGCCGCGTTGGTGGTTTCGGAGCTCGCGACGAATGCGATCGTGCACGCCGATTCCCAGTTCGGGGTCAACGTCCGAAGGACCAGGACCGGGGTCCGCATCACGGTCAGTGACACCGGATCGAGCGCCGCCGCGCTCACGGTGCAGAGGACGCACGGTCTCGGGATCGTGTCTGCTTTGGCCGAGCGCTGGGGAGTGTGCGCCACCGCTGAGGGCAAGGCCATCTGGGCGGAACTGCCGATCCATTCGCGCGTCTCCCCGGCGTGATCAGTCGGTCCGCGCCATCGGGCGCCTTCGCGACCTGATCGCCTAAGCCAGCCCTGCCCCTGAGAGTTGCGCGGCCAGGTCCTCGAGTGCGACCACCTCGGCCGTCGGGTGCGGCGGCTCGTCGGCCAGGACCCAGCGCACCAGCATGTAGCCCTCAAGCCGGCCCCCGGTGTCGAGCCAGTTCTCGACCCCCGGCCCGGGATCGGACGGCGAAATGACCATGCGCCAACTCCCATCGGGCGAACGGGTGGCCGTCTTGTTGTTCAGCGCGGTCGTCGTGTAGCGGTAGTCGAAACTCTCCATCCACGGCGAGGTCAGCGTCAGGCCCCAATACAGGAAGGGGTTCTCCGGCTCGTGCACCGTGACCACCAGAGCCTCGCCTGGGTTCAGCCGGAACCGGCCACCGTGGTACGTCATCTCCGCGTTCGAGTGTGAGCGCACCTCGTCTTCCTGGGCCGCGACGTGTTCGGAACCGGCCTGACCCCCGAAGGTGTTCATGTTGCTCGCCGCGTCGTGCCACATCTGCAAAGCGGTGCCGCCCACGAAGGTCAGGAACATGGCAGCGAACTCGAGCTTGGGCGCGAGCTCCTCGCTCGAGAGGATCGGCGGCGGCACCGTCTCCCCCGGCTCGGGCACCAACTCCATGCGCAGCCGCGACAGGCGCTCAGAGCTCTTCTCGAAGTGAGTCTCCCGGATGGCCAGCTGCGCGGTGCCCGGCTCGAGCACGACGGTGTTGCGCGGCCTGGGGTTGGGCATCGATGATGCCGGCGCGATGAGGATGTCGACCTCGCCGTTGGGTCCCAGTTCGAACTCGTCGATGTGGGTCTGGGTCTGGGTGCCCGTGCGGCCGCCCACCTGGCCCTGGCCGAAGGGTGTGCCGAAGGTCATGCCGAGATAGGCACAGTCACCGCGGTACCCGACGAGCCGGTAGGAGCGGGAGTCGTCGAGCACGGAGAACATGTAGTGCACGTCGGGGTTGTCGACGAGGAGCTTGCGGTACTCGTCCTGGAGCGTGAAGAGCACGGGATGCAGGGGATCGGACCGCTCCACGATCCAGTCCAGGGCCAGACGGGACAGTCGGGTGACCCACCGATAGCCCTCGGCCAGGTCCACGTCGCTGTCAGGCACGCCGGTCGCCTGGCGCACGACGTCAAGCGCTGCCCCTTGCGCTGCCACCCAGGAGTCGAATGCCGCATTGAGTCGGTCGTTTTGCATTTCGCTGACGCTACCCAGGTTTCCCGCGAGTCGCCCGCTCGGGGCGCAGCCGGTAACTTCGGGACGTGACCGACACCGCAACCCAGACGACCGGGACCGCCGAGCTCCTCAGCGAATTGCGGGGCTGGCTGGCCAACAACTGGGATCCCGACCTGACCGTGGCCGAGTGGTGGGAGCGACTGGGGCTGGCCGGCTGGGCCGCGCCCGGCCTGCCCACCAACGCGTACGGAAAGGCCATGGCCCGCTCCGACGTGGTCCTCGTGCAACAGGAGATCGCCAAGTTCGGCGCGCTCGGGCCCCCAGCCGGGCTGGGGTTGCTGCTGGCCGCCCCGACCATCGCGACGCACGGCACCCAGGAGCAGATCAACCTTTACGTGCGCGAGATCGTGACCGGCCAGAAGGCGTGGTGCCAACTCTTCAGCGAGCCCCAGGCGGGATCGGACCTGGCGGGCCTGCAGACGCGGGCGGTCAAGGACGGTGACGAGTGGGTCGTCAACGGTCAGAAGGTCTGGACCTCCGGGGGCCAGTACGCCGACCTTGGCATGCTCCTGGCCCGCACGGACCCCGAGGTGCCCAAGCACCAGGGCATCACGTACTTCGCCTTCGAGATGCTCCAAGACGGCGTGGACGTCCGTCCGCTCAAGGAGATGACGGGCCACACGCTCTTCAACGAGGTCTTCATCACCGACGCCCGGGTGGCTGACTCCGCACTCATCGGTGGCGTCAACAAAGGGTGGGCCGCCGCCAACACCACGCTCATGAACGAGCGGGCGGGCCTCGGTTCGGGCGGCGGGAACGCGGCCGGCGGTGGCCTGGCCCAGCCCGGCACCGTGCCTGGATACCTGGGCAAGCGGGTCGGTGACCTCGTTCCCACCAGCGCCACCGGCGACAGCGAGAAGGCGAACAAGAAATCACAACAGCCGAGCGGCGCCCTGAGCGCCATGCGCGGGGGGGCCGCCATGCTGATCGCCTTGGCCCGCTCCCGGGGCGTCAACACCGATGCGGGTGTCCGTCAAGACCTGGCTCGGCTCTACACGCTCGGGGAGCTCGGGAGGTTCAACGGCCTGCGCGTCAAGGCGGTCAAGGAACGCGGTGGTGACATCCCCGGCATGCCAAATGTGGCCAAGCTCTCCATGAGCCAGATCGTGCGCCTCACCCGGGACCTCGGTCTGCGCATCGCGGGACCGGCTGGCATGCTCCACGCCTACGACAGCGACGACAAGGCCGCACTCAAGCATGCGACTGGCGACCCCTTCGCCGGCAGCATCACCGAGATGGCGCTCTTCGCGCAGGCGCCCCCGATCTACGGCGGCACCGACCAGGTGCAACGCAACATCATCGGCGAACGGGTCCTGGGCCTGCCCAAGGAGCCCAGCAACGACCGGGTGACGCCCTTCTCCCAGCTGCCCAAGAACGCATAGCCGTCGGCACGGCGGGCAGCGGTCGGGGCCGGGGGGTCGACGAGAGTGAGCCGGGTGGACCGGACCTTGCGCGGCGCGGCGGCGATCGTCGGCGTCGCCGACGACGTCTCACCCACCGGCGAGCTCGATCGCACCGGACGAGAGCTCGAGGTCGCGATGATCCTCGACGCCCTGGACGACGCCGGACTCACGCTCGGCGACGTGGACGGGGTCTGCCACGCAGAGTCGGCCGTGGCCCTGGCCGAGTACCTCGGCATCCATCCCACCTTTGTCGACTCGACGCTGACGGGCGGCTCGAGCTACGAGGTTCACGTCGAGCACGCTGCGGCCGCCATCGCCGCCGGAGTCTGCGACGTCGTGATCGGCGTGTACGCCTCGACCCCGCGCAGCGACCGCACTCGGGGGCGCCGGGCCGCGCGCCGAATGCCGCCCGGGCCCAACCCGATGGCCGAGTGGGAGATGCCCTACGGCCTCCGCATGCCGATGGGCCCCTATGCACTGGCCGCGGCTCGCCATATGCACGAGTTCGGCACGACGTCCGAGCAGTTGGCCGCCATCGCGGTCAGCACCCACGCGTGGGCGGCGTTGAATCCGCGGGCCCGCCACCGCGATCCCCTCACCATCGACGACGTACTGGCCTCCCCCCTGCAGGTCAGCCCACTGCACCTCCTCGACTGCTGCCTGGTCACAGACGGCGCCGGCGCCTTCGTGATGACGAGTGCGGCACGGGCGCGCGCTCTGCGCAAGCCTCCGGTCTTCGTGCTGGGCGCGGCGACCAGCACCGATCACCTGGGCATCGGCCAGATGCCCGACCTCACCACGACGCCCGGCGTCGTGTCCGGGGCCAACGCCTTCGCCATGGCCGGTCTCACGCCTTCCGAAGTGGACGTGCTCATGGGATACGACAGCTTCACCATCACGGCGCTGCTCCACCTCGAGGACCTTGGGTTCTGCAAGAAGGGTGAGGGTGGCCCCTTTGCCGCCGAAGGGACGCTCGGCCCCGGTGGCGGCCCGCTGGCCATGAACACGAACGGCGGCGGCCTCTCGTTCACCCACCCCGGCATGTACGGCATGTTCCTCATCACCGAGGCCGTGCGCCAGCTCCGCGGCGAGTGCGAGGAGCGCCAGGTCGACGGCGCTGAGGTCGCCGTGGCCCACGGCTCAGGAATGCTTCTCTCCGTGATGTCGACGGCCGTCCTCGGGAGCGCGGCCACGTTGTGACGAGCGCCCAGGGGACGCAGCCGGACGCGCCCAAGCGCTTCGAGCCGCCGGTCGGCGCCGAGAGTGGAGCCTTCTGGGAGGCGACCCGTGAAGGGCGCCTCCTCGTCCAGTGGTGCACGGCGTGCGATCGCGGCGTCTTTTACCCACGCGTGTTCTGCCCCCACTGCGCTGCGCCCGGCACGGCCCTCGAGTGGCGTACCGCCAGCGGCCGAGCCACGGTGTACGCCGCGGGGGTCGAACACAAGCCGGAGGCAACGGGTGCGACGTTCTCGGGAGGCCAGCCCTACTGTGTGGCCCTGGTCGACCTGGAAGAAGGGGTGCGCATGATGACCAACGTCGTGGGCTGCCCGCCTGACGAGGTCCGCAGCGGCCAGGCCGTCGTGGTTACCTGGGAGCCGCTGAGCGACGGCCGGCAGCTTCCGCTGTTCTCCCCCGTCAATGGCAGCGCGCGGTGAGCATTCCGGCGGACAAACGGGCCGCCGCGGCGCAGGGCATGCTGCACGCCTGGTGGGCGGCGCGGATCCCCGAGCGCCTGGCGCTGGCCACCCCTTCGGGCGACCGCACCTACGAAGACCTCAACGCGGACATCAACCGCCTGAGCCGGGCGCTACGGGCCCGCGGCCTGCAGCCGGAAGACCCCATTGCGTTGATGTGCACGAACCGCCCCGAGTTCATTGAGGTCCTCTACGCCGCGCAGCGGATCGGTCTGCGTCTCACTCCCATCAACTGGCACCTCACCGGCGACGAGGCTGCCTACATCGTCGAGAACTGCAAGGCCAAGGCGTTCGTCTGCTCGGGCGAGCTGGGTGAGAAGGTCACCGTGGCCGCCGCCGCTGGCGCTCCGGGGATGGTCAAGATCAACACGGGTGGCTACCTGCCCGGCTTCGAGATGTACAACGCGGTCGTCGCGGCCGAGGACGGTTCCGACATCGAGGACCCGGTCATGGGCACGCAGATGCTCTACACGTCGGGGACGACGGGCCGGCCCAAGGGCGTGCACCGGGAGGCGACGCCGCCGAGCGCGCTGGCCACCGTCAACTTCTGCGGCTACGACGAGGACTGGGCGACCAGCGTCGACGCCCACTTGCTCACCGGCCCGCTCTACCACGCGGCCCCGCTGGCCTTCTCCGTGGCCGTGCCATTCCTCTACGGCGTGCCCATTGTGATCATGGACCACTGGGATCCCGTCGAGACGCTGCGCCTCGTGGAACGGCACGGGATCACCCACACCCACATGGTCCCGACCATGTTCCATCGCCTGCTCGCGCTACACGAAGACACCAGGAAGCAATTCGACATCTCGTCGCTGCGCTTCGTGATCCACGGCGCGGCGCCGTGCCCCGTCTCCGTGAAGCAGCGCCTCATTGAGTGGCTGGGCCCCGTCGTCGTCGAGTACTACGCCGCGACCGAGGGCCTCGGCACCCTGGTCGACTCTGCCACCTGGCTGGAGCACCCGGGCACCGTGGGCCGGCCCATGGCCCCTGGACTGGTCAAGGTGGCGGACGAGGAGGGCAACGACCTCCCGCCCGGCGAGATCGGCCTCGTCTTCCTCCAGGCGCCCGCCGCCACGAAATTCGACTACTACGGTGACGAGGAGAAGACGGCCGGGGCATTCCGGGGCGACTACTTCACGCTCGGCGACATGGGGTACTTCGACGCCGACGGGTTCCTCTTCCTGACCGACCGCACCGCCGACCTCATCATCTCCGGCGGGGTCAACATCTATCCGGCCGAGGTCGACGCCGTCCTCCTGGAGCATCCCGCGGTGGGTGACGTCGCCACCATCGGGGTGCCCGACGAGGAGTGGGGCGAGGTCGTCATGGCCGTGGTGCAGCCCGCTGAGGGGGTGACCGGGAGCCATGACCTGGCCGCCGAGCTCATAGGGTTCTGCCGGGACCGCCTGGCCCATTTCAAGTGTCCCCACAGTGTCGACTTCGTGCCCGACCTGCCGCGAGAGGATACTGGGAAGATCTACAAGAGGAAGCTACGCGAGCACTACCGCACGGCATCGAGCCGGAGTGACCAGACAACCGGAGTGACTTCACCACCGGAGTGAACAGGACCAAAGGAGCTGAACGTGGGTATCTGTGACGGACGAGTTGTCGTCATCACCGGAGCGGGTCGGGGCATCGGGCGCGAGCACGCCCTCGAGTTCGCCAGCCAGGGGGCCAAGCTGGTGATCAACGACCTCGGCGCGGAGGTGGACGGGTCCGGCTCCTCCGCGGGTCCGGCCGGGCACGTTGTCGACGAAATCCGCGGTATGGGGGGCGAAGCGGTGGCCAACGGTGACGACGTCTCCGACTACGAGGGCGCCGGCCGGCTGATCCAGACGGCGATCGACACCTTCGGCACCATCGACGTGCTGGTCAACAACGCCGGCATCCTGCGCGACCGCATGCTGGTCAATATGACGATCGACGAGTGGGACGCCGTGATCAAGGTGCACCTGCGCGGGACGTTCGCGCCGACGCGCCACGCCGTCGAGTACTGGCGCAATCGCACCAAGGGCGGAGAGCCGAACGACGCGCGCATCATCAACACGACGTCACCGTCGGGCATTTACGGCAACGTCGGGCAGACCAACTACGGCGCGGCCAAGGCCGGCATCGCCTCCTTCACGATCATCGCTGCCATGGAGCTCGGGCGGTACGGCGTCACAGTGAACGCCATTGCCCCGGCCGCGCTCACCCGCATGACCGAGAACCTCGGCGGGGGTTTCACTCCGACCGAGAAAAAGCCCGAGGAGTTCGACCCCTTCGACCCGGCCAACATCGCGCCGCTCGTGGTTTGGCTCGGCAGCCCCGAGTCCAAGGACATCACCGGGCGTATCTTCAACGTGCAGGGCGACCACATCAGCGTGGCCGAGGGCTGGGTGGCCGGACCAGGGGCCGACAAGGGCGACCGCTGGGATCCTGCCGAATTGGGCAAGGTCGTGCCCGACCTGGTGGCCAAGGCGGCCCCGAACGCCAACATGGGGGGACGGAGGGGGTAGGGCAATGACAACCGAGGTAAGCCCTCAGGTGCCGGGCCGGAGCGACATGGAGGCGGCCGTCCAAGTCATCCATGACAACGCGGACCGGCTCTTCCTGTGGGACTACGAGCGGGACCGGGGCCAGCTCGTGACGCTGTACAACAAGGCGATGGCGTCGCAGTGGAGCAGCGTGACGGACCTCGACTGGTCTATCGAGGTCGATCCCGAACGGCTGGTCGCCGAGCAGGACAGCCCGCTGCTGGCAGTGGCCCGCGTGGCGGGCACACTCCCCGGCTCGCCGCTCGCCGCATGGAGCGAGAAGGAGTACACGCAACTCGGGATCGAAGGCTTCAAGGCGAACCTGAGCCAGTTCATGCACGGCGAGCAGGGCGCCATGATGACGGCCGCCAAGATCGTCGAGACGGTGCCGTGGATCGACGCCAAGTACTACGCCTCGACCCAGACTATGGACGAGGCGAGGCACACGGAGGTCTTCGCCAAGTATCTCCGCACCAAGCTCGGCGACGCCTATCCCATGAGCCCGTTCCTCAAGGCGCAGATCTGGTCGCTCCTCGAGGACTCCCGCTGGGACATCGCCTACCTCGGGATGCAGATCGTCATCGAGTCGCTGGCCCTCGCGGCATTCGGCGACATGCTGCGGCGGACGCAGGAGCCGTTGCTCAAGAAGCTGCTGCGCTACGTGATGTCCGACGAGGCCCGGCACGTGGCCTTCGGCGTGCTCACGCTGTCGGAGCTCTACGGCGACATGAGTGAGGCAGAGCTGAAGGAACGCCAGGAGTTCCTCGTCGATGCCACGCTCAACTCGCGCGCGGGCCACGACGCCCGAGGTGTGGGAGCGCATGGGCACGACGGCCGAGGAGGTCTTCCCCTTCATGATGGAGGCCGCCCAGAAGACCGAGCTGAACCCGATGCGGGGCTTCGCCCGGGGCTTCTTCGCCAAGCTCGTCCCGAACGTGCGCAAGCTCGGCTTGCTCGACGCCAACGATGGCTACCTGCGCCAGAAGTGGGGCGAGGCCGGGCTACTCGAGTTCGAGTTCGCTGACGACACCGGGTCCGACTACGAGTCCTACGACGCCGTCGCCGCGGACCGGGCGGCGGCCGTAGCGCCCGGACCATCTCGCAGCTGAGCCCCGGAACCGGCGAGCGCCGGGCTTCGGGGGCTGGCCCTCATCCCGTCAGCGGGCGGAGTCGAGCCCGGTCAGCCTGACGTCCATGTCTTCGTTGTAGCGGACGCCACCTTGGCTCATGCCAACCGACTCCCGCTCGCGCACGATGAGACCGCTGCTCGGGATGATCCAGAAGTCGGTGGGGTTGGTTCCGTGATCTGTCCCGTCGAAGGTGAAGACGATGTGCGTGTGCTCCACCGAGACTGTGTGCCGGCCCACCGTCATCGTGGCCGCACCCCGCACCTCTCCCGCCATGACCACCTTCTCGTGCGGGCTGGCGAGGGAGCACGTCACGGCCCAGCGCTGTCCGGGGCGGGCCGTCGGCGGCAGCAGGTAGGCGGTGGCCGGGCACCGGACGGTTGACGTGGAGGTCGTGCCGGCGATCGACTCGACGGTGACGAGCCGCGGCAGCGTCAACGCGCCGCCGAGTCCGCTGCACAGGGTGGTGGCCTCGGTGTGCTGCGTGATGGGCACCCAGCTGATCGTGGCGCATTGCCCGCCGGTGACGATCATGGAGGTCGTCGTCGGGAAGGCGCGCTGGACCCCGAAGAGGTTGAGACCCTCCCCCCGCCCGTGCGATACGCGTAGACGCCGGGGGCAGGCAGCCGGTGGCGCAATGACGCGACCACCTTGTCGGTTTGCTCTCGCCGGTACATCCGCAACGCCTCGCGCAGGCCCACGGGCGAACTCACCGTGCGGAAGACGAGTGCCCATGCCGTCCCACCCGCGGAACTGACGATCACCAGTGCGAGAACGATCACCGATAAAAGGCGATGTTGCTGGACCCAATGCCAGACGAACACGATTGGATCCTACCCCGGTCGATGCGAACTCAATCGAGCTCTCTCAGGAGGGTTCGGGCACCCAGTTGCCGTGGAAACCCGCTGGCACACGCTGCGGCAGGTGGACCACCGCCTGGGCGTCACCCTCGAAGTCGTCGGCATTGAGGATGTGGAGCGCCGAGGTGCCGTCATCAGGGGTGTGGACCAGCGTCAGCAGCCAGCCCTCGGACTCGTCGGCGTCACGGGATCGGGGCACGAAGACGGCCTCTCCCAGGCTGACGCCACGTCCGAAGGCGCGGGCTTCGGTGGCGCCCCGCTCGAGGTCGTGGCGAAGCAGCACCGACTCGGTGCCGACGATGTTGTCGGACTCGCTTACGGCGACCGCATAACCAAAGCGGTGGGGTAGGCCGACGCGCCGCTCGTCGACGCGCGGGAACTCCTGTCCACGGTCGTCGAGCCGCTCCTCCTTCACCACGCTGCCGTGGCCGTCGAGGTGCCAACGTTCGAGGGTCGGAGAGCCTTCCGCCGGACCGCGCAACTCGGTACGGAACATGGAGGGGTGACGCACCACATCGAGCACGATCCCGTCACCACCGGGCTCGTCGTAGGCGTTCATGGGGTGAAAGACGTAGCACGGCTCGACGTCGTGCCAGACGACTTCAGTCGAGTCGCCCTCGCGTGGGAGGAGCCCGACGCGCGCGTGGTACCCCTCCTGCCAGCGGTAGGGGAAGCTGGCGCCCGCCGCGACGGCGTCGATGCTGAAGGTCACAGGGAGGTCGAGCAAAACGACGTAGCGCTGCGTGATGGCGCTGTCGTGCACGCTCACCGGTCCCCCCATGGCCACGCGCCGAGACGAGCGCACCCGCGCCTGAGCGTCGAGGATCGTGATCTCGACGTCGTTGCCCCACCCGTAGAAATAGGAGACGGCGTACAGCTCGCCCGTGAGCGGATCCCGCTTCGGATGGGCGGTGTAGCCACCGTCGAGCGTGCCGCCGAAATCGCACGGCCCGATGGTGTCGAGGTCGTCGGTCAGCTCGTAGGGCAGCGCGCCGGCCTCGACGATGGCGAACGTGCGCCCGGCGTGCCCGATGACGTTGGTGTTGGCGGCAAAGTCCATCCCGCCGTGCACCAGGTCGGAGCGGGGCTCCTCGCCGAGTGCCGCGTGCCACCTCCGCTGATCGGACCCAGCGATTGCGGTACCACTCGGCCCGACCGTCGTGGAGGCGGAGACCGTGCACCATGCCGTCTCCCGTGAACCAGTGGTAGGTCGCGGGCTCCGGCACCGACACGGGGTTCGGCCCGTTGCGCAGGTACCGCCCGTTCAGCTCTTCGGGCAGATGGCCGCTGACCGCTAGCTCGGTCGCCGTCACCTCTTCGCGCACCGGGGCGAAGTTGCCCTGCAGGTAGGGATTGACGATCGTGCTCACGAGGACCTCCTCCGTCGTGCCGTCAGGCCCAACCTATGCCCTCAGGCAGGCGTGGAACAACGGCATCAGGCAGCCGTGTGAACAATGGGTGACCTCTCCGTACAGTCCAGAGGAGAAATCCTGGCATCCGCGGCGCAGCGCGCTAAGGTTCTCTTCCGAGGGCACCACCAGCACAGATTTGGAAATCCCTCTGGCTCGCTTTGAGCCACCGGCCATGGCCCCCGATTCGGGCCAAATCTGGCCAGGAGAGGAGTGGATTTTCAATGGCAACTGGTTCCGTGAAGTGGTTTAACGGTGAGAAGGGCTTCGGCTTCATCACCCAGGACGGTGGGGGCCCCGACGTGTTCGTGCATTTCGAGCGCGATTTCAGGAACGGGCTACCGCAATCTCGAGGAAGGCCAGAAGGTCGAATTCGAGACCAACCAAGGCCCCAAGGGCTTGCAGGCCGCAAACGTGCGCGCCATCTAGCGCCTCGTGCGCTGCCGGCTTTTCCGCCGGCGGCGAAGGACTGACGTGCAGAACCCCGCTTCTTCGGTGAGGCGGGGTTCTGTCGCGTCCGGGCCCGTCGTGGTGGTTGCGTGGGGTTGCGCACGTGGCGCGTGTGGTCGTTCGCGTCGAGGAGCGGTCGGCCTACCAGTAGGGGCGGTGTTGGCGCATCGTGACCTCGAGCACGGCCGGGGCGTATTCCTTGCGGCACACCACGAGGTCAGGCAACCACGCGTCGGGGTCGCCGTAGCGCAAGGGCTCGCCGTCGAGCCGACTGGCGTGAAGGCCACTCGCCATGGCGACCGCCGCCGGCACGCACGAGTCCCACTCGTACTGTCCGCCCGCATGCACGTAGACATCGGCCGCGCCGAGGATCACCGCCGCGATCTTGGCGCCGGCCGATCCCATCGGGATCATGACGCCACCGAGCGCCTCGGTCACGTCGTAGGCCACGTCGGGAGGCCGGCTCCGTGACACCACGACACGGGGAGCTTCGCCGGCCGGAAGCGGTGGGAGCACCGGCGGGTCGGCAGTGCCAAGAACGAGGTCGAGAGCGGGCAGCGCCACGGCTCCGACGACGGCGTCGCCGCCGACGGCCAGCGCCACATGGACGGCCCAGTCGCTGCGGCCCAGCTGGCGGAACTCCCTGGTGCCGTCAAGCGGGTCGATGATCCACAGCCGTCCCACCCCCGCCACGTGCTCGAGCCCTTCCTCGGACCGCACGTCGTCGTCCGGGTAGAGCCGGTTGAGCTCACCCACCAGCAGCTGGTGGGCCATGCGGTCCCCCGCGGCGCCGATATCGCGCAGGGCGGGCGGGTCAGCGCGCAGTTTCAAGAGGGCGTGGCCGGCAACCTCCGCCAACATGGCCGCGGTCGCGGTGCTCGGCGGCCAGCTCCTCGGACATCGCTACTGTTTAGACCAGCGCTAGACCAAGCGCCGGTCGGTGGCCCACCTGGTCAACTCGTGGCGGGTCGAGAGCTGCAGCTTGCGCAAGACCGACGAGACGTGCGATTCCACGGTCTTGGCCGAGATGCTCAGGTCCCGCGCCACCTCCTTGTAGGTGTACCCCCGTGCAATCAGGCGCAGCACTTCGCGTTCGCGCGGTGAGAGCTGGTCGAGCTCGGGATCGAGCCCCGGAGCCGGGGGGCCACTCTGAGCGAACGCGTCCAGCACGAAGCCGGCCAGGCGGGGCGAAAAGACGGCGTCGCCGGCCGCCACCCGGTAGACGGCCTGGAGGAGCTCGGGACCAGAGATCGTCTTCGTGATGTAGCCGCGCGCACCCGCCCTGATGACGTCGATCACGTCCTCGGGAGCGTCGGAGACGGAGAGTGCGAGGAACTGCACCTCGGGATGGTGCGGGAGGACGCCGCGCAGCACCGCGTGCCCGCCGCCGCCGGGTAGGTGCACGTCGAGCAAGACCACATCGGGGACGCGCTCGTTGACGAGCTCGACGGCCGCGGCCGCCTCGTCCGCCTCGCCCACCACCTGCACCGCATCACCCAGCTCCGCTCTGACCCCGGCACGGAACACGGCGTGATCCTCGACGAGAAAGATGCGGGGCCGGCCGGCCGGGCCCCCCGTGCCGGTGTTGGTGCCGGCGTTGGAGCCGGTGTTGGTGCCGGCGTTGGAGCCGGTGTTGGCGCCGGTGGTCACAGGACCCTTTCTCGGCGCGGCATGCAGAGTTGGACCTCCGCTCCCTCACCCGGCGCCGAGCGGACGATGGCCGACCCGCCGAAGCGCGTCATACGGGCGCGGATGGACTGGGCGATGCCCTGGCGATCCTCGGGCACTGCGTCGGGGTCGAACCCGCGGCCACGGTCCCGCACGTAGACCATGACCGTGTTCGGCTCGACCTCGGCGTAGACCGAGACCTGGTCCGCTCCGGACCACTTGGCCGAGTTGACGGTGGCCTCCCGGGCCGCATCGAGCAGCGCCCGCAGGGGCTCGTCGAGCTCGCAGTCCCCGACCATGACCACCTGCACCGCAATCCCGTGATCGGCCTCCACCTGGCGCTGCAAAAGGCCCACGCCCTCCGCCAGGAGGGTGGCGTCCTCGCCGATGGCCCCAGGCGGCCGCCCCTCGAACAACCACGCCCGGAGCTCGCGCTCCTGCGCCCGGGCCAGGCGCATCACGTTTTGGGGATCGTCGGAGGAGCGTTGGATCAGCGCCAGGGTCTGGAGCACCGAGTCGTGGACGTGGGCCGCCATCTGGGCGCGTTCCTCGGCGAGGGCGCGGGCCTGGCGCTCGGCAATGAGATCCCGCAGCAGGCTGAGCCACCAGGGGCCGAAGATGATCACGCTGGCCCCGATGACCAGCACGGCTCCGCCGACAGGTCGCAAGGCGGCGGAGGTCGTGTGCCCCTCCACCAAGAGGGCGATCCCACCCGCGGCAACCAGAACCCCGACGGCCACGCGGGCGATGAGCCAGCGATGCCCCCGCCCATGGCTGTCCCCGCCGAGCATCGGGACGATTTCGCTGTCGATGAACGCCTTCTCCGACTCGTCGGCGTTGCGCCAGATCACGATGACCACGCCAGCGGCAAGAAGGGTGGGCCATCCGAGAAAGCCCACGAACGGTACGTGGAGGACGTTCGTGATGAGCTGCAACACGATCAGCAGCGGGATGACAATGGCGGCGATCAGGCGGATGCCGCGCCGGTCGTTGACAGCCCGGGAGTAGATGTTGCTGGACTCCCCCTCCCTGGGGATGAGCAACCAAGCCATTGCGTAGACGAACACCATCACGCCACTGGCGATGGCCAGGAGCACGAACCCGATGCGCACCCAGGTGACATCGATACCGGTGGCCCTCGAGACGGCTCCGCAGACGCCGCCGAGCACCCGGTTGTCCTCGCTGCGTCGCAGCGAGCGCAGCTTCCGGCTCAAGTGGCGGTGGTCGTGGCGATGGCGCACGTGCGACCAGGGCCCGGAACGGTGTGACCAGTGCCCCTCGGGGTACGACCACGAACCCTCGGCCTCGTTCGACCGGCCGTTGGGCGGCGGCCCCGGCCCGGGCGCGGCCTGTGGTGGCTCTGTCGGGCGGCCACCGTCGGTGAGCGGTCGCGTGCCGGGATCGGGTGCCTCTGCGATACCCCGATGATCGCGCGCCGGGCCGAAGGTGGCTATCAGGGACATCCCTGAGAAAGAGGGGGTCGCGTCAGGGTCGGACCAGGGTGATGCCGGATTCACGCCGGGCCGCCAGATCGTCAGGCTTCTCTCATGGATACCGCGCCAGAAGAGACCCCGGGCGCCTCGGCGAGCGAGGAGCCCTCCCAGCAGCCTGCACAGCCCCCTCCCAACCCCCAGCCCCGACCGGCCGGTGAGCAGCGCCTTCACCGCGCCGGTCGGGGCCGCATGGTCGCCGGCGTCGCCGCCGGCGTGGCCGACTACTTCGATGTCGACCCGACCATCGTTCGCATCGGATTCGTCGTCCTGACCTTGATGGGCGGCGTGGCCGTGCCGCTGTACCTGGCTGGTTGGCTCCTTATCCCCGACGAGGAGAACGACCTCTCCGTCGCCGAGGAGCTGCTCGCCCGCGAGCGGGCTCGCGGCGCCTACTGAGCGGCGGTCGGGCAGCAACACCCCGAGTCCACTGACCCACCCAGATTGAGAGGAGACCCCGATGCGCTACCGCTGGGACCCCGCCTACCCGATAAACCGTCGTGACATGGAGGCCGCCGACGCAAACCTGCGGGCGTCGGACGACGAGCGCAATGCGGTGGCGGACAAGCTCTCCCGCCACTACGCGGTGGGACGCCTTGACGAGTCCGAGTTCAAGCAGCGCCTCGATACGGCCATGTCGGCCACCACGAGGGGCGACCTCAATGGGCTGTTCGGCGATCTGCCCCCGCTCCCGAGCGAGCCCCTGCCCCCACCGCCACGACACCGCCGCGTGCTGCCCTGGGTTCTCCTTGTGGCCTTTGTTGTCATCGCCGCCGGGGCGACGATCCCCTTCTACCCCCTCCACGTGCCGTGGCTGCTCTTCGCCGTCGTGGGATTCGTGCTGTGGCGCCGGGCGGTGGGAGGCCACCACTGGCACCACTCCCACCGTCACGAAGGCGGCCGGCCGAGCTCGGTCATGGACCACTGAGCGATGCGCACCGACACCCACCGCGCCGAGACCGACGACGACCGGGCGGCCGTTCTCCGCTCCATGGTGCTCTTCGCCGGCCTCCCCGACGACGAACTCGACGAGATTGCCGTGCTGTGCGACGTCACCACCGCCCACCCGGGCCAAGTGGTCCAGGCCCAGGATGTGCCTGTCCGCTTCTGGCACGTCGTCGTCGGCGGCCACGCCGTGGTCCAGCGCGACGAGACCCCGATCGGGCTGCTCACGAGGGGGGACTCCTGGTCGGAACACTCACTCCTCAACCGGCTGCCCTCGTCGATCGCCGTGGTGGCGTTGTCCCCGCTGACGCTGTTGACGATCGACGTACGCCGGTTCTTCGAGATCCCCGAGCACCACCCCGTCCTGGCCGGTCGCCTCGTGGCGCGCTCGGCCACCTCGGCCGACCGACTGGCGCTGCCGGTGTTCAACGCTTTGGCGCACCTGGCCGGCCAGGGCTGAATCCGGGGGGCCCGGGCTGCCGGTACGATTGGCCTTGTTCCCGTGACGCCGGCGTGTGGCCGCGTCGAACCCGTTTGAGGAGATCCCCCCTATGCGCACCTTGGCCGGGTGGTGTGTCCGCCGTCGCCGTGTTGTCGTCCTGTTGTGGCTGGCTGCCATGGTGGGGTCGATTGCCCTGGTGAGTTCGGTCGGCACGAACTATTCGAACGACTTCCAGTTCCCCCACACGCAGTCGTTTGACGCCATCAACCTCTTGAAGTCCGTCGCGCCCGGCCATTCCGGCGACACCGAGGAAGTGGTCTTCGGAACCTCCGGTGGGACCAGCTTGACCGACCCCAGCGTCGGACAACGCATCAACACGTTGGTCAACGAGATCAACGCCCTACCCAACGTGACGCACGTCACCAGCCCCTACGACGCCGCGGGCAACTTGGTCAACACGACCAACATCAACGCCGATCGGACCGTGGGGTTCTTCCAAGTTCCCTTTGACAAGCAGTCCAACAACATCGGGCACACCGAAGCCAAGAAATTCGTCGACGAGGTGACCAGGACGTCGGGCGGCGGCCTGACGGTCGCCGTCACGGGGCAGCTGGCTGAGAACGCCAACAACCCCTCGTTCAGCAGCACCGGGCTCGGCGTGCTCCTCGCCCTGATCGTGCTGCTGCTCATTTTCGGGTCGATCTTCGCCGCCCTGCTTCCGATCATCTCGGCGCTGTTCGCACTGGGGACGGCTGTCGGCATCATCGGATTGCTCAGCCATGTCATCGGCATGCCGTCGATCTCCCCCGAGCTGATGCTGCTGATCGGACTGGGCGTCGGCGTGGACTACGCGCTCTTCATCGTGACGCGGCACCGCCAGGGACTCGTCGCGGGCCGTGACGCAGAGTCCTCCATCGTGAACGCCGTCAACACGTCGGGCCGGGCCGTCCTGTTCGCGGGAATCATCGTGTGCATCGCGCTGCTGGGCATGTTCGCCCTCGGGGTCAGCTTCCTCTACGGACTCGCCCTGGCCGCCGCCATCGGCGTCGCGCTGACCATGGTGGCCGCCCTCACGCTGCTCCCGGCCATGCTCGGCTTCATCGGGCCCAAGGTGATGAGCCGCAAGCAGAAGCGGAACCTGGCCGAAAACGGGCCGCGGATCATCGGCGCGGACAGCAAGGGCTTCTGGCCGAAGTGGGCCGACCGCGTCGCGAAGTACCCGTGGGTCTCGGCCGGCGCCGCGCTGCTGGTGATCGTCATCCTGGCCCTGCCCTTCTTCTCGCTCCGGTTGGGTTCGGCCGACCAGGGCACGGACCCGGCGGGAACATCCACTCGGGTCGCCTTCGACACGCTGTCCCGAGGGTTCGGCCCCGGGTACACGGGGCCTCTGGAGTTGGTGGGCGTCGTGCAGCCGGACCAGCGCTCCGTCATCAACGCGGTCGTGCAGGACGTCTCGCGCCAACCGGACGTGGCTCGCGTCGCCCAGCCGGTCTACATCCCGAGCAAGACGGGATCCGGCGACGTCGTCCTGGTGAACGTCTATCCGGGTTCGGCCCCTCAGGACAGCGCGACCACGAACCTGGTCAACCACCTGCGGGGAGAGACGATCCCGCAGGCCGTCGGCCGCTCGGGTGTCAACCTGCTGGTGGGCGGGACCACAGCCATTTACATCGACTTCTCCAACGTCCTCAGCGCCAAGCTGCCCCTGTTCATCGGCCTGGTCGTGGTGTTGTCCTTCTTGCTGCTCATGACCGTGTTCAGAAGCGTCGTCATTCCGCTCACCGCCGCCTGCATGAACCTGCTCTCCATCGGAGCTGCCTTCGGGATCTTGGTGGCGGTCTTCCAATGGGGTTACGCGGGTTCGCTGATCGGCCTCACCGGCACCAGCCCGGTGGAGGCCTTCCTCCCCGTGATGCTCTTCGCCATTCTGTTCGGACTATCGATGGACTACCAGGTCTTCCTGGTTTCGCGCATGCACGAGGAGTACATCAAGTCGGGCGGCAACAACAGGGTCGCCGTACGCAACGGACTGGCGGCCACCGGCAAGACGATCACGGCGGCCGCGTTGATCATGATCCTCGTGTTCGGCTCCTTCATCCTCGGGGGCGAGCGGGTGATCAAGGAGTTCGGCATCGGGCTGGCGGGGGGCATCCTCGTCGACGCCGTCTTCATCCGGATGGCGATCGTGCCGTCGATCATGATCCTCTTCGGCAAGGCCAACTGGTGGCTCCCCGCGTGGCTGGACCGGATCCTGCCGAAGGTCTCAGTCGATGCCGACGATCTGGCCTCCCATCCGATCGATCAGACGGGCGCCGAGCAGGAGCCCGAGTTGGCGGGCACCACCACGCCTTAAGCCCTCACCAGGCGTAGTCCTCCGGCGCCGTCTTGTAGCCCGGGAAGATCTCGTCCAGACGCGCCAGCACCTTGTCGTCCAGGGTGATCTCCACGGCATGCAGAGCCGAGTCCAGATGCTCGGGTGTCCGCGGCCCGACGATCGGCGCGGTCACCGCCGGCCTCGTGAGCAGCCAGGCCAGGCCGACCGTCCCGGGATCCTCGCCGAGCTCTGCGCAAAGGTCTTCGTAGGCCTCGAGCTGGGGCCGCTGCGCCTCGATGATCTCGGCGGTGTGCCCGGCATAGCGGCGGCTGCCATCGCGCTGCTTGCGCACGACGCCACCCAGTAACCCGCCCCGGAGCGGCGACCACGGGATGACGCCCAGCCCGTAGGTCTGGGCCGCGGGGAGCACCTCGCGCTCGATGTCACGCACCATGAGGTTGTAGAACGACTGTTCGCTCACCAGGCCCATGAAGTTCCGGCGGGCCGCCGCCTCCTGAGCCCGCGCGATATGCCAGCCGGCGAAATTGGAGGAGCCGACATAGAGGATCTTTCCCTGCACCCGCAGGACCTCCATGGCCTCCCAGATCTCGTCCCACCCGCTCCCACGGTCGATGTGGTGCATCTGGTACAGGTCGATGTAGTCCGTCTGGAGGCGGCGCAGGCTGGCGTCGCAGGCCCGCCGGATGTTGAGCGCGGAGAGCCGGCCCTCGTTGGGCCACTCCCCCATGTCACCGAAGAGCTTGGTCGCGATGACGGTCTTCTCCCGGCGTTCACCGCCCTGGGCGAACCAGCGGCCGACGATCTCCTCCGTGGCGCCCCGGCCCTTGGAGCGGCCATAGACGTTCGCCGAGTCGAAGAAGTTGATCCCGGCCTCCAAGGCCGCGTCCATGATGGAGAACGAGGTCGGCTCGTCCGTCTCGGGCCCGAAATTCATGGTGCCCAGGCAAACGCGGCTGACGGTGAGGCCGGTGCGGCCGAGGTGTGTGTAGCGCATTTGCGCGAACCTAATGGTCCGGTCGCCCTAGTGCTCCGGAGGCGAGGACTGCAACACGATTGGGCGGAGTATGTGGAGGCCGCCGCCCGGTTCCGCCGGCCCTGATCCGGCGGGAGGGACCGCGTCCTCGCCACGCGCCGTCGCCGTCTCGCCGTTGCCACCCGGTGCGGTGGAGGCGGCTCGAGCAGAACTGGTCGGCACGGGCTCGGCTGGGAACACGACCTCGACCTCGAGGCCTCCGGCGGGGCGCGCCGTGATCGTGAGCGTGGCGCCGTGCGCGGCGGCGATCGCCTTGACGATGGACAGGCCGAGGCCGAACCCCTCTCCGGCGTTCGTGCGTTCGGCCCCGAGCCGCTCGAACGGTTCGTACAGCCGATCAATCTGGCCGGGATCGACCACGAGGCCGTCGTTGGCGATCCACAGGCGGCCGCTGCCGGCACGGGCCTCCGTCCGGACCACGACGGCACCGCCGGGCACGTTGTGGCGGAGCGCGTTATCGAGCACGTTCGCCACCAGGCGCTCGACCAGGCGTGGATCCCCGCGTAGCGCTGCCGGCGCGAGCGTCGGCATGACGCGGACACCGCGCACCTCGGCCTCGGCCCGCCGTGCCACCAGCAGTTCGCGCACCAGCGGGGCGAGATCGAGCGCCGAGCGTCGTGACCGCGCCCGCCTGCACCCTCGAAAGGATCAGGAGCGCGTCGATCAATTGCTCCTGTTGCTCGCCCGACGCCAGGATCCGCTCGTGCGCGGCGCGCAGTGTGTCGGCCGTGGCCTCGGGATCCGACAGCGCCACCTGGGCCAGGGCGCGCTGGCGGGCCAGGGGCGTCCGCAGCTCGTGCGACGCGTTGGCCACGAACTGGCGCTGGGAGCGGAAAGAGGCGTCGAGCCGCTCGAGTAGGCCGTCGATGGTGTCACCGAGCTCCTTGAGCTCGTCGTCGGGACCATGCAGGGACAAGCGCTGGTGCAGGTTGGACACCGAGATGTCGCGGGCCGTGGACGTGATGACCCGCAAAGGCCGCAGGACCCGGCCGGCCACGACCCAGCCCAACCCGATGGAGAGGAGGGCCATGATCCCGAGTGCGACACCGGACTCGATCAGTAGCTGTCGCAGCTCCTTGCTCTGGTAGGCGTGCGCCAGGGTCTCGAGCTGGCGTGTTGTCTGCGCGACCTCATCCTGTTGGTGTTTCAGCTGGGCGGGAGTCGGCGGCGCTTGGGCGGGCCCCGTTTGCGCCTGGGCGGACACGCCCGGAAGCGGCGAGTGGCCGGTGCCGCGTCACGACACCGCCGCTGGCGGAGCCAGTACGGCCGCTGCCGGACCGCGTCTGGTTGCGAGCTCGAGATGCTCAAGGCGCCGCCTTTGGGTCCGAGCGGGGCGGCGCCGATCTGGAACCCGGCGAAGGTCAACCCGTTCTTCCCGTGGGCGATGAAGGCGTTGCCCGTGGCCGCGTCGACGAGGAAGTAGGTCGTGCCCAGCAGCGCGGCGCCCGACAAGAGGAAGAGCGCGCCGTACAGCATCGTCAGGCGGAGGCGCACCGTCCGTCGCGGCAGGCGGGCCCAGCGCCCTCCCCGCAACAGCCGGCCGGCGGACGACACCACTCCCTCAGATCCGGTAGCCGGCACGCGCCACGGTTTCGATCAGCGGGGGCTCGCCGAGTTTGGTCCGCAACCGGCTCATCGTGACCTTCACCGCGTTGGTGAAGGGATCGGCCGCCTCGTCCCAGACGCGCTCGAGCAATTCCTCGGCCGAGACTGCCCTGCCTCCGGATGCCATGAGGAGTTTGAGCACACCGAACTCCTTGGGCGACAGATCAAGCATCCGGCCGGCGCGGCGCACCCGGCGCTGCGCGGAGTCGAGCTCCAGATCGCCGTGCCGGAGGACGGGCGGGAGGGCCGGCTGCGCCCTTCGGTACAGCGCGCCGATGCGCGCCGACGAGGACGGGGAAGTCGAACGGCTTGGACAAGTAGTCGTCGGCTCCGAGCTCGAGCCCGCCGACGAGGTCGTCGATCGTGCCGGCCGCGGTGAGCATCAGGACCCGGGCACGACACCCGCGCTCGAGCATGCGCCGGCAGACCTCGTCGCCGTGGATGCCGGGCAGATCGCGATCGAGGACCACGACGTCGTAGTCGGTGCAGAGGACGTGGTCGAGCCCCGACGTCCCGTCGAACGCCACGTCCACGGCCATGTCGGCCCGCCGGAGCCCGACGCCCACGGTTTCCGCCAGCTCTTCATCGTCTTCCACGACCAGCACGCGCACCGCGGAAGCCCTCCCTGTTCGATCTCTCGCCAGGATGATCCTGCGGAGGTTTCAATTTCGTAACGCCCGCACCGCAACGTCCAGTGGCCGTCAGCTGTGCCTGCGCTGTGAATCGGCTTGGGCGCACGCCTGGGCACCGACCTGGTGCACCACCGCGGCATCTGGCGCAACGCTCCCGAAACCTCGGTCGTCGTACAACTCAACCGATCCCGGCGCACCGGCTGCGTTGAGGAACCCGAAGGAGGCCATATGGACGAGGACCAGGACGAAGGAGTCGAAGGAATGGACGAGAGATCGATTGCCACCGGGCCGGTCGCCCCCGCCGGACCGGATCGCCGGCAGCGCCGCCGCGTGATGCCCGTCGCGGCGGCGCTGCTCGGCATCGCCTTCGTAGCTGCAGCGTGCTCGAGCGGACCGACGAGCCCAGGCGTCGCCGGTTCCGGATCCACGCCCACGACCGCGTCGGCGTCGGCGTCGGCGAACGCAGCCTCGTCCGGGAAGTCGGACGCGTCTCGTGCGGCGGCGGCGCTGGCGTTCTCCCAGTGCATGCGGTCGCACGGCGTGGCCAATTTCCCCGACCCCAGTAGAGGAGGGCAGATCCAGATACAGAGTGGCGGGCCGGGCGGCTCGAACCGGACCTCCAGCGGGCTCGACCCGAACAACCCCACCTTCCAGTCCGCCCAGCGGGCCTGCCAGCACCTGATGCCCGCGCCGAGCGCGGCCGCAACAGCACCAGGCCTTCAGCAACGCCCTCAAGCAGTCCCAATGCATGCGCGCCCAGGGCATCAAGGACTTCCCCGACCCCCAGAGCTCCAACGGCCGCATCAGCATGCGGATCAACGGTGGTGCCAGCAGTGACCTGAACCCGAACAACCCGCTCTTCCAGCGGGCGCAGAGCCGTATGCATGCCGAACGCCCCGAAGCCACCCGCTGGGGGCAGCTCCACTGGTGGCTCGGGAACGGCGGCTCCAGCAGTAGCGGCTCGGGTTCGGGGTCGGCTGATGAGCACGACCGAGGTATCCACATCCGCCGCCGACGGGCCAGCGCGTCGAGCTCGCCGCCGGAGGAGCGCCGGCGCACCAGGCGCCGCAGGCTGCTCGTGGTCGGTCTGGTCGTAGTGCTCGCCGCAGCCGGCGTACGTGGTGGTGGCCAAGCCGTTCGCCGGCTCGAGCGGGCCGCCCGGGTGGCATCGCTGACAACGCCGACCCGACTTCCACCACTACCGTGCAGGTGCAGGACATCTCGTCCAGACCCAGGTGAGCGCGCACGCTCGGGTACTCGGGTACCTACAACGTGGTGAACCAGGCCCAGGGCACGTTGACCACGTTGCCCGCGATCGGCCAGGTGGTCTCCGAGGGCCAGGTCTCTACGAGGTGAACGGCAGCCCGGTCGTGCTCCTCTACGGCACCGACACCCGCTTACCGCACGCTGTCCGAAGGGCGCGACGCACCGACCACCAGCGGCGCCGACGTCGAGAACCTCAACTACGACCTGGTGGCACTCGGCTACTCACGAGCGCCGAGGTGGGATCGGAGGTGAGCGACTTCACGTCGTGGACGAAGGTCGGCGTGGAGAAGCTGCAGGCCGCGCTCGGAGTCACGCAGAACGGAGTGCTCGCACTGGGCCAGGTCGTCTTCTTGCCCTCGGCGACGCGCATCACGCTCGCTCGGCACGAACACGATCGTGGGCGGACCGGCCCAACCGGGCCAGCAGATCATGATCGGCCACCTCGACGGGGCGCGTCGTCACCATCGCGCTGGACGCCGACCAGCAGGGCGAGGTCGCGGTCGGCGACAAGGTCACGATCACGCTGCCGAACGGCCAGACGACACCGGGCACGGTGACCTCGGTCGGCACGGTGGCGACGACGCCGTCGGGGAGATGCGGGCACGCCCACCATCACGGTGCTCGTCACACCGAACGACCCAGCGGCGACGGGCTCGCTCGACCAGGCACCCGTCGAGGTCTCCATCACCAGAACTCGGCAAGAACGCGTTCGTGGTGCCGGTCGACGCGCTCCTGGCGCTTGTCGACGGCGGCTACGCGCTCGAGGTCGTCTCCGCCGACGGGCGCGCACTCGCTCGAGCCGGTCACCATCGGGATCTTCGACGATGCCAACGGGACGGTGCAGGTGAGCGGCACCGGGTGTCGCCGCGGGCCAGCGCATCGTCATCCCGGCGACGTGAGCGCGACGGGACGACCGACCGCCGGCGCCGGGACGGAACGGCCCTGGCGCCCCGGGATGCGGCCCGGCGACCGCCGACGGGGCGGCCCCACCGGTCCTCGAGCTCGATGACGGTCACGAAGTCCTACGACGGCGAGCCACCGGTGACGGCCTGGACGGCGTGACGCTTCACCGTGACGCGAAGGCGAGCTCGTGGCCATCGTCGGGCCGTCGGGTTCGGGGAAGTCGACGCTCCTGCACCTGATGGGGACGCTCGATCGCCCCAGCACCGGGGCCGTGCGGATCACGGGGCTCGACGTCTCGCGGTTCTCGGAGCGACAGCTCGCCGCGCTGCGGGCGAACCGCATCGGGTTCGTGTTCCAGCAGTTCTTCCTCTCCGAACACGCCACCGCGCTCGAGAACGTCGCCGACGGGCTGCTCTACACCGGGGACCCGATCGCGCGAACGCCGGCGAGGCCGCCAGCGAGGCGCTCGACACGGGTCGGCCTCGGGCATCGAGACCGCGGCCCGGCCGACCCAGCTCTCCGGCGGCGAGCGCCAACGGGTGGCCATCGCGCGGGCACTGGTGGGGCGCCGGCCATCGTGCTGGCCGACGAGCCCACGGGGAACCTCGACAGCGGCACCGGCGGCGCCATCCTGGCGCTCCTCGAGGAGCTGAACGCAGAGGGGGCGACGATCGTCGTCATCACGCACGACCGCGACCTGGCGGGCCGGCTGCCCCGGCAGGTCGAGATGCTCGACGGGCGCATCGTCGCCGACATCGGCCATCGGCGCACGGTGCGTGCGCACGGAGACGGGGCCGGCGGGAATGGCGAGCCGGCCGTGAGCGGCGCCTCCGCTCACCCTCGCGCCCAAGAACCTCTCGCCGGCGACCTGTTGCGGGTGGCGAGCGTCGGCCTGCGCACCCGACGCCTGCGCGCGGCGCTCTCCTCGCTCGGCATCGCCATCGGCGTGGCGGCGATCGTGGCGGTGCTCGGCCTCTCGGCCTCATCCCAGGCCGGCCTTCTGGCCGAGATCGGCCAGCTGGGCACCAACCTGCTCGAGGTGACGAACGGCCAGACCGTGTTCGGCAAGACGGCCGAGCTCCCGAAGGCCGCCCCGCCATGATCTCGCGCATCGGTCCCGTCGACCGAGACCCAATACACCGGGACGACCAGCGCCTCCGCCTACCGGAACCCGCTGCATCCCGACGGTCAACACCAACGGCGCTGAGCGTCGACGCCTCGAGCCTCGGCCTGCCCAAGGCCGTGGGCACCACGCTGTTCGCCGGGCACGTACCTCAATGCCGCCACCGCGCACGAGCCGGTCTGCGTGCTCGGCGCGGCGGCGGCACAGCGTCTCGGCATCGACCGGATCTTCCCGGGCGAACGGATCTGGGTCGGCAAGCAGTGGTTCTACGTCGTCGGGATCCTCAACCCGGCCGTGCTGACGCCCGAGATCGACAGCGCGGTCCTGGTCGGCTTCCCGGCCGCCGAGAAGTACCTCGGCTTCGACGGGCACCCGAGCACGATCTACGTGCGGGCCGTCACGGACGAGGTGAACGCGGTCCACGCAGTGCTCGGTGCGACGGCCAACCCGAAGAACCCGAGCAACGTGGACGTGAGCCAACCGTCGGACGCGCTGGTGGCCCAGGCCGACGCCAAGAGCGCGCTGAACGGCCTCTTCCTCGGGCTCGGCGCGGTGGCCCTTCTCGTCGGGGCGGTCGGCGTGGCCAACATCATGGTGATCTCGGTGCTCGAGCGGCGGAGCGAGATCGGCCTGCGGCGCTCTCTCGGTGCCACCAAGGGCCACATCCGGACGCAGTTCCTCTCGGAGGCGATCCTGCTCCCGTCCTCGGCGGGGCGGTCGGGGTTGGAGCCGGCGCTGCTGGCGACGGTCGATCTACGCCTCGACCAAGGGTTGGTCGGTCGACGTGCCACCCGTGGCGTGGGTCGGCGGCTTCGCGGCCGCCCTGGTGATCGGCGCGGTGGCCGGTCTGCTGCCGGCGCTGCGGGCGGCGCGGCTGTCCCCCACCGATGCGCTCCGAACGGTCTGAGAGCCGTCGTTTGCGGACGATTTGCGGTCGGGTGGCCGGGTGGGTTAGGTGGTCTAGTGGTCGGCCGTGCGTGATTCGCCGGGTTTCCCGGTGCCACCGCTAGCTTGAGAAATGATTCTCCACCCGGACCTGGGGGCACGATGGCGCAGCAGATTCCACTGGTCGACTACCTGGCGCTGGGGGATGAGCCCCACCTGGTTGCGAACGAGTGCACCGCGTGCGGCGCCCGCTTCTTCGACCGGCGCAACGCCTGCGCCGCCTGCGAGGCGACCAAATTCAAGAAGGCGCCCGTGGCGACGACGGGCGAGGTCCGAGCCTTCACGATCGTGACCTTCGCCGCACCGGGGATCCCGGTCCCCTACGTGGCCGCAGTGGTGGACTGCGAGGGCACGAGCGTGCGGGCGAACCTGATCAACGTCACCCCTGACCCCGAGCACGTGTCGCTGGGCATGAAGGTTCGCCTGGCCACCGAGGTCATCGGCACGGACGACAACGGCACCGAAGCGGTCGGCTTCGGCTTCGAACCACTGGGAGGTTGAGCAGCATGGCATCGGCATCAGAAGAGGTGTGGGTCCTCGGGATCCACATGACCAAGTTCGGCAAGCACCCTGACCTCGACACCGTCGATCTGGCCTCTGAGGCGGTACGCGGTGCCCTCGCTGACGGCGGAGTGACCATGAAGGACATGGGCATCATCGGCGCCGGCAACCTCATGGGCGGAGCGTTGCCCATCGGCCAGGTCATTCAAAAGCAGCTGGGTCAGACCGGCATCCCGGTGTACAACGTGTCCAACGCCTGCGCGACGGGCGCCACCGCCCTGCGGGTGGCCGTCATGGCGATCAAGGCGGGCGAGACCGACATGGGGCTGGCCTTCGGGGTCGAGAAGCTGGCCGGCGCCGGTCTGCTGGCGGGCGGCAGCCGCAAGAGCGACGACAACACGTGGACCCCATCGGGTCGCTACGGCGCCGTTGCCGGGGTGGACGGTCGCATCGGCACCGAGATCATGCCCGGGGTCTTCGCCCAGATCGGCATGGAGTACGGCCACCGCTACGGCGGCACGAGCTTCGAGCTCTTCGCCCAGATCAGCGAGAAAAACCACATGCATTCGACGCTGAACCCGTTGGCGGCCTACACGAAGAAGATGACCCTCGAAGAGATCATGGGCGACGTGATGATCGCCTACCCGAACACGCGGCCCATGTGCTCGGCCAACTGCGACGGTGCGGCGGCTGCCGTGGTCGTCTCTGGGTCCAAGCTCAAGACGCTCTCCGTTGAGCAGCGCAAGCGCGCCGTCAAGATCTCGGCATCCATCCTTACCACCGACCCCTGGGAGGAGGCGTGCCAGATCCTGCCCGACGTCAACACGCTGACGCGCAACGCGGCGACCCAGGCCTACGAGCAGGCCGGCGTCGGGCCGAAGGACCTGAACCTCGTGGAGCTCCATGACTGCTTCGCCACCGCGGAGCTGGTCCACTACGACAACCTCATGCTCTGTGAAAAGGGCGGGGCCGCAGACTTCTTCAAGTCGGGGGCAACCTGGCGCGACGGGACGACGCCGGTCAACGTCTCGGGTGGCCTCGAGTCCAAGGGCCACCCCATTGCCGCCACGGGCATCGCCAACGTGTGGGAGGTCACCACTCACTTGCGTGACGAGGCCGGCGACCGCCAGATTCAGGGCGCCAAGGTCGGCATGACGCATGTGATCGGCCTGGGCTCCGCCTGCGGGGTGCACATCCTGGAGAAGTCTGCCGCCTAGGGCCGTGAACGTCGGGACGCAGGCGTGACGTCGTCATCGTCCGTCTACGACACCATCGGGCGGGGCTACGTCGCGCACCGACGACCCGATCCGCGTTGGGCGGCGGTGCTCGCCGCGCACCTGCATCTGGACCCCGGCGCCGTCGTCGTCAACGTGGGCGCGGGCAGCGGCTCCTACGAGCCCACGCAGTGCGCCGTCGTCGCGATCGAGCCGTCCCGCGTCATGGTGGCGCAGCGTCCACCCGGCGCCCCGCCCGCGGTGCGGGCCAGCGCGTCAGCCCTGCCCCTGGCTCCAGCGTCTGCGGACGTTGCGTTGGCGATCCTGACCGTCCACCACTGGGATGACGCCGCCGCCGGCCTCGCCGAGCTGTGCCGGATCGCGGCCCGACGGGTCGTCCTGGCCATCAACTTCGACATGCACGCGCGCTTCTGGTTGCTCGAGGAGTACCTGCCCGAGGTGGGCGACCACACCAGGCGGTGCGGCCCCGGATCTGACGTCATCGCCTCGGCAATCGGTGCCACCACCTCCGTGCCGCTGCTCGTCCCCCGCGATATGCAGGACGGCGTGCTCGGCGCGTACTGGTGCCGCCCCGAGGCGTACCTCGATCCCGGCGTGCGGGCCAACTGCTCGGGCCTGGCCCTGGCCGACCCGGCCGTCATTGCGCGGGGCATCGGCCGGCTCGAGATGGACCTGGCCAGCGGCGCGTGGCACGACCGCCACCGCGACCTCGATCACTGCGATGCCGTGGATCTGGGGTACCGGCTCCTGGTTGCCGACGAGAGCTGACCATTTTCGACACTCTGGGTCGGGCCGGCTCCCCCTTAGGCCGCCGTCGCCCGGCCTGGCGGTGGCGCGGTGAGCCGGACGGCCTAGGACGCCCGCGCCCGCGTCGGCGCCCGCGTCCGCGCCGACGCCAACGGGACGGGGCGGGCGAGACTCCAGCTGAAAGTGTCCTCGATCTCGTCGAGCTCGAGCCGTGAGGCGAGGTCGGCGACGGTCGGCCCGACCCGGTCGGCCACCTCCTGCAGCAGGTCGCCGTCGAAGCCCCACAGGCTGACGGCATTCGCGCCGAGGATGCGCCGGAGGTCGTGCTCGGGCATGCCGCCGAAGATATGGCGCAGCGTCTGACGGTGAACGGGCGCGGCGCCCTCGAGGTGCGGGTAGTCCGCCCCCCACATCAGCTTGTCGATGCCAATCTCGTCGCGCATCTCGGCCTCGTAGCGCTTCATGAGTGAGCCGCCCAGCCAGACGTGCTTTTCGAAGTAGTCGCGTGGCCGCATCTCGAGGTACGTACGGACGGGGGCACCGCCGTGGGTGTCGAAGAACGACTCCATGTCCCGAATGAGGGACGGCAGCCACTGCACACCGTTCTCGGTGACCACCACCCTGAGATCGGGGTGGCGGTCGAACACGCCGCCAAGGATCATGAACCACAGCGGCCTGCGGGTGAACACGAACACCTCGTAGAGGCCCAACATGCCGCCATGGACCTGGTCGTAGAGGAACTTCGTGTCGGTCGCCCCGCCCGACGCTCCGGTGTGCAGGTTGACCACCATCTGGTGCTCCTCACACGCGCTCCAGAACGGCTCGTAATACTCGTCGGCGTAGCCGGGCAGTTTGGAGGTGACCGACATGGCCGGCAGCATCACGCCGCCGAAGATCCCGTTGGCCCGGGCCCAGGCCACCTCTTCGATGGCGCGGTCCATGTTGTGGAAGTCGATGGGCATGCAGCCCGCCCGGCGCCCCGGAGCGGCCGTGCAGAATTCGGCGAGCCAGCGCATGTAGCCGTGCAGCGCCGGCCACACGACCTCGAGCCCCTTGTCGGTGTGTCCGCCGAGGTACATCGCAGGCGACAACCCTCCGGCGAGCACCGGCCCGGGCAGCGTGACCTCGGCGTGGATCCCTTGGTCCTCGAGGACCTGGAGCCTGCGGCCGCCGCCGTCGCCCGGCACCACCCAGTCCGCGCCGTAGTGGGCCAACCAACCCTCGGCGGCCTCGGTGTCGACCCCCATGCCCGCCAGGCGGCGGGCGGCGGTCGCCCGGACGGGATCGGATTCGTCCACTTCGCCGGGATCGAATCCGCCGAACATGGAGATGGCCAGCGACGACATGTCCCCAAAGGCCGCCACGGCCTCGCGGTGGGAGGGGTCGACGTAGGAGAGGAAGTGGTCGAGGCTGTCCGGTGAGGCGTGGGTGTCGGCCGACACGACAACGTAGTTCCGGCCCTTCTCGCCCCCCGATTTCGTTTCCGCCGCTCCGCTTGCTTCCTCACCCATCACAACCGTCTCCGTTCCAGAATCCCCCTGGTCAGTCCACCGCACACTATCCCTGGGTCCTTTGTACCGAGGGCTGCACGGGGACGGAGTATTTTGGCGCCGGTCCCATGCACACCTCCTCCACCCTGGTCCTGGTCCTGGCCGTCTTCGCGGCCAGCCTCGTCGAGATGGTCGAGGCGCTGACGATCGTCGTTGCGTCGGGGGTGAGCCGAGGTTGGCGCTCTGCCCTGGAGGGCGCGGCGGCGGCGGCGGCCACCCTGGGTGTGCTGGTGCTGGCCGTGGGCGTCCCGCTCATCCACTACGTCCCGATCGACGCCCTGCGCGTGGTGGTGGGAGCGCTGCTCTTGGTGCTCGGGCTGTCGTGGTTGCGCAAGGCGATCCTCCGCGCCAGCGGCCACAAGGCGATGCACGACGAAGACAAGATCTACGCCGACACCGTGGCCGAGCTCAGCTCGGAGGGTGATGCAGCGCCGGCCGCGGCCGCGAACAAGGGCCGCGACAGCGTCGGCTTCGCGGTGGCGTTCAAGGGCGTCTTCCTCGAGGGCATGGAAGTGGTGTTGATCGTGATCAGCCTGGGCGCGGCGCAGAACCGCCTGGGCCTGGCCGCGCTCGCGGCAGGGGCGGCGGTCGTCCTGGTGGGCATCGTCGGCCTCCTGGTGACCCGCCAGCTCAGCGAGGTGCCCGAAAACACCATCAAGACGTTGGTCGGCATCATGTTGACCAGCTTCGGCGTGTTCTGGGTGGGCGAAGGGGCGGGTGTCAACTGGCCGGGCAGCGACTTGGCCATCCCGGTGCTCGCTGCCTTCTTCGTCGGGGTCTTCTTCGCGATGACGGCGTTCATGCGGACGCAGCTCCCCGAGCCAGCGGTCGAAGTCGAAAGGGCTGCGCCGTGATGGCCCTGATCCGGCGCGGCTTGGTGGCCTTCGGCCGCTTCTGGTGGGACTTCTTGATCGGGGACACTCCCGAGCTCGCGCTGGCCACCGGGGTCATCGTCGGGGTGGCCTTCCTGCTGAACGGCAGCCGTTGGGTAGGGGCAATCATCCTGCCGCTCCTCGCAACGGCGTTCCTGTTCGCCAGTGTGCTGCGCGGGCGCCGCCGCGCCCCCGGGAGCTAGCCGCCACTGGGGACGGTCGGCGCGCCCGCTCTGGGCGCGGGGGTCAATCCCAGCGCGGTCGGCGCGGTCTGGCTGGCGGACGGGCAGGCAGAGGGTGACCTACAACGGGCACCCTCTGTACCTCTAAACCAGGAGCAGCCCCTGGTCGGAAGCGGCGGCCTCATCACCACCGGAACCACCGGCAACGGGGCCGGCGTCGGCGCCCTTCGGCAGGACCACGAGGTATCCGGGCCGCGGCAGGTTTCTGGGACTATCAACTGACGTGTTTACAGTTCCAGGAACCCTTCGGCCGGCGGGGGCGCCTTCGGCAGGACCACGAGGTATCCGGGCCGCGGGAGGTTTCTGGGACTATCAACTGACGTGTTTACAGTTCCAGGAACCCTTGGAGACCTTCGGCCTGTGTCCGTCACCATCGGTCACTCGGCGGCCCAGGCGATGGCCGCCTTCGCCTCGGTCAGCGGAAACCATTCGACCTCACCCGGCATCATCCAACGGAACATCGCGATGGCATGCCTGAGCCAGTCGTGATCGGTCACGACCGCGCAGCGCTTCCACTTGGAGAGCTCGTGGTGGACGAGCTCTCCAAGAGACAACTTGGCGTCTTCGATGGTGCCCCCCACCGTCAACCCCTTGTACTCGTCGCCGAACACGAAGACGCACCGGATCTCGCCTGGACCCTCGATCATCTCCCGCAGCGCGGGCAGGAGAACGGTCTGATAGTCCTCCTTCTCCAGCCTGTCGACCACTTCGACGGCCAGCACGTTGTCCGGACTCTCGAGCCTCTTGAGCATCACGCCTCCTCTTCGGTTCACCTTCACGACACCGCGCCGGTGACCCTGTCTTCACTCTTGACCGACGCGCCTCCAAACACAAGATCCTGCGTTCAGAACTCCGTAGTCAGGTGGCGTTGCCTCTGGCTCTGGTGAGACCTGCATCGGGGGCCGGCTGCTCCTGCGTGCGCTCGGGCAGCAGGAGCACCGCCCCGACCAGGAAGCAAATGGCGCCGACGAACGTGCCCAGGTTGGTCAAGGCCAGGCTGAGCAGTTGGCCGCTCGTGGTGACGTAGGAGGCGATCGCCGAGACACCGAAGGCGACGGAACCGGTCAGGTTCAAGAAGGTGATCCACCAGGAAAGGCGGGAGGGGTGCAAGGCGAACGGCCCGTGACACTCCTCCGCCCAGGCCAGCCAGCTCGAGACCAGGAAGCAGACGGAGCCAAGGGCATCGGGTCGCCACACGGGGTGATGGTTCGGCGCGGCGCCCAAGCCGACGACCAGCGCGCTGAGCGTCGTCCGGTTGAACCAGAGGGTGCCGGCAAATTGGATGATGGCGGCCCACCAGTCGATCCGGTGATGCTGCACCGTGAGGAGCGAGCGCGGGCCCCTCCGGTGCGGTCCGGCGAACGACGTTGCCGTTAACGCGGTCTCGTCGTACTGCAAGAAAGCAGCCGTGGTGAAGAAGAGCGACCCGATGAAGTAGGTGAGGTTGTCCGAGTTGGCCCCGACGACGGTGACGAAGGGAGGAAACGAGCCCAATGCGAAGCAGATTGACCCGATCGCGAAGAGCACGCCGATCCACCAGGCAACGGCAGTGGGTGCCCACCACGTCGCGCCACCGGACTCGGCGCCGGGGTGCTTCCGGTGCCAACGCGACTCCCAGGTGGCCGTCGTCCCGTCGGGACGACGGAACACCTCCTGGGTGACGAAGGGTCCGAGGCCGTGGCCGCCCAGGCGGGTCCAGCCCACGGGAACCTCCACGTATCCCACGGCCATTGCGTCACGATAGGAGGACCGGGCGCAGCCGACCAACGACGACCGGGACCGCTCCCTGGCTTTCCCGTGCGCTCGCTTTCTGCATGAATGGAGCCATGCGAGAGAAGCACGCAACGCAACCGGAACGATGACCGACTCCGCCTTCCCGACGCTCCAGCAGGTCGTGCTGGACACCACCGACGCCAGAGGCCTGGCCGAGTTCTACAAGAAGCTGCTCGGCTTCGAGTACCGGTCCGGCGACGAGGCCCCGGCGGCCGGCCTGGACGACCCGAAGGGCCGCGACTGGCTCGTCCTGGTCCACCCGTCGGGGGCGCCGAGGGTGGCGTTCCAACAGGTGGCCGAGCTCCCGGGGTCCACCTGGCCACACGCCGGGACGCCGCAGCAATTACACCTCGACCTGACCGTCCCCGACGTGGCGACGCTCCGCGCGCAACACGAGCGGGCGCTCGGGCTCGGGGCGCACCTTCTGCTCGACTGCTCCGACGACCCCGTCGAGCGGCTCTTTGTCTACGCCGACCCCGACGGCCATCCCTTCTGCATCTTTGTCGGCGCCGGATAGGCCGCATCTCGTCGCACGGCTCAGCCATCGCCTTTTCCGCCTGCGCACCGATCGGGCATCATGAGTGCTCGCCGACGGGAGGAACACGCATGGGACAAGAAGTGCGGGGTGTGGTCTCGAGGGAGAAAGGGGCTCCCGTCACGCTCGAGACGATCGTGGTTCCCGACCCGGGGCCGGGCGAAGCGGTGGTCGCCGTCAAAGCGTGCGGCGTGTGCCACACCGATCTGCACTACCGCGAGGGCGGCATCAACGACGACTTTCCCTTCCTCCTCGGCCACGAGGCCGCCGGGCTGGTGGAGTCCGTCGGGCCTGACGTCACCGGCGTGGCGCCGGGCGACTTCGTCGTCCTGAACTGGCGCGCCGTGTGCGGCGAGTGCCGGTCGTGCCGGCGCGGCCGGCCGTGGTATTGCTTCTCGACCCACAACGCCACCCAAAAGATGACGCTCACCGACGGCACACCCCTCTCGCCCGCCCTCGGCATCGGCGCCTTCGCCGACAAGACGCTGGTGGCGGCCGGCCAGTGCACGAAGGTCAACCCGGCGGCGCGGCCCGAAGCGGTGGGCCTCCTGGGCTGTGGCGTCATGGCGGGGCTAGGCGCGGCCATGTTCACCGGTCAGGTGGGGCTGGGCGACTCCGTCGCCGTTTTCGGGTGCGGCGGTGTCGGGTGTGCCGCCGTCGCCGGGGCAAGGCTGGCCGGTGCGGCCACCATCATTGCCGTCGACCTCGACGCCGGGAAGCTCGAGCTCGCCACGTCGTTCGGCGCGACCCACACCGTCGACGCCGAGCGCGACCGACCCGGTCGAGGCGATCCGCTCGTTTACGGGCGGGAACGGCGCCGACGTCTGCATCGAGGCCGTGGGCCACCCCGCGGTGATGGAGCAGGCCTTTCTGGCGCGTGACCTGGCGGGGACACTGGTGCAGGTCGGGGTGCCCACGCCCGACATGCGTATCGACTTGCCGATGATTGAGTTCTTCGGCCGAGGTGGCGCGTTGAAGCCGAGCTGGTACGGCGACTGCCTGCCCTCGCGTGATTTCCCGGTGCTGGTCGAGCTCTACTTGGACGGGCGACTCGACCTCGACCGCTTCGTGAGCGAGACCATCGGGATCGACCAGGTGGAGGACGCCTTTGCACGCATGGCGCGCGGAGAGGTCTTGCGCTCGGTCGTCGTGCTGTAGCACGCAGTGCGGTCACTCACGGCTCAGCGCTTCCTCGTCGCCTTGCCCCCGGCGAAGAGCTCTCGCCAGCTCTTCTCGTTGACCTCGACACCGAATTTCTTGGCCGCAGCCTTGATGCGCCGCCAGGCTTGGTCGCGCTCCTTCTCGGTGACGCCCTCGACCTGATCGAAGCGGGCGAGCGCGTTGCGGACGTGCTTGGCGTCGACCAGAGGCTCCTTGCGCTCCTTGGGGAAGGCGAAGTCCTTGTCGCCGAGCTTGTTGATCTCGGCCGTGCTGAGCCGTGACGAGTGCGACGTCTTGCTGGCGCCCCGGGGCCGTGCGCTCTGCGCCTTTGGCGATTTCGCGCTGTTACCGCGGGCCGCTTCCTGCTGCTTCGTGGTGGCCATGGGCACCTCCTGGTCGTGGATCGAGTGCACCGAGCTCGCCGGCGAGGCAGCGATCGTGACTGACGGTCGACGAATACCCGGTGACTCGGTCCAACAGAGACGTACCCCGATGCGGTGGTGCCGAATCGGGCGTGGTATTCCTGACCCATGACCCTCCCCCTCGCACCCTTCGGCCCCCGGTCCGGGCTGCGCGGCATGGTCGCGGCCGCCGACCAGCTGGCGGCGGCGGCCGGCATCGGCATGCTCGCCCGAGACGGCTCGGCGGCCGATGCCGCCGTCGCCACGGGCGCGGTGATGGCGGTGGTGGGCCCGCACCTGTGCGGCCTGGGCGGCGACGTGCTCGCCATGGTGGCCCCGCCCGGATCGCCCCCCGAGGCGCTCCTTTCGGTTGGGCGCGCCGGAGCCGGGTCCGACCCGGCCCGCATGCGCGCGGAGGGCATGACAGTGATGCCGGTGCGGAGGGACATCCGTAGCGTGCCGGTGCCGGGCGCGGTGGACGGCTGGCTGGCGCTCCACGAGCGCCACGGGCGTCTGCCGCTCGCGGCGGTCCTGGCGCCGGCGATCGAGCTGGCCTCCGAGGGTTTCGCCGCCTCTGTCATGCTCGCCCTGGCCAGCCATCTCGTCCACCGCCTCCCCGGCGCCGGGGAGCTGTGCCCAGCCGGACCACTCGAGGTCGGCCAGCGCGTGCAGTTGCCCGGCATCGCGCGCACGCTGGGCGCCATCGCCCGCGCCGGTCGCGACGGCTTCTACGGCGGCGAGTTCGGCCGCGGCCTGCTCGAGGTCGGCGGCGGCCACTTCGCCCCGGCGGACCTGGCGGTCAGCGCAGCGACCTGGTGCGCGCCGCTCCGCCTGGCCGCCTGGGGCCACGACTTGTGGACGGTCCCGCCGCCGTCGCAGGGCTACCTGACCCTGGCCGGCGCGGCGGTGGCCGAGGCGGCGGGCCTCGGCACCGACCCGGAGGATCCCCGGTGGGCCCACCTCTTGGTGGAGGCGTGGCGTGCCGTGGGCCACGACCGCCCCGAGGTGCTCTTCGACGGTGCCGACGGCGCAGCGCTGCTCGACGCGGCGCGCCTCGCCGCCGCCGTGGCCCGGGTCGACCCGGACGCGTCTGCACCGCCCGACGTCGTGCCCGGGCGGGGAACACCGGGGCCGGCCGTCGCTCGCATGGGCGACGGGGATACGACCCACCTGTGTGCGCTCGATGCCGACGGCCTGGGCGTCTCACTCACGCAGTCCAACGCCCTCGATTTCGGTTCGCACCTGATGGAGCGGGCGACGGGGGTCTTCCTGCACAACCGGGGCGTCGGGTTCTCGCTCGTCGAAGGCCATCCCGCCGAGGTCGCTGCGGGGCGCCGGCCGCCCCACACCCTTTCCCCCATGCTGGCGACAACGCCGGACGGCGCGCTGCGGTATCTCGTCGGAGCCATGGGCGGCGACGCGCAGCCACAGATCATCACCCAGCTGCTGGCGCGGCTGCTGCGGGCCGGCCAGGACCCGGCGACCGCCGTGGCAGCGCCCCGGCTCACGCTCGACGCGCCGTCGGCCGGGCCGTTCCGCCTGTGGTGGGGCGACGACCTCACCGTGTTGGTCGAGTCGGACGCGCCGCCGGGATGGCGCGACGACCTGACCCGCTCGGGCCACCACGTGCGCTCCATCAGCGCGTTCGACCCCGTGGCCGTCGGCTGTGCCCAGATCATCGCGGCGCACCACGCCCCCGACGGGTCGCGGCGCATCGTCGGGGCGTCGGACCCGCGCAGCCCCGAGGGTGCCGCGATCGGGCGCTAGCTGTAGGACCCAGCGAGCCCACGCACGGCTCGAGCCTTCCAGCGCGCCAGGTAGCGTGAGCCTCATCGAACGCCCCACCCCGCCGCCTCTGCACGCCCCCACGCCCGCCGACCTTGCGTCCCGGACGCCGCAGCATGCAGGCCCGGGCGCCCGGGCGCCGCACTGGTTCAGCCGCCCCGACCCCCTGTCGCCGTTGCCCGACGGCTACAAGTGGATGGCGCTGTTCATCTCGACCCTGGGCATGCTCATGGCGACGATCGACGGCTCCATCGTCCTCATCTCGCTGCCCGACATCTTCCGGGGCATCAGCCTCGACCCGCTGCTGCCGGGCAACACCTTCTACCTGCTCTGGATGATTCTCGGCTTCCTCGTCACCACGAGCGTGCTCGTCGTCACCCTGGGCCGGCTCGGCGACATGTACGGGCGAGTGCGCGTCTACAACCTGGGGTTCGCCGTCTTCACCTTCTTCTCCCTTGCACTCAGCGTCACGTGGATGACGGGGCCGGCGGCCGCCATCTACCTCATCGTCATGCGTATCTTCCAGGGCGTCGGCGCCGCCATGCTCATGGCCAACTCGGCGGCCATCCTCACCGACGCCTTCCCCGAGGGGCAGCGGGGCATGGCACTCGGCGTGAACCAGGCGGCGGCCTTCAGCGGCTCGTTCATCGGGTTGATCCTGGGGGGCATCCTCGCCCCCATCAACTGGCGGCTGATCTTCCTGGTCTCGGTGCCCGTCGGGCTCTTTGCGACGGTCTGGGGCCACCTGCGGCTGCGCGAGCTGGGGCAGCGGCGCTCGGCCCACATCGACTGGCCGGGGAACACCACCTTCGCCGTCGGTCTGGTGCTGGTCATGATCGGCATCACCTACGGGATCGAGCCCTACGGCGGCCATGCCATGGGATGGACCAACCCGCGGGTCGTGGCCGCGCTGGTCGGGGGAACCCTCCTGCTCGTCGCCTTCTGCTTCATTGAGCTGCACGTGCGTGAGCCGATGTTCCGCCTCCAGCTCTTCAAGATCCGCGCCTTCACGAGTGGCGTGGTCGCCAGCTTTCTCGCCGCCATCAGCCGGGGCGGCTTGATGTTCATGCTGATCATCTGGCTCCAGGGGATCTGGTTACCCCTGCACGGCTATTCGTTCGCCACTACCCCGCTGTGGGCGGGCATCGCCATGATCCCGCTCACGGTGGGCCTGCTGATCGCCGGCCCGGTGTCGGGGGTCCTCTCGGACCGCTACGGCGCCCGCCCCTTCGCGACGGGCGGCATGATCGGGACGGCCATCTGCTTCGGGCTGCTCGAGGCCCTCCCCGTCGACTTCACCTACTGGGTCTTCGGCCTCATCCTCTTCGTCATGGGCCTGACCATGGCGTCATTCGGCTCGCCCAACCGCACCGGCGTGATGAACAGCTTGCCGCCCGAGCACCGCGGCGCCGGGTCGGGCATGAACACCACGTTCCAGAACTCGGCCCAGGTCGTCTCCATTGGGATCTTCTTCACGTTGATGATCGTCGGGCTGTCCTCGTCGTTGCCGCACAACGTCTTGGCCGGGCTCCTCAGCCACGGGGTGCCGCCTGACGTGGCCGAGCGGGCGTCGCACCTGCCCCCGATCTCGACCCTCTTCGCCGCCTTCCTCGGCTACAACCCCGTCGCGCACCTGGTCGGCGCCGGGACGCTGGCGCACCTGAGCGCCGCCCAGCAGGCGGCGCTGGCGCAGCACAGTTTCTTCCCCGGCCTGATCGCGGCGCCGTTCCAGGCGGGCCTGCACGCCACCTTCGACTTCGCGATCGTGGCGAGCCTGGCCGGGGCGGCGGCGTCGTGGACGCGCGGCGGGCGCTACGTGCACACGCCGGCTACTGAGGAGCGGACGCAGGAGCTCGTGCTCACCGGGCGCAGCGGGCCGTCGTGAGCGGAGCGCGGGCCGCCGGGCAGCCGCTGCAGATGGCGTCCCTCGCCAAGCAGGTCCCGCTGGCCGAGTCGTTCCGCCTCGAGGATGGCCGGCTCGTGCGCCGGGGCGTGGCGCTCGAGATGAACGCGTACTGTCGACGCGCCGTGGCCGAAGGTGTCACGCTGGCCCGCTCCACCGGGGGCTCGTGCACCGTGGTGACGCTCGGCCCGCCCAGCGCCGGAGGACGTCCTGCGCGAGGCGGTGGCCTGGGGTGCGACCTCGGGGCTGCATGTGTGCGACCCGGTGTTCGCCGGGATCCGACACGCTCGCGACCGCGCACGCCCTGGCGGCCGCGCTGCGGGCCGCCGGCCCCTTCGACCTCGTCCTGCTCGGCCGTAACTCCATCGACGGGGAAACTGGGCAGGTGGGGCCCGAGGTGGCCGCGCTGCTCGACCTCCCCTTCGCGAGCGGGGTGCGCCGCCTGGAGGACCTCGGCGACCACCTGCGTCTCGAGCTCGAGCACGATGACGGCACGCAAAAGGTCGAGATCACGCTGCCGGCGGTGCTCTCCGTCGCCGAGCGCCTGTGCGACCCCTGCAAGGTCGACCCCGAAGGCAGGGCCGCCGTCCCGGCCTCGCTCATCTCGCGGGTGACTGCTGCCCAGCTGGGCGACGGGCCCTGGGGCGAAGCGGGCAGCCCGACGGTGGTCGGCGAGACACGGCCGATGGAGCACACGCGCTCGATGCTGGTCCTGCACGGCCCCGTGGAGGAACAGGTGGACGCCGCGGTGCGCGAGCTCGCCCGTCGCGGTGCGTTGGGCGGGGGCGACGCGCCGGCACCCGAGCAACTCGCGCCGGAGCAACGCGTGCCCGGGCAAGACGGCCGCCTCGAGCGAGGCGACGCGACCATCGTGGTCCTCGCCGAGCCCGGTCGGCCCGAGGTCACAGGCGAACTGGTCGGCGCGGCGGCGCGCCTGGGTCGCGACGTCGGTGCCGCCGTCCACGTCCTGGCCCCGGGCGACGGCTCGCTGCCATCGCTGGCGCCCCCCGGCACCGATCTGGTCGTCGTGCTGGAGGGGTCGTGCGTCGCCGAGGATGTCGCCGACGGAGTCGTTGCCTACGTGCGCGAGACGGACCCATGGGCCGTGCTCGCGCCGAGCACCGCCTTCGGGCGCGAGGTTGCCGGCCGCGCCGCGGCCGTCACCGGGTCGGGACTGGTGGGCGATGCGATCGCCCTGTCGGCACGCGAAGGGACGCTGGTGGCAGCCAAGCCAGCGTTCGCCGGCGCGCTGGTGGCCGACATCACGTGCCGCAGCGCGACGCAGATGGCGACCGTGCGGCCGGGTGTGCTGCCGGCGCCGTCATTGGATCGACGACGCGCGGCACGCGTCGGAGACGCGGACCGTCGGCACCCGTGGTCGGGTGCGGGTGCTCGCGGAGCGTCGCAACGACGACGTCGAGACGCTGGCCCGCGCCGAGGTGGTGATCGGGGTTGGCACCGGCGTGACCCCCGAGGAGTACGAGCGGCTCAGCCCGCTGGCCGCCCTGCTCGGCGCCGAGCTCGCCGCGACCCGAAAGGTCACCGACCGGGGGTGGGCGCCCCGTTCCCGCCAGGTCGGCATCACGGGCCGCTCCATCGCACCCCGGCTCTATGTCGCGCTCGGCGCTCAGTGGGAAGTTCAACCATATGGTGGGGGTGCGCGCGGCTGGGACGATCCTCGCCGTGAACCAGAACCCAGAGGCCCCGGTCTTCGCGCACTGCGACGTCGGCATCGTGGGCGACTGGCACGAGGTCGTGCCACTCCTGCAGGATGCGCTGCGGCGCCAGGCCATACAACGCGACGCGAGTCGCCGTCGGCTGAGGCCGGGCGCACTCTGAAGCAACGGCGAGGCCGTCAGCCCGTCAGCCCCTCAGCCCGTCAGGAGCCGACCCGACACATTCCCCCCGGCCGGGCGCCCCGGTCCCGGGCCCGACGTGAGGAGCTCGGTGAACGCGCCGGCGGGGAGCGGTCGTGAGAAATAGAAGCCTTGGGCGACGTCGCATCCGAGACCTTCGACCTGCTCGAGCTCGGAAGAGTTTCGACCCCTTCCACGACCGTCGTCGAACCGATCGCCTTCGACAGGGCGACGACCGCCGACACGATGGCCGACTTGACCGGATCCTGGTCGATGTTGCGGACGAAGCTCTGGTCGATCTTGATCACATCGATAGGGAAGCGGGCCAGATAGCCGAGCGAGGAGTGCCCCGTGCCGAAATCGTCGATGGCCAGGCGGATGCCGAGATGGTGCAGCTTGGACAGGATCGCAGAGGTCAGCTCAACGTCATGCATGGCCAGGCTCTCCGTGATCTCGAGGCAGAGCTGCGAGGGATCGATTCCCGTGGTCTGGAGCACCTCGGCGATCTGGTCCTCCAGCCCGGGCTGGTGGAACTGGCGAGCCGACAGGTTGACGCCGACCTCCAGCTTCACCCCGATGGTGTCGAGCCAGGCCTTCGCGCTTCGGCAGGCCAGTCGAGGACGGCCCTCCCGATCGGCAGGATGGTGCCGTTGTCCTCCGCCAACTCGATGAAGTGGGCCGGCGACAGGATGCCGTGCTCGGGATGGTCCCAGCGGACCAGGGCCTCGGCCCCCACGATGCGCTCGTCCGCCAGCGAGATCAGCGGCTGGAAGTAGACCTCGACCTCGTCGCGCTCCACCGCGTGGTGCAGCGCCGCATCGAGGTCGAGCCGGCCGGCCGATCGCCCGCCCATCCGGTCGATGTCGAAGAGCGTCGACCTGGCCGCCGCGCCCCCGCTCCTTGGCCCGGTACATGGCGACGTCCGCATCGTGCAGGAGATCGTCGCGTGAGATGCCGGGCTGCGCTCAGCGCCATGCCGATGCTCATCGTGGCGACGACCTCGTGGTCGCCGCTGAGCATGATCGGTTCGCGCAAGACCCCGAGCACGCGGTCGGCGACCTGGCTGGCGTCGTCGGGTGAGGTCACCCCTTCGAGGATGATGACGAACTCGTCCCCGCCGAAGCGCGACAGCGTGTCGCCGGGACGGACGGCGCGCCGGAGACGCTCGGCGACGACCCGGAGCAGCTCGTCACCCGACCTGGTGACCGAGGTTGTCGTTGACGACCTTGAAGCGATCGATGTCGCCGAAGAGCACGGCGACCCGACTCCCGGTGCGATCAGCCTGCAGCAAGCGCATGGTCGAGGTGATCGAGGAGGAGGCGGCGGTTGGCCAGGCCGGTCAGGGGATCCTGGAACGCGTGCCGGGCCAGTTGGTCCTCGAACGCCTTGCGCTCCGAAGTGTCCCGGAACACGATGACGGCGGCCGAGGGCTCCGCGTCGCCCACAACCGGGGAAGCCGTCATGGTGACCGGGAAGTGCGAGCCGTCGGCCCGCTCGAACCGTGTGTCGTCGCTGATGACGTTCTGCCGCAGCGACATGGCCCGCATGGCCGGGTCGAGAAGGAACCGCGGCGTCTCCGTCGTCCGGCGGGAGTGACGCCCGGCTGTCCTCGTCGGGCCAGCCGAGCATGCTCGCCCCGGCCGGGTTCATGAAGGTGATCTCGCCGGCACTGGCTGATGGCGCACACGCCCTCGCCGAGGCTGCTCGTGATCACCGCGAGGTTGTCCTTCTGTCGCTCGACCTCCGCGTAGAGGTCGGCGTTGGCAAGGGCGATCGCCCCGACCGACGCCAGCGCGTCGAGCACGGCCCGATCGGCGTCGTCGAAGGGTTCGGTCCGGCTGCGACCGGAGACGGACAGCCAGAGCCTGCGGTCGGCGAGCTCGACCGGCGCCGCCAGGTGCTGTCCTTCCCCTCGGGTGGTTCGGCTGACAGTGACACCGCCGGTGAACGGAGCAACGATCCCGCGGAGGAGAGCACGGCGGCCCGGGTCTCGTCGCCGCCGATGGAGCGGTTCACGTCGAGCGTGGCCTCGAAGAGGCCGCGCAGTACGCGTGCGGTCATTGCGGGCGTAGAAGTGGCCCTCGGCGAGATACCGGAGGAAGAGGAGCGGCAGCACCGCGAGCGGCAGGAATGCGGGCTGGGCGGCGAGGAGCAGTGCCGTGGGGAGGGTAATGCCGATGCACGCCCCCGCGACGACCACCTTGCCCTCGATGCTTCCAAACACAGCGTCGCGCCACGAGCCGCCAAGGGTGGGCTGGAGCGAAGCCGCGGCACTTGTGTTCACCACCAAGTAGCAGACGGCCCCGATCAGTGCCGCGCCGACTTGGCCATACCCGCTCGGCAGCTGTTCACCATGGAGCACGAGGAAGGCGAGGGCGGCGACCCCGGCCGCGGTCACCACCCGGCCGACGTTGAAGGCGGAGGTGATCAGAGGTTGGCGCCTGACGGCCTGGGCCACGATCGCCGACACCGCGAAGGTGACCACCGTCAGGGAGGTCGGCAGGAGGAGGACGAGCAGGACGAAGAATCCCTCGTCGAGATCGAACGCGTCGGACTGGCCGTCGATGAAGACCATGAGCGGCCAAACCCAGCTGGCTGCCATGAGCGCGCCGAACACCACGGCGAAGATGGTCGCGGTCGAGCCCGGCCGGCCGGAGACGCCGAGCGCGCTGGGCCGCAACGGCCAGCGCCACCGTGCCCGTGACGGCCCACGCCGCCGCGACAATCAACGCCGACCTGGAGAAGCCCGGCTGCCCGCCCGTCATCGCGCTGCCACGTGTGGTTTCAGTTCCAGATGGACGGGGCTGCCCCGCCCACGCTCGGACCAATCCTCGCCTCGACCGGGTTGTTGCAACCCGAATTCGAATTCAACGGGTATGTCAACAACCATTTCTCTATTCTCGGCGCGTCAGAACACTCCCTTGAGAGATGGGCACTACGGGTTGTCGCGTGGTTGCGCAGCGCCGGTCAGGCTCCCGATTCGGACCGGTCCTCGTCGCGCTGCTTGCGATACTCCCGCAGGCGGTGCCGGAAGACCACCGCGACCGCGATGACCGCCAACGCCCCGAGGATGTAGCCCGCATAGCTGAACGCCTTGAGCACGTGGTTGTAGCTGCTCCCGAGGCTGTAACCCAAGGAGCACAGTGCCGTGCACCAGATGGCGCAGGCGATGACGCGTGAACAGACTGAACTTGGCGACTGCCATCTCGCCCAGGCCCGCAGCAAACGACACGAACGAGCGCAGCAAGGGAACGAACCGGCCGAAAAAAACGACGGGCTCCCCCCGGCGGCCAAACCATGCCTCGGCCCGGTCGAGGTCCTTATGCGTCAGGAGGACGTACTTGCCCACCTTGTCGACGAGAGTTCGCCCGCCGTAACGCCCGATGCTGTAGCCGGCCAGAGAGCCCAGGAACTCGCCAAGAACGGCCACGATGATCACCACGGCCAGCGACAGCGGCTTGCCCTCGCCCGGAACCTGCCCGCTGGCGAGGACGCCGCCGTAAATGAGGGCGAGCTCGGCGCCCACGGGGAGCCCCATGGACGAGATGAAGCTCAACGCGAACACTGCGCCGTAGCCGGCAGATTTGAGAAATTCCTCCACGCCCTACCTTGCCTGCGCCGTCGGTACGGCCGTCATCTTTGGCGAGCAGGGACCGCGGCGCAATTCTCGGCGCCCAGGTGGGTCGCGACCTGTTACCGGGACGTCCCACCCGAGGTGACGGCCGGCCGGGTCGTGGTCGTTGTCGGCGGCAGGGTAGTGGTCGTGGTGGTTGGGCTGGTCTGCGGCGTCGTGGTGGACGGCGCACTGCTGGTCGTGCTTGTGGTCGATGGGCTCGGTGTGGACGGTGTCCTCGGTGTGGACGTCGTGTCCCGGCTGTTGCTCTGTCCAGGCGGGACTGCAGGCGTCCGTAGGGGGGACGGCGCCGGCGTCTTCGAACTGGCCGACGACCCAGGGTGCTCCCTCGCCACCACGACGCCGATGAACGCCGTCGCACCCCCGGCAACGATGACCGCCGTTTTGGTCAATCGCTTGATGCTGACTTGAGCCCGCGCCCGAGCAGCCGGCGAGTACCGGTGACGTGGACGCCTCACTGCGGCGCAGGGCGCGGTGGACCCTGCATCCGCGCCTGGTTGGTTCCGTGGTCCACGACTGCCAGAAGCGTACGGTCCGAACCTGAAGAAGCGATGAAGGTGGACTGACTGCCACCTGGCAGTTGCGACCCCCTAGCCTGAAACGCATGCCACACGGCTGTTGGCCGATCCAATGAGAGTGCTTGTCGCGGAAGACGATGCCGGGCTCCGGTCCGTGCTCGAACGTGGGCTGCAAGAGAACGGCTATGTCGTCGACACGGTGGCAGACGGCACCGCTGCGCTCCGGCACCTTCGGACCTACGACTATGACGTCGCCGTATTGGACTGGCGCATGCCCGAGCACACCGGGATCGAGGTCGTCGCCGAAGCGAGGCGATTGGGTGATCGGACTCCCATCCTGATGCTGACGGCACGCGACGCGGCGACCGACAGGGTGGCCGGTCTCAACGGTGGTGCGGATGACTACCTCGTGAAACCGTTTGACTTCTCCGAGCTCATCGCTCGTATCCACGCCTTGCAACGCCGCCCGCCACTTGCCCTCGGTCCGGTGCTTGAATGCGGCGACTTACGGTTCGACCCGGCCACGAGGAAGGTCACGGTCGCAGGAGAGACGGCGGCACTCGACGTCGACCGAGACCGCGTTGGTCGAACTTCTGCTCCGCCGCTCTCCGGCCGTTCTGACGCGGCGCACGATCGCGACCCAGATCTGGGAAGACGAAGCCGATGGCGTCGGGTCCAACACGATCGACGTTCACGTCGGCCGCGTGCGCGCCAAGCTGGCGCGCAGCCGAGCGCGCATCGAGACGGTACGGGGCACGGGATATCGGATAGTCGAGGCGTGAAGACGAACCGCGCGCACCGACGCAACGCGGTTCGGGTCGCAGCGGTGGCCACGCTCATCGTGATCCTTGGCTACGTCCTTGCAGCAGTGGTGCTCAACCTGATCGTCAACAATCACCTGGTCAACACCGCCGACAGCCGCCTGTCTGAGCGGCTCAAGGATGTGCACAACCAGACCCTGAACCTTCCCGGTCCGAGCGCCCATGCCGAACACCCTGACGTCGATGATGCCCCACTCTTTCTGTGGTCGATCGCGCCCTCTGGCGCAGTGACCCCGCTCACTCCGACGACGCCAACGTTGCCCGTCCGGCACTGGGGCTCGGCTCCGATCACCCTCGACGTGGGGACATCGACGTTCCGGTTCGACACTCTGCAGAGAGGTGGCACCGTTCTCGTCGCGGGACAGAGCATGGCGGGCGCATCGAATGTCCAGGCGACTTTGCTGGTTGCGGAGCTCGTGTTCGGCGTGATCCTGGCTGTCGCAACTTTCGCCGGGGCCACTATTGTCGGTCTCCGCGCCTCTGCGCCATCCGAACTGGTGCGTCGTCGTCAGGCCGAGTTCACCGCGGACGCATCGCACGAGCTTCGTACTCCCATTTCGGTCATCGAGGCCGAGGTCGAGCTGGCCCTCGATCGGCCTCGGGAGCCTGCGGCCTATCGTGACGTGCTCGAACGGGTAGGCCTGGAGAGCGCTCGGCTGCGGCGTATCGTCGACGACCTGCTCTGGCTGGCGCGGGCCGACAACCGGACAGTCCACGCCGAGGAGGCGGACATTACGGACGTGGCCGACACGGTCGACACCTGCGTCCAGCGTTTCGGTGCGCTGGCCGCGACACATCGGGTCGCGCTCTCCGCGCAGCGGGTCGGCGCTGGCCCCTTCACCGTCCAAGCAGACGCGGAGTTGATCGACCGTCTGGCCGGCGTCCTTGTCGACAACGCGTGCAAGTTTGCCGGAGAAGGCGGGCGGGTGGAGGTAACCGTCCGCAGCACGGGGGGCCGGGTGGACCTTCGGGTCGACGACTCGGGCCCCGGGATCCCCACGGATCAGCGGGACGCGGTCTTCGACCGCTTTCACCGGGCGACCGATTCGGTGGCAGGGACGGGGCTCGGGCTGGCCATTGCCGACGCCGTGGTGCGATCCACGCACGGCAGCTGGGAGATCGCCGTGTCCGAGCTCGGGGGTGCCCGGTTGGAGGTCTCCTGGCGCAAGGCACTTGGGCGCAAGAGCAAGCCGAGCCCCGCCGGGAAGAATCTTACGGAGTCCTTAGCCTGACCAGCCTTTTCTTCATGTAGGCGTCAGGGTGCATCGTTACCCTGCTGTCCATGGGAGAGGTGCGACGGGTCAACCCTGCGCAGCGCCGCCATGCCGCCGTGCTGCGCCGGGACGGCGCCCTGTTGCGTCTGTCGAGCATCACCGCGGCCATCGGCGTGGCCACCATTGCGGCCGTCGGCATCCTCGGCGTCTACGTCGCCAAGGCGCTGCCCGGGCACCACGCGACGACCACCGGCAGCACGACACCCTCGGGAACGAATGATCAGGCATCGGGCACGAGCGGCCAGGCCGCGGGCAACAGCGGCCCGGGTGCGCTGAACCCACCCACGACGCCGACGCAGGGCGCGTCGCTTCCCGCACCGGTGACCAGCGGATCGAGTTGATGGCGCCGGCGCATATCGCCGACCTGCAGCACGTCTACCGGACCCGGGCACTCGGCACGATCGCAGAGCTCGTCGTGACAGAGAGCGGCGCGCTGCTTGCCGCGGCAGAGGTGCTCGAAGGCGAGCTCGAGCGCATCGACCGCGTGGCCAGCCGATTCCGGAGTGACTCCGAACTCAGCCGGCTCAACGCTGCGGCGGGCAGGGAGTCTGCGGTCAGCATCGACCTGTTCGAGTGCATCGAGGTGGCCCTCGCGATGGCAGCGGCCACGGACGGTCTGGTCGACCCAACCGTCTGCCTCGCCATGAACCGGTTGGGCTACGACCGCGACTTTGCCCAGGTGCTCCCCGGAGTCGACGGCGCGCTGCCGCCGGCGCAGGCGGTGGCCGGCTGGCGCTCCGTCAAGCTCGACAAGGACCGGCTCATGGTGTCCATGGCGCCGCACAGCGCCCTCGACCTCGGCGCGACCGCCAAGGCGCTGGCGGCAGACCGGGCCGCCACCTCCATCTTCAACCGGCTCAAATGCGGTGCGCTCGTCTCCCTCGGTGGCGACGTCTCCACCGCAGGCCCCGCCCCCGCCGCCGGATTCGCCGTCGGCATCGCCGACACGTGTCTGTCCCCTCGCGCCACCGTGGCGGTAAGCATCACCTCGGGTGGGCTGGCGTCCTCGGGCATCGGTGTGCGCCAATGGCGCCTCGGGCGGCACGTCGTGCACCACATCGTGGACCCGACCACCGGACTGCCCGCGACCCCGTGCTGGCGCACGGTGTCAGTCACCGCCGCCAGCTGCGTGCATGCCAACGCGGCCTCGACCGCTGCCATCGTCCTCGGAGAGCGGGCGGTGCCCTGGCTGGAAGCCCTCGAACTTCCGGCGCGACTCGTGCGAATCGACGGGGCCACCACGTGCACGTCGCGCTGGCCCCTCCCCCCACCGGAGCTCGAATGGCAGGAGGCGAGCGCCCGATGATCGCACCCCTGGTGGCGACGATCGGTCACGGCTCGACGGCCCTGTGGTACCTGACGCGGGCCAGCGGGCTCGTCTCGCTGATCCTCCTGTCCGCCACGGTGGTCCTGGGGACGGTCGCGTCCGTTGGCTGGACAACGGCCCGCTGGCCACGGTTCCTGTCGCAGTCCGTCCACCGGAACCTGTCGTTGTTTTGCCTTGGGTTGATCGGCATCCACGTCATCTCAACGGTCAGCGACGGCTACGTGCCCATCGGCTTCGCCGACACGGTGATTCCCTTCCTAGCGCCGTATCGTCCGATCTGGGTCGGCCTGGGAGCGCTCGCGTTCGACCTGTTGCTCGCCGTCGCCATCACCAGTGCACTCCGCCGCCGCATCGGCGTGGCCGCTTGGCGTGGGGTGCACTGGCTGGCCTACGCGTGCTGGCCGATCGCCGCCATCCACGGCCTCGGCTCGGGCTCTGACGCCCGGCTGCCGGGCGCGACTCTGGTCTTTGTGGCCTGCACAGCCTCCGTCGCCGCCGCGGTGGCATGGCGCCTCGCAACTGGGCGGGCGCGTTCGGTGGGCTGGCGGTTGGGTGGTGCGGCAGGTGCGGCGGCGGTCCTGTTGGTGATTTCCGTATTCGCCCTGTTGGGTCCGCTCCGGCCCGGATGGTCACACCGGGCGGGCACGTCGTCGGCCCTGCTCGCCCAGCTCTCCGGGGCCAAGGCGACGTCGTTCTCAAGCACCGCCCGGTCAACTTCTCCGGCGGCGTCAGCAGCGGTCGGCTCCGGGATCCCCGCGACGCCTTTCACCGCGTCGGTGTCGGGGACGGTTGCGCAGTCGGCGCCTGACACCAGCGGCGAGTCACAGGTCACCCTGACGATGCACGTAGCGAACACGACTGCGCTGCTCCAGGTCCGCATCATCGGGACCGCCGTGAACGGCGGCGTCGCCATGCGCCGGAGTGCGGCGTCGTTCGGGACCCTGACCGGACACGTCACCGCACTCGAGGGGTCCAACATCGGTGCGGTCGTCACCGGTCCCTCCGGTTCGATCAACCTCACCATGAATCTCTCGCTGAATCCGAATGCGGGCACGCTGACGGGCCAGATCTCCGGGAGTAACGGCCAATGAGCCTCATGGTCCGCCACCATTCCAGAAAGGCCCCCGAGGGAGGGACCAGATTGCTGCACGGACTCTCCGGTGGCGCCACTGAGCCGGGCCTCGGGACCCACTTTGAGCGCTGGGGCGCCCTACGTCCCTCCGAACGCGAAGTGCTCGAGGAGTTGGCGGCGAGCGGGCTCGTGGGCCACGGCGGCGCCTGGTTCCCCGTCTCGACCAAGTGGGAGGCGGTCGCGCGCGGGTCACGACGTCGTCCCGTGGTCATCGCCAACGGAGCCGAGGGCGAGCCCGCCAGCCGGAAGGATGCGCTCCTGCTCAGCCAGGCACCTCACTTGGTGCTCGATGGCCTCGCTCTGGCGGCTGCGGCCCTCCGGGCGCAGCAGGCCGTCGCCTATGTCCCCGCCGCGAGCATTCCGATCGTGAATGCGGCCAATGCGGAGCGACGCGCCAAGCGTCTCGATCCGATCGACATCGAGGTCTTCGAGGCGCCGGACACCTATATCAGCGGTCAGGAATCAGCGGTGGTCAACGCGCTGCGCGGGCGCCGGGGCGCGCTGCCTTCCTTCATCGGGCTCACGTCGATCCGTGAGCGAGGCGCGGCGGGCCGCCCCACGCTGGTCCAGAACGCCGAGACGCTCGCCCACGTCGCGCTCATCGCGCGCTTCGGGGCAGCGTGGTTCCGCGATGTTGGCTCGCCAGAGTTCCCAGGCACCATGCTCCTGACGGTCAACCGCTCCGGCAGCCAGCTCGTCGTCGAAGCCGTGATCGGCTCGTCGCTGCGCCAGGCCACGGGCCTCCAGGCCGACGAGATCGCCACCTCGCGGGGTGTCCTCTTGGGAGGCTATGGAGGTGGATGGGTCACGCCCCAGGCCTTCAGCGAGCTCGCCGTCTCCGAGAAGGCCGCTCGGCGCGAGGGTGCAACCCTCGGTGCAGGCGTGGTGGCCCCGCTTCCCCGGGATGTCTGCCCACTGGCGGAAGTCGCCGACGTTGCCCGCTACATGGAGGGGGAGGGCGCCGGGCAATGCGGACCGTGTCGCTACGGCCTCGCCGAGCTGGCGGACGCCCTGGAACGGCTCGCGTATGGGCAGAACAGCGCCCCGCGGCCCGAACGAGTCCTGGAGATCTGCAACCTGGTAGAGGGACGCGGCGCGTGTCGACACCCCGATGGCGTCTCACGGTTCGTCAAGACGGCACTAAATGTCTTCTCTGACGAGGTAGCCTTGCATCTACGCCGAGGGCCTTGCCCTCAGACCCGCGCACCAAGAGTGCTGCCGGTACCCAACCGCGCTGCCAGGAGAAGGTTGGTGAGCAGGTCATGAGCCGCAGGAGTTTGGAGCTGTTGATCGATCCCATTGCATGCGACGGACGCGGCGTCTGCGCGGAGATGCTCCCCGAGCGCATTGAGCTCGATCGATGGGGGTACCCCATCGTCGAGGACGGCGAGCTCGCCCCGGCCCTCCTCGATCATGCCCTGCGCGCCGTCCGGGCGTGCCCGAAGCAGGCTCTGCACCTGGTGGCGCGCTCGTGCTGAGCCCGCCCAGGGACGACCTCGACCTCGACCTCGAGCCACCCCGATCACGGGTCCGGCACGCCCGACCCAAGCATTGGTCGAGGGCCCGGGTCCACCGCCGGCGCCGGCGCGTGCTCGCCGCGATTGCGGCCGTGTTCAGCATCTTCGTGATCTGGTTCGCCTTCTCTTTTGGCAGCGCAGTGACCAACCCGGCCCTCGGGAGCTCCTTCGGTGCGAGGGCCGCCGAATGGTTCCGCGGACACGGAGGGGCGTCGATCGTGGTGTGGGCGGAGAACCAGTGGTACTCCCACCACCAGCCCCAGGTCGGTGGCGCTCTGGCCGCCGGCACGATCCACAAGCCAAAGGTGGCCACCACGCCGGTCGTCGCTGCTGTCCCCCACCTCCCGGCGCCCGCTCCGATTGTCCCCATCGTGAGCCCGGCGGTGGCGGGCGAAGGCCAGTGGTCCGCGGCCGGCCGCTTGGTGCACGGTCTGCCCGCGGTCTACGAGACGATGCTGCGGCCAAGCGCGATCCACACCAGCTACGTCGTCGGCGTCGCCTGGATGGACCCGAAGCTCTTGAAGGCCACTCTGTACTCGGGCAGCATCATCCCCGGCGGCGGCCCCTACACCCACACCGCCCCGATCGGCCCGGGCGAGGCCACCACGCTGGTCTCCGCCTTCAATGCGGGCTTCCTCATGTCCGACGCCAACGGCGGCTACTACACGGATAACAAGGCAGTCATCCCCCTGCGCACGGGAGCGGCGTCTTTCGTCGTGTACAAGAACGGTTCATCGACCGTGGGGCAGTGGGGTCGCGACGTCGCCATGGGCTCCAACGTGGTATCGGTCCGCCAGAACCTCGACTTGCTCGTCGACGGCGGCAAGGTGAATCCCGCCGTCTACAGCGCCAACCCCACCCAGTGGGGCAAGACCCTGGGCGGTGGCGACTACGTCTGGCGCTCGGGGCTCGGGGTGACGGCGGGCGGGGCGCTGGTCTACGTGGGTGGTCCCGGGCTCAACATCGCCGACCTGGCGAACATCCTGGTCAGGGCCGGCGCCGTGCGGGGCATGGAGCTGGATATCAACACTGATTGGGTGAACTACAGCACCTACCAGCCGTCGACGGCCGCGGGAACGGCCGATGCCACCAACGGCACCGAGCTCCTGCCGGGGATGACCGGGACCCCAGGTCGCTACTTCCAGTCGTGGTGGGCGCGAGACTTCATCACCATGTCGGCTGCGACCCCATGACTGACGGCGAACCGGCCGCCCGTCGGCGAGACACCTCCGGGAGTCGCGGCGTTTCCTGATCAGGGCCTGGAACCCGCGTGGAAGTACTCGACCCCGGGCCTGATCGTCCGGGGTATGCGCCCCCGACAGTGGATCAAGAACCTGCTTGTGTTCATGGCGCCCGCAGCGGCGGGTGTGCTCGGTGAGTGGCACACCACGGTTCGGGTCGTCGGTGCCTTTGTGGTCTTTTGTGTGGTGGCCTCTGGCACCTACCTGATCAACGACGTGATCGACGCCGACTCAGATCGGCACCATCCCGTCAAGCGCCGCCGGCCGGTGGCCAGCGGCGCCTTTCGACCCGCAACGGCACTCGGCGCGGGCGCCTGCCTCATCGCACTCGGCATCGCCGGCGCCCTCTTCATCGGGCCGTGGGGCCTGGCGGTAGTGGTCGGCTCGTATGCCGGCTTGAGCATCGCCTACAGCCTCCGGCTCAAGCGCGAGCCGGTTGTCGAGCTCGCCGTCGTCGCTTCGTGCTTCGTGCTCCGGGCGGTTGCGGGTGGCGTCGTCGCGCGCGTTCCACTCTCGAGCTGGTTCCTGGTCTTCACCTCGTTCGCGGCGCTCTTCGTCGTGACGGGGAAGCGCAGCGCGGAATACGCACGCCTGGGGCGGGATAGGGGCGTGCACAGACAGGTTCTCGACGAGTACACCGAGTCGTTCCTCAAGTCAACGCTGATCATCTCGGCCACCGTCACGGTTGCCTCGTACTGTCTGTGGGCCTTCGAGCGAACCGGCCTGCTGGCGCACGCGGGCCACGAGGTTGTCTGGGTCGAATTGACCGTCATCCCCCTTGTCCTCGCCGTCTTGCACATCTTCCGCCTGCTCGATGCCGGGAAGGGCGGAGAACCCGAGCAGCTCGCGCCTGCACGATCACATGCTGCAGGGCTACGGGCTGCTCGTGGCTGGCGCTGATGGGCATCGGGCTCTACGCGTGACCATGGCGGTCGCGGTCGTCGCCCCAGCCGCTCTGCGGTTGGGGGCGAACCACGCCGACCACGGCATTGGTCAGCCGGCCGACCGACGTCGCTGCCATCGACCTCGCGTTCCGCACGGAGCATCACGGGGTCATTGCCCGTGGCCTGGGACGGAGCTACGGGGATGCCGCGCAGTGCAGCGGGGGTCTCACTATCGACACGGCGGGCCTCGCCGACATCGGCATCCTGGACGAGTCGTCCGGAACGATCGAGGTCGGCGGCGGCGTGAGTCTCCACGACCTGATGGGATCCATCATCCCGGCAGGATGGTTCGTGGGGGTCACGCCGGGAACCCGCTACGTGTCCGTCGGCGGAGCAATCGCGGCGGACGTGCACGGGAAGAACCACCACCGTGAGAGCAGCTTTGCTCGGCACGTCGTCGAGATGACCGTCGTCACACCCACCGGCACGTTCACCATCTCACCTCAGCACGACCCGGAACTGTTTTGGGCCACCGCCGGTGGCATGGGCCTGACCGGAGTCGTGGTCTGCGCCACCCTGCGCCTGATCCCGATCGAGACGTCGTGGATCGAGGTGGACAGCCAGCGTTTCACTCGACTCGAAGACCTGATGTCCGAAATGGAGACCGGCGACGACGGCTACCGCTACAGCGTCGCCTGGCTGGATTGCGTCGGCCACCGGGATGGCGGCCACCGGTCTGTGCTCACGCGGGGCGATCATGCCCCCTTGCGCGCAATCCCCCGACCGTCTGCGCGGGCGCAGCCGAGAGGTTCCGGGGGAGCCGCGGATCCGGGTCCCCCGCCCCGCGCCACGGCGGGTCGCCAACAGACTCTCGGTCCGGGCGCTGAACGAGGCGTGGTTCCGCGTCTCCTCCACCTCAGAAGGGTCCCTCAGACCGTTGGGCGCATTCTTCCACCCGCTGGATGGCGTAGGGAGCTGGAACCTCCTCTACGGTCCCAACGGGTTCGTGCAGTACCAGTTCGCCGTCCCACCGGACAGGGGCGACGTCGTGGAGCGGGCCGTCGGTGCGATCGCCTCGTCCGGAGTGCCGTCCTTCCTCGCCGTGTTGAAGCGTTTCGGACCTGGGACGCCGGGGCCACTTTCGTTCAGCCAAGAGGGTTGGACCCTGGCACTCGACTTCCCGATCGGTCCGCCTGCTCTCCCGGGGCTCCTTGACCGTCTCGACGAACAGGTCGCCGCCGCCGGTGGCCGCGTCTACCTGGCCAAGGACGCTCGCCTGCGCCCCGAGCTGCTGCCCTCGATGTACCCACGGCTGCCAGAGATGATGGCGGTCACCCGCCGGGTCGATCCCGAAGGCGTGCTCGCCTCCGACCTCTCCCGCCGTCTCGGGATCTCGCGATGAACGACGCCTTCGGGCACCCCCAGTCGGTCGTCGTCTTGGGCGGTACCTCCGACATCGCCCGCCAGATCGTCGGGTTGTTGGCGACCGACCGCTGCCGGTCGGTCGTCCTGGCCGGGAGAGACGCGCCGGCACTGGCATCAGCCGCGAGCGCACTCCAGCGTTCGGTTGCGCGCGTCGAGACGGTTCAGTTCGAGGCCGAGGAGGCCGACGGATGCCGCCCAGACGGTGGTCCGATGCTTCGAAGTCGCGGGAGAGGCTGTGGACCTTGTGATCGTCGCCGTGGGAGAGCTCGGTCACCAAGAGGTGGACGAGACCGATCCATCGCGGATCGTGCGCATGCTGACCGTCAACCTCTCCTGGCCCGCCGCGGCAATGTCGGCAGCAGCGGCACAACTGAAGCGGCAGGGTCATGGCCGCATCCTCGTCTTGTCCTCTGTTGCCGGCTACCGGGTCCGGCGGTCCAATTTCGTCTACGGCTCGGCGAAGGCCGGCCTCGACGGCTTCGCGCAGGGCCTCGCTGAATCACTGCGAGGAAGTGGCGTGTCCGTGCACATCGTCCGACCGGGCTTCGTCCGCACCAAGATGACTGCCGGTCGGCCAGCCGTGCCCTTCGCGGTCGGGCCCGATCGGGTTGCGTCCGACGTCGTGCGAGGTCTCCAGAACGGGAGGGCGGTGATCTGGTCGCCCGGACTCCTGCGATTTGTCTTCTCAGCCCTCCGCCTGCTCCCGCAAGCCTTATGGCGTCGCATGCCGGGCTGAGACCTGGTGTGACACCTGCCTGAGACGAGGGATTGCTGTGCTCTTCATCGAATACGACGTCAACGCAAACGGCGAGATCGAACTCGTGGCCCTGATCAACGCCGTGGAGGAGGACGGAGAGGACACCCACGGGACGGAATGGATGGCGTGGCGCTCGGCCCAGTTCGAAGATGCCGGCCTCGGGAGCGTCGGCGTACCCCAGACAGAGCTCGAGCGCATGGAGCAATCCGAGGACCCCGAGGAGGTCCGGGCCATCGTCGAGCGCATCATCCTGGCGGACCGGGCGACCAAGGAGAGGTCGCCGTGAGCACGAGCCGGTCCCAGCTCTACCGCCTGGCCCGTGATCTCGGCAACGTCGAGGCCGTCGAACACGGCTACCAGAGGGGCGGACTCGCCGGCGCGGCTGGGGGTACGGCGCAACGAGAAGCACGTCGTGTCATCTACCGTGAGGGAAACCGCCAGATCAACCGCTTCGTCCGCGCCCTGGGCCTCGGCCCGCGCCGGCACTGACGGTCTCCCCGGTATTGCTGGTCGACCCTGACGCTGCCACTGGTGACGTGCGGCTGGCCGTCCTCGCTACGTCTGCTCGCCATCCAATGTTCACGATGCGACCAATGCTCACGAGACAACGAGCTGGCGCGAGGGCCCGTGAGAGTGACCGAGTCAGCACCAGGCATTTCCTCCGCAGCGGTCGTGGGATTTGATCCGCCCTGGAATGGGCACAAGTAAGGGAATCAACGGATGCATTGGAGAAGACGAATGAAGAAGTTCCTTGTGGTACTGGGTATGGGCGTGGGCCTCGGGTTCGTTCTGGGCTCTCGGGCGGGACGCGAGCCCTACGAGCGTCTCGAAGCCAAAGTCAAGGAGATCTCCAGCCGGGACGACGTCACAGCAGCGACTGAGAAGGCTACGGCCGTGGCATCCGAGCTCAAGGACAAGGCAGTGAGTGCCGGGGCCGAGAAGGTTGCCGAGGTCTCCGACAAGGTTGATGGCGCCGTCAACGGCGGCTCGGCCGTCGGGCCGGCCCAGCAACGGAGCACCACCGCGGCACGCTAGGAGTTGGGCACGCAGGTGGGCGCCCCGATGCGCCCACCTGACCCGACCTCTCCATCGAGCCACCCTCCTCGCTAAGGTCGGAACGATGACCCTGCAGTGGCCCCTGGTCTCATACGCAGACTGGAGCCAGACATGTGACACCCTGCACGCGCACACGCAGGTGCTCGGAAAGCTTGCCGTCGCACTGGCACCTCCCGAGCCGCAGCTGCAGCACGCCGCTCTTCGCCTCACCGCGAGAGGGTGGGAGACGGCCCCCCTTCCGGCACCCGACGGCTCGGGCGCGTTCACGGTGACGCTCGACCTACGCAGCCACGAGGCAGTTGTCGAACACCGTGATGGACGCGTCCGCCGAATCTCCCTGGCACCCGACCGGCCCGTCGGCGACGTGACACGGTCCGTCTTGGCTGACGTACGCGATTTGGCGGGCCCGATCGAAGTCGATCTGCGGCCCCAGGAGGTGCCTTGGACCATCCCTCTCGACGAGGATGAGGAGCACGCCCGTTACGACCCCGGCCAGGTCGAGTCCTACTTCGCGGCCGCAACCCAGGCCGCTTTGGTGCTCGCCGCCTTCCGAGCGCCCTACCGCGGACGGTCGACGCCCGTCAACGCGTGGTGGGGCTCGTTCGACCTGGCGACCAGCCTGTTCTCTGGCCTGCCCGCAGACCCGCCCTCGAACGACTTCATCATGCGTAATGCGATGGACTCCCAGGAGGTGGCCGTGGGCTGGTGGCCGGGGGACGCCCGGTACGCCAAGTCGGCCTTCTACGCCTACGCGCATCCGCCACAGGAAGGGTTTGCATCGGCCTCCCTCTCACCTCCCGCCGCGCACTGGGACGACACCCTCGGCGAGTACATCCTGGACCTCGAGGACGTGCTCGCCACTTCCGATCCACGCGGATCCGCACTCACGTTCGCGCGATCGGCCTTTCAACACGCCTGCGTGGTCTGTCGATGGGACCCAAAGCTCGCCGCAAGCGCCGAAGGGCATCCGCCTCCTGTCGTCTAGCGGGGCGTCTTGGGCGGTGCTCCGATGAGCGTTTGATGTCTCAAAAGGCCTGGTTGCATCCGGTGCGCATGCTGCTTCGTCTCGTGACCGAACTTCGTCACCTGGTCGAGCCCACGAAGGAGCAGCTCCGCGATCTGGCGGGGCGCACAGCACCCAGTGGAGATCCGTGGGCGCCGACTCGATGAACGCCTCCTTGACGGCGCCGTGATCGGTCATACGCGATCGCGTGAAACGCCTCAACGCCGCTCCGTCCGGCTCAGAGGCCCGGCGGGCCGGAGCGACATGCGGCGCTCGCCAAGGGGGAGAGGTCCACACCCGCCCTATTCGGGCTGGCCGGCTTCCTCGACAGTGAGCTCCGCCGTAGGGTCCGCTTCCAGGCGATCGTCTGGGATCGGCTTTCCGCTCCGAACGGAAACGCCGTACGTCCCCAGAGCAAGACGCTGCTCCGCCCGATCGATCGCCGCTAGATGACGCTGAAGCTCCTCGCTCACCGCATCATCGCCACCCTCGGTGACCAAAGGCTCGGCTGAATCGAACATGTCTCCGGGCTCATTGGCACCTGCCCGATCGGCCTCCCGTGCCTCGCGCAGATCAGCCAACCTTTGTTGTGTTTGCTGACGCTCCGACGCCAAGAGCGCCCTGGCCTTGTCTGCCTCCATGCCTGCTCCAGTGTCCGCGATCCTTCGAATGCATGCTAGCGAGAGAACGGCCTGCCTGTGGAGTGACACACGTGGGTCGCGTCCTTTCGCATCCCTTTGATCACTGGCTCGACTGCGACGCGGCGTTTGTCGTTGCGGGATCCACGCGGAATCACCCAATCCCGGTGATGTGCACTCACCCTGCCCAAGATCGACTTTGGCGACAGCCGGGCCAAGTTTCTTCGATGGCGCGGCGATGCTTTATTCACGCGGACCGCACCGCTTGGCTCGTGCTGCTCAAAGTTTGACGTTTGCCGCGACGGTCGAGTGATCGGCTCCGGCAACCGGCGAGGACCGGAGGAACGTTGGGGCACAGCACAGTCAGTGAACCCCAGAGGCCGTAGTCGACTGAGGGGAGGACTAGAGAGACGCCCTCGACACGCTTCTGCGCGCTCGCCCAAGGTTTGCCCGGCCTTCATCGATGGAGCCCTGGTGGCTTGCCAGCAAAACTTGCGGCGCATCAGCCTGCTCGCCAGCGGGGCCGCGTTTGCGCCGATCACGAGCCGAGGCGTCCTATTCTCGGAACTCGAGAGCCGGACTTCGGGCATTCCAGGAGGGTCAGCATGTCGAACTCGCAGCCACTGGTAGCGGACCTCATTGTCAAGTGCCTCGAGAGCGAGGGCGTGACCCATGTGTTCGGGATACCCGGCGAGGAGAACATTCACCTGGTTGACGCCCTGTCCCGCTCGTCGATCCGCTTCGTCCTCGTGCGTCACGAGCAGGGGGCGTCTTTCATGGCCGAGACTTATGGGCGGCTCAGCGGAAGGGCCGGCGTCTGTTCGGCCACGCTCGGCCCGGGAGCGATCAACCTGCTGCTCGGCGTGGCCGACGCCACGACCAATTCGACCCCACTCGTCGCACTCTCCGCCCAGGTCGGGATGAACCGCAGCTTCAAGGAGTCGCACCAAGGGGTAGATCTGGTGTCAATGTTCGCTCCGGTTACGAAGTGGTCGGCTCTCGTCGCCACCCGGGAGGCGCCGCCGGAGATGATCAGAAAGGCTTTCAAACTGGCCCAGACCGAGCGGCCTGGTGCCGTGTATCTCGCCGTGCCGGAAGACATTGAGAGCGCTACCGCGCCGGCGGACGCGAGACCGCTGGATGTGAACATCCCCCGCCCCGACGAGCCGTCCCTGACCCAGGTGGCCCGCGCCGCCTCCATCCTGAAAGGGGCACGCAATCCAATAGTTCTGGCTGGTCACGGTGCCGCACGGGCGGAAGCCGGACCTGCACTGATGCGCTTCGCCGAGACGCTCGGGGTCTCCGTCGCCACAACGTTCCACGGCAAGGGGGTGTTTCCCGACGACCACCCGCAGGCACTGGGGGCCATCGGGTTCATGCGTCACGACTACGTGAACTTCGGGTTCGATCAGGCCGATGTCATCGTCGCGGTTGGCTACGAGCTCCAGGAGTTCGACCCCGTCCGCATCAACCCTCACGGTGACAAGCAGATCATCCACATCCATCGCTTCCCGGCCGAGGTCGACCGCCACTACAACGTGGCCGTCGGCCTCCAGGCTGATATCGGTCGTAGCCTCGATTCCCTAGCCGCCGCTCTCGATTGTCACTTCGAAAATCAGACCGCCAAGCTGGAGATACGGAGCCTCTTGGCGCAGGAGTTGGCGCAGGGAGGCGCGGACGAGCGCTTCCCGATGGCGCCGGCTCGCATCGTGGCAGACACCCGAGCGGCCATGGGCCGCGACGACATCGTGCTGGTTGACACCGGCGCACTCAAGATGTGGATGGCCCGGCTCTACCCCACCTTTGCACCGAATACCTGCCTGATCTCCAACGGTTTGTCGACGATGGCCTGGAGTCTTCCCGGAGCCATCGGCGCCAAGATCGCAAGACCGGACGCCAAGGTGCTCGTTGCTACCGGAGACGGCGCGTTCTTGATGAACTCCCAGGAGATCGAGACTGCGCTGCGCGAACGCATCCCGATGGTGATCCTCATCTGGGTCGACAACGCCTACGGGCTTATCAGCTGGAAGATGGATATCGAGCTCGGCCACGAAGTCGCCACGTCATTCGACAACCCCGACTTCGTCGCCTATGCGAACAGTTTTGGGGCGACCGGGTACCAAATCACCTCTCCCGACCAACTGTTGCCTACACTGCAGGCTGCGCTCGCCGACGACACGGTCTCGGTTATCGCCTGCCCAGTTGACTACAAAGCAAATCTTGAGCTGATTCGTTCCCTCGGTGAGCTGGACGAGTCCTTTTCGTAGGCCGACTTCGGTGGCTTCCTCGGAGTTCAACTGATGGTGGCGAACAGACGACCGTATGCACTACCCCTGCTCCCGCAGATACGCGGAACGCGCAACCGTGGGTGCCTGCCCGGAATTGAAGTTGACCGCAACGTCGACCCAAGACTCAGCCACCGGAAGCGGCTCGCACCGCCACCAAACCCTCCCAGGCTTCGATGCGGAGGTCACCGCTGATCTTCTCGCCGTCGCGACGGCGATCGGTACTCAGGCGCACGGCTCCATCAACTCCCGGTAGATGAATCGTGCCATCGGTGAAATTCAGCCCGACAACAGCGCGCTCACCCCGGCTCCAAGCCCACACGCCGTCGGGCGCGTCAAGCGTCCGGTAAGTGCCGCGACGCAGATCGGCCATGTCCTTACGGAGTGCAATCAGGTCTCTGGTCAGGTTCAAAAGCGAGTTGGGATCGGATCGTTGGCTTTCAACGTTGTTGGCTTCGGTGTCGCCCAACGGCAACCAAGGCCGGACGCCCGCCCGGGTGAACCCGCCACCAGGCCCCTGAGACCACTGCATCGGCGTACGCCCGGCGTCACGCCCGGCGTAATACGGCCAGTAACTGACACCCAGCGGGTCGCGCAGGTCTTCTTGAGCCAACGTGACGTCACCCATCCCGATCTCGTCCCCCTGGTAAAGCACTGGCGTGCCCCGGAGGCAGAGCAGCATCAGCAGAGCCACCCGCGTGCGCTGCGGGTCGTCGCCAGCCCACCGGGAAGGGAAGCGGAACATGTCATGGTTGCTACCGGTCCACGCCGGCCACGCGCCGCTGGGCAGGACCGCCTCGGTCGCCTCAACGACGGCACGTAGGGCACTCGCTTCGAAGGGTGCGCTGATAAAGGCGAAATTGAACGCGAGGTGCAACTCATCATTCGACCCGTAATAGGAAGCCAGGTCATCAACGGGAACCGGTGTCTCGCCGATCAGCACTCTGGGGTCGGAGTAGGACTCCGTCAGGGCACGCCACCTTCTGATGACCTCGTGCACCTCAGGTCGGTTTGCGTTGTACACCGCCCGCTGACCGAACATCTGTGCCTCGAAGTCGTCGTCCTCAGTTGCCGGGGGATTGTCCCGCAGGTGAGCGTCCTTGATGATGATGTTGCAGACATCGATGCGAAAGCCAGCTATGCCACGCTGCAGCCAGAATCGCAGGATCTTGTCGAAGGCGTCTCGCACATCGTGATTCCACCAATTGAGGTCCGGCTGTTGCTCGAGGTGATTGTGGAGGAAGAATTGACCTGTGCTCGGGTCGAGCGTCCAGGCCGGACCTCCGAAACTGCTCACCCAGTTGTTGGGAGGCGAGCCGTCGGGTTTGGGATCGGCCCACACGTACCACTCGCGCTTGTCTGCTGAGAGAGACGAAGAAGAGTCCAGGAACCAGGGGTGCTGGTCGCTGGTGTGGTTGGGCACGAAGTCCAACAGAATGCGGATACCTCGCTGCCCGGCCACAGCCACCAGGTGTTCGAGGTCCTCTAGCGTTCCCAGGGTGGGATCCACGGCACAGAACTCCGAGACGTCATAGCCCCAGTCCGCGTTGGGTGAAGGCGTAATAGGAGACAGCCATAGACCGTCCACGCCAAGCCACTCGAGATGGTCAAGATGCCGGATAAGGCCCTGAAGGTCGCCTATGCCGTCGCCGTTGGAGTCAGCGAACGAGCGTGGATAGACCTGATAGAGGACTCCGTCCCTCCACCACGGCTCGTCCTGCTGGCGGGCACTCTCTTTCTCCCCTTGCTCCTGGGGTGGTGGGCCGGCCGCGGCGGGAGTCATCCCGTCGCGGGTAGAGGCTTCCAGGGCCCGACCGGGGTCCAACAGACCACCTGGGGTGGCAGGTTGCCAATAGGCAGCCGACATTGGGCGCTCGGAGGAGAGTTCACGTGCAGTCGGACGACTTGGTACTGGGTAGGGCCGTAGAACTTGTTGGGGCCGTAGGACAGGATCGGGGAGTAGCCGCCAGGGAAATAGGTGATCTTGGATAAGGCGGTCACGAATGTCCGGCGGTTCAGGGTCCTGCCGGCCGCGGTCGCCGCACGGCTGAAGAGGCGAATTTCCTGGCACCAGCCCTGAACCGGGCCCTGCTCCTCTATGTCGTTGTTCATGTTCCCCTTGGGAATCTCGGGGTAGGCCTTGTGCCAGACCGTCCAGCAACTCCGCACTCCGGGGTCATAGCCCCCCTGAGACATGGGCCGCGGGTCGTCGATACCTCCGAGGGTCTCGGTGGTGACTCCCTCCTGCCCGTTGAGAGCTTTGGCGAAGGGGACGGGAATGATCCCGAGGGAGGATTCGATCGAGGACTCGTAGTCGGAGAGCAGGAGCTTGGGGAAGTACTGCTGTTGGGTTTGCGCCTGCAGCACCGGAAGAAACGCGTTGAAGGGGATCAATGGGATTACCGACGTGACACCGGCGGCACGGAGCTTCTCGACCACGAGAGTGGAGTCGCTTGAGGTGGCGGCGCTTTCGGACGCTTGGGCCGGAATGGTCTCGACCACGGGCGTCACGCCAATCCGCCTGAGGTCGGGCAGGAGGTACTGCTGCAGCGCGGTCTGGTCGTTGGCACGGTCACCGACGATGACACCCAGCTTGGCCCTGGCACCGATGGTGCCCTGGGCCTTCCCCCAGGTGACCACCGCTCGGAGGACGGCTGCATCGTCCGGTCCCGTCCACCACAGGTACGGCGAGCCTTCCTTGGTGAAGTTGGATACCGTCGTCCACTGGCTGAGGAAGGGGGTGTGACCCTGCTGGGTCACACAGAGCTGGTTGACACCCGTGAACGTCCCCACGCCGTCGAGGACCGCAAAGACCCCAGGGCTCCCCTGGGTCCAGTTGTCGCACTGGGCCTGCATCGCGGACTCGCTCGCAGGGTTGAAGGAGGTGATGATCGGATTAATCTTGCGACCATTGATCCCGCCGCTGTTGTTGATCTCATCAACAAAGAGATGGATGGCCTTCGACTGCTCAGTGTACTCAACGTCACCCGCGAACCCGTAGGTGGACGCCAATGCGTTCAGATTGGCCAAGGGGAATGCGACGTTGATAGCCGTGCTGGTGATCCCTCGAGTGCTGGTGCTGGCTCCAGACACGCCAACCGTCGCCGCGCCGGCCACCTCTGGCATCGTGATGGCCGAGAACGCGACCAATCCTGCCGCGGCGACAAGCGCGCATGCGGAGCCGCCGAATCCTGCGACCCGTCGATGGAGCACACCCACCGCCAACTTCCTAACCACCTTACTCACGTAACCCCCGAAGCTTCCGAGCGCACCCGGTCGTGGCCGCGAGCGCGCATCATGCGAAATCCCCCGGTCATCCTCGCCCGAAGCCGTGGCGACCGCAACACTGTCCACTTCAATGTCGGTGCTCCTGTCCAAGCGAGTAATGCTGTACCACAGCAACTTGGCCAGCGTGCCGATTGTCGCCTTTGCAAACCATTGCATGAAATGACGCTGACGGCGCCTCGATATGGGTGAAGAACATTAATGGATAGAACGTGGCGAGCGGATCTGATGGCTCCACGGGCGCGGGTAATCTGCGACAACGACTTCTGCGGCGATCCGGATGGTGTCGTGCAGCTGGCGCACCACTTGCTGTGCCGAAGCGTTGACATGCGTCTTGTGGTGGGTTCTGCCGTGGCGCCCTTCCACCCCTCGTGGTCACTTTCTTGTGCGGATGTCTCCGTCGCCACGGCACGACGCGTCGCCGAACTTGCCGGGCGTCGGGATGTGCCGATCGTGGCCGGTTCGAGCGTCCCGATGCGCTCGACTCGAGAGCCGGCGCCGAGTGTGGCAGCCGAGGTTCTGATCAGCGAGGCGATGCGAGACGACACGGACTTACCGCTGTTCGTGGCCTGCGGCGGCGGGTTGACCACGATTGCCTCGGCATGCCTGATGGAGCCGCGCATCGCGGAACGGATCACAATCGTCTGGAACGGCGGAGAGTCCTACAACATCACCGCCGCCGAGCTGGCCAGCGATCCTCGCTACCGGGAGACCAATGTGAATACCGATATTGCCGCCGCGAAAACGATCTTCAACGAGTGTGACGTTCCCTTATGGCAAGTCCCTCGGGACGTCTTCCTCAACGTCGTTGCGTCTCGAAGCGAACTACAGATGCGTATGCGGCCACAGGGAGCATTGGGTGCGTACCTGTTCGACATGGTCGGGGCGCGGGTCGACGCATGGTCGCCAGGACTTCGCATTGGCGAAACGTACACCCTGGCTGATAGCGCTCTGGTGCTGCTTACGGCGCTCGGTGGTGCATACGATCCCGAGCCACGATCCAGCCGCTGGGTGACGCGACGTCGTCCGCGCCTGCTCGACGACGGCCTTTACGAGGGCGTCGACGACGCCGCACCCCTTCGGGTGTTCACGCAACTTGACATCCGCCTCCTCCTCGAGGACCTCTATGCGAAACTGGCGGTGCACGCCGCCGGGGAGGAGTGAGCCGTCGACTCGCCAGCAAATTTGTTCGGACACGGAACAATCGACGTCAAGACACAGGAGGTTGTTCTCGAGAGTTTGAGTCGTTCCCGTTGGGAGGACCGAAGAGATCGCTCTCGTCATTGGTGGGACGGGATTCACAGAAATGCGCGGATCGGGTTCTCAACTTGTGACTGCGTACAAGAGCCACCGCCCGGGCACACCCCGGAGTTCACACTCATCGAGCTCACGGAATTGCAGGCCAGAACCCACAACCAGCTCGACCACCGTTCGCGAGACAACGACCTCGTCGGGTTGAGCCATGCCCTGAACACGTTGCGCGATGTGGACGGCTATGCCGGCAACATCATCTCCACGCTGCTCGATCTCGCCTGTATGCAGACCGGCGCGAGTGCTGAGACCAAGCTGATTGATGGCGGACCTGATCGCCGTGGCGCACTGGACAGCACGGGCCGGTCCATCGAAGGTAGCCAGCGCCCCGTCTCCGGTTCTCTTCACCAGACGTCCGCCGAACCGGGCGAGTAGGCGATCAATAGCCCGATCATGCAGCTCGAGTCGCTCTTTCCAAGCCTGATCGCCCATGTCGGCGGTGTGCTGGGTTGAGTCGACGATATCGGTGAAGAGAACCGTTGCGAGGAGCCGACTCGTGGGGGCAAGCTGCCGCTCCCCAGTCAAGAATTCCTCGATTTCACCGACGAAGTCAGCCTCTGCCGTCCACGGTACGTGGTCGGCAGATTCGAGTTCGACATACCGAGCATTCGGAATGTGCTCCGCCAAGTACCTCCCGTGTCCCGCTCGCACGAACTGGTTGTCGCGCGTTTGAATGACCAGAGTCGGCAACTGCAGGGTACCGAGAATCGAGCGGACATCGGCGGCTGCCGCTAACCACACGGCCCACGCTGATGCCGGACTGGCTCCGCGATGGCCCGCTCGGCGCCACCAAGACGAGAACTCTGCGTCGGACACCATCCCAGGTGCCATCACCGGGAGGTCGTCACTCGACAACGGTCCGGGCTCGATCACAGCCTCACTGAACCGCTGCCACACGCGATGAGGAACCCCGACGGGATAGTCGTTATCTTTCAGCAAGCGGGCGTAGCTGTTCACGAGTATCAGTGCCCCGATGCGGTCGGGGTGCGTCGCCGCAAGAAGGAGTGCCGCGAGACCTCCAAAACTCACCCCCACCACGGCGGTTCGTGCCACTCCTTCGGCGTCCAACACGGCGAGCGAGTCGTTCGCCCACTGTTCCACCGTCGGCGGATCTGACGAGCCCACGGGGTCGGAAAGTCCAATGCCGCGCAAGTCAAACCGTATGAATCGGGCGAACAACGAAATCCTGTCGACGTAGTTCTGCCAGCGGGGTTGCTCGGCAGTTGCGTCGATAGAGAAGAGCGTCCCATTGCTCAACTCGATGAGGTCGAAGGGGCCCAAACCCTCACTCTGGTACGCGATGTGCAAACCATCGCTCGTGGTTGCGTAGCGGGTCTCCGGTATCTCCGACACAGCGCGACGGCTACAAAGTTACGAAGACCGGTACCCACCTGGGTGTCATAGTGCGCCGCCCACTAGCGGGTGACTTCATTGGCACGGCGCGGAAGCTTCCAGCCCGGCCGTACGAAATGGCAGGTGTAGCCGCTCGGGTACTTTTCCAGGTAGTCCTGGTGCTCGGGTTCGGCCTCCCAGAATGGTCCGGCGGGCGAGACCTCGGTGACGACCTTGCCCGGCCACAGGCCCGAAGCTTCGACATCGGCGATGGTGTCTTCGGCAATGCTCTTCTGTTCGTCATTGGTGTAGAAGATGGCAGAACGGTAGCTCGTTCCCCGGTCGTTGCCTTGGCGATTGAGCGTGGTGGGATCGTGAATTTGAAAGAAGAACTCGAGGATATTCCTGTACGAGGTCTGCTTCGGATCGAAGGTGATCTCGACCGCCTCGGCGTGGGTGCCATGCTTGCGATAAGTGGCGTTAGGAACGTCACCCCCGCTGTAACCGACCCTGGTCGAGATCACACCAGGCTGTCGACGGATGAGGTCTTGGACACCCCAAAAGCAACCTCCTGCCAGTATGGCTTTCTCAAAAGTCTCGGTCATTTCACCTCTCCATTCTTTGGATCGACTGATTCAAAGAGCTTCCGGTACTTGCCGTAACCCTCGCGTTCAAGATCTCTGACGGGGACGAACCGGAGAGCGGCGGAGTTGATGCAATAGCGCAATCCGCCGGCGTCGGCCGGTCCGTCATCGAATACATGGCCGAGGTGGCTGTCGCCATGACTCGATCGAACTTCGATCCTGGTCATGCCGTGACTCAAATCGGGCAACTCGGCAATATTGTCCGGATCAATCGGCTTCGTAAAGCTCGGCCAACCGCAGCCGCTGTCGAACTTGGTGGTTGAGGCGAAGAGCGGCTCACCCGACACGATGTCGACATAGATGCCTGCGTCTTCATTGTCCCAAAAGGTGTTTTGAAACGCCGGCTCAGTGGCCTTCTCTTGGGTCACCCGGTACTGCTCCTCGGTGAGTTGAGCAACCCTCTCGGGGTCCTTCTGATATGCCTCCGTCACGTGGTCTCCTCGGGGTATTTTTGAGGTGGGTGGTCCAATTTTGGCGATATCCGTGGACTCGCGAGCGTAGCTGCGCAATGATTCGACTCAGTCGGTGTCCAAGAGGTCCCCTTGGCCAAAGCGGTCGCCACCAGCATCAATGACGGACATTGACCAAGGACGAACTCCGCCAGGCCGGCCGAGCGAACGAGTCGGGAAACGCCGGTCGTATTTCGTGCAGGGGCTTTGGCTGTTACCTCGCCGCTGGGACCGCTGGGGCCAGGGTCTTCGACGGGGCTGGACATTTCTCGGTACGACCGGGCCGGCCTGACGATCCAGACAGCGTCGCGGAAACCAAGGCGCATCCCGAGGTGTTTGCGCGCAAGTCGGTCGGACAGATCGGTGACCACTTCGAGGCGGTGATCAGGTCGAGCCACCGGATTGAACGGCGAGCCGAAGAAAGAGGAAACCGTGATCCTCGAGGAGGTGGATCAAGTCAAGATCCAAAGGTGGGAGCAACTCGGACCCCGCCAGCACTCTCGGTCCGTCACCTGCGACCAGCCGCGGAGAAAGCGTGAGGCAGAGCTCATCGAGCAGTCCGGCATTGACGACGTCTGCATTGAGGCCGGGTCCTCCCTCCAAGAGCACGGATCGGTAACCCGCGGCGTGGAAATAATCGAGCACTCGGCCTGGGTCCACCCGTTCATCACCGGCCACAACGACGTCGGCAACTTGCTCCCCACGGTGCCTCTCCCCGGCGTCGCAGTCGCTTGTCGTGACGATGACTGGACGTTCCTCGGCCTCTGTGAAAAACGGGGAGGCCCAATCGAGATTGCCCGAGCGAGTGACCACAGCGATCGGGGGCACCGGCGATTTACCTTGGCTCTCACGCTGATTTCGAAGCTCGGCATCGAGATGTACCGGACCGTAAGCTTCGGCGCGGACCGTGCCCGCACCGACCAGTATCACGTCCGCGAGCGATCGCAGAACTTGGAAGATCCGCCCATCGGCCGGTCCACCGAGCAGTCCGGAGCGACCACTGATCGTGACGGCACCGTCGAGTGTGGAGATCATGTTGCAACGCACGAAGGGCCGGTCGTCACCGATCCCCGCAGGAACGGCATAGGTGCGGATCAGGTCGACGTTGTCTGTGTGCGGTGGGATCAGAGCTCTCACGGGTCCTGCTCGGCCAAGGCGTGGTCCATATTCCTCCATGGGTCGAATAGGTCGGCGATTTTGACCCGATCGCTGCCCTCACGACAGTCTGCAAGTCCAGATTCTGCTGCTCAACTGGTGCCGCGTCCAAGCTCGCGTCCCTGCTCCCTGTGTGGTGGGGAGGTCCGAGCTTGAGATTCGCCGAATTACGGCGGGCCACCCACGTGACCAGAAATACTTGGCTCTGGCTCGTTCCTCTCCGGCACTCCCCGGAGACGGGTGGGTAGGCCCAAGTTTTGTTGAACAGCACGGTGATATCGGGCCATGATCAGATCATTCGAAGTGAGAGGAGGTTCGCACCATGGCGAGCGAGGGGCTGCACGAGGCAGCAGAGCTTCTTGGCGAAGAGACCATTGACCGCCATCGGGCGTTCACGTCACTCATTGAGGAACTCGAGGCGATTGACTGGTACGACCAGCGAGTGAAGGCCACGAAGGATTCGAGCCTGGCCGACATTCTGGCCCACAACCGAGACGAGGAAAAGGAGCATGCATCGATGACGCTCGAATGGCTCCGCCGTCGAGACCCTGTGCTCGACCGCGTCCTACGGACCTATCTGTTCACGACCGAGCCCGTGACGGAGGTTGAAGCCGAGGCAGAGGCGGGAGGCGACATGGCAGGGATCACCGCGGCCGGCTCGCTCGGAATCGGCAGTCTGAAGGGGGGCGAGTGATGGACCACCTCTACCGTGAGCTCGCTCCCATCTCGGATGCCGCTTGGGCACAGGTCGAGTCCGAGGCCAAAGGCCGCCTCGTCACCCACCTGGCTGCCCGCAAACTGGTCGACCTCGCCGGCCCGCACGGATGGCGCTACTCGGCAACGGACCTGGGTCGGGTCGACGAGGTAGCCGGACCCGCCGAGGGGGTCGCTGCCGTCCAGCGCCGCGTTCTGCCTCTGGTGGAATTGCGGGCCGAATTCGCGGTCTCGCGCGAAGAGCTCGACGATGCCGACCGCGGGGCGGGCAATATCGAGCTGCGCGAACTCGACGAAGCGGTGCGCCAGATTGCCATCGCAGAAAACGTGACGGTATTCCATGGGTATGCCGCAGCGGGGATGCTGGGAATCACAGAGCAGAGCTCGCACCCGCCCATTCCCATCGAAGAGGACATGGAGCAGTACCCCAAGCTCGTGGCCAGGGCGACCGACGTGCTGCGCAGCTCGGGCATCGGCGGTCCCTACGGCCTCGCGATTGATCCCGACATCTACACTCGGATCGTCGAGACGGCTGAGCACGGCGGTTACCTGCTCCTCGACCACCTGCGCCAACTGCTGGGCGGCCCGCTGGTCTGGGCTCCAGGCGTCGAAGGGGGCGTGGTACTGAGCCTCCGCGGCGGGGACTTCATTCTCGACTGCGGTCAGGACCTCTCAGTCGGCTACCGCGACCACGACGGTGAGGTCGTCGGCCTCTACGTCGAAGAGAGCCTCAGCTTCCGAGTCGTCGAGCCCGACGCTGCGGTGGCCCTGCAACGCGAGGGCTGACCGAGGTACCGAAGCTTGCTCCGAGATCGAAAGGAACAGGGGTTTCGACCACGCGCACCGTCGCCGGGACAGCGACCTGGAGTCGAAGACGGGTTCACACGCTGCCGGATCTTCTCTACCGCTGATGGTGGTGGCTCCTGGTTGGCGGCGGCGAATGGAGCGCCACGCCCTGCGGGGATGCAGCCAACGATGGCAGCACGGCTGGCGCGCACCTGAACGCTCCGATCATTGCTGCGACTTGCTGGTGAGCGCTCGGAGCGTCTCCTCGTTTCCAGCTCACCCGGCACTGAGACGGATTCCTTCGAGCGTCTCCGATGGAAGGCACGTCGACCCTCGAGGTTTCGATCGGTCGGCCCCACAAGAAACAGATGCCGCACCGGCTCCATCCGCTACATCCCCACAATCGTCACGAACCGGTGCTTGTGAAGTCCATGTGAAGTCGGGTCAGAGTGGAGGTCTTGATCCGCCACTCCCCATCGGTCTTCTCGTAGGTTTCGTGATAGTGCCCGAAGCCGTGCAAGCGGGAACCGTCGGGCCATATGATGGTGTCTTGCAATGCCCAAATTCCACGGGCGGTGGACGGTGAGGTCAGTGCAATTTCTGGCATATGGCCGTGGTGAATAGTGATGGCGTCTCGTAAGGCCGGTTCCAGAAACGCTATGAACTCGTCCGCGCCTGTAATCCGGGTCCCACCCGATGCCGTCGTATCAATGACGACGTCATCCGCCAACACATCGCGCATTGCCTTCCAGTCTTTTTCATCCATAAAACGAAAGTAACGAGCTTTGAGCTGCTGGAGTCTTTCTATCTCTTCGATGCCGTGCTCAACCACCTCTTTACCCTCCTGGCTCCGAGAGATGCTGCCGGCAGGCTGTCCCGTATGCCGACCCGACGCAGCGGATTTTAAATGACGACGACATCGGCGGGTGCGGCGAGGATCGTCTGTAGGCGGGCCGACATCTCAATCTTGTGGTGGTCATCTGAGAACACATACGACCGGCGTCTTCGGATTGCGTCGACGACGTTTGCGGCAACGGCCGACGCCGGGATCGTGCCGATGGGGTTCATCGCCGTCTTGGTCATGCCTGGCATGACGACGCTGACGCCGATGGGCGCACCGATCACGTCAAGCTCGGCCTGCAGGACATCGGACAGTCCCAACACGCCGTGCTTGGCGACCGTGTACGGCCCCAACTGAGCCAATGGCAGCACTGCCGCCATCGACGCTGTATTCACCACGTGGCCTTCCCCACCACTCGCCAAAATGCGCGGAACGAAGGACCTGATGCCGTGAATGACGCCCCAGAGATCCACGTCGATCACCCTGCGCCAGTCCTCAAGTGACAATTCCCAGGAGTAGCCGCCGTTCACGATCCCGGCGTTGTTCACAGCTACATTGAGCTGGCCGAAGAGGTCGATAGCGGCTTGACCAGCGCGTTCAACCGCTTCGGGGTCACGGACGTCGACTACGACAGCGCGCACCTCTCGGCCTTGCTGGACGAGCACCGAAGCCTGCGAAGCAAGTTCCTCTTCGTTGATGTCGGTCATCACGACCCGCATACCCTCGTTGACGAACGCCTGCGATATAGCCATTCCGATACCGCTCGCAGCTCCGGTTACGACGGCAACGCGACCTTCCAACTCGTCCATGCGATGCAAGTTAGCTGACCGTTAAACGACCGAGCGGACCTACGGCTTTGTCATTCGGCAGTCGGGGTGCACCCGGGCCCGGGCCTCGCCATGGTCCAACCCTGCTGCCGAACGCCTTTTGGTCCTTGTTGTCAAAGGAGAGATCCCCGCGGAGGCCATTGTCGTTGGTCGTAAGTATCTCGAGCACCACGCGGGATCACTTCCTCGCTCAGGAGCCTGTCGGGTTCGAAGCACTCCTCCAGGGCCGAGCCGCGAGGCATCTCGAGCACTCGGCGTTCAGTGCAACAGGCTCGCCACAATGTTGATTGTGAGCCCCGGAGGCTCTTCGACGACACGGCAAACGCCGGTGAGTGACGCTCTTCTTCCATTTCAGTCTTGATCGGGTAGCGGCGCCATCAGAAAGTCGAGAATGCCGGTGACTTGGAGCGCACGGTAGGTGTTGGGGTGCGGTGAGACCATCGAAAAGGAGCTACCCTGCGACCTGGTTCGCTTACAGGCCATCACCAACACCGATATTCCCGTCGAGTCAATAAACGTCAGGCTCGCAAGGTCGACGAGTACGTCTCGGGGTCTATCTGTACCGAGACTTTGCAGGCATTCTCGCAGTTCCGGCGCTGTCGCAAGGTCCAGTTCGCCGGACAAGATCACGACGACGGGGCCTTCCGCGTCGCGTATCTCGACAGTGAATTCCGAACCATCCTGAATCGCCATCTTGCTACCCACCCCAAATCAGTCTGAGGACAACGCAACAAAATCCAGAAAACTGCATTTCAGCGAAACCCGAACTGCATTCCCCGACGGTTACCTTCTCGGCCTCCGGGCACGCAAAAATTAGCCCTCCTCATTTGGGGTTTCAAGTGGTCTCTGCCAGACCGTTGAGCAGCGCTGAGGAACGTGTGGGTGCCGCAACTTAGCGTCAGGGTACCCGCAAGGCATTGGATCGAGCTGTCCGAGCAGACACTCCTAAGATCAATGCTCAGGCTACTCACCAAGTTGGTAGACCAAGTCGTCGAGATGGGTCCATTCGTCGCTCCCGATGTGGCCTCCGGTCAAGCTCGACGAGACGGTGATCTCGGTCCGGTCGGGATCGACCCCCACGACAACTTCGTAGGTGTCCAGGCGTTCGCGTCCCAAGAGTGCATGACGTTCTCCCAATCTGTCCGCTATTACCTCGAGTTCGTCAGGCGAACTGGCTTCAAAGCAGAGGACTCGGATCCCGAGAGCGCCCCTCCCAGACCGGACCCCAGCGCCGCGACCCACCTGACGGAGTACCAGTACCCGGAGCCAGCCTGTCTCGCTGATCATCAACGCAGCGGCTTGGTCCCGTTGCGACACCAATGGCAGATCAAACATCGCTCTGTAGAACTCAATTGAGCGATCGAGATCGCTCACATTGACTATCGCTCCCTGAAGGCTCAATTTCATCAGACGCTCCTCCGTCGTGACACCGTTCTCTGCTCCAGGGTAAGGCCGGCAGATCTGCGGCCGCAGAGCTCTTGGCACCGCACCTGACACTCTAGGGACCGACCCAACGTCAAGATGGAGAGGCCTTTGAAGCTGGCCAGCCGGGGGTTGCGTTTTCTGGCATGGATCGCTTTCTTTTCTGTGCTTGATCAGTGGGGATGGAGGACATCCGCTCTCTGAAGCATGCATACCTCCCGTGCGACTCCTATCGCCGAATCTCGGCTCTCAATTTCGGTAACGGACCGAGACTGCATCATCGGGCTCAACTCAGCGGAGTCCTTCTCTGTCGAGACTCCGATCGGGTTCACGTCCGAGCAGCCGGATGGCTTCCCACCGAGGTCTTGCGACATCGAAACTTCGGAACGGAAGACGGATCGGACGCCCGAATCTCACCTTGGCGAGGTAGTGCGATTCGTCCATGGACTTCAATTCAGTCCGTTGAACGACAGCGCGGTCCGACAACCGGCCGACTGAATGCGACCCGGTAGCTGATCGGCTACGGGGGACCTGCGCCACGACCGGCTACCAGCAAATCGGACCGGACCTCACGTCTGCGCAACATCGATTCTGATATCGCCATTCTGAAGAACGGTTGCTACGTTGGCCGCCGCGAGAACGATCGTCGTGAAACGGCTTTGGACCAATCCGGGCCCAGTCACGACCGTGCCTGGCCCGAGTGCTTCCCCGTCGTACACGGGGCAGTGATCGTACCAAGTGTCGCCAGCAAACACCCTCCGGCCTTCGAGCAGAGTTGGTGAGCCATTGGGCTCAAACGAGACTTCAAGTGGCTGGTCCACCATTCCCACCGCGATCAGCCGAAGACCACGAACGACCGGCTCCTGGGAACGCGCTTCGATCAGCCGGGCTTCCTCGTTGCGTCGATGCAATTCCTCGACTGCATCCGCTACCGCATTCTCGGTGATTTGGCTGGCTTCAGGCCGGTTGACGGGAATTGGTACGTCAAACGTCTGCCCAGGGTAAACGAGATTGAGTCGCCAATCGAAGCGGTATCGGTTTGGGGTCAATCCTGCGGCACTGAACTTCTCAATGGCCGCATCGTGGAGATCTGTAGCGAGTTCGTTCAGTCGCTTCAGATCGATCTCACGCCAATCTGAGATCAATGATCGCGTGTCGTCGATTACGTGATCGGCAGTGAGCAGACCCAGCGCCGAAAAAGCCGGGGCTGCTCGGGGGACGAGGACTCGGCGCATTCCAAGGATCGCCGCCTGGCGCGCGGCGTGCACGGCACCCATCCCCCCAAAAGCAACAAGATCGAGCTCTCGAGGATCGGCACCGGCCATCGAGAGAACCCGCCGCACGGCATCAGACATGTGGGCATCGATGATCTCGATCGCTGCGATGGCGGTGGCTTCCACGGTCATTCCCAGCTGTTTGCCAACGCTGCTGAGGGCTAACCGAGCAGCGTCGATGTCCAGTTTGAGCCTCCCATTCCAGAACGACGAGGGGTCGAGCCGCCCAAGTACAAGATCGGCGTCGGTGACCGTTGGTTCCGTTCCACCTCGGCCATAGCAGGCGGGGCCTGGCCTGCTGCCGGCGGATTCTGGGCCGACGGTGATCCCACCCTCTGCGGCTCGGATTAGTGATCCGCCACCTGCGCCGATGGAATGGACGTCGACCATCGGCAATGCGATGCAGTAACGGTGCCGCCAATTCCAGTCACTTTTCACTTCTGGACGCCCGTCACGAATAAGGCATACGTCGTAGCTGGTGCCACCCATGTCGACGCTCACTACGTCGCCGAACCCCGCCGCGGCGGCGGCCCGGGCGGCGGCGACCACTCCCCCAGTCGGGCCCGAGCTGATCGTGGCGAGAGCTCGGTTACGAATGTCAGCCGGGGTCGAGACTCCGCCTGAACTGGTCGCCAGTAAGAGCTCTCTGGTGAACCCGCTGTCCGTGAGCCGCTGTTCCAGCCGATCGAGGTACCGCACAATGGGAGGACCCACGAAGGCGTTCACCAGAGTCGTCGAGATTCGCTCGAATTCTGGTGGCTTCGGGTAGACCTCGTGGGAAAGCGATATCAGCTCGATGTTCGGGTATTCGTCGAGAATGATCTCCCGAGCGCGCCGTTCATGAGCAGGATTGAGGAATGAATGCAGGAACACGACGGCAATGGAAGTGACACCAAAGGCGCGGAGGCGGGCGGTCGCCATACGCACGGCTTCCTCGTCAAGCGGTACATCGACTTCGCCCTCAGCGGTGAGTCGCTCTGCGATCTCAAGCCGAACCCGACGCCGGGCGATTGGATCTGGGCCAGGAACGGACGGATCCCAGATGTCCTCTTTGAAACATCGGCGGAACTCGATCTCGTCGCGGAATCCTTCAGTGACGAGCAAGCCAGTGGCCGCACCGGACATCTGGATCATGGCGTTGTCCGCCGCGGTCGTGCCGTGAACGATCGATTCGCAATTTGCCAACAGCGCCTCGACGGTAGGAAGGCTCTCGGAGTCGGCCAGCTGACCAATACCGGCAAGAACCCCATCCGACTGATCCTCGGGTGTCGTAGGTGACTTCTCCAGAATCAAGGTTCCGTCGGGCCGCATCAGCACGCAGTCGGTGAAGGTTCCGCCTACATCAACTCCGATGCGGTATGAACCCTCGGTCACTGACCGTCCCTGCGCATCTTCCGCAATTCGGAACGCAATGATTCGGTAGCTTCCTCGTCGACGGCGAGATCCATGTCCGCGAGGGAGCCTGACACCACGATTCCGTAGTCACGGCGAGCACCTTCGATAGATACATACTCGTCCCACACATCGTCAAGGACCCGGGCTGGGTCGCGCTCCAGTGGGTCGCCCCAACCCCCGCCTCCGCCAAAGTCGTAGACAAGCTGGTCACCGGTTGCCAACAAATGGCCCTGCACCGCTGGCGAGACCACGACCTCACGGTCGGTACCCACGCTCACGGTACAGGTGTCGGGGCTGCCATGGAGCCCGCCAGCAATCCCGGGGTGAATGTGGCGTTGATTGACGACATATTGATTGATGTACGTCGGTGTCCGGACTTCCTTCACGAAGTGGCTCCCGCAGCCACCTCGGAACTCTCCTGGACCTCCCGAGTCCGTGAGCAGATTGCGACTTCGGATTATGTGCGGGAAAAGACGTTCGTTGAGCTCCGCCTCGGCCTTGATGAGGTTTCCCATGGCCGGTACCATCGCTCCCCATCCGTCGAGCCCATCGACGGCGTTTACCCACCCTGCGCTCACCTCACCTCCGTGGTCGAAGAAGGGTTGTCCGGTTCGGGCATCTCGGTCTCCATACATCTGACGCGGGCTCCCGAACTTGTAAGTCTGTGGGGAGCAGCGCTCGGGGATGATCTGGCTCATGGCCACGGCGATCGCATCGCCCACCTCGACCCCCGGATGGTGCGTGCCGCTGCTCACGGGCTTTCCAACCTGCGGGTTGAGGCAGCAGCCCTCAGGAACCCGTAACTCGACACAGTCAAAGAAGCCCTCGTTCTTGGGAATCGATGGATCAACCAGGCTCGCGAGCTGTGCAATGGCATTCCCCCGGGTGTTGCCGAACGTGGACCAGGCGCTGATGTCTGGCCGGTCGTCGGAGCCGTCAAAGTCGAGAATCAGCCGCTCCGCCTCGACGGTGACGGCGACATGGACGTGGATGTCCTGATTGCCCTGCGGATCGGAATCGACGTATACGTCAGCTTCGTAGGTGCCATCGGGCCATCGCCCTATCTCCTGCGAGAAGCGACACCGTGCGTCATCGATCGTATGGTCGACCGCGGCAGTTACAGCGGCCGCACCGTAGCGTTCGACGATCTCACCAAGGCGCCGGACCCCGAGCTGGGCGGCGCCGACCTGCGAGCGAAGGTCGCCGATGAAACCGGGCATCCGGTTGTTGGCTCGCATGGTCAGAACGACGTCGCGTCGCTCGATGCCCCCATCGATGATCTTAAGAAGTGGATACCGGGTGCCTTCGCTCCATATGTCTTTCGCGGTTGTGTTGTACCCACCGGCAGACGCCCCTCCTGTGTCGCCGTGGTGACACTGGATCGACGGGATGAGTAACAAGTCGCCGCCGGGTGAGAAGACAGGTGCGAAGACGTTGAAGTCCGGGAGATGGCCGCCTCCGTGGTACGGATCGTTGGCGACGATGACATCGCCCCTCTTCAGCTCCTCGCCGAAGAATTCGAGAGCGAACTGTACGGGCAACGTGCTGCTGAGCATGAACTGGGGCACCCCAACTGACAGGGCGGCGAGGCGACCTCGAGCGTCGAGGATGGTGGCATTCCGTTCGTTGCTCTGGTTGAGAATGGGTGTGGTTGCAGTGCGAGAGACGTAGGTCGCCATTTCGAAGCAGACTGTCTCCATCGCCGAGCGGATCACCTCAGCGGTGACGAGGTCGATGCTCTCCCTTGGGGTCATGGGAAGACTTCCCAAACAGCCGCTCTCAATTCGGCGTTGTTCCATTCCGATCGCGCACGACGCCCATATCCACACTCTTGCTTACAACTCGAAGCGGCCGTACTGCAACTGGGAGGCACGCCCAACCGAGGCCTGCGGTGCCCGCCGCTCCCTCGGGGACGAGCAATGCTGCGGTTGCCCGGCCGATCCCACCGGCGCCACCGGTTACGATCGCCACCTTTCCGGCGAGCTCCTGCGAATTCGTCCGCGACAATACGGTCTCGCCGCCGGCGCTGCTCTACTGCTACCTCCGCGCCGACGATCAAGCGCCTCTGACTGCGCATGCGATGAGCCCGACGGTCTGGTCGTGCCCTGGCTCCCGATGTTGAAGGATCGCAGGATGCCGGACGGCCTCGTCCCTGATCCGATATCAGCCTTCTTTGCAGATGGCCAAGAGGTCGGCGTTGATCCTCTCGGCTTGCGTTGTAGGCATGCCTACGGGAACCCGTGTAGGTCTCGGCATAGTGGACCATGTCGTGGCCGTCGTTCGTCTGGCTGGATCGCCCGGCCGCGCCGATCATGAGCGATGACGCGATAGCCGTGGCGAAGGCAGAACAGCATCTGTGCGTGCCAGTTATCAGACGACAGAGGCCGGCCCGTGGCTGAACACAATGGGCTGACCTTTCCCCAGTCCTTGGAGACGATCTCCTCCGCCCGAAACGGGACTAGTATACGAACATATGTTCGCTCCACAGTTGGCGTGGGACGAGGGGCTGGACGACGCCCAACTGGCGGTCGCGACTCACGGGGACAGTCCCCTGGTCGTGGTAGCCGGGGCCGGAACGGGCAAAACCCGGGCTCTGACCTCACGTGTGGCGTCCCTCCTTGACCGAGGAACTCCGGCGGATCGGATCCTGCTCCTCACATTCACCCGCCGAGCTGCCGACGAGATGTTGGCCCGGGCTCACGATTTGGTGGGACTCCGCGGAGACGAGCGCCCCCAGGGCGGCACCTTCCACGCCGTTGCCCATCGCCACGTGGCCGCATACGCGGAGGTGCTCAATCTGCCCAAGGGATTCGGTGTCCTCGACCCCGCAGGGGCCTGCGACCTGATGGACCTGCTGCGCAACGATCATGCGTTGACGGGAACATCGGCCAGGTTTCCGAGATCGGCCACCCTCGTCGACATCTACTCCAGATGCATCAACACCGAGCGCACTCTCCGCAATCTTGTGCCTTCGGAGTACCCATGGTGTGAACCCCACCTCGAGGTAATCGGCAAATTGTTCAGGGACTTCACCGCTCGCAAGCGCCGCTCCGGATTGCTTGATTTCGATGATCTCCTTCTGTATTGGCGCGCCCTCCTGGGCCACCTAGAGATCGGGCCGCATCTCGCCAACCGCTTTCGCTATGTGCTCGTCGATGAGTACCAAGACGTCAATAGCCTCCAGATCGACATCGTCAGGTCTCTGGCCTCGAATGGAAAAGGTCTCACCGTCGTGGGCGACGAGGCCCAGGCCATCTACGGGTTCCGTGGATCCGATCCTCACCACCTTCGCCAGCTGGTCGGTTGCTATCCGGATTCCGTGACCATCCAGCTCGAGCGAAACTTCCGATCGAGACAGACTGTCCTCGACGTCGCGAATGCAATCCGCCCTGCATCCGAGGGAGAGCCAAGACTTCGCCTTCACAGCGATCGAGGTACGGGACCCAAACCCAGTCTGACCCGCTGCTACGACGCAGGTTCCGAGGCCCGAGCGATCGTCGACCGAGTTCTTCAGGCCTACGTGACCGGAGTCCAGCTTCGCCAACAAGCGGTGCTCGTGCGGGCCGGTCATCACAGTGACCTGGTCGAAATTGAACTCGCAGTGCGGAAAGTCCCGTATCGGAAGTATGGCGGCCTCCGGTTCCTCGAGACCGCTCACGTCAAGGACTTCGTGTCGGCCGCTCGACTTCTTGACAATTCTCATGACGAGGTGGCGTGGTACCGGATCCTCCGACTCCACCGGAACATCGGGCCAACACGGGCGAAGGCACTGCTCGAAGCAGTCCGGCCATCCGACGCTGACGCGCTGTCTCGTTGGTCAGAACTCGTCGCAGCGGCCCCACCGAACACACGAACCGAGCTCTCGGCTTCGCTCTCCGGCCTCTTCGAAGCCAGGGGTGAAGAGACGCCCGGCCGCAGGGCTGAATTGGTTTTACGAGCGATCAAGCCACTTCTCGAGAATCGATATGACAACGCTCTCCGCGGGTAAAGGACCTGGAACGTCTTGCGGACACTGCCTCGGCGGTTGACGACCTCCCAGCGTGGGTGGCCGACCTGACGTTGGACCCGCCCATCTCAAGTGGGGATCTTGCGGGGCCCCCGCACCTCGATGAGGATTATTTGGTGATCTCCACCATCCACTCGGCTAAGGGCCTTGAGTGGTCGATGGTCCATGTGCCCCACGTCGTGGACGGCGCGATACCGATTGACATGGCTTTGAGCACCCCAGAAGGGCTCGAAGAGGAAAGGCGGCTCTTCTACGTCGCTGTCACGAGAGCTCGTGACGAGCTCCATCTCTATGCGCCCCTCCGTATGCCGCACCACCGTTTTGCTCACGACGATCGGCATGCTCTGACCCCACTCAGCCGTTTTATGACCCACGACGTTCAAGCGACACTCGACGTTATCGCCGAGAAGCCCGGTCACACCGACGTCGTGGCACTCGCCGCGCAACCGTTGGTCGTCGACCTTGATCCCCTCTGGAGTTAGATCGCTCTCGCTCCATTCCACAATCACGCGGAAGACCGAGAACGGCGGTCCACCTCCCAAATATCGTCCCAGTTCGAAGCCGAGGCGACGAACCTTAAGGACGACTGCAAAGGGCCGGCTCTTCAGATCCGGGTAGATCGAGCGTGCAATCCAGAGCCAACCTCAGACTGGCTCGTCGCCCTTGATCGTGACTCGCTGCATGACGTCGATTCCGGTCGGGGATCGGACATCGCCTAATGGTGGTTCAATGTGGGTCAGAGAGCTTCCATGACCTTGAGGATCCGCCATCTCACTGGGGCAGCCAAGCCGGGCGAGCCGAACGACCGGCCGGCGGCACCGGCTCGCCCTCCCCCGCCAGGCTGGCGGATGTGGCTCTTGCCTGCCGGGATCGTGATCACGCTCCTGCTGCTGTCTCTTTCCCACACGTCGAACACGACCACTCAGAACTTCAGCTATTCGAAGTTCTTATCCCAGGTGGACGCGGGCGACGTGCGCACAGCATCGGTCAATCCGAGCGGTGCCATCACCGGCACACTCAAGAGGGGCGCTAACTACACGACCCAGATCCCGACCGCCATCAACGACACCCAGCTTGCACCGACGCTCAAGGCCCACGGAGTGAATGTCACCGGAGTCGGGCAGGGCTCGGCACTCCTTGCCGACCTCTTGTCCTTCCTGCCGCTCCTCTTGTTCGTCGCCTTCTTCATCTGGATCGGGCGAAGGAACTCCAAACAGCTTGCCGGGGGCATCATGGGCTTCGGGGGGTCGAAGGCCAAGGTGTACGACGAAGAGAAGCCCGCGACTCGCTTCGCGGACATCGCTGGCTACGAGGGGGCGAAGCGCGAGGTGGCCGAAGTGGTCGACTTCTTGAGCCATCCTGAGCGTTACGAACGGGCGGGGGCCATCGGCCCCCGCGGCGTGCTCATGGTTGGCCCTCCCGGGACCGGCAAGACGCTCATGGCAAGAGCGGTGGCAGGCGAGGCCGGGGTCCCCTTCTTGGCACTCACCGGTTCGAGCTTCGTCGAGCTGTTCGTCGGGGTCGGGGCATCCCGGGTGCGCGACTTGTTCGCCGATGCTCGTAAGCGGGCTCCCTCGATCATCTTCATCGACGAGATCGACGCCATCGGTCAACGTCGAGGCGGCTCCATCGTGTCCAACGACGAACGGGAGCAGACTCTTAACCAGCTCCTGGCTGAGATGGACGGCTTCGATTCAACGACCGGCGTCGTGGTCATCGCCGCTACCAACCGGCCCGAAGTGCTCGATCCGGCCCTCCTCCGACCTGGCCGCTTCGATCGGGAGGTAGAGATCCCACTGCCCAATCAGGCCGAGCGGGCCGCCATCCTCGCTGTGCACGTCAAGGGCAAGCACCTGGGTGAAGACGTCGACTTCGACGCGGTAGCCCGAGCGACCCCTGGGTTCTCCGGAGCCGACCTCGCCAACCTCATCAACGAGGCGGCCATCGTGGCGGTCCGTGACGGACGGGACGTCGTCTTCGCCCGGGACATCGACGAGGCCAGGGACCGGATCATCCTCGGACGCCGTGATGCCTCGAATGCCTTGCTCCCCGAGGAGAAGCACTCGGTTGCCGTGCACGAGGCCGGCCATGCTCTCGTCGCGGTCCTCTCCGCTCACGCCGACCCGGTAGCCAAGATCACCATCCTCCCCGCTGGACGAGCGTTAGGAGTCACTGAACAGCTGCCCGTCGACGAGCGCCACCTCTACTCCGAAAGCTACCTGCTCGATTCGCTTGCCATCCGTCTCGGGGGCCGGGCATCGGAACTCCTCGTGATCGGGGAGGCTTCAACGGGGGCGGCCAACGATCTCTCCGGCGCGACCGACCTGGCCATCAAGATGGTGAGGGACTGGGGCCTGTCCCCCCGTCTCGGCCCCGTCGGCTACGGGTCGGACCAACCTTCGTACCTGAGCGGCCCGCCTTTCGGCCAGGAGCGTCCCTACGCCGAAGGCACCCAAGAGATCATCGACCAGGAGGTGAGCCGCCTACTGGGCGACGCTGAGGACCGTGCCAGAAACCTGCTGAGCGACAACCGGGGTTCCCTCGATGCCGTGGTTGCCGCTCTCCTCGACAAGGAGACAATCTCCGGCGAAGAGCTCTCCGACATCGTGAACCGGACCGACGTGAGGACCGACGGGCGCCGATCCGGCATGGCCGCTTCTTAGCGTTCGACCTGCCACTGTGCCCGCAGATCGCACTGGTATAGCGAGACCCGCTTGTCGCAATCGGTAACCAGTCCGGCGACAGCTGGAGGTTGGGGTCACAAGACGCTTATTGGAGTGGGCTCAATGAGCGGAGGTAGTCGGCGGTTGGGCCCGATAGCCTTCCAATGCGTTCGTCAGCCCCTCAAGATCCGCCACGGTTACCGTCAACGCCGAGTGGCCGCTTCGGCGGAGCGGTGACGGCACCTTTTCGGCGAAATGAATGCATACCCCCCCGTCATGATTCGTGCCAAAGGTCAAACCGTCGTCGACCCGTGAGGCACGAACGCCGAACGAAGTCCACCATCGATAATTTCGAGTGATGTGCGCCCCGGTGATGTTCGCTAGTGGCGTTGCCAGTTTGAAGAATCCGAAGGTTGCCAAGAAGGAACCTTCTTCGGTGAGCGTGACAGCGTCCTTCGAGGCGCGGCAGACCGAAAGGCACCAGCACAGGCAGATAGCGCTTGTCGACAGCGTACGTGAAGCGTTGGCTCATTATTGGGGCCTACTGGCTGCCGGCATCTGCGCGACTGACCGTTGCTTTCTACTCTCCCCCGTACGTTGATGGCCGCTCAATGATCCCGTCAATCTCTTCGCCCGCGGACTCGACGATTTGAGCCCCGGGCTTCGACTGGGATCGCCACAAGATCTCGAAGCAGAGGGTTCATAGCGACTTCCCGCTTTGGTTTCGCAAATTTCCGATGCCGAGGCTGTTGTCCGTTGCCGCCACCTGTGCCAATGGATTTGGAACGGGCGCAGCCACTCTGCGGAGTGTGTTGCGGTCGATATGGCGAAATGGCTCGTCGTTCCCTGGGATGTCGAGCAGGCCTTCCTCCTCATACGACCAGGTACCGTCGTCATTGACCGTCACGCGCACCCGGTAGCTGAGCGTCCGAAAGGCTCGGTCCAGGAACGGGTTCGACAAGATGCCGTGGACTTCTGAGCCAACCGTTGCTGTGAGCTCGAACTCCTTCGATCCGGCTTCGGCCGGACCGCTGGCGAGGAGCACCTGCCCACGAGGGATTCCGAGAGTGAGCGTCACCGCACAAGCCGCCGGTTCCCAGAGCCAATAGCCCACCTGGTCGTGGAAGGTTGCGGCTTCATTGGGATTCAAGATGTGGGTGTGGTACCGCATGCCGTAGAGCAATTGAGGTCCATTGGTCTGGAAGTCAATGGGTTGGAGCTCGTAATGCTCGACGAAGACGTCGTGCTGCGTACCCTCGGCTACAGGGTGCTGGTCAGAACCTTTGGCTCCCTCCCAAGTGCCCGCCATGGGACGCAGCGGACCCAGATTCGACAAGGTATCGGGGTCACCAAGCGGTTCAGTGTAGATATCGGCTCCGTAGCGATCCGCTCCCGACGAGCTCATCGTTTTCTCGCCACGCCCGCGGGCGGTTCGGACCGAGATTGAGCCGATCCCTCGTGCTGGATTTCGTGTAGAGCGCGTCCCATGTACAGCAGATTAGAAATTAACAGAGTCCAAAAGACATTCCACTGCCGCCGAGCCACGATTACCGGCTCTACCAGCCAGCGGCCGGTTGACCTTGAATAGCCGATTCGGCTACCCTCGCCGCGAGAAGGCGGACCAGCCGCTACCGAGGGAGTTCCGCGATGACAGATCTCGATGACAACGTGAAGGAAACGCTGGCCGACGTCCGCAAGGTTGGCGCCAATTACGACGAGCATCAGCAGCTGACTGGGCTCGACATACCAGTCGATGTGGTGCACTTCAAGAAGTTCCCAGTCATCGATCCGCCAGGCAAGTACAAGAAAGAAGGCCACGACACGCGGTGGGACATCAGCCCGAGCGACAGTTTGGAACTGCCCGACTACAGCGGTCCGTTCAACCAGGATCTTCGGTTCTCGGATTTCTCGAATGATGCGCTCATCAACTTACTGGGATTGAGCGACGAGTACTACAGCGTGTGTATCGAGGGCTGGGCGGAGTCGGTTGCGCAGCGTTACGGACGCGATGACATGCTTCAAATTCAATCGGAGGCATGGAGGGACACGATTCTTCCTCAACTGCGGGGCATGATCGACGATTGGATGGAACTCACCGATGATGAGGCCGAAGCGCTCGTTAGCGAGACGCAACACCAAGTAGCGCACCTGGTCGCGAACGGCAGTGTCATCCTTATAAACCCCTTCAGATCCGAGCGGGAGTGGGCGCAATACTCCAAAGAGCGTCTGGTGAAGCTGGCTCTGGGGAGCCATGAGTTCCTCTTGGCGGTTATCGAGTCATGGGCCCTCGTCATCGTCATGAGGGACGGCCTCGACGAGATGTTCGCTTTCCAGTGGGCTCTGTGGAGTGAGAAGTTGCTGCCCGCTGCGAAGGACATCAAAGGGCGCTGGATGGGCATCTCGGGTAACACGGTTGAGGCCTTTATGAAGGATGTTCAGGTGGACGCAACTTCATTCCCCGGCAAGGCTTTCGAGTTGACATTCGAGATGCCCGAGGAGGAAGTCGGAGTCTTCACGTTCAACAAATGCGTTTCGGTCGACCAATGGGAAGCGATGGGTCGCCCGGACATTGCTGAGAAGGCGTCTCATACTTCCTGTCCCGCGGCCATTATCGAGACCGCGAAGATGTACAACCCGAATATGAAGGTCGAGATCTTGGCGATTCCGCCACGTGTGAGCAAAGACGAGGTCTGCTGCAAGTGGCGGCTGTCCATGCGGGACGAATCAGATCCTGAGTACGTTCGCCCCGAGGTCGGAAGGGGATAGCACACGGCTTCGTTTGCTGGGCCGCGCCTGCATACGATCAGGCGGGCTTCATGTCCGGGCAATCTGATCGGCGTGAGAGAGGTGGCTGGCGCCCAGGTTGCTCCAGCGTCAGACGGAACGGCATGGCAGGGACAATCCGTTCGGTCAACTGTTGCAGCTGTGATCGGAGCGTATCGTCGTCAAGGCCGGCGACCAAGGGGTGCATGACCGCACCACTGATGGCGGCGGTGAGGATGGCCATCGAGACGCGCTCTTCGTGTCCGATGATGTCGCCCATAAGTACGCGGCACAACCGATCCATCACCTTTCGGAATGGTTCGTGCTCGGCAAAGTACTGGACTATTTCGGGATCGCTCAAGAGGGTGCTCACCGGGCGCCGGTGCACCACTGCGAGGTCGACGATTCCCATTACGAGCGCCTTGCGAGCCCTCGCCCGCGAGGGCTCGGCCTCTGCGGCGTCAATCACCGCCTCCACGCTCGCAAGCTCGACTTCGGCGGCGGCGATAACGATCTCGTCCTTGGTTTTGAACTGGTGGTAGACCGCAGCCTTCGTCACGCCGATTGTGTCGGCAATCATCTGCAATGAGGTCCGTCGAACGCCGTGACGAGCGAATTGTTCCAGGGCGGCACTTATGATCCGGCCCTGTGCGGCGCTCGGTATGTAATGCGTGACTCCGTGCACGCCAACGGCCCCGGCGTCGCTCATGAATCCAGGATAGTTGACAACGCTTGTACCAGGACTTTCTCAACCGGAAGACGGGATCGCAGCCCAGTTCAAGACCTCCCGTACACACGAAGTCCCCGTGAATACCATCTCGAAGTAGGGCGAGTTCCGGACGCGCATCGTGCAACTTCTGTCGAGATGACTCGCTCAACGTCGGGACTTAGTGGAGCCGACTCTGCCAATCGGGAGGGACGCGACCAGCCGGTCCGGGCGTGGGTTGATCAAGCGGGTGATGTTGGGGATCCGCTAGCGCCGGGCCTTCGTAGAACTGCTCAGAGGCGTAATCCCAAAACCAATCCTCCCCTGGCTCAAAGCTCCTGATCACGCTGTGGCCAGTTTTCTCGGCGTGCTTCGTGGCGTGCTGGTTCGGAGAGGTGTCGCAACAGCCGACAGTGCCACACTTGGCGCAGCGTCTGAGATGAAGCCACCACACGTCGATCTTTAGACACTCCAAGCAGCCGGTGCCACTGGGCGGTACCGACGGATCGATCAGATCTTCCTGCATCGACGAAGATCGTATTACAACGGCGTAAACACAATCAGAGCAGCCGCTCAACGAACTCTGGTTCAAGGATGTCTCTGTCACCTCCCCTTGCATCGCAAGGGAGGCGAGGGGTCGTGCTCGGGCTTGAAAGTCAAGCCCCCGTGGACGCCAGCTTCGGACCCGGTGCCGGAAGGGAGTGCCCGTCCGATCAGGAGCCAGAACGCCCTAGCAATTGGAACTCCGCGACTGGACCTTGACTTTCGCACACAACGGAGGAAAAGTGAGAACACAAGTCAACGGGGCGTTCTCGGTCGAAAACGGCCGCAAGGGAAACCGAAAGGCCTTCCAGTCGTCACTGCCGCGCAGTTGCGTGGGTCCGCGCCTAACCGGTCATCCCATCATGGCGCCAGCAGCGGATGGAGGCCTCGATGAGCACGGTCAACGCGAGCGCCCAAGGTACGACGGGGAGCGCGCCGGTGAAAGTCGGAGAGTTCAGACTTGAGGTCGTGGTCGTGCCGGTCTCAGATGTCGACCGGGCAAAGGTCTTCTACGAGTCTTTGGGGTGGCGACTCGACGCCGATCTCGCAATGGGTGACAGTTACAGGGTCGTACAAGCAACGCCGCCCGGCTCCGCCTGCTCGATCATATTCGGAGAAGGGCTCACCTCTGCCCCGGCGGGCTCATTCGAGGGTCTCCAGCTGACGGTCTACGACATCGACGAGGCTCGTGCGGACCTGATCCAGCGCGGCGTCGATGTCAGCGAAACGTTCCATGACGTCACGGGAGTCTTTCATCACTCAGGCACCGAAGGACGGGTGGACGGTCCTGCTCCGGAACATGCCGATTATGGCTCGTTCGCCGCCTTCGCTGACCCTGACGGCAACGGCTGGCTGCTCCAAGAGATCAAGACGCGGCTTCCTGGCCGCTAAAAGGAGAGTCCGATGGCCACGACATACGAGTCCGTGGAAGATCTCACGAGCGCTCTTAAACGGGCGGCCGAAGCACACGGCCAACACGAACAACGTATTGGTAAAGCCGACCCGAACTGGCCGGACTGGTACGCGCTCTACATGGTGCGCGAGCGGGCAGGCGACGAGCTACCAACGTGAGCAGCGACTACGACGTCATCGTTCTCGGCGGTGGCTCGCCGGGCGAACACTGTGCAGGCGCCTTGGCGGAGGGCGGTTTGCGCGTCGCCATTGTCGAGCGCGAGCTCGTGGGGGGCGAGTGTTCGTACTGGGCATGCATTCCGTCGAAGACGCTGCTGCGTCCGGGCGAGGCGGTCCATGGAGCGCGAGAAGCGGCCTCGTCCGCCGAATTCGATGTCGAGGCGGTTTTCGCCTGGCGTGACTTCATGGTCTCGGAGTACTCCGATGCCGGACAAGAGCGCTGGCTCGCCGATCATGGGATTGACCTGCTGCGCGGGACTGGGCGGTTGGCCGGTCCGGGCGTCGTCGAAGTCGAGGGAGTGCGCCATACGGCCGAGCATGTCGTCCTTGCGAACGGAGCCGATCCGGTCGTTCCGCCTGTGCCCGGCCTGCGCGACCTTGAGGGCATTTGGGGCAGTCGCGAGGCGACATCGATGAAGGCGATCCCCCGGCGCCTGCTGATTCTGGGTGGCGGGCCGGTCGGAGTGGAAATGGGTCAGGTCGTGCAACGACTCGGCGGCGAGGTGGCTATTACTGACATGGCCGAGCATCTGCTTGCCCGAGAACCTGCGCCACTCGGTGAGGCGCTCGGAGAGGTTCTCCAGCGCGAGGGCATCGAGCTTGTGCTCTCGGCCAATGCAACCGCCGCACGGCGCGACAGAGACGATTACGTTCTCGAGTTGGACGACCGGCGCCAACTGCGGGGTGACCGGATACTCGTGGCAACGGGACGACGCCCGCGGGTGCGTGGGCTTGGCCTGGACACGGTCGGCGTCGAAGAGGATGCTCACGGAGTTCCGGTCGACGCGCACCTGCGCGCGGCAGAGCGTTTGTGGGCAATCGGCGACGTCACTGGGCTCTGGCCGCTGACCCACGTCGGGAAGTACCAAGGAGAGGTGGTCGCTGCGAACATCCTCGGGGCATCCAGAAGAGCCAACTACGAGGCAGTGCCGCGTGTCGTCTACACGGACCCGCAGGCCGCTGCCGTTGGCGCCACCGCCGGCCGCTTCAGCGCCATGGTCCCGATCACGGAGATCGCGAAGATCGCCACGTACACGCGCTCATACGCCGACGACAAAGGCTTCATCACGCTGCTCAGTGATGGTGAACGGCTGACCGGCGCCTATGCGCTCGGCCCTGAGGCGGGTGAGTGGCTACAGCAAGCCACGCTGGGGATCCGTGGCCACCTCCCACTCGACGTCTTAGCCGACACGATCCAGCCTTTTCCGACGTTCTCTGAGATCTATGTTGCCGCCCTGAAGCTGCTTCGCAGCCAGATCACCGCAGCGTCAAGGCCTGGCGGCATGGAGCCCATAATGGCCAGCGAAGGGAAGGAGAAGCGGTGACCACAGCCACCACGTCTCTGCCCGCGGAGGACTATTGGGATCAAACGTGGTGGCCTGTAGCTGTGCCCTAGAACGAGAGCGAACCCCCGATCATCGCAACATCGGCCTTCAGACCCGTCGTAAGGGGGAACGAGTCCCAACCAGTGGAGGTGCCAGTTGGCCGAACTCACACAGCCCCGAGAGGGAATTGTGCTGGCCCACTTCATCGTGTCGGACGACGTCGAGCGCTCTCGGCGCTTCTACACCGAAGTACTCGGCGGCAGGGTGGTCTTCTCCGGAGAGGTAACCTATGTCGCACTCGCCAACAGCTTTATCATCATCAATGTTGGCGGAGGCCCGACCGACGACAAGCCCACGGTCATCCTCGAGACGCCGCGTAATCCCGATCGGGTCAGCAGCTTTCTCAATATCCGGGTCGCAGACATCCAGGCCGTGTACTCCGAATGGAGTGCCCGGGGTGCTCAATTCTTGACGCCGCCGAAGCGGCACCAGTACGAGATTCGCTGCTATATCCGCGATCCCGACGGTTATCTGATCGAGGTGGGGCAAACCACCGACCCAGAGGGGGACTGGTCATTTTGGTTGCCGTCTCCCTCGGCGTCATGAGAACGGCAATGGTCGACGCCTCGTCGACTGCGCGCCTAGCCGCCGTGATCCCCCTCGGACGGATAGGCGAGATAGCCGAGGGAATCTTGTTACCAAGAACGGGCGGGCGTCGTCGGCGCGATCCCGCACATCGACGGCGGCCAGTCCGCCAGACATTGAGATCCTGTGCAACCATCGCCCTCAAGGCCAAGAGGCGAACTCAGAGGGCTCTTGGATGAGGGATCTTAGGAGAGCGGTCTACTGATTCGTTCCAGCCGAGTGCAACCGATCGAGGCGGTTGGCTTCGAGGCCATCCAGCCAGCGCTGGATCCAAGCGAGCAATTCGTCGTGTCCATGGTGAACACCGGAGAGGCTCTCGACAATCAGTCCGAGTTGAAAGCTCGTCACAGCCGCCACGATCACCGTGGGGGGAAACAGGTCTTCGTTGAGCTCGTAATCACGCATCGCCTGGCCGAAGTACTTCTCAAAAATGGTGCGGAACCGTGCGTGGACCTCCTCGACCAGCCGCGGTTGCAATGACGGCATGTTCCAGCCCATTGCCAACAGTTCAAGCATGATCTTCGGAAACCGCGACGTTGGTTCATTGGCCCAGAACTGCGCTCCGAGTCGCCACTTTTCGGCAAACGTGAGATTCGGGTCGGCATAGAGCGCCTCGAGTAGCTCGGCCAGTTGGTCGACGAAGCGCTCAAGCGTCTGCGTCAACAGTTCTTCCATCGACCCGAAGTAGTAATGCACCAGCCCGTGTTTGACGCCAGCCGTCTCTGCAACCCGGCGGGTCGTGACGCCGGCATATCCGACCTCGTAGAGCAGCTGCTCGGCCGCATCCATCAACGCGACGGTCGCCTGTCGACGCGCATCCGAGACGTCCCTGTCCTCCCTGGCGCGAGCCATCAGGTCTTGTTTTCGAAGGCAGACGGGTTCGAAATGAGCACGAATGCTTCTCCCTTGACGCTTGGTCACCCGTATTGGATACTAGACCAAGTCAGTCGTCCAAAGCGACGTTTTTCTCGGCTAATACCTGCTTAACCAATCGGGTTTATATGATTCAAACCATGTCAAATCGATTGAGACTCCTCGCATACCCGCCGGGCGATCAATGCTGGATATCGACTGAGCGGAAACGGGGGGCTACAAACGGGGTTGCAGCAACGACCTCGAACCCGAGAGCGTGGACGGGACCGTCCTGTGGCTCCCGACGCGGAGGTGATAGATGACGATCACGGAGGCGCTGTCGGCTTGGGGGTCGTACAACCTCGACGACCCGTTCCCGGTATTCGAAAAAGTCCGCCAGCTCGGTGCAGTGCATGCGGTGACGTTGGCCGACGGGCATGACGCCTGGCTCGTCGTTGGCTACGAGGAGGCCCGTGCCGCCCTCAACGAGCCGCGGCTCTCCAAGGACATGCACGCGGCACTGGCAACAGGCTCGGGCGTGGTGGCGGAAGGCCTACCCGGACCGGCCTTCGCCCGGCACATGCTCACGGTCGACCCTCCCGACCACACCCGTCTGCGGCGACTCGTGTCAGCCGCTTTTTCAACGCGCCGCGTGGAAGCGTTGCGCCCCCGCATTCAGACAATCACGGACGACCTCCTCGGTGACATTGCTCGGCAAGCACCTGACAGCCGGATCGACCTCGTCGCAGCCTTCGCGTTCCCACTACCGTTCACGGTCATCTGCGAGCTCCTTGGCGTGCCCAAGCGCGACCGCGCCTCGCTCGGTAAAGGGTTCACCAAGATGCTCGTCCCAACGTCGACTCCCGACGAGTATGCGGCGGCCAAGGACGCATCCGACGTGGTCGTGGCCATGTTGAGAGAACTTGTCGAAGCCAAGCGGATTCATCCCGGCGACGATCTCGTCTCTGATCTGATCAGTGCCCGCGACGGAAAGGAGTCCCTCGATACCCAAGAGCTGCTCTCCACGATCTTTCAGCTGATCGTCGCCGGACACGACACAACCGCCAGCCTCATCGGCAACAGCCTCGTCGCCCTGTTCCGCAACTCAGCTCAGCTTGCCCAGCTTCGTGCCGATCCCTCAGGGATTCCAAAGGCCGTGGAGGAGTTCCTTCGCTACGACGCACCGGTCCCCCATTCGACGTTTCGCTACACCGCTGCACCGCTGACTCTCGGAGATGTGGCGATCCCCGCCGGTGAGCAGGTCATCATCTGCCTGGCCGCGGCAAACCGGGACGCAGACCGATACGCCAGCCCTGAGACGCTCGACCTCGACAGGGGTGAGGCCCGTCACCTGGCTTTTGGGCACGGTATCCATCACTGTCTCGGTGCCCCGCTGGCTCGGATGGAGGGCCAACTGGCCCTCGGGTCGCTCCTCCAAAGGTTCCCAGAGCTCTCACTTGCAGTACCGGTCACGGAATTGCACTGGGGGCACGGCGACGGCCTCGTGCTGCGCGGTCTGTCCGAGCTGCCCGTGATTCCCGGTCCGGCCTTCTCGAGGTCTCGACCGTGACGGAGGATCCGGCGGTGTCGACCCGGCTCGAGGAGAGCTGGCGCGGGGTCGATGAGGGCTGGGGGCGACGGGCCGTCGACTTTTCCACCCTCAGTGAACCGTCCAACTGTCGGGAGTACGTCGCGCTGCACCAGCGACTTGGCGTGGGCGCCGGCGACACGCTGCTGGACGTCGCTTGCGGTGCGGGTCTCGCGCTTGAGCTGGCCGGCCTACGAGGAGCTCTCTGCGCAGGTATTGACGCGTCGGAGCGCCTCGTTGCAGTGGCCCGCGACCGCAATCCAGAGGCCGACCTGCGGGTTGGAGACATGCACGCCATGCCTTGGGATGACGGCGCTTTCGACGTTGTGACCAGCTTCCGGGGCATCTGGGGGACGACCCCTGAAGCGATGAACGAGGTGTACCGCGTCCTTGTCCCCGGTGGCCGGGTTGGCCTCACTGTGTGGGGTCACATCAAGGCCTCAGCGGGCGCTTGGGCGCTGGCGCCCTTCTCTCTCGCGGCGGCGCCAAAGGTGGAGAACCAAGCCGCCATGGTGGCCCTTGGCCGGCCTGGCGCCGGCGAGACGTTCCTTCAGGATGCGGGCTTCACCGACGTGGAGCGCTCCGACATCCCCTTTGTGTTTGAGTTCGCCGATCCAGAGCTGTACGCACGAGCCATGGCGTCGACCGGTCCGGCCTTTGAGGCTATGGAGGCGGTTGGTGAGGTGGCGTTCTTGCGGGCAGCAGCCGAGCTTGCTCGCGAGAGGGTCCGCGCCGGTCTCCCCCTTCGATCGCCCGTCGCGGTTGTGGCCTACGTCGCCAGGAAGCCAGCCCAAACAGTCCACATTGGCAACCACACGTCGAACGTCCAAGCCGACGAATTGAGGACAGGCTTCCTCCAAGCGCCGAAGCACACGCCTGACGTCCAGCGCCTGTTCGACGACGACTTAGGAGGTGTCGGCTACGTAACGAACGTTTCACGACTGTGGGCGTACATGCCAACCACGCTCGAAGGCATGTCCGACCTCATGGGCCAGGCAACGCAGGCGGGCTCCCTCACCCTTCGGCAGCGGGCTGTCCTCGTGACGGCTGCTGCGTCGACTCTGGGTGACTCCTATTGCTCGCTGGCATGGGGCAAGAAACTCGCAGCGGAGATGGGGCCGGAAGCTGCCGGGGCGGTCATTCGCGGTGCAGACGACGATCTGGACCCCAGCGAGCGTGCACTGGTCCAGTGGGCTCGAGCTGTGGCAACCGACCCGAACGCCATCGAGGCCAGAGACGTCCAGCACCTCCGGGACGCCGGTTTCGACGAGGCGCAGATCTTCGCCATCACGACCTTCGTGGCGCTCCGCCTCGCGTTCTCGACGATCAACGACGCGCTCGGGGTAGGCCCAGATTCCCAACTGGAAGCTTCGGTGCCAGCACCGGTTCTGTCCGCCGTCACATTCGGCCGCCCCCTGGGACCCGAGCATGGGTAGGCAGGCGTCAGCGGTGCTCCTCGGGTACCTTCCGGGCAGAGTCCAACGTGAATCCGTCCTTGTCGGCGCGTCTCGAAATTGCTGCACGCAACTGAGCTCGTCACCCCAGCATGTGTTGTCACCCCGACGGGGAGTTACCCCGTGTGGATATCAGAAGGAGCAATCCAAATGACAGCTACGGATACACCAGTGAACAACGGCGTCAACGTCGAGGCCCTTTTGGGCGCCCGAGAGGCGCTCACCGAAGCACCGCAAGCGGCGCAGTTCCAATGGCGGGCAACCTGCGAGTGGCAAAACGGCACCCACAGCCGCTCAACGGTCGAGGGTTTCTTCGGTCTCGGCGAGGAGCAGAACCACCGCACCCGGTACGACTTCGACGCCGATCACCCAGAGATTTTCGCCTCCGAAGACAACGGCGCGACCCCTGTCGAATACGTCCTCGTCGCCCTCGCCAGCTGCCTTACCGCCGGCGTTGCTGCGGTGGCGCAGAATCGTGATATCCAACTACGCAGTGTGTCGGCGACGATCCAGGGCGGGATGGACGTTCGAGGCATCCTCGGAGTGGACAGCGATGTCCGCAATGGCTTTAGCGATATCAAGGTGACCTACGACATCGATGCAGACGCATCGTCGGACGACATTCGGGCGCTCGTCGCACAATCGCAGAAGCGCTCGGCCGTGTACGACATCATCACGAACCCCACAAACGTGAGCGTCCAGGTTCGCTGACCGGATTTCATTCGGAGGAGTAGGGCGGCTCTATGCGCACCACGACCGTCGTGATCGGAGCCGGTCACAGCGGGCTGGCGATGAGTAGGTGCCTCTCAGAACGTTCGATCGACCACGTCGTCCTCGAACGACACGAGGTCGCCAACTCGTGGAGGACCGAACGGTGGGACTCGCTACGTTTGCTCACGCCGAACTGGCAATGCCGCCTTCCGGGTTACGAGTACGATGGTAGCGAGCCCGACGGTTTCATGACGATGCCTGAGATCGTCGACTTCATCACGGACTACGCGACGGTGATCGCCGCCCCGGTGCAATCCGAGACCACGGTCTCGTCCGTGTGCCGTAGCAATGGCGAGTACCGGGTGACCACGAACCAAGACGAGTGGCTCTGCGACACAGTCGTCGTGGCCACCGGGGCCTTCAATGTGCCTCGTGTACCCGCACTGTCGGACGCAATGCCATCGTCGGTGACGACCTTGACCCCGCTTGAGTACAAAAGCCCCGATCAGCTCGGCGAAGGAGGCGTGCTCATCGTCGGTGCATCGGCGACTGGAGTACAGATCGCGTGGGAGGTCCAGCGCTCCGGCCGCCAGGTCATGCTCGCGGTAGGCGAACATGTGCGGGGGCCGCGTGAGTACCGGGGTCGAGATATTCACTGGTGGATGGAGGCAGCCGGCGTCCTCGATGAACGCTACGACGAAGTCGAAGACATCGTCCGGGCTCGGCGCGTGCCATCCATGCAGCTCGCAGGCTCGCCCGAACGGGCCACATTCGACCTCAACGCGCTCACGACCGCCGGCGTAAAACTTGTCGGTCGGCTCGCTGGCATCAGTGCGGGTAGGGCCCAGTTTTCCGGATCCTTACGGAACAAATGCGAGCTCGCCGACCTCAAGCTTGGGCGGCTGCTTGACACCATCGATGAGTGGGCGTCTGCGAGCGGCCTTGACGACGCGGTACCGCCGCCTCACCGGTTCGCACCAACTGTCGTTGGCGACGCACCGCCACTGGGTCTCGATCTCGCCAGCGGTGAGGTCGAGACGGTCATCTGGGCGACGGGATTCCGTCCGGACTACTCCTGGCTCGACATTGCGGTCCTAGATAGCAAGGGGATGATTCGCCACGACGGGGGCGTTGTTGTTGATTCGCCCGGCATGTTTCTTCTGGGAACCCCGTTTTTGCGCCGACGCAAGTCAAGCTTCATCGATGGTGCCCGAGTAGACGCCCAAGAGCTCATCGTTGAGCTCACTGCATACCTAGACGCGAGAGATTCAGTGACGAGAGACTGACGAGGTCTCCAGGGCGCGAGCCATGAGCTGCATTCGCGAGGACCGCGCGCTTCATAAAGCGCCATCCACCTGGAACCCGACACCCGTGGAGACGCTTCATTCACACGGCGTCGCCACCTTCGAGCGCGGTCATCGCTCGGCGCAGCTGGGCGGCGCGGGCAACGGCGGTGCGGGAGGTAATGAGCTTCAGGATCACGTCGTAGCGCTGGGTCTTGTTAAGTGCGTCGAACGCGTGTGCTGCAATCGGACTCGCTGCAAGGGCGGTGGCGAGATCCGGTGGGACGGTGGCGTTGCGCTGCGACTCGTACGCGGCAGCCCATCTCCCGTCGGCCTTCGCGGCGTCAACCTCGGCCAAGCCGGACGGTCGCATCCGCCCGGTCGCGATCAACTCTGCAACCTTGGCCACGTTGACCTTCGACCAACGGCTGCGGGGTCTCCGGGGCACGTATTTTTGGAGGTAGTAGACCCCGCCGTAGGACTTTCGCTGACCCGAGATCCAGCCGTAGCAAAGCCCAACGTCGACCGCCTCGTCACTGGTCAATGAGGGGACGCCGGATCCCTTCTTCGCCATTTTGAGCCATACGCCCGCCCGCCGGTCGACATGCGCGTCTAGCCAGGTCTCGAACGACGCAGCGTCGCGAAATGCGATCACCGCGGCTTCATTCAATTCAGGGTTGTTCGACATCCTTGACTCCATGCAGAATCGCAGCCATCGGCACGTCGGTGCTGGTGAAGTGATACGAGCCGGCGCCGACTTCGACAACGGCGTAGTCGCCGTCGATGGACGCCGACGTGACTCCTGCCCGCCTGTTGAGCGCCATGCCCGACTCGCGGACCTTTTCCAGGGCGACGGCTGGGATGCTGACCTTCGCCCTCGTGTTGGCCGGCACGGTGACGTCGACCTTGAAGGGCCGGGTAGCGACCGCCGGTCGGCTCCACGCCACTTCGATGGCCCCACGGGGAGTCGGCACCTGCCCCGATGCGTAGCTCAGTGCATGCAACGGCACTGTGACGTCGAACGAGGCATATCCCGGGGCCGTAGGGATGACTCCCAGCATCGTCTGCTGAATCGCGACGAGCACGTTCGAGCCGAAGCCGTGTGAACGGCTATCGCCGTTGCCGAGGAGCGAGGCAAGGGGCGGCGTGAGGACATCCTGGTCCCGGGGGTTCCACATCTCCCAAGCGAACGTTCCGCCCTGGGCAAGGATGTTGGCCCAGCCGGGACCCGACGCGTCGGTGAGGATATGCAGGATGTCGCGGTCCCGGCTGGTGATCCGCAGCGCGTCGAGGACATCAGCGGCACTGACGACCGGTGGGGAGAAGGGCATGCTGAGGATGTAGTTGCTAACGGTCGTGACGTCGGACGCTGGAACGACCCCGAACTGCACGGCAAGCGCGTTATTGACTTGCGGCGAGACCGCGCCTGAGCACGTGCAGAGGTTGTCGTTTGGCGCGACCGGCCTGCCCATGGCGTCCAGTCCGTCGGTGTAGTAACCCGCCGGCAGCAGGAGGTGGGCGTTGATGGCGGTCGCCAGCTCGTGGGCTCGCTCGCGCTGGTTCGCCACCTCGGCTGCCGGACGGCCGAGAGCGTCCGCCATGTCGGCGACGCGGTTGAACACGTTGTCCGCCAGCAGGTTGAGCTGCGTGTCGGTTGGGAACTGCGGGACGTCAGTTGGACCGGGGATGGTCCCGACCAGACCGTTGGAGCCGATGTTGCTCCAGAAGAAGTCCGACACCTTGACCACGACGGGATACAGCGCAGTCAGCAACGCCCTGTCGCCGGTGTGGATCCAGTACTGCCAGACCCACTCGGGGTAGTACGCGGTCCCCTGGGGGATCTCCTGTGCCCCGAGCGCGGTCGGATAGATCTTGTTGATGGCACCGTTCGGCCAGAAGCGAGCCTGCGACTGGGCGAACTCGAGCAGGTCCTTCCTCGTCAGATTCGTCTCGCCGAAAGCATCCATCGCCGTCTCCGATTCGTTCGCTCCGTCCCCGAGCCACGGGCCCTTTTCCCGTGTGGGGGTATCGACGAACTGCTCCTGCATCGTGAACAACGCCGAGTGGCGGCCGAGGTCGAAGACGGCGTCCACCGTCTTGTCCGAAGATGTGAACGTACCGGCGTTCTCGTCGGGGACGGCATCGTGCCGGGTGAGCACGACGACGTCCCTCGTGGTGAGAGTCTCGCCCGGGTTGTCGATCTGGAGGTACCGGAAACCGAGGTAGTCGAAGGGGCGGAAGGTCTCGCGCCCGCCGCCCCGCTCGACGTAGGAGTAGCTCATGTTCGTGTGCTGCGTCCCCATTGTGGTCGAGACGTCACCCGACCGGTCGAGGAGGTACCCGGCGTGCATCGTCACCCGCCGGCCGGGCAGCCCGTGGCTGAAGGTGACCGAGGGGATCGCGGCGTAGACCTTCCCGAAGTCGGCCACGACGGCGCCAGATGCGAGGCGCGACACGGAGACGGCGTGGACCGGCTCGTAGACGATGCGGGTCCGCACGGACACCAGATGAGTCCAGGGTGCGGTGGGATGAGGACCGATCACCATTGCCGGCTGCCACCCCAAGGGCCGGTAACTGGCCTCGTCCCAGCCGATCGGCTCGCTCGGGCCGTTGATGTTCTCTGTGTAGTCGACCGGGTCGCCCTCCTCGTCGCGCTGGACGCCTGGCAGCCACGCACCCGGCAGGACCTTCCACGTGCCATCGGTCGTGATCACGTCGACCTTGCCGTCGGCGTGCAGCACGGTTATGCGGGCGATGACGCCCGGTGTGCCCTCCGGTCGCCCCTTGCCGGGCCCCTGCCAGTTGTAGATGATCCCGAAGGCGTTGGCCCTTCCCGCCTCGAGGAGGTGGGTGATGTCGGTCGTCTCGTAGTACTGCGAATCCGGGTACGCGTACGCCTCGCCCTTGGCGGCCATCGACCCGTTCACATAGAGCTCGTACTGCTGGTCGGCTGACACGTACGCTCGGGCCCGGACGATAGGAGAGCCGCCGAGCATCGCCTCCTTCCGGACGTAGCTGTACTCGTCCTTGTTGGCCCAGATGCCAGTGGTGTTCTGGACGTTGAGCGTGGCTGGCGTGTCTAACACCTCGACCGTGGGGCGCTTGATCCAATCCGCGTGCCAGTCGCCGTCGTCCAAGCCAGTGTCGAATGTCTCGACGCGCGCCAGCGGTCCGCTGTCCCCCGAGCCGTCCCAGGTCTGAACCGTCCACCGGTAGGTGGTGTCTGGCGCAAGGGCGCGTCCCCCATATGGCACGAACGCCTGCGCCGCGGACAGGACTTTGCCGCTGTCCCAGACCACCGGTGCCGCGCCGCGTGCCGGGCCGGCGAGAGCGGGCCGGGAGACCACGATGCGGTACGCGCTCTGGACCGCGCCCCGCCGACTGTCGCCGACGTGCCATCCGAAGTACACGTCGGTCAGCCCGATTCCCACCGGCGCCGCCAGGTCGTCCACGGTCAACGCCAGCGGAGCCCCCGGGCCACCGGACGTAGCTCCCGCCCCGCCGTCAGACGCGAGCGGCGCCAACAACGACACGGCCCCGACGACCACACCGAGTACGGCGCGGCTTTGGGACCCCACCCGCATCGGTCGAGTATCGCATAGCGACAACCAGGCGGGTCCGACCATGTCAACCTGATGCCGAGGATGCTGAAACTCCCGACGGACGGTGCGCCGAAGGAGAGCGGTCTACCTTCCGCCTGAGATCCCTGCGTTCCCTCCGCCGGGCGCCATCTGGGGGGGCTTACCGGAGCAGCTTGTGGACCTCCATGGTCGACTCCTGCGGCGGAGTGGCGAAGCCACCCGCCACACCGGCCTGGAGACGTGGCATGAGGACCTGATCACGGAACTCGTTCCAGCTGGCCTCCGAATCGTGGATCGCCACTATGGTCCAGCCGTCGCCCGAAGGCCCGGCAGCGTGAAAGATCTGCCCTTCGGGCAATTCGGTGTCGGACACGTGCACGGCGCGCAGCGTGGCGTCGTATTGCTTCTCGGTGCCGCCAGGGAAGTGGTGAATTATGCCAAACGCCATCGGTCTTCCTTTCGTGTGGAGGGGATGCATTGGAGTTGGATCAGGGTCGGCGGCCGAGAAGGGACATCAGGCGGTCCGTCGGTGATGCCGATTCGGTTGGCTGGACCTCGGGCCCGAACGCTCCATGGGCCCTGAACTCGTCGAGTGGGATCGACCGGCAGAACACGTCGACCATCGCCACGATTTCCGGATCGATAGTGAGGACCTGCCCAGTCGACCTGGACAGGTCCCAGTTGTGGACGACGACTTCCTCGAGATTGATCATCGCGGCACCCTGGGCCGGGAATGTCCCGAACGGGTAGCTGCGCTCGCCATCGAAACCGTTCGGCCCGCGCCAGCTGGCCACGTTCTCCTTCGCTGCGGTGGTCACAGCCAGGTGCGGGTCCGCGCCGATCACGTCGCCGGCGTCCTCGCCGGCCGCCTGGCCCTGGTTCACCAGGGTGAACATCCACGTGGCGCCGAGGAGGTGGTTGAGCAACGCTCGCACGTCCCAGCCGGCGCACGGGGAGGCAGCAGCGAGGTCGCCGTCCCCGAGGCCGGCGACGAGGCCGGCGGTCTGGCTGTAGGACGCGTCCAGCGCCGAGGTCAGGTCCACGGGTCAGCCCTCGACCAGGATGCGGATCGTGTCTGGCCGGACGCGATCGAATTTCATGGCCTCATCCGCGCCTTCGGCCTTGAGCGCCACGTGCAGCGCCTCGAGAGACGGGCATTCGACGATAAGGCCGACCTGATTTGAATTATCTGGGTCGACGAAGGTGCGGTGCGAGAAACCCATTGGGCCGAAGAACTCCTCTCGTCGGGGAGACGCCAGCCAGTGCGCGACGTCCTCGACTTCGTGAGTGACTATGAGGGTTGCCATGGACCGTAACTCCTCTCCGGGAGCACCCTTCGTGCCCCACTGGGTTGATGATGTTCTTCGACTCGCGTCAGATGCGCGTCACCGGGGACCGGATGTGATGTCGGTGGGTCGTTCCAGATCAACGCGGGAAGAAGTCGTGCAGCGCGAACTCCCGAACATCGGGGGGAGCGAGCCCCGCCGCGGCGGCGGCGGGGCCAAGCTTCTCACTGGCAAAAGCGGTCGAAATGGTCACGCGACACCCAGAAGTCCATCCCTTCCGCACCGTCACCGGTCACCCAGCTGGCATGAAAGAGCAAGCCGTCGGGGGTCCCTTCGGACTGCACCACCTCGGACAGTCGATCAAGTTGCTCGGTTGTCCAGCCCGACCCGGAGATCTGAAGACCAATTGCCATCGTGCACCCTTTCGGTCCGCTGGGACGACGAACTGCCTCCCGCCCGACCGATGGTGCGCCAACGGCGCGTCACCAACGCGTTGGCAGTCCTCCCTCGGCGGCCAGGGCATCAATTGGAACCGTCCAGCTCTTGAACCCGTAGGCCCGGCAGAGCTCGGCCGCCTCAGACAACCACGACCGCCCTTCAGCGTCCAGCGTCCCGAGACGGCGATGGCGGGCTTGCGCCAGCGCAAAGAGCGTTGTGGCCCGGTGATACGTCCAGCCGAATCCCACCGCCGTGGCCAAAGCGGACCGCAGGTGGTCCTCGGCCAGATCGTGACGGCCGAGGAGTGACGCCAGCTTTCCGACGTACGCGGCGATCGGACCCTGGCTGGTGATCCCGTTGAACGCCACCTCACCGGCATACGGCTCGACTATGGGGAGGAGTTGCGCCGCCGCATCGACGTCGTCGAGCTCGATGGCAAGCACTGCGCAGCCGATGACCGACGTCATCCAGATGTTGTCACGGGGAATCTCGGCGAAGCCGTCGGCCATGCCCTCGCAGAGGATCCCCCTGGCCTCATCGCGGCGGTCAACCGCGGCGCAAATGATCCCATAGGCCACCTTGAATGCCAACAGCTCTGGGTTTTCCCGCTGTGCCTGCTCCACCAACGGGAACAGCTCGTCATGGCGGCCAGCGAATGTGCCGATCACGAAGAACTGCGCGGCGAAGAGCGCGAACGCGTCCGGCACCCCGATCTGCAGGCCAAGATCCAGGGTCGCCGCGGCGATCGACTGCGACTCGTCGAGCCGTCCCGCCATCATGGCGTCGAAGGCTTCGGCCAAGCCGGCGGTCCATCGGAGGTGGGGCTCGCCGAGGGATCGTACGGCGGAGCGGATCCCGGCCAGACTGTGGGCGGCAACGATGGGGTCTGCTGACTCCACGGCCACGCTGTACGCCGTGAGGCGGGCACCGAACTGCAGCCGCGGATCCCCCGTGGCCTCCGCGGCCGTCAGCACTCGAGCCGCCACCCGGCCGCGAAGCTGTGCGGTCCCGGGGCCCCACAGCGCCGACACGACCGCGGGACCGACCTGGGCGAGGAGAGTGGGCGAGCCCGTTGCTTCCGCCAGAGCAAGCGCCTGGTGCGCGAACGCGGTCCGCCGCTCCGCACGGGCGGTGTAGGTGAGGCTCTGCGCGAGGATAGCGAGGAGCCGGGCGTAGTTGGCGGTGTCGGTCGGGTCGGCCGCGGCAACAGCCGCTTCGACCATGGCGAGATAGCTGGTGGCGCCGCTATCGAGCCTCATGAAGCCGCGATCCGCTGCGAGCACAGCCCGCATCAGCGTCTCCCCGTTCCCAGCGCGGCCGGCCAGCTCCGCTCCCTTCTCGAGGGTGGCCAGCGCCAGGGGGTCGCCGGCCACATGCTGGGCGTCTCCGAGGCGCACGATGAGATCGGCGCGCTCGGTGTCGGGTCGATCAAGCTCCTCTGCGATGTCGAGCGCAACGCGGAAGTGGCGGGCGGCCTCAATAGGGGCGAGATGCGCGAGGGCGTGCTCGCCGGCCCGGACGGACCAATCGAGGGCCTCCGAGGCCAACCCGGCCAGTGCACAGTGCCGGGCCAACTGGACCACGACGTCGGGTGGCGGCACCGGGTGCCTCGTAACCAGGCTCCGCGCCGCGGTCTCGTGCAGGTGGGCGCGGCTCGAAGATCCGATCTGCGTGTACAACGCCTTGGCGATGAGTGCGTGGACGAACCTCGTCGTTCGCCGGACCGAGCCCAGGTCGACGAGGAGCCCTGCGCCGACCGACGTATCCAGAGCGGCACGCACGGTGGGCCCGGGGAGGTCCAGCATCTCGAACAGGAGATCCTCGTGGACCTCTACCCCGAGCACCGACGCTGCGGCGAGCACCTGCGATACCTCATTCCCGAGCGCGTGCACCCTGCTCCACACGACCTCTCGTAGGTTGGGCGGGACGTCGTCGGCACTGTCCCCACTGCCAGTTGAACCTGTCTCGGCCCAGTGCGCGATCAGCTGCGATGCATACAGGGGATTGCCTGCAGTTTCTTCTCGGAGCCTCGCCACGACGTGCAGGCGCTCCGCATCCGAGACCGCAGGAATCACGTCGGCGGCCAGGCTGGCCAGCTCGTCATCCTCCATACCGCTCAGTTGGACGCGGCGGACCTCACCCCGCTCCAGGAGCGCCAGGGTTTGGTGGAGCTCGTCAGAGACCGCCTCACCGGGGTCGCGCAAGCTTGACACGAGAAGTATGTGTGCATCTGCCAACGCTCGAACCAGATGCCGGACGAGGAGAAGTGCCGTCGGCTCGGCCCACTGCAGGTCATCCAGCATCAGGACCAACGGGCGGTGCGCTGCGACCCGGCCCAGCAGATCGGCCGCGGCGGTGAACGCGAGAAAACGCTCAGTCGCGTCATCTGACCGTGTCGGCCGCGGGGCGGTGGCGACCCACGCCCAGAGACGGGGAGCGATCCGCGCCAATTCTCCCCCACAACGGGCGACATGGTCGGTGAGCAACTCAAGGGGCGCGTGCTCGACACACGAGCCAATGAGGGTACGGAAGGGCTCGAGGGGTACACCCGTCTCATCGCAGCGACCGTAGAGGACCGTTGCCGTCGACACTGCGGACCGGGCGAACTCAGCCAGCAACAAGGTCTTACCGATCCCGGGCTCACCGCCGAGGATCACGCACCGCAGGCCCGATACGGACGCCGCGAGCTCGGCGCCGAGAAGATCGCGTTCCGCCACGCGCCCGATGAAATCAGCCCGATGGGCCAACTCGGGCGGAGGCGGCACGATGACCGCGTCCGTCGTCGTCGCAGCCTGGCTGGGCCCAGAGTCGGACCCGTCCCAACCGGTCGCGACCCGACGCTCCGTTCTGACCACCTCAGGAGAGGGCTCTGTGCCAAGTTCCTCGACGAGCAACGACCGGTAGTCCTGGAAGGCGCGGAGCGCGTCTGCCTGCCGCCCGCAACTGGCCAGAGACCGGATCAACAGCGCCCTTGACCGATCACGGTAGGGATACTGCGCCACGTGCGCCTGGAGCACCGCGACGGCGTCGGCTGCCCGGCGCTCGCCGATCAGTTCTTCGGCATAGTCGTCGACGGTACCGGCATGGATCTCGGTCAGCCTGGCTATTTCACCGGCGGCCCATTCCTCGCCAACGAACTCGTCGAGCGCCGGGCCGGTCCACAATTGCAACGCCTGCTGAAGGCCAAGTACCCGATCCTCGGAGCGGGAGGCCGCAGCGACGGCGCGGCAGAACTGCGACGCGTCGACGTCGCATTCCAAGGCGTAACCCGTGCTTGACGTGAGAAGCACCTCGAGCCCGACTGCCGAACGAAGTCGCGAGACGGTCGTCCGGAGCGCTCCGGGAGAGACGCTGAGCACGTCCGCAAGCATCTCCGAGCGCAGCCGGCGCGGCGCATGCAGCGCCAGCAGGGCCAAGAGACGCCGCTGACTGGGGCTCGGGAGGTAGATAACCGATCCGTCGGTCGCCACCGCGCAGACATCGCCCAGCACTCGGACGCCCGCGATTTGGTCTGGTGAGCCGCCCACGGACCAATCCTCGCAGCTTGTATGGCTCTTCGGATTTCGACGGGATGCGCCGTTTGCGAAGGTGAGCACTCGATGCCAGGGGGACGGGAATGTGCCTCACTGACCTGGCGTCCGGGGCTGGGCAGACCTATGCCCCACTCCAAGTTCCCGTGATCGGCTCAAGGATCCCTGGTTCGGAGCGGATCAGTTCGAAGCCTGAGAGCAGGCAAGTTAGCTCCGAAGTTGTGCGGTGAGACCGTCAACCTCCATCTCGGCGTACTCGTTTTCGGCGTACGGTCCGACCGCACCCTCAACGACCTCGCGCACTGCCGCCACTGATTCGCCCTCCCAGATGCAGATGCCGAGTCGGTGATCGGGGGTAGCCGTGTGGACTGGCAGCGCCACACTTGGAGGAAGCCCTCCCTCCAACGCTTTGGCCTCTGCTGCCTTAAAACCTTCTGGGTCATGGATTCGATGGATCACAGACACAAACATGGAGTCTCCCAGGCATGATGGTCAGACTGCGTATTTCGCAGTCCGTTTCTCTGTCATGACATTCTGGGAAATCCGCTGTTACAGATGCGCGTCACCTCTAGCCTGTCGGTTGTCCCATCGTCAGCGCCCAACGATGCGGTGCGGGTGTCCCGCCCTGCCACAGAATCTCCTCTCTGGAAGAAGCGGTCTCATATGACGACAGGGCGATTGTGGGAGATCTCGTCGCTGGTGCGCGCAACGGAATCCTGGCCACCATCGGCGAGGACGGTACTCCACAGTTCTCTCAAAGATCGACCACCACCTGGCCTACCCTTCTACTCGAAGCTGATCCGATTCTCGACCACGACGATTCGCACCAAGGGCCGCAATCTGCTGCGGGACCCCAGGGCCTCGCTCCATGTCTCCGGTCGGGACTTCTTCAACTTCGCGGTCGTCACTGGAACGATCTCGTTGGCGGTGGCCCATGAGTCCGATGACGACGCCGTCGAGAAGCTGTTCGAGATCCATTCCGGACTGGGAGCAGCATCGGAGCGGGACGGGTTCGGCATGGACATGCTGGCGCACCTCGACCGGATGGCGGTCGACTGCCCTCACGTCAAGCGCATCTACGGTCAGATTCTGGACCGACTGGGGGCGCCTGCCTGGTCCGATCACAGGAAGGATCCGTCAGCCATGAGCAAGGACGATGAAATCGATCAGCTTCGCCGTGGTGTGCGGTATCTCATGGACCGCAGCACAATCCTCCATTGCATCTCGGTGCACAGCCGAGGGCACGACCGCCACTCGGCCTCCCAGCACCAGCGCCCGGTCCTGTGGGCGGCCTGCCAGACCACCTCCCTGGGCGTTCTCTCTCGCCAAGCCTGGAGAGGCCTTCAACTGAGTAAAGTATGGTTCTAGTGAGAAGGACATCACACTGTTCTCGATAGCCACGACTGTTCTATATCGTCTAAAAGACCGAGGGCGCGATCGGTGTCATTTTCAGAAAACTGTTGTGACGCTCGCAGAAACGGGCACTTCGTTGCGGGGAAGGACGCTGTGGAAGCCGAGTTTGTTCGCGCACAAAGTCGACAACGGCGTTGCCGTCATTGCCATTGATCGCCCGCAGACGGCCAACGCCCAGAATCCACAAATGCTCCAGGAGCTTGATGAGGCCGGGAAGCTCTCAGACCGTGATCCTGAGGTCAGAGTCGTGAGACTGCGCAGCGAGGGGAAGCACTTCTCGGCCGGCAAGTAACGACGGGCAGGGAGGTGGTGACCCTCTCTCGGCCCACA